>NZ_FTNO01000002.1:106124-633235 GCF_900156425.1 Haladaptatus litoreus
GAAATCAGCAATCCGGACAAACCACAGAAATCAGCAATCCGGACAAACCACAGAAATCAGCAAACTACACAACCGATAGCGGCCAGCAACTCCTCCGCGAACGAGGAGCGATAGCGACGAGTGAGCGGGCCGACGAATCCCTCGAAGGAGCGTCGAAGACGTGACTGAGGGGGTGAGGAGTGTCTTCGTGAGCGAAGCGAGCGAATGGCTCGGAAGTCGCATGCCCGCGGAACGAAGTGAGCAGGAACGTCTTCCGGTGCTTTTAGTCCAGGTTTTGCCAGAGAGCGCGACGAAGTCGCGCGAACGTGGTTCGAAAATCAGAGATTTTCGTCATCGCCAGAAATCTATGATTTCTGGCTGGTAGTCAGAACGGTGTTCTGACAGCATCACGAAAGAGCGTCGCTCTTTCGAACGACAGGAAAAAGTGGGGTTTAATACGCGTATCGCAGGTTCGGAACCGCGGTGTCGTCGCCAGCCTCGATTTTCTCTAAGGCACCTGTGAAGTCGTCCATGGTGACTTCGGTGCGGCCGTCGCGGATAGCAAACATTCCGGACTCGGTCGTCAGACTCTCGATTTCGGCACCGCTGAATCCATCGGTTGCCTCGGCGAGATGGTCGAAGTCCACGTCATCCGAGAGGTTCATGTCGCGAGTGTGAATTTCGAGGACGCGGCGGCGACCCTCGTTGTCCGGGTTCGGGACTTCGATGAGGCGGTCGAAACGACCGGGGCGGAGAATCGCGTTATCGAGCATGTCGAAGCGATTGGTGGCGGCGATGATGCGGATTTCGCCGCGGTCTTCGAAGCCGTCCATCTCCGAGAGCAACTGCATCATCGTACGCTGCACTTCCGCGTCACCCGACGTTTTCGAGTCGGTGCGCTTCGACGCGACGGCGTCGATTTCGTCGATGAAGATAACGGCTGGTTCGCGCTCCGACGCGAGCGAGAACAGGTCGCGGACGAGTTTCGCACCTTCACCGATGAACTTCTGGACGAGTTCCGACCCGGCCATCTTGATGAAGGTGGCGTCGGTCTGGTTGGCGACTGCCTTCGCCAGCATGGTCTTCCCGGTTCCGGGTGGCCCGTGGAGAAGCACGCCGCTCGGCGGTTCGATACCCGCGGCTTCGAACTGTTCGGGGTTGACGAGCGGTTCTTCGACCGCTTCGCGGACTTCCCGAATCTGTTCTTCGATGCCGCCGATGTCCTCGTAACTCACTTCGGGCGATGCGTCCACTTCCATCGCCTGCGCTCGCGCATCCGTCTCCGAATCGAGCAGTCGCTCGATGGTGAACGAGTCGTTGACGGCGACTCGGTCGCCTGCCTCGATGTCCTCGCGGAGTTGTACCGCAACGTCGGTCAACACCTCTTGATTGTTGCCGTGCTGTTTGATGATGACGCCGTCGTCGGTCACGTCCTCGACCGTGGCGACATACAGCGAGGTCGTCTTCAGCGTCTCGTTTTCCCGCTGGAGTCGGTCAACCTCGTCGGCGAGGTCTTCACGACGGTCACCGGCGTTTTCGACACGCTCGCGCAGCTTTTCGTTGACCTTCATGATGTCCGTGAAATGTTCTTGAAGCGCCGCAAGACGCTCCTCGTCGGACATCTCCGGGTCAAGTTCGAGTGTTGGTCTATCAGGGACAGATGGACTGCGCGACATTTGTTATTCGTTCGTATGTCGCCACATTAAAAGTGCCTTTGGGTCGCGGGCTATCCGCAAGATTTGTGTACGTTCGAAATAGTCGCGCGTGTTCGGGTAGTTTCACGTTATTTTTGCAGTTCTGTCGTTTAATTCGAGTAAATAATTTAGAATACTGTCCGAAAATAACTATTTCGGTAGAAAGTCAGTGAGTAGAAAACTCAGTTTGGTAAACGTTCCGAGTTAAATCAGTTCTTCCATCTCGTCCAGATGCGTGTCGTACACGTCGAGCGCGCGCTGGATGGGTTCTGGCGACGCCATATCGACGCCCGCACCACGGAGGAGTTCGAGTGGGTATTCACGCGACCCACTGCTCAGGAAGTCGAGGTAGCGTTCCGCGGCGGGTTCGCCTTCGTCCAGAATCTTGTCGGCCAGCGCAACGGCCGCACTGATACCCGTACTGTACTGGTAGACGTAGTAGGCGCGGTAGAAGTGCGGGATGCGCATCCATTCGCGCTCGATTCGGTCGTCCACGACGGCTGGTTCGTAGAACTCACGTTTGAGGTCGCCGTAAATTTCGTCCAGTCGGTCGGGCGTGAGTGCCTCGCCGTTTTCCACGACCTGATGTGCTTGATACTCGAAGTCCGCGAAGAGCGTCTGGCGGTAGAGGGTCGAGCGGAATCGTTCCAGATACTCGTTCAGGACGTGCAGACGGAACTCAGGGTCGTCGACCGTTTCGAGCAAGTGGTGGGTCAGCAGTGCTTCGTTGACCGTGCTGGCCACCTCGGCGACGAAGATTTCGTAGCCACCGTAGACGTAGGGCTGTGTCTCGCTCGTCAACTGCGAGTGAAGCGAGTGGCCGAGTTCGTGCGCGAGGGTGTACATCGAAGAGATGTCGTCCTGATAGTTCATCAGGATGAACGGCTGAGTGTCGTAGGTGCCGCCGCTGTACGCCCCGGCCCGTTTGTCCTGCGACTCGTACACGTCTATCCAGCGCGATTCGATACCTTCTGCGACTCTCGACTGGTAATCCTCGCCGAGTGCGCCGACTGCCTCGACGACGTACTCGACCGCTTGGTCGTAGTCGAGGTCGGGACTCTCCGATTCGGTCATCGGCATGTACACGTCCCACATCTGGAGTTCGTCTACGCCGAGGCTTTCGCGTTTGAGTTCGGCGTGGCGGTGGAGTTTGTCGAGGTTGTCCCGAACAGTCTCCAACAGGTTGTCGTACACCTTCGGCGGAACGTTTGGCCCGTCCAGTGCCGCCTCTCGCGCGGTGTCGTAGTTCCGGGCACGGGCGTATTTTACGTCGGCTTTGACGCTGTTTTTGTAGGCCGCGCCGACCGAATTTCGCACGTCGGCCCATTCATCGAAGTACCCTTCGTACACCGACTGGCGGAACTCGCGGTCTGGGTTTTTGAGCAGGTTGACGAAGTTGCTCTGTGTGATTTCGACTGCATCCCCGTCGGGTTTTTCGACCGTCGGGAATTCCATGTCGGCGTTCGAGAGCATGTTGTAAATCTCGCCGGACGCGCCGGTGACTTCGCCGAACTCCGCAAGGAGATTCTCGATTTCGGCCGAGCGAGTGTGCTCTTTCATCCGTATCACGTCGTCGAGATAGTGGTCGTACTGTTCGAGGCCGTCAGTTTCCGCAATCATGCGGTCGAGTTCGTCGCGGTCTAACGACTGCACTTCCGGTTCGATGAAACTGCCCGCACTCTGTGCGCGCGAGGCGAGCGACTGTGCACGGGTGGACAGTGCCTGATACTGCTGGTCTGACGTGTCCTCGTCGCTTCGCATTCGCGCGTAGGACGCGACCATCGCCACCTCGCGACCGAGTTCGTCCGAGAGTTCCAACACCGAAAGGAGAGTCTCGCCGTCTTCGGTCGCCTGCCCCTCGTATGCTTCGAGGTCGGAGAGTCGCTCTTCGACTTCCTCGTAGGCCTCCTCCCACTCTTCGTCGCTCGTGTAGATGCTCTCCAAATCCCATTTGTACTGCGTATCGATGTCGCTTCGTTCGGGTACAGAACTCATACCATACTGGTAAGAACAGCCACCCTGTAAACGTTGAGATTTCGGGAGAATACTTTACCGCCGGACAGAGGTTTTTACGGGATGCCGACACAGTGGGGGTATGGCTGACGAGGCACACACAGCGCTCGCCGAAATGTGGCAGGACGACTATCCGTGGCAATTTCTGACGAAACTGACCGAACTCGAAAATCGGATGGGCGGCCATCCCGGTGAGAAACGGGCCGCAGAACTCGTCACCGAAGGGTTCGAACGCGCCGGTGCACGAAACGCCCACACCGAATCGTTCGACATGGACTGCTGGTCGCGCGGTTCCGCGCAACTCGCCGTCACCGACCCGGTGGAACGCTCGTTCGAAACCATCGCACTGCCGTACTCGCCCGCTGGCGACGTGCGCGGCGAGTTGGTCGATGTCGGCCACGGAATGCCCGACGAGATAGACGACAAGGACGTGGCCGGAAAAATCGCTGTCGCCAGTACGACGACGCCCGCGGGAAGTCGGTTCATTCATCGAATGGAGAAGTTCGGCTACGCCGCCGCGGCGGGCGCGGAGGGGTTCATCTTCCACAACCACGTCTCGGGACAACTGCCACCCACTGGGTCGCTCACGTTCGGCAACGAAACCGCGATTCCCGGCGTCGGCGTGAGCAAGGAAACCGGCGCGTGGTTGACCGAATACGCAGAGAAAAACGCGACCGCGAGGCTCACTGTCGATGCCAGAACGGAACCCGGAACCAGCCACAACGCCATCGCGGAACTCGGCCCGGAGACGGACGACGAAATCGTGGTCGTCGCGCACCTCGATTCGCACGACATCGCCGAAGGCGCACTGGACAACGGCTGTGGCATCACCGTCGTCGTCGCGGTGGCCCATCTGCTCGCCGAAATGAACCTCGACACGCGCGTCCGACTCGCTGGCGTCGGCTGTGAGGAAATCGGACTCCTCGGAGCCAAAGCACTGGCCGGGTCGCTCGACACCAACAACGTGAAAGCGGTGGTCAACATCGACGGTGCGGGTCGATTCCGCGACATGCGGGCGTACCTCCACGATTCCGAGACGATGCGTGACGTGGTCGAAACCGTCTCGGAGCAGGCGAACCAGCCCATTCACCAGCAGGAAAACGTCCATCCCTTCAGCGACCACTGGCCGTTTTTGATGCGAGGGGTTCCGGCCCTCCAACTGCACAGCGAGCAAGACCACAGTGCGCCCGGCGCCCGTGGGCGTGGCTGGGGCCACACCCACGCAGATACGCGGGACAAGGTGGACGACAGAAATCTCCGTGAACACGCCATGCTGGCCGCGCTGTTGATTCAGGAAGTCGCCTCGCGCGACGAGATTCCGCGACCGACCACCGAGAGTCTGACGGAGAACCTCCGCGAAAACGAATTCGAAGAAGGCATGCGGGCCGCCGGAATCTGGCCCGAAGAGTGGGATTAGAGGTCGATTCGCTCTCCGTCCACGATTTTTCCGAGAAACAGAGCGAGGCCACGGAGGACGAAATAGACACCAACCAGCGTCGAACCCCCGATGATAAACAGCGACAGGATGGCACCGATAATTTCGAAGGCGACGATGGCCGCGCTGGCGATTCCTGACCCAATGGTTAGGATTACAACGCCGACGGTGATGTACATCGCCGACTGCCAGAGCCAGTCGGTGTCGTTTGTATTTCGACTCATGCTGAAAAATTTCACTTAGATATCAAAAATGATTCGGTGAGATGAAACGTCGATAACTTCTCTTCGAGATACAGGGGTAGGCTTACTGTGCAACCTCGTTTCGGACGACGTCCTCGACGAGATTGCCAAGTGCACGGACAATGACATAGACGCCAGCGAAGAGCGAAACGAGGTAGACAAACGCGAAGACGACGATTCCGAATCCGTCGATGCCTCCGGCAATCGTCGCGCCGAGCCAGCGACCGAACAAGATAATCAGTATTCCGGCGGTGACGTTCACGGTCACGTCCCGAAGCAAATTGCTGTTTACCATATCGGGTAGCTACAGGTGACAACTATAAAACTATTCGAGCTGTGACGCTGCTGAAACTATTCTAGATGGCTGGTGATTTCGCGGGCGACCCGCGACCGGGTTCGGTGTTCGATTCGCATGTCGCGGAATACGGATTCCGCGCTTTCCGCCGCGTCGTCCTCGATTTCGAACTCGCAGTCGTATCCCACATCCGCGAGCAGGAGCGGGTGTGCCGAGGCGGGTGGAACACCCTCCGGGCCATCCAACGGTCTCGCGGAAAGGACGCGCTCGATTTTTTCCATCGGAGTGTTCCCCACGGCAATCCCGTGGACGAGCGAGACGACTCGGCGAACCAGATTTCGGGCGAAGCCGCCCGCCCGAAGCGTGAAGACGAGGTAGTCGCCGTCTTGGAGGACGTGAATATCGAGGTCGCGGATGGTGCCGTCCTCGTCCGGGGTCAGGTTGTGGAAATCGTTCTCGCCGGAGAGTCGCTGGCTTGCGTCTTTCGCCAGCGCGAGGTTCGCCGTTGGGGCGTAGCAGTGGTAGACGTACTCTCGATAGTAGGCGTCGTGAGTCGCGTGAAATTGCGGCACGACTTCTGCGCTGGCCCACGCACGAATCGACTTCGGAAGTTCGCTGTTGAACGCAGAGGGAGTGAGCCAGTCGGGACACTCGAACGCGATGGTCTGGGAGAGTGCAGAAACTCCGGCGTCGGTGCGGCCCGCGGCGGCGTACCCCTCCGGTACGGTGTCGGCCACCCCGAGGGCACGGAGCGCGTCGAACATCGCGTCCTCAACTGTCGGGACATCCGGCTGGCGCTGAAATCCGTAGAACGGACGGCCGTCGTAGGCAACTCGAAAGGCGCGCATCGCCAGGTCATAGATGGGGGACGGCTTTAGTTCGTTGGATGCTACCGGGAAGAACGCAGTCGTTGCAGAGCCGTCCCGAGAAAACAGATGGCGATTTATTCGACGTGGGTACGGTACTGGCTCTCCCAAACGACGAACAAACTCCTCGCAGGCACCGCGTTACCGCGGTGTGTGGAACCCTGTAACGTAGGTCTGTTCGTGTGCGGGAAACACGTCGTCCACCGCGTCGGCACCGTGTTCGTCCACGAGGAGAGAGCGCAGTTCCGCCTCGTAGTCGGCCTTCCGAATTTGGTCGCTCGGGCCGGATTCCACGTCGAGGTTCGCCGTGACGAGCGAATCGACCGCATTCCGTCCGAAGCCGGAGAGCGGCACGAT
This sequence comes from Haladaptatus litoreus, assembly GCF_900156425.1. Taxonomy (GTDB): domain Archaea; phylum Halobacteriota; class Halobacteria; order Halobacteriales; family Haladaptataceae; genus Haladaptatus; species Haladaptatus litoreus. The sequence continues at coordinate 113,006 of NZ_FTNO01000002.1, forward strand.
GTAGTCGATTCCGTGGCGGTCTTCGAGACTCTGGGCCTGTGCTCGCGAAACGGTTGGCACGCGGTCGTCCCTGCGCGTGCCGTCTGCGACCGCGTCGAACCGCATGCTGGCCACGATTTCCAACGCGTGCAGGTGCACCTGCTGGATACCGTTTCGCGGATAACCGTCTTCGACCATCTGTTCGACGGCGGTGATGGCAGCGTCGTGGTCGAGTTCGACCGTCTCGAAGTCGAATCCAGTCGCTTTCGCGGTGTTGCGGGCGTGCTTCCAGTCGTCCGTGACGCCGAAGTGGGCCGTGACGAGGGTTACGTCGTAAAAATCGTCTAGCAGGAGGGCGGCGAGCGTCGAGTCCTTTCCCCCGCTGTAGAGGAGTCCGAGTTCCATCTCAGCGGCGTTTGATGTTGAAGCTCTTTTTGTCGGGCTTCAGTTCGCGGAGCAGTTCTTTCATCTTCTGGTCGTCGATTTTGCCGTTGATTCGCCCGCTCTGGGCGATGGCGAGGATTTGCTGTTCGACCTGTTCTGCGAACTGCGGTTTGCTCATCCGAACCGAGTTCAGTCGTTTTCGCGCACCGTCGGTCAGATACTGCCGGAGCAGGGCCTTCTTCTGGGCGTCTGCCTGCTGTTGGGCCTGTTGCTGGGCCTCTTCTTGCTGTTTTTGGTCTTGCATCTCCTCCATCTTTTTCTTTCGAAGCTCTTCCAGTCGGTCGTCGTCAGGACTTCCACTCATGCCTTATCACTTCGTTACCGCGCACGACCAAAAACAATTACGGACACCAGCGTTCGACTGGGCGCGACAATCGGTCTGGATGTTCGAAATTTGAGTTCTCGAAACGATGTCGGAATCCACACACACACGGACTGGACGCGCGGTGAGGACACCTGCGCCAGCGGTCGGCGCAGGTGGTCGAGCGCCCGGGGAGGTCGGGGGACGAAAAAGGCGAGTGCGCCAGCGGTCGGCGCACTCGTCCGCATGCGGTGGCGGTGTTTGGAGTCGTAATTCGAGTCACAGTAGCCGACCAAACGAGAAAATCAACAGTAAAAACCACACAACCCACGCAAAGCCGTAACTACTCAAACAAAAACCAATAGTCGAAAACGGAAATTCCGAGTTTACGCGTAGCGTTCGAGTTCCGGGCGGTCGAGGTCGGACATAACCTCACCAGCCGTGTCGTCGAGGAAACTGCGGCCCTCGCCGGTGATTTCGCGGCCACGGCTCTCGCTGGAGCTGATGAAACCTTCCTCTTCGAGCTGCTGGAGGATGGTTCGGATGACCTTCTTGCTTCCGTCGGCGCGGTGTGCTGGCGCGACGGAGTAGCGGTTCGAACCGGATTTGCTGTCGCCGTACTCGGTCGAGAGTCGCTCAACACCGACCGGGCCGCTGGTGGCGACCTTGCGGAGGAGACTGCCTGCGCGGATGTACCAGAAGTTCTCCTGCTCGGGTGGCAGTTCGCGCTGTGCGCCGGTTTTGGCGAACTCGAACCAGTCGGGTTCGTCGATTCGATCCTCAAGCTCGTCGGCAAGCGCTTCGATGAGCGCGTCGGCCGGAACGTCGTAGAGCGTCGTCATACGATTGGATTCCCTTCGGCGGCGTTTAAAGCCATCGTTACGGAGTTCGGACGCGGGACTCGATAGCCGTCTCGGCCGTCGCTTTCGCTCACCGCGGACTTCTAGAATTCCGGAACCGGACGACGACAGTCGCCCTTCACGGGCCGCATTACCGTGGCAACTCGCCGTTGGCACTGTCGGCTTCCAACATCACCGTCGTCACCCCGCCGAGCATGGTCGGAAGCCAGTAGGTCGCCCCGCGGTGGATGACCGCCGCCGCCCCCGCCGTCGCTGCCGTGACGCCCGTAATCGGAACGAGCAAAATTACCAGCGCCGCCTCCACACCGCCGAGTCCGCCCGGAAGGGGCGCGACACCCGCGATACTTCCAATCGGGACGATGAACAGTACCGCGGCGAACGGAACCGGATGGCCGAGCGCGTAGAGCGAGAGCCACAGCGAGAGGGAGGAAAGAAGCCATCCGAAGGCAGAAAAGAACAGGGCGAGCAACAGACCGCGGCGGTCGCCCGCGATTCGCTCGATTGTCCCGAAAAAGCCCTGAATCCGCCGTTCGACTGCGGATTCCGTAATCGGGTTCACAGGAGGAACCACCCGGGCGATGATTCCGACCATGGGAACGACGACGCCCGCGACAACCGACCCCAATCGGTCGCGATTACGCCACGCGAACAACACCGCGAGGGGAACGGCGAGCGCCAACGCAGCGATTGAGAGCGCGACCAGTTCGATTGTGTCGCCGAGCGTGAGAACGGTCGCGTAGTAGGCCACGCCGACCAGCGCGAACGAGATGGAGGGTACGAAGTTGATGGAGTCTACTGTGGCAATCGCGCCGAGACTCGTCTCGTACTCGGCGTCGGTGACCCGCGAGATGAGCAAGGCTGTGAACGGCTCTCCGCCCGCCTGCCCGAACGGCGTCACGTTGTTCGCGAACGTTGCGCCCGCGTAGAGGAAGAACGCCCGGAGTGATGAGACGTGAACGCCGAGGATTCCGAGGACGGTTCGAAGTGACATCGCCCACGAGAACAACCAAAGAAGGGCGACCGCCGCGACGGCGACGACGATTCGTGCGTCGGCCATCGACAGCGCCGACACCACGTGGTCGATGCCGACGATAGAGAAAACGACCAACAGGACGGCGACTGCGGCGACGAATCCGACGGCCACCGTTCGCAGGTCACCCAAATCGAGGCGCATCAGTTATCAGTTCCCTCCTATCAGCGAGACTGCTTGAAGCCAACGAAGACCGGTCGGCTTTTTTCGCGGCGCGATAGAACGACCGATATGGACGAACGGGCCGCGCTCAAACTGCTGGCGGGCAAACTCCCCGACGCGGGCGACGACGCGGCGGTCGTCGACGGACTGGTGATAACGACCGACATGCTCCACGAGACGACGGACTTCCCGACAGGAACGGAAAAATACACCGCGGGATGGCGCGCGGTCGGTGCCTCCCTCTCGGATGTCGCCGCGATGGGTGCGGAGGCCGTCGCCGCGGTCGCCGTTTATGCCGACGTAGAGTTCGCCCGCGACGAACTCGAAGCGTTCGTCGCGGGCGCGAGCGACGTGTGTGAATCCGTCGATGCGCGCTACGTCGGCGGCGACCTCGACACGTTTTCGGAGTTCACCGCGACGACGACCGCACTGGGCCGAACCGACACCCCAGTTCTTCGCTCGGGAGCGCGATCCGGTGACGTTCTGTGCGTCACCGGAACGCTCGGCCGGAGCGGCGCGGCCCTCCGACTGTTCGAGGCGGGAGACGAAGAGCGCGCGAACGACCTCTTTCGTTTCGACCCGCGAGTGCCCGCGGGGCGGGCACTCGTACCCTACGCAACCGCCATGATGGATTCGAGCGACGGCCTCGCGCGCTCGGTTCACCAACTCTCGGAGGCGAGCGACTGCGGCTTTTCCCTCGACGGCGATGCGATTCCGGTCGCGGAAAGCGTCCGTGACGTCGCGGAGGACGAAGCGGACGAACGTGCGTTGAGCCTCTTTTTCGGCGAGGATTTCGAACTGGTGTTCACGCTTCCAGAAGACGACCTCTCTGCGGCACGAAAAGCGTCACCGACGCCGATTTCCGTGGTCGGCAACGTCACCGACTCCGGAGTGGTGATGGACGGAGAATCGCTCCCTGACCGCGGTTACACGCACGGACAGGGAGAAAAGTAACGCGGCGAGTCGGTCAGGAGATGATCTGAATCGGCGTCGGCGTGAAACAGAGCAGGCCGAGGACGAACGTCAGGATACCGATCAGCTTTCTCCGCGAGTCGAGTTCGCCGTCGTCTATCGGCGTCGCAGGGCCGACGTAGGCGAAGAACATCGAGAGGAAGCCCCAGATGACCCAGAGCACCGTCGCGTTGCTCACGTCGAGGACGTAGAAGACGTAGGCCGCCAGTCCGAACAGAACGGCGGGAACGAGTGCCGCGATGCTCTCCTGCCGTTCCCCGATTATCGCGCGAACGATGTGACCGCCGTCGAGTTGGCCAACCGGAATGAGGTTGAGGAACGTGACGAACATCCCGACCCAGCCGCCGATAACGACCGGATTGACGGATTTCGTCGGGTCGTTGTCGTAGGCCAGCGGTTCGCCCATAATCGCCGCGATTCCCTGTAACAGCGGCGGGTAGCCGAACTTCACCTCGATGGTCGATGCGCTGTTGAGCATCTCCTGTGAGACGGTTACGGGTTCCATCGTCAGGCCGACTGCGGTGACGATGACCGTCGCTACGAGGCCCGCGAGCGGGCCGGAGACGCCGATGTCGAACAGTGCCTTCCGGTCGGGCATCTGGCCTTTCATCCGAATAACGGCCCCCATCGTCCCGATGAGCGTCGGCATCGGAATGAAGTACGGTAGTGTCGCGTCTACGCCGTGGTACCGACTCATCACGTAATGACCGAGTTCGTGGGTTCCGAGGACGCCGAGGACGGCCAGCGTAAACGGCCACGCGGTTAACAGCGCCTCTATCGGGTTCGAAACGGGATTGACGTGGTACCACGATGCGCCCGCCCAGAGCGTCGAGAGAACGGTCGCAACGAAGAGAAAAACGTTCTTCCACGGAACGCCGTTCGGCCCGAGTTCGACCGGTTCGGCCACGAGAACGTACTCGCCCATTCGCGTCGAGAGCATGACCTCGTAGCCTTGTTCTCGAAACAGCGGCCACACAGTCTTTATCAGCCGATTTTGCGGCACCAGCGGTTCTCCGTAGTAGACCAATTGGTCACCGTCTCGACGAACGTCATACACCCGAAATACGGAATGAAGTCGGTCGAGTGGAGGTCCATTCTCGGGCGGCTCGGTCGAAGCCATTCACTCCCAGTACGGAACGAATCGGTATAAACCCCTAGACGATGGCACCTGACTGCAAGACGGCGATGAGGAGCGTCAACACCGGCACGCTTGCCAAAGTACTGACAAAAATCGCCGTACTCACGTACTCGGGTGCAGACAGCCCGACACCCCCCTCGTCGTACTCGATAGAGAGGATGAGCGGGGTTATCGCCGCAGGCATCGCACATTCGAGGACGAACACGCGCGCGACCGTAAGGTCTTCGAACCCGAGCAGGAAGACGACACCGACGGCGACAACAGGGGCGACGAGGAGTTTCATCACGTTCGAAGCGCCCACGCGCGTGATGGCGGCACCGGAATCCGTATTTGCCAGTTGAATCCCGAGCATGAGCAACATCACGGGAATCGCGGCGTCCCCGGTCAGTTTCAGCGTCTCCATCGCCGCCGAATCGACAGGCGGGACGAAACCGAGAGCACGCGCGATTCCGGCGGCCAAAACCGCGTACACCAGCGGGAGTTTGAACACCTCTTTCAGTGCCGAAAGGTTCGACGTGCCGTTTCCACGCGAAGCGAGGTAGACGCCGACGGTGTAGGTGAGAACCGACTGAGCCGCGATGTAGAGAATCGCGGTACTTCTGCCGACTTCGCCGAAGGCAAACTGCGAGAGCGGAATCCCGTAGTTTCCGGCGTTCGGGAACGAACTCGCCAACACGAGCGCGCCGAGAACCGGTTCCGACTCGCCGAGTGCACGCCCGACGAACTCCGCCACCACCACCATGCCGAGGGTGAAGACGACGACGGCGACTGCGAGGTTGAGCGCCGTTTTTCCGCCGATGGAGGTCGTCGTGAGGCTGTGGAAAACCAACGCGGGCGTCAGAATGTAGATGGTAACCGTCCCGAGTGCGTCAACGTCGATGTCTCGGAGGGTTCCGAGGAGAAAACCGACGGCCGCAACCGAGAGAACAGGAAGAATGGCGTTCGTCAATGCGGAGAGGAGTGACACTGGTCGAACGAAATCGGTGGGGCATTACAAATGCGTCGAAGGCGGAAAACGGAGATTGAGGGGTCAGAGGGTGTCGCCGTGGCAGTTGGGGTGTGACGTGCAGGGAGTTCAGGGGGTGTGTCGTTTCGAGGGGAATTGGAAGCGTTTGGAGGGGTTCGCAGGGGAGCGGGTGGGAGAGTTCAGGGGAAGCGGGGCCGTTCAGGGAGTGGATGGCATGGGGTGTTCGAGAACTGTTCTGCTGGGATTCGATTTGCGAGCGTTTCGAGGTGGGGTGTCTTTTGTTGGAGTGTCTTCTCGTCGCGGAGTGGGGTTTCGCGTGACGGGGCGTTTCAGGGTGCGGATGGGGAGCAGGGTGTGGTTGCAGTGGCGTTGCGGGGTGTCGTTGGAGGTTTTGTCGTGCGGGGGCCGGGCCGAGGGGCTTACGCAGGGGCCACGCGCCACGTGGTTGCACTCGTGTACGACCACTTCTCGACTTCGAGTTCGGCGCAGTCGGTCAGTTTCACCATCAGCGCACCGATTTCCTTCGCGGAAAGGTCGACTTCGTCCGCGATGAACTTGCTTTTGAAGTACATCTCTCCGTCGCTCGCCTTCTCGCACAGGTACTGCTTGAGTCGGGCTTCTTTGGTTTCCGGTTCAGGGCTTTCAGGGGCAACTTGGGTGGTAGCGCTCATGTGCTGACTCCAGTTTCTGCATAGTCGGGAGGGATGTTATAAAGGGAGGAATCTTAGGGTAGTTTCGGGAATATTCAGTTCGATTGAGCGGAAATCGACGTGAATGCGGGTGAAAACGACGTTTTACGAACTGCTAAAAATTCCTTAGAAAGTTTAGAAACACTTCTCGTCTTTTATTTCACAGTCACACTCTATCGGCACACTCGGTTCGAAAACCCGGACAAATCACACCGGTACCTTCGGCCTACTGCTCGTGAACCCAGAACTGTTCATCCGTAGTCACCTCCTTTTTGAAAATCGGCACCTCTGCTTTCAGCCGATTGATACCATCTTCGACGGTTCGAAACGCCTCTTCACGGTGACCAGCGAGGACGACGACAAAGACGATGTCCTCGCCGTACTCGATGACGCCGGTTCGGTGATGAAGGAGGACGGTGAAAACACCGTCACGCGCTTCGAGTTCCTCGCGGATGGTGTTCAGTTTCGTCTGTGCGACCCCGTCGTACATCTCAAATTCGAGGGATTCGGTCGGCGTGTCGTCGTCGCTATCTTTGGCCCTAACGCGCCCCGTGAAGGTGGCAATCGCGCCCGAGCGCTCCGCATTCGGTGATTTTTTCGCACGCGCGACGAGCGATTCGAGCGTTTCGTACTCTTCGACTCCGCCGACAGCATCGCGGACAGCCTCGATTTCGAGGCTGTCCGCGTTTTCCGCGCGAATCAACGGTTCGCCGACTCCGTCGGCGTCACCGAGCAAAACTGTGGGAGCGTCAACGTTCGGAAACCCGGCGACGATAGCGTAGTCGTGCGTCGGCGCAAGTTCGTCCAAAACGCCGGACAGGGAGCGATTCGTCCCGCTGGCGCTCCAACCATCGTCGCCGAGTTCGAACGTGGTGGTGACAGACGAGTCGAGCGACGCAGTCGATTCGACTGCGTCGCCCGTAACCGCCGGGTTCGAACCTTCGGACGTGATAACGCCGACCCGCCCCTGTTCCGCGAGTCGGGACGCGAGTCGGTCGGCGACTGCCGCCGACTCGCGTCCGACGACACCCAGTACTTTCATGCGCGTAACGCAGGCGGCGAATCGCTTTTAGCCTTCGGTCGGAAGTTGAGAACGCTTAAGGCGAAGTCCCGGTAAGACGGCGGTAGTATGAAGGTGGTCGTTTCTATCGGCGGGAGCGTACTCGCGCCAGACCTAGAGTCTCAGCGCGTCCGTGGCCATGCCGAAGTCATCGAATCGCTCGCAAACGAAGGGTGTACCATCGGCGCAGTCGTCGGCGGCGGCGGTGTCGCGCGTGAGTACATCGGTACAGCGCGCAACCTCGGCGCAAACGAAATCGAACTTGACGACATCGGTATCGACGTGACGCGGCTCAACGCTCGTCTGCTCATCGCGGCGCTCGGCGAGCAGGCCGCGCCAAGTCCCGCGGAGACGTACGAAAAAGCGGGAACCGCGATGCACCGCGGCGACATCGCGGTCATGGGCGGCGTGATGCCCGGTCAGACGACCGACGCCGTGAGTGCGGCGCTCGCGGAGTATACGAACGCCGACCTGCTCGTCTACGCGACGAGCGTCAACGGCGTGTTCAGCGACGACCCGAACGAAGTGGACGACGCGACGAAGTACGACGAACTGTCTGCGGGCGAACTCGTGGACATCGTCGCAGACCTCGAAATGACGGCTGGTAGTTCCGCACCTGTAGACTTCGTGGCCGCGAAGCTCATCGGACGCTCGGGTGTCAGAACCATCGTCCTCGACGGAACCGAACCGGAGCGAATCGCCGACGCCGTCCTCAACGGGGAACACAACGGAACGGACATCATCCCCCACGGGACGGACGACGAGATGACCTACTGGGTTCAAGAATGAGCGCGGGCACGGCACCGATGGACGAACGAGACGAGGGAGGGGACGACCACCACGTCTTCTGGGCCGACGAGGTTGCCGACCGAATCGAAGCGCGCGACCCTGACGACCCGATCATCATCAAGGGCGGAATTTCGCCGTCTGGGGTTCCCCATCTCGGGAACGTCAACGAAATCATGCGCGGCTACTTCGTCGCGGAAGCGCTCCGCGACAGAGGCCACGAAGTGAAACAGGTGTTTACCGCGGATGACCGCGACCCACTGCGCAAACTCCCACGAAAACTGGCCGACTTGGACGGCAACATCGTGGAGTTGGGCGACGTGAACGCCGGGGCGCTCGGTCGAAACCTCGGGAAACCGTACACCGACATTCCCGACCCGTTCGACTGCTGTGACTCCTACGGCGAACACTTCTCGAACCTCATCCAGCAGAGCGCGGATTTACTCGGCGTTCCCATCGACGTGGTGTCGAACACCGAGATGTACGAATCCGGCGAGTTGGAGGACGTAACAGCCGAAATCCTCGACAATTCGGAGAAAGCTCGCGAAGTACTTGCCGAGTATCAGGACAAAGTTGACGCGGACTACATTCCGTTCAACCCGATTTGCGAGGAGTGCGGGAAGATTACGGAGACGGTGACGGATTTCGACACCGAGGCGGGAACCGTCGAATACGTCTGCACCGACCTGGAGGCGGGCGACAACACCATCGACGGCTGTGGCCACGAAGGCACCGCGACGCTCCGAGAGGGCAAACTTCCGTGGCGGTTCGAGTGGCCGGCCCAGTGGAAGACGCTGGGCGTGGACTTCGAACCGTTTGGCAAAGACCACGCCGAAGGCTCGTGGCCGAGCGGCGAGGACATCGCGCGAAACGTGATGGATTTCGAACCGCCGGTTCCGATGACCTACGAGTGGTTCACCCTCAACGGAAAGCCGTTTTCCTCCTCGGAAGGAAACATCGTGTTGGTTTCGGAAGTGCTGGAACTGCTCGAACCCGAGGTGCTCCGGTACTTCTTCACGAAAGACCCGAACAAGGCGCGCGACTTCGACATTGGCCGCCTCGACCTGCTCGTGGACGAGTTCGACCGCTTCGAACGAATCTACTTCGGCGAGGAGAGCGCGGACGAGCGGGAAACCGCGCTCGCAGAGCGAATCTACCCGATGGTCGTGGACGAGATTCGGCCCGAACGAATCCGGATTCCGTACACCTTCGCGGCGATTTTAGGCATGACCGACGACCCCGAACTCCGTGAGGAAATCGCGCGAAAGGAGGGCCATATCTCCGACGACGCACCCGACTGGGCGGCCGAGGAAGCCCTCGCGCGAGTGGAACGAGCGCAAACGTGGGCACAGCGCACGAGCAACGAGTACGACTACGACCTGAAACGAACCGAGATGCCGGAGGCGGACGTCGACGCCGAAACCGCAGTCGCGCTCGACGAACTCGCAGAGTTCATCGAGGCGGGACACGACGGCGACGAGATTCAGGAAGAGATTTACGAAACCGCGAAGCGCCACGACATCGACATGGGCGACTTCTTCGGCACGGGCTACCGTCTCTTTTTCGACGAGGAACAAGGCCCGAAACTCGGACCGTTCCTCTCGAACTTAGACCGCGAGTTCGTCCTTCGGCGACTTCGCCGGGAAGGATAGTTTCAACCGATTTTTACGACTACCCTAATCGCCAACAGAGTTAATAGCGTTGGTAAATATAACCCTACTGTCTCCACATAACAGGTGCATAACAAAGTACCTGCCAGTGATATAGAGAGATGTAACGTCTGTCTGGCGACTAATCACGTCAGCGACTAAACCAATATATTACCATGGCCCTGATAGAACTCAATCTTGAGAAACCAGCGTTGAAACGAACTGAACTCGTCAAAGAATCCGAAACCGAAGCAACGGACGCGACAGAGACGGAAACCGAGACGACGGAAGAGGAAGAAGTCGCGGAAGCAGAAATCGAGGAGACGAAAGGCCGCGGCAGAGCCGGAACGTTCGCCCGCCGCGCCGCAGTCCTCGGTGGCACCGCCGCCGGACTCGCGGCCGCACGAAAGTTCCAGCAGAAACGCCAAGGCAAGAAGGACGAAGAGCAGCAGGACTTCGAAGAAGACTGGCAGACCGCGGAATAACGTTCCCGGTATTTACGACCGTTTTCCCAAACGCCTTTGAGCGGTGCGAACCTTTCTTTTGCCAATGGATACGATTGTGTGGGTGGTTATCGGAATCACAGCCTACTGGTTCGCCCTGCTTGGACTACGGGCGAACGGCATGCTGCCGTCGTATATCGGCATGCAGGGGCCGATTCTAACGCTACACACCCAGAAAGGAAAGAAGCTACTCGATAAACTCTCCCGTCCGAAACGGTTCTGGCGAGCGTGGGGCAACTTCGGCCTCGGTATCGCGCTGGTCGTCATGATTGGAACCTTCCTCCTCCTCGTCTTGCAGGCGGTTTCTATCATTCAGAACCCACCGGAGCCGACAGCAGTGACACAGCCACGAAACGTGCTCGTCATACCTGGCGTCAACGATTTCCTCCCGCTTTCCGTCGCCCCGGAAATTCTGCTCGGTCTGCTAATCGGCTTGGTGGTTCACGAGGGCGGCCACGGTATCTTCTGCCGCGTCGAGGACATCGAAATCGAGTCGATGGGACTCGCACTGTTTGCGATCCTCCCAATCGGTGCGTTCGTCGAGCCGAACGAGGAAAACCGCAGAGAAGCGGATAGAGGCGGCCAGAGTCGAATGTTCGCGGCCGGTGTGACGAACAATTTCGCCGTCACGATTCTCGTTTTCATGCTTTTGTTCGGCCCAATAATGGGGTCGGTAACCGTCGCGTCCGGCGCGGCGGTCGGCGGCGTCTTCGATGGCTCTGCGGCGGGGGACGCCGGCATCGAGCGCGGCGACCGAATCGTCGCGGTGAACGGCACCGATGTGGAAAACAACGCCGACCTGCAAGCCGAACTCGCGGCAATCGACAGCAGGTCGGTCGAGGTTACGGTCGAAAACGGCGACGAACAGCGACAGACGACAATCCAACGCTCTCTGCTCGTGACGGCGATTACACAAACTTCGCCGTTTGCGGCGGGCGATAGCGAAGAGGAGTCGAACGAACCGGCGATCAGTACTGGCGAGAACATCACTGCGGTGAACGGAACCACGGTGTACACCGAAAAGAACCTGAGCCAGCAGCTCGCGGACAGGAAAGTCGCCACGCTGACCGTCAACGGAGAACAGATAACGGGACCGATTGGCGCACTTTCGACGGTTCAACAGGACGGGCCGATGAGCAGTGCCGACGGACTGAGCGCGGGCGACACGCTCGTCATCACCGCCATCGACGGCAACCGAATCGTCAACAGTAGCGACCTGAGCAGTACCATGGATGGCTACGAAGCGGGACAAACCGTCACCGTGGAAGCCTACACCAAAACGCAAAGCGGGGATTCCTACCAGCGAACGACCTACGAGGTGACGCTGGACGAGAACAACAGCGGCGAGGCCATCGTCGGCATCCTCGTCGCGCCGGGAACCTCCGGTATCGAAACCAGCGGGTTCGGAACGAATCTGTATCCCGCCGAGACGTTCCGCGACCTGATGGCAGGGCAGTTCATGACCGCTTTCGGTGGTGGCGGCGGTGGCGGTGACGGTCCACTCACGACGTTCCTGCTCGGTGTCGCCGGAACGCTCCTCCTTCCGTTCGCCAGCCTCTCGATGCCTGTCGGATACAACTTCGCCGGATTCGTCGCGTGGAACACCAACTTCTACGCGATTCAGGGGCCGCTTTCGGGACTCGGTGGCGGCCTCTTCATCCTCGCAAACGCCCTGTTTTGGACGGGGTGGATAAATCTCAATCTCGGCTTCTTCAACTGTATTCCGGCGTTCCCGCTGGACGGCGGGCACATCCTCCGGATGGGTTCGGAAGCCATCGTTTCGCGCCTGCCGACGAGTCAAGGGCGACAGGTTACTACGATGATAACGACGACGGTGGGGCTGACGATGCTCGCCAGTCTTCTCTTGATGATATTCGGCCCGCAACTGCTGGCCTGAAAATCGCCAGAAATCTATTCGCTGGTTTTCAAAGATGAAGGAAAATCGGTCAGTCTTCGAGTCCCATCCGCTCGTAGAACTCCTCGGGCGTGTCGGGAATCCGCTCGAACTCGTCGAAATCGCGTTCGTGGTGACGAATTATCTGTTCGAGAATCCACGAGCTGAACGTTTCGTCGAACTGCCATTCTCCGTCGGGACTCTCGACTTCGAATCGGTCGTCGGTAGAAAAGGCAACGTAGACGTGGTAGAATCCGAGAATAACGTCCGCGAACTCGCGGGCTTTCGTTCCACTTTCCTTTCGTTTTTCTTCTAGTTCTTCGTAGCCCGAGTCGGTGAGTTCGAAGTATTTTCGGTCGGGTTCGTCTTCACGTTCGATTCGCTCCGCCCAGCCTTTGTCCTCGAATTTGTACAGAATGGGGTAGACGGAACCGTAGGATGGTTCCCAGTGGCCACCGCTAATCTCCCGTATTTCTTTGAGTATTTCGTACCCATACCGCGGTTTTTCGTCCAGAAGTTCGAGCACGAGGTACGAGATCAGGCCTTTCGGCGGGCCGCTTTTCCGCATTGACTGGGGGTTTAAGTCGTGTTTTTGAAAGGCTTTCGGTCGGAGCGACACTCTCCGGAGTAATATCAACGTCGGCGAAGCGAAACTTCCGAGACGACTCAAAAGTTCCTTGTCCGGTCGCTCCTAACCCTCGCGTATGCCGAGAAAAGTCCCACCGACGCGCGAAGGGTGGTACGCACTCCACGACTTTCGAACAATCGACTGGAACGCATGGCGAGACGCCCCCGAGCGAGTCCGAAAGAACGCGCTGACCGACGGAACCGAGTTCCTGCAAGCGCGCGAAAACGTCACCGACGCGGACGACGGGTCGTCCGCCGTCTTCAGCGTCATGGGACACAAAGCAGACCTGTTGGTCGTCCATTTCCGGCCGGAAATGAACGACCTCGACACCGCGGAACGAGCCTTCGAGCGAACCGGATTCGCCGACTTTACCGAGCGAACCGACTCCTACGTTTCCGTCACCGAAGTCGGCGGGTACACCTCCGACGAGATGGTGAAAGACCCCGAGGACATCGAGGATACGGGGATGGCCCGCTACGTTGCGAGCAAACTCTACCCCGACGTTCCGGACGCTGAGTTCGTTTGCTTCTACCCGATGAGCAAACGCCGAACCGCCGAGGACAACTGGTACGATACGCCGTTCGACGAGCGCGCCGAAATGATGTCCAGTCACGGCGAAATCGGAAAGGGCTACGCCGGAAAGGTCACCCAAATCATCACCGGAAGCATCGGCATGGACGATTTCGAATGGGGCGTTGACCTGTTCAGCAACGACCCGACACACATCAAAGACCTGCTGTACGAGATGCGGTTCGATGAAGGCAGTTCGCGCTTCGCGGAGTTCGGGTCGTTCTACTTCGGGCGGCGTTTCCCGCCGGAAGACCTCCCGGCGTTCATGTCCGGCGACGAAGTTCCGGTTCTGGAGGACGCTCATCCAGACGGTGATTCCCACAGTCACGGACACTCGCACGGTGAGTCATCAGAAAGCGAGAGTCCACACGGTCACGGCGAGGGCGGCCACCACCACGGAAAATCCGGTGGCGAAGGCGACGAGGGCGACGAAGACGGCGACATCCGCGGCGAACTCGAAGACCTCGACATCTACGCCGGAAAACCCCACGGCGAGGACGTGTACGCGATGGTGCTCTACTCCGAGGAAGACCCGGACGAGTTGTTCGATGAAGTGGACGGTCTGCGAAAGAACTTCGACCACTACGACACCCACGTCAAAACCGCAGTGTACGGCAGCAGTGACCGCTCGGCGGTCGTGAGCCTCTGGAAGACCCAGAGCGCGGCGGAGACGGCGGGTGGTTTCCTCGCCGACCTCCCCGGTGTCGTCGCCCGCGCGGGCGAGGAAAGCGGGTTCGGGACGATGGGGATGTTCTACACCGTCAAGCCCGACAAACGGGAGGATTTCGTGGAGAAATTCGAGACGGTCGGCGGTGTGCTTGCAGATATGGAAGGCCACTTCGACACCGACCTGCTCACCAATCACGAGGACGAAAACGACATGTTCATCTCCAGTCAGTGGCGCTCGAAGGAGGACGCGATGGCCTTTTTCCGCAGTGACGCCTTCAGCGACACGGTCGATTGGGGTCGGGATGTTCTCGCGGATAGGCCTCGGCACGTGTTCTTGGCGTAGAACGGCGAACTACTGTAAGCCGTTTTTTGTGGATTGTTCGCTCAGAGTAGTTCGATATCGATAGTTTTCGACTGGCGACCATCCCGCCAGTTCAGGTGAAACGTCGCCGTTAGGTCGTCAGTCGATGAATGCGGACTCGGTGTGTATGAATGAGTCCACGTCTCGGATTCGCCCGCCTCGATGTCGAGCGAGATACCAATGACGGGTATGTAGGCGACGTTCGGGCCGACGCGGTTGAGCGCGCCGACGAACGTTCCGGCGACCGACCCGGTGTTTTCGACTGTCAGCGTCATCCTCGCCTCGTCCCCGCTCGTGACGGATTCAGGTGCAGAAAATTCAACCGAGAACTCCGTCGGTGGCCGCGCCAATTGTTTGGTGAGTTCGTCGTGCACGACGAACTCACCATCCGGCCAGCGAATCGTCACCTCGGTCGCGTCGAGGGGTTTCGGTATCGAGAAGATGAAGAGGTCGTCCGGAATCGACGTGTAGCCTTCTTCGTCGTCTCAAAGCGCGTGCATCGATGACGGTTCCGTCGGCGTGTAGGTATCTGCGGCAGTCTCCAGCGTAACTTCGTCTTGGTTGGGAAGCGGCTTTCCATCGCTCGCTACCGTTGCGAGGACGAACTGTTCGTCACGTTCTCCGATGGTGCCGATGGAATCCGGGGAGTTCGGTGCGACCACGGTTGGCGTCGCCCTAACGTTGTCTACCGTCACACTCGCTGTATCCGTCGTGGTAGCTGACGTGGTCGACGTCTGTGCTGTGGCTTTCGTCTCCGTAGTCGATGTCGTGGACTGACTTTCGGGAGTCGAGCTGGTCGTACAGCCTGCGAGCAGTGTGAGGGCCACACCACCGAATTGGAGGGCATCACGGCGGGAATAGCCAGATACCATTACTGAACAATGGTTTGACGATTGTGGCATAAGCTTTCGGGAATCAACGTCCAACCGTCGCTATCGACGTACTGCTCCGTTGTCGAACGGTTTCGTTCCGAAATAGCGAGACGCATCGGCGACAAAGGACACAACTCTGTCTTTCGATTCCCCAGTCGAAACGAGGGCGGGAAGTAGTCACACTCCCCGCCGGAACCAAAACCCCCATGCCCTCAGAAGAGTAACTAACCTATAAGAAAACCGAGGGTGAAATAAGGATATGACAAAGCGACACGTCACACTCCCCGAGTCCGCAGAGGCGGGCCTTCGCGGGTTTATCGATGAAGTAGACGAACGACTCGCCAGCGACGAGGATACCTGCAGAGTCGTCAACGAGGTGCTCGTAGACCTCCACGGCGACCGCGACGCATACGAGGCATGGCAGAACGGCGAACAGGTGTCGAACGCAGAACGCGTTCGACTCCAGAGCTACGACCCGTGCAACGCAACGCTGGAGAGCGAGTACTACGCCGAAAAGGACGAAGAGAAGTTCCGGCGTTCGAAGCATCTCCAGTGGCTCTGGCGGCAGTTCGACGCGACGCCGATGGCCGACAACGTGGAGTTCGCGCTCCGATTCCGCGAGATGCTGGCGAATCACCTCTTCGAGGAGGCGGGCGACAACCTCCGCATCTTCAAAGGCGTCACGATGACCTACGGGCACAACATCACCGTGGGAGACAACACGGTCATCCACGACGGCGTGCATCTGGACGACCGCGGTAAATTGACCATCGGAAACCGGTGTTCCATCAGCGATGGCGTGCACATCTACAGCCACGACCACGATGTCGTTGACCAGACCGCTGTGACGAACTTCCACACAATCATCGGGGACGACGCGCGCCTCACCTACGATTCGATGATTCGTGCGGGACTGAAAATCGGCGAGAACGCCATCGTCGGCGCGCGCGCGGTCGTTCAGCACGACGTTCCGGCGCACCACATCGCGGTCGGCACGCCCGCAAAGAGCGTCAAAATCAAACCCGGATGGGAAAACGAGGCGGTTCCGCTGGACGACGTGCCACCGACCGAAAAGGAGTCGCGTCGAATCGACTCCGAATTACCGGACAATTTCGAGCAGTTCGACGAGTTCCAGCGCAACCTCGACTAAATCCGGTGCGCCCTCGACTGGACTCGTGTATCGGATAGCAGACACGTATTACGTCAATACTGTCCGGAGTTACGTAATTCACCAAACAAACTCCCTCGCGGAACGAACCCGCATCGTTTTTCCCCCGTGGGGTCGTGGAGCGGATTATGCGACGCCGCACGTACCTCCGGACGATGGCACTCGGCATCACTGGATTCACCGGGTGTATAAAATCGACCGGTAGTACGACACAAACCTCCACCGCGAACATCGACCAAGGGGTTCGTATCAAAACGATTGCCATGAACCTCGAAGTGCCGTGGGGTGCGGATTTTCACTCTAACGGCGACTTGTACGTCACGGAGCGACCGGGGCGGATTCGACGCATTCGTCCAAACAGTAACGACATCGTCGCGGACATCACCGACCAGATAGCCCACAGCGGCGAAGGCGGCCTCCTCGGATTCGAGTTCCACCCCGAGAACGACAACCTCGCGTACACCTATCAGACCTACGACAGCCAAAACGGGCTTCGAAACCGGATCGTTCGCCACCGCATCAACGACGAGTTCGAACGCGAGCGAACACTGTTGGACGGCATTCCCGCGTCGTCCGTTCACAATGGCGGCAGACTGGCGATTTACGACGACGCGCTGTACGTGACCACGGGTGACGCCGACAACAAAGGGCAAGCACAAGACAGGGATTCTTTGGCCGGAAAAGTCCTCAGGCTAACCTTGGACGGCGAACCACATCCCGACAATCCGTTCGACAACGAGGTGTTCACCTACGGCCACCGGAATCCACAGGGACTCGCGTTCCGGGACGGGACGCTCCTCAGCACCGAACACGGCCCGATCACGGACGACGAAATCAACGTCCTCGACGCCGGAAACAACTACGGCTGGCCGACAGTCACGGGAATGGGCGACCAGAGCGACGAGTTCACGAACCCGATTGCGACGTACACACCGACGATTGCACCTGGCGGTGCGACGTTCTACGACGGC
Organism: Haladaptatus litoreus; assembly: GCF_900156425.1. Taxonomy (GTDB): domain Archaea; phylum Halobacteriota; class Halobacteria; order Halobacteriales; family Haladaptataceae; genus Haladaptatus; species Haladaptatus litoreus. The sequence goes on from NZ_FTNO01000002.1 coordinate 130,679, forward strand.
CCCATCTCCCAGTGGCAGGGCGACTTTTTCTTCGGCACGCTCGCGGGCCAACATCTCCATCGCGTTCAAATCGAGAACGGGGACGTGGTCAAACAGGAACGCCTGCTGGAAGGAGAGTACGGCCGTCTCCGGACGACGTTCATCGGCCCGGACAAACACCTGTACGTAACGACCAGCAACCAAGACGGGCGGTCTGCGGCACCGGCACCGCAGGACGACCGGGTGCTTCGACTGCAACCGGCCTAAGCGGTAGTCCGACCTGAACCGTAATCATTCGAACTGCCGTCGTCGCAAATCGCAACGACCAGTCCCGCGACCAATCAGCAGAACTTCTAAAATTGCCCGATAGAAGTGTGCGAAGCTACCAAGTAGCATGACGACGTATGTCATGACGTAGCATGAACGTCTGGGGGTGGATAATCCTGTACGTCGTCCTGTTCGCGGGACTCCAGCTACTCATCTATCGGTTTCTACGGAGCGACGAGGATTCGCCGCTCCTTCAGTCTACACCGTCGGGTCCCGACGGACGCGCGCCGGACGACATCCGAAAGGAGAGCGTTCTCGAAGAGTTCAGCGAGCCCAACACCACCGACCCGAGCATCCGACTGTGTCCGCACTGCGGAACCGAAAACGGCGCAGAGTACACCTTCTGTCGGGAGTGTGTCGAACCGCTCGGGGTCTGGTAGTCGGGTTCGTCGATACATTTCGGGGCAACGTGTCGCTCGCAGTGGCCGGTAGCCACGCTTTTCACGCTTGCGTTCCCACAGAACGCCATGCCCCGCGCCGTCGCCATCAACGTCGCCGCAAACACCAATCAGCCCGGCGTCCGCGGCCCGGTTTTTCCGGACGGGAGTTTCGAATACGTCCCGATTCCCGAGTCGGAACCGACCAGTGGTAACGTGCCGACCTACGCCGACCTCGACCTCTCGGTCGAACTGCCGGAGGGTGCGGACCAACTCTCGGTTCACCTCGACCCGGAGTTCGCGGAGTACCCCTGCTGTGAGCGATACACCTACGGCGACCCCTTCGGCGTGAAAGCCCGGCCACTGCTGGAGTTAGACGAAGGTGATTTCGTCTTCTTCTACGCGACGCTTTCGACGAGTGGCGAGCCAGAAGAAAAATGGATTACTCCCGATTGGGGAACCTACATCATCGGTCAGTTTCGACTCGCTCGGGAGCCGATTTCGGGTGCGGAGTTTTCGGATTTGAGGGATGGGGTTCGGGAAGTTTTCGCCAATAATGCGCATCTGAAACGTGAGGAGTTCGATGCGGAGGTGTTGGTGGAGGGTGCAGAGGAAGAATCAGGGTTGTACGAGCAGGCAGTTCCACTAAGCAGTTCCGAGGCAGGGGTGGAGGCGAATCGAATCGTGACCGAGTTGTCTAGCGATTCCGGAAAAGGGCCGTGGTGGCGCAGGCCGATGAAGTTTGACGAGGATGATGTTGAGGAAATTCTGGAGATTCAGGAGAATGGACTTTGAGTAGATGCGCCGACCGGGAGTTGAACCCGGGCTATGAGCTTGGGAAGCTCATGTCCTCCCACTAGACCACCGGCGCGTTTCGTCGCTCCGCTCCTTACGCGCCGAGCCCTGCTTCACTCCGTTCAGCAGGACACCGGCGCTTGTAACCGACGTTCGAATACTGTCAATTTCGCCCAGACTAGCGCACTCGAACGGTTCCACACATACTACGCTCCGATTCAACTTCAACATTCCCCGACTGAACACTCGTCCACAAATCCACCACCATCGGGGATGTTTTAGTCATCAGCAGACCTACACTGACCTATGATAGACCTCGAACTCTCGGAGTCGGAACTCGACGCCCACCGCGACCACATCACGGATTTCATCGAGGAAAAAGTCACCGAGGCAGGAACCGAATCCGCAGTTCTCGGCCTATCGGGCGGAATCGACAGCACGCTGACGGCCTACCTCACGGTGGAAGCCCTCGGAACCGAGGGCCTCCACGGCCTCGTTATGCCCGGCGCGGTGAGCCGGGAAGACAACATGAGCGACGCGGAGTGGGTCGCCCAAGAACTCGGGATTTCCTACGACGTGTTCGAAATCAACCCCATCGTGGACGAGTTTCTGAACGCCTACAGCGAGGCAGAGGGCGACCAGATGGCGGTGGGCAACGCCCGCGCCCGCACGCGAGCGGTGATGAACTACCTCGTCGCGAACCACCAAGGCTCGCTGGTGCTCGGAACCGGAAACCGAACCGAGGCGCTCGTGGGCTACTTCACGAAGTACGGCGACGGGGCGGTGGACTGCCACCCAATCGGCAACCTCTACAAACAGCAGGTGCGCCAACTGGCGCGACACGTCGGCGTCCCCGACGAACTGGCGGAAAAAGAGGCGACCGCGGGACTCTGGGCCGGACAGACCGACGAAGAGGAATTGGGAATCGACTACGACACGCTGGACGCGGTGTTGGCGCTCCACGTCGATGGCCCGCTTTCGGCCTCTGCGACCGCTCGGCAGGTTGACGGCGTAAGCGAGGAAGACGTGTCCCGAATCGGGTCGATGTTCGCCCGAAGCGAGCACAAGCGGGCGGTTCCGCCAGCACCGGAATCGCTGTGAGGTTTTACTTATTTAGTCGCGCGGCGCGTAGCGGCGATGTCCTCGGCGTGTTCTGCGACGAGTTCACCGAACGCTTCGGCCTCGCGGGCGGCCTGTACCCCTATCGAAGACCGGTCGCGGACACGGGATTTGACGACTCGAAGCGCATCCGGCGCATTGTCGGCGACTTTTTCTGCGACTGCCCGTGGGTCGTCGGTGATGCGCGAAACTAAGCCCATCCGTCTGGCTTCCTCCGCGTCCACGACCCGGCCCGAAAGCGCGAGGTCGAGGGCGTCACCCAGTCCGACGATTTCGGGAAGTCGGGCAGTGCCACCCCACGCGCCGAAGATACCGAGTTGCACCCCCGGTTCGGCGAACGTCGCGTTCGGCGTGGCGACTCGTAGGTCGCAGGCGAGCGCGAGTTCCACCCCGCCGCCGCGGGCGAAGCCGTCGATTCCGGCGACGACGACGCTTTCAGCGCGCTCGATTGCGTTCGCGGTGCGCTGGCCGCGCTCCGCGAACGCCTCAGCCGAGTCTTGGTTCAGTTCGGCGACAGTATCGAGGTCGGCACCGGCACAGAAAGCGGTCCCTTCGCCATGAAGATGGATGACCGATTGGCCGGCGTTTTCGACGGCTTCCGCGAGGTCGTCGAGACCTTCGGATGTCAGTGCGTTGCGGGACGCGGGGCGGTCGATGGTGATCGTTCTGATTTTCGAGCCATCGGTTACGCGAATCATACGCCACGTTGGCGACGCTTTCCAAAGGTCTTTGGCAGTTCCGTCGTAAGCCCCGATAATGGAAGAGGCCGTCCGGGCGCGCGGGGCAGCGCGCGAGGCTATCGAGGACATTACGCCAGCGCGACTCCGCGAATACATCGACGGACTGCTGGAATCGTCGGGAATCATCCCGGGTGTGCTGACGTTGCTCAGCGTGCGAGCAGGCGATGACGATGTCGATGCAAACGAAGTCGAGCGTCGCGCCACAGGCGTCCAACTCATCTACGAAGGATTGCGACTCACACGAAGACTCGCACACGACGAACCGTGGAACGCGGAACCGCCACACACCGAGAGCAACATCGCGGTTCTCGCCGCGGACGTGATGGTTTCTCGCGGCTTTTCGCTTCTCGCGCGCACGGAAGCCGCCGAAACAGCGGTTCGAACCGTGAAGTCCTTCGGTCGCGACCAGACCGCAAGAAATGGCGAGGGCGCGCTCGAAATTGACGTGTTCGAACTCGCCATCGTCGCGGGAACGACCGCGACGGGTGGTGACCGACCGGCAGGGGCCCGACGATACGCGGAACATCTCGCGACGACAGTAGCCGAACACGAATCCAGTTCGAACCTTCCCGACGACACCGCGGAGAGACTCGCAAAGCTGTCAGGACGCCGGACGAATCACGTCGATGAACCGCCGTCATCGACGACCGACCCCTGACCGAAATCGAAACGCCTAAAGACAGTTCCGTGTGTAGAAATAGATGCCTGCGCCTGGGTAGCTTAGCGGTAAAGCGCGTCCTTGGTAAGGACGAGAGCCCGGGTTCAAATCCCGGCCTAGGCTTTTTCAGTTTCTCAGCCGAACAGCGGAGTGTTTCTTCGATTCGTCTTGGTAAACTCATAAGAGAAATTCGCACTCTAATCTATAAATAGAAAAACAAGAAAAGGATTGAACACTGACTGATTAAATGACACATAGTTGGAATCAGAGCCCGTTTAATTCATTCATAGGAAATAGTTAAGCGAACAGAATTTCGTTCGCATGCCAAACGAAGAGAGGCGGACGTTCCTCAAAACGGTCGGTATCGCAGTTGGTGCGGCAGGCCTCACTGGAACAGGTGTCACACTCGCACAGCAAGACGACGACAGCGATGGTGACACGGGCGACGATGGTACAGTTCATGCAGATGGATGGCCGACACGAGGCGGCAACATGGCGCGGAACAGGTCGACGGACGCGAGTGGCCCCGTGCCGCGTGCGACGAATCATCGGAAGATGGATTTCGAGGCATCATCGGATGAACTAATCCAACTCGGCGAACCCGTCGTCGTCGGTGAGACGGTGTATCTCTCAGTTGCGGTACGGAACGCGGAAAGTACCGATGGATACGTCGCCGCCTACGATGCGGCCACGTTCGAGCGGCAGTGGAAGCGAGACGATATTAGAGTCACAACCTCTCCGACCGTTGTCGATGGCACCGCCTACGTAGGAACTGACGATTCGTTGTTTGCACTCAACGCGGAGACGGGAGAAACGGAGTGGAAACGTACAGATGAGCATCTGTATCAGCCCGAAACGGTAGTTGTCGATGGACGGGTGTACACCGATGGTGGATACGCGTACGACGCTGAAACGGGTGAGCTACTGTGGGAGGAGAGGGGCAACTCAAGCAGGGTCTTCTACGGAAACGAGACCCTCCACTACAGCACGGGTGCTCGAAATCCCGACGACGGTTCTCTGAAGTGGAGTTACTCGTGGCACAACAACTCGGTGCACACAATAAGCGATGGACTTGTCTACAAAATTCTGTATCCAGCAGACGGCACGAACCAACTCTACACCACCTCTGCAGACGACGATTCGAGCGAATGGTCGTACAGCTATCCGGACAATTCGGTTATTCGGTCCGTGACGGTAGGAGACGGGAGCGCGTTCATCACAACGTGGGGGTCGGACACAGTAATCGAAGTCGATGCTGAGACAGGAACAGCGAGCGAGATATACGAGTTGGACGTAGGCACTCAGTTCGTAACGCTGGCAGACGGCGTTCTCTACGTCGGTGGCGTAAAGCAACTGGACGACACAAAAGAGGCGGTTGTCCTCGCAATCGACGTGCAGACCGGCGAAGAACAATGGAGATACACGCTTGGGGAGTGGGACTATGAGTTGCTCACTGTCCGAACTCCCGTCGTCGTTGACGAGAAAGTGTACGTTACGGTCAGTCCGAGTTGGCCGTACGACGATACCCCGGACGGAGAGAAGTCGACACTGTTTGCTCTCGAATACAGTGACGAAGAGGACGATTCGGACGGACAAGCGCCGGAAGCGTGTATCGAGTCCTCGTCGAACCTCGACGACCTCGAAGCGGGTGATACCGTCCGTCTCGAAACCTGCTCGACCTGCTACACCGACGAAGGGCCAACGCACGAGTGGGACACCAACGGCGATGGCGAGTACGACGAAACCGGCCACTCAGTCGAAGTGACTGTTCCGGACTGCGAATCGCTCGAAGTTACGCTTCGCATCACTGATTCGGATGGGGATACTGACACGGCGAGCGTCATTATCGCCCCGAACTAGAATAACTATACAAACCAATTTATATATTTTTATTAGTTATACGATTAAATGATAGTTATCGTCAAAATAGCTCGTTTACCATAATCATAGGAAAGGAGTGGCTATGAAAAACCGTAGATGCATGCCGAACGAAATAAGGCGGACATTCCTGAAGACGGTTGGCGTCGCTATCGGCGGAGCCAGCATCGCGGGCACCGGTATCACCCTCGCACAACGAGATGACGATAGCACCGATGAAAGCACACCGACAGGCGGATGGACGATGTATCGTGGGAACGCCGGACGAACGGGCTCAACTACCGATAGCGGTCCCGAATCGGCGGTAAGGACCGACTGGTCAATGGACTTGAACGGCGGTATGTCGTACATCGAACCAGTGGTCGCGGATGGGACGCTGTATCTGGCCGCAAACGAATCCACTAGTCCAACGGTGAGCGACGGATACATCGCCGCCTACGACCCGGAAACGGGAGACGAGCGGTGGAAGCGGGACTTCGCCGCTCAAACTCCGGTCGTCGGTGGCGAAACGGTCTTTTTCGTCACGACGGTAACCGAAGAGTTCGCATCTAACGAGGGCAATCTCGTCGCACTCGACGCCGAAACCGGCGAGACGAAGTGGCTGAAAGACGACGCGATTTGGTCGTTCCCGTCGTTTGCAGATGGAAAACTGTACGCTACCGATGGCGGAAATGCGTACGCATTCGACCCCGAAACGGGTGAAACCATATGGGAAACCGAACGGACGGACGACACTACCCACTGGACGACACCATGCTACGCTGACGGCACTCTCTTTTACGGCGAAGGAATCGCACTTTCTACCGACGATGGGGCCGAACAGTGGCGTCTTCCCGACGATGTCGGGTACGAATACAGCAACGGCTTGTTCAAAGCAGTTGCCGACGGAACGGTGTACGGAGTTCTTGAGGAGGAAATCAGCGATTCGACCCCGGTTATTCAGGCCAGATCCGCCGACGGTGGTCCCTCCTGTGGGAACACGAACTCGACGGGATATGGGGAAGAATCAGGTCGCTCACCGTCGCAGATGGCCGCGTACTGTTCGTGCCCGATTACAACGGTAACGCAACCGAAATAATCGCACTCGATGCGACGACGGGCGACGTGGCGTGGACGCACGACGCGGAAGCGTCCTTGAGCAGGGATGCAACAGTGGCCGATGGAACGGTCTATGTCGGTGGACGGACCGACCCCGAGACCGACCTCGGGGAGGCGGTAGTCGTCGCCGTCGATGTAGTATCCGGTGACCGGGAGTGGAGTTACACGTTCGGAAGCTGGAATTTCGACGAATACGGACCATGCGCCAACACCCCAGTCATTGCGGACGGTAAGGTGTTCACCGCCACCTATCCGTCAGGTTCGACGATAGACCACCAATACGTCCAGAATGCCGACCTCTTCGTTCTCGGCTCTGGTGACGTGCCGGATGACGGTGGCGACGATGGTTCCGACGATTCGGACGACGGTGGCGATGATGGCGCAGACGACGGCGATGATTCGAACAGCGGACCTGATGACGACGGGTCGGACGGCAACGAAGACGACTGCTAAGAACAGAGTTCATCAGCAGTCATCTCCCCGAGCTGACGGAACCACACCAACGTTTTTGTTCTCGCTTCGCTTTCACACAGCCATGCGATTTGTTATCGTGGGTTCCGGACGAGTCGGATTGCGAACCGCCCGAGTGCTAACCGAGGAGGGCCACGACCTCGTTATCGTGGAGAGCAACCCCGACAAAGTCGAGCGAGCGCGCAAGGACGGCTTCGAAGTCGTGGAAGGCGACGGTTCGGACGAGAACGCACTGGTCGAGGCCGGTATCGACTCGGCGGATGCAATCGCCGGACTGACCGGCGATTTGAACGTCAACTTCGCGGCCTGCATGGTCGGCAAACATCACGGCTGTCGAACCGTCATGCGCATCGACGAGGACTACCGGGAGGACATCTACCACAAGTTCGCGGACGACGTGGACGAGGTCATCTACCCCGAACGCCTCGGCGCTGCGGGAGCGAAAACTGCCCTGCTCGGCGGGGATTTCGACGTTATCGCGGATTTGACCGAGAACTTGCAGTTGACGACGATGACGATTCCGGAGGGTTCGGAACTTATCGGAACGCACGTCATGGGCGTCGAACTACCGACCGACGCGCGAATCTACGCCCACGGACGTTCGCACGAGCGAATGACGATTCCGCTCCCCGGAACCGCGCTCGAAGGCGGCGACCGCGTTGCGCTCATCGCCGCGCGGGATGCGCTCCCGGCGGTTCGTGAGCGACTACAGGGGTCGGCGTAGTCAGTGCGGTTCGCTGTCGCTATCAATGTAAAGCCCCACCGTAGGAATTATATTTCGATAATATACAAATAGATACGAATATATTTCGGAATGCCACTGACGAGGGCTGAAACCGGCGTTCTTCGAACCGCGGAAATATTGATACTCCCGTACTACGTTCTAATGAGTGTCTATGAGCGTATCCGGCCCACTGACGACCCAACGGGTCGCTGAACTCGTGATGTCGAACCGAGCAATCAGAGCACCCTATTACCGTGCCGAACACGACGAGGGAGTTCGTTTCACGGAACTGGAAAAGGGCCTCCAATGGGGAGCTGACGTCATTCCAGCCTTGATGAGTCTTTTCCAGGTTGAGCAAGACACACGGGAAAACTACTCCGACGGCTGGGTGGGCTTCGCTCGCCACTGGAGAGGAGACACGTTGCGGCTAGACTTCGACCTGTTTTCTGAATCCGAGGAATCAGACTCGGTGTTGGTCGTGACCGCGATATCAGGCCGAGAGGGAGAGAAAACCATCGTGGACGAAGACTTCGGAGAAATCGAGTTGCCAGATCAGGTTCCGACCGAGCAAGAATGGGAGGAACGGCGCAAACGTTACCAGACGGTACGGAGGAAGGACGATTCCGATGGGTCGGTTGCGGTGAAGGCGTACATTGCGGCGTTGCCGGGGGTGGAAGCGTGAGGTTGCGACACAATTCGATGAAATCATTCAACAGGAAGTGTCCCCCGTACGCCGCGCCGTGAAGTATCACCAACCGTTCTACGGCGTCGAGGGCCAAGGATGGTTCGCGTCGTTCAGCGCATTCTCGAAACATGTGAAACTGTCGTTCGTGTGTGAAACGTATCTCGAACCGGAGCCGCCCAGCGGGACGGGGCCGGAGAGACAGGCTTTGGATCTGAAGAAGACGGACGCGCTGGACGAGGAGCAGGTCGCTTCTTGGATACGGCAATCCGCCACCAATCCGGCGATGGGTTGGTGAGGACTCGCGTCTATGCGATGACGATAAGGCAACCACCAGCCCTCCCCGATATTTGTCGAAACACAGCTATTGAAATTCCACTGTACATGCATGCCTGCTCCACGAAGCACGGCAACCGCGACTTCGGGAAGAACTGCATCCAGTTACACTACTAATTGAATCTGTAACTCTCCACGGATTTCAATAGAGCCGGAAAAACGATTGGGCAGCGCGGGGTTCTAGGGTCGTCCGGGACGAGAACTTTCGTGGGGAGATTGGTGACACTGTAACGGGAAGCCAACCCGCCGCCAGAGCCCCCGGCCCCGCCGGAAACCCACCGCGAGACTGCGACACGCTTCGCGCCCGAGCCGTCGGGCGCAAATACGAAAAAGACGGGATACCTCTTTGTTATGAACTGTTTGTCAGGAGTACAGGCACCGTTTGGAACTGTCAGGGTAGCTCTACGACGAGTCAGGAGTTGCCTGCCGAAAGGGGAGTCCCGAAGTGGAGGTGTGGGAGAGCGGGGTCAGGGAGGATGTGGGTGGTGTGCCGGGCGCGCGAAGTGGGAGGATGGGAGAGAGTGTTGTGCGCGCCCGGTTTTAGCTCGGCGCGACGGTGACTTAAAACCGCGTCAGACGGCTGTACGACCCTTCCGCTACCACCGATTTCATAGTCACGGCGTGAGATGTGAGAGCCATGCACGGAACTGGCGTCCCACTGCTGACACCGTTCGACGACGAGGGGAACCTCCGAGAGGCCGACCTCCGCGAACTGGTCGCGTGGGTCGAAGACCGCGGCGTGGATTTCATTGTCCCCTGCGGGTCGAACAGCGAGGCGGAACTGATGAGCGTTGAGGAGCGCAATCGAGTGACCGAAATCGTCGCGGACGAAGCCAGCGTTCCGGTTCTCGCCGGAACCGGGCATCCCGGACTCCGCGAGACGCTCCGGCAGACGAACCTCGCGGCGGAGGCGGGAGCCGACGCCGCGCTCGTGGTAACGCCCTTTTACTTCGGTCACGGCGATGATACGTTGGCCGACTACTACCGAACTGTGGCCGAGGAAAGTCCGATTCCGGTGTACCTCTACAGCGTTCCAGTGTTCACCGACGTCGTCCTCTCGCCAGAAGTGGTCGGCGAACTCGCCGACCACGAGAACATCGCCGGGATGAAAGATTCGAGCGGGAACCTGACTAGACTCCAGCGAGAGCGCGCTCGCACCGAGGACGCAGATTTCGACCTGTTGGTGGGAAGCGGCAGCATCTTCGCCGCCGGACTCGACGCCGGTGCTGACGGGGGTATCCTCGGACTGGCGAACGTCGCACCCGAGCGTGCCAGCGAAATCTATCGACTGCATCAGGGCGGCCACGACGCGCAGGCGCGCCAGCTGAACGCCAAACTGGTCGAACTGAATCAGGCGATTACCGCCGAGTACGGCGTTCCCGGTGCGAAAGCGGCCATGCAAGCGCGCGGCGCACCCGCAGGTGCGCCGCGCCGACCGCACCGCCCGGTGAGCGACGAGGTTCGGGGCGAACTCGCGGAACTGGTGCAGGCCGCAGAGCAGTAAACAACCGACTCCGACATCCCGATTCCCACGCTGGATAATTACAGGTAAACATACTTGGGGTTCCAGCCGAACTGCCCATCTAATGAACTGTGTGTCTTTCGATACGTCAATTTTAGGAGGCAGTCGTGACGCCACGTAGCCTGCTCGGAAAGTTCGTCGTCGGGATACTGTCGGTGTTCGTCATCACTGCCGGAGGTCTCGGCGTAGCCGTCACGTCCGGGATGCTCACCGTCGGCCAACCGACCGTCGAAGAAGTCCGAACCGATTGGGGTGCGGTGAACCCCGAGACGAGCGAAATCCGGACGGAAATCGACCTGCACAATCCGAGTTCAGTCGGCGTCCCCGGCGTCGCCGACGTGACCTATGCAGTCGGAATGAACGACGTGACTGTCGCCGAGGGAACGAGCAACAACGTCGGCGTTCCAACGGGAGAGTCCACGATTTCGCTTTTGACGCGGATGGACAATCAAAAAATTCCCGCGTGGTGGGCGACCCACATCAACAACGGCGAGCAAACTACCGTGAGTATCCAGCCGGCAATCAGTCTGCCACTGATTTCGAAGAACCTCCCCGCCGAAGAACGCTCGTTCGAAACGAATCTCCTTGGCGCGTTCGAAAGTAACGAAACGCAGACGATGACCGCCGGAGAGAGGACGGTGCTCCGCGTGACCGAAACCGACGCCGAGTGGGGCGAAGCGACGGAAGAACGAACACCGCTCAACGTCGACGCAACCGTCGAAAATCCGACCAGCGGGGACGTGGCCTTCTCACAACTCGGCTACACTATCACGATGAACGACGTGACCGTCGCCGAGGGCACGACAGACGGCGAGGTGAACGTTGCACCGGGCGAGAGAACGTCGTTCTCCATCGACTCGACGTTCGACAACGGCAAACTGCCGGCGTGGTGGGAGAGCCACGTCGAAAACGGCGAACAGACGACGATGGACGTGCAGTTTTACGCCACGGTTGACGAGAATGGCGAAACCAAGAAAGTCACGCTCCCCTTCCTGAGCAAGCGCGTCGTCTTCACGACCGACGTGTTGGGCGGCGGCGAAACGACCACGAAAACGGTGCCGCGAACCGAGGCAACCGAGTTCGAACCGCCGAAACTCCAATCGGTCGAAAGCGAGTGGGTCGTCCCCGAAACCGGAAACACCGGGATTCGAACGAGCGCAGTCGTGCAGAACCCGAATCAACCGGGGTCGCTGTTCGCAGACCGACTTTCGGTCGATGCAAACTATCGTGTGCTGATGAACGACGTGCAGTTGGTCGAAGGCCAGACGAGCCAAACTCTCGATTCGGGACGCAGTGACCTCGAACTGTCCGGCGACATCACAGACCGCGAAGTCCAGCAGTGGTGGGTTGGCCACGTCAACAACGGCGAGGAAACCGACCGCGTGGTCGAACGGGACGTGACGGTCGATGCTGGATTCGCCCGTCTGCCCGTCGGCGGCGAAGCGGAGCGCGGGACCATCACGACCGATATGCTCGGGCCGGTGGATTCGAATTCGACGCTGGATTTCTCCGTCGCAGGGAGACAGGTTGGAACCGTTTCCGGGACGCAAGCGGAGTGGGGCGATGCGACGATGGCCGAGACGCCAATCGAATCCTCCGCCGTCGTGAAAAACGACCAAGCCGAGTCTATCCACATCACCGAAATCGGGTACCGCGTAACGATGAACGACGTCGTCCTCGCTGACGAGGCGAACGAGCGAGACATCGAGATTGCGCCGAACAGCGAAAAAACGATTCGGGACACCGTCCCGCTCGATAACTCGAAACTGGGCGACTGGTGGAAGACGCACCTCCAGCAGGGAGAAGAGAGCACGCTTTCGGTCGAATACTACGTCATCGTGGAGTATCAGGGCTACACCGAGCGCGTCGAACTCGATGCGCTGAACTACGAGAAGTCGGTAACGACCGACATGCTCGGCAACGAATCGGCCTGAGCAGTCGAACGATTTTCGCGGCGAAACGAGCGCTTTTCTCTCTCGAACTCGCAGACAACTCTATGACGTGGCACGACCTGTTCGACCGGGCGAAGCAGTTCGACACAGACGTAGAAACCGTCCGTGAGACGCTTTCGGAGCGACGAAATGAGTAATCCGAATCCCGCCCGCATCGCTGTCGATGCGGACGTACTGGCCGCGGATTTGCTAGTCGGCGGGGACGCCCGCGAAACGATGGACATCGTTCGCGGGCATTCGTGGGTGGAACTCGTCGCCAGCGACGAATTGTTGGACGAATCTGAATGGGTCATCCGCCAACTGGCGGATGACCCACTGGCCCGCGACTGGCGCGAAGAAATCGAGGAATGCAGACTCGAAGTCGAGCAGTCGCCCGGCGACCATCCCGCCCTCGCCAGCGCCCACGCCGGAAACGCGGCGCACATCGTCTCCTACGACGACGACCTGCGAAGCGCGAAAACCGCGGCCACGCTTCAGGGTCGGATTTCTGTCAGCGTCAAGCGCCCGGATGGGTTCGTTTCACTGTTCGACCCCGAAAGCCTGTACGACGTGGTGGTCGGCGGGGAGTATCCGGGGCCAGACAGAGAGATGGAAAACTAAGTCGCTCTTCCGTTCAGCGCCGGTCTACCGCTCCGCCAACCAGTCTGCGAACTTCGCCAGCGCCCGCCCGCGGTGGGAAATGGCGTTCTTTTCCTCCGTGGTCATTTCGGCCATCGTCTTTCCTTCGTGCTCGAAGATTGGGTCGTAGCCGAAACCGCCGTCACCGCGCGGGGCGACTAGCGTGCCCGGAACTGCACCCGAGAAGGTTTCCGCGGTTTCGCCGTCGTAGTACGCGACGACACAGCGGAAGTGAGCGCGGCGATTCTCCTCTTGCTCGGCGAGTTGCCAGACGCGCTCGACGCCGAGGGTGTCCTCGACGTAGGCAGAGTACGGACCGGGAAAGCCACCGACTGCGTCGATGAACAACCCTGCGTCGTCCACGACGACGGGGTCTTCGCCGCCCGTCTCCTCGAACGCTTCGCGCGCGCCGTGGAGCGCGATTTCGGCGAGGTCGTCGTGCTGGATTTCCGTGTAATCGTACTCTATTTGGCGAACCTCGTCGGTCAGATAGTCGCGTGCCTCGCGCACTTTCCCCTCGTTGCCGGTGACGAACCGAATCATGATTGAGTGGGTGTGGCGCGAGCAAAAAGAGGCGTCGAATCAGTCGTCGTCCACGATGACTTCTACGGGTTCGTCTTTGGCGTCCTCTACGTCCGGGCCACTTTGTTCGTGCCAGAGCAGGATTCCGGCAACCGCGAGGACGAGCCACGAGCGCCAGTTAGCGAGGTTGAGCGTGTAGCCGATGCCGAACGGTTTTTCGACCAGCATCTTCTCGCCGGGTTTCCAGTAGGCCGACAGCATTCGGCCGACGCTGGGGCGTTCGAAGTTGTACGGCATGCCGAAGAGGGTTCCTGAGGTTTCTTTGTCGGACATATGATAGCGAATGTTCGCGCCGGTAATAGCGTTTGGGGCATGGAGTTGGAGAAGATGGGGAGGTGTTTACGGCCAAGGAGAGTTTTCGTGAGAATCGGCGAATGGAAGGTCGGGACAGTGGCGAGATAGGTTTTGGCGACGAAGCAGGAGACTACAAACACGACTGTTACGGTCGTCACTCCACCAAAATAAGGCCCATTTCAGAAAAGGCGTGAAACGACTGCTCCACGTCAAAGTCGTTACTGATACCGCCCGCGGCCTTCGATTTCGCGCAGTTGGGTAACGACCTGTTCGTCACCAGTTTCTAAGTAGGCGGATTCGAACTCGCGCCACAACTCGTCGGCCACGTCCGAGGTTCCGGCGAGGCTCTGATTGAAGACGTGCAAGTCCATCGCGTAGTCCTCCACGTCGTCGGAGTAGTAGCCCAATCCGAAGTCGATGAAATACGTGCGGTCGGACTCGCGGGAATCGCCCGCTCGCTCGTTCGGGGGCGTGTCGCCCCCCGCACATCTGACGTTTCGCGTCGTCGGGTCACCGTGGACGATTCCTTCGCGGTGCATCGCGCCGAGATGCCGACCAACGTCGCGCACTCGTGATGCGGTCAGTTCCTCGCGGAGGTCGTTTTCGCCGACGTGTTCGAACTCGACTGTGGCCGTCGCGGGGTCAACGTCGTAGACGACCGGCGTGGGAACCCCGGCACGGCGCGCATCGCTCGTCAGGCGCGCTTCGAGGGTCGTACGCTCCTTTCGAAGACGCGCGTCGAGTTCGGGGTGGCGATAGGATTTGACCGCTCTGTGCTTCGTCACGCGCTCAGAACCGATTGAAACGGTGGCTTCCGCGCCGCGAATCTCGCGCTCCCCGACATTTCGGAACACTTCCTCGCGGTCAGTTCGCCACGAAACCTCGACTTGGTCGGGGCGGTAGTTCGAATCGACCGCCGAATCGGAAACGGGGGTCGTGTCGCCCGCGTCCAGCATCACCTTTCCAAGTACTGCAATCATTCCCGCGTTGTCCCGCAGGAATCGCGGTTCGGGGGCGTAGAACTTCGCACCGCGCTGGTCGCACATTTCGGCCAGCATCTCGCGGAGTCGCGCGTTCTGGCCGACGCCGCCGCCGAGGACGAGTTCGTCGCGTCCCGTGAGTGAAAGCGCGCGCTCTGCAACCTCGGTCAGCATGGCGAAGATGTTCTCCTGCAAGGAAAAGCAAACGTCCTCGATTGCTTCGCCCGAATCGACGGCTTGCTTTGCCGCGCTCATGATTCCCGAGAAGGAGAAATCCATCCCCTTCACGACGTAGGGAAGGTCGATGTACTCGCCGTCCTTCGCGGCCTCCTCGACTTTCGGCCCGCCGGGGTGCGACCACCCGACGTGTCGCGTGAACTTGTCGATGGCGTTGCCGACGCCCGTGTCCATCGTCTCGCCGAGGACGCGATAGCGTCCGTTTCGATAGCCCAAGACGTGTGCGTTCGCGCCGCTCGCGTTTAGACAGATGGGCGAATCGAACCCCGACTGCTGTCGCCCGATTTCGAGATGGGCGACCATGTGGTTCACACCAATCAGCGGTACGTCCAGACTTTGCGACAGCGCGCGCGCCGCGGTGCCGACGATTCTGAGACACGGGCCGAGTCCCGGCCCGCGCGAGAAAGCAACCGCGTCGATTGGGCCGTCTGCGTTGGAGAGGGCTGTCTCGATGACTGTCGGAATCGCATCGCTCATGTGCTCTGCGGCTTCTCGCGGATGAATGCCGCCGCTCTCCGGTTGGTAGGCGTCGGTTTCGATAAAAACGGAATCGGTGTTCGTAGTATAAACGGCCGCGCTGGCCGCCCACGCAGTACCCTCAACGCCGAGGATTCGCATTTACTTCCACTCGGTGTAGCTACATTTACCACAGTGAACGCGGTCACCGTGGTCGGCGAGGAACGAGTCGCCACAGCGCGGGCACTGTTCTCGCTCGGTCGTGCCGTCGTCGTTGTAGAGTTCGTTTCGCGCCATTATTCAGCCTCCTCGGCTTCTGCTTCCGTGTCGGCCTCGGCGTCGTCGGCCGTGATTTTGTTGCGTTCGAGCATGTAGTCCTGTTCGACGTCGCGCGCGTCCTCGGAGCTGTCGTAGATTTTCGCGTAGCCGACCGTCTTGCGCATGCCGAACTTCGTGCTCATCTCGTGGATGACGACTTCGTCCGCGTTTTTGTCGAGTTTCGCCGCGAGACTGTCTCGCACCGAGAGGCGCGAGGGCGTTGCCTCGTCGTGAACTATCTGGAACCGCACTTCATTCCGGTGGAGCATTGGATTCTGCTCCTGTGAGAGGATTTCGACTTCCATGTGTAACACTCAGTTATACTCCTTTTCTCCCTGTAGCGTGTAAAAGGATTTCGAAGTGGGCGATTGGTACCCTACACCGAAAGCCACGGAGACTGTAAATCGCGGGTCGGGAAATGCCACCGTTCTTGCCCTTCTCCATCGACGCGGTACTCGATGATGCCGTCGAACAGCGGCGCGAGTTCGGTCACAAGTTCGTGGTCGTAGTCGCGCGGGAAGATGAAGTGGCCCATCCCGTTCGCGCCGCGAACCTGTCCCGTGACGATGCTGAGGAACTGCCGGACGACTTCGGGGTCGTAGCGTTCGAACAGCGATTCGAGCGAATCCAGTCCGAGTCGGAGCTGTCCCGATTGCAGGCCGTCGCCCGTCTCGAAGGAGGTTATCGCCGCCGAGACGGCGTCAGAAAGCTCCGAAACACCCGAATCGACGCGAACCGGCGGAACTCCACAGTCCGATAGTTCGGTTAGATGTGTGATGACGGCCGTCCGCTCTTCGTGGGTGCCGTACATCGGGATTCGTTCATCGACCGTCGTCCGGGACGTTCCGGTGAGCACGACCACGCGAAAGCGACGTTCGTGAGGGTCGCCGAAAAACTTCCGACAGGCACACGACAGAACGGAATCGGGAACTGACCCGACGAGCAACAGGTTACACCCCCTGCGTTTCAACTGCTGGAGTACCCGCGTGAACTCCACGGTCGCGTCGTCCCCACGCTGACCGCTAGGCATTGTTACGAGGTGGCAGGCCACACCCAATAAATTTTTTCGCTTAGCGGATTATGAATTTCGACCGTCATCAACGAGCGAGAAGAGTCGCTCCGTATCGCCGTCCATCTGCGAGAGCAGGTCGGCAACCTGTTCTTTCACGGCCGAAGTCACCTGCACGAGAACCATCCCTTCGTTCGGTTGGCCGTACACGACGCTTCCCCCCTCGGGCACGGCGAGCACCGCCGGAAGCGCCGCGAGGTCTTCTTCGCCGTCCACGACGAGAACGGTCGCTTCCGGCGCGGCAATTGCCCCGACGAGCGCCGAAAGGAGGTCGTGAGTGAGCACCCCCGCAGGATTTTCGACCGGGACGTGGCGGGCGTCGTCACTCACTGCATCGCGGATTTCTGGTTCGACCGTGTCGCGTTTCGTCAGTCCATCGACCAGCGCTACGTCCGGCGTGACACCGACCGATTCGAGATGGTAGGTGACGACATCGCCGACCGCGACGAGCGGGCTTCCAGCGGATTCGAGAAGTCTCTCTGTATCGGTGAAAATCGGCCCGAGCGGTTCCTTGAGCTCACTTCGCAGTGCGCGAGGGAGCAAGACGACGGAGTCGGTCACGTTATCTGACTTTCAGCGCGTAGCTCCCCGGTTCCGACACACCCATCTCCTGTCCGATTTCGCTCTCCTCGGGGTGGGCGATGACGACGTAACCACTCCAGTCCTCCGTGAGGCTGGTGGAGTTGCATATCGAGCAGATTTCCTCGTCAGCTTGGAGCACGGCGTGGCAGTCGCGGCAGGCGAGTCGATTACTGGCCATGGTTATTCACTCTCGGTAGTCGCTTGGCGCGAGTCACGGTCTTCTTTCAGCCACCCGTGTTTGCCGAGACCGACCTGCTTCGCCGTGAGGCCGATTTTGCTCTCGCGCGGATTGCGCTCGTCGATGCTCTTCGTCACGATTCGCGCGCGAACCGAGTCACCGACGCCGAGCGTGCGGTTGGACTCGCGCGAGGCGAGCTGTTGATTCTCGTCGTCGAAGGCGAGATATTCGTCCGAAATCTGGGAGACGTGGAGCAGTCCATCCACCGGCCCGATACCGACGAACGCACCGAAGTTGACGACTTCCACGACTTCTCCGTCCACGACCTCCTGCATCTGAGGGTCGAACGTGACGGCGTCGAACTCTGCTTCGTAGTAGACGCCGGGGCGGTTTGGAAGCACCGCGCCGTGACCGATGTCGTGAACTTCGGTGACGCTGACGACGCTGCCGACGTCCTCGTCCATCCGTCCTTCAAGTTTGTCCTGTAGAAGTCGCTGCACCAGCCCCGGCGTTACATCTGCGAGGAACTGGGGCGGAACCTCGACCGTATCTTTCAGTCTAACCCGTTTGTACATGCTATGGTTGAGTGATTGCGAGTTTGTTCTGCCCCCTTATATGAATTACCGGTACGCCAGCGTCGAGCAGACGTTTCCGAAGGGGGGCGTCGTTCGTGACGACGAAGTCGAACTCGGGTGCGAGTTCGACGAACGCGTCGTCGGCGTACGATTCTTCGTGGTCGATGGTTCGACAGCGAGTCGCCAAATCCGCGCCCACGCTGGCGGCGGTCGCTTCCGCGCCGCCGCCCTGCGAGAGTCCGTCGAGTTCCGAGATGACGGCACGGGGTGTGACGCAGTCGAACTGGCCCAAGAGCCTGTCGAGTTCGTCGAACACCCTGACGCCCGATTCGACGGGCATCATGAGCGCGCTCGTGTCCATGGCGACCGTGTGAACCATCAGTTGGTAGTGAGCGTTCCGATTCCGATGAGTCGCCAGCGTGCGCCAATACGGCGGTTGATGGCAATTTTCGCGCCTTCCGGTGCGCAGACGGGACGTTTGAGTGCGACTTCGCACTCGCCGTCGCGCGCACTGGTGACCGAACCGACGGTCGTCGCGGTGCCGACGGTCAGCATGAGCGGTTCGCCCGTGCTGATTTCGTCGATTTCCTCGTCGTCCAAGCCGACGAGTCGGTCGAGCAAGTCGATTTTCATCGTGAACTTCTCCCACGTCGGGGGAAGAGTGCCGGGCGTTCCGGCGACCTGTCCGGCCAGCGCGTCACCTTTGGTGTAACTCGGGTCGAGTCCGGTGCCGACACCGAGCAGACCACCGGGCGTGACCTCGTCTACCATCTCGCCGCCCGCCTGAAGGGAGCGAACGTCGGTCTGGATGGGTTCCCAATGGGTCTGGCCGCCTTCGTCGATTTCCCGTCCGGGGCGTAGTTCGAGTTCGTCGCCTTCGGTGAGGTTCCCCTGCACGAGACTGCCGCCGAGGACGCCACCCGTGAGTTTGTCCCACGTCGTGCCGGGACGGTTGATGTCGAAACTGCGGGCGACGTACATCTGCGGGTCGTCGTCCGGGTTGCGCTCCGGCGTCGGAATCTCTTCCTCGATAGCCTGCATCAGCAGGTCGATGTTGACCTCCTGCTGGGCGCTAATCGGGACGACTGGTGCGTCTTCCGCAACCGTGCCTTCCACGAACTCCTGAATCTGTTCGTAGTTGCGCTCCACGCGGTCGCGGTCAACTAAGTCGATTTTGTTCTGCGCGATGACGATGTTCTCGATGCCGATGATGTCGAGCGCCATCAGGTGCTCTTCGGTCTGGGCCTGCGGAACGGTTTCCGTGGCCGAGACGACGAGCACTGCGCCGTCCATCAGCGATGCGCCCGAGAGCATCGTCGCCATGAGCGTTTCGTGGCCGGGTGCGTCCACGAAAGAAACTGTACGAATCGGTTCGCTGTCCGAACCGTCTGGGCACGTCTCATCGACTGTGTAACACTCCGGAGCGTCCACGTCTGGACACTGCCGGAACGTCGCGTCCGCATAGCCAAGTCGAATCGAGATGCCGCGCTTCATCTCTTCGGAGTGCTGGTCGGTCCATTCGCCGGAAAGCGCCTGCACGAGAGTCGTTTTCCCGTGGTCGACGTGCCCGACGAGTCCGATGTTCACCTCCGGTTGGTTGTGTGTTCCTGTCAACGTTGACCTCCTGAGAGTAATTTGTCGTAGATTCGGCCCGAACGACTGATAAACCTACTGTTCTGGTATGGCGCGCGCTTTTGACAGAATAGTTGCAAAAATGAAATTCACATAACGTTTTATTCGCTACCCGTCCGTAGTGTGTATATGAGCAGTGATACCCCGCTTCAGGAATGCGACGACTGTCTCGCTCCGGCGGAGGCGTTTTCAGTTATCGCCAACGAGACACGTCTCTCCATCCTCGAAGCCCTCTGGCAGGCGCCTGAACGCCCGGTTCGGTTCTCGGAACTCCGGAAGGAAGTCGGCATGCGCGACAGCGCGCAGTTCAACTACCACCTCCAACAGTTGGCCGACCACTTCGTCGTGCAAACCGACGAGGGCTACGACTTCCGGCAGGCCGGAAAGAAAGTCGTCAGCGCGATTCTCGCCGGGTCGTTCAACGAGCATCCGCGACTCGACCCAATCGAACTGGAAGAAACCTGTGCCGACTGCGAGGCGAATCTACAGGCCACCTACGAGGACGAGACGCTGGTCATCGACTGTCCCGACTGCGCGAAACTGTACGGAAGCTATTCGTTCCCGCCGGGCGGGTTGAACGACCGAACCGACTGTGAAATCATGGACGCGTTCAACCAGCGCGTTCGCCACCTCCACTGCCTCGCCGCCGACGGCGTGTGTCCGGAGTGCAACGGGAAGATGGAGACAGACGTGACCCGCGATTCGGAAGACATCCTCGGCACGAAAATCCGCGTTGACCACCAGTGTGAACAGTGTCGCCACCGACTTCGTTCGACAGTCGGCCTCTCCCTCTTAGACCAATCGCAGGTCGTCACCTTCTACAGCGACCACGGAATCGACCTCTGCCAGAAACCGTTCTGGGCGCTCTCGTGGTGCGTGAGCGACGGGCAGACGACGATTCTCGCCGACGATCCGTGGGAAATCGAAGTGGCGATTTCGCTTTCCGACGACGAACTCCGCGTCATCGTAGACGGCGATTTGAACGTCGTCAAAATCGAACGCGGACAGGTTGCATGACGAGTTAAGGCTGTTTTTGACCGGTGAAAGAATCGAGTGACGACAGTCAGCAGTTCGGAATCGGCAGGAGAAAGTGACAATTATAATACTTGATTCGGTTTCAGTAGTGCGTTCTACATAACTGTATTTCAGCTAACACTTTTGCGGTGCGCAGTCCTCTCTTTACCTGAGGAAACGCACCATGAAATACGAAACCACCACCCTCCCGAAACGGCTTCCAACCTTCGACGCGATTCGTCGGATACTGGCCGCGCTGTGTATTCTCACCCTTGCTGTCGGTGCCGTCGCCGCCGTCGGACTCGCGTACATCTACGGCGTTGAACTGCTCGGCGGCGACCTCGCCGTGCTACTCGCCGGATGGGTCGCAGGTATCGGTATCGCAGTGTTGGCCCCGTTCCTCGTCGTGCGAATCGTTACCGCGATTCTGACCGCGTTCCGACTCTAAGGTTTTCTCCTTCCGTTTCGAAACTCACACGAACGATTATTGAAGTCGCTCGCCAATTTCTGTCCCGGGGGGAGAACAGATGTGCCACTCGCGGAAAGCCTATTATCCAATCGAAGACCGAGAACCGACACGCGAAGAGCGCGAGTCGAGGGACGAGCGCGAAAGCCCGAGCGAAAAGCGAAGGCGAGTGAAAGAAGAGGGTATACTCATCCGAGCGAAATCCAGTCTCGCGTCCCTGTTCGACACCCCCGGAGAGGACGGACGACGCGAACCGGAACCGACCATGAAAATGGGGACGAGAGACGACTGACGCGGCATTTTTGTTTTCAGCGCACCAAGCCCGTATCGTGCGAGAGTTCCCGTTCGAACTGGCGCTGTGTGCCCATCTCGAAGCGACGACCGAAGACATTCTCGCCAGACAAATCGGCGGCGGTGTTCACGCACCTTCGAACCGCATCATCGACGTGTTGTGCGTCGAACCCGGAACCGGGTTCGACGCCCGCGCGGAACTGACGAACGAGCGGATTCCCGACGCTGCAATCGAGAGCGAGGTCGGCGTCGGACAGTCGCGCTACTGGCGAAACGCCTTCGACACGTCGCCGGAGTACGCCCGAAAGGTCGTCGACAGGGCGGTCGAAATCGGCTTTTTCGAACGGGAGCGAAACCGCGGGAGGGAGTACGTCCGGCAGGTCGCACGCTATCCCGACTGGTTCGGGAAACTCGTCGGCATCGAGAACAAACCAGACCTCGCAGACCCTGGCGACCTCGAAACGCAACTCCGCAAGGACGTGAGTCTCGGCCTCGTGGACGAGGTGATTCTCGCAACCGAGAGTTACGTTACTCGCGCGCACCTGAACCGGATTCCCGAGGAGGTCGGCGTCTGGCGGTTTGCGGGAGATGAAGATGAGCGGGAAATAGAAGTCGTCCGCGAATCGACGCCGCTCGAAACCGATACTGCGGGAACCGAACTCGTAGAACAGCATGCAGGGAAAGCGGACGTTCGCGTCGTCAGCGCGGCGGCGAAGGCCCGCCAACGCAGGCGAATGGCAGAGCGAGCATACGGCAAAGGCTGGCGAACCTACGACTTCCCGGCGTGTGGCGAAATCGAATCGAGGGACGGCGGACTCCCGTACTGTCACTGGAAAGGGCGGGTCGTCAATCCGGTTCACTGCGGAACCGATTGTCCGGGTTACGACCCTGCCGACCCGCCGGACGTAGACCTCGATTTCGAACGCGATTCGCGGACGCCGTGGGTCGCCGACCCCGCCGGGCGAAAGCGCCGACAGACGGGACTCGACGCCTTTCGGACGGAGAACTGAATCGGGAAGTGACTGGATTCGCTCCCCCTCACCGCCCAAACGTCTATTGACGCCGCTACTGACAGAGCTATCACTGAATCGGGGGAGACTATGGAACGCAGAGAATCAGTCCAAAAAGGCAAGTCTGTCGTACAGTCCGTTTCGTCGCGGGAATCAGTCGATGCAGTCACCGTCGCTCGCTCGTTCGGACGGGGACTCCTCGGAGGATTGATTGCCACCCTCGTCATGACCGCCTACCGAATTCCGATTGCGCGTTCGCTCCCGCCGACCGCGGCGTTTTGGGCGCAGTTCGTCGGCGAGAAGGAGGCGAGTGAGTATCCCATTCACGGACTCGTTCTCCATCTCGTGTACGGGATGGTCGGCGGCGGTATCTTCGCGCTCCTGTTCGAGCGTCGAGTAGTCGAATCCGGACACATGGACGAAAAACACGGAACGGTGTGGGGAGCAGTGTACGGATTCCTGCTCTCCGTGTTCGGCATTCACGTCGTGCTAAAGCGCGTCCTTCGAATGAACCCTCAGTCGGATGAACGGTTCATCTTCCACGTGAGTCATCTCATCTACGGAGTGACGCTCGGCGCGTGGTTGGGTTCGAGAGCGGAGTGAGGACGGTTTTCGTGACGATTCGTGACGTCCGTTTGTACGGATTCTGACGGTACCGTGCAGGCGATGAGTCCGCGAAAGGATGTGTAAACATACAAGATGCAGGGCGGTAATAGTGACCGATATGCAGACGCCCTCTCGACGGCAGTTCCTCGCCGTCGGTGTGATACTCCTGTGCTGTCTTCCGATGGTGGCTTCGCCACTCACCGCCCAGTCGGGCGGACAGGAAACAGCGCAGAACCCCTGTGCCGGAACGCTCGTGAGTCCGGCAAATGGAACGACCGTTGTCGCCGTACAAGGCTACTCGTGGTTGGAAAACGGCGGGAAAGAACCCGCGAAACTGGTCGGCGTCGGGCCGAACGGTGAGGTGAAGTGGGTACACCACACCGCCGAACACGGCATGGTGTGGGGCTACGACGTCGACCCGATGGAGAACGGCAACCTCTTCGTCACCGGGACGGCGAACGGCGAAACCGTCGCCTACGAGTTCAACCCGCGAACGCAAGAACACGTCTGGGAAGAGTCGCTCCCAATCCACGACACGCACGACATCGACCTCATCAACAACGGCACGCAACTCCTCGTCGCCAACATGCGCGCCTACAACGAGGAAGCCGAGCGGAACGACGACAGCATCTTCGTCTACGATTTAGAGAAAGACGAAATCGTCTGGCGCTGGTACTTCCGCAACCACTACCCGAAAGACACCGCGAAAAACTACTCGAACGACTGGACGCACGTCAACGACGTAGACAAGGTCGGTGACTACCAGTACCTCGCTTCCCCGCGGAACTTCGACCAAGCCATCCTCATCAACAAAACTACGAAGGAAATCGACCTGCAACTCGGGGAGGACGGCGAGCACGATATCCTCTACGAACAGCACAACCCGGACTATCTGGAAAGCGAGGACGGCGACCCAACGTTCCTCGTCGCTGACTCCGAAAACGAGCGAATCGTCGAGTACGAAAAACAGGACGACGGCTGGAATCTGACGTGGGAACTCGGACAGGGCGACGACCTCAGATGGCCCCGTGACGCAGACCGCCTCGAAAACGGTAACACCCTCATCGGCGACTCGAAACACCAGCGCGTCATCGAAGTGACGCCGACCGGTGAAGTCGTCTGGGAGTTCTACGCGCCGTGGTTGGTGTACGACGTTGCACGCCTCCCTGACGAACGCGCCGAAAGCCCGACAATGGCCGACCAGAACGTGACCGGAAGCTACGAAATTTCGGGCGATACGGCGAAGTACAACGCCGAGACGATGAAGGAGTGTCACTCCTATCTCCAATCCATCGACGGCTGGGCGGACGGGCAGGAACCCGGGCCGAACACCGGTTCGGACACCCCCGGCGTGCAGGACGATGACGAACGAAACAACGGCACCCTCGTCGGTTCGAACACCACTCAGACCGCGGACGAACCCTCCGGCCCGGCCTCGCTCCCCGGATTCGACTTCGTCGTCGGTGCAGTCGCACTCCTACTCGCAGTCGCCCTCTTCGTCTGGCGACGGTAGGACGATACAGAAATAATACTGGCTCAGATTCGGTACTGTTCGCCGTCAATCGCCAACGGTTCGCGGAACGCTTCTTCTGCGGGATAGAAATGCGAGACGTGGACGAGTCGAGTTTCTTCCGCACCGAGTTCGTCCGCCAGCGACAGCGCCCCTTCGCGTGTCATGTGCTTGTAGCCAAAAGTGCGCGGAACGCCATCCTCGGTGTGATGTCTGCCGCCCGCGGGATGGTGTTCACAGAGCGATGCCGGAACGATAGCGTCCGCGAGAAAGAGGTCGGGATTCATCATCTGCTCGCGCGAGGCGTCGGGAATCCCGTAACTCGTGTCCCCCGAGAGAACGAGTTTCGACCCGTTTCCGGCGATGACGACGCCGTAACAGAGCAGGGGCGGGTGTTCCACCGGTACGAGCGTCACGTCGAACCCGCAGGCCGAAAACGAGGTGAGCGGTTCGTGGTCGTGAACCGAAATCCGGTCAAGATAGTCGAACTTGTCCCGAATCGTGTCGGCGACGCTCTCGTCCTTTTCGGGGTCGATTTCGTTCGCGGCGTGAACCGGCAGGGAGTCGAATAGTCGGTAGGCGTTCCCCAACCCGTCGAGATGGTCGAAGTGGACGTGCGTGACGATGAGTTCGTCGGGAAGCGGAACGTCGTGGGTGAGAAACTGGTGTCGGAAGTCGGGACTGGCGTCCACGAGCAGACTTTCTCCCGTCTCCTCGTTGCGGACGTGAACAGAAAATCGAGAGCGCTCTATGTCGCGCTCACGGGCCAGAGAACAAGTGTCGCAATCGCAACCGGGCGTCGGTGTCCCCGTCGTGTCGCCAGTACCGAGGAGGGTGATTTCCATCGCTCAGTGGTCGTGTGAGTGACCACTTATATCCCCGCCAGCGACCAGCGCGTCGTGGTCGCCGTCGATCATGTCCATGTCTTTCAAGTTGTCGCGCTCCTCGAAGCCCTGAATGGCGTTGAGCAGGTCGTCCTGCGTGAGTTCCGTTCGGTTTTCGGTGAGGGCTTCCAGCACGGCTTCGCGGAGGACGAGTCGGAGGTCGCTCCCGGTGAGTCCCTGCGTCTTCGACGCCAATTCGTCGGGGTCGAAGTCGTTGATTTGCATCCGACGCGTGATGACGCGGAGGATATCAGAGCGCATCTGCACGTCCGGTTTCGGGAAGTTCAGGATTTCGTCGAAGCGCCGCCACGCCGCCGCGTCGAGTTGGTCGGGGTGGTTCGTCGCGCCGATGAGGAGCACGTCGTCCTGAATCAGCGAAATGTTGTCGATGGATTTGAGCAAGGTGTTGACGGCGCGTTTGATGGCCGCGTGTTCGTCGCTCCGTCGGGTTTTGGCGACGAAGTCGAACTCGTCCATGAAGAGGATACAGGGCGAGAGTCGTTTCGCCACCTCGAACACCTTTTCGACGTTTTTCGCCGTCTCGCCGAGATACTGACTGGTAATCATCGACAATTTGACTTCCACAAATGGGAGGTCTAAGTCGTAGCCCAGCGCCCTCGCAGTCGAGGTTTTTCCGGTTCCCGGCGGCCCGACGAACAGGATTTTCCCGATTTCGCGCAGACCGATTTCCGCGAGATATTCGCGGTGTTCGATGGCCTTCACGATTTTGTGAATCTCGGCCTCTTGGTCTTCCGTGAGGACGAGGTCGTCCAGCGTCAGTTCGACCTCCTCGGGTGCGTGAATATCTACGAGGTCGAGCATGTTTTCGCCATCCTCGTCTTCCTCGTCAGTGTCGAAATGCTGTTCGAGCAGACTGTCTATCCACGCCCGGTCGGCTTGCACCGGGCGGTTCGCCTCGCGCACGGCCTCGTAGTCTACATCGACGCCGTCGCGGTCGGAAAGTGCGTACGCCAGCGTCGGGTTCCGCGCGATTCGTTCTTCATCGCGCTCTACGAACCATTCCTCGGCCATGTCACGTTGGGTCAACTCGATGCTCCCCGAGAACGTGTCCCGCTCGGTAAACATCAGATCGGAAACGGCACCCCACGGCTGGTCGAGTTCGGTCGCTTCGCGCGTCGTTTCGACGGTCGTCTGGAGCGGTCGCTCTA
Organism: Haladaptatus litoreus; assembly: GCF_900156425.1. Lineage (GTDB taxonomy): Archaea > Halobacteriota > Halobacteria > Halobacteriales > Haladaptataceae > Haladaptatus > Haladaptatus litoreus. The sequence continues at coordinate 157,808 of NZ_FTNO01000002.1, forward strand.
TCGTCCCGTCGTGCCAAAACACCTGCCGGATGGCCGGTGGTAAGTCGTTTTCATCGAGGTCTTGGTTTTCGCTGTAGATACGCGCAGTGAGCAAGAACTCGATTACGTCCAGCGCCCCGCTGTTCATTCTTCCGTGGATTATCGCGGGAGAATCTTAAGCGCGTCGAAGCCCCAGCGAGACGGATTCGTCATCGCAGCCTTTGAATCAGTGTCGTTATCAGTTCAATCTACCACAGTAGATGTTTACGAACCATCATCGTTCGTTCAGACATATCCTTCTACCTCTATATTTTGGTTAGATTACTCGTAACAAAGTAATGGTATATCGAAGTCGGTTTCGAACCCATGAAGCTATCTGGATTCAATTTAACGGACTACGAACAAATTTTGGACGCAGCACAGGATGGCGGATACCGGTTTTACACCGTCGCCGACTACATCGAAGCGGACGCGGTGGACGAACCGTACATCGTCCTTCGACACGACGTCGACCGATGGGCCGACAACGCCGTTTCGCTGGCCGCTGCGGAAGCCGAGCGGGGCATCAGTGCGACGTACTACTTCAGAACGAGCACATTCGACCCGGATACCGCCCAAGAGATGGAGGCACAGGGTCACGAAGTAGGCTACCACTACGAAGACCTTGCGAAGGTACGCGGTAACGTCGAAGCCGCACATGAACGGTTCGCAACCAACCTCGAATCCTTCCGCGAACACGTTGATGTACGAACTGCCTGTGCGCATGGAAGTCCGCTTTCGCCGCACCTGAACACGGAGATGTGGGAGGATGCGAGAACTCCCGCAGAGTACGAACTTGTCGGCGAAGCATACAGCGGACTGGAGTTCGATTCTGACGGGTCGAGCGATTTGCTGTACCTCTCGGATACCGGTCGGGATTGGAGCGCGCACGCTCCCGACTTTGGCGGTGTGCGGTCAACCGCCGACGTAGTCAACGCCATCGAATCCGGCACGTGTCCGACGCTGTACTTACTGGCTCATCCAAGCCGGTGGGCAACGACGCGGTATCAAACCGTCGAGCGAACCGGATGGGACATCGCCGCCGAAGCCGGAAAAATCGCGGTAAAGAATGTACACACCGCTCAACAGAAAGGTGGACGCGTCACCAGAGGGACGAGCATCGCACGTGCGATTCGGTCGGTTGCCATGCGGATGACAGGGGAGTGACCAACGATGGCAAGAAAACGCGTTTCGACGCGCCGTGATGTTCTCAAGCGAACCGGGATGGCTGCCGCCGGTGCAACACTGGTCGTCGGCACGTCCGCCGCTCAGTCCACGAACGGAAAAGTGGTGTTCACCTACGATGACGGCCCCATCGAGGATTACACGCACGCCTATCAGCGAGCACACCGAGAGGAGCGCGTCCCGGGATGCGTGGCCGTTCCGTCGGCAGGCGTTGGCACTGACGGAAGCCTCAGCGCGGCACAGCTCCGCGAACTCGAAGCCGACGGATGGGAAATCATGTCCCACTCCGTCTATCATCGCGCGCTCGGTGCCATGGCGGTAACCGAGGACGTCGTCCCGGACGACCGGAAACTCTACGTCGAGTCCAACCTCCATGGAAAAATAGAAGGCGACCGACTCGTCGTCAACGACGGCTCACAGTCCGCCACCGTTACGGTTCGCGGAAGAGGCTCCGACGAGCGAGGGGAGTTTGTGACGCTCGATTCGGAAGTCGGAACGTCGTTCGCCGCCGACGATGGCGTCACCGAACGATACGTGGACGAAGTGATACGAACTTCTCTCCGGGAGTCGAGGACGCAACTGGAGGAGTACGGAGTCACCGTCACGAACATGGTGATGCCGTATGGCGCGTACGGCCCTCGAACACGTGAACTCGCAGGTGAATACTACACTGCTGTCGCAAACGGAGGGCTTGCTATCGGCGGCCGGGGCCAGCTACACCGGGCCGAGGACATCACACTCCCGCACTTGTCGCGGGCGATGTTCCGCAAAGGGAAGATGACCGAAACCGAACTCGGGGAGTATCTCGACGGGGTGGCAGGCAACAACGCGCTCGGAATCCTCGGCGGGCACAGTTGGCACGAACGCCTTCCGCCGAGCCGTATCAAAACCGCGATTCGAATGGCGAAAGAACGAGGGATAGACATCGTTACGCTCCGAGATGCGCTTTCGTCCTTCGACCTCACCGGAAACGGGACGACGCAAACCACTCAGACGACCGGAACGCGCTCCGCGGGAACCGGTACGACCGACGACGGGTTGGAAGCTGGACAGCAGGGGACGACATCCCAATCCTCCGAAACGACGGCCGAAACCGGGCAACCGGGATTCGGCTGGCTAGCGACAGTCGCCGGTGTCGGCGGTGCCGCCGCGCTCCGGCGGCGACTCGGCGAATAATCAGGATTCGGAAACGATCCGTTCTTCTTCGACGTAAATCGCCATGCTACTGACGGTACAGCCACTGTCGAAGCCGTATCGGTCGAACTGGTACCGACTGTAGCCGTCCATATGCTGGTCGATGTCCTCGGCGGTACCCGACTGGTCGGAACACGTCGTCACGCTGTTCATCGTGATGACGATTGGCGGTTTCTCTCCCTGAAGGTCGTCGGCATCGGTAGTGCTGTTCACCTCTGCGTCAACGGCCTCGAAGTACCACGCCAGGGGGAGGCGGGCGAACCAGCCGTCGCCGCCGTTTCCAACGGGTGCGATGTCGTCCGCGGATTCGTCTTCGGAGTACAGTTCGCTTCCGTAGAACAGTACGTCCGTGCCCTCGTTCTCCTGCGAGATTCGCTGCAGGTCGAAGAGGAGTGGCTTCGCCTCGCCGGACGACGACTGAGCGAACTGGACGAGTTGATTGTCAGGGTTCTGGTCGTTCTGGTAGGTCGTGTCGTAGACCGCCATCCCGACCTGTGCCGAAACGAGCAGTAACAGGACGACGGCGGCGATGGCACTCACGTCGTCCCGACGTTCGTAACCGTCTCGACCCCAGCGGAACACCAGTGCAAGCGCGACTGCGGCGGGGAACGCGAGTGGAACGACGACGTGCACCAGCGCCCACGCGGCCTTGATGTCCATCACGAGGGGGTAGCCGAGAAGGCTCGCGATGCCCCAGTAGAAGCCGAACGAGACGATGTCGTTCGGTCGGTCGCCGGAGTAACGGTCAACGACGAACCCGACGACAGCAAGGAGACAAAGCGCTAGCGCGCCGACCTCTAGCGTCCGAAGGAAGTCGGTGAAAAACGGCAGATACGGGTGGTCAGTGTGGCCCGTCCAACTCATGAACTCGTTCCACGTGCCGATGGTTGCAGTACCGATGATGTCCGGGAACATGCTGGGGTTGGAGAACGCTTTCCAGAGGCCGGGGCCGGGTTGGCTCTGTGACCGCGGCGCGTAGAAGAAGATGATGATGAGGAAAAATTCGATAACCGCGAGCACTACGACACCGAGTCCGAGGAGGACTTTCAGGGCAATCGACTGCTTGTCGTTCGTGTGAATCCAGTTGCGAGCACGCGGGGGAATCGCGCCAGCGATTCCCTCGTTGCCGACGCGCCGCAGGAAGAGACGGTGGTCGTACAGAAGTACCCCTGCGCCGACCCAACAGGCGACGTAGAGCAGGGCATTTTCCTTCATCGTAAAGCCGAGTGCGAACGAGGCGACACCCAAGAAGAGATAGCGCAGTTTTCTGGTATCGGAAAATCGGACCAAAAAGCCGAGGGCGAACACCATCACTGCGGCCAAGGGAACGTCGTTGCGCATGAACCGCGAGTAGTAGAGCAGGATGGGATTCAGCGCGAACAGGGCCGCGAGTGCGACCGTCTCGGACGGTCGCAGTCGCTCGCGGAACAACAGGGCGGAAAGCGGAAGCAAACCGCCGAGCAGGGCGACGATGAATCGCATCGAAAAGTCGTTGGTTCCGAAGATGGAGAACAGAATCGAGTTCACGTGGACGAGAAACGGCCCGTGAACGATAGGTCGGTAGTGCCAAACCCCGGTTTCGGCGTAACGAGCAATCCAGTAGGCGACGCGGGCCTCGTCCTGATGAGCGACGCGCGCGCCGAGGTCAACGAACCGGAGCGCGAGCGCGAAAACGGTGAGGAGGATGACGAGCGAAACCGGGTTGGCAAAGCGCGCCAACAGGCCGGACTCCTCGCTCGATGGGAGGGTGCGGGAACGAGCGTTCGTCTGGGCGGTGTCGGAACCTTGCATCGTCGGGAGTTACAGACGATATGGACTCGGTTCGGACAAATAGTTTCTGAACCCGCGTCGTAAGTCAATAAACTTACAAACTGTTTCCCATTTACTCGGAGTTCTACCGCCACTTAAGGGCATCCAGCGAGAACGGTCTGCCATGAGTAAAGACACCACACCAGTCATCGTCAAAGCAGTAAGAACCCCGCAAGGAAAGGACGGCGGCGTGTACGAAGACGTTCGAAGCGAAGACCTCTCAACTCCGCTCATCGATACGATTCTCGCAGAAACCGGTCTGACCGGCGACCACATCAACGACCTCATGTGGGGCGTCGCCCAACAGCGCGGTCAGCAGGACAACAACGTCGCGCGAATCATCGCGCTCCTCTCCAACCTCGGCGAGAGCGTTCCGGCGACGACCATCAACCGATGGTGTGCTTCCTCCATGCAGTCGCTCATCAGCGCGAGCGACGCGATTCGTGCAGGTCAGCGAGACGCAATCATCGCGGGTGGCGTCGAAAACATGTCTCGCGTCCCGATGTCCGGCGCATACGAGGGTCGCAACTTCCACCCGGAGATGTCCGAGCAGTACAACCTCCCCGAACTCCAGATGGGGATGACCGCCGAGAAGGTCGCAGAAGAGTTCGACATCGCCCGCGAAGACCAAGACGAGTACGCCCTCCGAAGCCACCAGCGCGCCGCGGCGGCGACCGAGGAAGGCCGATTCGACGACGAAATCGTTCCAATCGAAACCGAGGACGGAGTCGTCGAAGTTGACGAAGGCATCCGTCCGGACACCAGTCTCGAAGCACTACAAGGCCTCCCAACCGTGTTCAAAGCAGACGGCACGGTCACGCCCGGCAACGCCTCCCAGATTTCGGACGGTGCCGCCGCAACGCTCGTCACCAGCGAAGCATTCGCGGAAGACCACGGCCTCGACATCCTCGCCCACGTCGGCGACAACAACGTCGCGGGCGTCGACCCGACGATGATGGGAATCGGCCCGGTCCCGGCCACCCAAGGTCTGCTCGAACGCACGGGCGAGAGCATCGAGGAGTTCGACCTCGTGGAACTCAACGAGGCGTTCGCCAGCCAGACACTCTACAGCCAGCGCGAACTCGGCGTCGATGACGAGAAGTTCAACGTCAACGGCGGCGCAATCGCCCTCGGCCACCCGCTCGGTGCATCCGGCGCGCGTCTTCCAGTCACGCTCGTCCACGAGATGCAAAAGCGCGACGCGACGAAGGGACTCGCCACGCTCTGTGTCGGCTTCGGACAGGGTGGAGCGATGACGTTCGAACGGCGGTAAATAACTTACAACGTCTTTTTCATCTCCACGACGGCCCCCTTGACTCCCGTCCCGTCATCGCTGGAGAACTCGTGAACGAACTCCCGTACCCGCTCGCAGCCGTGCGCTTCGTAGAACGGCACCGCGTTTTTCGACGCCGAAAGCCCGAGAGTTTGAACACCCTGTTCCCGTGCTCGGCATTCCAATTTTGAATAGAGTTTCGACCCAACACCTTCGCGGGCCACCGCAGGATGGACGTAGACCGCTGTAATTTCGGCATCCACCGTCGCCTCGTACTCCTCGGGCGATTCGTATTTCAGGGAACCGAACCCGACCACGCCCCGGTCATCCTCGGCGACGACGAACTCTTGCGTCTCCGAACCGATTGCCGCCGAGTAATCGGCGGATTCACACCTCTGCGCCCACGCCTCGACTTGCTCCGGCGAATAGCCGTCACGTCCGAGTTCGATGATGGATTCGACATGAACGCGACGCACGGCGTCGCTTTCTTCTGGCATCGCATCCCGGATTTGCATGGGTAAACCGTAATTTTGCTTTTTAATAGAATATCCGATTCGGCAGATACTCTGTCCGATTCAGTCCGCGCTCACGACGCCGGAATCCTCCGGAACCGTTCCGTCGTCGTCCCACCCTCGAATCTCGTAATACTCGGACAACGCGCGCTCAAAGTCCGGCAGGTCGTAGGGCAGAGTGTCGTCCTCGCGGTCGAATCCGCGTTCGTTGTTGAAGTGGCGTTCGAGTGCGACCACTCTTGCACCGATTTCCATCAACTCGTCGTAGTCGGTATCGAGCAGTGTTTCGAGGCGTTCCTCGGTCATGAAATCCCGTGAGAACTTGCAGACGACGCCGCTGTCGAGAATCGCGTTGTAATTCTCTTTTTCCACGATGAGCGGCGGTTTCCCCTCCAAACCGGTCGGGTCAACCGCCTCGTCCTTGCTAACGAGGGGGTACTCCTTCGAATAGAATTCGGCGTACATGTGGTCTGCACCGCGGTTGGAGGTGGCGAAGGCGAGTCCCTGCCCGTTCAGGGTTCGACCGTCGTGGGCCGCAAATTCGAGTCCTTTGACCGTCCAATCCTCGACGCCGAGTTCGTCTGCGGCGCGGTGGACGCCCTCCGCAAGTAGGTCGCCCTCGTCCTCGCGGTGAGCGATTTTTTCCACGAGGTCGTGGATGAGGTCCGAGTTGCCGAACTCGTCGTTCGCGGCGAGGTAGGCCGAAACCACGTCGCCGCAGGAGATGGTGTCCATCCCCAACTCGTCACAGAGGTCGTTCGATTTCATCACGGACACCACGTCGTCCACTCCGGCGTTGCTTCCGAACGCCATCACCGTCTCGTACTCCGGGCCCTCGGTTTCCACTCCGGTTTCTTCGTCCTTCGTCGGCAGTTTGCAGGCGAAGGCACACTGCGAGCAGGTTCCCTTCTTGTACTTTTTGTCGGAGACTGCATCGCCGCCGATGTCGCTCGCGCCCTCGAACTCCAGTTCCGAGAAGTAGTAGGAGGGGAGAGCACTGACGTGGTTCGCGTACTCCGTCACGCTGGTCGTTCCGGCGGATTTCATCGGATGGTCGTCGGCCGTCGCCGCCTCTCGATGCACGTCCATCTGAATCGGGTCGATGTCGATGTCCGGCGCTGAATCACCCGCGAAGGAGACACATTTGACGTTTTTCGCGCCCATCACCGCGCCGAGTCCGCCCCGTCCGAACGCCCGGTGTTCCGTGGTCATGATTGACGCGAATCGAACGCGATTTTCGCCCGCCGGGCCGGAAACGAGGAGTTGTTCGTCGCCGAGTTCGTGGTTTTCCGCCATGTATTCGCCGACTTCGGAAGTCGTCGCTCCGGCGAGTTCCGGAACTTCCTCGAACTCGATTCCGTCGTCCGTGACGTGAATCGCCAGCAGGTCGTCGCTCCGGCCGGTCAGTTCCACCGCGCCGTATCCGGTCGCGCCGAAATGACGGGAGAGAAAGCCGCCGGCGTTCGAGGAGAGCAAACCATCCGTGAGCGGCGAGACGCCGGTACAGTTCATTCGCCCCGTGAAACTCATGTTCGAGACTTGCAGTGGTCCGGTCGTGAAAAACAGACTGTTTTCCGGGCCGAACGGGTCGGCATCGAACGGAATCCGGTCGTGAGCGAGTTTCGTCGCCACACCTCGCCCGCCGACGAACGACGACAGCACGTCGTCTATGTTCTCGGTGTGTGTTTCCTTCTCGGCCACATCGACGGTTAGCAGTGGCCCCGCTGTGTGAAGCATACGAAACAGTTGGACGGTAGAGCGTATAAAAATACAGTTCACGATTCCACGACATTACTTCCTTCGAAATGGCTTTTTTCTGCCGTGAGACGCCCTAAACCGACGAACATCTTTTTGCGGTTCTACCCCGAAGTCGAAGCAGTGTAACGCCCGGTAGGCCGACTACAGCACGCGACTATGACCACCGAGCCATCGTCCGGAGCACAAATACTGTCACGCGACATGGCGTTCGAAATCCTCACGAACGCCCGGCGTCGCTACACCCTCTCGTACCTTCGGTCACAGTCGGGTGCGGTTTCTATCGGCGAACTCGCGGAAGTGGTTGCGGCGTGGGAAAACGACACCCCCGTCGAACTCGTCTCTTCTAAAGAGCGAAAGTCCGTGTACACCTCGTTGTATCAGACGCATCTGCCGAAGATGGCGGATGCCGGAATCATCGACTACGACAGACAGCGCGGAAACGTGCGACTCAACGAGCGAGCGAACGAACTCGACGAATATCTCTATCCGGCATCCGAAACGTCGAACTGGAGCGTCTACTATCTCGGATTGGCACTCGTCGGCGGATTCGCCGTTTTCTGCCGGATATTGGGAATGTATCCGTTCACGGAAATTCCCGTCCTCGTGTACGCTGGACTGCTTCTCGGGTCGTTCGTGTTGCTCTCGGCAGTCAATCTCGAACTGATTCGGAGGGATAAAAACGGGCGACAGTAGGGGAGGAGAGTGGGTGCGGTAGCAGCCCTGTTTTATGCTCGCTGTCGTGGATGACAGCGGTCGATACTCTCTCGAACTGCCTCTTTTCGGCCGAGGAACGTGATGTGGTCACCTCGCTGGAGTGTGAATCCCTCGTCCGGTACCTGCGTATCGCCATCCCGACCGACGAGCGCGATGAGAACGCCGTTCGGGAGGGTGTCGTCCAGTTCGGCAATCGTCTTGCCCACGAGGTCTTTTGCAGTGACTTCTATTTCCTGTACGTCGCCGCTTCGACCGAGTTCGGTCATCCAGTTCGACAGCGCTGGACGTTCGATGACGTTGTCGATTGCCCACGCCGTAGAGAGCGACGAGGAGATGGTGCGAACGCCGAGGTCTTCGAAGGCGTCCACGTTGTCCGGATTGTTCGCCCGTGCGATGACGGTCTCCACGTCGAACTTCGAGTCGGCGAGTTGTGCTATCAGCAAGTTCGCGTCGTCGTCGCCGGTCGCGGCGACGACGATTTTCGCGTTGTCAGCACCCGCCGCCTGAAGCACTTCCGTGTCGGTTCCGTTGCCCCGATGGACGGTGAACCCTTCGTCGCGGGCGGTCTGAATTATCGTTTCGTCGTTCTCGATGAGCACGACGTTCTCTCCACGGTCTTCGAGGCGTTCGGCGAGCGCACGGCCCACCTTTCCGCCTCCGATGATGAGTACACGCATTGGAATCACGTTCAGTTTCTCTGCAATGTGTCGGGCGAAACCGGCTTCGAAGACGACGGTGACGGCGATGACGAGGAAGACGGTTCCGATGAGGGTCGTCGCCGCGGCATCCGAATTTGGAATCGGTTGTGTCTGCTGTAGTTCGAGCGCGAACAGAGTTGCGACGGACGCCGGAATGATACCACGCGGCCCGACGAAGCTGACGAACAGCTTTTCGCCGCGCGTGAACCGCGTTCCGGCGGTCGAGATGAACACGAGGAGCGGCCGAAGAAGGAGCATCACGGTGAGGGCGACCACTACACCGCCGACCCCCAGCGAAAAAAGGTCGGCGGGTTTCAGCAGTGCCGCGAGCGTGATGAACACGAACGAGAGGACGACGAGCGTAATGTCGCCTTTGAACTCCTCGATTCGTTCCTCGTAGGGCAAATCTGCATTGCCGAGGACGATACCCGCCGTCGCAACTGCGGCGACACCCGCTTCTTTTGCGAAGAAATCCGCCGCGCCATAGGCAACAAGTGCTCCGGCCAACACGATGAGACGGGCGTTTTGCGGTGCGTTCTCCCGCGAGAGGTCAACGTGTCGAAGCACGTACCAAATAATAAGCGAGACGACAAGCCCGAAGATGAGTCCGGTACCGAGTCTGTTAAAGAACTCACTCACGAACTCGACGGGGGCGAACGGTTCACCCCCTGAGAGAACGACAACGTTGAATATGACGACCGCGAGAATCGCCGCGGTTACGTCGTTGACGATACCCTCCGTTTCCAGCGCCGCGCCGACGCGGTCGCGGACGGCGACGACGGATAAAATCGGCGTGATGACCGTCGGGCCGGTCGCAACGAGAAGGGACCCGATGACGAACGAAAGTCCCCAACTCGCACCCAGCGCGAAGTGGACGACTACGGCGGTACCGACGAGCGAAATGAGCGCACCAAGCGTCACGAGGCGAATCTGGGCGGACGGTGCTTCTCGGAGTTTGTTCAGTTTGAGATGGAATGCCCCCTCGAAAACGATGATGGCGACGCTCAGGCCGACAATCGACGAAAGCGCAGTTCCGAATGCCGAGGGGTTTACCAGCCCGATTCCAACAGGGCCGACGATGATTCCCGCCGAGAGCAAAAACAAAACACTCGGCACTTGAAACCGGTCTGCCAACACCTGTGACACGACGCCGATGCCGATGATGGCGGCGACGATATAAATCAACTCGGCACCTGCTCCGGAACTCACGGGCGACCCTCCATGTACTCCAACTGAGTAACCCGATGATATAAAAACGCCCGCACTCACTCGGCGTATATTGCCTCAATTTCGTCGGCAAATCTATCGAGGATATTCCGGCGTTTTTTCTTCATCGTCGGCGTAAGGAGGTCGTTGTCCTCGGTGAATTCGACCGGAACGACGCGGAACTGCTTGATTTGTTCGTAGGACTCGAACCGTTGGTTCGCTTCTTCCACCGCCGATTCTATCCACTCTTGTACTCTGTCGTCTCGACACAGTTCGCTTGCATCCTCGGGAAGCGAAATTCCCTCTCGCTTCGCTCGGGCGCGGACTTCCGCCTCGTTCGGAACGATGAGCGCGCTGACGAACTTCTTCCCGTCGCCCATCACCATGCACTGTTCGACGATGTCGATAGCCGCGAAAGCATCCTCGATGGGGCCGGGGGCGACGTTTTTGCCCGTCGAAAGCACGAGCAGTTCCTTCGCCCGTTCGCGGAAGGCGATGTAGTCGTCCGGGCGAATTTCCACGATGTCGCCGGTTCGGAACCAGCCGTCGTCGGTAAACGCTTCTTCTGTTGCCTCGGGCATGTTCCAGTAGCCGTCGGTGACGTTCGACCCCTTCACGAGCAGTTCGCCGACTTCGCCGTCGGCGTCGGCGAACTGCTCGCCGACCATCGACGTATCTACTTTCACTTCTTGCCCGAGTAGTGGCGGGCCGATGGTGCCGATTTTCGGCTCTTCAGGTGGGTTGACGGAGATGACAGGTGAGGTTTCGGTCAGGCCGTAGCCTTCGAGAATCGGCAGTCCCATCCCGTGATACAGCGCACAGAGGTCGGCCGAAAGGCTCCCACCGCCGCTGATGAGGAACTCCACGTTGCCGCCAAGACCGTCCTTGACTTTGTTGAAGACGAGTTTGTCCGCGAGGGCCTTTTTGGCGCGAAGGCCGACGCCCGGCGAGTCGGTTTCGTAGAAGGCGACGCCCACATCGGTCGCCCACTCGAATATTTTGCGTTTCGTGTCGCTCTCTTCGGCCTGCGAGCGAATCGCGTCGTAGATTCGTTCGTACACGCGCGGGACGCTGGTTCCGGTCGTGGGTCGAACCGCCTGAAAGTCGTCGCGGAGGGTATCCGGACTCTCCGCGTAGGCCACCGTCGCTCCGGCGGCGAACATCAGGAAGTGGCCGGCCATTCGCTCGAAAACGTGTGCAAGGGGGAGAAAAGAGACGGTGCTGGAGTGTTGGTCGATGGTCGGGACGTTTTTGTCCGGTCGCGGGCCGAACCGTCGGTACGACTGATTGACGTTCGAACGGAAATTCCAGTGGGTGAGTCGGACACCCTTCGGCCTGCCGGTCGTTCCGCTGGTGTAGATGAGCGTGGCGAGGTCGTCCGGGTCGCGAGCGTCAAGCCACGATTCGTACTCCTCCGGGTCGAAGAGTTCTTTACCTCGGTCGTGAACCTCGGCGAGGGTGTAGAGGTCGTCGCGGTCGTACTCCCGCGAGAGGGAGTCCATCACGACGATGAATTCGAGGTCGAGTTCGTCTTCGACCGCGAGAACGCGCTCCAACAAATCCTCGTTTTCCACGACGACGCCGGTCGCTTCCGGGTCGCTGAGAAGGTATTCGACCTGCGAAACCGACGAACTCCGGTAGACGGTCGTTACGACCGCACCTGCCGCGAGCAGGGCGAAATCGGACTGTGCCCACTCCATTCGCGTATCGGCGAAGATACCGATTCGGTCGTCCGCAGAAACCCCGAGGTCTCGGAATCCGGCGGAAAGGTTGTGAACGATGTCACGCGTTTGGGCGTACGAAAGCGCACGAAACTCGCCGTCCGGTGCCGCCGGAAGCACGGTTTCGGTGAGCGAGCGACTGTACACGCCACCTTTGTACTGCTGTGCGGGGCGATTCGCGTGTCGCTCGGCACTGTCTTCGAACATCCGGGCCAACGTCGTTCGCCCGATGGCCGGGTCTGTGTACTCCTGCTCTGCGTCACGCCACTCCATACCGCCCTGTTCAAACCCATGTGACATTAAGGTAGTGTAAAACGATACAAGAGTTTATTGTCGTTTTCGGTGATTCCCGTGAATCAGTCGTCGTCTCTCTGGTCGAGATAATGGAGAACTCCGCGGGTGTTCAACACGGTTTCGGCCTCGGCCTTTCGTTTCCCCCACACGTCGTTCATCTCCTGTTCTTCCACAAAATGCTCGATAACCGCCTCGTCGTCGTCCGCCGCGGCGCGTCGGGATTCGACCGCCGCGACCCACTGTGAGAGCACCTCGCCGTACTCGTCCATCGCCTCGTCGGAGTACGGACGCGGGCCGAAATGCGGGTAGAGAAGCGTCGTCGGGGCGATTTCGCGGATGGTTTCTACATCGTCTAGACACGTATCGAGGTCGAAATCCGACGGAGGCGAGGTTTCGCGGATTCGCTCGATTTTCGGCACCCAGATGCCTGCCGCGTCGCCGGTGAACACCGCGTCGTTCTCCCGGTCGTAGAAGATGAGTTGGTGTGGCGCGTGTCCCGGCGCGTGGGTGGCTTCCAGCTCGTGCCCGCATTCGATTACGTCGCCGTCAGTCAGTTCGACGATGCGGTCTTCCGGCACCGGTTTCGGTTCGACGTAAAATTCCCACTGGTCGCCCACCGCGCTTTTCGTTCCCTTGACGAGATACTCCGGATTCACGAGGTGACGCGCACCGATTTCGTGGATAAATACGTCCGCGTTCGGGCACTCGTCGGCGATGAACCCCGCCCCGCCAGCGTGGTCGAGGTGGACGTGAGTCAGGACGATAGATTGCAGGTCTTCCCGCGCGATGTCGAGTTCATCCAGCGCGTCGAGGATTCGTTCGTAGTTCGTCCCGATTCCCGAGTCGATGATTGCCGGTTTGTCGGTATCGAGGATGTACACCGCACCGTAACCTTCCGTGTCGTACATCCCAGTATCGAGGTAGTAGAGGTCTGAACAGTCGCCCGTCGTGACTTCCCACAGGTCGCCAATTGCCATACAGGATACGTGCGGGCCGACGGGAAAAACGATTCGCGTCGAGGAGAAGGATGTGGATTTGTAGGACGGGATGGAACTTCTTCGATGGTGGTCACCAGTAGGGTTAGTTCGGTTAACAGAGGAACAGATCACGTCAACAAATACCGCAACCGCCACCACAGGCCACACGCCTCCTCAACCGACTGCGTTTCTCGGCTTTCAGCCTGCGATACCTGCGGGCTACGGCCGCAGGTCAGCAAGACGCTTTGCGTCTTGCAAGCCTCATCCCTCGCACGTCTTCAGCGATGGCGACTCGGACGTGGAGTCCTCGCCGCCACGCCAGCGCGCGCCATGTAGAAAGGCGATTTTCCGAAATCGACACAAACCGCGGTGGCGCGTGCGTCAGCAGGCCTGCGGGCGTCCCGAAGGCCTGCCGACTATCGCGCGAGGGATGACTGACTGAGTGGAACGAAGGAAGGAATCGGTTGGGGAGGCGTGTGGATGGATGCGGTGCGGTGGCGGTCATTTGGAGTCGGCAATTGCTAACAGCAAAACTGTACTCGCTTGACCAACCCGATATTCGACAACTGATTCGTTGACTCATCAAAAACCTCTACTACATCATCTCCCATCCCGCAGTCGAAAGAGCGATACGGTTTTTTGCAGGCGGACTGAAACCCGACACAGGAATGCTCGACAGGAAGTATATCCGGGAACATCCCGACGAAGTCCGGGCGGCCCTCGAAAACCGAGGTGCCGACGTGGACGTGGACGAGTTCCTCGACATGGACGAAGAGTGGCGAGAACTGAAAGCGCAGGGCGACGACCTGCGCCACGAACGAAACGAGGTCAGCCGAAGCATCGGTGACCTGAAACAGGAAGGCAAAGAGGAAGAAGCCCAAGAAGCAATCGAGCGCTCGGGTGCGCTCAAGGCCGAACTGGAAGAGGTCGAAGAACGCGCCGAGGAACTCGATTCGGAACTCGAAGAGCGCATCTTAGAAATTCCGAACGTGCCGCACGAGAGCGTGCCAGTCGGCGAGGACGAAGAGGACAACGAGGAGATTCGCAGAGAGGGCTTCGACAGCCTGCGCGACTTACCCGACGAAGTAACTCCGCACTACGACCTCGGGGAAGACCTCGAAATCATCGACGAGGCGCGCGGGGCGAAAGTCGCCGGAAGCGGCTTCTACTTCCTCAAGGGCGACGGCGCGCGACTGGAACACGCGCTCATCCAGTTCATGCTGAACTTGCACCGCGAACAGAAGTACGTGGACGTGTTTCCGCCAGTTCCGGTCGATAGCGAGGCTATGACCGGGACGGGGCAACTGCCGAAGTTCGCCGACGACGCCTACAAAATCGAGGGCGACGACCTCTGGCTCTGCCCGACCGCCGAGGTTCCGGTGACGAACATGTACGCCGGAGATATTCTCCTGCGGGAAGACCTACCGCTGAAGCATCAGGCCTACACGCCGAACTTCCGGCGGGAGGCCGGTGAACACGGTGTGGCGACGCGCGGAATCGTGCGCGTCCACCAGTTCAACAAGGTCGAACTGGTGAACTTCGTGGAACCCGAAAACAGCTACGAGCGACTCGAAGGACTGCTCGCGGAGGCAGAAGAAGTGCTCCAACAACTCGGCCTGCCGTACCGCATCCTCAACCTCTGTACGGGCGACCTGACGTTCTCGTCGGCCAAAACCTACGACATTGAAGTCTGGGCACCCGGCGACGACATGGACGACGGACCGGAAGCGGGCGGTCGCTGGCTCGAAGTCTCGTCGGCCTCGAACTTCGAGGACTTCCAAGCACGCCGGGCGGGGCTGCGCTACCGCCCTGAGCGCCACGAATCGACGGAGTACCTGCACACCCTGAACGCCTCGGGAACCGCCGTCGGGCGCGTCATGGTCGCCATCCTCGAATACTACCAGAACGACGACGGCACCGTCACCGTGCCAGAAGTCCTGCGCCCGTACATGGGTGGACAGGAGATCATCGAGGGCCACGAACCCGTCGGCGAGAGCGCCCTCGGGTCGGGCGACAAAGAGTAAAACGGTCGTCTCACATTTCAGAACAACAACGTAAGTCGGTTTCAAACTAGTCGTACGTCAGCGTCATCCCGCCGTCGAACAACAAATCCCCGCCGTTCAGGTGTTTCGCGTGTTTCGAAAAGCCGAACACGAACAGGTTGGCAACATCGACGGGTTCCATCATCTCCGTGCTTCGCGCTTGGCCGAGCATCACGTCCTCTACGACTTCATCGACGGAAATTCCGCGCTGGTCTGCGGTATCTGGAATTTGGTTCGTGACGAGCGGCGTCTTCACGTAGCCCGTGCTGACCGAGAACGAGCGAATCGAACCGTCGCCTTCTGCCGCAATCGACTGTGTGAGGCCACGCAGGCCGAACTTCGAGACGTTGTAGGCGACCTTGTCCGCGGTGACGTAATGCCCGTGAACCGAACACATGTTGCCGACACAGCCCACGCCGTCGTCCGTATCGCGAATGTGAGGCAGACAGCGTTTCGAGAGGTAGAGGGGCGCTCTGAGCATGATTTCGTGAATCGTGTCGTAGGTTTCCATCGGGAACTCCTCGATGGAGTCGATGTGTTGCATCCCGGCGATGTTGGCGAGGTAGCGAATCGTGCCGTGGTCTGCGGCAGAATCCACGATTCTGTCGAGGTCGTCGTCCTCGGTCAGGTCGGCGGTGACCGACTCGAACTCGCCAGCGAGTTCGAGTTCCGCGATTTTGTCCGCGGTTTCGTCCAATCCGGATTCGTCTACGTCAGTTCCGACGACGGTGAGGCCGTTTGCCGCCAGTGCGATGGCGGTCGAACGCCCGATTCCAGACCCCGCGCCGGTTACGATACAGACGTTCTCGGTGGTGAAATGGTCGTCATCGACGGTGAGAATGTCGTCAATCGTCGTCTCCGGCGGGGAAATTCGGTCGTCAGCCTCGCGCTGTGAGCCAGTCATTCGTGGGGTAGCTGAGACGGCGAATGGGGGAAAACCATGAGGTTGATATGTAAATTTAAGCCGGATGGCAATTTTCGCCACCTATATTTGGCATGAACGATGACATGGGTTATGATTTCGGTAACAATGGACATGGTACAGTACGACTGTCCATACATCGACGTAACGGACGAAGTCGATGTCTCGTTTCATACGATGCACTGGGATTTCAACACGGCCAAACAGAAGTTGGAAACCAGAATCCTCGTTACCGGAGACGACCGCGGCGCGTTGACGAATGGTCTAAGCGCGCTCAAAAGTCACGACGGAATGTTGGGATTCGAACTCCTTTCGCGTCGGGAAAACACCGCGGTCATCAAATCCTTCATCGGGCAGACGAACGCCATGCGAACCATTCGAGAACACGACGGCTACATCACCGGCCCGTTTCAAATCAGCGACGGGAGCGAACTCTGGAGCGTCGGTTTCGACACCGCAGACAACACCGACAATGCCCTCTCGGCTTTGGAAGACGACAACGATTTTCGCGTCGAGAGCCGAAACGCCACGTCGTTCGAGGACTACCTCGACGTAATCCAGCACCTCGGCGCGGCGAAAAACGTCCTCGACGGCTGTCGTGACCTCTCCGAGAGGGAACGTCAAACGCTGAAGAAGGCGGTTGACGGGGGCTATTTCCAGACGCCCCGAAACGCGACGCTCGGCACGCTGGCCGAGGAGTTTGATGTGTCGAAAACCGCGGCTTCGAAGAATCTCCGGCGGGCCGAAGGAAAAGTCCTCGAACGAATCGTCTCGTCGTTTCCCGAGGTCGAAGACGAAACCGTACTGGCCCGAAAGTAACAACTCGAAAACAGGATTCAAAAACCGAAATCAGAACAGTCCGTTCGACGTTTCGACTTCGACAGCGACGTGGGAAAGTGCGGATTCGTTTTGCAGTGCTTCCACATCCCCCACCTGTGAGTCCGCCGATTTCGTCGCGTGAAGTTCGAACGAGTCGGATTCGTCGTCCGTTTCCCACTCCACGGTCAACGCCGCCCGGCGAAACAGCGAGCCGTCTCGAAGCCGAATCGACTCGACCGCGGCGAGCGGAACGGCGAAGTTCCGCTCGCTGAGCGTGAGTACTCGTTGTGGTGTGGCGTTTTCGATTTCCTGTCGTCGCCGTTCGCCCGTATCCGCCCGCAAGAGCATGGATTTGAACGATTCGCCGACGAAACACCAGACGAGTCGCTCGTCGGTGACGAGCAGTTCCCAGTACTCCATCGACGTGGGACGCTGACGAAACCAGCCCGTGAGGTGCGCGAGCAGGCTTTCGTCGGGGGTGTCGGAGCTATCGAGATTGTCGGTCATGGTTTCGTTTGATTGGGCCACTCTACTCATGCTATCGTTCGAGCAAAATGGCGATGTCCTCCGGAACCGTCGTCCGTTCCTGCGTCGCTATCGAGACGCCGATGAACAAGGCGATGGTCACCAAGAGCGCGACCGTTCCGACCGGGAACGAACCGGGGAACGGATACAGATTCGTGATTGCAGTGCCGACGCCCGACAGTCCAATCGTGTCGGCAATCGACGGCACCGCGCTGTAGAACAGGTTGACCGTCAACCCGCCGACGAGGGCGGCGATTGCGCCTTCTTTCGTCGCCCCCTTCCAATTCAACCCGAGGCCCGCGATGGCGAAGAACGCCGCCGCGAAGAATCCCCAGCCGATAGTGCCGAGGATGCCGACCAGCGCCTCGGAAAAGTAGACGATAAGCGTCGAGGCAATCGTCAAACCGGCGAGCGCGGCCTGTGTCACTCGAAGTTCGGTTTTATCGTCGCTGATGGGTCGGCCGAGCGCCCGCGGAATGTCGCGGGAAACCGCCGCCGCACCGATGTTCAGGAACGAGTCGCTGGTGCTCATGATGGCCGCGAGCAGTGCCGCGAGAATGAGCCCAGCCACGATGCCGGGAGTGTGTTGGAGAACGAAAATCGGGCCGACGCTGGCCGGGTCCTGTGGCGCGGCGGTCTGTCCCGCTTCGACCATCGCGCGCATCGACAGGCCGGTGGAGAACGCGAGCAGACTGGAAATCGCGTAGGTCA
Organism: Haladaptatus litoreus; assembly: GCF_900156425.1. Taxonomy (GTDB): domain Archaea; phylum Halobacteriota; class Halobacteria; order Halobacteriales; family Haladaptataceae; genus Haladaptatus; species Haladaptatus litoreus. The sequence goes on from NZ_FTNO01000002.1 coordinate 176,186, forward strand.
CCGCGGCGATTGGTGCACCCCAGCGGAGGATTTTGAGATTCCGACTCATGTAGAACTTCGTGATGAGGTGTGGCTGTCCCGCCGCACCGACCGAAAACAGAATCCACCAACCGAGTGCCGTGAAGATGGTCGCACCCGCCGCACCCATCGCGCCGAACGGCGAGATGAACGCCGGGTCGGCGGAGGCGAGGTTTTGCGAAATCGACTGCATTCCGCCACCGAACGAGAGCGCGTAGGAGAAGACGAACACCGACCCGACAATCATCGTGATTGCCTGCACGAAGTCAGTCCAGACGCCAGCAATCATGCCGCCTAGGACACTGTACAGGAGCAGGATGAGCGCGCCGATGACCAGTCCCCACAGCACTGGCAAACCGAAAATCGCCCGCATGACGTACTGAAGCGCGGCGAGATTCGTCGCCAGATACGCCATCACGCCGACGATGACCGCGACTGCGGTCAGGCCGCGAACCCACGCGCTCTCGTATCTGACGTACATTCCGTCCGCGAGCGTCATCACGTCGCGGATGTCTGCCAGCAGGCGCATCCGTTTGGCCAGCAGAACCCACGTCACGACGAATCCGAGCGGGGCGGTGAAGAAAATCCACAGCGCAGTCGTCCCGAACGAGTAGACGAGTTCGGGACCGCCGACGAAGCCGAATCCGGACTGAATGACCGAAAACGCGGTCAAAGCAAGCACCCACGTTCCGATGCTCTTTCCGGTGATGAGGAAGTCCTCGGTACTCTCGGTTTGGAGGTAGCCCCAGACGCCGATGCCGAGCACCATCAGCAGATAGAGTCCGCCGAAAAGTAGGACGTAGGGACTGTCCGTAACCGGAATTTCCTGTAGCGGAATCAACGGTAGCGTCATCACTGGTCACCTCCGGTTGCCTGCGGCGATTCGTCGCCAGTCGTTGCAGACTCTCCGGAACTGCTTGCGTCGTCAGCACTCTTCGAACGTCCGGCAGCGCCGGACGTTCCTACCTCGCCGGACGTTCCTGCACCGTCAGCCTCGGCCGGGGCCGCGGAAAGGGGGAACCGTTTTCGTCGTTGCACCTGCCGCACGTCGGTCATAATGTCATCGACCACGTCGTCGCTTCCGATTTTCGGGAAGGCAAAGGCGTAGTAAAATGCGCCGAGAATTGGCAACAGCCAGAGGAACCCGAAGTACGCCAGCGTCGGAATCGGAAGGCCGAGAACGTACGTGTACTCGGTGACGCTCGGATTCCACTGCAACCAGATAATCGTAAATCCGATTGTGAAAACCGCCCCCAATCCGAGCAGGAGGGGGGAGTACGGTGCGAGATTGAGTTCGCCATCGTTTCGCTCGATGGAAGCAACGCCGAAGTTCGCGACGATGAACAACGCCGCAAGGTAAGAAAAGACGCGATACAACCCGGTTGCCGCGGCGACCAGCAGCGCGACAGCCAGCACGGCTATCGTGCCCATGACTCTGTTCCGCGCGCCCCGTGTCTGTGTTCGTGAAGACGCCATCTTGTATGGAACAAGGTAGCAAATGGCGAAAAAGAACGGGTTGATATGTAAACAACGGCCGTCGAACTGGGATTTTTGCAGTTCCGTTGCCGCATCCTTTCAGCGAAAGAACCGCCTCTCACCGAGTTCGAGTTCGAATTTTCGCAATTCGGCCGTCCGCAATCGAAAACTCGTCTTCGAACGCGAACAGTTGCTCGCCGTCGGAATCGAGCAGACGACCTTCGACCACCGCTTTCGCGCCGTTTTCCGCAACCTCGGAAATCTCGTGCGTCGTCTGCTTGTTCGGCCGGTCGTCGCGCATGAAGGTAACGAGGGTTTCCCGGCCTTCGATGGTTCTGTCCGGGCGCTCGTGAACCACGTCCGGCGTGAGCAGTCCCTCGAACGTCTCGTAGTCGTGCGCGTCGATGGCGTCGTAGTAGCCGCGAACGACCACCTCAGAGTTCATACGCGGGAGAACGCGGACCGGCCTCTTTAGCGTCCCGGCACCGGAACGAATCGGAACGAAACAAAGGGACTATAGAGCAGTATTGAGCGGTCAATTGCGGGCAATAGCTGTCATATAAACGTCTATACAGTCATCATCGAAATCCATGCCTGCCGGGAACCCCCGGCCGATCAGTACTCAAGAGAACGTCTGTTTCCATACCATCCCGGCAATCTGCCGGGGCGCTCATCTCCCACGCTATCCAGTGATTTCTATCGCGCTTTTTTTCAGCGACCCGCGCTAAGCGTTCGCCAGTGAAACTCCACGTCCGGTACGAGGGTGACGACGACCCGAAAAAATGCACGGCCCGGAAACTCGCGCGATTCGACCTCACGGACCTGCATCGCTCGACGGGGGCGACGCCCTACGGAATCGTGCTCAATCCGCACGCGGAGCAAGCGCTTTCGCCAGCGGACAGAGAGGAAAGCGGGAATCTCGTCGCACTCGACTGTTCGTGGGAGAGCGCCGGGAAAGCCCTGTTCGAGATGCCCGGCGTCCATCGCGCACTCCCGTTTCTCGTCGCGGCGAACCCCGTCAACTACGGCAGGCCGTTCCAGTTGAACACCGTAGAGGCGTTTGCGGCGGGCCTGTGTATCCTCGGCGAACGAGAACACGCAGAAAAAATCCTCTCGAAATTCAACTGGGGGCAGACGTTCCTCGAACTGAACGACGAACCACTTCGCCGGTACGCAGAGTGTGAAAATTCGAGCGAGGTAGTAGCAGTGCAACAGGAGTATCTGGACGCAGGCGAATCGGACGGTTCCGACGAGTGACGGACGGAAAACCATTCACGCTCACGGCAAAACAACCACTATCCAGCCTCACGGCAACTCAAAAACGTTTAAACGCGCGCGGAAGAAAACGCTCCGTATGGCCAGTTTCGACGCCGCGGAAAAACGAACGCTCGAAAAGATGATCTGCATGCGCTGTAACGCCCGCAACCCACAGCGAGCACAGCAGTGCCGAAAATGCGGCTACGGGAAACTCCGCCCGAAAAGCAAAGAGCCACGGAGCGCATAAGCCGACTTCCGTTTTTTAGCGGACAGCGACCGAGAAGCGACGGCTACGTCTCCATCTCTCGGTCGAACCATTCCTCTTCGAGAATCGCGTAGAACTCGACATCGACGTAGTCGCCGTCTAAAAACTCCGCTTCGACGTGCGTGCCTTCGTGTCGGAAGCCGAGTTTCTCCCAGATTCGCGCCGACCCGATGTTACCCGAGAAGACGCGGGCCATGATGCGGTGGTGGCGACGTTCGCGGAAGCCGTAGTCGGTGATGAGCCGACTGGCTTCGGTACCGTAGCCTTCGCCCCAGAACTCCTCGGCGAGGAGGATGCCGATTTCGCCGTTGACGCCTGTCGAGTCCTTCGGGTGGAGTCCAACGGTTCCCATCGGCTCTTTGTCCCGGCAGATGAGGAGGTGGGTGTGGTCGTCGTCCGAACATCGCTCTTCGTACCACTCCTGTTCTTGGTGGCCGTTGATGGGTGACCGACTGCCGAGATACTGACGAACCCCGGGGTCGTTGATGGTCGTTTGGAGAAAGTCAAGGTCGTCTTTCTCGATGGTTCTGAGGTCGATTCGGTCGCCGGAGAGAAAAACTGGGCCGGGCATATCCGAGACTCATGTTGACTGACTAGAAAAACGTTCGTGAGCAATGATAACAATCGTGTGGAGTGGAGTACGTTAATCGAGAGGTCGACCCAGACACAGTGAATGCTGTACTGCTGGGCGCAGGTCACGACGTTCGTGAAAGTGGATTTCGTGAGGTGTCGTTTGCAAATCTCGACTCACTCGCTCCCCCGCCAAATCCGTCGAGTGATTGCGTGGGTTTCCACAGATTTCGGCAGAACGAGTTCTCACAAAAAACGGCAAGTTGACTTTGGATTGGGCGGGCAGGCCAGCGGCCTGCCCGCCCCGCAGTCGGGCGTGGCTTGCGCCTAGCATCAGCAATCACAGCGGTTCGAACGAGGGTAACGGTAGTAACAGATAGGTGAACACCAAACCTAACCAATCGTCAGAAAGTTCGTCGGCGCTATTCGGGATATTTCGGTTCTCGCTTCTCGGCCCGCTCTAACGCGGTTTCGATAACGTCGCGCACGTCGCCGTGGAACTCGCCACCGTGTCCGGCGTACATGTGTTCGACCGAATCGGGCATTCGGTCGAGGATTTCGCGGATGCTCTCGATGAGTTCTTCGCGGGATTGCCCAGGCATGTCGGTGCGTCCGAAACTACCGTAGTCGAAGGCTCCGTCGTCGTGAACGACGACGTCGCCGCTGAAGATGGTCGAATCGCTGACGAAGGCGAGATGGTCGTCCGCGTGGCCGGGCGTGTGGATGGCCTCGAACTCTTCGTCGCCGATTGTGACTGTGTCGCCGTCTTCGATGGCAGTGTTCCTGCGGGGATGGTCGTCGTAGGCGGCGAGTTCCGAATCAAACGAATCCAGTACGGAATCGAGTTGTTCGACGTGGTCGCCGTGTTGGTGGGTCAGAACGACTGCATCGAGCGAATCCGTGTGCTCACGAATCACGTCCACCACGCCGTCCATCGCGCCAGCATCGACGAGGACGGGGCGGTCGCCGAGGACGAGATAGGCGTTGCAGGTGAACGTCTCGGCATCGGCAGTGACGTTTACGACTTGCATATCGAGGTGTTTCCCGTCATCTACCAAAACTCTGACGGGCGGCGAGCCACTTTAGTGAGAGAAGAACATAATTATGAGTGCATGGGCTTTGGGAGCTACGACGAATCCGAACAAGAAAACCGAGAGTATAGTGCCGATTTGGACGACGACAGCGGCGTCAACACGTCCGAACACGACCACGAGGGGAGCGTCAGCTTCGAAATCGGCGCATCGAACGACGAACTACTGAATCGTCTCTCGGACATCAAAGACGGCGACGAGTAGCGTGAAACCCGGCGTCAGAGCGCTTGGCGTCGCGGAGTCGTACCACGCAAACGCGAGCGATGGAGACGGCGGAGACGGCGAAACGACCAGCACGCTCGCAGGCGTGGTAACCCGCGCGAACCGAGTCGCAGACGGCTTCGTTTTTGGAACCTGTACGGTCGGCGGAACGGACGTGAGCGACGCGATTATCGACCTCGGCGAGCGTCTCGACCGTGAGGACGTGCGCTACGTTTTCGTGGCCGGAATCGCGCTTTCGTGGTACAATATCGTGGATATGCACCGTATCGCTGACGCGCTCTCCCGCCCGATTGTTTCGGTCACGTTCGAAGAAAGCGACGGATTGGAAACCGGCCTCGAAACCGAATTTTCCGGCGAGGCGCTCGAACGGCGGCAGGAAACTTACCGCAGACAGCCACCCCGGCACGAACTCGCGGTCAACGACCAAACCGTCTTCATCCGGAACGTCGGAATTGACGGGGACGAAGCCCGCGACGTGGTTCGGGCGTTCACGCCGGAAGGTGGTCGTCCGGAACCGCTCCGGGTTGCGCGACTGGCGGCCCGCGCGGGGGACGAGTGGCAGAGGATGGAACGATAAGGCAGGGAAAGCAGCAGAACCACAGGCCGCGGGGACTTAATACATCCCGCTCGTTTTTCCGCACATGGGTACGATGGAGGGACTGGAAGTCACCGACTGCGAGCAGTGTCCGGCGCTCGTGGACTGTCGAAGCCAAATCGTCAACGGAACCGGGCCGGAGGACGCAGCCCTCCTGTTCGTCGGGGAAGGGCCGGGCGCGAACGAGGACGAGCAAGGCGAACCGTTCGTCGGACGGAGCGGTTCCGTGCTGGACGACAAACTCCGCGATGCGGGACTTTCGCGCATGGACGTTCGAATCACGAACTGCGTGCGCTGTCGGCCGCCCGAAAACCGCGACCCGACGAAAGAGGAACTGAGTAACTGCCGAGAGCATCTGGAGCGCGAAATCGAACTGGTGAATCCCGACGTTATCGTCACGCTCGGCAAGGTTCCGAGCCAACACCTCCTCGACAGAAACGTGGCGGTGACGAGCGAAGCGGGAAGTATCGCCAACGCCGAACTCGGCGGAGAAATCCGAGACGTGCTGATTTGCGTTCACCCCGCGGCGACGCTGTACGACCGCAGTCAGGAATCGACGTTCGAGAGCGCAATCGAAAAGGCTGCCACCATGGCGGGGTCGAGCGGCGGCCAGTCGAGTCTCGGCGAGTTTTGAACTATTTTACTATCGTCACGGTCATCGGCGCGCGATGGGCCACTTTCTCGGCGACGGAACCAAGAAAGACGTTCGAGAGGTCTTCTTTTCCGTGCGTTCCTATCATGATGTGGTCTACGTCGTGTTTGGTTGCGTGTTTCACTATCTGTCGCGCCGGTTGCCCCAACGCGACGACGCTTTCGAACGGCACGTCGTCCGCTTTCTCGCGCAGCTCCTCGTGCAATTGCTTCGCGTTGTCCCACTCCTTCTGATACCATTCCTGCGAATACGCGGGCATCCCGGCTTTTCCCAGCGGCGATTTGTATCCCGGCGACAGCGGGTCGATGTCGAACGGATTGACGACAGTGAGAACCGTAATTTCGACCTCGTGCTGGGTCAATGCGTAGTCCAGCGCCGCCTTCGATGCCGGTGAGCCATCTATCGGAACGAGAACGTGCTCCCCCATGCACGAGGACACGACTGTAACGGAGTAAAGAGATTTTCTCTGGTTGCGACACGAATCGGAGTGAACGCTGAACCGCGATTTGCGATGGCTTGGCTCGCCAGTTCACCCGGTTCCTAACACGAACTCGAACAGGAGGTACGATCCAACCGCCGAAATCGTAGGCGAGAGGACCCAGAGGACGACGATTCGACTCGTCGCCGCCGGGTCGAACAGGCTCTCGGCCGCCAGTTCCTCGATGCTCTCTTCACCGATTGGCGGGACCTCCGGCGTCTCGCCGCCGTCACGCGATTTTTGTGGAGTCGGGACTTCCCCCTCCGCGACTTCGCCAATTGTCGGACCGGGGGGCACTTCGGCATCGCTCGTTTCGGCGATGAGGGCACCCGCCGAGAGGTCAACGTCGGGTGCAGGTTCCGGCTGTATCGCGGATTCCGCCACGTCAGTGAGAGCCACGGCGCGGCTGGCGCGCCCCCATCCGAGTCCGATGATGCACGAGGTCGTGCTGACCGCGAGACTGGCCGGAATCCCGAGTCGGGAGAGAACCGTGATGATGGTCGCTCCGATTATCGAGACGATGAGCGCCGCCAAAATCGGCAGGTCGGTGATTCCCTCGCCAATCGTGTCGAGCGTTCGGCGGGCGATAGTCAATCCCCCAAGACCGATGGAACCGATAGCGAGCAAAATCCCCTGTTCGATGGTAATCGAGCCGTCCCCGACTAGTGGGGCCACGGCGTTGGCCGCATTCGATGCACCCGCGCTGAAGCCCATGTAGCAGGCGATGACGAGCACCAAAATCGCCCCTGTTACGTCGCGTTTTCCGACGGCCGTGTTGAGTGCCGGTCGCGGAATCGAAGCCGAGCGGTCGAGTCGAAACAGTCCCCCCTCGATTCTGGAGAAGGAAAATCGAGCGTCCAAATACGGGTAGATGTAGCGACCGATGAGAAAACCAACCCAGAACGCCGCCAGCGGGGCGACGATCCACGCCGAAACGATGGTGAACATGAGCGACTCGTTCAGCGAATCCGTCGCCAATCCGAGGCCGACGATTGCCCCGACTGCGGTCATGGATGTCGATGCTGGCACGCCGTACAGATTTGAGATGAGGAGCGCGAATCCAGCGAAAAACAGCACGACGACGCTCGTTTCGAGCGTAAACTGACTCGCCGGAACGATGCCGTCGCTCATGGTTTCGATGACGTTTCTGCCGACCGTCCAGCCGCCCCAGAGTGCAAAGGATGTGAACAACACTCCCGCACCGACTTTCCCAATGATTCGGCTTCCGACCGCGGGGCCGAACGCGACGCCCGTCGATGACCCACCGATGTTATAGCCGACGAAGACGGCAACTAACAATCCGACTATCAGTAGCGCAGTGACCACACAGAGTTCCCCCAACAGTACGACGGCGTGGAGATATTTCGTTCTTTCTCGTCCGACTCAAGCGCGGAACGTCGCCCAGCGCAACATGTCGTCGAATTTCACAACCGATTGATACCGGTCGTCCGGGTCGGATGCCATCGCCGTCGAAAGCACGTCGGCTATATCCGGGGAGAGGGAGGTGTAGTCCTGCGGAGAGGGAGAATCATCCGCAGTCGGCGGCGATGCGCCCGCAGGCGCATCGCCAGTGAGGGCGAAATGAGCAATCGCACCGAGGCGATACACGTCGGTTCGTTCGTCCGCCGCCTCGCCCGCGACCTGTTCCGGCGCGTCGTATGGCGAGGAATCACGATGGTCTGCGAGGACTCTGGCGAGTTTCCAGTCGCTCACGCCACCTCGCCCGTCACTATCGAGCAGAATCGTTTCAGGCGTCAGGCCGCCGTGAATCAGTCCGTCACCGTGTGCCCTGTGAACGGTCATGTTCGCGTCCGAAAGGGCTTTGATTCGCTCCCCTGTGGGTCGCTCGCCGTCGGCGAGCGACCCGCCCTCGTACTCGGGGAGTTCGGCCCAGTCGTCCCCGAAATCGAGGACGGGAACGACACCTTTGCGGTCGCTCAGGTCGGCCCACTGTTCGACTGCCGATTGGAACTCCCCGGCGAGGGTCGAGTCGGTCAGGTGCTTTTCGACGACGACGCGAGGGCCGTCGTCGCTTCGTTTTCTGACCCGGAACGTTTCGGTGAACTCGTCGCTGGCGATGCGTTCCAGACGACCGTACTCCGGTTCTGGTTCCGGCGCTGGTTCCGAGGCAGGTTGGGATTCGGAATCCAGTTCGGGTTTTGCCGTGCCATCCGGCGATTCCGGTTCCGCGTTCATCCGACGATACGCGACGAACACGCCGCTTCCGAGGAGGATGCTGGACAGGGCGATACCGACCCCGGAGGTGAAAAAGTGGGTCGTCTCGTCCACGAGTATTTCGGGAATCGACTGGGGCAAGTCGAAACCGTACAGCGACCCTTGCGTTCCGAGGAGGACGGCATCCTCCGAGACAGTTATCATCGTCATCTCCTCGTCTGGTTGGAACGACCATTCGACAGTGCCGTCCTCTGTCGAGAGCGCGCGCAGTTTGCTCCCGTGAACGACGTAGAAAGTGCCATCGGCGATGTCTCCCCACGACAGGCGATAGTCGTCTTCTTCGGACAGTTCGAACGTCCATCGCTCGGAACCGTCGAAGTTCACCGCGACGATTGTCTGATCGACTATCGAGAACACCGCTCCATCGGCCACGACGACGGAGCGTCCTCGCTCCCGTCTATTCGTTTCGTCGTACTCCCAGCGTATCGTTCCGTCGCCGACGGAAACTGCAGATAGGGAGTCACCCCAGAAATACACCGTGTCTCCGTGAAGCACCGGTTCCGAATAGTTCGAGTTGTCGAGGGAGGCCGTCCACTGCACAGCGCCGTCTTCGGGTTCGAGAAAAACCGCCGTGGAACCGCTTCGACAGAGAATGCCCTTTTCGGTGGCTACCTGCAATCGGAGTGGATTTCTATCGACGTCGATGGCATCCGCCCCCTCGACGTTTTGCCCATTCCGATGCCATTGTTCTTTCCCGTCGTCGTCCGAAAGTGCGTACACACCGTCCCTCGTAGATATATAAATCAGACTGCCGAGGTGAGAAACCATATAGACCTCTCCGATTTCGGCGTCCGACTGCCATACTTCCGACCCGAAGTCGATGTCGATTGCCTCGATTCCGCGATTTCCTGCGACGTAAATACTGTCACCCTCGGCTGTCAGTTGGCGCGGATACTCATGGACAGGGTGTCGCCACTGTTCGGAACCATTTTTCGAATCGAACGCGCGCAGTTCGTAGTTTTGCCGTCTCTCGCCATCGCCGGTCGTGGTGGTGACGAAGACGGTGCCGTCCTCGACGGCCATATTGGCGAACGACGGAAACGTTTCCGTCCACAACGTCGTTCTGTTCGCTTGATCGATTGCATAGAGAGTGATTTCGTACTGATTCCTCCCATCCGACTCGGAAGTACCGAGAACGTATGCAACGCCATCTGCCGTTTCGAACGGATAGTACGCATCAATGTCGGACTTCGAAAACGTCCAATCAGGTTCCTGTTGGGTTTCCTCCGACGTAGTGGTGGTAGTCTGTGCGTGCCCGACTGCGGCGGACATGCCGACGGTTCCGGACGCCGTGAGAAACCCGCGTCTGGAGAGCGAGGAGGGCGAGGGGTTCATATCAGTAGCTAACGAGTCGAGTTATTTATAGTTGAAGATGTGGGGAAACTGGAACATCAACGAAGGGGATAGAAGGAAACGTCACCCCCGAACCAAAATAAACAGATACGTCGGGAGAATTGGGGTGAACGCAAAACCGTTTGTGCACCGAGTCACTACCGACCGGTATGGAACAAGCAGAACGCATGCGAGAACAAACCGCCTCCGTCGTGGTCGTGGATTACGGACTCGGTAACCTCCGGAGCGCCGTCAGCGGCCTCGAACGCGCCGGGGCGGACGTCGAAATCTCCGACGACCCCGCCACCTTTGAGGAAGCAGACGGAATCGTCCTGCCGGGCGTCGGCGCGTTCCGCGAAGGCGTCGAAAACGCCGGGCCGTACCGTGACGCGCTGGTAGAGGCCGCGGAAAACGGAACCCCGGTGTTCGGTATCTGCCTCGGCATGCAGATGCTGTTGACGACGAGCGAGGAGGCAGAGCGCGCCGGAGAGGGTGAAGTCACCGGACTGGACTTCGTCCCAGGAACGAACGTCCGGTTCGGCGAGGGACAGAAAGTTCCGCACATGGGCTGGAACGAACTGTCGGTGGAGCGCGACCACCCAATTGCGGCAGGCATCGATGGAGAGTACGCCTACTTCGTCCACTCCTACTACGCCGTTCCCGAGGACGAGAACGCGGTTGTGGCAGAAACCGACTACGGCACTCGGTTCCCCAGCATCGTCGCCAACGAATCGGGAACCGTGTTCGGAACGCAGTTCCACCCCGAAAAGAGCGGCGAGACGGGGCTTCGCATCCTCCAAAACTTCGTGGACATTTGCACCGAAGAGTAGCCGAGAAAGCCGAGTTTACAGAAATTCCCGAACGTCCGAATACCACATGTCGTGCTCGTCCATCGCGTCGATTCGCCGGGCGATTTTCGCGGCGAGGACGTGCCAGCACAGTTCCGTCGGGTCGTCCGAGTCTAAGTTGTATTCGCTATCCCGACAGGTACACCCACCCTCTACGATGTACTCGTCCTCGAATCCGACGACGACCACGAAATCGCGGTACCGTTTCACCCGTTTTTCGGACACCGCCTCGATTGCCTGCATTCCCCGGTCGTCGTGCAGTTTGAGGATTCGATTCACTATTTCCGGCGTCAGCGATTCCACGTCGTCGAGGTCTGCTTGCCACTGTTGGACGGGATTCATAGCTTCCCCTCCGTGGACAATTTCGGACGACGGGACGAATGGGACACCGGACGCACGGGTGGCCGGTTCGGACGGACGAAATAAACCCATTCCGATAGCAGGTAGATGGTCAGAAACAGGAAAGTGGTTGGATTTTCAGGAGGACTTGAGCATTGATTGTGATGATGTGACGAGCGCAGAAGTCACGGCTGTAGGTCACGCCTGCGAAAGACTCCGCCTTTCGCGGCACCTGAAAACCGACGGTTTTCCGTGACTCGCAAACGCTTCGCGTTTGCTCACCCGAGGAAATCTCTGATTTCCCCCGGCCCTCGCTTGTCGCTCGCTCCTTGCAGTCGCTTACTCCTCGCTTCGCCGTTGCCGCTAGGAAAGCAGGGCCGGGCGCGCTCGCGCGCCCGGCCCAACCCAAATTCGACCAGCCGTCTTTTCGGAAACTCGTCTTTCGATACCTGTGGATTGCGAACCAGTCATTTGAGGGCCGAGTGCAGGGCACTCGGCCCTCCGCCGGCCTGGCGGATACGGGCGAACGAGAAACGAGCGACTGCAAGGAGCGAGTGACGAGTGAGGGCGATTTGTAGTCGTGATTTGAAAACGATATTACTCCACTAAAACCATGTCCAATCTGCACTGCCCCACCAAAATCAATGCTGACAGCGACAGTCGTTCAAAATCCTCGTCGCAGTCGAACTCGCTGGGCTTTTCGGCACGGAACGCAGAATCCACGTCATGAACGTCCGCGAAGGAGGAGTCGAGGTGGTCGTCCCGGAACAGGACGGGGACAGCATCACTGACGACGTGTTTTTCAACCCGGTACAGGAGTTGAACCGCGACCTGACCGTCGCTGTCCTGCGAACCTACCGCGACCGAGAACCGCGGGCCGAGAGCTATCTCGACGCCATGGCAGCCTCGGGAATCCGCGGGGTTCGGGCCGCCGAAAACGACTGGGACGTGACTTGCGCCGACATCGACCCGGATGCAGTGGAACTCTGCCGCGAGAACTTCGAACGAAACGACCTGCCGGGCGAAGTCGTCCACCGGAACGCCAACGCGCTCATGCACGAGTCGGTGTTCGACATCGTCGACATCGACCCCTTTGGAACCCCGATTCCCTTCGCGGACGCCGCGTTCGCCAACACCCGCGACCTCGTCTGCGTGACGGCGACGGATACGGCACCCCTCTGCGGCGCGCACTTCCACAGCGGCGTCAGAAAGTACAGCGCGATTCCACGGAACACCGACTACCACGCCGAAGTCGGCGTTCGAATCCTCCTTTCCGCGCTCGCCCGAACCGCCGCGCGCTACGATACGGGCGTCAGACCGATTCTGACTCACGCGACGAGCCACTACGTCCGGACGTATCTCGAACTCGACCACCGCGCGACGGACGCGAACAGTTCGGTTGACGAACTCGGCCATATCTACCACTGCGAGGACTGCCTCCACCGCGAGCACGAGCACGGTCTGATTGCGAATCCGCCCGAAACCTGCCCGGCCTGCGAGGGCAACCGCGTTTTGACTGCTGGCCCGGTTTGGCTCGGCGCGACCCACGACGCGGACTTCGTCGCGGACGTGCGTGAAAACGTGACGGAAGAGATGGGAAGTGCCAAAAAGGCGACCAAGCTTCTCGACGCACTCGAAGGGGAGTTGCACGAACCGACTCACTACGACCAACACCGCCTCTGCAAGGAGTGGACGCGCTCCGCCTCCGGCATGGACGAGTTTTTGGAGCGACTCCATGACGCGGGCCACGAGGCCTCCCGCGCACACTACGGTGGCACGACGTTCAAGACCCCCGCCAGCGTCGAGGAAATCCGAATCGCGACCGAGACGTAGCGAAATTATTTGTGCGATTTCGTGGAAGTAACAGGTGTGAATTTTCGAGTAACTACACGCGAAATCGCCGCCGAGGTGCGTGAGCAGGAAATCACGTTCCTCGCCGCCGGAATCGCATTCTACGCGTTCGTCTCGATACTTCCGGCCCTCCTCCTCGGATTGGCAGTCGTCTCCATCGTCGGCGGCGAACGCATTGCCACCGAAGTCGTCATGACCGCCCAGCAGTTTCTTTCGCCTGCGGCGGAGGCAGTCATCTACGAAGCGTTCACGAGCAGGTCGGGACGCAGTAGCGCGACGATTGTCGGTGTCCTCGTCCTCGTGTGGAGTACGCTTCGGGTCTTTCGGGGCCTCGATAAGGCGTTTTCGCGGGTGTACGATTCGAACCACGAAGAGTCGTTTTTCGAAACGCTAGTCGATGCGTCCATCGTAGTCGTCGTCATTGCGCTGGCGCTCCTCGGCCTCGCCCTCGGAAGCGTCGTCTTTTCCGCGTTTTCGTGGGTTCCGTTCGCAAAACCGCTTTCCTCTGTCGTCGTTCTGTTCGCACTCGCACCGGTATTTCTGCCTCTCTATTACTTTTTTCCGGATGCCGACGTGACGGTTCGAGAGGCGCTTCCGGGGACGATACTGGCGACGGTTAGCTGGGTCGCCCTCCAAGCGCTGTTTCAAGCATACGTCGAATCCGCGGCGCAGTTCGCCGCCTACGGCGTCCTCGGCGGCGCGCTGTTGTTAGTTTCGTGGCTCTATCTCGGTGCAATCGTTCTCCTGCTCGGGGCGGTGGTGAACGCAGTTCTCGCCGGAGGGTCTTTCAGGAAAACTAAAGATGCGGGAGCAACCAACAGCAAACAGCAGGTAGACTCAGGAGAGTACATGACCGACGATACAGAGCAGTCCGCCCCGGACATCCTCGAACTGCATGGCGACGTAGAGCGTCTCCAATCGGAGTTCGAGGAGTTCGAGCAAGACGTTGATGAGCGCACGGTTCAGAAACCCAAACTGGAGTCGGAGCTAAAGCGGTACGTCCGCAGACGGATGCGGCGCGGACACGCCCGCGGATGGGGACCGTATCTCGTTCTCCTCTACGGGACAGTGATGACGCTCGGCGCGTTCCGATGGCTCGAAAGCGGATGGGCCATCGCCGCCATGCTCGTTATCTGGCTCTCGACCCTCGGACTGTACACGCTCATGGTTCTGGTCGGATTCGGCGTTAGCGCGGTCGGCGTCCCCGGCCGCGTCGGCGGACGAATCCGCGACTGGCGTTCGTAACCATGACTCGGGGCTGGGGTCTTATCGAAGCGTTTCGTGAAGTGTTGCCGGGTTGGGCACCCGAACTGTTCGCGTACGTCACGCAACTCGGGGACGTGTGGTTCCTCTTCGTCGTCGGCGCGCTCTGCTACTGGTTCAACGACGACCGCGAGCGATTCGCGTTCGTCCTCGCCGTAACGCTGGGCGCGCTCGCGTTGACGCTCGCACTGAAGGAGTTTTTCGCACTGCCCCGGCCGAACGAAGCACTCCGAATCGTCGATGCGAGTGGCTACGGTTTCCCGAGCGGCCACGCCATCGGTTCCACGGTATTTTGGGGTATTCTCGCGTTGGCGGTAGACCGATGGAATCGCGGGATACGAATCGCCGGAGCCGCCGGTATCGTCACGCTGGTCATCATGTCTCGAATCATCATCGGCGTTCACTTCGCAATCGACGTTATCGTCGGCGTTGCGGTCGGCCTCGCGTATCTCGCGTTCGTCGTCAAGGGACTGCGCTGGCGACCGACTCCCGCATTCGCGCTCGCAGTCGTCATTGCGCTGACCGCGGTGCTGTTGGCGCTGCAACCGCCAACGACCGAACACGGCATGCTCGACGCTGTCGCCGCATTCGGTGGCACGGTCGGTGCCTTGCTGTTGTGGCGGGAAGTCGGCCCCCCAGATGGGTCAGTAACCCCTATCGCAGGCGCCGCCGGAATTGTCGCGCTCGGCGCCCTCTCTTACGTCGGACTCGAACTGTCGCTTCCGCTCGTCGCGGTGTTCGCCGTCAATGCAGTGGTTCAGGCAGGCGTCGTCGCCTATCCGCGAATCGCGGGACAGTAACGAAAAACAAGCGATAGAACGACTGAATCGGCGTTAGAACTTCTCCAAGTAACGCTCTTTCTCCCAGCCGCTGACGTAGGTTTTGTAGTCGTCGTACTCGGCGGTTTTGACCGTGGTGAACTTCTCGACGACGTGCTCGCCGAGCGCCTCCGTGATGACTTCATCCGTCTGGAGTGCATCAACTGCTTCCGAGAGACTGGCAGGGAGCATAGTGATGCCGTAGTCATCGAGTTTCTCGTCGTCGAACTCGTAAATGTCCTCACGGACAGGTTCGCCGGGGTCTGCATCGTTCTCGATACCTTCAAGTCCAGCACTGATGACGACGGCGAGTGCGAGATACGGATTGCACGACGGGTCGGGACTGCGGATTTCGAAGCGCGAACTCGCGCCTGCCGCGTCCGGAACACGGAGGAGTGCCGAGCGGTTCACGCCGCTCCACGCGACGTAGACGGGAGCCTCGTAACCGGGGACGAGACGCTTGTAGGAGTTGACAGTCGGATTCGTGATTGCCGTGAACGCTTCGGCGTGGTTGAGAATGCCGCCCATGAACTTGTACGCCGTCTCGGAGAGGTTGAACTCGTCGTCGCTGTCGGCGAAGGCGTTGCCGTCCTCGTCGAAGAGACTCATGTGACAGTGCATGCCAGAGCCGTTAATCGCTGAAATGGGTTTCGGCATGAACGTGGCGTGGATGTCGTTCTGTTCTGCGACGGCGCGAACCACGGCGCGGAAGGTTGCGATGTTGTCCGCGGCGGAGAGCGCGTCGTCGTATTTGAAGTTGATTTCGTGCTGGCCGTCCGCGACTTCGTGGTGGCTGGCTTCGATTTCGAAGCCCATCTGTTCCAGCGTGAAGATGACTTCACGACGCACGTCGCTCGCCATGTCCTTTGGTGCGAGGTCGAAGTAGCCGCCGGAGTCGTGCGGGATGGTGGTCGCATTGCCGTCGTCGTCCTTCTCGAAGAGGAAAAACTCCGGTTCCGGGCCGATGCTGACGGTGTAGCCCATCTGGTCGGCTCTGTCGAGAACGCGTTTGAGCACCTGTCGTGGGCCGCCGGAGAACGGCGTTCCGTCGGTGTTCACCACGTCACAGATTAGGCGTGCACTCGCGGTTTCGCCGTTAGAGCGCCACGGGAGAACTGCAAAGGTAGACGGGTCGGGTTCGAGACGCATATCGCTCTCCTGAATGCGAGCGAATCCTTCGATGGAAGAACCGTCGAACCAGATACCTTCGTCGAAGGCCTTCTCGACTTGGTGCGCCGGGATACTGACGTTCTTGACCGTCCCCGTGATGTCGGTGAACTGGAGGCGGACGAAATCTACGTTTTCGCGTTCGATTGCTTCTAAAACATCCTGTTCTTCTTTCCCCAACCCTTCCTCTTCTTTCGCGGCAATATTTCCGTCTGTCATCTTTATCGACAGTCTACGCAAATACATCCATCATTAAAACTGTAACGGTTGGTCAATTGTGCAATTTTGGTCCAGAATTGGATATTCGTTAAATTCTAATGCTTGGAGTGGGATGGTTGGTGTAATGACGTATGAAAATCTGGATGCGAAGTTAGTAAACGAACTACTTGGTGACGGTCGGGCAAGTCTGCGAAGTCTCGCGGAGAAACTTGACGTTTCGGTGACAACCATCTCGAACCATTTGGCAGACTTGGAGGAGCGAGGCGTCATCCAAGGATACAGCCCGCGCGTGGATTACGACGCACTCGGCTACGACGTGACCGCGGTCGTCCAGTTGAAAGTCGAGGGCAACGCCCTCCCGGAAGTGACCGACCGACTGCAAGACCACGACCAGATGATAAGCGTGTACGAAGTGACGGGGGATTACGACATCATCGCCATCGGCAAGTTCACAGATACGGACGGCATGAACGAACAAATCAAAAAACTGCTCATCGACCCGGACATCAAAGAGAGCAACACCAGCGTCGTGTTGAACGCCGCGAGCGAACACGAACAGTTCAAACTCGACATCGACGAGTAATCGGTCACCGGCCACTCGATTTTCAGTAAACACTTAGACCCCGGGATGAGTCACCCCGGTAATGAGCGTTATCGCGGAGTTTACGATTCACGCTCCGACCCTCGCGTTAACACCGACGCTCGAAGCGGTTCCCGGAATGACCGTCGAACTCGACCAACAGATGGTCGCACAGGGATACACGCCGCTCGTCATCGTCTGGGCGAGCGGCGGCGATTTCACCGCGTTCGACATCGCCCTCGAAGCGGACACCACGATTGCCTCACACGCGATTATCGAAGACCTCGATACTCGGAAGCTGTATCGGTTGGAACTGTCTCGGAGTGACCTGCAAGAAGTGTATCCCGCGTATCAAAACGTCGGTGCTGTTCCGATGGCGGGACGCGGAAAAGCGGGCGTCTGGCGGCGGCGCATTCGATTTCCCGACCGCGACGCGTTGGCTGATTTTCAACAGTTCTGCACCGAGAAAACCATCGACTTCTCGCTTAAACGGCTATACACCCCGGGCGACGATGACACAACGTTTCAGTTGACCGAACCGCAACTTGAGGCGCTGGTCGCCGCATACGAGGTCGGCTATTTCAACGTTCCGCGCGATGCGACACTCGAAGTGTTGAGTTCGAAATTAGGAATCAGCAAGCAGTCCGTCTCGGAACGGCTCCGACGCGCGCAGTCTCGCCTCGTCTCGAACGCCATCCTCGGGAAGTAGGATAAAAAGCCTGAATTGTAAGGCCAACGTTGAGATTGACTGGCGTATATAAATCAATACAGCGAGAGTACAGATTTCCAACCGAACTGCGCCCTCCATCCAAGATGCCCATTCCAGACGACATTGACACGCCCGCACCGTCAGTTGTTTTCTCGACACTCGCTAGTCAACGACGGCGGCTCGTGCTTCGGGAACTACTCGACGGGGAGAAGTCCGTAACGAGTCTCGCACAGAAAATCGCATCCGAGAAGGCAAATAGCGAACCGCGGCGAATCTACGCCCAACTGCATCACAGCCATCTTCCAAAGCTCGAAGACTCCGGATTCGTCAGCGTCGAGGACGGCATCATCACGCTCGTTTGCCATCCGGAAGCTATCGAACCGTATCTGATACTCGCAGAGCGATACGGCTCGCAGAAAGAATAATTCTCAAAAAAACGGTGAACAGCGCCGTTCAAAAGAACAATTTGAAATAGTCGAAAGCGGTGCCGTTGCGGAAAGCGTTCGAAATGCGGTTGTGTGGTTAGGCTGTGGCCGAAATTTACATCGCGCCGCCCATGCCACCCATACCGCCCATGCCACCCATGCCGCCTGCTGGTGGGCCGCCTGCGTCTTCGTCGTCGTCGCCAACCTGACCGCCCTTCAGTTCGCCTGCGGCGATAACGTCGTCAATGCGCAGGAGCATGACGGCGGCTTCCGTCGCGCTTTCCACTGCCTGCGTTTTGACTCGGAGGGGTTCGACGACGCCGTCTTCTTCCATGTCCACGATGTCGCCGGTGTAGGCGTCGAGACCCGAGGTCTCCGCGCCACCGTCGTGTTTGCTACGGAGGTCAACGAGCGAGTCGATGGGGTCGAGTCCGGCGTTCTCGGCGAGCGTGCGTGGGATGACTTCGAGCGTATCGGCGAACGCTTCGACGGCCAACTGTTCGCGGCCTCCGACGCTGTCGGCGTAGTCGCGCAGGGCGAGGGCGAGTTTCGTCTCCGGAGCGCCGCCGCCGGGGAGGACTTTGCCGTCTTCGAGCGTAACACGAACGACACCGAGGCTGTCGTCGATTGCGCGCTCGACTTCGTCAACGACGTGTTCCGTTCCACCGCGGAGGATGAGGCTGACGGATTTTGCCTCTTCGACGTCTTCCACGAAGATGCGCTGGTCGCCACCAACGTCCTTCTGGGCGACGCTACCGGCGAATCCGAGGTCGTCCTCCGTGATGTCGTCAACGCTGTTCACGAGCGTTGCGCCCGTCGCGCGGGCCAGTTTGTCCATGTCGCTGGATTTCGCGCGTCGAACGGCGAGGATGCCTTCCTGCGCGAGGAAGTGCTGTGCCATGTCGTCGATGCCGCCGTCCACGAAGACGACGTCAGCGCCGACATCGACAAGCGAATCGACCATCTCACGGAGCTGTTTTTCCTCTTGGTCGAGGAACTGCTGGAGTTGGTCTGGGTCGGTGACGTTGACTTCGGCGTCGATTTCCGTCTCTTTGATTTCGAGTGCGCCGTCGAGGAGAGCGACGTCTGCGTCCTCTGCAAAGTACGGCATGTTGTCGTGGACGCGCTCTTTGTCGATGATGACGCCTTCGACGAGTTCGGAGTTGTCGATGGTGCCACCGACGACCTTCTCGACTTTGATGTTGTCCGTGTCGATTTCGTCGTCGTCAGCGACGCTCTGGACGGCGTTGACGACGAGTTCTGCGAGATGGTCTTTGGCGTTCTCCGCGCCCTTGCCGGTCATCGCCGTGGCGGCGATCTTTTCGAGGTATTCGGTGTCGTCCGCATCGACTTCGATTGCGGCGTCTTCGAGGACTTCCTTGGCCTTCTCTGCGGCCTGTCGGTATCCCTGCGCGAGCGTGGTCGCGTGGATGTCCTGTTCGAGGAGGTCTTCTGCCTTCTGGAGAAGCTCACCGGCAACGACAACCGCGCTGGTCGTTCCGTCGCCGACTTCGTCTTCCTGCGTTTCGGCCACTTCGACGACCATGTTGGCCGCCGGGTGCTCGATTTCCATCTCTTTCAGGATGGTGACACCGTCGTTCGTGACGACGACGTCGCCCATCGAATCGACGAGCATTTTGTCCATCCCTTTCGGGCCGAGTGTGGTACGTACTGCTTCTGCTACCGCCTTTCCGGCGGTGATGTTCATGGACTGCGCGTCGCGTCCGGAGGTTCGCTGGCTGTCCTCTGAAAGAACGATAAGTGGCTGATTGCCCATTGGCTGTGACATAGTCATCACATGGGTTGATTGCGATTCTATATAAATCTTTTCTTGGACGCGTGCGAACGTGCCACAAACGGCGCTCGGAGGGGGATGTCACACAGTAACAGAGCGGTATTTATATAAGAAATAGAGTTCGCTATCGAATCGAAAACAGCGTCAACCGCTGAACTGGTGGTACTCCATTCCTTGCTGTTTCATTTCGTTCCGCTTGCGTTCGAGGAACGAATACACTGCGCCGTGTGGCGCACCGTCGAGAATCATCTCGGCGGCACTTCGAACCGTCTCCACCTGCTGTGGCTGCCCGATGATACCCAACGTCGTTCCGTAGATAACCACGTCGGCACCCGTCAGTTCCTCCATCAACTGCCGAGTTCTACCGTTCTCGCCGATGAGTCGGCCTTTCTGTCGCTGGAGGTCGTTTTTGTTTCGGGCCGCCGCGTCGATGTCCACGAGGTCGAAAAGCATCAGGTCGTCTTCGAGCAGCGCGAGTGCTTCGTCCGGGGAGAACCCGCGACCAATCGCTCTGACGATTTCCGGCGCTTTCAGTCCGCGGACGGGGTCACCGTTCTTCTCGACTCGCACTGAACCGTCATCGGAGTCGATGTCGAGGCGCACGTCCGCACGACTTTCGATTTCTCGCATTGTCTCACCGCCTTCACCGATGAGAACGCCAATTCGGTCCTGCGGTATCGTCACGTGCTTCATAACCGCTCTTACCACCTGACGCGGTTTAAGCCCTTCCCTCCCACCTTTTGCTGCGGTCGGGAGTCAAAAGTATGCGCGATTCGCGCATGCTTTTGCTCTACCTCCCTGGCAAAATCTGGACCAAAAGCCTCCTCCTTCCCTACGGTCAGTCGTCGGCCCGCTCGCTCGTCGCTGTCGCTCCTCGTTCGCGGTGAGTGTGGTGGCAACTTCCCGGTTGTGTCGGGTGCTGATTTCTGTGGTTGTGTCGAATGCTGAAACCAACCCATGGGAAATGTTGATAAGCAATTGAAAATAACACTCTGTTATGGAATCGCAGAACGGCGGTTCGTGGTCGAAATACGACAAGCTGGCGGGGCTGTTGGCGGTTGCCCTGTTCACTGGCTACTTCGTTCAGCCGATAGAGGCGGCTATCGTCGCGGTCGTTTCGCCTCTTCTCTCGCCGCTCGCGGTGTGGCTTCCGTTTTCGCTGTTCGTCTTCGCCCTCGCCGGGACGACGGGACTGTACACAGCGATTTTGCAGACGAAACTCCGCGACACGGAGCGAATGGAACGGCTTCAAGAGAAGATGAAAACGCTTCAGGAGAACGTGAAGACCGCTCGCAACGAAGGCGACGAGGACGAACTGGACGGCCTGCGTCAGGAGCAACAGGAACTGATGCAGAGTCAGTTGAAGATGATGAAAAGCAGCGTTCGACCGATGGTGTGGAGCCTTCTGGTTACCGCCCCGGCGTTCATCTGGCTCCGATGGGCACTCACGTCGCCCGCCGCCGCAATCACGCCAGTGGCGTTTTTCTTCCCGGTTATCGGCCAAATCGCGTGGACGGCGACGATCGTCGGGCCGCTACAGGTGTGGCTGGTTTGGTACATCGGCGCGTCCATCTCGTCGGGGTACGTGAGCCGAAAAATCGTCCAGCGAGTCGCGTAAGCGCGGTCGTTTTTATTTTTCCGGGTCTGCGTTCTCCCGAATCCAGTTTTCCAGTTCGTCGCCGTGAACGTCGAGTCCTTCCCGCTGGAAGAACGACGCGATGTTCGCGCAGTCCCGAGTCAGAAACTCCCCGCTGTTGGGGTGGTGGTAGGTTACGGCCTGCCCCACGTCGATGATACAGAGTTCGCCGTTGCTGACGAGGATGTTGTACTCCGAAAGGTCGCCGTGGACGAGGCCTGAATCGAACAATCTCCGCATATATTCCTTGACGACTTCGTAAGCAGTTTCGGGGTTTTCGAGTCGCGCGTCCGCGAGCGTCGGCGCTCGTCTGCCGTCGTTGCCCATAAACTCCATCACCAGCACGTTGCGCTGGACGGCGAGGGGTTCCGGCACCCGAACCCCGGCTTTTATCGCGCGTTTCAGGTTGGCGAACTCCTTGCGAACCCACGCGAGGACGACCCGTTTTTTGTCCCCGCCGAGTTCCTCGAATCGTGGGTCACCAACGAGGTATTCACGCATATCGCGGAAGTTGCTCGCGTTGATTCGGTAGATTTTGACCGCGACTTCGCCGTTCTCCTCGTCTCCCAGTGCGCTGTAGACGGTCGCTTCCTTGCCGGACGAAATCGGCCCGCCGAACGCCTGCACGTACCCGTCCTGCACGAGTTTGTACAGTGCGGCGAGCGTGGCATCGTCGAAGACGGACTGCTCGACTTTGAACTGGTCTGAGTCTTTGACCCGTTCTCTGAATTGGCTGAACTCTCGGTCGCGCTTTCGCGCGATGCGGTCGGCTTCGGTGTCGGAAACGTCGATTTCCTCCCACTCGTCGCCGGGTTCCTCGGCATTCTCTGGGTCAAGCAGTCCGTACTCCTCACTCATCTATCCCCGTCTATGGGGAGGAGCGGTAAAAGGGTGGCCTGTTCAGTGTACCACCGTTCTCCCTGAATACTGTGACTTTCCGGTCAGTAAGATTCCTTGTGGAGGATTTCGTCAACGGAACGCCGAGGAAGTCGCTCGGGTTCTTCGCCGCCGCTCGGGCCGACTGCGAGGAGCATCACCGGAATCACGTCGTCCGGCAGGTCGAGGAACTCCGTGATACGTTCTTGGTCGAAGCCAATCATCGGCGTGGCCGTCAGCTCTCGCGCGTGTGCGGAGAGCATCAGATTCTCGGCCGCGAGGCTGGCGTTCCGAATCGCGTAGTCGCGCCCCATCCGCTCGTCGTCGTACATGCCGACCGTCTGGGCTTTCGTCTCCGCCGCGGTTTCCTCGTCCAGTCGGCCCGCTTCGACCCACTCGTCGAAAACGCTGTCCGCCGTCTTCGCGTTGGTGTGGCCCACGACCAAAATTGCGGTTCCGGCGTCGCGGATGTGCTCTTGTCCGTAGGCGATTTCTACGATTTCGTCCAGTCGCTCTTCGTCCTGAACCGAGACGAACTCCCACGGTTGGAGGTTGTACGAGGACGGGGCGATTGCCGCGTCTCGAATCAGTTCCTCCAGCGTTTCCTCGTCCAACTCCGCCTCGGGGTCGAAGTTGTGCCCCGACCGCCGGGTGTGGAGTGCCTCGATGACGTTCGGGAACTCCGCGTCGTGGTCTACATCCAACTCTTCGGAAGACAGGTTCTGTGACATCGTGCTACGAATTATGCACTCGGTATTTAACCCGAATACGGAAACGGCCGAGATTTCCGATTGCGATGTGCTACCGTAGCGATAAAAATAACGAACGAAGAACCGAGCGAAGCGAGTTCCCTCTGTGAGTGATAGGTCACCTGAACAACCGCGGGAAATCTGCCATCTGCACATCCGCAAAATCAGCACCCTCCACAACCGCCAGCGGCCAGCACCTCACCGCGAGCGAGGAGCGACAGTGACGAGCGAGCGGACCAAGCGACGACCAGTACGAGGCGCTTCGCGCCTCGAAAAGCGAGCGGCGAAGCCGCGAGCAGAGGGAGGAGCGCAGGCTTTTGGTGCAGATTTTTCCAGTGAGTGCGCCTATGGCGCACTCACACAGCAAAAGGTGCTACTGGATGTGCCCTTCTTCACGCAGTTGGTCGGCTTGCTGCTTGTCGTAGCGCCATTTGATGTCGGCTTTTTCGTCCTGCCAGTCCCACGGCTCTACGAGGACGATGTCGTCTTCGCGAATCCACACGCGCTTTTGCATCTTACCCGGGATTCGAGCGGTTCGTTCCGTTCCGTCTGCACATCGAACTTTGACGCGATTCGCACCGAGCATGTTGGTGACGGTAGCGAATACCTCATCATCGTCAGGCATGTGGAGGTTATTTCGTCCGCTGTTGTCACTCATACCCCACAATTGGAGGTCATTGGTTTTAAATCCGCTGTCCCGCGCCAGATACACCGACACGCCCCCTTGGAAATTTCGCGAGCGAGATGAATCAATTCGCGCAACTGCCACTTTTAAGACGCTCCCGGACAGAGTCCGGGCTATGCTCGGAAAACTCGGTGCCAAAGGCATCGTCGGTCTGCTCGCACTCGTCGCTGGAATCGCGGTTATCGCCCTCCAAAACATCATCATCGCCGCAGGGATGGCCCTCGTCGTCCTCGGCTTCGTCCTGACCGCGTGGGGACTCGTTTCGGGCGTGCTGGAGAGTTTCGGAATGGGTGCGATGATGGGCGGCGGATTCGAATAAGAGTAGAAAGGTTCCGGTTATTCCGCCTGCTGAATCTTCTCTCGACCCGGTGCGATGAGGTCGTCCAAGTAGGACGAAAGCGCGCTCTTTGCGTCTGCAGGGTGGAGTTCGCCGCTCTCCAAATCGTCTTCGAGCGAGTGGTAGTCGTCGTATTCGAGGTTGCCGCCGTACTTGTCGGGCCGTTCGACAACGACCTGCTGGAAGCGCGGGAAGACGTGGTATTCGAAGATTTGCAGAACCGGATTTTCGAGGTCGCCCTCGGGGTCGCGGGTCGGCGGACAGAACGCCGAGTTGACTTTGTCCTCGATGTCTTCGGTCGAATCCTCCATGGAAATGGTGACGCCCTTGCTTGAGGACATCTTTCCTTCGCCAGAACCGAGGTCGGCAATGAGCGGCGTGTGGATGCAGGTCGGTGCGTCGTAGCCGATACTCGGCAAGGTGTCGCGGGCGAGCATGTGGACTTTGCGCTGTTCCATGCCGCCGATTGCGAGGTCCAAATCGAGGTATTCGATGTCGAGCGCCTGCATCAAGGGGTAGACGGCTTGGGAGACTTTCGTGGATTCGCCGCTCTGGATTTCCGACATCGCCCTGCTCGCGCGGTTGAGCGTCGTCTCCAGTTCGAGGCTGTGGAGGTCGAGGACGTAGTCGTCGTCCATCTGGAACTCGGAACCGAATCGGAATTCGGTGTTCTCCTCGTCCAGCCCGTAGGCGATGAACTGCTCTTTCATGCGCTCTGCGGTGTCCCGAATCTCCTCGAACGTTCCTTTGTCGTTCAGGTATGCGTGAACGTCGGCGAGGAGGATGACGACCTCGAAACCGGCCTCCTGCAGGTCGATGAGTTTGTTCGCAGTGAGCATGTGCCCGATGTGGAGGACACCGGAGGGTTCGTAGCCGACGTAGGCGCGCTTGCCTTCGGGGTCGGCGGCGAGGTCGCGCACCTCCTCTTCGGTTACTAACTCGTCGGCGTTCCGGGAGATTAAGTCGTAAGCGTCCATGCACGCAAAAAGATGGCTCATCGGCTTTAGGGTTACGTCATCTCGTCGGAGCGAAGGGGATGTCCCAACAGCCAAGTCGGATGGCGAGAAATGCGGGATATGAACGCGGCGAGAATCGGACTGTGGTTGGTCGTCCTCGGTGGCCTCGCGCTCTTTCCGGCGACGTATTTCGGGATGGGAGTCGGCACCACGACGAGCGAGTACGTGCTGTTATACGCGGCGGTACTGGCAGTTGGATTCGGGATTGCATTCTGGTTGCTCCACATCCTGCGGACGTTTTCGGTCGAGTGGACGACCTGAGACGAAGAAGACCGGATACTAACTCAACTGCCGAACGACGAGGACGAGGAGGACGAAGACGAAGTAGACGAAGAGGACGACGACCGACGTTCGTCAGCCCTGCGCTCTGCGCGGTGTTCGCTGATGAGTTGGTCGAGTTGTTCCGTTTTTTCCTCCTTCCGGCGGTCTTCCGCCCGGTCGCGCCACTCTTCGATGACCGTCTCTACTTCTGACTCCCGTGCGACCGCGAGTTCGTCGATTTCCTGAATCGTCACGTCGCTCGCTGGCCCGACCGGAATGTCGTTGTCGAACAGCAGTTCGTCGGCCACGTCCGAGATTCCACCGGCTTTGAGCACGACTCGCGGACTGATGTCCGCGAGTCGTTTCGCGGTCGAACGACCCGCACCGCTCGCGTCTCGGAGGTAAATCACGTCGTCCTCGGCGAGTCCGTAGCTCTCGTGAGCGGCATCGATAGCGTCGTTGGTAAACTTCGAAATCGGCTTGACGGCGACGAGTCCGGCCTTCTGTTCGGCCACATCGCTGAAGTTCGAATGGTCGAGTTTCCACAGTTCCTTGAGCCGTTCGAGCTTGCCGTCCAACTCATCGATTTGCTCGTCGCGGTCGTCCAGTTCGTCCTCCAATCGGTTGTTCTCCCGCTGAAGCCGGGAAATTTCGCGGCGGGCGCGAACGTTTTCGCGCTCTTCTCGTCTGGCGTCCGAGAGGTCGCTTTCCAGTTCCTCGATTCGGTCGTCTTTCTCTTCTACGGTTTCCCGCAGGTCGTCGGTATGCGACTGCAACCGTTCGACCTGCGATTCGAGTTGCTTGATTCGCTTTTCCTCGGCGGAGAGTTCCCGAACCGTGTGTTCAGTCTTCTCTTCGTCCGGTTCCGGGTCGTCCGAGAGGGCTTCGACGGCGGCCTCGACGCTCTCGTTCCCTGCGACCACGCGGGCAGTCACTTCGCTCGGATTCATCCCTGCCGGGACTTTCCGAGCGATGCGCTCGAACTGGTCTTCGTGGCCGTCGAACGCAAACAGCGCGGCGGCCATGGCGTCCCGCTGGTGGTCGTTGTCGTAGTTTTCCTCCCGAGTTCGGTGCTGTTTTTCGTCAATCGGAAGGTCGGTTTCGGGCGTCCACGGGGCCGCATCGAAACTTCGCCGAATCTTCTCGACGGTTTCCGGCATCGGCGTCACGTCAGCGGCGACTATAATCGGTCGCCCGCGTTCGATTATCCATTCGATGACGTCGGCGGTGTTCGCTGTTCTGGTACTCCACACGTCGAGAAGCGACCCGTCCAACCCAGTCAGCGCGACTGCCGTGGTCGTTCCGGGGTCGATACCGACGATGACGTGGTCGCGGCGCTTGACGAGGGGTTCGAACTCGATGCCGTCCCGGCGGAGGCGCTCGATTTCGACGCGAACGTCGCCCGCTCTGCGGGAGGAAACCGGAATGTCGCCCGGGCGTGCGGACACCTCGAACACTGCGTTCGAGTAGCCGCCGTACTTCTCGGTGACTTCGCGCTCGTACTCTAATCCGGCGCTCCGAAGTTCGGATTCGACCTTGCGAGTCGTTTCCTTCACGGAGCCGTGGATTCTGCGAGTAAAGCGGTCTTCGCTCCACCCACCCTTTCCAGTCGAGCGCCCGCGGGAAACCTTGACCCGAGTGGTGTCGGTGAACGCGGTCACCTCGTGGCCGACGTTCATCGCGGCGAGTCGGGCCGCCGCCTCCGCTTCACGCATCGGCTTTTTGCCGTAGGGAACGCCGTGTCTGGACGCGACTCTGGAGAGCGGTTCCGGTCGTTCCGCACCGGTCACTTGGACGAGTCGAGTCGCGTCCGGAAGCCCCCGGAGGAAGTGGACGAGGGCGTCTTTGTTCTCGGCGAGTTCGTACATGTTGTCCGTCGCCAACAGCGCGGGTTCGTCACGCTCTACGAGGCGGCGGAGTTTCCGATAGGAAACGACATCGCGGTCTACCTGCTCGCCATCGTAGACGACGAGCGCGTAAGAGGGAGAATTACCCCGTACGTCCCCGCTTTGGATGTCAACGCCGTAGACGAGAACGTCGAGGGCACTCGTTCGCTCGCTCACGCTTCGCGGTAGGTGCCCTCGAAATATAAATCCGACGCGGAAAACAGCCGACGCGAAGGTCGGGAAATGGTCGCTACTGACGTAGACAGCGACGAAAAATGAGCGCGTCAGTCTATGCGTCGGTGAGGTACTGCTCGACCGACCAGCCCCACACGTTCCGGTCGAGCCAGTGGACGCCCCACCACGTGTAGCCGTCTTTGTCGATTGGGCCGTTCATGATTTCGCCGACTTCGCTGGGCGAAATCGTGGCGACGATTGGTTGGTCTGTTCCGGGTTGTTCGCGCGTGTTCAGATTGGCAGTCGGCGTCACTCGGTCGCCGTCAGCGAATCGGTTTCCGCCACCACCGCCGCTGTCACCGTTGACGAGGCTCATGAAGTAGTTCCAGTCCCACGTCGAACCGGGGTCGGTGTGGTCGTTGTAGCCACAGTCGGATTCGGGCACTTGATGGTGGCCGATGATGCCGCTCCCGTCCCGGGCGTCGCAGGGTGCAACTCCGGTTGGATGGGTCTTCGAAATGCCGTAGGTGTCGCAGAGCCAACTGACGATGTTGGCGGATTTCTGATATAGTGCGTCGGTGAAGTTCGTCTCACCGACCCAGCCTTCGTGTTCGATACCCACGGAGTGAGCGTTGTAGTTCGTGCCGCCAGCGTGCCACGCGGTATCCTCGTTGTGAACCATCTGCGTGGTGTGGCCGTCGGAGTTCCGCATCACGTACTGGGCGCTGACGTTTGAGTCGGGGTTCTGGAGCCAACTAACGGCCCCCGAATAGCTTCCCTGCGTCACGTGGATGACGACCCAGTTAATCGAGTTCGAACTCCTGTTCGTGTTCGAATAGTTGCTCGAATCCGCCGCGACCCATCTGTCGGCGTAGGGGTCTTGTACGTGCGCGCTCGCCGTTCCGGACAGTCCGACGCTTCCGAGTCCAATCGCACCAGCCGCTCCGAACTGTTTCAGTAGGTTTCTTCTAGTCTGTTTCATCGCGATTTATTTAATACAATGGTTCATTATAATATTTTTTACTGCCAGTAAATATGTTCAAAAGTAGATTTGGAACTGGAAAATGGCAGAACATCAAGTGTAAACAGCAGACCATCGCCTGCGTCGATTTGCCCAATCAGCACCTCTATCCGCTCCGCATTCGGGGATGGCCCGTTACTTGTTCGTACTACTCGTTCACACTATCCCTCTCGATACGGCACGTCGATGATGTCGCCATCGTCAGGGGCGAACACCTCGCCGTCGAACTCTTCGCGGGCCTCTCGAAGATGCGCAGAAACGTTACCCGCGTAGCGCGAGGAAACGTGCATCAACGCGAGTCGAATCGCCCCCGCTCGTTGTGCGATGTTCCCGGCCTCCGCCGCAGTCGAGTGGGCGGTTTTTTTCGCACGCTCGGCCCTGTCCTCGGCGAACGTCGCATCGTGAACGAGCAGGTCGGCGTCTTCAGCCACCGAAACCACCTGTTCCGACGGGCGCGTGTCCGCGGTGTAGACGAATTTACGACCGGGTCGCGGGTCACCGACGACCTGTTCCGGCTTGACCACGGTTCCGTCTTCGAGTTCGACCGGGTTTCCGGCGTGGAGTTGCTGGAACTTCGGCCCGACCGGGACGCCGAGTTCTTCGGCGTGTTCGCGGTCGAAACGACCTTTTCGGTCGTCTTCGACCAGCGCGTAGCCTACGGAATTCGTTTCGTGGTCGGTTCGAAACGCGCGAACTTCGTAGTCGTCGCGCCGGACGGCCACCTCGCCGGGCGCGACTTCCGTGATGTGAATCGGAAACGACGGCTGACTGCCAACTGCGTGAACCAGCGTATCGATGTCGTCGCCGGTTCCGCGCGGCGTATAAATCATGAGCGGGTCGTCGCGGTCGTTGAAGTTCCACGTCTGGACGAGGCCGGGAATCCCGAGGACGTGGTCGCCGTGGAGGTGTGAAATGAACAGATCGGAGACGGTGAATCCGGTTCCAAAACGCATCATCTGGCGCTGGGTTCCCTCTGCTGCGTCGAACAGCAAACGGTCGCCTTCCCGGTTGACGAGGATGGCACTCGGGTTTCGCTCCGTCGTCGGCACTGCACCACTGGTTCCGAGGAAGGTGACTCGCATCGACATCTACTGGCAGTTCGTGGACGGATAACTAAACCGCCTTCGAAACGGTCGCTCGATTCCGCGGGAAATACTGGCCTATGGGTCGCGGGAGTCGAAGGTACGGACGGCAGGAGCGCCCTAACCGACCGAATCGCCGTCTTATCCCGTGAACGGTCGAAGCCGTTTATCGGGTGTGTCGCCGTCACCTCGTTCGCAGATGAGGAGGGAGATATGACACGAATCCCGAGAACAGTTAGTGCCACATTCGTGGCCGTTCTCGTGGTACTCGCCGGCGGTGTTGCGGTATCGCTCGGTGCCACGGGACAGACAGACACAGCATCAGAAATGCGGGTTACGAACCTGCAGGAGGAAGCACAATCGAACGTAACTATCAGCGAACAACAAAGCGACGGTGAAACTGTCGTTATCGAGTCAGTGACCATGTCGGAGGGCGGCTTCGTCGCAATTCACGACGAAAGCCTGCTCGAAGGGAACGTCGTCGGGAGCGTCCTCGGTAATTCGGTGTATCTCGAACCGGGAACGCACGAGAACGTCACCGTGACGCTCGCGCGACCCATCAACGAGACACAGACGCTCATCGCCATGCCGCATCTCGACACGAACGAGAATGAGGTGTACGACTTCGTCATCGGTAACGGAACCGTGGACGGACCGTACACGATGGATGGCGAAGCCGTTATCGACGACGCGGAAATTTCGGTCGCTGAACCCGAAGAGCCGGAAGACAACGTGACGGACGGGCAACTGCCCGACGAACTCGTCTTCCACGTCGAGTCGGCGAGCATCGCGGAATGGTCGTTCGTCGTCGGCGACAGCACCGAACCCGACCGCACCGAAACCGTGAGCGGCGTGGACTTGCAGGACGAGACGGTTCGCCTCAACGTGACGGCGCTCCTGCAGAACGAATCCGCGCAGGAAGTCGTCCAGCGCGGACAGAACGTTTCGCAGGAAGACGTGAAGGACGCGGTGGAATCGAGCAACGTCTCGGTTCCGAGTGACTTGGAAACCGTCCGGGTCGTCCTCCGCGACATCAGCATCCAGAACGTGACGTTCGTGGTGGAACTGCCACCGAACCTGAACGCCACGACGATGCCGGGCCAGCCCGACGTGCCCGAGCAACCGGAGGAACTCAACGCCAGCGTCACCTTCGAAGACCAAACCACCAGCGGTGAGACGGTGACCGTCGATTCGGTCACTATGTCGGAAGGTGGCTTCGTGACGATGCACGACGAGAGTCTGCTCGAAGGAAACGTCATCGGGAGCATCCTCGGGTCGTCCGAGTATCTCGAACCCGGAACGCACGAGAACGTCACCGTGACGCTCGATGAGCCACTCACCGAGAGTCAGACGCTCATCGCCATGCCGCACCTCGACACGAACGGGAATCAGGTGTACGACTTCGCCACGTCCGGGGGAGAAGAAGATCTTCCCTACGTCGTGGACAACGAAGTCGTGGTTGACCCGGCGAACGTGACCGTCGAGGACGGTGCAGAGACGACGACGCCGGAAGAGACGACCACGGCGGAAGAAACGACGACACCAGCAGAAACGACGACGCCAGCCGAAGAGACGACGACTCCTGAAGCAACGACGACGGCAGAAGGAACCACGACGCCAGCAGAGGAAACGACCACTGCTGAAGAGACGACAACGCCGGAAGAGACGACCACCGCCGAAGACGACGGTGAAGTCAGAAACGTCTCCAACCTGGGCCCGTCGCTGGACGTGCAAAACCTCGAAGCGCCGCAGAACGCGACCGTTGGCGACACCATCACGGTGAACGCGACCATCACCAATCCGACCGACCAAGAACTCTCGCAGTTCGTGGACTTCCGGTTGGGCGGTGACGTCGTCGAGCGCAAAGACGTAGCGCTCCCACCGGGTGGAAGCGTGGACGTGACGTACCAAATCGACACCAGCGGAGTCGAACCCGGTACGTACACCCACGGCGTCTACACGGCCAACTTCGGCGAAATAGCGACCATTGCGATAGCGGACGCCGAGGAAACCACGACGCCTGCCGAGACGACGACTCCGGCAGAAGAAACCACGACGCCAGCAGAGGAAACGACCACCGTCGAAGAAACGACGACAGCAGCAGAAGAGACGACCACAGTAGCCAATGAGACGATAACTGCCGAGCCGGAAACCACCGTTGCCGAGGCGACGACGACCGCCGCCGCGGAAACGACGGTTGCGAATCAAACGACTGCTGTGAACCAGACGACTGTTGCGAACGAAACGACCGCCGCGGGCGAAACGACGGTCGTTTCGGACACGACGACTGAAGCAGGTGCTGCGACGACTGCCGCGAACGAGACGAGCGCGTAAGCGAGTCTCGTTCAACCGGCGAACTCAATACATCGCTTTTTTGACGACGAATTGCGGAGTAGATTCGCACGCTGTAACCGACCGATTCTTGTCCGGCGACCTGCTACGGTAGTTTGATGGAGTCGCCGCTGTGGACCGAAACGTATGCGCCCGACCTGTCCGACCTGCCCCAGCCAGCGGTGCGCGACTATCTGGAGCGGGCGGTAAACGAGCCGATTAACCTCGTCCTCTACGGGCCGGAAGGGAGCGGCAAAACCGCCGCCGTGCGGGCGCTGGCCCGCGAGGCGCACGACGACCCGGACAACGACCTCGTAGAAATCAACGTCGCAGATTTCTTCGACCGGACCAAAAAGGAGATTCGGAACGACCCGCGATTTTCGAACTTCCTGCAAGGTGAAACCGAGTTCTCGAAGCAGTACCGCCACGGGTCGAGCAAGCGCAAAAAGTACAAGCGCCAGTGGTCGAAGCGCGAGATGATAAACCACGTTCTCAAGGAGTACGCTGGCTATGCACCCTCTTCGGGAGAATACAAAACTATCGTCCTCGACAACGCGGAAGCGATCCGTGAGGACTTCCAGCAGGCGCTTCGCCGGGTGATGGAACAGTACCACGAAACCACGCAGTTCGTCATCACGACGCGCCAACCGACGAAGCTCATCCCGCCAATCAAATCGCGGTGTTTCCCCGTCTCGATGCGGGCACCCACCGAGGACGAGATTATCGGCGTCCTCGAACCGATTTTAGAGGCAGAGGAAGCAGAGTACGACGAGATGGGATTGCGATTCGTCGCAGGATACGCGAAGGGCGACCTGCGCAAGGCGATTTTGGGTGCCCAACTGCTGTACGAACAGGAGGGCGCGGTCACCACCGACGCCTACGAAGTTCTCCGCGAGTTCGGCATCCGCGGGCGCATCGAGGAGATGATGACGCAGGCCGAGAAGGGGCAGTTCACCGACGCCCGGAGTTCGTTGGACGAACTCCTCATCGACGAGGGGTACAGCGGCGAGGAGGTCCTGGAAGAGATTCTGGATGCCTTCGGGCGCTCGAACAAGTACACCGGAGAGGCGCTTGCAGAGGCAGTGCTGTTGGCCGCAGAGGTCGATATGGACTTGACCGAAGGAACCAACGACAGACTGCATATTTCCCATCTGCTTTCCGAGTTAGATGCAGAATCGTAGGCAAAGAAGGGGCAGACTAACTCATCCTGCTGTTTTTTGACTCTCTCCGTCGCTTCGACTCTGCCACCACCGGACACCCATGACGAGACCGAGAAGTAACAGTCCGACGCCGAGTAGGACAATGACTGCATCCGTGATACCTTCGAAGGCACTCGTAATCTGGAACAAGCTATAGGAAATCCAGATGAGGGACAGAGACAGCAAGCGATACAGCCATCGACGTGCGTACGTTCCCGTCCGATAGCGAAAGAGGCCGACGCCAAGGATGACGCACCACGTACCTCCAAGGATGGCCCCGGTGCTGGCGTTCGAAAAGCCGAGGATGAGAGGAACACTCATATCCATTCTTTCATTTCGACCAATAACTGTTTTTTGCCGAACAATCGCAATCAGCCGAAAAAGAGAGTTCTCAGTCAACCAGTCGCTCGATTTCGGTCACCAAAATCCCGCTGGCACCCAACTGTTTGACCTCGTTGATGGTTTCGAACACTTCACGCTCGTCAACGACGGTATGCACCGCGACGTTTCCGTTTCCGGCGATGTCCATCACGGTCGGGCCGCCGAGACCGGGCATCACGTCCCGAATCTCATCCAGTTTGTCCTCGGGCGCATTCATCATCAGGTAGCGTTTGCCCTCGGCGGAGATGACGGACTGGAGCGCCATCATGACCTGTTCGACTTTGTCGTCCTCGGCCACGTCGTCGCGGGCGAACAGTCGAACCGAACTCGCTAGCACTTCGTCGATGATGCCGAGTCGGTTGACTTTCAGGGTCGTCCCGGTGCTCGTGATGTCGATGATGGCGTCGGCCATATCGACGTGAGGCGTGAGTTCGGTCGCACCCGAAACTTCCACGATTTCCGGGTTGATGTCCGTTTCGGCGAAATACTGCTTTGCGATGTTCGGGAACTCCGTGGCGACCGTTTTTCCGGCGAGGTCGGCGACCTCCTCAATCTCGCCGTCTTCCGGCGAGGCGAGGACGAGACGGCACTGGCCGTATCCCAAATCGAGCAAGTCAACCACGTTGTCGGGGTTGGCTTCCCGCATCTGGTCGAGTCCGGTGATGCCGATGTCCGCCGCGCCGTCGCTCACGTACTCCGGGATGTCGGCGGCGCGGGCAAACAGCAGTGTCACGTCCGGGTCAACCGTATTGGCGTACAGTTTTCGGTCTGCTCCGTCCACGACATGCAGTCCCGCGTGTTCGAGTAGTTCCATCGACGGGTCGTGCAGTCTGCCCTTGTTGGGGACGGCTATTCGCATTATCTCGGCATCTGTCCGCCAGACGGATTACTCTTGCTTTCCCGGCGCGAACTGCAATCCACCAAAGTCATGCAAGAGGATGGGCAAGCAGTAGGCATGACAACCCTCCGAATCGCGGGCGGGCAGGTACTGCGACCGGACATGACCGTAGAAGAAACCGACGTGCTGGTCGACCAAGACGAGGGCGAAATTCTCGCCGTCGGGCCAGCAGACGACCTTCCGGAGGCCGACGAGACGCTAGATGCCGACGACGGGTTGGTGATTCCCGGCCTCGTCAACGCACACTGTCACGCCGCGATGACGCTTCTCCGGGGCTACGCCGACGACAAACCACTCGAATCGTGGCTTCGGGAGGACATCTGGCCCGTCGAAGCCGAGCTGACGCCGGAGGATGTCCGTGCCGGAACCGAACTCGGCCTGCTCGAAATGATTCAGTCTGGAACGACCGGCTTTGCGGACATGTACTTCCACGTCGAGAAAGTGGTCGAAGCGGTCGAAGACGCGGGACTTCGCGCTCGACTCGGCCACGGAATCGTTACGATTGGCCGGGACGAGGCGGCCGCCCGCGAGGACTTCGAAACCAGCCTCGAAATCGCGGCAGAGTTCGACGGTGCCGCTGACGGGCGAATCTCGACGGCGGTAATGCCACACAGTCTGACGACTGTTGGCGAGGAGTACTTAGAAGAGTACATCCCGCAAACACGCGAACTCGGGGTTCCGCTGCATTACCACGCAAACGAAACCGAGGACGAGGTTTCCCCAATCGTAGACGAACGAAAAGAGCGTCCGCTTTCGTATGCCCGCGACATGGATATGACTGACGTGAGCGATTTCGTCGCCCACGGCGTCCACGTCAACGAAACCGAAATCGAACTCCTCGCGGAGACGGGAACTGGCGTCATCCACTGTCCGGCCTCGAACATGAAACTGGCCAGCGGGATGGCCCCGATTCAGGCGATGCTCGATGCGGGCGTCACGGTCGGACTGGGAACCGACGGCACGGCGTCGAACAACGACCTCGACATGTTCGGCGAGATGCGCGATGCGGCCATGCTCGGCAAACTCGCCAGTAACGACGCCAGCGCGGTTGACGCCGAGTCGGTCGTCCGAATGGCGACCGAGGGCAGTGCGACTGCCCTCGGGTTCAACAGCGGCCGAATCGAGGAGGGTGCGAACGCCGACCTCGCAGTTCTCGACCTATCCGCAAGCCATCTCACGCCACGTCACGACCTCGTCAGTCACCTCGCCTACGCCGCGCGCGGCAGCGACGTTATACATACAATTTGTGATGGTAACGTACTCATGGCAGATAAAGAGGTATTAATTATGGACGAACGTTCGGTTCGGAAAAAGGCTGAAAAGCGTGCAAAGGACGCCATTGAGCGCGCTTCTAACTGATTCTCGAAACAACTAGAACAGCAACTATTTCAATATATAGTACATGTGGTTCATCCATCTCGAAACAGAAATTGAACTGTTATATCGTATCTTAAACTCTCTCGGGAGCTCTGAACTGTTTATGTACGGATATAACAATCCCAAACGAGAACAGGGGTTTATACTATCCTTCACAGTCGGGAAAACTGCATGAACGCAGAGCAACTCGCACCGATAACTGCGGCAGTTCTCATACTGTCCGTCGCCGCACCCGCGTTTGCGGCAGTCGAAGACGACGGACTCTCCGTCGGCGTCTCGCAAAACGACGACGTCGTGGTCACCGTCACCTCGAACGGAACCGCCGTCGAAAACGCCTCGGTCAGCGTTAACGCGCTGAACAACTCGACTTACGCCGGAGTCGGGAGTTATACGACCGACGTGAACGGAACCGTCTCTCTGGCAACCCCTTCGAACAACACCACGGTTCGAATCGTGGCGACGAAAGGTAACGTGACCGATGCGACGACTGCCACGCTGGTCGCCGCTGACGAGGAAGAGTCGGAGGAAGCTGACAGCGACTTGTTCGGTCAGCAGGTTTCGTCGTTCGTTTACGCACTTCTCTCGGGTGAGGACGTGAAGAATCCGGGTCATATTATCTCGGCATGGGTTACGGAGAACAACCCCGGCGCTGACAAGAACTCCGATGTTGGTGAAGAGTCCAACGACAAGAAACCCGCCCACGCGGAAGGACCGGAAAACGGTGACGACCATCCCGGCAATGGACACGATAAGAAAGGCAACGACGAAGACGACGAAGACGACGAGGACGAAGCGGAGAACGACGACCATCCCGGCAACGGGAACGGCAAAAAGAACGGTCACGGGCACGGTAACTGACGTGGAAGCGTCACGGCTGGCCACCAGAGTCGTAGTGTAGATTGCCGGCAGAGACACAGAACACATTGCAACCGACTGCCTACGAACTGCGAACGACCGCCGACACATTGCAACCGACTGCTTTCGAACTCTCACATCACGGCCGACCGCCTTCGGTAGCATTTTGGGTGCGCTCCGCTTTCTCCGACGTATGGCAGAGTATCCATCGATTAGCGAGCAACTTGACGACGTCGAGAGTGCTCGCGTCGAAGGGCATCGGAAGATGGACTGGGCGCGACAGCACATGCCGATTATGACGGCAGTCAGAGAGGAGTTTGAAGGAGAGAAACCCCTCGACGGCCAGCGAATCGGCATGGCGATGCACGTCGAAGCGAAAACCGCCGTGCTGGTCGAAACCCTCGCAGAGGGTGGCGCGGAAGTCGCCGTTACGGGTTGCAACCCGCTCTCGACCCACGACGACGTGAGCGCCGCGCTAGACGAACACCCGAACATCACGAGCTACGCCAAACGCGGCGTCGACGACGAGGAATACTACGAGGCAATCGAGGCCGTCATCGACATCGAGCCGACCGTCACGGTGGACGACGGAATGGACATGGTCGCCGCGATTCACGAAGAGTACCCCGAACTCATCGACTCCATCGTCGGTGGGTGTGAGGAAACCACGACCGGCGTCCACCGACTCCGTGCGATGGACGCAGACGGCGCGCTCGACTACCCCGTTTTCGCCGTCAACGACACGCCGATGAAGCGCCTATTCGACAATGTTCACGGCACGGGCGAATCTTCGCTCGCAACCATCGCCATGACCACGAACCTCTCGTGGGCCGGGAAAACCGTCGTCGTCGCTGGCTACGGTTACTGTGGCAAAGGTGTCGCGAAGAAGGCCTCGGGCCAGAACGCGAAGGTCGTCGTCACGGAAGTCGAACCGCGAAGAGCGCTCGAAGCCCACATGGAAGGCTACGAGGTCAAACCGATGGCAGAAGCCGCAAAGGAAGGCGACGTGTTCATCACGACCACGGGCAACCGCGACGTGATTACGGAAGACCACTTCGACCAGATGAAAGACGGCGTCCTGCTCGCCAACGCAGGTCACTTCGACATCGAAATCGACCTGAACAAGCTCTCCGACCTCGCCGTGAGCGAGCGAGACGCCCGCGACGGCGTCCACGAGTACGAGATGGAAGACGGCCGACGCCTCAACGTTCTCGCCGAGGGTCGCCTCGTCAACCTCGCCGCACCGCTCGCGCTCGGCCACCCGGTCGAAGTGATGGACCAGAGCTTCGGTGTGCAGGCCGCCTGCGTCCGTGAGATGGTCGAAAACAGCGAGAAGTACGACGCTGGCGTCCACGACGTGCCGGACGAGTTGGACAAGGAAATTGCGGAAATCAAGCTCTCCGCCGACGGTGTGGATTTCGACTCGCTCACGGACGAGCAAGCCGACTACATGGGTAGCTGGCAACACGGGACGTAAGCGTTCGATTCTCTATCTGTTTCTCTCCGACAACAAGACACACCGGAGCGACGGGATTAAACCGCGGGCAGAGAGATACGGACACGAATGGCGAACGCGAAAGGCGACAGGCGGGAGCGCGAACTCGTCAATAAGTTGGACGAAGAAGGATTCGCGGTCATGCGCGCTCCTGCAAGCGGCGGTGCGACCCAGCGCGAACTGCCGGACGTGCTGGCCGGAAACGGGGACGTGTTCTACGCCATCGAGGCGAAATCCAGTTCCGGCGACCCGATTTATCTCTCCGGGGAAGAGGTCGAAGCACTCGTCTACTTCTCGCAGAACTTCGGCGCGAAACCCAAAATCGGCGTGCGATTCGACCGGGAAGACTGGTACTTCTTCCACCCGGCGGACGTGCATCAGACCGACGGCGGCAACTACCGAGTGAAAAAGGAAACCGCACTGGAGGAGGGCGACCCGATGGTCGCCCTCCAAGCCGACGACGAAGACGAGGGGTCGGAACACGGAATCGGCGACGTTTTGAACGCGGTTGCGGAAGGAATCCTCTCGGTGGAAGAAGCGGAAGAGATGCTGGGATAAAGCGAAGCAATTTCGGGAGATTCGGCGGAGGGTATCGAACGCTATTCAGGTCGCGGTGCGTTTTCGTATTTCAGCAGTTCGTCCGGTTTGTCGATTTGGGAGTAGATGGTCTGAAACGTTTCTTCCGCCCGGAGAACGTTGTGTCGATCGAGAAACGCGCGTCCGGCGTCGGAGAGTCCGTAAAACGTGTGTGGAAAGTCGCGGCGGCGCTCGCCTTCGGGGAGTTCGACCGCTTTGACCACGCCGTGGTCGCGGAGCACCTTCAGATGGGTGTAAATCGTGCTTTCGCTCTTGCTCGGGTTGACCAGCGCCAATTCCTTGAAAGACGGGAGTTGTTGCGGATGGCCGAGGATGTTTTGCAGGAGTGTAAACCGCGTCTCCTGCGTGATGGCGTGCAGGGTTTCGCGTTCTGATTCGACCGTCGAATCCCCTGTCGTACTACTCATACTGATATCTACTATATCCGGGAAGGAAAATGTTTCGGTCATGATCGAATCAATCGTAATCGAATTAGTTGCTATCAAATTGGTTACCGAATCAGTAATCAATTCGATAACTAAATTATTTGTATTTAGCATTCATTGACTATCGCATGGCTCCTCGTTCCGACAAATCACCCGGGAAACCGCCTGACAAACCGCCCAGCGAAACTCCCGGCAGACCGCCCAACGAAACCCCAGACGAACTCCCCGACCGGGCGGAAATCGTGGAGAAAGCCGACGAATATCTCCACGATACCAGTCTCTCCCTCGAAGAGTACGAAAGCCTCTCGCGCTCCATCAGCGAACTGACGCCTATCATCCGGACAGACAGTTCGTACTTCGTCCTCGGCAGTTACGGTCGAGAGGAGATTCGGCGGTTACAACTCGTCAAAGACCGACTCAATCGACGCCCGAACAGCTACGCATTCCTGATGGTCGATGTTCGCGGGGAGTGGCAAAACGGTGTCTTGAAGTTCCGCGTTCTCGCCGATTTCACCGACCACATCGTCG
The DNA here is from genome assembly GCF_900156425.1 of Haladaptatus litoreus. Taxonomy (GTDB): domain Archaea; phylum Halobacteriota; class Halobacteria; order Halobacteriales; family Haladaptataceae; genus Haladaptatus; species Haladaptatus litoreus. The sequence goes on from NZ_FTNO01000002.1 coordinate 216,200, forward strand.
GCGTGGTCGAACACGACCGGAGTGGATTCCTCGTCGAACAGGGGTTGTTCGTCGCCGAAGAATCGTACTTCGAAAAGACGCACGTGCTAAAGCGGGAGTACGAAGACGAGTCGCCGTACAGTTGGATGCAAGAGAGCGTTTTTTCGCTCCTCGACCGAGAGAATCGTCTCTACGCATGGAACGGAGAGGATGCTCTCGCTCAGGAAACCGAAAATATACCGTAGGTCAGTTCGACTCCCGGAAGTCCGCCTCCCGAAAGTCCGTCAGTTCGGACTGGTCGGCGGGCGGCTCGGGGCGTCGAAGCCGCGAGCGCGGGAACGAATACCGACGCACGTGCGACGGATTCAACTGCTCGGGTCGCAGTCCCGCCGGAATCGGATAGAGGACTTCGACCACGGGGTCGCTTTCCGGGTAGCCCTCATTTGCGGGGTACTCGGCCACGGTGCAGTCCTTGCCCGGCACGTCCACGGAGTCGGCGCGGTACCCCGGCATGCTGACGACGACCATGAGGTCACCCGTGTTTCGGTCGATGACCACTTCGCCGGGGTGGAGTTCGCAGTGGTCACAGAAGTGGATTGCATCTGCTTTCTGTTCGTCCACGAAGACGGTCGATTCACAGCGGGCGCATTCGACTGCCTCCTTTCCCGGCGGGGGAACTCGCCCCTCGTTGATTTCGATGGCCACCCGGCGGAGGTGTTTGCACCGAACCCCGCGCATCATGTGGTCGGGGCAGGTGCATCGCCCGCCGAGCAGGTCGGCGAAGTAGGTATGGTCGCTCTGGCTTTCGACTTCGTACAGACCGCCACCGAGCGGCGTGACGGCCATTCGCTCCGCTCTGGCGCGCTGTGAGCGAGGATCTGTCTCGCCAGTGTCCGCCAGCGGAGCCAACGATACTTTTCTGGAAGCTGTTATGTTCATGCTAGTGCTTCCTCCTACGCGAAACGAATCGGCGAAAATCGGCTCGTTCCGGCGTCTCTGCGCTCGTTTCTACGTAATAGGTGTAGGGGCTGGACGGTCGTAAGGCTTTCACCTGTTTGTGCAAGAGATGGGTGATTGTCGGTTCGTTTGGCTGGTAATGGCACGTTGAAAGTGATCGCAAGGTGAGAAATTTGGTTGCTTTCCGATTTTCGTCGATTTCGGCCGTGATTTTGCCTCACCAGTTGTGACCGCAGTTGCCGACTCCAATGAAACCGCCACCACCTGCGGGCGAGTGCGCCGACCGCTGGCACGCCGCTCCGCATGCGGTCATTTGGAGTCGGGAGTTGCAGCCACGGCAAAATCATCCGAAAATGTAGCTGCACTCGCGCCGGACTAATCGTGAACCGCTGTCTCTCCGTCATCGGTAAAGACAGGGAATTGCGGTGCGCTGAAGGCGCAACGATAGAAATTTTCGTCGAGCTCTCACTCTCGACTTCGAAACGGAGAACTTTTGACCGAACCGTGGGAAACGCCGGACATGAATATCGAGGGCGAGACGATTCGTGACATCGTCGTCTCCGTCGTGTCGGTCGGTCTATTTATCGCAGCCACAGTTTTCGTCGGCACTCAGTACGACAGCGGCGGCCTCACGGAACAGGGCGCGCTCGCACTCGTCGCCGTCATGGTTGGCTTCGTGTTCCTGATGGCCGGCGTCGGATTCTGGCTAGCGAATCAACACTAAGCGTCGAGAAGAAAATCCACACCGAGGAGTCTGCCGACCGAGCGTCGCTACCGGTCGCGCCAGTCCGTCACGGTCCCGTTCTCGTCCAGCGCGTCCTCGTAGTAGACGAGGGGATGCGTAATCGTCTCACAGCGGTCGTCTTTGTTCACGCAGTCGCCGTAGGCATCCAGCGTCGCGCAACTCGGCGGGGCGAACTGCGCGCTTCGCTCGTCGCGCACGCGTTCGACGCGGTAGCGCAGGCGGTCTGCACGCGACGAATCGCGCACCTCACAGAGCGCCAACACCTCGTCGGCGTCGAGTCCGATGCTGGCGAGAAACGACACGAGCGAAAATTCCGACGCAGGAGCGAGCGGTTCCCCGTCCCGAATATCCGTGAGCAGCGCCTGCATACACGGCGGGAAGAATCCGGGTGCGAGCGTGTCGATGTCGTGCGAAAAGTCGGCGTCGGTGAACGACGATTCCAGTTCCGACACCTCTTCGGACAGCGCATCCTCGATTTCCTCCGGCACGGAAAGCGGAAGGTCAGAGGCGATGCGTTCTTCCGCCGCGGAGCGGAGCAGTTCGTGGAGTTCCGCCTGTGAGACGCCGACGAGTCCGTCCGAAAGTCGCCGCGAAACGAGTCGCCAGTCGTCCCCCGAAAAGTCACCAACCAGCGAGAGGTAGGTGCCGACCGCAACGCCAAAATCGTCCTCGCGTTTCGTGACCGACTCGGAAAGGTCGAAGTCGGAAAGGAGCGATTCGAGCGTGAGAGAGGTTCCTTGCGTGCTTTTCAGGCCGTCGTCCGACGATTCGAAATCGCCGACGAACTGCTCGTAGGCCGTTCCCGCTTCCGCACTGGCGTACTTTTCGACTGCACCGGGGGCATCGAGAAGCGACACCAACATCCGGGCGATGGGATACGAGAGGACTTCCGCGGTTATTCCCCATCGTGGGCCGTCCGCGGGAGAGCGAACCGTCCCGTCCAGCAGTGCGCGGCGCACGCGCTCCACGCCACGCTCGACCGCAGGGTGACGGTCGCCCTCGCTAGCGATAACTTCGGCGAGGTCGAGGTTCGCGTCCCGAACCGCCTCACGGGAACTCGTGAGGAACGGGTATCGGGCGTGGAGCGAGTTCATACTCGCCAATTTGTGCGGTCACGAATAAACGCGACGGTCGCTCGGTAACGGACGATTACCTCGATTTAGAGAGTGGAAACGCGGCATTTCCAGAGCGCGCTGGAATCCAATCATCTATTACCGCCGCGTGAGAAACCGATTTCTGTGCCACGTTTCGCGTATCCGTGTCCCGATTGCCGAACCACGACGAACCTCCACGGCCCGGACTGCCGGTTCGACGGCGAACCGTGGGCCGACATCGAAAAGTCGTACACGGACATCGTCGCGGTGCTCTCCACCGATTCGTATCCGGAAGAAGAACTCCGGGAAAGGATTCACGGGCGCTGGGATGGCCTTCACGCGGCGGCGTTGAGTCGCCTCAAACATGAAAAGCGGGTGGTCGAAAGCGACGGCGCGCTCCGCCTCCTCAGCGCGGAGGAGTTCCGCGAGACGGTGTCCGAGCCGAGTTTCGAACCGATGGAAACGATTTACGAGAAAGGAAGCGTCCCCGGAACCCACGACAACGCCGTCTTCGCCATGATTGCGTGGTACGAGATGGTCGGCTTGTCGTGGCCAGAAACCCGCGAGAACGTCGTCGACTGGCTTCACAAAAGCGGGACGTGGGGGCGCGGCGGATTCGAGGAATCCTCGCCCGAAGAACTGGTCGAGAGCAAGCGCCACGTCTACGAAGCAGGATACGGATGGAAGGAAAAGGCCCAGTCGGCAAAAGCGGTTATCGACCGGAATCTGTGATTCCGGTCGGTATCGAACGAACTGGGAGAGAAACGAATCGCGTCGTTAGTCGCTCTGAATACGCGGCGCGAGCATGTACGTCACTTCGCCCATGCCTTCCGCGGTTTCGAAGTGAAGTTTCAACGGGAACTCCTCGCCGAGGTCGATGGTCACTTCGCCGTTTTTCGGGAGCGCCTTGTTCATGTCTTTCAGATAGTCGAGACTGAACAGAGAGTGGGCCGGGCCTGCGGTGAGGTCGATGAGATCGTCGGTGTCGAGTTTCAAATCGACGTTGTCGGTGTCGCCCTCCGCTTCGACGTAGAACACGTCCTCGTCCTCGTCAACGCCGAGTGCGATGTGGTCGGAAACCATGTCGGCGGCTTTGACGGCGCGGTCGATGTCCGAACCCTCGACGACGATGGTCGCGGGGAGGTCTAAGTCCGGAATGTCGGGTTCCTGTCGGATGGAGTCAGGGTCGATGAGTGCGAGGGTGTACTCCAGTCCGTCGATTTTGATGTGGAGTTTGCGGGTTTCTTCGTCCAGTTCCAACTCGATGAGTTGGTCGGAACTGGCCATTCCCGCAATGCTTTCGAGTCGGTCTAAGTTGACGCCGATGACGCCGCCGTCCGCTTCGTAGGATTCGAATGCCTCGTTGGAGAGTTGGAGGTCGACCATGCCGACGTTCGCCGGGTCAACCGCCTTGATAGCGAGGCCATCCTCTTCGAGGTGGATTTTACACTCATCCACCAGTACGCCCACGGAATCAATCGTCGTCCGGAGCGTATCCGCGCTCACGATAGCCTTGAACATGTTGGCGATTGCTACGAAACGGCGGCATAAAAAGTCACCCGTTCGCGCGCGCGACGTGTGCGTATGACAAACAGTTTGTGCCCATCTCACCGCTTGCACCCGATTATTACGCCCGATAACAAACAGATTTTTGATAAACGTTTTACGGGAGAAGGTACTCTTCTCGAATATGTCGCAGGAGTGGCGGCCAGAAGGATATACGCTCGATGAAGACGACCCACGGTGGGGTATCTGTGACTATTGCAATAAGAAAGTCTTCGTCGGCGGGAAGAATAAATCGGATCTCGTCCGACATCAGGACGAGTGTGAACATCGCTGACACGAACTCTCCGGCAGTATTTTTCACCCGAGAAGTCACAACCACGGCGGCGACAGACGAGCGAAGTGAGTAGTGACTAGTGAGTATTGAGTGACGGAGTGACGAAGTGAGTGGCAGACGAACGGCAGGTGAGTAGCGAGCGAACGAAGGGCGTTTACGCCTCGGAACGATACCATTCAGCAACAAATGGCTCGCAAAGACCACTACTACAACAAATCCAAGCAGGAGGGCTACCGCGCCCGGTCTGCCTACAAGCTACAGCAGTTGGACGAGGAGGCGAATCTCATGGACGAGGGCGACACCGTCATCGACCTCGGTGCCGCTCCTGGCGGGTGGCTACAGGTCGCAAAGGAGAAGGTCGGCGACTCGGGAACCGTCGTCGGCGTTGACCTCCAGCGAATCGACGAACTAGACGGCGTCGAGACGATTCGCGGCGACATGACCGAGGAGAAAACACGGGAGAAAGTCCACGAGACGGTTGGTTCCGCCGATGTCGTCCTCTCCGACATGGCACCGAACATGACGGGCGAGTACAGCTTAGACCACGCTCGCTCGGTGTACCTCGCCCGACAGGCGTTCGAGACGGCGCTGGAGATGTTAGACAGCGGTGGCGACTTCGTCGCAAAGGTGTTTCAGGGGCCGGATTTGGACGACTTGCGCGCCGACGTCGAAGACGAGTTCGAGTACGTGAGAACGATGAGTCCCGAGGCTTCCCGCGACGAATCCTCGGAAGTGTACCTCGTCGCTCGGGGCTATCTCACCGCGCCCGTCGAAGCGGGCGACACTCTCGAAGTGACTATCAAGAACGTCGGCAGCGAAGGCGACGGTATCGCGAAAGTCGAAGGCTATACGCTGTTCGTTCCGAGCACGGAGGCCGGTGAAACGGTCGAAATTCGCGTCGAGGAAGTCAAACCACGATTCGGCTTCGCCCAGCGAATCGACTAACGAGATAGTCGATTCGCCCGAAAAGCGGCCCGGGACTCGTCATGGGCGTGGAGCAGCGAAGATGAAGAGCGAAGTCACGATTCCGAACAGTCCGAGAAGAGTCAATCGCACGACGCCAAATCCGTCGGGATTCAGCATCGGAATCGCCGCAAACGCGGCGATTCCGACGACAGCGAGCACTGCCGCGAGAATCCGGTCGTACTTCTCGTCGTACTCGATATTTGCGGCCCGAACCCACGGGTTTTCGTCCGGGTCACTACTGTAAGTTCGCTGTCTTCGCTCGATACCATTCTCGGTTCTGACGGCGTAGAACACACGCCGCATAGACATCAAAATAGCGCCGAACATCGCGCCGAACATCGCGCCGACGAACAGTCCCACAGTGAGATTTTCACCGCTCCCGAGGGGGGCCACGGCGAGTCCGAAACCGAGCGTGGGGAGGAGAAACAGACCGGCAATTTCCAGGATATCGACGACTGGTACCGTTTTCTCCTGCGGAGATTGCATCAGTGTATTAGATATTATTTTCTCATCACGTATAGCTGTATCCCGAAAAACACGAATCGCCGTCAGTCCGCCGCAGTCGAATACGACGGCGCGTGGCCCTGCGAGCGCAGATAGCCGACGACGGCGTAAACGAACGGCGTGTCGAAGAAGGCGATGAGCAGTTTGAAGATGTACTGACCGACGATGAGCGAGAGGATGACGCTTCCGGGGAGTTTCGCCCCGATACCGAGGTACTGCGGGAAGACGAAAAACGCGATACTGACGAAGATGACCGTGTCGATGGCCTGACTGCTCGCCGTCGAACCGATGTTACGCGCCCAGAGGTGCGCACCGTCGGTAAGTTCGCGGATTTCGTGGAAGACGAAAACGTCCCAGTTCTGGCTCACGACGTAGGCAAGCAGGCTACCGACCACGATGGGCGTGCTCGCGCTGAGGACGGTTTCGAACATCGCCGGGTCGACGCTGGACTGTGCGGCGGGCGCTTGGATGGTAGACCAGACGAGCGCCAGCATGACGAAGTTCATAACGAGGCCGACGTTCACGAGTCTCGTCGCGGCCCGGCGTCCGTACAACTCGGAATAGCAGTCCGACGCGAAGAAGGTCAGCGCGTAGGCCAACGCCGCACCCGGAAGAACCAGCGCATCTTCGGTAATCGGGAGCGAAAACGGAAGGCCAAAAGCCAGCACTTTCGCCGCGGTGAGTTGGGCCGTCACGAGGGCTGTGACGAACAGGCCAGCGATGGCGAGTTGGCCGGTGGCGAGAGCGGATTCTGGCCGTCTGTCAGTCATCCTGTAATCTCCCGTGGCGCTCGTCTATTTCGTCCAAAACGTCCAGCATCTTCCTGACGGAGGCGCGAATCGCCTCGCTTCGGTTGACGAATTTGCCGTCTTCACCGACGTGTGCATCCAAGTCCGCCAGCAGTTCGTCGGGCACTTCGACGCTTATCTTGCTCATACCGTGATATTCTTGGAAGCATACTTAAGCACACCGTCAGGCGCGCCTGCCGCCGAAGGTGAACACCCACAGGATTGCGAGTCCCAGTCCGTATGCCAGTGAAGTCGGGATTGCGACGAGGAACATCGTGTAGAGGCTGTCCGGCGTCACCAGTCCCGCGATTGCGAAGGTGCCGACCACAAACACTCGCCAGCGGTTGCGCATCGACTTGTAGTTGAGGATGCCGCCCGTGTGGAACAGGAACATCGAAACCGGGATGTTCGCGAGGAGGCCGATACCGACCGTGGTGAAGAAGACGAGCCAGAAGAAGCTCTTCACCCGGTAGGAGATTAGCATGTCCGCGGCGTGGGCGTCGGTGACCAACCACGAGATGATGGTCGGCGCGATGAGTCCGTAGCCGATGGCACTCCCGACGGCGAGACCGATGAAGAGCGCCAGACCCCAGACGAAGAACACGTTGCGGTTCCCCTTGACGAGTTTGCGCTCTTTCATCGCGGGCCAGCCGTAGTACATCACCATCGGAAGCACGGAGACGGCGGCGAGCAGGGTACTGATTTTCACCTCGAAGATGAGCGCCTCGACGGGGTGAAGCGTCACGATGTTGAGCAGGTCACCCTGTCGAACGATTTCCTGCGGAACGCGCCTCGTGAAGTCGTCGTTGATGTAGCCGATACCGCCGTTGTAGAGCCAGACGAACACGCCCGCGAGGACGAGCATGAACATCCCGACAATGCGGAACATCTTCGACGTGAGGCTCCGGAAGATGAACGCGATGTCGTAGTAGTAGCCGCCGATGTCGTCCTCCGTCGTTTCGTCGTCGGTAAAGGCGTTCGCCATCCCGGCGGCCGTGCTTTGGACGACGTTTCCGTCGTCGTCCTTATTCTGCTGTCTCGCAACGTCCTCAGCGAGCGGTGCGCCGTCGGCTTCGCGGACTTCGGGGTCTTCCTCTTCTTCGTCCTCTTCGTTGACCTCGTCCCAGCGGTCGAGGATGAGCTGTGCCTTGTCGGGGTTGTCGTTCTCCATCGCGGTGCGTGCGTGGTCGAGCGACTCCCCTTCGCTCATCTCCTCGAACACCTCGGGTGGTGCCGCGCGGACGCCCGCCGAATCGAGTTCGTCCACGTCGAGCGCGCTCGGCGCGCCCGACGGTTCCATCGTCGAACCGGCTTCGAGCGAGGCGGAGAGGAAGTAGAACACTGCGATGACAAATCCGAGAAGCGCAAACGCGGCGACGACGGCGATGATGGCCGTCTCGCGCGGAAGGCCGAGGAACTGCTGAAGAGTCGGGATGTCGTTCACCGGACGGTATTCCGCCGGAAGCATCGGGAGGAGTTCGTTCTGAACGTAGAGACCGCCACCCTGCGAGATGAACAGGTAGGTTCCGCCAGCGGCGACAAGCATGATGCCGACGATGTGGTTCCACTTCTCCCGAACCGTCTTTCCGAGGCTTACCTCCTCGCTTCCGCGACGGATGGTGACGACGATTTTCGTCAGGTAGAGGCTGAACGCGTACAGGACGAGCAGTGGCGCAGCCCACATAATCTGCGTGAACGGGTCTGGCGGGGAGAAGAACGCGCCGAAGACGAAGATTCCGATAACTGCGTACCGCCATTTGTCGCGGAACGTTTCGTAGCGGACGATGCCCGTGTAGCCGAGCGAACTCATGACGAGGGGCATCTCGGCGGCGAGGCCGAACGAAAGGGTCAGCACGAGGACGAACTCCGTCCATTCGACGATGCCGTAGTTCGGGCTGAATCCCGCATTAACCGCGTTTTCGGCGAGGAACCCGAACATTATCGGGAAGAAAAGCGAATAGCCGTAAGAAAGACCTCCGATGAACAACACGATGGCGAGAACGACCATCGGGAAGATTTTCCAGTACGAAATCGAGAGGTCGGGATACCATTCGCGTTGTCGAAGGGAATCGCGGCTAAGATAGAGGAGAACGGGAAGCGCGATGAGCGCGCCAGCGACCATCGCGACTTTTGCCTGTAAGAGGATAACGTCGAAGGGCGTCACCGCGACGATGTTGACCTTCTCCATTATGTGTTGGGGCATTCCCGAGGTCGTCACGTCCTCCAAAAACGGCCAGACGACCATCGACATCGCATAGAACGAACCGAGGAAGCCGAGAACGAATACGATAAAGACTTTTTGCAGATGCTTCTGCGCGCTCGAAAGCATCGCACCAATCGTCTCACGGCCGCTAGCGACCGTCTTCGCGGTATCTTCGCCGATAAGGCTGTTCCCCGAGGTAGACATTCCTTGCGAATGGTAACCCCGTCCCAGTTATCAATCTTCTCGTCTCGCAAGATGAAGAAAGCCTATAATAACCCGGATGCTTAGCACCGGGTGAATGGGCGAAGAATCGGAGGCGTCGGCAGGAAGTAATCTATCGAAGACTCCGGCCCCGGAGGAGGGTCGAGAGCCGCCGGAGGAGAAGGAGCACCTGTACGCGCCCGAAGACCCGGAGCCGGCTGTCGAGCGACCGAGCCAGCCGACGAGCGACCAGGAGATGCCGCTGGCCGACCACATCGAGGAGATGATAAAACGGCTCGCGGTCGTCCTCATCATGGCTGGCGTCGTAAGCGTCGTCACGCTCCCGTTCGCGGAAAACGTCATCAACTTCCTCTGGTACTCGGTGCTTCCAGTCGACGAGACCACCCGCCCTCGCCTCTACCATCCGCTCGCGCTCGTCATGACGGAACTCAAGGTGGCCAGCCTCGCCGGGGTCATCGTCGCCCTCCCCGTCATGGTGTATCAGACGTACCTATTCATGAGGCCCGGCCTGTACCCCAACGAGCGCCGATACTACCTCGCCGCAGTGCCGACCAGCCTCGTCCTCGCCTTCGTGGGCATCAGCTTCGCCCACTTCCTCATCCTGCCCGCCATCTTCACCTACTTTCTCTCCTACACAAATAACGCCGCCGTCGTCGAGGTCGCATTCGGACTGACGAAAACGTTCGACCTCATTCTGATGATGATGGGCGTGCTGGCGGTGGTGTTCCAGATTCCACTGCTCATCATGCTCGCCATCATGATGGGACTGACGACCCGGAAGTGGCTGGCAGACAAGCGGTTGTACTTCTGGAGCGGTTTCCTCGGCTTCTCGTTCCTCTTCAGTCCTGACCCGACGGGAATGGCCCCATTCCTCGTCGCGCTCACCATGGTCGGACTGTTCGAAGGAACGCTCCTGCTGTTGAAGTGGACTGGCCGGTAGCGACCCCCTATTCTGTCTTTGCGATAAAATTTCCCAGCCGTACAATGACGGCTTTCGGAACTCGTAACCGGCTTATAACTAAGGGAGGTGGTTACGTATCCCATTGTAGCGTTCGTGCCTGTGCCCTTAGCTCGCGTGCCAGCAGCTACAGACCGCAGTTCGCGTGCCAGCAAACTGCCACCCGTTGGGTGCGAACGCCGTCGATTTCTATGAATCGCTAGTCGGATAGTCGGTGCTAAACACGTCTTCGACCAGCGGTTCGTCCGTTCGTTTCGACTCGCTTTCAGCATCCGCAGATTCGCCTTCCGGACTCACGCTTCCCGTCCTGTAACCGCCTAAATCGAGCGTGACGTGGTCGAAGCCGAGTTCCGTGAGATAGTCGCGGGCAGCACTGGCGAACTCCTCGTCTAGCGCGCGCGAGAGTTCGTCTTCGCCGACTTCGATGCGCGCTAGGCCGTCGTGGTCGCGGATGCGAAACTGGGAGAAACCCCACTGGCGAAGGAGGGTTTCGGCGCGCTCGATTCGGGAAAGTCGTTCTTCGGTGACTTCCAAACCAGTCGGAATGCGCGAAGAGAGACACGCCATGGCGGGTTTGTCGGCGACCGAAAGGTCGTACAGTTCCGCGATTTCGCGCACTTCGGCTTTCGAGATGTCGTGCTGGAGGAGCGGTGAATAGGCGTCGAGTTCCTCCACCGCGCGTAGGCCGGGGCGATGTCCGGCGTCCACGTCGTCGGCGTTCGTCCCGTCGCAGACGATGTCGATGCCGAGTTCGCTCGCTCGCTCGAACATCGTTCCGAGCCGCATCGTCCGGCAGTGATAACAGCGGTCGTCGTCGTTGGCGACGAACGCGGGGTCGTCCAGTTCGCTGAACTCGGCGATTTCGTGCCGGATACCGATTTCTTCGGCTACTTCGTTCGCGTCTTCCAGTTCGGCGTCGGGAAGTGTTTCGCTCTTTGCGGTACAGGCGACGGCGTCGTCACCGAGCGCATCGTGCGCGAGGGCGGCGACGACGCTCGAATCGACGCCGCCGCTGAACGCGACGAGGACGCCGTCGCGGTCGGCGAGGTCTGCTTTCATCGCGGCCAGTTTCTCCTCGACGGTCGGCATACAACCAATTCTCGTCTACGTCTCCAAAACGTTCGTGATGTGAATCGAGGGACATACCGACGTGCCTGATTCTCCGATTAACTTGCTATATACTTTATAAATACATTACTTACCAAGTATTTATATACACAATAGTTTATATTAATTTAGTATAATTATTATGTATAGTCGGTGAAAATGTGGAAAAACCCCAGTCGAGTCGTCGAACGCTACTGAAAGCGATTAGCGCTGGCGCGTTGGCCGGCTCGGTGCAACTGCCGTTGCTGCAGCAGATGAAGTGACGCCGCAGAACTGCTACACCGAATACGACTGTACCGGTGAAGCGTGTAAGTACGGTGGCGGCTACCAGCGATACAGTCGGGACTGCTGTGACTACGGCGACGGATACCAGTGTGGTAACTGGGAAGACGCCGGTTGCTGTTAACTTCGCATCGCGTCGGGAACGTTTTTTATGGGTGACGAAATATCACGGAGCGAATGGATTTCGAGGCGATACCGGGTGTCGGTGCGAAGACGGCCGACGCGCTCACGGAACTCGACGGCTCCGTAGACGCGCTTGAAACCGGCGATGTGGCCACTCTCGCACGAGCGCCCAACATCTCAGAAGGGCGCGCCGCGGCCATCGCGCGCGCCGCAATCAGGATTCGACACGACGACCCCGGCGGCTTTCTCGCGACCGACAGAGCGCGCGAACTGTACCGTGACGTTCTCACCCTGCTCCAAGCGCGGGCCGTCACTACCTACGCGGAAAAGCGCCTCAAAACGCTGTACCCCAGCGCGACGGCCTCCCGAATCGAGGAGGTACACGAGTTCACCGCGCGAGCGATGAAACGAGAACCGACTGCTGAGATTCAGGATGCATTGGCGGGCGTCGAACCCCTGTCGAATCCGCGCGACGTGACCGTCCGCGACCGCTGTCTGGCGACGACGGACGCCGAGCGGTACGCGGAAGCCCGCAAAAAGATTCCCGAACTCCCCGTCGAGGTAGTCGAAGACGCTCGCGAGTTGGCCGAACTGGCGCGGGGGTACTCCACCGTCGTCGCGCTGGACGAATCGTTCACGGGCGTCACCATCGAAGGAGACGTTCGCGTCGAACCCGACGCACTCGAAACTCCGGCGGAACTCGTCCCCGAGCGACCGCTCGCCTTCTTCGCGGAAAATCGCGAGACGCTTCTCGCCGCCGTGGAAGTGCATCAGGTCGCGGGAATGGACGCACCGCTCGACATCGAAGAACTGGAATCGGCACTCGCCCGCGTGACGACGGACGGCAGCGTGACGGGCGACGACGAACTGGCCCGTCTGACCGACGCGATAGCCGATTTGGACGCTGGCGTGTCGATGGCGGAAAACGTGGCCAACGACCGCCTTCGGGACGCGATTCGGGAGCGCGACGTGACCATCGAAGGCTCTGATTTGCTGTCGCTGGTCGAACAAGGTGCAGGCGTGGATTCGCTGCTCTCGCGTGAACTGGCAGACGAGTACGACGCCGCAATCGAGGCCGCGCGGGAGCACCTGATTGACACACTTTCGCTGGACGCTGGCGAAACCGAAATCGCTCGGCAGGCGTTCCCCGACGAACCCTCGTTTCCGGTCGAACACGACGAGAGCGTGATTGCGCGTCTCCGGGAGCAGTTGGAGGCCGAGAAGTCCCGTCGGGAAGAGCGACACAAACGCGATTTGGCGCAGACGCTCGCCGACGAACGCGAGTCGGCGGAGGAGTTGGTACACGCCGCGCTCGAACTGGACGTGGAACTCGCCGTGTCTCGGTTTGCGCGGGATTTCGACTGTGTGCTACCGGAGTTCGAAACTGGTGGAAACGGGTTCGAAATCGTCGGCGGACGGTCGCCCCTGCTGGACGTGGATTTCTCTGCGGTCGAACCGGTCGATTACGGCGTTTCGGGCGTCGCGCTCCTCTCGGGAGTCAACAGCGGCGGAAAAACCTCCACACTCGATTTGGTGGCACTCATCGTCATCCTCGCGCAGATGGGACTTCCGGTACCCGCCGAATCGGTTCGACTGGGACGGTTCGAGGAACTACACTATCACGGCAAAACGCAGGGGACCCTCGACGCCGGGGCGTTCGAGAGCACGCTTCGGGAGTTCGCCTCCCTCGCGGACGGGGAGGCTGGAAGATTGGTGCTGGTGGACGAACTCGAAAGCATCACGGAACCCGGAGCCAGCGCGAAAATCATCGCCGGGATTTTGGAGGAACTCGGCGAGCGCGACGTAACCGGCGTGTTCGTCTCCCACCTTGCGGACGAGATTCGTGACGTCGCCGACGAAGATGTCGCGGTGGACGGCATCGAAGCCAAGGGATTGGTTGACGGCGAGTTGGTCGTCGAGCGCTCACCGGTGAAAAATCACCTCGCGCGGTCTACGCCCGAGTTAATCGTGGAGAAGTTGGCAGATGGCGGTGAAAGCGGGTTCTACGAACGACTGCTTGAGAAATTCGAGTAGGAAGGTTTTCGCGGGAAAGCAAGGCGCACCTTTTCAGTAGTAGACGTGCCTCACCTCATACCTCCGTCGTGACTTACCTCCCTTCGTACCTCCGTCGACCGACATCTCGCACAAATACCTCGTGACTAGCACATCAAACGCGCGTCAAGAGGCCACGAGGGCTATGAATCTTCATCCCGTGTTTCGTGCGAGTATGGAGTACGAAATCACGAATCAACCGGGGTTCGCACAACTCGATATGACACTGGACGCGGAGGAGGGGATTCGGGCCGAAGCAGGGTCGCTGGTCAGCCATTCGCAGGGAGTCGAAATCACCGCGACCGAAGCTGACGAAACGGACTCACCGAGCCATGCCCTGCACGAGAGCAACCGACCATTCGCTACGACGTTCACCGCGAAACGACCCGGTACTGTAACGCTGGCACCGCCGTTTCCGGGCGATATTTTTCATTTCAAGCTGCGTGACGAAATCCTGTACGCTCCCTCCTGTTCGTTCCTCGCAGTCGAGTTCGGCGTCGAACTCGACGCCGAACTCGGCGAAAACGAGAGGTTCGTCGAGTGCAAAAACGACTTTCTGCTGGAACTGTCGGGTTCAGGTTCGTCGTTTCTGTCGAGCTACGGCGCTCTTTCGGTCGTCAGTCTCGACCCCGAAGAGCGGTACGAAGTGGATACGGGCCACGTCGTCGCGTTCGAGGAAACGGTCGATTATTCGCTTCGCCGAGTGAGTAGCGTTAGCTCCGTCTCTGGGCACGGCGACGGACTCCTGTGTGAGTTCGAAGGGCCGGGAACCATCTGGACGCAGTCGCGTAGTCCAACGGCACTTTTGGCGTGGGTCGTCAGAAACAACCCCGGAAGCGGAGGAAACGCTTCGAAGGACGAATAGTGAAATTATCGCCCGGTATAATTTGACGCGACGACAAGTGGCGGAAATTGCGCCCCGCACGACGCTTATTTAGTGGGAGGTTGAACGAACGTGTATGCGAGAGGATTTTCTCCTACTCAACCCCGGCCCAGTCCCCCTCGCGCGTGAGGTTCGAACCGCGATGAGCGAACCGATGGTTTCGCACCGCTCCGCCGAGTTCGAATCGGTGTACGAACGCGCACAGAACAGTCTCGATTACATCTTCGAGCGGTCGTCGCTCGATGGAACGAAAACGACGAGCGGCGGTACCAGCCTCGTCTTCAACGGCACCGCGACGATGGCGATGGAGGCCGCTGTGGCCAACCTTGCTGGCGAAGGCGACGAAGTCGTCACCGTCGTCAACGGGAAGTTCGGTCGGCGATTCAAGCGAATCGCCGACCGGTACGCGAATGTCACCCCCGTCGAGTTCGATTGGGGTCACCCGGTCGAACCAGAGGCAGTCGCAGAGGCCGTCAGCGACGACACGAAAGTCGTCACGATGGTTCACAACGAGACGAGCACCGGATTGTTGAATCCGGTCGCCGAAGTCGGCGAAATCGCCGAGGAACACGACGCCTACTTCGTCGTTGACGGCGTCACCTCCCTCGGCGGCGACGAGTTCCTCGTTGACGAGTGGAACGTCGATGTCGCGGTCACGGACGCCCAGAAATGCCTCGCGGCTCCACCGGGCACCAGCGCGATGTACGCCACGCCCCGCGCACAGGAAGCGTTCGACGGCGAGAAAGCGCCGTTTTACGAGGATTTGGACTGGCATCTTCGCAAGGCGGAGTCCCACCAGACACCCTTCACGAGCGCCGTCCCGCTCTTCCGCGGCCTCGCGGTTGCAGTGGAGAACATCGAAGAAGAGGGTATGCAGGAACGGATTTCCCGCCATCGGAGTCAGTCGCGGGCATTCCGCGCCGCGTTCATGGCGATGGGGTTGTCGATGTTCCCCGAGAAAAACGACGAATCAGAGTACTCGAACACCCTCACTGCGATTTCGCTCCCCGCAGGCGTCCGCGAGAATCCAGACGCCTTCTTCGACGCGGTGACCGACCGCAGTGTCAGCATCAGCGGCGGGCAGGCCCATCTCGGCGGCGAAATCTTCCGGGTGAGCAACATGGGTAATCTCTCGTCGGAGCAGATTCTTCGCGGCGTGCGCGCCATCGGCGAGGCGTTTCACGAGGCCGGTGAGGACGTGGACTTGGAGGCCGGGATGGCCGCCGCCCGCGAGCAGTTGCGCTGATTCGGAGCGAAAGAAGCAGGTGAACTTACCTGTTCGTCCGCCGAGATACTCGATATGACCGTCCGGGTGTTGGAGGGCGAGGGAACCGAGCGACTCGAAGCTATCAGCGACGGTGTTTTTGCCATCGTTCTGACGCTGTTGGTGCTCCAGTTCGAAGTACCGACCGTTCCATCCGCGCAGGCCGACAGCCAACTCCCGTCTCTTTTGCTCGAACTTCAGCCGTTGCTGTTCAGCTATCTGTTGAGTTTCTTCACCGTCGGGTTGTACTGGGTCATCCACCAGAACCTCTTTCAGCAAATCGAGCGCCACGACAGAATCCTTCTCTATCTGAACCTGCTGTTCTTGCTTACCATCTCCTTTCTCCCGTTTCCAACCGAGTTGATTGGAACGTACTCGACTCGGCTCACGTGGGGTTTGTACGCCACGAACTTCGCACTTGTCGGCTTGACGATGACGGCGACGTGGTGGTACGCCGCTCGGCGGGACTTTACGCCGGAAGAAATCACTCCCCATCACGCACGCCTGATTTCCCTTCGGGGTCTCATCGTTCCCGCCGTCTTCTTGCTCTCGATGGCGGTGAGTCTGGTCAGTCTGGAACTCGCATATTGGGCGCCGCTCCTCATCGTGCCCCTCCAAGTGTGGTGGGTGCGGGTGTATGGTTCGTTGCAGGACGAACTGTGACTCGTGGAGCGAAATCGCCTACTGTAGTTCCGACAGTCCCGTCACCGTGAGAACGGACTGCACCAAGAGAACGAGAACGAGCGCGAACGAGAGGAGCATCGTTGGCGCGGAGAGATACCGCGCGGTCTCGTAGGAAAAGAGGAGTCGACCGAATCCGAGCAGGAGAAAGCTCAGGAGGATGAGGGCGAACGTGCCGAATCCGAGCAGGACGAACGTGCGCTTTTTCATCGGTTTTTCATGGTTTCCCGACACCTATAGCGGTGTCGTTCGTGGGTTCGAAGACGTAGCTGTGGCGAAAATCCGTATCGTAGAGAACGGTTTCTGATGGCATCCGCCAGAGTCGCCAGAGGAGATATAGGTCACCGACCGCCCCCGAGGTGTTGACCAACAGGGCGAAATACGCCGCCAATGCAATCGGCATCGGCCCGGCCAGCAGCGGAATCCCGACGAGAGTCATCGCGGCGAGGGGTGCAACGTCGACCAGCATGTTGTCCCGGCGCGTGACGAACTGTCCGAATGCGACGGTGTAGAGCGCCGGAATCCGCGGTTCGAATCCGTAAGAGACGCGGTAGCCCAACCGTCGAAAGACGAACCCGTGAATCGCTTCGTGGACGACCAGCGTGCCGACGAAGACACCGAGTCCGGCGAAAAGCGGGAGGAAATCGCGCCCACTACTGATACTGATACTAATCGTCAACTCCTCCGGTTTGCCTTGAAAGAACCAGAGCAGACCACCGAATCCGATTGCAGAGGCGGCGAACACGATGGCAGAAAGCACCCCGAGCAGAAGCGACGAATAGTGAAACCGGGTCGGCTGGCGGTATCCAGTAGGAGTTTCGGGCGGGGTCATTCCGGTATAAACGAAGTCGGTGGTCTTCCCTGTTGCGTGCCAAACAGTAACTCAACAGTGTAACTCACCGATTTAAAAACACTTTCTTCGAAAGCCGAAACGATTAGTCGATGACCGACTCCGATACGCTCGACATCAACCGAAAATTGGACAAAATAGCTCGACTGCTAGCTCTCCTCGTTGTCTTCGAGTTTCTCAAACTGGCCAGGAAGTGTTGGCGATAACTAGCGTTGGTAATAGTTTCTTCTTCATGCTCTCACTCGTCATCGTTTTGATGCTGTTGGCAGGAATTTTGGTCATCATTTTGTCGTGACCTCTTCCCTGTCCCGTCGTTCGAAGCGATCGTGATATAAAATGATCATTAACTGATGATGACGAATTACGATTTCGAACCCCTCCGGAGAAAGCAAAACCTCCTCACGACGCTCGTCCTGTTTCTCGTCTTTATCGAACTCGTCCGGATTCTCACCACGTGGGACTGGGACCCCATCAGAGCAAGTGCGGCTGCCGTCTTCTTCACCGCAATCGCATGGCTGCTTGCATATTTTTCGTCGTAAGTCAATTCTCATCCGACATTTGCTAGCACACTCTGCAAACGTTGCCGTAACTGCTGGTTATAAAATTCTGTGGAAATATGCTTACTACACATGAGCAACGACCAGCCCCGATTCGACACCCGGAGCGTTCACGCGGGGCAGGAGCCTGACCCCGCGACAGGGGCGGTTGCTCCGCCCCTGTACCAAACCACCTCCTATGCCTTCGAAGACGCCGACCACGCCGCAGACCTCTACGCATTGGAAGCCGACGGGCACATCTACTCGCGGCTAAGCAACCCGACTGTTGAGATGCTGGAAGACCGCATCACCTCTCTCGAAAGCGGCGCTGGTGCGGTCACCACCGCCAGCGGGATGGCCGCGCTCGACTCGCTCACGCTCGTTCTCGCGGAAGCGGGCGACAACGTCGTCGTTTCGACCGACACCTACGGCGGGACGACGGCCTACTTCTCGCACACCGCATCCCGTCGCGGAATCGACGCTCGATTCGTGGAAACGCTTGACTACGAGGCCTACGCCGAGGCAATCGACGAGGACACTGCCTTCGTTCACGTCGAAACTATCGGCAACCCGTCGCTCGTTACGCCCGATTTCGACCGCGTGGCCGAAATTGCACACGACCACGGCGTCCCCCTTGTCGTGGACAACACGTTTGCGACGCCTGCCCTCTGTCGCCCACTCGACCACGGCGCGGATGTCGTCTGGGAATCCACGACGAAATGGCTCCACGGAAGCGGAACCACGGTCGGCGGCGTCCTCGTGGACGGCGGCGATTTCGACTGGGATGGCTATCCTGAAATCGCGGGCGACAACCCCGCGTACCACGGCATCGACTTCTCGCGGGACTTTTCCGACGCACCGCTCGCCGCCGCGGTTCGGTTTCGTTCGCTTCGAAGCCTCGGCAATCAGCAGTCCCCGTTCGACGCATGGCAGACGATTCAAGGATTGGAAACGCTTCCGCTCAGGATGGCTCGCCACTGCGGCAACGCCGCCATCGTCGCGGAGTATCTCGCCGACCACGACGAGGTGGCGTGGGTCGCCTACCCCGGACTCGATTCGCACGAAACGCACGGAAACGCAAGTCGGTATTTGGACTCCGGAAGCAGTTCGGCAGGTGGCTACGGCGGCATGATTGCCTTCGGACTCGGCGAGTACGAGGCCAGCAAGACGTTCTGCGAGGAAGTCGAACTCGCGTCCTTCCTCGCCAACATCGGCGACTCGAAGACGCTGGTCATCCATCCCGCGAGCACGACGCACGCCCAACTCTCGCCGGAGGAACAGAAATCTGCGGGCGTGACACGCGATTTGATTCGCCTCTCGGTCGGCATCGAAGACCCCGCTGACATCCTCGCCGACCTCGATTCGGCAATCGAGGAGGCCACACGATGACCACGACTGCGTCCGCATCCGTGTCCGTGGGTTCGTTCGAATTTGAATCCGGCGGACGGATTCCGGAGTTAGAAATCGCCTACGAAACCTACGGCGAATACACCGGCAACAACGCGGTTCTCGTCTGTCACGCCCTCACCGGCAGTCAGCAGGTTCGCGGAACGCCCGACGGACAAGGAACTGGCTGGTGGAACGAGATGGTCGGCCCGGGCAAGCCTATCGACACGCGAAAACAGTTCGTCATCTGCGCGAACGTTCCGGGGTCGTGCTACGGAACCACCGGCCCGCACAGCACGAATCCGGAAACGGGTGAACCCTATGGTTCCGACTTTCCGGCGGTCACCGTCGGCGACTGGACGCGCGCCCAACGAGGTTTGCTTGACCACCTCGGAATCGGCGAACTGCGGGCAGTCGTCGGCGGAAGCGTCGGCGGCATGAACGCCCTCGAATGGGCGAAGCGGTACCCGAATCGCGTCGAAAAGGTGATTCCAATCGCCACGTCTGCGCGCCTCGACCCGCAACTGCTGGCCCTCTCGGCGGTTTCCCGACGAGCAATCGTCTCCGACCCGGCGTGGCAGGGCGGCGACTACTACCCCAACCATCCAGATGCTGGGTTGGCCCTCGCCCGACAGTTGGGCCACGTCACCTACCTCTCGAAGGATTCGATGGCCGAGAAGTTCGGCAGGCGACTCGCCGATTGTCCCCCTCGTGAGTTCGGCACCGGGGACGATTCTTCGGAATCGTCCCCGGCGTTCGCCCCTGACCCTGACTCCTACCGCGACGTGGAGAGCTATCTCGACTATCAGGCACAAAAATTCGTGAAGCGATTCGACGCGAACAGCTATCTCTCGCTCACACACGCGATGGAAAACTACGACCTCGCCGCAGGTTGCGACTCCGACGCGGACGCGCTCGCCGACTTCGACGGCGAAGCCCTCGTTCTCTCGATTTCCGGCGACTGGCATTTCACGGTCGAGCAGTCGAACCGCCTCGAAACGGCGTTCCGCGATTCGGGCGCCGAGACGACCCATCGCGTCATCGACAGCGACCACGGACACGACGCCTTCCTCACCGAACCCGAATCCGTCGGGCCGCCGATTCGGCGGTTTCTCGAACCAGAAACGGGACGGTTTGCGCCGGTCCACGCCAGTCTGTTCGCGCACTGAATCGGTGTCGTTTGTTCCGGCCACCGAACTGATTGTCCCTCCCGCCGTTCAGAGGGTGAGATGATAAACCGACCGTTCGTTCTGTTCGTTGCAGTCGTCGTCGTCACGTCGAGTGGCGGATTTGCCGAAATCGGGAGTGAACAGTCACGGAATGTTCAGAACCAGCAGGTACAGAATATCCACAATCAACAGGCACAGACCTGCCAATACCCCGAACTCTACGACGAGACGATAGAGTCGGTCGTCGCAGTGCGGGTGGAAACCGCTCGTGGAATCGGCGAAGGTTCCGGATTCGTCTACCGATTAGAATCGAACTCGACGGGGTACATCGTCACGAACCAACACGTCGTCGCCGATGCTGACGGACTCGAAGTGCAGTTCAATCGCGGCGAGTTCCGTCCTGCGGAAGTCGTCGGAACCGCGCCCAGAACCGACCTCGCGGTGCTCCGCGTCGAGCAAATTCCGAGCTACGTCGATTCGCTCTCGCTCGCGAACGGACGGGCCGAACCCGGCCAGCGGGTTGCCGCGCTCGGCAACCCGCTCGGCTTACAGGGCACGATAACGCAGGGCGTCGTCAGCGGGGTCAATCGAACGCTTCCGACTCGCCAAGGATTTTCGATTCCGGGCGCGATTCAGACCGACGCGGCCATCAATCCAGGCAACAGCGGCGGACCGCTGGTGACCTGTGATGGCCGCGTCGTCGGCGTCAACACCGCCGGAATCGCTGGCGGCGAAAACCTCGGCTTTGCGATTCCGGCACGAGTCGTTCGGCAGACAGTGCCGCCGCTCATCAACGATGGAAACCGCACTCGTGTGGTTTCCGTCGCCGACGACAGTTGGGTGTCCGACAAAATCAATCGCTGATTTCGATTCTGTCGCCGCCCTTTTCGTCTTCCTGTTCCGCGATTGGGAGACGAACTTCGAGGACGCCGTTGCGGTAGGACGCCGTAATGTCCTCTTTTTCGACCGCCTTGGGCATCGTCACGCGTTCGGACAGTTCGCGGGCGCGAGTGAAGTCATCGCCAGTGACTTCGTGTTTCGCGAAGACGGTCAGCACGTCGTCGCTGAACGAGAGGTCGATTTCTTCCTTCTCGAATCCGGGGAGGTCGGCCACGAGGACGAACTGTCCATCGTGTTCTTTCAAGTTCATGTGGGTTCCCGGCCGTCCGTTCAGTTGCTGTCGCTCACTTTGCGGGTCTTGGAATCCCCACATTCGCGAGCGCATCTGTTCGAACATTCGGTCTACATCCTCAAAGGGGGTGTATCGTTCCATTACAATCACCGACTGTATTAGAGGACTCGTGAGATAATAAAGATGGCGAGATACGGAATATCACGTAGCTCTGGTCTTCTGCCACCTAAATAGCGTTCTTGGTTTTGAGGATGTCGTGGAGTTCGTTCATGTGCGAAACGATGGTGTCACAGGCCGGAGCAACCGCAGGTTTCGGGTCGAATCCGACCGCCAATCCGGCGACTTCCAGCATCGGGAGGTCGTTCGCCCCGTCACCGACCGCGACGGTGTTGACCATATCTGCGTCGTGTTCCTCGGCCAGCGACTCCAGCGCCTCGTCTTTCGTCCCTTCGATGAGCGGCCCTTCCACCTCACCGGTTAGCGCCTCGCCGTCGTCCGGCAATCGGTTGGCGATGATGGTGTCCACGGAAACACCTTCGCGGTCGAGCGCGGCCAGTACGCCGCGCTCGAATCCACCCGTCAGAATGGCGACGTGGGTTCCTTTTTCGGACAGGTCGGAGAGGATTTCCGCGGCACCCGGGCGAAGTCGAACGTCCGCGAAGGCGTCCTCGGCGTCCGAAAGCGGAAGTCCTTCCAGCAACGCGGCGCGGTCGCGGAGGCTCTTCGCGTAGCTGATTTCGTCGTTCATCGCGCGTGCCGTGATGTCTTCCATCTGGTCGGCAACGCCCTTTCGCTCACCCAGAAGCACCGTCATTTCCGAGTCCGAAAGCGTCCCGTCGAAGTCGAAGGCGACTATCTTCATTCGAATCTTGATTGGGGCTTTTGGTTGTTAAATGAGCGTGGTCGGCGTGGAAATTGCCGAGAAGGACGAGACAAAATGGCAGACAATATCGACCCCAACGACAGCAACAGGGTGTTAGTCGTCTGCGGCGGGCGGTTCGTTGACGGTATCCGGTTCTGCGTCTTCGTCGGTGTCGTCCATATCCGCGTCTTCATCGGCGTCGTCCACACGGGGGAAGTTGTCAATCGTGTCCCCACGGAACGCCGCCTCGTCGAACTCGTACTCTTCGTCCATAAATTCGAGTAGCGTCTGTGTATCCCGCATGGCGTTTTTGAGACAGGTCGAAGCACCCGGCGACGGCGTGATGTTGAAGATGATGTTGTCGCCGACGATTTTCGCTTCGCCCATGTCGAGGGATTTTTCGTTCGTATCGACAATCTGCGGTCTGACACCACCGTAGCCCTTCGCGCGCTCGATGTCGTCGATTTCGACGCTCGGAACGACCTTCTGGACGTGCGGAAGGAACTGTTTCGGCCCGACTTCCGGGACATCGTAGACGAGGTTTCTTAGGACGTACGGGAGAAGAACCCGGTCTGAGAGGATGTTAGCGTAGCTGAGAACCGCCGCCGCGTTCAACCCGAACACGTCGAGGAAATCCGACACCGTCGAAACCCGTCCGCGTTCGAGCGTCGGAACGAGTTTTGCGGTCGGCCCGAACCGCGTAATACTCGAATCGTGAACGTCCGCATCGCCGTGAACTGCGGCGAACGGCAGCTTTTTCATTTGAAGCGTGTACACCTTCCCGTTCAGGAGGTCATCGGCGAGGAAGAAACTCCCAGCGACGGGAAGCAACACTTTGTCTTGTCCGTAGCCGAGTTCCTTTGCGATTTGGAGGCTGTGGGACCCGGCAGCGATGACGGCCGCATCCGAGTCAAAGCGCCCCTCGCTCGTTTCAATCGTGTACCCATCGAGCGTCGGGGTGACGTCCGTGACCGTCGTCCCGGTGTAGATGTCCACGTTCGATTCTTCGGCCGCACGTTCAGCGAACGACTTCGTCGCTTCGCCGTAGTCGACGACGTAGCCGTCCGGCGTCTGAAGTGCGAGCAGTTCCTCGTCCGAGTCGCGCCCTTCGACGACTTTGGGTTCGATTTCCTCGATTTCCTCGCGCTCAATCGGTCGAAGTTTCGGGAAGAGGTCGCCGAACCCCTCCTCGTCGTACCGCCGTTCGAGTTTGGGAACTTCTTCGTCGCCAACAGCGAGCACCATCTTGCTCCGTTTGGCGTGCATCTCACGGTCTGGGTCGTGGTTCTCCAGATAGCCTGCGAGCAGTTCTGCTCCCTCTTTTACTTCCTCCGCCTTTTCGAGCGTGTAGTTCGTCTCGATGTCCCCGAAGTGGAGCGTTTGGGAGTTGTTCGTGTGGTGGGAGTTAATCGCTGCAATCTCCGATTCCTTCTCGATCAACGCGATAGAGTCGATGTCGGTGAACTTCGCGGTCGTGTACAAAAGTGACGCACCGCTGATACCACCACCGACGATTACGAGGTCGTATTTACCAGACATTGTTGTGGTCGCTATTTCAACGGCCGTGTTCCAGAGGGATAACTCATACTTTATCGCCCGTATTCTCGACAATCATCGAAATATCTATCGACAATTCGACCGTCCGTTGGGAGAACAATCGGAGACGCCCTTCAGAGAGTAGTTATCGTCAATCGACTTGGAAAGCCGGTTCTACTTGCAATTTCTCGTCCGAAATTCCTATGTCGTTGGAATATTCGAGTCGATATGAACGAACGATGACAAGAACTATGGTGTTCTTCCGTCATCTATCGAATGTTCTACATGAGTTCTGGTAACGACATTCCAATCGACCCTGATGGGTCGTCGAGTCCGATTCCGGACATCGACCTAAGCAGTATTTTGGGGAACACACTTCTCATCGGAATCGCCATCGTCGTCATCGCCGCACCGGTTGTCGGCTTTATGGCGTGGGAACCCGTCGAGGAAGGAAACGTCAAAGTCGTCAAAAAGTGGGGTGCGGCCAGCGGAACCGTCTTCGAACCCGGCGCGCACTTCATCAATCCCGTCTCGCAGAGTACCGTTTCACTCTCGACGCGCCCGCAAGCGTACACCATGTCGAGCCAACAGGGTGACGGCAATAGGGAAAATACCGACGACGCGATAACCGTCTTGACCGAAGACGGACTCCGAGTGGACATCGACATCACCATCCGGTATCGTGTCGATTCCGCTGAAGCGGTGAACTTCTACAAAAACTATCGCGGTACCGACGCCGCAGAACAGCGGCTCATCCGCCCGAGCATTCGGTCGGTGCTCCGAACCGAAGCGGGACGCCTCCCAGTCACCGAAATCTACACTGGCGAGGGACAGACGAAACTGAAAGCGGCGGCACAGGAAACGCTTCAGCAGGATTTCAACGAGGATGGTCTTATCCTCGAAACGGTGCAGATTCGGAACGTCAACCTACCACAGGAGTACGCCCAATCGGTCGAACAGAAAGAAATCACGAAACAGCGTAAACAGCAGAAAGAAAACGAACTCGAAGTCGAAAAGCTGGAGGCCGACCGAAAACGAATCGAGGCGGAAGGACAGGCCGAAGCGAACCGCATCCTCAGTGAATCGCTCGACCAGAACGTTCTCACCGAAAAGTACATCGAGAAACTGAACGAAACCGACACGGTGTACATCCCTGTTGGCGGCGAGGGCTACCCGCAGTTCGTCCGGAACATCGAGGGTGGCTCCGGTCAAAACTCCGGTCAGAATACCGCCCAGAGTACGAACAGCGGTTCGACTAATCAGTCAGCAGCGTAATGACCAGCGCCGCCGCGAACCGACCAGTGAAGTGGACGCTCGCGCTGGCGGGTATTCTTTTGGGAGCAGCGTTTCTGGGCGTCGTAGCCAAATCGCTGGTCAGTTGGAAGGCACTCCTCCTCTTGCTCGCCGTTTTCGTCCCTGCCTTTCTTCTTTCGTATCGCCTCAGCAAGGCACGGCGCGCATACGACACCGGTCGATACGGAATCGGACGGCGCGTCGTTACCGAGCAGACGACGCTCTCGGATAGCTGTTCGGTCTGCGACCGCTCTGAAACCCGAAATCAACCGGGAATCCGACGACGGTTCGTCAAGGAACTCGTCGTCGATGGCGTTCCCGTCGCGCTCGTTGCAGACGGACAGAACGATTACTGTGCGGAGTGTGCCGAAACAGCTCCGGAGATTGATAGCGAGATGGATACCGAATCGCAGTCGCAAATCGGTTCCGAAGAACGGGAACGCGCCGAATAACCCGCAGACAAATTTTCTTATAAAATAGAGAGGAAATTATACTGGCAATCTTCGCTATGAGAGAAAGCGTTAACGGGCGGCAGGTGTTTTCTCTCCATCAATGAAGATTCTGGTCACCGACCCCATCGCCGATGCGGGACTCGACCGACTCCGCGAATCGGGATACGAGGTAGAGACGGCCTACGACGTAGAGGGCGACGCGCTCTTGAACGCAGTCGCCGACGCGAACGGACTCATCGTTCGCTCCGGAACGGACGTGAACCGCGAGGTGTTCGAAGCGGCATCCGAACTCGTCATCGTCGGACGCGCAGGAATCGGCGTAGACAACATCGACATCGAGGCGGCAACCGAACACGGCGTTATCGTCGCAAACGCGCCGGAGGGCAACGTCCGCGCCGCCGCGGAACACACGGTTGCAATGGCCTTTGCCGCCGCGCGCTCCATCCCACAGGCGCACGTCCGACTCAAGAACGGCGAGTGGGCCAAAGGCGACTATCTCGGCACGGAACTGAACAAGAAGACGCTCGGTATCGTCGGACTCGGCAGAGTCGGGCAGGAAGTCGCCAAGAAACTCGACAGCCTCGGGATGGAACTCGTCGCCTACGACCCGTACATCAGCGAAGACCTCGCCCGGCAACTTGGGGCTGAACTGGTCGAACTGGACGACTGTCTCGACCGCGCCGACTTCCTCACGGTTCACACGCCGCTCACGCCCGAAACCGAGGGCCTCATCAGCGACGAGGAACTCGCGCAAATCGAAGGCGGCTACGTCGTCAACTGCGCCCGCGGCGGCGTGATTGACGAGGACGCACTCGCCAAGGCCGTCGAAGATGGCATCCTCGCGGGGGCGGCCATCGACGTGTTCGCCGAAGAACCGCTTTCGAAGGACAACCCACTGCTCGACGTGGACGACGTAATCGTCACGCCACACCTCGGCGCGAGTACGGAGGCGGCACAGGAGAACGTCGCCACCAGCACCGCAGACCAAGTCGTCGCGGCGCTCCGCGAAGAACCGGTCATCAACGCGCTCAACGCGCCGTCCGTCGAGGAGAGTGCATTCCCGCGCGTCCGACCGTACATCGAACTCGCGGAGACGGCGGGCAAAATCGCGACCCAACTGCTGGACGAGCGAATCGAGCGTATCGAGGTGAACTACGAGGGCGACATCGCGGAAGAGGAAGTTGACCTCGTCACCGCCAGCGCGCAGAAAGGTGTTTTCCAACCGCTCGAATGGCAGGTCAACGCAGTCAACGCGCCGCAAATCGCCGAGGAACGCGGCGTGGAAGTCACCGAGAGCAAGACCCGACAGGCCGAGGACTTCCAGAGCCTCATCGCGGTCACCGTCGAAAGTGCAGACGAGGAAATCACGGTTGAGGGAACCCTGTTCGCTGGTGACGACCCCAGAATCGTTCGCATCGACGGCTACCGCGTCGATGCGATTCCGCACGGCCACATGCTCGTGGCGCGAAACCACGACAAACCCGGCGTCATCGGATTCGTCGGCACCGTCCTCGGCGAATACGACATCAACATCGCAGGGATGTTCAACGCCCGCGAAACCGACGGCGGGGAAGCACTGTCCGTCTACAATCTGGACGACGAACTCACCGAGGCCGCGAAACGCGCGCTCGAAGCCGACGAGCGCATGATTGAGGTGCGGAGTATCGCGCTGAACGGCTGAATCGCACCAGCGATTCAGCGGACGAATATTTTTATATGAAAACGGCACCAGACTCGGTGAGCTGACGAACTAACTCTCCGACAAATCGTGGCTCCGCCCTGCCGCGAAAGCCGGACTCAAGTACCCGCCATACTTTCCTTCGAATCGTGGGCGAGGAACTCGTAGACGGAACTCAATCGGCGAGTCAGGAGCGACTGGTAACGGGCTACTCGGGGAAGCTCCTCCTCGCCGTCTCGCTGGGCTGGGCGATGATTCAGACGGGCCGACTCGTCCTCTCGCCGATGCTCCCGACCGTGATGGAGTCGCTTCGAATCACGGAGTTTCAGGCCGGATTGGCGTTCACCCTACTGTGGGGACTGTACGCTCTCGGCCAGTATCCGAGCGGGCGACTCTCCGACCATCTGTCGCGCAAAACCTTACTCGCCACCGGTCTCTCGCTCCTCGTCGTCGGGTTCGGCGTCCTCGCCAGCGCGCCGACTTACGCGATATTCCTCCTCGGCGCGGCGGTCGTCGGAACCGGGGCGGGACTCTACCCAACTCCGGCGAGGGCGCTCGTTTCCGACCTGTTCGTCTCGCGCCGCGGGCAGGCCTTCGGCCTCCACGGCGCGTCGGGAGACGCTGGCGGTGCAGTTGCGGCGGGGCTTGCAATCGTCGTCCTCGCAGCTGCGACGTGGCGATTCGCCTTTCTTCCGGTCGTGCTCGCCCTCGTGGTGGTGTTCGTCCTGCTTCACCAGTGGAACCGCGAAGCTTACACGCCGCCGCGAATCGACGCCACTGTCGGGAGAGCAGTCCTCGGGGATATTCGAAAGACTGCGGGACGGTTCGCCAACCGCAGAACCGCGGCCTTGCTCGTCGCCTATTCGCTGTACGCGTTCGTCTGGCAGTCCGTCACCGGATTCCTCCCGACCTTCTTGCAGGAGGCAAAGGATTTCTCCCCGGAACTTGCGGGCGGCGGGTTTGCCGTGTTGTTCGTCGTCGGGGCGCTGGTCAAACCGCTGTCGGGGTCGCTCGGCGACCGGATTTCGCGCCCCGTCGTCGCCGCTGGGTCGCTGGTCGTCGCAACGCTCGCTCTCGCGGGCGTCATTCTGACGACCAGCACGCTCGCGGTTACCGCGAGCGTCGTGGTCTTTTCTGCGGGATTGATGGCGTATCCACCAGCCATGCAGGCGCACCTGATGGACGTGTTCCCGGACGGAAGCATGGGCGGCGACCTCGGTGCGACGAGAACCATCTACATCGGCCTCGGCAGTCTCGGAACGACCTACGTCGGATTCGTCGCAGGAGAGGCAGGATACACGACCGCGTTTGCAGGTCTGCTCGTGTGTCTGGTTGTCAGCGCGAGCATCGTCCTCGGACTCGCCCAGATTCGCTAATCCCGAATCACGTCGGAGGCCAGTTCCTCCGCTGGTGGAAGCGGGCCGAACTCGTCCAGTGCATCCCGAAGTTCGTCGGGATCGTCACGGCCGGGGAGCGGTTCTGTCGCGGTTCGACACGGTTCGCTCACGCCGAGTTCCGAACAGACGTGGTCGGAAACCGTCTCGGCCATCTGCCGATACGTCGTCAACTTCCCACCGACGATGGTCGTCATTCCCGGTCTGTCGTCGCGTTCACCATGGTCGAGAAGCACGAAGTCGCGGGTCTGGGCACGCCCATCTTCGAAATCTGCGGCCGTCCCACCGAACAGCGGTCTGACGCCCCAGTACGACCGGACGACTCTGGCCGTCGAAATGTCCGGAATCGTCTTGCTGGCCTCCTCAATCATCAAATCTTCCTCCCACTGCGCTTTCGTGTAGTCGTCCGGATTGTCGATTTCCACGCTCGTCGTCCCGATGATGGCCGTGTTTTCGTGCGGAAGGACGATGTCGCCGTCCGCCGCCGGACGACAGCGGTTGACGACGGTGTCGAGCGACGGGAAGTCCACGACGACCATGACGCCCTTCGACGGTCGCATCGGTATGTCGATACCCGCCATCGCACCGGCCGATTCGGCCCACGCGCCCGTCGCGTTGACGACGTGTTCGGCGCGAATCGTTTCCGTTTTGGACGCCTCCCGGTGACGGACTTCTGCTCCCGCTACGGTTCCGTCTTCGACGAGCACGTCCACGACTTCCGCGTGCGTTTCGACGGTTCCGCCGTGTTCGCGGACATCCACGGCGTTTGCAACGGTAAGCGGAAACGGATGAATCACGGCGTCGGGCACTCGAAACGCCCGTTCCGTTTCCGATGAGAGATACGGATGCTCTTCCCGGATTTCTTCTGCGAAAACCGATTCCACGTCGATACCGCAATCGAGACAGGCCTTTTTCGACCGCTCGAAGTACGATTCGTCGTCCTCCGGCAGTTGCACGAAGTAGCCGCCGGTTTCGTCGAGACAGTGGTTCGCAATGTTGCGCAAGGTTCGATTTTCTTCGATGCAATCCCTCGCGCTGTCCGGGTCGGCGACCGCGTAGCGAGCGCCGCTGTGCAGGAGGCCGTGCATGTTTCCGGTCGCCCCGTCCGCAAGTCGGCCCCGTTCGACGACGATCGTATCCAGACCGCGAAGTCCGAGGTCGCGTGCGATAGCTGTACCCGTGATTCCGCCCCCGAGAATCAGCACGTCCGTTTTCCCCACCATGTTTTCCCTTCAGGGAGGGTGTCGTTTGACCCTGTTGGCGGTTCGAGGTGAGGAGGCCGAGGGGGTCGCGGTCATCTACTCCGCCAAATGCTCCAACACGTCGTCGGTGTCGGCCGGAACGGGTTCCGGTTCGACGCCCGCCTCCGCGGCGGCGTCGGGGTCTTTCAGCAGGTGCCCCGTGGTGAGACAGACGACATTTTCGTCCGGCGAAATCTCCCCCGATTCGCGAAGTTTTCGCAGGCCAGCGACAGACGCCGCGCTGGCGGGTTCGACGCCGATTCCGTCCCCTGCGAGCGCTCGTTGTGCATCGGTGATTTCCTCATCCGTGACGGAAATCGCGGTGCCGCCGGTTTCTCGAATCGCCGGGAGGGCTTTCGGTGCGTTGACCGGATTGCCGATTCGGATGGCGGTCGCGATGGTTTCGACCTCGCCCCAGCGGCGGACTTCGTCTGCGTCGGTTTCGACCGCTTCGACCATCGGGGCCGCACCTTCCGCCTGAACGCCGGTCAAGGTCGGGACTTCCTCGGCGGTCAGTTCCCCGGCGGCGACGAGTTCGCGGAAGGCCTTGAACAGTGCGCTGGTGTTTCCGGCGTTGCCGACCGGAAGGACGATTCTGTCGGGAAGGTCGCCCGTCTGGTCGCGGAACTGTTCGATTATTTCCAAGCCAATCGTCTTCTGACCTTCCAGTCGGAAGGGGTTCAGCGAGTTGAGCAGGTACGCTTCGCCACGGTTTGCGAGGTCGGACACGATGTCGAGGCAGTCGTCGAAGTTGCCGTCCACTTCGAGGATTCGCGCGCCGTGAAGGCTCGCCTGCGCCACCTTTCCGGCGGCGACTTTTCCGGCGGGGAGCAAAACGAGGACTTCGGTTCCCGCCCGCGCGCCGTAGCACGCCAACGCCGCGCTGGTGTTACCGGTGCTGGCGCAGGCCAGTCGCTCGGTTCCGAGTTTTTCCGCGACTTTCACGCCGAGCGTCATTCCGCGGTCTTTGAAACTTCCAGTCGGATTCATCCCTTCGTGTTTGACTCGCAGATTCGAGACGCCGACTTCGTCCTCGATGGTGGGTGCCTCGTACAGCGGCGTGTTTCCTTCCTCGATGCTCACGCCGGATTCGACGGGGAGGGCGTCGACGTAGCGCCAGACGCCGCTCCCGGTAGACTCCGCGAAATCGTCGAACGTCGGATGGTCCTCGTAGCGCACTTCGAGCAAACTCTCGCAGTCTGGACACCGATAACGGATTTCATCGAACGGCGGGCCAGCCCACTCGCAGTCGATGCAGGCGAGCCATACCCCGTCGTCGGCGTCGTCGGGAACCGGCGCGGTCGGATTCGAGAGCGTCAGGTTCATTGCCGGGGTGGATGCGTTCCGAGGTGAAAAAGGCGCGGACGGTGGCAACGCTAGTGGGGATGAGAGTCGAAATGGGTTCGAAAGTCGAAAATCAGCGTTACAGCGACAAGACGAGTTCGTCGTCTTCGCGCTCGAACTGCGTTCCGAACGCCGAGGAAAGTGAATCCATCTGTTGCATACTCCAGTTGCCCGCGTAGTGTTCCGCCTCGTGAACCGCGAGGTCGTAGATTTCGGTCGGATGCAATCTGAGTTCTGCAAGGTCGTCGTTCTCAACAGTCAGTTCGAAAATGAAGCTACGGTCGTTGTGTCGTTCGGAATCGACCGCGTAGTCGTCTAGAAAATCGCCAGTGTCATACAGGACGACCGTTCCGTCAACGACTTCCACGCCCTGAAAGACGTGCGCGCTGTGGCCGTGAACGATGTCGACGCCCTGTTTCGCCAACCAGCGGGCGAACTCCCGAAATTCGACGGTGGGTTCCGTGCGCATGTTCGGTCCCCAGTGGAGCGACGCCACGAGCAAATCGGGGTTCGTTTCGCGGGCCTGTGCGAGTGAGTTACCGATGATTCGCGCCGCCTTATCGTTCGTCACATCAAATTCGACGTAAGCGGTTCCAGGACTGTCCGATTCGGCGGCGAACTCCGGCGTGTTGTCGGTGAACGAGACGAACGCGATGTCGAGGCCGTCGATGGAAACGAACGCCGGGGCGCGAGCAGATTCAACGTCGATTCCCGCGCCGGAGTGTGCGATTTCGGCGTCGTCCAGATAGGAAATCGTGTCTCGAAGCGCCTCCGGGCCGTAATCCAGCATGTGGTTGTTGGCGAGGTTCGCCCAATCGACGCCGACCGCGTTCAGCGCCGGAATCGCCCAATCCGGGTCGGCGCGGAAGTGAAACGGTCGATAGGTGTCCGTCCACGGCGTTCCGCGGGCCGACAGACAGCATTCGAGGTTGATGAACAGCCCATCCAGCGCTTTGAGGTGCCTCTCGACGTTTCCCCAAATCGCGGTGACACTGCGCTGTCGCTGTCGTTCATCGACCAACCGCCCCAACATTACGTCCCCCACGAAACCAAGCCGTGTCGTATCCTCGCCCATCGTGAATCCCGTATCCTCTTCGTGTGATAGCGGCAAAAGGCTACCCGTCAGCCGACCGATTTCCGAAATCAAAACACCCGAAAACCCAATAATTAGGCGTTCTTACTGGTGTCTGTCCTGTCCGGCCTCTGCGGAAACATGTATAATTATTCATTATCTATCCTCTACTATGGCACAACAGAGAACGAAGCGAATTACCGACACAGTGCGACGACGCGGGGTAATCAACAAAACGTGGTCGAGTTCGATTCTCGGCGGCCTCGCAGGTGGAATCGTCTTCGGCATCCTCATGCAATCGATGGGAATGATGCCAACTATCGCGTCCCTCTATGGACTCGACGGCGCGACGATGGGGTGGGTTGCCCACCTCTTCCACAGCATCGTGTTCGGCCTCCTCTTCGGGGGAATCGTGACTATGACGCGCCTTCGAAAATACGCCGACAGAATCGCACCGACGACCGGTTTGGGAGCAGTGTACGGCGTCCTTCTGTGGTTCGTCGCCGCGACAATCGTCATGCCGCTCTGGCTGGGCGCAGTCGGGATGGAGATGCCACCGGTTCCGAACTTCGACCCGATGAGCCTCGTCGGCCACCTCGTCTACGGCGTCGTACTGGGCGCGGTGTTCGCGGCGGCCTACCGGCGCTAACTCACCCGTTTTTGTCGAGATACGCCAACAACGCCTTCTGTGCGTGAAGTCTGTTTTCCGCTTGATTCCACGCCAGCGAGCGGTCGCTTTCCAACATGTCGCCGGTAATTTCCTCGCCGCGATGGGCAGGCAGACAGTGCATGACGGACGCCGAATCGGGAAGCAAGTCTTCGTTCAGTTGGAAGCCGTCAAAGGCAGCGAGTTTTTCCTCGCGTTCGTCCTCCTCGCCCATGCTGACCCACACGTCGGTGTAGACGACATCCGCGTCGGCCACCGCTTCCTCCGGGTCGTTCGTCAGCGCAGGCGAGTGGCCGCGGTCACTCGCCCGCGCGAGTGCGTCGCTTGACGGTTCGTATCCCTCCGGTGTGGCAATCGTCAGGTCGAGTCCGACCGTCGAAGCCGCGATTGCGAAGGAGTTGAGGACGTTGTTTCCGTCGCCGACCCACGCGACCGACACGTCTTCGAAGGCTCGCGGGCCGTGCCCGCTCGCCGGTTCCGAGGCGTCTTGCGCCTCGACGAGTTCCTGAATCGTGAGCAAATCCGCGAGCGACTGACACGGATGGGCGATGTCCGAGAGTCCGTTGATAATCGGAACCGTCGCGTATTCGGCCATCTCGACCAGACAGTCGTGGTCGAACACGCGCCCCATGACGAAATCGACGTAGCGCGAAAGCACCCTCCCTGTGTCGGAAACGGGTTCACCGTGGTCGAGGTGGGTGTGTTCCGGCCCCATGAAAACGGCGTGCCCGCCGAGTTGCGTCATCCCCGTCTCGAACGAGAGACGAGTGCGCGTGCTCGGCTTTTCGAACAGCATGGCGAGCGTCTGTCCGGAAAGTTCGGGCGGCGAACCGTTTTTCTTGAACTCGGCCGCGAGCGACAGCACGTCGGCTAGTTCGCTCGGGGATAGGTCGTCCACGTCGAGGAAGTGGCGTGTCATAGCTTCCCCTCCAGCGATTCACAGACTGTCGAAAGGACGGCCACGGACTGGTCGAACTCTGCGAGTTCGAGGTGTTCCTCGGGCGTGTGGTCGAGCGACGAATCGCCTGGCCCGTAAGTCACGACGGGACAGTCCCACGCCTCGGCGTAGATGTTCGCGTCGCTCGTCCCAGTTTTGCGGAGCAAACTCGGGTCGCCGTCCTCGCCTCGAATCGCCACACGAAACGCCCGCGCCAGTTCTGTGCGCGGACTGGCCATGGTGGATGGAATCGAATCGTTCCACGAGACTTCCCCCGAATCCAGTTCGGTTTCGGCAATTTCGCAAATCTCGTCCGCCGTCGTCCCCGGCGGGATTCTGAACTGGACTTCGATTTCGGCCTCGGTTGCCAATCCATCCGCCGCGAGGCCGCCGTCGAACGAAACCGGTTTCGCGGTCACCGATTCGAAGACGGAACCCGATTCGTCCATCGAACCCGCCGTTCCCGTCGAATCGGCGTTCGGTTCGAACGCCGATTCGACAGCAGAGAGCCAACTGACTGCGTGCTGGATGGCGTTCGGTTCCGGGCGGGAGGTGTGGATAGATTCGACGGAAACCGAGTATGTTCCCGAGAGGAATCCACGATAGCCGAGCGTGACGGCGTCCCATCCGCTCGGTTCGCCGTTCACGACGAATTTGGGTTCCGAATAGTCTTCCACGAGACGACGCGCGCCGCGGGAGTCGGTTTCCTCGCCGACGACGCCGACGAAACTCGCGCCCGTTTCGACTGCGGCGGCCGCCATCGCCGCAAGCGGACCTTTGGCGTCCACGCTTCCGCGACCCCAGAGAACGCCGTCATCGACTTCGACCGGAATTTTCCCCGGAACCGTGTCGATGTGCGAGGTGAGCAGAATTTCGTTTCCCGGTGCTCGGACGTTTCCGACGTCGTCTATCCACGCCTCACGGCCATGTTCTTCGAAGAACGAGGTGAGCAGTTCAGCACAGGCCCCCTCGTTTCCCGACACTGATGGCGTTTCGACCAATTCGACCAGCAAATCGTGTGCTTCTAATTTCGCGATTTTCGTTGCTGTCATGGCTTTCGATAGCGTCATTTTCCACCCTCCAACACGTCCGACAGCGCCGCAACGACTCTGTCGAGGTGTTCCGTTTCGACGGTCAGCGGCGGAAGCAGACGCAGAACGCTCCGTCCCGCTGGGAGCGCGAGAATCTGGTGAGAGAGCGCGAGTTCTTTCACTACACGATTCGCGCCGCGTTTCACTTCGATGCCGACCATCAGTCCGTGGCCACGAATATCGCGCACCGGCAGGTTCGCGGCGTCGAGTTCGAACTGAAGGTATTCACCCATCTCTGCCGCGTGTGCGGGGAGATTTTCATCCACGAGCACCGACAGAGTTGCCTCCGCCGCCGCGCTGACGACCGGACTGCCGCTGAACGTCGAACCGTGCGACCCGGCGTCCTCGGCGATCCAGTCGGCACAGAGGGTCGCGCCGATTGGCAGACCGCTGGCCAACCCTTTCGCAGTCGTCAGAATGTCCGGCGTCACTCCGGCGTGTTCACAGGCCCAGAGCGCGCCCGTCCTGCCGAGTCCGGTCTGAATTTCGTCGAACAGCAGTGCGCTCCCCGATTCGGCGGTCACGTCGCGCGCGGTTTGGAGATAGCTCTTCGTTGCGGGATTGACGCCACCCTCGCCCTGCACCGGTTCGAGGACGACGGCGGCAGTTTCGTCGTCCACCGCCGCCGCCAGTTCGTCCTCGTCGCCGTATGTGACGAACTCCACGTCGTCCACGAGCGGTTCGAACGGGGCGCGATATTTCGGCTTCCACGTCACGGAAAGCGACCCCATCGTGCGTCCGTGAAATCCGCGCTTCGCGGCGACGATTTTCGACTTTCCGGTCGCGCTTCTGGCGAACTTCAGCGCCGCTTCGTTCGCCTCCGTGCCGGAGTTACAGAGCCAGACGTTTTCGAGGCCGGAGGGGGCGGCCGTCGCCAACTTCTCGTACAGCGAATCGCGGGACTCCGTCGGGTACGAGGCGTGAACGAACAGCAATTCCGCGGCCTGCTCCTGCACCGCAGAAACGACTTCCGGGTGGCAGTGACCGACGGGCGAAACCGCGTAACTCGCGCCGAAATCGAGGTATTCGGTTCCGTCTTCGGCGTAGAGGTAGACCCCCTCGCCGTGTTCGATTGGAATAGGCTTCTGGGAGTAGACAAACTCGCTCATTTCGAACCTCCCACCGCGGCAGGCGTGAACTTCGTCCCGTGGCCCTTCTGCGACGCGGTAATCGGGTCGCGGTTGTTCGCGTCGGCGATGACGACCGATTTCGCCCCACCGTTCAGAGCCTCCGTGGTCGCCATGACTTTCTTCGTCATGAAACCTTCCGCGACCTGCTTCGCGGTCGCCATCTCCGCAGGAGTGGCGACCTGCTCGATGAGCGTCGTTTCGTCGTCCGGATTTTCGAGCAGTCCCGGAACGTCCGTCAGGACGACGAGTTCGCCACCCAGCGCGCCAGCGATTGCGGCGGCGGCGCGGTCAGCGTCGGCGTTGACGGGCGTTCCGTCGTCGGCCAGCATGGGAACCGTCACGACAGGCGTGTAGTTCTCTGCGAGCAGCGTTTCCAACAGCGAGGCGTTCACGGACTCGATTTTTCCGGAGTGGTCGCCGCGGCGGATTTTCTTCTTGCCGTCTTCCACGACCCTGATGGCGGACTTTCTCGGCCCGGTAAGGAGCGCGCCGTCCACACCTGAAAGTCCGACTGCACGGACGCCTTCTGCCTGCAAATCCGCGGTCAGATCGGTGTTGAGTTTGCCGGGCATGACCATCTCGAACACCTCCATCGCGCGCTCATCGGTGAAACGTCCGACGACGCCGTTGGGTGATTCGACGTATTCGGGTTCTTCACCCAGTGCTTCCAGCGTGTCGTCTACGGCAGTCGAACCGCCGTGGACGACCACCACGTCCTCGCCGTTGGCGGTCAGGTGTGCGATGTCACCGAGTGCGCCCGCCGGATTCACCGCGCGAGCGCCGCCGATTTTCACGACTATTGGGACGTTCTCGTCTTCGTCTGCGATTATGCCACCATCAGTCCAAAGGCCGTCCTCTGCATCCCCCGGAACGTTGTCGTTGTCGATGAGCTGGTCGTGCGCATTCAGCAGTTCATCTTTCGTGTACTTTCCATTCATGGCGACCCCACGGGGTGAAGCCCCTGAAACTCTAGTCCGGCGGTTTCCTCGAATCCCAGTGCGACGTTCGCGGCGTGAACTGCCTGCCCCGCCGACCCTTTCATGAGGTTGTCGATGGCGCTGAAGACGACCACGCGCTTGTTACTCGGGTCGAGTTCGAACCCGACCTCGGCGTTGTTCGTCCCGGCGACCGCCTTGGGTTCGGGGTAGCGATAGACGCCGCTTCCGCCCGCAACAAGGCGGACGAAGGGTTCCTCCTCGTAGCAGCTTCGGTATGCTTTCCAGAGGTCACCTTTCGAAACGGGCGAATCGGGGAACACGTGACTCGTCGCGGATGCGCCGCGAACCATGTCCACGGCGTGCGCCGTGAACGAGACGCTGGTGTCCAGAATGGCCTCGATTTCCGCCTCGTGGCGATGACCTGTCGGTGCGTAGGGACGCACGATTCCCGAGCGTTCGACGTGGCTGGACGCCTTGCTCGGACTCGCGCCGCCCTCCGACGAACCGACTTTCACGTCCACGACGATTTGCTCGCTTCCGGACAGGATTCCGGCGTCGAACAGGGGATACAGGCCGAGAATCGTCGCAGTGGCGTTACAGCCACCCGCCGCAATCAACTCAGCGCCGGGCAGTTCCTCGCGGAATATTTCGGGCAGAGCGTAGACGGCTTCGTCCAAATACTCTGGGCAGACGTGGCCGTCGTACCACTCGTCGTACTCTGCCTCGGTTTCGAGGCGGAAATCCGCGCTCAAATCGACTACCGTGTCTGCGGATTCCTTGAACTCGTCTACGTGCTCCATCGAGACGCCGTGGGGCGTCGCGGCGAACAGCACGTCCACCGAGTCGAGGTCGTCGGGTTCCGAAAAGCGCAGTCCCGTCCCGCGAAGATTCGGATGCACCGAGCCAACCGTCTTGTTGGCGTACTCCCTGCTCGTGGCTTGAGCCACCTCGAAATTGGGGTGGCCGGAGAGCAGGCGAAGCAGTTCGCCACCGGTGTATCCGCTGGCTCCGATGACGGTCGTGGAGAGCGCCGAAACGCTCTCCGCGGTTTGCTCTTCGGTCGCGGCGGCCATCAGGCCACCACCTCCGTTTTCACCGTGGATTCTAACCAATCGACGACTTCGGCGGGAACGTCCACGTCCACCGCCTCGTTCAGCGCCTTGAACTCGACCGTGTGGTTCACCTCGTGAACCGTGTAGCCCGATTCCGTTTCCATCAAATCGACGCCGAGCAGGCCGCCGCCGACCGCATCACTTGCCTGCTTGACCAGCGATTTGGCTTCGGCATCCAGTTCGAATTTCGTCGTTTCCGCGCCTTTCGCGGCGTTCGTCAGCCAATGGTCGTCGTGGCGAGCCATCGCCGCGATGGGTTCACCGTCGATTGCGAGCACGCGGATGTCCCTGCCGGGTTTGTCCACGAACTCCTGCACGTAGAACACCTTGTGCTCGTAGTGGCCGAGCGTGGCCTTGTGTTCCAAGATGGCTTCCGCCGCGCTTTTCGAGTCGATTTTCGCCATGAGGCGACCCCACGACCCGACGACGGGTTTGAGGACACATGGGTAGCCGAAAGACTCGATGGCCTCCATCGCGCTGTTCGTCGTAAATGCGACTTTCGTCGCGGGCGTGGGGATACCCGCGCCCGCGAGCGCGAGACTGGTCTTCACCTTGTCGGCGCAGATGTCCGCCGTCTCGTGGCTGTTGACGACGGGGATTCCGTAGGCCTCGCAGAACTGTGTAGCGTACAGACTTCTGCTCGTCGCCAGACAGCGGTCGATGGCGACGTCGAGGTCGGCGAAGGTGTCCGGCACGTCCGTCAGGTCGAACGTTTCCTTGCGCACGTCGATTTTCGTCACTTCGTGCCCGCGGTCACGGAGTTCGGCGAGCAGGAGCTTTTCGTCCTTGCGGATACGGGAGTAGAGCAATCCTATTTGCACGTTACTCCCCCCAGTCCTCTTCGAGCTCGGGTGCCCGGTCGAGGACTGGCGGGTTCACGTCGATGACTTCCAATTCCACGCCGCAGGTCGCACAGTCGATGATTTCGCCCGATTCCAAATCGTCGTGCAGGGGTACGTCCGCCCCGCACTCAACGCATTCTGCCATTGTACTCTCCCCTATCACACTATCGGACTTAAATCCGTCGTTATTAATTATGAAAAAAAGTCGCAGACTACCGTCTCACGACATGAGAAGGCGAATTTCGCGGTTCGGATTAGTGTTCAAATAGATGCCCCCGGAGGGGTCGCGGTAGTTCAGACATAGTCGTTCACCTCGGTCTGGAGCAGTTCGTTCGCCGATTCCAGCGATTCGACCAGTTCGGCCACAGATTCCTCGTGGACGACCAGCGTCGCCTCCGCATCGCTCAGGCCCTCGGCCATCGCGTCGCCAGCAGGGCCGCCGTGCGAATCGCGCATCTCGACGCTCGTTTCGGGGTCAAGTGCAGACTCAACTTCCTCGCGGGGAACGTACTCCGCGAGCGGTGCGCCAAGCACGTCGTTCGCCGCGGAATCGAGGGCATCATAGTCGGCCTCCCCTGCCGTCGCAACCAACTCGTGCGCCGTGCGGAACGGCACGCCGCACATGGCCAGCAAGTCGGCGACTCCCGTCGCAGTCGAAAAGCCCTCCGCGGATTCCTCGGCCAGCACGTCCTCGTTCCACGTTGCGGTCGCCACCGCGCCCGCCGTAACCTCGACTGCGTCGGTCACGGCGTCGATGGCGCCCCACGCGTGGGGTGTCGCGCGCTGAAGGTCGCGGTTGTACGCACGGGGAAGTCCCTTGAGTGTGGAGAGCAGACCCGACAGTCCGGCGTGCGCATCGCCCGCCACCGCGCGAACCAGTTCGAGGGTGTCGGGGTTCTTCTTCTGGGGCATGATGGACGACGTGGACGAGTAATCATCCGACAGTTCCACGAACCCGCGATTCGAGTAGATGACGAGGTCTTCCGCGATTCCCGAGAGCGTCGTGGCGAGGTTCGCCAGCGCGGACACCGTCTCTACGAGGAAATCGCGGGCAGACGAGGCGTCCATTGAGTTCCCCAAGACCGAATCGAACCCGAGCAGGTCGGCCACGCGCTCGCGGTTCACGTCGAAGGGAGTCCCCGCAAACGCCGCAGAGCCGAGAGGCGACTGGTTCACTCTCCCGTAAGCATCGAGCAGGCGTTCCGTATCGCGCGAAATCGCCTGTTCGTAGGACGCGAGGAAGTGCCCGACCGTGGTCGGTTGGGCAGGCTGAAGGTGCGTGTAGCCTGGCATCACCGTATTCGCGTGCGACTCCGCCGTTTCGAGCAGTGCTTCGCGGAGTGCGAGCGTTGCATCCAATACACCCAAAACGTCTTCGCGGAGACGGTAGCGGATGCAGGTCGCAACCTCGTCGTTCCTGCTTCTGGCGGTGTGCATCTTCCCGCCGTCGTCCCCGACTTTCTGGACGACCGACGTTTCGATTGCGGCGTGAACGTCCTCGCCGTCCGGCAGGGAGCCGTGGCCATCGACTTCGACCACATTCAGCGCGGTGAGAATCTCGCCCGCCGTCTCGTCCTCGATGATGCCCTGTTCCGCGAGCATCACAACGTGGGCGCGGTCTACCGCGAGGTCTGCTGTGAAGATGCGCTCATCCGCGGACAGCGACGAGAGGAATCCGCGAGCAGGGCCGCCGCTGAAACGGTCGCCGCGAACGACATCGCCGTCGCCGTTTCCGCTCTCATCGCTCCCGATTCCACTCCCTTGCTCACTCATTATTCGCTAAGCGTGCCTGATAGCCGTGGTATTTCGCCACTCCTGTCGCGTCGGCCTGTTCGATTTTGCCGACGGTTTCGGTGTTGAACGAGGCGGCGTCCTCGGAGTACACCGCGTATTCGCTTTCGCGGGCGACCGGGCGGGCCTGTCCGCCCTCGAATTTGACCGTCACCGTGCCGGTGACCTTCTCCTGCGTGGTGTCGATGAAGCCGTCGAGGGCGTCCACGAGCGGTGCGGAAAGCAGTCCCTCGTAGGCCTTTTCGGCCCACTGCTGGTCGATTCCAGTTTTGGACGAGCGTTCTTCTTTCGTCAATACCAGTCCTTCGAGGGCTTGGTGCGCGTTGAGAAGGGTCGTCGCAGCGGGGTGTTCGTAATTTTCGCGCACTTTCAGGCCGAGCATGCGGTCTTCCATGAGGTCAGTGCGCCCGACGCCGTGCTTGCCCGCGAGTTCGTTCAGGTATTCGATGAGTTCGACCGAATCGTAGGATTCGCCGTCGATGGCGACGGGTTTCCCGTTCTCGAACTCGATTTCGATGAGTTCGGTTTCCGCGCCCGGTTTCGTCGTCCATTCGTAGATTTCCTCCGGCGGGACGTAGCCGGGGTCTTCCAGATTGCCGCCCTCGACGGAGCGACTCCAGAGGTTCGTATCGATGCTCCAGACGCCCTCGTTGCCGCCCTCCACGGGCAGGTCGTGGTCGTCGGCGTACTCCATCTCCCATTTGCGGGTCAAGCCGAGTTCACGCACGGGCGCGATGACTTCCAAATCGGAGGCACGCCAAACCG
This sequence comes from Haladaptatus litoreus, assembly GCF_900156425.1. Lineage (GTDB taxonomy): Archaea > Halobacteriota > Halobacteria > Halobacteriales > Haladaptataceae > Haladaptatus > Haladaptatus litoreus. The sequence continues at coordinate 258,066 of NZ_FTNO01000002.1, forward strand.
CCTCGAAACGCAACTGGTCGTTTCCTTTTCCGGTACAGCCGTGTGCTACGGCGTCACAGTCGTTTTGCTTCGCCACGTCGAGAATCGCTTTGGCGATTACCGGGCGGGCGAGTGCTGTCCCGAGCGGATAGCCCTGATACGTCGCGTTGGCTTTCACCGCGTCAAGGCACTGTTCCGCGAACGCGTCTTTCGCGTCCACGACGTAATGTTCCAGATTGAGTGCTTCCGCGGTTTCCTCCGCTTCTGCAAATTCCTCTTCGGGTTGTCCCACGTCTACGGTGACGCCGATTACCTCGTCGTAGCCATATTCCTCTTCGAGGAGTGGGACGCATACTGTCGTGTCGAGTCCGCCCGAGAAGGCGAGTGCAACGGATTTCATTGTGGACGTTGCCAAGGACTCCACCCACTTAAATTCTTCTCAATTTATTGAGAAATAATCGCACAGAATAGACTAACGGCGAGTTGGTACGTTTTGAGGGCGCGTTGAACGAACGAAAGGTCGGGGTGGAATAGGTATTAGTGGGACTAGAAAAGCCCCGGTCGCCGTCGCACGCAGAAGGAGTCGAAGGCGGACTCGTCGCTCACGACAGGGGCGACCCCGGTGGCGCGAGTCCACGACATTGTGAGTGTGTTCTGGCTTGGGTCATATAAAGGCTTTCGGCACGGCAATGGTTGCCAGCGATTCGTTTCTGCTGGCGAGAGTTTATTATCTTCCGATGAAAACATGGTTGAATGCGACGACTCCCTGCCCTCCTGTTCGCCCTCCTCATCGTGACTTCTGGCTGTGCGGAGTACCTCCCGTGGTCGGAGCAGTCGCCGGAACCGGAAACCGACTCACAAGCTGATTTGAACCCACCACCCGGCGCAAACACGCAGTGGATATTCGACGCGGAGCGACTCGTTTCTGCGCATGAATCCGCGCTTGCGGGAATGAATTATCGGAAGGAGGTTCGGATTCGCCCGAATCACAGTGTTGGCCCATCGAAATGGGCAAATTCGACACTCACCGTACACGCCGGTGAAGGACGACTACTCATCGACCAGCGCGGTGAAATCCCCGGCCGTTTCGGCGCTGGCGGTTCATACAAAGCCTTCGTGGCGAACAACACCACAACCCGAAATACCCCAAGACAGGTAGGGACTCAGTATGTCTCTGCTTCTAACCAAACGGGTTCACTTCCGGAAAACGTCAAGAACAACACCCAGATGAGCCAAATCCTCACGAACTCTGATTTCACGTGGAATGGGACGACCACTCGAAACGGAATCAGACTGTATCGCTACCAGGCAAGTACGCACACCGAACTTCCCGATGTGAAGTCGCTCACTGCGACCGTCTTCGTGGACGAACGAGGATTCATTCACGAACTCTCGGGGTCGCTTCAAACGAGCGGTAGCCGAGCTGTTTCTGTCGATTTCTCATACCGATTTTCAGAGGTGGCATCACCACCGACGAAACCCCTCTGGGTTAACAATGTGCCAACAATAACCGTGAACTCCGAAACCAAGCCCGGAGTCATTGTGATTGAACATAGGAGTGGAACGGTCATTCCAGCCGGGACAACCATTAGATTCAGCTTGTTCAACCAGTCAAATCACCCATTTGGCGATGCCGAACTTTCAAAGCCGCTCAAACCGGGCGACGTTGCGTATCTCTCGATTCGCGGCTTCGAAGAGAGTGGAAATGGCCGACTCATTGCTGATGGGGAGATGGCGGTGAATCAACCTCCAGCAAACGAATCGGCCATTTCACTTTCCAACTGGACTGTCTTTGTCGATATTAACACCGAGAAATGGTCTACTAGTGCTCGGGGCGGTTCATCCTAAAACGACTAACCACGAACGCCACCCTCATATTCTTCCCCTCTCTCGAATCGAACAGTGTACAGCCTCAACGTTCCCGTTCCCGGCGAAGTCGCCCGCCTTGCAGAGAAACTTCGCCCATCGCTCTACCAGTTCGACACTGTCCGCGACCAGCACACCTTGGTTGTCAAACGATTCGGCGACCGCCAAAATTACGACCGACTCGAAATGCAGGTTCGAACCGCGCTCGTCGGGTCACCTGTCTTCGAAGCCAAAATAGCCGAAATCGACCTGTTCGAAAATCCGGCACGCGGGGATGGCCCCGTCGTCTACCTTGCCGTGGAAAGCCCAGGTCTGCGCGAACTCCACCGCGAACTGGTTGCCGAGTTCGATTGTATCGAGGGCATCGAAGGTGACGACTACGTTCCGCACGTGACGCTCGCTCGTGGCGGAAATCCGGATGCGGCTCAGCAACTCACGGAACGAGACATCAACCCGATTACGTGGAACATCACGAGACTACAGCTTTGGGATGCGACCTACGAAGAACCAGCGGCGACGATTTCGCTTCCAGCGTAATATTCAGAAAATCTCCAACCAATCCGATTCATTGTGGTTTCGGCGGTTCCCCGTTCCACGCATCCTTGTCGGTGAAGAAGTTCAGCATAGCGAATTTGAGTTTTTCTGGAGCGATGTCCAGCATCTCCTCGCGTTCTTCCGGCGGGAAGGTTTCTCGGACACTGTATTTGCCCATCTCCCGCACGCTTTTTTCGGTGTAGCGTTTGTCCAACAGCACTCTGATGCCGAAATCCTCGGGGGAGCGAATCACTCGCCCCAATGCCTGCCTGGTTTTCCGAATCGTTGGAATTTCGACGGCGTACTCCCAGCCCGAATTTCGGCCTGAACGGTCGGCGAACACCCTGTCGTAGGCGTCCTGCACCGCGTCCATCCGGTCGTCCAAGTGGGGGTACGGAACGCCAACCACGACCACGGTTCGGGCGTCGTCTCCGTCGAAGCTGACACCCTCGGCCAACGTTCCCCAGAGCGAAGTGAAGAGGACGCCGTTTTGGTCGCTGGTGAACTGCTGGCGAAGTTCCTCGACGGGTGTTCCTGCTTCGTCGAAGTAGAGACTCCCGTCGATTCGGTTTCGAACGAGGTCGCGGTAGCGTTCTGCTTCCGAATAGCTCGGGAAGAAAACGAGCGTATTCCCGGCGGTGAATTTGACAGTGTCGGTCAGCACGTCCGCGATGGTCTCTTGGGTTTCCCGCTCGCTTCGCTCGCTGGCGAACAGTGCGGGCGATTCGACCGCGAAGGTTCGGCGATTTTCCTCGGGAAATTGGAGGCCGTAGGCCAACGTGACTGGCTCTGTGAGTCCCAACACGTCCGACAGCACGTCGAAGGGGCGCAGAGTCGCACTCATCAAGACTGTCGCGTACACCTCATCGAAGAGGGCTTTGGTCACTTCGCGCGGGATGCAGGTGTACAGTTCCGCTCGTCCGTACACTTCGTCGGTGCCTTCGTCGCGCCGAACCGCGGCAACCGGGTACTGGCCGAGTTCGGCCCCCTCGTCCATGTAGGATTTGACGAAGTTCGCGGCCTGAAGCGTCTGGCACTCCTGTCGGGTTTTTGCGTCGCCTTCTTTGTACGCTTCCTCGTACTGCTGGTCGAGTTCTTTGGCGAGGCCGAGCGCGTCGTCCAGTTCGTCGTCGATTCCCTTCCCGGTGTACTCTTGAAGGAAATTGAGGGTGAGGTCGTCGCGCTTGTTCTCGTTCGCCACCGGCACGTCCTGCCAGTTTTCGCCGACCGCTTCGCGCTCGCCGAAGCCGAACGAATCCTCGTAGGTGGCCTTTAGGGCGCGCTGGAACGCGGCGAGGACGTTGAACCCCGACTCGCTCCGGAAGTCGTCGCTCTCCTGCAATTCGTCCAGCGCGCTGTCGAGGGTGTTCTCGGTCAGGGTTCGAGAGGCGTGGTCGCGCGCCGTCCCTTCGATGTTATGGGCCTCGTCGAAGATGGTGATAACGTCCTCCGGGTCGCGGTCTAACCACCGGAAGAACTGCTCGCGTATCATCGGGTCGAGAAGGTGGTGATAGTTGCAGACGACCAAATCGACGCCCTCCATCCCGTCTTTCAGCAGTTCGTAGCCGCACATCTGCTGTTGCTCTGCGTACTCGTAGATGTCGTCCGGCGTCCGAACGTCCTTGTAGAGCCACTGGTAGAACTCGCCCGTGTCCTCGGTAAGGTTGTTGTAATAGTAGTCACAGACGTTCGCTTCGCGCAGGTTTTCGACCTCCTCTTGAATCTGGTCGAGTTCGTCCATCACCGCACTCCGGGCCTCCGCGGCGGTTTCGTCGCCATCCTGCATCACTTCGAGCAGTTCGCGCTGGCGCTGTTCGAGTTCCTGTTTGTCGCGTTCCTTATCCACGACTTCGTAGGTGTTGTCCCGGAGCACCTGACACTCCTGATAGTCCACGTCGATGTGACACATCGACCCTTTCCCGCGGAAGACGACGGCGCGAAGGGGTTCGTTCTCGTTGATTTCGCGCGCCTCGGTCACGAACTGGCGCATCTGCTGGTGGACGTTGGTCGTGATGACCACCGTTTTGTCCTCCTCGCGGGCGAACTCCAGCGCGGGCGCGAGCGACGAGAGCGTTTTTCCCGTCCCACACGCACCCTCGAAAACCACGTCTTGTCCGCGAGCCAGTCCGTTGTAGATACGGTCCATCGCCTCCTGCTGGTTGTCGTAGGGCGACTCGTAGGGAAAGAACCGCATATACTCGTTCGTCGTAGACACGATACGGAATATTCGCGGCTTGGTTCAAAAAGTCTTGCCTCCGTGAGAGATACGCATCGTTCGGTGTGTGACCGCGATTTCTCGAAAACATCGTTTTGTTTGTTTGTGGGGTTTCACTGTGTGTCGTTTATTTCGGTGTTGCTAGCTATTCACAACTCCAATGAATCCGACACGACGACACGAGCAGTAAGCGGTTCAAGTTGGTGAAATTCACCTTGGAAACTACCGACAGCTGTTCAACAAAACTTAGAGTGCTTGCGTCTGGTGGCAGACGTTCAACAGAATCCAAAACACCCACAGCCGTCACACGATGTCTCAAACCAGGGAAACAGCACAGAACGAGTTTATACGGCGGACTGTGATTCTTTCTCTACTTGCACTTCGGGTTCGATGTACACCTTTTTCACGTGTTCGTTCGCTTCAAAGAGGTCGTTTTCGAGGGCGGTAATTCGGTCGTCTATCTCACCCGTATCGAGTCCCGGGTCGAACGCCACGTCGCCAGCGACGATGGCTTTCCCGGGACCGAAGTAGACGGTTCGGAAGTCGATAATCTCGACGACGCCCTCGGCCTCGCCGAGCATCATTCGAAGCACGTCCTCCTCTTCTTTCGGAAGACTCTCGCCGAGAAGCAGTCGCTTGTTCTCCAACGCGAGGGCGACGGCGAATCCCATCAGCATGAGGCCGATGAGTAAGGCGGATGCGGCATCGTACATCGGGTTTCCGGTGTACCGGGTGAGGAAAACACCGAACAGCGCGATTCCCGCCCCGCCGAGGGCGATGGTGTCCTCGGTGAGCGCCGTCAGGGTCGTCACGTCGCTGGTTTTGCGGAAGGCCTCCCGAAAGCCGCTCCAGTTTCGGCGATTAATTTCGATTTTCATCGCCTTGTACGCCTTGCTGAAGGCGTAGCTCTCGAACAGTATCGCGCCGACGAGGACGCCGTAGTTGACGAACACCGGGTCGAAGGTGAACGAGAGAAGCGTCACTTCCGCGATTTCCTCGGCGTGCGGGTTCATAAGCGCTTGATACCCGTGTTTCGCGCTCTCCCACCCGGCGATACCGAACAGGAGGACGCTCACCAAAAAGCTGTAGAAAAACTGCGCCTTGCCGAATCCGAAGGGGTGACCGCGGGTCGCCTCGCGCCCGCTGTACCGGATTCCGATGAGGAGAAAAATTTGATTTCCGGTGTCGGAGATGGAGTGATACGTCTCCGAGAGCATCGCCGGACTCATCGTGAGGAGATACCCGACAAACTTCAACACGGCAATTGCCCCGTTCGCAACGAGGGCGGCAATTACCACGGATTTGCTACTCGCCATTACCGAATAGCCTCACGGAGGTGTCAAAGTCCTTGCGACGAGAAATCCCGCAGAAGAGTGGATACGGCGGAAGACGCAAGATGGTTCGATTCCAACGCGGAAGTATGATTACTATCGTCTCCGACACGCACAGCGAGACGGGCCACGAACTCACCGGCCGAACCTTGGAGGCCGTTCGCGAGGCCGACCTCGTCGTTCATGCCGGGGATTTCACGACCGAGGCCGCGCTCTCTGCCTTCGAATCGGAGAGCAACCGACTGGTCGCGGTTCACGGCAACAACGCGACGCCGAAAGTACTCGACCGACTGCCGAAAGTGCGAACGTTCGAGGAAAACGGGGTTCGATTCGTTGTCGTCCATCGCCACCGAAGCGGGAGTACGGGACTGGAACTACTCGGACGTGAGCGAGACGCAGACGTGGTTATCTTCGGCCACTCGCATCGACATCTCGTAGAAGACACTGGTGAGGTGCTGTTGTTGAATCCGGGCAGTCACGCCCAACCGCGGGGCGGACTCCGGACACATCTCGAATTGGAACCGCGGAAGGAGGGCTTTGGTGGTGGGGTTCGTCGTGGGGATGGAGAACTTCTTCAGGAGTTCTCCGTTGGAGGGGTGGTGGAAAGCTGATGGCGTTTGCGAAGGGCCGAAGCAGGGCGGTTCCATTTTATCGTATGCACCCCGAGATAATGTACTCTTGGTAAACTCAAAAAAGCGTTTTAGTTATCGGTTTCACACCGAAAATCTCGGTCAGTCTCTGATAACGTACCACCAAACGGCACCGAGCGCGAGAACCAGCGCCCCTCCTGCGAAGAATAGCACTCCCGGCGGAACCGTGGTGATGACGGCGTCTGCGGCGCTCTGAGCGGGATCCGTGGATTGCGCAGAAAACGTCCCCATATCGCCACCCGTATCCGAATTTTCCGCGGCCTGCCCGCCGATTCCCAGCATACCTTCCGTGACGGCGTACTGAATCACGGCGCTGACCGCACCGAGCAGAACTGCCACGCCGAGGACGCGCGAGAGGGCGTCCTTGAGTCCCGTAGTCTGGTCTTCGCGCCCGGCGAACAGGATGAGCGGGCCGTCGGTCGGCGCGTACACTTTCATCTCTCTGCCTTTCTCGGAGTAGATGGTGTCCACAGCAGAGATGAGTTCTGCGTCCTCCAACTTCTGAAGGTGGTACTGGGCGTTCTGAAGCGAGGTATCGACTTCGTCACTCAGTTCGGACGCAGTGGCGGGTTGGTCGTGAAGCGCGGAAAGAAGGCTCCGGGCGGTTCCTGACGAGAGTGCCCCGAGCAAATCGTCGGCGTCGTCGCTATCGACGCCGAGTACCCGCGGGTTGCCACCCGTCGGGGGTTCTACGTCCGTGCTGGAGGGCAAGAGGTCTGCCATATTTATGCGTATGAAACTGCTCGTCAATCAACTTTGTCACTAGCACGGCGAAACGAATTTGGTTCGTGAACTGATAGGCACGGGTATGCAACCAATCGACATCATCGGAGAGTACATCGGCGACCCCGTGTTCGTCGGCCTTCTCGTCGCCATCCTCGCGTTCGTGTTCTTCATCTACCTGTTCATCCGCCGGACGCTCACTGGGTTTCAGGAAGGTGTACAGAAGGGGCAACGATAACTCGACTACGACTCGAACGCTTCGAATTCGTTGATAATCACGCCACCGATGCCGACGACGAATCCGAGCCACAGCGTTATGACTGCCCATTCGTAGGGAAGGAGTACGTTACCAAGAAGCGATATCCCGCCGAACGACAGCAACAGAATCCCGAGCAGGAGATAGTCCGTGGTTTGCATAGTCCCCGACTCGGCTGGCAGAGCAAATCTCTTCTGGAGGTCGTCTTCCGCCACGACCCCCTCTTATAACGACTCACCCCGGATGAATCACGAAATCACGCTCAGAGCGCGTCCCGAACGTTCCCCGCCGCGACTTCGACATCCTCCTCGCTCACGTCCCAGTGGGTACAGAACCGGGCGACGTGCGTGTCGAACTGCGTGCCGAGGACGCCCATCTCCTCGCAGGCGGTGAGGAACTCGTCCGCCGTCAGTCCGGCCTTTTCGGTGTTCACGAGGACGATGTTCGTCTCGGGTCGTTGCACCGAAAGCCCGCCAGCGTCGGCCAATCCGTCGGCAAGGATTCGTGCGTTTTCGTGGTCGTCCGCGAGTCGGGAGACGTTGTCGAGCGCCAACAGTCCCGGCCCGGCCAGCAGGCCGACCTGCCGCATTCCGCCGCCGAACAGCTTTCGCGTACGGCGTGCACGCGCGATGAAATCTTCACCACCTACGAGCATCGACCCGACCGGCGCGCCCAGTCCCTTCGAGAGACAGAACATCACGGAATCGACATTTTCGGTAAATCGGGCGGGCGACACGTCGTGTGCGACGGCGGCATTGCAGACTCGTGCTCCGTCCAAGTGAACCGGAACACCGATTTCGTGGGCCGCCTCCGCCGCGGCGTCGATTTTTTCGGGAGAAATCGCAACTCCGCCCTTGCTGTTGTGCGTATTTTCGAGGCTTAAAAGACCAGTTCCGGGACGGTGTGCGTCCTCCTCGACGTAGCCCGATGTCACCTGTTCCGGCGTCGGAACCCCTCTCTCGCCGCCGTCGAGGGTTCTGACTTGCAAACCTGCATGTTGCGCTAACCCGCCGAGTTCCCATTTGAAGACGTGGCTCTCGCGCTCCACGAGGATTTCCTGTCCGCGCTTCGTGTGGACGCGGGCGGCGATTTGATTGCCCATCGTTCCCGTCGGAACGTACAGCGCGGCTTCCATTCCCATCAACTCGGCGGCGCGGGTTTCCAGTTCGTTCACCGTCGGGTCTTCGCCGTACACGTCGTCGCCAACGTCGGCGGTGTGGGCCGATTCACGCATCTCCTCGCTCGGTTTGGTTACCGTGTCGCTCCGCAGGTCTATCATGACCGCCCCTTTCGCGGCGGTGGACAAATAATCGAGGGTAGAGACGAAATCGACAGTCGGGACGATTTTCCGGGTGATGTATCGAAAGCGGTTTCAGACATCCATGAAATCGACTAGCATGGACTCTCGGATTCGGAAACACGCCGAAATCATCGTTGACCATTCCCTCGACATCGACGCAGGCGACAAAGTCGTCCTTCGCGTTCCGTCGGTCGCAGACGACCTCGCTATCGCCCTGTCCGAACTGCTCGGTGAGCGCGGTGCGTTCCCCCTCGTCACCGCCGGACGCCGCGACCGAAAACGTGCCGCATTTCTCAAATCTATCGACCCCGACGCTCTCGACACACCAGAGCACGAAAAGGCACTGTTTGAGGCGGCAGATGCAGTGGTTCACGTTCGCGCACACGAAAACGCCTCCGACATGAGCGACGTAGACGCCGAGACGCACGCGGCATACAACCAAGCGTATCAGCCGGTACAGGAAGAAATCCTCTCGATGCCGTGGTGTCTCACGCAACATCCATCGCCGGGAAGCGCGCAGTTGGCCGAGATGAGCACCGAATCCTACGAGGAGTTCGTCTACGGCGCAATGAACAAAGATTGGGATGAACAGCGCGAGTTCCAGCAGGAGATGGTTGAAATCTTGGACGCCGGGGATGAAGTTCGAATCGTCTCCGGCGACACCACCGACCTCACGATGTCCATCACGGGCATGAAGACCATCAACGACCACGGGAAGAACAACCTACCCGGCGGCGAAGTGTTTACCGCGCCGGTTCCCGATTCGGTCGAAGGTGAAGTGCTGTTCGACAAACCGCTCGTTCATCAGGGGCATATCGTGGAGGGAGTCTGGCTGAAATTCGAGGAGGGCGAAGTCGTTGATTTCAGTGCCGAAAAGAACGAGGACGTTCTCGCGGGCGTTCTCGACACGGACGACGGTGCGCGCCGACTCGGCGAACTCGGCGTCGGTATGAACCGCGACATCGACCAGTTTTCCTACAACATGCTTTTTGACGAGAAGATGGGCGACACCATCCACCTCGCCATCGGCATGGCCTATGACATCTGTGTACCCGAAAGTCAGGAACAGAACGAAAGCGCGGTTCACGTCGATATGATAGTCGATATGAGCGAGGATTCGCGGATAGAAGTAGACGGCGAAGTCGTTCAGCGGAACGGAACATTCACGTTCGAGGAGTAGCGCGAAACCACGAAAACGCGGATATCCGCCAGATATAACAGTATTTTAGTATAAAGTCGAGAAATCGCCTGCAAACTGCGCGTTCACAATTATAATTTTTGTATCCTATCGAATACGTTCTGAAGTTCATTCCTATATAATTGTTGTGGCCCGCGTAATTTAAGTGCCTCTGGTAGTATAGCAATTATCGTGTCAAAAGTACCCTGTCCAGACTGTCGTCGGAAAATCGCATTCCACGAACTGGAAACAAAGACTATCGCCCAGTCGAGTGGGTTCGCAACGAACTACCGCTGTCCGTTCTGCCGAAACGCTATCGAAAACGTCGCCGAATTGTTGTGACTTCGCTACCGAAGCGGAGCCAGCAATCGCGTCAGCGACTGCGATAGTACCCGAGACAGTAATCGCGAGCGTAGTCGCCCGCTGTCAATTTCGTCTTTCCCGAGCGTGCCGAGCGTCTTGTGTTCGTTCCGCGCCCAGTCCAACGTCGCCGTCGAGTAGCGCGCACCCGGAAAGTCGTCGGTCATATCTCACGCGAGAAACGGCGCGTTGAAAATCGTTTCCGTTCGCACGGACAGGTTAATGCGCCGTTACTCCTGATCTTCTCTCATGCTCGAAATTTTCTACGACCCGAACCGTTTTTTCGAAGAGAGAACGCCGCTCTCTGCAATTCCGCCCGCTATCGTCGTTTTGCTGGCAAGTCTCGTGTCTGCGTTTTCGACGGTGGTGACGTTAGTACAAGCGACAGACCAATCGGTTATCATGTCGGGTCTAACCGCCATTCTGAACGTGCCGCTTTCGTTCGTCTGGGATTTACTGCTACTCGGAATCTACAGCACTGCCCTCTACGTTCTCGCCTCGTCAACCTTCGAAGGTGATGGGTCGTTCAGCGCGACAATTAAGGTAGCAGGATGGGGCTTTCTCCCGCTCATCTTCTCGCGCCCGGTGACGACGCTTTCCTACACATCCGAACTACAGTTCAGTCCGTGGATTCCCTTTGCCATCAGTACACTCTCTATTCTCTGGCAGGGTGCGCTTTGGTCGTTCGGACTCCGACACACGCACGGAATTTCACGCCAAGATGCGGCGTTTGCGGCAGGCGTTCCCGTCACGCTGATGCTCGCGCTCGCCCTACGCGGGGTCGTCTAAGTCAGTCGCTCAAATCGAGGTCATCGAACTCATCCACCAGCGATTCGAGCACGTCCTTCGCTTCGGCTTTCGTCTCTTCCTCGATGTCTCCCACCGCTTCGACGCTGTGTGCGCCGCTGTTGGCCGTTTTGACGGCGTGTCCGTTCAACTTGCCGTCGGGATTTACCATGGGTAGTTTCAGGTCGCTGTATCTATTTGGACTATCGAACCCGGACGAAGAGAGGACGAAGTGGTCGGCGATTTCGGAAAGGTCGTCCGTATCGAAGTCATGTTCTTGCGGGGGCATTCCATTCGTTCTCGGTCGTTCCGTCGAACTCGGGTTTGTGGACGCTGTAGTCTGTCATCATCGGCAGTGCCAACGGCAAATCAAATGTCTGTTCAGGTTGCTGTTTCAGCCCCGTTTTACTATCCCGTACTTCGCCGTCCGGTTGCTGAACTATTTTATCCGAAGACGAACAACCCCCGAGCAATGGCAGAGGTGAGTGCGGAGGAAAACCCCTACGTCGAAGACCCGCAGACCGATTTCGAGTCGGCCGAAGCACTGAGCGAAGAACGGGCACGCGAACAGGCCGAACTCCTTCGAGAAGCGATTCGCCACCACGACTATCGCTACTACGTCGAAAACGACCCCATCATCGCCGACCGAACCTACGACGCGCTTTTCACGCGCTTGCAAGAACTGGAGGATGCGTTCGACATCCAGACGGACGACAGTCCAACTCGCCGAGTCGGCGGCGAACCGGTGGACGAACTCGAAACGGTCGAACACGTCACGCCGATGCTGTCCATCGACTCCAGCGGCGAAGCCGACGACGTGCGCGACTTCGATGACCGGATTCGAAAGGAAGTCGCCGACCCGGAGTACGTCTGTGACCCGAAGTTCGACGGGCTTTCGCTGGAAGTCGTCTACGAGGACGGGGAATACGTCCGCGCCACGACTCGCGGGAATGGACAAGAGGGTGACGACGTAACCGAAAACGTTCGGACGATTTCGAGCATCCCGCACCACCTTCGCGGCGACTATCCCGATTTCCTCGCTGTTCGCGGCGAAGTGTACATGCCTCGGGACGCGTTTCAGGAGTTCAATCGCGAACGAGTCGAAGATGGCAACGACCCCTTCGCCAATCCTCGAAACGCCGCCGCCGGATCGCTTCGCCAACTCGATTCCTCGATTACTGCGGAACGACCGCTGGACTGTTTCTTCTACGACGTGCTGGACGCGAGCGAGGAGTTTCCGACCCATTGGTCAGAGTACGAAGCCTTGCCGACCTACGGACTGAAAGTGGTAGACCGAACGGAACTCGTGGACGACATCGAGGACGCAATCGACTACCGCGACGACCTGATGGCCGAGCGCGAGGAGCTAAACTACGAAATCGACGGCGTCGTCATCAAACTGAACGACCGGGCCGCCTGCGCCGAACTCGGAACCACCGCGCGCTCGTATCGCTGGGCCTACGCCTACAAGTTCCCGGCGCGTGCTGAAGTGACGGAGATTACCGACGTGATAGTTCAGGTCGGACGAACCGGGCGACTCACACCAGTTGCCTTGCTCGAACCGGTAGATGTCGGCGGCGTTACCGTCTCGCGCGCGAGTCTCCACAATCCCGAGGAAATCGCGGAGAAAAACGTCAACATCGGCGACGAGGTGCGAGTCCAGCGCGCAGGCGACGTGATTCCCTACGTTTCCGAAGTGGTCGAAAAGGGGAGCGAGGGACACTACGAGTTCCCCGACCACTGTCCGGTCTGTGGCAGTCCGGTCGAACGCGACGGCCCGATTGCCTTCTGTACCGGCGGCCTCGCCTGCGATGCTCAACTTCGGCGCGCTGTGGCCTACTACGCGAGCGACGACGGCCTCGATATCGAGGGATTTGGCGAGGAGCGCGTCGAACAGCTCATCGACGCCGGACGCATCGAATCCCTACCCGACCTCTACGAACTGAACGCAGACGACCTGCTGGAACTCGACGGCTGGGGCGAAAAGAGTGCGGACAACCTCCTCGCCGAAGTCGAAAATTCGAGAACACCGCCACTTGCTGATTTCATCTCGGCAATCGGGATTCCCCGCGTGGGAACCGAAACGGCCCGCGCACTGGCTCGAAAATTCGGGTCGATGGACGACCTGCTGGACGCCTCCCGCGACGAACTCGAATCGGTTCCCGACATCGGGCCAATCGTCGCCGAACAGATTCGGGAGTTTTTCGACTCCGAGCGAAACCGCGAGGTGGTTCGTGAACTCCTGAACCACGTCGAACCCGAAGCGGAGGAAGCAGACGGCGGCGACGAACTCGCAGGACTGACGTTCGTGTTCACCGGGTCGCTCTCCCAGTCGCGCTCCGAGATTTCCGAGTTGGTCGAAGCCCACGGCGCAAACGCCACGGGAAGCGTTTCGGGCAACACCGATTATCTCGTCATCGGCGACAATCCGGGCCAGACGAAGCGCGACGATGCCGGAGAGCGAGGTGTGCCGGTGCTCGAAGAGGACGAGTTCTGGGAGTTGTTGGCGGAGAAAGGAATCGAACAGGAAGGGTAGTCGAGCGTTCGGCTAACTCACGTTACAGTTCCGCTCGGTCAAATAGTAGGTACCCCACCGCGACCGGAATGAGCAACCAGAGCAGGAACTGCGCCACCACAACGGCGTCGGAGAGATAGAACGGCGTCTCGCCGAGAATCTGTTTGTACGCCTGAAGCTGAATCCCGCTTACTCCGTACAGCCGAGCGTCCAGCGTACTTCCCACGTAGAGGGTTGCAGCGAGAGTTTCGTAGGCTCGAATAGGGTTGAAATATTTGACGAACAGACCGTATTTGGCGATTTGTGCCGTTTCCCACCCGAGTGAGAGATTGTCGTTTAGGTGGAGAAGTCCTCGACGAACGTACGTCCACAGTTGCGTAAATAGGACGTACAGCGCGACGGAAACGACCATCGAACGGCGGTTCGTGGACGTGGCGGCCGAAATTCCAATCGCGATGCTGACGAACGTCACGCCGAGCGCGATTGTCAGGAAGGTGAACAGCAGGTAGTTTACGATTTCGAGGTTGATGCCGAAGACGACGAGGGTGATTCCGGCGGCGACCATGCCGAGCAAAATCGGAACGGCGATGACGCCGCTCCGCCCGAGCAGTTTGCCGACGACGACATCCTGTCGAGAGTGTGGAAGCGACAGCATGAGCTTTATCGTTCCCGATTCGCGTTCCCCGACGATGGCGTTGTAGGCCACCACGAGCGCGATGAGGGGGACGAGGAGTGCAACGACCTGTCCACCCAACAGGGCGAGAAACGCGTCAGTGCTGACCTGCTGGTCTATGTTACCCAGTCCTGCCCCGACGAAGTACGCGCTTCCGATGAACAGGCCGATGAAAATCGCGGAGATAACCCAGAACCACCGCGACCGAAGTGAATCGTGGAAATCCTTCCGGGCGACTGCTTTCCACGTCATGCTGTAGCCTCCGTTTCCGTGTAGCTAATGAAGAGGTCTTCCAGCGAGGTTTCGTCGGTTTCGAAGTCCACAACGTCCGCTCCTGCGTTTTCCAGCGTGGCGATGACGGTCGTTTTCGCCTCCGAATCACAGGTGACGAACAACTCGTTTCCGTCTCGGTCGACGTTCGTCACGCCGTTGAGGTCGCGCACCGCCGACACCGCGTCTTGGGAAAGTGACTTCGTTTCGACCGTCATCGCGGTGTCGCCGCCGACGTTCTCTCGGAGTCCTTCGATGGAGTCCTCGGCGACGAGTTCGCCTTCGTTGAGGATTCCGACGCGGTCACAGACCGCTTCGACCTGTCCGAGAATGTGGCTGGAGAAAAAGATGGTCGCGCCGCGCTCTTTTTCCTTCCTAACGATTTCGCGCATCTCGCGCGCCCCGTTCGGGTCGAGTCCGGTTGAGGGTTCGTCGAGAATCAAGAGGTCGGGGTCGCCCACGAGTGCCATCGCGAACGCGAGTCGCTGGGCCATCCCTTTCGAATAGCCGCCCGCTTTTCGGTCGGCGTCTTCCGATTGCAGTCCGACTCTGTCGAGCAGTTCGTCGGGGTCGTCGTTCGTCTCCTTCGATTCGATGGCGAACTCCAGATGCTGTCTTCCGGTCAGTCGCTTGTACACCGAGAATCCTTCGGGGAGGACGCCGATTCGTTCTCGAATCGCGACGCTCTCTTTCTGTGCATCGTGCCCGAGGACGGAAACGGTTCCCTCGGTCGGTCGAATGAAATCGAGAATGAGGTTGATAGTCGTCGATTTGCCCGCGCCGTTCGGCCCGAGAAATCCGAACACCTCCCCCTCTTTCACGTCGAGCGAGAGGTCGTTGACGGCGGTGACGCTACCGTAGCGTTTCGTCACGCCGTCGAGTCGAATGGCAGTCATGGTTCCGGGTTGCTGGAACGAACATAAAACATTACTGTTCTATGTCACACCGTATCGCTCGGGTCGTGTTTGTCCGCCATTCGCTCTACTTCCTCGGCGTAGCGTTGCTGACGGCTGTCTTCCGTCACGGAAGACAGCCTGTCTTGTTCGACTTCGATTGCGGCGGTCGTCTCGCCGCCGAGTCGCCCGGCCAGTTCCTTTTGGAGATACTGCTCGCCATCCGGCGTCGAATACACCAGCGTCAGCAGGTCGCGGTCGCTGTACGTCCGTTCCACGAGCCAGACGCGCACGTCAGTCATAGCCCAGGGTTCTCCCGTCGAAGGCTTGTATCTGGCGAGGGATGTCGTAGCCACAACCTTATTTAACTCTGTGATTGTCCCGATAAACGATGCGACAGTCCCCGCTGTCCGAGGCATCGGATGACCGCCTGCTGGATATGCTGTTTGCAGGCGAGGACATCGAGGAGGAAATCGAACTCGACGGCGCACGAATCGCGGTGACGAGCCATCGCGTGCTTGCGTTCATGCCCGAAGGTGGCGGTCGGCGATTCGACCATGCAGACCGCCCGAACGTCCTCAATGCCAGCGTCCAACCGACCGGTCACGATAGCTACCTCTCGTGGGTCATCCGGAGCGTCGTCTACGGAATCATTCTCCTTGGCGGGGGGTTCTTAATAAACAGCAGCGGTATCCTCGTCAGGCTCGGCAATACCGAAGCTCCGAACGATCAAATCATCGGCGGCGTCGGCCAAATGATTTCCTCGATGGCGGTCATGTTCGGCATCCTCACGGATGCCTTCCTGCTGATTGGCGGCGTATTGCTGTTCGTCGGATTCGTCCTCGGCGCGCTGTATTTCGTCACTCGGTCGGAAGAGTTGGTCATCGAACGCGCCGGAAGAGAGCCGATTTACGTGCCCGTAAACGGCAAGGAGGCCGAAGACGCCGCTCGGCGAATACGCACTACACTCGGGCGAGAAAAGGCATAGTTGAGAAACCGATTCTGAGGATTTCGGCTCAGTCCATCGACTGCTCTTGCTCTTCAGGATGGTCGCTAGTAATCTCGCTGCGGCGCTTCCGGTACCAGTTCGCTTCGATGCCACCCCAGACGAGGGCGGTGACGAAGCCGAGCGCGATGGCGAACACTTCGGGAACGCCCATCCAGACCGGCGTGATGTACATCAGGCCGTTCAGATATTTGCCGGGGATGAAGTTCTTCACGGCAATCCAGAACTGGTCACCGACGTTTCCGGTTCGAGAGGCGATGTCCGCAGATTGGGCGCTCGGGCCGCCCGCGGATTCGTCACCGGTTCCGAGTCGTTCGACTTCGTAGGGGAACGCGATGTTGAGTTGCCAGACGACTTTGCCGTTTTCATCGACTTCGAAGACGCGGTTGCCGTTCGAATCGCCGATGAGGGTGTGGCCGTTCGGCAGGCGGTCTGCGTCGCGAGGCCACTGCATTCTGCCGTCTCGCCAAATCCACGACTGTTCCCACTCTCCGTTTCCGTTTCGCTGATATTCGATGACGCGATTGTTCTCGCTGTCGGCGACGATTTCGGCAGGCCCGCCGTTGGATTCGTTGACGTAGTCCGGGTTGTGCTGTTCGTAGAGGATGTCGTAGTTGTCCTCCTCGCCAAGGGTGTCCGATTTGATAGCGGAGTGGTTATCCGGAGACAGGAACACTACACGGTCAAGATTGCGGGGACTCACCGTGATTCGGCCGTCTTCGAGGACTTCAACGTCGTTGATGTGCGACCAGTCTTTCGGGTACGGGCCACCGGTCGCTTCAGGGTCGAAGTCGTCGGAAGCGTTCCAGCGCCACACGATGTCGTCGGATTCGGTGTTCACGACGAACACGCCGTCGAGGTAGATGTCGGCGACGACGAGGTGCGTCTCGTTGATTCGGTCAACGTCGTGGTAGCGCGACGCCTCTTTTCCGGGCGTCGGGTGACCCCACACGTCCTCGACCTCGCCGGTCGAGAGGTTCACGCGCTCGACGCCGTTGAACGTACAGGCGTTGATGTCGCCGTGGGTGTCGTAGTAGGTGTCCCACGTCTCTTGGTCAACGCCGTAGTCGCTCGCGTTCCACTCGTCGGCGCTCGGACACTGATTTCCTTCGAGGTGGTCAGCGTAGGAGTACTCGACCGTCGCATCAGTTCCGGGAACCGGGTCAACGTCCCAGTAGCGCGTGTGACTATCGTTGTAATACATCACCGTCCCGTCGGGATTCAGTGCGACGAGTTCTGCTCTCGCGCGCGGCCCTTCGCTGGCCTGCCCTCGCCACGAGTTCGAGTCCGTGGCGATGACCGTGATGCCATCCGCTTCGGGGGCGACTTGTGCCTCTCTATCCACGTCACTTCCGTCGATGTAGGATTCGAACGTCGTCTCCGTCCACGATGTCGCAACTCCGTACCCGACTGTCAGAACCGACAGCATGAGGAGGGCGGCAAACAGTGCTCGAAGGCGGCGTTTCGAGATTGAAATCATTAGCGTTTGCTAGTGATGAACGTCAGTCCATCCGGTTCGGTTTGCAATCAGTACCATCATTTCCTTGCGATTGACCATGTTCTACCCCCACTAACGTGACCCCACCGAATAAAAACGAGTGGTTGAACGCGGCAAATACCGTGTTACCACCAATCACACCGTAGATTACCATCGATCACTCTGTATGTTACCATCAAACGGTTCGTAGGTTACCGCCAAGCACCTTAGACTGTCGTGCTGGCACACAAAATCACGAACATTCCCCCGGTAGGGACAGGTTCAAACTTCCGCGACGGCTAGTCGAAACAGATGGACGCGGCAACGGTCAGAGAGCGCGTAACGGAACTTCCCCGCGACCCTGGCGTGTATCAATTTTTGGAGGGCGACACCGTCAGGTACGTCGGAAAGGCGGTTGACCTCCGTGCTCGCGTGCGGTCGTATGCAGACCCGCGGAGCAACCGCATCGGCCGGATGGTCAAACGCGCCGACGCGCTGGATTTCGCGGTGACCGACACGGAAACACAGGCGCTCCTTCTGGAAGCGAACCTCATCAAACGCTACCAGCCGCGGTACAACGTCCGACTGAAGGACGACAAATCCTATCCCCTCGTGCAGGTGACCGGCCACGAGTTCCCGCAAATCGAAATTACCCGCGACCCAAATCGTGAGGGTGCAACCGTTTTCGGCCCATTCACGAGCAAGACGAACGTCGAAACCGTCGTCAAGGCCCTTCGGGAAGCCTATGGAATCCGGGGCTGTTCGGACTACAAGTTCGCCAACCGCGACCGTCCCTGCCTCGACTACGACATCGGCCTCTGTACCGCACCCTGCACGAACGAAATCGGGCGCGAGGCGTACCTCGCCGACGTGGAGAGCGTCGAGCGATTCTTGGGCGGCGAGACGGACGTGCTGGCGACACCCCTCCGCAGGGAGATGGAAGAATCGGCACAAAGTAAGGAGTTCGAGCGCGCGGCCAACCTCCGCGACCGACTCGAAGCGGTCGAATCGTTCCACGGGGGCGACGCCGACGCGATTTCCTCGCAGAGCGACGAACGAACCGTGGACGTGCTCGGTGCCTCCGTCGAGGGCGAACGGGCTACCGTCGCCCGACTGCACAGCGAGCGCGGACAACTGGTTGACCGCGACCGACACACACTCTCCCTGCCAGACGGCGACGATGTGGCCGCGGTGTTCGGCGGCTTCATCCCGCAGTTTTACGCCGAGCGCGAACTGCCCGATGCCCTCCTCCTTTCCGAACGTCCAGACGACATGGACGTGCTGGACTGGCTGGACGCGGAAGGCGTTTCCGTCCGTGTTCCGGGCGCAGGCCGCGAAGCGACGCTCGTCGATTTGGCGTTGAAAAACGCCCGGCGAGGGGCGAACGCCCCCGACGAACTGCGGGCCTTGGCCGACGAACTCTCTATGTCCGCAATCGAGCGAATCGAGGGCTTCGACGTGAGCCACGCGCAGGGGTCGTCCGTCGTCGGCAGCAACGTCGTCTTTGCAGGTGGGTCGCCCGAAAAATCGGACTACCGCCGGAAAAAGCTGGATGAGAAAAACGACGATTACGACAACATGCGAACCCTGATTCGCTGGCGTGCGGAGCGAGCAGTGGCGGGGCGCGACGAACGCCCCGACCCCGACTTACTCCTCATCGACGGCGGGAAGGGCCAACTCGACGCCGCGCGTGAGGCGCTGACCGAAGTCGGATGGGACGTGCCCGCCGTCGGTCTCGCCAAAGCCGAGGAAATCGTCGTCACGCCGATCCGAACCTTCGATTGGCCGAGCGACGCCCCGCAACTGCATATCCTTCAGCGAGTGCGCGACGAATCCCATCGGTTCGCGGTGCAGTACCACCAGACGCTTCGTGACGACGTTTCGACCGAATTGGATGGTGTTCGGGGTGTTGGCCCGCAGACGCGCCGGAAACTGTTCCGCCGATTCGGGAGTTTGGACGGGATTCGCTCCGCTTCGGATGACGAACTGCGAGAAGTTGAGGGAGTCGGTGAAAAGACGGTTGCGTCGATTCGAGAACGGTTTTGACCAGCGATTTAGCGAGAAAACTGATTGAGACGAGATTTTTACTTCGAGGCTGAAACTTGCTTAGCAGTGGCGTTAGGTTCTGCCGACTCCAATTATACCGCCACCGCACCGCAATCAGCCACACGCCTCCCCAACCGACTGCGCTTCTCACTCACTGTGTTCGTTGCGATGTCTGCGGGCTACGGCCGCAGGTCAGCAAGTCGCTCTGCGTCTTGCAAGCCTCATCCCTCGCACGCTGTCAGCACAGGTCTTCGGACCCGTCGTCCGAAGACCTGTGCCAGCGCGCGCCGCGTGGAAAATCCGGATTTCGTGGATTTGCGTGAATTTCGTGGATTTGCGTGACTCTCCCGGCGCGCGGGAGCGAAGCGACTCGTGCGAGGGGCGACTGAACGAGCGCAAGCGAGTGAAGGAGTCGGTTGGGGAGGATGGGGTCTGCGAAGGCGGTTTGATTGGAGTCGGAAGTTGTCAAAACACAAAGTAAATCACATCCATTCCGACAACTCCGATCCTGTTTTGGAAATAAAAGCGGCTATCTCCCCCACGGGATTCGTTAGCACGTAACTGTTAAGCGATTGGTGCCTTAACTCTCATACATGAATCACCCGCTGTACACGCTCGGCAAGACGACGGCGAGGCTCAATTTCGGGACGGTACTCCTCGCAATCGTCTTCGGGGTTCTCTTCTTCCTCGCGCTACCGTACCTCGACGCGGTCGCAATCGCCGGAATCCTCCTCCTCGGACTCGCCGCACTGACGGTCAACAGCGCCGTAGAAATCGTCGGTCCCTACGAAAAGCGCGCGCTGACCGTCTTCGGCGAGTACCGCGAACTCCTCGACCCCGGCATTCACTTCATCCCGCCGTTCGTCAGCGCGACGCACCGATTCGACATGCGGACGCGGGTGTTCGATGTGCCGAAACAGGAAGCCATCACGGAGGACAACTCCCCGGTCGTCGCGGATGCGGTTCTTTACGTCCGAGTGATGGACCCGGAACGGGCGTTCCTCGGGGTGGATAACTACGAAAAAGCGGTTTCCAACCTCGGCCAAACCACGCTCCGGGCCGTGCTGGGAGATATGAAACTGGACGAAACGCTTAGCCGCCGGGACGTCATCAACACGAGAATCCGCGAGGAAATCGACCCGCCGACGGACGAGTGGGGGATTCGCGTCGAGAGCGTCGAAGTCCGCGAAGTCATGCCAAGTCGTTCCGTGGTCGGCGCGATGGAGCAACAGACCAGCGCGGAACGCCGCCGCAGGGCGATGATTCTCGAAGCGCAGGGTGAACGCCGGAGCGCAGTCGAGACGGCGGAGGGAGAAAAAGCCTCGAACATCATTCAGGCGCAGGGGGAAAAACAGAGCCAAATTCTCGAAGCACAGGGTGATGCGGTTTCCATCGTCCTTCGGGCGAAATCCGCCGAGTCGATGGGCGAACGTGCAGTCATCGACCGCGGTATGGACTCGCTGAAACGAATCGGCGAGAGCAAATCGTCCACGTTCGTCCTGCCGCAGGAACTCTCCTCGCTGATCGGTCGCTACGGCAAACACCTCTCGGGAAGCGACGTGCAGGGCAACGGCGCGATGTTGGAGAGCAACGAGTTCGACCCCGAGACGGAGAAGCTGTTGGGGCTGGACGATATCGAGGAGATGCTGTCGGAACTCGAAACGGATGTGAGTGAGGCCGCTGAAATGGGCGGCGAGATGGAACCCGAGCGAAACTGATTTTCAGTTCGTCCTGATTAGAACTCCTCAAACTCGCCACCGAACTCCGATTCGCCGCCTTGCTCGGGTTCGATACCCATGTCCACCTCGAACTCCGCACGAACGTCTTGAATCCGGTCGCGGATGTCCGCAGCGAGTTCGAACTCCAGATTGCTCGCGGCCTCCTGCATCCGCGCTTCGAGTTCCTCGATGTACTGGGCCGCTTCCTCGTCAGTTTCGGGCGCACTTCCCGTCACACTGCTGGTGTCGGTTTTGCTTCCCGGCAGGTTCGCCTCCGAAACCTCCTTGTCGATGGTCTGCGGTTCGAAGCCGTGTTCTTCGTTGAACTCCCGCTGAATCTCGCGCCTGCGACGGGTTTCGTCCATCGCGGCCTCCATCGCGTCTGTCACCTCGTCGGCGTACAGCACGACTTCGCCGTTGACGTTCCGGGCCGCCCGACCCATCGTCTGGACGAGCGAGGTTTCCGAGCGCAGGAAGCCCTGCTGGTCGGCGTCGAGGATGGCGACCATCGACACTTCCGGAATGTCCAGTCCCTCACGGAGCAGGTTGATGCCGACGAGTACGTCGAACTCGCCCAGTCGGAGGCCGCGAACCAGTTCGTGGCGTTCGAGCGTGTCCGTCTCGTCGTGCATGTACTCGACGGCGACGCCTGCTTCCTCCAAGTATTCGGTCAAGTCTTCCGCCATCCGCTTCGTCAAGGTCGTGACGAGAACGCGCTCGTCGTTTTCGACTCGCTTCCCGATGCGGTTCATCAGGTCGTCGATTTGGCCCGACGCATCGCTGACTTCGACCATCGGGTCAACCAAGTGCGTCGGTCGAACGATTTGCTCTACGATTTGCTCGCTCTCTTCTTGTTCGTAGTCGGCGGGCGTCGCGGAGATGTACAGCGTTCTCGCGCTTTTTTCCTCGAACTCCTCGAACGTGAGCGGGCGGTTGTCGTAGGCCGTGGGAAGCCTGAAGCCGTTTTCGACCAGCGAATCCTTTCGGGATTTGTCGCCCGCGAACTGGCCCTTGATTTGCGGCACCGTCTGGTGGGATTCGTCGATGACGCAGAGGAAATCGTCGGGGAAGTAGTCGAGCAGGGTGAAGGGCGCTTCGCCGACCTCGCGGTCGGAGAGGTAGACGGAGTAGTTCTCGATACCCGAACAGTAGCCTGCCTCCTTCATCATCTCCAAATCGAACGTCGTCCGCTCTTCGATTCGCTGGGCGGCCACGAGGTCGCCGTTTCGTTCGAAGTAGCGAATCCGATTTTCCAAATCCGCCTCGATTTCGGCGATTGCGTCTTCCATCGTCTGCTCCGGAATCGAGTAGTGTTCCGCTGGGTGGACGAGCACCGCGGGTTCTTGGGATTTCACTTCACCCTCCAGCGGGTCGATTTTCACCATTCGGTCGATTTCGTCGCCCCAGAGTTCGACACGAACCGCGAACCGCCCGTACATCGGGAAGATTTCTACGGTGTCGCCCCGGACGCGGAACGTTCCCTGCGTGAAATCCATATCGTTGCGCTCGTAGTTCAAATCCACGAGACGGGCGAGCAGTTCGTCGCGCCCGATTTGCTCGCCGACTTCCAGACGCAGACTCATTTCCTCGTAGTTTCGCGGGTCACCCAGCCCGTAAATCGCCGAGACAGACGCGACCACGATTACGTCGTCGCGGGTCAGCAGCGAGCGCGTGGCGGAGTGGCGGAGGCGGTCGATTTCCTCGTTGATGGATGCGTCCTTGTCGATGTAGGTGTCGGTCTGCTCGACGTAGGCCTCGGGTTGGTAGTAGTCGTAGTAGGAGACGAAGTACTCCACCGCGTTGTCCGGAAACAAATTCCGGAACTCCTCGTACAACTGCGCCGCCAGCGTCTTGTTGTGGGCGATGACCAGCGTCGGTTTCTGGATTTCCTCGACAGTCCACGAAACTGTGTTCGTCTTCCCCGACCCCGTGACGCCCAGCAGGGTCTGTTTTTGCATTCCCTCGTTGTACCCCGCCGCCAACTGCTCGATGGCTTCGGGTTGGTCGCCTGCCGGGTCGAACGGGGCGTCCACCCGGAACTCGGTTTCCGCGTCCGGGTTGTCGGGCCTGAGCGGCCCTGACTGGGTGTCACTCATGGTATTTTGGATAGGGATTCGAGCTACTTTAGCGGGTCGTTTGTCGGATTTTGAGGAATGAAAAATAGGATAGTTATCGAATTGATTCGGCCTACAAGGTTCCTGTTTGTATGTGTAGTAGTATGAAATTCGTAAATCGACTCAATAATGAAGAGTTCGTCGTATCAGACGCTATTAGATGATTTTCTTTGCGCTGGTGGTTGTGTTTATAAGCGGGTTTCCAGTGCAACGGCGACTGGGGAACGACGAACGCACCCGGAAATCCATCGAGGGAGAAAGCATGGTATCGACCGAAACACGGAACGAAATCGAAGAACACTGTGGGCTGGTTCCAACGTGGATAGAAAATCTTTCAGAGCCAGCGTCAGACCACAGTTGGGCACTCGTACGGGACCTCGAATTCGGGGAAACCGAACTGTCTGCACGGGAGAAAGCACTCATCGGGGTCGGTGTATCTGCCGCCATCAAATGTCCGTACTGCAGCCATTTCCACAAGGAAGAAGCACGGATGGAGGATGTGACGGAGGTCGAACTCGAAGAGGCCGTCAACCTCGCCAGCACGACGCAGTACTTCTCGACGGTTCTCCACGGAAGTGAAGTCGAGATGGACGGGTTCGTCGAGGAGACAGCCGAGATGATCGAGTACATCGAAGAACAGCGCGTGGCGGCGGAAGCCGACTGAACGAAGGATTCTCGCTTTTATTTCTGCAGCGTACTCACTCTCGGCTCATTCTTCCGACTAACACTAACTCACGAAAACGAAGATGACTAATCCCCCTTAATCATCCAACCGCGCCAACACCGCATCCGGGTCGTATCGCAGTGACAGCGACCGCGACCGCCCTCTGCCTTCGACGTTGGTGTAGGTGGCGTCGATGATGCCAAGTTGGTCGAGTTTGTTGATGATTTCCGAGTAGCGCGTGTAGCCCAAATCCGTTTCGTCGTGGAACGCCTCGTACACGTCGCCCGCCTGCTCGCCGTCGTGTTCCGCGATGACACGGACGAGGGCGACTTCGTTGTCGCTCAAGGCGTGCAAACTGTGGGAAAGGTGAACGAATTTCGATTTCTCGTAGGCGTCCTCCACGTCCTGCAAACTCACGGTTCTGCTGGCCCGCATTTCGGCGTTTAGTCCGGCGCGGCGAAGCAGGTCGATGCCGACCCGCAGGTCGCCACTTTCGGCAGTCAGTTCGGCTACGCGCTCAAGCACCTCTGGCCCGATGACGCCCTCGTGGAAACCGCGTTTGACGCGCTCGCCGAGGATGCCGATTATCTCCTCGCGGTCGTAGACTGGGAAGTAGGCGTCTTCGGGTCTGAAAACGCTCTGAACCCGTGTATCCAATTCCTCGATAACGTCCAGATTCAGGTCGGAGGAGACGACGATGACGCCGATTTTCGCCCCGCTGTGAGCTTCGTGGGCGCGCAAAAGCGAGTACAGGGTGTCCGAGGCCTCACCTTCGTAGAACAGGTAGTTCACGTCGTCCAGCGCGACGACGAGGACTTCGTCCTCTTCGACCAGTTTCTCGGTTATCTGGCGGAACAGCTTTTTGAACGAAATCCCGCTCGATGGTGGTTCGTACTCGAAAATGCCCTCGAAGATGCGCGAGAAAATCGCGTACCGCGTCGAATCGACTTGGCAGTTGACGCGCACCGTTCGAACGTCAGTCTGGGCCGACAGTTCGTCGAACAGTTTCTGAACCGCGGTCGTCTTGCCAGTCCCGGGCGGTCCGCGCGCCATGACGTTGAGCGGGCGCGATCCACGAACTGCTGGCCTGAGCGCGTACTGAAGGCTCTGCATCTGGGACGCGCGGTGTTCGAACGTCTCCGGCACGTAGTCGATTTCGAAGACGTGCTCCTCGCGGAACACCGACTCGTCCCACGACAACATCCCCTCGTCGGGGTCGTCTGCCATCACTTTCACCACGCTTCCGGAGGTACTTAATCCTTCGCCAGCGACAAAAAGTCGGAAATCTGGTCGTCTCGGCTCTAGCTCTGCCGAATTGCGCCTTCGATGTCGTTTCTGTCCATCGACATACCGTGTCGATTCTGGGCGTGTTCCTGCACCATTTCGATGACTTCGTTCTCGTCGTTCGCCCGTACCATGAAGTCGCAATCCTGCTGTGTGCATTCGAACTGTTGTGCCATTGTTGGATTCTCCGTTTCTGCGATTTCCCCTCGGCGGGGTGCAAACGGTGACGGGTGGTGTGTAGGTAATATTTCTGGCTGCCGCAGGTGACCGTTCGCCAGAGAGATTGCAGTGGTGCTCCCGACGAATGAACGAGTTGAAACACCTGACCACCGTACCGTCCCGGTAGAATGCCTGTTGCGGAACACGATGGCGTCTCACTGTACTACGAGACGGACGGGACGGCGAACCACGACACGGTCGCGTTCATCGAGGATGTGGGATACGGCGCGTGGCAGTGGGGGTGGCAACACGCCGCCGTCGCTGGCCCGTTCGAGTCGTTGGTGTGGGACAACCGCGGAACCGGGGGCTCAGATGCTCCGAACGGCCCGTATTCGATTTCACAGATGGCGGGCGACCTCGATTCGGTGCTGGCCGACAACAATCTCAGGAAGGCGCATCTCGTCGGTGCAGGGCTGGGCGGGATGGTCGCACTCCAACACGCAAAAGAGTATTCGCGGGCGAAAACGCTGACACTCATCGGTACGTCCGCAGATGGCTCCCGACTCTCGTCCGGAGTTCGAAACCAACTGCTCACCGAGAAAACCCCGGACGAACTCCACGAATCGCTCCGTCCAGTGGTGAGCGAGGAAGCGTTCGACGCCGGGTTGGAAGACCTCGTAGAATGGCGACTGGAAGACGACGCCGAACCCGACGCCCAGCGCGCCCAGTTCGACGCGATGGCGAACTTCGACGTGAGCGATAATCTGTACGAAATCACGACCCCGACGCTGGTGCTTCACGGAAGCGAGGACGAGGTCTTCCCGGTCGAAACAGGTCGAGAACTAGCGAGCGGGCTTCCTCGTGGCGACCTGCGGGAGTTCGAAGGTGCGCCCCACTTCGTCCACATCGAGCGGTCGAAGGAGGTCAACGACGAACTGCTGAAGTTTTTGGAAGCGAACACGGACGAGACGTTCGAGTGAGGTTCGGATTGTCCCTCGAATCGCACAGAACTGCTAACACGGTTCGCGTTCAATGGAAGGTATGTCGCTATCATTTGAGCGACACGCCGACCTCTGGGGGAATCGGGTCGCAGTCGTCGAGGGAAACGAGGAGTTCACCTACGCTGACTTCGCTCGACGCGTGAAATCGGCCGCGAACGAACTGGGCGAACTCGGCATCGACTCCGGCGACCGAGTCGCCGTCGTCTCCCGAAACCGCGTGGAAGTGCTCGTTCTGCTGTTCGCCACGTGGCGCGTCGGCGGCGTGTTCGCGCCGGTTTCGCATCGACTCACGCCCGCGACCGTTTCGAACCCGATGGAGCGAATCGACCCCGACATCGTGCTGTTTGAATCCGCACAACGCGACCTCGTCCGACAGTTCGACGCCCATTCGTTCGAAGAGTTCGAGGATGGAGAATCGACCGAGGCAGGGGAATCGACCGCGGTCGATTCCCCACACGCGAGGCTCGACCGAACCGCGACAATCGAAGCGGACGACACGTGTCTTCTCGTTTCCAGCGACGACGGCGGGAACGTCGTCTGCCTATCCAGACAAGCAGTCGAGTGGAACTGCATCACCGCCGTCTCGGGATTCGGATTGGGCAGAACCGACTGCACTATTCCACTGCTTCCGCTATCGCTTTCGGATTGCCTGTTCAGATTCGTTTTGCCACTACTCACCGTCGGTGGATGCGTCGTCCTCCAGCGCGCGTTCGACCCGGAACGCGCGCTATCGGCAATCGAGCAACACGGCGTCACCTGCCTCAACGGCGGCCCGACCGAATTCCAGGGGTTAGCTGATGTCGAGGGAGAAACGAACCGTGATTCGCTCCGGTCGCTTTTCTCCCTCGATTGGCTGACCACTCGCGCCCGCGTCCCGCCGGACGTGCGCGAAGCGTTTCCAGTTCCGTTCGTTCGGGTGTACGGTCGCCCGGAAACCGGTCTGAACGTTCTCCGTGAATCGCCGGAAACCGAGCGCACTGCACATCCGTTTCCGGACTTCGACGTTCGAATCGAGGACGAAACGGGCGAACTGTTCGTTCGCGGGCCGACCACTGCGAGCAGGTATCTCGGCGGCAAACGGTTCGACGACTGGGTTCCGACGGGCGATCTGTTCCGGCGCGAAAACCGCAATGACGAAGACGAATCCGCCGGATTCGTCTTCGTCGGGCGCGCCGGCGAACCGTTCGAAAGCGAGGGAGAGCGAATCCATCCCCGAGCAATCGAAACCGTCCTCGAATCACACGCCGACGTTCGGACCGCGGGCGTCATCGAAGGGGTTGCGGAAACCGGCGGAGCGGCACCGAAAGCCGTCGTCGTCGGCGACGTGTCGCCGGGCGAACTGCGAGAGTTCGCGGAGGAGCGACTCGCACGACACGAAGTTCCGCGGGCAATCGAAGTTGTCGCCTCGCTTCCTCGTCGCGCGACGGGCGAACTCAATCGGGCGGAACTGCGGAGGCGGTTCGGCAAGTGATGGTCGAACCGTGATACCCCGACAAAGCACCTATAGTATGACACGTATCGAAACGACATGCGAAACCTGTCGGAAGCGAAACCGCTTCTTTCCATTTCGGTGGGCCTTCTGCTTCTTTTGAATCCGCTGTATATCGGTTCTCTCCATCTCGACGACCCGACCTACCGCTACGAACGAGTTGGCATCGAATTTACCGATGGTGGCTATCAGACCGACGAGCAGTCCACGCTCGGATTGGAGCAAATCGATTCCGATGTTGCCTGTCTCCGCGGTTATCCTACCCATTCCTGCCAACTTGAGCGCTATCTCTACAACGATGGCAACGCAACCGTTCCGACGAACTACCGATTCAGCGGCGTGGACAGGGATTACTCGGCAGTGTTCGTCAACGGTCAGTTCTACGAATCGTGGGGTATCGAACAAAACGAAACGTGGTACATGTCGCTCAAACCTGCACGAAAGAGAAGACCCTGAAAGACGTTTCGACTGCCTACGCGGCCGCACCGGTACCGATTCAGCGCGCGGTTCGAACCGGGAGCGTGAGTACCCATCGGGAAATCGAGATGACGAACGAACTCATCCAGCGAAACGGGAACTACTCCGTCACCAGGCTCGCCAAGACGAAGGAAATCAGTGGTGTCGGCTGGCTTCTCCACTACCTGTTTCTCGTCGGTGGAATCGTCGCCGGATTCCTCTTGGTGCTCCGGGGTCAACGACTTCGAATAGAACCAAAATGAGTACCGTTACGTTGCCTGTCGCTACTCAGTGAAATATATCTCTGAACGGTGTTGTTGATACGAATAGTCCATTCATCCGTGGAATTGGCCTCATCATCGCGGGAGTTTTCTCTTCGTTATTTTTCCCCCTCATCTCTCCAGTCGTGACTGTCTATTTTTTCTATCGCGGGTGGTCACCGTATCTCTCTTCGGATTCGAAGCGCGAACTCGTCGGTATCGGGATGATGATTACGGGTGTTCTATTAGCTGGATACTCCTACATCGTCATTACGGGATACATAACGACACCCGGATTCGAGAGCAATCCATGATATGTTCGTTCGATAGAAGTCGCCACTGACGACGAACCGTACACTCGTTTACTTAAAATGACCAAATTCCCGGTAGCGAAATCCATTTGTTGGTTCCGGTTGCTACTATGGTTCAATGAGTCGGCTCCGAATCGCATTTCTGAACGCCGCGCACGGGGACGAAAACACGCGGCGCAACTTCCGCAGAGAACTCGATGCAGAACTCACCGAGTTCGACGTGACGGAGGGTCACCTCCCGAACAGTTTCGACTTCGACGCCGCCGTCGTCTCCGGGTCGCGGTCGTCGGTGTACTGGGACGAAGAATGGATTCCACCGCTAAAAGAGTGGGTCGAAGTCGCAATCGAATCCGGCATGCCGATGCTCGGCATCTGTTACGGCCACCAACTGCTGGCCGACGTGCTCGGGGGCGATGTCCGCGACATGGGCGAGTACGAAATCGGCTATCGGGAAGTCGAACACGTCGGCGAATCGCCGCTGTTCGACGGCATCGAATCCGAATTCGTCGCCTTCACGACCCACTCGGACGAAGTCGCCGAACTCCCGCCAGGAGCGAAAGCCATCGCCGAAAACGACTACTCCAACCACGGCTTCCGGAAAGAGGACGTGTTCGGCGTCCAATTCCACCCCGAGTACGACATGGATACCGCAGAGGAGGTCACACGGGGCAAAGACCTCTCCGCGGAACGCCTCCAGCGGGTGTTGGACGGCATCAACGAGGAGAACTTCACCGCCGCGTGTGAGGCGAAAATCGTCTTCGAGAACTTCACCGACTACGTCCGCGAATCAGGTGAACTCTCCGCCGACTGACTGTTTTGCCCAAATCGGCATAAATAACCTGAATGGGTAACCACCAGAGTGACATTCGTCGGGAGCGTGGAGATAGTTCATGGCAGACCCGACGACAGACGACGACGGCTCGTCACGCGCTACGTCGCCATCTGGCCCCAGTGCTAACGTGCCCTCGCTCTCGCAGGATGCCTTGTTCGACGCGCTCGCGTCCCGCCGGAGTCGCTACATCCTCCACTACCTCCGCCGGGAGGAACCACCCGTGACACTTCCCGACCTCGTGGACACCATCGCCGCGTGGGAGATGGACAAGCCCATCGACCTCGTTTCGGACGAACACCGACGAAACGTCTACATGTCGCTTCAGCACACGCAACTCCCGAAACTGGCGATGGCAGGACTCGTCCAATACGACGACGACCGAGAACTCGTGGATAGCGGCGTCCACTCGGAACAGGCCGATGCATACCTCGACATTGCGGTTGCGCGGGACGACGCGGTTCCAGAAGAGTAAACGCGATATTTTAATCGAATCGATTCGGTCGTAGTCGCCAACACCGTAGCTTCTTAGCGGTTGCTGGTTTCGTGGGTTCGATACGCAAGAGACAGCTACTGCGTGTCACGAGGAACGTGCCGAACGAGAAATTCCCGTACTGCTGTCGTGAAAAATTCGGGATTGTCGAGATTGGATGCGTGTCCAGCATCCGGAACTTCTCGAACCGAGGCGTTCGGAAGTTCCGCACACAATTTCGGAGCGTGACGACGAATGAATGCCGGTTCGTGTTCGCCGTACAGAACCAGTGTCGGAACGGTAATCGACGAGAAATCGATTTCAGTCTGGTCGAACGTTGCGACAGCACGGATGACCTTAGCAAATTCGTCCGTCTGCATCTTCGGTCCCTCCGCCCGAAGTTCCGCTATCTTTTCGTAGTCGCCGCTGACGCCTTCTCCTTGGATTCTCTCTTGGAGCCACACCATCGCTCTCTCGACCCGTTCGTAGCCGATGAACCGAACCGGTGGAATCGTCGCTTTCAGCATCACCGACCGTTGAAACCACTCGCGCCGATTGAACAGTTCCGGGGTGAATGTGTCGGCGAGTACGAGGCCAGCTAAGCGGTCGGAATGCGTGGCGGCGTACACCTGTGCGATACAGCCTCCCGTCGAAAGGCCGCAGAGAACGGGCGTATCGAGATTGAGGCCAGTGATGAGTGCAGCGAGGTCGGCAGCAAAGCAGTCAATCGAATACGCATCTCTGGCCGAACCACCTGTTCGGCCATGCCCTCGAACGTCGTAGGCGATAGTTCTGTACTCGTCGCTGAGGGCGTCCATCTGTAGTTCCCATTGGGTATGGTCGAGGATAGCACCGTGAATGAAAACGATTGGCGGGCCGTCGCCACGCTCCTCGTAATACGTCGCGATGTCGTTCGTTCGAACGGTCGGCATCTGATTGTCTATCGGGTTGCGGAGAGATGAATCTATAGTACAACTGTCGAATCCGCGATTTGCTTGGATTGTTGGAACTGTTTCGACGCTATCGGCTGGCAATCGGTCATCAACGTATCCGTCCAGTTGCGCGGTTCCCAAAACTATATCTCATTCCTATCTTCGTAGTTAATTTTTCGTCGTCCAGTTCCCCGGAGTAGGAGCGTTTTTTAGCCTCCCCTCCGGAGAGTTGTCCATGCTCGATTACGTGGAACTCGAAGCCGACCTCGGACAGGAAGAGCGGATGGTTCGGGACACCGCCCGCGAGTTCGTGGAAGAACACGTCAAACCCGACATCGGCGACCACTTCGAAGCCGGAACGTTCCCGAAAGAACTCATCCCCGAGATGGGTGAACTCGGCTTTTATGCGCCGAATCTCGACGGCTACGGCCTGCCGAACCTGAGCGAGACGGCCTACGGCCTGCTGATGCAGGAACTCGAAGCCGCGGACTCCGGCCTGCGCTCGATGGCTAGCGTGCAGGGCGCGCTCGTGATGTACCCGATTCACGCCTTCGGTTCCGAAGAGCAGAAAGACGAGTGGCTTCCCGACCTCGGGGAAGGGAAGGCAGTCGGCTGTTTCGGCCTGACGGAACCCGAACACGGGTCGAACCCGTCGGGGATGGAAACCTACGCGGAAAAGGAGGGCGACGAGTACGTTCTCAACGGTTCGAAAACGTGGATTACCAACTCCCCGATTGCGGACGTGGCAGTCGTTTGGGCGCGCGACCGTTCCGCCGAGGATTCCCCGGTTCGTGGCTTCCTCGTGGAAACCGAACGCGACGGCGTGACGACCAACAAAATCGACGAAAAGCTCTCGCTCCGCGCCTCCATCACGGGCGAAATCGGACTGCAAAACGTGACGATTCCGGAGGAGAACGTCCTTCCCGGCGTCTCCGGCATGAAAGGGCCACTCTCCTGTCTCACGCAGGCCCGGTACGGAATCGCGTGGGGTGCAATCGGCGCGGCCCGCGACTGCTTCGAGACGGCCCGCCAGTACGCAACCGACCGCGAGCAGTTCGGCGGTCCGATTGCGCGCTTCCAACTCCAGCAGGACAAACTGGCCGAGATGGCGACCCAGATTACGACCTCGCAACTGCTCGCCCACCGCCTCGCCGACCTGAAAGAGCGCGGCGACCTGCGACCCCAGCACGTTTCGATGGCGAAGCGAAACAACGTCCGAATGGCCCGCGACCAAGCCCGCATCGCCCGCGAGATGCTCGGCGGCAACGGCATCACGACGGACTACCCGCCGATGCGCCACATGGCGAACATGGAGACGGTGTACACCTACGAGGGTACCCACGACATCCACACGCTTGTGTTGGGGCAGGACTTGACTGGGATTGCGGCGTTCGAATAGTACCTTTTTACTGCGGGTCCTCCTCGATGCGCTTCGCGCATCTCGTCGAACCACTTGCAAAAATCTACGCTAAAAAGGCCGTCAGCGAAGCACCGCTTCGCCGACGGTGAACCGCGCTCACTGCGTTCGCGCGGATGCTTGCTCTGTCTGTTTGGTTGGTCTGTGGAGGGCGGTTCTTTCGCCGGTCGAGGCAGTTTCTCCTTTCACCACGGGGCTTGCCGTTGCAGAAAGAAAAACAGCAGACCGACGACGAACAACGCAGCGAAGATGGCGATGAACCCGACGAGTGTCGGGGCGATAGCGTGGAGGTCGCCAGAGGTCACGACCCACTGGACAATAGTGAGTAGAATGGCGATGGCGAACACCTTCCGCAGGTCAGCCATCGTGAGTTCGGTCATGGTTCGGACAAGAGTTGGAAAAGTATTAAGTTGGCAGGTGTTTTCCTTCGAACTGTCCATTTTTCGGTCGGAGCGACAGCGCCCGTGCTTGAATCGGACTGTCACCCCGACCGGCAGTCGCCCGTGACGCGACGAAAACTATGCAAGAAGACGAATCAGACGTACACGAAAGACTTGCACAGCACGCAGAACAGTACGAAATCGTTCGGAAACTCCACGAGGTGCCGCCACACGTCACCTACGAAGTCCGAATAGACGGGAAGCGAGCGGTCTGCAAACGGGCGACGAGCGACGAGGGAGACCCGGCGATGGAGGCACGAGCCATGCAGTTTCTCGAACGGAATACGTCGGTTCCGGTGCCGCACGTCCTCGGGGTCGGAAGTGGCCACTTCGTTGCGGAGTGGAACGACGAGGTACCAGAAGACGGGAGCGTGAGCGTAGAAGGTGCCCGCACGATTGGCGCTGGATTGGCGACTCTGCACGACGAGACGTACACTACATTCGAATCGTGTCTTGCACGATTCGATTCGTACGGATTTCTCGAAACGAGAGACGGGAAACTCGCGCTCGATGCCCGCGGGTCGTGGCACGAGATGGTCTGCGATTTCCTCGCCGACCGACGCGATTTCTTGCGCGATGGCGGATTTGACGCGGACGCTGATGCCGCGACTGACGCGTTGGCGTTCGTCCGCGAACACCCTGAACTGCTCCGTGGCGCTGGCGAACCAGTTCTCTGTCACGGCAACTACGTCCCCGACCACGTCGGACGTGATGAGGGCGAGGTAACCGTCGTTATCGATTTCGAGCACGCGCTAGTTGGCCCGGGGGAGTACGACTACTGGCGAACGGCGATTCCGACATTCATGGGGCCGGAGGGAATTGACGAGACGCTGACCGGAGCGTTCCGAACGGGCTACGAGTCGGTTCGGTCGCTCCCACCGGGATTCGACCGACGAGAGGCGGTGTATCGGCTGATAACTGTCGTCTCGTTCTTCCGGTCGCTCTGCCTCCAGCGCCAGCAGACCGGAGACGAGGCGACTCGGACGGCGGCGAGATTTCGGGGCTACGTGGACGACCTCATCGATTCGATTCGGGAGGAACTGGCGTAGATGGTGGTCACCAAGCAAGCGATTCGCGACGTACTCAAATTACACGCCGAGAAGTACGAAATGCGACGCGAACTTCCGTCGCGTACTCCCAACACGGTGTACGAGGTCATCCTTGACGGTCGTCGGGCGGTCTGCAAAGTTGCCAGCGGTGATGACGCTCACGTCCGAAAAGATGCGCTCGCAACTCGTTATCTCGCCGAACGGACGCCAACGCTCGTCCCTCGCGTCTTTGCAATCGAAGATGACCACGCCATTTTCGAGTGGGTCGAGGGAACTACGTACAACGCCGACGCGAATCGAGCACTGCGCGAGCGCCGCCTTCGAAGTGCGGGCAAGACTCTGGCACTTTTCCACGAATCGACCGATTTCGATACGTGTGGCTATCTAAACTGCCGAGATGGAAAACTCGCGCCCGATGCTTGCGGGACGTGGGCCGATATGCTCACCGCCATCGTCGGCGGTTGGTGCGGCGACCTCGCCGGAACTCGATTCGAGGAGGCTGGCGAATCAGTGCTATCGTTCGTTCGAGATTACGAAGACGCATTTACCGCCGTTTCCGAACCAGTCCTCGTTCACGGCGACTACCAACCGGAAAACATTCGCTTCGAGGATGAATCCGTCGCCACGGTGCTGGATTGGGAATTTTGCTTCGCCGGTGCCGGCGAATTCGATCTCTGTCGTGCAGAGCGGGAGTTCTTCGACTGGCACACCGCACCCGAGGGCGACGACCTTCGGGGGTCGATTCGAAAAGGGTACGAATCAGTTCGTACTCTTCAGCCCACATTCGACGGACGACGGCACATCTACCGTGCGATTCTCAAACTCGACCCGATGCGCTTTTTCGAGGCGTGGAAAGACCAAGTCGGGGACGAAGACGAGGTGGCCAAATCGATGTGTGCGTTCGTTCGTGACGAGTTGGAGTTCGCCCGAAGAAAACTGTAGAACTGTCCAAACTACCGCCGACCGCGGTTTTAAGCCGTCCGCGGGAAACCCTGAACTATGGACGGGACAGGAACCGTGGAGGCGATTCACCTCGCCTCCGAGTCGGCAGAGAAGACGGAAGCGGTCGAGTCGGTCGAAGCAGTCGCGGGGTCGGGTCTGCGCGGTGACCGCCACTTCGACCCCGAATCGTCAGGCGACGACATCACGCTCATCGAGGCCGAGGCGGTGGAGGCCGTCGAGCAGGAGTCCGGAATCTCGCTCGAACCGGGCGAGCATCGCCGAAACGTGACGACTCGAGATGCCGCGCTGAACCACCTCGTTGACAAGCAGTTTCGCATCGGCGAGATTGTTTGTGAGGGGGTCGAACTCTGTGAACCCTGTTCGCATCTCGAATCGCTGACCGAGAAGGGGACGCTTTCCGCGCTGGTTCACCGCGGCGGCCTTCGCGCCGTCATCGTGGAATCGGGCGAAATCGGCGTCGGGGACAGCGTGGAGTCGCTGTAGAGTCGTTGTGGGAGAGGTAACGCACCGGTAGGAAGACCCTACAGCGCGAACTGCCGTGGTCTACCGCAAAATTGGTTCTCGAATCGATTGCCCGAATCGTTCGAAGGGATTCCGTACTCGAAGGGGAAATTCAGTCAACGACAGAGTGTTTATTTTCGTTCTTGCATGTAATATTACCCATGCGCCGTAGAAGATTTCTGACTGTTTCCGGAACGGCATTCGTCGGGGGAGCCTTGGCGGGATGCACCGGTTCCGAACCGGAGGACGGCGGGGATAAGAATAGCTCACCAACGAAAGGGAACGGTTCCGGCGAAACCACCGGAAATGGCGGTGGCGATGGCAATGGAGGTGGAAATGGAAAGTCGGGCGGCGAAAGCACGGCAGACGGTCAGTTTTCGCTCGTCTCGTCTGACGTGCCGAAGGAAGTCGTGTTGGGTGAACAGTTCACACTCGGGTTCACCATCAAAAATAACGGCGACTCCGCAAGCACGTTCGAATCGCCAATCGAGGTGAACGGAAGCGAGGGCGGCTCCCAGCAATCCGGGACGATTCAAACCGAGGAAATCCCGCCGGGAGAGACGACGACGTGGTCTACCAAACTCAGCTATCCATACATCTCCACGGTGAACTACCTGATAGGTGCTTTCGAGAAATCGTTTTCCGTCAAAGTAGTCGCACCGACGCTCTCCGTCGGCGAAACGTTCGTCAGCCCGAACGAGGTGGCGATTACGATTCGAGACATTACGTTGACCGACCACTACCGGTACGAAACCGGTGCCGGGCCAATGGAAGACGTCGAAGCGGACGACAACCGCCAGTGGGCGTTCGTCACCGTAAACGCGGAAAATCGCTTCCGGATGCGTCAGGCGCTTCCGAAGGGTGAGACGTTCTCGCTCCTCGTCGGTGGCCGCAAACATAAACCGTCCGACATCGCCAAGCAGGAAGGCAAATACGAACTGGAGCGGTTCGGAAGCAGGGACGTTGCATCGGGCGAAAGCCTCGCGGGATGGTTGGCCTACGAGATTTCGGCAGACCGTTCCGTGAGCGATTTGGCCATCGAGTGGAGCGCGAGCGACGGCAGTGGGTCGTGGTCGGCGCAGTGGAGTCCGTAGAAATCGGTGAAAATCGCGTTAGACGCTCGTTAGTTCCACGCGGCCCCGTCCGGGTCAACAAGCCGTTCTTCGCGGTCGATGGAGTCGATTTTCTCCACGTCTCCCGCGTCGAGGTCAGGAACCGAGAAATTCTGTTGGAGGTGTTTTTCGCCCGTCGATTTCGGAATCGGGACGACGTTTTCTGCCTGCTTGAGCCACGCGAGGCTGATTTGGGTCGGCGTCGCGTCGTGCTTTTCGGCGATGTTGCGGAGTTCGGGCACGTCGTCGGCTTCGCCCTGCATAATCGGCGAGTAGGCGACCAGCGTGATGTCGTGTTCTCGGGCGTAGTCTCGCAGTTCCTCTTGCTGAAACAGGGGGTGCATCTCGACCTGATTGGCGAGGATTGGGTTGTCGAGGATTTCGCGCGCCTCGTCCAGCAGTTCGGGCGTGAAGTTGCTCACGGCGATGTTTCGGGCTTTGCCTGATTCCGCGATTTTGTCGAACGCAGGCAGAGTGTCCTCGGCGTCGTAGGCCTTCATCGGCCAGTGGACGTAGAGCAAATCGACGTACTCCGTACCGAGTCTATCGAGGCTTTCGTCGGTGGTTTCGAGCACGTCGTCGTGCGCGAGGTTGTCCGGCAGGACTTTGGTGGCGAGGAACACGTCCTCGCGGGATACGTCGGCGCGGGCGATACCCTCACCCACCGGTTCCTCGTTGTCGTACATCTGCGCGGTGTCTACGTGGCGGTAGCCCAGTTCGAGCGCGGTTTGGACCGTTTCGGCGCACTGTCCTGCGTCTTTGTTGCCGGAGGTTCCCAACCCGGGTGACGGAATCTCTGTCATGGAGTGAGGGAAGCGGGCGGGGGCGAAAAAGGTCAGTGTCGCGGAAAAGGTGGTGTGGAACAGGCGAAGAGATATTTGTAATCGACTGCTATTCTGCGAACTCGTCCGAGGAGGTGTAGTACGCGATTGCGGTATATACGTCTTCAAGTGTCAGTGCGGGGTAGAAATCGATGATTTCGTCCGGCGAGTAGCCCCTGTGTTCGTAGGCACCTGCAACGTCGATGGCTCGAATACCGGTGCCAGCAATCGGTTGGCGGGCGAGTCATTCGCCGAGTCGTCCGAACCATTCCGCGAGTCACTCGAACCGTCCGGCGAGTCGTCGGTCACGCCGACTCACCGCCCGAAATCCGGCGGTTTCCAGTGGAAACGAAGGGGCACGGCGATTGCCATCGAATGCCACATTCGACAGACCGCGTTCGGCCTGAATCGACCTGCCGAAACGGTGCGGTTTGGAACCCGTTTTCGAGAGAGGGAGAAGACGTTGTGAACAATTGTCGAACCCCTTCCGTTCGGGTGGAGAACCACCGAACTGATTCTCCGAGGGTTGCGTTTCGCGTGCAACTCCGCCCTCGCGGACGAAGGCCACCGTTTCGGGTGGAAATCGAACTGGCGTGGTTTTCGCGCGATTCGTTCACCCGGGCGATACCGAGGTTTGTACTGGGAGAACGTCTTGTTTGATTTTTCTCTCTCTCAAAAATCCCCGTTCTTAACGTAGGGTTCGCTCCACAGCGTCACCTGCAACACAACTGCCTTGAACCACGCACTGTGCATCTTCTCCACGTCGTCCCCGCTGTACTCACCATTCTCCAGAAACGGCTTCATCGTCGCCGTGATAGGGTAGATGAACGCCGACATGTAGCGGAAAGGAATGTGTTCGACGGAATCCACGTCGTCGGTTTCGTTTTTCTTCTCGTTCGTGTGCCGCAGGGCGATTTCCTGTTGGTAGTTCAGCCAATCCTCATCGTAAGGCGGGTTGCAGGTGTCCCGAATCCACTGGCCGAATCGCTCCCGCACACGGTCGAGATACGGTTCGATTGGCTCGCCCTCCGGTGTGCTGAAATACTGAATCAGATGCGGGTGGTCGGCGATGAACTCGTACCACGTATCGAGGACATCGTCGATTTGCCCGTCCAGCACCTCGCCCGCCATCCGGAGATATTCTTCGTCCTCCTCGGTGAACAGCACGGTTTCCTTGAGTCGGTTGAATGCGGGCATGTCGAGTGGCGATTCGGGGACGGATTCCTCGCCGAAGGTGTAGCCGGGAATGTCGTCGCTCATGGATGCTCGCACAAGAGGTCAGCATAGGTGTCAATAATCTTGATGGCCAGAAAATGACGACATCGACCCGTTTCTCAGTCCATCGTCCCGGTCACCGTGTCGCAGGTGAGACAGTACACTTCGACGACGTTCTTCTCGTCCGGAATTCGCATCCAATGCTGTGTTTGCTCGCCGCACTCGGGACAGTCTCGCAGGAGTTCGCCAGATTCGCTCTCCGCAGGTGCACCGAGGGCCAGCGCCACCACGCGTTCGTCGCCGTGGTTGTGCCCGCGCTGGTAGTCTCCGGGCGCGAATCGAACTATTTCACCCGCTTCAACGACCACGTCCTCCTCTTTCGTCTCGAACGTCGCAGTTCCGGACTGGACGCAAAACACCTCTTCTTGGTCGAAGTGGGTGTGTAGACCGGGAGAAAAGCTGTCACCGGGCGCAAGCTCGTAGTAGTTGATGGCCATGTCGCTCGTTCCGAGCGCCTTCCCGACTGGACGGGTGACCGACGCCGCGCTCATGAAGCCGTCCACATCGTCAATCGTGACTTTTTCCATACCGCCCAATACCTCGGCGGGCGGAAAAATCCACCCGCCAACCACGTCGGGTCGATTCGATGACTGTTTAATCGAACCGTCCGGTTTCGGCCCCACAGCCCAGACAGTAGGTTACGAGTTCCTCGCCGCTATCGGCCATTTCGAGCGTGTTAGCGGTTCGCTCGCCGCACTCCTCGCAGTCCCGCCGCATTTCGTCCAGTTCTGAGTCCTGTGGTGCGCCGAGCGCCAGCGCCACCACGCGCTCGTCGCCCTCGTTCACCCCGCGCTGGTAGTCTCCGGGCGCGAATCGAATGATTTCACCCGCCGTCACGACCACGTCGCCGTCTTCCGTTTCGAACGTCACCGAACCCGACTGGATGTAGAACACCTCCTCCTGTCCGACGTGGGCGTGATAGCCGAAGGCGAAACTGTCGCCCGGCGCAAGTTCGTAGTAGTTGATAGCCATATCCGTCGTTCCGAGGTCGTCGGAGAGCCCTCGGCGAACGTCCGCCGCGCTCATTCGGGAATCCACGTCCTCGATGGTGACTTTCTCCATGCGCGTCTCTCCGCAGGCCACGAAATAAAACCACCCGCTGGATCGTGATGGTATTTAAAACCTCTGTCGGGCGAAAAACGAAAATCCTAGTTTCGGGCGCTCTTTTGCGGGTTTTTAGCCTAGCCTAAAAATTTAGCCGGTGGCAAAGATTTAAGTTAGGTACCAGGATTTAAGTATGATCATATCATTCGTTTGCATAGGTGAGAGACAGATGGCTATCGACCCACAATTCCACGAAAACCGCGAAAAGGTAGACGACCACGACGGCCACGACGTATGGGGGCCAGTAGACGAACCGGACAAACTCGGCATCCACGGCACCCACGTCGCGGTTGACTTCGACCTCTGCATCGCAGACGGTGCCTGTCTCGAAGACTGTCCCGTGGACGTGTTCGAGTGGGTAGACACTCCAGGCCACCCGGAGAGCGAGGAGAAAGCAGACCCGGCAAACGAAGCCCAATGTATCGACTGCATGCTCTGCGTGGACGTGTGCCCGGTTGATGCCATCGACGTTGACGCCGGACGAGTCTGAGAGTCGGTAGCAACAGTCATTTTTTCAGCTATCCTTGGGATATTTATATCTCCGCTCATAGGTAGTGATATGAACTCCCATAGCGCCCTCCAGCGCCATACGAGGTGGAAAACGTGAGTCCAGCGACGAAGCGGAAATCGGACGACGTGCTCGACCTACAACTCGATGACGAAGACCCGATTCCCTTCGAACCCGAAGGTGTTCTCGGAACGGAACACGACGAGGACGTTCTCACAGTGTACACCGTCTCCGGCGGTGGCGCATCACTCGTCCTCACGGAGGAATCGTTCGCACCCAGTTCTCGCACGCTCCACGAAAACGATCTGTCAGGAATCCTCCGAACCGGTCTTTCCTATCTCTTCCGCGACGGCGTCGAAACGGTACGCGTTCGCTCCGACTCCGATTCGATTGCCCGTGCGCTCGACGGGTTCGACGATGCGCCCGCATATCGCTACGAAGACGTGCTGTTCACCGCACAACTCGAAAACTGAACTCGTTCGATTTTCCGGCGGTTATTCCGATTTCTCGGCATCCAATTCCCGTTGCAGGGACTCCAATGCGTCGGACTCCGCGAGGCTCTCGAATCGCTCGCGGAAGTGAGTGTCGCAGAGTCCGACCTGCACACCGCCCATCTCCGGTGCGAACGTCGCTTTTCGGTCGCAGTAGTGACACTGCATATTGACAACTATGTCCGCAACCGAATTGAATCCTGCGTTCAGAGCGTCACCGCACTGCGGAAATGTCGATACTCCTCCTTCGATAATCCCGCTTCGCCGAGCACGTCTCCGTGGGCGTCGCTCCCGCCGGTTGGAACGAGGTTGTTGTCGGCGATTGCGCGCTCGATTGGTCTGGGGTCTACCTCGCGCCCGTAGGGATAGTATCGCTCCACGGCGTCGAGTTCGCTCGTCAACGCGAGCGCCGACGTGGGGTCGGAGTATCGGAAGGGATGTGCCAGTCCGACCAAGCCACTCGATTCCGAGAGCAGGGAGACTGCATCCTCGAAACTCGGGATGTCCCGGGCGACATAGCACGGTTCGTCCGTGCCGATAACCTCGGCGAAGGCGCTGTCGAAATCGTGTTTCGTGTCGGGATTGGCGTCGATTGCCCGCGCGATGTGCGGCCGACCCAACCCTTCGCGCGATTCCAAATCGAGGTCGATTCCGAGGGTGTCCTCGACACAGTCGATGATGGCCTGTCCGCGTTCCACCCTGTCCGCTTGCAGGCGCTCCAGTTCGGCGATGAGTTCCGGCGTCGGATAGACGCCGTAGCCGAGCAAATCGACGTGCTGGCCGTCGGGCGCTTCGGCCCGCAGTTCGATACCGTGCACGATGGTCACGCCTTCGATGGTCGTTACGGGCGTCGGGAGGTCGGGATGAAGTCGGTCGTGGTCGGTGACTGCGACGACAGACACGTCGGCAGACCGAGCGACGGCAGGAACCTCCGAGAGTTCCATCGACCCGTCCGAGTTAGTCGTGTGAACGTGGAGATCCGCGAAAACACTCATATGTTCGTTCGGGAACGACGGAGCAAGGGGGTTTCGATGTTCCCAATCGGTAGACGATAATACCGATTAAACACCTTATATTCATAATGATTGTATAGCAACAACCTTTATAATGAACTTTGGTGTAGGAAATTCCACGATGACGCTAAAACAAGCAAATCAGTTGCTCGATTCGTACCAGTATCCGGCCAGTGCGGAGCAACTCATCGCCGCCCACGGTGACTACGTTATCGACCTCCCGAACGGCACCGAGACGCTCGAAGAAGTGCTGCGCCGTGCCGGAGACGAGACGTACGACTCCCCGCACCAAGCCCGCGACGCGATGTACGGGGCCGTCAGCAGCAAGGCAATCGGGCGCAGACATTACAGCGACCGCGACCCGACGACGATGGGGACGAACGGGCCGGAACAGCTCTCGTTCTGAACCTATCGCCGCAACACGACATGCTATTTTCGAGATGTCGCCCACCGACGAGGAGACGCATGTATTGAAAGAAATCAGAAAAATCATACTTCGGTAGCAGACAGCTACAGAAAATGGTTTCCGGCGCGGCAGACCTCGCTCTCACTGGCGGATTGCTACTACTGATGACTTTGCTGAGCCATCGGTTACTGACACACCTCGTCCTTCATCGAGAATGGCCGAATCCGCATATTCGCATTCTTGCCGTCACAGTTGGAAGCGTCCTTTCGGGAATAATCCTCGCTCTCGGTATCCTGAGCGGGCTTCAGTAGTCGCTTCGTTCGAACACCTCACCCCGTTTGCCACTGAACCGCTCCGTCGAGATGCAGTGGCGGTGACCCCTTCCGGTAGCCTTCGACGTGGCCGTCCGGCCGGGCGCGGAAAACGACGGCAGGACGGTGGCGAACGTCGGGTTGCTCGCCGATGACGGCAGACCACTCGTCGTCGCGGAAACCGGAGCAGTCAACGAACAACACCGCGCCGCCGCCGTGTTCGTTCAACTGGCCGGTCGTCTTCGTCTCCGCCGTTTCCCGGAGGGCCGCGACGGGCGTACTCGCCGCGCGCTGTGTCGGCGGTTGTGGCCGCGTAACTTCCACGAGCGGGGACTGCCCGTGCCCGGTTTTGTGGTCTTGCGGTTCGGCGCGGAAGTCGAGGGAGTGGCCCGTCGTCACCTCGATTTCGGGGACGACATCGTAGCCCGCGTCGGTCAGCAGTTTCGCGACGGTGAACTCGCTCATCGCGGAACTCATCCGGTTTTTATCGAAATACTGGCTGGTGCCGAGTTTCGACGCCATCGTGTATCGGTAGTCGTCCAAGGCACCAGTTTGGAGGAATCGTTCGTAAAACGAGAGGGCTTCATCGCGGGTCGCGTCCGGAAATCCGGCGGCGTACTTGCGGAAGAAGGCCCGCGACGTTTCCCGTCCGTCTTTGGAGAAAAAGACGGGGAGGAAAAACCATGAGATGTAGTCGTACTTCGCCAACCACGGCGATTCGACGGTGAGGTCTGCGAGCAGTTCGCGCTGTCCCCAGCGGGCGACTCGATACGGAATTTCGTCGAAGGTATATTTCGAAGTGCGCCAGAGTGCTGGCGGCGTTTCCGTGTTGCCGAGCCAGTAGGCGGTGTCGTCGTTCCACACGAACAGCGCCATATCGCCGTTGTCCATCTCGAATCGACGTGCCTCGAAGCCGTTCGGTGTAGAGTAATGCGGTGTCAGCGAGCGTGCGCCGAGGTTCGAATCGAGGTGAGAATACAACTCCTCGTTGATGCGGTCGTCGTCCCACCGCTCCTGAGAGCGGCGAAAGCGGAGCGGGCTTGCCACGCGAAATCATAGTAACCGGGAGTGTTTACGTGTTATGCACCGTGATACACTGCTCCACCCCTAGAGGCGCGCCGCTCGCCTCAACGGTACATATTGCCGCCTCCTCTCCGTCTGACGATTTTCCAGCTTGGGTAAACGATGTGATTATCCGTTACATTAATAACTGGCTAACGCTTAGCATGAGTGTGGTTGTCATGTCAATGGGTGCCTATGACGAAGAAGAACACGAGCGCCGTGAACGTAAAAACAGTACCGTGGACACGGATTTCGACGATGTACGCTCCGACTATCACGGCACTGTTGAGTACGACTCCGGCGACTCGGCGGAGGATTTGTTGAAGCAGTTCGAGAAGATAAAATCGCAGTAGTGTGGCCCTTTTCCGCGTTACTCACCAACCGGGAGTAGGCGGTGCGCCGCGTTCGTCCTCAACTCGTG
The DNA here is from genome assembly GCF_900156425.1 of Haladaptatus litoreus. Lineage (GTDB taxonomy): Archaea > Halobacteriota > Halobacteria > Halobacteriales > Haladaptataceae > Haladaptatus > Haladaptatus litoreus. The sequence continues at coordinate 302,706 of NZ_FTNO01000002.1, forward strand.
TAGCTACCGACGGGTCTGGCTCCTCGTTTTTCACCATCGCTTCCCAGTCGGTAATCGAACGTCCGACCCACGAGTCGGACGTTCGAACCTCGTCCAGCACGGTTTCGTCGGTTTCAGGGTTCGTTTCAGTTGTTCCGGGGCGCCCCGCGACGGCGGCGGCGACGAACCGGGCGCGGTCGTCGTCGGTCAGTTCGCCTGCGAGCAGTCGGGAGACGACGCCTTCCAACTTCTCTGGGTCGGGATAGACGAAGAGTTTCTGTCCGATTGCCTGCGGCCCGAGCAAGAGTCCGGAAAGGGCGTCCGGTGGTTCGTCGTCCAGCAGTCGCTCGCCGCCGAACGCGCTCTCGACTCGCTCGCATTCGGTCTGTTGACCGAGTTTCAGGTTGTGACCCGGATACTCCGCACACTCTTGCGGATACACGTCCTCGTCGTGAATCCGACACTGGAGCGTTTTGGGGTCGAGAAAGGCGCACGTCGGAAGCCACGCGGGTTCGGTTTCGAACGGGGCGACCGGTTTCGGTGGTTTGCGGATTCCCACGAAAAAGACGGGTTTGCCGTCGATTGCGGCGAGTTCGACGCCGTCGATTTCGACGCCCGATTCGTCCTCCCAGAGTCGCGGCGTTAGGGCATCCGCGAGTCCCGCGTCGAGAAAAGAAATCACGTCTTCGCGCGTGAGTGGGACGAGATTGTAACTCCCGTCGAGCGGTTTCCGGGGCCCACGGCGCTCGTGGTCGGAGGCAGTCGGTGCGATGGCACGCCAGTCGATACAGCATCCGGCACAGCCTTCGCAGTTCACATCCATGCCAACTCTTCACGATGTTCGTGAGCATAAATCGTGGGGCAAAATTACAGTTCGTCCGCGCCAAGGAGTACTATGGGCGAAAAAAGCGGCGGCGAACACGGCAAAGTAGGTGGGGACGACGAGACACGCGAAGACGACGTGCGTGTCTGGTTAGTCGAGCGAACGTACTCGGACGACGAACAGAACCTCATCATTCTCGTGTATTCGACACTCGACGGAGAACGCTATTTCAGAAAAGAGCGCGCGCTTCCGAGTTTTACCGGCTCTGCCCGACAGACGTTCGCCGGACTCGACGTTTCACCCGACCAATTGGGAACGGTTACAGACGACGAAACGCGCGAGCGCTACGCGACGGAGGCACAACGGATCGCAAGCGAACACGACCAGTCCGATCCTATATGATTATTTGTCTCTTATTTAGAAATTTATACATTGTAGTGCATAGGAATATGTATGTGAATGAGTAAAATACTACAAGAAAATGTAATAATTTATGTGCCGCCAGAATCCGTGTTCTGGTGATGCGACGACGAACATTCCTGTCCGCACTCGCAACGGCCACAGCATCAGCACCAATCACAGCACAGCTCAGCTCCGAAGTTCGGGCCGCTTCGGGCCAGATTTCGCCGGTCGAATGTTATTCGGCGGCGAGTTTCACGAACGCAAGCGGCGGCGAACTGACAGACAGTTCGGTCATCGCCGTTTGGGCGGAAGACACCGCCACTAACAACGACGGTGACGGGAACGGCGATGCTACCATCTACAGCAGTGGGACGCCGATTCCGGTCGTCACTGCCGAGTCGAACGTCGTCGCCTTCGGTTCGATGCTCGTCGAGGATAGCACCAACTGGCAACAAGGCAACGAGGAGTTCGTCCTGAACACGTGGGACGACGAACTCGGCGGGTCGGGAACCGTCCTCTGGGACAACGGCCACGGCCAGTACTACTCCCTCGGGAAGTTCTCGAACTTCGAGAGCTACGCCGAAGACAACGGCTACACGGTTACTGGGACGAGCAATCTCACGGGTAACCTCGGTTCCGCCGACGCAGTCGTCATCACGTCGCCGACGCAGTCGTTCACCAACAGCGAACTAAGCGACCTCAGCAACTTCGTTGCGTCCGGCGGCTCCGTCTTCCTCCACGGCCAGTCCGACTACAGCGACTACGACGAGACGGCCAACATGAACGACATCGCGAGCTATCTCGGCCTCTCGTTCCGATTCAACGACGACGAAGTTCTCGATACGACGAACAACGGGGGCGCGGACTATGCTCCGCTTACCGACCAGTTCAACACGTCGTTCGACTACTTCGCCGACCGAACCGGACTCGGCCTTGATAAGGACAAAACGTACACCGTCGATGTCACCGAAGTCACCGACGGCGACACCGCCACGGTGGAGTTTTCGGACGGTTCGACGGAAAGCATCCGTATTCTCGGCATCGACACGCCGGAAAAGGCCGCAAACAGCTCCGCAGAGCGCGTGCAGGAGTGGGAGGGAATCGAGTCGCTCGACTACCTCGGAACGTGGGGTTCGAACGCGACGACCTACGCGACGGGCGAACTCGACGGCAAAACGGTTGACCTCTCCTTCGATTCCGAAGAACCAGTCCGTGACGCCTTCGGGCGCGTCCTCGGCTACATCCACTACGACGCCGACGGTAGCGGCACCCGCGACGACTTCTACAACCGCAATGCAGTTCGCGACGGCTTCGCCCGTGTCTATGGCTCCGGATTCGGCTACCACGACAGTTTCTGGAGCGCGGAGGACACCGCACGCTCGAACGGAACGAACGTCTGGGGCCAGAGCGACCCCGAAAACACCACGGAAATCCGAAACCGCGCGGTAGACGACCTGTTCTTCCCGACGACGGCCAGCGTCGTGACTTCCACGGGGGGAGTCGCGGATTCGCGCGTTCCAGTGTACGCCGAGAGTACGGCGACCCAGAACGGCGGTTACTCCTACAGCGGCGACATCCCGCTCGCGGCGGTTGACGAATCCACGAACGTCGCCATGCTCGGAAGCCCGCTCATCGACGAAGGCTACGAGAGCGGCGAAGGCTTCGCGGTCGATACCGCCGGCTACGAGAACTTCGTCTTCCTGACGAACCTCATCGACTACCTCACCGAAGCAACGGGCGACGTGCTCATCGACGGCGGCCACGGGCAGTTCTCCGCGGGCTACGCCCTGTCGAACGACGACGCCGCGTACTACCAGCGATTCCTCGAAGGCGTCGGCATCTCCTTCGAGCAGTCGAACAGTCTCGACACGTTCGACCTCTCGCGCTGGCGAGCAGTCGTCGTCACGACACCAGCCGATTCGTTCACGCAGGCTGAAATCGACGCCCTCAGTTCGTTCGCGGCGGACGGCGGCGCGGTCATCCTCGTCGGTGCTGGCACGGCCCCATCCGGTGCCCGCACGAACCTGAACGACCTCGCGTCCGGACTCGGTTCCGACCTGCGACTCAACGACGACCAAGTGACGGATGGTTCGAACAACGTCAACGGTGATTCGGCGATTCCGACGACTACGGCCTTCGACACCACCTTCCCGCTCTTCGAGGCCTACGACGGTTCCCTCGGGGGCGGCGACGGTGGAGATGATGGCGATAGCGGCGAACTCGTCGTCGCCGAGATTCACGAGGACGCAGAGGGCGACGACACGAACAACCTCAACGACGAGTACGTCGTCTTCGAAAACACCGGCAGTGGCGACCTCGACCTGACGGGCTGGTACGTACAGGACGAAGTCGAGAAGACGTACAGCTTCCCGAGCGGTTTCACCCTCGGCGCTGGCGAGCAGGTGACGCTCCACACCGGAACCGGAACGGACACCCAGACCGACCTCTACTGGGGTAACACCGGCTCCGCAGTCTGGAACAACGGCGGCGACACCGTCTACGTCTACGACGACAGCGACTCGCAGTATCTCAGCGAATCGTACTGAGACGACTAGTTGAAGCAGTAGTTCAGTGTGGTTCTTTTTTCTGATTCGATGCCTCGGTCGTGGCGGTTATTTTCGACTACTCCATTCCTGCGTCGCTAGCTATTCCCGACTCCACATGACCACACCTCGTCCTCCCCAACCTCCTCGCTCCTTCGTCGCTCGTCCCTCGCGCGGGCGACCAGATGGTCGCCTTCGCGCGCCATGTGGATTTCTCGGATTCCGAAACCGACGCAAACCACGCTAGCGCGTGCGTCGGCAGACCTGCGGGACGCACGCAGGTCTGCTGATTATCACGCGAGGTCTTCGTGAGCGGAGTTCTCGTGAGCAACGCGAACGAGAGCAGAGAAGCGCTTGCTCTTTCCGTGCGAGCGAACGGCTCGTCAGAGCTTTGCTCTGACGGTGGATGACCAGAACGAGCGGTAGCGAGTGAGGGAGTCGGTTGGGGAGGATGTGGCCTGCGGCCGCGGTCTCATTGGAGCCGTGACTTGCTAACGACACTGAACCAACAGTCAAGAGTATGGAATTGTACTTCCGTCGTTGCAGTGCGGAGGCGGTATTTGCTGTCGTGAGTACCTAGCACCACCTTAGAAATCATTGTGGGTACCTGAAACAGTTCACTTCTCTTTTTCGTTGCCGAATGGTCTTTCTCCCTGACCCACCTACCAACCGCCATGGCCACCGAAAAATGCGACGGCTGTGGGGCAGAAGTACCCATCGCGGGCGGCATCGCCAACCTCTGGAACACGTCCCCGCAGTCGTCGGGCGGGATGACGTTGGAGTTCGAAGACGGGAGCGAACATTTCCTCTGTTTTGCGTGTATCGAAGAGTTACCGGACTATCCCGACGCGGAAGACGTTGCGGAAATCAGCGCTGAACAGTCCAGATAGCGACCATCACACTGACCGTTTTCTCCGTCGCAATATTGACACGCGTTCGCGCCGTTACTACACTGCCATGAGGGGGTTTCGTCTTGGGTCGGTGTGGGGGGCGCCAGTTCGAATCGACATCAGTCTGTTGCTGGCGCTTCCGGTTCTGGGCTGGTGGATTCAGCGCGGCGTTTCGGTTCGGGCGTGGATAGACGTTCTCACCGCGATTTCGCCGCACACGCTCGCCTACTCGTCCATCGGCACAGGCGTGACACCGTGGCTCATCGGCGTGACCGTCTTCTTCGGCTTCTCGGCCAGCCTGTTCGTTCACGAGTTGGCCCGCGTGTGGGTCGCCAGACGAAACGGTATCGAAGTCCGGTACGTCCTCCTGTGGATTTTTGGCGGCCTCTCACAGTTCGATTACGAGTCCTCGTATTTCGAACACGAAACGAAAATCGCGCTGGCCGGGTTGCTAGCGAGCGCGCTCCTCACCGGATTTTTCACCGCGGTTCTCTGGGCACTTCCCGGAACCACGCCGGAGTTCGTGGCGGAGTTTGGTCTCCTTGCGATGTTCAACGGCGTGGTGTTGCTCGTCAATCTCCTGCCGATTTTTCCGTTCGACGGCGCACTTTTGCTTCGCTCGTTGCTGGTTCGGATTCGCTCCCCACAGACCGCAACTCGGGCGGTGAGTCTCCTCGGGCAGGTGGTCGTAATCGGGATACTGTTTTACGCCGCCGTAATTTTGGGTAACGTTCTTCTGGGACTCGTCGCCGTGTTTTTCTATTTCTCGGCCGTCTCGGAACACCAGTTGGTGACGAACCAGTTGTTTCTCGCAGATATGCCGGTGTCGGAGTTCGTGCGAGGAAAGGAGGACTGTATTCCGTCGAAAACTCCCGTCGAAGAGTTTTTCGCGGACGAACAACCGAATTTCGATGAGGAAGACGAGTATCCTGTGTGCGATAGCGACGGAAAACCGGTCGGCGTTCTCACGACGAGCGCTATACAATCGTGGAAAGAGCGGGCACGGCCCGCAAACACGGCGACAGTTGGCGAACTCGCATCGGAGGATTTCGTTTCCGTTTCGCCGGACGAAAACGCATTCGACGTGTATCTCTTCCTCCGAGAACGGACGAAATACGTCCTCGTGTCCTATCCGGGTTCGGTCGCCGTGCTAACCAAGCCCGATTTTCTCACCATGCTCGAAACGAGACAGCAGATAGCCGGAGTTCGCCCGACATCGTGGCCATGAGTCGTTTTCCCACTCCGGATGCCGTGAACCTCTCTTCGTCTGGCTTTCCTATTTCAGTTTCGGGAGAAAATTGCCGCCGGTGAACCCGCAGGTTTTACGCCCTCTCTCCCAGTAGGCCATACAGTGAACCCCGAGCGGATTCTGGACGAATTTCCCGCGCCCTCCTTTCGCGGCAACCAGCAGGACGCTCTCGGAAATGTTCGGGAGGCTTTCGAGAGTGGCAACGACGTGGTGCTGGTTCGCGCCCCGACGGGAAGCGGGAAATCGCTCCTCGCCCGCTCGATTGCGGGATGCGCCAGACGGGTCGAGGACGCCGACCCGAGCGACGCGACGGGGGCGTACTACACCACGCCGCAGGTGTCGCAGTTGGACGACGTGGCCAGTGACGACCTACTGGACGATTTGAAAATCATTCGGGGCAAGCGAAACTACTCCTGTATTTTGCCGGGAGAACACGACACACCCGTCGATAGAGCGCCCTGCGCCCGCGAGAAGGGCTACGACTGCTCGGTGAAACATCGCTGTCCGTATTTTTCCGACCGCGCCATCGCCAGCAATCGGGAGATTGCGGCGATGACGCTGGCCTATTTCATGCGAACCGCCGGGTCGGAGGTGTTCAGAAAGCGCGACGTGGTAGTTATCGACGAGGCCCACGGACTCGCGGAGTGGGCCGAAATGTACGCGACAATCGACCTGAATCCCCGGACAGTTCCCATCTGGGACGACCTGAAAATACCCGAGATGACCGGACTGGACAGGGCGGTACAGTACGCCGACAGCCTTTCCGGAACCTGTAAGCGACGAAAGGACGACCTCATCGCACAGCAGGAACTCACCGCCCCGGAGGCGGCCCGCAGGGACCGCCTCCAAGAACTCATCTCCGAGTTGGACTGGTTCGTGGACGACTACCGAAACCCCGACAGTGCAACCGAGTGGGTCGTAGACCAACCTGACGGAAAAGGCGGCCCGATTACGATCAAGCCGATGAATCCCGAGCGCTACCTCGCCCACACCGTCTGGGAGCGCGGGAACAAGTTCGCGCTTCTCTCCGCGACGATTCTGAACAAGGATGCGTTCTGTCGGCAGGTCGGACTCGACCCTGCCGACGTCACGCTCGTGGACGTTGGCCACACGTTCCCCGTGGAAAACCGTCCGCTCTACGACGTGACGCAGGGCAAGATGACCTACGAACATCGCGAGGAGACGCTGCCCAAAATCGCCCGCACCGTCGTCAAAATCATGCAGGAACATCCGGACGAGAAGGGAATCGTCCACGCCCATTCGTACCACATTCAGGAGAAGCTGACCCGAAAACTCCGTGAGTTCGGGGTCGGCGGCAGAGTGCGCGCGCACGAACGCGACAGCAGGGACGAAGACCTCGAAGCGTGGAAAGCCAGCGACGACCCGGACGTGTTCGTTTCCGTGAAAATGGAGGAAGCCCTCGATTTGAAGGGTGACCTCGCGCGCTGGCAAGTCCTCTGCAAAGCCCCGTTTTTGAACACCAGCGATTCGCGGGTCGCCCACCGCCTCGAAAACGGTCAGTGGGCGTGGTACTACCGGGCCGCACTCCGGACCGTGATTCAGGCCTGTGGGCGCGTCATTCGCGCCCCGGACGACTACGGCGCGACGTATCTCGCGGACTCCAGTCTCCTCCAACTGTTCGACCGCGCTCGCACCGACATGCCCGACTGGTTCGCGGAGCAAGTAGACAGAATGAGTTATCCAGACCTGCCGGAGTTCGAACCCGACGGAGCGGGCGGAAACGGTGGCGGTGGTGGAGGGAGTCGAAACAATCGCGGCGGAAGTCACGGCAGTTCCGACAATGACGGTGAAAAACCGAAATCGAACTCGAAGAGCAAATCCGGCTACTCACGCAACCGAAAGAGTCCGATGGCGGACGTGTGGGATACGGAATAGGCGGCTGCTTCGATTTCGAATCGAAGCCGCGTTGGATCTACTCAAGCATACTAGGTGTCTAATTTATTCTTCCATTACCCGGAATCAGAACGACGATGCACGAAACGAGACGGACGATTCTCAAGACGATTGGCGCTGTCGCGGGTGCAGGTGCGATTTCCGGCCAAGCGAGTGCAAAGAACGCAATGCGACTTCCAGCAACGAAACCCGAGATGGCGTGGGCACCGGCAGACGAATCGAACTACGACGAGGCGGAACGCGAATCCGACCTCGACATTCGGTGGTTCATCGTCCACGTCGCGCAGGGTGAAGCGGACTGGACGGTGAACTACTTCCAAAATCCTGACGCGAACGTGAGCGCGCACTACGTCGCAGACCACGAGACGGGCGACCTCACGCAGATGCTGGCCGAGGAGGACATCGGCTGGCACGCCGGAAACTGGCCGTACAACCAGCACTCGCTCGGTATCGAACACTCCGGGTGGGTCAACGAGACGGAGTACACCGACGAACTGTACGAGGCCTCCGCGAAAATCGTCCGATGGTCTGCGACCGAGTTCGACTTCCCGAAGCGCGTCCGTCGCTACGACATCGCGCCCTGTAACGCGAAAGACGGCGAGGGCGGCGTTATCGGCCACGATCAGATTCCGAATCCGAACGACTGCACGAAACCGGGCGGCATCAGCGGCCACTACGACCCCGGGTCGCTGTGGAACTGGGGACGCTACGAGGGATTCATCCGGCGCTGGGACGTGGAATCCGGCGAAAACGCCGTCGTCCTCTCAGATGACGCGGTTCACCACGGCCCGGACGACCACGCGAAAACGATGGCGGTTCCCTCGGGAGCGGTCGGCACCGCCACTGGAAACGTTCTCGTCCGCAAGGGAACCCAGTGGTACAAACTCGACTTCGGCGGCACTCACGGGTGGATTCCAGCGGACGACGTGCTCTACGCGCGATTCGATGCGGGACAATCAGTACAGACGACTTCCGGCCTCAGCGTCAGAGCAGAACCGAGCGGGGAACGGCTCGGCGTCGTTCCGGAGGGAACCGCAGGAGTCATCGCAGACGGCCCGGTCGATACCGGCGGCTATCGCTGGTGGAAAGTAGAATACGACGGCGGTCAAACTGGATGGTCTGCCGACTACTGGCTCACAGCAGAGTAGCGGTGTAGGCGACTCCCGAACTCACCATCAACAGGACGAAAAACAGTGAAATCAGTTTTTGTCGAAGGTTTTCCATACGAAAGTCGAACTATCGGAGGAAAATAAAGCTTCGGTCACTCGATTCGCGCATCAACGACGACGTGCCAGACACCCTCGCTGTGGCTTTTCACGCGCCGTTTGTCGAGGATTTCGACCCTGCACCCGTGGGTTTCTGCGGCCTCTCGAAGTCGTCCCACGGGGCGCTCCCACAGCCGATTTTCGGGCGTCGTCTCGTGCATGTGAACGATTCCGCCGGGTTCCAACGCGGCGAGCGCGCTGTCCAGATACTCGTGGGCGTCGTAGTAACCCATCATGACGCGCGCTACTGGTTGGTCCATCTCGATTTCCCGGCAGTCCACCCGATAGGCGTCGATATTTTCGGTCACGCCGTTTAACACGGCGTTTTCGAGGAGGAACTGGAACGCGGTCGGATTTCGTTCGACTGCCGTGACCTGCGCCCCCGCGCGGGCCATCGGGAGCGTGAAGTAGCCGATTCCGGCGAACATGTCGAGGACGCGCTCGCCGGGTTCGACTATTGTCCCCATCCGGGCGCGTTCCTGTTGATTGCCGGGCGCGAACATGACTTTCCGCAAATCGAGGGCGTACTTCGTCCCGTGCTCCGTGTGGATGGTTTCGGTGTCGCCCGACCCGGCGACGACCGTCGTCTCGGGTTCGCGGTGCTCACCCGAGATTCCGTCGCGCGAGAGAATCGTATCCGCCTCGCCGTGCAAGTCGAGAAGTGCCTCGCCGACTTCCTCCTTCCGCGGGCAGTCTTCGAACTGGGCGAGAATCACGCTCCCGATGACGGCCCACGATTTCGGTGCCAAATCGAGTTCGTCCTCGCTCCATCCCTGCGCGCGAAGGTGTGCTTCCAAATCCGGCAGTCGAGGTTCCGGACTCACTTGCTCGATAACGTCCAGAACGTCGGTTCCCGTCGGTTCTTCTGTTACCGGCAGTTCGACCGTTTTGCCGTCGTGTTCGCGCACTTTTCGGGTATCGTCGTACACCCCTTCGGCAGTCAGTTCCGCAATCGCGGTTTCGGCCTTCGGTTTTTCTACGAGGACTGCGAGGTCATTCATCGGGAACCACGTAGAGTCCGGAACGACTCTTGAACACCGGAATCATGTCGGCGTCGTCGTCCATGTACGAGGGCCGCGCAATCGTTTTGGTTTGGAATGTTTCAGGGTCGAGGACTTGCACTGCGTGCTCGTCCTCGACGGTGACGAGCGTGGTTTCTTCGGCGTCGTCGATGTGACCCAACTTCTTCGCGTCCGGGGCGTCCCCGTCCTCGAACTGGGATTCGTACTGCTCGCCGGTCGTGATTCGGATTCCTTTGAGATTCCCCTGAACGCTCCGAACCAGCACCGGGCCATCCTCGTCGTCCGGGTCGATGATGTCACCGTGGGTAAAGGGCGGAAGCCGAATCGCGTAGGTCACGCGGTACACTTCGTTGCCGTCCTCGTCCTCCGTGACGAGGGTTTCCGAATCGGTGAAGTTGCCGCCGAACTCCTCGATTACTTTGTTGGAAATCTTCTTGCCGATGTTGTTGGTCGAAACCTTGAGATTGAGTCCGTCCTGCGTTTCATCGACTTCGGTGATGAAGGCGTTCCTGTCGCCCGTCGCCTCCATATCCGCGACGATTTCGTTTGCAATTTCTTTCGTGCGCTTTTCCTCTTCCGGCGTCGGCACTCGATCAACGCCACGAAGTTGGACGATGCTGGCGTAGTAGTCGCCCGCGATACGGCCACAGCGAGTACAGGTCTGTTTGGCCAGCATAACGGGAACCATCAGTTCTTCTTCGACCAGCGTTCCGCGCACGACGCCGGAGAAATAACAGTGCATCCGGATCGTGTTCTGGTCGATTTGCTCCGGTTCGACCTGCCACGACACGTCGCGGGTGTCTACGTGAACTGCGAGGGCTTCGCTCACCTCCTCGATGGCGATGTCGGTGTAATCCTGCGCGCCGATGTCCACCCAGCGTCTGCCGCGGAAAACGGCACCACACTGGGCGCAGACGCGAACCTCGACTCGCTCCGGCGCGGAGACGAGGTCGAATCGGTCGAAATAACACTCGTCGCAGAGCTTTCTGTCTTGGGTCGATGCAGAGGCGGGATAGTCCCGTTCCGTGATGTCCACTTCGATGGTGTTGCCGCAGTTCGGGCAAAATTCGCGGGACTCGGTCATTGGCGGTTCTATGTCGTTCTCACTTTTAAGCCTGTAGAACCGTATCCTCGTGCGAAATCAGCCTTTCGCGCGAATAGCACCTCATCGCGCGAATATCGACACGTCCTCGTCCTCAGAATCGCGCCACGAGTAAACTGGTTTCCAGCCCAACATCGACCGGGCTTTTTCGGTTGAAAGCGCCGAATCACTGCCCGTAATCTGGCAACTGCCGGGCACTTCGCCGAAGAACTCGGAAAGAACGTCTTCGATGGGCCTGTCGAGGTAATTGTCCTCGGCACTGATGAGGAACGGTTGGTGTCCGCGGAAATCGGCCGTGATGGCGTCTTCGGTAGCGGTTGCAACGTCTCGAATATCGACGTATGACCAGAAGTTGCCCGCGCCGGTCGCGAGGTCGTTCCGTGCATCCAGACAGTCGTACTCGCCGGGGAACTGTATCCACGAGGCGCGAATCGACGCCACGGGAACGCCGTGGCGTCGAGCGACCATCGCCCCGATTTCCTCGCCCACGACTTTCGACGTGCCGTAGGGGTCTTCCGGACGGAGCGGATGCTCTTCGTCCAGCGGGAGGTACTCCGGAAGCGACGGTTCGCCCGCGAGAGGGAATCCGAAGGCGCTCTCGCTCGACGCCCACGCCACGCGAGCGCCCGCGCGTCCGGCGGCGGTCAGCACGTTGTAGACGCTGATGACGTTGTTTTCGAACACGCGCATTCCGGCGTGGCGCTCCGGCGACGGGCGCGCCGTCCAGTGGACAACGGCGTCGGGGTTCTCGGTCGAAACGACCTCGGATGCTTCGACCTGTTCGGTCAAATCCGCACTCCGAAACGAAAGATTGCGGTAGCCTTCGAGATTCCATTCGGTTCGTGAAAGACCGACGCAGGTAACGTCCCACCCTCGTTCGGCGAGATGGACGGCAAGCCACCGTCCGGTATGGTCGAGACTACCGGTCAAAAGTACCGTACCGGTCATCGACATACCCTCGTCGGTTCACACGAGAACATACAGTTCCTAGCATCCGTCCGTGGGTAAGCGTTCCGGCCCTCCCGACGCGATTTTGTCTGCGTATTTTGCCGTTTCTTTCGCGTGCTACCGTCCGACGCGCCTGATAAATGCTTAAACGGTCGGAATCCCTAGACACCACGTATGGAATGGAAAGCAGACTGGGGCCTTCGGGCCAGAATGGGCCTGACGATGTTCCTGCTGTTCGCGCTGTATATCGTGTTCATCGCCGTACTATCGACCCGATTGAACCTGCTCCTTATCGCATTGATATTCGGCGGATTCTCGCTTGGACAGTTCTTCTTCAGCGATAAACTCACGCTGTGGAGCATGGGCGCGAAAGAGGTCGATGAAAGCGAATATCCGGAGCTCCACGGAATGGTGAGCCGACTGTCTCAACAGGCAGACCTGCCAAAGCCGAAAGTCGCGGTTTCCCAAACTCGTGTTCCAAACGCCTTCGCAACGGGGCGTTCCCAGAAGAAGGCCGCCGTCTGCGTGACGACCGGACTAATGCAGACGCTCGACCAGGAGGAACTAGAGGGCGTCATCGCGCACGAACTCGCACACATCAAAAACCGCGACATGATGGTGATGACTATCGCGTCGTTCCTCTCGACCATTGCGTTCATGATCGTGCGCTGGGGTTGGTGGTTCGGCGGTGGCGACAACCGCAATCAGGCACCTGTCTGGGTGGCCATCCTCGCCTCGCTCGTCGTCTGGATTGTCAGCTACATCCTCATCCGGGCGCTCTCGCGCTACCGCGAATTCGCCGCAGACCGCGGCGGAGCAAGTATCACGGGTAAACCGTCGGCGCTGGCGTCGGCCCTGATGACCATCGACGGTCGGATGGACAACGTTCCGAAAGAAGACCTGCGCGAGGAGGCGGAGATGAACGCCTTCTTCATCATCCCGATTCGGAGCGGTTTCATCGGAAAGCTGTTCAGCACGCACCCGAGCACCGAGCGCCGGGTCGAGAAGTTGCGCGAGTTGGAACGAGAGATGTACTAAGGCGTCCTTGACGGAGGCGTCATTCGCTTTTGCTTGCAGTTTTGTTAGTCCGCCGACATCTGCGAGAATCGTTTCGACACCGTTCTGCAAACCTCTATTCTCTGATTTTATCAACTCCTTTTTGCGCCCCCCGCGCGTACACCCGCGCATGGGACTACTGGATGGAATCCGCGAAGTGCTCGGCATCCGGGCCGAGACGGACGCTGGCCGGGATGCAGACCCCGAAGACCTCTTCGGAATGAGCACGGCCTACGTCACGATGGAAGCCGACCTCGGCTACGAACCGGTCGGGATGGCCGCGCTCTGTTTTTCGGAAGTCGATAGCACCGATTTCAAGAACGCGGTTGACGACGTTCACGCCATTCTCGAAGCCGGAAAGGAAGAGACGGGAACAGAAGCGCAGGCGCACGTGGACAGCCACGGCTACTCGTGGTTCGTCCTCGAAGACGACGACTTCGAAGACCTCGTGACGAGCCTCCACTTCGCCGCCGACACGTTCGTGGAACAGGGGTACGGTTCACGGCTTCTTGCCGCACTCTTTGGATTCCAGCAGGACGGAAACAACGTCTACTGGGTGTACTCGTTCCGCAGAGGCGCATACTATCCCTTCGCGCCTGAGCGCGGCCACGAGCGGGATTCCTCGGCGGAGTTCAAACTGGAGAGCAATCTCGACGGCGAACTCGAAATCGAATCGGACGAACAGTATTGGTATCCACTCTGGCCCGACAACATCCACGAACATCCGTGGGACTGAATCTGTTCTCTCGACTCCCGTGAGTCGGTTTACCATGCTAATTCGTCTTCCTACCTAAACTCTGTTGTTCTAACTCGTCTACCCCTCCGCAGTCGTCCATTTTCACTTTCACTCCGCAGTTAACGGGGGTTTATATGATGGTGAGAACAAGGATGGAGTACAATGGCAGACGTAGACCTCGAAACCCTCCCCGGCGTTGGACCGGCGACAGCAGAAAAACTCGGCGACGCAGGGTTCGACTCGTATCAGAGCCTCGCAGTTGCAAGCCCCGGCGAACTCAGCAACACCGCCGACGTGGGCGAGAGCACCGCCGCGGACATCATTCAGGCCGCGCGGAAGGAAGCTGACATCGGCGGCTTCGAAACCGGTTCGCAGGTTCTCGAACGGCGAGAACGAATCGGTAAACTCAGCTGGCAAATCGACGAAGTGGACGACCTCCTCGGCGGCGGCGTCGAAACCCAGTCCATCACCGAAGTGTACGGCGAGTTCGGTGCTGGCAAGTCGCAGGTCACGCACCAGCTTTCGGTGAACGTGCAACTCCCACGCGAGCAGGGTGGCCTCGGCGGGAGCGTCATCTTCATCGACAGCGAGGACACGTTCCGGCCGGAGCGTATCGACGACATGGTTCGTGGCCTTCCGGACGAAGTCCTGCAGGCCACGATGGAAGACCGTGAAATAGAAGGGTCGCCGGACGACGACGAAGCAGTGACGGAACTCGTAGATGACTTCCTCGACAAGATTCACGTCGCAAAGGCGTTCAACTCCAACCACCAGATGCTCCTCGCGGAGAAATCCCAAGAACTCGCTGGCGAACACGAAGACAGCGAGTGGCCCGTTCGACTCCTCTGTATCGACAGCCTCACCGCCCACTTCCGCGCCGAGTACGTCGGCCGTGGTCAACTCGCGACCCGCCAGCAGAAACTCAACAAACATCTCCACGACATCGACAAGGTCGGCAACCTGTACAACACCGCAATCGTCGTGACGAATCAGGTGTCTTCCAACCCCGATTCGTTCTTCGGCGACCCGACCCAGCCTATCGGTGGCAACATCCTCGGCCACAAATCCACGTTCCGGATGTACCTCCGCAAATCCAAGGGCGACAAGCGTATCGTCCGCCTCGTGGACGCGCCGAACCTCGCCGACGGCGAGGCCGTCATGCGCGTGCAGGACGCCGGTCTGAAACCGGAATAACCTCGTCGTATCACACGCTACGGCGACGGATTCCCCCTCTTTCCCCTTTCCATCTCTTTTCTGTATTCGTAGCTGTGCGTATCGATTCGGTTGTCGTAGAACTCGTTCTCGCGCCGATAGCCATTCGACTCATAGAATTTCACGGCGCGTTCGTTTTCGGCCATGACGCCTAATTCGATTTGCTCACCGCCGCGCCGTTCGATATTCTGTTCAGTGGTGGCGAGAAGTCGCCGTCCGATTCCTTCGCCCCACCGTTCGGGAAGCACGTAGATGCGACCGAGATGATACGTCGTAGAGCAGTCGTTGTCGAGAGTAGCGGAAGCGAATCCGACAACGTCGGATTCGCTCGTCACTGCGACAGCAAAAATCGCATCGTCGTTTTCGATAAGCGAGCGAAACGCTTCCGCGTCGTAGTGCTTTTTTAGAAATTCATCGACTGTTTTAGACCCGATAATCGGTTCGTGAGCGGAATACCACGCTTTTTCTGCAACTCGCCGAATGCCGTCGATATGCGTCGGCGTCGCTGGACGAATCTCGAAAGCCATATCGGCAGAACGGCAACGTCAGTAAAAAAAGTCAGTCGATAAAGGGATACTGTCAGTTATTCCGTCGTCGTTTTGTCGAGTTCCGCTTCCCCTTCGAAAATCTCGGCGCCGTCTTGGACGACCTTTTCGGCGAGGACGGCGCATTTCACCCGCATCGGGCTGATTTCGACGCCGAGCATGTCGATAACGTCGTCTCTGTCCATTTCCTCTACTTCGTCCAAGGTCATTCCCGGTAGTTTCTGCGACAGCATGCTCGCGCTGGCCTGACTGATGGCACACCCGTCGCCGCGGAACGCGACTCGCTCGATGGTTTCCTCGTCGTCGTCGAGACTCACGTCGAATTCCAGTTCGTCGCCACAGGAGGGGTTGACTCCCTCGTGGGTGAAATGGGGGTCGTCCAGTTCACCGTAGTTGCGCGGGCTTCGGTAGTGGTCGAGAATCTGCTGTCGGTACATGTCCGAACCCATGCTCATTGTTGAATATCGGTACGAGAGTGTCGCCTAAAAGGATTCCGACGGTTCGGCCCGCTTTGAGCGTGTCAGCCCGTATCGTTCCGAACGAAGGTCTTCGACATCTGCAAGGTTTCGAAGAAGCGGATGAGTTAGCCAGCAGGCGGAAATGAACAGGAGTCCGAATCCCGCACTGGTCATGACGATGGAGTTCCCGAACACGTTTCCACCGATTCCACCGAGAAGGGAACCGACTGGCATCGCACCGACGGAACCGCTGGCGAGCACCGACGAGACACGACCCATCAGGTCTTCCGGAACGACGGACTGTACCATTGCCGCGAAAATAACGTTCGTCGCACCGATTGGAACACCTGCGAGGAAGAAGAGCGCCACCGTCGCCGGAAGCCATCCTACTGCGATAGCGACAAGCCACGCAACACCACTGAAAGCGAATCCACCGATGCTCAACGTTGCCAGCGAAAATCGCTTCAAGGGTGTCGCGGAAAGCGACCCAACGAGCATTCCACCGGTAATTCCGGCGAGGATGAAACCGTACGCATCCGGTCCACCGTGGGTGTTCGCGTAGGCCGGTAGCACTGCGAGTGCTGTCCCAATAGTCGCGTTGACGACGAGACTTCCGAGGAGCACCCAGACGAGCACCGAACCGCGAACGTAGCGGATTCCGTCCGCGAGTTGTACGCGATATTCGTCCACTGCGGAGGTGACGTTTTTCGCGTCTTCGCCCTGGTCACCTTCGTCACTCTCTGCCGGAGGGATTTGCACGCCGACGAACACGAGCGCCGCGATAGCGAACGTTACCGAGTCGATGAGATAGAGCGATACCGCACCGACCACCGCGACCACGATGCCGCCGAGGGCCGTGAAGACGAAATCGACGCCCTGATACGCGAACGAGAACGCAGAGTTCGCTTCGACCAGTTCTTCTTTCTCGACGACGCGCGGGAGGGCGGCCTGCTGTGCCGGGTAGACGAACTGGTTGAGGAGCGAGACGAGGGGCATCACGACGAGAACGACCCATACCGAGAGCCATCCCGTCGCGGCGGCGAGCGGTATCACGAGGACGAGAATCCCCTGTGTGACCTGCGTCCCGACCAGAATCCGGCGGAGTGGCCAGCGGTCAACGAGCGGCCCGGCGAGGAACTGAAACACCTGCGGAAGCATGGTGAGAAATCCCGCCAATCCGGTGTAGAACGACGACCCACCGAGGGAGAACGCGAGCCACATCGCCGCGATGGTGTAGGCGCTGTCTCCAGCGTTCGTTATCAGTCGTCCGAAGAAGAGTCGCGCGAAAGTACCGTTTTTGAATAGAGAGCGCACAAAACGAAAGAAGCAGTATCGTCCCATATCTGTTCGCAGAACTACATTTCTGTAGCTGAAGCTACCGAAACGAACTTCTGATATAGACTTTACATATCTTCGACTTCGACGGTCAGTTCATCGTCCACGGTCACTGTGAGTTCGTCGCCATCCAATTCGACGGTGTACTCGACCAGTAACGGTATCTCGGCGATGATTTCAGCCTCGTTTTCGATGAGCCATTCCAGTTCCCACGCGGACTGCTCGCGGAGGTTGATGCCGTGTTCGTAGTGAAACGCGACGACTGCCGGATGTTGGAGGATATACGAGCCAATCGAGCCGAATCCGTGGTCGTTGCATCGTTCGCAGACGAACTCGACTCCGATTTCAGATTCCTGCTCGAAATGTTTCGATTCGGTGACGAGTGACTTGGTCGTTCGTCCAGAACAGTTCAGACAGACACCGTCGGCCATCATCAAGAACACGTTACGAAGCCACCGTTCGAAGGTTCGCGGCAATTCTGCAGTGTCGCGGCCTTCGAACGCACCCGGCGGGAATCCGAATTTCGACCATTGTTCGTCGCAGGTCGGACAACGAACCGTTACCATCTCTTCGTCGTACTCCGCTTCCAGCATCGTTTCACATTTGACACAAGGAGAATCGAGTTCGTACGTCGTGGATTCGGCGCGCTGTGTGTACGTTCCGGAGAGAATCGCACCGATGACTCGAAATCCCGCGAACGGGAGTTCGTACTTCCCGTCTTTCTGCCGGACGAACAAGCCGACGAGTTTGTTCAGATGGTAGTTGAACTGCCCGCTGTCCCTCAGTCCGACTCGGTCGTGCAGTTCGGAAAACGACAGCGGTTCGTCGGCCTCCCAGAGTGTTTGAATGATTCCGATTCGGGTGTCGTTTCCGAGGAGAGAGAAGGCTTCTTCAGGGGACAAATTCCGGTCGTCCGCGTTCATGGCTGTTGATTTACTGGACGGGTGAAAACGATTTTCACACCTCGCCAGTGACTTCGCGTTCGAACCGCGCGATAAACTCCTCCACGAACGCACTGCGCTCCTCGGCCATCCGACGGCCTGCATCGGTGTACATCCGCTCCGGCAGTCGGAGAATTTTCTTGTGGAAATGGTTCATCGCCGTGGCTCCGGAAGTCGTATCGTCCGTCACTATCGGCAGACCGGGGTCGTGGAGTGGTTGTGCGAATTCGCCGCTAAAGCAGAAGTTGCGGGCAATTCCAACCGCGCCAAGGGCGTCGAGGTTGTCGGCATCGGAGAGCAGTTTCGCTTCTATCGTTTCGGGTTCCACGTCGTTCGAAAAGCGATGTGCCCGGATACAGTGTTGAATCGCTTCGATTTCCGTCTCTGCGGCGTCGTACTCGGCAAGAATACGTTTTGCTCCCTTCGCACCCCACTCGGCGTGGTCAGCGATTTCGCCACGGTCTTCGCGTGCCCTGCCGATGTCGTGAAGCCAGACTGCCGTGAACAGGATTCGGTCGTTCGCGCCGTGTTCTTCGGCGAGGGTTTCCGCGAGATTGGCGACTCGTTTGACGTGATGCCAATCGTGAGCGGGAGCGACGTTTTCGAAGTAGGTTTTTGCACGCGAACGAACTGCTTTCGGGAGGGTTTTCGTCATTGAACCTGTCATTCCCTCGGCCAGTTAAAATAGATGTGGGAACCTCACATCGCATCTTCGAGCGCCGCCCGAAGTGGGGTGACATCCCACTGCTCATCGTAGCGCTCTCCGTTGATGAAGAACGTCGGCGTTCCGATAACCCCGCTTTGAGCGCCGGAGATAAGATCCTCGCGAACCCGGTTGCGGTGAGTGTGCATCGCGAGCTCGTCGTTGAACTGGGTGAGGTCGAGGGTTGCGGCGAAATCCTGTAGCTCCGCTTCCCTTATTTCGCTCGGCTGCCTGAAGAGCAGGTCGTGCATTTCCCAGAATTTCCCCTGTTCCGCTGCCGCTTCTGACGCCTCTGCCGCCCGCTGTGCATGCGGATGCAATTGCGTAAGCGGGAAGTGGCGAAAAACGAATCGCACTCGGTCTCCCATCGTCCGTCTCAGTTCTTTCACCGCCTGATGTGCCTCCTCGCAGTACGGGCATTCGTAATCCCCATATTCAACGAGTGTGACGCCTGCATCGGCCGCCCCATCGACATGGTCGTACTGCTTCACCGGCACAGCAAGCTGCGTTGCGCGTGATTGACTCATCGGTACCCCCATCTAGACTACTGCTATCGTCGGTCATAGAACTACCGCGACCTACGAAACTTTCCGCTGAAACCTACTGCGCGAACAACTGCCGGGCGTCGTCCACGGCTTCGACCAGTTTATCCACCTCTTCGCGGGTGTTGTAGATGTAGAACGACGCGCGCGCAGACGCTGGGACGCCCATTTTGTCGTGGAGCGGTTGGGTACAGTGGTCGCCCGCCCGAATCGCTACCGCGTGGTCGTTCACGATACTGGAGAGGTCGTGGGCGTGGACGCTATCCACGTTGAACGAGACGAGTCCGCCGCGGTCGTCGCCCGGCGGGCCGTAAATTTCCACGTCGCCCTCTTCGGTCAGGCGGTCGTAGGCGTACTCCGCGAGCTGCTCTTCGTGGCGCTGGATTCGCTCCATGCCGATGTCTTCCAGATACTCGACGGCCGCGGCCAACGCGACACCCTGCGCGATGTTCGGCGTTCCAGCCTCGAACTTCCACGGCAGGTCTTCCCACGTCGCGTCCTCGTAGGTCACTTTGCGAATCATGTCGCCGCCGTAGAGATACGGTTCCATCTCTTCCAAGATGTGTTTCTTGCCGTACAGGCCGCCGATTCCGGTCGGGCCAGCCATCTTGTGGCCTGAGAAGGCGTAGAAGTCGGCGTCGATTTCCTCGACATCGACAGGGCGGTTCGGCACGGCCTGCGCGCCATCGACGAAGATGTAGGAATCGTGGTCGTGGGCGATGTCGGCTAGTTCGCTAACCGGGTTCGCCGTCCCGAGCGTGTTGGAGACGTGGACGACGCTCACCATTTTCGTGTCGTCGGTAATCATCTCCTCTGCGGCGTCCATGTCGAGGTAGCCCTGTTCGTCCACGGGGATGTATTTCACATCTGCACCCGTCTTTTTGCCGAGTTGTTGCCACGTCACGAGCGAGGCGTGATGTTCCATCTCGGTCAGGACGACTTCGTCGCCCGGCCCGAGTTCGTTCAGTCCCCACGCGTAGGCCACGAGGTTTTCACCCTCCGTCGTGTTCTTCGTGAACACCATCTCCTCGCGCCCGCCGCTCGCGCCGATGAACTCCGCGACAGTGTCGTGGGCCTCCTCGTAGGCGACTGAGGCTTCTTGGCTTAACTGGTGGATACCGCGGTGGACGTTCGCGTTGTAGTTCCGATAGTAGTCACAGATGGCGTCTACGACTTGTTCCGGCGTCTGCGTCGTCGCCGCGTTGTCGAGATACACCAACTGGGTTTCGTTGACTTCCCGTTCCAAAATCGGGAAGTCCTCCCGAATACGCGCGACATCCAGCGCGTCTGACTGCTGTGGTTCCATTACACAATGGTTGGTGTTCGAGTCAAAACACTCCTTCGGTCTACCGAGCGCGACGAAACCGGTTTTCGTTACACGCTGGCAACGTGACTTAAGCTACTTCGTCCCTTGCTGTCCGTATGGTTTCGAAACGACGACTCGGCGCGAGTCTACTCTTTCTCGGCCTCGCGTTCGTCGGTGCCTTCCACACTGTCCTCTCGTTGGCTTTCGACACCGGCCTGACGACGATTGGTGCGGGAATAGCGATTGGGTCACTGCTCTGTCTGGTCGCTGTAAACGTTCCTGCATTGCTGGATTAGTTCCCGAACCGAAGCTACACCCGTAAAAACTGGGCGTGCTTCGTGGCGTCCAAATCGAGAACGCTCTCCTCGTCAACGAAGCCCTTCTCGATTGCGAGGCTTACGGCCTCGGTGCCGACGATGTTCGCCACACTGGCGCGGGTCAAACTGTCCACGACTTCGCTTTCGTCAACCTCGTCGCCGCCGTAGAACTCCTCGCTCACGGTGAACGACACATCGCCCGCTTCGAACGTCTCGCCGAGCACGTCGTCGTCACAGACTGCAACCAGCAGTCCCTCTTGTGTGTCTCGCTCCCTGAGAATCATTGTTCTTCGATTACTCCTGAACCAGTTCTTGCTCCGCCTGCTTTCGCATCTCTTCTGCTTCCTCTGCGAGTCGTTCGGCTTCCTCGTCTTCGCCGACCTCCTCCAGCGCGCGCGCTTTCTCTTCGACGACCTGCACGTTTCTGAACCCGAGTCGAATCGCGTTGTCGAGGCAGTTCAGGGCGTCCTCAGCCAGTCCGCGTTCGAGCAGGAAGAAACCGCGGTTGAACCACGCTTGGGGAAATCGCTGGTCGATTTCGACCGCGCGCTCCGAATGTTCGAGCGCCTGTTCGGTCTGGCCCGACTCCCACAGCGCGTAGGCTAGGTTCGTCTCGGCTGTCGCGGCGTGTTCGCTGTCGTCGTCGATTCGTAGGGCTTCGCGGTACGATCCGATGGCTTCGTCCCACTCTTCGAGTTGGCCGTGCGCCGCGCCCTTGTTCACCCACGCCTCCTGCGCTTCGAGGGAATCCTCGTCGGCGTAGCGGGCCGCGCGTTCGAACGTTTCGGTGGCCTGTTCGAAGCGGTTGATTTGCATGTAGCTCAGCCCGACTTCCACGAGGTCTGCGACGGACACCCTGTCGCTTGGAATCGCTTGTCGGTCTAACATATCCGTGACGACGCGGGAATCTACGGGATCTACCTCGTCCGGATTCACTTCGAGTTCCGGCGGATCTAAATCGAACTCGTCGTATGGGTCGCCGAAGCCCTCTCCTTCCGAAAACTTGTGACTTCGCTCGTCGGTCATTACCCGCCGATTGGGGCGGCGCACTGTTAAGGTCTGCGCCATCGCAATTTGTGAGACGGGCGCGAAACGCCACTAAAGACCCCAATATGAACGTTTCGTCCTGAAATGCTTCATAAAGGCTGTTTGAGACGTGTCAGACAGGACTACCAACCTTTATAAACCTTAAATACGACATTTAAGTCGCGCTATGACCGACCCCAAGGAAACCATCAACATTGAAAACGTGGTCGCCTCGACGGGCATCGGACAGGAACTCGACCTTCAGAGTGTCGCTATGGACCTCGAAGGTGCGGATTACGACCCCGAGCAGTTCCCCGGCCTCGTCTACCGTACCCAGAACCCCAAATCGGCCGCACTCATCTTCCGCTCCGGCAAAATCGTCTGTACCGGCGCGAAGAGTACTGCCGACGTTCACGAAAGTCTCGAAATCGTCTTCGACAAGCTCCGCGAACTGAACATCGAAGTCAACGAGAACCCCGAAATCGTCGTCCAGAACATCGTTACCAGCGCTGACCTCGGACGCAATCTCAATCTCAACGCTATCGCTATCGGTCTCGGTCTGGAGAACATCGAGTACGAACCCGAACAGTTCCCCGGCCTCGTCTACCGTCTCGACGAACCCGAAGTCGTCGCGCTGCTCTTCGGTTCCGGCAAACTCGTCATCACCGGCGGCAAGAAGCCAGAGGACGCAGAGCAGGCGGTTGACAAAATCGTCTCGCGACTCGAAGAACTCGGCCTGCTGGAGTAATCGCCAAACCCAAGATGCCACGCTCGTGAATAACGAGTATGGCACTGCTGGGTGAACTGACGCCAATCGTCGGAACGTATCTCCTTCTGGCGAGTTTTCTCACGCTGACGGCCCACATCGCCGCGAGAAACTTCCTCGGGAGTGTGCCGTTTACTCGCGCGCTCGCAATCGGCCCGGCAATCGCGATACTTCCGTTCGTTCTCCAGCAATACGTCGGAGTTCTCATCGTTGCTATCGCGGTTGCGCTCGATTTGAGCCTCTTTCATATCGTCTATCGAATTAAATGGCGAACCGCGGGATTCGTCACCGCCATCCACATCCTCGTCAGCTTTCTGGGGAGCATCGTCATCGGCGGTATCGTCTACCTCGTTTCGCTCGGCCCGCCCGCGCCGCCGAGCTAAATCCGACTGGAGACGGTGGTATACGACAGAAGACGTATTATTCAGGACGGCAAACTCTTTTTCATGTCTCTCCCCCGCCGCCTCGAACAAGTCGGCATCGTGGTCGGAAGCGTGTTGATGCTCTCGCTTCCGCTCACCGTCTTTACGCCGTTCCTCGTGGAAAGTCCTCAACTGTGGCAAACCACGCTCCTCGTGTATTTGCCAAGTTTCGTCGTCGGTACGCTCATCGCCCTCGGCAAATTCCCGGTTTCGTATCAACAGGTCTGGGCGTTCGGTATCGTCAGTTGGCTCAGCACAGTCGCGCTATGGATGATTTTCGATGTTCAGAGCGTAACCGCAGACCAGCAAACAGCAATCGGAACGTGGCTAGTCGCCCTCCTCGTCGGTGCGCTGGTCGCGTGGGCGAATCCGCGGATTCGCCCACGCGGGAGTGAGGCGTAACTACCGACGTTCGTACCGCACGAAATCCAACTCGCCGCGCTCGTCGCGTTCGACTTCCCGCCATTCGTCTCGACTCCACTCTGGAAACCGCGTGTCTCCGTCGTACTCCTCGTGAATTTCGGTGAGAATCAGTTCATCCGTGTAGGGAAGGAACTGTTCGTAAATCGTTGCGCCGCCGATGACGAAGGCGGTGTCGTCCAGTTCTTCGACTTCCGCAATCGCTTCCTCGATGCCGTGAACCAGCACGACATCCTCCGGCAAGTCGGGATTCGACCGACTGAGGACGACGTTCGTTCGCCCCGGAAGCGGGCCGCCGATTTGGCCCGCGATGCTGTCGTAGGTCGTCCGCCCCATAATCACAGGGTGACCCATCGTCGTCTCCTTGAAGTGGCGCAAATCCTCCGAGTAATGCCACGGCATGTCGCCGTCGCTGCCGATGACACCGTTTTCCGCGACGGCGGCGATGCAGACCAGTCGCGTCATTCCGCCACGCTGAATTTGATTCCGGGATGGGCGTCGTACTCCCGAAGCGCGATGTCGTCGTAGGTCAGTTCGGCGAGGGAATCCGCGGTAATCTCGATTTCCGGACGCGATTTCGGTTCGCGCGACAGTTGGGTCAGCAGGCCGGGAACGTGGTCGAAGCGCTCTTTGCCTTCTGCTTCCTCCGGGGCTTCCGATTCGAGCCATTCGCGCACTTCCTCAAATTCGGCTTTCACCTCCACGTCGTCCAGTCGCGCTTGGAGTTCGCCGAGATTGTCGCGGTACCATTCGCCGCGTTCGCCCTCGCCGCAGTAGATGTGGGCATCCACGATTGTGTGGGCGAACTTCCCGACCTCGAATCCGGTTTCCCGCGCGAGAACAGTCGCGAGCAGGGCGTAGGCCGCGATGTTGAACGGAATCCCGAGTGCCACGTCGCCCGACCGCTGAGTGAGATGTAGGTTCAGCGTTTCGCCCTGAACGTTGACGACGAAGGTGTAGTGGCACGGCGGAAGCGTCGAAACCGCCGCATTTGCCGGATGCCACGCCGAGACGACGAACCGCCGCGAGTTCGGATTTTCGTTCAGGCCGTCCACGACGTACTGAATCTGGTCGAAGGTTCCGTCCTCGTTTAGCCAGCGATGGCCGTCCTCGGGCCACGACTCGCCCGAAAGTCCCGAGTCCGGAACCGGAAATCGCCGCCAGAATCGTCCGTAGGCGGTGTCGAGGTTCCCTTCTTCGTCGGCCCATTCGTTCCAGATTCCGGTCTTCTCTCGGAGGTTTCGGACGTGCTCTTCACCGGAAAGATACCAAAGAAGTTCGTGCAACATCGAGTCCCAGCGAAAGCCGTCCATCTGTTTCGTGGTCAACAGCGGAAATCCTTCTTGGAGGTCGATTTCGTAGTGTTGGCTGAACGTCGAAATCGTATCCACGCCGGTTCGATTGGGCTTGTACGTTCCCTCCCGAAGGACGTTCTCCACGAGGCCCAGATATTGCTCCATAGGCGTGGGTTTACGGTGATAGCATTTACTACATTCGGAAAATTTCTTATCGAGACAACACCGCAATGTAACGTGTCAGCGACCGATGCACTCGGCGCTCGAACTCGCTCTCGACAGTCCAACCAGCGTCCCGCGCTTCGTCAGTCCACGAGCGGTCGCCGACAATCACCGTGCGAGAGGCAACGCGATGGGCCTCCGACAGCGCGCCAGCAACGAGGTCGTCCAGTTCCAGATTGGCGATTTTCGACTGCCTGCCGTAGGGTGCGTCGAACACGACTCCATCAATCGAATCGTCGGGAAACGGCAGATGTGTCGCATCGCCGCGAACCGCCCCTGCGCCGCTATCGGAACCGTAATGTTCGAGATTCTCATTCGCCCCGCGAACCATCTTTTCCTGTGCATCGACACCCAGTGGTCGCGCTCCCACCAGCGCGGCCTCGATGAGCACCCCGCCAGTGCCGCACATCGGGTCGAGAATCGTCGTCCCCTCCCGTGCCCCAGCGATGTTCGCCAGCGCGCGGGCGAGCAGTGGATGCATACTTCCGGGTTGAAAAAACGGCCTGTCGGTCGGCATTCGCGTGCCAAAGTTCCGTTTGCTCTCGGTTTCGAGCCAACCAAGCATGCAAACGTCGTCAGAGAAAACGGCCCGGAGTTCGTGGTCGGGGTCGTCCAAATCGACCGAAAATCCGCGTTCGACGAGTATCCCGCCGAGTTCGCGCTCCGCTTCCTGCGTGCTGATTCGTGTTTCGCGCACTGCGCGCGCGCGCACGGCGACCGTTCCCTCGCGGTCGATGGCCGCCGCGGAGAGCAGGGCGCACGCACTGTCGATGTCGGCGTCCGTCTCGCCAACCAGTTCGCTCGCCCGGTGGGTGTACGCGAGGTGTCGCACGCGCTCAGTGACGGCCGTCGCTCGCGCGAGTCCGGGCGCGACGAGTTCGACATCAGTCGCCGCGCTTTCGGCCTCACAGGCCGCAAATCCGTCGTCTTCTCCGCCGAGTTCGAGTAGATACACTGTTGGTTTTTAGGTGGTGTTTTCCAGTGCGATTCGGTTCGCTGTCGTTCGACAGAAATCGGTGGTTGGTCTTGGCGGTTGCGAATTACGAGTGGAATAGTCTCACTGAGGTGGTCTCCGATTTCTTGCTGACGTACTTTCTGACTTCTCTGCCGTGACTGCAAATCACGACTACAAACACCGCCACCGCATGCGGGCGCGGGTCGTCCCTCCCCGCTCGCAATCGAGGCAGACCGCTTGCCTCGTACTCCCCTTACCTCCCCGGGCACTCGAACACCTGCGCCAGCGGTCGGCGCAGGTTTTCTCGCCGCGCGTCCCGAAGTCGGTGACAATGCGCGATTTGTGGGTGGCTGTTGCTCTTCGAACTGCTGTTGCTTTGTCGCGCGAAAAAACGTTGAAATTCGATTATTCGTCTTCGTCGCCGAGCAGTCGTTCGACGAGGGTTTCGGGGTCGAATCGCTCGATGTCGTCGTACCCCTGTCCGGTTCCGAGGAAGAGAATCGGCTTCCCCGTCACGTGCGAGATGGAAATCGCGGCTCCACCTTTCGAGTCGGCGTCCGCCTTCGTCAGGATGGTGCCGTCGATTTCGGCCGCGTCGTTGAACTCCTTGGCGCGCTGCACTGCGTCCTGTCCGGCCACCGCCTCGTCCACGAAGAGGGTCATGTCGGGGCCGACGACGCGCTCGATTTTCTCCAACTGGTCCATCAAACCCTCGCTGGTGTGCAGGCGGCCTGCCGTGTCGCCCAGCACCACGTCGATGTCGTGGGCGTCTGCGTATTCCACGGCGTCGTAGATGACTGCCGCGGGGTCGCCGCCCTGTTCGTGGGCGATGAGCTTTTTGTCGAGTGCGTCGGCGTGAACTTCGATTTGTTCGTTCGCGCCCGCACGGTAGGTGTCGCCGTTCGCCATCACAGACGACAGACCTTGCTCTTCGAGATACTTCGACAGCTTTGCGATGCTCGTCGTCTTCCCGACGCCGTTGACGCCGGTGAAGATGATGACGAGCGGTTTGTCGGCCTCGGCAACGCGCTGGTCGAAATCGAACTGGCCGACGCTAATGACCGACAGCAGGGAGTCACGAAGCGCCTGCTCGACCACATCGCCGGTTTCGGCGCTGAACTTCCGGGTCGCGCCCACGAGGTCGTTTCGGATGCCTTCGAGCATCTCCTCCGCGACGCTCATCTCCACGTCGCTTTCGAGGAGCGCCATCTCCAACTCCCAAAGCGGGTCTTCGACGTCCTGCTCTTCGATGACGATTTCACCGCGTGCGAACGACGTCGCCTTCTGCATGAAGCCGCCGTTGTTCGTCTCCTCGGGTTCGGACTCGGCTTCCACCTCTACCTCCGGTTCGGACTCGGCTTCCGCCTCTACCTCCGGTTCGGACTCGGAGTCGGGTTCTGCCTCCGACGCCGAATCTTCGGGTTCGGCTTCGTCTTCTTCAACCGGTTCCTCGACGGGTTCCGTTTCTTGCACCGCGTCTTCCTCCTCGGCTTCGGCCTCCTCGGCTTTCTCCTCGGTCGTCTCCTCGACGTCCTTACGGAACCCGCTTAGCTTCTCCTTCAGACTGTCGAACATCGCCGGTTACTCGTCCTCGTCTTCCTGTTCTTGCATCTGCTGCATCTGCTGTTGCATCTGCTGTTGTTGCATCTGCTGGGCCTTCTGCTCCAACTGGTCGCTCTGGTCATCGACCTCGGCGATGTCTTCCTGCACGCTCGTAATCTGCTCGTCGATGACGTCCTTTCGGCTCTTCAGCGACTCGATGGCACCGTTCTGGTCGCGCTCTGCGGCGTAGCCGCCACCGAGTTCGACGACGACTTCGTCGATGTCTTCGACACTGGCGCGGATGTACGCACCGCCGCCGAGCGGTACCTGAACGACCGACCCGGTGTCGAGCGTCTCAATTGCTTCGATGGCTTCGTCCATCTCGTCTTTCTCGTCGCGCAAGTCTTCGACTTCGCCTTCCAGTTCTTCTTTCTCGGCTTCCAACTGCTGAAGCTGCTGGGACAACTGCTGCAGTTCTTGGTTTCCGCCGCCCATCATCGCTCTTCACTCTCCGTTCCGCGAGTAATCGTGCTCATGCCAACACCTGCGTGAGCGAGCGGGAAGAATCTTCCTAACTCTAGCTCCCCGCCAGTGGTTTTTTATGCTGTCAGGTAACCACTGCGCAGTAGGAGAAAATCGAAGTCTCTTCCGTGTTATCGGCTGTTTTGAGCTAAAAGTGGGTTTCAAATGTCGATAACCAGTACGTATCGCGATACGCTCGGCATCGTGCACTCCTCTTACTACAACGACAGTTACATTTCCACGACGGTTACACCCCCGGCGGTTCGCCGCTCGCTCCAAGGCGAGACGAACGAAGTGTGAACACGTGCGCAATGCCGGAGAGGAGGAAGACGCTCGCGACGAACGAACCCCAGACCAACGCCGGAAGCAGACTGAATGGAAATGCTTCCAGCCATACGGCGGCCATCAAGGCAACGCTGACGCCGCCGAGTCCGAGATAGTACTGCGCCCACGACAGTTCCCGTCCCGGAACGACTTCGAGATACATATCGAGTTACTGGCCTGTTCCGTGAGTTTCGCACTTCCGCGTGCCGAGTTATACGTCACGAACCCCGTGCGTTCGAGTTTCGGCAGATGCGTTTGCTGAAGCGAGTTGTAGATTCGTTTTCGTTGGCGCGAGGTGATTTCGTCGGGTGTGATTCCGTGTTCTCCTACGCAGTCACTTGGTCTGCTATCTCCCCGATAGTGACGACTTCGTCGTGCCGCTTGAGATAGTGAAGCGCGTACCGTCGCCGCTGATTTCGAAGAACGTGAAATAGTTCGTCTCGCGAGAGCGAATCCCCGCTGTCTTCCTCTCGAATCCTCGTTTCGTTCGTTTGCTCCCCGTTTTTGACGGGTTGTAACACTGTCTGCCTCATCTCGTGCTCCCTTCTCCCCCAACGTGGGAGGGGAAGACGGAGAACACATGCTCATCAGTGCTCTTATTGGTAGGGTATCTTTTACTGACTTACCGTAGAAAAACGACTCTTCTCTCTCTCATTGTTGGCCGGTGCAACTTGTTGCACATCGCATCTGCGTCCCCCAGAAACCCTTCCGAGCGACAGAATTCGTCTACAAAACGGAACACGGGGAGAATCTCCCGGGTAAGAAATGGAAGTTAGTCGATGTAGCCCAGCGCGTCCTCGATACGACCGAGTTCCGGGCCAGTCGTCTTCTGTCCGGTGACGTAGCCGTTTTCGTTTGCGAGCAGTCCCGACCCGACCAGCGGCCCACCGTAGTTGATGGTACCGATGTCGGCAGGGACACCGAGCACGTCCTCGACGATGTCGAGTTCGTCATCCGTCGCTTTCGGATGGCAGAGGACGCCCTTGTTCGTCGCCACTGCCGCGGTGCCGACCGTCCGAACGTCGGCAATCATACCGCGTTCGACCGGAACGTCAAGGCCATCGGAAACGGCCTGAACCGCCTCGTGTGAAAGGTCAGGATGGACGTATGCTCCGGTGTCGTTCGCGAGAACGACGTTTCCGGCGGCGTTGATACGTCCCGGCAGTTCGGTGACGGGAACGTCCGTGGCATCTTCGAGTTGGTCGCGCTCGTGATCCGTCACACGATTGCTAACGAGCAGACCATTCTCGTTGCCCGCGACGAGTGCACCGACGGTGGACGACCCACCGAGGTTCGTCTCGATACTCTCGACTTCTAACTCCTGTGCGAGAGATTCGACCAGTTCATCGTCCAAATCGGGCCGAATCAGGAGGTACTCGTCAGTGGCTCGTGCGAACACACCAACGTACGACGACCCGTTAAACGCGGTACGAAGCACCGCTCTACTCTTCGTACTCCGCTTCGACGACGGCTTCGCCCTCTTCGTCGAAGCGCGCCGCGTGAACGCGGATTTTTCGTGGCGGGTTCTTCCGACCGCGCGACCAGATTGCTTCGTTGATGGAGGGGTCAAGACGCACGTCTTCCTCGTCAACCTTGAAATGTTTGGCGAGGTGTCCGCGCACCACTTTCATCGCCTTTCCGGCGCGTTTTTGCTTCGGTTCTGCTTTCACGTCTCGGAGCGGAACCGTGATGACTCGCTCCTCGAAATCACTTGCGCTCATTATTCGTCAGTGTCGCTACGCCGCCAGTTGCGGCGCTTTGGGTTTCGCATCACGTCTCGGTCGGTCTTCATGATGACCCACGCAGGGACGCGGCTGTTCTGCCGTTCCAATTTGGAAAGCCGCTTCTTTTTGGCCTTCGACTTCTTTCCCATAGTGGTTGCCACTTTTCCGCCGTGGCTTAAAATCTTGTTCCTTTCAAACGGGGTTACAGCCCGAACGCAGAAACGGTCGAATACTCCGGCCCCTCGCTCGTTAGTTCACTTTTCGTCAGCCGAATCTCCTCGACTTCCATTTCCCCGACTTCGGGGTTGAGTTCCCGCACGCTCTCCTGCACGAGTTCCTTCCCACCAGCGTGTTGCATTCTGGCGATGGTGATGTGGGGGACGAAATCGTCCTCTTCAGGTTCGAAGCCGAGTTCATAGACGCGCGATTCGACGGCGTCGTGTAGCAGTCGCATCTCTTCCCCTCCCTTTTCGACACCAAGCCACACCACGCTGATGTAGTCGAGACTCGGGAAGACACCCAGTCCGCCGACTGTCGCGCTGAACGGGCCGAAATTCACGTCCGACTCGACTGCCGATTCGAGGGTCTTCTCGATGGCTGGTATTCGGTCTTCGTCCACGTCACCTAAGAATTTCAGCGTCAAGTGGGCCTGTCTCGGGTCGGTGAAGCTCAGTCCTTCCGCATCCCGAAATCGGTCTTGGACGCCCGCGACGCCCTCCGCGAGAGAGTCCGGCAAGTCGATGCTCACGAACAGTCGCATACCGACTCCTTCGCCGTGAGACGGCATCAAGATTGGTTTTGGTAGTATCGGAAACCAGTATGACCTCCTGCGGGGTTGGGGACAGGATTTATGAACTAGATTTCCTAACACTACGTGTGAAATCCCCGTTCGATATTTTAGGGATAGATTCGGATGCGGACGACGCGGAAATCGTTGAAGCCTACAGGCAGCGCGTGAAGGAATCCCACCCCGATGTCGGTGGCTCCGCGCGCGAGTTTCAGCGCGTCAAATCCGCATACGAACGGATTCAAGCCGGATACGGAACCGAGGAGTACGACGAAAAACAGGAAGAGGTCGAAGAACATCCCGCCCAACAAAAGCCACAAGTCGAGTTCCTCAACTACGAGATTCTCGACGATTACGGCTGGGAAATCGACGACGAAAACCTGTTCCGGAAAGCCGCCGCGGCCGGACTCGACCCCGAAGAGTACGGCCAGTTTCGCGTCGAAGAACAGGAGTCACTGCTCGAAGCCGCTGAAAATCGCGGCTTCGACTGGCCCTTTGCCTGCCGCGGCGGAGCGTGTGCAAACTGCGCGGTTGCAGTCGTGGAAGGGGAGACGGAGATGTTCTCGAATCACGTCCTCTCCTCGGAGATGACCGACCGCGGATTCCGACTGTCCTGCATCTGCGAACCGGCGACTGACGATATGCAGGTCATCTACAACGTCAAACATCTGCCCGGACTGGACGAACTCCGACTGCCGCCACAGCAGTTCGGACAGGCTTCCTCGGACGACTGAGTTCGAAATCTCGCTCGATTTTTTCAGCTTACGGTTGGCCGAGGTGCTGGTGGCGACGATAGAGATAGTACAAACAGAGTGCCATGGCGAGAAACGCTCGTCAAGAAACTGCCGGAGGTGGCGACTGGGAAGGGAATTAACACCTGAAAGCATTTAAACCGCCAGAAAACCAAACACTCGGTAACAATGGTGCTCGACAATCTCGGTAGTTCTCTTCGCGGTTCCCTCGACAAGTTGAGTGGGAAATCCCGCGTCAGCGAGGACGACATCGAGGAAATCGTAAAAGAGATTCAGCGCTCGCTCCTGCAGGCTGACGTCGACGTGAGCCTCGTGATGGAGCTTTCGGACTCCATCAAAACCCGAGCGCTGGAAGAAGAACCGCCGGGCGGAACCACGGCCCGCGACCACGTCCTGAGTATCGTCTACGAGGAACTGGTAGACCTCGTCGGCGAAAGTACGGACATCCCGCTCGAAAACCAGACCATCCTCCTCGCCGGTTTGCAGGGTTCCGGTAAAACGACCACCGCCGCCAAGATGGCGTGGTGGTTCTCCAAGAAGGGACTGCGGCCCGCAGTCATCCAGACTGACACCTTCCGCCCCGGTGCCTACGACCAAGCCAAAGAGATGTGTTCTCGCGCCGAGGTGGATTTCTACGGCAATCCCGACAACGACGACCCCGTGGACATCGCCAGAAAGGGACTTGAAGAAACCGCCGACGCTGACATTCACATCGTTGACACCGCCGGTCGGCACGCGCTGGAAGACGACCTCATCGCCGAAATCGAGGAAATCGAAGCGGAAGTCGACCCCGACAGAAATCTGCTCGTCCTCGACGCCGC
This sequence comes from Haladaptatus litoreus, assembly GCF_900156425.1. GTDB lineage: Archaea > Halobacteriota > Halobacteria > Halobacteriales > Haladaptataceae > Haladaptatus > Haladaptatus litoreus. Next base: position 335,572 of record NZ_FTNO01000002.1, read on the forward strand.
AATCGGGCAGGGTGCGAAAGACCAAGCCAAACAGTTCGACAAATCCATCGGCATCAACGGCGTCGTCATCACGAAACTCGACGGTACCGCGAAAGGTGGTGGTGCCCTGACCGCCGTCAACGAGACGGATTCCTCGATTGCGTTCCTCGGTTCCGGTGAAACCGTACAGGACGTGGAGCGGTTCGAACCGAACAGCTTCATCTCGCGCCTGCTCGGAATGGGCGACCTCGGCCAACTCACCGAGCGCGTCCAGCGCGCGATGGAGGAGACGCAAGAAGAAGAGGAAGACTGGGACCCGGAGGATATGCTGAAAGGCCAGTTCACCCTCAAAGACATGCGTCACCAGATGAACGCGATGAACAAGATGGGGCCGCTCGACCAAGTGATGGACATGATTCCGGGAATGGGCGGCGGACTCATGGACGAACTGCCGGACGACGCGATGGACGTGACGAAAGACCGGATGCGCGCCTTCGAGGTCATCATGGATTCGATGACAGAGAGCGAACTCGAAAATCCGCGTTCCATCGGCGCGAGCCAAATCCGGCGTATTTCGCGCGGAAGCGGCAAGGACGAAGAACGAATCCGCGAACTGCTCCAGCAACACAAGATGATGTCCCAGACGCTCAAACAGTTCCAAGGAATGGGACAGGGCGGCGACATGGAGCGCATGATGAAGAAGATGCAGGGCGGCGGCGGTGGCGGCGGACTCGGGCCGTTCGGATAAATGCGACTATCCCGACTCCGATTTCTCCCGTTTTCTTCGCTTGGTAACTCTACTGACAGTCTCCCGCACCGCCACCACAACACACCGCTTTTTTGTCCTGCGCCCGCGTCAACGGGGATAGATGTCCGTCCGGGAAGTCGCCGCCGAGGCGTACCGCGAGGCCCTCCCCGCGCTGGCCGCGAGCATGGTCGGCGGCCTGTTCGCGGGCGTCGTCCTCGGCGGAATGCGCGTCGAGCTCCGTGAAGTACAGGGATTGCTCGTCCTCGTCCCCGCCCTGTTGGCTACCCGCGGGAACGTCTACGGATCGCTCGGCGCGCGCCTCGCGTCCGGACTCCACCAAGGCCTCGTCGAACCGTCGTTCGTCCCGGACGACAGACGGGTATGGGCCGCCATCGTCGCCTCGCTAGCGAACGGAATCCTCGCCAGTCTGTTCGCGTCAGTGGTCGCGTTTTCCATCCTTCGTCTGCTTGCCGACCCGGTTGCACCCCTGCCCACCTTGGTCGCTATCGCACTCATCGCCGGATTGCTCTCGGGAACCGCGCTGACCGTCGCCGTCGTCATCGTGGTGTTCGCGGGCTATCGTCGGGGGCAAAATCCGGACACACTCGTCGGGCCGCTGGTGACGACGACTGGCGACGTGTTCGGAATTTCGTTCCTCCTGCTCGCTGTTCGAATCGTCCTCGGACTCGGATTCGGGGGCGGATAGATGCCAACAGACTGGACAGTTCGAGCCATCATGCGGGCCATGCTCCCCGTATTGCTCGCCCTGACAATCGTAGAAATCGGGAGCGGACTCGTTCTCGGGTCGTTCGAAAACACGCTCCTCCGCTATCCGACACTCCTCGCGCTGGTTCCGGTCACCATCGGGACTGCAGGAAATTTGGGAAGCATCCTTGCGGCCAGACTTTCGACCGCATTCCACCTCGGAACGCTCTCGTTCGACCGAGGGGACGAACTGCTCGCGGGCAATGCGGTTGCGACCGTTGCACTCGCTATCACGGTTTTCCCGGTCGTTGGAGTCGGCGCGTGGTCGCTGACGTGGCTCATCGGCGGCACCGAACTCGGTTTGTTGACCGTGGTGTTCATCTCGCTGATGAGCGGTATCACACTGGCGTTCATCGCGGTGCTGGTCACGCTCGTCGCCACCTACGTCGCCTATCGGTTCGAACTCGACCCGGACGACGTGGTCATTCCGGTCGTCACGAACGCTTGCGACGTGCTGGGCGTTATCGTGCTGTTCGTCGTCGTGAGAATCGTGCTGTGAACAAAACTGCCAGCTAAAATCGGTTGGCGTTCGTGTCAGTCGTCCATAATCGGCTTCCCGTCTTCCGTCGGCGGTGCAACGTAGTCTATGAACTCCTCCACCGTCGGGTCGTTCACTCTGATTCGGACGTGAATATCGCCAAGTTCGTCGGGGTTGCCGACGGAGAAGTTGATGACGCCCTGAAACGCGGCCTGCTTTTTCAGCGAGAACGAAAGCGTGTCGCCCTCTCGGCCGCCGAAAAACTCCCCTCTCGCCGTGTCGAGGATTTCCTGTCTGTGGAGCGATTCCGAGAACTCCTCCACGCTGTGGGCTTCCGCGATGAGTTCGCCGTGGCCCGATTCGACCTCCGCGCCGGGGAAGATGTTCTCGATTGCGTCCGCGACTCGCGCTTCGATTTCCGTGTCCTGTACCGGTGCCGTAAGCTGAATATCGACGCTGTAAATCATGATTGTTCGGCTGTTTGTACGCGCTCCAGCCCCGAAAGTCCGTCTTCGAACAGGGCGTGAATCTGTGTTCGGAACGAATCGAGTGTCGCCGTGTTGTCGATGACGGCGTCGGAACGTGCCATCGCTTCACCGAGTCCGAAGCCGAGTTCGCGTTCGTCGCGCTGTTTCAATCCTTCTTCGTCCTCGTCGGTTCTGTCCCTGCCCCGTTCGCCGAGTCGCTCGGCGCGAACCTCGAACGGCGCTTCGATGCTCACCAGCACGAAGTCGTCGCCAAAGGCCGATTCGAACCGTTCGACTTCCACGCCGGAGCGGATTCCGTCCACGAGGACGGTGTTCGACTCCTCCAGCGCGTCCTCGATTTGCGGCAGGGATTCCTGCGCGATGGCGTCCGGGCCGTTTTCTTCGCGGAGTGCTTTCGCGATTTGCCCGTGGTGTTCTGCGGGGTCGAGGCCGCGCGCTCGGCATGCCGCGCGGATGACATCGCCCATCGTGACGACGGGGACGCCCATCTCCTCCGCGACGGTTGCGGCTTCGCCCTTGCCGCTTCCCGGTAGGCCGACCGTTCCGATTACTCGCATTGTGCTGATTTTCTCGTGAGCCGTGCTTAAGGGCTGTGCTCTGGGGTGACCGCCTCGCTCGGGTGAAATCCCAATCCCTTATGATGACTGACCGAGAACGAGACGATGAGGGCACGTAGCTCAGTCTGGATAGAGCGTCGGACTTCTAATCCGACGGCCGTGGGTTCGAATCCCATCGTGCCCGCTGATTTTGTAATGGTTTCACTCATACTTCGTGAAATCTCGTGGTGAGCGAAGCGAAACCACGGTGAACGGACCTGAGGAACAAATCAGCGCAAGCGATGGGTTCGAAGTAGACCGAGGTTCTGCGTGAAACGCAGGTTCTCGGGCGTAGTTCGAATCCCATCGTGCCCGTTCGATTTTTGTGTCGTGTTTGTATGTATTATTTTGAATGTATCGTTCGCGGTAGTAGTAAAGTCGTGGCTGAGGGAAAATTAGTGGCGAGCTTCTGAATTCTGTGTTAGGATTTCGCTAGGTAATCACGACTCCAATGAAAACCGCCTCCGCATCGTATTCGGCCACGAACCTCCCCAACCGATTCGCTCACTCGCTGGCGCTCGTTCACTCATCCCTCGCGCGAACCCACACAGACCCTCGGACGATGAGTCCTCGGGCCTGTTGGCGCACGCGCCATAGAATTTGTAAAGATTCACAGTATCCAAATTTGGCAACATGGCGCGCGAAGGCGAACCGCCGGTTCGCCCGCGCGAGGGACGACTGAACGGAGTGCAGGAGTCGGGTGGGGGGGTGTGGCTGTCGCGGTGCGGTGGCGGTCATTTGTTGTCGTGACTACCTAGCACTCGTCGTACAAAAGCAGGAGATGACACTATTTTCACAGATACAAGGACAACCCCTAATCAGTCTTCTCTCCGTGGCGGTTTGATTGGAGTCGGCAATTGTGAAACAACTCTTCCGAGAAAACGTCCTATCAAACACTCTCTTTAAGAAACCTATCCCGGTCGCGGACGGAGTTTTTACCCGCGTCGAACCCGAACACCAGTCCATGACTGACGCGAACGACGGAAACGACCAGAGCGAAAACGAACTCAGCGAAGAGGAGTGGCGCGAGGAACTTCAAAACACGCGGGAAGAGAAAGACGAATTTTTCGGCGAGCATCCCCAGTCGCCGATTCCGCCGGGAAAACGTGACGAGTTCGATGGGCTTTCGTACTTCGACCCGGCTCCCGAATACCAGGTCACGGCGACGGTCGAAACCCACGACGAGCCGGAACCCATCGACCTCGAAATGACGGCAGCGAATCCACAGCGATACCTCCGGACGATGACGCTCAATTTCGAGGTGAACGGACAAGAGCAGTCGCTCGCGGTGTATCAGCAGGAAGACCAAGAATCGCTGTTCGTTCCCTTCCGCGACAAAACGACGGGCCAGCAGAGCTACGAAAACGGGCGCTATCTCGAACTACACCCTGGCCGAGAACTAAGCGACGGCGACCAAATCACGCTGGACTTCAATCTCGCATATTCGCCGTTCTGCGCCTTCAGCGAAACCTTCGCGTGCCCACTGCCGCCCGAAGAAAACTGGCTCGACGTGGAAATTCGCGCTGGCGAGCGAAAGTGGGACGCCGAGTAAGTTTCCGTCTCAGTCCTCCGGTTTTTCGATTCGGCAAATATCCTCGTCTCGTTCGCTCCGTTCGACCGTCTTCTACTCGCATCGAGAAAGCCCATTTCCACCCGAAAGGAAAGGGCTTCGCTCGCGATTTTCCGATGAGAAACGTTGGCCACCCGTCCACTCCCGAACTATGTTGGCAAAAGACTCATTTCCAAGTTCGAAAAACGAATTTTGTCGATTGACGAATTTGGGTGAGAGTTTGGAAAGGATATTTAGTGCTTCGCCACCAAGCAATGAATGCCGACGGCGAAGTCGTCGGCTGACAGCATGCCAAACTGTGACCACTGCAACGCGCACGTCTCCGAAAGATTTGCGCGCGTCTTCGCTGACGAACACGGCCACATCCGTGCTTGTCCTGCCTGCTCGGCGAACGCTGGAATCGCCGAAGTGGCGCGACAGCGCGCGCAAAGAGTATAGCCCACTGTGGCGAAGGGCGGAATCGACAGGAACAAACCGAACCACGCGAAGCCTGTCAGGTGTGACCAACCACTGGGTCTACGTCATCAAATGTGACGACGGCAGTTTTTACACCGGTTACACGACCGACGTAGAACGCCGCGTCGCGGAACACGATACCGGCGAGGGTGCGAAATACACTCGCGGGAGAACCCCCGTCGAACTTATTCATACGGAGCGCTTCGGTTCGAAATCCGCGGCCATGTCCCGCGAATACGAAATCAAACAGTTGAACCGCGCGCAGAAGGAAAAGTTGGTCGATTATTGAGCGGAGTATTAGTCGTCAGCCGCCGCTTCGTCCGCCTCGGCGGAGGTTACGTCGGGTGTGATGAACGCGTACTCGGCGGCCTGCTGGCCGAGTTTTCGAGTGCGTTCTTCCAAATCTTCATCGACAAATTCGCCGTCTTCGAACTGATTGTAGGCGTTTCGGATGCCGACCTGATGCGGAAGGACCCAGCCGTGAACCCCGCGAACCGTGATTCGCATGTGGTCAAGTGTGCTCGCGTAGGAACCGCCGCCAGCCACCGCGAGCAGGCCGACAGTCGTGTCCTCGAACTCGTCGAAGCTACAGTAGTCGTGGACGTTCCGGAACGCGGAGGTGTACGAACCGTGGTAGACCGGACTGCCGAGAATGACCGAATCGGCCTCTCGAATCTTGCGCTTGATTTCGACTGCGTCCTCCGGTTCGTCCTCGTCCGGGTCGAAGATGGGGAGGTCGTACTTCCGCACGTCGATGAGTTCGGTTTCGGCACCTGCCTCTTCCGCGGCGTCCAAGACGTGTTTCAAAGCAGTTCGTGTATGACTCCCGTCGCGCATGCTTCCGCAAACTGCGACGACGTTCGGTATTGTTTGCATTAATTCTCACTCAGGGGTGCGAACGTTTAACCTGCACGTTCTCATTGGCACGGTTCACAGCAGACAGTACTTTTCGAGCGAAGATAGCAGTTCCCGGAAACGGATTTTTGTAAAAATATTGTTGATTGTGTGCGACTGTGGAACGCGGTGGTTTTTTCGACCGGGACGCTGTCGAACGACATATGGATACGCCGATTTCGTTCGGAACCGACGGCTGGCGGGCCACACTCGACGAGTTCACCTCCCCGCGCGTACAGATAGTCGGACAGGCGGTTGCGGACTATCTCCGCGAGGTCGAAGACCGAGCGGGTGACACCGTCGCGGTGAGCTACGACGCCCGCGAAACGTCGCGCGGGTTCGCGGAAGACCTCTGTCGAGTGCTGGCCGCAAACGGGTTCGACGTACTCATTCCAGAGCGAGATACGCCGACACCGATTCTCGCGTGGACGATTACCGACCGCGACCTCGCTGGCGGACTGATGATAACCGCGAGCCACAACCCGCCGGAGTACAACGGCGTGAAGTTCATCCCGTCGGATGGTGCTCCCGCACTCCCCGAAGTGACCGACGAAATCATGTCCCGACTCGCCGAACCCGACCCTCTCTCGGAAGACGAACACGGGGTCGTCCGCGAGCAGGACTTCGTCGCACCTTACGAAGAACACGTCTTCGACCTCGTGAAAAGCGACCTCTCCGACCTCACAGTCGTCTACGACGCCATGCACGGAAGCGGCCGCGGTGTCACCGATAAACTGCTCGAAGATGCCGGGGCGAGCGTCGAACGACTCCACTGCGAACAGGACGCGGAGTTCGGCGGCACCTCGCCGGAACCCGACCCAGACCATTTGCAGGAACTCATCTCCGCGGTCGAAGACGGTGCCGCAGACCTCGGAATCGCCAACGACGGGGACGCCGACAGACTGGCAATCGTGACGCCGGAACGCGGCTATCTGGACGAAAACCTGTTTTTCGCCGCGCTGTACGACTATCTGCTCGAAGACGATTCCGGGCCAGCGATTCGAACCGTCTCGACCACCTTCCTCATCGACCGCATCGCGGAGGCACACGGCGAAGAAGTTCACGAAACGCCGGTCGGATTCAAATGGGTCGCACAAGCCATCGAGAAACACGACGCCCTCGTCGGCGGCGAGGAGAGCGGCGGGTTCACGATTCGCGGGCACGTTCGCGAGAAGGACGGCGTCCTGATGGCGCTCTTCGCCGCCGCAATCGCCAAAGAGCGTCCGTTCGACGAACGCGTGGACGACCTGCTCGCAGAGTTCGGCGAGATTCATCAGAACAAAATTAGCCTCGACTGTCCCGATGCCGAAAAACAACGCGTTCTCTCCGACCTCGAAACCGAGCTCCCCGACGAAGTTGCGGGGAAGGACGTCGAAGACGTGGTGACGAAGGACGGCTTCAAAATCCTGCTCGAAGACGGGTCGTGGTTGCTCGTCCGACCGAGCGGGACGGAGCCGAAAATGCGCGTCTACGCTGAAGGCGACAGCGAAACACGAGTCAGCGAACTGTTGACGGCTGGCGAGAAGTTAGTCGAACCGCTGATTTAGCCGACCAGGAGAGTATCGGACTCAGCTTTGTGGTGAACGAACCGTCGCTGGGAACCGCAATTTGTACCGATAGTTATCGGAATAGTAAAACGCTTTTCTAGTCGCTCTTTCCATCGATTTCAGTTGATAGAGGCATTTCGTGTAGAATGCGTGTTTGCCAATATAAACAGAAGCATGCTATATCAAATGACCAAAACGGATGAGGATTGGTGTTAAAACTCGGGTCGGAAGAACAAGAGGGTTGAGCAGACGAATCTACTTAAACGACAACACATCGCCGGGATTCAGGTAGTAGAGCGCCGCGAGTCCAATCCCGAAGGCGACCGTAAACAAACCGAGAAGGTCACCCGTCGATGTTTCGAAGCCATCCTGAAGCACGTATATCGCCATCAGCAGTGCAAATACTATCCAGATGAGCGAGAGGCGGCGACGTTTCGTCTCGTCCATATTTGGTGGTTGGTGAACTCGGCGTATCAGTGTTCACGTTCAAGGGTTCCGAGTAGTCGTTCTTCCCTATCCTCCACCGATTCGATGTCGAAGCCCAACGACTCGTAAAACGGGCGAACTTTCGGGTCGAACTCGGCGGTCAATCTGCCAAGTCGTTCCCGCGCAGTTTCGACCAATTCGCGTCCGATTCCTTGCCCTCGCCGAGCGCGCAGAACCGCGATTGCGTCGATATGCGTGCCGGAATCGCGAGGGTCAAGCACGGCGGTTCCGAGAATTCTGTTTTCTTCTTCCGCGACGAGGACGGTTTCCTCCTCGATTCGTTCTTTCACTTCGCTCGCGTCGGTTTCCAACATCGCTGCATTCACGATTCGCATGACCGAAAGATGTTCGTCCGGGGTTGCGGGGCGAACGGTCATCCGCCTTTGATGAGCCTGAGAACTTTGATGTGTGCCGCTTCGACGGGTTGGTCTTCCGGAACGGGACGACCATCGACCATCACCGACACCTCGTGAGGACTGAGGCCGACCTCCGACAGCAGGTCGGCGTAGGTTTCGTCGTCCACGTCGAACTCGTGGGACTCCTCGCCGACCACCTCGACGGTTACGTTCATGGCCTCAATTGCCAGTGTCGCGCCTTCAGCGTGTCGGGGTTCGATGGTGAGAATTTTTGGAAGCCGAATCACGCAGTGGTCGATTCCTCGTCTGTACCCGTATCGGTGGTCTCCGCGTACTCCGGCGTGATTCGTCGGCCCCGGTAGCGTGCCCGGACTCCTATCGCCAGCGCGCCCAAACCGAGCAACAGGACGAGAAACTGGACGAGTCCGCCGAATATGGGGATTTGGGTAAGAATCGCAACGACCAGCAATCCGACGAGTAGTGCGAGCCACCGATTTGTCCTATCGGCGAGCGATAACAGCCAAACACCGACCGTGAGAGCACCGTAGACAGTTCCTATCCACAGTACGATGCCAAATAGCAACGCCCCGAGGAGCGAAATCGGGATACCGATGATGGTGATGGCGAAGAGAACGAGCGCGATTGGCACTAGAATGAGCAGGAGAAGGCCAACGCCTGCCGAGAACAGGGGTTCACTTCGCGCACGTTCTGCGACTCCATCCGAAAACGTCGGAAACACCGCCAGCAGGAGAACGCCCAAGAGGAGGTTCACGAAGAACCCGTACAGTGTGCCGACCCAGTTCGGAATTTGGGGAACAGGCGTCGGGCCAACGTCGGCCATCGACTCGTCCTGTCGAACCGTTCCGCCGATGGTCGCACCCGGCGCGCGCTCGAACGTTTCCGCGTCGTAGACGAGATTACCGTCGATAGTCGCAGTCTCGGTAATTGCCAGCGTCTCGCTGGCGACTTGGACATCGCCTCCGACAGTTCCCGCCAGTTGGCTGTATCCCGCCGCTCCTTCGAGCGAACCGCCAATCGTGCCCGTCTGCGCGAGGACGAAGTTCCCGCCGCCGGATTCGACGTTTCCGGTGACAGTGCCCTCGATACGAACGTTTCCGGCGAGCGCCGACACGTCACCGGAGACGGTTCCGGTTTCGGCGACGAGGACGTTTCCGGCCAGCGCAGACAGATCGCCGTTTACGGTTCCACGAACGACGACGCTCCCGGCAGTGGCCGAGAGGTCGTCGTTGATGGTTTCGCCTTCCGCTACTACGACGGTGCCAGCGGTGCGCGTCTGTTCCGCCGCTGCGGTGGCAGGAAGGGTCACAATGAGCAAGAAGACGACGAGGAGTGTCGCTTTCGCTCGCATGGCGAAATGGTCGCCATCCGGTGAGAAAGTAATTGGCTCGTTGCTCGCGGGAATCGTGGATTGATTTCGGGAATCGACTCGCTACCGCGGCGCGGAGTCTCGGGGACTTTAAGAACGATAGGTGCCTCTGCTGGGACATGAGCGAGGCCGACACGGAAACCGTTCCCGGGCGGGGCACCATCTGGGTCGAAAAGTACCGGCCACAGACCTTGGACGAGGTCGCTGGGCACGACGATATTACGGCGCGACTGCAGAGCTATATCGAGAAAAACGACCTGCCGAACCTGCTGTTTTCGGGGCAAGCAGGAATCGGGAAGACTACCAGCGCGGTCGCCATCGCGAAGGAACTGTACGGCGACGACTGGCAGACGCATTTCCTCGAACTGAACGCCTCCGACGAGCGCGGTATCGACGTGGTGCGCGACCAAATCAAAAACTTCGCCCGCCACGACCCCGGCGCGGTGGACTTTCAAATCATCTTCTTGGACGAGGCCGACTCCCTGACGAACGACGCGCAGGCCGCCCTCCGCCGGACGATGGAACAGTTCTCCGACAAGACGCGCTTTATCATGTCGTGTAACTACTCCTCGAAAATCATCGACCCGATTCAGTCTCGCTGTGCAGTCTTCCGGTTCGGCCCGATTCCGGACGACGCGGTGGCGGAGCGAATCCACTACATCGCCAACGAAGAAGGCATCGAGACAACTGAGGACGGTGTCGGTGCCCTCGTCTACGCCGCGGACGGCGATATGCGAAAGGCAATCAACGCCCTCCAAGCCGCGGCGGTCATGGGCGAAACGGTGGACGAAGAGAGCGTCTTCGTCATCACCAGCACGGCCCGCCCGGAGGACATCAAGGAGATGGTAAAAGACGCACTCGAAGGGGATTTCACTCGTGCACGGTCCAAACTGGACGAACTGATTACGGAGCGCGGAATGGCTGGCGGCGACATCATCGACCAACTTCATCGGTCGGTTTGGGAGTTCGGCTTGGACGACGACGATGCGGTTCGCGTCCTCGAACGAGTCGGCGAAGCGGACTACAGAATCACGGAAGGCGCAAACGAGCGCGTGCAACTCGAAGCGATGCTGGCCTCGCTGGCGCTGAACTGATTTGGAATAATAGGGTCGCGCTAACGAGCAAATTTCGAATCGTTCACGCGAACAACGACGGATTAGCGCGAAAACGGTCGGCGGGATTGACCATTCTTGCAGTCGAACCGTGAGTCATGGGCAGGTATCCGAGAACTGTCAGAGACGCACAAATAAAATGTATCACCTGTAATGCCCCGGTCGTTCAGACCGTCGAAAACGCCTTCGTTTGTGTAGGCTGTGGCGAATCGCCGGTCAGCGAAAGAGTTACTAGCCAGCGCGATTTCGAAGGGAAGTCCAACACACAGAAATCAAACACAGTTGTAAACTGAATATTAGTTTCAGTCGAACTTTTTACCGTTCGCTCCAGTCACAGGAGCATGGCTCGAACTGTCCCCAACACTGCGACCCTCTACATTATCGAACGGCCGTGCTCGGAGGAACTTCGATGACGCCCGCCATCGAAACCGACGCGTTGACCAAACGATTCGACGATACGACCGTCGTTTCCGACCTCCGACTCACCGTGCCCGAGAAATCCGTGTACGGATTTCTCGGCCCGAACGGGGCAGGGAAAACGACCACCATGCGAATGCTGACGACGTTAACCCGACCGACGAGCGGCACCGCGCGAGTCGCTGGGCAGTCGATCGACAACCGCGACGCCGTAGTTTCTCGCATCGGATTTTTGCCAGAGGAACCGCCGCTGTACGACGAACTCACCGCTCGTGAACAGTTGCGATACGTCGCCGGACTGCGCGACGTGGGTGCGGAAGAACGAATCAACACCCTGCTCGACCGCTTCGACCTCGCCGACGATGCGGACGAGCGCGTCAGCACCTACTCGAAAGGGATGAAACAGAAGACGGCGCTGATTCAGGCAATTCTCCACGAACCAGAGCTCGTCTTTTTGGACGAACCGACATCTGGACTTGACCCCCGCGCCGCGCGAACCGTGCGCGAACTCATCTCGGAACTCACCGACGACGGGATGACCGTCTTCCTCTCCACGCACATCCTCCCCGTGGTCGAGGAGCTCGCCGACACCGTCGGCGTGCTTCACGACGGAAATCTCGTTGCGGAAGATTCACCGGAGCGACTCACCCACCGCGCGGAGCAAGAGCAGTCGCTCGAAGATGTGTTCCTCGACGTGACGAGCGAGGAAGAAAAAGCGGTGTCCCAATGAACTGGCCGAACCCCCGGCGGAGCGCCAGTATCGCCAAAATAGAGTACCGGCGGAGCATCCGCGCCATGCTGAAAAATCCGGTGCAGTTGTTGGGATTCGCCTTCTTCCTGCTCGTCTTCGTCGGCGGTCCGACGCTGGGCGGTTCCTACGTCGCGTACCGGTTCGGTGGCCAAATCGACCAGCTTCCGGATTCGCTTCCGCTCCTCGATTTCGCACGCGGCGGCCTCGCCGTCGCGTGGCTTTCCATCACTGCACTCGTGGTGGCGAGGGCAGTCGGAAAAACCGGTCGCATCGATCACGAAGCGGGAATACTGACGACGGTTCCTGCACGGGATGCAGTTGGTGGCCTCGTTCTCGCGGAGTTTGCCCGAATCGGCTCGGTCGTGGCGCTGCCACTGCTCTCGATAAGCGCGGCGTGGAGCGTGGCGCTCGGGACACCGACTGTCTTTATAACCATCGTCCTCGCAATGCTGGGTTTGTTCACGACTGCGATTCTGGCAGGCCACATCGTTGGGCTACTTCTCAAAGTCGCATTTGCGCGGTCTGAACTGCTCACGCAGTACAAATCCGTCATCGCGGTTGCCGGATTCGCAGTGTACATGGCGGCCATCCTGTCGAACGCGCTCGGTCGCGTGATGACAACCCTCGGAGGCCTGTTGCAAGACGTGCCGACCGCGTGGCTCGGTGACGTGTTCATGCTCGGGATTCCGGGAATCTCCGTCTCACTTTCTCGCGTCGGCGGTGCGGTTGCGTTCGTCGCGGTGACGATTCCGGTGTTGGTGTCGCTCGATGTTCGAACTGCAACGTGGCTTTGGTACGGTGACCAAGTCCAAGTAGAAAACAAAAAATACGATTCCGACGAGTCGAGCGCCGACTTCCTCTCCGGATTCGTTTCGCGCCCGACTCGAACCGTCACGGCGAACGTCTGGCGGCGGACGAAACGCGCGCCGCTTCGACTGCTCTACGTCGTCTACCCCGTGTTCTTCATGACCGCGCCGCTTCAGAATGCGGTTCAAACCGGCGTTATCTCGGACTTTCTAGCCATCTCAATTGCGCTGTACGGTGCATGGGCAATCGGGGCGACTGCGCTCAATCCACTCGGTGACGAAGGCGCGATGCTCCCAGTGACGATTACGTCCACGATTCGCGGCGAACAGTTCGTCCGCGGCCACGTCCTTGCAGTGACGCTGGTCGGTCTTCCGTTCGTGGTCGTCGCAACCGCGGTTGCGGGCGTACTGAGTCCGCTCGAACACTGGGTCGGATTAACGGTCGGAAGCGCCCTGCTCAGCGTCGCTGGAACCGTGGTCGCGCTCGCAATCGGTACGGTGTTTCCGCGGTTCAGTTCGGTTCGCGTGACGCGGAGCAGGCGCGTGGTCGTTCCGAGCAAATCGGCGTTCGCACTCTACACGATTTTGCTCTTGGCCGGATTCGCCGGTACGGCGGTTGCAGCGGTTCCGGCAGGTGCCGCGATGGTTTCAAACGTTATTTCGTTCTGGTCGTCCCTCCTTTGGCAACCGATTTTACTCCCACCATCAACCATCCGAATCGTCGGCGGTGCGGTGGCCGTCTTCCTCGGCGTGGTCGCGCCACCCCTCGCGTATCGGTACACGGTGCGGAAGTTCGATAGGTACGTCCTCGGCTAATCGCGCCCTTGCGGAACTGTTTTACGCTCCGATGGGTGAGGAACTACCAAGAATGAGTGAACTCGAGGAGGAGTACCGCCTCGATTATTTCGAGGAAAACGATTTTGTGCGAAAGGAATGCTCCGAGTGCGGAGTGCACTTCTGGACGCGCGACCACGACCAAGAAACCTGTGGTGAACCGCCGTGTGAGGAGTACGGGTTCATCGACGACCCCGGCTTCGATGAGGAGTACACGCTGTCGGAGATGCGAGAGGTGTTTCTCTCCTTCTTCGAAAAGCGCGACCACGAGCGAATCGACCCCTATCCGGTCGCCGCAAACCGCTGGCGAGACGACGTACTGTTGACTCAAGCGTCGATTTACGACTTCCAGCCGCTCGTCACCAGCGGCGAAACGCCGCCACCGGCAAACCCCCTTACCATCAGTCAGCCCTGCATCCGAATGCAGGACATCGACAACGTGGGGAAGACGGGGCGACACACGATGGCCTTCGAGATGATGGCCCACCACGCCTTCAACGTCCGAGACGATGCCGAGAAGGAGTACGCCTACGAGGGAGAGGTCTACTGGAAAGACCAGACCGTCGCCTACTGCGACGAACTGTTCGAATCGGTCGGCGCGGATTTGGAGGAAATCACATACATCGAAGACCCGTGGGTTGGCGGCGGCAACGCAGGCCCCGCAATCGAAGTCATCTACAAGGGCGCGGAACTCGCCACGCTGGTCTTCATGTCGATGGAGCAAGACTCGGAGGGCGAGTACGAACTCAAGGACGGCAACCGATACTCGCCGATGGACACGTACATCGTGGACACCGGGTACGGACTCGAACGCTGGACGTGGATGAGTCAGGGAACCCCGACCGTCTACGAGGCGGTCTACCCCGACATGATTGCGTTCCTCAAGGAAAACGCCGGTATCGAGCACACAGAAGAAGAAGAGGAAATCGTCCACCGCGCCGCGAAGCTTGCAGGCCACATGGATATCGACGAGGCCGAAGATATGGAGGCCGCCCGCGACAACATCGCGGACAAACTCGGCGTCACCACGGGCGAACTCGAAACCTTGGTGGAACCGCTCGAAACCATCTACGCCATCGCCGACCACAGCAGGACGATGGCCTACATGTTCGGCGACGGCATCGTCCCGAGCAACGTCTCCACCGGCTACCTCGCCAGAATGGTGCTCCGCCGAACGAAGCGCCTCTGCGACAACGTCGGCATCGATGCCCCACTGGACGAACTCGTGGATATGCAGGCCGAGCGACTCGATTACGACAATCGCGACACCATCCGGGACATCGTCCGGACGGAAGTCGAGAAATACCGCGAGACGCTCGAACAAGGAGGTCGCCGCGTTCGGCGAATCGCCAAGCAGCACGCCGAAGAAGGCAAATCCATTCCGACCTCGACGCTCGTGGAGTTGTACGATTCTCACGGTCTTCAACCGGACATGGTCGAGGAAATCGCCGACGAGTTCGGCGTTTCCGTCGAAGTTCCGGACGACTTCTACAGCCTTGTCGCCGACCGCCACGACGGCGGACAGGCCTTCGAGGAGGAGAAATCGACAGACGAGCGACTCGAAGACCTTCCGAAAACCGAGCGGCTGTACTACGAAGACCAGTATCGAACCGACTTCGAAGCCGTCGTTTTGGACGTGTTCGAGCGCGACGAAGGATACGACATCGTTCTCGACCAAACGATGTTCTACCCCGAGGGTGGTGGCCAACCGGGTGACCACGGGTCGCTCTCGACGGACGAGAAGACGGTTGCCGTCACTGACACGCAAATCGAGAGCGGCGTCGTGCTTCACCACACCGACGAACCGGTCGATAAGGGCGAAATCGTTCGCGGAAAAATCGACGCCCAGCGCCGTCACCGACTCATGCGTCACCACACGGCGACACACATCGTCGTCCACGCGGCCCGGCAGGTGCTCGGCGACCACATCCGGCAGGCCGGTGCCCAGAAAGGAACCGACAGTTCCCGCATCGACGTGCGCCACTACGAGCGCATCGACCGGGAGACGGCGAAGAAAATCGAACTGCTCGCCAACGAAATCGTCATGGAGAACACGACGGTTCAACAGGAGTGGCCGAACCGCCACGAGGCCGAAGAGGAGTTCGGTTTCGACCTCTATCAGGGTGGTATTCCCGCCGGAACCAACATTCGACTCATCCACGTCGCGGAGGACGTACAGGCCTGCGGTGGCACCCACGTCCGCCGAACCGGCGATGTCGGCTGTATCAAACTGCTGAACACCGAGCGCGTGCAGGACGGGGTCGAACGACTCACCTTCGCCGCCGGTGACGCCGCTATCGAAGCGACCCAGCAGACCGACGACTACCTCCAGTCCGCCGCGGACGTCCTCGACGTTGCGCCGCCTGCCGTTCCGGAGACTGCGGAGCGGTTCTTCGAGGAGTGGAAGGCTCGCGGCAAGCAAATAGAGAACCTAAAAGAACAACTCGCTGAGGCCCGCGCTAGCGGTTCCGGCGGCGGCAAGGAAATCGAAGTCGGCGACACGACCGCGGTCATCCAGCGAATCGACGCCGACATGGGCGAACTCCGCGCGACTGCGAACGCGATGGCCGAAGAAGGCAGAATCGCGGTCATCGGAAGCGGTGCTGACGGCGCGCAGTTCGTCGTCGCAGTGCCGGACGGCGTCTCGCTGAACGCCGGGGAAGTCGTCGGCGAACTCGCCTCTCGCGTCGGCGGTGGCGGCGGCGGCCCCGCCGACTTCGCGCAGGGTGGCGGTCCCGACGCTGAGAAACTTGACGAAGCACTAGAGGACGCCCCGGACGTGCTTCAGCAGGTCAAAAACGCGTAATCTGTCGAAAGAGCTATTCGGCGACTACAGTCCATATACAATTTTCACTATACCCTACGTGGCAGCGGCGACTGTCATTCGGTCGTCCATTTATCAGAACCCACCGAGAGGCCTGGAGAGCGGCGTTTTAGGTGTTTAAGATTTCAGCAGTGTTTCCGACCAATCTACTCGATAAACGTTCGAATGCTATATAAAATCGATGAGAACCGAGTTAGACGGTAGGCTGATACGCTTCGCTGGCGTAGTAGAGTGGGGTTATGGGGGAAGCTGACAGCAATGGGCCAGTAAAAGCGTGGGATAGCAGACGAACAGTCAGAGTTACAGGGTCACAGGTCACAGCATGGCTGTTTTAGAAATCCTCCCGTTGGCGTTTGTGATGATAGCGGGACCGCAAATTCTCAGCGCCGTCTTTCTCGCTACGAGCGAGAACTGGCGACGAAATTCCGCCGCATTCGTCACCGGATCGGCGGTTTCGATTTCCCTCCTCGTCACCGTCGCATACTTCCTCGGCAGTGGGGCAAACTCTCAAGGAACGTCGAACGACACGCTTCTCGGCGTCGTCCTCGTGCTTCTCCTCGTTGCAATGGTGAATACTTACCGGACACGAGAGGAGTCAGAACCGCCGAAATGGATGGGCAAGTTGGAGAAGGCGACTCCAAAATTCTCGTTTCGGCTCGGATTCCTGCTCCTCGGATTTTTCCCGACCGACATTTTCACTTCGGTCGCCGTAGGGTCGTATCTCGCCGGAAACGACCTGCCATGGACGGATTTCATCCCGTTCATTTTGCTCACGCTTCTGTTTCTGGCACTCCCGTCGCTCATTTTGCTCGCATTCGGTAATCGAGCGGAGACGTTCCTTCCGAAAGCTCGCGACTGGATGAACGCGAACTCGTGGGTCGTCAACGAAATCGTTCTGCTATTTTTCATCGCCATGACCCTCAACAATCTTTTCGGATAGGAATTTTTCGAGGGCGTTCGTGAGTGGTCGATAGCATGTTTTAGGCAGACCAAAAATCATAAGTCGGTGTTTAGGCAAGCCTAAAGCATATGTCTGGAACACCGTCGAAGATACCGACCCGCCGCGAGTACATCAAGGGCAGTGGTGCCCTCATCGGCGGCGGCCTGCTCGCCGGCTGTACGAGCGACAGTTCGGAGACGACAACGAACGGAAACACGGGGGGAGACGGAACCACGAGCGGAACGACGGATTCGGATGGCCCGTATTCAGTGACGATGGCGCCCATGGGCGAAGTCGAGTTCGACGGCGTTCCCGAGAACGTTTTTTCTCTCTTTCCGCAGTACGCGGATATGGCCGTCGCACTCGGACACGGAGACGCGATAAACTCGATTTACGTCCCCGAAATGTCCGGCAAGACGATGAACACCTACTACGAGCGACTTGACGGCGTCTCTTTCGAATGGGAGGGACTTCCCGACCCGCTCGAAAACGGACTGAGCAAGGAACTGCTCTACCAACTCGACAGCGACGTTCACTTCCTCGACCCGGCCTACGCCACCACGCAAAACAACTGGTCGCAGTCCGACATCGAGGACATCCAGAACAACATCGGCCCGTGGTTCGGAAACTTCTACAGCGGTACCCACGACAACCCGCCGGAAGGCTACCGCGACGGGTATCAGTACTATGGCCTGTGGGAGATGTTCGGCAAAGTCGCCGCGGTGTTCCAAGAACAGGAACGCTATCAGGCGATACAGGAGATTTACGACGACGTGCTCACGACGATTGAGGACAACCTGCCGCCGGAAAGCGAGCGACCGACGGCGGTGCGCGTCACCTACAGCGACGGGTCGTTTTTCACCTACCATCTCAACAAACCCGGCTACTGGCTGGCGGACACCCGCCCGCTGGGTGCGACGGACGCCTTCGCCGAGCAAGATTGGGGAAGCCTCTGGGGAACGGTCGATTTCGAGACGATGCTCGAAGCCGACCCAGACGTGATCCTGCATCTCTGGGGAATCTCGCCGGGATACTACCTCGACGAGATTCAGCAACAAATCGAAGACCACGCCGCCGGACAGCAACTCTCCGCGATTCAAAACGACCGCTTCTACGCGGCAGGAATGCGCTATCAGGGACCGATTATGAATCTGTTCCAGTTGGAGATGACCGCCAAGCAGTTGTACCCCGAGCAGTTCGGCGAGTGGCCGGGCTACGTGACGGGCGAACCCTATCCGGAAATTCCGAACGAAGAACAACTGTTCGACCGGCAGAAGCTTTCCGACGTAATCAACGGAAACGCCTGATGTGATTCGCGGGCCGCGACGGCCCGCGAATCAGCGGTAAATCGGGGTGTGATTACGCACTTACCACCATCTTCCTACTCTGTCATCCTTACCGGTTGGTTTCACGTCTCGAAGTGCCGCCAAATGCATTTCGACCGGAATCCATGGTTCAAACTCCCCCTGCCCGCATATGTTCCACCACCGCTTTTCTTTTCGATTCCAGTAGACACCGTTGAAATTGCATTCGACGCAGTACCACTCCCCGTTCGTGCCCATAATGAAATCGACGCCCCACGTCGCCTCCGACAGTTCATCCGCGACTCGTTCGGCGTAGCGGCGCGAACGGACAGGTCTACGTCCGCAACCAGCGATTCGAGGTAGTCGTAGCCGTCCGCGCAAACGTGCGATGCTTTTTCAGCAGTTGTCGGCGTTTGTCCGAGAATCTCGCCGTCGTCGATGAAGAAGCGAACCGAAGGGTGGCGTGTGTGTCGGATGAGGACAGAAATCGAAATCGACCCACTCGCGCACGACCAGTCCACCGCCGTGGGGCCACGACTGTTGGTCGTTCTGGTTGAGCAGGGATTCGACCGTTTTGTCCACCACTTCCTTGTCGGGTCGGTGGATGAACGACCCCTCGCGGAGTCGAACCGTGGCGGCCTTGACCTGCGTTCGGATGAACGCCCGGTCGTACTCGTTTCGCTGCATAAATGCCAGAATTTCGTCGGTGTCCCGGTAATGCGAGTCACCATCCGGTTCAAGCGATACGAAGTTCGTCTTCGGAACGGGAACGTCGAGATTCCGAAGATGCGGCCAGTAGTAGTCGAACCGACAGCGTTCGTCCTCGAAATTGGTGATGTAGAGCGAGACGGGCGACATAGGATACGAAACTGTTCGACAGCGAGTACTATGACGATGACGCCGTCAGCGTACGTTGGAATCAAGAAAATAAAAAACCGGAGTGATGGATTTGGTATAGCAAAATGAAGTTCACAATAGTCGGCAAGGAAAAATCGTAGTTTCCACGAACAACGACTCCCTACCCATCTACGCGTCGATTGGGTGTTCGTGAGTGGTTGGTTCCTCCTCCAACGTCGTTTCTTCGCGGCCGTATCCGTGACCAAGTATCAGTGAGACGACGTGTATCGCAAGCAGGGCGAGGAAGATGCTGACGCCCGGTTTGAACCCGGCGAAGAGAAGGGGAATGTAGAGCAGTGGAAGTGACACGGAAGCCCAAAAGCTGACGAACTGAAGCGGGAAAACGACGACCTGTGCCACGAGCGTGCTGACCAGTTCCATCATGGACATATCTACATCTACAACGTATCTACTGAATACTATTCATCACATAAACAGAGTTACCGAGGATATAATTGTTCGAATTTTCCGTTTGTTTGCACGAGATGACGCATCGACACTGATTATCAACTCGTTCAGTCAACCACTAAACATTGAACTACAATGTCACATTTGGTGTCTACTCATGGTGAATACCTTTGCAGGGTTCAGTGGTAGTGTGTGAGAGTTAAAAACAGATAGCACATTCGACGCGGCGGCGATTTGTTCGAACTGTCGGCGTAACCGGCGCGCTATTTCGCGTCATCATGCCGCTTTCGGCACCCGGCGTGGCAACTGCGGGGATTCTCACGTTTATCTCGGTGTACAACGAGTTCTTCTTCTCGTTCCTGATGCCCAATGGGCAACCCCAACATTGGGCACCTATCGTCTGGGGAATTCTCAACTATCAGGGCCAGTTTCAGGCGTTCTACAACTTGATGGCCGCCGCAAGCATCGTCGGCGTGCGTCCAGTCGCCGTCCTCGTCGTCGCACGAAAAAATCGTCAGCGGACTCACTGCAGGCGCACTCAAGAAGTGAGTCGCAAAACCGCGTTCGCCGCTTTTTCGACCTCGTCAGTTCGGTCTTCGGGAGCGTACACACCCAACCGCCACTGGGTTCGTTGGGATGCCTGCAATCCCTGCACCAGTGGCGATTGCTCCGCAAGCCGACGAACCTCGCCGTTGACGACCACTCGGCTAGACGATTCGGGCATGCTCGGTTCGCCGGGATTGTCGAGCAGAACCCCCTTCGTCGAACGCCGGCCTTCGCCGCGATTTCGCGTTCGAACTCGCGTATTTCGTCGTGGTCTGCTGCGACTACGTCCGACGGGGCTGCCTCCCACTCGGCCCACACCGCCCGTTTGAACAGGTTTCGACTAACGATTCTGTCGGCCATTTTGGCGGTTTCCTCACATCCTTGGAGCGCCGCGAGCAACTCCGCGTCGGTGAACCGCTGGAACTCCTCGGGCGTGAGGTCGGTCGAATCGAGCAGTCGCTCGCTGGTTCGCTCAAGCATCGCCCCCGCGATTCGGGAGACGTGATGGCGGTACACCGTCGCGTTCATCAGTGCGCGAGCGACGAGCAGGCTTTCTGCAGTCGGGACGTTACCCTCGGCCAGCACGAGGTTTCCGTCCACAAACCGGAGCGCGCCGAGCAGTCGCCCGTAATCGACAGTGCCGTATGGAACCCCGGTGTGGTGAGCGTCTCGAACCAAATAGTCCATTCTGTCCACGTCAAGTTCGCCCGCGACGAGTTGACCGAGTTCGCCGTTTCCAGCCACGAGTTCTGCGATTTCGTCGGGGTTCAGGTCGTGGCGTTCGAGGACGTCCGCGAGTTCGCCTCGTGAGAGTAGGTCGGCAACCTCGTCGTGATGTCTCCCTACTCAACGCTCGATGATTCCCTCGGTTTGATGACCGTAGGGACCGTGGCCCACGTCGTGAAGGAGCGCCGCGGCCTGCACTTGTTTGGTGCGGTGCCCCTCAATTTCGAGACAGGAGAGTGCCTGTCCTGCGAGATGAGCCACCCCGATGCTGTGTTCGAATCGCGTGTGATTCGCCGAGGGGTAGACCAATCGAACAGTACTCAACTGCTTGATATGCCGGAGTCGCTGAACTGGAGTAGTGTCCAGTAATGCCGCCGCAACCGGCGGAAGTTCCACGTAATCGTGGACGCTGTCTTTGATAGCCTGCATCTGATTGGTGTCGAAATTTTGGTGAGAGAGCGTAAAACGTCCGGATTTTCGGTTAGGAAGCGTGGACGCAGAAAGTGATTTTTGAGAGCGATTTTGGAGATTTTATATCGCAGTATCGGGTTTATCGCGTTTTGTTCCCTTCAGGTTTCAAATCAGCTCTAGCCAGCCAACAGGCGTCCTTACCGCTGTTTTTGCTACTGTGAATAGTTGATGGCTTCAACTCGTAGTGACTTTTCCCATCACTTATTTTGATTAGAAAAAGTTTTGTGTAAAATTCTGTTTGCAGTTGCCGACAACAAATGCAACCACCTCCGCACCGCGACAGCCACACGCCTCCCCAACCGACTCCCTTCAGTCGTCCCTCGCACGGCTTCGACTCAACTTCTCGGAGGTGAGCTCCTCAAAGTCTCGTCAGCGCGCGCCACGTCGCTTGACCAATCAGCTGAAAGGATGTGCCGGTGCGTTCGCACGAGGAGTGAGCAAAGCGAACCCCGAGTGCGATGCCGCGCTAGCGGGGAGGAGTGGGGAGACTGCGGAGGCGGTGCAGTGTTTGGAGTCGGGAATTGCCAGCAACGTTTACTGAAAAGTTACAGGTACAGGATTTCAACCAAGTCACCATCACAACACACCCGCAGACGATTCACCGAGCACTTCCACTCCGTCCTCAACTTTAAATACCGAAACGAGACCATTCCAGTTCAACAGCCCTAAGCACGGGGCAAACAGAGAAACTATGATGTCGGATTGGCGGCCCATATTCGGTCACGACGAACCCTACGAGGAGCAGGAAGATGGCATCGAAACAGCCATCGAAACCGCCCGCGACGACGGCTTTTCCGTCATCGAAGGGGCCTGCGGGACTGGCAAGACCATGCTGGCGCTGACGGCGGGACTGCACCTCGTTCGCGACCCCGACAGCCAGTACGAGCGCGTGTTCGTCCTGACGAGCGTAAAACAGCAACTCCGCCAGTTCGAAACCGACCTGAAGACAATAAACTCGAACCTGCCAGACGACTGGAATCCGATTTCGGCCCTCACGCTGGTCGGAAAAGCCGACGTGTGTCCGTACAACCGCGAAAAAGCGGGCGGCATCGACGACTCGAACGTCTACGACCGCTGTGAAGGCCTGCGGGAGCGAACCCGCGATATAACCGGGGAAAGCGGCGCGACGACAGCGCAAAACCTCGCCTCCCGAGCGAGGAGTCAGCAGATGGGACTCGCCGACAGCGGCAGTCAATCGGGCGGTGCAGGAAGCGCCGCATCCTACCTCGAAACTGCGGGCGAACCGTCGCCCTATCCGCCCGAGATGCCGGAGTACGGCGACGTGGAGTATTGTCCCTTCTACGCGCAGTTTTTGGAGGACATGCCAGAGGATGGCGACCCAATCGAGGCAGTTCCGTTCGATTTCGATAGCATGGGACTCATCGAACCGAGCGACCTCGTGGCACATTCGGTTCAGTGGGGCACCTGCCCGCACTCAATGATGGGCGCGCTGTTGAACCACGTAGAAGTCGTCGTCGGAAACTACTACCACGCCTTCGACGAAGTGACGACAGCGACATTCACGGGCGCGCTCGTGGACGATTCGACGTTCCTCGTCTGCGACGAAGCGCACATGCTGGAACCCCGAGTCCGCGACCTCGTGAGTCAGTCGGTCGGCGACAAAACCTTACGCGATGCTGAGTCCGAACTGACCCGCGTCATCCAACCGGTGAAGTTCGACGACAAGGATTCGAAACACACGACCGCCGACGCAGACCTCGTTCGGTCGGAATTGGAGGATGCGAACGTCACGTTGCGCGAGTTGGAGCAAACGCGGGACTTCGTTCGCGACCTACGCGAGGAACTCGACCGGCGAGTAACAGCGCATCTCGAACGCGAACATCGCGGGTGGAAGGCGAACCTCACCGACCTGCCGGACGAGGAAATTCCACTCCGCGACCCGACGGTTCCGCAACCGGACAAGATTTCGAAGTGGGCAGAAAAAGAGGGCTACGACGGCGGGACGTGGGCACGCGCGGAAAAAGTCGGTGCAGTGGTCGCCAAAATCCTCAACGAAGCGGAGGAAGAGGATAGAGAGCGGAGTGCCCTGCCCGCGGGCAGGGCACTCGGCGAGTGGTACCGCAACGACCACGAGGAGTATTTCCGCGAAATCGTCCTCGAACGGACGTGGAACGACCGCGAACCCGGCGATTCGTGGCGGCGGGCGTACAACGCACAACTCGCGATGCAGAACTGCGTCCCGAGCGACGCCATCGGGGAGCAGTTGGGTGAATTCGGTGGGGGTATTCTGATGAGTGCGACGCTCGAACCGCTGGAAATCTTTCAGGAGGTGTCGGGACTGGTGCATCTGGAAAACGATGGCAGACCCGTGGTGGAACGAACCTTCGGTCTGAACTTTCCCGAATCGAACCGCGAGAGTTTCGCGGTGGACGCACCGAAGTTCACCTACGACAATCGCGGCGCGCCGGGCGACGAGACGAGGGAGCGACAGGTGTACGCCGACGCGATTCGGGACGTTGCCCGCTCGCCCGGCAACGTCCTCGTCGGGATGCCGAACTACGCGGAAGCGACGTGGGCCGCGGAACATCTACGGAACGTGGTGGATAAACCGGTTCTGCTGGACGAAAGCAGTGCGGACGAGGCGACGGAGGATTTGAAAGATGAGTTCTTCGACGGGGAGGAAAAAGTTCTCGTGACGAGTCTCCGCGGAACGCTCACCGAGGGCGTCGATTATCGCGGCGACCGACTCAAGGCCGCAGTCGTCTGCGGAGTGCCAATCATCAATACGGCGAGTCCGCGAACTCGTGCGGTTCGAACCGCCTACGAACGGAAGTTCGGCGACGGGTTCACCTACGCATTGACCGTTCCTGCAGTTAGAAAGGCACGGCAGGCCCTCGGACGAGTGATTCGCGGGTCGGACGAAACGGGTATTCGCGTGCTGGTAGACAGCAGATACGCCCGCGAGTCGTGGGATGGAGTTCGAGAGTTCTTCCCCGAAACCGAGCAAGAGGAGTTCCAACCGGTGAGTCCCGATATGCTCTCGCTCGGATTAGAACGGTTTTGGCAGCGCCACTGAGACGGTTGTCAGACACACTGAAGTGGTGACGGACACGCCGAGGGGGCAAAAAGACGACACGAACTGCTGGCCTAATCGGCGAATCACGGGATGAGTTCGAAACGAAGGATGTTCCGGCGCGAGGCGGTGTGACGACTATTGGATTGTTTCCGCCGAGCGAAACGAGGACAACAGCGACATCCAGCACATAATTCGTGGTTACGGAACCGAACAGTGTGGCTGGTTTTTACTCGGCGCAGTCGTCCTCCGTTCAGAGGAAAAATGACAGGGTCACCGAAATCACAGCGTCGAGCATTTCTGAAAACAGCGGGAGGTGTGGCCGGAGTCGGGATTCTCGGACGCATCGCACTGGCACAGAACAACCAGACGGAAACGACGGACACGACGAACGGAGGAACGAACACGACCGAAGCCACCGACACGACTGACGGCGGTACCGAAACGACCACTGGAGACGAGCGGGTTATTGTGCTCGGTGGTCGAACCGATGCATGGCTCGGGTTAGCACCGGGTGTTATCGAGCGTGCGGATAATCCGACGATAGGGTTGGTTCCGGGCGAACGCTATCGAATCGTCTGGGTGAATTTGGACGGTGCACGACATCAGTTACAGCTACTGGGTGAGGAAAACGGGGATTCGGGGAACGTGATACGGGAAACTGGAACGACATCCCGCAGGGGTGCCACACGTGCAATATCGTTTCGCGCGACCGACCGCGTGCGGCGGTATCGCTGTCGGTTTCATCCCAATAGCATGCGAGGAAACGTCGTCCGGTCGGGTAATTTCGGAACTGGAACGGAGGGAACGTTCACGACGGAAGAAGGAACTCAAACGACGGCCGACGACTTCACGGATACGACGGATGGGACGTTTACGACCGAGACGACGAACGGTGATTTCACCGATACCACAGACGGAACGTTCACCACTGACACTACAGAGGGAACAAACGGGTTTACCACCGACACCACCGAAGGAACGTTTACGACCGAGACGACTGACACCACGGACACAACGAACTACTGAGTAGGGCCGGACGCGATTTTCTCTCTCGCAAGTGACTCCGAGCGAGGTTTCAGACAGCAGAATGAAATCGAAAGTAGGTTCGAAACCGAGTTCGAGTTGAACACCACCGAAAAAACAGTATCTTTTGTATTATATTCGATATTTTATCGTTCAATCCGCCACAGATATGTCCACCAAAATATGTCAGAATACAACCACGATAATATTGGTTAATAGGTTTGTAAATAGTCACGTTGGCCATTATTCGAATTATAATAATATTCCAACATTTTCTACAGAGGTATGTCGAAATCGTTGGACGGTGAGGTGATTGTTGCAAACACAAGAGTGAAGGAAAAATAAACACATGCAAAGAAAGAAGCAACGACGACGAAAGTATATAAGCCTCCTCCTGACGGGTTTGCTTGTCGTCTCTACGGCCGCCTTCACTGGCGCATTTAGCGGGCTTGCTCAAACGTCGGACGTGCAACCGTCCGACAACGCATCCGATGATGATTGGGCAACGCACCGCGCTGATGAAGGACGAACCGGTGCAACGGCCGGAACGGGGCCTGCCGGGCCGTATGCGAATACAGAATGGAAAGCCAATTCCACCGGGACGGTAGAAGGCGCGACAGTTTCTGGTGATACCGTTTACGTCGGTGTGACGACGTTTCTGGAGTATTACGGAGACAATGGAGCAGTCACCGCCTACGATGCGGAAACCGGTGAAGTTCGGTGGAACCAAAGCGAACTCAGGAAACCGAATGGTGCACCGACCGTCTCCGACGGAACCGTCTACGTCGCTACGAACGCCGGAGAAGAACACCCACACCTTTCGGCTGGCGGAAAAGGTGGGCTGTTCGCTCTCGATGCAGAAACCGGTGAAATAGAATGGCAGAACAACGAGACTACTTGGTTGGGTTCCCCAATCGTGGTCGGTGACCGACTGTACGCAATCACCGGTGACAACGTCTCCGTCGTGGATGTCGAAACCGGCGAACGAATAACCACCTTAGAAACCGGCCTCGAAGATAGTACGGACGGCGACACGAACGTACATCACACCGTCGAGGACTTCGCGGTCGTCGATGGTTCGGTGTATCTATCCGTCGAAACAGCCACCGAAACGGATGATGACAATGAGTACGTAATCAACTATACGTACTCAGGTTCGCTCATTTCGCTGGACGCGACCGATGGTTCACACGAGTGGACGCAAACCGCCGACTCCGAAGTGGTTGGAATGGCGGTTGCGGATGGTAAAGTCTACTGGACGCTCCAGCCCGATACCGTGCAGACGTATTCAGCAGAAGACGGCACCCTGCACTGGCAGAAACAACTCGGCTACAGCGTCGATAATGTCGAACCCGCTCGCATCACTGCACCAGCAGTCGATGACGGAACGGTCTACGTCGGTATCGACGACAACGAGTACGAATACGGCTACTACGATGGCAGTGGGAAGAAAAATATCGGTGCGATATACGCTCTCGACGGTCAAAACGGCCAAGAGCAGTGGCGGTTCGAAACTGCCGCGACCGTCGATTCTGCACCCGTCCTCACTGATGACTCGGTGTTCTTCGGTGCCGTTCACACGAACGAGCAGAATTTCACTCGCCACTCGATGTACGCGCTGAGTCGTGACGACGGAACCGAGCAATGGAGCTACGCCACAGAAGAATCCGGTAGCGCGCATCTGGGGTCAGTCATTCCGGCGAATGACCGACTCTATACGTGGGCGCACTACAAGGTTCTCTATCCGCAGTACGGGGAGTACAGAATGTACGCGCTGAACGTCAGCGACGAACGACCCGACGAGAATCACCGATTAGCCGACGACTCGGTGGGCGACCAGAACATAGCGCCAAACGTCGTCGTAACGTCCGACAATGAACGATTCGAAGGTAGCGATAGAGTCGTGACAGCGGTCGAAGGCGGCAAAACGGTCGTGTTGAACGCCTCCCTGTCGAGCGATTCGGACGGCGAAATCGTCTCCTACGAGTGGGACGCTGACGGCGACGGCGAGTACGAAACGTCCGGCAAAACCGTCGAAGTAACGGTACCGGAGTGTGAAACCGTCACAGTCAACCTGCGCGTCACCGACGACGACGGCGGTGTCAGCACCGGTAGCGCCGAACTACGCGGCACGTAGCGAATCGTAACTATCCAATCGCTTTTTTATCGTTGTTCGACCAGTTCAGGTGTGCCGCCTTCGACAACGTGAGCGTCGTCTGCGTCGAATCCGACACGAACTCGTTCTTTTTTCGGAGCCTCAGGAACTCGGAGCGTAACCGGCCTGCCATCCCAATCGAGATGGACACGGAACGCTTCGCCGAGAAATTCGGTGGCTTCGACTGTCGCCAAAAACGTGTTTTCGCCAGTGCCCAATCGAAGCGCTTCGGGGCGGACGCAGAACGTCAGGTGTTCGTCTGTCGTACCCTCGATACGGAACTCGTGGTCGCCGACCGTAACCAGCGACCCCCTTGTTTCGTGTGCAACCGTCTCACCCGAGAAGACGTTGTTCTCGCCGACGAACTCCGCGACGAACCGGGATTCAGGTCGGCGGTACACGTCCTCGGGACGACCGATTTGCTCGATTCGACCGTCGTGCATGACTGCCACGCGGTCGCTTATCGCCAGCGCCTCCTCTTGGTCGTGAGTGACGTAGATGGTCGTAATCCCGAGGTCGGACTGGATTCGGGAAACTTGCGTGCGAAGGTCGTCACGAAGGCGAGCATCGAGAGCGCTCATCGGTTCGTCCAAGAGAAGCACGTCCGGGCCGGGTGCGAGCGCACGCGCGAGGGCGACTCGTTGTTGCTGGCCGCCGGACAGTTCGTCGGGCTTGCGGTTTCCGAAATCGGCCAAATCGACCAGCTCGAGGAGCGATTCGACGCGCTCGTCTCGCGTCATCGCTCCCGGTGGGTCGCGGAAACGAAGGCCGTAGCCGACGTTTTCCGCGACGGTCATGTGCGGGAACAGCGCGTAGTTCTGGAAGACGATTCCCACGTCGCGGTCTTCCGGTGGCACGCCGGTCATGTCTCGCCTTCCGAACTGCACTGTTCCAGCGGTTGGCTCTTCGAACCCCGCGATTGCGCGAAGGGTGGTCGTTTTGCCGCATCCGGACGGGCCGACGAGGGTGAAGAACTCGCCGTCCTCGACGTGAATGGAGACTTCTTCCAGGGCGGTTACGCCGTCGTACTCCTTTCGCACGCCGGAGAGGCGAACGTCAACCACGGTGTACCCTCCGACTGTTTTTATCCATTCTCCCACCTCCCGCCGAGGCGGTCGATGACGACGAAACTGACCGCGGTGACGGCGAGGAGAACGGTTCCCATCGCGGTCGCTGGGCCGAGCGTTCGGTTGCCGAGATAGCGTTCGACGGCCACTGGCATCGTATAACTGCTACTGCCGGTGGCAAGAATAACTGTCGAGTCGAACTCGCCGATACTGATTGCGAAGGCGAACGCGGCCCCGGCGGCGAGTCCGGCCGCGACCAATGGGAGTTCGATGTCCATCAGCGACCGGAACCGGCTTGCCCCGAGCGCCCGCGCCGATTCGACCATTCGCGGGTCGATTCCGGCGAACATCGGGGCAACGTTTCGCGTGACGAAGGGATACGCCGCGACTGCGTGGGCCGCGACGATGGCGACCGCACCGCCAACTTGGATTCTGGTTCCGGCGATTGGCACGCCGAAGACGAGTCCGCGAAGCATGCCTAGGCCGACCATAACGCCACTCACTGCGAAGGGGGCCATCGCAATCGCTTCCACGAGTCGAGTGCCTCGCGCCCTCGAAAGCACCGCGATGACGACGCCCATCGGGAGCGCGATGAGGAGCGTGCCGACGCCGAAAACCAACGAATTTTGCACCGCAACGCCGGGTTTCGTCTGGAAGGAGGCCCCCGAAACCTGCCGGGTAACGAGAAATTCGTAATAGCGCAGAGTGAATCCGTTCGGCCCGGTCACGCTTTCGAGGACGGTGCTGACGAGAGGGCCGAGAAAAAGAATTCCAACGGCCAAGAAATAGACCAGTATTCCGGCCCGTTCGAGCGATTCCGATAGCCCGCGAACGCCCGAAAACAGCCGTTTTCGGGCGAGCGGGCGACTCGCTCGGGTTGCCGCCGTCTGTCGCGCTTCGTACCTAAGATAGGCGTAGGTCAGCACCAGCGAGAGAGTCGTTTCGAGAACCGCGAGAACTGCGGCCTCGGAGTAGTCCAAATCACGGACGAGTGCGTAAATCCACACCTCGACGGTTTGAAACTGGAAGCCACCCAACGCCAGCACGATTGGGAACGACATGAACGTGAAGATGAACGTGAGGAGCGCGCCCGTCAGGATCGCAGGGAGCAGTTGCGGAACGAGTACGTCGCGGAACGCGCGAAACCGCCCTGCGCCGAGGCTTCGGGCGGTTTCGACTTCGCGGGCGTCCACGCTCTCCCACGCCGCGTTCGTGATTCTGGCGACCAGCGGCGCGTTGTAAAAGGCGTGTGCGACCACGATTGCTGGCAGATTGTAGAGCAAGGAGTACGGCCCGAGTCCGACGATTCCGAGCGCGTCGTTGAGCACTCCGTTCTGGCCGAACATGGCTACGAAACCAATCGCCACGAGAATCGACGGCATGACGAACGGAATGATGGTCAGCGACCGAATCGTTCGTCTGCCGGGAAACTCGTAACGCGAGAGGACGTAGGCACCCGGCAAGCCGATGGCGACGCTGGCAATCGTAGAGAGAAACGCCTGCCACGCCGTGAACCGAAAGATTTCGTTGATGTAGAACTGGTCGGTCAGAACGTCGAGGAAGGCGTCCGGACTGCCCGCATCCGCGAAGACGATGGCCACTGGAAAGTAAAACAGCACGGCGAGAACGGCGGTAGTTGCAACTCCGAGGAGGGAGAGCGCGTGCCGTTCCAGCCAGTGCCGAACTCCCATTCAGTTGGTTGCGATTTGTCGCGCCCACTGTTCAACCCATCCTTCGACGTTGCCTTTCAATTCGTCGTAGGAGTAGGTCACCGGTTGGTCGGGTGCTTTGGCGTACTTGTCGAACTCCTTGCCGGGTTCAGCCCAGTCGGTCGCTGGGAACTGAACGTTGAGCGTCGGAATCTTCGACTGGGCTTTCTTCGAGAGCATGAAGTTGAGGAAGGCGTCGGCTAACTGTGGGTTGTCAGTGTCGGCGAACTTCGCCATTCCCTCGGGGTTCGCGTAGCCCTGTCCGTTCAGGAAGCCGATTTGGTGTTTTTTCATGTCCGCGCCGGAGCGGTTTGCGTACACTTGGTCGGTGGAGTAGGAGACGACGATTGGTCGCTCACCGTTCGAGTAGGCCGTGTAGGCCGCATCCCACGAGCCGAGGATTTGTGTGTCGTTTTGCATCAACTGCTTCCAGTAGTCAAGGTACGCATCCGGCCCTTTCTGATGAATCGACCAAAGCAGGAAGGCACGTCCGGTAATCGCTTGCTGGGCGTTTTCCGTGATGAGCGTACTCTTGAATTTCGGCTTCGTCAGCGCGTCGAAGGAAGTCGGTTCATCAACTTCGTTCGCGTTGTAGACGAGGCTGATGTAGCCCGTATCGTACGGAACTGCCCGTTGTTCCGGGTCGAATTTCAGACCGTCTTTGACGTGGCCGTAGTTCGACAGCGAATCC
The DNA here is from genome assembly GCF_900156425.1 of Haladaptatus litoreus. Classification (GTDB taxonomy): domain Archaea; phylum Halobacteriota; class Halobacteria; order Halobacteriales; family Haladaptataceae; genus Haladaptatus; species Haladaptatus litoreus. Next base: position 367,040 of record NZ_FTNO01000002.1, read on the forward strand.
GCAATCGGCGTGAACAACTGTTTCCCGCCGATTTTGTCGTCGATGGTGATGAGATGGTCTACGTTCAGGCCGACGTACACGTCAGTGTCGATGCTGACGCCCTGTGCCTTTCGCTGGATGAAGTAGTTTACCTCGTTTTCGGGCGTCTGCCATTCGAGCGTGGCCTGCGGGTACTCCTTTTCGAACTCCTGTTTGAGCCATTTTCCGGGCGATGAACTCGGTGAATCCACGAGCGCGCTGTACGTGGCGACTTTCAGCGTGCCACCGAGTTCGGCTTGAGCAGTCGTTTTTGCGGTTCCCGCCCCACCGGAGTCGGTCGGTTCCTCGGTCGAATCGGAACTGGAACTATCGAGACAGCCGGCAAGCCCTGCGAGGGCGGCACTCCCTGCGGTAAGGAAGGTTCGACGTTTCATTACTCAGTGGTTATAGTCGGTGATACTTAATCGGCATGATGTTCGAACCGAGACGATAGGGGAGAGAATCTCCAATATACCATATATCAATATATGAAATTGGTTCTCGTGCGAATCTGTGCAGTTCTGAACGATGAGTTAGTTCGAAATATTACACTTCACTGGTGGCGTTGCAGAAAGCCCGTTCCGAAGTTAGTTCGCCGTTCGAATCGAGTCGTCTGCGTTCACTCGCGGCCGATCTTCGTCAGACTATAAGAACAGGCATTCGACTGAGCAGTGGTGAATGCAACTCGACCGGATCAGGGCAGTCTCACCAACGAAACCGCAAGCAAATTGAGATTCGTACTGAAGTACGTCGGGTCGTCTCCCAATCGAAATCGACTACCCGTCGGGAAAAATCTGCGTGTGAACAAAAACGTGTAGATGGGCGTTTCGCGAAACGAATAGCTGATAACGTATCCATTGTAATCGTCGGGTTGCGAAATTACCTGAATGTCGTCAGGCGGTTCATCAAGGATAGCCACCGTTATCGTAGCAGGGAGATTCGCCACGATACGAAACGGGACGTTAGGATAATAGTCCCGAGCGAACAGCAACGCGATTCCCGACGGAATACCGTCCGTTTGCTGCGCAAATGAATCGAGGGAGAATCTAACCGCCTCCGTCGAGTTGACCGCTTTTTTGAGTTCGTCATCCATTATGACTTCTCCAAGTGCTGGTTCGAGTACTGAAATTGGGTCAGGTCACAACCCGCGCATCGCTTCGGTCAAAAAATAGTACGGAATCGCGTCACTGTCCGCTGAGAAAACGAAAGCCGATTAGTTTCCGCCTCCTTCGATGGTAGTGCTGAGCAGGTTGAGCGTACTACTGAAGATCGACGCGTCACCAGAGAATCGGCGTGTGTTACCCGTACTCAGCGAGAGGTCGCGGCCGAAGACGAGCGTCGTGATTTGGCCTTGACCACCGCCACCACCTAGTTGGTAGCGGATGACGTAGCCACTGTAGTCGTCTGGCTGGGTGATTTCCGGGACGTCCCCTCCACCTGGTCGCTCGAGCAGTCGCACCGTGGTCGACTGTTCGAGTGATGCGGTCACGCGGAACTGGACTCCGGGGTGGTAGTCGTAGGTGTACACCAGCACGGTCTGGTTCTGTGCCGACGCGCTGCCAGCACTGCCGAGGCCCAACGCGAGCGCCCCTGTTGCAAGCGCGCCCTTCTTCATGAACGAGCGCCGTTCCGCTGATTCGACGTTTTCTGCGTCTTGTTGCTTTCTCTCGGTCATTCTTTCCCCCTCCTGGGGTGACAGGCAATATGCCGGAACCGATGATAAAGGGCCTTCACCGTTTCGCGAGCCAATGGAAAACTATGCGTGTTAGGTTCACACCAGCAATTGATCCTATCGGTCAGCGGTCAAACACTCGTTTTCGTTACCGGAGTGTTTCGGCCCGTTTCTGTCCGGTAACGACGAAAACTGCATCATCGTCGTGGGGTGGTTCCAGCGGGCGGCCCGAAAATGCCGACGGCGTATTGTAGAAAGCAAACGAAAAAGGGTCGTTACGACTCGAACGGATTCGGGTTTCCCGCCGACTACGCGGTTTCGAGTTCGCCATCGGAGTCAGTCCATTCGGTGAGACTTCCCTCGTAAAAACCGATGTCATCGTAGCCGAGATGCGAGAGAACGACGTACGTGTGACTGATTCGTCGGGCAGTGTTACAGTAGAGAACGACTCGTTTGTCGGGCGTCACGCCGTTCGATTCGAGGATGTCGCGGAGTTCGTCCGGAGATTTAAGACCGCGAGTTTCGTCGTCCACGAGGTCTAGCCAATCGACGTTGACAGCGTTCGGGAGATGGCCGTCGGCGAACTCCTCGGGGTCGCGGGTATCGACCAGCACGGCATCTGGATCGTCGATTGCCGATTCGACTTCCTCGCGGGAGACGAGCGGCGTTTCCTCGGGTTCCCGAACCTGATACGTCACAGCCTCCGGTTCGGGCGCGTTGGTCGTCGTTTCGTGTGTTCCCTGCCACGAACTGAAATCCCCATCGAGAAGGTGGAGATTTCCGTGGCCGTACAGTTCGGCGGTGACGAGGAATCGTGCGGCGAACACGCCGTGCATGTCGTCGTAGGCGACGATGGTGTCATTCTCGCTGATTCCGGCGTTCCCGAGAAGGTCGGCCCACGTTTCGGCCCCGGGGAGCATTCCGGCGTCATCGGCGTCCGCGGAGCGGAACTCATCGAATGGGATGTTGACCGCACCCGGAAGATGGCCGATTCCCTCGTACTCCCAGCCGTCCCGTACATCGACGATACGTACCTCGTCCAGTCGCTCTGCGAGCCAGTCCGCGGAAACGACGACGGTATCCAGCATTAGGTCAACGTATCGAGGCCAACGTCTTAGCCGTCCGGGTTCCGTCGAATCGAGCAGGGTAGCGGAGAATCCGGAAAATATCACTGGTTTTTTGGAAGTGACTGCTGCCAGAACGGCCGGAGGAGGCGTAAAACGTCTCTCCCAGCCGTATTTTGCGGCAACAAATTCCGGGACACTCGACAGAAGGCGGAACCTTCCGGCAGTAACAACGATATAATCCGGGCGCAGAAAGATAGACGTGCATGAGTAACAGCGATTACGCAAAAGACGTTCTCGTCACCGCGGACTGGGTCGAGGACAACTTGGACAAGTTCGAGAGCGACGACCCCGAGTATCGACTCGTAGAAGTGGACGTGGACACCGAAGCATACGACGACGCCCACGCCCCCGGCGCAATCGGGTTCAACTGGGAAACCCAACTGCAAGACCAGACGCAGCGGGACATCCTCGAAAAAGAGGACTTCGCCGACCTGCTCGGAAGCCACGGCATCACCGAGGATTCCACCGTCGTCCTCTACGGTGACAACTCAAACTGGTTCGCGGCCTACACCTACTGGCAGTTCAAATACTACGGCCACCGAGACGTTCGCCTGCTCGACGGCGGACGGGACTACTGGCTCGACAACGACTATCCGACGACGGACGAGGAACCGAACTTCTCCGAAGTCGAATACGACGCCCGTGGTCCGTTCGAGGGCATCCGCGCCTACCGCGACGACGTGCAGAAAGCAATCGACCGTGGCGTTCCCCTCGTGGACGTTCGCTCGCCGGAAGAGTTCAGTGGCGAAGTGCTCGCCCCGCCGGGACTGCAGGAAACCGCACAGCGCGGCGGCCACATCCCCGGCGCGTCGAACGTCTCGTGGGCGGCCACGGTCAACCCTGATGGGACGTTCAAGAGCGCGGAGGAACTCAGCGAACTCTACGAGAGCGAAGGCGTGACGAACGACCAAGAGGTCGTCGCCTACTGCCGAATCGGTGAGCGCTCCTCGATTGCGTGGTTCGCGCTGTCGGAACTCCTCGGCTACGACAACGTCGTCAACTACGACGGGTCGTGGACGGAATGGGGCAACCTCGTGGACGCGCCAATCGAAACCGGAAGCGGAAACTAACCGCGAAACGGTCGTTTAACTCCGTATTTCTATTCGTCGGGAGCGGTCGAAAGCGTCGATTTGAGCGGTTTTAGTCGTCAAATCGTAGCAATTCGTAGCGCACATCACAGTAAAAGCGCGTGACAATGCAGTGGTATATACGCCTACAGAGAGCTACTAGCAGGGGTTATAGAGAAGCGACCGAATCTCAATACTGTCGCGTCTACGGGACGCTTCACGAGACTATCCATGACCGGCAGTTTCGATACAATCGACAAATTGGCTGAACCGAAACCGAGCGCCACCAACGAGGAATCGTTCGAGTTGTCATCCGTCGTGGTCGAGTACGACGGCAAACCAAACAGATGTACGATTTATCCGAACGAGGCGACCCGACTGCAGCGAATGGCAAGTTGGATAACCGCCGATGCAGATACGTTCGTCCCGCTGGACAAGATGTGTTAGTTCGTTCCCTGCCCGCAGTCTGCCCTCGTTCGTCGCTCGTCCAACCACTTTCCGCCCACTTTCCGCCCGCTTTTCGTCCACTTTCTTTCCGCCGTCGGTGAATACAAGCGGGTTGCCTCCGTACCGTGGCGCATGGATTCGGACGAATTTGTCGAAGCAGTCCGTAAGGAAAACGAAACCGCGTTGTCTCGCCTCGGGTCGTCGAAATCGCTGTACGCGGCGACCGGCGGCGAACTGGAACCCGACGAGGTGTTTCGGGCCGCGGCCGATTCCGAGCATGCGGCATCCGAGACGTTCGCTTCGTGGGCCGATTCGGCGGACGACGAGGATGCGAGCGACCTGTTCGCGAGCATCGCCGAAACGGAGTCGGAGCATTACGAGACGGTTTCGGCAAAGGTAGACGACCACGAACCGGGCGAGATTCCCGCACTGCACGAGTATCTGCGCGATTTGGAAGGTACCCGCGAACGCCTCGGTGGATTCGTCGGGCGCACGCTGGCCAGCGAGAAATCGAAGACGCAGTTGACCGGGTTTTTCACCGGGCAGGCAGACCCCCAATCGGCGAGTCTCTTTCGTGATTTGAAAGGCGACCTCGAATCGCAGTTGGACGAAGCAGTCTCCTTGCTCGCGAAACGCTGTGATTCCGACGAGGAGTGGGAACAAGCAAAAGAGGCCGCAAGCGGCGCGATTACCGCGGCCTACGACGAGTACACGGAATCGCTAGAGTCGATGGGTGTCAATCCGAAACCGGTCTGTTGAGTCTGGAACGTCGAAAAGAATCAGACGCCGCTGACGGTTTCGCGGTGTGCCTTGACGTGGTCGTAGGCGCTCTGGATTCTCTCCGCCGTTTCGTCGTCCGCGTCGGATTCGAGTTCCGACAGCGAGTGCATGATTCGGTCGAGTCGGCCATGGTCAGGCCCGTGGTCTGCCTCCGCGAGGTCGCTTAGCGTCTCGGCCTGCGATTCGAGTTGTTCTGTTACGTCGCTGGAAGCGTCGGCGCTGGCGTGTTTCAGTTCCTCTGCCGCGTGGACGAGTTCTTCTCGTGGCATGGGCGGGGCTACGACAGGAAGGAAAATAGTGCTATGGGCGGGTGCAAAAATGGGGGACAATGCGACGAGCGACGAGTTTTATTTCCTTCCGAGCGTTCTAGCGCTATGGCTCGGAAACGACATCACCGATGTAACCTCTGTGGCCGTGATTTCGGCGAAGAGCGAGAACTACAAACTCACGTCGAGCGGAGACATCCGAAAGCGGACTATCACTGGTGGGTAGTCGTGGAAGACCCCAACGACCTCCCATTCGAAAACTGACTCGGGTAGCGCGTGTCACAGCAAGGTTGCGAGATGCAAACAGCAGGGGTGAGCAGGAATCCCCCATCCTCCCAGAATGCGGTCACCCCGCATCCAAATTATATGTATCGGCGTGCCGGGGTGTAAATGTCGCTTCGAGCGTCCAGCCTTTTTATTCGTACCTGAGCGCGTCGATGGGGTCGGTTCGGGCCGCACTCCACGCCGGATACAGTCCGGCGACGACACCGACGAGGACGCCGACGGCGATTGCGATGGCGAACCACTCCAGCGGGAAGGTGAGCGACACGTCGATGTAGCCCGCGACGATGTACGCCGCACCGACGCCGACCGGCGTGCCCAACAGCGCACCGAGCAGGCCGAGCATGACGGCCTCAACGAGGAACAGTTGAATCACGTCGCGGCGCTGTGCCCCGACGGCTTTCATGATGCCGATTTCTTTGGTTCGCTCCGTGACGCTCACGAGCATGATGTTCGCAATGCCGATGGAACCGACGACTAGCGAGATGACGGCAATACCCGTCACGAAGCCAGTGAGCGTGTTGAGCAGGTCTTGGACCTGCTGGAGCAGTTCCTCGTTCGTCCGGGCCGAAAAGCCGTAGTCGGTCGGCATGAGCGAAGCGGCATCCGAATCGTCTTCGAGATAGCGAAGCATCTCGTCACGGGCGGGTTCCACCGCGTCCGGGCCAGTCGCCACGACGGTCAGCAGTGGATACACACGCCTGTTCTCGCCATCTATCTCCACGCTCGTCTCGTAGAACGGGTCTGTCGGCGTGTAGACCCGCGGCTGGGAGGCGAAACCCTCGAACGGCCCTCGGCTCGCGGAGCCGTTCAGAACGCCGACAACGGTGGCGTTGACCCCCGTTCCGTTCGCGCGGAGAATCGAAATCGAGTCGCCGACCGTAACGTTCTGGTCGAACTGGGTCGCCGCGGCGGTGTTCAAGACGACTTCGTTTTCGCCGTTCGAGAACGCGCCACCGGATTCGAACTCCGCGCCATCGAAGTACGCGGGCGTGATGGCGACGACATCGCTTCTGGCCACCGTGTCGTTGCCGTACCGAAGACCGGAGGTCGGGACACTCCCGCGCGGGATGACGCTTTCGACACCCTCGATCTCCTCGATTCGGTCGATGTCGCGCTCCGAGAAAACTGGCTGTGCGCCTGCGCCGGGCGCGCCCTGCTGTCCCTCGGGGGCAGCCCAGACGTAGATTTGTTGGGCTTCTTCGCCGCCCACGTCGCCGATGATGGAGGCCTGCACGCTCGCGCCGAGGGTTGCGAGCGCGATGACCGCCGCGACCCCGATTATCACGCCGAGCGTCGTCAGCGACGAGCGGAGTTTGTGGCCGCGGATTGAGCGCCAACTCATCCGAAACACTTCGCGCGCGTCCATCAGTCGGCTTCTCCTTTGTTTTCCATCGTGCGCGCCAGCGTCATAGGAACGTGAACGGAGTAGATACTCAAAATCCTACCGCCGACACAGAGAGGGTTGGGTCGAAGACAATATTGACAACGTGGCGCGTGCGTCGGCGGGGCTGAGGATACGAAGCCTCGCCGACGCACGCGCGAGGGATGAGCAACCGAGCGCAAGCGAGGGAGCGAATCAGTTGGGGAGGATGTGGCGATTGCGGTATTTGTTGTCGTAATTTGCTCACTCTCGTTTGGTTATTTTGTTCACTAGCGAATCGCGACTCCAATGAAAACCGCCACCGCACCCGACCCAGCCACACCCTCCAGCCGATTCCTTCGCTCCTTCGTCGCTCGGTCATCCACCATCGGAGGCAAGCTCTGATGAGCCATTCGCTCGCTCCTCCGTCGCTCACGAAGACCTCGCACGCTGGCAGCACAGGCCTTCGGACGTGAAGTCCTCGGGCCTGTGCCAGCGCGCGCCACGGAAATATGATCAGATTCCCGATAATATCCACGTCCCGACGCCGACAACACCACGCTAGCAAACCTTTTTCAGAGACACACCAAAAGCCAACATCGTACATGAAATCGACGGGAGGAAGCGGCGAGGCGAAGCGAAACGCGGGCGAGAGCGCGGCGGAGGCCGTCGAAGACGGAATGGTCGTCGGACTGGGCACGGGAAGCACGGCGGCCCACGCGATTCGTGCGATTGGGCGCGCGGTGGACGCCGGGGCGGACGTGCAGGGAATCCCGACCTCGTTCCAATCGCGCCAGTTGGCCCGCGAGGCAGAAATTCCGCTGACCGACCTCGATTCGGTGGCGGAAATCGACCTGGCAATCGACGGAGCAGACCAGTTCGCGGGAGAACATCTGATCAAGGGCGGCGGGGCGGCCCACGCCCGCGAAAAAGTAGTGGACAACGCGGCGAATCGGTTCCTCGTCGTGGCAGACCCGAGCAAAGAATCGGAGCGACTGAACCACCCGGTTCCAGTCGAAGTGCTCCCCTCGGCGCGGACGACGGTTGCCGAGGACGTGCGGGAGTTGGGCGGGGAACCCGACCTACGCGAAGCGGAGCGAAAGGACGGGCCGGTCGTGACCGACAACGGAAATCTCGTCCTCGACTGTGCGTTCGGCGAGATTCGCTCGCCCGGCGAACTCGCGAGCAGTCTCGCCTCGATTCCGGGCGTGGTGGAACACGGCCTGTTCGTCGGGATGGCCGACGAAGTTCACATCGGCACCGACGAGGGTGTAGAGATTCGGTAGTCGGATGTGGTAAAAAGTTCAGCAACCGCTATCCAGTCGGAAAATAAATGGAAGGAAGTTTCGTGTTTTACAGGTCGCGAGGCTGGACCGTCTTCCGGTCGTTTGCCTCTGCGCGTCGGGCGGCGTCGTCGAGGAGCGCTGCGACTTCTTCGTCGAGTGCGTCGTAGAAATCCGACGCAACGTTTTTGTCGTCGAGCGCTTCCTTCACAGCGGCTTTGACAATAAGGTCTGCCATACAGGATTGACGTTCCGTAGCCCAGTTAATAAAGCTTCCCAAATTATACGGTTAACCCCCACGAGTAGAAGAATCCGACCGACTCTGTCCACCGGGCCAAAACTTTTAAGTAGAGAAAAGTAGAGTGGCGTGGGACGATAGACGGGAGTAGGAGGAACACAGAGTGGCGTGTATGCGGGAATTACTCGAAGCGGTCGCGGCAGGAGAACTGAGCGTCACCGAAGCCGAGTCGAAACTGTCGGGTTACGCGACGACCGAGGCCGGACGCTTCGATGCCGCCAGAGAGACGCGTAGAGGCGTTCCTGAGGCGATTCTCTGTGACGGGAAAATCCCTGGCGAGGTGGCGACGCTTGCCACAACCGCGGTGGAAACGACGGGCCGAGCACTAGTCACGCGGGCCGATGATGAGCAGATACAGGCAGTCCGCGCGCGCCTCGCGAAGGAACACCCGGACGCGAACGTGCAGGTGCGTGAGCGAGCGAACATCCTCGTCGCGCACGCGGTCGGCTTCAGCAAACCGGAACTCGATGCCACAGTGGGCGTCGTCAGCGCGGGCACGAGCGATGCGATTCCCGCGGGAGAAGCGGTCACCGTCGCGGAGGAAATGGGTGCGAGCACCGAAGAAATTCACGACGTGGGCGTCGCCTCCCTCGTGCGCGTGCTGGACGAGGTGGAAACCCTCCGCGACGCAGACGTGCTCGTCGTCGCCGCAGGACGCGAGGGCGCGCTTCCGACCGTCATCGCAGGATTGGTCGATACGCCCGTCATCGGTCTGCCGGTTTCGAACGGCTACGGCCACGCCGGACAGGGGAAATCCGCGCTCTTGGGCATGCTGCAGTCCTGTACCGTGCTTTCCGCGGTGAACATCGACGCCGGATTCATGGCGGGCGCACAGGCGGGGTTGATTGCGCAAGCTATCGGTTCTGCGAAGGAGTAAAGTTCCGTAATAGAGCGGAACGAGAGAAAATCGAATCCGACCGAAAAAACGGGAGAAATTCTCAGGCCGAAACTTTGATTCGGTCTTCAGCGCCCAGTGCTTCGACCATCAGCTCGGCAACGTCCACGACTTCGATGTCCTCTTCGTAGCCGCCAGTTTTCCGCCCGTCCTCGTACATCGTCATGCACATCGGGCAGGCGACGACGAACTTCTCGACGCCGGAGGCGGCGTCAGTGTCTTCGAGCGCTTCTCGAATGCGCTCTTCGCTCGGTTTGGGGTCTTCCTCGAAGTCCATCCAGAGGCCGCCACCGCCGCCGCCACAGCAGAACGAGTTGGCGCGGTTACGCGGCATCTCGTCCAGCGTACAGCCGGTGCCTTTGACGATTTCGCGCGGTGCCTCGTACTCGTCGTTGTAGCGTCCGAGGTGGCACGGGTCGTGGTAGGTGACAGTGTAGTCGAGTTCGTTTCCGGAGAGTCCCGTGCGGCCCGACCGGAACAGTTCTTCGACGACCTGCGTGTAGTGGTAGACGGGCGCGTCGAACTCTTCTGCCATCTCCGGATACTCGTTTTTGAACGTGTTGTAGCTGTGCGGGTCAGTGCAGACGAGTTTGTCGAAGTCGCATTGTTCGAACGCGGCGACGTTGTCCTCGACCAGCATCTCGTACAGTCCTTCCTCACCGACACGGCGCACGTCGTTGCCGTCGTTTCGCTCCTCCTCGTAGAGGATACCGTAGGAGACACCCGTTTCGTGGAAGATGGTGGCTAAGGAGCGCGCGACGCGGCGGTTGCGCTCGTCGTAGGAGGGATAGTCACCGACGTACCAGAGGAACTCCACGTCCTCGTCGCGGGCGTCGGGAATCTCGAAGTCGAGTTCCTCCGTCCACTCGGGGCGTCTGCGCTCCGGGTCGCCGAAGGCGTTCCCGTTCTGGAAGACGTTCATCATCGCGTCCTGCACGTTTGCGTCCATCTGACCGGACTCGGTCAACCTGCGGTTCATGTCGGTAAAGGACGTGAGGTGTTCGATGTCAACGGGACAGGCGTCCATGCAGGCCATACAGGACATGCAGGACTCCATCGTTCTGCTGTCGATGACGCTGGAACCGCCGTCCGCGATGATTGGCTTTTCGTCGGTCGTTCCTGCGTCCAGATTCTCGCGGTACTGTTTGAGGTCGAGAATCACGTCACGTGGGTCGAGTGGTCGCCCGGAAGCCTTCGCGGGACAGACGGACGAACAGCGACCACATTTCGTACAGGCGTCTTGGTCGAGCAGTTGCCGCCACGAGAAGTCCTCGATGCTGGTCGCACCGATTTCGTCGGGGCTGGCATCCGACGGAACGCCCGGGAGTCGTTTGCCCGCCTTCTCGTCGCGCGTGACGACGTTGGCGAACGACGACAGCATGTGGAACGGTTTCGCGTAGGGAATCGCCGCGACGAAGACGAGTGCCGGAATCGCGTGCGCCCACCAGACGACCGGATACCATGCCACTGCGGCACTTTCGGAGACGCCAGCGATTTGGAGCACGTCGGCGACGAACCAGCCGACGAAACTGACCGTCTCGAAGTCCGGAAATCCGGTGCCGAGGATGCGGAACCCTTCCGTAATGTAGCCGCCGACGCCGAGTACGAACAGCGTCCAAATGAACAGGTCGTCCTCTCTACTGATGTGTTTGCCCCAGAGGCGGTGGTTACGAACCCAGTAGCGTCGGTAGATGGCCATGCCGACACCGACAACGAACAGCAGGCCCATCGCGTCCATCACGAGCGAGTAGGCGAGGTAGAAGTTCCCGACAAAAATCGACTCCTCGTTGCCGAGGACGTAGTGGGTGAACTTCTGGTAGATGTCCATGTCGATGGCGAGAATCGTCGTTCCGATGAGCAGGGTCAAGAATCCCCACAAAATGAACGAGTGCATCAATCCGCCGTACAGGTCGCGGTTGAACTGTTTCTCGTTCGAAAGGACGATTTTCGCCGCGTTCGTGATTCGACCCGGAAGGTCGTTCAGTCGCTCGAACCAGTCGTCTTCCCCGTCTGCGTACCGCGCGAAGCGGTTGTAAACGCCGAACAGGAAGAAGAAGACGGCAACTGCGGCGAGGAAATAGAATATCGCCTCGCCGATAAGCCCGATTCTCCAGAACGTCGGGCGCGTTGTATCCGACGCCTGTGCAAGCGCGAAGATTTCCATGTTCTATCAGGTGGAGACGAATTGCTTAAATCTTGCTTCCCGTCCATCCCACCGCCGTCTTGCGAGAATGAAAAACCAATTTGTAATTTATACGAATGACCAAGCGGCGAGCACGCAGACGAGAAAGATTACGGGAACATCACAGCGCGAAATCGCCAGCGGGGGGAGGGTTGGGTTCCACGCGAAACAGCGAGCGCGAAGCGCGAGCGAGAACGTGTCTGCGCGCGAGAACGCGCGCGCCACTCCCGCCGCTCCGACGAGTTGCATTCGTTCGGCGAGCGACCGCTCCGTTCCGAGTCGGGCGGCGATTGCATCCCGGATCGCCCGTAAATCGGCCTGTAAGACCGGAAGAAAGCGAAAGACGAAGGCGACACCCATCCCCAGAAACTGACCGGGACGGCCGGGAACGAGCCATTGAATCGCCGCGCGCGACTCCCGAACCGGGGTCGTCCGGATGTACGCCGCGCTGACGCAGAGAACGAGAAGCACGCGATAACTGGCCAAGGCGGGCGGAATCGCGTCCGCGGGAACGAACCACGGCGAACCGAGCGTCAGGGACGCAAACAGCGGGCCGCCGAGCAGGAAGGGAAAGACGTAGCGAAACTCCCCGAGCACCCAGAACGGTGACGTATTCGCCGAAACCAAAACCGCGCCGACGAGTAAACTAAGCAGTGCAAGCCCGCGCGGCGTCGTGTGCGCGAGCGCGGCGAAAGCGAAAACAGCCTGAAAGAGCAGTTTCACCCGCGGGTCGAACCGTTCGGAAAACGCCCCCGTCGCGCGATATGCAAGCGTCATCGAATCTTCCTCATGGAACGTGGATGCCGAAGTCGGCGATTTTAGACGCTACTTCGCTCGGTTTTCCATCAACCGCGATTTGCCCGTCTCGGAGCGCGACGATTCTGTCGGCGAGCGACCAAACGTCCCGAAGGTCGTGCGTAACGACGACGAACCCAGTACCGTCTTTCGAACAGCGTTCGAGGTGGGAAATAACGGAATCGCGCGCCGGAGCATCCAGTCCGGTGAACGGTTCGTCCAGCACGAGGTGGGCCGGTTCCATCGCCAGCGCGCCCGCGATAGCGACGCGCTGGCACTCGCCGCCGGAGAGGGAACCGATTCGGTCGTTTTTTCGATCCTCCATTCCGACCGCAGATAAGGACGTTTCTACCCGGCGGTCGATTTCCTCATGGGACAGGCCGAGGTTTTCTGGGCCGAACGATACGTCCGCGCCGACGGTCGCCGAAACGAACGTATCCCGCGGATGTTGAAACACCATACCGACGCGTGTTCGTGCGGCCACGAGGTCGTCTTCGACGGGCGTCTCATCGACCAGCACGTCACCCTCGTCGGGCGTGAGCAGGCCGTTGAAATGCCGGACGAGCGTCGTCTTTCCGCTCCCGTTCGGCCCGGCGAGGACGACGAACTGGCCGTCGGGAATCGTGAGCGAGATTTTGTCGAGTGCGACTGCACCGCCGAATCGGTGGACGAGATTTCGCGTCGTTATCATTCGGCAGTGACGCGGTCACTCCGGACGATGCCGACCGCGGCGGCGATTTTGAACGCTTCGAAGGGGACGAACGCGACTGCCGAAAGGGTGAACGCTTCGGCCAACCCGTAGTTGCCGAAGTACGAGAAGCCGACCGTTCCGAAGGCGTAGATGATGGCGGTTCCGGCAACCATCCCGGCCACGAGTCGAACGACTCCGGCCTGTTTCGGGTCGCGGAGCGTCAGTCCGCCGTGAACGATGACGCCGATGACGAAGGCGGCGAGGGGGTACGAAAGCAGGTAGCCGCCAGTAAGTCCGACCAATTCGGCAAATCCGGCGGAGCCATTGGCGAAAATCGGCGCGCCGACCGACCCCGCGACGAGGTAGAGAACCATGGAGGCAGACCCCCAGAGCGGCCCGAGGAAGATTCCGGCGAGGAAAACGCCGAGGACTTGCAGTGTGACAGGAATCGCTGGTGCGAGCGGATTGGGGAACGAAACTTGTGCGAACGCGCCGATGACTGCAGCGAACAGCGCCGTGCGTGCAATGTTGCCGACCGTCTGCTCGCCGACGAGTTCGACCGAACCGGTTTCAGTTGACATGGCCAATCTTCGCTCGTCAACCAGTAAGATAGCTTCGGTTGACGGAGGGACTGTTAATTCTGTTGATAGATATGCAGAGTCTAGTAATTAAACAAAAATTTCACTGGTTACCCAACAGGTTTTTATATTATCACAGCATCAGGTACGCGCCATGGATAAGAAAACTGAGGAACTTCGTGACATCTTCATGGATGTGACCGACGAAGAGACAGTTACGGAGAAACAAGCGGAGACGCACGGCTCTCTAGGCTCCGAAGAGAAGGTGGACGAGCAACTGCGCGATGTCATCGAGGAGATGCGCGGGCGCTACGATTTCGATACATCGCTTTCTAACGAGGAGCTTGCCACGGTCGTGCGACAGTTCTCGGCAGGCAAGAACGACGACGAAATCGCGGACGAACTCGGTGATGCATCGACCGGCGAAACCGTCTTCGACGCGCGAATCGACCTCCATCTCTTCCGGGAGTCAGACACCGACGCATCCTTCGACATTACAGACTTGAAGGACTGTCTCGTTTCTGAAATGTCTGTCGCCGACTGCGCCGACCAACTCGACACGAACGAATCGACGATTCGACGCTACCAGCGCATCATCGAAGCAAAAGACGAAGCGCGCTCGGTCAACCAGCAGTACATCAACGAGTTCGAGAACATTCTCCAAGACCGCGAGCTATCTGACCGGATGACACAAGATATGCAACAGGACGGGCTGGAGGACGCGACTGACGGAATGGAGTCGAACGTTTCCTTCTAGGAACCACCACCTTTTACGACGGTCGCAGGCACGCGGGACGACAACCACGTCGTTCCTGCTGTCTCCCTGTAAAAGCTGGACCAAAAGCACCGTCAGAACGACGTTCTGACGAGCCATTCGCTCGCTTCGCTCACGAAGACACGGCGCTCCTCCCTTGACTCGCGGCGTTGCCGCTCGCTTTTCGAGGCGCTCCGCGCCTCCCTTCGGTCGTCGCTTGGCCCGCTCATTCGTCGCTGTCGCTCCTCATTCGCGGTGAGTGTGCTGGCCGCTGGCGGTTGTGTAGGATGCTAATTTCCGGCGGTTGGTCAGAAGACCGATTTCAGAAAATCGATTTATCTGCTAATGTTCTGTGATTGTGTCGTCTGCGGTTGCATGGTGGTTCCACCACCATGCTGGAAAATCGTTGGAGAAATATCTAACCATTGTTGAAATGGTGGTTCTACTGGGTCACACAAATCGGCGTTCTCACGAAACTAGCAATCAGTGACAGGTGAGTCCGGGCGTTACTCTGCGCCCGACTCGACGCCCTCTTCGACGGCATTGGTTTCGACCTCTGCATCGTCGAGACGGGTAATTCTGGCTTTCATGATACGGGTGTTTTCGACCTGTTCGACGTGGAGGCGAACACCTTCGTAGTCGATGTCTTCGCCTTCCTCTACGAGGCGTCCTGCTCGGTTGAAGATGAACCCGGCAATCGTCTCGAACTCTTCTCCTTCCGGCAGTTCGATTTCCATCGCATCGTTCACTTCGTCGATGTTGACCTCGCCGCGGACGATGACCGTGTCCTCGTCGATGTACTCGATTGGCTCTTCTTCCTCGCCGTCGAGAATCTCCCCGACGATTTCTTCGACCATATCCTCCATGGTCACGAGGCCCTCCGTCGTCCCGAACTCATCGATGACGATGACCATCTGCATCCGGTTTTCGCGCATCTCCGTCAACAGTTCGTCCACGTTCTTGCTTTCCGGAACGTGAAGCGTCGGCTGAATCAGGTTGTTGAGTTTCAATCCGTCGCCTGATTCGCCGTAGTATTTCTCGCGCACGAGGTCACGAACCGTGACGATGCCGATGACGTTGTCCAGACTGCCCTCGTACACTGGCACGCGTTCGTGGCCCGCCTGAACGAGCGTTTCGATTGCCTCGTCAACTTCGGCGTCCTGCGGCACGGCGGTCATGTCGAGGCGCGGCGTCATGACCTCCTTGGCGATGGTGTTGTTGAACCGGAAGATGCGGTCGAGCATCTCGCGTTCGTCCTCCTCGATGACGCCCTCGCGCTCGCCGGTCTGAATCATGTCCTGAATCTCGTCGCGCGTGACGTAGGACGTCTCGATGGCCGAGCGACCGCCCGTGACGCGATTGATGGCGCGCGTGAGGTAGTCGAACGTGATGACGAGTGGGAGAAGAATGTATTCGGAGTATTTCAGCGGTTTGGCGATTCGAAGCGCCCACGACTCCGTATTCTCGACCGCATAGGATTTTGGCGCACTCTCGCCGAACAGCAGGACGAGCGACGTGATACCGAACGTCGAAATGAGCACTGCTGGGCCGGGGTCGAAATATATTCCGACGATAGCTGTCGAAAGCGAAGACATCGCGATGTTGACGATGTTGTTGCCGACGAGAATCGTGACGAGCAGACGGTGCGGGTCGTTTTTCAACGAATCGACCGTTTTTGCGCCTTTGACGCCGTCCTCGACCAGTGCCTCGACTCGATGCTTTGCGAGCGAGAACATCGCAATTTCGGACGAGGAAAAGAACGCGGACAGGATGAGCAGGACGACGATAGCGCCGAATCCACCCCACTGGATAACTGCATCGGAGATTGGAATGCCAAGCATACTATCGGGCGGGGCGGTCTGCGCGAGGATGACCAGTTTCGGAGAGAGTGTCATTCAATAACCCACCTTGAGCGTCGGTGGGATTAACTCTTTATTCTTTTGCTGACTGATGTCACGGGTGAAACTGCCGCGAGCGAAGCCCTTACGGGTATTTCGTCCCAAACATCCTCTATGAGTGCCAAGAGCGCAGACCCGGCAATCACGCTGTATCGACTGCAAGCGTGTCCCTACTGTGAGCGCGTCGTTCGGAAACTACAGGAGTACGACCTCCCGTACCAGTCGCGATTCGTCGAACCGATGCACTCCGACCGAAACGTCGTCAAGCGAATCAGCGGAAAACGAACCGTTCCCGCCATCGTAGACGAAGATACGGGCGTGACGATGAGCGAGAGTGCAAACATCGTCGAGTACATCGAGAACACCTACGGAGGGGAGAACTGATGGTCGATTTCGACGTCGTGGAACTCGGGAAGGCAGAGTATCCCGAAGTCGGTGAAACCGCGCCCGACTTCACGCGACCACTCGTCAACGAGGAGTTCTGGGAGGACGTTTCGCTCTCGGAGATAACAGAAGACGGGCCGACACTGCTCGTCTTCTACACCATGGACGGCGGATTTCCGGCGACCTACGTCTGGAACGAACTGCGCGAACGCGCGTGGGACGAGGACAACGACGTGCAAATCGTCGGCCTGTCCATTTCGACGCCCTACGAACACAAGACTCTCATCGAGGAGCGCGAGATGGATTTCCGACTGTTCAGCGACCCGGCGAACGAAGTCGCAGAAGAGTACGGCATCGACTTCGAGATGGACGGAATGGCGGGCATCAGCGAACCGCGACCCGCGATGTTCCTGCTGAACGAAGAGCGAACGGTCGAATACGCGTGGGTCGCAACCGAATGGCCGGAGTTCCCCGAGTACGACGAAGTCGAAGCAGCTATCGAAGAGCAGTAGATGCAATCGCGTGTTTTTGATTGACTTATTCGACTCGAAGAGAACGTTGTACGCCGCTGTCGGAGGATTTCAGCTACGCACCTATATTTTAATTCTCATTATTAGTAGAAAATTTTATGAATTTAACTACGATAGTAGTAATTGATTCGCAGCATGAATCCAAATAGAAGAACGTTCCTGAAAGCAACCGGCACAGCAATCACAGGCGGGGCACTCACCGCCAGCACCGCATCCGCGGCGAAACCGTACGGCTATCTGACGCCCGTTTTCACCACATCGGCGCTCAACGTTCGGAATGACCATACGACGAGCGCGGGCGTCATCGAAACCGCCGCAAAGCGAACCGGCGGACGGGTGTTTCAAGGGCCGGAAACCGGCGACGGTTACAACTGGTGGAAAGTCCAGTTCTCGGGCGACAGCGACAACGACGCGGTCACCGGATGGGTCGTCGAGAATCATCTCTCCAGTGCGAACTACGCCTGTCCGATGACGGGAACGGTTACCTCGACGTACTGGGACACCCGCGACGGCGGAAGCAGGTACCACCGCGCGGTGGACTTCGCCAACGGCGGTGGCACACCGGTTTGTGCCGCCGAAAGCGGAACCGTCGAACACCGATACGACGAAGGAGGGTACGGAAACTGGATAACCATCCTTCACGACAACGGCTGGCGAACCGGCTACGGCCACCTTCAGTCGTTCAACGTCGCCGACAGTGCAACCGTCGAACGTGGTGATGTCATCGCATACGAAGGGGACACGGGTGCGGGAACCGGCCCACATCTCGACTTCCAAGTGTGGGATACCAACTGGAACAAACTCCGCTGTTACTACGACGACGGCGACTGGGCAGTGCAGAGTACCGGCGTGCCTCGCGTCTTCTTCTAAGAAGACCTCGTCACGACATCGGTACAGCACCAGAACGAAACCACCGACATGACGAAACCACGACGCTACGCTTTTTTCGTCCCGTGGTCGAAACGTGGATATGGACGAAATAGAGCAAGCAGTGCGTGCCATCCGAGATGGAGATCTCGTCGTCTATCCGACCGAAACGGTGTACGGGCTTGGAGCGGACGCCCTCACCCCGGATGCCATCGGCAGAGTGTTCGAGGCGAAACGGCGAGCGCGAGAGAAGCCAATTTCGCTCGCCGTTCCGGACGTGGAGTCCGCGCTTTCCTACGTTCGCCCGACGGAGCGCGAACGGAAGTTCATGCAGGAGTTTTTACCCGGCCCGGTTACCGTTCTCTGTGAAAAGCGGGACGTGGTTCCGGACGTGCTCACCGCTGGCAAATCCCGCGTTGGCGTTCGGATTCCAGACCACGAAGGTGCGTTGGAACTACTCGAACACGTCGCGCCGATTACCAGCACGAGCGCGAACGTGAGCGGCCGAGCGAGCGTGACGCGCGTCTCCGACCTCGATTCGGAAATCGAGGATGCCGTGGCAGTCGTTATCGACGGCGGGGAAACCGGCGGAACCGGGAGCACCGTCGTTAACGTCGAGCGCAGCGAAATCGTTCGACGCGGCGAACTCGCCGACGAAATAGAGGCGTGGCTAACCGCCGAGACGACCGAGGAGTGAGCGAAGCGAACGGGTTTTGACGCCGCATTCCGCGCGGTACTCACACGCCTCGCATTTCGACCGGTTTTTCAGACGCGGTGGCGGCCCGTCGATGGATTGAGTAGTGCGAACGGCGCGACGATACGCGGCTTTTCGACGGGTTCCGAGCCGAATTTCGCGGACGATTCCATAGGCGGGATATTCGACAAACGCGCGCTCTACCATCCGTTCGTGCTCCCACGAGAGCGCCTTCGCTGCGGCGACGGTGCGAACGGTCTGTGCCTCCCAGACGCCGTATTCGGGCGGCGTTCCGGTGAACACCATCGACGGGACAGGCGTCTCCAAATCGAGGACTTTGTGGACGATTCCGCGGCAGTCTTTCCCTTCGGTGAGTCGTTCGCGGCCGGAGGGGGAGGCAAGTTCGGGCCACGCATCGAGTTTGCTTGCGCGTTCGAGATTCGAACGAAACTGCTCCGGCGGGATTGCAATCGGGCGCTCGGTCAGGTCGGGAGGGGCGGCGGCGAGAAGCGATTCGTATTCGAATGCCAGTTGCCGTCGTTCGGCGACGAGGTCGGGAATTTCGATGTCGTCCTGACGCTGGTAGTACAGTTTTCGCGGGCAGTACGCGGCGGTTGCGAGTTCGCTGAACGGAATCTTCGACACGACGGTTTTGGCCGTGGTATCGTATATAAAGTTCCGGGCGGGAAGCAGGGAAAACAGCAAAAGGGGCAAGAGTCTGGACTGACTCTGTTCGCACATGAGCGACTTCGATAAGGAGGCAGAGCGGGAGAAACTCCGCCAGCAGTACGAAGCCGAAAAGGAGGAGCGAAAGGCGACACAGCGAATGAGCGAGTTGCTGTTGCAGGGCGCGACGATGACGGGTAAACACTGCGACACCTGTGGCGACCCTATTTTCCGCCAGAACGGAACGGAATTCTGTCCGACCTGCCAACAGCAACAGCCAGCAGGTGAAACGCCTGCTGAATCGGAATCGGCGCAGAATGCCGACAATCAAGAGAGACAGACAGAAGAAACCGCATCTGCGGAAGTTCCTTCCGCAGATGCGACGAATATCGAAGTCGAACAATCGAATGCGGAAACGACCGGTCAGTCGGCACCATCCGGCCAATCCACGGCTCCATCGAATCAGCCTCGGCGTGCGTCACCGAGTCAGGCGGATACATCGAACGGTCGAAGCCCGGAACCACGAACGGCGGTCGAGCAGAACGAACGTGGTGCAGGCGACCTCGCGGAGGCCCGAAACGCGCTGGTTCGAAAGCTGACGCGACTCGCGATGGAAGCGGAGCAAACTGACGACGTTGGGCGCGCCCGCGAACTGCTGGCCGCGACACGAGAAGGAGCGGAAGCCTTGGACGCGTTAGACCGAGCGAAGCGGTAGGCTCGACCGATTTTGTCTAAAAAGTCAAATGCGTCGGTTTTCGACACGACAACAGTGTTCGAGGTAAAACGCGTCAGTAGCTATCGTTCCGTGGGGAACAACCCCCGGCGAAGACGGGATGCCGTTTCTTTCGGATAATCGAACCAGTTCATCGCGTGTCCGAAATCCGGGTCGAAATCCGTTGAAAAGCGGCTGGGAGTGTCGTGCTGTGGGTCGCCGTACAACTCCTGTTCACTTGCCTCCGCGGAAATTTCGTGCTGTGGCTTTCCGTATAACTCCTCTACAGCCAACCCGTCATCATCGTCCTGCATGGTGGGCCGGGGTAACATGGTTTACTCTCCATCGGGTAAATCACCGTGAAGGGTTTAATGTGGATTGACCGTTCAGGTCGTTTACGGTGGTTCATCCTACCCATACTTCGGGGAACGAACCCGTGTTAGGCTAAAATAACTGGGCACGGTGCTGTCGGAAACGAACCCGGTTGCCGTCCCCCGGTAAGCACTGCTTACGAGTCATACTCCTCGGCGACGACTTCGCGGATTCGGTCGGCAGTGACTTCGCCGACTCCCTGTGCCTCCATAAGTTCGTCTTTCTCCGCGGTCATCACCGCTTGAACCGTTCCGAACGTGTCCAACAAGGAGCGAGCGGTTACGGGACCGATGTCCGCGATGGAACCGACGACGTACTCCTGTTGCTCCGGAAGCGTCTTCGCATGTTTGTCGCCGTGAACCGAAACTTCGCGGTCGCTTACCTCTTGTTCACGTGTGGCGATGACTTCGAGCAGATCCGTGGTATCTTTCTCGTCTTCCGTCCGAAGGATGCTCGCACCGAAATCGACCGCCAGTGACGACAGCGCGCCGCGAATCGCGTTGGGGTGAACGTTTCGCTGTTCGTACAGTCCATCGCCCTCGATGATAACGATGGGTCGGGCGTAGTGCCGATTCATGTCGCCCACCTGCTCGAACACCGAACGGTCGCCACCCACCAGCGTATCGAGGAAGTCGCTCACCGATTTCCGTTCCACGGCGACCCGGTCGCTCAAGACGTAGTCGCCGACTGCGAGCGTTTCGAGACGTACGTCCACGCCCTCGCGGGCGGAGAGGTCACGCGCGATGTTCGCGTCGAGTTCGCGCTGGTCGGCGACGATTTCGACGCTCTCGCTGTTGTCGCGTTTTCTGGCAGTCGCCACGACGCCGTCCGGTTCGTCAGTGCCCTTGTCTTCAGTATCGCCATCTTTGGTGTCGAACTCCTGTAGCCCGTGGCTGACTTCGTCGGGAGAATCTGCGTCGAAATCACCCAACGTCTGCTGTGATTTGTCGAGTTCCTCCTCGACTTCCATGGCCACGCCTTTCAGTTTCCGCAGTTCCGACTCCATCTCGTCCTCCCGGCGCTTCGAAATCCAGAAATACGCCTCGTCGCGGGTGTCCTCCGCGAGGAGAACCATGACTTGTCCTTGGGCCTGTCGTCCGGTTCGCCCCTTGCGCTGAATCGAGCGAACCGCAGTTGGAACCGGTTCGTAAAACAGCACCAAATCTACTTCCGGCACGTCCAGACCCTCCTCCGCGACGGAGGTGGACACCAGCACTTCGAACTCGCCAGCGCGGAAGTTGTCGAGTGCTTCCTGCTGTTCTTTCTGGGTCATTCCGTCGCTTCCGTCCTTGTCGCCCTGTCCGACGAATCGCCGAGCATCGAAATGCTGGCCGAAGAACTCGGTCAGCGTTTCTGCTGTGTCGCGCGATTCGGTGAACACGATGATTCGCTGGCCGCCGTCCACGAGCGTCTGCGCGACGAAGGTGTGCGCCTTACGAAATTTGGGATGCCGGTCGTCGAACTGCACCGCTTTCCGCATCGCCTCCTGCACTTTCGGTTCCGAAACCATGCGCTGACTCGCCTTGGATGCTCCGGACGACCGGGCGGAATTGCGCTGGCGTTCGAAATATCGACGCAGGGATTCGACGCTCTGAGTTTCGGCGAGTTCGACCGCACGCCGGAGTTTCATCACTTCCGCGTGGGCGGACATTCCCTTGTACCCTTCCGACTGGTCGTTGTCGATGAGTTTCTGTAACTGCCCGCGAACCTTGTTCAAATCCTTCTGGGAGATGTCCGGGCGCGTCGTGTTGACGACGCCGAGTTGTTTTAGTCGCTCCAGTCGGTCGGAGATGACTTCGTTCAGTGCGTCCCGAATCTCAAGAATTTCGTCGGGGAGTTGGACGCGAACCCACTCGACTTCCGTGTCGTGCGTGTAGGTGGACACGTCGCTGTCCTCCTCGGTCATCACCTCGACTTCGTGGAGGCCGAGATTCTCACAGACTTCCATAATCGACTCCTTGTCCCCTCCCGGTGACGCGCTCATTCCGGTGACGAGCGGGTCGTGAGCGTCCGCGTGATACCGCTCGGCGATGTAGTTGTACGCGTAATCGCCGGTCGCCCGGTGGCACTCGTCGAAGGTGATGTGGGTCACCGGCCCGAGGTCGATTCGTCCACCCACCAAATCGTTTTCCACGACCTGTGGCGTTGCGATGATGACCGTCGAGGAATCCCACAGTTTCGAGCGTTCGGCGGGTCGCACCTCGCCAGTAAATACGACGATTTCCTCGTCCGGCACGGAGAGCGCCTGTCGGTAGAAGTCGGCGTGCTGGTTGACCAGCGGTTTTGTCGGCGCGAGCAGGAGGGATTTCCCGCCGACCTCGTTCAGTCGTTCCGCCGTGACGAGCAGACTGACCGTCGTCTTGCCCAGTCCCGTCGGCAGACAGACCAGCGTGTGGTCGTTGCGTGCGGTGCCCGCGAGTTGAATCTGGTAGAGTCGCCGCTCGATGAACGTCTGGGCGAGATAGGGATGTTCCACGTAGTTCGTTTCAGCGTCCGTGGTCGCCATTCGTCGTATGGTTTCGTCGTCATTCGGTTAAAGGGTTCGTGTGGCGGAGTGAAAGTGAACAAGCGAAGGTTTATGCGGAAAAAAGCACCAAACCCGACGGATGAGAGAATGAAAGAAGCGCTCAGACAATCGCCGGAATGTACTGCAATCCCACGAAAATCGCCACTCCCGCACCGATTGGAATCGTGAGATTGTCGTCGATGACGTAGCCCGCGATGACCGGTTTCACGCCGTCCGCGAGCGTTGCGGCGACTGCGCCGAGAATCGCCGCCGGAACCGGCAGGCCGAAAATCGACGCGATGGCGACGCAGACGCCGAACGTTGCGAGCAGGGTGTGAACCGCTTTGATGCCCAGTTCGCCAGACCCGAGCAGACCGCTAATCGGGTCGGCGATGGTCAGCATGAGCATCGCCGGAATGGCTATTTGTGGTTGGAACGCCCATGCGGTGACGGTCATTCCGAAGAAGTAGAGGGCGTAACCAGCGAGGTTGTCCTGTTCGTACTCGCGCGTGAGTTCGTCGTAAATCTTCCAGTCCAATCCGACGTACAGACGAATGATTTCGAGGACGAGCGCCGCGAGCGACCCGAAGACGAGCAACAAGCGCAATTCGTGCCACGTCACCAAATCCAGCAGGTAGAGCGCCGGAAATCCGGTTCCGCTGACGTGCACCAGTCGGCGCTTGATTTCGCCCGACACGGTTACAGGTCGCTAAATTCGCGGTCGCCACTTCGAAGGTCGGTGAGGATGTCGGCGAGGTCGGCGACAGCAACTCGAATCTGTTTGGTCGAATCGCGTTCGCGCAGTGTTACGGTGTCGTCTTCGAGGCCTTCGTAGTCCACGGTGACGCAGAACGGCGTGCCGACTTCGTCCTGTCGTCGGTAGCGCCGACCGATGTTACCCGAATCGTCGTAGGTTACGTCGAAACCGCTGGTGCGCAGGTCAGTGGCGATTTCGCGCGCTGTTTCGCCCATACCGTCTTTGTCCATCAGTGGGAAGACGCCCACAGTAGTCGGCGCGAGTTCAGGTTCGAGCGACAATCGGGTTCGCGTCTCGCCCTCAACGTCGTCCTCTTCGTAGGAGTGGACGAGGACGGTGTAGAGCGCGCGACCCACACCGATGGAGGGTTCGATGACGTGCGGCGTGATGTGTTCGCCGGATTCTTTGACCTCATCGACGCTGAAGCCGGTTTTCTCGACCGGTATCGTGTAGGATTCGCCATTGGCTTCGACGGTGACTTCGTCGCTGTCGAAGGCCGAGCGGTTGCGCTCCGCGAGACGCTGGAGCGCGTCGGTGATGTCGCCCGCCGCGCCGCCGAACTCGGGGCCGAGGTAGCTCATGTCGGGGTCGACCGTCGCGCGTTCGACCACCTTCGGTTCGTCGTACTGCCGGAAGACGGTGAAGTCATCGTCGGAGTACTCGCCGTGTTTCGAGAGATCGTAATCGCTTCGGTCGGAGATACCCGCGAGTTCAATCCAGTCACCGCCGATTTCACCCTCGGCGTCCCAGCAGTCGCTCGCGTAGTGCGAGCGTTCGCCCGCGAGGTGCTGGCGGAATCGGAACCGATTCATGTCGATACCGATTCGCTCGTACCACTCTTGGGCGACACCGACGTAGTAGGCGACCCAGTCGCTTGCGATGATACCTTCTTCGACCGCTTCGCCAATCGTCGTGTCGAGATAGTCCCCGTCGTCCGCGTTCTGTTTGGGTGCCGAGTACAGTCGCACTTCCACGTCTTCGACTCGTTCGAGCGGCGGTTCGTCCTCCTCCGGGTCGATGAAATGTTCCAGTTCCGCCTGCGTGAACTCGCGGACGCGAACGATGGATTTTCGCGGACTGATTTCGTTCCGGTAGGCTTTGCCGATTTGCGTGGTGCCGAACGGAAGTTGGTTGCGCGCGTACTCCTTGAGTCGCGGGAACTCCACGAAGATACCCTGCGCCGTCTCGGGACGGAGGTAGCCGGGTTGGCCCGAACCGGGGCCGATGTCCGTCTCGAACATGAGGTTGAAATCCTCGACCGGTTCGCCCGCGAGTGATGTGTCACAGTTCGGGCAGTGCAGGTCGTGGTCGGCGATGAGGTCGCCGACTTCGTCCAGTGGGAAGCTTTCTGCGTCTTCGATGTCCGTGTTGTCCTCGATGAGGTGGTCGGCGCGGTGGCTCTCGCCGCATTCAGGACATTCGACCAGCATGTCGTCGAAGGTGTCGAGATGGCCCGAGGCTTCGAACACGGGTTCCGGCATGATGGTCGGTGCTTCGATTTCTCGGTGGCCTTCTTGCACTTGGAACCGGTCACGCCACGAATCCTCGATGTTGCGCTTCAGCGCCGCGCCCTGCGGGCCGTAGACGTAAAATCCCGAAACGCCGCCGTACGGCTCTGCGGCTTGGAAGAAAAAGCCGCGCCGTTTGGCGAGTTCGACCAGTTCGTCGCTCATTTCAGCGCCTCCAGCAGGTTCACGTCCCGGACGATGCCGACGAGTTTGTCGCCGCTGACGAGCGGAACCTGTTCGATGTCGTTGTTCAGCATCATCTGGGACACCTCGCGAGCAGTTTTGCGTTTCGTGACGTTCACGACGTTTTCGGTCATGAACTCCCGAACAGGCGCGGACGGAATCTCGACGTTCCGTGTCGGGATGTAGCTGTTACCGACCGATTTGATTCCTTCCCACATCCATTCGTCGTCCTCGTTGGCGATGCTTCCGCCAGTATCGTCTTCTCCTTCGACAACGCGAGCGACTTCGATAATATCGACTTCGGTGATGATGCCGTCCATCTCACCCCCCGCGTCAAGAACGACCGCGTAGGGGACGTTGGCGTAGAAAATCTCGCGTTCCGCGACCGTCAGCGGCGAATCGACGTAACAGGTGTTCACGTCTCTGTTGGCCAGCGTGCCGACTTCGGTGTCACCGTCGGCTTCGCCTTTGGCAATCGCTCGAACGACGTCGGTGACGGTGACGATTCCTTCGAGTTCGCCGTCCACGACGGGAACGCGGCGGGTGCCTTCGTCCAGCATCAGCGTGGCGACTTCCTCGATGGTCGCGTCCTGCGTCGTCGTCGCAACGTCGCGCATCAGCAGCGCGAGTTGGTCTTCGTCGGGATTTTCGATGAGGTCGTCACGGGAGATGAGGCCACGGTACTGCTCACCGTCGTCGGTCTGTTTGACCACCGGAACGGAGGAAAACGAGCGTTCTTGGAGATATTCGAGCACGTCGTCGCGCGTGCCCGGAAGCTCGACGGTAACCACGTCTGACCGGGGCGTCATCGCTTCGGCAACGTTCATACGCGCCGGATACGGTTTCACCCTTCTTGTACCCTGCGAAGCATGCAGTGCTACTGGCGACAGGGTTTATATACTAGGTGAGCTGTTGAATTGAAATCAAACAATAGAACGGACAAACAAGGGTGAGCAACCGAACAGAAATCGGTGAGCGAACGTTATTCCTCGTCGTGGTGGTCACCGACGCTCGGTTCGACCACGTAGTTTTCGTACTTCTCTGGATTCGGGAAGAACTTCGTGTAATCGTCGTGGCGGAACGACCCGAGCACCGTGCCGTCGATGGTTTGGACGTGACTGAACATCTCCTCTTCCCGCATCGCGGCCTTGACGAGTGCTGGTGCGTGCATCATCTCGTAAGTTCCGGCGATGAGAATCGCGGTTTCCGTGTCGGGGTCGAGATACTGCGTGAGCATGAACACGCGGGAGGACATCTCCTGACGGAACACCTGATAGGACGGGAAGGTTCCCGCTTCGACCGCCTCGCTGAACTCGTCAGCGTAGTTGTCCGGGATGACGTATACGAATCCGAACCGGTCGGTTCGTCCTGCATCCGGATTCTCGGGCGCTGTGTGGCTGGCCGGGATGTCGATGACGTTCCATCCCTCTTCTTCGAGTTCTTCAGCCATCGCTTCCATGTCATCGAGCGTCCGCTTCCACGCTCCCTTCTCGACATCCGCGTTGGCCGCAATTCGGTCGGCGTAGTCAATGTCCTCGTCACCGATTTCTGGCATACAGCCATGTCAGGTGTCGAAGCGGTAAAAACTGTTGTTACAGCCCCACGCCGAACACGGTTTCCATGATGTACGACGTGGCGAGCACCGCGATACTGGCCACGAATAGCTTCATCGAAGACGGAAACCGTTCCTCTGGTGGAATCGGATAGCGAGACAGCGGCGGAATCCGCTGTACCGTCGCTTGAAATCGCGTCTCCTCGCGCGACCCGATAACTTCGCCTCGCTCTTCGTTTCGCACGATTTCGACACCACCGTCGTCGGTTTTATTGACGTCCCACGGTGCGGACGGAAGCATCAGCAACGTCGCGTAGCCGAAAAGCAGGAAGCCGATGAGGAAGAGGAAGTATTTCACTCCGACGAGGTCGGAACCGAGCGAAAAGCTCACGACGACGCCGACGACGAATGCGAAGCCAGCCACCGCGATTGCGTAGACGAGCGCGTCGAGCACCTGTCGAAACCGCCGTGGGGACTGGTTCGCATCGACCATTACCGCATCGTGTAGGGCGTGAACTCGTCCGGTTCTTCGTAGTCGTCCAGATGTCGGTGACAGTGACTGAAGCGACCAGTGTTGCTCACGACGTTGTCGTCCGGATTTTCGGCGTCACAGACGCTTCCGAACACGTCGCGGAGATAGTTCCGAGCCTGCTTGTCACTGTTGTTTTCGATGTACCCTGCGGCCTCGTCGATGTGCTTTTCGACCTCTCGCGGCACGTCGAACTCGGCGAACAGTTCGTGACGAATTTCGCCGATGTCGGAAAAGCGCGTCTCCATTCCGAGGATTTCTTTCACTTGATCAGTCATCGACCGCTCTGCCCGCGAGCGTTCGCGCACGACTTCGCGGAACACTTCGACGGCGACCCACAGGTCGTCGTCGATGTGCTGGAACTCCTCCGGGCGAATTTTCATCGGACAGCGCGTACTGAACGGACAACCTTTCGGCGGGTCGCGCGGACTTGGTGGCGTCCCACGAAGGGTAACCCGGTCACCTTTCGCCGTCGGGTCGGGGTCGGGAATCGCCGACAACAGCGAAATCGTGTACGGATTTTTCGGATTTTCGAACAGCTCTTCTGCCTCGCCGAGTTCCATGATGTGACCGAGATACATCACCGCGACGCGGTCACAGATGTGGCGAACCACGGAGAGGTCGTGGGCGATGAACAGGTACGTGAGGCCGAACTCCTCCTGCAAATCTTCGAGCAGGTTGAGAATCTGGGCCTGCACGGACACGTCCAGTGCCGACACTGGTTCGTCCAGTACGATGAACTCGGGTTCGAGTGCGAGCGCACGAGCGATACCGATACGCTGGCGCTGACCGCCGGAGAACTGGTGCGGATAGCGATAGTAGTGTTCGGGCTGAAGCCCGACCACGTCGAGCAGTTCGCGGACGTGCTGTCTGCGCTCCCGCGGGGTCTCCCAGTCGTGAACGTCCAGCGGTTCGCGGATGATTTCACCGACAGTCATCCGGTCGTTGAGGCTGGATTCTGGGTCTTGGAACACCATCTGACTGTTCCGTCGCCAGTTTTTGAGTTCAGTGCCGGAGAGTTGCGTGATGTCGGTGCCGTCGAACAGCACTTCGCCGTCAGTCGCGTTCTCCAACTGAATGAGCGTTCGACCGAGCGTCGATTTTCCACAGCCGGATTCACCGACCAGTCCGAGCGTTTCGCCGCGTTTGATGTTTAGCGAAACACCGTCAACGGCTTTGACGGGGTTCGAATCAATGAGTCCGCCCTCACCGTAGTAGGTCTTGAGATTGTTGACCTGTACGAGCGTCTCGCCTTCCGAGACGCTGACTGATTCAGATTCGGTTTGCTGTACCTTGCTCATAGTTCTTCCTCACTTTCTGTTTCGGCGTTGCGATGCATCTCGACAGCCTCGGACTGTGATACGTCCTCCGGATACAGCAGGCATGCAGACGTGTGATTTTCCGCATCCTCGTTGACCGAGAGCGGTACGGGGTGAACTTTGTCACACTCTGCGAAAGCTTTGGGACACCGAGGCGCGAACCGGCAGTAGGTCGCCGGTTCGTTCGGCGTCGGCACGTCGCCCTCGATAGTTTCGAGGCGAGTCGCGTCCGGGTTACTTCCAGGAATGCTCCGCAGAAGTCCTTGCGTGTAGGGATGCCGTGGATTTTCGAACAGTTCGACGACGGGAGCACTTTCGACGATTTCGCCCGCGTACATCACGTTGACGCGGTCTGCGATTTCGGCGATAACGCCCATGTCGTGCGTGATGAACATGATTGCGAGGTCGCGCTCTTCCTGAAGCTCATCGAGCAGTTCGAGGATTTGCGCCTGAATCGTCACGTCCAGTGCGGTCGTCGGTTCGTCACAGATGAGCAGTTCGGGGTCACAGGCCAGCGCCATCGCGATAACAGCACGCTGGCGCATTCCACCCGAGAACTCGTGTGGATACTCTTTGACCCGACGGGAAGCGTCCGGAATCCCGACTGCTTCGAGTAGGCTGATAGCTTCCTTCGTCGCCTCCGTTCCGCTGAGGTTTTGATGAAGCTTCAGCGCCTCTTTGATTTGGTTCCCGACACTGTAGACGGGGTTCAAACTCGTCAACGGGTCTTGGAACACCATTGCGATGTCCCCGCCGCGCAGTTGTCGGTACTGTTTTTCCGACTTCGAGGTCAGCTCCTCGCCTTTGAACTTGATACTGCCGCCGAGAATCCGTCCCGGCGAATCGACAAGCCCCATGATGGAGCGTGCGGTCACGCTCTTTCCGGAACCGGACTCGCCCACGATACCGACCGTCTCACCGCGCTTGATGTCGAACGAGACACCGTCGCAGGCGCGGATAACTTCCTTGTCGGTAAAGAACGCGGTTTGGAGGTTCTCCACCCGCAAGATTGCGTCCTCGCTGGTTTTCGACGTGGAGTATTGGCTCGACGCCATTATGCACCACTCCCTCCTGCCGCGGCGACTTCGGAACTACCGTCTTCACCGGAGTCACTCTGTGGGTCGATGGCGTCACGGATGCCGTCACCGAGTGCGTTGAATGCGGTTACGACCAGCACGATGAGCACACCCGGAATGAACGAGATGTGCCACGACTGCGTCGCAACGTATGTCTGTCCAACGTCAACTGCACGACCCCACTCGGGCGTCGGCGCCTGGACACCGAGTCCGAGGAACGAGAGTCCTGCAACGGCTATGATGATGCCACCGAGCGTCATCGATGCGTACACGAGTAGGTAGCCGAGGATGTACGGTGCCATGTGTTTTTGCATTGTTACGCGTGGTTTCTGTCCAAAGCTTCTCGCTGCGTCGATCCACTCCTGTTCCGCCACTTGGAACGCGGGACCACGGACGGCACGCCACAAGAACGGCCATCCTGTAGCGGCGAACAGCAACGCCAAGAGGAAGCCGCCGTTATAAATGCCCGCTATCCACGTCCCTTGGAGAACGAAGGAGAGTAGGATGAGGAACAACAGTCTCGGGAGCGACATAATCGAGTCACCCACGATGACGACGGCGAGGTCAATGAGACCCTTGTAGTATGCCGTCAGCAGGGCGAAGCCTGCCGCTATGAGACCGCTGAGACCGATAGCGACGACACCGATAAACAGCGAAACACGCGCACCGTGTACCATGAATGTGAACATGTCCTTCCCGGATGGCATGGTACCGAACGGATGCCATCGGTCGAACTTGTCGTAGGTCATCGGACCCACGTTGGCACCGGCGCCTTCTGAACCCGACCCGCGGTTTGCCTCACCGATGAGGGTAGTCTCGACTTGTCCTGTTTCCTTGTCCAGATATTTGGTTTCGTAGGAGAACGGATTTTCGATGGTTCGTTCCACCGTCGTCGTACCGAGCGCCGGGGCGAAAACCGCCATCACGACGAACATGAAAACGACGATGAATCCGAACAGTCCCCACGAGTGACCGCGGAATCGGTTGACCATGTCGTCACGCGGAGTCCACTCCGCGTAGCGGTAGTGCTCGCGGAACGTCAGGTAGCCGCGCCAGAGCCAGTACAGGAAGATGAGGGCATACGCGTAGACGAGCACGACGCGAAGCGCCCAGACGATTGCCGGAGACAGTCCGAGGAACGTTCCGCCCCACCCGCCACCGGGCAGTCGCCATCCGGCGTTGTCGAAGACCTCCCTCGACAGTAGCGTTGGAATATTTGCGAGTGCGTCACCAACAGTGGCGAACGGCGCGGCGATGGATGTCATGAACGACGGCAGTTTGTCCATCAGCAATTCCCACGGCATCGCCATCACGGTACTCGCCAGCGCGCCGAATTCGAGCGCGACGAGAAGGGCGAATCCAGCGAACCAAAGCATCGCCGGGCGTGGATTGTCTGCGATACGTTCGCGGATCGGTCGTTCGTCTTCAGCGTCAGGAGTACGATTCATTTTAGGCACCTCCATCGTATCCGACACGGGGGTCGATGACGGTGTACAGGAAGTCCTGTAGAATGTTTATTATCACGACGAGGAGGATGAATATGAACATCAACGAACCGACTAGCGGTAAGTCCCCGTTCATGACTGCGGTGAAGAACAGGTAGCCGATTCCGTTGAGGCTGAACACCGTTTCGACGAGCACGGAGCCACCGATGAGCAGGTACGCCTCACCCGTAATAATCGGGACGAGCGGGATGAGCGCGTTCCGGAAAATATGCTTCCAGACGAGCGAGCGGGGTGGAACCCCCTTCGCTCGTGCAGTTTCGATGAAGTTGGAGTTGACCGTCTCTAACACGGCAGTTCGGCCGATACGCATCTCGTTCCCCATGGACGCAGAACCGAGGACGAGCGCCGCTGGTGCGATTTTCTTGGTGGCGGCGAGGAACTGGTCTAAGTTCGTCAAGTTGGTCAAATCCGGACGACCAATCACGCCAACCGGAACGATCCAGTTCTGCCAGTCGAATCCGAACAGGATACCCTCGGACTGTGAGAGAACCTGCGTCAGAATCACTGCCAGCCAGAAGTTCGGCATGGCACGCCAGACGATACCGCCGAACGAGGCGGTGTAATCGCTCCACGTGTTCGGGTTAAGCCCGGCGTAAAAGCCGAGCGGAATACCGATGAAGAGAGCGATGAGCACAGACCAGAATCCCAGCCAAAGCGTAACTGGGGCGTATTGCATTATCATCGAATACACGCTGGTGTCTGGTTGAAGCACCCACGAATTCCCCAACTGCAGGGTAAGCATGTTAGTCATGTACTCGATATACTGCTGCCAGAGTGGTTGGTTCAATCCGAGTTGGTTTTCGATTTGTTTGTACGCTTGGGGGTCCCCTGTCGGGCCGAGAATTGCCCCGACGGGGTCAAGCGGTCCCATCCGGATGACGACGAACGTTATCGTCGTCCCGAATAGCAAGATGGGAATGGACAGTAGTAGGCGACGAGCGAAGTAGCGCCATCGACTCATGATTCTCCGCTCACCTCCTGATTTTTGTTAAGCGTGTTGTGCGGTAGGTTGCACCCTATGGTAACCGCGTTCATGGCTGATACATACCCGTATTTTGCGCTCCACTCATTATGTCTTGCGATAACATCATCGTAAATTTGGACAGATACATATCTGTCACGGAGCCTGCGTCAAAAAATAAACGACGACAGGTCGTTAGTTGGTGCGTTCGCCAATTTCGACGTTGTTGTACATCTGGCGACTGTA
Organism: Haladaptatus litoreus; assembly: GCF_900156425.1. Classification (GTDB taxonomy): domain Archaea; phylum Halobacteriota; class Halobacteria; order Halobacteriales; family Haladaptataceae; genus Haladaptatus; species Haladaptatus litoreus. Next base: position 399,803 of record NZ_FTNO01000002.1, read on the forward strand.
ACCAGCGCCACCGTACTTGGGCACGTCAACCCATTCGTAGGAGAACCGCTCTTCTAGGTTGTGGTAGGTCGGGAGGAACACGACGTCTTCCCAGTTGGCCTCTTCCATAGTGACGTAGGCCTCGTTACGGGCGGTCTGTGCTTTGTCCGTTGGGCCACGGTTGCTTTGGATTTTCTCCCACGCGCTCGTCGCCTGGTTCGCGGCGTCGGTACCCGACCAGTTCGTGTACGACTGCGGCGAGGACTTCGAGGTGTCCGTCAGCGGCGGGTAGAGCAGACCGAGGAAGTTGTCCGGTGCTGGCCAGTCCATGACCCACCCGAGTGAGTACGCTTGGAGATTACCCTTGCGACCACGCGAGAGGAGCGTGTTGAACGGTGCCGTCTCGACTTCCATGTTGACGTTGACCGATTTGAGTTGGTCGCGGAGGATGTTGCCCACTTTGGGCCACGTGGTCGAAGACTGGTAGACCGTGAACGTGAAGCTGAAGTTCTCGTTACCCGGGCCGTAGCCAGCGTCCTTCAACACCTGCTCTGCTTTGTCACGCTGATTTGTGTTGTACCCGTACGGGTAGTTGTTCTCAGCGTGGGATTTGTACTCCTTCGCACCGCCGGGGTAAATCATCGGCGGGGTGAAGTGGTGGGACGCTTCGCCGCGACCCTTGAACACTTCCTTGACGAGGCGCTCCTGGTTCATCAGGTACGCACAGGCCTGTCGGACAGCCTTCGGAACGGCTTCCGTGTTGAAGCCCATGTAGTACGAACTGATGGTGGAAACGCCGAGGTAGTCCATCGTCGCGCCACCCGCGGTCGAACCGTACTTGCCGACAGTACGGCCTTGGTCGTCGGTGCTGGTGTCCTTGATCTTGTCCTGACTGTATTTGGAGGTTGGAAGGTTTCCGGCGTAGAGGATGTCCGCGTTCTTGTTGATGAAACCGTAGGTGTGCTGGGCGTCCGCGTCGGACGAAATCATCCAGTGGATGCCGTCGACTTTCGCCTTCTCACCGTGGTAGTTCTCGTACTTCGAGACTTCCGCGTGGTCGTCGCTCGTCCACGATTTGAACTTGAACGGCCCGGCACCGACGGGTTCTTTCGTGGCGAACTTGCTGTGATCGACTTCGCCGTCGTAGCCTTTGATGTCGCCGATGATTCCCTCTGGAATGACTGCGAAGGAGGTGTAGGCGAGCATCTCCAGCGTGGAGTGGAACGGCTCGGTGAGCGTCATTTCCAGTTCGTAGTCGCCCGTCGATTTGAGCGACAGCGAGTCGGACTTTGCGACGGTCAGTTCCTCTTTCTCACCCTCTTCGTTCGTGTACGTTTTCGTGGTAGTCTCGTGTTCGACACCGATGGAGTCGAGAATAAAGTACGAACGGCGGGAGTTCGTCGATTCGGCGAGACGCCGCCACGAGTAGACGACGTCGCTTGCCGTAACTTCGTTTCCGTTGTGGAATTTGACGCCTTCCTTGAGTTTGAATGTGTACGTCCGCTGGTCGTCGGAAACTTCGTGGCTCTCGACGAGCAGGTTCTCGACCGCAATTTCCGCGTTCGGATAGTTCATCAGCGGGTCGAAAATCTGCTGAATGACCGTTCCGGATGCCGTGTCAGTCGCCTTGACCGGATCCAGCGTGGTCATCGTCGAGTTGATGAGCTGGAGTTTCTTCCCACTGCTGTCGCCGTTTCCGTTACCGTTACCGTCACCGTCACCATCGCCACCGCCAGTACAGCCAGCCAGCGCGGCAGCCGTTGCCGCACCACCAGTCGCTTGCAAAAACCGCCGACGGGTCAGGTTGTCAGTATCTGTCATCCATCAACGGCTTGTGTGTCACGGCGGATAAACTTACCGCTTAGGATTGGCACCCTTACGGTCTTAAACAGCGTTTTAATTGCAGAAGGCGTCGGGTTTAGGTATTCATTGATGAAGAAATAGTTCGATAGGCGTAGTGAAACGTTCGGCTATGAACGTTATAGGAAAAATGGAACGTATCAGCTATGAAATGATGCAATACGTTCGTGAAACGCGCCATTATTTCGTGTTTTGTTCAGTTTTGGGACAGAATATTGTCAGTAGCTAGACTGAGTGCCAGCGTTTCGGTGTGCTTATATCCTTTGGTACACACTCTCAAAGTATGACGCCGGATACGGCAGCAGTGTCGGTGTCGGTTGCAGATGACTCCGAGGTCATGGCCTCGGTGGACGATGACGGGAACACGAAGCGGCTCGTCATCGCAGACATCTCATGCGAGGATGCATGGATTTCCATGCGTGTAGAAGGCACAACCTCGCTACCGGACTGGCGATAATCCCCGATAACTCGTTTCGCTCCCCGAACAGCCCCCCACAACGCATTTTGTTTTCTTTCCCGTTCGAGAAGTGACGACGCATTCCTGTTCAGATTGTGATTGGAAATGGGTGCCATCCAGAAAACGTTCACCACGTCGAACACGATGAGAGAGGAAACAGCGCAATACTGAACCTTTTTTGTCCTTGGTGCGGTTCCATGCAGACATGAACTATCGGGAGGTCACCGGGGAACAGGAGTTCGTCGCCCGACTCGGACACGGCGCGGATTGGCGCGCTGAAATCGAATCGCTGGCAGAAGACGAGGATGTCGATTCCGCGTGGTTCGTCGCCATGGGCGCAGTACAGGACGCGGACGTGTGGTTTTACGACCAAGACGAGAAGGAGTACCGAGAAGTGAGTTTCGACGAACCGCTCGAAGTCGCCTCCTGCGTCGGCAACGTCTCGCTCCTCGACGGGGAACCGTTTGCACACACGCACGTCGTTCTTTCACGTCGGTCGGGCCAAGCAATCGCGGGGCACCTCGATTCAGCAACCGTGTTTGCAGGGGAGTTGTACATGCGAACGTTCGAGGAACCGCTGGTTCGCGAACACGACGACGCGACCGAGTTAGACCTCTGGCTCTAACATGCGAGAAGAAGACCGGCAGTATTTCGAGCGACTCGAATCGCAGTTGGACGAGGCGTTCGACGTTGCCGAAACCGCGCGCGAAAACAGCGGCGACCCGCAACCGGAAGTCGAGATTCCGGTCGCCAAGGACATGGCCGACCGTGTCGAGAACATCCTCGGTATCGAAGGCGTCGCGGAGCGCGTCCGCGAACTCGAAGGGCAGATGTCCCGTGAGGAGGCCGCACTCGAACTAGCGGAAGACTTCGCAGAGGGGAACGTCGGAGATTACGATACCCGTGACGGCAAAGTCGAAGGTGCGGTCAGAACCGCAGTCGCCCTGCTGACAGAGGGTGTGGTCGCCGCACCAATCGAGGGTATCGACCGCGTGGAAATCCTCACGAACGACGACGGTACCGAGTTCGTCAACGTCTACTACGCCGGGCCGATTCGCTCCGCGGGTGGAACTGCACAGGCGCTGTCGGTACTCGTTGCCGACTACACTCGCGCACTCATCGGGTTGGACGAGTTCAAAGCCAGAGACGACGAAATCGAGCGATACGCCGAGGAAATCAACCTCTACGATTCCGAAACCGGGTTGCAGTATTCGCCGAAGGACAAGGAGTCGAAATTCATCGCGGAAAACATCCCCGTCATGCTAGACGGGGAGGCAACTGGCGACGAGGAAGTTTCCGGCTTTCGTGACTTGGAGCGCGTCGATACCAACAGCGCCCGGGGCGGAATGTGTCTCGTTCTCGCGGAGGGGATTGCACTCAAAGCGCCCAAGATTCAGCGATACACGCGAAATCTGGACGAAATCGACTGGCCGTGGCTCCAAGACCTCATCGACGGCACCATCGGCAAGGACGACGAAAACGAAGAATCGGCGGCGCAAGCCGACGATTCCGAGGGCGAGGACGAAACAGAGACGGCGGACGAAGAGGCAGAAACCGACGAACCGGACGGCCCACTGCGCGTCGAACCCGCGACGAAGTTCCTCCGTGACCTCATCGCCGGGAGGCCCGTGTTTACCCATCCGAGCGAAGCGGGCGGCTTCCGCCTCAGATACGGGAGAGCACGGAATCACGGATTCGCAACCGCGGGCGTCCATCCCGCGACGATGCACCTCGTGGATGACTTCCTCGCAACGGGAACACAAATCAAAACCGAGCGCCCCGGAAAAGCGGCAGGCGTCATTCCGGTGGACACTATCGAGGGGCCAACGGTGCGCCTCGCAAACGGCGACGTTCGAAGAATCGACGACATCGAGGAAGCCGTCGAGGTGAGAAACGGTGTCAAGCGGATTCTCGACCTCGGCGAATACCTCGTCAACTACGGCGAGTTCGTGGAGAACAACCATCCGCTCGCACCCGCCTCCTACACGTTCGAGTGGTGGGTGCAGGACTTCGAACATTCGGGGGCGGACGTGCAGGCCATGCGCGACAACCCACACATCGACCTCGAAAATCCGTCCGTCGAGGAGGCGCTCGACTGGGCAATCGAGTACGATGCACCACTGCATCCGAGTTGTACCCACCTCTGGCACGACATTTCGGTTGGAGAGTTCGACCTGCTCGCCGAGGCCGTAGAGGCGGGTGAAATTCGTGATGGGCGACTGCACCTCGAAAACACGGACGACGTTCGAATCGCGCTCGAACACCTTCTCGTCCAGCACTGGCAGGGCGAGGAAATCGAGATTTCCGAGTGGAAACCGTTCGTTCGCTCGCTCGGATTCGACGACGACCTGAACAGGGACTGGGATGGCATCGACGATTTATCTCGAAAAGCGCGAGAGTGGGGGAAAGACGGAGACGGGAACGGAGACGGAGACGATGCGGAAGTCGCTGGCGGCACAAATGCAATCGAAGCAGTCAACGAAGTCGCGCCGTTCACAGTCCGAGAGCGCGCGCCGACGAGAATCGGGAACCGGATGGGACGGCCCGAAAAGTCGGAAAAACGCGAACTCAGCCCGGCAGTTCACACGCTGTTCCCACTGGGCGAAGCGGGCGGCGACCAGCGCGACGTGGCGAAGGCCGCGAAGCATACAGAAGGCATGTCAGGCGTTCGTGGACAAGCGGAACTTCGAATCGGTCGCCGGGAGTGTGAGGACTGCGGAAACCTCACGTTCAAATGCAAGTGTCCCGACTGCGGCGGCAACACGTATCCGGATTACGAATGTCCCGACTGTGGCACGACGGTCGAACCGGACCAGTCCGGACGCGCGGAATGTCCACGTTGTGAAATCCTCGCGACGAGCGTCGAACCGCAGACCGTCAATCTGAACGACGAGTACAGAGGCGCGCTCGAATCGGTCGGCGAGCGGGAAAACGTCTTCGACACGCTCAAAGGTGTCAAAGGGTTGACTTCGGCGCACAAGACGCCCGAACCAATCGAAAAAGGAATCCTTCGCGCGAAACACGGCGTCAGCGCGTTCAAGGACGGGACGATTCGCTACGACATGACCGACCTGCCCGTGACGGCAGTTCGCCCGAACGAACTGGACGTGAGCGCCGACCAACTCCGCGCACTGGGCTACGACGAGGACATTCACGGCGAACCGTTCCGGCACGACGACCAACTCGTGGAACTGCGGGTGCAGGACATCGTCCTCTCCGACGGGGCAGCGGAACACCTGCTCAAAACCGCCGATTTCGTGGACAACCTCCTCACCGATTACTACGGACTCGACCCGTTCTACGAGATGGACGAACGCGAGGAACTGGTCGGCGAACTCGTCTTCGGGATGGCCCCGCACACCTCCGCCGCAGTCGTTGGACGGATTATCGGGTTCACGAGTGCGGCGGTTGGGTACGCGCATCCGTATTTCCACGCGGCGAAGCGGCGGAACTGTTTCCACCCGGAAACCAAGGTTTGGTATCGTGACGAGGATGAAAAGTGGCGATACGATGAGATTCAGCGGTTGGTCGAAGAACGACTGAAGAACCCGAAAGAGGACGATTTCGGTGCGTTGGTAGAAGAGTTAGACTGTGAAGTTCTGGTTCCCTCGATAGATGAAAACGGAAACGTTGTTCGGAAACCAATCGAGGCAGTTTCGAGGCATCCTGCGCCGGAGCATCTGGTCGAAATAGAGACGCGAAGTGGACGGGAAATAACTGTGACACCCGACCACTCGATGCTCCAGTGGCATGACGACAGCCTCGAAGAAATTGAGGCGCGGGAATTGGAAGTCGGTATGTCGGTTCCCGGTTTCTCTCGGAAACCGGGAACCGACTGCTTGAAAGTGGAAGTAAGTTCAGGAGTAGTCGCAGACGGCGGTTCGTTCGAGCGTGACGAAATAACCAGAGTCGAAATCGTACAGTCGGAGATTTCGCACACCTACTGTGTCACTGTCTCGGACACCCACACACTCGTCGCAAACGACCTCTACGTCGGTCAGTGCGACGGCGACGAAGACTGCGTGATGCTCCTCATGGACGGCCTGCTCAACTTCTCGAAGGAGTTCCTGCCGGACAAGCGGGGCGGCCAGATGGACGCCCCGCTGGTGATGTCCTCGCGCATCGACCCATCCGAAATCGACGACGAGGCGCACAACATGGACATCGTGGAGCAGTATTCACGGGAGTTCTACGAGGCCACGCTGGAGATGGCCGACCCGGAGGACGTGGACATCACCATCGCGGAGGACTACCTCGGCACCGACGAGGAGTATACCAACTTCCGGCACACCCACGACACCTCGAACATCGCACTTGGGCCAGACCTCTCCGCCTACAAAACCCTCGGGTCGATGATGGACAAAATGAACGCGCAGTTGGAGCTGGCCAGAAAAACGCGGGCAGTAGACCAGACAGACGTGGCGGAGCGCGTCATCGAAGGGCACTTTCTGCCAGACCTCATCGGAAATCTTCGCGCCTTTTCGCGGCAGGAAACCCGGTGTCTGGACTGTGGCGTAAAATACCGCAGGATGCCGCTTTCCGGCGACTGTCGGGAATGCGGTGGCCGGGTGAACCTGACGGTGCATCAGGGGTCGGTGAACAAGTACATGGACACCGCGATTCAGGTGGCCGACGAGTACGACTGTCGGGAGTACACGAAACAGCGACTCCAGATACTGGACAGGTCACTGGAGAGCGTGTTCGAGAATGATAAAAACAAGCAGTCCGGGATTGCGGACTTTATGTAATCCCGCGAGCGACGAAGAGCGAGCGGAACTTTTTGATGCAGATTTTTGTGAGGAATGGTGCCCACAGTGAGCGAAGTGAGCGAGGACACCCGACGGAGCAAAAAGGTGCTTGCAGGACGACAAAAACAAGCAGTCGGGCATTGCGAACTTTATGTGAGCTCTGCGGGCGAGCGCGGTGAGCGAGCGGGATGTTTTTCCGGTCAGGTTCAAACCTTTCGAGAGTTCGTACTGCCCGGTACTCGACCGAAACGCAGTGAAGCCCATCCGACTATCCCGCACATATTTTCATTGTCCCAAAAAGTGATAAAACTTATGACACTAGCCTAAGAATTTCGTACCATGCCCCGCTCACGACGAACCCTCCTGAAGACTGCAGGTCTTGCGTTCAGTAGCGGAACGCTCGCGTCGATTGCTGGCTGTCTCGGTGACCCATCAACTGGGAGCAGTGGTAGTCCAGACGAACCAACATCCGACTCACCGACTAGCAGCGATAGTACTCCAGACGAATCATCAACACCGAACTCGTCGGAGGGAACCGCAACGTCGGATTTCGCACGGTGGCTTCCGGATCCAACGAAAACCCCACTCCGAGATGGCTATGAGATTCTATATTTCGACCTGAAAGCCATCCGTTCTCATCAAGATTCCATTCACGAGAATGCCTACTCCCGTCTCGAAGACCAGATGTTGCGCCCCGTTCCCAGCGAGTACGTCGATAAAACTGCCGTCGATGCCGCACTGAGTTTCGACGATGTGCGATTGGTTCTCGGTTCGTTCGATCCGGAGGCAATCGGTGAAAAGCTTACCAGTGACAGGCAGTCATCCACAACAACACAGAGTTCCACGACAGCGACGCAAACCACCCGGACGGAACCGGAACACTACAAGGGATTCGACCTCTACGATACGGGATACGTCTACGCTGTCTCCGAAAATGTCCTAATGGAGGTGTCTTCGTGGCAGAAAGATAACTCGTTCGAATATACGAAAGCAGTCATTGACGCGCCCGGGGAGACGGGCCACTATGGCGACAGCAACGAGTACGTGGCGGCAATGATGGGAGTCGTTGACGAAAACCACGCACTCTGGTGCTATCCGGAGAACATGGACGGGTCGATGTCACGCGGTTTCCGGAAGGACATCATCACAGGCGAACTCAAATCGTGGCGATTCGGAACCGAGACGACTCACCTCACATTTGCGAACACCTATCCCAACGCCGAAGCGGCGGAGAGCGGAGAACTGTCAGACCACATCGAATCGGAATCCAAACGGTTCGGTGCATACGATGGGCTTGATGTCGAAACCGAGGGCCGATTGGCATGGACAGCGGGAACGATTCCGACGAAGGAATTCGACCATCTGGCAGCTGGCGGCCCAGACGATGGCGTTTACACCACTCACCAGTCGCGGCGCAATCCGTTCTGAAGGCTACTAAAACCGCCTGTGGCGACAGTAGCCCATACGGACAATATCCAATGTCGATGATTCTTCCTTAAGAACGTATCTCGGAGCCTGCTGACTACGCGCCCTGTATTCAACACGACCGCAGATACTCATCACCGAACGAGAAGTTCGGAGAGGCCGAACATCCCTAGCTCACCCGCGCCCGACCGGAGCGAGAGTACCGCGATTCTGCGATAGCGAAGATGAGCGTACTGGTGAGGCCGAGCAGGGTTCCCGCGGTCAACATTCCGGCGAGGAATTCGAGCGAAACTCGGCTGAGGAAGTAGGCGCTAACGGCGTACAGCACCCCGCCGATTGAGAGGACGTAGAAGGGCGCGTTCAGGTACCGCCATTCGAACTCATCGTCGAGGTACTCATCGGTGATTTGACCGAGACTGGAGGTGATTCCCGCCGCGGAGAACCACACGACTGCGCCATAAACGAGGGAGGCGAGCACCCGAAGCGCGCCAAGGTCGGCACCGCCGCGCTCGGCGCGCACCATTTCGAGGGTTTCGACGCCGCTGACGCCGCCCACGACGAGGAGGGCCGCGGCCACGACGTAGGTGATGAGCGTCACTCGGCCGGAATACAGGCTGTTCCGGGTCTTTTCGGCGACGTGGTCAACCGAGCGCTCCAGTCCGAGTCCGCGAAAGAGGATGTACAGTCCGAGGAGCGCGGAGGTGCCGCCGAGAACCGCACCTGGCATTCCGATTCGGTCTGCGAGCAGCGCGAGCGGGTAGATGAGCAGGAGGATACCGAGCGGTACGAGGAGCGTTCCGCGCGTTTCGGGGTCGTTCAACACCTGTTTGATGGTGTAGTACATCGACTCCAAATCCTGCGCCTGTCGGACGACGACCCGCCGGACGCCATCGACGGGGATTCGGGAACGGATAACCGGGACGACGCTCTCGTCTTGCGCTCCGTCAGTGACGATGACGGTGGTAATCTCCTCGCTCGTGCTGATGCTCGCGAGGACGGTGTCCACCTCCTCGCCGACTTCCCGGTTGGCGCTGATGTCACTTCCCTCGTTTCCGGTGACGACTGCGACTTCGACGCTCTCGTCCGCGTCGATTCGGTCGTACAGATGGACGCCCTCGAACATGACGTTCACGTCGCTATCTTCGGGGTCTGCGGTTGCGAGCGCGACCGCGGCGGCCTCGACGTTGTCTCGACCGATAACCGGAGTTTCGAAGTCGGTCTTTCGGCCGAGGTCGTCATCGAGGTCGACACACAGCACCAGCAGCATTGTTCGCAGGTACGCGGGGGATGTTTAACTGTTTTCGGGAGAAACGAGATGGAGACATTTCGCAAATCGAGCGGTGAGCAATAGCGAACCGCGAGAAACGAGGCAAATGGTCTGTCTCGAAACAGCGAGCGGTGATTGACAACGAACCGCGAGAAACGAGGCAAGCGGTCTGTCTCGAAACAGCGAGCGGTGAGTGATAGCGAACCGCGAGCGAACAAAAACAACCGTAAACGAAGCTAAAACGGGATGAACGATACACAGAGAGTTGCTCGCGCGACATTAGGTTGCTTATAATAATACAGGTATGCACGAGTTGCCCGACCATGACGCAAACACCGACACGGCGCCGCGTTCTTCAAGCGGTCGGAGCCGCCACGGCGGTTGGCCTCGCTGGCTGTTCGTCGGAGGGCGACGAAACGACCACCGGGACAACCGGGCAGGGAACCAGGAAAGAAACAGAAGCAGCTACCACGGCGCAAAGCGGGACGACAACGACTGGAGGAGGTGAAACCGAGACAACAGGTGAAACAACCGGCGAAACCACCGATGGGACGACGGAAGAGACAACCGAGCAGGAGACGCCCGAGGAAACCACGACCGGGACAGAACCGCCGGAGGGCGGCGGAAACGTGCAGTTTTCGACCAGCGGAGGTGCGACGGTGCAAGGAACGCTTCTCGGCGACGGGTCGTGCGGCATCGTGTTCGCTCACGATACTGGCTTTGACCGCGGCGTGTGGAATCCACAGATGAAAATGTTCGCTGGGAAGGGATACACTTGTCTCGCAATCGACCTGAATTTAGGAAACGAGAACACGACTCCGGAGTACGTTCTCGCGGGGGTTCGGTATCTCCGCCAGCGCGTCGGCGTGGAAAACGTCGTTCTCGTCGGTGCTGGGGCGGGTGCGAACGCAGTGGTTCGCGCCAACGCCCAAGCGGGAAGCGGAACCATCGACGGAACGCTCGCGCTCGCTCCGGGGAAAAATGCTGACGTGGCGAGTCGGATGCAAGGGTGGAAACTGTTCGTCGTGAGCGTCGACGACGAGAGTCAGTACGTGCAGACGACGAAGCAAATGCATCAGAACGCCTCGAATCCGAAGCGCCACGAGAAGGTTACAGGAGGTGCGCACGGTCAGCGAGTTTTCGAGGCCAACAAAAGCGAGATGCAGTCGTTGCTGGGTGGACTGCTAAGCACGGTGTGTGGCTGAGGCAGGAAGAAACGCGACGGGTATATCGAGAGTGGCGTAATTCGCACGCTTTTTGAGGCTCCGCGGGTAAAACGGGATAACCAATGATTTCCAAGGGCTGTGAACAGTGCGCCATGGGTGGCAAGATGGTGCTCTTCGTTTACGGGTACTGCGACCAGCGTGACTGCTTTTACTGCCCGCTCGGAGAGAACCGGAAGAACGTCACCGACGTGTACGCCAACGAGCGAAAAATCGAGAACGACGAGGACATCATCACCGAGGCGAAGCGGATGGACGCCCTCGGAACCTCAATCACAGGCGGCGAACCCCAAGAGGCGATGGCGAAGACCTGTCGCTACATCTCGCTGCTGAAAGACGAGTTCGGCGACGACCACCACACGCACCTCTACACAGGAATTACAGGTGGGCGTGAGAATATGCGCCGACTCGCGGAAGCAGGACTGGACGAGATTCGATTCCATCCGCCATACGAACTCTGGGGCGACATGCACGGAACCGAGTGGGAAGAAATTCTCTACATCGCCCGCGAAGAGGGCATCACACCCTCGTTCGAAATTCCCGGCATTCGTGCCGAAGAGGAGTTCCTCGAATTTTTGGACGAAGGCGCGGCGGAGTTTTGCAACGTCAACGAGTTCGAGATGAGTCAGGGGAACTACCGCAGAATGCAGGAAGAAGGATACGAACTCCAAGAAGGTCACATGTCCGCCGTCGATGGCTCGAAGGAGGAGATTCTGGACGTGATGGGCGACCACGAGCGCGTCTACTTCTGTACCTCGGTGTTCAAGGACGCCGCCCAACACCGGAATCGCCTGAAGCGAATGGCTCGCCAGATTCGCCGGGAGTTCGACGACGTGACCGACGACGGCACGCTCATCTACGGCAAGACGTGGGCCGCGGAAGAGCGATTTGCGGAGCTCGGCGTTCCGGAGGAGTTCTACACCGTCAAATCCGACCACATCGAAGTTGCGTGGTGGTTACTAGAAGAGATGATAGAAGAAGGCGACGTGAGCAAAGGCGAAATCGTGGAGCAGTATCCAACCTACGACGGGCAAGTCGTTGAACGGACGCCGTTGGCGTAAGTCCCTTCCAATTTTCGTCTCGTTTTTACGTCTCTTCCAGCGCGAAGACGATTGCGCCGAGGATGGTGCTAAGCAGGGCTAACAGTGCGCCGAAGATGATAAATTCGGGTGCGAGTGCAAATCCGATGAGCAAGCTGATGGCCCCGATAGCGATGAGTAGGCCGGACAGAACGAACAGGCCGACGACAGCGACGATTCGGTTCATCGGGTATTACTCCCATTTCCGACATTTTTATCTTCCGGATTCTGATGAAAAGCGGGAGAGACGCAAACCAGTAGACCGGAAAACAATCATCGAATTTTGGCAAGTAGCACGAACCGCAAGAGACAGCAGTCAACACACCTGCTACGGGGAGTCACCGCGAACGAAGAGTGTAGTCGTTCGAAAGAGCGAAGCTCTTTCGTGATGCTGTCAGAACACCGTTCTGACTGCCAGCCAGAAATTGTAGATTTCTGGCGATGCCAAAAATCTCCGATTTTTGAGCACGACGACCGAGCGGGCCGACGACCGACCGAAGGGAGAGGAGGCTTTTGGTCAATTTCTTAGGGAGAGTGGGCGAGAGTTGCGCTCGCTCTCGGCTCACGACCGCAGAACAGGTTGCGGAAGTGTTTAGGCGAGTGCCACAAAATTCTCACTCATGCCGGACTGTCCACTGGCAGATAGCTGCCCCAGTTTCGAAGAACGAATCAGTGGAATGGGCTGTCACCACTACGGCGACCGTGGCGGCGCGGAGTGGTGCAACCACTACAACCAGCCAATCCGCGAGCTGAAAACCGCACCCGTCCAACCGGGCGAGGAAGTCGTCGTGGAAATCGACGACATCCACGAGAGTGGTTCCGGCGTCGGTCGGACCGACGAGGGGTTCATCGTCCTCGTGGACGGTATCCTCCCCGACGCTCGCGCCAAGGTGAAAATCACGAACGTCAAAGGTAACCACGCGACTGCCGACCCCATCGAGCGTCTTCCGATGGAACCGGAGGACGAAGACGAAAGCGAGGACGACACGGAAGCGTCCGAAACGAATCGCGACAACAAGCGAGAACGTCGCGAGCGCCTCGGAAGTCGGGACAACTTCTGGGGCGGATAACCCGCCGAGTGGACAGTCCTTTGCGGGTCGGGCATGTATGTACGGACATGCCGGGAGAAGTCGGAGGGAAAGCGATATGAGCGACGAAACAGACGTAGACGAGATTCTTCGCCGAGCAGGATTTTCCGCGGAGACGAGCGTCCTCACCCAGCGACAAGCGGAGGTGTTGGTTCTCCGCGAGCGTGGAATCGCACAGGCCGACATCGCGAACGAACTGGGTACCTCACGGGCGAACGTCTCCAGCGTCGAAGCCAGCGCGCGCGAAAACATCAGCAAGGCGCGAGAGACAGTTGCCTTCGCAGAAGCACTCCGGGCACCGGTTCGCATCGAAGTCGAACCGGAAACCGACCTCTACGACGTCCCGTCGAGAGTGTACGACGCCTGCGACGAAGCCGGAGTGAAGGTGAACCACGCCGCACCCGAACTGATGAAACGAATCAGCGACGATGCGGGTGACGCCATCGAGGGACGGGCGGTTCGCACGCCTCTGCTCATCGGCGTGACACACGACGGCGAAGTGACGGTTCGGCAACCATCCCCCGAGGAGTTTTAGCGGTTCCCGCGGAGTTCGAAGTATGAACCTCGATTTGGAGGGCAACACGGCGCTGGTAACGGCGAGTTCGAGCGGACTGGGATTGGCGAGTGCAAAAGCATTGGCCCGCGAAGGAGCAAACGTCGTCATCTGCGCCCGGAATGAGGACGGGTTAGCCGAAGCAAAACGAGAAATCGAGGCGGTAGACGGCGGCGACGTTCTCTCTGTGCCGACGGACATCACCGACCCGGACGAAATCGAGGCACTGGTCGAGGCGACCGTGGAGGAGTTCGGCGGACTCGACCACCTCGTTACCTCGGCAGGTGGGCCGCCGAGTGGGCCGTTTCTCGACACCACCGAACGCGACTGGTACGCCGCCTACGATTTGCTCGTGATGAGCGCAGTCTGGTTGACCAAGCGCGCCCATCCGCATCTCGCAGAGAGCGACGCCGGAACCGTCGTCAACATCACCTCGACCAGCGTTCGGGAGGCAATCGACGGACTCGTCCTCTCCAACGCGGTTCGTCGGGGAGTCATCGGGCTGATGAAGACCCAAGCCCGCGAGTTCGCCCCCGACGTGCGAGTCAACGCGGTTCTACCGGGTGCGCACGAAACGCCGCGGATTCAGGAACTCGTGGAAGCCGCCCTCGAACGGGGCGAGTACGATAGCTACGAGGAAGGACTCGCGGACTGGGCGAACGACATTCCGATGAACCGCGTCGGCGACCCGATGGAACTGGGTGACGCAGTCGCCTTCCTCTCCAGCCACCGGGCGAGTTTCGTAAACGGCGTTGCGCTCCCGATAGACGGCGGCAGACTGAGAAGCTAATGACGGAGCATAGCGCACCGGCAGAACCGACCGAATCGAGAACGGTTCTGTCGTGGAGCGGCGGGAAAGACGCCGCCTACGTCCTGTACGAATTGGAGAGAGACGACGTGGCCGAACTGCTCACGACGATTTCGGAAAACGGGCGCAGTAGCATGCACGGCGTGCGCCGAGAGCTGTACGAAAAGCAGGCGGAGGCAATTGGTCTGCCCATTCGATTCGTGGAACTCCCACAGGAATGTTCGAACGAGGAGTACGAATCGCGAATGGCGGACGTGATGGCAGAGTACGAATCGCTCGGCATCGAACGCGTTGCCTTCGCAGACCTCTTTCTGGAGGATATACGTGAGTACCGTGAAAATCAGCTCTCGGAAACGACCATCGACGGCAGTTGGCCGATCTGGAATCGAGACACCGACGAACAAATCGAGGCGTTTCTCGATGCCGGATTTCGCGCGACTGTCGTGGCGGTTGATGGTTCACTGCTCGATTCGTCGTTCCCGGGGCGAGAACTCGATTCGAGGTTCCTTGCGGATTTACCCGACAATATCGACCCCTGCGGCGAGAATGGCGAGTTCCACACGTTCGTCTGGGACGGTCCGATTTTCGACTCGCCGGTTTCAGTCGAAACCGGCGAGGTCGTCACGCGCGAAGTGGGTGACGGCGAGTTCCACTACTGCGATTTGCGGTAGAGAAAATCGTCCTTGCAGTGGAGCGAATCGGCGCGATTCGCGCCGATTCGTCGGAGTTTCCCTACGTCCTCCATACTTTTTAGGATTCGATTTTCTCGATTATCTGTTTCGCCTCGTCGCGGGCTTTGTCCTCTCCTGCTTGCTTTTTGATGAGGACGCTCTGAACTTCCCAGTCGTCGCTCTGCTTCCGTTTTCCGGTTCTGACTTCTGCACCCTGTGATACGTCCTGTGCGGCGTGTTCCGCCCAGTCCGGTGTCCGAATCGTGTCGAACTCGTCGGGGCTGCGAAACCGAACGTGGATGTATTCGTCTTCCGTTTCGACCGACTGGATGTTTGGCATGTCGGTCATGGTTTCTGGGGTTCGAGCGGCAGAGCAACAAAAGTGGTGGCTAAACAGAGTAAGCGGCAGTACTCAGAAGCGGTCTTCAGCTCGCAGTTCTGAAACTACTTCGCGCACGCGCTGAGCCTCGGACTTCGAGACGACGAGGACGCGGTCGTCGTACGATGTGACGACCAAATCGTCCACTCCGACGAGACTTACGTGTTTGTCGCTGGCGACGACGTTGCCGCTTGCGTCGATGGTCAGCACGTCGCCGAGAACCGTGTTTTCGCCGGGGACGAGTCGTTCGAGTGCATCCCACGAACCCAAGTCGTCCCACTCGAAATCGGCGGGAACGACGGAGGCTTCGTCGGTTCGCTCCATCACGGCGTAATCGACGCTGACGGATTCGACCGCGTCGAATCCGTCAGTTGACTCGCCTTCTTCGAGTGCCGAGACGAGGGGAGAAAGTGGAGAATCACGGGCCTCTTGCAGGAAGGCATCTGGCGTCCACGCGAACAGTCCTGCGTTCCAGTAGAAGCCGTCCTTCACGAACTGCTCTGCGGTCTCAGCGTCCGGTTTTTCCCGGAATTGGGCGACATCGAAATGGCCTCCGTAGTCCGTTCCGGGTTCGATGTAGCCGTATCCGGTTGCGGGGCGGGTGGGTTCGATTCCCACAGTTACGACCCCCTCGGTTTCCACTGCAACCGACGCGGCACGGCGGGCGGTCGTTTCGAAATCGCCAGCAATGTGGTGGTCACTCGGCATGCACAACAGAACGCAATCGCCGACCTGTTCGCGGATTCGGTGGGCAGCGTAGGTGAGCGCAGGACCGGTGTCTTTGGGTTCGGGTTCGACCAGCACGCCGACTTCGGGGACGTGTTCGCGCACGAGGTCGGCGTGGTCTTCCCCGGTACAGACGAATATCTCGTCGGCGAAACCGGCGCGTTCGACGGTTTGGGAAAGCAGAGAGTCGTCCCCGAGGAGCGAGAGGAACTGCTTGGGGCGGTCGCTTCTGCTTGCGGGATACAGTCGCGTCCCGGTTCCACCGGCCATGATGAGGGCGACGAGCGGGCGAGTCATGGAGCAAGTGACGAGTGGTGGTTTCAAAAATCGGTCTATCCGACTCTCACTCAGCTAATCGACGGGCAAAAACGAATGTGGTTGTCGTGGTTGGTTCCTCAGGCACCGCGTGCTGTGTCCGACGGAGCGGTTTCGCGGGCCTCGGTTCTGCTTCCCTGTGCCATGAACATCATCGAGACGCCGCTGACGAGCAAGTTCACCCCGAAGAGGAGGCCAACCGCCCACAGCGCGCTGGATGGGAATCCGGCCCAGATGAGTCCAGCGACGACCAACGCGAGAACGCCGCTCACGACGAGCGCGGCCCAGCCCTTCTCACTGCGGGCTTGGAATCCCATCACGATTTCGAGGATGCCTTCCACGAACAGGAACGCAACCAGCAGGATGGTCAGCGTCGTTAGTCCGATGACGGGATTCGACAGCAGTGCGATACCGGCGATGGCGTACACGACCGCGAGCAGTCCTTGGACGAAGAATCGTTTCCACCCGCCCGAAAAGGCGTGTGCGACGTGCACCAGCGCGCCGACGACCAGTAGCGCGCCGAGTAGAATCGATAGGGACACACCCGCCACGAATGGTGAAAGGATGGCAAGAATGCCAACGACGGCGATGATTGCCCCCGCACCCATTGAAGCTCGCCACGATGTTTCGGCAGTGCCGGATACCACGTCAGCACCGCTCTCTACTTTCGTACTCATTGTTATTTCCCCGAGTATTGTATAGGCTAGCCAAGAGTATAAATTACGTCTATTATTTGAAGAGAGTTCCCGATATCAGACCATTTTTTGAGAGATTCACAGTACAGAACAGCTCTGTTACCTGAAATCCAATTAGAGAATTTACGACAGTACGCAGACAGAATCCATGTTTGGAATATCCATTTAGTGATCATGTTAGGAAAATCAGATTCGAAATTGCCGAACCGCCATTCGGTTCGAAAGCCGAGATAAATAGTCAGGAAGTAGTCATTCGTTTCGTGATTACCACGTTTCGATTGTTCGTTCCCGAATGTCCTCCACGCATCCCTCACAGGCCGGATGTTCCGCGTCGAAACAGGCCGGACGACCCTCCTTGTCGAGTCGCGCCGCGCGACGTTCGGCGTATCGCCGACAGACGATTTTCGCCCGTCCGTGTTCGTCCTGCGGCAAATCCGCGAGCGTGGTGTCGCGGGCGTTCCGATAGGCTTCTTTTGCCTCCTCCATCTGCTTATCTGCCGACTCCCGCGTTTCGGCATACTTCTTGCCCACTTCCCTGAGTTTGATGCGAAGGAAGCGTTCGAGACGGTCGTCCATACCGCACGTTGGTTGTGGGGGAATGAAAGGTTTCCCCGATGCAGTCCGCACAGTGTCGTCCTCCAGAATCGGTGCTATCGTACCAGCGAAGCACTATTGTACCGGCAAGATGGTTCGGGCGTCTGAAAACTGAATTCACAGAGAAAAGGCGCAAGGCGGCCCGAAGCGACGGTTTTCACTTCCACTCTGGCCCCACGTAACCTTTTATACCATCGCGAACCAACCACCGTATGTCTCCCATAGAAAACGAAGTGGAGACGGAACAACCATGACCGATGTGCGACAGCATGCGGAAGAAATACACGAACAGTTCTCCGACCATCTCGACGTAACCGTAGACGACGTAGCATCGCGTCTCGACAGCCTCGTCAACGAATACAAGGTGCCCATGGAAGAGGCACGACGAAGCGTCACCAGCCATTATCTGGACGAGGCCGGACTCGAACGCGACGACATCCGAACCGGTGGTACCAGCGACGTACAAGTCGAAGACATCGAAACCGACGAGCAGTGGGTGAACCTCACGGCCAAAGTCGTCGACCTCTGGGAACCGCGAAGCGATTCGGTCGGCCAAGTCGGTCTGCTCGGAGACGAGACGGGCACCATCAAGTTCACGAAGTGGGCCAAATCCGACCTGCCCGAACTCGAAGAAGACAAAGTCTACCGACTCGGCAACGTCGTCACAGACGAATACCAGGGCCGATATTCGGTGAAGCTCAACCGAACTACGAACGTCGAAGAACTCGACACCGACATCGAAGTCGGCGACAACGCGACCGAAGTCGAAGGCGCGCTGATCGACATTCAATCCGGCAGTGGCCTCATCAAGCGATGTCCAAAAGAGGACTGTACCCGCGTTCTGCAGAACGGACGCTGTTCCGAACACGGCGAACAGGAAGGCGAGTTCGACCTCCGAATTAAAGGCGTCGTGGACGACGGAAACGACGTTCACGAGGTCATCTTCAACGAGGAAGCAACGGAGAACCTGACCGGCATCGAACTGGAAGAAGCCAAACAGATGGCGATGGACGCACTCGACACCACCGTCGTGGCCGACGAAATGCGCGAGAAAACACTCGGCTACTACTACCGCGTGTCCGGCCCGACCATGGGTCGATACGTGCTGGCGAACGATGTCGAACAGCTGTCTGGGCCAGTGGATGCGGAAGCGGCGCTAATCAAAGCGAGGTCGATGTAACATGAGTGGAGCACCTACCAGAGAAGTCGCACGCAGGACGTTCGCCGCGGAGTTCAACGACGCGAGCTACACGTTCAAAGAATCGGACGACGAGCGAGCACCGGTCTACTTGCTCCTCCCCACGGGCGAGCGAGCGAACCGTGTCTTCGTCGTCGGAACCCTGACCGAGAAAGAAGACGTTGGCGAAGACAGCGAATACTGGCGTGGTCGGGTCGTTGACCCGAACGGCGACACGTTCTTCGTCTACGCCGGGCAGTATCAACCCGACGCCGCGGCCATGCTCCGCGAACTCGAAGCACCGGAGTACGTCGCCATCGCTGGGAAGCCGCGAACCTACGAGATGGACGACGGAACCGTGAACGTGTCGCTCCGACCAGAATCCATCACCGTGGTCGATGATTCGACGCGCGACCGCTGGGTGGTCGAAACCGCCGAGCGAACCCTCGAACGAATTTCGACGTTCGACGACGAAACGAATCGCTATGCGGCCATGGCGAGAGAGGAGTACGACCGACCGGTCGATACGTACCGAGACAACGCCATTCGGGCGCTCGAAAGTCTCGATACGGATGGCAAGTCGAGCGACGGGGGAGAATCGGATGACGGATTGAGCGACGGCGGGATGAACGACGGCGGAACGAGCGACGAAGCAAGCGGAGAGAACGAAACGCCGATGCAGTAGCCAGACGCCGCTTATCTTTCGAAGTAGTCGTAGTCAGACGAGGATTTTGTCGAACAGAGAATCGTCTACCGAACAGTTTGGCGGCTTTAGCTGCCAGACGAGCAAAATCACTAAAAATGCCCGACGAACGGACATCACCGAGCAGTGGATGGCAGGAGGTGTACGATGCGATGGAGACGAACACGTCCGCCGAAGGCCCGGCTAATCCCTGCCCCGACTGCGGAGCGGAATCGAGGCGCATCTTCCGACGCGTGTTCGAGTGCGAAGAACACGGAGTCTGGGCACTCGACAAGACGGGAACGCCACGAATAGGAACCAGTCCGAAACGGCTAAACGCCGACTGAAACAGACAGGATAGTCGGGTGGTCAGTCCAGCGATTCATCCAGCGCATCTTCGACGCGCGATTCGAGGAGGCCAGACCAGACGAGCGTTTCGGCGGCCGAAATATCCTCGTGAATCGGGCGGTCGTCGGTGAGCGGCGGAACGACTTCCCGAACCGCGTCGTAGGCCGCGCCGGTACCGACGCCGTGTGAGAGGTCGTTGTCGATGAATTCGCTCGCCTGCGCACCGCAGACGAGTTCGATACCGACGATGGCAAGCGTGTTTTCGACCGCCCGGCGAGCGTTGTACGCGCTCTGGGCGCTCATGCTGACGTGGTCTTCCTGATTGCCGCTAACTGGCGTGTTGTCCATCGAGGCGCGGCCAATCGAGCGATTTTCGTTCAGCAGCGCCGCGGCAGTGTACTGGGCAATCATGTAGCCAGACCGCAGACCGCTATGTTCGGTGAGGAAGGGCGGAAGATGCGGTTCCTGAATATTCGGATTGAGCATGCGGTCAACGCGGCGCTCCGAGATGGCCGCGATTTCGGTGACGGCGTTGGTCAGATAGTCCAGCGGAAGCGCGAGCGGGTCGCCGTGGAAATTTCCGCCCGAAAGGACTGCGGCATCTCCCGTCCCGCTGGCTCTGCTGTTCACGGCGTCGGCGGGGAAGATGAGCGGGTTGTCCGTCGCGCTGTTGAGTTCGACTTCCACCGCTTCACGGAGGTGGGAAACGGCGTCCCGAACCGCACCGTGAACCTGCGGGAGACAGCGAATCGAGTAGGCATCCTGCACCCGGTCGCAGTTGCGATGCGACTCGACGATTTCGGAGTTCTCTGTGAGCCGTTTGACGTTTCGCGCAGTTTTCGCGTGACCGTCGTGGGGACGAATATCCGCGATAACGGGGTCTGCGGACGCAGTGGTTCCCATCGTCACTTCAGTCGTTAGCGCGCCCGCAACGTCCGCCGCCCGAATCGCGCGTTCCGCGTCCCGAACCGCGAGGGCGGCGAGGCCGACCGAGAGTTGAGTTCCGTTGATGAGCGCCAACCCTTCCTTCGCCGCGAGCGTCACCGGTTCGAGTCCGGCAGTTTCGAGCGCGTCCGCGCCGGACATTTTCTCCTCATCGACGGTCGCTGTTCCTTCGCCCATCAGCACCAGCGCGAGGTGAGCGAGGGGTGCCAAATCACCGCTCGCGCCGAGGCTTCCGCGGGATTTGACGACAGGGTGGACGCCCTCGTTCAGCATCGTCACGAGTTGGTCAACGACGAGTTCGCGGATGCCGGAGTAGCCTTTGACCAGCGCGTTGATTCGCCCGACCATCATGGCGCGAACTTCCTCGCGGGTCAGTTCCCGGCCCGCGCCAGCGGCGTGGCTTCTGACGAGATTCGTTTGGAGCGTTTCGATGTCCTCCGGTGGGATTCGCTCGTCCACGAGTTCGCCGAATCCGGTGTTGACGCCGTACACTGCCTCGCCGCTTTCGACCACCTGTTCGACGCGCTCGCGGGCGGTTCTAACCCGCTCGCGGGCGTCTTCGGGGACCAAAACGGTTGCGTCATCACGCGCCACTTTTTCTACGTCTTCCGGTGTGAGCGATTCGCCATCGAGTCGGATTTCGGTCATAGAGAGTTCACCTTCTTTGAGAAATTGTTGGTCGGTTCTGAATCGGGAGCGTCGTAACCACTGAGGACGTGATGCCGAAAGCCCTCGGACGTTACGCTCGTCCTTGCAGCCTGCCAAGGAAGTTGTACGGACGAGATTTGCGTTTCGCGTGATTGACTGGTGCGTACGCGTTTCGGCTGGTCGGCCAACCGCGATGGCGTGCGAAGGCGAACCTCCGGTTCGCCCGCGCGAGGGACGAGCGAAGCGAGTCGGTTGGGGAGGCGTGTGGACGGGTGCGGGGCGGTAGCGGTCTCATTGGAGTCGGCAGTAGCTAGCGACACGCCACAAAGCGCATTTCTGTAGCACTGCTCTCGATTGGAGTCGGCAACTGTCCGCGACAAACCATCCAGAGAATAGACTCCAGACTCACCAACCACCAACTCACGTTCACGCACGATGTACCACCTGACCGTTTTTCAACACAGTCTCGACCGCGTTCACGCCGAAATTGTACGGAACGTGGACGTAGCTGGGAGCATCGAGAACGGCAATATCCCCCGGCGTTCCGGGTTGAAGCGTCCCTGCCCCATCCGCCATATCCAGCGCCATTCCGGCGTGTTTCGTCCCTGCGACGAGCGATTCTTTGGGCGTCATGCCCATTTCGACGCAGGATAGGGATGCAGCGAAGCCCATGCTCTGTGAGTAGCAGTTGGGATTGAAATCCGTCGCAATGGCGATGGGCGCACCCGCGTCGAGGAACGCCCGCGCGTCGGCGAACTCGGCACCCAGTCCGAAGGCGGTTCCGGGCAGTAAAACGGGAACGACGCCCGACTCGACAACTGCGTCGATGTCCTCCCGTGTCGCGTAGAGCAGGTGGTCGGCGCTGGTCGCGCCCAGTTCCGCGGCGAGTTGCGTCCCGCCGATGTGGGCCAGTTCCTCAGCGTGGACTTTCGGCGTCATGCCGTGTTTTTCGCCCGCTTCCAGTACGCGCCGGGACTGCTCGACGGAGAAAACGCCCTCCTCGCAAAACACGTCACAGAACTGCGCGATGCCTTGTTCCGCGACTGCGGGAATCTGCTCTCTGACAACTTCGTCCACGTAGTCGTCCGCGTCCCGACCCTCGGGAACCGCGTGTGCACCCATGAACGTCGGAATCACATCGACTGCGTGCTGGTCGTCGGCGCGAGCGATGACGTCCAGCATCTGGAGTTCGGTCTCAGTGTCGAGTCCGTAACCGGATTTAATTTCCACAGTCGTCGTTCCGTGGGCCAGCATGGTGTCGAGGTGCGAGAAGAGGTTCGAGAGAAGTTCCTCGTCGCTTGCCTCGCGCACTGCCCGGACGGTTCGGAGGATGCCGCCGCCCTCCGCGAGGATTTCCTGATACGTCTTTCCTTGCAGTTTCGCCTCAAATTCGTCGGAACGGTCGCCTGCAAAGAGGGCGTGCGTGTGGGGGTCGATGAAACCCGGAATCACGGCCTTGCCTGTGGCATCAACCGCGAACTGTGCATCCTCTGGTGGATATTCGCGGGTTACGGGGCCGGTCGCGCCTATTCGCGCGACTTCCCCATCGACCACGGCGATTGCGGCATCCTCGTAAATTCCGAGTGAACCCTCTTCCTCGATGGTTACGATTTCCGCCGCGTCGTGGACGACTGCGGTGAATTCCGAATTTTGAGTGCTCATCGGCCACCTCCGAGTGTAGAGAGGAAGTGCGCGATTGCCCGCGCACCGGCCTTTACCGTCAACTCGTTCTGGTCCAGCGACGGGGCACATTCGACGATTTCGAAGCCAGCGACCCGCGGGTCGCTGGCGACCAGCCGGAGCATCCGGAACAGTTCGCGAGTCGTGATTCCACCCGGCGTGGGCGCGCTGACCCCGGGTGCAAACGCGGCGTCCAGCACGTCCAAATCGACGCTGACGTAGACGGTATCCACGTCGCCCATCGACTCCAATGCGGTGTCGATTGCGGAAACAGAATCCTCGCCGACCTCCTCCGCGGTGACGATTTCGCCGCCTTCCTCGCGGACGAACTGGGCATAGTCGGTGCTCGTCTCGAAGTGACGAGCGCCGACGCAGGCGTAGGAAGCGAGGCCGCCGCCGAGGTCGGAGTCGAGCAATTGGCGGTACGGCGTTCCGCTGGTCGGGGAGTCACGAACTTCACGCACGTCGAGATGGGCGTCGAAGTTGATGACGCCGAGCGAGGAGTCCTCCGTGAGCAGATGCACCGCGTTGGCGTATGTGAGCGAGTTGTCGCCGCCGAGGAAAACCGGGAACACCGATTCCTCGTGAATTTTGCTGGCCGCAGTGTGGGCGAGCGACTGGGCTTCTTCCACCCATTCGGTGTCTTCGAGATTGGCTACGTCGCCGAGGTCACCGACCGACTGGACTGGCCCGGCGTCGAAGTGGTGGGTTTTGATTCCCGAGAGTTGCTCGCGGAGGGCCGTCGGCCCTCCGCTCGCGCCTTTCCTGCCGATAACCGCGCCGTCGTAAGGTTCACCGACGAGGACGGCGTCGAACTCGTCTGCTGTGTCGGTCGTTGCGGGTTCGACCACGTCGCCGAACTGTTCGTCGTTCGGGTCGGCAGAGGTGCCGTCCCAATCGAAGGTGTGGATAAAGTCGCTCATTCGCTATCACGCATCGGAATCGAGACGTTTGATTTTTCCGCTTGGTCGAGTGCAACGTCGTAGCCCGCGTCGGCGTGTCGAATTACGCCCATTCCGGGGTCGGTCGTGAAGACGCGACGGGCTTTTTCCGCTGCGAGGTCGGAACCATCCAGCACGACGTGGTTGTTCGTGTGAAGTGCGTTGCCGATGCCGACGCCGCCGCCGTCGTGAACCGAGACGATGTCCGCACCCGCCGCGCAGTTGAGCAGGGCGTTGAGAATCGGCCAATCAGCTACGGCGTCGGAACCGTCGCGCATGGCTTCCGTCTCGCGGTTCGGACTGGCGACCGACCCCGCATCGAGGTGGTCACGGGTGACGACGATTGGGGCCTCGATTTCGCCGTCTGCGACGAGTTCGTTGATTCTGAGGGCGAAGCGAGCGCGCTCGGTGAGTCCGTCTTCATCGGTGTCGTAGCCTAACCAGCAAACTCGGGATGGGAGTCCCTGAAATTCGACCTGTTCCTGTGCGAGGTCAATCCAGCGATGGAGTTGCTCCTTTTCGGGGAACAGTTCGACCACTGCCTCATCAGTTCGGTGGATGTCCTCTGGATTGCCCGAAAGCGCGGCCCAGCGGAACGGCCCCTTTCCTTGGCAGAAGAGGGGCCGAATGTAGGCCGGGACGAATCCGGGGAAGTCGAAAGCGTGTTCCATCTCCCGGTGTTCTTTCACCTGTCCACGGATGTTGTTGCCGTACTCGAAGGCGATTGCGCCCGCGTCCTGTATATCGAGGATGCCCTGAACGTGGCGGGCCATGGTATCCAAACTCTCTTCGACGTATTTCTCGGGATTCTCGTCGCGGAGTTCGTCTGCTTCGGAGACGGTGTATCCCGAAGGGTAGTAGCCTTCCAGTTCGTCGTGCGCGCTCGTCTGGTCGGTGATGACGTCCGGAACGAAATCGCGGGAAAGCATCCCTTCCAGCATGTCGGCGGCGTTGATGTGGACGCCGACCGAGTACGGTTCGCCCGCTTCTGCGGCCTGCTTTGCGTTTTCGATGGCTTCGTCCAAGTCGTCGGATTTTTCCATGCAGTATCCCGTCTCGATTCTGCGGTCGATTCGGGATTCATCGACTTCTGCCGCGATGCAGACCCCGTGGTTCATCGTGACCGAGAGAGGTTGTGCGCCGCCCATTCCGCCGAGTCCCCCCGTGACGACGATTTTGCCGCGCAGGTCGCCCGCAAAGTGTTCGTCCGCGAGCGCGGCCAAGGTTTCGTAGGTTCCCTGAATGATGCCCTGCGTGCCGATGTACGCCCACGACCCGGCGGTCATCTGGCCGTACATGATGAGTCCCTTCGCTTCGAGTTCGTGGAAATGCTCCCAGTCGTCCCATTTGCCGACGATGTTCGAGTTGGCGATGAGAACCCGAGGCGCTCGCTCGTGAGTTCGGAAGCGCCCGACTGGTTTGCCGGACTGCACCAGCAGGGTTTCGTCGTCGTCCAGTTCGCGCAGTTCGGCCAGAATCACGTCGTAGGCGTCCCAACTCCGGGCCGCACGGCCGGTTCCGCCGTAGACCACGAGGTCTTCGGGTTTCTCCCCGACCTCCGGGTCGAGGTTGTTGTTCAGCATGCGCAGGGCCGCCTCCTGTCGCCAGCCCTTGCATTCGATGTCGGTTCCGGTCGGCGCACCCTGATACTCGCGCCATTGGGCGCTCGGTTCGCCGACGCCGTGTGTCTCGGTTCCGTCGTCCGTTTCGGATTGCTCGCTCATTGTATGTCATACGCACGCGAATCGCAAATACCTCAGGCCCTGCGTGTGGAGGGCTATTTAAGTACTGTTGACGAAAATCGGGAGTTGATGCACGAGGCCGTGCTTCGAATCGAGGGAGAGAGCGCGTGCGCAGAGGCTACTCGCGCAACCGAGACGACCATCGAACTCTGGTGTAACGACCACTGTGACCTCCTCCACGTCAGCGGGCGAGCAGGGGCAAACGCACTGGAACACCTCGAAGAACTCGTCGGAGTGCAAGAGCTACTGGTCGAGGGCAATGAGCGATTGGCGATGACCGAAACCTGCCTGAAAGACCGCGAGACGGACACTATCGAGTCGTTTCTGGCGCGGCACAGTTGTCTGCTCGTGCCACCGCTTCGGTACGCGGACGGCGAGAAATGGTGTCGGATACTCGCGCTCGATTCGGCCAATCTGACCGGACTCTATCGAGATTTGGTTGACGAGTTTTCGGTGACGGTCGAATCGAAACGCGAGATTGCCGCGGTGCCCGGCGACAGACCACTGCTCACACCTGAAACCGCCATTTCGGACCTTTCGCCGCGCCAGCAGGAGGCGCTCGTCACCGCACACGAAATGGGGTACTATCGGATTCCGCGGGAGACGACGACCGCCGAAATCGCCGCCGAGATGGACATTGACCGCCGGACGCTCGAAGAACACCTTCGTCGCGCGGAGAACAAACTGGTCGATGGAATGGTCGCGTTCTACGGCGGCCGAACTCCCGTCTGACAAAACATTAAATAGTCTTACGCCACCAATATACACAACGATGGGCAACAAAAACAAAACTATCTCCTTCAGGGTCAACGAGGATGCCTTCGAAACCCTGCGGGAGATTGCGGAAAAGCGCGACATTTCGCTGTCAGCGGTGTTCCGCGACTACGTCGAGACGCTGGTCGCCCACGACGGCAAGGTGGAAGCCGTCCCCGAAAATCAGGTGAGAGACGACGAGGATTCGTTCCCACCAAAAATCGAGGTGCCGAAGAGTTTCATCCGCGAACACGAACGCCTCGAACTGGAGGCCGAACACCTCCGCGACCAACTCCAAGAACACAAGCAGTACGTCCGCCACCTCAAAGCGAAAGTGGACGAAGAAACAGAAGAAGAGGTCATTCACTTGGAGGAACTGGACGACGAGATAGAAAGTGACGAACCGTTTCGACTCGGCTGAGTTGGTCGGGTGGATTCGCGCCAATTAGACCGGATTACCCCGACAGCGAGTGTTTTTTCTGCCGAGCGAGCGCTTCCGCCGAATCGTCACCCTCCACGTTGGCGAGTTCCTCAACGGCTTCCAGCGTTCGTACCGAATTGTCCAAAAAGGACAGCACGTCGCCCGAGTAGGCGTACACCATGTAATCGTCGGTCATCACGTCAACGATGGCGTCCGGGCCAAGGCCACCTTCGCGCAGTTCCAGCAGATAACGCATGAACTTCCGCTCCGGACAGCCGCAGTACGGATTGCTCTGACAGTCACAATCGAGGAAGTCCTCGGCGAAATCGAGCACTCTGTCTCGGGTCGCGCCGTCCAATTTTTGCATGCCGTCACCCTGAAACAGGATGTCCAGCGTCGCCCCTTTGAACGCCCCTTTCGGGATGTTCGTCTCCAACTGCGAGGAGATTTGGCGATGGTTTTTGACGTAGATTTTGTCCGTGATAGCCACGCTTAGTGGATGTATTCGGTTCCGCCGGATAAGCGTGTCGTCAACCGGAAGAGGTGGACGGAGGTGCTGAGATTTTCCGGGCTTTTGTGTTGTCTGTAGTCATCGAAATCGACCGCAATGTGACCGACAGTTGCCGACTCCAAATACCGCCACCGCATGCGGGCGAGTGCGCCGACCGCTGGCGCACTCGCCCTCGGCGCTCGCGGGTCGTTCCTCCTCGCTCGCAATCGAGGCAGACCGCTTGCCTCGTACTCCCCCGACCTCCCCGGGCATACAGACAGTCGCGCGACTGGCGCGAACTGTCCGCATCGCGCGTCCAGACCGGGTGTGAAGATTCGAGGAAGCGATTACGAGGCCGAAAGCCACCGAAGTCAAATAGCTGCAGAAGTAATTGGAGCAATGGCAAGTCTCTCCGAGCGATGGTTTAGCCGCTTTTCCGATGACTGGGAAGACCCTTCGACTGTACGAGGGTTTTTCAGTGGGCTATGGCAGATAGGGCTTCAAATTGTGCTCTACGTCTTACTGCTGACTCTTACTGATTCACTTGGAATCACATCATTCGACAGTTCGCAGAACGCAAATGCTGTCCTGATTTGGGTCGCGGTGTTGCTCGGCGTCCTACTCGGAGGGGGGATGAACTATCTCCACTACACCCAAGAGCGATTCAAGAAGCTCGGACGGACGTTCACGTACCGAGCCACGATGATTGTCGGAGTCTATGGACTGTATCTGGTTCTCTTCTCGATTCACCCGGTTCACGGGATTATGTTCGCATTCGCCAACATCGTCGCCAAAATCCTCCTTCTCCTCGGAATGACAATATCCAGAAAACTGTAATCGCGGCTTGATAGCCGGAACATCAGTGTTCGCGCGTGACGACGAACTCCGCGAAATCGCGCAGATAGTCCAACGCCTCGGAATCCGGCGCGTCAACTCGGTCGAGTGCGGCGAGGGCCGCGTCGGACTGCTCGTGGGCCAGTTCGTTCGCCTCATCCGCGCTCAGGTCGGTGACCTGTACGATGGAGGGGCGGCCGATTTCCTCGTCCTGTCCCGTCGGTTTTCCGAGGTCGTCCGGGTCGGCAATCTCGTCCAACACGTCGTCTCGAATCTGGAACGCGACGCCGACGCGCTGTGCGTACTCGCCGAAAGCGTCCACGGTTTCCGAATCTGAACCCGCTGCAATCGCACCGAGTTCAGCGGCGGCGCGGAACAGTGCCCCGGTTTTTCGGCGCGCGAGTTCCATGTACTCAGACCGGTTTGAGGGCAAATCGACGAGTTCTGACGCCTCACCCATGCCGAGTTCTATCATCGATTCGGCGACGACTTCCATCGCACGAGGCTGTGAGGAAAAGAGTTCGAACGCCTCGCCGAGCATTCCGTCGCTGGCGATGATGGCCGGGCCGTAGCCGTATTCTGCCCACGCACTCGACGTCCCCCGGCGAACGTCCGAGCGGTCGATGATGTCGTCTACGACGAGCGACGCGTCGTGAACGAGTTCGACGCCGACGCCGAAATCCACGGCGTCTTCGGCGTCGCCGCCCGCCGCCTCGCAGACCAGCATCGCAACCGTCGGCCGAACGCGCTTGCCACCCGAAAGCGCGGTGTGTGCAAGTTGGTCCGACAGTTCGCGTGGTTCGACCCGCGCTACGACCTCCTCCAATCGGTCTTCGACGAGCGTCCTGCGGGCCATCAGGTACTCCATTCATCTGTGCTTCAGGACGGGGCACGCAAATACGTGACGGGTTCAGTTTGCTGTCATCACGGCGCGAATCGACAAAAACGTGGGTTCGCGTGACACGCGCTCGAACGTTTCCGGAGCTTTCTCGCGGAATGCATCTGTCGGTTGGCTTTCCTCGATACGGTCGAGTCGAAATCCAGCAGCAAGCAGTGGGTTTAGTATTGCAGACAGTGGCCGCCGATAGGTCGGAACCTCGACCGGGTCGCCGAAACTCGTCCAGACTTCGCTCACGACTTCCGTCTCGAAGTAGTTCTCTGGGTCGAAATGGAAGTAGTCCGCGACGGGATGCCCGGATGAAAAGACGAGGAGGCCGTCAGTGCGGAGCACTCGGGCGAGTTCCGCAAAGAGTGAATCCCAGTCTTCCACGTAATCGAACGCTAGCGAACTGTAGACGAGGTCGAATCGGTTCGATTCGAAGGGCAGTTCCTCGCCGAAATCGCACCGCAGAAATTCCGCGTCGGGGGCCCGTTCGCGTGCGTGAGAAAGCATCGACGGACTGGCGTCGATACCGGTTACTTCCGCACCTTCGTCCAGCAAATATTCGGTCGTGATTCCCGGCCCGCATCCGGCATCAAGTACGTCCATTCCGGCAATATCCGGCAACAATCCCTGCGTTGTCGGTCGTTCGAGGTCTGCGTTGAACGGTTTCGTCGGCGCGCGCTCGGCATAATCGTCGGCCAGTTGTTCGTAGGCGGAGAGGGCCAGCGGTTGCTCTCGCTCGTCGGTCATACACTTCACTCTGCAAGAATGGTGAAAAAGGTCGCTAGTTGAACTGCGTTCGTCGTTCGAGTGAAAAAAACAGAACTGAACGGTTCTAGCTGAACTGTTCGATGAGTTCCGGAACCACGTCGAACAGGTCGCCCACGACACCGTAGTCCGCGATGTCGAAGATAGGCGCGTTCGGGTCGGTGTTGACCGCGATGATGGTTTCCGCGCCTTTCATTCCGGCGACGTGCTGAACCGCGCCGGAAATACCGATTGCGAGGTACACCTGCGGCGTGACCTGCGCACCGGACTGACCGACCTGTCGGTTCTTCGGAAGCCAGCCGTTGTCCACGATTGGTCGCGAGGACGCGAGGGTCGCACCCGTCGCCTCCACGAGGTCTTCGATGAGCGGAAGGTTTTCTTCTTCCTCGATACCGCGGCCGATGCTGACGATAAACTCGGCTTCGCTAATGTCCACGTCGCCACTGCCGACCTCTTCGAATCCGGTGACGGTCGAACGGACTTCGGACTCGTCAACTTCGAAGTCGAACGCGGAAACCTCGGCGTCACCGACGCCTTCGGCCTCCGGCCATTCGGCACCACGGGTCGTGACGGCGAACTGGTCGCCTTCGACTTCCACGGTCGTCTCGACTTTCGAACCGTACATTTCGCGGGTCGTCGTGAGCGTGCCGTCGTACTCGAAGCCGATTGCGTCCGTGACGAGCGGCAGGTCGAGTCGATTGGCGACGGCGGGCGCGTAGTCCAGTCCGTTCACGCTGTTTGGCATGAGGACGAACATCGGCGCGAGGTCTTCGTACAGCGCCTCGATGGCCTGCACGTACACATCGTGGTTGAACTCCTCGCCGTTCTCGACGGTGTGAATCGCATCCACGCCCTCGCGGTTCAGGCTGTCCGCGAAGGAATCAACGTCGCCGCTGATGACTGCGAGGTGAAGGTCGCCACCCGCGTCGTCAGCGAGTTCGCGTCCGGCGGAGATGATTTCGAAACTCTCGTCGCGGAGTTCGCCGCGTCGGTGTTCCGTGATGGCAAGAACGTCGCTCATTCTGCCACCCCCTTCTCCCGAAGAACTTCAGCCAATTTCCCGGCCGTTTCTCCGGCGTCTCCTTCGAAGATTTCTGCGTCGCTTTCGCTTTCGGGTTCGTACATGTCGGTCAGCGTCAGGTCGCTCTCCAGCGTGTCGGCGTCGAGGCCAAGGTCGGCGAGTGTTTTCGGTGCGATTTCTTTGGACTGAGCCTGTCGAATACCGCGCAGGCTGGCGTATCGTGGTTCGTTGATACCGGTCTGGATCGTGAGCACCGCGGGGAGTTCCACGTCAGTTAGCTCCTCGACACCGCCCTCCAGTTCTCGACGGACGTGCGCGACACCTTCGTCAACATCCATATCGAGCGCGTTCACGACTGCCGCCCACTCGAAGTCGATGGCGTCCGCGAGCGCGACACCGGTCGCACCGAATGCGTCGTCGCCTGCCTGAACACCGGTCAGCACGATGTCTGGTTCCTCTTCCGCGACGACGGCGGAGAATATCTCTGCTTTTGCTTCAGTGTCGAGCAAGTCAACGTCCTCGAACGACTCGTCCCAGACGCGAATCGAACGGTCTGCGCCTTTGGCGAGCGCCATCCGAATCGTTTCTTCCGAACGCTCCGGGCCGATAGTGACGGTGACGACTTCGTCGGCGATGCCCTCCTCGTTCATCTGAACGCCTTCTTCGACGGCGTAGTCGTCCCACTCGTTGAGGTCGTATTCGAGGTAGCGGTCGTCTACCTCTGTTCCTTCCACTTCGAAGTCATCCGCGAGTTCGGCGACTTCTTTTACGGTTACCAAGACCTTCATAATCAATTCCTTTCCGGGTAGCGGGTAAACGTTTTCGAAACGGCCGACAATGCACGAGCAGTACTATTCGGTTTTCTTACTCGTTTGAGCCGGATTTTGACGAAATTATTCGCTATCGAAGTCAACGATGTCTTCGTCCGGAAGCGTGATGAGGTTTTCACGGCCGATTCTGAGTTTATCCACGCGGCCCTCATCGTCCATCGCCGAGAGGAGTTGTGACACCTTCGCGTTCGACCAGTTCGTCTCCGTGACAATTTTCGCCTGCTTCATCCGGCCACCGTTCTGTTTCAACAGGTGTTCGACGCGCTCTTCGTCGGACAGCAGTTCGACATCCGGTTCGTCGTCCTTCGGTTCGGAATCGGAGGCAACTTCTTCACCCGAATCGTGTCTGGATTCCGAAACCGTCGCAGGCGGGTCACGGGGAGATGAGTCATCTGCCGATTCATCATCCCGTCGTTGCATCAGCACGTACAGACCGCCAATCCCGGTACTGATGACGAGCAAGAGAAGAACGATGTTCGTCGTAGAGAGAAATGGTTCTTCGCCACTGTCGCCCGTTTCGGTGTACGTTACGTCGATTTCGCGGGTTTCGGGGTTCAGCGACATCGGCCCCTCCAACGCGACGGTTCCGTTGTTGTGGCCGTAGTTCGGCGAGTTCTGAATCCGATAACCGTCCGGCGATTCGATGATGAGTCGTTGGTCAGCAGTGAGCGAATCGAGCCACGTCGATGAGCCGTCGTCGAGCAAAAACGCATCACGTAAAATAATTTTGTCTCCTTCAACTTGTGCGAAGTTCGTCCAGACGAACGAGAGCGACAGCGTGTGAGTCGTGTTCCCCGGCGTGTACGTCCGCTCTACGTCGAGAATCTTCATTTCGCGGCCCGTCTCCGACTGCATCTGGTCTGCGATTCGGATGAACAACTCCTGTGAGGGACCAACATTTGCGCTACCGCGTTCGAAATCGTCGCCGAGTTCCTCGAAGGCGGCGGTTTCGTTCTCGTTCCTGGTGACGAACTCCATCGAAACATTCCACCGAGCATCGCCGTCGGGTTGTGGCGTAATTCGAATCGTGGTGCCGTTCGTGGTCGTCTCCGGGGGTGCTGATTGGCTTGCGACCGTCTCCTCGCCACCGTTCGGCGTATCGAGGTTGGTCGAAGCCACCTGTCGCGTATCCGCCGCGGAAACAGCGGAACCCACGACGAGGAGGGTAAGGAAGACCACGAGGAGGGCGGAATGTAACCGCATACACTTGTGTGGTCAATCGGGCAAGAAAATGCTTTCCATCCGTGCGATAAAACATCAGCGACTAATTTGAATGATTTCCGTCCTTCTTAGCCGTTCATACAACTGCTTCGAAATCCCGTACGTATTTTAATGCGGAGGTACGTACACCACTCACATGACCCGGGTGTTCCCCGTCGTATTCGCAGTACTCCTCGCCCTCACCGCGCCTACTGCTGCGCTCGAAACTGGGTCTGCGACCTCGATGCAAACCGGAGCGGACACGGATAGCGTAGTAACGCCACCGGGAGTCAACAACACGACCGCACAGTTGAGTCTGGGTACTCCCGACCGCACCGGCACGGACGCACCATCGATCAGCCTCGGTGCGGCGTTGGAGATGGATAGAAACGAGGTACAGACGGAGAGTCGGATATACGAACTCGACGAAAAGTTATCAAACGCGAACAACGACCGGAACAGACATCAGGAGCTTCGGCAGTACAGATTCGACATTGGGTCACGTCTCTCGTCGTTGAAGTACACAGAACGGGAGATTCGGACGGAGTTCAATAGCGGGGAAATATCCAGCGAGGAGTACGTGCGACGGCTCGCGGTGCTTCACGCGAAGGCGACGAATGTCGAGCGCTCGATACAGCACATGGAAGACCGCGGGCAGGACGTTCCGCAGTTTACGCCGAGAGCGTGGCAACTCAAAGCGGAACTCATCCCCCTACAGGGAGTCATTCGGGAGTCGGTGATAAACCAGTACAATGGGCGAACCGAATCACGCACGATATATGTAGCAACGACGGACACAGGCGTTGTTCTATCGAGTATCAACGGTAATCAGTACGTGAGAGAGGCGTACCTCTCCGAAAACAGAGACATAAACGGCACGAACCAACTACTCGCTCAGGAAGCCCAGAACATTACCGAGACACAATATCCATGGGCACGAGAGAACAACAACGGGGAAATAAGTACGAACTCCAGATTCGGAACGGGTATCTTCGTGACCACGTTCCCACACGAACAGGGAGTCATCAGAGCGGTTTTGGACGGAAAGACGGAGAAAATATTCCGAGAAACGCAGTACAGCTATCTCACTGGTGACAGTCATCTTCCCTACGGAGAGGCCATCCAAAACGACACGATAGGCCACCAACTCACCGTCAACGGAACATATCCCGGTGGCCCGCTCCGAATCAACGCAACTGACGGAAACGGCAATGCGGTCGATAGTCGCATCTCGATTGGCGACCGAGAACTCGGACGAACCGGAAGCGACGGCGTTCTGTGGACTGTCGCTCCGAGACGAAGCTTTACTGTTTCCAGTGTGCACGGAGGCGCGCCGCTCAACGTCACCGTTACCCCGTATGGATTGTCGCAATCGAATGAATCGGTCGGGACGCCGAAATCTATCGTCACAGCCGAACGTTGAAATAGCGAAACGGAACCATTCGGATGCGTGTCGAACCGCGCTCTCTCACCCGTCGTCGCAACGGTTCTTTTACTCGTCGTCACGCTCGTTCTCGCGGGAACGATTGGCGCAGTTACAGTGCAATCGACCTCGTTTCAGGAACCGACATACGTCGTCATCGACGTTTCGGCTGACGCCGCCACCGACCGTTTGACGTTCGTCCATCGGGCGGGCGATTCGCTCGCCGTCGAATCGCTGTCCGTCCACGTCCTCGTCAACGGGACGCCACTGAAACGACAGCCACCAGTTCCGTTCTTTTCAGCACACGGATTCCAACCCGGCCCGACTGGGCCATTCAACAGTGCGACGAACGAAACGTGGGATGCTGGCGAAACCGCGAGCCTCGGAATTGCGGGAACGAACGCACCACTTCTCGAAACGGGTAACAGAGTCGTCGTTCGAATCGCCGTGGACGACACGGTTGTGACGGAGGTAGAGACGACGGCAGAATAGAAACGGCGGTCAGCTTTACTCTTCAGGCACGCGCGCGACGGTCGTGATGGCAATGTCGGGGTCGTACTGCGGTCCCATCTCGCGGTGGCGGATGTCCTCGTAGCCCGCTTCGCGGAACATTCGGTCGGCCTCTTCGCGGTCGTAAAAGAGCATTATCGAGTCCGCGACTTTCTGCATGACGCCGGTTCGGGGGTAGTTCGGGCCGACGATAAGCACTTCTCCGCCGGGTTTCGTCACGCGGCGAATGTCCCGAAGTGTTTCGACTGGGTCGGGCCAGTACTCGATTGAACCCGACGACCACACCACATCGAAGGTGTCGTTTTTGAACGGCAACCGTTCCGCGTCACCGCGATAGAAGCTGACGGGGTCGTATTTGCCGATTTTCGCCCACGCCTTTTCGAGTTGGTGGACGCTCTGGTCGAGTCCGTATACGTTGTCCGTATGTTCGAGCAGTCCCTCGGTTCCGAAACCGGTTCCACAGCCAACGTCGAGGACGTGGTCGTCTTCGTCGATGTCGAGCATTGACAGCGCCTCGGTTCGCATCTCTTCGTTCCAGATGAACGGATTGACCGTGTCGTACACCTTCGAGAGATATTTGTAGAAGATTCGTGCGCGACGTTTGTTTTCGAGGATACCCATTAGGCGGCGCTTGGGACTGGGTAGTGATGAATCCCCACCTTTTTCTGCGGTCGTGAGCCGAGGAGTGGCGCGAATCGCGCCACTCCCCGGTCGAACTCTCTAGAAAAAGGTGGATCAAAAACCTCCTCACCCCCTCAGTCGCGTTTTCGACGCTCCTTTGAACGATTCGTCGGCCCGCTCTCTCGTCGCTTGCGCTCCTCGCTCATGGAGGGTGTGCTGGCCCGCTGGCGGTTGATTAGCCTGCTGATTTGTGTGATTGTGTTGATTGTAGTTCTCCCGGTTGACCGGCCTGCCTATCGCTTACGACTCGTTTCACTCGTCGTGCGCTTGGTTCCGCAAGTAGTTTATAGCCGCCAGAGTAACCTTCCGCGTGATTACAGTATATGCCGAGGCCAGAGGTTCTCGAACGAATAACGGAGGCCGAAGAGGAGGCTGACGACATCGTCGCGGAAGCCAAAGAAGACCGCGAACAGCGGATTTCTGAGGCGCGCAAGACGGCTGAGGAAATCCGCGAGGAAGCCGAAAAAGAGGCCACAGAATTGGAAGAAAAACGCTTGGAAGAAGCGCGCGCGGAAATCGAATCCGAACGCGAAGAACTGCTCGCGGCGGGTGAGCAAGAACGCAAGCAACTCGAATCTCGCGCGCAAGAGAACGTAGAGGACACGAAAGAGTTCGTCCTCGACCGGTTCAAGGAGGCGGTGCATGCTCAGACCTGAGCAAATGAGCAAGGTCTCGGTGACGGGGTCACGGGACGTTATGTCCGAAGTCATCGAGACGATTCACGAACTGAATCTCGTTCATCTGTCGAACTACGACGGGTCGTGGGAAGGATTCGAACCCGGCAACCCAATCGAGGGCGCAGAAGAGGTGTCCGACAAACTCGTCACGATTCGTTCCATCGAGAGCATTCTCGATGTGCAGGACGAGGACGCCGGGCCACAGCGAATCGTCACCGACGACGCGCTGGACGACGAACTGGAAGACATCCGAACGAAGGTCAACACGCTCGACGACAAGCAAAACGAGCTACAAGACGAACTCCGAAGCGTCGAAGACCGCATCGACTCGATGGAACCCTTCGCGGAACTCGGCATCGACTTGGACCTGCTGTCGGGCTACGACAGCCTCCAAGTCGCAGTCGGTGAAGGAAACACGGACGAAATCGAGCAAACGCTGCGCGACGCCGACGACATCCAAGAGTTCGAACTGTTCACGGGTGGCAGAACCGTCGCCATCTTCGCGTACCCGACAGATGATGCGGACGAAGACGCGCTGGACGACGCACTCGTCGGCGTGGATTTCGCATCGTTTGAGGTGCCGGACGCCTCCGGTAGTCCGGAAGAGTACGTTTCGGAGCTTCGACACGAACGCCAGAAGCTCGAATCGAAACTCGACGGCGTCGAAAAGGAACTGCACGACGTGAAACTCGACGGTGCTGGATTCCTCCTCGCCGCGGAAGAGAAACTCAGCATCGAGGTGCAGAAGGCGGAAGCACCGCTCCAGTTCGCGACGACGGAAAACGCCTTCATCGCCGAAGGATGGATTCCGACCGAGAAGTACAACAAACTGGCGAGCGACCTCGACGCGACGGTCGGCGACCACGTCGAAGTGGACGAACTCCGTCGTGCCGACTACGAGGAAGGCCACCCACACACCGTCACTGAAGAGGCGGAAGAAGTCGCCACAACCGACGGCGGCCACGTCGTTGACGACGACGAACAACCCCCGGTCGTGCAGGACAACCCCGGGCCGGTCAAACCGTTCGAACTGCTCGTCGAAACCATCAACCGACCGCGCTACTTCGAGTTCGACCCGTCGGTCATCCTGTTCCTCACGTTCCCGATTTTCTTCGGGTTCATGATCGGTGACCTCGGATACGGACTGCTGTACCTCGCATTCGGGTATGCAATATACTCGAAGACTAGCAGTCTCGCTCTGAAGAGTCTCGGTGGCATCGCACTGTGGGCCGGTCTGTTCACCGCTATTTTCGGCGTGCTGTACGGCGAAATCTTCGGATTACACATCCTCGGTGAGACTATTTACGGCGAGATGGGGCCACCGATCAAGAAAGGGCTTCAGCCCGCAAATGCTGAGTATGCTAGTACTTGGCTCGTTCTGAGCCTGCTCATCGGACTTGCACACCTCACGCTCGGCTACCTGTTCGGGTTCTTCGAAGAACTCTCACACGGGTTCAAGGATGCACTGCTCCACAAGGGGTCGTGGATTATCCTCATGCTCGGCGTCTGGGTGTGGATTTTCAGCAAGCAAATGATGGGGCCAAAGCCACCGTTCCTGTTCGAGGTATTCAACGGTAGTCCGTTTGCGCTCGGCTTCGCTGGCTTCCCGGCATCCGTCGGAACGATTGCGCTCGCGGTCGCCGCAGTCGGCCTCGTGCTGATGATTGCCGGTGAAGTCTCCGAATTGGGTGGCCCTGGCGCACTCATCGGAACGCTGGAGAGCCTGAAATCGCTGTCGGACGTTATCTCCTACACTCGTATCGCCGCGGTGCTGTTGGCGAAAGCGGGAATGGCGTTCGTCATCAACCTGCTGTTCTTCGGTGCGTACGAACACCACGACGAATGGCACTTCATGCTCTCGTACGGCCCGAGCTACGTGAACAGCCACTACGAGGGAGCGAGCATCATCTTCCCCGGTCTGATGCACTCCGGCGTCGCGGGCGTGCTGGTCGGACTGCTCATTCTCGTCGTCGGCCACCTGCTGGTGCTGGCGCTCGGTGTTACGAGTGCAGGACTGCAGGCGGTGCGTCTCGAATACGTCGAGTTCTTCGGCAAGTTCTATCAGGGCGGCGGCGAAGAGTACGAGCCGTTCGGCTACGAGCGAACACACACGACGCAGGACTGACGCTGAAACCCAGTTTTTCGTTTTTTCACGGCCGACTTGGCCTCGGTCATCTCTCGACACTGGTATTTGGTACCATGATTTAGCAGGTACAGCCCGCGATACAAGCGAATCCGACGGAACGCTTTGGGAAGTTTTAAGAATCCAGTGACTCGAACTACGACTTGTTAGGCTATAGAGCCACAAAGGACTAAACCAATGTTCGAATTCATACTCGCATTCGTCGACGCAGCAGTACTGCTCGCACAGGACGGCGCCGCTCAGGGTAGCAGTTCGCCAGCCATTCCACCAAAAGCCGCCGCAGCACTCGCAGTCGGTTTCGCTGCACTCGGCGCAGGATACGCAGAGCGTGGTATCGGTGCCGCCGCAGTCGGCGCTGTCACGGAAGACCAGGACTTGTTCGGTACGGGCCTCATTCTGACGGTTCTGCCGGAGACGCTCGTCATTCTGGCGCTCGTCGTTGTGTTCGTGGTCTAAACACACACACATTCCCTCTTATCAATGAGCCTGGAAACGGTAGTTGAGGATATTAGAAACGAGGCCCGCGAGCGTGCGGAAGAAATTCGTGCGGAAGGCGAAACCCGCGCGGACGAGATAATCGCCGAGGCGGAGTCGGACGCCGAGGAGATTCTCGCGGCGAAAGAGCGCGAAATCGAGAGCCAAATCGAGCGAGAACGAGAGCAGAAGCTCTCCAGCGCGAAACTCGAAGCCAAGCAGAAGCGGCTGGAAGCCCGCCGGGACGTCCTGCAAGACGTTCGTTCCGACGTAGAAGAAGAAATCGCAACCCTTGGCGGTGACGACCG
Organism: Haladaptatus litoreus; assembly: GCF_900156425.1. Taxonomy (GTDB): domain Archaea; phylum Halobacteriota; class Halobacteria; order Halobacteriales; family Haladaptataceae; genus Haladaptatus; species Haladaptatus litoreus. The sequence goes on from NZ_FTNO01000002.1 coordinate 439,249, forward strand.
CGAGGAACTGACGCGCACACTGCTTGACGCGGCGGCAGAGGAGTTCGACTCCGGCAACACCGTCCGAATCTACGGACGAGCCGACGACGAGGAACTGCTCACCGACGTCGTCACGGACTACGACGGCTTCGAGTACGCGGGCGAATACGACTGCCTCGGCGGCATCGTCGCCGAGAGCGAGGCGTCCCGCGTTCGCGTGAACAACACGTTCGATTCGATACTCGAAGACGTGTGGGAGGACAACCTCCAAGCAATCAGTTCGCGGTTGTTCGAGCAATGAGCACGGCAGACGGTACATCGAACTACGAGTACGTCAATGCCCGCGTCCGGGCACGACGAGCCGCGCTGTTCGACGACGAGGATTACCGGAAACTCCTCCGAATGGGGCCGGGCGAAATCGCCCGCTACATGGAGGAGACGGAGTACGAATCCGAAGTTAACGCACTCGGTGCGCGCTACGACGGTGTCGACCTCGTGGAGTACGCACTCAATCGCAACCTTGCCAAACACTTCGACGACCTGTTGGATTGGTCCGGCGGGAAGCTGTACACCCTCATCGCGCGGTACCTACGAAAGTTCGACGCGTGGAACGTCAAAACGGTGCTTCGCGGCATCTACGCGGATGCAGACAGCCAATCGGTTCGTGACGACCTGATTCACGCAGGTGAGTTCGAACGGTCGTTCCTCGACCGATTGGCCGACGCGGGAGCAATCGAAGACGTTGTCGAAATGCTCCACGGAACGATTTTCGGCGACCACCTCGAAGCAGCATACGAGGATTACGACTCCACTGGGCTGCTGATTCCGCTGGAGAACGCGGTTGACCGCGCGTACTACGAAGGGCTGATGGAAGGCGTCACGGAGACGGAAAACCGTGCAACGCAGTTGTACGTCGAATTTCTGCAAGCAGAAATCGACTTCCGGAACATCCGAAACGCCCTGCGAATCAGTCGAAGCGGTGCAGACATCGACCCCTCGGAATACTTCATTTCGGGCGGACGATTGTTCAAGGCCACAGAGCTGTCACAGCTCGCCGGAAATACGGACGAACTGATCAGCCGAGTTCGAGAGAGCACGTATGGGAGCGACCTAGACGAAGCACTCGACGAACTGGAGCGCGCCGACAGTCTCATTGGATTCGAGCACGCCTTAGACGCGGCGCTGCTCGAATACTCCGACCATCTGTCGCACGTATTCCCGCTGTCGGTGTGTCCGGTGCTTGCGTACATACTCGCAAAGCAGAAAGAAGTGGACAACATCCGTGCCATCGCACGCGGACGCGAAGCAGGACTGTCCGAAGACGAGATCGAAGACGAACTGGTGATACTATGAGCCAGGAAATCGCCGTTATCGGAAGTCCGGACTTTACCACCGGATTCCGACTCGCAGGGGTTCGGAAGTTCGCAAACGTTCCGGACGACGAAAAGGACGCGGAGTTGGACGACGCTGTTTCTCAAATATTGACTGACGACGACGTTGGCATCATCGTGATGCACGACGACGACCTTGCACACCTCTCTCGAAACGTCAGGAACGACGTCGAGACGAGCGTGGAACCCACCCTCGTGACGCTGGGTGGTGGCGCGGGAAGCGGCGGACTCCGCGACAAAATCAAGCGCGCAATCGGTATCGACCTTATGGACGAAGACGAACAAGGTGATAACGAATGAGCCAGGCAACAGACAGCGACGTCGTCCGTGAGGACGGCGTCATTCAGAGCGTGAGTGGTCCGGTCGTGACCGCCACGGACCTCGGTGCCCGGATGAACGACGTTGTGTACGTCGGTGAAGAAGGGCTCATGGGCGAGGTTATCGAAATCGAAGGCAACCAGACGACGATTCAGGTGTACGAAGAAACCTCGAACGTCGCACCCGGCGAACCCGTCGAGAACACGGGCGAACCGCTTTCCGTTGACCTCGGGCCGGGCATGCTGTACTCCATCTACGATGGTGTCCAGCGCCCGCTCGACGTGCTCGAAGACAAGATGGGCGCGTTCCTCGACCGCGGTGTTGACGCACCCGGTATCGACCAGGAGAAGACCTGGGAGTTCAACCCCGAAGTCGAAGCAGGTGACGAGGTCGAACCCGGCGACGTCGTCGGTATCGTCCCCGAAACCGAGAGCATCGACCACAAAGTGATGGTGCCGCCGGACTACGAGGGTGGCGAAGTCGTCGCCGTCGAAGACGGCAACTACGCCGTCACGGACACCGTCGTCGAACTCGACAACGGCGAAGAAGTCCAGATGCAACAGGAGTGGCCGGTTCGTGAACCGCGCCCGTCCGTCGATAAACAGACGCCTCGGACGCCGCTCGTGTCCGGTCAGCGTATTCTCGACGGTCTGTTCCCGATCGCAAAAGGTGGTACCGCCGCGATTCCGGGGCCGTTTGGCTCCGGAAAGACGGTAACCCAGCACTCGCTCGCAAAGTGGGCGGACGCGGACATCGTCGTCTACGTCGGCTGTGGTGAGCGCGGAAACGAGATGACGGAAGTTATCGAGGACTTCCCGGAACTCGAAGACCCGCGCACCGGCAAACCGCTGATGTCGCGGACGTGCCTCATTGCGAACACGTCGAACATGCCCGTGGCCGCACGAGAGTCGTGCATTTACACGGGAGTCACCATCGCGGAGTACTACCGCGACATGGGATACGACGTTGCGCTGATGGCCGACTCCACCTCGCGGTGGGCAGAGGCAATGCGTGAGATTTCCTCGCGTCTCGAAGAGATGCCCGGCGAAGAGGGCTACCCGGCGTACCTCGCCGCCCGTCTCGCAGAGTTCTACGAGCGCGCAGGCAAATTCGAGAACATCAACGGCACGGAGGGTTCGGTGTCGGTTATCGGTGCAGTGTCGCCACCCGGCGGCGACTTCTCCGAACCGGTCACGCAGAACACCCTGCGTATCGTGAAAACGTTCTGGGCACTGGATGCCGACCTCGCGGAACGTCGGCACTTCCCGTCGATTAACTGGAACGAGTCGTACTCGCTCTACAAGGACCAGCTCGACCCGTGGTACGAACAGAACGTCGAGCCGGACTTCCCGGAGAAGCGTCAGTGGGCAGTTGACGTGCTCGACGAGGAGGACGAACTCCAAGAAATCGTTCAGCTCGTCGGTAAGGACGCACTGCCGGAAGACCAGCAACTCACGCTCGAAGTCGCACGCTACCTGCGTGAGGGATGGCTCCAGCAGAACGCATTCCACGACGTGGACATGTTCTGTGCGCCGGAGAAGACCTACCGGATGCTCGAAGCCATTCAGACCTTCAACGAGGAGGCGTTCTCCGCACTCGAAGCGGGCGTTCCAGTCGAAGAAATCACGGCTATCGACGCCGCACCTCGCCTGAACCGAATGGGGACGGCCGAGGAGTGGGAAGGCTTCATCAGCGAAGTCGAAGAAAGCATCACTGAACAGCTCAGGGAGAAATACTAATGAAAGAATACCAGACAATTACGGAAATCAGCGGCCCGCTGGTGTTCGCCGAGGTTGACGAGCCAATCGGATACGACGAAATCGTCGAAATCGAGACGCCTGACGGCGACACACTGCGCGGACAGGTGCTCGAATCGAGCGACGGTCTCGTCTCGATTCAGGTGTTCGAGGGAACCGAAGGTATCGACCGACGGTCCTCGGTTCGATTCCTCGGCGAGACGATGAAGATGCCCGTCACGGAAGAACTGCTCGGGCGCGTGCTCGACGGTTCCGGCAACCCAATCGACGGTGGTCCGGAAATCGTTCCGGACGAGCGACGTGACATCGTCGGTGCGGCTATCAACCCGTACGCCCGCGAGTACCCCGAAGAGTTCATCCAGTCCGGTGTGTCCGCCATCGACGGCATGAACACACTGGTTCGTGGACAGAAACTGCCTATCTTCTCGGCGTCCGGTCTGCCGCACAACGAACTCGCGCTTCAGATTGCGCGACAGGCAAGTGTGCCGGAAGACGACGAGGGCGGCGACGACGAAGGAAGCGAGTTCGCAGTTGTCTTCGGTGCGATGGGAATCACCGCCGAAGAGGCGAACGAGTTCATGGAGGACTTCGAGCGAACCGGTGCGCTGGAGCGCTCCGTCGTCTTCATGAACCTCGCGGACGACCCCGCAGTCGAGCGGACGGTCACGCCGCGTCTCGCGCTCACCACGGCAGAGTACCTCGCGTTCGACAAGGATTACCACGTGCTGGTTATCCTGACGGACATGACGAACTACTGTGAGGCACTGCGAGAAATCGGTGCCGCGCGTGAAGAGGTTCCGGGCCGACGTGGATACCCGGGTTACATGTACACTGACCTTGCGCAGTTGTACGAGCGCGCAGGTCGTATCGAAGGCCGTGAAGGGTCTGTTACGCAGATTCCGATTCTCACGATGCCCGGCGACGACGACACGCACCCGATTCCTGACCTAACCGGATACATCACCGAGGGTCAGATTTACATCGACCGTGACCTGAACTCGCAGGGTATTCAGCCACCTATCAACCCGCTTCCGTCGCTGTCGCGCCTGATGGACGACGGTATCGGTGAGGGGCTTACCCGCGAAGACCACTCCGGTGTGTCCGACCAGATGTACGCCGCGTACGCACAAGGTGAAGACCTTCGTGACCTCGTGAACATCGTCGGTCGCGAAGCACTGAGCGAACGTGACAACCAGTACCTCGACTTCGCAGACCGGTTCGAGAAGGAGTTCATCGACCAAGGCTTCGAGACGAACCGAACCATCGAAGAGACGCTGACGATTGGCTGGGAACTGCTCTCGATGCTTCCGAAAGAAGAACTCAATCGTATCGACGAGGAGTTCATCGAGAAGTATTACCCAGAAGAGCAGGCCGAAGAAGTCACGGCTGACTGAATCGGTATTCTGCGGTTTGATTTTTCAGCAGTAACCGACCGAGAGACGACCGTCTATCCTCCTATTTGACCAGCAGTTCGCAGTCGAATACCCTCGGCCAAGGAATCTCGACTGTAAAGTATTATCCCCTTCCAGTTTTTATGGTCAACCAAGATGGCTAAGGACGTTAAACCCACTCGGAAGAACCTCATGGCGATTGAGGACCGAATCGACCTCTCCGAGCGGGGCCACGACACGCTGGAGAAGAAGCGTGACGGTCTCATCATGGAGTTCATGGACATCCTCGACCAAGCGCAGGACGTGCGCTCCGGTCTGGACGAGGATTATCAGCGCGCACAGCAGACCATCAACATGGCTCGCGCGATGGAAGGCGACGTTGCCGTTCGTGGGGCCGCCGCCGCACTGCAAGAACACCCGGAGATTACGACCGAATCGAAAAACATCATGGGTGTCGTCGTCCCGCAAATCGAGTCCTCGAAGGTCAAGAAATCGCTCGACGAACGAGGCTACGGTGTTCTCGGTACGAGCGCCCGAATCGACGAAACCGCAGATGCCTACGAGGAACTGCTCGAAAGTATCATCCTCGCCGCCGAAGTCGAAACGGCGATGAAGAAGATGCTCACCGAAATCGAGACGACTAAGCGCCGTGTCAACGCGCTTGAGTTCAAACTGCTCCCCGAACTGCACGAAGCGCAAGACTACATCGAGCAGAAACTCGAAGAGCAGGAACGTGAGGAAATCTTCCGGATGAAGAAAATCAAGGCCAAGAAGGAAGAAGAAGAGAAGGCCGAAAAAGAGGCCAGCGAACCGGAACCCGTCGAAGGCGAAGTCGCCGTCACGAGCTAATCTCTGCGAATTTTCTTCTGTGTTTCTCTGTTACCAGTAGCCACAACTGTGGATTATGCTGACGGTCATGTTGAGGTAATGGAAAATCGAAGGCGTTGGAATCGGTTTGACCGGTACAGTTCGGTGGTTTTTCTGCTCTCGCTCGTCTACTGCATTGTGAATGTCTTCTGATTATCGGCTCCCTGAATTCGGCAATACCACAAGCAAATCGAAGATGCGGCGCGCTTTCCGCTCGTCCGCGTGGTTTTTGGTTTCTCCGTGAGCGATGGAGGAGCGAACGGACGGTTCGTCAGGGCTTCGCTCTGACGGTGCAGATTTTTTCGAGGAGTGGTACGCGAAAGCCGTCGGCTCTCGCAGTACCCGACGAACAAAAAAGGTGCGAGCAAAAGGTGGGTTGTTAGATGTAGGTGAACCACTCTTCGTGGTCGTCGATGCGCCGGTTGACGAGGTCGAAGAATTTCGACTGGATTTCCTCGGTCACAGGGCCACGGCTTCCGTTGCCGATTTCGACGTTGTCAACTTGCCGGATTGGGGTGACTTCCGCGGCACTGCCGGTGAAGAACAGTTCGTCGGCGGTGTGGAGTTCGCCACGGCTGATGGTCGCATCGTCGTGAACCGTGTAGCCCATTTCACGTGCAACTTCGATGACGCTGTCGCGGGTGATGCCGTCGAGGATGCTCTGGGAGAGGCCGGGCGTGTAAATCTCGCCGTCGCGCACGAGGAAGATGTTCTCGCCGGGGCCTTCCGCGACGTTACCTTCCTTGTTCAGCACGATTGCCTCGACGAAGCCGTTTCGTCGGGCTTCCTCGCCAGCGAGGAGGCTGTTGACGTACAGGCCGGTCGTCTTGGCGTTCGTCGGAATCTGGCTGGAGGAGTGTTTGCGCCACGAGGAAACCATCACCTTGACGCCGTTTTCGAGGGCTTCGTCGCCGAGGTACGCGCCCCACGGCCACGCCGCGATGGTTACGTCGGTCGGACAGTCACCGGGGCTGACGCCGAGGCTGTCGTAGCCGTAGTAGGCGATTGGCCGGATGTAGCAGGAATGGAGGTCTTGGCGGTCGATGAGTTCGAGCGTGGCCTCCGTGAGTTCCTCCGGTTCGTACTCGATTTCCATGTTGTACGGCTTGCAGGAATCGTAGAGGCGCTGGAGGTGTTCTTCCCAGCGGAAAATTGCCGGGCCGTTTTCGGTATCGTAGCACCGCACACCTTCGAAAACGCCAGTTCCGTAGTGTAGTCCGTGCGTGAGGACGTGGACTTTTGCGTCGTCCCAATCGACGAACTCGCCGTTCATCCATATCGTATCCACATCCATCTCGTCAAAGCTCATACGCTCTCCCCAATGAAGGCCAAGGTAATCAGTTTTGGCGATTGTCCCCGAACGATTGGTCGGAATTACTCGGGGGAGAGTAATCGGTCGAAGGACGACTTGCCACGACCGGCGTACTCGATATCGAAGAGATACACCTCGTGGGTGCAGGTTCCCGACCAATCGGTTTCTCGCATCGCCGTCGCGAGCGCTTCGAAATTCAGTTTGCCGAGGCCGACGGGCAGGTGTTCGTCGTCGTCTGTCTGTCGGGTATCGTTGAGGTGGAGATGGGAGATTCGGTTGCCGTGGTTCCGGAGCAGAGCGGCTTGTGAATCCGCGTCGTGACCGGTCACGTAGGCGTGGCCAGTGTCCAGACAGGCGACTGCATTCGTCTCCGCAAAGAGGGTGGGAAAGTCCCCGCAGTCGAAGAAGTCCTTTTTGAGATTCTCGACGCAGACCTCAAAATCTCGCTCACGAGCGTACCTCGTGAGACGACGCACCGATTCGTATAGGGACTCTCGAAGCGTTTCGTGGCCCCAGACGTGCGGGAATCCTCGTGACTCTGCGTGGAAGATACCTTTCTCCGCACCCAGTTCCACCGCCGTATCGATAGCACGTTCGAGTTGCCGACACGCCCCGTCACGAACGTGGTCGTGAGGGGAACCGGGGTCGAGTCGATACGGGAGGTGGACGACGACGTCGAGGTCGTGGTTCGTCAGCGTTCGGCAAACGGACGGGATGTCGATTGCTTGTGGTGGAAACGCCTGCTCCATGTCGAGTTCGACGAAATCGAAGCCCTGCTCGGCGGCGAACGAGAACGCGTCTTCATCGGGAACGGTTCCACACACCATCAAACCCTGCCGAATCGTCATGGTTGTCGATTGATAGACACGGGTATCAAAGTTCGGAAAATGCGTACCGACCGCTCGAGTCGGTCGGTTGAGTCGGTCGAAAATGAAGTCGAGGTCGTTCAGCCTTAGGCGGGTCGTCCGGCCGCGCGGCGCTCCGACCGTCCGTGCAACCACGACCCGAGGGCACCGCCGACGATGCCGGGAATCGCGGCGACGACGACGAACAACACGCCGAAGCCGAACAGTCCAATGGCCGGAACTGGCCCGGCCATCAGCCCTGCGAAGGTCAACAGGACGAGCGCCACGATAGCCCCTGCAGCAGTCGCCACGCCGCCGTTGAGCGCGCCGTCACCGAGTCTACTTCCGGCGACGTATCCGGCGACGATACCGCCGATAATGCCGGTCAACCCTGCACCCACGATGGGAAGAGTCATGTCGGTGAATGGGACGGCAGCCCCGCTGAACAGGCCGACGATGATGGTTGCGACGATTCCGTATACGACCGCTCTGAGTTTGAAGTCCATACACATAAGATGGATTTGTAGTAAGATGAGTATTTTTCATAATTACGATACGTATTCGGTCGTTATCGCAATCAAGCGCGATAAATTTCGTTACAGATGAAACTGATTGCGGTCTAATTAAAAGCTAATAAGACGACTTACGCCAGCGTCTCGATAATCTGCGCACCTTCGAGATACGGGAATCCGTGGCGTTCCGCGTATGCCCGCGCGTCGTCCGGAGAAAGCGCGCCGCCAGTTTGGTCGTCCAGCATCTCGCAAACGACGACGGCAGGAGACAGTTCCGCGGCGTTCGCCAATGCGACGCCGAGTTCGGTGTGTCCCTGTCGCTCGGCGAGCAATCCGGGTGCGGCCCGCAGGAGGTGGACGTGTCCCGGCGCGCGGAACTCGTCGGCGAAGTCGAGTTCGTCGGCCGTACTCGCCGCGTGTGCCAGTTCGGTAATGGTCAGGGCGCGGTCGTCGTCGGTGATTCCGGTGTAGGTATCGCGGTGGTTCACCGTCAGAGAGAACGAAGAACGGGAGTCGTAGCCGAGGTCGTGGCCGTCGCTCGCCGGATGGTCGATTATTTCGTCCATGTATGCGAGGTCGAACGCGTTCGCAACGTCGTGTGAAAGCGCGACACAAATCAGGCCGCCTGCGTCGTTGCGAAGGCGGGAAACCGCTTCCGAGGAGACTGCTTCCGCGGGGTAGATGAGGTCGGTTTCGCCCTCGCGGTCTTCGGCGTCGTGAACGAGCAGAGGCGACCCGGCTTGAAACGCCTCGATTGCTTGTTCGACTGTCGCGGAAGTCGTCTGGCTCATGGTGCCTCCTCAACGTGAACCGTGACGTGGTCCTCGTCGTCCAGTCCGAGTTCGTCGCGGAGTTTTGTGGGAGCGATGAGTTCGACTTGGTCTTCGTCGTGGTGGGTTCGCTCGGGTGCGATGACGTGAGCCTGCTCGTAAGAGTCGCCGTCCGCCGTTTCCACGGTGGCAGGGTAGCAAACTGCAGGGCCGTACGTCCGGTCGCCGTCTTCCCAACCGTCGATTGGGACCGGGTCGAGTGCTTCCATCGCCGAACGAGCGCGGACGCTTTCCGTGGTCAGTTCGACGTTCAACGTTCCGGGGAACGGTTCGTAACCCAATCGTTCCGTGAACTGCGCCATGTAGCCCGACAGGGAGATGTAGTGACGACCCTCGCCCATGCCACCCGTGACGGTGCCCGAGAGGTCAACGCCAGAGAGATTTTCGAAGATACGTCGATAATCCTCGTATTCGCGTTTCAGTTCCCACGCGCCGTCGTCGGTGATGGCAATCCACTGGCCGTTGCTGACGATTTCGCGGGTAATGAGGCCCGCATCGTCAAGTCGTTGGAGGCGACGTGATGCCGTCTGATTTGAGGCATCCAGACGGTCTGCGAGGTCGGCACACGACACTTTGACCTCGCTTTCGAGCGCCCCGTCGAGGGCGAGCAGTTTCAGCGCGGCGAGTTCGTCGTACCCGACCACGAGCGATGTCGCTGGCATACACGATAGTGAGAGCTTCGGTCGTTTAAGCGTACCGGAAATGGAACGCATAGCAGAAATGAGACGGAGGACGACATCATTCCGTAGTTGGAATAGTATGTTGTCCCCCGCTACATCTAAATTTGCTGGTTTCAGCGGAGAATGAGTCTTCTACGATTTCGCCACCAATATTTCCCCAACTTATTTTGAAATTTAATATTCTGAGGACTAGATTAATGTTTGTGGTGATAGTACATCATAAATGCATGTCTACAGAGGATGGCTCACAGCGTGGCGACGACGGTCAAAAGCAAAAGGAAGCAGGCCGAGAGAATACGACAGATGAATACAAACCACGACATTCGACTCTGACGCGCCGGACGTTCGTCGGTGGACTCTCAGTCGTCGGACTCGGCGCTGGTCTGTCCGGATTTTCGGGAACGGCGGAGGCCGCGGGAGAATCGGTTCATTTCCAGTACTTCCACGAGACGTGGCCGACCATCACCAGCAACCTCTCGAAGGTTGCCGACCGGGGCTACGATGCAATTTGGATACAGGCACCACAGAAGAGTGGCTTGACGTGGGAAGACCAGAGTGGACGAAACGACCCGCCGCTCGGCTATCAGCCGGTGGATTTCACGACGTTCGACAGCGAGTTCGGCACGGAAGCCGACCTGCAAGCGCTCATCGACGAGGCCCACAATCGAGGGCTGGAGGTGTACGTCGATTGTGTCATGAACCACATGGCGGTCGGCTACGACTACGACTTCCCGCGATTCTCCTACGACGACTTCCACCACGATGTCGGTTCTATCGACGACTGGAACGACGATCATCAGGTCGAACACGGCGAACTCCTCGGCCTGCCCGACCTCGCGCAGTACGAATCGTACTCCTCCGACTACGTCCGCGGCGAGTTGATGAACTATATGGAGAAAATCGCGTCCTTCGGCGCGGACGGCTACCGCTACGACGCGGTGAAACACGTCGAAGAGAAGTACTGGCGCGATTACGCGAATCCCAAAGCTGACGAACTCGGCATGAAACGCATCGGCGAGGTGTTCGACGGAAGCGTCGATTACGTTCAAGGCTACATCGACACCGGAATGGACGCCTTCGACTACCCACTGTACTACATCCTGAAGGACGTGTTCTCCGGCGGCGACATGAGCAGACTCCAAGGTGCGGGCGTAGTGGCCCAAGACCCGTGGCACGCCCGTCCCTTCGTCCAAAATCACGACGAGGGCGCACCATCCCAGTACCACCTCGCGCATGCCTTCGTCCTCACGAGCGAGGGCGTCCCGATGATTTACAATCTCTATCCGAACGCCATTTTAGACGACAGCGAGGTGAACAACATGGTCTGGGTGAAAAAGAACCTCGCGGGCGGCGAAACTTACTGGCGACACACAGACGGTGACCTCGGCGTGTACGAGCGATACAACAATCTCCTCGTCGGCATCAACAACGGCGGGAGTTCCCGCACGCAGTCGGTGTACACCTCGTGGACGAACACGACACTCAAAGATTACAGCGGAACGGGCGGCGACATCACGACCGACGGAAACGGCTGGGTCGATATTACGGTTCCGGCGGAGGGCTGGGTGTTCTACGCGCCGTACTGAGCTAAAACGGAATACAGAATTAGAGAGAAGTCAGTTGGTCTTTTTCCACTCACCAGTCACCGAATCACGCGCCCAAAACTCACTGTCCTTTTTCAGTTTCGGAACCCACGTATCCTTGGTTTTCGACAACAGAGCGACCCGCGAAGCAGGAACCTCTTTTAGCACGTCGTGTTCCGGCATGTATTCTTGAACTCGCTCGGAAAATTCCACGACTTCCTCGTGATCTAACATCGCGTCGCGGTCGAGTCGACCGCGGGAGTGGCCGACATGCATGTACGCCTTGAGTTCCACGAAATCCGGGTCGGCGCGCTCGTAAAATGCGCCGTACCAGTCCGGATTTTCGACGTTCTCGCCGCCGACGAGTGTGGTTCGGAGAACGGTTCTCGTGTCCTCCTTCTCGGCGAGCACGTCCATCGTGTCGATGAGGTTTTCCCACGCGTCGTCGTCCACCGCGCGAACAACGCGGTCGAAGGTAGCGCGGTCTGCGGCATCCACGCTGACGTAGAGTTGAGTCGGGTCGCACTCTGCCAGCATCTCCGGATTCGTTCCGTTGCTCACGAGGAACGTGGTGATGTCCCGGTCGTGGAACGCCTCGATGAGTTCCGGTAGATAGGGGTACAGCGTCGGTTCGCCGTCGAGACTGATTGCGACGTGGCGGGGTTCCATCGACTCCTCGAAGATTTCGCGGGGAACTTCGTCGTTCCCGCCGAATCCAGAGAGGAGTTTCCGCTGAAGGCGAATGCTCGCATCAACGACTGCTTCCGGGTCGTCCCACTCCACGTCGCCGAGTTCGTAGGAATGGCCGCGATGGTCGCGCCAGCAGAAGACACAGCGTTCGTTGCATTTTACCACAGGTGTCATCTGAATACAGCGGTGGGACTCGATGCCGTACCAGATATTTTTATAGCATTTTCCCTCGCCTCGCAGGGCGTTGGCCGTCCACCCGCAGGTTTGCGTTGCAGTGTGGTTCTCGTTGTGGTAGTCCGGGTTGTCGACCTGTTTTGGCCCGTCATCAGAACGCTTCGAGTTCTGATTGCTCGTCGAGGTTTCCTCGACGGTGTCCGATTCGCTCATTAGGACGGCGTAAGCGTCGTGGCGTCAAAAGATGTCGGGTCTGGGAATGAACCGTCACCGGAGTCGGGGGCGAAACGCTTCGAGGACCGTATCACGGTTCGAAACCCCCGAGAGGTCAACCTCGTAGACCATCGGCCATGGCAATCCTCGGGCGACTCGCAAGGTATCGTCTTCAACACTGATCCCGCGGATTCGCCGCCATGGGACGGCAGTTCCGCCGGCTTTTTCGACCGTGCCAACGAGGAAACAGTCGTCGAGTGCGGTGAGTGTGACCGTTCTATCGTCGGACACGGAATACCCAATTGTCATGCCGATGAATGTCCCGATGATTTGTCCGACGAACGTTCCGACTGAAAGGCGTCCACTGAGTGCGAGGTGAACCAGAGCAACCCCGATGATGCTGGGAACGAGCGTGAGCGGGATGTAATATCGGCGTAGCTTCGTGCCACTGACTGCAACGTGAATCGTCTGCGTTCGGTGCTGAATCTTTGCGTTCCGCCGAGAACCACAAGCAGTTCCGATGATGGCGACGAACGCGAAGATGCACGAGTATAGAACGAGTTCGTCCGAGGGAGTGTACTCGGCGAGAACCATTGCTCCGAAAATGCCGACAAAAGGGAGAATGCCAGCGAGCGTGAGCAACCAGTGGAGGCGAGAAACGACTGCCCAGTCGAGTTGGTCAGGTACCTGTTCGGCGACTATCCAGCCGAGAAATGCGACGAGAAGACCGATTCCGAGGGCGTATTGGAGCGAGATGAGGGACAGCCACAGAAGTAACAGGAAGACAGCAGTCCCGGCAACAACACCGAGAGCGATGCTGAATGCCTGCAATCGAGGAGGGCGAGGGCGCATATCGAACTCTTATTTCCCCAATAATATCAGTGATGCGAAAATAAGGCGAACGGGACGAAAAAACAGAGAAAATCGGAACGAGTTTCGTGATTTCGGCGACATCGATGCGCTTCGTTCACACAATCACTTTACCTATGGGCGACGCGCCTTCCGCTATGACTTTCGACCCCGACCAACTCGAAGCGCGACTGATGAGCCACGGCGTCTACGTCATGTCGCTCGATGCGGACGAAGAGCGAATCGAAATCGAGTACGAGTCGATAAAAGCGGGGAACACGGGCGCAGTCCCCCATCGGGAAATCGGCCGCGTCATCAACGTGGTTCGTGACTTGGCCGAGAAGCAGAGGGACGTTCGCGGAGAAGTCACCGACCTCGACGGCGATCGGGTGGGGAACTGGCGAGCAAAGGCCGAGTGGTTTCGGGAACTCGAAGAAGACGAACTGTCCGAGGTGGATTTTTCGGAGCGAGTAATCGAGAGCATCCGCGAGGAATAGAAACGACAGACGAGGAAAGTTGATGATTGTGCGAAACGATACTACGTAGTGCGATTACGCGGGGGTTCCAATGGGGGAAGAGAGACTTCGATTAGAGGGAGTGTTGGGTACTGCGCTCAGGAGCGTACGGTCTGAACTACGAATCGCGTTCGTCGTGGGCGTCGTCGGATTTCTCGCGACGTTTTACGCCCTCCGACTGTTCATCTGGCCGGAACTTGAGGGGCAACTGCTCGGAACGAAGGCGGTGGTCGTCGCGGTCACACCGTTCGACGTGGTGCTGTTGCAGGCGAAAATCGGCCTCTTTGCCGGGTTGTTGTTCGCTGGGGGGTGGATTCTGTATCGCTCTCGGGAGCGGTTCGAAGCACGCGGAGTGTCGCTTCCGGGACGACGGAAGACGCATTTTCTCGTCGGAATACTGGCCATCGCGCTGTTCGCGGGCGGCGTCGTCTACGCTTACTTCGTCTTCCTCCCGCTACTGTTCGGATTCTTGATTAGCAACGCGATTATGGCGGGGTTTCAGCCGACCTACTCCATCGTGGATTGGACGCAGTTCGTTTTCCTGCTGGTCTTCGTCCTCGGTCTGACAGCGGAACTCCCGCTGATTATGGGTGGAGTGGTGTACGCCGACATCGTCTCTCCGGACCTGTTTCGAGAGTACTGGCGACACGCCGTTTTCGCCATCGTCGTCATCAGTTCGATGGTAAATGGGTCGCCAGACCCGTTTTCCATGTCCCTCGTGGCGATTCCGATGACGGCGCTGTATTTCGTCGGATTAGGTACCGCAAAAGTCGTCGGACGAGCAAGCGGTAATCCAAGTTCGCAGGGACGGCGCTCCCAGAGCGCCGTCCCTGCCGAAATCGACCTTTCCGACCTCGATGCGAAGGGGATTCGAACCGCACCGCCGGAAGCCTTCGCTACTCTCTCGGAACACGAGGCGCTGGAACTCGCGGACGATGCACTCGATGCAGGAGATTCGAAAAAAGCGGAGGCGATTCTCGACCGGTTTGATGAACGCGACGAGTCCAGCGGACTCGCCGCGAACGAGGAACAGAACGGCGAGAAGGAGGGAGGAAACGAGAATCCGAACGTCTCTGGCACGGTCGAACGAACTGCGGGCAGAATGGCCGCGGCGTTCGCCGAAGAGGAGACGACAGAAGACGACATCGGCGGCTACTACTACGACCTGCGGTTTGTCGTCGGAAGCCTCCGGAGCAAATCATTTCGTATTATTGGAGTTTTCATGGCCGTCGTCGCGCTGGTGTTCACCTATCTCTACCGAGGTGGTATCGGCGCAATCAAGCGCGATTTCCTGATTCACCTGCCACCGGGGACGCCGACGAGCGAAGTGAACATCGTCCTCCTGCATCCCGTCGAAGCACTCGCGTTCGAGATGAAGGTCAGCCTCCTCGTCGGCGCCGTGGCAGTACTCCCGCTCATGCTGTACTACGCGTGGCCGGCCATCGAAACGCGGGAACTGGCGCGCGCCAACCGAAACGTGTTCTTCGTCTGGGCTGGCGTCCTCGCCCTTGGACTCCTCGGCGGGAGTTTCGTCGGCTATCGGTTCGTCGCGCCGAACGTGATGTCGTACCTCGTCGCCGACGCGCTAGCCGCGGACATGATAATCGCGTACCGAACCGCCGCGTTCTTCTGGTTGGTCTTCGCCACGACCGTCGGCGTCGGCCTCTGGATCGAAGTGCCGGTGACGATGCTGCTGTTCCACCACGGCGGTGTCGTCCGCTATCGAACCATGCGAACCTACTGGCGGCAGGTCGCGGTCGGCGTGCTGGTCGTCTCTTCGCTTCTGCCAGGTGGCGTGCTGTTGATGGTCAGCGTCGGATTCGCGGTCATGCTGGCGTACTGGGTCGGTTTGGGGGCGCTCTGGGTCGATTCGCTCGGCGAGCGATTGGTTCGGGCGACCACCTGAGCGTCATCCGAACATCGTCATATTCAGAAACCCATTTACTGGCGCACCAGAAACCAGTGGGTATGTTCCTGACGTTCAGGGAGGAAGTCGAAGACGCCCTTCACGGGGCGCTCTCGTCCCTTTCGCTCCCAACTGATGACCTCGGAATCGAAACACCCCCGGAGGGTGTAGACGCCGTCCTCGCCTCCAGCGCGGCGTTCCGACTCGCCGGGGAAGTCGGCGCACCGCCGCCGAAAGTCGCGGTTGACATCGCAGAAGAAATCGACGCAAGCGAGTTCGACTACATCGCCGAGGCCACGCCACAAGGTCCCTACGTCAACTTCCTGCCGAGTGGTGCGTACTACGATGAGACGGTCACCGCGGGACAGGACGATGAATACGGTCGTCTGGAATCGACCGGCGACAAAGTCGTTGTCGAACACACCAGCGCGAACCCGACCGGCCCGGTTCACGTCGGGCGCGCCCGCAACCCGATTACGGGGGACGCAGTCGCGCGAATTTTGGACTTCGCTGGCAACGACGTTGACCGCCACTACTACGTCAACGACGCTGGCCGACAAATCGCGGTGTTCACGTGGGCCTACGAAACGTTTGATGAGGACGACCTGCCGAAACCGGAGCGCGAACGTGCCGATTACGACCTTGTGCGCTACTACCGCAAAGGAAATTCGTATCTCGAAGAGGCAGACCCCGAAGCCGTGGAGAAGGCCGAAACCGAGATTCAGTCCATCCTGCAAGGACTCGAAGAAGGCGACGAGGCGACCTACGAGCGCGTCAGCGAAGTGGTCGATACCGTCCTCTCGGGCATGCGAGTCACGCTAGACCGCTTGCCCGCGGAGTTCGACGAGTTCGTCAAGGAAACCCGGTTCATGTTCGACGGGAGCACGGACGATGTGGTTTCCCGCCTCAAAGAGAGCGAATATTCGGTGTACGAGGAAGACGCGTGGCAACTCGACCTCTCGGAGTTCGGCTTCGAGAAGAACCTCGTCTTCCTACGCTCGGACGACACGAGTCTGTACACGACCCGCGACTTAGCCCACCACGAGTGGAAACTGGACAACTACGACCGCGCCGTGACGGTCATCGGCGAAGACCACAAACTACAGGCCGAGCAACTCGCGCAGGCACTCGAAATCCTCGGCAACGACACCGAAAACCTGACCGCGTTCCACTACTCGTGGGTTAACCTCCCCGAGGGTGGAATGAGTACTCGCGAGGGAACCGGCATCGACATGGACGACCTGCTCGACGAGGCCGAAAAGCGCGCCCGCGAGGAGGTCGAAAAGCGCATGGACACCCGCATCCGTGACGACGACCTCACCGAGGCGGACGTAGACCGCATCGCCCGACAGGTCGGAATCGGCGCAGTGCGCTACGACATCATCTCGAAACAGCCGACGAAAACCATCACGTTCGAATGGGAGCGCGCGTTGGATTTCGAGGCTCAGAGCGCACCATACGTCCAGTACGTCCACGCACGAACCTGCGGAATCATCGAAGAGGCGGGGGGAGAAGTTCCAACCGAAATCGACCCGTCGCTTCTCGACAGCGACGCGGAGCAGGAACTTATCGAAGTCGTCGCGCGCTTCCCTCACGTCATCGAGGAGGCCGCGGACGACCTCGAACCGCACGCCGTCGCGACCTACACGCGCCAGTTCGCGGAGACGTTCAACACGTTCTACCGCGAATGTCCGGTTCTCACCGCCGAGGACGACGACCTGCGCGATGCTCGCCTCGCGCTCGTCGCCGCATCGAAACACACCATCGCGAACGCGCTGAACGTCATCGGCATCGAAGCGCCGGAGTCGATGTAGAGAACTCGGAGGCTGGCGAACAAATCACCGCCCACGAACAGTATCGCACCCGCTCCAAACCCGAGTGTCAGCAGTACGAACAGCGCTATCCACCACAACGGAACCGAACCCTCTTCCGCCATTCTGTATCCGAAGACCACGGCAGGACACTTGGTTATTGTCGCACTACCGGAACAAAGAACCGATTCGACCGAACAGGCCGTTTTTCTCCTCGTCCTCTTCCTCGGAATCCACTTCATCTTCGTCGTTCAGGTGCGGCCGAACCGGTTCGTCCTGAAACGGAACCGCGTCGATGTCCTCGTTCTCGGGTTCCGCTTCGACGATTTCGTCCGGTAAGTCGGAGGAGTCCTCCGGAGTTTCGTCCAAAATGTCGGCGTTCGAGTCGCCGTCCCCCGCAGTCGGAATAGATTCGTCTGGAGTCGATTCAGACTCGTTCGCAGTCGGTTCAGAGTCGTTCGCAGTCGAATCGGGGTCAGTCGTCGTTGGATTTCTTTCCTCAGTCGATTGCTGGCTCGGGTTTTCGGGGTCTTCTGTGGAGTCGGCGAGAACGGTGTTGGGCTCGTTTTCCTGATTGCCGTCGACAACGTCGTCTTCGTCGTCCGCATCGTCGGTAAATGGTGCCTGAAGGTCGTCGTCCGGGGCGTCGTCCAGTTCGTCAAAGCTTTTCTCAAACGCCGGTTCGTCATCGGATCCGGACGACGGTTCGGCGACCGCCGAACCGTCGTCCGGAACTGCTTCGACAGTCGGTTCGCCGTCCTCGGTCTGGTCGCCGGTTTTGATGACGCGCCTGTCGATGAGGTCGTGAACCGGGTCGGTACCGGGCGCAGAATCAGCGTTGGGGTCTGAGCCGCCCTGTTCGGCAGTCGGTGGTGAATCCGGCCCAGTCGGTGGCGAATCTGGGTGCTCGGACTCCACGGAGTCAGTGTCTTTTCGTTCGGCACGTTCGAATTCAGACTGCGCCGACTCCTCGTCTTCGAACATCGAGTCGGAGGATTTCGTCGAGTTCGGTTCCCCGGAGAGTTCCGGGGTGTCCGTCTCGCCGGTGAGAATGTCGGCGAGTTCGCGGTACGCAGTCGCGGCGGGCGAGGTCGGTGCGAACACGGCCAGCGGTCGGCCCGCGTCGATTCCCATCGGAACCGTCTCGTCGTCGGGAACCACGGTGAGAACGTCCGTGTCGAGGGTTCCTTCTACATCGTCCGCGTTCAGAATGTCGTTGCTTCGATGAGTGAGAACTGCACCACGAACGGTTCCTTCGACGCGGGCGGTAAGTTCCGCGGTTTTGGCGGTGTCGCGCACCGCGGCAACGTCCGGCGTAGTGACGAGAAGAACGCCGTCAGAGAGCGAGAGCGGAAGAATCGTATCGTAGCTGATGCCTGCGCCAGTGTCGAGCAGGACGTACTCGTACTCCTCGCGCAGTTGGGCGACGACCTGCTGTAATTTCGCCGTTTGTGACTGTGCGAAGGCGTGAATATCCGTACTACTCGGAAGCACGTGGATGTCTCCCGGCGCTTCGTAAATCGAATCCTCGATGGTCGCCTCGCCTGCGAGCACCTCGTGGAGCGTCGAATCCGTCTGTTCGAAATCGAGATAGCTCTCGACGTTCGCCATTCCGAGGTCGGTGTCCACAACGATTACCTCGTGTTTCGCCGACGCGAGCATCGCGCCGAGGTTGATTGCGGTCGTCGTCTTCCCCACACCTCCCTTCCCGCTTGCAACCGCGTATACTGTCCCGGTCATGGTCATTACGTCAAACCGAACAACAGCACGTATATAAACCTAGTCCGTTGGCGGGACGAAACGATTGTCCATTGCGACAACGATAGGAGGATTCAGTCGTAAGACGACGCATGAACGAACCGGGCATCGACGTGCTGATGAATCAGGCGACGGTGCAACGTCGTATCGACTCGGGGAAGGTACCCGACTGGGGCGTCGCACATTACGAGAGCTTTCGTGACGGCCTGCTCGGCGAGCGAAACGACGCGCCGTTTCCGTGCTACTTCGGTATCGAAACCGAGCGAGAGGGTGATGGTCTGTACTCCTTCTGTTCCTCGATGACCGACAAAGACGCGCTTCTCGCGCTCGGCGACACCATCATCGAATATCTCGACATCTACGAAGACCACGCCGAGCGCGCACCCCTGACGGTGTTTTTCGAACCGCCGGAGGAGTCGCTAGACGAGTCCGGCTATCACGAAGCGCTGTGGCACATCCTCCAATTTCTGCACGTTCACGACCCGGAACCGTGGCCGGAGGGGATTCCGACCAATCCCGACGACGAACGCTGGGAGTTCTGTTTCGGCGGTGAACCGATGTTTCCGACCTGTCGGGCACCGTTCTACGAGGACAGAAAGAGTCGATACTGCCCAGTCGGATTGGAAATCACGTTCCAACCGCGCTCCCTGTTCGAGGGCGTGACAGCGGACACGCAGGCAGGGCAGACCGCTCGGAAGGTCATTCAGGAGCGAATGAAGGACTACGACGGCGTCTGCCCGCACGCAGACCTCGGCGATTGGGGCGTTGAGGGTGACCGCGAATGGGTGCAGTATCTGTTCTCGGAAGACGAACAAAAATCGCCGGACGAATGTCCGATTCGAATCACTCGTGAACACCCGAAAAGTACCTTCCTCATCGACGCATGAGCCTCGAATTGCCATCCGACATCGACCTCTCTGACGCCGTCTTGCTCGCCATCGACTTCCAGCAGGGATTTCGAGATGATTCGTGGGGAGCGCGAAACAATCCCGAGGCAGAAGAACGTGCGAACGAACTGCTCGTCGCGTGGCGGGATTCTGGCCGTCCCGTCGTTCACGTCCGCCACGATTCGCAGGAAGAAAGTTCCCCACTCCGCGGCGACAGCGACGGATTCGCATTCCTTCCGGAGATGGAACCGGAGGAAGACGAACCGGTGTTCGAAAAGGAAGTCAACAGTGCCTTCATCGGCACCGACCTCGAATCGTGGCTCCGCGAGGGCGGGTACGAAACCCTCGTCGTGGTCGGGTTGACCACCGACCACTGCGTTTCCACGAGTACCAGAATGGCCGAAAACCTCGGCTTTCGGCCAATCGTCGTGTCCGATGCAACCGCAACCTTCGACCGTATTTCGCCGGACGGAACCGAAATCGACGCCGAAACGAATCATCAGGTCGCACTCGCACATCTTCGTGGTGAGTTCGCTACGATTGCGGAGGCCGACGAGATACTGCAGGCGATACGCTGAGCCGTTCGAATCGGCAGAAACATCGGTAGCAACTCGCACGCAAGGTCAAAGGTTACTTACCAGTTGGGGCGGCTAGAAGGGAGTAATGAGCCAGCAGGAGGAAGGACAGTCCGATAGGAAACGATACGAGTTCCAGAAGGTCATCGAAGACCTAAAACAGTACGAAGGCTCTGGGACGCAACTCGTTACCATCTACATCCCATCGGACAAACAAATCAGCGACGTGGTCGCGCACGTCACGCAGGAGCACAGTGAAGCGAGCAACATCAAGTCGAAACAGACGCGAACCAATGTGCAGGACGCACTTACGTCCATCAAAGACCGTCTGCGGTACTACGATACGTTCCCGCCGGACAACGGTATCGTCATCTTCAGCGGGGCGATTAACTCCGGCGGCGGCCAGACCACCATGGTCACCAAAGCGTTGGAGGACCCACCGGAACCGGTCGAATCGTTCCGGTATCACTGCGACTCCGAGTTCCTCACCGAACCGCTTGAGGAGATGCTCGGCGACAAAGGCCTGTACGGTCTGGTCGTCCTCGACCGACGCGAGGCCAACGTCGGGTGGCTGAAAGGCAAACGGGTCGAACCGGTCAAATCCGCCTCGTCGCTCGTGCCGGGCAAGCAGAGGAAAGGTGGCCAGTCCGCCCAGCGTTTCGCCCGCCTTCGACTGGAAGCCATCGACAACTTCTATCAGGAGGTTGCAGGGATGGCGAACGACCTGTTCGTTCCGAAACGACACGACATGGACGGCATTCTCGTTGGTGGCCCGTCGCCAACGAAGGACGAGTTCTTGGACGGCGGCTACCTCCACCACGAACTACAGGATATGGTTCTCGGGAAGTTCGACGTCTCCTACACCGACGAATCCGGACTCTACGACATCGTAGACGCCGCGTCGGAGACGCTGGCCGACGCGGAGGTGATGAAGGACAAACAAGAGATGGAGACGTTCTTCAAGGAACTCCACGAGGGTGACCTCGCGACCTACGGGTTCGAACCGACGCGGAAGAACCTCGTGATGGGGTCGGTAGACCGCCTGCTCCTCTCCGAAGACCTCCGCAAAGACGTGGTCGTCTTCGACTGTGGCGACAAGGAGGAGTACGAGTTCATCGACCGCCGCAAGAACACGCCGGAACACACCTGCGGCGACGGGTCGGACGCCGAACTGGTGGAACGCGAAGACGCCATCGAGTATCTGATGACCCTCGCCGAACAGCGCGGCACCGAGACGAAGTTCATCAGCACAGACTTCGAGAAAGGCGAACAACTGCTGAACGCTTTCGGCGGCGTCGCTGGCATCCTTCGCTACTCGACCGGCGTGTAAGCCGGGTCGTCCTTCCATTTCTGCATTCTGTTTCTGCTTCGGCGACTCGTCTCACTCGTCGTTCGACCGCTTGTTTCGCCCTTTCGGCATCGTAGAGTAGTGCATCGTCACGTCGACGTCCGGTCTATCGCTCTGCATGGTCGAAAACGCGGTGCTAACGCCCATATCCGGACGATTTTCCGGCATTGTCGATTTGGCGGTGACGCTTTCTGCCGCGGATTCGCTTTCGCCACCGGAACCCAGTTCGCTCTGTTCTATCTGCTCTTTGAGTTGGTCACGAGCCGTATCGATTTTTTCGCGGAACTCTTCTGCGTTCTCCGCCAGTTCGGATTGGAGTTTTCCTTCGGTGGCCTCCGACGCCATTTCGGTTTTCTCCTTGGTCGATTCGACAAGATCCGAATCGTCTTCGTCGCCGTTGGAATCGTCACTACCGAGAACGTCGGATAGCCCCTTTCCCTCCTCCCACAAGTTCTGCATCTCTTCGGAACTCCAGAACTCGCGAAAGTCGATGGCTTTCATCAGCGCCTTGTAGTCGATTGCTTTCCGGAGATTTCCGCTCTCGACCGCCTCAGGTACGTCGGAGAGTTCTATCACGTCCGGAAGTTCAGAAACGTCCACCGTTTTGAGAAACGATTCCGAATCGAACGAATCGAGTACGTCCTGTCCATCGTCGAGGACTGACCAGAGGTCGTCCGCCGCGCTCGTCACCTCGTTGAACGATTCGGCGGATTCGAAGACCGTTTCGAGATGTTCGATGGCAGTTCGCACTCGTTCCGCGAACTCCGTGAACGAACTGTCGTCGGGTTCGTCCGTGACGGCTCGTTTGCTCTCGAACTCCGTCAATGACTGTTCTAACTCGTCGGCGGTTTCGGTGAGTTGTTCGTTGGACATCGTAATCACGGGATTTCAGGGAATCTCGACGCGGGTGCCGGACTACCGGTGCGTTCGGAATGTCACGAACATCTAGTCGGAGCCCCCACCCCGAGTCCGTCTCCGGAGGGACGAGATGAATGAATATAAATTGATTGCTAGGTTTGAAATCCCGCTGCCATCTATTTCGGACTATAGAAAACCGTATTTTCGACGGATGTCCGAAATCGTCGTTCGAATGGGTTTGAAGGATGAAACACTGCAAAACAACGTGGTGCAGTAGATTTACGCGTAGTTCCCTCTCACACAATTGTAATATCAGATAGATACGGCAATTCAATGATGGTGGACGTTAATGAGCAGTGACGCCGTTGTTTCAGCAAATGAGTGGGTGGGAATCGGCAGGCGAGCGAATCGGCCGAAAACTCGGCGGCAAGATCGGTCGTGCGCTTGGTGAATGGTTGGGACAACAGTTCAACAGCGAAAATCACGAGGGGAGAGATATTTCCAAACAGAATAGTAGCGTCACCGGCGACAAGGCAGACACCAAAACCGCATCTGAAATGCCGAGCAGCAGGGAAGAACTGGAGGGGTTGTCGTACAGGGAACTCCAACAAGTCGCAAAGGAAGTCGGCGTCAAAGCGAACACCAAAAAGGATGAGATGGTCGAAAACGTCGCCGACGAGTTAGGTATCGACTCCGAAGCGTAGGGCAACCCATCTGCCTGAACCTCCGACTAGTTATATACAGGAGAAGGTTGACAGGGTGTACACAGATGAGGGGGGAGTCACGGCGGGATGGAGCGGTGACAGAGCTATCGTTCTCGGAACATCGACTACTGACGGATGGGGGTGAAGCTGAGGAAGAAACAAACGAAGAGGAAAAAGAAACCAACGAAGCGGAAGCACCGGACGAGGAAGGAGAATCCTCTACAGATGAAGAATCTGAAGAGGAATCCGAGGACGAAGAAGAAGCAGAGGGAGAGGAGGAAGGGACGACTGTTCTCTATCTCGATTTGGAGGGGCTGTTTCTCAACCTCTTGGGACTCGAAGTAGACCTAAACGAGGTCGAACTGGATATTTCCGCCATTCCCCGTCCCGGTGGACTGCTTGGAAACCTACTCTCGGGGGTTGCAGGGTTGCTGGATAAAGGGCCGTTGAGCCGCCTTAGCGATGCAATATCAGGTTTCGAACTTCCGTCGATGCCCAAATTCGAACTCCCGTCGGTATCAGATCTTCTACCGAGCGGCGGGGAAGGAGGTGGGATATCCAACATGGTCTACCGAATGATAAACGAAGTTCTGGATATGCTTCTTGAGGCGCTTGGAGACGAGGAATCTACTGACGAGGAGGCGAGTAACTCATGAGTGAAAAAGAAAAAACACAGGAAAAACTCTCCCAACTGACCGACCAGTTGGGACTCGGTGGCAGTAGTGATGACGACGATTCCGAACTCCTCGATTCGGTTCCGACGCCGACACCCGGAACGGACAAACTGGGTTCGCTCGGCGAAAAACTGGGTCGCCGCCTCGGTGCTATCCTCGGCCGACGAATCGGGACAAAGGTCGGAAATCTACTGTCCGAATCGAGGTCGAAGAGTGAGAACGGAAATGGCGAGGAGAAAGAATCGGAGGAGAGCGAGCAGGAAGAAGGCGAAAGTGAGGAAGAAACGAGCGAAGAGGAAACCGAGGAGGAAGGTGAAGAAGCAGGAGAGGAAGAAGACGAAGGAGGCCCATCCCTCGAAGAGATGTCGGACGAGGAACTACAGTCGCTTGCGACTGACCTGCAAGAACAACTCAGACAGCGGTCTGAGTCGGGGTAAACTCGAATCGAACGAAGGTCGGGATTATTTTCATCGGTAGTCAGTTGGGCAGTGGAGTTCGAGAATAGCACTGAAATCGAATAACCGCCGTTATCTCCGGCCCGAGAGGCGACCAAATCACGTCCTACAGGTCAACTGCATAACCGAACCCACTTTATTGTCGGGGGCACTCACATCGCACATGAGTAGATTCGCGGAAGTAAACGACCAGTACGAACCCGATTCGGTCGAAGACCGGGTGTTCGACTACTGGGACGAGGTGGACGCCTACGAGAAAACGAAGGCGAACCGGGAGGGCGCGGAACGATTCTTCTTCGTTGACGGCCCACCGTACACCTCCGGGGCGGCGCACATGGGAACGACGTGGAACAAGTCGCTGAAGGACGCCTACATCCGGTACCTGCGGATGTCGGGCTACGACGTGACCGACCGCCCGGGCTACGACATGCACGGCCTCCCCATCGAGACGAAAGTCGAGGAGAAGATGGGCTTCGAGAACAAGAAAGACATCGAAGAGTTCGGGATGGAGAACTTCATCGAGGAGTGCAAGGAGTTCGCCGACGAGCAGCTCGACGGCCTCCAGAACGACTTCAAATCCTTCGGTGTCTGGATGGATTGGGACAACCCCTATAAAACGGTCAGCCCCGAATACATGGAAGCCGCGTGGTGGGGCTTCCAGCAGGCCCACGAACGCGGATTGGTGGAACAGGGCAAACGTTCCATCAGTCAGTGTCCGCGCTGTGAAACCGCCATCGCCAACAACGAGGTCGAATACGAAGACGTGGACGACCCGTCGATCTACGTGAAGTTCCCGCTGAAAGACGAGGACGGAAGCCTCGTCATCTGGACGACGACACCGTGGACGGTTCCGGCGAACACCTTTGTCGCCGTCGATGCGGAAGGCACCTACGCGAAAGTCGAGGCGACCAAAGACGGCGAGAGCGAGACGCTCTACGTCGGCGAACCGAAGGTCGAGGAAGTCCTCAAAGAAGGACGCTACGACGACTACGAAGTCGTTGCCGAACTCACCGGCGAAGAACTGCTCGGCTGGGAGTACGAACATCCACTGGACGACGAAGTACCGGAACACCCGAGCGGCGAAGGCACGCTCCAAGTGTACGAAGCCGATTACGTCGAAGTCGATGGCGACGGTACCGGACTCGTCCACTCCGCACCCGGCCACGGTGAGGAGGACTTCAACCGCGGGACGGAACTCGGTCTGGACGTTTTCTGTCCCGTCGGCGGCGACGGCGTTTACGGAAAAGCAGGTGGCAAATACGAGGGACAGTTCGTCAAGGACGCCGACGATGAAATCATGGCCGACCTCGAATCGGAAGGCCACCTCCTCGCATCGGGCACCGTCCACCACAGTTATGGCCACTGCTGGCGGTGTGACACGGGCATCCTGCAAATCGTCACCGACCAGTGGTTCATCACGGTGACGGACATCAAGGATGAACTTCTCGACAACATCGAGGACAGCGAGTGGCATCCACAGGAGGCCCGCGACGAGCGGTTCTACAACTTCGTGGAGAACTCGCCGGACTGGAACGTTTCGCGCCAGCGTTACTGGGGTGTGCCAATCCCAATCTGGGCGCCGGAAAATTGGGATGGCGACATGAGCAACGTCGTGGTCGTCGGCACGCGCGAGGAGTTAGCTGAAGCGGTCGACCAAGACGTTGACCCCGAGGAAGTTGACCTCCACCGACCGACGGTTGACGACCTGACCATCACGAGAGACGGCACGACTTACACCCGCGTTCCGGACGTGTTCGACGTGTGGCTCGATTCTTCCGTCGCGTCGTGGGGGACGCTCGATTACCCCAGCAACGAGGAGGACTTCGAGGAACTGTGGCCCGCCGACCTCATCATGGAGGCCCACGACCAGACCCGCGGTTGGTTCTGGTCGCAACTCGGCATGGGTACCGCCGCACTCGGCGACGTGCCATACGACGACGTGCTGATGCACGGATGGGCACTCGCGGAAGACGGGCGCAAGATGTCGAAATCCATCGGGAACATCGTCGCCCCAGAGGAGGCAATCGAGCGCCACGGGGCAGACCCGATGCGTCTGTTCCTGCTCTCGCAGAACCCACAGGGTGAGGATATGCGATTCTCGTGGGACGAGATGCAGAACATGCAGCGGAGCCTCAACATCCTCTGGAACGTGTTCCGGTTCCCGCTCCCCTACATGCGGTTGGACGACTTCGACCCGGACGCAATCGATGTCAAAGACGCCGAAACCGAACTCGTGGACGAATGGGTTCTATCGCGGCTTCAGAGCGTGACCGCCGAGATGACCGAGCAGTGGGACGACTACCGCCAAGACCGCGCGCTTCGCGCACTACTCGACTTCGTCGTGGAAGACGTGTCGCGGTTCTACATTCAGGTCGTCCGTGAACGAATGTGGGAAGAAGAGGACAGTGAAAGCAAACAGGCCGCCTACGCGACGTTCCACCACGTCCTGAAGACGGTGGTCGCCCTGCTCTCCCCCTTCGCTCCCTTCGTCAGCGAGAAAATCTACCAGACCCTTACGGGCGACGAGGGCGAGGACAGCGTCCACATGCTCGACTGGCCCGAAGTCGACGAGTTTTGGCACGACGAGGAGATGGAGGCCGACGTGGCAGTGCTTCGCGCCGTCGAGGAAGCGGGCGCGAACGCCCGCCAGCAGGCCGAGCGAAAACTTCGCTGGCCCGTCTCACGAATCGTGGTGGACGCGCGAGACGACTCAGTCGTCCGCGCGGTCGAAAACCACGGTGACTTGCTGGCAGACCGCCTGAACGCCCGCGAAGTCGAACTCGTCTCGCCCGACGAAGGCTGGGGCGAACTGGCCTACAGCGCCGAGGCGGATATGAGCGTTCTCGGCCCGGCCTTCGGCGGCGATGCAGGGAAAGTCATGAACGCGCTCAACGAGGCCCGCGTCTCCGATGCGAGTCTCGCGGAACTCGAAGATGCAGTCGCGGATGCACTCGGCGAGAAAGTCGAACTTGACGACGAGATGGTCGAGTTCGTCACCCAGACGCCGGACGACGTGAGCGGCACGTCCTTCGACGTGAACGGCGACCAACTCGGCGTCGTCTACGTCGATACGACGCTCACGGAAGACATCGAGAGCGAGGGCTACGCCCGCGAAGTCATCCGGCGCGTACAGGAGATGCGAAAGGAGATGGACCTCGATATCGAGGAGGAAATCCGCCTCGAACTCGACGTTCACGACGACCGAGTAGCTGACTTCGTCGAAGACCACATGGAACTCGTGACAGACGAAGTTCGCGCAGAAAGCGTCGGCAAAGTCGAAGACGGTCACCGTAAAGAGTGGGATGTCGAAGGCGTCACGATGACGATTGCAATCGTGCCGCTGGCTGAAGCGGAAGTGTAGAGGTCTGGCGGAAGCGGCAATCCATATCGTTCCGAACCCTTTCGTATCAATATTATTGAATTATCCGGAATAATCATCATTGAGTGGTTCGGAAAGCCTCTTCCAGTAAGAAAAGATACCTCATGGTCACAGGATTATACAACAATGAATATCGAACCGCTTGTGGGCGAATCTGGAGTCGAACTCACTGACCCGATTCGAAAAGCTCGGTTCGTGCTTCGAACGCCAGCACCAGTTTCGCCGACGCTGGTTGATACGGAAGCGCTCGACTTCCCGGTCGAAACGGCTGTCGAGATGCAAACGTCGGCTATCAACAGTCCACGGCGGCGGGGAATTTTCATTCGAGACACGGACGGGTCGCTTCGCTTCGAGAGCGCCGGAGACGACGATACGGCGCGTCTCCCAGATGACGAATATATCGTCGAGTTCGGCAACGCACCGATGAAGGTGTACTTTTCAGTGTCGAGTTCGATACGGTTCCAACGAACTGATTCAGGGTCAACGCTGTCGTTCGACGGGAGCAGTCGGGTGATTCTCGGCATTCGGTCAACAACGCGGAAGCCCGCTGGAACCATCACGGTCACTAACGACCCTGACGACATCATGCGGGCACTGTCACTACTTGGGTCGTTGTTGAAAACGACCAGCCCCGAGCGGTCGTACCCATCGCGCCGGGGACATCCGCCGCTTATCGAGCGTGGTGAGCAGTTCCACGTCTCATCCGCGATTGAACCGGGAGAATCGGAAACGACGCTCGTTCTTCCACCAGAGCTGGAGTATCTGTATCCTGCAACACCGCTTGCGTACTATCTCAACTCCTCGGTTGTCTCGGGAACCCAGCCACGACTCATCGCTGGTGATTTCGAATACGAATTAGATGGCAAGGATGGGTACGAACGAACAGTTGAACATGTCCTTCAGAAAGTCTTCTTTTTGGAGTGTCTGACCCGGATAGATGGATTTTATCCCATCACGCTCCACGAACGAGAGTTGGTTGAGCCACGGGTGTCGCTTGATTTCGATTCGCTTTTCGACGCACCGTTGGAAGCCCGGCTTCCTGCGTATCTCGATGTGCCGTTTGCTGCGCTCGAACATGCCATTTCACCGTGGCATCAGGTCATCGACATGGTGCCAACAACCGAGAACGTCCAGATACTTCCGTTCGTAGCCGATAAACTCGCGTTCGTTCGGATGGCACAGACGCCAAATGGAGGGAAGCCAAAAGCACAGCGACCAGAAACGCTTCAAGACTTTTTGCGAGAATCGACTCCCCAGATGGATGTTGGTACGAAGACGCCCCCAAACATATTCGAAATGGACGGGGAACCCGATGCGTTACAGCATGCATGGGTCGGCCCGGGGTATCCATACCAGCGGAGCAAACTGACATATGAAAGTCTGTACGCGAGTGCAATGAACAAACAAGGGGACAACAGAGCCGCGACAGCGACGATTTCCGTGACCATCGTCTGTAACGACCCATCGATGCAGAGTGAAAGCCATGTTGCCCGCTACTACAACCTCCGTGACCTCCCACGATTCGATGTTTCCATCTATCATCAAATCACGAAAGAGAAGTTACGTGACCATCTCACCACGCAGACGGATTTTTTCCATTACATCGGCCATATCTCGGATGATGGCATCAAATGCGAGGATGGCTATCTAGACGCCCGAACTATCTCGAATATAGACGCCACAACGTTCCTTCTCAATGCGTGTAGTTCCTATGTGCAAGGAAGGACGCTCGTCGAGCGTGGCGCAGTCGCAGGTGCCGTGACCCTCTCCAAAATCGGAAACACCACCGCGACGAAGGTCGGTCAGTCGTTCGTTCGAATGCTGAGTACGGGGTTCTCGGTTCAGACAGCACTATCACTGATTCATCGATATTTCTTGACAGGCTACAACTACACCGCAATCGGTGATGGGGACGCAACACTCTGTCAGAGCGAAAGCGGAGTCGTTCATCGTTTGGTCATCGAATCCGCCGATAGTGGCTGTTTCAACATCAGAATTGACACATTCGTAAATAACTATTTCCAGCAAGGGTCGTTTGTGGAACTGTCTGCGGAGAAAGAAGCGCGGTACCATTTGCCCGGTGGGGAAACTACGACCGTTGAACTGTCACCCACAGAACTGAATGACTTTTTCAGCAAAAAACCAATGCCGGTCGAAATCGACGGCGATCTGTATTGGAGCGATGAAATCTCGGCGGATGACGTAGCGGAAGTGCTGTAGATTACAGCGCGTCGGCGATGGCAGGTGCAACCGACACCTGACTCACTGCTCGTTCGATAGTGTCCGTGCCGTACACAGCCTCAACGCCCGCTTTTGCGAGTTTCGTTCGAGCATTTCGTGCTAACATCGGGTGAACGCAGGTGACGAACACGCGACCGACATCCCGGTTCTGGAGAAGGGAAACAGCCTCGCTCATGGTCGAACCGGTGGCGATGATGTCGTCGGTGATGACCACGTCTCGCCCGGTCACGTCGGTATCGCTCGGCGTCATTTCGACCTCGGTTCCGGAGAGTCGTTTCTTCTCGAAGTAATCCGTAACGCCGCGGCCATACGTGGCCTGCACCGTGTCGGCGATGTCGAGCGCGCCTTCGTCCGGTGAGAGGAAAACCGGTTCCGTCAGGTCGTCGGGGAGCGGGTCGGCAAGTCGGCCTGCGGCGTCCACGGGTTCAGCGGGTACGTCAAAAAAGTCACAGACGGCAGTTTCGTGGGGATTGACCGTCAGCACACGGTCGGTTCCGGTGCTGATTGCGCGGGCGACTGCGCGAGAGGAAATCGGCTGGCCGCGCTCGAACGTCTTATCCTGCCGGGCGTAGCCCATGTAGGGGAGGACGGTGACGACTTCCTCGGCACCCCATTCGCGGACAGCGTCCTGTAGTTGCAGCAGTTCGAGGTGAGCGTCGCTAGAAATCGTCGAAGCGACGATGATAGCACGGGTATCCTCGAATCCGGGGGCGCTGGCGAGCAGTTCGCCGTCCGGAAACGACCGATACTCCACGGACGCGAGCGATTCGTCCATTTCGTCGGCGAGTGTGGCCGCCAACGACTGGGAGGCAGACCCACTGAGTATCATACGAGAAGACTGGATACCCCCGTTTAAACCCGTTTTCACTCGGAGCGAAGGGCGACAAATCCATCTCGAATCACGAAGTCGCTCTGGAACCGTTCTAACAAATATATTTCAGTTGGTAGTGGTTCTTATACATATATAAAGACAAGAGTATATTATTTATGGAGTAAAGTAGTACTGTCGGACAATGGTTTCGGTAACTCGGCTCAGTATCGACGTATCGCGGTCGGTGGACGAATCCGACCTCACGCCCGCCGAGACGGGTATTTTGAACCTGCTCGCAGAAGGTCGTTGCACGCCCGCATACGTCGCTACCGAACTTGCAGTCGGAGCAAATACAGCCAGAAAGACGCTCGACGGATTGCGGGAACTCGGACTCGTATCGAAGCCTTATCGCGGTCTGTACGAACTTCGCCTCGAAAATCCCGAGCGTGCCGATAGCTCGAAATACAGAACGACGGAAACGCTCCTCATCGACGTTCCATTCGAAGATGACGAGTTCACGCCGAGTGAACGAGGCGTCCTCAATCTCCTCTCGGAAGGACGGGCGATACCGGCCTATCTCGCACAGGAACTCGGTGTCACCCAAGAGTGTGTCAAAGACCGCCTCCGTGACCTCACCCGACTCGGACTCGTGCGAAAAGTACACCGCGGACTGTACGAACTCGATACGAATCGGCGGGCTTGATGTCGATTATCGCTGTCGACAGTGAATGTGAATTAGCGAACCGCGAGTGCTCGGACGCCTTTCAGCCCAAGATGACGACTTCGCCAGCCGTCACCGACAGACGAAAGGAACGTTCCAGATTCGGTAACGGCGTGCACGCCGTTACCGAATTCGAGATCAACGATTGGTTCGTCCACTGGGAGTGCGACTTCTTCCCACTCGACGCTCTCGCCCCACTCGCCACCCGATTTCGAAAACAACGTGTCGGCAGTTCCAGCATATGCGGTTTCGGTGGGTTCATCCGTCGCATTCACGACGCGAAAATCGCCCGCCATAGCGTCCATCCAGCCGTTGCCGAGCCGGTACAGTCCGTCGGCAGTCGCGGCCAACGGGACACCGTCGGTGGAAACGTCCCGAACGTCGTCCAGACCAACGTGCCGGACACCATCGTCCACGATTTGATAGACACCGTCAGCAGTCGCCACGAGATTGCCGTCGATAGCGCGCACTTCGGGGAGTGACGCCAGTTCGTGCCAATCGCCGTCGTAGCGGGCCAACGTTCCGTCTTCGCCCGCAGTGACGAGGTCGTCGCCGTCGAATCCAACGGCGACTGCCGGGCCGAAGTCGAGGGGCGAGAAATCGCCGTCGAGAACGTCTTCGTCGGTCGCGACTGCGAGGGAACCGTCTGCTGTCGCTACGTCACGGGCGACACAACGATGGGCGATGGCGAACTCTCCGACAATGTCTCCGGACGCTTCGACGCGAGCAACGCCGAGTTCCGTGGCGACGAAGACGGTCGTCGTCCCCTCCCGGTCGCTGTACACCCGTTTTTCGTCGATGCTGGTCATATCCGAATCAGCGATGCGAATCGGGGAAAACGTTCGGGTTACCGCCCCGACTTCGATTATCGCGTGGTTGCGGTCGAAACGACGGTTCCTTTCCTGTCGAACGTTAGTTGCAGTTCTTCGTCTTCGAGCGGGATTCGTAGTCGAATCCTGAGTGGGTCGTCAGAAACGACACCGAGATAGTCGTGATGGAGCGCCCAATCGAGGTTCCACGATGGGATAGACGCAATATCGACGCCGTGGGAGGCGTGAAATTCGACGACTTTCGGATGGTCGCGGACGAGCAGACCGGGCGGGAGGTTTGACATGGCCCAGCACTCCCGACAGGTCACCCGAAGTCGATACGGCACGTCACCGACGCTCAAAGTGGGAGTTGCGTCGGTCAATTCTCCGTCCATCCGGGAACCACATTCCGAACACGTCCGCGCGAATGCGAGCGCGTTCCAGCGACGAGTCCACGCGTCGAAGGCGGAAAGAAGGTCGTTTCTGCGAGTGGTCGGAGCGGGCGGAAACGGATTGTGGAGGAGTTCCTCGCCGCAGTCGGCACAGGCGATGCAAACTCGTTCGTGTTCGTATCGTGCCACGAGGGATTCTTCGTGGCAGTTGTAGCAGGTTCCGGATGCGGATAGCGTGGTTCCGTCTGCTTGTTTCGTGAAGATTCCGGCGGTCAACGCGCTTGCGACTTTCCGCCCGGCGTAGGTGAGCGTGTACCCATCCGCGGTTTTCCGAACGTACTGCCCGACAAGTCGCTGAAGGTGGTAGTTGAAATTCCCGCTGTCGCGCACGCCGACGCGTCGTTTGAGTTCCGCGTAGGGAAGTGCGTACTCGCCTTCGCGGAACGCCTGCTGAAGTTCGTATATCATCGACACCCGACGCTCGTTGCCGATTGCGGCGAGCGCGTCGGCGGGGTCTGGGCGGGCGTCGTCCATACCGATTGTTCGACTTTGCGGATGTATATCTCTCCCGAAAAATGTCAGTATTCTATGTGCAACTGCTTGCGCAGAACGGTTTCAGAACAGCAGTGTCTTTACTTTCCTATGGAGGGTTTAAGCCGGAATATCGGGCTTTACTACGCCTACAAGGCGACCAAGGCAATCGAGTTCTACCGCCCGATAATGTATCTCTACTTCCTCTCGCTCGGCGTGGATTTCACGGCCATCGCACTTCTCGAAGGGATTTACAACGTCACGACCGTTCTGGGGGAAATTCCGACGGGGTACGTCGGCGACCGAATCGGGCGCAGAAACAGCCTGCTCGTCGGAACGACGATTATCACGGTTACGCTCGTCGGAATCGGTTTCACAGAAACGTTCTTCGAACTCGCTGTGCTGTACGCCTGCTGGTCGATGGGCTACAACTTCCGGTCGGGAAGCGACGACGCGTGGCTTTACGACACACTCGCGGACGAACTGTCGGAAGACCAATTCGTACACATTCGGGGGCGGGGACAATCCGTCGCCCTACTGGTCGGCGTCGTCGGCAGCGTTGCTGGCGGCTATCTCGGCAACATCGACCTCTCGTATCCGTTTCTGGTGGCAGCAGTGGTGTCGGGCGCGGGGATTCCGATTCTGCTGAGTTGGGAGGAACCGGCGAGTTACGAGGAAAACGACGCCGACGAACTCGGCCTGCGGGAAGCGGTCGGCGTCGTCGGCGAGACGCTTTCACACCCAAAACTGCGTTCGTTCGTGGTGTACTACTTCGTCCTGTTTTCGGCAGTTTCGTATCTCGTCTTCATGTACGTTCAGCCGGTTCTCGAAACCGTTCTTCCAAAGGTCGGGGTTCCACAGGGAGAGGTCGAACCGCTCCTGGGCTGGTTCTACGCGGCGATCAGTCTTCTTTCGGCCGGGTTGAGCTATCATACCGGAACGATTCGGGAACGTGTCGGACTTCGGCGCTGGTTCCTCGTGATTCCCTTCGTCGTC
This sequence comes from Haladaptatus litoreus, assembly GCF_900156425.1. Taxonomy (GTDB): domain Archaea; phylum Halobacteriota; class Halobacteria; order Halobacteriales; family Haladaptataceae; genus Haladaptatus; species Haladaptatus litoreus. The sequence continues at coordinate 474,011 of NZ_FTNO01000002.1, forward strand.
GGAGTCGGACTCATCGCGCTTTGGACGATGCCGATTCTAGCGATTCCCGCGTTCCTGTTCGCTCGTGGAATTTCCGAAACGACGCGCTCGCTGGCCTCGCAGTACGTCAACGATAGAATCGACACCCTCGGACGGGCAACCGTGCTCTCCGCGCTTGCCATGGTGAGTTCCGTGACGGTGATTCCGTTCCAACTCGGAAGCGGCGTGATTTCGGACGTATCGTCGCCGCTCACTGCGCTCGCGGCCGCTGGCGGGGTGCTGATAGCCGGGTCGTTCGTCGTTCTCGCGTGGGAATCACCGGTCAAGACGGTCACGGGACGCCCGGCAGAGGCGGAGTAGCACCGGTATTCGGAATCTCTTTGAACACAGAATCCGCAGAACCGAACATGAAGGTGTTCGGGTCGAGTGGAACGCGAGGGGTCGCGAACGACGAGTTGACCCCCGAGTTCGTACTCAAGATTGCGAAGGCGGCAGGGACGGTGTGGCGCTCCGACCGAGTCGCTCTCGCCCGAGATACGCGGGCTACCGGCGACATGCTCGCCGACGCCGCCGCCAGCGGGTTGGCCAGTATCGGGGCGGATGTAGACCGTCTCGGTGTCGTTCCGACGCCCGGGGCACAGGCCTACGCGGAGCGCAAGGGCGTTCCAGCGTTGATGATAACTGCGAGTCACAACCCGCCGGAATACAACGGCGTGAAACTCATCGGCGAGGACGGTATCGAACTCGCCGTCGGGAGTTTAGAGCGCATCGAAGACAAGTTCCTGACCGAAGCGTTCGAAGAGGTTCGCTGGAGCGAAACGGGACACAGCCACCACATCGAAGACGCCCGCGACTGGTACGTCTCGCAACTGCTCGAACACATCGACACCGAGAAAATTGCCGACGCGAACCTGACCGTCGCGCTCGACCCGGGACACGGCGCAGGGTCGCTCACCTCGCCCGAGTTCTTCCGCAAACTCGGCTGCGAGGTCGTCACGGCGAACAGCCAACCCGACGGACACTTCCCCGGACGCAACCCGGAACCGGTTCCCAAAAATCTCCGCGACCTCGGGCGATTGGTCGAATCGACCGACGCAGATGTCGGAATCGCACACGACGGGGACGCAGACCGCGCCATCTTCTACGACGAAACCGGCGACTACATCGAGGGCGATGCCACGCTGGCCGCGCTCGCCGCCGCACAATTGGAAGCCGGCGATGCCGTCGTCTCCGCGGTCAACGTCTCTCAGCGCCTCGTGGACGTGGCTCGCGAAACCGGTTCGACGCTCGAACTAACGCCAATCGGCAGTACGAACATTATCACCCGAATCCGCGAACTGCAAGACCAGAACGTGTCGGTTCCGGTCGCTGGCGAGGGCAACGGCGGCATCTTCTTTCCGAACTACCGCCTGACCCGCGACGGAGCCTACACCGCCGCGAAGTTCCTCGAACTGCTGGTTGGTCGCAAAGCCAGCGACGTGGTAGAGCCGTACAGCGGCTATCACAACATCCGAACGAACATCTCGTACACGACGGACGCGGAACACGACGCGCTCCTTTCCGCGGCTGAGCGGAAAGCAAAGGAATCCGACGCAGAACTCAACACTCGCGACGGCTACCGACTCGACTTCGGCGATGCGTGGGTGCTCGCACGATCGAGCGGCACCGAACCGATGGTTCGAATCTACGCCGAAGCACGCGAGCAACACCGCGCCGAAGAACTATCCGAAGAGATGGAAGAAGCGCTGAGAACGGCAAAAGCGAGCGTATGAATTAAAATCTCGTCTGGAATCTACCGTTTCGGATAGTCAGAGAGCGCGTCGTTCAGTTCGGTTTTTCGCTCACGAATCTGTTGCAGTTCGTCCTCGACAGCACCGCGAGCGAGTCGCTCGCGTTCCTCGTCAGTCAACTCCGCTCGTGCTTGTGCCGCGATTCGTAGCGTGTCGAATCTGGAGTCGTGCGTGAGTCGCTGGACTTCACGGAGGCGAGCGACCGCTTCGGCGGGCGCGAAGCGGTCTGCAACCCGAATCGCCTCCTCACACCACCAGCGAAGTTCGTTGGCGGGGGCTGGCGGCCAGCCGATGAGGAGTGGGTCTGCGCCGAGTCGGTCGAGATACGTTTCGTTTGTGGAGACGGTGCGTTTCAGTTCGTCAGGGTCGGAGACGTAGTGGTCGAGTTTCGACCGAGAGTAGCGGGCGAGTTCGAGCAGGTCGGGAATCGACTTCTCGCCAACCTCGTTTTCGAGCAGGTAGCTTCTGAGTTCCTCCGGCGGCGAATCGAACTCGACCAGCGGATACTGTTCAGTCGCGGTGAGAAATTGCATCACCTCGCGGGCGCTCGAATCACGTTTGAACGCGACGAAGGCCGACGAAATCGCGTCGTCCGCGGCTTGGATTGGTTCGCTTAGTTCCTCCGTCGGGGCGTCCAAATCGGCTTCGCCCAATTCCTGTAACCGTTCCAAATCGTCGATTTTCTCGTCCAGTTCGGCGATTCTGTCGGCGACAGAGCGGCGCACGTCGTGGTATTGCTTGTTTGCTTCCCGGCGCTCGTCGAGGCGGGACGCGATTTCGTCGGCGGGTTCGAGCGTCTGTCGAATCCGGTCGAAATCGCCCTCGCTGAGGCGTCGTTTGTCTGAGATGTCTTCCGCCCGCTCGAATGACTCGCGAGCGGGCAGGTCGTCGGGAAGGTTCTCGACCAAATCCGCAAATTGGCCTTGAAACTCCACGAACGCCTTGAAATCGCCGGTTCCGGTGGCTTTGCCCTCGTACCGACTGAGCAGTGTCATCGCGCGGTCGTGGGCGTCGGCGACCGCCTCGATTCGTGTCTTTCCGTGCTCCGAAACCGCAGATTCGGCCTCTCGACAGGCTTCGTCCGCGTTCCGAAGGTCAGTGAGTAGGTCGCTCATACCAGTTCGTCATTCGTAGACTTCATCCGGGTCGTACACCTTCTCCGCGACGACTTCGATTTCGGCGGTTTCGTCGCCATTCAGTTCCTCGATTTGGCGGTAGAAGCAGGACTCGTAGCCCGTGTGGCACGCGCCGCCCTCTTGTTCGACGAGGTAGAGAAACGTGTCGCCGTCGCAATCGACACGAACGTTTTCGACGTGTTGGACGTGGCCGCTGGTGCCGCCTTTCTTCCAGAGTTCGTCCCGGCTTCTGGAGTAGTAGTGTGCGAGGCCGGTTTCGACGGTTTGCTTGACTGCTTCCGGCGAGACGTAGGCCAGCATGAGCACGTCGCCGGAATCGGCGTCTTGGGCGATTGCGGGGAGCAGGTCTGCGTCATCGAATGCTAGCGCGACTTCTTCGGTCATGCTTGAGCGAAGGGATTGGTTCGGAATAGGCTTTTTCGTGAGGAACGCGGCAACCGAATCGTCTATGTTCCCATCACGTCGAAAACCTCGCGCTCGCCGTCCCGAATTTCGGTGACGACAGTGTCCACACCGGCAAATTCGACGCCCGGTTTCGTCTGCATGTGCTGAATCAACTCCTCCAATCGTCGCGTTCGCGGCGGTTGTCCGATGACCTGCGGATGCATGGCGAGGGTGAAAATCCCGTCTTCTACGTTCTCGTACATCCAATCGAACTGGGTTTTCCAGAGGTCGAAAACCGCTCGTTCGTTCGCGTAGCCCCACAGAATCGACTGCTCCCAGACGAACATCAGCGCCGGGAAGTCGGCCCGTTTCCACGAAATCGGCACTTCGATGATGTCGGTCGAGTCACCGAGTTCGAAGGGGTCGGAATCGGGTGCCTTCCAGTTTTTGCGGAGGTGGTACGGCGCGAAGTCGTTCCCCATCTGGCTCGAATCCCACTCGAATCCAAGTTCCTCGATGATTTCCAACGTGTGTTCCGAGAACTCCCATGCAGGCGAGCGAAATCCCGTCGGTTTGCGCCCCGTCACGTCCTCGATGTTCGAAATCGCCCGTTCGTATTCAGACTGCTCGGCTTCCTTGCCGTCGAACGTGGCCGGATTGACGTGCCGCCAGCCGTGGCATTGTATGTCGTAGCCTCTGTCGTGGACTTCCCCCACGCGGTCGGGAAAGCTCTCTATCGTGTGCCCGGGGACGAACCACGTTGCCGGAATATCGTGTTTGTCGTGCAGGTCGAGGAGGCGCGGCGCGCCAACCCACGCGCCGTAGATTCCGCGAGACAGTTGCGTGGGCGCGTTTGACGCACCGAAGGTGTGTATCCAGACGGACACGGCGTCGAAATCGTAGGTCAGGCAGACGGTCGCGTTGGGCATCGCAAACGGAGACGACCGAAAGTGAAATATCTCTATCTCATTCGTGAGTCGTCGCCTGTCGTTGGATTAGCGAGGGAAAATCGGATAGCGAGAGAGCTACGTGGTGCGGAATGCACGGTCGCCAGCGTCGCCCAGTCCGGGGACGATGAAACCGTCGTCGTTGAGTCGGTCGTCGATACTCACGGTTAGCAGGTCTGCTTGTGGGAACTTTTCGTGGACGTTGAGAAGTCCGTCAGGGGCGCTGACCGCCGAGAGGACGAAGAAGTTCTCCGGGTTCGGTTGCTCGTTCAGAACCTCTTCGAGGACTGCGCACATCGTGCTACCCGTGGCGAGCATCGGGTCGGCCACGATGACCGTGTCCTTCTCCGTGATTTCGGGGAGTTTCACGTAGTCGATGGTGATGGGGAATTCGCCGTTTTCGTTCATTCCGGCATCCTCGTTCCGGCCGGCGCTAATGACTCCCTGTTTCGCGCGGGGGAACGCCTTCAGCAGGCCTTCAACGAACGGCGTCGCGGCACGCAGAACGTTGATGATGACCACGTTGTCCAGTCCTTTGACGCGCTCGCCCGTCGTTTCGGTGAGTGGCGTGTTGATGGAGACGTACTCCGTGTCCATCGCGCCGTCGATGATTTCGTAGCCGCAGATACGGCCGAGTTTGACGAGGCCCTTGCGGAAACCGACCTGTTCCGTGTTCTCGTCTCGAATCTTCGAGAGCGTGTCCTTCGCCATCGCGTGCGTGATGAGGTGGGCGTCACCTCGCTGCTCGATAGTCATATGCGATTCGTGCGTGGCGAGTGGCTATAAGCTAACGATACGCCCGAAGCATCGGGAAGATTTGACACGGGACGAAAACGCCGCGATTTCGGTTATTCGCCGAAGGTCAGCAGGCCGTCTTCGGACTGCGGAAACGGGTTTTCGAACTCGTGCCACTCCGTGTCCATCTCCTCGTCGGTCAGTAAGCAGTCGTCCAGTCGGGCGAGAATCGTCTCCTCGTCCAAGTCGGTTCCGATGAAGACGAGTTTCGTTTCACGGTCGCCCCACTCGTCGTCCCAGTCGAGGTCAGAACGGTTGTCGCGGTAGAGCTTCTGGTCGATTTTTGGAAGGCTTGCAATCCACCTACCCGCAGTTTCAACGCGGGCGGACGACCCGGCTTGGCCGTACTCCATCACCCACTCCTGCCCGGCGAGCCAGAAGGTTCCCTTCGCTCGAATGATTCCGTCGGGAAGCGACTCGAAGAAGTCCGAGAGCCGTTTGGGATGGAACGGTCTTCGGCGACGATACGCGACCGACGACACGCCGTAGGTTTCCTCCGGGTGGCGGTGGGCGTGGCTGTGAGTGTCGCTGCGATGGTCATCGTGGCTGTGGTCGTGATTGTAGTCGCCCTCTTCGTGGGAATGGTCGTGTTCACGACCATTCCCGCCTTCTGTATGCTCGCCAGCGTGTTCCATCGCTCGTTTCCACCCTGCCGAATCGCTGACTGCATCCCTGTCGAACAGCCCGCGTTGGAGGACTGCGTCGGGCGAAATTTGCCCGTGTTCGGTTCGAATCAGTTCCGCCCGCGGTTGGAGTGCGCGAAGGGTCGCCTCGATTTCGTCTAGTTCTTCCTCGTCCACGAGGTCGCATTTGTTGAGCACGAGCACGTCGCAGAACTCGATTTGCTCGATGACGAGGTCGGAGAGGGGGCGCGTTTCGCCGTCTTCGGTTTCGGTTCGCTGGACTGGTGAATCGCCGTCGAAGAAGTCGCGGAACTGGCGCGCGCTGACGAGGGTAACCGTCGTATCCACGTCGTATCGGGCCGCGGCGCGCGATTCGGTCGTGAACAGTCGAGCGACGGGGGCAGGTTCGCTGATTCCCGAGGATTCCACGACGAGGGTGTCGAACTCCCATTCGCGGGCGAGTCGGCTGACCTCGGTTCGGAGGTCGTCCTGCAATTCACAGCAGATACAGCCGTTTGAGAGTTCCGCGACGCCGTTTTCGGCCGTGAGTTCGGTTCCGTCCTGTATCAGTTCGGCATCGACGTTTATCGTGCCCATGTCGTTGACGAGCACCGCGATGTCCCTATCGTTGCTTTGGCTGAGGAGATGGTTGAGCGTCGTCGTCTTGCCTGCACCGAGATTACCGCTTAAAATCGTGACCGGGATTCGACCCTTGCTCATTTGGTATCGCGTCGCACGCACCGGAACGTCTTAAACGTATCCGCAGGAGGAGACGGTTTGCTTCACTCGTCGTTCTTCCCCGACCCGGTTGCTTAAATAGCGAGGACGACACTGTGGTAGTATGTCACTAGCGGACAGAATCGAGACGTACCGCGAGTACGTCTCGGAGTGGCTTCGCGGTCTCTATCACGGGATGATTTCCCACCCCGCGTACGAACTGATAGAGAAGGAAGCCGAGGACGTAGAGGACGAATTTATGCTCGCGTGTTTTCCCGACGTGTTCGGCGTCCCGAGTCCGATTTCGTACTACACCGCCGAACTGCTTCCGTACCTGACCGACGAGTTCGAAGCGTGGGAACGCCGGATGTGGGACCGCGAATCGCTCATCGAACGCAAGGGTCAGCAGTACCACTTCTAACACGATGGATACGAGTTCTACCATGAAGAAGTTCGTTTTCTTCGGCGGGAAGGGTGGCGTCGGCAAGACGACGGTTTCCAGCGCGTATGGCCTCAAAAGCGCGAACGCAGGGCTGAAAACGCTCGTCGTTTCGACCGACCCAGCACACAGCACCTCCGACGTGTTCGACCAACAGTTCGGCGACGAACCCGCGCCGGTCGATGGCCACGACAACCTCTGGGCGATGGAAATCGACCCCGAGCAAGAAGTCGAAAACCACCTGATAGAGATAAAGCGGGCGATGGGCGACCAAGTGAGTCCGGGGATGGTCAACGCAATCGACCGGCAAATCGAGATGTCGCATCAGACTCCCGGCGCGCACGAATCCGCGCTGTTCGACCGATTTGTCGATGTGATGCAAAATTCCGAGGAGTATGACCGCGTTGTATTTGACACATCACCGACAGGAGGAACGCTTCGACTGCTGTCGCTTCCCGAATTCCTCGAAGGGTGGATAGAACGCCTGCTTCACAAACGGAAACGAAGCATCGACCTGTACGAGAAAGCGGCAATCGGTGGCCGAGAACCGCGACGAATGGCGGAAGGCGACCCGATTATCGCCCGGCTGCAGGAACGAAAAGAGATGTTCGAGTTCGCTGGCGAGGTGCTTCGCACCGAGTCTGCGTACTTCCTCGTCCTCAATCCTGACGAACTCTCGATTCGTGAAACGGGCCGTGCTGTGGAAGAACTGACCGAATACGACCTCGCCGTCTCCGGACTCGTTATCAACAAGGTCACGCCGGAACCCGACGAGGACGAATCCGGAAGAGGTGCGAAATACCTTCGTGACCGCTGTCGAACCGAACGCGAGCGAATCGAGCATATTCGGGACTCCTTCGAGGAACCTGTCGTCGCGGTCATCGAATCCCGTGTCGAAGAAGTGAAAGGTTCGTTGCTCGCAGACGTGGCAAAGGATTTAGATGTGACGGTGGAAGCGACACCAAAATCTGCCGGATAGCTGTCGAACGAAAGGGGCATTGTCACAGAAAGTGGCAAGTCAAACGCATCATACTGCGAAGAACTAAAATAACACTTATTACCGTTCGTCATATTTTGAGCCATGAGGCATAATACCATGGCGACCGCAATCATATGGCTAGTACTCGCTGTTCTCGTGCTTTTTACTGTCGGATACGTCGGCTATTCGCGCTATCTCGCGCGGTTCGTCGATCTGGACGACAGTCGTGATACACCAGCACATAAGTACGAAGACGGGCAGGAGTACGTTCCGGCGAAGAAACCAGTACTGTTAGGACATCACTATTCGAGCATCGCGGGCGGCGCACCCATCGTCGGCCCGATTACGGCAGGCGTCATCTGGGGATGGGTGCCTGCCCTGCTGTGGATTGCCATCGGCAATCCGCTGATGGGCGCGGTTCACGACTTCATTTCTCTGTCGAGCAGTCTCCGACACGAAGGGAAGTCAATCGGCTATATCATCGGGGAATACGTCGGTGAGGGCGGCAAGAACATGCTGTTGTGGTTCGCGTTCCTGACCATCATTCTCGTCGTCGGCGTGTTCGCGTTCGTCGTCGGCGTCGTCTTCGAGGCGTACCCGAGCGCCGCGACGGCGAGCATCCTGTACATCGCCCTCGCGATGATTTTCGGGGTGTACCTGTATCAACTCGACTTACCATTCATCCCGGGGACTGTCGTGTTCGTCGCCGGCGTGTTCGCCAGCGTGTATGTCGGGATGCTGTACCCCATTCAACTCGCCGCGACGACGTGGATTCCGATCATCCTCGTGTACGCGTTCACCGCGAGCGTTCTCCCGGTTTGGACGCTCCTGCAACCACGTGACTACCTGTCGTCGTTCCTCCTGTACGCGGGGGTCGGCGGCGCGCTGTTGGCGGTCATCGTCGGCACGGTGGGAAGCGCGATGGGTATCGGCGCGATTACGCCGAGCCAACCGCTGACCGTCAACTTGGACGCCTACAGCGGATTCATGGGTGTAACCGGGCAACCGCTGTTTCCGGTGCTGTTCATCACCATCGCGTGTGGTACCATCAGCGGGTTCCACTCGCTGGTGTCGTCGGGAACGACGGCGAAGCAACTCAACCGCGAATCCGACGCCCGAATCATCGGCTACGGTGGCATGCTCGGCGAAGGACTGCTCGCGGTTCTCGCGCTCTCGACCGTAGCACTGGTCGGGTTCACCTCGGAAGGCGGCGGTGTCGGCCAAGCACTGCCGAACTTCGCGCAAGGTGGCGGCATTATGCTCACCAGTTTCGGCATCCCGCAGGGCTTCGGCGAACCGTTCATGGCGCTCGTCATGGTCAGTTTCCTGCTCACGTCCACCGACACGGCGCTCCGTCTTGGTCGGTACATGTTCGAGGAGATCGTCGGGACGCCGGAGACGACCATCCAGAGTACCGCGTCGAACCGGTACGTCAACGCCGGATTCCAGTGTGTCATCGCGTTCGGACTCGTCGCAACCGGAACGTGGGAAGACCTCTGGCCGTTGTTCGGCGGCGCGAACCAACTGCTCGCCGCGCTCGCGCTTCTGACGGCGACGGTCTGGTTGGCAAACTGGAGCAAGAACAAACAACTCATCAGCACCGGCGTCCCAATGGTGCTGATGACGTTCGTAACCATCTGTGGCCTGCTCTACCTTGCACTCGTCCAGAACCTGCTTCAGAAGTTCGTGCAAGGTAACTGGGGCGACGGCGGTGCGACGCTCAGCGGCATGATTTCCGCAGGATTGCAGACGGCCATCGCGTTCGTCCTCATCGGACTCGCGCTCTCGCTCGTCTGGAAGGGGTACAAGAATATCTCCGCAGTCCGACAAGAGCGTCCCGGAACGCCGGTTACGGACGGGGGTGAGTCCGACGACTGAAAGAGAAGTAGCGTTTGAATTTTACTTGAATCGTCGCACGACGCGCGACAGCAGTCCGGATTTTTGTGGTTCGATTCGTTGCCATAGCACGAACGCCTGACTCACGTCGGCGTTCGTGCTGGCGACGATGTCTTCTCGGTCGGGAGCGACGACGACGAGATTGATTTCGTAGCGACCATAGTAGCCGTATTTGAGCAGCGTCCGGTCGCGGAATCCCGAGACGAACTCCCGAACGTCGTCCGGAATTTCGGGGACGATTACGACGAAGGTGAAGTCGGTGCCGAAGTGTTCCTCGTCGGCCTCTATCCACTCGTCGGCGAGTTCGTGGCCGAACTCGCCGAGCGCTTCGAGGTCGGAAACTCGAACCGAATCGGTTCGGCGGACGAACAGATGTTCGACCGAGGCGTGATTGGCGTAGTTGAGCGACTCGTGGAAGAAATGTTTCCGATTCTCCATCAGCAGTTGGCCGTAGAGCGTGAACTGCTGGCCGTGAACCGAATGAGATTTTTTCAAATCGTAGTTGACGAACAGTCGGTCGCTCACCCTGTCCACGTATTCGTCGTCCCAATCGGGCACGTCGGGTTCCTCTCGCGTCTCGGAATCGTCCCGCCGGGCCGAGTCGTGTGACTCGATACCGCCATCCATGCTCAATCGGTTGGTCGGGAGCGGTAAATATCCACTGTTGGGACGTGCGTCGGTACCGAGCCTCATTACAGTTTTATTACAAATGATGGTGTGTGACACACTGTGATGAGTGCAGACCCACTCGGCAAAGCCATACTCGACTACCAGCGAGGGGAATTGCGCGGCGACTGCCAGTACCGAGACGGTGCGGACAGCCAAGACGGTCATATCCACGAGAATTATTTCACGCCGAGCGAGGAGTGGAGCGACGAGTGGAAAAGTCGTCTCAACTCGCTCGACTATCCCATCGTGGACATCGGTTGTGGTTCCGGCCAGTACGCCGAATTTCTGCAAAAATCGGGCGAAGTCGTCGCAATCGACGTGAGTCCGGGCGCGGTCAAGGCCGCCGCAGAACGCGGCGTCGAAGACGCCCGCGTGATGGATATGTTCGAGTTGGAATTTTCGCGGGACAGATTCCAGTCGGCGCTCGTCAACGGAACCCAAATCGGACTGGCGCAGTCGCTCGCTGGCGCGCGCGACTTTCTCTCCGACCTCGCTCGAATCACGGACGAGGACGGCGTCGCAATCGTAGATAACTACGAACCCACGGAGTTCGACCCTGAGAGATTTTTTGGCTATCGATCCGACCCGCGACGCGGTGTGGCACACCGAACCTTCCATGTCGAGTACGTCCGCGACGGGGAGCGCGAGGTCGGACGAAATCTTCATTTTGTGATTTTTTCGCCGGAGAGACTACAGGACGTGACGGTCGGGACGCGGTGGTACGTCGCAGAAGTGCACACAGACGGCGTTTACTACAGGTCGGTTCTGCGAAAACCAGCGCGAAAGAGAGACGAAAACGAAGGGGAACAGAACAGGGATAACACATAACACGCCGGAATCCGTATCAGGAGTTATGGGTGGAAAACGAACGGAAACGTGTGGCAGATGTGGCCTGTCGTCCGTCGTGGACGCCGCCTCGGACGGAAACGAGCGCGACATCTACGGCGACGAGCGAATCGAAGTTTCCGAGTCGGAGATGCGAGCGGTCAGCAGGCATACGGAATTTCTCGGCAGGGTGAAAAACGGGCTGAACTCGTTCGCGGAGCGACTCACATACGGAACCGTTCGAGACAGATAATCCATCGACTAGATTCGTCAAATCCTCATTTTGGACTGCGAAACGGTCATTCATGGCGGAATGGCGGCAAGAGATAAAACCCTGCGTGACATACTACCCATCGACCGAATGGAAGAGAGTATCTCTGGCTTCAAACTCCGCGGTAGCTGGGGAGACATCGTCGAGCACGGCGAGCGAATCACGCAGGCCCTTCGTGACGCAGACGTCTCTGGCGCAGCATTCGAAGAGTGGGACGAGTGGCGGCCGAAATCACACGAACGACTCGGCGAAGACGTTTCCGAGAAGACTGCCGAGCAAGCGCACGTCGCTGAAGGAAGGGGTGAACAGGCGGGTGAATCGCCGGACGATGACCTCCGGACAGCAGGAGAAAAACTGACCGAATCGTACGAGAAACTAGAGGACGACGACACCGAAGGCGCGATGGACAGGTGGCAGGACTCGGTGAACTACGTCGCCCGCGCCGCGGACTCGGCGAGCAGGAAGGCGATTCGAAAAGTCGAGGACACGGTGTACCAGCGAGTGATGACGCAACTCGCGCCCTACTACTTCGACAACGACCTCGTCAGCGCGAACATCCAGCAGACGAGTCGGATGGAAAACGGCGAGGAGGGGTTCATCTTCGAGGTGAACGTCAACGACGACGAACTCAAGGACAGGGTTTCGAACCTGCTCACAACCTACGAGGACGAAATCGACCGCTGGCACGTCGATGTCGAAAAGAAGACGGAAACCGTCGAGGCCGCGGAAGGCGTCGAAGCCCCAAAACAAGGCGACGGCCCGCGAGCCGACACAACATAAAAAAATCATACATTTTTGAGTCGGTACACTATTGACCTGCGGGGGTAAACTGGCCAGACATGGATGGCGGGTTGCTGACGTTGATTATTGCCGGGTTTGCGAGCCTGTTTATGGCGTGGGCCATCGGTGCCGGGTCGAGTGGTTCGACGCCGTTCGCCCCTGCTGTCGGAGCGAACGCCCTTTCCGTGATGCGTGCCGGGTTTCTCGTCGGTATTCTCGGCTTTCTCGGTGCGGCACTACAGGGTGCGAACGTCTCCGAGGCGGTCGGACGGGAGTTGATTCTCGGTGTCCAACTGTCGCCACTCGCCGCGACTACGGGACTGCTCACCGCTGCGATACTGGTCGCAATCGGCGTCTTTACCGGCTATCCCATAGCGACAGCGTTCACGGTTACTGGGGCAATCGTCGGGGTCGGATTGGCCCTCGGCGGTGTCCCAGCGTGGGCTAAATACCAGCAAATCGTCTCGCTATGGGTGCTCACCCCCTTCGTCGGCGGTGGAGTCGCCTACGCAACCGCCCGAACGCTTCGACACGAGGACGTTCCCGAAAAGGTCGCGATTCCGATTCTCGGCGGCGTCGTCGGACTCATCGTCGCTAACATCGGGTTCGTTTTTCTCGGCCCTGCCGGGGTGAGCGCGTCGATTGCGGAAGCCGTTGCCGGGGCAGTTTCGCTTCCCACGATAGGTGGATTCGATTCGGGAATCGTCCTCGTGTCGCTCGCCCTCGCCGGATTGGTCGGGGGCGCACTCAGACGAGAACTCGTCATCGACATGACTCGCGGTCAGCGCCGATTCCTTCTCGTTCTCGGCGGATTGGTCGCGTTTTCGGCGGGAGGGAGTCAGGTTGGACTCGCAATCGGGCCGCTACTTCCCCTATTAGAACCATACTCGATTCCGTTGGTTCCGGTACTCGTCGGCGGTGGACTCGGCCTCCTCATCGGGTCGTGGACTGGTGCTCCACGGATGATAAAAGCGCTTGCACAAGATTACTCGGCGCTCGGGCCGCGTCGGTCGATTTCCGCACTGATTCCGGCGTTCGCCATCGCACAGGCCGCCGTCTTCTTCGGCATCCCCGTCTCGTTCAACGAAATTATCGTCAGCACCATCATCGGAAGCGGGTATGCCGCCTCGGACGGCGGCGTCAGCGCGAAGAAAATGATATACACGGTGCTTGCGTGGATTCTCTCGCTCGCACTCGCGTTGGGCGTCTCTTACGGCGTGTTCCTCGCGGTTCAGGCAGTGTTCTGAGAATTCTGGCAGTGTTTCGAATTAGTCGTCCGCATTCGAATCGGTATCGGCGCCGATTTCGGCCCGACCACTGGTTGCACTTCGAAGACGGTCACAGAGGGCGTCCGTCTCTTGGATTGGTACGCGAACCGAAAACTGCACGTTTTCGCCGTACTCCGCCTCGAACTCTACCCCTTCGCTCTCGATAATTCCGCGAACGGTTCCTGAATCGTCGTAGGTGACCGCGATTTCGAGTCGTTCGTGTGGCCGTTCCTCAACGATTTCGGCGTCGTCAACTGCTTCCTTGACAGCGCGGGAGTACGCCCGAACCAAACCACCGACGCCGAGGTTGGTGCCGCCGTAGTAGCGCGTGACGACGGCGGCCACGTTCTCTATCTCGCGTTGCTGGAGGACGTTCAACATCGGTTTTCCGGCGCTTCCGGAGGGTTCGCCGTCGTCGCTGGAATATTCACGGAGAAAGCCGCTGTCGGCTTTCTCGGCATTCCCGGCCCGAACTCGATACGCGGGCACGTTGTGGGTTGCATCGGGATGGCGTTCCTCGATTCGCTCCACGAACGATTCGGCTGTTTCGACGCTCTCGACTGGCGCGATGTAGCCGATGAACTCGGACCCCCGAACCTCGAAGACGGCTTCTCCGTGTCCCGCCACGGTTCGGTACGTTGTGCCACCCATTTGCGCAAAGTTCGGGGTCGAACACCGAAAAGGCCCGGATTTCGAGCAGATAAAATAGCGGGTCGAAACACGAAATCCGCGATTAGCTCAGCTGAATCTGCCGGACGAAGTCGAGGTTTTTCAGGTCGTTCAGCACGTCACCCGGCAGGTCTTCGTCGGTGACGAGGTACAGTCGCGGGTCGTCCGTGAACTCCGGGTCTTCGCTTATCGTCTGGCGAATCGAGATGTCGTTGTCCGCCAACAGGGACGTAACCGTGGCGACGATTCCCGGTTCGTCGGCGTCCATGACTTCGATGGTCAGCACCGACAAATCCAGCACGGGAGCCAAATCCATCAAACTCGGAATCGAGGAGATGTTTTGAAAGATGCGCCGGAGTTCCTCGTCCGCCAGAATCGCGTCCGTGGTCGAATCCACGACTCTGCGGTCAACCCCGATTTCGCGGGCGATTTGCGTGTTCGGAATCTCGATACCGCCAGAGACGACGCGCCCCTCGTCACTCACCGAAAAGCCGCGTTCGAGGAGTAGTCGGATGACCTGCTGTTGACTCGGACTCCCCTCGAACTTCTGCATGATTCTGTCGAACATCCTTGTCGATGGTAGGCGCGCCCGACGATTTAGTCCTGTGGGGTTCGGGGAGCGGAGTTCGGACAATGGGCTTCATCAGGTCGTGCTTCGTCGGAGTTCCCATGAAACGACATATCGTCTGGGAGTTGGTCGATGGCGTCAGCACCGAACATCTCACTGTGGAGTTCGACCCCGTTCGCGCGGACGGGGTCGTCATCGGGGTCGCGGAAGACGAGGAAACGAACGAACCGTTTCGGGTTCGCTATCGCGTGCAGTGTGACGACTCCGGAACGGTTCGTGGAGTCGAAATCGGTGGTCTTGACAAGGATTCAGGAATCGAACTCGAACACGACGGTGAGGGCAACTGGATCAAAAACGGAAAACCTGTGCCGGAACTCGCGGACTGTCGTGACGTGGACATTGCAGTCACGCCGTTCACGAACACGATTCCGATTCGGCGACTGGATTGGAAATCCGGCGAGAGCGAGACGATTTCGGTCGTCTATCTCGACGTGTCAGCGATGACTGCGAAAGCAGTCGAGCAACAGTACACCTGTTTGGAACCAGTGGGTTCTGATAGTGGTATGTTCCAGTACGAGAGTCTGGAGAGCGGATTTACTGCTGAGTTGCCGGTAGATTCTGATGGAGTTGTGGAGGATTATCCGGGCGTGTTTCGGCGTGTAGAGTTGTAGGTATCAGATTCTATATATTTTTTAATCTAGTATCGAATCCGTGCTACTGCTAAATGTAGCCAATCAATATGTCAGTTAAAGTATCAAATATACAATCATGCTCCTGTTTGGGCCAGTTCCAAACCAGTCGGAACAGTTCGTCATTTTTCTTCTCATGCTATTACTCCCTTTACTCGGTGTATTGGTGTGGGGAAGTCCGCTACTTCGGTGGATTTCTGCACTTAACGAGGCTCCGAAGCAGTATAAGAAAGGAAAAGAGAAGGCAAGCAACTCAGGACAGGAAGAAAATGAGGAATAGGAACTTCGAAAACGACAGCAATACTGGATCAATGGTCAAGTAACGCTGAATCGACAAACAGCACTACAAACTCTCTTTCGTACTCGCTACATCACCCCGCCGTTCGTCAATCTGTGTCGCATCGTCCATCGCTCGCGCAGTTGCCTTGAACAGCGCCTCGATTTCGTGGTGCGCGTTTTCGCCCACAACACCAGCGTGAAGCGTTAGTCCGGCGTTCATCGCAAACGAGCGAAGGAAGTGTTTAGCCATGTGGCTGGTCAAGTCACCAACCTGCTCCTGCGAAAATTCGCCGTCGAACCCGAATAGCGGCCTGCCGCTTACGTCAACCACGATGTCGGCGACTGCCTCGTCCAGCGGGACTTTTCGGTCGGCGAAGCGGTGGATTGCCCGGCGGTCGCCGAGTGCCTCGTCAAATGCTTCGCCGAGGGTGATTGCCACATCCTCAACCGTGTGATGGTCGTCGATGTGCAGGTCGCCGTCTGCTCGCACAGTCAGGTCGAACAGGCCGTGACGGGCGAAACTGTTGAGCATGTGGTCGAAAAAGCCGATTCCGGTTTCGATAGTGGCGTCGCCGTCGCCGTCCACGTTGAGTGTCACTTCGATGGTCGTCTCCGCCGTTTCTCGGGTAACGGCGGCGGTTCGGTCGCTCATGGTCACCTATTCGTCCGTGGCTACAAGGTGGTTTTCGTTCGATTCGAACGGAATCGTCTGACGTAAATATATTTATGTGGAGTGCGAAACAACAGGTAGATCATGAAACGTGACGTTTTGAGTGGGCTGATGATCACCATCGGTATTCTCTTGAGTGGAACAGTGCCCGGGCTCGTGCTCGGTGCGCCGATGGCCACCGCCGGTGGCTTTCTACTGATCGAGCCACGACTCGGGAAACAAACCGACATACTGCAACGGATAGCGAGCAAAACCCGTTAGTCCAGTGCGTCCCGTGCGTCCGCCAGCGTGAACGCCCCCTGATAGAGCGCACTCCCGACGACGACTGCGGCGGCACCCGTCTCGCGGAGCGTCACCACGTCTTCGACCGTGGTGACGCCGCCGCTCGCCACGACGGGAATGTCCACGGCCTCGGCGACTCTCCGGACAGGGTCGGTTTGAACGCCGTCCATCTGGCCTTCTACGTCCACATCGGTGAACAGAATCGCGCCAGCCCCGAGTTCCTCGTATTTTTGTGCAGCCTCAGCCGGGTCGAGGCCGGTCGATTCCGTCCATCCGGAGACGAGAACTTCGCCGTCCTTAGCATCGAGACTCACCATCACAGAACCCGGATATTTCTCACTGATTTTGGCGACGATGTCCGGATTCTCGATTGCGGCGGTGCCGAGTATGACGCGGTCTACGCCGCGAGAAAGGAGGTCGAATGCATCGTCTGCAGTGCGGATGCCACCGCCGAGTTGGACATCGACATCGACGGCGTTCAGAATTGCATCGACAGCATCGGCGTTTTTTCGCTCGCCGTCGAATGCGCCGTCCAAATCGACGAGGTGGAGCGTTTCTGCTCCCTGTTCTATCCACTCTTCTGCGGCCTCGACCGGGTCGCCATACGTTGTCTCCGTGCCTTTCTCGCCCTGCACAAGTTGGACGACTTCACCGTTTTGCATATCGACCGCGGGAACGACAGCGAACGTAGGGAACATACCCAATCATTAGGCGGGGAGTGGTCTAAACCCAACGAGTCGGTACCGTTTAAGAGCTAGGGGAGAATGTACGAGTATGGTCGAACTCTTGCTGGTCGTCGGTCTTGCCGTCGCGGTATTTGTCGGATTTAACATCGGTGGCTCCTCGACTGGCGTTGCGTTCGGCCCCGCGGTCGGGAGCCAAACTGTCACAAAACTCGGTGCTGCCGGGCTGATGTCCGGGTTCGCCCTCCTCGGTGGGTGGACGGTCGGTCGAAACGTCATCGAAACGATGGGTGGGGAAATCGTCAGTATGCAGTTTACCCTCGGGATGAGCGTCGGCGTCCTCTTTTTCGTCGGGATGGCCCTCCTCATTTCCAATCTGTTCGGCGTCCCCGCGTCCACCTCGATGACCGCGGTCGGCGCGATTGCCGGATTGGGAGTCGCGACTGGGACACTCAACGAGGACGTGATGTTCGAAATCGTCTCGTGGTGGCTCATCGCTCCCGTTCTTGCGTTCTGGCTCTGTGCCGTCATCGGACGCTATCTCTACCCGTATCTGGACGTGTGGTTCAGACTCGAACAATCCGAAGGGCCGCTGTTCGAATTCAACCGCGTCGGGTCGATACCGTATCCGGCCGTCTCGGCAAATGCGACGAGAAAGGAACTGTTCGTGACCGTTCTCGTCGTCGGAATCGGCTGTTACATGGCGTTCTCCGCTGGCGCGTCGAACGTCGCCAACGCCGTCGCGCCGCTCGTCGGGAGCGGCGCTATTGGGGAGAGCGAGGGTGTTCTGCTCGCGGCAGGAGCAATCGGCTTGGGTGCGTTCACTATCGCACGTCGAACACTCGACACGGTCGGCAACGACCTGACCGATTTACCCCTTCTCGCGGCGCTCATCGTGGAAGTCGTCAGCGCGAGTCTCATCACAGGTCTTTCACTCATCGGGATTCCAGCCAGTCTCGCGGTGAGCGCGACCATGTGCATCGTCGGACTGGGTTGGGGTCGGGCAACTCGAACCGTTCGAATTTCCGACGCCGCCGCCGTCGCAGTTCGCGGGCGGGATGAGGGCGAAGAAAAAGGCCCCGGCATGTCGGTCAACGCGCTGACCGCCAAACAGAAAGAGGTGGCAAAAATCGGTGAAGAAGACCCGGATACCCTCGATGCCAGTGACCTGTTCGACCCATCAACGACGGCCCGCGTCGTTGGACTGTGGATTCTCACCCCGTCGATTTCCGCAATCGCGTCCTATCTCTTGTTCTCGTTCGTTCCACTCTCCATGTGAGTCGTTCCTGATTCATAACGGGGGGAATCGAAACAACAACTACTAACCATCCCCCCGACGAATCCCCGGGTGATGCCCACCGTAGAATACCTTAACTACGAAGTGCTGGACGACCAAGGCTGGGACTTGGACGATGATGACCTGTTCGACACCGCCGCAGACGCTGGCCTCGACGCCGAGGATTACGGCACGCTCGATGTCAACGAAGGCGAGTACATCCTCGAAGCCGCAGAGGCGCAGGGCTACGACTGGCCCTTCTCGTGCCGCGCAGGTGCCTGTGCGAACTGTGCTGCCATCGTCAAACAAGGCGAAATCGACATGGACATGCAACAAATCCTCAGCGACGAGGAAGTTGACGACAAAAACGTTCGCCTGACCTGCATCGGCAGTGCGGCGACGGACGAGGTCAAAATCGTCTACAACGCAAAGCACCTCGACTACCTGCAGAACCGCGTTATATAAACCCCATCGGGTTTTAGGGGGTTTTCCTTTTATCCGCGAGTAATGTGCCAGCCGAATAGAGTGAGCTGCACGGAGTGTGTTAGGTAGAGCCTACTGCACGTTCGAACTCGATGCCCGCCGGAGCATGTAGACGGCAATCGAACCTAACACCAAATCTAGCGCGACGAGGACGACGACACCCGGAATGACCGCATTCCACAAACCGTCGAACTGAGTAATCTGCACGACTTCCATCACGTCCGCGTCGAGCATAATCGCCCTCGCGGCGTCCACGCCGTAGGTGACGGGGTTGTATTTTGCGACCGTCTGAATCCAGTCGGGAAGTACATTCAGCGGCAGGAATGCAGTCGAGACGAACAGCAAGGGAAACTGGAGCAGATTCGCGCCGATGATGGTCGACTCTTGGTCTTTCGTCAATACGGCGAGCGTGTTCGACAGCGACGTAAACCAGAGCGAAAAGAGAACCCCGACGAGGACGATACCTATTGCGCCGACAAATCCGGTTGCGACTTCTGCACCCAAAAGGACGCCGAGGCCGATGATGATGGCAATTTGCAATGCAATGCGGAGTACCTCTGCTGCTGTCTTCCCGACGAAGACGGCGGTTCGGTTCATCGGCGTTACCAGCACCTTTTCGAACATTCCGTTCTCGATGTCGTTGACCAATCCGACCCCGGAAGTCGCCGCCGCGGCGAGTGCGACCTGAATACAGATGGCCGGGACGAGGTACGTCTCGTAGGAGATGCTCGACCCGCCGCGGTTGACCGCGCCTGTTGCGACCTGTCCGAACACCTGCGTGAACAGCACGAGGAAGATTATCGGTTGGACGAGCGAGACGACGAGAACGAACGGGTTTCTGACCGCCTTGAGATTCCAGCGTTTGAAGTTTACCCACACGTCGCCGAAAAAGGAGTTACTCGACCGACGAACGCCGTCGGTCGTGGACGGCGACTCTCCCATTGGAGAACTCATCGGTCGCCTCCCTGCATCGAATCCGCCATCGGTTCCGCCTCCTCGACGTGTTCGCCCGTAATCGCGAGGAATACGTCGTCCAGCGTCGGCGCGCGAACGTTGAAACCTGTGACGGTCAATCCGGCATCACGGAGTGCGACGAGGAGGTCGGTGCCGTTCGCCCGTGCCGACTGCGCCGTCACGCTGATTCCGTCGTCGGTGCGCTCGATGGTCGCATCCGAGCCGAAGAGTCCCGATTTGCGGGCAACTTCGATGGCACGTTCCCGGGTGCCGTCGTCGTCCAATTCGAGATCGAGTATTTCGCCGCCGACGCGCCGTTTCAGTGCTTCGGGCGACCCCATGGCGACGATTTCGCCGTCGAGGATGACGCCGATTCGATCACAGAGTTGGTCTGCTTCCTCTAAATACTGCGTCGTGAGAAATATCGTGGTTCCCTCGTCGTTTATGCGCCTGAAATAGTCCCACAGCCGCAACCGCGCCTTCGGATCGAGGCCGGTCGTCGGTTCGTCCAAGAAGACGAGCGGAGGCCGATGCACGAGGGCAGTTGCGGTGTCGAGGCGTTTTTTCATTCCGCCCGAAAAATCCTCGGCTCGCTTGTCGGCTACGTCTGCCAAATCCGCGAGGTCGAGGAGCTCGTCGATTCGGCGTGACCGCTCGTTTCGAGGGACACCGTATGCTTCACACGCGAACTGGATGTTTTCCCGGGCTGTCAGTTCGAGGTCAACGCTTGTCTCTTGGGCCATGTAGCCGATTGATTCGCGAACCTTTCGCGCTTCAGTTTGTACGTCGAACCCGTTCACTCGTACCTCCCCCGCCGTGGGTCGGAGCAAGGTCGCTAGAACCTTGATGGCCGTCGTTTTTCCGGCCCCGTTCGGCCCGAGAAAGCCAAAAAACTCCCCTCTCGGTACCGTCAGTGAAACGTTCTTTACAGCTTGCGTGCCATCGGAATACGTCAGTTCTAACCCGTCTGTTTCGATTGCTGGCGGCCCTCTCGTCGCTTTCTCCCCCCTCGTCTCTTGCTCCGCATTCGATGGGTGTCCTTGCTCACCCAGTGCTGAATCCCGTGTAGTCATATCTGTGCCTCACGTATGGTACGGGAACGAGCCACAAATACGCCCGAGTGAAATTTTCCCCTGGACAGGAGCAGGTCGCCTATACGTGTGCTTCGAACTCGTACTCCATCGCCCCCGCCAACGCAGTCGATTCGTCGCCAGTTTCGCGGAAATCGTGGCGATACAGCGTCTCGAACGGCCCGAAATCGGTTTTGACGTAAAATTCGAAACATGGGAAGCCGTCGTGTTGCCCGCGAACTTCGACGCCATCGCGCCGTACCGTGAGTTCGAGGACGTAATCGACGGGAGATGGGTGTGGAACCAACGGGTTGCTCGCGCTGGCGTGCATCTCGAACTCGACAATGCCGTCGTGCCATACTGGGCCGGTGCAGAAAATACCATCATTCGATGCTTTTCCAGTGCGAATATCCTCGGTTCCGTCCTCTCGAATCCTGCGTTCGACCGAGGTTCCGGTGTCGCCGTACTCGGTGAGCGTTTTCCGTGTGAAATCCACGACCGCTTCCTGTTCGACCCGGGAACGACCCGTGTTGACCGCGTGTGGCGTAAATTCGCGGTCGTCGCCGCGGAACTCCGCGGTGTGTTTCGTTTCCCGCGTATTCGGAATCCACGCCGACGGAATGAACGTGGCGGCGCGTATTTTCACGAGTTCGGCTTCCTGCTGACGCATACGTATAATACGATTTGCTCTGCGATAAAATTAGCGTACATATTATTTTTCACTTTTCATAGACCGCAAAACCTAACATCCCTCCCTGAGCGGTTCCGCGTGGTGCATATTCCGATACCTGACCTCCTGCGACTGCTCGTACTGCCCGTGTTCGCGTGGGCCGCATGGCGCGACGTACAGACGCGCCGGGTGTCTAACGTACTGTGGTACCCGCTGGCCGCGCTCGCGGTCGTACTCCTCCTTGTCGAGAGTTGGGTGGCGTGGAGCGGGCCACCTTTTTCTCGTGAGTGGATGGGATTACAGGTCGCCGTCAGCGAATGGTACTTTTTCTACGTCGCCGTGAGTCTCGGATTCGTCGCCCCGCTGGTTCTCGCCTTCTGGTGGTTTCGGGCGTTCGGCGGTGCGGATGCGAAGGCGTTTCTCGTCGTCGCCGCACTGCTACCGGCGTATCCGTTCTACCACTTTGGAGAGACGGTATTCCCGGTGCAAGGAACCGTCCTCGGCGTGTTTTCATTGACGATTCTGACGAACACGGTACTGGTCGCGGTGCTGTATCCCCTCGCACTATGTGTGCAAAATTTGATTGCAGGTCGGTTCGATTCGGTGATGTTCGTCGGGCGAGTCGTCCCGTGGAACGAGATTCCAACATCTCACGGCCGACTGCTCGAAACACCGGACGGAACCAGTCGCAGTGGTGCGGATTTGGACGCGATTCGGATGTATCTGCGCTGGCGAGGGGTTTCGCTAGCAACCCTCCGCAAACGCGCGAGCGAACTGCGCGACCCGGCAACCTTGCCTGCGGAACCGAATCCACCGACGGATGGCGCAGTCGGTGCCGGAAGCGTGGGCAACGAAACCGTGACTGACGGCGGCAAAATCGTGGAAAAGTCACGAAAATCGGACGACTCGGGTTACGAAGACCCGTGGGGTGCGGCCCGATTTTTGGAGGACATCGACCACGGTGCGTATGGCACGACGCCGACGCAACTGAGAGAAGGATTAGAAGTGCTGGTCACGGAAGATGAAGTGTGGGTGTCGCCCGGTATCCCGTTCATCGTCCCGATGTTCGTCGGGTTGGTCGTCGCATTCAGCTACGGGGATTTGCTGTCGGGACTGCTCGGGGCGTTGGGTATCGCCGCAATCTGATTCGTATTTCGACGCTATCTGATTCCAGTGAGCATCGTGAGTACGGTGTAGATGCCGTAGCCGAGTAGTAACGCACCGCCGAGCGAAACGATCCACGCGCTGAGCGTGAATGCTATTTTCCGGCCGGAGACGCCACCAGACCCGACGACGAGGCCACTTCCGATGACGCTGGAGATGATGATGTTGTTGAACGAGATGGGAATTCCTAACGCGATGGCCGCCTGTGCGATGAGGAATCCGGGTACCAGCGCGGCAATCGAGCGTCGAACGCCGAGTTTCGAATATTCGCGAGAAACCGCTTGCAGCAGTCGTGGCGACCCCATCCATGCTCCAAGCAGGATGCCGACAGCGCCGAGAACGAGGAGGGTTATGCTGGGGACGGCGAACGTGGTGAAAAGGGGTTCGAGCGGCCCGGTGGCCAACCCGACCTGACTGCCGCCGCTGGAGAACGCGACGACTGCACCGAGTCCGACGAGAAACTGCCTGATTCCACCCTCGACGGAGCGTTCCATCGAACGCCGCAAAACGGCGAAAACCACCGCACCGACGACGAAACTCGTCAGAATCATCACTACGTCGATGGTTCCAAACAGTGTCGGCGTCGTTCCGACCTGTGCCGACACGAAGCGAGAGAGGGTTCGCTGGCCGATTTCACCGGGAAAAACCGCGATGTCAACGTTCGCTAGCACGAATCCAACAAGCCCGCCGAGAAACGGAACGCCCGCCGTTTCGGGAATCGAATCGTTTCGCAGGAGCGAAGCAGTGGTGTACGCGATGGTCGCCGAAACGAACGGGACGGACACCCAGAAGGTACCGATTCGTTGGTAGGTGTCCCACGCCGGATTGCCGCCGAGCGCCAATCCGACGCCGACCATCGCGCCGGTGGTTGCGAATGCCGCCGGAATCGGATAGCCAGTCGAAACGCCGAGTGCGATGAACAACGCGGCCGTAAACAGTCCGGCGGCGGCCCCGAGCGGTGAAATCGAAACGCCGTCGATTAATCCGGTGCCGACGGTTTCCGAGATGCTGCCACCCTGTGCGATTGCACCGAGTGCCGCGAACACACCGATGAAAAACGCCGCGCGCATCGTCGGAATCGCGTTCGCGCCGACGGCGGGAGCGAACGGCGGCGAGTTGCTCGATGCACCGAGCGACCATGCCATGAAGAAACTGGCCAGAATGGCAACCACGACGACGGCTATCGTTCCGACGGTCACAGTGCTTCCCGAATCAGTCGGTTCAGTCGCGGGCGGATGCCAACAGGCCGACGAGCGATGATGACGGCCGTCTCCGACCGCCGACCGACCGCCTGTGGCACAGTTCCGACGAGTTGTCGGCGAAGCATTCCGCGTCTGGTCGAACCGAGAACGGTAATGTCGTGTTCCGACGCTTCGTCCACGACGGTTTCGGTAACGTTTCCGGTTCGGACCTCCGTCCAAACCTCCGCAGGTTCAACTCGGTCTGCCATCTCCGGAATCAGTCCTTCAGCTTCGATGTTTCCGTCGTGTACGACTCGAAGGAGATGCACGCGAGCGTCGTTCGTCAACGCGATTGCGCGGGCGACGTCCGCCGCGAGTTTCGCGTGCGGGCCTTCCGCGACGGGAACGAGAATCGAATCCACGCCGTCCGCCGGGCCGATTTTCTCCACGAGAACGTCGCAGGGAGTGCGGGCGACGATTCGGTCGGCGTTGCTTCCCAGAACGATTTCACTCGGCCGTTCGCGCTCGTGCCACCCGATGATGAGCGTATCGCAGTCGAACTCGACCACGGCGTCCGTGAGTGCGCGGACGATGTCGTACGAAACGAGCAGTTGTCCGCGGACGGGAACCGTTCCCTTCGCGGTTTCGACCACCCGGTCGAGGATTTCCTGCTGTTCCCCGCCGAACTCGCGGATAATGACGTCGTCTGTAAACAACGAGAACGGGGAGTCTCGTTCCGTCACGAGAACGCTCAGGACGAGTACGTCTCCGTCTCGCTCGCGGGCAATGTCAACCGCGGTTCTGGTCAACTGCGGAGCATGGGCCGGGTCAGCAATCGCGACTGCGACCCGGTAGTCGCTCGATTCCCCCATCAACAGTAGTACGAGGTCAACGAGCAAAAGTATTGACTCTCATACATCTTTTCGGTCTGAAAATCACACGGTGGAAAATACTCGCCAGTCCGGACGACGGATTTCGAGCGGACGAACGCTGGCAACTATTCCGTTTCCGGGAAGTCGCTATCGACGTTTCCGTCCCGGTCTAAATCGACGACGGCCTCGAACAAGCCGAGGAAGCGCTCGATTTGAACCTCGTCGTGGACACCCTTCGAGAGGTGGAACAGGCCGACTGCGTCGTGTTCGGAGAGGAGGGAAAGAACCTGTGAAACCGTCTCGTAGGCGCGTTGTTCGTCGGCGTAGTACGCCATTTCGGTGATGGAGTCGAAGCTGATTCGTCGTTTTCCGTCGGATTCCGCGAGGAACTTCTCGGTCACCGAAAGGATTCCTTCGAGATTATCGGGCGCGGAGACGTAATGAACGTCGTTCGTACTCCGGCGGGAGTAGCCGCGTTCGATGGATAGTGTGTCGAGAATGTCGGCTTTGCTCTCGTCTACGTCGTAATGGTCGAGTTTCTGTTTCACCTCGCGAGCGGTTGTGCGGGTCGAAATGACGAGGAATCTGTCGGTGTCAGTTTTCAGAAAATCGGTGTCGATTCGGTCGGTTTCACCGGTGCTCGGGTGCAGGAGAAGGATTCCGGTGCCGCCCGGGACGGTGTCCGGTGTGTTCTCGATAGCGAGTTGGTAATCCATATCGTCCGGTAACCAGTGGCATCGACTTAAAATATACGGGAATCTCGGTCAGAAGACGCTGTCGGCGGTGGCCGCCCCGACGACACTGAAGATTGCGCCGACGCTGATAGCTTTCAGCGTGTTCGCCAACACGCCTCGGGAGGCGGCCCCATCGAGAAGGCCATCTTGATAGAACGTTTCGGGTGCGGCGAAGACGATTGCGAGGATTGCGACCGACCCGAAAGCAACGATCATCAGCGAGATAAATCGTGCAGGAATTCCAGCAACGTCCGCTTCACGGTCTGGGTTTCGGTCGTGGTCTGCCTTGTACAACGCACCGTAACCGATAGCGAAGACGATACAGACGGTGACGACGCCGTGAAATATCGACATATTTTCCGCCAATCGCCACACCTCCTCGGTGACGACGAACGGCCCGGCGAGGAGGAATCCGCCGACGACCTGTTGGGCCGTGTCGGCGAGAGCGAATCGCTTTTTTGAACCGACCATAGCCGGAGTGATGAACCGGGAGAATGTAAAGCCCTCGCGATTTCCGATTCCGTCGTGCGATGCAGGGAGCAGAAACTGACGTTTCGAACGCTTCCGAACCCGTTTTGTCCCCGGCGTTCGTTCCACTGGCCATGAGTGTGCGCGAGGAGTTCGACGAATGGGCGGAAGACGGCAGAGACAAAGGAATGGAAGAGCGTCACTGGCACACGGCGAAGTACGTCCTCGCCAGAATGCCGGTAGAGGCAGGCGATACGGTTCTCGATTTGGGGTGCGGAAGCGGCTATGCGGGACGTGCGCTCCGCGACACGAAAGACGCGGGGCGTGTCTACGGACTCGATGGGTCACCGGAAATGGCTCGCAACGCGCAGGGATACACCGACGATTCTGCCGTTTCGTATCTCGTCGGGGACTTCGACCATCTCCCGTTCGAGGACGACAGCATCGACCACATCTTCACGATGGAGGCGTTTTACTACGCGAACAACCCGAACGAGACGCTTCGGGAAATCCGGCGCATTCTCCGGCCCGGTGGAACCTTCTTCTGTGCGGTGAACTACTACGAAGAGAACGTCCATTCACACGAATGGCAAGATTCGATTTCGGTCGAAATGACGCGCTGGAGCGGTGAGGAGTACTGCGAAGCGTTCCGCGATGCTGGCCTGTACGTCGCGGAACAGGACAACATTCCGGACAGAGAGACGGAAATTCCGGATTCGTCGGCGTTCCCGACCGACAGTTGGGAGACTCGAACCGCCATGGTCGAACGCTACCGCGAGTTCGGGACGCTTCTCACTGTCGGCGTCTCTCCTTGACCCGTTTCTCCCCCAGAACCCCTTCGTTTCGAGTGGAAGATAGCGGCAAACTGGGTTTCGATCCCGTTCTCTCGGCAGATATTGCCGTATCCCACGCCTCTCACCCCCATTCTTCCGGAGGATTTAACCAAATCGCAGGGCGTCTTCTACATAGTATGGCGAAAGTTAGCGTAGTCGGCGCGGCAGGCACGGTCGGGGCCGCCGCAGGCTACAACATCGCGCTACGTGGCATCGCGGACGAACTCGTCTTCGTGGACATTCCGGACATGGAAGACAAGACGGTCGGGCAGGCCGCGGACGTGAACCACGGGGCCGCCTACGACTCCAACACGGTCGTCCGACAGGGCACCTACGAGGACACCGCCGGTTCCGACGTGGTCGTCATCACGGCAGGTATCCCACGTCAGCCGGGCCAGACCCGTATCGACCTCGCGGGCGACAACGCACCCATCATGGAGGACATCGGTTCCTCGCTCGCGGAGCACAACGACGATTTCGTAACTATCACGACCTCGAACCCAGTTGACCTGCTCAACCGCCACCTCTACGAGGTTGGCGACCGCGCACGGGAGAAAGTCATCGGCTTCGGTGGCCGCCTCGACAGCGCGCGATTCCGCTACGTCCTGAGCCAGCGATTCGACGCGCCGGTGCAGAACGTCGAAGCGACCATCCTCGGCGAGCACGGCGACGCACAGGTTCCTGCGTTCTCTAAGGTTCGCGTCAACGGCGCAGACCCCGAGTTTTCCGACGACGAGAAAGAAGAAATCCTCGGCGAACTCAAAGAGAGCGCGATGAACGTCATCGAGAAGAAGGGCGCGACCCAATGGGGACCAGCGACGGGCGTCGGCCACATGGTCGAAGCAGTCCTGCGCGATACGGGCGAAGTCCTCCCCGGTTCGGTCAAACTCGACGGCGAGTACGGCCACGACGACGTGGCGCTCGGTGTTCCCGTCAAACTCGGCAAGAACGGTATCGAGGAAGTCGTCGAATGGGATTTGACCGAGTTCGAGCGCGAACAGCTCGGCGAGGCCGCGGATAAGTTGGCCGAGCAGTACGATAAAATCGCGTAAAGCGAGTTTCGAGAACGTGAGTTTTTGAGTTCGTTCTTTTTCGCGTGATTGACTCTTAGAGGTGAAAGGTGAGCGGCTAGCTGTTGCCGACAACAAATACCGCACCTGCAACGAAATCAGTATCGAGTCATTATTCGCTTTTAAGCATCGTTGCTAGCTGTTTCCGACTCCAATCATACCGCACCCGCCTCCGCACCACATGAACCACATCGTCCCCAACCGACTCCCTCACTTCGTTCAGTCGTCCCTCGCGCGAGTCGCTCCGCTCCCGCACGCCACATCGCTTAATCGACCAACCACATGGTTGCGCCAGCGCGTTCGCGTGAGGGCGAGCAAAGCGAGCACCGAGCGCAATTCCGCGCTGGCGGGGAGGAATGGGGATACTGGCGGTTGCTGTTCCTCGGCGAATGAAGGGCGATCGACCGCAGGGAGCGAGGGCCGGAGAAAATCGAAGATTTTCACGGGTGAGCGAACGCAAAACGTTTGCGGGCTACGGAAAACCAGCGGTTTTCCGGTACCGCGAAAGACGGAGTCTTTCGCAGGCTTCGATTGTTGTCGGCAACAGCTAGCAACACCAGAAGAAACCAGCCTTCCAGTTGTCGGTGCAACCTATCGGGTCAGGATTAACTCTCGACCCAAGAACGAAGTAACCACAAACAAATCCGTACCAAACTACTTCTCGTTATCGTCCGTCTGCTAATCGAGAACCAATCTTATCAGGCAATCCAACCTCTCGAACGGCCTCCTGTACTGCCTCAATATCATATTCGACACGTCGCTCGTCTACTGTCATCTCCTCCAAATCCAAAATCGCGTACGCAGAGCGAGAATCTCTGTCCCTCGGTTGGCCGACACTACCCGGATTCATGACGATACCTTCGTCGTACACCTCGTGATGTTGGACGTGGGTATGACCCATCACGAGAACGTCCTCTTCACCCAGCAACTCCGGCGAAAACTCGTCCGGATAGGTGTAGTGGTCGGGGTCGTCCGGATGGCCGTGGACGATTCGCACTCGACCATCACAGGCCGTCGTGCTGGTTGGTCGGTTCGACAACCACTCGCGCTGGAGGTCGTTTAATTCGTCGCGAGCGTACTCGACGCCCGCACTGGCCATGCTGTTGAATTTGAACGCCGTTCCCGAAACGACCGCGCGGTCGTGGTTGCCCATCACGCTGGCCGACACCCGGTCGCGGAGAATATCGACGCACTCGGCGGGCCACGGGTTGTAGCCGACCACGTCGCCTGCACAGAGCAGGGCATCGACCGCTGGCATGTCGTCCAGCACGGCATCGAGTGCGACCCGATTTGCGTGAACGTCCGAAATGATGCCGACTTTCATGCGGAGCGATACGTTCGCGGAGGACTTAATTCCCGTTCTCGATTGCAAAGGAGAACGCATTGCTGTCCGTATCATCCATCTTCGTATCGTCCGTCTTCGCGTCGTTTCGCGTCACGCCGACCGCACAAACCGGATGCTCGAAATCGAGTCCGTATGCCGCATCTGCCGCCTCTTCCGCGTTCTCGACCCTGAATGCAAAGGACTCGGGCGTATCCTTCTCGTAGGTCGCAACGAGTGTGGATTCCGTCACTCGTTCGACCAGCAGGGCATCTCGGCGAACGATGCCGATGTACGACTCCTCGCCAATCGTGCCCGCGATTCGGGGCGTGTCGTAGTCGTCCTTCTCGTAGTCAAGTGCGAGCAGAGTTTCGGCGAGTGCATCCCGCGCGGGATAGCCGAGTTCGAGTTTTTCCGCGATTGGGTCTACTTGCGACCCGTTTCCGATGACCGCGGTGTCGCCGACGGTTCGCGCGCAGTTGTAGGAGATGTAGGGGTTGTCCGTCTCCGGCGCGTCCTCGGTCGGTGCGATGGTCACGGCGTCGTCGCGCGCAACCGCCTTTCGATTCGGGAACGACCGTGAGGAAACTCGGTATGCACCGATTTCGGGGCCAATTACGATGAAGCGTCCGATGTACATACACGACGATGAGCAACGATGGTGGAAATAGGTAGTGGTTTGTGCATGGTTACGGAGTGAGTCCGAGTAACATGCGGAATCCAAACGCGCAACGCTTACAAGCAAGCGGCCAGTACGGTATTCTGCAGCAAGCCAAGTCCCATGGGGTAGTGGCCAATCCTGAAGCCTTCTGGGGGCTTCGACCGCGGTTCGAATCCGTGTGGGACTATCCTTTCATTCGATTTTTGAACAGTGCCGAGCCGAGAGTGCCGACCGGAACCCCTTCGTTTCAACTGGAGATTACTGCCAGTTCGTGTTCGACTCGTCGTCCGATTCCGCATCGTCAATCTCGCCTAACGCCCGTTCGTCGTTGTATTCGGCCATTCCGCCAGCCTCGCCGGTAACTTCGTTGTACACTGCTTCCCGCGCTTCCTCCGCGGATTCGAACCGTTCGTCCACGAGTCGGTCGAAGACGCTCCCCAGCGTTTCCGTTTCGTTCGGCAAATCGAGTTGCTGGTCGCCGTACTCCGCCGCCAACTCTTCGCTCGTCGTCGGATATTTGTGCTCGCCGAGCATCCGGCCCGCTTCACCGAGCATATTTTCGACGGTTTCGGCACGTTCGTGCTGACGCTCGCGCGCGCTGTCCTGCACATCTCCCGGGTCGTGGTCGTCTTCTGGCATGGTATCGGGCGTACACCGGGATGGATAAAATTCGTACTGGCCACCAGCAATCGGGATTTCGACGCTACTTCTCGACTTCCAACAGGGCAACTCGCTCGCAGACGAGGTCTGAGAGGGTTGTACTAGTGGCATTTAGTTCTCGGTCAGAAACGTCGAAGAAGTCAAAAATCATCTCTCGGTCTGGATTTCCAAGTGTGTCGGCAGGTTTCAGTAAGTCGGAGATAGCCGCTACACCTTTGTTTTCGTCGGCTTCCTGCTTTCCATCGACCACGACGATTACCTGCTGTTTTCCCTCCGAGACACCCATTTCGAGCGCCTGATTGATTTGGCGGCGGCCAGCGGCATACAGCAAAATCTCGACTGCTCGATCGCGGGCGACGTTTTCACCGCGGTCGAACGCGCGATTCGCGTGTTCGACCGCCGATTTGAGATGGTCACGTCCGGCGATGTAGCGCGCGTCGAACGCCTGTATCGCGCAGTTGTATTCGTCGGCGATGTCTCCGATTTGGCCCAGAAACGTATCGAGGTCGTCGATGTTCGCCACACCTTCGACCAGTTTCATTCGAAATCACCGAGGCTCTGCTGGCCGCCATTCCCGGCCGCTTCGTTCGCGGTTTTCGTTGCAGTTGCTTTCGCCTCCGCGTCGGCTTCGACATCATCTAGCGATGGGTCCTTTCGCCCCACGTTTTCGAGGATGGTTTCGGTCGTTTTTCGTCTCCCACGGAGCGCGCCCAAAACGACTGATTTGTCCGCCTCGCGGAGGTCTGCTCGAGATTCGATTCCGGCAGCGTACAGTCGGCGGGCGCGTTTTCGACCGACATTCCTCACACCTGCAAGGTCGAGCAGTTCCTCCTCGACACCGTATTGGACTCGTTTTCGTGCTTCGCGGACTGCGGTTGTAGTGGCAGACGGGAGACTTTCCTCGTCGCTTCGCTGGAGTTCGCTGGCGAGTCGTTCCGCCGCGTTCAGCAGCCACTCCGCCGTATCGACTTTGCCGCGAATGTCGCCGGGGCCGATTGCGTAGCGTTCAGTAATCCGGTCTTCGTCCAGTTCGCTGGCCCAATCTTCGAGAAGTCGGGCCGTTTTCAGCGCCGAAAGCCAGTCCTCGAAAGCGTGGTCTTCGAACTCCGAGGGCATGTGGCCGAGGAACTCCGGTTCCCGCTCGTAGGCGATTTCGGTGTAGCGTTCGCGGTCGCCCGACCGAAGATAGAGTTGATACATGTCCGGCGTGCGCGAAACGAGGTGGTACAGTCCAAGTGCGGTTGGGTCGTCCTCCGCGGCGCGCAAGCCGTCGATGATTTCGGCGGCACTCATCGGGTCGAGATACAATTGTGAGACGCGGTGGCCCAGGCCAGTTGCTCGCAGACGGTCGTCGCGTTCGAGGAACCCATTTCGTTCGAGATAGTCGAGGACTCGCTGGGTGACGGTTTCGAGACGGCCCGTTTCGTCGGTCTGGGTCGCGTACAGCGTCCGTTCGAGGAAATCGAGGAGTTCGTCTTCGGTTCCCGCGAATCCGGACGCTACGGTGGCGAGGATGTGAGTTCGCAGTGCGGGTTCCGCCGCGAGTTTCGAATGCACTGCTTCCGGGTCGGCCCAGACGTACTGGTCGAACAGTTCTTGGAGTTCCTCGTGACTTTTGGCGATGAGTACCGCTTCGCCGTATGGGTCGAGTCCCGGTCTTCCTGCCCGGCCGAACATCTGGTGAATCTCCAGCACGTCGAGAGGTTGCATCCCACCGACGTCGCCGTCGTACCGCCGCCAGTCGCGGACGATGACGCGCCGACTTGGGGTGTTCACCCCCGCTGCGAGCGTCGGGGTCGCGCTGATGACTTTCACGAGTCTGTCGCGGAACACGTCTTCCACGATTGAGCGGTGTTCGCTGGCGAGTCCCGCGTGATGAAACGCGGAGCCTTTCTCCACCGCGTTTGCGAGGTCGTCGCTCGTTTCCGTATCGCTCACGTCCCGAATTTCGTCGGCGACTTCGCGGAGTTTGCTTCGTTCCTCGTCCGTGAGATGGTTTTTCGTCACGTCCGCGAGTCGTTTCGCGGCGGCCTCCGCATTCCGGCGCGAGTTGACGAACACGAGCGACGAACCCTCGTCGCCCAGCGTGTCCTCAACCAGTGCGGCGGTTTCTTTCTGCTTTCCGCGCGCGAGTTCCTGTTGCGTGCCGTCATCGAAATGGAGGGCTTGGCCGTAGAGAACGCCCTTTCGGAGGTCGATTGGCCGCCACGACGAATCGACCAAGGTCGCATCGAGCCAGTCCGCCATCTCGTCGGCGTTGCCGACCGTTGCCGACAGGGCGACGGTCTGGAGGTTCGGATTCACACGCCGGAGTTTTGCGAGGGTGACTTCGAGTGTCGGGCCACGATGGGCGTCGTTGACGAGGTGGACTTCGTCTGCGACGACGCATGAGAGGTCATCAACCCACTTCGCGCCGTTTCGGACTAGCGAGTCCACCTTTTCGCTCGTGGCGACGATGATGTCCTTCGTCGCAAGCCAATCGCCGTCGCTGTCGTAGTTTCCGGTCGAGACGCCGATGCTCACGCCGTACTGTTCGAACTCCTCGAACTCCTCCTTTTTCTCGCTGGCGAGGGCGCGAAGCGGGACGATGTAGAGGGCTTTCCCGCCGCGGGCGACGCTCGAAAGCATCGCCAACTCCGCGATAAATGTCTTTCCGCTGGCGGTCGGGATGCTGGCAACGATGCTTTCTCCGTCCGTGATGCCTGCTTCGACTGCCTCGGCCTGTGGCGGGTACAGTTCCTCGATACCCTGTGATTGAAAGTGTTCGGGGACGCCGTCGGGTAATCCCGTCAAATCGGCGACTTTCACGCACGCTCACCCTGCGTGCGCGGTGCGAATCCGGTCATTACCACCGATTGGCGCGTCTTCCCGTTTAAACTGTCGGGTGAGCGCGGGAGAAGATTCTTTTCGTCGTGCCGATAGGTACGGATATGCCGATTCCGAAATTTGGGGACAAATACGATGCACCCGCGCTCTTTTCGCCCGAGGATGCGGTGGAGGCTCACAGCGGGAAGTTACCCGAAATGCCGCCAGCAGTCATCCTCGGTTTCGAGGACGAACTGTTCGAGGCGGTGGACGAGCGCGCGACGGACGCAGTGAACTACGTTCGAAATCAGGAGTTGCAATTGCTGGACGAGAACGTGGGATTCGTCGGCGATTTCGGCATCGGGCCGACAGTCACAGCAATAATTGCAGAAAACGTCATCGCGGCGGGTGCGGAAGTCGTCTGTCTCCTGTGTGGCTGTGCCAGTTTGCAGAAAGACATCGGGTTGGACGAAGCTATTCTTCCGACTCGCGCCATCCGCGACGAAGGGGTTTCGCATCATTACCTTCCGGCGGACGAGCACGTCGAACCAACTCCAGAACTGGTAGATTGTCTCGATTCCAGCCTTGTTGAGGCTGGAATCGAGACGCATCGCGGGCCGACGTGGTCGATGGGCGCGATGTACCGTGAGACGATTCCCGAAATAGAACATTACGCGAACGAAGGTGTTCTCTCGCTCGGCATGGCCGAATCGGCCATGCTCGCGGTTGCGGCCTACCGTGGCGTCGATTCCGCGGTCGTTCACGAGGTTGGGGACTATCTCACGACGGACGAATGGGAGCCAAACGCGGACGAATCGTGTTCGCTTCCGGCGATGCTCGACCCAACTATCGAGGCGCTTCGAACCTACGTTTCATAGACTTCATCGTAGTTCGATTTCGGTTACCAACTGCATCATCTCCGCCACTGATTTGAAGACACATATCGGAGTGGTAGATATGAAAATCGAATACGACCGAAACACCTGTACGGGAATGTACCAGTGCACCGCCGAGTGGGACGAGTTCGTGGAAAATCGCCAAGAAGGTAAGGCCGACTTACTGGAGAGCGAGGAAGCCGAAGAGGGAATCTTCGTGCGCGAAGTGCCAGAAGGCGAGGAGTTCGACGCCGAGATGGCGGCCCGTGTCTGCCCTGTTGACGCCATCAAGGTGTACGACGACGATGGCGAACAAATCGTCTGAATAATTTCTTCTCCACGGTTTGGAAACGGGTTTGACCGACTCGAATAGGGTAGTTTCGATTGGGCTGGAAAGGGTACCGTTTCGACTGTGTTCGAAGGGGCATGATTTCGAGTGGAAAACGCCGGAGTGAACCGCGATGGGTCGAAAAACCGATTGCCAAATGCTAGGGTTCAGTATCGACCGGAAGCGACGAAGTGAGCGAAAGGATTTAGCTGTCGAACCGCGCCTGTTGCATGAACGGCTGGATGTCGTCGATGTCGCTCAGTCGTGAATCCGACTGGAGAACCGCCTCAGTTTCGTCAATCGGGACCGAAATACTGATTTCTTTCGTGCGCCCGTAGCGCCCTTTCGAGACGACGACGGCGTTGACGATGCCGAGCATGTCGAGTTCGCTGATGAGGTCGGTGACACGGCGTTGCGTGAGGATGTCGGCGTCGATTTCTTCACAGAGGTGTTTGTAGACGTTGTACACCTCGCCCGTATTGATATTGTGGACGCCGTTCTTTTCGAGCGAGATGGTCGAAAAGAGGACGAGTTTCGACTGTGTCGGAAGGGTTCTGACGACCTCCACAACGCGGTCGAGTTCGATTTTGTCCTGCGCCTTGCGGACGTGGCCTTCCTCCACGCGCTCTTTCTGGTCGCGCTCTGCGAGTTCGCCCGCGGTTCGAAGCAAATCGAGTGCGCGGCGCGCGTCACCGTGTTCCTGCGCGGCGAATGCGGCACAGAGCGGAATCACGTCGTCCGAGAGGGCGTCGGCTTTGAACGCCACGTCTGCTCGGTGCTGAAGGATGTCTCGAAGTTGGTTCGCGTCGTATGGCGGGAAAACGATTTCTTCCTCGCCGAGACTGGATTTGACGCGGGGGTCGAGGAAGTCTGTGAACTTCAGGTCGTTGCTGATACCCATGATGGACACCCGCGAGTTTTCGAGTTCGGAGTTCATTCGCGAGAGGTTGTAGAGTGTGTCGTCACCGGACTTTTCAACCAGTTTGTCGATTTCGTCCAGCATGATGACGACGACCCGTTCTTGATAATCGACAGCCTCGAAAAAGGTGTTGTACACGCGGTCGGTCGGCCACCCGGTCATCGGGACGGCCTCCATTTCGTCTGCGTCGGCTTCGAGTTCGGAGATGCGGTCTTCGATTGCGTTGAGTGAAGAAAATTCCGTGTTTTCGAGTTGGTCGGATTCGGCGGCGACGCCGTCGCGAATATCTTGGAGTTCGGAGATTCGTTCTCCTATCTCGATTTGGTTGTTTTCGATGAACTTGTTGGCGAGTTGTGCGAGCACGCGATACTGTGTGTCGGTCACTTCGCAGTTGATGTACTCGACCTCGCAGGGAACTTCGTATTTCAGCGATGTGCGTTCGAGTTCTTGACTGACGAATTTCGCGCTCGCAGTTTTTCCGGTTCCCGTCTTTCCATAAATGAGGATATTCGACGGTGTCTCGCCCCGGAGTGCGGCGACGAGGATAGTCGCCATCCGGTTGATTTGCTCTTTTCTGTGCGGGAGTTCGTGCGGCGTGTACGAGGGTCGAAGAACTTCTTTGTTCTCGAAAATCGGTTCGCCACTAAGCAGGTCGTCGAACAGTCCTTGGTTACCTTCGGCTGTGTCGTCCAGCACGACCTCGTCCAAATCGACGCCCTCGAAGCCACGACTCCCGTGGCCGGTTCGTTCGTCCGATGGGTTGGTATTCTCGTCTGACATGCGTCGGCTACAGACCCCTTCGTTTCCACTGGAATTGTCGCGCTGCGTGGAGAGAGACGGGAAGAAACCGGGAATAACACCCGGATTCGTTTCCCACAGAAACGACAGCGCGTCCAGTTGATGCAGATGAACAAGAGGTACAGCACAGTATTAAAATCTTTCTTATTGGTGGCATGACGGGTGAAATACGGGTTTTTCGGCGGTATTCGTCGGAGACAGCATCGTTTCAAGTCGAGTTCGAACACGACTCGAAAACAGACTACTGCCGAACATCGTGTCAAAAATTATTTTATGATTATTAATTAAAATATATAATTAATATTATCTTTATCGACTACTTCGGTATTTGCCGGTCGTTTTAGTTCACAGCATCAGTCCACCGAACCGTCCCGCAACAATCGGTTCACAGTCCGTACATTTCGGGTGGAGTTGAGGCAACGACGATTTCGAGACGCGCCCGTTTGTGAAACCCCCTCATTTCGAGTGGAACACGAAACTGCACTGAGAAAAATTGGCGTGTCTGAGAGAAAACTGACGTGAGACAGAGTAACAGAGACTTGCCCGTAAGGTTGCGGAAAATCGTCCATGACATGTGGTATCGATAGACGTTGGTGCCCCCCACCCCTTTGTTTCGGGTGGAACGCGAGAAAGGGAGGGAGGGGGTATCGGCGGTATCTAAAACACGAACCTTTATTACAACACAATTGAAACAGTATCCGCAAACTAGAGTAATCTGTTTTCTAGAAGCGGTTGTTGTCTGTAAGTTATCGGTCACCGACACCCCCACCCCATCTTTTCGCGGTTCCACCTGAAACAAAGGGGTGGGGGTGGGAACCGTCCTATGGTACGTGTTCTCTAACAGCGACCGACACCGGAGGTCCGCTTCTTCCGTGCCCTCATCTTCCGTGCCCTCTCTTCAGTTCTCCTCTCGTCTCCGGCCTTCGACTCCCACTTCCGACTCTCTCCTTGTACTTCTCTACTCGACTTACGTCCACCCTGAACTTGCGCCAACCCCTCTATTTCGAGTGGAACGTTCACATGCTGTTTTGAGAAACGGTACTTCGAGTTTATGAAGACTACTTCACACGGTTCTCCACCGATTTACAGAAACCATTTCATGCCTTTCCTTTCGTCATTTCGTGTCTTCCGCTTCGTCGTCTCTCACTTTTCATTTCTCTCTTCCTCTATTGCAAACAACTGCCCCTCTTCTGCAAGCAAGTCGATGATTTGTGTCAACAGTTGTCTGACGTAGGTTTAAGTGAGTGGCGTAAAGTTGTACGCGCAACAGCCCCGCGTGTCCGGGTACAATCACTCGGTTGCTCACTGACGGGCAGTCACTCAACGGTGGGTAATTGCTCGACGATGGGCAACCATTCGATAGCAGATCTGTCTAGTGAGGGTGCCGACAGCCGGGGTCTGGGAGGAAATAGGATGGGATTGTTTACAGGTCTCAAGCAAAGTGTTAAAAGAGTTACAGATAAGCTCTTCACATCCGAAGAGCCGAAACGAATCGGAATCTACGGCCCGCCGAACGCTGGCAAAACGACGCTCGCCAATCGAATCGCCCGTGATTGGACTGGCGACGCCATCGGTCCCGAAAGCCACGTTCCACACGAAACACGGCGCGCACGGAGAAAAGAGAACGTCGAAATCGAGCGAGACGGGAGAACCGTCACTATCGACATCGTGGACACGCCGGGTGTGACGACGAAAGTCGATTACGAGGAGTTTCTCGACCACGACATGGAAAAGGAAGATGCGGTTCGTCGTTCCCGCGAGGCCACCGAAGGTGTCGCGGAAGCGATGCACTGGCTTCGCGAAGACGTAGATGGCGTTATCTACGTACTCGACAGTTCGACCGACCCGTTTACGCAGGTCAACACGATGCTCATCGGCATCATCGAGAGTCAAGACCTCCCCGTCCTGATTCTTGCCAACAAAACCGACCTCGAAGATTCGAGTGTCCAGCGGATTCGAAACGCCTACCCACAGCACGAGACGATTCCGCTTTCGGCGCTCGAAGGGGAGAACATGGACGAAGTGTACACGAAAATCGCGGAGTACTTCGGGTGATTCCATGCCAGAAGTGAAAAAATCAGACGACGGCGTCCAAATCGACCTCATCGGTGGCGAGCGAATGGCTGGCAAGACCAGCATGGAAAAGATTCGGATGATACTGGACGGCGTCCACGATGGAAATATCGTCATCTTGGAAGAAGGGCTTTCGCCGGACGAGGAGAGCAAACTCATCGAGGTGACGATGGCCGAAATCAGTCCAGACGAATTCAGCGGCATCGAAATCGAAACCTACCCGCGCTCGAAGACCTCCGATAGTGGACTGTTGGGTCGGTTGATGGGTCGTGAGTCGGACAGTTCGAAACTCACAGTCATCGGTCCCGCAAACCAAATCGAAACGCTCCACAAGGACGAGAACCTCATCAGCGCCCTCATATCCCGTAAATAATGCCGCACAAGTGTACGAACTGTGGGCGCGCATTCGCCGACGGGTCGAAGGAGATGCTTTCGGGATGTCCGGACTGCGGCGGCAATAAGTTCCAGTTCCGTCCGTCCGGGTCGTCTCCAGACGAAACAACGGCCACTGGTTCGGCGAACGCGACTGCGGAGACGAAAAACGAGGCCCCCGACGCCGCGTCGAGTTCCGGCGCGGTTGGCCGCGCCGCCTCGACCGTCCGGGGGTGGGTCGGTTCGGACGACCGCACGAAAGATACCCAAGCCGGTGGCTCGCGGGACGAACAGACGGAAGCACCTGCACGCGAACGCAAGCAACGAACGAAATCAGCGAAATCAGCAGGAAAATCGACATCAGCGGGCGGAGCAAAGCCCACAGACGACCGGCAAAAACCAACTGGCAATCGAAATTCGACCCGCACACGAACGCCAGCAGATGAATCGCAGAGCGATTCATCTGCACCGCAAACGGCCGGAAGTGCCGGGACAACGTCTCCCGTCAAGCCAAACCCTGACGTTCCTGCCGATTCGGGTCGGGTTCAGTCGGGAGAAGACAGCGCGCAGGCAAATGCGCGCGCGGAAATCGTCCCCGAGGACGAGCTTCCGGAAACGCCGGTTCAGGAGGGAACTGGAACCGTCGTCGAGGCACCCGACGACAACCAACCGAGCCTCAACGAACTCCGAGAGGAACTCAACAGCCAGTTCGAGAGCATCAAAGTGGTAGAACCCGGCCAGTACGAACTCAATCTGATGGAACTGTACGAACGCGACGAGTATATCATCGCCCTCAAGGAGAACGGTCGATACGTTATCCAAGTTCCTGATTCGTGGACTGGTTCCGTCGACAGCTAATCTATTCCTGTCACTTCTCTTTCCTCGACAGCCTTCTCCACTGTCAATACTATTTCCCTTCGATAGCCACTCAAATAGCACGCGATAGCAGGGACGTGACCTTTGTCGCTCGATAGCCCACGCAACTGTATGAATCCCATCGAAGAACTCGCACAAAACTTGCTTTCGGAGTCGAAGGCATACGGCTACACACTGACGATTTGGGGTAGTGGTGCGATACTGATGAACCAATACGGGTCGCCACGCATTCTCGAAATTTTCCTCTACGTCGTCGGTGCGTTGGTCGTGTTTGGGGCGATGGCGAGCATCGCATTCGATGACCTGTTCGAGGACATCGATTCAAATCCCAGCGGGAGACTCATCGCGGCATCCATGGTTCACATCGCCGCTACGTTCGGCAATCTCCTGTTGAGTTATGGCATTATCGCGACTTTCAATCCCGGATTTCCAGCAAATTGGGCGTTTCTCGCCATCGGATTTCAAGGGACACTCGTCTACAATCTGTTGTTGCTCTTGGAGGATGGCGTTGCCCGCTTCGTCACAGCCCGGGTCGATGCTGTCAGTGTAAGTTCGTAAGAGTGTCAGCTCACGGTTCTGGAGTGGAAACGAAGGGGTTTCACCCGGACTCGGCAGGTTTTAAGCGTTCGAGTGGAAACGGTCGGGTATGAGCACTCCGACGAAAATCGTGATCGGCACTGTTGGACTGACGGCGCTGGCCGCAGTTGCAGTCATCCTCAACCTCTGGTTCGTCGCCTGAGCGCGATGTTTAATCAACGAACGCTCCCCGAGGACGTGGCGGCGGTTCGAGACGAACACGCACCTGATACGCTCGTCCTCGACTGCAATCGGGATTTCGAGACACTTCCGGTTCCCGCGCGCGACGACCTCGCGCTTCTGACGGACGAAATTCGTCCGTTCTCCGCATCCGACGAGTGGCTACCCGACGACGCGCCCGAACTGTTGCGGCGGTTCGCCGGAACCGACCTCGTGGTCGGCATGCCGGGCGACGGAAGCGTAGCGTGGACGCACCAAACGTCTCCACCTGTCGTCTTCGTCAAAGCACGAGTAGAGGGGTCGCCAGCGGAGTTCATCGACTTTCTGCTCGCGGAAGCACTGGTCGAAATCGGACTCGATTTGCCCGAACAGTTTCTCGAATTTTTCGGCGAGAGATACCGGGAGTTCGCCGACGTGGTTCCGCTCGACTCCGGAAGTACGTATCAACTCGCCGTCGCGCTCTGTGACGCCTATAACGGACTTCACACCCGCGAAGTATTCGCGGAGTGGCGCGAATCGTATCCCCGTTTGTTCGACGCGTGGCAGGACGCTGGTGAACGAATTGAACCCAGAGTAGAAGGAATCACCCGGGAAGTTGCCAGCGGTCGCACGGATTTTTCCGACGCAACGGAACTCGCCTGTAGCGCCATCAAACACGGTATCGAACCACCTGCTCCATTTTCCGCGCTGGACACGCAAGCGTATCGACACCACGGTGTCGATTACGCGATTAAATGGGCCGAAAAGACGCTGAATACCGAATAGTAGGGCGAAGGTTGCGAAAAGAAAGAAGGTCGAATTTTGCTGCTCTTGTTCTCGTTTCAGACCGCCTCCGTTCCTTTTTTGCCCGTTCTCACCTGACAGGCTTCCTCAACGGGGACAACGAATATCTTTCCGTCGCCGGGTTCCCCGGTGTTTGCGGCCTCGCGAATCGCCTCAATGACGTCGTCTGCGGGGATGTCCGCGACGACGCACTCGACTTTCACTTTCTGATGTAAATCCACGACGTACTCCTCGCCGCGCCATTGACCGAGTTTTGCGGGTTGACTGCCGCGGCCACTCACATTCGTCACGGTGAGACTCGGCGCGCCAATGTCTGCCAGCGCTCGCTTCACGTTGGTCAGTCTATCCGGACGCACGATTGCAGTGACGAGTTTGATGCCGCCGTCGTTGGGCAGAGAACCGCCATCGGCGCGCAGGTGTTCGGCGGGAATCTCCGCGGTGTCGCCGACGCCGAACTCGGGGTAGGTTTCGACGCCGTGTTCCGCCACGTCGAGTCCTTCGCGCTCGTGCGCGGGCGAGACGCGGGCCTGTCCGAGTGCACGAGCGACGCCGAACACCGTCCCAGTTGCGACAACTGTCCACAGCCCGATGAGCAGGACGCCCGTAGTCTGCACTGCAAGTCCCGAGAGCACGGAACCGAGGCTGAATCCTTGCCACGTTCCAACTGCGACGAACGGGTACGCCAGCGCTCCGAGAATCCCGGCCGAGCCGTGGACTGGGAACACGGCACACACGTCGTCGATGTTGAGGCGTTTTTCCACGAACTCGAAGACGAACGGGAGTTGTGCGC
Organism: Haladaptatus litoreus; assembly: GCF_900156425.1. Taxonomy (GTDB): domain Archaea; phylum Halobacteriota; class Halobacteria; order Halobacteriales; family Haladaptataceae; genus Haladaptatus; species Haladaptatus litoreus. Next base: position 516,141 of record NZ_FTNO01000002.1, read on the forward strand.
CTGCCAGCAGACCGACCGCGAGCGCGCCGGGCCAGACGATGTCGTCGGCGATTCCGGTAACGCCGACCAATCCGGCGAGCAAGCCGTTGGCGACGTACAAGGTGTCAACCTTGCCGGTGCGAACCAGCGAAACGATGCTTGCACCGATTGCGCCCGTAGCCATTCCGAGCGTCGTGACGAGGGCGACTCGACCGACCGTTGCGAATGCGGCCAGTGAGAGCGCCTCGCCCTCGGACGCGAACACCGTGGCCGCAGTGCCGACGTTGAATCCGTACCAACCAAAGGCGAGGATGAGCGTCCCGAGGACGGCGAAGGTCACGGAGTGGCCGGGGATGACGTTCGCACCGCCGTTCTCGTCGAAGCGACCGAGACGCGGCCCGATGACCCACGCGGCGGTCAATCCGGCGATGCCGCCCATTCCGTGAACGACCATGCCGCCCGCGAAGTCGTGGAAACCAATCGTCGCGAGGATGCCGCCGCCCCACGTAAAGCCGACGACGACGGGGTAGATGACCGCCGCGAGCAGGACAGTGTAGCTCACGTAGGTGCGGAGTTTACAGCGCCCCGCGACGGCCCCGCTGACGATGGTTGCGGCAGTCATAGCGAACACCGCGCCGAAGAGCCAATCGACCCAACTGTTCACGCCGCTGGGTTCGAGGATTGCAGTGAACTCTCCGGCGACCGACCATGCCCCCGTTGCGCCAGTCAGGTAGCCGACGATGCTCGACAGCGCCGCACCCACGAGGAAGAAGGCGAGGACGCCGACGCTCCACGTCAGCAGGTTCTTCGTCAACTGGTTGGCGACGTTTTTCGAGCGCACCTGTCCGGCCTCCAGCATGGCGAACCCGGCGTGCATGAAGAAGATGAGGAAGGTTACGACCAACACCCACAGCAGGTTGACGCCCTCCGCAAGCACTTCGAGGTCGCTCGCACCCTGCGCGAGGAGGGTCAACTCGCTCATTCGTCGTCCCCCTTCGTGTCTATTACGACGATATCATCTGGACGACTGTCCACGAATACCGAGTATTCTGGTTGGTTTGTTTTCTGCATCACGGTACGACGCAACAGGGTTCTTGCTTATAACCTTAATCGTTGAAATACTCATTTTCATCGCCGGTTGGGTGGCCGAACGACCAGTTTATTATCGGATACTATCTCCTTAAGGTTGTAATGTGGTCGGAAAACGACCATCCGGAAACTCGCTTCTGGACGCTTGTCCACCGAAAAATCGGGTATCGTCGGCTGACGGTACTCGATGCGCTGAACTCGGTGCGCACGAGATTCACTCGCAAACCGGTGTATACCCGCCGATTCGACCGAAATTCGAATCGGTATTTCGTTCGATTACCGTAATCTTCGTTTGATTTCGCCCGATTACGAGGGCCGACGAACTCGCTCAAGCGAGTTCGTCGGCGATATCTTCCGCGAAGTAGGTGAGAATGAGGTCTGCTCCGGCCCGCTTAATCGACAACAACGATTCGAGTGCGGTTTCCTGCAAATCGAGCCACCCCTTCTCGCTCGCGGCGTGGAGCATCGCGTACTCGCCGGAAACGTTGTAGGCCGCGACGGGGTGGTCGAACTCCTCACGGATGTCGCGGACGATGTCCAGATACGGCAGTGCGGGTTTCACCATCAGCACGTCAGCACCCTGTTCCACGTCGAGTTCAACTTCGCGCAGGGCTTCGCGCGAGTTGGCCGGATCCATTTGGTAGTGGCGTCGGTTTCCGAACGATGGTGCGCCGTCCGCGGCGTCGCGGAACGGCCCGTAAAACGCGCTTTCGTACTTGGCGGCGTAACTCATGATGGGAACGTCGGCGTAGCCCGCGTCGTCCAGCGCTTCGCGAATCGCGCCGACCATGCCATCCATCATGCCGCTGGGGGCGACCATCTCCGCCCCTGCTTCGGCGTGCGAAACCGAAATCTTCCGAAGGAGGTCTAACGTTTCGTCGTTTTTCACCGTGAGTCGCGGGTCGTCCGCGGCATCGTCTTCGAGTACGCCACAGTGGCCGTGTTCGGTGTACTCACAGAGGCATACGTCTGTGATGACTGTGGCATCCGTCTCGCTCGTGATTCGACGCGTTGCTTCCTGTACCACCCCATCTTCAGCCCACGCGCGACTGCCGTGTTCGTCCTTCGACTCGGGAATTCCGAACAGCATCACGGCCTCTACACCGGTTTCCAGCACTTCCTCAACGCGGGCTACGCTCTCTTCGATTGGGACGCGCTCGTGACCCGGCATGGTTTCTATCTCGACGCGCTCGTCCGTGGTTGCGTCCACGAAAACGGGTGCAATGAGGTCGCTGGCCGCCAGTTCGTTCTCGCTGACCAGTTGGCGAAGTCCGTCCCGGCGGAGCCGACGCGGGCGCTCGATTGGGTTCATACCGGTGCTATCGGCGGAACGGTCAAAACCGCGTCGTTCCGGGCGCAGGTCACAACGCATTTAGTATATCACGTCAATAGCCGTACCAGATGCAAATCGCCTCGCTCGTCGCAGTCGAGACGACTCCCTTCGTCGGTCTGTTCGCCCTTTCGATGTTCGGTTTGGCGCTCCTCTCGTTCGGTTCCGGTTCGAACTCCCTCCGGAAGTTCCTCTCGGATTACGGAATTATCTTCCTCGTGGCCGGTGTCGCGGTTGCCGCGGTTATCGGTATCTACCTCTTCCTGACTGGGGACGAAGAACTCGCAAAACAGTGGCTCGACCAGTACGGACTCATCGCACTCTTCCTCATCCTCATCTTGGAGGGCGCGATGTTGCTGTATTTCGCACCGAGCGAGAGTCTCGTTCCGTTCTCGGTGACCGTTCTCGCGTCCCCGGACAACATTCAAGCTATCGCCGTCATCATCTTCGTCGCCGTCATCGGCGCGACGATTGGTCAGTACGCGCTGTTTTCGCTGGCGAAGCGCGGCGGTCGGGAGTATCTGCTCGAAAAACCGTGGTTCCGCATCAGCGAGGACTCGCTCGACCGATTCGACGGCTGGTTCGACCGCTGGGGTCGCATCGTCGTCCCGGTCAGCAACGCCCTCCTGTTCACCCGCGGAATGCTCACCGTTCCCGCCGGATTCGCGGAGATGAAGGATTGGGAGTTCATCGTCCTCTCCGCGATTGGAACGCTGATTTTCCAGTCGTGGCTCGCCGCCTTCGCGATTTACACCATCGAACTCGGTCTGTTAGATTTCCTTCCGTTTTGATTGCCACCCATTATGATTTTTCTCGCTCTGAATTTTCTTCCCACATTCTGACACCGTCTTCACTTTTCGCTGACAATCGGGGTTCTGTCGGAAAATCCCCGACGTAATCGAGTCAAGATTGAAATCGACTTGGTTTTACCATAGCGATAGACCTAACACTCCTGAATGCGTACCTTCGGGTGCGTCCGCGTGCCGTTTGTCGCGTGCCATGCCATGAGCGCCGCGCGGACGCACCCTTTCGAAAACTACCTTGATAGCCGAGGGTATTCGGAAAAATTCAACAAATTCTGAACGACCCAAAGGGGATTTCACCGCCACTGGCGATGAAATCCGCGTCGAAACCTGCCTCGGAGAGTGTAGTCAGCCTCAGGCCGCTTCCGTCGTTCCGCGCTCTTCGGCGGCCTCTCTGTCCGCCCGCCGCCGGTTTTTGAGCGCCAGCGCGCCGAAAGCGACTGCACCGACTGCTCGAAGCAGGAGGTCGAACGACCCCGGTTCGACGGTCGGTAGGCCGACCAATCCGAACAGGCTCGTCACGGTGTTGAACAGCAAGAGGGGAGCCATGAGCAAGAGGGCGGCGAGTGCAAACCACACCCGGTCTGCCCTGCTTACGTCGGCGTATAGGTAGCCGATGACGGTCGCACCGAGTGCGACGACGCCGACGAACACTCCCGCCACTGGAATCAGCACGTCGGGGACGAAGTAGCCGAGATTGGTCACGTCGTTCACGCCGATGACGCGAACCTCCTGTCCGGTTCCGACACCGCGAAGGAGCAAGATTCCGGGCGTCAGCACGAACGCGAACGGGACGATTGCTTTGTTCAGCGAGAGCGAAAATGCCTCGACGCCCGTCTGGAACTGGTCGGATTTCGCGATTCCCGAGGCTGCGTAGGCAGCGACCGCCACCGGCGGCGTGATGTCGGCGATGACGCCGAAATAGAGGATAAAGAGGTGTGCCGACAGAATCGGAATCCCGAATCCGGCGATGGCGTCACCGAGCATCGAGACGAGAATGATGTAGGTCACCGTCGTCGGCATTCCCATTCCGAGTATGATGGACGAAATCGCGGTGAGAACCAACAGCGCGACGATTGACCCGCCGCTGACCGTCTGGATGAGCGCGGTTAGATTCGGTCCGAGTCCGCTGACGCTGATGACGCCGGGAATGACGCCCGCCGCCGCAACCGCGATGACGACCGTCGTCGCGGTTCGTGCACCCGAATCCATCGAGGTGAGGACGAACCCACCGTACTGGAATCCGCGATTGTCCGCGAGTTTGGGTCGCCGAAGGACGTTTGCCCCCTTCGCAACCGCGTCATCGACCTGTCCGTCGAAGTCGAGCAGTGGTGCGTCCGCGTGCGGGCGAAGCAACAGCGTGACGAGACTCACGGCGAGAATTATCCAGCCGAGTTGCCCTGCCACCACATTGAGCGCGGCGATTGGTGCGAGTCCCGTCTCTGCACCGCCTCCGCCCGCGAGCAGGGAAACGATACCGACGCCTGCGGTCACGAAGGAGGCGAACTGGAGCGCGGAAATTCCGACAATCGTTCCGACCAGCGGCACTCTCGAAGTTCGGTTGTAGGCCGCAATGAGTGCGATGAGTGCAGCGATGGCGACGAGGGTGTACCACGCCGCTCGCTCGATCGAGAGTCGTTCGATGATGAGGTAGTGAAGAAGCAGGATTAGCGGGACGAGGTAGAACCAACCGCGAAGGAGGTGGGGCTGAAATCCGACGATTTCCGAATCGGCTAAGCCGCCGATGTTCTCCTTCGAGGCTTCCAGATGCACCATCACCCAGACGCCGAAGAAGAAGACGATAGCCGGAATCGCCGCCGCGATAATCACGTCGCGGAAGGGCGTCAGCGTGTACTCTACGATGAGGAACGCCGCGGCACCCATGACGGGCGGAAGAATCTGCCCGCCGGACGAGGCCGAGGCTTCGACGGCCCCTGCGAACTCCGGTCGATAACCGGAGCGTTTCATCAGCGGAATCGTGAAGGCTCCGGTCGTCACCGTGTTCGCAATCGACGACCCGCTGATGGTGCCCATGAATCCCGAGGCCAGAATCGAGGCTTTGGCGGGGCCGCCTTTTCGCTGTCCCGTCGCGGAGTATGCGAGTTCGATGAACCACTGGCCTGCGCCGCTCATCTCCAGAAATGCGCCGAACAGGATGAAGATGAAAATGAATCGGACGCTCACCGTAACGGGAATTCCGAACACGCCGTTTTCGGTGTTGTACCAGAGGTTCTGGACGATGGAACTCCAGTCGAGCGGCGGAATCGAGAGGACGCCGATAATGGGTGCGTCGATGGGAATCAGGTAGCCCCATCGCGCGTAGACGATGAACGACGCGACGATAATCATGAGATACAGGCCGAGAACTCGTCGAGTCGCTTCGAGCACGAGTAAAACGCCGAGCGCCCCGAGGACGAACGCGTAGGACACCTCGTTTAATGGGATTCCAATTGCAGAGAGTGCGTCCGTGACCGGCGAAAGAAACGGATACACCTCCGAAATCGTTCGTCCGAACCCGAGTCCGAGCGCCCGCATTCCGCGAATTTCGTCGAAATCCGTCAGCATGTACCAGACGGATAACAACGCTATCCCCATCATCACGAAATCGACCGGCGTCACCCGTTTCCTTTCAGGGTCAACCATCAGCCATCGGACACCCCGTCGTACACCCGCGGCGACCCGAGTGACCGGATTATCCTCGCCAAATCGTTCCTGCACTGCGGGAACGATTTGGCCGAGACGACGCGAAAGAAATCCACGTCCAGTCGTGGTCGGAAACAGCAGAAACGATAGCAGCAGGGCAAAGGTGACGTGAATTGCGTTCACCTGTAACAGTTGAAGCGCGGCGAGTTGCACGTTCCCGATGGCAGGAAGCGTCAGTTGAAACACGAACCCGCGCGCCGCGAGCCATATCTGAAACGCCGAGAAGGTGATGGCGATTGCCGAGGCGACGACGGCAATCACCCCGCGAAGGTCACGTCTGTGTTCAAGTTCCTGAACGAGTTCTTCTTGCTCTTGCTCGCTTAGCGTGTCGCTCATGTTGGACACCGTTCGATGACGAACAGTTCGACCGATTCACCGCCCGAGAGTGCCGCGAGGTCGTACCGCTCGTCTCCGACTCGCAGTTCGTGATTCGCCACATCGCCCGGTGCGACGGAAATCTGTGCGTAGCGGCCCGGTGGGTCGAAGACGAACCAACCGTTTTCAGTCGTTACGTCCGCGTTAGCCGGAAGTCCAGCGCCGTAGGATTGAAATCGCATTTCGGTCATCTCTAACTCGATTCCGTCCACGGCGTACACGTCCCGAACCGGCGTTTTCTCGACGCTGTGCGTGTACGCGAGCGTAACCTGCGTTCCGTTTTTGACCGGTGTGACGAGTATCGGTTCGCCCGTCTCGGCGTCCGCGACGACGAGGACTTTGTCGCCCTGTTCGTCGCCACTCTGTGCGCTGCTGCCCGCAACAGCACCCGCCGGAACCGCGAGCAGGAGGAGTGCACACAGGGCGAGCGACAGTCGCGCAGTGTTACGAACTGTTGTTCCCACCTGCGTCATTGCCTCCCGACTGGTTTCCGCCAGTTTGATTGCCGCCGGTTTGATTTCCACCTCCGCCCTGCGTCGTGGCCGGGCCGAAGATTTCTCGTGCGGCGGGATGGAGCGGAATGGACATTCCATCCAGCGCACTCTCTCGGTTGATAAACTGCTGTTTCAGGCTCAACTGGCCGGTGTTGTTGAAGATAGATTCCGTCACGCCTCTCACCGCAGCGTTCGGTTGGTCTTGGGTCGTCGCAATCATCGCCTGCACCGCGACGGTTTGAACCGGTTCGTTCTGTCCGGTGTACGTTTCCGGCGGAATCGTGTCCTCCGCGAACCATTCGGCCTGTTGAAGAATGTTCTGCTGTGTCTGTCCGGAAATATTCACGAATGCGATGTTGTTCGTCGTCGCAAGTTCTTCGATTGCGCCGACGGGCCAGCCGCCGACGACGAATGCGGCGTCGATGTCGCCGTTTCTAAGTTGGTCTGCGGCCTGTGAAAATCCGGTGTTCTGTTCGGTGAAGTCGTTTTGCTGGATGCCGACCGACTCTAAAATCTGAAGCGCGTTGATTTGCGTTCCGCTTCCGAGGTCACCCGTGTTGATTGTCGCTCCTTGGAGGTCTTGGAGCGTCTCGATGTTGTTCCCCTGAAGCGTCACGACGTGAATCGTTTCGGGATACAGCGTCGCCACGCCTCGCAAACTCCTGATTTGGGTTCCTTGGAACTCCTCGATGCCAGTCCCGTTGTACGCGAAGAAGGCGACGTCGTTCTGGATGAGCGCGAAATCGGCGTTTCCTTGTGCGAGTCCGCCGACGTTTTCGACGCTCGCACCCGTTGACTGCACCTGTATGGTGTAGTCGGTGTTATTCTCGATAATCGTCTTGAACTGGTTCGAAAGCGGGAAGTACGTCCCGCCGGTTCCACCCGCGAACCACGTTAATCGTTGTTGTGCCAGTGCAGTCCCCGAAAATCCGAGAAGCCCCGCTGCTCCCACGGTTTTCACGAATCTACGTCGGTTGAGTTCCCCCACCATGATTCTGACCTCTCCGTGAGTGTTCATATAGCCAATCGACGCTTCGCAATCGCAATCCCACGCTATCGGGCCGAAACCCCACGATACCGGGTGGTAATGCAGAATTCAGATGAGCAACGATTGCTTACCAGAGGTATTTCGAATCGAAAGTATATTTTGCGCCCGTTCCGAGAGGCAGTGTATGGAAACGATACATGCCAACGAATATCACGATATCGTCAAAGCAAGCGACCCGCAGGTTGCCCCCGATGGCGAGCGAGTAGCGTTCGTCCGGTCGGTTCCGGAGGACGACGAGGGGTACGAATCGACCATCTACGTCGTTCCACTCGGCGGCGGCGAACCGACGCAGTTCACCATCAGCGAAGGCGCGGACAGCAATCCGCGGTGGAGTCCGAGCGGCGACCGACTCGCCTTCGTAAGCACCCGCGGTGCAGACGACGACCGCCCGCAATTGTGGGTACTCCCGACCGCAGGCGGTGAGGCCCGACAAGTTACCGACGTTGCTGGCGGCGTCTCACAACTCGCATGGTCGCCCGATGGAACACGAATCGCATTCGTTCAGCAAAGCACCGAAGATGACCGCGACGAAGAACGCGACATCTCTCTCGATGGTGAGGAGTACGAACCGGAAACCCCCGACCCACGCGTCATCGACCGGAAAGTGTACCGGGCGGGCCAGCGGTACTTCGACGGCAAACGAAGCCATATCCATCTCGTAGATCTCGAAGACGATTCGGTCTCTCGGCTTACCGACGGCGATTTCGACTTCTCCGCGCCGGAATGGGGCGACGAGACGACGCTCTACTACGGCGTCAAACGAACCGACGACCCGGACGACAACATCGTCGTGGACATTGCGGCCTACGACACGGACTCCGGTGAAGAGGAAACGCTCTTTCAGACGAGCGCGTGGGGTGCGTCCATGGCGGCAACAGAAGACGGACGAATCGCCTACGTCTACAGTCCGGAGGAGAACGCGACGCTCCGTCAAAACGAAATCAAGGTGTTCGACCGCACAACCGAGGAAACGGTCACCCTCACCGAGTCGATAGACAGGACGCTCTCGAATCCGCCGCAGTGGGATGCGAGCGAGGAGCGCGTCTACTTCGGGACGCCCGACGAGGGCGACTACGTCATCTGGCGAGTCGCTGGCGACGGAAGCGACGAACCCCAGCAGGTCGTCGGCGACGGACACATCACCGATTTCTCCGTCGGCACCGACGCCATCGCCTACACGAAATCCGAGTGGGACCATCCCGGCGACGTGTTCGTCTCGACACCCGGTGGAGCAGAAACCCACCGACTCACCCGTCTCAACGCCGACTATTTGAACGAGCGGGCGGTTGGGCAACCGGAGGAACTGTGGTTCGAATCGGACGATGGAACCGAGGTTCAGGGCTGGGTGCTGACCCCGCCGGATTTCGATTCGGACGAGAACTACCCCCTCGTCGTGGAGATTCACGGCGGGCCACACTCGATGTGGTCTACCACCGGCACGATGTGGCACGAGTTCCAGACGCTCGCCGCACGGGGCTACGTCGTGTTCTGGTGCAATCCGCGCGGTTCCACCGGTTACGGCGAAGAACACATGGCGGCCATCGAACGCGGTTGGGGAACCGTCGATTACGACGACGTGATGGCAGGAACCGACGCCATCGCGGAGCGCGACTACGTGGACACGGACAATATGTTCGTCACGGGTGGCAGTTACGGTGGCTATCTCACTTCGTGGATTATCGGGCAGACCGACCGATTCAAAGGGGCGGTCACGCAACGCGGCGTGTACGAACTCAACAGTTTCTACGGTTCGACGGACGCGTTCAAACTCATCGAGTGGGATTTCGACACGACGCCGTGGGAGGAGCCGGAGTTCCTGTGGGAACGCTCGCCGATGGCGCACGTCCAGAACGTAACTACGCCGACGCTCGTCGTTCACAGTGACAACGACTTCCGCGTCCCGGTGAACAACGCGGAGATGCTCTACTTGCTCCTCAAGAAAAACGACGTGGAAACCCGACTCGTGCGCTATCCGCGTGAGGGCCACGAACTCTCCCGGAGCGGCGAACCCGGCCACGTCGTTGACCGATTGGAGCGCATCGTCCGCTGGTTCGACGGCTACTCCGATTACCACGAAGTGCCAACGGCGTTAGAGCGCGGCGACGACGGACTATCCGCGGCGGAAGCGGACGAAGACGAAGAAACGGAGAGCGAAGACGAACAGTGACCGAAGACGAACAGCGATAACTGTTGGCATAGGGTGGTACGTTTCGTCCGCGGTTCCGATACCGAAAAATCGCCCGCTTGCGAGCGATTTTTCACCCGAAACGAAGGGGTTCGATTGGCATTCGATTTCTTCTATCGGACAGTTAGAAAACCAATATTATACCGTCTACTAGTGTTCTCGGTGTTCTATTCCGCAGTAACTGTTTCTCTACGGCAGTACCGAGCACTCTGTACTGTTCGGTGGTCGGTTTCACTAGCATCGAAATCTACTTCTTCCCGGTGCCTGCGTCCGTTTTCGACTCGAAAGAAGGGGGTTCAGTCTACGATGATTTCCGAACCGCTGTTCTCGGATTCGTGCGTCGGTTGCATCTCGTTTTCGTAGCGGTCTATCCAGTCGGCAAAACATTCGGGGCAGAGTCGTTGACTGTCGATTTGCGAACGGTCAACCGTCAATCGAATCGTTCTGGCGAGAGCGTCCGTCAGCGGCTCTTGACAGTCGTCACACAGCTCCGGTTCATCTTCGTCGCTCATGCGCGGTCAATGTGACGCAGGATATATAAAACTCGTTGGGCATCGGGCAGCGCAACGACGGTTACGCAGGTGGCGCGTACTGAGTTCCGTTCGGTGATACCTGTGCTGGTTGTTGCGATTGATACTGCACGTCCACGGGGACGCCCGTACTGGCGAAGAACAGGCGAACGTGACCGAGCCATGGGATTTTCACTTCGGCGGTGCCGCGAATCCAACTCGGCTTGACGGGGTCGCTAATGGCGGAAACTTGGTCGTAAGCATCGTTCGCATCACCCTTCGTGATGAATCCGGCGTATGGTGCAGGGCAGTTCGGCAGTTCTTGACAACTGTCCGCCCCGCCCATGTACTGTGGATTGCCTTTGTCGTACCAGTTTTCGCCTTCGTCAACCCAGAATCGTGCCCGATGAATAATCGGCGTTCGGTATGCGCTTCCATCCGGACGGTAGATTATCACGTCTCCGGCTTGGTTGAAACTGTTGTAGCCGCTTTGTTGTCCCTGCTGGTACGTGACGATTCCCGTTCCTTCCTGTGCTGCGTCCGGAACGAAGCGACTCTCGTCCATGATGAAGATGAGGTCACCGCGCTCCATCTGTGGCTCCATGCTCCCGCTTTCGACGGCGACCATCGGCGGCCAGACGCCGCTGATAGCAAAGAGAACGAGGCCGATTGCGGCGACGACGGCGGCGCTCTCCAACATCTCTCGAACGAACACCACCGTCCCGTTATCGGTGTGTCGGAACCAACGAAGCCACGAGACGACCCCTGACCCCTCCGGGCCAGTGTCCCGTACGTCGTCTGACGACGACTCGTCTGGGGGACTCATTACGGTTCTCTAAACTACCACGGGTTGTCAACCTTCTGGGTTAGTTCGCTATATTTTTTGCTCATCCGCGTCTTTACTGACTCGTGCCATTAGAAACCCCGGCTCGAATTGTTAGAGAACTCACGAGTCGCGGGTACAACGCCGACCGGGAGGCTGTAACGCTTCTCGCAAACGCGCCAGACCCAAACGGCGCGCTCAACGAGGTAGTCGAGTCCGCCCCCGAACACGCGCTAAAAATCTCCGTCGAACACGTCAGGAACGTTCTCGACTCGGCTTCATCGGAGTCAGCCTCATCGAAGTCAGCTTCATCGGCGTCGTCCCAATCGAAGAACGGAGCTGTTTCCGCGCGCGGAAACAGCTCCGTTTCAACTGGAACTGAAAATACCAAGTCCTCCGTGCAGGAGGTCACCTCTCCAGTTGAAACGGGGGGGTCTGTATCACGGAACGAAGCCCTTCAGTCGGTCGGTATCGAGGGCGACGTAACCGGACAGAGCACCGGAACCGGCGAGTACGACGATTTCGTTACGGTGTTCCGCGACCGTTTCCAACGGCTTTCGGGACAACTTCGTGGTCGTGTCAACGCACGCCCGACGAACGCAGTCGCCAGCATGCCGGGCGGAAGCGACGCCGCCATGGTCGGAATGATAAGCGACATTCGCTCGACGGCGAGCGGACACTGGCTTGTCGAACTCGAAGACACGAACGGAACGTTCCCGTGTCTCATCATGAAGGACAAGGAGTTCGCCAGCGTCGTGAACGAACTGCTATTGGACGAGACGATTGCCGTCGAAGGAACGCTTTCGAGTGATGCCGGTATCCTGTTCGTTGACTCGCTTCACTTCCCTGACGTTCCGCGAACCTACAAACCATCGACCGCCGACCGCCACGTGCAGGCCGCACTCATCAGCGACGTTCACGTTGGCAGTCAGGAGTTCATGGCTGACGCGTGGTCGCGGTTCACCAGTTGGTTGCACACCGAGGAGGCAGAACACGTCGAATATCTCCTCATCGCAGGCGACATGGTGGAGGGCGTCGGTATCTATCCGAATCAGGACGAGGAACTCGACATCATCGACATCTTCGAGCAGTACGAAAAGTTCTCGGAGTATCTGAAAGAAGTCCCCGGCGACATGGAAATCGTCATGATTCCCGGCAACCACGACGCGGTTCGACTCGCCGAACCGCAACCCGGATTCGACGAGGAACTCCGTGACATCATGGACGTTCACGATGCCCGAATTACGGGCAATCCCTCTACGGTCACGGTCGAAGGCGTCTCGGTGCTGATGTACCACGGCGTTTCGCTGGACGAGGTCATCGCGGAGATGCCGGAGGAGAAAGCGAGTTACGAGGAACCGCACAAGGCGATGTACCAACTCCTGAAAAAGCGCCACGTCGCGCCGCAGTACGGTGGCCACACCCGCGTCGCGCCGGAGGAGAAGGACTACCTCGTCATCGACGAGGTTCCAGACATCTTCCACACCGGCCACGTCCACAAACTCGGATTCGGCAAGTACCACAACGTCCTCGCTATGAACTCCGGTTGCTGGCAGGCCCAGACGGATTTCCAGAAAAGCGTGAACATCGACCCCGACTCAGGATTTGCCCCAATCGTGGATTTAGACACCCTCGACGTGACGGTTCGGAAGTTCGCCTGATTTGGTCGTTTCCTCCAGTTGAAATGAGGGGGTTGGTTTCTCGATGATATCACTGAAAGCTGTACTCAAATCGCGCGAAAAACCAAACCGTTCGACTCTACCGATTCAACGTGTGAATCGCGTGTCCAAGCGCGTTCTCGGCACACTCCATCACGGCCTCCGAGAGCGTCGGGTGGGTGTGAACCGTCGCGGCGAGGTCTTCGAGTGTTGCACCCATCTCGATTGCCAGTCCGAGTTCAGCGATGAGTTCGGAGGCTTCCGGCCCGACAATCTGCGCGCCGAGGACGAACCCACTCGGTTCGTCGGCGACGATTCGAACGAATCCCTCGGCGTGGCCCGTGGTCAGCGCGCGACCGCTGGCTTGGAACGGGAACTTACCGACGACCGGTTCGAAGCCTTGGGACTCGGCTTCCTCTTCCGTCATGCCGACCGTGCCGATTTCGGGGTCGGTGAACACCGCGGCGGGCATAGCTTGATAATCGAGGGCCGAGGGTTCGCCCGCGATGACCTCCGCGGCGACCTGACCTTCCTTGCTGGCTTTGTGCGCGAGCATCGGTTCGCCCGCCACGTCGCCGATTGCGAAGATGTGCTCCTTTTCGGTTCGCGCGCGGTCGTCCGTCTGGATGAAGCCCTTCTCGTCGGTTTCGATGCCCGCGTTTTCGAGTTCGAGCGTGTCCGTCACGGGTTGGCGACCAACCGCGACCAGCGCCTTCTCGGCACCGAACTCCGAGACTTCGCCGTCCTCGTTCTCGGTCATGACGGTGATGCCGTCGCCGGATTCTTCCCATTCCTTTGCGGCCTGTCCGAAGTGGAAGTCGATTCCCAACTCGTCGGCCTTCTTCTTGACCGGGCGTGCAAGGTCGTCCTCGTAGCCGGGAAGCACCGAATCGAGCATCTCGATTACGGTTACGTCGGAGCCGATTTTGGCGAAGACGCCCGCCAGTTCCATGCCGATGTAGCCTGCGCCGACGATGACGATGCTCTCCGGAACGTCGTCCAGCGCGAGTGCCTCCCGCGAGCTAAGGATGTGCTCGCCGTCGAACTCGAAGCCGGGAACTTCGATTGCTCGGCTTCCGGTCGAAATGATGGCCTGCTCGAATTCGACGGTTTCCGAACCCTGCCCCTCGCCGCCGTGGACGACGCGAACCGATTTGTCGTCCGCGAACTCGGCGCGGCCTTCCATCAAGGAGACGCCGTTTGCCTTGCAGAGCTTTTCGACGCCACCGGTCAACTGCGAGACGACGCCGTCCTTCCATTCGACCATCTCGCCGTAGTTCACGTCGAGTTTGGTATAGATGCCCATGTCCTCGGCGTTGTTCGCGTCGTAGGCCAAGTCGGACGCCGTAATCATTGCCTTCGACGGGATGCACCCGTAGTTCAGGCAGGTTCCGCCGTAGGCGTCCTTTTCGACGAGCGTTACGTCCAGACCCAGTTGCCCGGCGCGAATGGCGGCGACGTAGCCACCCGGTCCTGCGCCGATAACCAGCACGTCCGTTCCTGTCGAGATATCTCCGACGACCATTAGGTGGACGGATGCGCTACCGGGTAAAAAATCAGGTGGATTACGAACCGGTAAGTGGACAACTGTTGGCAATGGGCACGATTTTCTCCCTCGATTGCTATCACGGACATCATCATGAAACTTCTATTACAACAAATGCTCATGAACTGCCTTTTTCGCTATTTCATCGCGCTCATCGTCGGTGCTGTCGTGACAGGTACTGTTGCTTACTTCGAACCACCCAGAGGTGAATCATTGATCCTTCTCGTTGGCATTGCCCAAGTGTACATCGTCGGAACCGTGATTGCACTCCGATACGAGTCGATTCTCCGAAACACCGATTCGTCGTAATTGTCCGTTCAATATTCAAATACATAATCGAAAAGTCGAACTTATAAGGTTTCCGTGAAACTCGATGTGAGTATGCCGGGGCCGATTTTCACGACTGGTGACCACGTTTCTCTCCACCCTATCGAAGAAGAAGACCACGAGTTCGTGCAGTACGGACGCAACCATCCCGAGATTCGGGTACCACTCTTTGCAACCACCATCCAGACAAGCGACGATGTTGCCGAGATGCTCAACGATTCAGAGTATCGATTTCTCATCTGTCGGTCGAAGGATGGTGACCCGGAACCTGTTGGTGTGATCGCCTTCGCGTGGGTATGGGACGAAACGAAAGTAGGGAGCCTGATGTACTGGGTCGTGCCCGAACACCACGGAAACGGCTACGCCACGGAGGCGGCGACGCTATTTTTGAACTATGCGTTTCGAGAACGTGGCTTTCACAAAGTCAACGCCGAAGTTGACGCGTCGAACGCCGCGTCCGCTGCGGTGTTGGAGAAACTCGGATTCGAACGCGAAGGTATTCGTCGGCAGGAAAACTTCGTGGACGGTGACTGGAAGGATGCACACATGTACGGCTTGCTCGCCGACGAGTGGATAGACGACTGATTACAGTGTGCTAGTCGAACAAAACAAAAATCAAAAATCGGCAGGTTCTGATTTCCTGTTTACTCAAGCAGGAGCAGTTTCGGATTGTGCAGGTACTCCAACAACTGGTTGGCGAACTGCGCGACGATTGCACCGTCGATGATGCGATGGTCGATGGACATCGAAATCGGGAGCACCGGTCGCGCTTCCACTTCGTCGTCCACGACGACCGGGCGCTTTTTCAGCGACCCCAGTCCGAGAATACCGACTTCGGGGTAGTTGATGATAGGCGTCGCGTGTTTCCCGCCAATCGCGCCGAAGTTGGTGATGGTGAACGTCCCGCCCTGCATCTCCTCGCGGGAGATGGTACGGTCGCGGGCTTTCTCGACCAGTTCGTTCATCTCCGAGGCGAGTTGGAGCATATCCTTCTGGTCTACGTTCTTGATGACCGGAACCATCAGGCCGTCGTCGGTTGCGACTGCAATACCGATGTTGTAGTAGTTTTTGACGACGATTTCCCCGTTCTCTTCGTCCAGTGCGGAGTTGAGGTACGGGTAGTCTTTGAGCGCGGCGACGACTGCCTTCAGCACGAACGGCATGTAGGTGAGCTTGATACCCTGTTCGTCGGCGATGCCGCGCAGTTCCTCGCGCGTCTCGACCAGTTCCGACACTTCCGTCGTGTCGTGGTGAGTGACGTGCGGCGCGGTGAACTTCGACTTCTGCATCTGCTTGCCGATGGTTCGCCGAATGCCGCGGTACGGAATCCGCTCTTCACGCGGGCCAGTTTCGCCCGTTGCGAGTTCAGCGGCGTCTTCAGCCTGCGCTTGTTGCTGTGCCTCAGCGTACTCTCGCACGGCTTCCGGCGTTACGAACGCTTGTCCGTCGCGTTCCTCGACCGCGGGTACGGCATTGAGGTTGACACCCTGCTCGTCGGCGAGTCGTCGCGTTGCGGGTGCGGCGAGTGTTCGTTCGCGGTCGGCGGGTTCGACCGAATCCGGTGCCGGTCCGCCGCCGGATATACCACCGTTCTCGGGCTGAATGTCGAGGTCGTCGTCCGGTTGGACTTCGTCGGTTTCCTGCTCGACTTCGTCTGTCGTGCTTTCGGCCGCCGTGCGAACGTCGTGTTCCGTCACGCGACCGCTCGGCCCGGTTCCTTCGACGGTTGCAATATCCACACCGAGTTCGCGCGCGAGTCGTCGCGCGCTTGGGGCCGCGAAGACGCGACCTTCTGGAGTCTCGGTTTCCTCCGAAACTTCGGGCTCCTCGGCGACTTCCTCTTGTGATTCCGTCGGCTCTTCGGATTCGGCGCTCTCGGTGGCCGTGTCCTCGTCGTCTTCACCCTCCA
Organism: Haladaptatus litoreus; assembly: GCF_900156425.1. Lineage (GTDB taxonomy): Archaea > Halobacteriota > Halobacteria > Halobacteriales > Haladaptataceae > Haladaptatus > Haladaptatus litoreus. The sequence goes on from NZ_FTNO01000002.1 coordinate 532,919, forward strand.
CGTTGAACGTGATGATGACGTTGCCGACGGGGACGACTTCGCCCTCTTCCGCGCGGAGTTCGCGGACGCTCCCGTTAACCGGGGAGGGAACCTCCACGATTGCCTTGTCCGTCTCGACTTCCGCGACGGGTTGGTCTTCGCTAACCTCGTCGCCTTCTTCGACGAGCCAACTGACGAGTTCACCTTCGGCGACACCTTCGCCGACGTCGGGGAGTTTGAATTCGCGTACCATGTTAGAAGTTCACCGCGTCGCGGATGCCTTCCTTGATGCGGGTCGGTTCGGGCAGGTAGTAGTCTTCGAGACTGTAGAGCGGGAACGGCGTGTCGAAGCCGGTGATTCGCTCGACCGGTGCCTCCTGATACAGCAGGGCTTCTTCCTGAATCGTCGCCGCAATTTCTCCAGCTAGACCGCCGGTTTTCGGAGCCTCGTGGACGACTGCCGCGCGTCCGGTCTTCTTGAACGATTCGATGATGGTGTCTTCGTCGAGTGGCGACACCGTTCTGAGGTCAACGACTTCCACGTCGATTTCGCCTTCCAGTTCCTCTGCGGCCTTCATCGTCGGTCGGGTCATCGCACCCCACGTGAACACCGAGATGTCAGACCCTTCGCGGCGGACTGCGGCTTCGCCGAGCGGGACTTCGTAGGATTCCGTCGGTACTTCACCGCGGAACGCGCGGTAGATAAGTTTCGGTTCGAGGAAGATAACCGGGTCGGGGTCGCGGATTGCCGACGTGAGCAGTCCTTTGGTGTCGTAGGGCGTGCTCGGCATGACGACCTTGAGGCCGGGTTGATGTACGTAGAACGCTTCCATCGACTCGGAGTGGTGTTCCGGCGCACGGATTCCGCCACCGTATGGTGCGCGAACGACCATCGGACAGGTGAACCGGCCGCGACTTCGCGTGCGAAGTCGCGCCGCGTGGGAGACGATTTGGTCGAATGCCGGGTACATGAAGCCGGAGAATTGCATCTCCGGAACGGGCTTCAGACCGTAGGCGGCCATGCCGATAGCCGTCCCGACGATACCGGACTCGGCCAGCGGGGTGTCGATGACGCGGTCGTCGCCGAACTCCTCGTAGAGTCCTTCCGTGGCGCGGAACACGCCGCCGTTCTTGCCGACGTCCTCGCCCATGACGATGACGTCGTCGTCTTGTTGCATTTCAGTGTACAGTCCGTCGCGGACTGCCTGCACGAGCGTAAGATTCTCGGATTCGGTAGTTGCCTGACTCATGTTTTAATCCTCCAGAAGCGCTTCGTCTCCGTACTTTTCTCGGATTTGCTCGAACGACTCCATCTGTTCTCGGAGTCGCCGTGGCATGTCCGCGTACACGTGGTTGAAGATTTCCTCGGGTTCCGGTCGCTCAACTGCTTCGGCCTCGTCGATGGCGTCTGCGACTTGCTCTTTGATGTCGGCCTCGATTTCCTCGACGCCTTCCTCGTCCAATCGCCCCGTGTTGAGCAGGAATTTCTCCATCCGTGGAATTGGATCCTTTTTCTTCCACTTTTGGACTTCCTCGTCGTCACGGTAGACGGTCGGGTCGTCGGCGGTCGTGTGCGCGCCGAAGCGGTACTGAACCGCCTCGATGAGCGTTGGACGAAGTTCGTCCTCGCCGGGGTTTTTGGCCTTCTCGACGGCCTCTTTCGTCACTTGGTACACTGCGAGTGGATCCATTCCATCGACCTGCACGCCTTCGAAGCCGTATGCGGTGGCTTTCTGCGCGATGGTCTTCGAGGCGGTCTGGCGCTCTCGTGGCACCGAAATTGCCCACTGGTTGTTGTTACAGAAGAAAACGGCAGGCGCGTCGAAGACGCCCGCGAAGTTGAGTCCCTCGTGGAAGTCGCCCTCGCTGGTTGCACCGTCACCGAAGTAACACATGAACGCCTTACTTTCGTCTTTCAAGCGGGATGCCCACGCTCCTCCCGTCGCGTGAAGGATTTGCGTCGCAATCGGCACCGAGACGGTGAAGATATTGGAATCCTCCGCAATCTCGTTGCCCTTCTCGTGGCCCATCCAGTAGAGCATGGTCTGGGTCAGCGAGAGACCGCGGACGAGTGCGGCCCCGTGTTCGCGGTAACTCGGGTACATCCAGTCGTCATCTGCAAGTGCGTAGACACTGCCGATTTGGGCACCTTCCTGTCCCGAGAGCGGTGGGTAGGTTCCCATCCGCCCCTGACGTTGGAGGCTGACTGCACGTTCGTCGAAATGACGGGCGAGTTTCATCTGGTGGTACATATCCACCAGTTCCTCATCGGAGAGGTCCGGCACTTCCGCACCGTCCAACACCGTTCCGTCTTCGTCCAGTATCTGTACTCGTTCCTGGGGGTCTTGGTGTACGATGCTCACGGTCGAACCCATCCTGACATGTACGAAAGAACTCTGGCGCACGTTATAGGGTTTTCGTAATTAACTTCCCATAGAGATTGCTCAGTCTGCCATTTCCATGGGATTGTTCTTCGAGAACCGAATTAATTTCTCTATTTAAAATTTCTGGCCGATTGTAAGTCGAATGATGGACAGATTACCTTCCCTGACGAAGTTTCCGTTCCCCGTGATTTGTGTCGCCTCGACCGAATTTACTGCCGGTTTCAATATCTGTGCGTTCTTTCTTTCCTAACCTCTGCACAGGAATTCTCTACCCTTCCCGTCTTATGAGTACACCGCTCTCAGACGGAGGCTCTTCGAGCCTCTTTCCTCGCCTGCTCCACGCTCTTTCCATCTCGGAGGATGGCGTCCACGAACAGTTCGCCCGCCTTGTACGACGAACGAACCATCGCACCGCTAGCGCAGTAGAGGAAGGACAATTCGTCTTCTGCGACCCGTCGCCACGTCTCGAACTTCGATGGATGGACGTACTCCTCCACGTCCAGATGCGTTCGCGACGGTTGGAGATACTGCCCGAGCGTGACGATGTCCACGTCCGTCTCCCGCAAGTCCGAAAGCGCCTGATACACTTCGTGGTCGTACTCACCGAGGCCGAGCATCAGACTCGTTTTCGTGTAGATGTCGGATTCGCGTTTGACCTGTTCGAGAACGCTCAAACTCTGTTCGTATCCCGCACGCGGGTCACGAACCGGCCGCTGCAGCCGTTCGACCGTCTCGACGTTGTGCGCAATCACGTCCGGTTCGGCGTCGATGATTTTTCGAACGAGCTTTTTGTCGCCTTGGAAATCCGGAATCAGCACTTCCACGAGGATGCCGGGATGGCGCTTTTTGATTTCCCGAATCGTCTGCGCGAAGTGTTCCGCACCCTGTCCTTCGAGGTCGTCCCGGTCAACCGAGGTGAGTACCACGTAATCGAGGCCGATTTCCGCGATGGCACTCGCCACGTTCACCGGTTCGTCCGGGTCGAGCGGTTCGCCGCCGCCCGTATCCACGTCGCAGAATCCGCAACTTCGAGTGCATTTGTGACCCATCAGCATGAACGTGGCCGTTCCGCCGCCGTCCGAACCCCGGCCGCTCCAACATTCCCCGAGGTTTGGACAGTTCGCTTCTTCACAGACGGTGTTCAAGTCGTGTTCGCGGAGCGTCTGTTTGATTCCCGTAAACTCCTGACCCGACGGGGGCCGCATCTTCAACCAATCGGGTTTGCGCCGCCCACTCATTGCTCACGGCTTGGGGCCGGTACGACAAAAGGGTAGGGTATTGGCGAAGCGGTTCCGTCATTTCATTCACAATCGGTGCATAGTTCCACGTTGCCGACTGGAAATGCCGAAATACTCCCGGGAGATGGTGTACAACTGCCAAATAACAATACCGCTCCTTCGTCTACTCACAGGTCATGGCTACCGACAGTACCGTGAGGGCGAGTGGAGCGATGGAAACCAACGGGCTGGATTGGTTCAGTATCCTCCTCGTCGTCATTGGCGCGCTCAATTGGGGAATCGTCGGTATAACGAGTCTCATCGGTGGACAGGTAAACGTCGTGCGGCAAGGGATGGGGATGCTGTTTCTCCCCGATGTTGCACAAATTCTCACGAATCTCGTTTACGTCCTCGTCGGATTAGCAGGACTGTACTTCATCTACACCAGCTACAAAATCAGGCGCGCGAGTCGTCAGACGACTCGCCAGCCGGTACAGCAAACAGAATAGTCGATTTTTCGATTCGTCAGCGAAATTCTGAGTTACAAAATAACTACCATCATATTTTCACTGGGGTACTTATAAATACTATCAAGATTTTATAATCTGTATAACAGCAAAACCATGGTCGATGTATCACGTGAGGAAATAACTGATGGTTCATTGATACGATCTCTTCTGCTTCTTGCAGCCCCTCTCGTCATGCAGAATTTCGTACAGGTTGCCCAGCAGGTCGTCGATACGTTCTGGGTCGGCCGACTCGGGGAAGATGCGGTTGCCGCGGTGGGCCTAAGTTTCCCATTGACTGCGCTTCTGTTCGCCGTTCTCCTGATAACAACTGTCGGAACACAGGTTCTCGTCTCCCAGCGCGCCGGAGCAGAAGAGGACTCGCTCGCGCGCCGCGCGGTGTTTCACGGTATCACGCTCGCGTTCGTTCTCGGTTTGGTGCTTACCGTCCTCGTGCTGATTTTCGGCGCGGACATAATTTCTCTGTTCGGTGCCGAACCGAATGTCACGTCACTGACCGTGATTTACTTCACGACGTTTTCGCTCGGTCTGCCACTCATGGGAATGGGTGACACCATCGAGATGGGGTTCATCGGATGGGGTGATACGCGCGCGGCCCTCTACATCAACGTCGCTGCGGTCGCTATCAACATCGTCCTCGACCCGATTCTCATCTTTGGTTACGGGATTCCGGGATTCTCGGGGTTCGAAATCGCGGGTGCTGCACTCGCAACTATCCTCGGATACGGTATTTCATCGCTGTTTGGTCTTGGAATGATGCTTCGCGGCCGAAACGGCTTCTCGCTCACACAAGAGGCGATGACGTTCGAAATGAACGACTACCGTGAAATCGTCGATATTGGCCTTCCCATCTGCGGTCAACGCGCCGCTGGACAATCGGTTCGACTACTCATCGTCGGAGTTGTCGCCGCCGCCGGCGGGTCTGCTGCTCTCGCAGCCTACACCGTCGGTGCCCGCGTTGCCAGCGTCGCATTCATTCCTGCCAGCGGTCTTTCACAGGCCGCACAGAGCGTTGTCGGGCAGAATATCGGTGCAAAAAAACCAGCGCGCGCACGCCGCGCTACGTGGGTGGGCGCGGGCATCGCCGCCGTCGGTTTGACGCTCATCGGCGTCGTCCAGTGGGTTGCTCCCGAACTGCTGGTCAGAACGTTCGTTCCGGATATGACCTCACAAGGATTCGACTTGGCGATCGAATATCTCCGGATTCTGGTGTACGGCTACTGGGCCATCGGTGCGATGTATCTGTTCAACGCGGGTTTCAACGGCGCACGTCGGACGAAAGTGAGTTTGGTAGCCGACTTGGTAAAATACTGGGGACTCCGACTTCCTATCGCGGCAATTGGCGTCCTCTGGCTTGACTACGGTGTATCTGCCGTGTTCTGGGCCGTCACGATTTCCAACTGTGTCGCGGCGGTCGGTGCCGGTCTGTACTATTATTATACGACTCATAACGGGATGCTCGAACGGGCAGCCGAAGTCGCGTCGAGTCCCTCGGACTGAGTCGGCACTGGTTCGGTGGGGAAAGGGGGGAAAGAATGGAGAGCGCGGAGCGTGTAACCGCGTCCGGAGAGTGAACTCCCGAGTATATAAAGCCACGGGGGGTAGAGTGAAAGTGAAATCACAAGCAAGCACCGGAGAAAGCTGTGTGTCTGACGGAAGGCAGACATCGCTGTCTGACGAGCGTCACGCATAAATCATGTGGCCGCTGCTATCTGAACCCCCTCCTCACGAACGTACCGACGAACGCGCTGTTCGAACGTTTCACCGTCCGGCCACGAAACCGGCTTTTTTACGCCTAATCGAGTCGGGTCGCCGACGTACACCGCGACTTCCGTTTCCTCCATCGGGACTGCAACTCTGACGTACAGCCCGCGACCGACACCTTCGTATGCGTCCAACATGGCCATATCTGGTGTTTCGACCAGTCGCCCTTTTGTCTCGCCACCCGGTGCCAGCGTCGGGTATTCTCCGTCGACGCGATGTAGCCCCGAGAGGACTGCATCGCCGACGAAGTCGAACGTCTCAACGACACTATCGACCCGATTCGGGTCGGTGAGCGTTCCGTAGACGAACACTAACATGTGGTTTCGTTCGTCTCCTTCGCCCCTTCGTTCGGCGTCTGCTCGATACGCACCTGAATATCACTTCTCTCTAACTCCTCCCAGAGCGGGGACAGATAGCGGACGTACTCCGAGTCGAGAAGCGCAACCAGTTCGTCGTAGCTGTCTTCCTCTACGACCAGTCGCTTGATTTTAACGCGCACCTCTCGCGCCCAGTCGCTTCGCTCGGACGGCGTCAACGAATCGAGCGTGGTTTCGTCCAGCCCGATTCTGGCGTCGGGAGAGAACAGTCCGTGCTTTTCGGAGACGATTCGCCAATCGTCACACGTCTCCGCGTATTTCGCTTTCGACCTGAACTGTGGCGAAGCGTACTGTTCACGCGCGGGTCGCCATCCACCGTACTGCTCCTCGCTGCCGTTGACGATTGCCAGCGTCCTCATCGTTGATTGGTGGTACGTACCCCGATAGAGGGGATAGTTATGGGCCGGTTAATCGCATTTCGCCCATTTCGCCTATTTCGCATCGGTTGCCCGTTTCGGTACAGCCAAACCCCGCCGGAGGGAATCACGTCCCAGTGACGCTTCGCGCGCGAACGATTGCCGTCTGGCGGCGAGTGCTTTCGCTCTCGTGGCCAGTGATGGCCGAGCAGGTGCTCCGAACGCTGATGCGGACGACCGACATCATCGTTACTGCCTTGTTCTCGCCTGCCGCGGTCGCGGCAATCGGTCTTGCAGACCTCTATGCGCGCCTGCCACTCAGAATCGGTCTCGGACTCGGTGGCGGGGCGATTGCCCTCTCCAGTCAGGATACCGGGCGGGACGCAACCGCGAACCGCGACGAAGCCATCACACAAGCAATTTTGGTCGGTGTGGTCGCCGGGATTCCGTTCGTGCTATTCGGTTTGTTGTTCGCGGAACCCGCAATCGCTATCCTCGGCGCGCCGGAAAACGTCGCGCGGATGGGCGGAACCTATCTCCTCATCATCTTCCTCACGGCACCAGCGCGACACGTCGCGCTGGTTGCCGCGCGCTCCTTACAGGGCACTGGCGACACGAAAACGCCGATGTACATAAACGTCGTTTCCAATCTGCTCAACATCGGCGGAACCGTGGCGCTCGGACTTGGACTCGGGCCGTTCCCGAACTTGGAAATCGTCGGCGTCGGAATCGCTACCGCCGTCGGTAATCTGTTCACTGCGACCGCACTCTTGCTTGCGATTCGCACGAACTGGACGCAAGCATCGTTCGTCCGGCCGCAAAATCAAACCATTACGAAGCAACTCCTCGTCGTCAGCGCGCCACGAATCGGTGAAGGAATCGCCGCGACGATTGCCGAATTTCCGTTCAACGCGATTTTGCTCGCCTTCGGTACGGAAGTCAACGCCGCCTACCAAATCGGTCGTCGAGTGTACCAGCAGGTGACCGGGCCGCTTTCCAGAGGCTACAGCGTTGCTTCGAGCGTCGTCGTCGGCCAAGCCCTCGGAAGTGGCGACCCCGAAAGAGCGCGGTTCGAAGGTTGGGCGACTGTTGCCCTTGGACTCGTGACGGTCGGCGGAATCGGTGGCGTGCTCTTTCTCGTCGCCGAACCGTTGGTTCGGCTTTTCACCTCCGACCCGCCGACCCTCGAATACGCTGCGGATTTCGCCCGCGTGTACGGACTGGCCGCGCCGTTCCTCGTCTCGTTCGTCGTCCTCGCGGGGTCACTACAGGGCGGAAGCGACACGAAAACACCCTTCTTCGCGCGCACGTCGGGAATGTTCTTGTTCATGGTCGGCTTTTCGTGGTTGGTCGGTGTGCGGATGGACTACGGCGTGATGGGCGTGTACGCCGGAATTTTGCTTCACTACGTCTGGGCGATGGGAATCGTCGGAGCCGGGTTTTACTGGGGTGGTTGGGCCTCTCGCGCCGCGGCCATGATGGAAGAACGCGGAAGTGCGGGAGAGACCTGACGCGGGACGAACCGAAACGAACTGGTACGAACCGGCACCTAACGGCAGAAAACTCGGGTGCAGAAAACGGTAGGATAGAGGAGGCCCATTCTACAAATAGCATGACGGACTTCCAGTTCACTACGAGCGACATCGACGGCCCACATTCGGGACAACCGGTCGCAACCGCAGGGACGAATGTAAACGACGCCGACACCGCGATGCTTCTGGTCCATGGGCGCGGTGCGACCGCCGAAAGCATTCTCGAACTGTCCCACGAGTTCCAACAGCCGGAAATCGCCTATCTCGCACCGCAAGCGTCCAGAAACACGTGGTACCCACAATCGTTTCTCGCGCCGATGGAGTCGAATCAGCCGTATCTCTCCTCCGCACTGTCCCTCCTCGAAACGATTTTTTCAGACCTCGAATCTGTGGGTATCCCTCCGGAACGAATCTTCATCCTTGGCTTCTCACAAGGTGCCTGTCTGACGACCGAGTTCGTCGCACGAAACGCGGAGCGATACGGCGGCGTCGTCGGATTCAGTGGCGGTCTTATCGGTCCGGAGGGGACACCCCGAGAGTACGATGGGTCACTCGATAGAACACCGGTCTATCTCGGCTGCAGCGACCGCGACCCACATATTCCGGTCGAGCGGGTTCACAAGACGAGGGACGTGCTCCGCGAACTCGACGGCGACGTGACCGAGCAAATCTTCGAAGGAATGGGCCACGGTGTGATTCCGGAGGAAATCGACCACGTCGGTGGAATGTTGGACGAACTGCTGAACGACTGAATCACATCAAATTCGACCGTTTAGAATCGTTCACTACGTTTCGAACTGTTCACCGACGGAAGAATTAGTGGAACGGAGGGGGAGCGTTGACTCGGATTATGTAGCCTGTAGAAAATCACGGTGTATGAGCAATCCTCACGGCTTCTCTTCGCGGGTCGCTTCGCCGGAAGAGTTTCGGTCCACGTTGAAGTTGCTACTCGGTCTTCATCACGACTCCTCAATGCTGTTCGACCGGGCGTGGACGTTTCGGTATCCCGACAGTCACTATCGTGACTTGATGGTCGAAACCACGCGTCTTCTTCCTCCCGAGCCGAGGAAAACATCTCCCGCGTCGGTAGGTGACGCATCCACTTCACTACCTCAATTCGATTCCATGCTCAGAGAGCTACTGATGAAGGCACAGGACGGTCGAGTAGCGTTCGACCGTTCGTGGCGGTTCCAGTTCTCGGACGCCGACCGTCCGGATTTGATGGTCGAAATAACGTATCTCGAAAAGAAAGCGTCCGGTGCGTAAACCGACTGCCGGACGAGTTCGTTATCGCTCGTCGAGCGGGACGAAGTCGGCGTCTTCCTCGCCGATGTATTTCGCACGCGGTCGAATCAGGCGGTTGTCGTCGTACTGCTCCAGAACGTGGGCAATCCAGCCACCAACACGCGAGACGGCGAAAATCGGCGTGTAGATGTCGATTGGGATACCCATCTGGTAGTACGTCGAAGCCGAGTAGAAGTCCACGTTCGGCGCGAGGCCTTTCTCCTCTTTGATGTAGTCCTCGATGGCGACGGACATCTCGTACCATTTGGTGTCGCCTGCGGCCTCGCCGAGTTCCTCGCTCTGCTCGCCGAGAATCTTCGCGCGCGGGTCTTTCACGTTGTAGACGCGGTGGCCGAATCCGGCGACGCGGCGACCCTCGTCGAGTGCATCCTGAACCCATTCGACTGGGTCTTGGTTCGCGTCGTCCACTTCCTTCAACATCCGCATGACGTTGGCGTTCGCGCCGCCGTGGAGCGAACCGGACAGCGTGCCGATTGCGCTCGTCACGGCGCTGTGGAGGTCGGCGAGCGTGCTCGCCGTGACCATCGCGGAGAACGTCGAAGCGTTCAGGCCGTGGTCTGCGTGCAGGACGAGTGCTTGGTCGAACACGTCCGCGAGCACGTCGTCGGGCTCCTCGTCGTTGAGCATGTAGAGGAAGTTCTCGGCGTGCCCGAGGTCGGTTCGCGGTTCCACCGGTTCGTCACCGTTTCGGATGCGTGTGAACGCCGCGAGAATGGTCGGCATCTTCGCGGTGATTCGTCGGCCCTTCCGGAGGTTTGCCTCGCGGTCTGCTGGGTCGGACTCGGAATCGTCCGGGTCGTAGGTTGCGAGCATCGAAACCGCGGTTCGGAGCGCTGCCATCGGGTTCGAGTCCGATTCGGCGAGTTCGCGCACGGTGTCCATGACGCCGTTGTCAACTGCGCGGTCTTCCGCCATCGATTCGCTGAACGATTCCAGTTCCTCACGATTCGGAAGATTACCGTGCCAAAGGAGATACAGCACTTCTTCGTAACTCGCATCCCTCGCGAGGTCTTCTATCGTATATCCTCGATAAACGAGTTTTCCCGCGTCTCCATCGATGTGGCTGAGTGCTGATTCCGCAACGACCACGCCCTCTAAGCCTTTTTTGACCTCGTCTGCCATACCACGACAATTCACGGGGTACCCGCAAAAGGATTATCTTTCGTGGTCGTTCTGCCGGGACTTGTTCTCTGATGCCTTTTCACGAGGTGCTTGACGCTTCAGACTGGATTGTAGGCCATTGTTCCAGTTCCTACGAACGTTTTTACGGGAGAACGACCAACCCCGAACTATGGAACCCGCGAGCGGCGAGGTGGAGTACGAACCACGGAGCGTCAAGGAGGTTTTAGCGGAGATGAAAGACACTGCCGAACTGCTCATCGACCTCTCCTTTTCTGCCGTGTTCCACGGAAGCGACGACATCGCGTCCGAGGTGCTCGCCCTCGAAGGGAAGATGGACGTGCTGGAACTACAAGCTCGAATGAGTCTGCTCATGGCTGCCAGAAGTCCGGAGGACGCGGAGGAACTCGCGCCGGTTTTCGGCGTCGTCGGGGCCGCCGAGAAAATCAGCGACGCCGCGGGCGACATCGCCAAAGTCGTCTTGGAGGACATCGGCCTGCCACAGACCATGCGCGCGGCGCTTCCGGAGGCAATCGAAACGCTCGTCCGCGTTTCGATTGCGGATTCCTCACCCCTCGCGGGGCAGACGCTCGGGCGGTTGAATCTCGAAACAGAAACCGGCGTTCGGGTCATCGCTATCCATCGCGGTGGGGACTGGATTCTGAACCCCGACAAAGACACCGACCTCCGGGTAGACGACAGACTCCTTCTGCGCGGTCCTGACGAAGGAATCGGGTCGGTGTACGAGCAAGCAACCGGTACAGAGTACGAACCGCCGGAACCGCCGAAGGACGACGACACCGACCTCGAACGCGCGGTCGATTCCATCGTGTTGATGAAAAATATGAGCGAACTCGCCGTTGACCTCGCCTACGGGAGCGTTCTCTTCGACAGTGCGGACGTGGCGGAGGAAGTCGTGGAACTCGAAGCGGAAGTCGATGCCCTCCAATCACGGTTCGAAGCGTGGGTGTTGCAGGCCGCAAGCCGCGCGGACGATCCGGTTTCCCTGCGCGGACTCGTTCACCTCGCAAACAGCACTGAGGTCATCAGCGACGCCGCGGTCGAAATCAGCGAGGGGGTGCTCCACGGACTCGGAACCCACCCTGTCGTCGAACATGCCGTGCAGGAAAGCGACGAGGTCATCGTCCGGGTGACAGTTACGGACGCAAGCGATTTCGACGGAACCACGCTCGGCCACGAACGGGTCGAAACGGAAACCGGAATGCGAGTTATCGCGGTTCGTAGGCCGCACGACGACTGGGTCATCTCGCCCGGCCCAGAAACAGAAATTCAGGCTGGCGATGTCCTACTGGCCAAGGGTACTCGGTCAGGTGCAGAACGACTCGCAGAACTCGCAGGAGTGGTCGAACCGGAGTAGCATCGACATCGACACCGGCATCCGAACTCAATAGCTCAGTCGAGGTCGCGTGCGAGATTGCGTGCTGACACGAACGTCAACACCGCGGTGATGAGCGCGCCGAGCGTGAGCGCCAGCACGACGGCGAGCGCGAGAAACGAAACCGGCGTCCCGGCCTGTCCCTGCACTTCGCCGATGAACACGACGCGGTAGGCGTACACGAGTGTGGTGAAGAGCGCGCTCAGCGCGAAACCGATGATGGCGTTCCGGCGGAGGTTCAGCGCCTCGATGAGGTTCGCCACTCCGGGGCGGTCAGGAATCTCCTCTTGCACGCTCGCCGGTTGGAACGCGCGGATAAAAGAGTCGTCGGTCAGCCGTCGATTATCGCGTCGGCTTCGATTTCGACCAGCATTTCCGGAGCAACTAGCTTGCTCACTTCGACCATACTCGTTGCGGGTCGAATATCTTCGAAGAATTCTGCGTGAGCGTCACCGACGGCTTCCCACTTTTCGATATTCGTCACGTACATTCGCGTTCGAACCACATCTTCGAGGCTTGCACCTGCGGATTCGAGCGCTGATTCCACGTTTTCGAGCGTCTGCTTTGTTTGTGCGTAGGGGTCGTTCACGCCGACGATTTCTCCGTTCTCGTCGGTAGCCGTCGTTCCGGACACACGGACTTCGTTTCCGACCCGAACTGCGCGCGAGTAACCGACGCGGTCTTCCCACTCGGTTCCGCTCGATACGGTTTCACGGTTCATGGTCAAGCCACGACGGACGAGCGCAAAAATCCACCTCCACCCATCCTCACCTCTATTTTTCATCTCCACCTACCCTCACCTCACATCAGGCGTAGGCGTCGAGTTCCTACTCGAAGGTGAGGAAATAGACCGTTCCGTCGATACCGACGACAGTTGCCAATCCGAACGCCAGTATTCGACCGACTGCTTATAGTTTCACTGGATGTGGCAACGTGACTATCGAACTGTGCGATGTGACAGTTCAATATCGGACTGTTAGCCGGTGGAAATACCGAACTGCTAAGGGAGTTCGGAAACGGTGTACCTGTAATGACAACGCTCGGTACGGCGAGCGCGGCCCCCGGAGAAATAGACACGGGCCGACTCGCGGTGGGAGAGACTCGCGATGGGAGCCAGTTCGGTCTCCCCGTCGCCGTGATAAACGGTGCGAACGAGGGAAAGACGCTGTACATACAGGCCGTAAGCGACGGTGACGAACTCAACGGACTCGGAGTCATCAAGCGAGTCGTCCCACAACTCGCGCCGGAGGAGATTTCGGGCACGATTCTCGTCGTCGGTCTGGTCAACTATCACGCCTTCCAAGTGGCGGAGCACCGCAATCCCATCGACGACACGAAGATGAACCGAGCGTTCCCCGGCAACGAGTCAGGCACGTCCAGCGAGCGAATTGCGGCGGCCGTTTTCGAGGCGGCATCGCGGGCCGACCTCATCCTCGACCTGCATCAGGGTTCGACCAGCCGGATGATAAACGAAACTCGCGTGCGCTGTGGTAAACGCCACCGAATGCACGACGAGTGTTTGGAACTTGCTAAGGTGTTTGGATGTGGACACATCCTCGACCAGAAAGGGCCGGACGGGCAACTCGCCCGTGCTGCCCCGGACGAAGGAATTCCGACCATCGACCCGGAACTCGGCGGCTGTGTCGGTTGGGACGAAGCAAGCATCCAGTACGGCGTCGATGGCGTGTTCAACGTCCTCCGATACTACGGATTCCTCGACGGTGAAGCCGAGTTCGAACCGCAGACCCGGGCAACTGGATTCGACCGCTACGGCGCGCCGAACGGCGGTATCGTGACGTTCAAAAAGGAACTCGGCGAAGAAGTTTCCCCGGGCGAAACGCTGTTTGAGGTCACCGACGTGTTCGGCACGTTGAAGGCCGAGGTGACCGCCGACCGTTCCGGCATCTTCTGGCGCTCGCGCAGACTGCCACAGGTTGCCACTGGCGAATACGTCTGTTCAGTCGGCATCAACATCGACGAATATTGACAAACACTGATGAAAACTGACCTCATCTGTTCCGCGTGCGACCGTGAGTATTCTGCCGGGCCGGACGAGCCATGGCGCTGTGACTGCGGCCAGCCGCTCGATTTCGCAGAGCAACCGCTTCCTGATGCCGACCAACCGCCCGATTTTTGCGAAATCGACACCAGAGATGGGTTGTGGGCGTTCGAGGAGTTCCTTCCCGTTCGACGGGTCGTTTCGCTCGGCGAAGGCTTCACGCCGCTCACGGACGCGGACGAGTGGAATACCCAGTTCAAACTCGACTGTGTGTTTCCTTCGGGAAGTTTCAAAGACCGCGGTGCGACCGCGACCCTCTCCCGTGCGGCGGAACTCGGGGTCGAAACCGTCCTCGAAGATTCCTCGGGCAACGCGGGTGCGGCAATCGCGCAGTACGCGGCCCGTGCAGGAATCGACGCCGAAATCTACGTTCCGGCGGACGTGAAGAAGTCGAAACTGACGGCCATCGAGCGCGCTGGCGCGACCCCGGTTCGCGTCGAAGGAACTAGGCAAGATGTGACTGACGCCTGCATCGACGCAGTCGAGGCAGGCGATGGCTGGTACGCAAGCCACGCGTGGAATCCGGCCTTCTTCGCGGGAACGATGACGTTCGCGCTGGAACTGGCCGCCCAGCGCGATTGGTCGATGCCGGATGCGGTCGTCTCGCCACTCGGCCACGGAACGCTCTTCCTCGGCATGTATCGCGGATTCAAAGCCTTACTTGACGCCGGGTGGACGGACGAGATGCCTCGACTGCTCGGCGTGCAGGCCGAAGGTGTCGCGCCGATTGCGAGCGAATTGCAAGGAGATGGCGATACAGACAGCGACGAGAAAAACGACGTCGCGGACGGCATCCAAATCACCCAACCGGTTCGAAGCAATCAGATCGTTGACGCCATCGAAAAAACGGGCGGTGACGCGATTGCACTCGATGCAGAGACGACACAGGAGGCGCTCGACAAACTCCACCGAACCGGATTTTACGTCGAACCCACGAGTGCGGTCGCTGTCGCCGGATTGTCGGCATATCGTGAACGGGGAACGCTCGCGGAGGACGCAGATGTGGTCGTTCCGCTCACCGGAAGCGGCCTGAAATCGTCGTAGCGGTTTTCGAGCGGTATTTTCACCCGTTACCGTTCCGGATGCGTTTCTCCATCGAATCCACCGCGAACGAGCGGTTTGGCGATATGTCGCCGCGCTTCCGGTGGAACTTCGTACCACCCCGACTCCAATTCTCGTTCGATTTCCTGCTCGACCTTTCCATCTGCCTGCGTTTTACAACCTCGACAGCGATAGCCCTGCCCTGCTCCTGCGCTTTTCATCGACCGACGACATTCGGGACAGTTTGGCGTCACGAGTTCCGTGATTTTGAGGCTTCTAACCGCGAACTTTTCGAGTTTCAACGTCCCGCGGGAAACTTCCCCGCAAACCGTGATTTCGTCGCCGGGACGGAGATTTCTGACGTGGTCGCGGAAGCGTTTGGTCGGTTCGAATGCGGCACAAGGGAGGTTGTCAGTTGATTTCGATTCCGATTCGGTATCTGACTCCGAAGCGAGCGTGAAAAAGACGTGTCCCCCTCGTCTCGTCTCGGGTTTCGAGACGACAGTCCCGGTGATTCTATAGGCGCGATTCTGTTCGACCTCGCCGAGAGTTCCATCTCGAAGGTGGGCGTCCGTGCCCTGATTCGTCACGAACAGCGCGGTTCGGGTGACTGGTTCCCCCTCGATTTTGGTGGCGACTCGCCGGACTGCGTCCGGGTCGTCGCCGCGAATCCCGTACAGAATTGGACAGGGTGTATGTGGGATACAAACCGCTTCGCCGGTTCCGCGGTCTACCGTGTCCCAGACCGTCGGATACTCCACGTTCGAGGCCTCGAACACCGAATCGACATCCACGTCGCGGGGCGTTCCCCATTGTTCCGATTCGCGATAAGAAATGTGTTCGTGCGTCCACGCCGAGAAGGCGTTCCAACTTCCGACCGCCGCGAGCGCGCCGATTTTTCCGCGGGCGTTTTTCCATCCGGCATGGCGGTAGCCCGCCGATTCGATTCGTCGTTCGGCCTCCTCGCGGGACAGGAGGGTTCGAACCGCACGCCGAGCGAAATCTGAAATTTCGCTCGGCGTGTTTTCCGGTGTATGCGGCGCGATCACGAGGCCAGGATTCGTGTTCGGGTCGTCCGTCTCCGCGGTGGTTTCGAGTTCCTTTCGCGCGAGTTCGAACGCTGATTCCGGGTCGAGGTCGGTGTGAATCGCGAGGGCGGCGTTGCCCCGTGTTTTGTGCTTTACTGCGGGATTGAGACGAATCAGAAGCAGTCGCTCCACGTCCCCGCCCGCATCTCGAACTCCGTCCGCGATGCGCGCGGCGAGGTAGGTCGTACACATCCCGCGTTCTCGGGAGTCGGTGTCGTCCAGCCCGATAACCGTCACACGAGACCCTTGTCGCGTGTCGAACTAACGGGTTTCGAAGCCACCTTGTACTATATGAATCTATCGCTGATAAGTAGGGAAATCGCAAGACGGCGGTACGTTATTCAGCCAAAACGTATTTATATCGGACTCACTTACCTCCCACCATGTCCCGGTCTGCACTGGTCGGTAACGTAACCGCGATGCTCGAAGACGCGGGATTCGTGGTTAGTGACCGATGTGCAATCCGACCAAAGAGTTTCGATGTAGCGGCACGACGCGGATCAGACCTGCTACTGTTGAAAATTCTTGGTAACATCGACGCGTTCGATGCGCAAACCGGCATGGAGATGCGGCGACTCGGAACGTATCTCGATGCGACACCGATGGTCATCGGTCTGCGGACGAGAAATCAAGACCTCGAACCCGGCGTGGTGTACTTCCGGCACGGTGTTCCGGTGTTCAACCCCGACACTGCCGTCGATTTGTTCGTAGAGGGAGTGCCACCACTCGTCTACGCCGCGCCCGGCGGCCTGTACGTCAACATCGACGGCGACGTGCTGAAAGACGAGCGCAAGGGTCGCGGCTGGAGCCTCGGCCAACTGGCTTCCGAACTCGGTGTCTCTCGACGAACTGTCTCGAAGTACGAAGACGGCATGAACGCAAGCGTCGAGGTGGCAATCGAACTCGAAGAGCTGTTCGAGGGCGAACTAACGAGTGCCGTTGAGGTGTTCGGCGGCGCGGACGAACTCACCGAGGAAGACGAACTGGACGAATCCGAAACCGAACCGGAGGACGAACATATGTTCACCACGCTGACCCGGGTCGGTTTCACCGTCCATCCAACGACTCGCGCGCCGTTCAAGACGGTGAGCGAGGACGATTACGAAGAGCGCGTGCTGACGAGTCACTCGGCATTCACCCGAACCGCCGAGAAACGCGCTCGAATCATGAGTTCTATCAGTCAAGTCGCGCGCACTCGGTCGGTGTACTTCGTTGACGAAGCACGGCGCGAAACCGTCGAAGACACTGCACTGGTCGAACGCGAGGAAGTCGAAGGAATCGACGACGCCGACGAACTTAGAAAACTGATTCGGGAACGGGCGGAAGCGTAGATTTCAGTCCTCGTTTTCGTCGTCGCCTTCACCGTCTCCCATTCCACCACCATCTTCTCCATCGCCGCCATCCCCGCCGTCTTCGCCACCATTGTCACCTTCATCGCCGCCGTCCTCGCCCGGCCCTGTGCATCCCGCAAATCCGGCGATGAGCAGTCCACCTGCGGTCAGCAGTTTTCTTCTCGTCGTCATACCGCCCCAAAGGCATCGCTGAGAAGTAAATCAAATGGCCATTTGGTGCAATAATTGTGCTCCCGTGAGGGAACTGATGGCACCAGACTATTCTCTGAGGTTCGTTGATTGTCGCTCGATACGCCGCTACTGTTTCGTCTCCTGCCGACGGTTCGTCGTGGCTGTGTCGATGGCGATGTTTCGGATAGTTCTCCGGCTTATAATCTGAAGCGGTTTTATGCACCGTATGTTTTTTCGAGATACTCCACGATGTCGTCGCTTTCCGGCATTCCTTCGACGCCGTGTTCTTCATCGACCAGCACCGGAACACCAGTCTGGCCGCTGATTTCTTTCACTTCGGTTCGCTCGCTGTGTGCACGCGGGACGAAGTGGGATTCGTAGTCGAGTCCGAGTTCGTCGAGCTTTGACGTTACTTTGGCGCAGAACGGGCATCCTTGGAGTTCGTACAGTTCGAGGGTGGACATGGGCGCGGATAGGGGCGACTGAAATAAGAGTGTGGTGGAAGTGAGAAAACCGACCGGTTTTCGAACGACGAAAGGCGCGGTTTGCCTTTCGGTAGTGAGCAAATCACCGGATTTGTGAAGGTTGGGAGACGCGGTTCGACCATTTTCGCGAAGAATCCCAACACCCGAAACGGCTATCTGTCTCGTAGTCGTCTTTTCTTCGAATCTCGTCCTGTCGATTCTGGCGGCGAGGTTCGTGGAATGGGGCAATCATGAGCAAGCAATCATTCGTGGCAAAGCGAATCAGCACCGACTATTCTGCATCTCACACCACCTCCTTGCAGTCGGTGGTGTGAGATGCCATTCGGAACGACGACGACGGTGGAAGTCATCGAAGCGGTCGATGGCGACACCGTCAAAGTCGATTTGCAGGGCGAACGTGAGAATCTTCGAATTCTCGCCCTCGACACTGAAGAATCGAGTGGTGGCGGGGGAAAACCTGTAACGCCGTGGGGAAAACAGGCGAAGGAGGAAGCGAAGTCGTTCTTTCCGGAAGGCGAATCCATCACCGTCGAGTTCCCCGGCGACGAGGAACTGGACGACTGCCTGAAACGCTATCGAGACAACTACGGACGACCGCTGGTGTACGTCCACAAAAACGACACCGACTTTCAGGAACACATGATTCGGGCTGGCTACAGTCCGTATTTCACGAAGTACGGCTATGCGCATTTCGAGGAGTATCACCGTCGGTACCGCGACGCCGAACGAGAGGCGCAGGCCGAGCATATCGGCGTGTGGAATCAACTGGCCGTGAACGGTGCTGTGATGCGCGACTACAGTTCGATGTGCGCGTGGTGGGAACTCCGCGCTGAAGTTATCCAGGGGTTCAGACGAGCGTCCCATCCGTCGCTTTTCGACAGCCGTCTCGATTACGAGAAAATCACGAGTCGAATCGGCGAGGAAGTCGTGGTTTTCACCGAACTCAACGACTACTGGCGCGCCGGCGCTGAACACGTCGTGGTCGGTATCGGGTCACAGGCACAGCCGTTTCAGTTGTTTCTCCCCAACGTCAGAACGACGGAAGCGGGCCAGAGACTCCTGTCACTTCTCGATACGCGATACGTCGCCGAAGACGACGGGGTGACGGTGACGAAGCCACACCGAAGCTACGCCTACGTGCAGGGTGAACTGAAACTGTACGAAGAAAAACCGGAAATCGTGGTCACCGCAATCGACCAGATTACGGACGAACCGCCGTCAGCGAGGAGTGAGTAGACTGGAAGAGAGTAGGCCGGGAGAATGAGAAGAACCGTTCAGACGTTGCCTTGCAACATTCCACTCGTCCGGACGAAGAAGTAGAGGACGAAGGCGACTGCGAGCGCCCAGTGGCCGGGTCGGGTGTCCTCCAGTTCGCCTGCCGCGAGTTTGACGATTGGGTAGGAGACGATGCCCGCGGCGATGCCGTAGGCGATGGAGAACGTGAAGGGCATAATGAGGATGGTCATGCCTGCCGGAACCGTATTGGTGATGTCGTCCCACGCGATGTCAACGACGTTTCCGAGCATCACGACACCGATGACGACTAGCGCGATGTGGGAGGCGTACTGCGGAATCGCGGCGGCCACGGGAACGAAGGCCAGCGACAGTATGAACAGGAGTCCGACGACGAGCGCCGTCATTCCGGTTCGACCGCCCTCTTCGACACCCGAGGCGGATTCGATGTAGGTCGTCACGGTCGAAGTGCCGAGCATGCCGCCAACCGTCGTTCCGACTGCGTCGGCCATGAGCGGTTTGTCGATGTCCGGAAGGTTTCCTTTGTCGTTGAGGAAGCCGCCGACCTGTCCGACGCCGACGAGGGTTCCGGCGGTGTCGAAGAAGTCCACGAAGAAGAACGTGAACACGACGAGCGCGAACGAGAAGGCCTCGATGCCATTGAGTCCCGAAATGAACGCTCCGGCGACCGGGGTGATGTCGTAGGTCGCGCCCACCATCTGCGGCGTGAGCGTGTTGGGCGCGACGAGGCCGAACCATTCTGCGGCGTAGCCGACGAGCGTCGTCAGGCCGATGCCGATGATGATGGAACCCGGCGTGCCGCGGGCGTATAGCGCGAAGGTGAGGAAGAGGCCGAACACGGAGAGAATCGCCACGGGGTCGGACGCGACAGGGCCGAGCGTGACGTAGGTCGCTTCGTCGGGAACGACGACGTTCATCGCCTGCAAGCCGATGATGGCGAGGAACAGTCCGATACCGGTTCCGACGGCGAACTTCACCGGTTCTGGAAACAGACGGATGACGTATTTTCGTGCGCCGATTGCGGTCAGTGCGATGAAAATGAGTCCTTCCACGAACACCGCGGCCAGCGCGGTCTGCCACGAAATTCCGAGTGCGCCGACGACCGTGAACGCGAAGAAGGCGTTCAGGCCGAGGCCGGGTGCCTGCGCGAACGGTCTGTTCGCGTAGAAGGCCATCGTGAGCGTTGCGACCGCGGCCGCGATGATGGTCACGACGGCGAGCATCGAAACCGTCTGGCCGTAGGAGTATCCGGCCAGTTGGATGCCGTCTTGAATCGGAATATCCGGGCTGTCTGCGAGGATGCTTGGATTGACGACGACGATGTAGCTCATCGTCAAAAACGTCGTTATCCCCGCGACGACTTCCGTTCGTAAATCTGTGCCGTGTTCTTCGAAACCGAAGTAGTTTGCGAGGACACCGGCCATTCCCGAACTGGCGGTAGTGTCTGTAGTATCACTCGTCCCCATAATGCACGAGTGAGCATATCCGTGATAGCATACTTAACAGTTCCCATTGATTCTGGGCAGCTATACGCAATCGTGTATAATTTATCGGAATAGTGGATTTTAGTCGTCTAATTTCGCATAGATGTGCCTACAATTTCGAATCGACGGACGACGTATCCTCAGTCGAACGACGCCAGCGCACCGACGGGTGCGTCGGTGCGCGCTTTCGCACGCTCGATACCTTCGTCGCCCGCCGCGATGAGCGCGAAGACGCCGCCGACATCCGCGTCCGCGTCACTGGCGATTTCCAAAAGCAGTTCTTGGGTTTCGCCGGAGCGAATCAGGTCGTCCACGACGAGGACGGTTTCGCCCGACCCGATGGCGGAGGAAGGGAGATAGTAGGTGAGTTCGATACCCGAGGCGAGTCGCTGACGGGCCTCGATGAACTCCTCGACGGCGGTTTCCTTGGATTTCTTCGCGTAGGCACAGCGCGCCCCGAAGTAACTCGCCATCGCGGCGGCGAGCGTGATGCCGTCGGTTGCTGCGGTCAACACCACGTCTGGGTGTTCGAAATCGAACGTCTCGGCGGCGACGGGCGCGACGAGGTCGAGAAACGACTGGTCGAAAACGACGTCGGAGTTGTCCACGTAGCCCTCGGTGTCGAGTCGAGTGCGGGCTTGCAGTTCCTCCGCGAGTTCTTTCTTTCCGACGCCCTCGACGACCGCCTCCGCGCGGTCGGTGCTCGGCAGGACGTGGCCGTTCACGTAGCGGTTCAAATCGCCTGCCGGAAGTTCGGTTACTTCGGCGAGTTCGTCGTAGGTTCGGGTCTCTTTTAACATCCGCAGAACTGAGACTGCCTGTAGTTGGAGAGTGGCCTTCTCTGCTCGATTCATACCTCTGTACTCACCATCGTGCAACCTTGAACACTTCGATGGAGAATGTAGTGTGTCTGGGCACACCCGTGCTATTTATCCACGCACCTGTTCTTGTTTTTTTGACTCAGTCGAGGAAATCGGCTTTCCGACGCTTTTCCTCGTATTCCGCTTCGAGATGTGCGCGAAACGTCGAACGTTCGATGTCCCCCTGCTGGCGTTCGTTTCTATCTCGAACCGAAATCGTCCCCGACTCTGCTTCGTCACTGCCGACGATGACCATGTACGGAACGTTTTCGTCGTGTCCTGCACGGATTTTCTTGCCGAGCGTCCAGTCTCGATTATCCACTTCGACGCGGAAATCGCCGAATTCCTCGGCGATTTCCGCGGCATATCCCGCATCGTCGTCCGTAATCGGAAGCACACGAACCTGCTCAGGTGCGAGCCAAAGCGGGAAATCGCCCGCGAAATGCTCGATACACACGCCCATAAACCGTTCCAGCGAGCCGAGAAGCGCGCGATGAATCATCACCGGGCGGTGTTCCTCGTTGTCCTCGCCGACGTAACTGATACCGATTCGTTCGGGCTGGACGAAATCCAACTGTACCGTTCCAATCGTCCACTCGCGTCCGATTGCATCCTCCGCATTAATCGCGATTTTCGGTCCGTAGAACGCGCCTTCTCCCTCGGCGACTTCGTACTCTAACTCCTCGTCCGAAAGCGCGTTTCGGAGGGCGTCGTGCGCACGCTCCCAGAGCGCATCATCGCCGATGGCATCGTCGGGTTTCGTCTCCAGTTTTAGCAGTACGTCAAGCCCAAAGACGGCGTACATTTCGCGGATGACGGCCAGCGTTCGAGCGATTTCGTCCCGAATTTGGTCGGGGCGAACGAAGGCGTGCCCGTCGTCCTGCGTGAACCCGCGCACTCGCAACATACCCGAAAGCTCCCCCGATTGCTCGTTCCGGTAGCACATTCCGAACTCCGAAAACCGCAGAGGCAGGTCACGATACGACCGTCTGTCGTGGTCGTAGAGATAGGCGTGATTCGCACAGTTCATCGGTTTCAGGCCGTATTCGTGCCCATTCTGCTCCCACGCGAACATCTCACCTTCCTCCTTGAAATGCTCGTAGTGGCCCGACTTCTTCCACAGTTCGGCGCGGTTGAGTTCCGGCGTCTTCACCTCTTCGTAGCCCAATTCGCGGTTCTTCTCGCGCACGAACTCCTCTAACTCCCGGCGTATCGCCATCCCGTTCGGATGGAAATGCACGCACCCCGGCGAGTGGTCGGGAACCGAAAACAACTCCATCGCCGACCCGATTTTGCGGTGGTCGCGTTTTTCCGCTTCCTCCTTTCGTTCGAGGAACGCTTCCAACTCGGATTCGCGGTCGAATGCCGTGCCGTACACTCGCGTCAGCATGGCTTCGTCCTCGTCGCCGCGCCAGTACGCGCCCGCGATTTCCAGCAGTGAGAGCGCGCCGATTTTGCCCGTCGATGCGACGTGCGGGCCAGCACAGAGGTCTTCGAACTCACCCTGTCGGTAGAACGTCACCGATTCGCCTGCTTCCTCGATTTCCGAAAGCAGTTCGAGTTTGTAGGGTTGGTCTGCCAGTCGCTCCCGTGCTTCTTCGGGCGGCACCTCCTCGCGCACGATGTCGTAATCCTCGGCCACGATTTTCCGCATCTCGTCCTCGATTTCCGCGAGGTCGTCGCTGTCGAGTTCGACGCCGTCGAAATCGTAGTAAAATCCCTCGTCCGTCGGCGGTCCGATGGCGAGTTTCGCGTTCGGGAACTGCCGGAGAACTGCCTGCGCGAGAACGTGCGCCGCGGAGTGGCGAAGGACGCGAACGTACTCGTCGGAATCCGGCGTTACGATTCGCAGGTTCGCGTCGGATTCGATTCGATATTCGGGCGCAACGAGGTCGCTGTCTACGATTCCGGCGACGCAATCCTCCCCGAGTCCCGGCCCGATGTCGTAGGCGACATTCTCGACAGATACCGGGTTGTCGAACTCGCGGTTCGACCCATCTGGAAGCGATACGACGACTGCTGACTGTTCTTGTTGACTCATGGTTGTGACTGGTGTTGATTTTTTGACTGCCCTGCTCTCCATTCGAGTGCGCAACAGACACCCGGACACGAAATCGAGCGCACATCTACAGACTGGCGCAGAAACGCATCGCTCTCCGTGTCAGAAGCGGGCGGGAAAACGACGATGGTGGTGACTAGATTATCGGGCGAGAACCCGGCGTGTAAAGCAGTCACCCAACATCGTGTTGCTTATCGAGATAGTAGTCTTGGAATGGTATTTATACCTTGTGTGAAATTGGAGTGTGTTTGGTAATGGTTGCGTTTCGTCGTTTGCTGTCATTTTCCGGTGCTGCCAGCAAATCACGACTCCAATCAGACCGCAACCGAACTGCATTAGCCACGCCCTCTCCAACCGATTGCGTTTCTCACTCACTGCGTTCGTTGCGATACCTGCGGGCCACGGCCGCAGGTCAGCGAGTCGCTTCACGTCTCGCAAGCCTCATCCCTCGTGTGAGCGAACCTGACGGTTCGCCTTCGCGCGCCAAGAATCAAAATCAGTCTTTAAAGTAAATCGCTTCTCACTCCCGGTTCGCTACTCTTCCTGTTCGAGCAAATCCGAGGCCGAAAGCAGTGCTTCCATCTCCACACCTGCGTCTTCCAGATTCTCCCTGCCACCCTCTTCTCTGTCCACGACGACGAGAATTTTGTTCACCTCCGCACCTGCATCCCGGAGGGCTTCCACGGCGTCCACCGCGCTCTGGCCCGTCGTCACGATGTCTTCGAGGACGACGACTTCCTCGCCTTCCTCCAATCGACCTTCCACGAGGTTCGCCGTGCCGTATTCTTTTTTCTGTTTTCGCGCGATGACGTAGGGATTGCCCGTTTCGACGCTCGTGACGGCCACGAGCGGAACTGCGCCGAGGGCGACTCCCGCGAGTTTCGTCTCTCCGAGTCGCTCCGCGAAGGCTTCCGCGATGAGTTCGAGGCAGTGCGGGTCGGTTTCGAACAGGTATTTGTCCACGTAGTAACTGCTCGTTCCGCCGTGCGAGAGTTCAAATTCGCCGTACTGGACGGCGTCCGCCGAGCGCAGGGCCGCGATGAGTTCCTGATTCGCCATGTGCGACAACGGGCGGGGAGGTGGGTTAAAAGTAGTTTTTTGCGGTCGTTACCACGGTTCGTTCTTCAATCCGAGCATGTACGCGAGCATGTTCGTCGTCAGATGCAAGAACGGCGTCACCACGACGACCACGGTGAGCACTGGAAGGGTAAACGTCTCCAACGTCCACTCGGGCGCGGCAATCGACGTGAGCAAGAGTGCCATCACGACGAAATCCAACTGGTCAACGCCCGGGAACGCCGCGCCGCGCTGTCGCCCGGTTCGACGCTTCAGGAAGGACGCCCCCATATCGCCGAGCATCGCACCGAGTGGCATCGCGACCATGACGGTCGCGGGGAACTCCGGCAGTGAGACATTCAGAACGTCCGCCGCTGTTCCATTTATGATGTTCAATCCGAGGGCGAGCAGTGCGCCGACTGCGACTCCGGCGATGGTACCGCGCCACGTTTTTCCGTCGCCGAGGAGTCGTTCCCCGTTCCACGTCCGTCCGCCGTCGATGGGTGCGCCACCGCCCGCAACCACTGCTACATTGTTCGGCACGTATGCGGGCAACATCGCCCACACCGCGACGATGAGGACGCCGAAATCGAAAATATCCACACCGAGTATATCCATATCGAGACAGAAACTCCCCGGGTCTTAAGAACCGACGGTCTGGCGCGGGCATATATAACCCTAAGGCACGGGGGTGCAAATCCCGGGATATGATACCTCCGATTGCCAGTCGGTTCGTCGCGGGAGAAACTCCGGCGGAGGCGCTTGAGCATACACAGAAACTGAATCAGCGAAACGTCAACGTTATTCTCAACCTTCTTGGCGAACATTATCACGACCGAAAACCGGCGGACGAGGACGCCGAAGTGTACGTTCGACTACTCGAAGACATCGAACGCTCCGGCCTTTCTGCCTGCGTTTCGGTCAAACCCTCGCAGGTTGGACTCGACATCGGTACACACGTCTTTCGGGAAAATATGGAGCGCATCGCGGACGCCGCGAACGACACGTTCGTCTGGATAGATATGGAAGACCACGAGACGACGGACGCGACCCTCGACGTGTTCGAGCAGTTGACGCGCGAACACGACGGTGGCGTCGGTGTCTGCATCCAAGCGAATCTGAAGCGCACGGAAGACGACCTCGAACGACTCGCTTCCCTCCCCGGCAAGGTTCGACTGGTCAAGGGTGCCTACGACGAACCGAAGGAAATCGCGTACAAGGACAAAGCGAAGGTCGATGCAGTGTACCGCGAATACCTCGAATACATGTTTCAGGAGTTCGAGGGCGGTATCGCAGTTGGCAGTCACGACCCGGCGATGATAGAGTACGCGAAGGAACTCCACGAGGAGTACGGCACGGACTTCGAAATCCAGATGCTGATGGGCGTGCGTGAGGACGCCCAGTACGAACTCGCGGAGGAGTACGAAGTCTGGCAGTACGTTCCCTACGGTGGCAAATGGATGTCCTACTTCTACCGTCGTGTCATGGAACGCAAAGAAAACCTGCTGTTCGCGGCTCGCGCGGTGCTCGGTCGATAACGGAAACGTTGCAACTGGTTTATATTCCTGCACTCGCATGCTACACACAAATGTCTTCGTGGAAGCGTGACGCCGGAAGTGGTCTCATCGTCCTCGCCCCGTTACTGGTCACTGCGTACATCGTCGCATGGATGTTCCTGAAAATTGCCGGTTTGCCGTTTTTGGAGAACATTTCGGATTACACCGTTATTGAAGGAATACTGACCATTCCCGGAAGTCTCATTCGGGTCGGAATCGTCCTCACCGTCTTCGCTATGCTCGTGCTGAGCATGGGATATCTCATGCGGACGACCGTCGGTGGCATCGTCGAAAACGCCATCGACGGCGCAATGAACCAACTTCCGGGCCTCCGAATCGTCTACAATGCGTCTAAGATGGCCGCAGAAACCGCTCTTTCTGACACCAATCAACTCCAGAAACCCGTCAAAATCGAGACGTGGGAAGGAATGCGGATGACCGCCTTCAAAACCGGCAAGAAAACCGACGACGGACGCGAACTTCTGTTTTTGCCCACCGCACCGAACATCACGACTGGATTCGTCGTGGAAGTCGAACCTGACCAGTTTACCGAAACCGACGAATCCGTCGAGGATGCCTTGACCCGTGTCCTCAGTGCCGGATTCGGCGAAAACAGCGAAAGTGGAATCCCCATCAACGTAACCGACGAAGGAGAGGACGGCACCAAGACACCACCGCCGACCAGATAATATCAGAGCAAAAACTAGTAGGTTTTTCAACAAAGCGATTCTACGTTCATCCATGACGTGCCCTGACTGCGGAGAGGAACGACTTCCGTTCGCCGTTCCGTCTGCACTCCGCGAGGATGTTCCCGGCAAACCGTCTTCGGTACTTCTCTGTCCGCACTGCCTTCAACTCGAACCAGTCGAAAACCCAGATGCTGAACTCAGCGATTTCACCACGATAAGCGACGTGCTTCCCGAAGACAGGGACGCGGCCGCCGCGATGACGCTCGCTACCGCGCTCCTTTCGTCGCTGGCCCTCCACCGTCAACGCATCGACGCCCTGCTCGACAGGGTGGAAGCGGCCGGGGTTGACCCCCTGCTCGTCCTCGACAGACTCGCGGACGATCCGGAACTCGAACCTAACTTCGACATCGAATCGCGGCGTCGGCAACTGCTCCAACTGCGAGAATAAATCAGCGCTTTCCTTTCCCGTCTCTCGTCCTCACGAAGCCTCAACTTTCATCATGCCGTCTCACAACTAGACGAGCATGGTCAACGACTGCATCTTCTGCCAAATCGTCGCAGGCGACATCCCGAGTAAGACTGTCTACGAGGACGACACCGTGTTCGCCTTTCTCGACGTGAACCCCCTCGCGCCGGGCCACACGCTCGTCATTCCGAAAGACCATCACGAAACGCTCGCCGATGTGCCCGAAGATACCGCCAGCGACCTGTTTTCGGCGCTTCATCGACTCACGCCCGTTGTCGAGGACGCGGTTGACGCCGACGCGAGCAACGTCGCGTTCAACAATGGCGAGGCGGCTGGACAGGAAGTTTCACACGTTCACGCACACATCATCCCTCGATTCGACGGCGACGGCGGCAATCCGATTCACGCCATTGCCGGAAACACGCCCGACCTCTCCGACGAGGAATTGGACGAAATCGCGAGTGACATCGCCGACGCCCGGTAACTCCCAGATTTTTTATACCAGCACGAATCTATTCCGCGATAGACCCGTGAAACGAACTACCGCATTCGTCGGTGCAACTGGCGGAGCAGGGACGACACGTCTCTGCATCGAACTCGGGGCCATCCTCACACACGCTGGCCGCGACGTGGCGATTCTCGACGCCGCGTTCGCCACGCAAGGCTTGGCCCGCCACATTCCCGGACGTATCGACACCGACCTCACCGCGCTTTTGCTCGATGGAGAAATCGACTCTGACGAGGACAAACTGAACGAGGCGCTCATCGACCATCCTGTCGAAACGCCCGGGCGACTCGCGCTCTGTCCGGTGTACGCACCGTTCGAACGACTCGCACGCGCGAAAACAGTTGAGGCGGCGAAGCGATTCGAAACGCTCGTCGAAACCGCGTCGAATCGTTTCGACTACATTTTGATTGATACACCTCCAATCGCCGCGAATCAGGCCGTTGCGGCGGTCAACGCCGCCGATTCCATTGCACTGATTGCGCCCGCGTCTCGTTGCGGTTCGGACGCTGTGCAAGCGATGCGTGGCAGATTGGCCGACCTCGGGACGAGTGCAGACACTGTCATCGCCAATCGTGCAGGAGCAGACGGCGACCATCAACTCACCGACGAACTGGCGATTCCGTCGAGCGAAACGACTTCCGCCGAAAACGCTCCGGCGAGTGCTCCCAACCTCGATACGTCGTTCTCACCCGCCGTCGCGCTCGCCGCCGAAATCGTCTTCGACACGTCGCTCGACATCGAGTTTCCTGAGGACAGTCTCCTCGATATTGACCCGAACGACTATCTGCCGGAGTCGCTTTCGTAACCGTCGATTGCCAATCGACGATTACCAACGAAATGAGTGCCAACGAAACGATTTTTCGCGCTTTCGATTAGAATAAGTCGCCGACGCCGCTCATCGTCTCCGCCAGCGCATCCCGCTTTCTCACCGCAGCATCGCCGCCGAACGTCAGTGCGCCTTCGACTACTTCTGCCGCCCCCGCTATCGGTTCGTGCGTTTCGATGAACGTCGCCAGTGCGAACTCGGTTTCGTTCGCGCCGGTCAACGCCCGCGCTTCCGAGCGCGAGAGGTCGGCCGAGAGCCAATCTCGAATGATTTCGTGCCCCATCGGTGGAAGTGGCGAAACGCCGTGCACGCCGAGTAGGTGGAGTGTCTTTGCCGCGGTAATCGGCGCGACTCCACTTTGGCGCGCACTTTCGCCGACAGACGTTCCGGAGGCGTGGGTTTCCAGTATCGTTTCCGCCGTGTCAGCAGCACACGGAAGGTCGTCGGCAAACGTTTCCAGTCGTTCGCGGAGGTTTCGGCCAGTGTCGTCTACGGTTGCGACACCGCGGTTTCTCTGTTCCGTCGTCACCTCCAGACCCTCCGCAATATCCGACAGTGCCATATGATTTTCTTGTCTTCTCACCGACTTGAATGTTTGTGACAGGTATCAAATCTGGTAATTGGCTGCCGGAGAGAGCGTACCGGCTACCGGTACGCTCTGCTTCGCCGAATCACTCTTCTACCCCGATTTCTCCGCTCGTTTAAATACCATCTCGGGAGAAGTTTTCACTGAGATGAGTACGACACAGACACACGAAGAAACGTGCCCAGAATGTAGAAGTCGAGTCCGCGAACACGGCGCAGAAGCCGTCTGCACCGAATGCGGCCTCGTCGTCGCGGAGGACAACTTAGACCGCGGCCCGGAGTGGCGGTCGTTCAGCGACGACGAGACGGATAAGAAACGAACCGGTGCGCCGCTGACGCGTTCTCGACACGACCGCGGTCTGTCCACCGAAATCGGCTATCGTGACAGCTCGGTTCGATTGACCGGTCGCAAGCGACGGCAGATAACGCGAATGCGTCGGCAACACAACCGTGCCAGAATCTCTTCGAAATCCGAGCGGAATCAGGTGTACGGATTTACCGAAATACGCCGTCTCGTCGGCGCGCTCCAACTCCCCATGAACGTGCGCGACCAAGCCTGTGTACTGTTCGAATCCGCACAGAACGAAGACTTACTTCGCGGTCGCTCGCTGGAAGGATTCGCTGCGGCGGCCGTCTACGCGACTTGCCGAACCGCAACCGTCTCGCGGACGCTGGACGAAGTCGTCGAAAAAGCGCGTGCCGAACGGGACGAACTGACTGTCGCCTACGATGCACTGAATCGCGAACTCGGACTTCCCACCGGGCCGATTGACCCTCGTGAGTATCTTCCTCGATTCGCCAGCCAACTCGACCTCTCGATGGCAGTCGAGCGATGTGCAACGGAATTTATCGAAGCGGCAGAAACGAAACATTTAGTCAGCGGTCGCAATCCGAGCGGTGTCGCCGCGGCCTGTCTCTACGCTGCCGCCCGCAAATGCAACGAGAAGGTCACCCAGCGCGCCGCAGCAGAAGTCGCAGACGTAACTCCTGTCACGCTTCGTTCGACGTATCACGACCTACAGCGGTGAACCGCCCGTCCGAGTTCCGCGAATCGCTCCGCTGACGTGCTTTCCGATGCAGTCGTTGCAACTGGCCGACCGTGTCGCTGTGCCTGCGCAAGTGTTTTCGACTCCGGAATCGCGGTTACCGGTGCCCCGAGCGTTCGTTCGACGATTTCAACCGGCGGATTGTCTCCTGTTCTGTTCAATACCACCCGTAAGAGACCCGTATCGAGTTGTCGCGCCAGCGTTCTCGTCCGAACTGCATCCGCCAGCGCGAATCGCTGAGGAACCGTGACGAGCAAACACGAATCCGCGGCGACCAGCGGTAGTCCCGCATCCGCGGCCATTCCCGCCGGACAGTCGATGACGATGTGTTCGTACTCTTTTGCAACCTGCTCAATTGTTTCCGTGAATGCAAGCAAATCGCATCCTCGCGCGCCAGCGAGGGTGCGACCACAGGACAACAAGGAAACCGTTCCGACCGTCGAAATCGCTTCGAGTGGTTCCGCACGCCCTGCAAGCACGTCGTGCAAGTCTGGGCCACGCGTCGCCGGAAGGTCTGCCATTGCGAGGTCTGCATCCACGACGACAGCATCGAGTTCACTCCCAAGATTCAGCGCGACGGTCGATTTCCCGACCCCACCTTTTCCGCCCGTCACTGCGACAATCATCCGTCTGCCCCGACTTGTTCTCGAAGATTGTCAATTCGCTCTGCGACTTCACGAAGCACCCGTTTGTCTTCTGAAAGCGGTTCTTCCCCGGCACGTCCCGTTCGTTTGCGGCGCTCGATTCGCGCTTCGACCCGCGACAGCCACGATTTGACCGCCTCCGGTAGTTCGGGATTGGTCGGTATCGCAACGGCATCCGCGGGAGGTCGGGAATCTCCGAGGGCTCGAACGACGCTTTCTGCCGTCGGTTGAATCTCTTCGGACGAATCCCCACCGTCGAAATCGCTTCTTCTGAGCGTTTCCTCGCTTCGCGGTTCGGCCGCCCGTTCTGTCCAGACGATTTCGGCAGGAACGTCGTCCGGTCCGGTCAGTTCCGATGGGCTCGCATAGCCGAGCGACCGTCGTTCGCCAGCAGCCACGACGCCTTCGAATCCACCGTCGTCCCATCCGGTTTCCGGAACACCCTCCCGGTGGGGCGGCCAAACCCGTCCATCGAGTCGATTGCCGACGCGTATCCGAACTGGCGTCTCGGTCGAATTTTCGATTACCAGTTCGACCAACGTGATTGTTTTTCGTCCGTCCGACCGTTCGTCCGTGGTCCAGCGTAGCGTCACCATGCCCCGGGTTGGGTTCGTCTTCGCTCTTAAACCTGTAGCACGGGCGTATCGAGACAGTCGCTCGCTGAGTTTGCAGTCTCGAATCGGTCACACGAAAGGACGATTGGTGCCCGAAGATTTGCGATTCGTGCTATCGCTAACGCCACAGTTACGGAGTCACTTTCTAACGGCCCCAAAAGAGTCGGATCCGACAGCTGCTCATTTCCATTTTCATCTTTCGGAACCGCCGAAACCCCGGCGACGAACTCTTCTCGAATCTGCTGCCCGAGGTACTTTCGAGCGGTTCGTTCGAGATTTTCCTTCCGGTCGCGGAGGCGCAAGTGTTCTACTCGTTCGTCTCGTATCGAGTGCAGTCGTTTCTGTGCCTGTTCGAGCGCCTGTTCGGCGGCAATTCGCTCTGTTTCCATCTCCGAGAGTTTTTGGGTCGCCTCTCGAAGTCTCGACTCGGCCGATTCCGCGTTCATGTCCGTTTCTCGGAGCGTTTGTACTCGTCCTCGAAGCGCCGCAACTTGCTCCCGAAGTTCCGTTTCCGACCCGCTGGCGTCCGCAACCCGCCGTCGCTCTGACCGAAGTGAAACGTCCCGCACATCGAACGAGTTCAGCTTTTTCGTGAGTATCGCTATCTCTTCGTCCTGTGGCGCGCTCAAACCGTTGGAGCGTGCGGCGCTGGCCATCGCAGGCCGAACGGTGAGCGACAACTCCGGTTCGATGAGTCCGACGTGTTTGTGTATCGGTCTAGGTTCGGGACAATCAACTGCGAGCGATTCGTCGTCCGATTCTCCATCCTCTCGAACTGCGGCGACAACCTCGGTCGGCGTCACCGACCATCCCCGTAGGTCGATAGCGCGTCCGGTCTGGGTTTCACCGTTGATTCTAACTTTCATCGACGGTACATCCTCACAGTTCTTCGTCGCGCATACTATCCGGAGACGGATGGTCAGTTCCGACCGCGAACTTGCTGTACGACGTGCTCGGATGTTCGCGGTTTTCGTACGCGCATGCGGCGTCTCGAACCGATTTCGGCACTTTTCGGAACTCGTTCAGCGGCGTGGTACGTTCGATTTGCACGTCCGTACCGTGTTTTTCGCGGAGACGGAGCGCGAGAAACGCACTCAATTCCGTCTCGCACAGTAGAACGGCACGCCCGAATCGGCGGACGACGCACTCCTCGTATGTCGTGCAGACGTTTCGAAGCGTCTGCCGAGCGGACTGGGAGTACGTGGCCACGAGTAACATGTCAGTCGTATCGGGTTGTTCACCGCTAATATGATTTAAAATTATCTCACCGCGTTCTAACCGACCAATCGCCATCTTCGAGTTCTGCAACGGCGTCGAACAGCGTTTTCAGCGTGTTGATTGTTTGCGAATCGTGGGCTTCGGGGTCGAGGTGGAAGTGAGCGCTCACGCCCGCGGTGGCGAAGCGTCCCGTAAGCACGTGAAGGAACTTGTAGACGGTTTGTACGTCGGAGTACTGGAGCAGCGCGGTGAGCGAATGGAAACACGCAACAGTCTCATAGCTGTTTCCGTGCCACTGCTGGAGGATCTCGCTGACTTTGATTCCGAGCCCGGTCAAATCGCCGGGATTGGAGAGGGTGTCGATAACCGCTTCGTTCGGCGTCTCCTGCATGGACGAGGATGCGGCAACGGAGCGAACCGTCTCTCCCACGCTGAGAAACCGGAGATTTGCCGGGCGTCCACCAGCGTGTGAGAGCCAATCCTGCAAACAGCCGTCCGGCGACCGAGTGAACGTGACCCAGAGAACGTTTTCCTGTTCCGATGGCGCTTGCGTGAGCAAATCGATGCACGTTTCGTCGGCCTCCGTGCTCATCGACGGTGCGAGAACTAAAATACTGGATTCGCCGTCCAAACTCGCCGGAACACTGCTCATACTAGGCTGTCCTCGGCGATACCGCGTTCGCTCTTTGTGTGATCCGTCCCGTGCCATCCAGTGTGTATCGTTTGGCCACCTGCATTATTATGGGCTGGATAAGTCCCGAAATCTTTGTCGATGCTGTCCCATTTGATACACCTGCGAACGCAGTTCTATGTCTCTCCTATTCCCGGAGCATGTTTATTTATTTTTCCATATTTCAAATTTTGACAGTCACTATATAATATCTATTCTAAAATCGACATCACGGTCGCCGAGCAGTTCGTAAACCCGCGTTCGCGCGGAGTCCGCTGACTCCGCAACGACGACGACACCGTCGGCCCGGTCGTCTCCTCGTGCCCGATATGCGGACAAATCACCCTCACTCTCGAACTCGGTTGCGTATGTTCTGAGTACCGCCAGCACTCGCTCCTCTGTGGCCTGCAGGTCGTTCTCGCCGGACTCGAACGCGGAAAGTGCATCCTCGATGTTACGGAGTGCGGAGATTCTGTCCATGTTAGGTCGTTCGAAGGTGGTCGGTGGAGGGTTCGTACACCTCGCCTTTCTGCTTTAGCTTGTCAATTTCATGCTCCGCCTTGGACGGGTCTAAACCGATTTCATCCGCCCTGTCGAGGACGACTTCGACAGGAGCACCTTCGTCGTACTCCTCCTCGATATTCGCAATGAGCTGTTTGATATTTTTGATACGGTCGCGCTGAGTTTTCGACGTTCCCGTTTCGACCACGTCGGCGTCGAACTGCCCCGTTTCCGGGTCAACACCGATGTCCTGTAGACACGACCGAACGATTTCGATGACGCGGTTTGCGTCCTGTTGTTCGACCGTATCCGACAGCCGAACTCGGGCGCTGGCCTCTGCCAGTCGAACCAGTGCCTCCAGTTTCCGGGCCGTCACTGGAACCGGCGCGTCCTCGTCGGCACCCTTCGAACGCAAATCGACGTAGAAATCCCGAATCGCCTCGCGGGCCTCCGGTTTCATCGTCGGATAAATGTTCGATTTTGCGTAAGCGATGTACTTTCGGAGGAGTTCCGCGTCGATGGCCGGAGCGACCTCTTCCGTCTGACTTTGTACTTGTTCTTCGCTGATGTTCGGAGCGTTGATTTCCGTCCGCTGGGTGTTCAACTCCCCGGCGAAGTTGGTTTGTAGGATGTGTTCTGCGAGCCGTGCGTCGTGGTCTGGGTCGGGTTTGTCCGTCACCGTGAAGATGAGGTCGAAGCGCGAGATGAGCGCGGGTTCGAGGTCGATTTGCTCTCCGATGGGTTCGTACTGGTCGAATCGTCCGTACTTCGGGTTCGCTGCGCCGAGAAGCGAACAGCGGGACTTTAACGTTGCATTAATTCCGGCTTTGCTCACGCTGATCTTCTGCTGTTCCAACCCCTCGTGCATGGCGGAGCGGTCGTCCGGATTCATTTTGTCCAGTTCGTCCACCGCCGCGATTCCCTTGTCTGCAAGAACGAGCGCACCTGCTTCCAGCGTCCACTGTTGCCCGTCGCCGAAGTCGTCGCGGACTGCGGCGGCAGTAAGCCCTGCTGAGGATGAACCCTTACCGGAAGTATAGACGGAACGGGGTGCAATATGTTGTATATATGATAGCATCTGCGATTTACCCGTACCCGGGTCACCTATCAGGAGCATATGTAAATCGCCGCGAATCCGCGACCCGTCGGGGAGATGTTTGGTCACGCCGGAGAACAGTTGAAGAATCATCGCCAACTTCTCCTCATCGTACCC
Organism: Haladaptatus litoreus; assembly: GCF_900156425.1. Lineage (GTDB taxonomy): Archaea > Halobacteriota > Halobacteria > Halobacteriales > Haladaptataceae > Haladaptatus > Haladaptatus litoreus. Next base: position 568,320 of record NZ_FTNO01000002.1, read on the forward strand.
GTAGATGGCCGGTGCAATGGACGCGACCATTTGCTCGTAGATGTCCGGTTCGTTCGAGAGTTCGACGATTTCCTCTTTGTCCTCGTCGGTGATGTCCATGTCCTCGAACTCTTCGTCCTCGATGACGACCGAAACGCCGTCCATGTAGACGTCGAAAACGGCGGACTTCTCCTGTCCGCTTCCCTGCTGTTCGAGGTGGAGAATGCCGGTTACTGTCACGTGGTCGCCGGGAGAGACGTTGCCGGTGATGTCGTCTTCGATGTGGATGTCGATACTCTGTGGCGTCTCGCCGCCGCGGAGTCCTTCCGGACTCTCTTGCACGCGAAGTTTCTGCGAGTCGATGAACTCGGATTGGTCGAAGTTGATTCGGAACGGGCCTTGTCGTTCACACCCCTGACATTCGTGTGGTTCCTGAAAATCGCCGCCTGCTTGCGGAATGAGCGTCAGCGTTCCACAGCGTTGGCATTCGAAGGCGGCCTCCTGAATCTTCGGTCGGACGCCCGTCGCCTTGCGGATGATTCCCTGCACGCTGACCATCGTGTTGACGTGCCGGGCACGAATCGCGCGGATGTCCGTGTGTTCCGGCAGGTCTTGCAGGCGGACGTGTGCCTGTCCGAGGCTCACGTCCACGGGGAGGTCGTACAGTCGAAGTGCCTCCTCTGCGTACTCTTGCAACTGCTGTGGTTGCGCGAGGTAGTCGTCTGCGATGTCCGCGTCGAACCGATACAGGTCGTTCCAGTCGATGTACAGCGACCGCTTTTCGTTCGGGTACTGCTGGGCGAGTTCCCCGACTTGGTCGCCGTAATATCGCCGGTAGAACTGCTCGAATCGGTCAACCAGTTCCGTATTTTCCGCGCGAGCCATTCATCAACTCTTGGTCGCCGATTACGTAAGAACTTTCGCAAAATTCGTCAGCGTTCTGGGATTGGAACAGGGTCGATTCGGCGAGCAAACGTGGGCACGAAATTGGGGAGATAAACTACGTTTTCATTTCCGAGACGAACACGAACAATTTCGCCCCGTGCTTCCATCTTCCCGAGCAATCTGCTGACTGTCGAACGCGACCAGCCGGTTTCTGCGATGAGTTCCTGCTGGCGTCGTTTGCCGTCGTGTCCTTCGAGCAACTGCACGATGTATTCCCCGGGTGTTAGCCCGCTTTCGAATGCGAAATCAGTCATCGACACCTGCTTTGGTTCCGATTTGAATTCCGCTGTTCGTTCGGGCTTCGATTCGATGATTTCGACTCGTTGTTCGTTTGCTCCCGCTTCGGCGTTGTTCCCCAACCCCGCGCGTTTCATCCACTTCTCGATAGCCTCACCACTCACCAGTTTTCGTGTCACGGCCCAAATCATCATTATCAATTATGTGTTACGAGGGCATAAGTTATTCTATTCTCTCTTTTTTGATACTGCTCTTCGTAGACAGGATTGCGGTTACAGTGAACCATTGACATTCATGCTTCTCAACCAATAAATCCAGCAGCGATTAGGGATACGTAATAATCCCCTTGCGATTGCAACCCCATCACCTTCTCCGCTGTACGCCAATCTATCCGCTATGCTTGGACCACTGACGGTCGGTAAAAAGGCCGCAAAATTCGGATACCGAAAATTCGGCAAAGTCGGGGCGGTTGCATTCGGCGCGCTCGCGGTTGGTGGCTACTTCGTCGTCAAGCGAAAAATCAAGACGGCGATGAGTGGCGATTCGACTACGACGGACGACGAAGATGCTGCGGAGTCGGAAGCGCAGGCGGAACAGAGCCAGTAAGCGACGCAACTTCATCGCATTTACTTTTTCAAGCAACCGACCGACCAAAATCAGACGGTCAGCGTCGCTCATGGACTAAGAAATCAAGAATGGAATCGCCCGGATTTGAACTACGTCAAAACATTCCTGCTCGTTCGTTCACTCGTGGTTTCACCACTCGTATCACTCACCACGCGAGCGTGCGACTCGTACATTGCTGTGCGGTTACGTTTCACGTTATTCTACTGCGAGCGAAGCGAGCAGACCAAGTGACGACCATCGGGAGGAGCGTAGTGTTTTTCATCAACGCTTTGCCAGTGAAGAAGTGCCTCTGGCACTTCTGAACGCAGGAAAAGGTTGTATGGGATCGCCCGGATTTGAACCGGGGTTATCGGCACCCAAGGCCGAAAGGATACCAAGCTACCCCACGATCCCGTACTCACGAGTAGCGCACTTGCACTGTAAAGCGTTTCGTTTCGCGCTCGGGAGTGTTACTCGTCATCATCGAACAGTTCGAGGTCGGCGACGATGTCGAACGGATGTCTGTCCTTCCTGATGCCGTCCACGATTCGGAAGGCTTCGTCGGGCGCGAGGAAGTGGCTCGTGATGACGCGCCCGAGGTGGGTTGGCGAAAAGCCGTCGATGAACTCGTATTCGAGCAGTTTGCCGAGTGCGTGCTTCGTCGGCACGTCGCCAATCATGCGGTCGTTCAGGCGCTTTGCGGCCTTGCCGCCGACCGTGACGTTCGCCAGCGTCTCCTCGATTGCGGCGCTCTCGTCGTAGAGCGTGCGCACGTCTTCCATCTCGCCTTTCAGCAGTTTAAACGCCACTTCGTCTTCCGACATCTCCATGCTGTTGTGATAGCTCCCGTCGGGTTCCACGAGGACGTACACTTTCCCGCGGTCGTGGTAGTCCGGGCGACCGGCGCGTCCGAGCATCTGGTGGAACTCCTGTACGGTGAGCCATTCGATACCCATCGCAAGCGAGTCGAAGATGACCTGTGAAGCAGGGAAATCGACACCCGCCGCGAGTGCCGCGGTCGTCACGACCGCCGACAGTTCCTGCTCGGCGAACATGCGCTCGACCTTCTTCCGCCGTCCGTAATCCAGTCCAGCGTGGTAGGGCGCGGCGTTGTACTCCAACTTTCGGGAAATCTCGTGACAGCGCCGCCGCGAGTTGGTGAAGATGATCGTCTGACCGCGATACCCCTTCGAGGATTCGCGGTCGAACTCGCGCTTGACGAGTTTGTTCTCGATGTTGGGTTTTTCCTGCCCGCTGGCGAAGGTGACGTGACGCTCCAGCGCGACCGGTCGTTCTTCGAACTCCACGAGATTCGCTTCGAGCGCCTGCGCGAGGTCGCGTGGATTGCCAACTGTCGCGGAGAGATACACCCACTGTGCGCCGCCGTAGTTCTGTTTTTGCTTCGCGCGCTTCTCGCAGTAGTATTTCAACCGCGAGATGAGTCCGTCGAGTCGGTGCCCGCGCTCCTGTTCTTGTAGGGTGTGAACTTCGTCGATGACGACGGTTCCGATGTCGCCCAAATCGCGTCCGGTTCGCAGTGCGTGGTCGATTCCCTCGTAGGTTCCGACGATGATGTCCGCGTTCGGGTCGAATCTGTTACCGTCATCGCGCACGCGACTCGCGCCGACGCGGATGGTGACGTTGGCGAGGTCGCCGTATTCGTCCTTGAAATCCTCGTGTTTCTGGTTCGCCAGTGCGACGAGGGGAACCAGAAAGAGCATCTTGCCTTGTCCGTTCAGCACCCGGTCGAGGCCGGTCATCTCTCCGACGAGGGTTTTTCCGGTCGCGGTCGCGCTGACGACGAGTTGGTCGTCGCCATCGAGTAGTCCGTTCTGTACCGCGAGGCTCTGCACCGGAAGCAGGGTATCGAACCGTGATTCGAGTAGATTTTGAACACCGGGATGGAGATTCAGTGAATCCACTCGTTTCAGGTCTACATCCTCCACGTTCGCGCTGATTTCGTCGAACTTCGTCAAATCCGGGTCGAGTCGCCCCTTGAGCAGGTTCGTGATTCGCTGCAAATCCTGCACCTCCAGCAGGAGGTCTTCGAGTCTGTCTTGAGCAGACCCAGTTAGGTTGCCCCTGAAGGAGAGTTCGCGCTCCAACTCCTCTGTCGCGCAGTCAGGACAGATGTACTCTTCTCCCGTATCGATCGCCGTTTCACTGCTGATTGGCGAATACTCCCCTTTGTTCGCACAGAGTCGGCAGGTTCGAACCGCCGTTGCATCGAGTTGATACCCCGACAACATTTCTTTCAGCTCAGCTCGGCCATCAGGCGAGGTCTGCTGTGAAATCCGAATACGGTCTGCACCCCGGGCGAGTTCGATGAACTCGCCCGGACTGCGTGGCTTTTCGTTCGACCCGTCTTTCTGCATAAATCGCGCCGGACGCGGCCCGGCGCTCGTTTCCTTGAGTTCGAGAATTGCTCGGAACAGCCGCTTTCCGCCCTGCTGGGCGACGACTCGATAGCCGCGATCCGTTTCGTGGCAGAAGAGCGTCTCCACCTGCTGAGCCTGCTTCGACACGGCGAGTGCTACACGCTGAAGCTATTTTAGCGATTCGGACTGACCGAATCGCCCCATCGTTCAACGATGCCGTTTTTCCGCCGTGTTAGGCAGCACCAACTCCCATCGAAATCGGCCATTGAAAACCGTCAATGGTAGAATAACGCTCGCTCGCGGGCGTTATTCCCGAAATACCGTTTTGGCAACCGGCTCATAACAAAGCCAGTCCATCCGCTAGCGCCAGTCAGCGCGCAGTAGCGCTCCACAGGTGACAGAACGTAATGGACGGCACGCAAGAAGAAACACTCCCACGGCGGTTCGACGACAAGATTATCTTAGAGATTGAGGACGGTTCGGATAAGGAACGACCGCTAATCCGAATGCGAGATACGCGAGCAGAAAAAGCGTGGGTATCCGCATCCATCGACACCGTGATTTCGCTCTCTGAGCACCGCTAGACGAGGTTAATTTCGTCGTCCCCGTTCGGCACCGCACAGAGGAACGCACCCGATTCGTCGCTTTCGTTTCGATACCAGTGAACAGCACCGGCAGGAATGAGCAGCGAGTCGCCAGCACTGACTTCGTACTCTTCGCCTTCGATGCCGACGGTGTACTCGCCCTCTAAAACGTACTGTTCGTGTTCGACTTCGTTCGTGTGCTCCGGCACTTCTGCTCCGGGTTCCAGCGTAAACCGCCGAATCGCAAAGTTCGGCGCGCCCTGTTCGTCGCCGATGAGGACGCCTTTCGCCATTCCTTCTGCGGCTCCGACTGCTTCGTACTCTACCTCGTCTCCGTTCCGCACGATTGGGTCGGCCATACGCCGCTTTTCACGCGGCAGGGGCTAAGGTTTTTGCACTTCCGCGAGTTCCTCGTTCGGAACGAAATCCCCGTCCGGGGTGACTCGCCCCGAACCGAGCGCACAGTATTTCGCGCCGACGCCGCGCGACGAGAGTGGCCCGCGGCGAATGCATCGAAACCCGACGTTTTTCGCCGCGTTGTAGTGGTCGTTCGCCTCGTTACCGCATTTGAGACATTCGAAATGAGTTCGTTCGGCGTCGCGGTTCTGCGGGTGCGTGAATCCGCAGGACGTACATCGCTGGCTAGTGTACTCCGGATTCACCTGTGCAACCGTGATTCCGTGCTCTTCTGCCCGGTAGGCGACGAAATCGAACAGTCGCTCGAACGCCCACGCGTGGAACTCGTCGGCTTCGGGAAGCAGTTCTCGTACCGCTTCGAGTTCACCGAACGCGATGACTGAACAGCCGTGTTTTTCGGCTTCCTCGACAATTCCGCCCGCGACGGTGTGGAGGGTATCTCGCGCGAAATTGTCGTTTTTGTCGCCTGCCTGCCGAAGGGTTCGGAGTGCGCTCCGGGTGTCTGTTTCGTGGAGGGCCGTCCGGAGTTCCGAAAATTCGCGGTGACGATGGTCGAGTTTCTCGCCGGAAAAGAACCGAGCGGTGCTGGTTACTGCCACGTTTTCGACGCCGAGTGCGACCCCGAGAACCGTGGCGTCGTTTTCGCTCGATTCGACTTCGTCCGACGCGCCGATTTCCGGTCGCTCTGCTCGAAAGCCGAGATGTAAATCGAACTGGCCGTCGCGATAGCAGAGGTTACTCTTTGCCGCTTCCCATCGGTCATCGTTCAAATACTGCGTCAGATAGCTCCCGTCGGGAAAGACGAGGTCGCAGTGAACGCGCTCTTCGGTCGTCGTCAAACTGACCGCCCTGTCGTCGAACAGCGTCATCGTCCGCGTGTCGTAGACAACCGTCGGACTGGTGAAGGTCGGCTTGTCGGCGTTTTCGGTTGTACCGTCGTTTCTATCGAGAACGCCTTTTATCGCTTCCGCGGCGCGATGGGTTGCGAGGACGGCGTGCTGACTGCCGAGGTCGGTTCGCTCGCGGAGGACATCGTAGGCGAGCTTTTGCACCTCACTGCGCGTGTGGCAGTTCCCCCATGCTGTGTTAACAGCTATTTGACACCCGCGTTTCCATTCGCGCACCATCGCCAGCAGGTGCTCGTGGTCGGTCGAATCGACCGCGAGGCGAGTTACTGCTGTCCGCTTGAAATATTCAGGACCGCTCACGCTATTTTCTCCCCGGAGCGCCCCCTTGAATACTTCGGAGACGATTTGAGCGCGAAGAAGTTTAAGACGTTTCCGACGCTAGATACCCCCATGCGTAGCTTCAAAATCGGGAGTGCGTTCGGCATCCCGATTAAACTCGACCTCACCTTCCTGCTCATCCTGCCCGTGTTCGCGTGGCTCATCGGGACGCAGGTCGGCGACTGGGTCGAAATAATGAACCCGCTGTTGGGACTCGGACTGACAACCGAACCGCTGACGACCGGAATGATGCCGTGGATTCTCGGAGCCGCCGCCGCAGTCGGTCTGTTCGTTGGCGTCGTCCTCCACGAACTCGGCCACTCGGTCGTCGCAATGCGATTCGGTTTCCCGATAGACTCAATCACACTGTGGATTTTCGGCGGTATCGCCCGCCTCACGGACCAACCGGAGGACTGGCTCGAAGAACTGCTCATCGCAATCGCAGGGCCGGTCGTCAGCATCGCCCTCGGCGTCGGTTCCTATCTCGCGCTGTTCGCCATTCCGGTGCAGATGGACGCGGTTCGGTTCGTCGTCGCCTACCTCGCGCTGATGAACATCGTGCTTGCCGTGTTCAACCTCCTTCCCGGTTTCCCGATGGACGGCGGGAGAGTCTTGCGCGCACTGCTCGCACGAACGCGGCCGTTTGCCGAAGCAACGCAAACCGCCGCCGAAGTCGGAAAACTGTTCGCCATCCTCCTCGGCCTGTTCGGCCTATTCGCTGGCAACATCATCCTCATCGGTATCGCCTTTTTCATCTACATCGGGGCGACCGGCGAAGCGCAGCAAACCGTCCTCTCGGCGGCTTTCAGCGGCGTTCTCGTCCGCGACGTGATGACCGACGAAACGGACTTAGAAACCGTCTCGTCGGACACCTCCATCGCCGACCTGCTGGAAATGATGTTCCAACAGCGTCACACCGGCTATCCGGTCGTTGACGACGGCGAACTCGTCGGGATGATAACCTTGGACGACGCGCGGAGCGTTCGACCTGTCGAACGCGACGCCTACAGAGTTCGGGAAGTGATGTCCACCGACGTGAAGACGATTCCCGCCGACAGCAATGCCTTGGACGCCCTCGAAACCATCCAACAGCACGGCATCGGTCGTTTGCCGGTTATCGACGCCGAGGGAGAGATTGCGGGTATCATCTCCCGAACCGACCTGATGACGGCGTTCGACATCATCAAAAGCAGCGGTCGCTCCGAAGAAGAACTGGCGCCCCGCGAACAGCCTTCCTAACTGTCCTCCCGTTGACTCCTAACGTCGTGTTTAACCCTGTTCCGAGCGAACGTTCTTCCATGTGCGGTCGTCTCTCACTGTTCGCTCCCGAAGCCGACCTCACGGAGCGATTCGACGCAGTCCCGACCCGCCCGATCCGACCCCGATACAACGTCGCGCCGGGCCAAGACCATCCAGTTGTCCGGAATGACGCACCCGACGAAATGCACTTTCCGACGTGGGGTTTCGTCCCCCACTGGGCCGACGAGTTCGGCGGCGGCCACATCAACGCTCGCGCGGAGACGCTGGCCGAGAAACCGACGTTTCGGGACGCTTACCGCGAACGCCGCTGTCTCGTCCTCGCGGATGGCTTCTACGACTGGAAGAAAACGGCGACCGGAAAACAGCCATATCGGATGACCAGAGCGGATGGAAAACCGTTTGCGATGGCCGGACTGTGGGAACCGTGGCAGAACGGCGAACAGAAAACCTCGTTTACGGTGGTCACGACCGAACCGAACGACCTCGTCGGCGAGATTCATCATCGAATGCCCGTGATTCTGGCGGAAGACGAGGAATCACGGTGGCTTCACGATGACGAAGAGGAGTTCGAATCGGTGTTGGATACGTTCCCCGGCAACGAGATGCGAGCCTATCCCGTCTCGAAGCGGGTCAACAGTCCGAAAAACGATTCGCCGGAGTTGGTGGCAGAAGTGATGGCGGAGGAGGATGCACAGACAGGGTTGGGAGATTTTAGCTAAGCGGTTTTTCTGGAGTGAGAACAAACCTACGTAACTGTGTTCTTGGATTTTGCGCGTTTACTGCTCAGATTCAAATGTTTTCCTCTGATACTTACGAGACGCATAACCCGCAGGTTACGGGGTCCATAATAATCCCACCAGGGCGTTACGACGAGAATGGATGAAACGCAACGGACTTCTCACGATAGCAGTCGTTTTCACTGTTTTATTGGCTGGCTGTAGCGGTTTCGGCTCGTCCGGAGAGACAACCACCGAAACGACGACGACGGGAGCTTCCCCGACCGAACAGACCACGACGGAGACAGCGGGCTCTTCCACGACAACAACTACCACGACTATGACGATGACCACCACGACGACCACCGAATCGGAGTCGGAATCGTGGTCGGAACCGACGCCGCCGAACACACCGCTCCAGAACAACATGGACGAGGAAGACCGGGACGAACCTCGAATCCAGAACGTCGAACTCGTGGACACGACTGAGGCGAGCAGTGGCGGCTACTCGGACTTCAGCCTGCAAATCAACGCCGACACGGTGATGGACGACATCGACCCGGCGGAACACGGTACTGTGCAGGGTGAACCGTACTTCCTCGTCTACGCTAACGGAGAACTCAGCAACGAGTCGCGCTTCACTCGCACCGACGGCACTCTCATCGAGCGAACGCAACAGGTTTCCCAAGACGAAAACGGTGAATACGTCATCGACGTTCGCCCTGGTGGCCTCGAAGAAGCGGGAGCAGACGGTGAGGTTACGCTACTGATTCTGCTGATGGACGAGGACAAAGACTGGGACGACATCTACGGTGTCAGCAGGATAACCGTCGAATACTCCGCCGAGGAGTAGGCGGTCTGCGTTCTGACGGATTCGAACTCACATATTTTCACCGGTCGCTGACGCTCGTATCGAATCCGGCTATTTAATCCGTCTCTGGTACGGAGTGGATGTATGGCAAAATTCGAAGTGGCGATACCCGACCGTATCGACAGCGACATCGACCGTCTCGTCGACCAAGGCGATTTCCTGAACCGCGAGAAAGCGGTCGAAGACCTGCTCTCGCTCGGCATCTCGTCCTACGGAGCGGTTGACGACACTGACGACCAACTGGACGATGACCTGTTCACCCAGGCTGTCGATGACCAGCACGACCCTGCCAGCCAGCGCGACGAACCGCTCTAACGTTTCGAGACACCTGTCGTTTCATCAGTGAATTTTGGTAGAACGGTAGCGCAGACGCTAACGCGAGCACACGCTACGCGGTGCTCGCGGATTTGTGTACGGAAGAAAGGTCCAGGTGCGAGAATCGAACCCGCGTCCCAGCCTCCACAAGGCTGGAGGATAGTCCACTACCCCAACCCGGACACGCATATCGTGGTTACCCGGTGAGATTAAAATACGTTTCGAAAGTGGGCGTGTACTGTGGTTATCTCTACCGTGCGAACGCGACTCACCTCTCCGGATTCTCCAGTCGAAACCGACGGGTTCGCTGGCCGTCGAACCACGGGCCGGATTCGGATTCCTCGAACCCGGCGTTCTCTGCAACCTCCGCGATGTCTTCTTCCGGTTCTGGGAGGAGAATTTCGACCGGCATCGATTCACGTTCGGCGAACCGAATCGGTTCGTCGATGAGGCGCTCGCAGGCCGTTTTCGCGCCGAATAGGTGCGTGACGTGAACCGTCTCCTCGTCGGCTTCGAAGCCGACGAATCCCTCTATTTTCTCGTCGGATTCGGCCACGGAGACGGTTCGGTCGTGTACCACGTCGGCCATCACTTCGGTTGGAACGTCGGCGAGTGCCGCGAGGCGTCCCCCGTCCGCTTCCACTGCATCTCGAACGCGCATAGGTGGTGTTCTCACTCTCACGCATTAAAAGTGGGAGTAGCTTCATTTCGTTCGCGTGCCAACGTTTGTTCATGAGTGACATACCCGGCGGAAATGAGCGAAATCGGTGTGATTTCTGTCGCCTTCCCTGTCCCGAAGAGCCTGTTCTGTCACAGTACGAGGCCGACACCTACGAATTTTGCTCGGAGACGTGCCGGGACGAAATGGCGGAAAACGACCGGGTGTTCACCGAATATCACGGATTTCGACAGATTGCTACAGGCGTTTCTGGATTAGATGACCATCTTCCGCAGGGGTTGCCGCGCAACTCCTTCGTCCTCGTGTCGGGGGAAGGCGGCACGCGGGACAGTGCGATTCAGTCCGAACTCGTCTGGCGAGCACTCGAACGCGACGAACCTGCGATTGTTCTCAGTTTCACCGAACCGCCCGTCTCCGTGGTCGAACAGTTCCTCTCCTTGGAGTGGAACGTTCTGCCGTACCTCGAAACGGGGCAACTGCACGTCATCGACTGCTTTACCTACCGAGTTAGCGACCGAAAACGGATGTTCGCCAGAATGGACGACTGGAACCAATTTCTTCATCGCGTCACCAGTTCCGCGACGACCACCGTGCGCGACCCGAGCGATACGAGCGAACTCCAAAACAAACTCGACAACTGCCTCGAATCGCTGTCGATGAGCGACTCCGGCGTCGTCGTCATCGACTCGTTGACCGAGTTCGGAACGCTGGTGCAACCAGTGCAAGCCTACGATTTCGTCAAGGACGTGCGGGCAGACGTGTGCAAAGGTCGCTTCGTTCCGGTGTTTGCGGGGGCTACCTTCGCCGGAGAAGGAGATGTCTTCCCGCACGACATGGCCTACGTCATGGACGGCCTCATCGACTTGCAGTTGAACGGCTCGGTCATCGAGGACGTGCTGGTCAAACGGATTCGAATCCGAAAGATGAACGGCGTCCTCACGATTCCCGAATGGATCGCCTACGAGTACACGGCCGGAGATGGATTGGTTTCGTTCGACCCCCTCGAAGAACTCGAAAAATCGGAAGCGCTGTTGGATTCGCCATCAAAATCCGAGGATGACTCTCACCTCGGCGAGTCATCCTCGAAAAAATCGTCGCCCGGTCGAACATCCGACGCGACAGACAAAGCCGATGATTCTCACCCCGACGAATCCGAACCGACCGAATCCCCCGATGAGAAACCGTCTCCACCGGGTGAACCGTCGGAAGCGGACGCTGAGAATTAACTGGCAGAAATTCCGGACATGAAAGCAGTTATCTTGCCACCGTTGCTATGCCTGCGCATGAATTGCCGACCACGGACGGTGGTTCGGTGCGTGTAGTCGCCAAATTCGGAGGCACCAGCCTCGGAAGCGGTGACCGCATCAACCGGGCCGCAGATTCCATTGCCGCCGCAGTAGAGGCGGGACACGAAATCGCCGTCGTCGCCAGCGCGATGGGCAACACTACCGACGAACTGCTGGACGAAATCAAATTCGACGCGGACGAACCCGACCGCGCGGAAATCGTCAGCATGGGCGAGCGAACGAGCGTTCGAATGCTCAAAGCCGCCCTCTCCGCACGCGGAGTGGATGCACTCTTCGTCGAACCGGGCAGAGACGAGTGGCCCATCGTCACCGACTCGCGCGGCGAAGTGAACGCCGAGAAAACCAAAGAACGCGCCGCCGAACTCGCCAGCGAGTTGAACGGAACGGTTCCGGTTATCACGGGATTCCTCGCCGAAAACGAAGAGGGCGGCGTCACCACCCTCGGACGCGGTGGAAGCGACACGACGGCCGTGATGCTCGGCACCTACATGGACGCCGACGAAGTCGTCATCGTGACCGACGTGGAGGGCGTCATGACCGGCGACCCGAGCGTCGTGGAGGGCGCGCGAAACGTCGGGGAAATCACGGTGGACGAACTCAGAAATCTTTCCTTCCGCGGGGCGGAAGTCGTCGCACCGTCGGCCCTTTCGTACAAGGACGACGACCTACACGTTCGCGTCGTTCACTACCAGCACGGCGACCTGCTCGCTGGCGGAACGAGCGTCACCGGAAAGTTCGAAAATCTCATCGACATGCGAGAGTCGCCTCTCGCCTGCATGACGCTGGCCGGACGCGCGATTCGAAACCGTCCCGGTATCCTCGCCGACCTCTCCACCGCGCTCGGTGACAGCGAAATCAACATCGACGCCGTAGCCAGCGGGATGGACAGCATCACGTTCTACGTCGATACCGAACTCGCGGAACGCGCCGAGAACATCCTTCATCAGGAGGTCATCGGCGAACCTTCGTTATCCAGTGTCACCGTGGACGACCCAATCGCCGTGATTCGGGTTACTGGCGGCGAACTCCCGAACCAACCGGGTATCATCCACGAACTCGTTCAGCCAGTTGCAGAGGCTCACATCAACATCCACGACTTGATTACCAGCGCAACCAGTGTTGCTTTGTTCGTGGATTGGGATGACCGCGAGAAGACGCTTGAAATCCTGCAAGACCACTTTCAGCAGTAAGCAATTTAGTTTGGAGGCTGACTTTCGATTTCTCTTGATCAACTCTCTGCCAGCACTTTGTACGCGATTGCGACCACACTACTGATGAATGCGATACCGCTTGCGAGGAGGACGACGACTGCCCCGAACTGCATAATCGGTTGTACCGATGTTTGCAACACGAACTGGGTGAAAAACGCCAAAACCCACGACCCAATGAGACTCCCGTAGAGTTTCAGCATCTCGTCACCAGTCGCATACAGGAGGGCATCGCGGGCAGAAACCGTCGTCATGGATCTCAATTCAAACAATCGACAGATACCTATTTCGAACCGACAATTTGTTTCACCCTGTCCGCGCTTTTCTCGACACAAACTTTACCCGGCAGTCCGAATCGGCCGACTATGAACCGCGAGCGCTCTCGAAACCTGTACGACCGCGCGCTATCCGTGACGCCGGGTGGCGTCAACTCCCCAGTCCGGGCAGTTCGGCCGCATCCGTTCTTCGTGAAACGCGGCGACGGCGCGCACGTCATCGACGCCGACGGGAACCGCTATCTCGACTACGTGGGCGGCTACGGGCCGCTTTTGTTGGGTCACGACTTGCCCCAGTCCGTTCAGTCGGCGCTCCAGTCCCAACTCGCGGACGGGCCGATGTACGGTGCACCTGCCGAGGTTGAAGTCGAACTCGCGGAGTTCGTCACTCGCCACGTCCCGAGCGTCGAGATGATTCGGTTCGTCAACAGCGGGACGGAGGCGACCGCGTCCGCGGTTCGCCTCGCCCGCGGCTACACCGGACGCGACAAAATCGTGGTCATGCAGGGTGGCTACCACGGCGCGCAGGAATCGACGTTGGTGCAGGGCGCGGCTGGCCGAACCTCGGAACCGAGTTCCAGCGGCATTCCGGCGGCATTTGCGGAGGAAACGATTACACTGCCGTTCAACGACGCCGAGGCCGCGCGCGAACTGTTCGAGGAACGCGGCGACGAAATCGCGTGCGTGATGACCGAACCGATTCTCGGGAACTACGCCAGCGTTCCCCCGGTTGACGGCTATCTGGAAACGTTGCGAGAACTGACCGAGGCGCACGGGTCACTGCTCGTCTTCGACGAAGTGATGACCGGGTTCCGAATCGGCGGCCTGCAGTGCGCTCAGGGCAAGTTCGGTGTTACGCCAGACCTGACGACCTTCGCCAAAATCATCGGCGGCGGCTTCCCGGTCGGCGCAATCGGCGGGCGGGCGGACATCATCGAACAGTTCGCACCGACCGGAAACGTGTTTCAGGCAGGAACTTACTCCGGCCATCCGCTCTCGCTCACTGCGGGATTGGAGATGCTTCGATTCGCCGCGAAAAACGACGTGTACGACCACGTCAACAGCCTCGGTGACGAACTTCGGTCGGGGCTGACCGACATCCTCGCAGACCGCGCGCCGGAGTACACCGTGGTTGGACAGGACAGCATGTTCAAAGTCATCTTCACGCGTGACGGCCCCCGCGACTTGGAAGGCCAGTGCGAGGCAGGATGCCAGCAGAATCCGGACTGTCCGCGATTCGACTTCTGTCCGAAGGACAAAACCGACGTTGATCGCGCGGAAACCGAACGTTGGGAACGTCTCTTCTGGCCCGCCATGCTCGACCAAGGAATCTTCCTCACGGCGAACCAGTTCGAATCCCAGTTCATCAGCTACGCACACACCGAGGAAGACATCGAGGAAACGCTGGAAGCGTACAAAAAAGCGCTCTAGATGCCGTAACTGGCCACAAATATACGAAATTTTTGAAACTTCGAAAGAAGTAACAAGGTTAATTAGTTCGGTTCGAGAATAATTATGTATGGCCGTCATTAGTGCCCTCCGAACCGCCGGTGGAGCAGTCCTCCGGAACCCCGTTATCATCCTCGTTACAGCCCTCTTTGGGCTGATTCAACTCCCGCAACTTCTCGCACAGGCTATCAATCCCGTTGTCGCGGGCCTGCTGTCGCTCGCTCTTAGCCTCCTGATGATATTCGTCACGCCCTTCGTTCAAGACGGACTCATCGGCATGGCAAACGAGGGAATCGAAGGAAAAACACGCTTCGGCACGTTCATTTCCGAAGGCAAATCCCACTACGTCCCGGTGTTCGGCGTCTACCTGCTCCTCATCGCAGTTGGATTCGTGATTAGTATCATGTTCGTCTTCGGGGCTTTCATCGGCATCGGTACGATATTCGCCACCAACGGAGAACCGAGTCTCGCGGTGCTCGGCGTCTTCGCCCTCCTCGCCATCCTCGTGTTCGGCGCGTTCTTCCTCACGTTCTTCTTCCTTCAGTTCTACGTACAGGCCATCGTCATCGAGAACATTGGGGCCATCGCGGGATTGAAGCACAGCTACCGATGCGTTCGTTCCCACCTCCTCGGCACGTTCGGCTACGTGATTCTCGCAACCGTCGCTGGTTCCGTCTTTGGCGTCTTCGGTGCGGTTGTGTCCATTCTCACGAATCCAACGTCGCAATCCGCTGAGATGCCGATTGCGGCTTCCGACCCCTCGCTCGGGATTCTTCTCGCAATTGCAGCTCTGTTCGTCGTCCTCTCCGGCGTTTTCGGCGGCTTCATGGCGACGTACTCGGTCGCGTTCTACCGCGAAATCCGGGTTCCCGTTTCGGGATAGTCTGCTGTTCCGCAGGCGACATTCGTTTTATCCCCCCGTCCCAACAACGTGGTAATGAGACGCCCACAGCTTTCCGGCGACCGGGTGCAGTCGCGCTGGTGGTACTGGATTGCGGCGGTGCCCATCGTCTTCGGCTTCTGGCTCGTGACCGTCGCGTGGGTCGCGTTCGCCATCTCGATGGAACCGGATTTGCTGTTCGGCCCGGACAATCCACTCGAACACGCGCTGCTCGTTTCGATGGCCGCGATGGGGATTCCATTCGCTATCCTCATCGTCATTCTCCCGCTGGCAGTGTTTCAGGATACGGTCGCCATCAACCGCGCCGAAACGGGGTGGGAGCCATCGAGTCAAAATTTCGCTCTCGTAGGACTGCTTGGAGTCGTCGTCACGGTGGTTGTCGGTATCCTCACCATCGACATCTCGCTCGCCCTCGTCGCTGGATTCGCCCTGAGCGTTCCCCTCGCGCTGTACTATCTTCGGGAACGCCACCTGAATCTCGGCGTTCCGTGAATATATGAGATTTATGACGAGTTCTATATTTCTCCTGTTGCGGATGTTCTGTACTCTCTAGCTGGCCGATTTACAGCACAGCAGGAACTCCAGACTCCAAAAAACCGCATGCGGACAGTCGTGCCAGCAGTCGGCACGACTGTCCTCGCTCGCGGGTCGTTCCTCCCCGCTCGCAGTCGAGGCAGAACGCTTGCCTCGTACTCTCCTTTCCTCCTGGTCGTTCGGACACCTGCGCCGACCGCTGGCGCAGGTGTCCGAACCACGCTTCCTGAAATCAGCAGACCAACCAACTGCTACGCTATTGCCGATGACACGACTGCAGCGGGCTAGCCGCTTCTCCGCGAGTGAGGAACGCAGTGACGAACGAGCGGGCCGACGAATCCCCCGGAGGTGGTGAGGAATGTCTTCGTGAGAGGAGCGAGCGAATGGCTCGGAAGTCGCACGCCCGCGGAACGCAGTGAGCAGGAACGTCTTCCGGTGCTTTTGGTCCAGATTTTGCCAGTGAGCGCGGCACTGCCGCGCTCACACAGCAAAAGGTGGTGTTCGAAGATGGTTTTACCATCCGGTGCGCAGAGTGTGATATGAGCAATCGCGGAAAGGAGATTACATTGGCGACGCGGGGGTCAGACCTCGCCATTCGACAATCTGGGGAGGTAACGGCGGCGCTGGAAGACCGCCGGTTTTCGGTGGAACTGGTCGAAGTGGAAACGACGGGCGACCAGTTGGACGACGCACTCATCACGGAACTCGGGAAGACGGGCGCGTTCGTCCGGGACTTGGATCGAAAAGTGCTGGACGAAGAAGTGGATGGGGCGATTCACTCGATGAAGGACATGCCGACAGAGCATCCAAGCGAACTCATCGTCGCGGGCGTTCCCGAGCGCGCGAGCGCGAACGACGTACTCGTTACGCCGGATGGGAAGCCAATCGACGCGCTCCGAGAGGGTGCAGTGGTCGGTACGTCCAGCCTACGCCGGAAAGCACAACTGCTGAACCACCGACCTGACCTCACGGTCGAACCGCTCCGCGGAAACGTCGATACGCGAATCGAGAAACTACTCGCGCCGGTACTCCAAGCGGAACACGAAGAACGCACCGAGGAGGAAAAGGAGCGAAAGGCCCATTCTGGAAAGAAGGACAGCTACGAGTTCCCTTACGACAAGCGCGTCGAGGAGTGGTTCGACGACCTTTCCGAAATCAAACGACGAGCGCTCGAACGCGAGGTCGAGACGGAGTACGACGCAATCGTTCTCGCCGAGGCGGGACTCCAGCGAAGCGGACTCGCTCACCAAGTCGAATACGACCGATTGCCACAGAGCCAGTTCGTTCCCGCGCCCGGACAAGGTGCGCTGGCGGTCACGACGCTCGACAACGAGCTTTCGCAGGACATTAACACGGTGCTCGACCATCCACGGACGCGGGTCGAAACGACCGTCGAGCGGACGATTCTCCGCGAACTGAACGGCGGTTGTATCGCCCCGATTGGCGTCCACGCCATCATTCAAGGTGAGAACGTCCACGTCGAAGTCCAAGTGTTCAGTCAGGACGGGTCGGAAACCGTTTCGATGAAGCGCGATGTTCCGATTCAAACGCACGTTACCGGCGCGAAGAAAGTCGCGGCAGAACTGGCGGACAAGGGTGCCCGCGACCTCATCGCCGAGGCTCGAAAGGAAACGGGGGCTGATGCTGAATGAAAATCGCCGTCTTCCGTCCGGATGACGAGCGACTGGAAGATGCAGTCTCCCTCCTCGAATCACTCGACGCAGACCCGGTTCCAGACCCGATGCTGGCGGTTCATCCGACGGGGAAGAAACCGAACCACGCCGATTTCGTCGTCCTGACGAGCAAGACGGGCGTCGAATTGGCATACGAAGCGGGTTGGAATCCCGGCGAGGCCACCGTTTGCGCCATCGGCGAGGGAACCGCCGCGAGCCTCCGCGAGCACGGCTACGAGGTCGATATCGTTCCCGACAAATTCTCCTCGCGCGGCCTCGTCGCAGTGCTCGCAGACCACGTGGACGGAAAACGCGTCGAAGTCGCCCGCAGCGACCACGGAAGCGACGTGCTGCTCGACGGCCTCGAAGACGCTGGCGCGGAGGTGCACGAAACTGTGCTTTACGAACTCGTTCGACCGAAGGGTTCGGGAGAGTCCACAGAACTCGCCGCAGAGGGCGACCTCGACGCCGCTTTGTTCACCTCGCCGCTCACGGTCGAACATTTCTTGGAGGCCGCGGAAGAGCGCGGAATTCGAGACGAGACGCTGGACAACCTCGAAGACGTGACCGTCGGTGCGATTGGCGGGCCAACTCACGATACCGCTCGCGACCACGGGATTCGCGTCGATGTCGTCCCGCAAACGGCCTCGTTCGACCAACTGGTACGCGAAGCGGTCGAACGAATCACCGATACGACCGACAGGGCGGAGATTTAAACGGGAAGACGAATCAAGGATGTACCGATGAGTGCTCCGGTTCCGGAACTGAGCGAGCGTGCGATGACCTGTGCGGATAGATTACGCGACGCGGATGAAGTTCTCCTCGCTTCGCACATCGACGCAGACGGGCTGACGAGCGCCGCGATTGCGTCGTCCGCACTTTCCCGCGCTGGGATTCCGTTCGAAACGGTGTTCAGCAAGCAACTCGACGCCGAAGAAATCGCGTCTATCGCGGCCACAGAATACGACACAGTGCTGTTCACCGACTTCGGAAGCGGACAACTCGACATCATCGCGGAACACGAATCCGCTGGTGATTTTACGCCCGTCATCGCCGACCACCACCAGCCAGCCGACGCAGACACCGAATTTCATCTCAATCCTCTACTGTTCGGTCTTGACGGCTCGTCGGAACTCTCCGGTGCCGGGGCGAGTTACGTCCTCGCGCGGGCGCTCGAAGCCGAGAACGCTGACCAGTCCGACAACCGCGACCTCGCCGCGCTCGCCGTCGTCGGTGCCGTCGGCGACATGCAAATCTCGGACGGCGAACTCGTGGGTGCGAATACCGGAATCGTAGAGGAGGGAATCGAGGCTGGTGTCGTCGAAACCGGAACCGACCTCGCGCTGTACGGGAAACAGACCAGACCGCTCCCGAAACTGCTCGAATACGCCACCGACGTGTACATCCCCGGCATTTCGAACAACAAAAACGGCGTCCTCCGATTTCTCGACGGTGTCGGTATCGATCTGATGGAAGACGGCGACTGGCGGCGCTGGGTCGATTTGACCGACGATGAACGCCAAACCGTCGCCAGCGCGCTGGTCAAACGTGCGATGCGAAAAGGTGTCCCTGCGAAGAAAATCGAAGGACTCGTCGGCACATCCTACACTCTCGCGGCCGAGGAAGAGGGAGCTGAACTCCGCGACGTGAGCGAATTTTCGACCCTGCTCAACGCAACAGCGCGGTACGAACGGGCGGATGTCGGACTCGCCGTCTGTCTCGGCGACCGCGGCGATGCGCTGGAGCGCGCGCGAACACTGCTGACGAACCACCGACGCAACCTTTCGGAGGCAATCAGTTGGGTGCAGACCGAGGGAGTTACGAAAGAAGAGAACGTGCAGTGGTTCCACGCCGAAGACCGCGTTCGCGAAACCATCGTCGGCATCGTCGCCGGGATGGCGGTCGGCGCGGACGGTATCGACCGCGGAACGCCAATCTTCGCCTTCGCCGAGAAAAACGAAGAGGAGGTGAAAGTGTCCGGGCGCGGGACGCCCGGACTCACGCGCAAGGGACTTGACCTCTCGGTGGTGATGAAAGAGGCATCCCGCGCGGTCGGCGGCGACGGTGGCGGTCACAACGTCGCCGCCGGAGCGACGGTGCCGAAAGGAGAGGAATCCACATTTATCGAGCGCGCCGACGAAATCGTCGGCGAGCAGTTGGAATAAACGGGTCTGAATTCCGTCAATGCGAGGTCACAGAACGACGTGGAGCACTGCGAGCACACTTCCACTCACGACGACGAAACTCACCAGTACGACCGCAATCGGTTCGAAGCCTGTTTCGCGCAGTTCGTCGAGTTGGAGTTCCAGACCCAATCCGGCAAAGGCGAGCATGAACAGCCAGTTCGAGGCGTGTTCGAGCGACGTGACGTGATTCGCGTCGATGACGCCGACGGTTGCTAAAAGCATCAAGAGTAGAAATCCGAAGACGAATTTCGGAAAGGTTTGCCAGAGATGACCCGTTTTTCGTGTCCTTTCGCAATCGTTCGTATTTCGGAGATAGTACAGCGCGTATCCGGCGGCGGTGAGGCCGATGAGCGCATTTCGGGCCAGTTTGACCAGCACTGCCCACTCCCCTGCCGTGTCCGAAACCGAAAAGCCGACCGCAGTGGCCGGGCCAGTGCTGAACATCGTCAATCCTGCCCAGATGCCGAACACCTTATCCGGGATGGAAAACGCGTGCCAGAACATGGGATAGACGATGAGCGTCAGGGTATCGAACAGCAGGACAGTTCCGGCGGCGTAGGCGATTTGGCTTTCGTCGGCGTCGATACTGCCAGCAACCGCGACGACCGCCGACACGCCGCAGATGCTCGACCCGGCGGCGAGCAGTGACCCAGTTTTTTCCGTGATGCTAAAACAGTGGCGCGAGAGTAACTCGACGGAGAGGACTGCGATGACGACGGTTCCCAGAATGAGCAGGAGGAGGGTTGCCCCGGCGTCGGCAATGCGGTCGAAGGCGACGCTTGCGCCGAGGAGGACGATTCCCGCCTCCAGCCAGAGTTTGTGCGTCTCGACGCCTGCTTTCGCCCACGCCGGTTTTCCGACCGTGTTTCCGACGAGGACGCCGACGAGAATCGTCGCGATGAGGTAATCGAGAAACGGCAGGGCGAGCGAAATCGCTCGCCCGAGCAGACCGATTGCAAAGAGAAGGAGGACACCGAGAAGGAGATTCTTTCTGTTTTTCATCGTGTTACCACGGAATCGTCCCACCTGCTAGCACGAAACAAAGAAGACAGAGGCCGACGAGTACTGCTTGCCAGTCTCGGTCGAGATTTCCGACCCACTGTTGTAGTGTCCTGACCACCCGAATCATGGATTTGCGACTTTCACGGTTCGCCCGATATGGTGTATCCAGTTCGTCCCGCCACGAATATATTCCCTTTCGTGGCGGCCAACCAGTCGTGTCACTCTCCCATACACTAATAGCGAACGGTTGTGTATCTGTATCATGGATTCGAACAGTTCGGCTGGCGGTATCGACTGGCGGCTTCTCGGTATGGCAGTCGGAACTGCCGGAATCACAGCACTCCTCACAGTTGGTGTCGTCATTTTCGGCATCTCTGTTGGCTTCGGCGGGCCAGTCGCGTTGCTCGGAACCGGACTCGGCGCAGTCGTACTCCTCGGCTACTTCGCGGCGACGACTGCCACGCCGGGTAACACTGCACACGCCGCCGTCGAAATCGGCTACACTGCGAAAGACGCGCATCTGAACGCCGACAACGCATTTCACGTCGTGGATTCAGTTCTGTTCGTCGGCGTCGGTTTGGTTATCGGTGGCCTCCTCGGTCTCGTCGTCGTGTGGTGAACGCCTCGAATAGTCCCATTTTTACCCGGCCCTCTCTACGTTTCGTCCATGACCGAGTTCGACCCCGAAAAGTTCGAGGACAAGTACGTTCATTACTTCAACGAACTCCAGCGAGCGTACAAGAACGCTTTCAACTACATGAACGAGGAGTACGACTCACAAGTCATTCACGCCATCGACCAGCAAGTGCTGAACGAGAGCGAACCGTTCTACGAGGGCGATGGCGAGTTCCGCGTCGAACTCCCCGAGAATCCCGTTGACCGGGTTCAGGGAGTGCTCGTCAAGGACGAGAAATTGGAAGAACTCCTCGATACCTACGTCGAGCGAATCGAGTCGGAACTGGCGCGTGTGTTTGGACTCCAATCGAGTAACTAACGTTTTCGGCGAACGACGCGAATCCGAGGAAAATAATCGGCAAAGCTCGCCAAATTCGATTCGTGGACAGTGGAAAGGCCTAAGGAGGCTGGAACCATATCTGGCCATATGAGCACCGAAACTCAGGGAGACGGCGACGACCTCGAAGAACGGGTCAGCAACTTCCTGCGCCGTAACTTCCCGCAGATTCAGATGCACGGTGGCAGTGCGGCAATCCAGCACTTAGACCGTGAAACCGGCGAAGTAACCATCATGCTCGGTGGCGCGTGCAGCGGTTGTGGCATCTCCCCGATGACGATTCAGGCTATCAAGAGCCGAATGGTCAAAGAGATCCCGGAAATCGAGAAAGTCAACGCCGACACCGGAATGGGTGGCGGCGGTGGCGGAATGAGTCCATCCTTCCCCGGCGAAACTAGCGACGACGACGGCGACGACGAAGGGCCGCAAGCTCCCTTCTAACACCCGTATTTTTAGTTTTCGGCCGATTCCACGCACGGAATCACGATATTTATCCCACCGGACGCTGTAGCAGGCGACAGTATGACGAACGACGACGCCACGGCGAAGAATGTGGTATTCGTTGTGATGGATACGGTGCGTAAAGACCACCTCTCCGTCTACGGATACGACAAACCGACGACGCCGGGCCTCGAACGGTTTGCAGAGGATGCAACTGTTTTCGAGCAAGCAGTTGCTCCGGCCCCTTGGACTCTGCCGGTTCACGCCTCGCTGTTCACTGGCATGTATCCCAGCGAACACGGTGCGAGTCAGGAAAACCCATATCTCGAGGGTGCGACGACGCTCGCAGAAACGCTCTCTGCCGCCGGATACGACACCTCCTGTTACTCCTCGAATGCGTGGATAACGCCGTACACCCATCTCACCGATGGCTTCGACGACCAAGACAACTTCTTCGAAGTGATGCCCGGCGATTTCCTCTCCGGGCCGATGGCGAAGGCGTGGAAGATGATGAACGACAACGAGAACCTCCGCACTGTCGCGGACAAACTCGTCAGTCTCGGCAACGTCGCCCACGAGTACCTCGCCAGTGGTGAGGGTGCGGACTCGAAGACGCCGCAGGTCATCGACCAAACAATCGAGTTCATCAGAGACTCGGATGGGCCGTACTTCTCGTTCATCAACCTGATGGACGCTCACCTGCCGTATCATCCGCCGAAGGAGTACCGACAGCAGTTCGCGCCGAACGTCGATTCGACCAAGGTGTGCCAGAACTCGAAGGAGTTCAACTGCGGTGCGCGCGACATTAGCGACAAAGAGTGGGACGCGATTCGCGGCCTCTACGACGCGGAAATCCGTCACATCGACGACCAACTTCAGCGACTGTTCGCGTGGATGCAGGCGAACGACGAGTGGGACGACACGATGGTCGTCATCTGCGCCGACCACGGCGAACTCCACGACGAACACGACCTGTACGGCCACGAGTTCTGTATCTACGACCCGCTCATCAACGTTCCACTGATGGTCAAACATCCGGAACTAGACGCCGACGTGAGCGACGAACAGGTCGAACTCATCGACCTCTACCACACCATCCTCGACCACGCGGGCGTCTCTGCATCGCGTTCGACTCGTCCGCTGGATGAAGCGCGGTCACTCCTCAACCAAGACTATCGCTCCTTCGCAGACGACGTTCCAGGCGACGGCGAGTGTGCCTTCGTGGAGTACTACCGCCCTGTCGTAGAACTGAAACAACTCGAAGAGAAAGCGAAGCGCGCGAACATTCAGTTAGACAAGGATTCGCGGTTCTACTCCCGAATGCGTTCGGCTCGCCGTCCGGACGCCAAATACATCCGCAACGAACGCATCCCGGACGAGTTCTACCACTTGGACGACGACCCCGACGAACTCCACAATGCCCGTGGCGAAGGAAGCGAGGAGGAAGTCGAACTCGAAGCCGCACTCTCGGAGTTCGAGGAAACCGTCGGCGGCGAGTGGAAGGAAATCTCCGACGACGATGTGTTGGGCGACATGAGCGACGACGCAAAGGGTCGATTGCAAGACCTCGGTTACATCGACTAACGTGACAGACGAGTCGGCACCGGACGGCGGAGAAGCGCTGTCCGAAGGGCTTTCGGAACGCTTGAGTACCGGAAAGCTACTGCTGGGGTTCGTGATTGCGGGCGTCCTTCTCTATCTGCTCGTGGTCGTCGCCGGGTGGCGGCGCGTGATTTCCGCATTGCAAGGGGCGGATTACACGTGGGTGTGGATCGCCTGTGCCTCCACGATCGTCGGGTTGGCGGCGTGGGGCAAAGCGTGGCAAATCGTCCTCGCGGTGCTCGACATCAAAGTGGAGTTCAAACGCCTCGTCGTCACGTATTTCGCGGCGACGTTCGCCAACTACGTCACACCGCTCGGACAGGCGGGTGGCGAGCCATTTATCGCCTACATCCTGTCGCGGGATACGGAAGCGAGCTACGAGGATAGCCTCGCCAGCGTCGTGACGGCGGACTTGCTCAACCTCCTGCCGTTTTTCAACTTCGCGGCGCTCGGGTTAAGCTATCTCCTGTTGCAGGCGTCGCTTCCGGACAACGCGAAGACGCTCGCGCAGGGACTCGTCGTGCTGGCGTTCGGTGTTCCGGCACTTGCCTACGCAGGATGGCGATTCCGCGAACGCGTCCAAGACCTCGTCCTTGGGCTTGCTCGTCCGTTCACCAGTCGAACGAACCGAATCACGGTTGACGGCATTCGAACCCGAATCGAGCGGTTCTATGCGTCGTTGGAACGAATCGCGGCAGAACCCCGCGAACTGCTGTTCGCGCTGGTCTTTTCGTACACCGGATGGATTTTCTTCGCCCTACCGCTGTACTTCGCCGGACGGTCGCTCGGACTGCCGCTGGGACTCCTGCTCGTGCTGTTCATCGTTCCGGCCAGCACGCTGGCAGGATTGACGCCGACGCCTGGCGGACTGGCAGGAGTCGAGGCCGCGCTGGTCGTTCTCATCGTCGGACTCGCCCCGATTACGACGGGGTCGGCGGTTGCGGCGACCCTCATCTACCGATTTGCGAGTTACTGGTTCGTTCTCGTCATCGGCGGTCTGGCGGCGCTGTTCGTGATTATGCGGTCGTGACAACCACTGTTATCCGTCTCACTCGTTTTCCCGCTCCCACGTTTTCACGAGTCCCGACAGCGTCCGGTTTACCGGCGTTTCGATACCGTGCTTTCCCCCCCGAGCGACGACGTATCCGTTTATCGCGTCGATTTCTGTTTTCCGCTCCGATTCCACGTCTTGACGCATTGACGAGACGTTCGAGACGGTCGCATCTGCGACCGTCTCGACGGCAGAAACGGCATCCTCGTCGGTCAGTTCGACGCCGTCCGCACGAGCAACTCGCGCGGTTTCGCGGGCCGCAGTTGCGGCGATTTCGTTGGCTTCACCGGAAAGCACGGCACCGTTTTCCACCCGAGAAAGCGCGGTTGTCGGATTGATTCCGGCGTTCACCGCGAGCTTTTCCCACAGTCGTCGCGGCATGTCGGCCGCGATTTCCGTCTCGATTCCGGCGCTCGTAAACGCGGTTCCGAGGCGGCGCGCCGCCTCGGAACCGCCCCCCTTCCGTGCCCCGAGGACGATTTCCCCGATTCCGGTGCATTCGACCGTTCCGGGGTCGGTCAGCACCGCGCCGTAACTCGCGGTTCCGGCGAGAATCGGACTATCGAGGTGTTCTGCAAGAATCTCTTCGTTTCCCATCCCGTTCTGGAGCGAGAGTACGGCGTCGAACTCGCCGGTCGCCAACTGCTCGGCGGCGGCCTCCGTTTGGAACGCCTTGACCGTCACGATGGCGCAGTCTGCTCGTAGTTCGTTCCCGTCGCTGGTCGCGTTCGGATGGACTCGAAAATCGAACTCGCCACCGACGCGAAGACCTGATTCGCGCACTTCGGTCGCGTGGGGGTCGCGGCCAACGAGGGTGACCTTGTGCTCTCGGGCGAGCAAGCCACCGACGAGGCTTCCGAGGCTTCCCGCACCGAACACGACGATGTCCATATCCGACCGAGGAAGTGGGGGGTGAAAAACCCAGTCTTCCGTTCAGGACGCGATTTTAATCTTCAGTCCAGTAGTAGAGGTCTTCTTTCGGCTTGTCACAGTTCGGGCAGGTATCCGGAAGGCCGTCGTCCAAATCACCCATTTCGCCGCAGTTCGAACAGCGCCACATCAACTCCGCTTCGCCGAACTCGTGGCCTGCGCGGGCGTGCCCAATGGAGAGGGCTTCGTACCCCTCCCGCATCGTGACGTAAAACCCCGACTCGTCGAAGCCGCGGATGGTGCCGAGTTTGGTTCCGTCGCCGTCGTAGATTTCCTGTCCGAGTTCGACTTTTTCCACGTCGGTTTCCTCGTCCGGCCGCTCACCAGAGTCACTCACCATGCGAGATGAATCGTCGTTCTTCATCTTAAATCCGACCGCCGTGCTGTATTTCGCCGCTTCGTGTTCGGAACGCTGTTTTTCTTGTCCTCGAAACGTAACATATACGCTCTTTCGACCGAACCTGCTTACATCACACCAGATGCCCGAACTCGTTCACGTCTCCCTGCATTCGCAAGCATCAGGCTCAGGCACACGTTTCACTAACGGAATATTGTTCAGAAGAGTATGACGGATGCCAATCTCGATACGGAACACAGTCGAGTGACGACAGACCACCGGACTATCAGACAGTGGGTCGAAAAAAACGGTGGCAGTCCTGCCGTGGAAAAAGCGGGTGGAAAAGGCATCACCATCCCTCGGATTCTGTTCTCGGATGACCATTCGGACGACGACACAACCGCCGATGACGCAACTGACGAAAACGACAAATCTCCCATCTCGTGGAAACGGTGGTTCGACGCGTTCGACGCCGGTGATTTTGCGTTCGCCTATCAGGAGCGAACCGCCGACGGCGATGCGGAGCGGTTTTACAAATTGGTTGATAGAACGACCGCCAGAGAACACGCTTAATTTGCCGTCCCCGACGCGTTTTTCCCCGCTGAACAGAGATTTCTCCGCATGCAGGCAGTTACGCTCGGCCCGGCGGGAACGTACTCGCATCGTGCCGCCCGTGCAGTCGCGGACGACGTTTCGTTCCGCGAGTCGGTCACGTCCATCGTGGAATCGGTCGCCGACGGCGAGTATCACCGCGGCGTCGTCCCAATAGAGAACAGCATCGAAGGAAGCGTTACGACCACGCTCGACGCTCTCGCGGAAAACGACGTCGCCGTCGTCCGCGAACTCGTGACGCCGATTCGCCACGCCCTGATTTCTCAGACCGGCGACTTCGAGACAGTCGCCAGCCACGCACAGGCGCTCGCGCAGTGTCGGGCCTACCTCGAATCGGAGTACCCCGACGCGAATCGGGAGGCAGTCGCAAGCACCGCCCGCGGCGTCGAACGCGCCCGCGAAGACTCTTCCGTGGCGGCGATTGCTCACCCCGACAACGCCGAGGAACTGACGGTTCTCGCGGAAGACATTCAGGAACGAACCTCGAACGCGACTCGGTTTTTCGTCGTTGCACCTGCAAACGAACGCTCGCGGGCTGGCGGCAAAACGTCGCTCGTCGTCTATCCCAGTGCGAACTATCCCGGACTCCTACTCTCGCTTCTCGAACCGTTTGCCCAACGTGATATCAACCTCACGCGGGTCGAATCGCGTCCGAGCGGCGAACGCCTCGGGGATTACGTCTTCCACGTTGATTTCGAGGCCGGATTGTACGAAGAGCGAACCGAAGAGGCGCTCGCGGAAGTCGAAGCACTCGCCGAAAACGGTTGGGTTCGAAAACTCGGCTCCTACGACACGGAACACGTTTTGTTCGGTTCTGACTGAGATTTGGCTCGGCCCAGTATTTAAACCGGCATGAATTTTTAAGCGTTAGCACGTTGAACGGATTCACAGGTGAGAGCATGTCACGACGAAAGAATCCATTCGATGAACTAGAGGAGATGTTCGAGCGCATGGGCAGGCAGTTCGACGAGATGGGCGGCCAGCTCGGCGGTGGAATGGACTGGCAGACCGGCGGGATTTCGGTCGATGTAGTCGATAACGGCGACGAGTACGTCGTCACCGCCGACTTGCCGGGATTCGAAAAGGACGACCTCGACATCACGCTTCAGGAAAACCGCCTTCGAATCTCCGCGGAACACGAATCCGAAGTCAAGGAGGAAGGCGAGGAGTATCTCCGACAGGAGCGAAGTCAGCGCTCGGTCAGCCGTACCGTCTCGCTCCCCGACCCAGTAGACGAATCGAGCGTCTCCGCCGAGTATCGAAACGGCGTGTTGACCGTGTCGCTCCCGAAAATTAACGGAAGCGACGATTCGCACAACATCGAAGTCAGCTAATCCGGAAGAGCAACCACAAACGGCTTGCCACTTCAGGCGTAATCGCCGGACATGACGCTCGAAGCAGGTGACGACGCGCCCGCAGTAACGGCGAACAATCAGCACGGCGAGACGGTTTCGCCGGAGTTCGAAGCCCCCACAGTCGTGTACTTTTATCCCCGTGACGACACGCCGGGATGCACCGTCGAAGCGAAGCAGTTCAACGCGGAACTGGAGTCGTACCGCGATGCAGGTGCGACGGTGTACGGCGTCTCGACCGACGACGTGGAGAGTCACGAAGCCTTCGCCGAGAAGTTTGACCTCGGATTCGACTTGCTGGCCGACCCAGACGGCGAGATTGCCGACGCCTTCGGCGTGGAAGTGGAGAACGATTACACCCCGAGGACGACGTTCGTACTGGCGGATGGCGAGGTGAAGGCGGTTTACGACGGCGTTGACCCGGATGGCCACGCCCGCGAAGTGCTGTCGGATATGCTTGACGACGAACTAGTTGCACTGAACTGATTGGTCGGCCTGAACTACCATATTTTTGTCCACTGGCTGAGCAGTTCGGCTATGGAACTTCGTTCGAACTTTCGAGAAGGGGCCGTCGGCGCTGTTCAGGGGCTTATAACTGGATTTCATCTCGTTTTTGGCGGGTTCGCTGTCCTCGTCTGGTATCTTTCTACAACGCGAGAAATCCACTTCCTTCAGTGGAACGGGAATCGCCGTCGGATTCCTCATCGCCATGGTACTCGGGGGCTTCGTTTGGGGGACTCGAAATCCGGATGGACATCGGAGGCGAATCGAGGTCATCATCTGGTTGTTCGTCCTCGGTTTCGTACTGCCGATGCTATTCTATGCGACTCTCGCCCTTTTCGGACTTTCCATGGTTGAAATCCCGTTTTTGCTTATTCCTGTCGTTTCGTATGGGTCAACGCTTCTCATCGCCTACGGCGTGGTGTATGGACTCGACTATCGCCTCTTTCTGTCGAAGTCAGCCGATTCTGTTGAGTAGCTTTGGCCGAGTTTTTATCCGCAGTTCACGACTCCAATGAGAACCGCCCCGCACCCGCCCACACGCCTCCCCAACCGATTCCCTCATTTCACTCGGTCATCCCTCGCGCGAACCCAGAGCAGACCCTCGGCGGTGAACGCCTCGGGTCTGCTGGCGCACGCGCCAGAGTGATTGTGAGGATTCCGAAACTCAACGTTTTCATGTGGCGCGCGAAGGCGAACCAACGGTTTGCCCGCGCGAGGGGCGACTGAGCGAAGCGAAGGAGTCGGTTGGAGAGGGAGTGGCCTGTTGTGGTGCGGTTGCGGTCTCATTGGAGTCGGAAATAGCTAGCTACATAAAAAACAAGTCACTGGAAATCTGGATAGTAACAACTGACAACTCTCATCACGCCAACTCAAACTCGCCGAACAATCTTCTCGACGGTCTCCTCGGCAACTGCTTCCCACTCCTCGGGCCACTCGCCGCCCCGCTTTGGCGGTTCGAGGCCGAATGTCACTGGCGAAAACGAAACCTGCGAGAAAGAGTCCGCGGCCACGTCGCCGACGAATTCGGCGATTTCGCGCTTCGAGGAAATCCCGCCGGACGCCAAATCGTAGTACCCCGTAAAAACCTGAAACACGGAAATACGGTCGTAGTCGTCCAGTTCGCCTTCGTCCACGTAGTAGAGTAGTTTCGCGGTGTTGTTCACCGGGTCGGCCCTGCGCCATTCCAGTTCAACTGCGACGAAATGCTCGTCGGCGTGTCCGACAACGTCCACTGGCGTTCGCCGAATCCGGGTGTTCCGTCTCCCAGACGAACCGCGGCAGACGCTCGGCGAGAGTGTCGCGGATGTGGTCGCGCGCGGTTTCGCAGAACTCGCCCACGAGCTGGCTCAACTCGTGTTGCTTGTATCATTCTTTCGAATACTTGTAACAATTGCCACAACCTGACAGACAGAACAGTCAGAACGGTCAGGTGTGCTATCTCTTTCCTTCACAAGCCCGAACGACAGGTATGGACTACGAGCCACGAGAAATCGAGTCGAAGTGGCAATCCCGATGGGCGGAAACCGGCCAGTACGAGGCCGAACCGTCGGATTCAGAAGCTACCTTCGTCACGGTGCCCTATCCGTATCCGAGCGGCGGGATGCATATCGGCCACGCGCGAACCTACACCGTTCCCGACGTGTGGGCGCGCTACCGGCGTCTGCAAGGCGACAACGTGTTGTTTCCAATCGCATGGCACGTCACCGGAACGCCCATCGTCGGCGCGGTCGAGCGACTGCAAAACCGCGAGGAAAAACAGCTCTCGGTTCTGCAAGACACGTTCAACGTCTCGGACGAGGAGTTGCCCGAACTGGAGACGCCGATGGGGTACGCTCGGTATTTCATCGAAAACAGCTACAAGAAGAATATGCAGTCGTTGGGTCTCTCCGTGGACTGGCGGCGCGAGTTCACGACGAACGACGAACGATACTCGAAGTTCATCACGTGGCAGTACGAGACGCTGAGAGAGCGCGGTCTGCTGGAGAAGGGCCTCCACCCGGTCAAATTCTGCACGAACGAAGAAAATCCAGTCACGACTCACGATTTGCTGGAAGGAGAAGATGCGGAGTTTCAGGAGTACACGCTCGTGCAGTTCGATTGGGACGGACTCACGGTTCCGATGGCGACCCTGCGCCCGGAGACGGTTCACGGCGTGACGAACGCCTTCATCGACCCGGACGCGAATTACGTCGAGGCTGACGTGGATGGCGACCGCTGGGTCGTCTCGGAATCCGCCGTCGAAAAACTGGAACTGCAAGCCCACGACGTGGAAATCCGTGACTACTTTTCGGGTGAGCGATTGGTCGGCGAGTCCGTCACGAACCCGATTACAGGCGACGAGGTTCTGGTTTTGCCCGCGGATTTCGTGGACGCCGACAACGCCACTGGCGTCGTGATGTCCGTTCCGGCGCACAGTCCCGACGATTGGGTGGCCTTGCAGGAGGCGAAGGCCGACGACGCTCGGATGGAACGGTACGGCATCGACCCCGCCGAAGTCCATGCCATCGGACCGAAGGCAATCATCGACGTGGGGGGCTACGGCGAGTTCCCCGCGAAGGATGCCGTGGAAGAACACGGAATCGAAGGCTCCGCCGACCCGGCGCTGGAAGACGCGACACAGGAAGTGTACAACCGCGAGTTTCACAGCGGAACGCTGCGCGAGATGTACGACGAGTTCGCTGGCGAACTCGTCGAAGACGCCCGCGACGAACTGAAAGCCGAATTCCGGAAGCAGGGGTCGTTCGGCACGATGTACGAGTTCACCGAGGAAGTCGTCTGTCGCTGTGGCGGTGCTGTCGAAGTCGCGGAACAGGAAACGTGGTTCCTGCGCTATGACGACCCTGAATGGAAGGAGAAAGCCCACGACGCGGTTGCCGGATTGGATGCGATTCCGTCGAATACCCGCGAGCAGTACGACCACACCGTCGATTGGCTGAACGAGTGGCCCTGCATCCGAAACTACGGACTGGGCACGCGACTGCCGTGGGACGACCGGTTCGTCATCGAGCCCCTGTCGGATTCGACCATCTACATGGCGTACTACACCTTCGCCCATCGCCTGTCGGACGTTCCGCCGGAGGAGATGGACAAGGAGTTTTTCGACACGCTGTTCCTGAATAGCGGCGACAACCAAACCGCCCGCTCCCTGCGCGAAGAATGGGAGTACTGGTATCCCGTCGATTATCGCTGTTCGGCGAACGATTTGGTCAGCAACCACCTGACGTTCTTTCTGTTCCACCACGCGGAGTTGTTCGAACCGGAAAACTGGCCGCAGGGTATCACGGTGATGGGACTGGGTCTGCTGGAGGGCGAGAAGATGTCCTCCTCGAAAGGTCATGTCGTCCTGCCGGAGGAGGCAATCGAGAAGTACGGCGCGGACACGGTGCGCTTTTTCCTGATGAACAGCGCTGAACCATGGCAGGATTACGACTGGCGGAGCGAGCAGGTCGAGAGTGCCCAGAATCAACTACGGCGGTTCTGGAACCGTGCAACGGACGTAATCGAGTCTGACGAAATCGAGGACGACGACAGCGACTACGACATCCCCGACTTACACCGAATCGACCGCTGGTTGCTGTCGAACCTACAAGCCACGGTACGGGAAGCCACCGAGGCGATGGAGGGATTCGAAACGCGAACCGCCAGTCAGGCAGTCTTCTACGGATTCGAAGAACATCTGAAATGGTATCGCAAGCGTACCGACGTGGAACGTCCGGGAGCGCGCTGGACCCTGCGTGAGGTTCTCGACACTCGTCTGCGGTTGCTGGCCCCGTTCGTCCCGTTCATGGCGACCGAACTGTACGAGCAGTTGACCGGCGATTCAATCGAAGGGTCGTCGTGGCCGGAACCGAATCCCGAGTTCGAGAGTACGACCATCGAAATCGAGGAATCGCTGGTCGAGAACCTGACCGACGACATCCGCGACATCGTCGCGGTGACGGACACCGACCCGGAAACCGTTCGCGTGTACGTCGCCACGGACTGGAAACGGAGAGTACTCGCCGAAGTCACGAAAACCGGCCCGGACGTTGGTGCCGTGATGGGGAACGTCATGCAGGACGCGGAACTGCGCAAGAAAGGTGACGAGGTAAATCGACTCGTCCAGAAACTGGTCGAAAACGTGCGCGAACGACCTGCCGAGGAAGTCGCTGTGCTGACCGATGTGGACGAACTGGCGGTGTACGAGGACGCTCAGGAGTTCCTTGAACGGGAATTTGACGCAGAAATAGAACTGTATCGCGAGGGCGAGGATGTCACCTACCCTGCCGACAAGGCCCGGCACGCGATTCCGTTTCGGCCTGCGATTCATCTGGAGTAGGCACGCAACGACTCCGCCTCCAGTCCTCGTTTTCAAAGATATTCACTCGAAATCGGATTCTCTCCCACAGTCACGACCGATTCGACCGGTGTGCTTCCCAAACGATAAAGCGACCGGAAAACTACCGACCACCATGCTAGAACTAGAGGACGTGCAAGAGGCGCG
Source organism: Haladaptatus litoreus (assembly GCF_900156425.1). Taxonomy (GTDB): domain Archaea; phylum Halobacteriota; class Halobacteria; order Halobacteriales; family Haladaptataceae; genus Haladaptatus; species Haladaptatus litoreus. The sequence continues at coordinate 601,392 of NZ_FTNO01000002.1, forward strand.
CGAGCGCGTCGCCGAAACCTCTCGGCACACACCGCTCGACTACTCACACACTTTCTCTCGGATGACGGGCGCCGAAGTCCACCTGAAACTGGAAACGTTCCAGCGAACTGGGTCGTTCAAAATCCGCGGCGCGACGAACCGAATCACGACGCTCTCGCAGGAAGAGAAAGAAGCGGGCGTCGTCACGGCCAGCGCGGGCAACCACGCACAGGGGGTCGCGCTCGCGGCCACGCGAAGCGGCGTCGATTCGAAAATCGTGATGCCGGAACACGCCCCGATTTCGAAGGTTCGGGCCACCGAGAACTACGGCGCGGAAACCGTCCTCCACGGAGAAGATTACGACGAGGCCGCGGAACGCGCTCACGAAATCGAGGAAGAAGAAGGACGCACCTACGTCCACGCTTTCGACGACGAGATGGTGATGGCCGGACAGGGAACCATCGGCTTGGAAATCGTGGACGATTTGCCTGAGGTTGACACTGTCGTCGTCCCCATCGGCGGCGGCGGCCTCATCAGCGGCATTGCAACCGCAATCAAGGGCCAGAATCCGGACGCACGAATCGTCGGGGTGCAGTCCGAAGGTGCATCGAGCGTCGCCGACTCGCTCCAGAAGGGGTCGGTGCAGACCCTCGACAGCGTGGACACCATCGCGGATGGAATCGCCACTCGAAGCGTCGGCTACAAGAACTTCGACATCATTGAATCCCGTGTTGACGAGGTCGTCACCGTCTCGGATTCTGAAACCGCGGTCGCACTCGCCTACTTGCTCGAACGCGGAAAAACGCTCGTGGAAGGGGCAGGTGCAGTCACCCTCGCCGCAGTCCTCGAAGGGAAGTTCGACTTCGAGGACGACGAAGTCGTGGTTCCAGTTCTGAGCGGCGGCAACATCGACATGAACGTCCTCACGACGGTCATCATGCGCGGACTGGTCGAAACGGGGCGCTACCTAAAAATCAAAACCGTTCTCAAAGACCGCCCCGGGTCGCTCCGCCAACTGCTCGACGTTATCGCGGAGGCACAGGCGAACATCTACGCCATCCAGCACGACCGCACCTCCCGCGACATCGCCATGAACGCCACCGAAGTCGAACTCGACCTCGAAACCCGCGGCGAGGCACACGTCGAAGCGTTGCTCGAATCGCTTCGGGAAAGTGGCTTCGACGTGGAAGTTCTCGTCTAATCTGAATCGCTTTTTGACTCTGTTCTTTCGTTTACAGTTCGCTCTGATTTCTGAGTGAATTCGTCTGTCTTTCGTCTCCTTTTGACGTAGGTTTAAGTTGTGGGGGGCGAACACACCGACATGAAGCGCGTTATTAGCACGCAGGACGCTCCCGAGGCGGTCGGCGCGTACAGTCAAGCAACCACGAACGGCAACATCCTGTTCACCGCTGGACAGATTCCGATGACGCCGGACGGCGACCTGCTCGACGACGAGGACATCGCGGTTCAGACCCGACAGAGTTTGGAGAACGTCAAAGGTATTCTCGAAGAGGAAGGGCTGACGATGCAGAACGTGCTGAAGGTAACCGTCTTCATGGACGACATCGAGGATTTCGACGAGATGAACGACTCCTACAAGGAGTATTTCCAAGACAACCCGCCAGCACGAAGCGCCGTCGAAGTCGCTAATCTGCCAAAAGGCGTCGGCGTCGAAATCGAAGCCATCGCCAGCACGGAGTAAGCCATGCACCCCCGCGTCAAGGCGAGTCTCCTGTGGGGCGTCGTCGGCCTCCTCTCGTTTCTCGTTCTTTTGCAGGGGTACGAACTCTTCACCGAGTATCGGTACTCCATCGGACTGAAGGTCGGGATGGCGCTCCTCGTCACTGTCGGCGCGTCGGTTTCGACCTACGTCGCCGACGGAGTTCTCGATTAGAACAGAAGGGTTTAAAAGCTCCACCCGGTTACAAATTGGTAGGCCGGGATGGCCGAATGGCAAAGCGCACGCCTGGAAAGCGTGTTCCCGTATGGGATTCTGGGTTCAAATCCCAGTCCCGGCGTATTCTCTGTGAACTAATCGGTGAGCATCGCGTAGCGTATGCTCGCCAAACCAGCGAACGAGAAACGAAGCTATTCTTTAAAGCGATACTTCGTCATTCCCTTCTCCCGCCGTCGCTCCACACGCTGTTCGACCACCAACTCGCTCAGCGCATTTTCGACCGTTTCCCGCGAATCGTCCTCCACGAGCGAAACCAGCGAGCGCCCCGTCATCGCCCCCGGATACGCCCGTTCGAGTTCCGAAAGTACTGCCCGTTTCGTTTGTTCTGATGCCATTGCTCCCTGACGACGTTCGGCTTCCTGTCTCTTAGAACCCTGAGTGGTAATCGTCGCTCAACCGTCCGCCGTTGACCGACTCACGCCTACGAGGACTACTCCATGGCCATGTAGGTGTGCGTGTTTTCGACACCTGTAATCGTCAGAACGCCGGACGTGACGATTTCTCTCACATCGGCGGGCGTCTCGACGTCGATTTTTGTGATAATATCGACGTCTCCGGCGACGATGTTGGTGGCAACGACACCGTCGAGTTCCGTGATTGCATCGCGTATCTGGTCTACTGCTGGAACATTTGCTTTGATGAGAACGTATGCGGTGACCATCGTACTTCCCCTAGTAACTAGATGCTAGCGACCAGCATATCCTTCGCGACTACGGACGAAAGGAGGTTTCTACGGCTGACTCAGTCCACCGAAACCCAGTTCCATTCCTCGTCCGCTTCCTCACTATCGTGGAGATGACAGGCCGCAGGATGGCCCGCATCAGTAGACTGCTCTTGTGGATTCTCTCGCTCGCAAATCGTCGAAAACTCACTCTGAAGTCGCTCATCTGCCTCCGACACATCGCCCGAAACGATGTCCGAGAGCGCGGATGACAGCACCGTTTCAGCGTCTTCGTCGCTCAAACCCTCCGGAATCGCGTACTCTTCCCGAATCGCAGACTGCAACTGTGCGGCGGAAACTGCGTCCGCAGTTTCCGCCTCTTCCCGTGCGACCACGAGGGTTCGAAGCGAATCGAGATCTACGTCGTCGTCCGAAACTGCGACCCACAAATCCATCACCGAGCGCCACTCGTCTTGCTCGAAATCGTAGTTCTCGGGTGGAATGACGGCTGGACAGCGTGGATGGAATCGACAGCCCGACGGCGGCGAGGCCGCGTCGGGCACGTCGCCGCGGAGCGTCACGCGACGTTTTTTCGCATCGGGGTCGGGCGTCGGAATCGCGGAGACGAGTGCCTGCGTATAGGGATGCTGTGGATTCCGGAACAGATCTTCTGTCGGCCCGCATTCGACGATTTCGCCGAGGTACATCACGGCCACACGGTCGGCGACTTCGCGCACGACGCCCATGTCGTGCGTGATGAGCAGCAGCGAGAGGTCGAACTCTGCTTGCAGGTCGGACAGGAGTGTGAGGATTTCGGCTTGTACGGACACGTCGAGTGCCGACACCGGTTCGTCCAGCACGAGCAGGTCGGGATTGAGAATCAGCGCTCGCGCCAGCGCCGCTCGTTGTTTTTGCCCGCCGGAGAGTTCGTGTGGATAGCGGTCTGCCTGTTCCGCGGACAGACCGACCCGCGGGAGGATGTCCTCCGTAATCGCGCGTCGTCGGTCGGCGTCGGTCATGCCGTGAATCGAAAGCGGTTCGGCCACCGATTCGCCGACGGTCATTCGCGGGTCGAAACTCGTCGTCGGGTCTTGGAACACCATCTGCGCCCGGCGTCGGAACGCCTTCCGTTCGGTTCGGTCGTACTCCCCAATCTCGTCGCCGTCGAAGCGAACGGTTCCCGCGGTTGGGTCTTCGAGATGTAAGAGAGCAGTCGCGGCCGTCGATTTGCCGCTTCCTGATTCGCCGATGAGTCCGAGGGTTTCACCGCGATACACGTCGAAGTTGATGCCATCGACCGCGTGGATAGTTCCGACTTCCCGGCGGAGCGGCCCTTCCGTGACTGGATACTGCTGTTTCAGTCCGCGAACCGAGAGCAGGGCTTTTTCATCCGAGCGACTCGCTTTCGATTTCATCTTCGAATCCTCACTGTGGTCGGTCATCGTACATTCCCCCGAGTTCGTTCCGCGTCTCCCGCTTCTTCTGCCTCTCCCGATTCCCTCTCCGTCTCGTCCAGCACGACGGACGAATCTCGGTCCGAACGATGGAAGATGCACGATGCTTTCTGGTCGTTTCTGACGCCCTGTAGCGGCGGTTGTCCGTTTCGAGCGCACGTGTCGATTGCATGCGGACACCGCGGATGAAATCGACAGCCAGCGGGTGGCGAAATTGGGTCGGCCATCGACCCACCGATCGGTTGCAAACCATTGCCTTGCCCCGGAAGACAGGCGAGAAGCGCCTGCGTGTAGGGATGCGAAGGCTGGTCGAAAATCGCCCGAACGTCGCCACGCTCCATCACCTTTCCAGCGTACATCACGACGACTCTGTCGGCGATTTCGGCGACGACACCGAGGTCGTGCGTGACGAACAGAATCGCCATGTCGCGTTCGTCCTGCAAATCGCGCAGAAGGTCTAAAATCTGGGCTTCGATGGTCACGTCCAGTGCTGTCGTCGGTTCGTCCGCGATGAGCAGGTCGGGTTCCCCGGCGAGTGCCATGGCGATGACGACGCGCTGGCGCATTCCACCCGAAAACTCGTGTGGGTAGTCGTTCGAGCGAACCTCGGCTTTCGGAATCCCGACGCGGTCGAGAAGGTCGATTGCCCGTTCTTTCGCAACCCCGTCACTCACGTCCTGATGGAACTGCACTGACTCCGCGACCTGCGCGCCGACGGTGTAGACTGGGTCAAGGGCGTTTTGCGGGTTCTGGAACACGTAGGCGATTTTGTTGCCGTGAATCTCGCGGAGTTCGCGGGACGAACAGTCGAGGACGTTCTGGCCGTCGAAAACGACTCGCCCGTCAGTGATTTCGCCGGGCGGCGATGCGATTAGCCTCGTGATGGATTCGCAGGCGACGGTTTTTCCAGAACCGGACTCGCCGACGAGACAGACCGTCTCGCCGCGATTGATTTCAAAATCGATGCCATCAACTGCCGTGATGACGCCTCGGGGAGTGTCGAACGTCGTCCGCAGTCCCGAAACGGACAGCAGTGGGCCAGTCATAGCCCCTCCCGGGTTCGCGGATCGAGTATCTCTCGGAGCGCATCACCGAGGAAGTTGAACGAGGCCACAGTGAGCATGAGGAAGACGACCGGAATGACTTCGGCCCACCAGAGGAGCGTCGGGTGGAAATCGCTCAAAAACGCGGCGTATATCAGATACCCCCACGAGTTCTGTCCCGGGCCGTGCAGTTGGAAGTAGCCGAGCATCGCCTCGATGAGTAGGAGCGTCGGAATCTGGAGCGTGATGGCGACGAGAACCGTGCTTGAGACGTTCGGGAGGATGTGCTGTCGAATGATTTTCAGGCGACTGCTTCCGGCGTTTCGGGCGGCGCGAATGTACCCCAATTCGCGCTTTTGCAGCGCTTCACTTCTGACGAGTCTCGCGGTACTGCCCCAACTTAGCAAGCCAAATACGCCTATCATGAGGAGGATACTGCCGCCGTACAGCGCTTCGAGGAACAGGAAGACGAACAGCGGTGGAATCGCCTGCTGGATGTCCACGTAGCGCATTAGCATTTCATCGACCGACCCGCCGAAGTACGCCGCCACGATGCCGACGCCGGTTGCGAGGGGTGCGATGAGCGTCGCCGTGATGAGCGTCACCTGAAGCGCGATTCGCATCCCTTGTAGAATTTTGAGGAAGAGGTCTTCTCCGCTGGAAGTCGTTCCGAACGGATGAATGAAACTACCGTGACAAGCGTTGTTCGAGATGTCGCCGACGCAGTGCGTGATGCCGATTCCGTAGTATGGCGCGGAAAATCCGACCGGGGGCTGATACGGTGCCATTCCATACGCGAAGTCGTCTGCGGACGCAATCGCGTCCGTGAGCGGTTCGTGAACCATCGGGCCGAACAGTCCGCCGATAAAAAAGACGACGAGATAGCAGAGACTGGCCACCGCCACTCGATTCGTGCGAAGTTGTTGCCACCGCTCGCGGGTCAGTTCCCGATTGAGATACAGCGGCGCGAGAACGTAGAAGGCGAACACCGAAAGCGAGAGCATGAACAGCCAATCCAGGGCGGTAACGTTCCATTCCCAAATGATGGGGTTGTCGTCTGGAAGAACGAAGACGTCGTACAGAAAGCCAAGCAGGAGTACGGTCGCGACGAGCGAAAACAACTTGGTTCGCCACGATAGTGACCGAGAAGCGGTCGTGTACTCGTCCCAGTCGATTGCATCGAATGTGTCGTGTGATGTGGCCATGAACCGTTGAATCCTCCTGTCCCGTCCCCTCGAAATGAGACAATTTTATGACAGTCTGCCGTAGCTAATGCAGCCACGGTATAAAAATATGGATTTTATTTCAAACAATTTAGTCGTGGTATGCAGCAGTTTGTTACCCTCTCGACTGTAACATCGGAAACATTTATTCGGGCCGAACGAATTGTGGTGGACGATACCATGGAGTCAGTTACAGCCTCCGAAACTGTATCGGCGGTTTCGACCGGAAATAGAAACGGGCGGTCGGTGGAGTATGACCGCCCGATGGAGTACGGCCGTCCGATGGAGTCGCGATAGCCGTGCGCCGATATATCGCCCGTCGCGTTCTCTGGACGGTGTTTGCGGCGTATCTTCTCCTTTCGTCCATTTTTCTCGTCTTTGCCTTCGCGCCCGACCCCGGTCAGGAAACTGCCGGTATCATGGCGGCCTTCGGCGGCGGCTCCGCAGAGGAAGCCGAAAACGCCTATGCCGAGGCGAGAAACTACGACGAGCCGATTCTCGACCGATACATCGAATGGATAGTCGCCTACACGACGTTCGACTGGGGCACTGACATTCAGGGCGAACCGGTTACCGACCGTCTCGGAGATGCACTTCCAATTACGCTGGTCTATCTCGTTCCGGCAGTCGTCCTGTCCGTCGTTTTAGGTTCCGCGATTGGACTGTATTCGGCAGTTCACCAACACGGCTACGTCGACCGACTGGTCACCGCAATCACCTATCCCGGATTGGGGCTACCGAGTTTCTGGCTCGCGTCGTGGGCGTCCCTGCTCGTGCTCGAACGAATCGACATTCAGGCGTCGTACTTCGACGACCGGTACGGTCTTTGGTCGCCGGAAAACCTTCCCTTCATGCTCCTTCCGATGGCTGTGGTGACCATCAACCTGCTCGCGGTGCAGATTCGGTACACTCGTTCGACATCACTCGAATACGTGCCCGCCGAGTTCGTGAAAACGCTTCGCTCGAACGGTGCCCGTGCGAGCGACGTTGGCCGTCACGTCATCCGCAACGCAGCGTTGCCACTCGTTTCGTTGTTTTTTGCGGAAACCCTCACCATCCTGTTCGTCACGCTCCTCGTGGTCGAAACGGTGTTCGGCCTGCCCGGGTTCGGTGCTCTCGCGTTCCAAGCCATCAGAGCGAGGGATGTGGGTCTTATCTTAGCGACGACGATGATTCCTGTTTTCCTCGGACTGGCCGGGAACCTCCTCCAAGACATCGCCTACGCCGTCCTCGACCCGCGAGTCGGCTACGACTAAGCACAGAAGTCACTACGGCTGACTACTCCAGAACGTCGATTTCGGAACCCGACGCGTTTTCCTGTACACTCTCGATTCCTCGCTCCGCCGTCGCCTGCCGTTCGTACCCTTCTCCGCTGTCCGCGATGATGTTGCCGTTGTCGTGAACCAGTCTCCAGCGCCATTCCTCACGAGCGTCCTGATACAGTTCGAAGGTTGCTTTGCTCATCTGCAACCGAAGATACGGTCCCGACCGACGTAATATCCTGTTTTCTGCCAGTTTTCCGGACTATTCGGCTATCATTTCGTCGATTTTCCCGACGACTTCTGTTTTCGCTCGTGCGTCAGATTCGCTCTGAAACTGAAATCGGGCATGGGGTTCATCTTTCCCCGGGTCGAAGGGAAACTGAATGCGTTCGCTCGTCCCTCCAATCCTCGTCTTCGCGGCACTGTTGTTTTTCGGCGCGTATTTCGTCGGCTATCCGGTTCCCGGCGGGGAGACGCTCGATTCGCTCCAAGGTGCTGAAATCATAGAGGTTCCCGAGGACAATCCCGAGGCGGTGACTGAACCCACAGACCCTGAATTCCGTCGATGGGTCGAATTCTACATCCATCGTTACGTGAACGAGGAGCGAACCGACCACGGGTTAGAACCTGTCGAGTTCGACGCCGCGCTCCGGGACATCGCGCGCAATCACAGCGAAGAGATGGGTCGTGAGAGCTACTTCTCACACGTCTCCCCGTCCGGTGAGAGTCCGAGCGACCGCTATCGAGAAGCCGATTATCACTGCCTTCGGGGTGCGGGCGAAAACATCGCCTACACTTACTTCGACCGCAGGGTGCGAACGGAAAACGGCACCGTCGTTCGCTATCGAACCGCCGACGAACTCGCACGCGGAGTCGTCACGCAGTGGATGAACTCGCCGAGCCATCGCGAAAATATGCTTTCTGAAAACTGGGAACGCGAGGGAATCGGCGTCTACTACGCCGATAGCGAGCGCGTCTTTGCCACACAGAATTTCTGTTAGGATGGCACAAAAAATTAAGTACTTGTGGTGATACATTCCGGAAAAGAACATTCTTTCGGGAGGTAACGACAGATGAGAAGCCAAACAGGCAAGACGGAACAGGTCGGCACATCACTGTCCAGAGATGTCGTGTTCCAAATATTGAGCAACCAACGACGACGATACGCGCTTCATTACCTTCGCCGACACGAGCAACCGGTCGAAATCGGTGAGTTGGCGACCCACATCGCGGCGTGGGAAAACGACGTTTCTGTTCCCGAAGTAAGTTCACAACAGCGAAAACGAGTGTACAACACCCTCCAACAAGCACATCTCCCGAAACTGGACGAAACTGGATTTGTCGAGTACGACCCTGCTCACGGAAACGTTTCGCTGACGGACAAGGCGGAGAAACTGACAGTGTATCTGGAAGTCGTTCCCGACAACGACCTTCCGTGGTCGCAATACTACTTCGTCCTCGGCTGTGTCAGCCTCGCCCTCGTCACCGGCGCGTGGTTGGAGGCCGGGCCGCTCGGACTCGTTCCGGATTTCGGCTGGGCGCTTGGACTGGCTGTGTTAGTTACGTTCTCCGGTGCAATTAACGTGTATTATCATCGGAACCTCCACCGAGGCCACACCGAAGTTCCGGAACGTGACAGATGATATATCATTCACCAATTAGCATCGGATTTGGCTCACGAACCAGCGAAACGTCGTAGCCGAAGGCAGCCAGCAGTTCCAGACTCGTTTCGATATGCGGCGTTATTTTCGGAATCGTCACGCGCCCGCCCGCGAGCGCGAGGAAAATCACCAGTTGGTCGGCCATATGTTCGTCAACGACTCCACGGCCGTCGTGAAACGCGGAAAACGCACCGACGACACGTTTTGCTATGTCCTCCGCGGGAACACCGCGCTCGCCGAGTCCGTCGAATCCGGCGACGGTATAGTTCTCATCCATCTCACTGTATTCGGCACGGACAAGCAAACTGCTTCCAGTGGAGTCCGATTTCGCGTAGGTCGTCCGACGTTCGAGAACTAAATGTCCCGCGGAACCGAGTCTGTCGCGTGCAGTTTCCGCCTGCCGTTCCGCGACGTTTTGCTCCGCGAGCGACGTTGATGCTTTCGAGTAAATCCGGACGCCGGTGAGTTCCCGGCGCTCTGCGAGATTGATTGCAGAAAGTGAAGAGGGGGCGACCCAGAGGGTTGCCTCTCCGCCGCCTGCTGGATAGTAGCCGGTTCGGGTAACCTCGACACCGGCCAGCAGTCCGAACCGGCGACAGAGCGGCAGTTTCACTTCGCGGAAGTAGTCGACGGTCGGTGACCAGCGAACGTCCGTACCGCCAGTGACAGTCACCGAAAGGGGTTCGTCCAGTGTCACCGCGAGGGGGAGCAGTGCGTCGAAAACCAACGCCGTGCTCCCCGCGGTTTCCACGTCAATCGAAAATTTACCGCCGTCGGCGGCTTTCGGTCGAAACGTCAGTGCCTCGGAACCGATTGTATTTCCGTACAGTTCCGCATTGCAGGCACGAGCAACGGCGTGGACGGCGGCGAGATGTTGTGGCCTGAGGCCGGGATTCGAGCGACTCGCTCGAATCCCGGTCATTCGAAACGGTTCGCCGGAGAGGGCGGAAAGCGACACTGCCGAGCGAAGCAGTTGTCCACCGCCGGACGACCCGTCGAGCGAGTGCATTAGCCGGGGCTACGCGATTCGACGTGAAAAATGGGAACCATCGCCGAATACAGTATATAAATCCTCGCTTCAGTCCGGTACGTAGTAACAGAGATTCATGTTAACTAGCGTCATGGTCTAAACTCATCTTACCGCACTCTTGCGGTTTTTTGATTTTCCGATTGTAGTCTTACAGTGGTATCCTCACACACGAAATAAAGATTTATATAGAAGCACAAACATAGTCGCTTCTGTACTATGAGTCAGCGCATGCAAGGTCAGCCGATGATCGTAATGTCCGAGGATTCCCAACGCGTCAAAGACAAAGACGCACAGGAACACAACATCACCGCGGCGCGAGCGGTCGCGGATGCTGTACGTTCCACACTCGGACCGAAAGGGATGGACAAGATGCTCGTCGATTCGATGGGCGACGTGACCATCACGAACGACGGTGTCACCATCCTCAAAGAGATGGACATCGACAACCCGACGGCCGAGATGATTATCGAGGTCGCCGAAACCCAAGAGGACGAGGCGGGAGACGGCACCACGACGGCCGTCGCAGTGACGGGCGAACTCCTCAAGAACGCGCAGAATCTTCTCGAACAGGACATCCACCCGACGGCGGTCATCAAAGGATTCCACCTCGCAAGCGAGAAGGCTCGCGAGGAAGTCGACAACATCGCGGAAAACGTCGACACCGACGACGAAGAACTCCTCCGCAAGGTCGCAGAAACCAGCATGACCGGCAAGGGCGCGGAACTCAACAAGGAAGTTCTCAGCCAAATCATCGTTGACGCCGTGCAGGCGGTCACCGTCGAGGACACCGTCGACCTCGAATTCATCAACATCGAGACGCAGACCGGCCGCTCCGCGGGCGAGTCCGAACTGCTCGAAGGCGCGGTCATCGACAAAGACCCCGTCCACGACAACATGCCGAAATCGGTCGAGGACGCCAAAGTTCTCCTCCTCAACGAAGCCGTCGAAGTCGAGGAAACCGACGTCGACACCGAAATCTCCATCAACGACCCCGACCAGCTCAAGAACTTCCTCGACCGTGAAGAAGCACAGCTGAAAGAGAAGGTCGAACAGATCAAGGAGACGGGCGCGAACGTCGTCTTCTGCCAGAAAGGCATCGACGACCTCGCACAGCACTACCTCGCCAAGGAAGGCATCCTCGCCGTCCGACGCGCCAAAAAGAGCGACATCCAGTTCCTCCGCGAAGTTCTCGGCACGGACATCGTCTCGGACCTCGACAGCGCCTCCGAAGTCGAACTCGGAGAGGGAAGCGTCACCCGCGACGACAGCGACGAACTGTTCTACGTCTCCGGCGGCGACGACGCTCACGGTGTCACGCTCCTCCTGCGTGGCTCCACCGACCACGTCGTTGACGAACTCGAACGCGGTATCACGGACGCTCTCGACGTCGTCGCACAGACCGTCAGCGACGGTCGCGTCGTCTCCGGCGGCGGAGCAATCGAAGTCGAACTCGCCTCCCGACTCCGCGACTACTCCGACAGCGTGGAAGGTCGAGAACAGCTCGCAGTCGAAGCGTTCGCCGACTCGCTCGAACTTGTCCCACGCGTTCTCGCCGAGAACGCCGGACTCGACTCCATCGACACGTTAGTCGACCTGCGCGCCGCACACGAAGACGGCGAGAAACGCGCTGGTCTGAACGTCTTCAGCAGCGACGTTGAGGACACCTTCGAGGCAGGCATCGTCGAGCCAGCCCACGCGAAAGAGCAGGCACTCTCCAGTGCCACCGAGGCCGCGAACCTCGTCCTCAAAATCGACGACATCATCTCCGCAGGCGACCTCTCCACCGACAAAGGTGGCGACGAGGGCGCAGGCGGCCCACCAGCAGGCGGCATGGGTGGCATGGGCGGAATGGGCGGCGCGATGTAAATTCGGACACAGTCTGAACTCCACGCCCACTTCGACGAATCGTCGTTTAGCTGATTCACGCCATTTTTTGGGCACTCTATGGGTAGCGGTGCGTTTTCTGGACAGTCGGCACTTCTAACAGTTTCTTTCGACAATCGTGCCAGAATCACTATCCTCGCACCGTGATGATTTTCAGTTGCTGTGCCTTCCCAGAAAGACACCTCGGACGAGACGAACTCACACCAAACTAGTCGCCGCCGATTTCTCACGGCAGGTGCCGGAGTCGCTGTGACCGCCCTCGCGGTTCCAACCCTCAGCAGTACCGCAGTCGCACATTTCCCGAACGAACTCGACATCGACGTGAAACCGGACGACGATTCGAACGAAATCAATCTCGATGGTCGCGGTGTCGTTCCCGTCGCAGTCCATCAAACCGACGAGTTCGACCCAACCAGCGAAGCGGTTCGCTATCGATTCGGGTCGCCCGCCGCCGTCGCTGACGGCGGCGGGGCGTGCCCAGTTCACGAGGGACACGTAGAAGACGTCGATGGAGATGGCAGTGACGAACTCCTTCTCCACTTCCGGGTTCAGGACGCCGGATTCGAAGGAAACGAGACGGAGGCCGAACTTCGCTGGGAGAAGGACGATTCCGGCGAACACGGCTTTTACGGGCGCGATTCCGTGACAATCGTGGGGAGTGCCCACGAACACGGTGGAGATGACGATTCGATGGACGAAGACGAGAGCGGGCATCAACACGGAAGCGAGCATCAACACGGGAGCGAAACTCAGCACGAACACGGAGAGACGGAAGAAAACGAAAGCGGGTGCTGAGAGCGGGAAATCACGCTTGTAACGGTTTTCTTTTCCCGATTTATTGCTCTCGACTATCCAAGAAACGATTGCTCGAAAAACATCCCAAAAACCACGACTCTCCGCGAAAGCCACACGAAAACCGCAAAAGATGGAACTAAGTGGGAACCACGTTTTCCTCCGACTATGGAAACACTCCTGCTCAATCAGGATGCCGTAGACGAGAATACGCAGATGCCCGAACTCATCCGGGCTATCGAGGACGCCTTCGCGGCGTATGCGACCGGGGACGCACAGATGCCCGCAAAATCCTACATCGACTTGCCGCAGTACAACGGCGACTTCCGGTCGATGCCCGCCTACCTCGACGCGGACGACTGGGACGCCGCGGGCATCAAATGGGTGAACGTCCACCCCGACAATCCCGAGGAGTTCGACCTGCCGACCGTCATGGGAACGATGGTGTACAGCGACCCCGAAACCGCGTTTCCGCTGGCGATTATGGACGGTACGGAACTCACCATGAAGCGCACCGGTGCGGCGGCGGCAGTCGCAACCGACCACCTCGCCGTGGAAGACGCGACGAGCATGGGCCTCATCGGCGCGGGCGTTCAGTCCTACACGCAGCTGGAGGCGATTTCGGAGATTCGTCCAATCGAGGAAGTCGTCATCAGCGACCTGAACGAGGAAGCCGTCGCGGACTTCATCGACTACTTCGATGACGACTTCGACGTTCGCGCGGGTTCGATTTCCGAGGCCGCATCCTGCGACGTGCTTTCGACGGTCACGCCCGTCGAAAGCCCAATCGTCTCCGCCGAGAACCTCGGCGAGCACACGCACGTCAACGCCATGGGTGCGGACGCGGAAGGCAAACACGAACTGGCGGACGAAATCCTGCTGAACGCGAAACTCGTCATCGACGACCACGCACAGACGACTCACTCCGGCGAAATCAACGTCCCGTACAACGAGGGCGTCCTCTCGGACGACGACATTCACGGCGACATCGGCGACATCGTCATCGGCGACCTTTCCGGGCGAACCGAAGACGACGGCGTCACCGTCTTCGACAGCACCGGACTGGCGATTCAGGACGTGGCCGCCGCTCACGTCGTCTACGAACACGCGAACGAAAACGACAACGGCTACCCATTCGACCTCCTCGGCGTCCAGTAATCTCGTCGCGTTATTTTCGGTGCGGTGTTTTTGCCACTACTCTTCGTCACCGATTGGTGCCTTCTGTGCAAGTGCTTCGGTCAGTTTCGAGATTGCCCACACGATGACCAGAAACGGCAACAGTGGCACCATCAGCACGAGCAGTCCGAGAAATATTGCGATACCGATGGCGTTCATTTCGCTGTCCGGATGCCCGTGATACGGCGGCGTGACCGTCCGGAATGCCTTCTTTACCGGTTGTAGCTCAGACTCCCCTTGGCTCATGCTGAAATAGTGGTCTGCGAAAATGATAAGCGTTCTCACGGAACGCCAATTTCGGCACCACGGTACTCTCCCGCAGAACTGGCGGAACGAAACCGCTGTCACGAACGAGTACAGAAACGCCTTTCTGCCCCCCACTCTGCCTACGAAATGATGCAGGTCTCCGAGGCGGTTCCCGAGTTCGCGGAGGCGTTTGCCTTCGAGGAGTTCAACCGGATGCAGAGAGAGATGCTCCCCGCACTGCTCGACAGCGGGGAGAACGTAGTCGCCAGCGCGCCGACGGCGAGCGGGAAAACCGCCCTCGCGGAACTGGCGATTTGCAAGGCGCTGGGCGACGGCGGCACCGCGCTGTTCATCGCGCCAATGCGCGCACTGACGAACGAAAAGGAAACCGAATGGGAACGCTTCGAGGAACTCGGCTATTCGGTCTACGTCGTCACGGGCGAGCGCGATTTGAATCCACGGCGGGCGGAGCGCGCCGACATTCTCGTGATGACGCCGGAGAAAACCGATTCTGCGACTCGGAAACACGACTCTGCACGCTATTCATTTATCACCAACGTGGACTGCTGTGTCATCGACGAGGTTCACCTGCTCGATTCGGACAAACGCGGGAGCGTCCTCGAAGTGACAATCTCGCGCCTGCGGAGACTTTGTGACCCACGCATCGTCGCGCTTTCCGCGACGATGCCGAACGTAAAGGACGTGGCAAATTGGCTGGATGCACCGCCAGAAACCACCTTCGAGTTCGGTGACGATTACCGCCCCGTGGATTTGCACGCGGACGTGAAAACGTACACCCACGGCGACAACTCCTTCGCGGACAAATACCGCCGACTCTATCGCGCGCTCGACCTTGCGGAACCGCACGTTCGCGAGGACGGGCAGGCTCTCGTGTTCGTCTCTTCTCGACAAGACACGGTGCAGGCGGCGAAGAAAACCCGCGACGAAATCGCCGAGAGAGATATTCCAATCGGGGCACGCGGCGACTACGATTTCCACACCGAAACGCAAGAACTGCGGAACGACACACTGCGAAACTCCGTGCTGGACGGGGTCGCCTTCCACCACGCCGGACTGTCGAAAAACGACCGCGACATGGTCGAAGAGTGGTTCAAGGAGGGACAAATCCAAATCCTCTTTTCGACCTCCACGCTCGCGTGGGGTGTCAACCTCCCCGCCAGATGCGTCGTTTTGCGGGATACCAAACTCCACGACCCCCTTGAGGGCGAGGTGGATATGAGTCCCTTGGACGTGCTCCAGATGCTCGGACGGGCAGGTAGACCGGGCTACGACGACGTTGGCTACGGGTGGGTCGTCTGTGACTACGCGGACGCGGACAAATACCGGAAACTGCTCCGTGAGGGGAAGGAAATCGAATCCCGACTGGCGGAAGATTTGGACTCCCACCTGAACGCCGAAATCGCCATGGGCACCATCTCGGATTTGGAGGACGTGATGTCGTGGCTCGAAACGACGTTCTACTACGTTCGGGCGCAGAGCAAGCCTGACCAGTACGATTTCGAGAACATCCGTGACCATGTCCGAACCACGCTCAAACGACTCGTCTCTCGCGGATTCGTGGAACGCGGCGACGACCTTTCAATCGACGGCACTGCACTCGCCATGCTGACCTCGAAGTTCTACCTCGACCTCGACACGGCGGAGCGATTCCGCACACTCGCCGAAAAGGAGGAAATCGACACCCCTGCCATCCTCGAAGCGGTGGCCGGGGCTGCCGAGTTCGACAGCGTGAACGCCCGACAGTCGGAACGCGACGCCATCAACTCCGTTCTCATCGGACAGGATTCGGGCGATTTGGAAGGGGGCGGGCGAAAAGTCCTTGCCATCCTTTGCGCCAGCATGACCGGTTCGACGCCGGGCGAACTCCGGAGCGACGCGTGGGTCATCCAGCAGAACGCAGTTCGTCTCCTCGCCGCACTGCGTGCGTTTTTGAAGCGACTCGACCGCCCGATGGCCGCGAATCTCGCAACCCGCGTCGAAGCGCGACTGGAAAACGGCGTGGACGAGCGTTCCGTCGGACTCACCGCAATCGACGGCGTGGGCGCTGGCCGGGCGAACAAACTGGCAAAAGAAGGACTGGAAACGCCCGCCGACGTGTGCGAGGCGGGCGTAGACGGCCTCATCGACGCCGGACTCTCCGAAGGTGTCGCCGAGCAGGTGGAAGAGAGCGCCCGCGAACTTCCCAACGTGGGAATCGAATGGGGCGACTTCCCCACCCGAATCGCACGCGGAGAAAACGACATGCGGGAAGTCACTCTGCGAAATCGGGGGCAGGGCGAGCAGGCGGTCGTCGAAGTCACCGTCAACGGCATCGAGATGACGACGAAATCGACGTACCTCGATTCCGACGCCTCGGTTCCCGTCGGCGTCTTCGGCGGCACCGACGACGAGATGGAGTTCGTGGTTCGAGTCGCGTTCCCCGACCTTCCGCTGGTTCCGATTGCCGACTCGCGAACTGTGCGAGTTGAGTGATTCCGGGCTAGTTCAGCAACTCTTCTCGAAGTTCCTCCGGCGACGAGACGACCATGTCCGCTGCCGACAAATCCAACTCTTTTGCACCGTTCGGATAGCCGATGCAGTAGGTTCCCGCGCGAACCGCCGATTCGACGCCGTTCTCGGAATCCTCCACCGCGGCGCATTCGTCGGCGCGTGCACCGAGCAAGCCCGCGGCGTGTTCGAAAATCGCGGGTTCTGGCTTGCCGGGCGCGTCGATGTCCTCGGCGCTGACGACTTCCGAAAATTCGAGGTCGAAACGGTCCAGGACGATTTCTATCCAGTGGTGCGGGGAAGAGGAGACGAGGGCGATTTCGGTTCCGTTGTTGCGGAGGTCGGCGAGGAGGTCGTGGAAGCCGTCCATCAGCGAGACGTGCTCGCTGTAGAGTTTCTTCGCGGCCTCGTCGTAGATGGCGATGAACTCCTCTTTCGTCGCGGTCGTTTGGTACTCCGAATCGAGGTAGTCGTAGATTTCGCGGTAATTCATCCCCGTGATTTCGTCCGCCGCTACGTCTTCTTCGACCACTTCGGGAAAGATTGTTTCCTCTTCGAGTTCGACCCAGAAATCCTCCGAGTTCACGATGACGCCGTCCATGTCGAACAACACTGCGTTCGGTGGTTCGCCGTTCGGTGCTCCGCCGCTCGGTTTCGTTCCGTCCATTTTCCCTTACTTCTCCCGGTTCCCTCAAAGTCCTTCGCCCGAATCTTTAAATCCGAAACCGCGACCACTCCGGGCTATGACCGAAACGATTCGCGTGTTCGCTGGCGACTGTACGATTACGACGGACGGCGACACGAAACAGAACCGACGCGGCGAGATGGTCGCCATCCTGAAGCCCGACGACACCCTGCTCGTTCACGATATTGATGGGTACCAGCCAGTCGAATGGCTGACCCGCGCCGAAACCACTCACGCGAGTCTCGACGGCGATACCTTCACGCTCGTCGCGGCGACCAGCGACCGCCGGGTTCGCGTAGACTGTCACACCGGCTACGGCATTTCCCGGTATCCGGGGTCGAAAGCCGGCATTCCGGTTGGCACCTGCCCGCACTGTGACGGCGCACTGACGCGAGCGAAAGGAGCAGTTTCCTGCCTCGGTTGTCGCCGGGAGTACAGCATCCCGCGCAACGCCAGCGTCGGCGGGGATTCCTGCGACTGCGGCTTGCCGACCATGCGCGTCGAACGCGGCGCAGAGTTCGAACTCTGTCTCGACAGAAATTGCGGAACTGTCCTTGAGGCTGTCCAAGAACGATTCGACCGCGAGTGGGACTGCCCCGAGTGCGGTGCCGACCTCCGGATTTTGCGTCGAGGTGGAATCATCGCAGGCTGTGACCGCTATCCCGACTGTGAAACCGGGTTTGGCGTTCCGAACGGTCGAATCGTCGATTGGTGTGACTGTGGGCTGCCTGTGTTTCGGACGCGAACTGGGCGGCGGTGTTTGGCCACCGATTGTGAGGAGTTCGGAAGCGAGGGTTTGGACGAGTGAGTGTACTCTTCTGACTCTCTAGAGACGGTTGTCTACCTAGTGAATCGCCAAATTTTCCAAACCACTGTGGCGCGCGCTGGCACAGCACCGAGGAGTTACCTCCGAGGTGCTGTGCTGACGGCGTGCGAGGGATGACTGAGTGAGCAACGCGAACGAAGGAATCGGTTGGGGAGGACGTGGCTGATGCGGTGTGGAGTGGTTTGCGGTCTTCATTAGAGTCGTGATTTGCTTACTGCTAACTGAGTAGTCTGATTGGTTGTGTTTTGGCAAATCACGACTCCAGTGAAAACCGCCACAGCCACGCCCACAGACCTCCCCAACCGACTCTCTCACTCGTTGTCGCTCGTTTCAGTTGTCCCTCGCGCGCGTTCTCGCACGCGCCAAGGAAGTTGGCTGATTTCGAGAAATCTGAAAACAGCGTCACAATCGCAAGAAGTAGACTGCTATTTAACGCTCATTTATCGTGTTTGTCGTCTGTTTTTCCGTTCTTTTTCCTTTTTGATATTGCTCCCGTGCTTCCCCAAGTGCGATAATCCATCGAAATAGTGGAAGATCTTTTCCCCAGTACCAATTCCAAACAGCCCAAATCCGACGAGAACGACTATCTGGAGAAACGATTCAGATGCACTTGGAACCGGCCCGAACAGAATCATACTTTCTCATTGGTTATTTTGTATTGTTTCTATTTTGTGTTTTCTACCGCCATCGTATGTCTGGTATTCTCACTGTCCGGAAAAGCCCTCTCGAAGTCGCAGTGCCTTTGGCGGCGCACGCCACACAGAGTGTATGAACGGACGCCTACGCGACGACGAGGTGGTGGTCGGCGGCGATGCCCGCCAGCGCTACTACGATTCGCGGGGATACGGCAGGCCACTCGACGGGAACGAAATCGCACTCTCGCGGGTCGAGGCCGCCCATCTCCTGCTTCGTGACGACCTCGATTCGGTAGAGGGAATGAATTTCCGCGAGTTCCTTCAGGACTCGACTGGCGACGACTTTGCGGCCCGGTTTTTCGTCTACGCCGATTTGCGAGAACGCGGATTTTATCTCTCGCCCGACCGGGAAGGATGGGTGTCTGACCCACTCTCTGATTCCGATTTCGTCGTCTACCCGCGCGGAGGCGGGCCGTGGGACGACGAGGTGCTGTACCGTCTTCGCGTCGCCAGCGAACGCGAAACGATTCCGGCGTCGCAGTTGGGAGACGTGGTGCTCGCAGTCGTAGACGAGGAGAGCGAAATCACCTACTTCGAAACCGACCGCATCGAGATTTCGGGCACGACGAACCACGACGTGCCGACGAACGTTTCGGGGTCGCTTTTGGCCGACCGCGTGCTGGTCTGGGACGCGCCGGACGAACTGCACCACCAATCGTTTTACGGACAACCGATGGGCGGCAGAAATCCGGCAGGGGTTCTACAGTTGTCGCTGGTCGAGGCGGCGCATCTGGTTGCCGAAGGAAATCTCTCGGTTTCGGGCGAGTACGACGAAATCGTCGCCCGCGGGCGGGACGTGGAGGGCGAGCGATTCGACCGCCGATTGTGTGTGTACCGCGCGCTCCGCGAGACAAACGTGGTTCCGAAAACGGGCTTCAAATTCGGCGCTGATTTCCGAACCTACGCGGACGTGGAGTCGGTGGACAATCTGGGCCACTCCGAGTATCTGATTCGCGTGCTTGAGGACGGGCATGCGTTCTCACCCCGCGACCTCGCGCTGGACGTGCGGTTGGCCCACGGGGTGCGAAAGAAAATGATTTTTGCGCTCGTAACGGAAAACGAACGAATAACCGACTGGCTTTCGGTCACCCGACTTACACCATGATACGAGACGACACTGACGATACAAACGACCCCGACGATTCCAGCACAGCGTTCGATACACAGACAGTCCTACCCGACGGTGGAACCGCCGCGGGCGAGGACGACGTTGCACTCGACCCGTGGGGGTCGGCGACCGTCTCCGACTACCGGAAACTGTTCGAGGAGTTCGGCATCGAGGAGTTCGACGGCGTGCTTCCAGAGGTTCCGAACCCGCACTATCTGATGCGTCGGGGCGTCATCTTCGGCAACCGCGGCTATCGCCGGGTTGCCGAGGCGATGCAGAACGACGAACCCTTCGCGGCGCTCTCGGGGTTCATGCCGACGGGCGAACCCCACATCGGGCACAAACTGGTGTTCGACGAACTCATCTGGCACCAACAACAGGGCGGGGACACCTACGGCCTCATCGCCGACCTCGAAGCCCACAGCGCCCGCGGCCTGTCGTGGGAGGAAATTGACGAACATTCGCGTGACTACCTCCTGTCGCTTCTCGCGCTCGGATTCGACGCGGAGGAGGGCACTCTGTACCGCCAGTCGGAAAACCGCGAACTCCAAGACCTTTCCTTCGAACTCGGGTCGAAAGCCAATTTCTCGGAGTTCCAATCTATCTACGGCTTCGACGGCGAAACCAACGTTTCGCACGTCCAGAGCGTCGTCACGCAGATGGCCGACATCCTCTACCCGCAACTGGACGAACCGAAACCGACTGTCATCCCAGTCGGCCCCGACCAAGACCCGCACGTCAGATTGGCCCGCGACTTGGCGGTCAGGATGCGGTTTTTCGGTGTGACGGAAGCTTACGCGAGTTTCGAACTGAACGAGGACGAGCAGAAACTCGTCGCCGAACTGTACCGCACGCTCGACTCGGCCGACTTCGACGACGATTCGCTTCGCTGTGTCCACGTCGCGCAGGCAATCGACGGGATGACGCCCGACGAACTCGACGTTGACGCAGAAACCGTCTCGTCCGCGAAGGCGAAACTCGACGAAGCAGGAATGGAACCGCTTCGCCCCCGTGTTCGATTCCTCGACCGAAACGCCACGAACGAGGCCTTCGACGCCCTCATCGACGCCATCGACGGCGAAAAGCGCGTTTTCGACGAACACATCGACGTGTTCGACTACTCGCGCGAGGAAGCAGAGGAACTCGCCCGCGAGGTGGAGATGGAAAACGACGGCTACGGCTTCATCATGCCCTCTTCGATTTACCACCGATTCATGACCGGCCTGACGGGCGGGAAAATGTCCTCGTCGGTTCCGGCGAGTCACATCAGCCTGATGGACGATCCGCAGGACGGTTACGACAAAGTCAAATCGGCCACGACGGGCGGGCGCGAAACCGCCGACCTCCAGCGCGAAAAGGGTGGCAAAGCAGACGAGTGTCCCGTCTATGAGTTGTACGCCTACCTGCTGTCGGGCGATGACGACGAGTTCGCTACGGAAGTCTACGAGGAGTGCGTCGGTGGCGAACGACTCTGTGGCGGATGCAAGGAACAGGCCGCGGAGTTGATGAAGGAGTTCTTGGAAGAGCATCAGGAAAAACGCGAGGAAGCAGAGGAGCTACTGGACGAGTTGGATATTCAGTTGGAATCCTCGCGGCGATAAGTCGATTCGCGGTTCATTTTGTCGGTGTTAGAAGGAGGGAAAGTAGTTTAGAACGGCTAACTATCCGAATCGCTGTCAGTGTCGGTTCCGTCCGAGTCAGTATCTCCATCATCGCTGTCTGAATCCGTATCCCCATCGTCGCTATCGGAGTCCGTATCTCCATCACTTCCGTCGGAGTCGGTATCTCCATCACTCCCATCCGAATCCGTATCCCCATTGCCGGTGTCCGAGTTAGTGTTCGGATTAGTATCTGTTCTTGCCTCGGATGTGGGCTGGTCGGTAGTGGTTTCCTGCGCGTCGGATTCTCTCCCGATGTCGGAACCGACGCTGTAGAGGATGATTGGCGGAAAGATGTACGCCGCAATCGCCAGTATCACGAACAGTCGGTTGATGAAGATGAGCAGACCGAATGCAGTGAGCGCCGCCGCCGAGGCGGCGTGAACCGCGGTGTGGGTGTACTCTCGGTAGTAGTGCCACAGCCCGCGGAGCCACTGCGTCGTTCCCGCCACGACTTCGTTTTCGGTTGTGATGGAGGACATTCAGAGTCTCTACGCTTCCGACACGCAAAAACCCGCACTTCCGAATTTCACGTTTCACTTTTCCACGACGACACACGGCCTCGCGGAATCGACAAACGCCTCTTCTTCGGCATCGACCAGTTCCCAGTAGTTTCGCGTTTCGGCACCAGTTACGTCTCGAACCACGTCCTCGTTAATCAGATTCGCGCCGCTCAACACCAGTTCGAACGATTCGCGCTTTCGCCCATCGAACTCCCTGTCGAACTGCTCACGGCTGGTTTCGTTCGGGTAGTTCAGCACGAGGTGGCCGCCCTCCCGCACTCGGGCGTACAAACTCTCGATTGCGCGTTTCGGTTCTTCCACGAAGTAGAGCGTAGCGACACAGTACACCACGTCGAATTTTTCGTCGGTGTCGAGGTTGGGAAGCGAGTCAACCGCAAATCGGAGGTTGTCCAACCCTTGCTCTTCCGCTTTCTCCGCATTGTCCTGAACCACCGTCTCCGAGAGGTCGAAGCCGAAAACCTCAGTGTCAGGATAGCGTTCCGCGAGGAGGAAGGGAACGACCGCCGGGCCACAGCCAACCGACGCGAAATCGTCGGGCACGCCTCGCCACTCGAAAAATCGCTCCACGAGGTCGGCCATCTGTTCGCCTCCGATGTATGCACAGCGGTCGTAGTCGGCGCGTCGGTAGAACCGCTCCCAATCCATCATGAACTCCCAATCGTTCGAAATCGAAATAAATCCCTCCGGAACGTTTCATCCGATTCTCCGGAACGTTTTTGTCGATTCTGGGCTATCATCCAGCCATGCCATCCGAATCCCATCGTGGCAGTATCACAGTCGGGTCACGACCAGCGACGGGATTCGGCTTTTTTACCGCGGCCTAAGCGTCCGGCGGACTCTTCTCACGGCAGGAAGACGAAACCGCACGCAGTTTGCCCGACGGTCTTCAGAAGGGCTAAACCGGCGGACAGGGACATACGACCAACGACTATCAAGTAGCGATGAAACTACCAGAATCACAGGTCGCGGTGTTGGAAGCCGCGAGCGCGACAGACGAACAGACAATCGAGGAATTGGCCGAGAAGACGTGGCTAAAACCCGAGACGGCGACGGGCGCGGTTTTCGAACTCGAAGACGAGGGCCTGCTCTCCGTGGAAGAGCGAACCGACGAATCCGTCTCGCTGACCGAAGAGGGCGAGGAGTACGCCGAAGACGGCCTGCCGGAAATCAAACTCTACGAGGCGGCGCTCTCAGCGGGCGCAGACGAGGACGCGATTCAGATGGGCCAAGCGATTGGCCAGTCCGGATTGGGCGGCCCGCAGGTGAACATTGCCCTCTCGAACTACGCCCGGAAAGGGTACGGGAGCATCGACAGCGGCGAAATCGTTGCCGACCCGGATGCCGACCCAGAGAACGACGCGGAGGCGAGCGCGCTTTCCGCGCTCGCCGCTGGCGAACCGGTCGAGGATGCTGACACGCTCGACCAACTGGAGAGTCGGGGCCTCGTCGAACGAACCGAATCGACGGTTCGCTCGGTGTTGCTCACCGACGACGGCGTGACGGCGCTAATGGAAGGCGTAGAGGCCGCCGAGACGGTCGGCCAGTTGACGCCCGAAATGCTCACGACGGGCCAGTGGCGCGACGTGGAGTTCGCGCAGTACAACGTGGACGCCGACGCCGAACGAATCGACGGCGGGAAGGTTCACATCCTGCGCCAGACGGCGAACCGCGTGAAGGACGTGCTCGTCGGCATGGGCTTCGAGGAGATGGACGGGCCGCACGCGGACGCGGACTTCTGGATTAACGACTGTCTGTTCATGCCCCAAGACCACCCGGCGCGAACCCACTGGGACAGGTTCGCCCTGTCGAATCCGACCGAAATCGGCGACCTGCCGGAGGAGTTGGTCGAGAAGGTTCGCCGGGCACATCTCGAAGGAATCGGCGAGAACAGTGATGGGTACCACTCACCGTGGGACGAGGACTTCGCCCGCGCAATCGCGCTTCGTGGGCACACCACGTCGCTGTCGATGCGCTATCTCTCCGGCAACGCCGTCGGGAAACTCGAACCGCCACAGCGATTCTTCAGCGTCGAGAAGGTGTACCGCAACGACACCCTCGACCCGACGCACCTGCTCGAGTTCTTCCAAATCGAAGGCTGGGTGATGGCCGAAGACCTTTCGGTGCGCGATTTGATGGGCACCTTCGAGGAGTTCTACGCGCAGTTCGGCATCAC
Organism: Haladaptatus litoreus; assembly: GCF_900156425.1. Taxonomy (GTDB): domain Archaea; phylum Halobacteriota; class Halobacteria; order Halobacteriales; family Haladaptataceae; genus Haladaptatus; species Haladaptatus litoreus. Next base: position 625,937 of record NZ_FTNO01000002.1, read on the forward strand.
CGACATCCAGTTCAAACCGCACTACAATCCGTACACGGAGCCGAGCTTCGAACTGTTCGGGCGGCACCCCGAGACGAACGAACTCATCGAAATCGGCAACAGCGGGATGTTCCGGCCCGAAGTGTTGGAACCGCTGGGTGTCGAGTGCGACGTGATGGCGTGGGGGCTCGCCCTCGAACGCCTGCTGATGCTGATGTACGGCTTCGAGGACATCCGCGACGTTCACGGGACGCTGTGTGACCTCGAACTGCTCCGAGACGTGGAGGTGATTCACTGATGCCAACCGTAGACGTTTCCCCCGACGAACTGCGCCGGTTGACCGGCCACGACGAAAAGGACGACGAAGAACTCAAAGACGACATGTTCGCGCTCGGCTTGGAGTACGAGGGCGAGACGGAGGACGGCGACATGCAGTTGGAGTTCGCCCCCGACCGACTCGACCGACTCTCAATCGAGGGTGTGGCGCGCTCGCTTCGCTACCAGTACGGCGACGACCGGGGAATTTACACCCCGAAACCGAACGACCCCGATTGGACGATTGCAGTCGATGAAAGCGTTCCGGACGAGCGACCCTACGTTACCGGTGCAATCGCGCGCGGCGTGAACCTGTCCGAGGAAGCACTCGACTCGCTCATCCAACTGCAGGAGAAACTTCACGCGACGATGGGTCGAAAGCGCGCGAAAGGCGCAATCGGGATTCACGACTTGACGATGCTGAAAGGTTCCTCCGCGACCGAGGAAGGCGGCAACAGCATCGAGTACGTCGGCGTCGAATCCGATGGCGACCGATTCGTTCCGCTCGATGCAGACGCGGAGATGACGCCCGATGAGGTTCTGCGTACCCACCCGACTGGCGAGAAGTACGCAGACCTCGTCTCGGAATACGAGCGATACCCGGCCATCTACGACGACCTCGGTCTGTTCTCGTTCCCACCGGTGATCAACGGCCGGCGAACTGAGGTCACCACGGATTCGCGTGACCTGTTCATCGAACTCACGGGTACCGACCAGTGGACCATCGACAAGATGTGTACTATCATCTGCTACGCGCTGGACGCTCGCGGGGCGACTATCGAGGAAGTCGAAGTCGAGTACGACGACCACACGCTCGTTAGGCCGGATTTGGAAGTGACGACGAAATCCGTCACCCACGAGCGAATCGAGACGCTGCTCGGTATCGACTTCACGCCGGACGAAGTGCTCGACCTGTTGGCCCGTTCCGGACTGTCCGGGGAAGCGAGCGAAGAAGGGGACTCGGTCGTCTACGAGGTGGAGATTCCACCATATCGTGTAGACGTGCTTCATCCGGTGGACATCGTGGACGACATCGGACGCGCCTACGGATTCAACGACCTCTCACCGCGCTACCCCGACGTGGGAACTGTCGGCGGGCGACACGAGCGCTCGCAACTCGAAGACGCGGCCCGCGAGGTTCTCGTTGGTTTGGGCTTCGAAGACCTGCTCAACTTCCACATGATTAGCGAGGAAGAAAACTTCAGCAGGATGCGCGTGGAACCGGAAACTGACGCGGGAGCAGAAACCGATGTTGTCGGTGGTGGAACTCCGGCGGCCATCAAAAATCCCTACAGCGAGGATTTCACCATGCTCCGGACGTGGGCGCTCCCGTCGCTGATGATGGTGCTGGAGAACAACACCCACCGCTCCTACCCGCAAGACCTCGCGGAAATCGGTCTGGCGGCGCAGGTCGATGAATCGGAGAACACGGGCGTCGCGGAACATCGAACCGTGGCTGGCGTCCTCGCGCGCCACGACGCCTCCTACGAGGACGCGAAGGCGCGCCTGCAAGCCATCGTCCGGAACTTCGACGCCGACCTCGAAACACCGCCGACGGAGCACCCGACGTTCATCTCCGGCCGTGCGGCGGACGTGGTGATTGATGGCGAAACAGTGGGCGTTATCGGCGAGATTCATCCCGAAGTACTGGTTGACCACGACTTGGAACTGCCTGTGGCCGGGTTCGAGTTCCGATTGGACGCGCTAGAGTAGGGACTGAATCGAAACAATTGACAGTTCTTTCGACGATTTCCGGGTATGGAGTACGAACTTTCTCAACTCGCTGCTGACGACGTCGACGCCATCGTTTCGTGGCACTACGACCCGCCCTACGATTTCTACGACATGGAGAGTGACCCGGAGGATTTGGCGCTGTTCACGAACCCCGAGAATTGGGACGACAAGTACGCGGTTTTCGATTCGGCCGGAGAGCGTGTCGGTTTCTTCTCGTTCGACGTGGGCGACGATGGTGACATTCTCGAAATCGGGTTAGGGATGCATCCCGCCTCGACTGGAAAGGGCCGCGGAAAGGCGTTCGTCGAGGCCGGAATGGAGTTTGCGGCAGAGACGTATGACCCCGAAATCTACTCGTTGGCGGTGGCGACGTTCAATGAGCGAGCGATTTCGGTGTACGAGGATATCGGATTCGAACGTCAGGAGACGTTCATGCAGAAAACCAACGGTGGGGAGTACGAATTTCTCCGCATGACTCTTTCTCGTCCGTTGTAGTGTCTTGTCACGGGTTGCGCCAGCGCGTTCGCACGAGCGATGAAGGTCAGTGAGGCGCGAGTGCAGTCCTGCGCTGGCGAGAAGGAGTGGGGACACTGCCAGTGGCGGTTCCTCGAAGGATGAAGGGCGAGAACGGAGCGAGTGAAACGAGCGGAGTTCGAGGGCTTCGTTTGTTGTCGTGATTTGCTACAGCGCAGTCGAATCAAACGGGAGTAAGCAAATCACGACTACAAATACCGAAACCGCACCGCGACAGCCACGTCCTCCCCAACCGATTTCCTTCGTTCGTTGCACTCACTTCGGTCATCCACCATCAGAGACACGCTCTGATGAGCCATTCGCTCGCACGGAAAGAGACGCGCTCTTTCCTGCTCTCGTTCGCTCCTCTGTCACTCACGAGAACTCCTCCGTCGCTCACGAAGACCTCGCACGCTGTCAGCACAGGGCTTCGGACGACCGTTGTCCTCAGCCCTGTGCCAGCGCGCGCCATGTTGAAAATGTATTTAGCGAATCGAGGAAGGGAGAATTCGATTGGCCGTAGAAAACGCTCAGCACCTAGTTGAGGTCTGCACCAATCGCATCTTCGATGCCCTCGAATCCATCCCTATCGAGCAGTTCGAGCAGGCCTTCGTTGATGTCGCGGGCGATGGACGGGCCGCGATAGACGAGACCGGTGTACAACTGGACGACGTGCGCTCCGGCGCGAATATTCCGGTAGGCGTCTTCTGCGGTGAAGATGCCGCCGACGCCGATGACCGGCACGTCCACGCGCTCGGCGGTGAACCGAATCATCTCCGTGGCGCGCGACTGGATGGGCCGTCCGGAGAGACCACCCTCCTCGTCGCGGTACTGACTGCGGAGGCTGTCGGGGCGCTCCGTCGTGGTGTTCGTGGCGATGACGCCGTCTAAATCGAGTTCGTTCACGAGGTCGAGGGCGTCTTCGATAGCGGGTTCCGGAAGGTCGGGTGAGAGTTTCACGAGGAGCGGACTCGCGCCCACATCCTGAAGCGTCGTCAGGATTCGCTCTAGATTTTCGCGATTCTGAAGTTCTCGCAGCCCGGGGGTGTTCGGACTGGAGACGTTCACGACGAAGTAGTCCGCGTGGGCGGACACTCGCTCGTAGGAGTACAGATAATCCTCCTCGGCGCTTTCGAGAGGTGTCGTCTTCGACTTCCCGATATTCGCACCGACCGGAACGTCGGGGAGTGACTGCATGGCCATGCGCGCGCCAATTCTGTCCGCGCCGTGGTTGTTGAAGCCCATTCGGTTGATGATTCCCTCGTCCTCACGAAGTCGGAACATCCGCGGTTTCGGGTTCCCGTCCTGTGCCTCCGCGGTGACGCCGCCGATTTCGACGTGGCCGAAGCCGAGGCTGGCGAGGACAGAAGGAATCTGTGCGTTCTTGTCGAACCCCGCGGCGACACCCACCGGGTTCGGAAACGACTGGCCGAACGCGGTGACGGCTAGTCTGGAGTCATCGACTCGGTACTGCGCGCGAAGCAGTTGCTCGACCGGCGTCCCCTGCACTCCCTTGAGCAACGAGTGAACAGTTCCGTGCGCGGTTTCTGCGGGCAACTGAAACAACAGTGGTCTGACGGCGTCGTATCCGTACATCGTTGTACCGATTGAGAAGGGAATCGCCTGCGGATTTCCGCGGCGAATTAAAACTCGTGTTCGACCTCGTCTTTGTCCGCCTTTTGGATGATAATCTTGTCTTCTCGGACCCGGACGAAGACCTCATCACCGATTTCCATGCCAGCAACGGCCAGTTCGTCTTCATGAAGATTGACGTGAACGTTGTGGTATTCGCCGTCTTCGTCTTTCGCGCCACTCGGGCTGAGCTTCTTTTTCCGTACCATCGCGGTATCTTATGCAGTCCTTCGCCGTAGCATCTACTTAAGTGTTTTCTACCGTACTGTTCTGCTTCGCCGCTCTCACCGATTCCATACACACTGAAGCCACTTACCTTGCTCGGCCTTCGTTCCTCCTTTCGAAAAACCACAGGAGGGCAAAACATGGTATAAATATTTATCGACGAAAACCGCTCATATCGGCGATATATTTATAGTGGCCCCTGTGCTGGATTGGCATGGAGGAGAAAACCATGGTACGTGACGATGGTAAGCGAAACTTTGCACTGCGCCAAACGGATGGAGATGAATCGAGTGTCTTCTCGGGTAACACCCCGCGACAGGCCGCGCTCAAAGCAGCGCGACGGCTCGACCCCGGAGGTTCCGAAGACGCAGCAGATCGAGTTGAACTGCGACTTCGAGAGAAGGGAACCGACAAAGTCCACATCTACGAAGGATGGGCATGGCACGAAGAGGCCCCCGACGACAAACCTGACTGGATGCCGGGAGAAATCACCGAGGCGAACGTTTCCAAACAAGGCATCGAACACTTAGACGAGTGAAACGCTTCCGTTTTGACATCTATGCCTTTCACGAGGCACTCACAAGTAATATATAATTCTTCGAACGCACGCGAGCTCGTTGACAAAGATTTTTGTTTCCTCCACGTAACGTTGGGGATGCGCGGGGCACATCCGACCGGACTGAACGCACGACGCGTGGGATGACGGTTCGGCCTCCACTCGCGCGATACTTTTGCTACGATGAGCTATCGGTTCGTTCACTTTCCTCGTCTAATGCTAGTGAATATACCCCAATGAGATTGTAGTTCGACGGCCTTAAACGTATGCCTGCCATTCGTACAAATGCGAAGGTCGCATGGTGGTCTGCCACCGCGTGACTGCTCGACTCCCACGCCATCGCGGCTGAAAATCGGAATCGGGCAAAAGAAAACCCAATCCAATGCTCTTAAGTGTATAGGGGCATTCGGATGTAATGTCGACGGCGTCCCGCGATTCGGGACCGCCAACACACATCCAATTCGGTGCCTTTAAGTAACTAAGGCGATTCGGATTGGATGTGATACGCGCCCTCGGCGACACTCGCCGAGGACGAGCGAAATCCGACGCCCTTAAGTATAACAGGGCACTCGGATATGAACGCGAAGAAAGACTCAACACGCGATCTGCGAGGCGTTCAACTCGTCTCGCAATCTCGGACAACGAAGGTTCGAAGGGTTTAATACCCTTCCTCGCCTTCCATCAAGTCCGAAGGAAATGAGGATTCCACCCCTGCGGTCAGCCGTACATGATGGAATCTGATGTTAGCCCTGGTAGTTCGGTGACACCCGTCCAGTCATTTGGTTCGGGGTCGTCGAACGACGGAACATAGCACAATGCATATCTGCATTAGTGTCTCCGCCAGACCCTCCGAGCATTATGCTCGGAAACCATTCCGGTTGATCCTGCCGGAGGCCATTGCTATTGGAGTTCGATTTAGCCATGCTAGTTGCACGAGTTTAGACTCGTAGCGGAAAGCTCAGTAACACGTGGTCAAACTACCCTATAGACCAGCATAACCTCGGGAAACTGAGGCTAATACTGGATAACGCCCTCACGTTTGAACACAGAGGGCCGGAAACGCTCCGGCGCTATAGGATGTGGCTGCGGCCGATTAGGTAGACGGTGGGGTAACGGCCCACCGTGCCGATAATCGGTACGGGTTGTGAGAGCAAGAGCCCGGAGATGGATTCTGAGACAAGAATCCAGGCCCTACGGGGCGCAGCAGGCGCGAAAACTTTACACTGCACGACAGTGCGATAAGGGAACTCCAAGTGCGAGGGCATATAGTCCTCGCTTTTGTGTATCGTAAGGTGGTACACGAATAAGAGCTGGGCAAGACCGGTGCCAGCCGCCGCGGTAATACCGGCAGCTCAAGTGATGGCCAATATTATTGGGCCTAAAGCGTCCGTAGCCGGCCAAACAGGTCCGTCGGGAAATCTGCTCGCTCAACGAGCAGGCGTCCGACGGAAACCAGCTGGCTTGGGGCCGGAAGACCCAAGGGGTACGTCTGGGGTAGGAGTGAAATCCTGTAATCCTAGACGGACCACCGATCGCGAAAGCACCTTGGGAGGACGGACCCGACGGTGAGGGACGAAAGCTAGGGTCACGAACCGGATTAGATACCCGGGTAGTCCTAGCTGTAAACGATGCTCGCTAGGTGTGGCACAGGCTACGAGCCTGTGCTGTGCCGTAGGGAAGCCGAGAAGCGAGCCGCCTGGGAAGTACGTCTGCAAGGATGAAACTTAAAGGAATTGGCGGGGGAGCACTACAACCGGAGGAGCCTGCGGTTTAATTGGACTCAACGCCGGACATCTCACCAGCACCGACAATAGCTGTGACGGTCAGTTTGATGAGCTTACTAGAGCTTTTGAGAGGAGGTGCATGGCCGCCGTCAGCTCGTACCGTGAGGCATCCTGTTAAGTCAGGCAACGAGCGAGATCCGCGTCCGTAATTGCCAGCAGCACCCTTGTGGTGGCTGGGTACATTACGGAGACTGCCGCTGCTAAAGCGGAGGAAGGAACGGGCAACGGTAGGTCAGCATGCCCCGAATGTGCTGGGCTACACGCGGGCTACAATGGCCAAGACAATGGGTTCCAACCCCGAGAGGGGACGGTAATCTCCGAAACTTGGTCGTAGTTCGGATTGAGGGCTGAAACTCGCCCTCATGAAGCTGGATTCGGTAGTAATCGCGCTTCAGCAGAGCGCGGTGAATACGTCCCTGCTCCTTGCACACACCGCCCGTCAAAGCACCCGAGTGAGGTCCGGATGAGGCCATCAGGCGATGGTCGAATCTGGGCTTCGCAAGGGGGCTTAAGTCGTAACAAGGTAGCCGTAGGGGAATCTGCGGCTGGATCACCTCCTAA
>NZ_FTNO01000010.1 GCF_900156425.1 Haladaptatus litoreus
CTGTTCGAGTTCCTCCGCGCCGAGAAGCGCCTCGCCGAAAACCTGCTCCTCGAACTCGGCGAGCCGCGCCGAAATCTCGATGATGTACTCCCGAGCCTCGGACGTGAGAACGCCGCCCTTGTCTGCGCTTTCGTCGCCCTCCGCGTTCCCCGACTGAGAGGACGGCGAAGAACTCGAACCGCTCTCGACGGCCTTGAGGCGCTCAAAGAGCGACGCCGCGTTCGAGGTCGAGGAGCCGCCGTCGTTGTCGTTCCCGTCCGTCGAGCAGGAACACGACTCGCCGCCGCAATTCGAGGAGAATCCGCGCGCCGAGAACGTCCGGCGGCTCATCGGCTTGCCTCCGTCTCGTCCGCATCACGCTTCGCCTCGCGGAGCGCTTCTCGAATCTGCTCCGTTCCCTGATTGCCCGAGACGCCCTCGACCTCGCTCGCTATCGAGCGGAGCCGCGTGTAGTCGGCGTCTTCGATTTCTGCCCACGAATACGGGACGCGCTCGACTTCGTCCTCGACCGGCTCGACCGCGGCGGTCGGCGCGGACGCGCTCGATGCGTGGTTGTTGCGGAACATGAGCGCTGTTTCCTCCTCGGGCGAAAGCTCTCGCTCGACCGTATGGTCAACGAGGACGCCCGTCTCGCGGTCGAGAGCGAGGAGACTCTCTCGATGATTCTCGATAATCTGGTCGAGGTTGCCGTCTTCTGCGACGTATGCCTCGACCGGCTCGCCGCGTCGGACGAACTCCGTCGTCCCGCTCTTGCTCCGAGAGCCCGGAACCGTGAGCGAGCCGCTCCGTACCACATAAATGAGTTCGTCCGCGCTGTACTCCGATTCGTCCTTGCCGAGTTTGATTTTCTTCGTAGCCATGACCCTGAATTTAGTAAAACATCGGAGCGCCGCCGTACTTCTCGAACGGTTCTAACTCCGTGGTTGCGTTTGCGTGATTCTCGTCTGTTTCCGCGCCCTCTCTGCGGTCGAGAGCGGCGTCGAGACTCGCGCCGTCCTGTTCGTCGCCCTCGTCCGAGAACGGCGCGAGAACGTGCGAGACGAGTTCTCGGTCGGTCATCTCGCCGTCCGAGACGAACGCCGCCGTGAGTTCCGTGAGCCGCTCCGTGAGCGCCGCTTTCATCTCCTCGTCCGTTGGCTCCGAGTCGATGAACCGAACCCACTCCGAACGAGCAATCGAGACGCCTCGATATGAGCGTTCGAGCCCGGAGAGGCGTTCGTGTACGTCGAGCAGTTTCTCCCTGTATTCCGGGTCGAGAGTCGTTCCCTCGCCCGCCGTCGTGTTTTGCATGACGTTATCCTATTTATGTACTCGAAGAACTAAGAAACTATGCCATCTCCGTGCCGTCTGTTGATTATCGTTAGTTTGAGAGCCGAACAATTATGCGGTCGGAGTTCCTCGATACGACCGCGGAACGAGTCCCGAACCGCATCAGCTGAAATCGTGGCCCATGGGACGAGGGCGGTCGCTGGTTTTCACGCCCTTCTCGGGACGGCTCGCGGTATGAACGGTTCTCCCTGTAAACCGTCGGGAGAGCGCTTCTCTCCCACTTCCGATTATGCGCGCAAACAGAAGTGAAATCACGACCCCAGCGCAGTCTTGCGGTTTTGCTCGAACGGCGTCACTCGAACCCTCGAATTAGTGCGTGATTCGTGACACATACTTACGAACCTATTGGCGTTTTTTCATTGTTACCTTGTTCCACAGTCATAGAATCTTGAGCGCGGGCAACCCTTATATTTAGAACTACCATCCCTCTGAATAGAGGACAACTACACAGAAGTTCGCGTTGGATTTGACGCCCCTGCTCCGGTTTTTCTGTGTCATTGGCCTCGAGGATGTGAATATGAGTTCCCCGAGTGACAACTGTGACCACGAAAATGTACCGTCGGAAAACTCTCTTGAGTCGCTTAGTTCTACCATTGATGATTTTAGAAAATTAATCGATTCGGTAAGCGGATTAGTTTTTGCTGTAGTGTTGTTGGTTTTGATATTGCTCTCCACTCTCTCACAGTTCCCTATAGACCTCGTAATCAGCACAATGACCCTCGTTCTCGTCGTCGTAATATTGCTCTACTTGATGTATTGTACGTAGCACGACAAGAAGTTCGACGATTCGCCAAAATTCACGTTACACGAACAGATATTCTCCCTTTGAGTCGCGCCTCCGCGCGACTTTTGCGCGGATTTGCGTTCTGATTATGCGTTCCGACGCATAGAAATCGCAAGCCTGCGCGGGGATGAGCGCCGCATACTCGCCGACGCATCGGGACGGACGCCATGCATCGCTTAGTCGCCTCGAAACCACGTCGAGAACCGCGCGAGGACGCCGTCCCGCTCGCTGTTGTGAACTTTGAGCTTCCCTTGCGTCTCGTTGTACCGCGCTTGAGCCGAGTCGCGTTCGTCTCGGACGCGGTCGAGGTCGCTCTCCAACTGCTCGAGGCGCGCCTCTAATCGGATGCGTTCCTCGCGGTCGTCCCGAAGCGCGTCGATGCGCTCGCGTTGCTCCTCGACTCGCTCTCGGAGTTCCTCGACTTGCTCCGACTCGCCCGGCGCGTCGTCCTGTGTTCGGAGCCGCTTTCGGATGTGTTCGCTAAGGCTCTCGCCCGAATCGGCGGCGCTCTCCTCAAGCGATTCTTTCCGATGCTCGGAGACTCGAAGGGTAATCTGTTCCATGAGCGCCGTGTTCCGAGGCGAGTCGCTTAGTGTTCAGTCAGACGCTCGACCGACGCTCCGCCGCATCGCCCACGGTTCGGGCCTCCGCTCGCTCCGCTTCGCGCTCCCCGAGCCGCGGTCGAGCGGATGTCGCGTCTGTGCGAGAGCTACGCTTGAGCGGCGCAGGGTGCTACGAGGACAGAAATGGGAAGCGTTTATACGAACTGTGAGAAAACATAGTGTTGCATATGGGGGCGTTCCTGACCACGATGGTCAGGACGATTCTCTACAGACTCAAACCCCGAGCTACAGCACTCTCACTACCGATTGAACGATGGGTAAGAGGATGAGCAGTACAATATGCACAATTTCTAACCGTAGTCGGGTCAGTTCGAGGCGGGATTTGAGGCTTGGGCGTTTCTTCTTGGAGCCTTCTTGTGGTTCTTTGTCCATTGATGTCTCTCTTTGAGGGTGCGGTCATGAGTCGATGCGACAGTAGAACAGTCGAACCCGCCCTCGGGCCGTGAAGCCCGTGCATATGGGGGCGTTCCCGACGTTCCACACAAAATTCGCATGATGGGAGTGCATAAAAAGTCACCCGTTCGCGTTCTCAACGTGTCCGGATTATAGACTGGTCGATGTGATTCATATACGCGACGTGTCTGGATTATAGGCTGGTCGAGGATATTTATGCACTCGTAATACAACAGATACAATATAAGATACAGATATTGGGGAAAGGTAATGGTTCACGAAGGCTCAACCCCAAGGGTTCGAGGCGGGAGAACGCCCTCTCTCGGAGTTCTTTCGTGGCTAATCGGCGTTTGCGGGAGTTCGAGCCGAGAGTAAACGGTTGAACTCAGCGTCCGCATCCTCGTCATCCTGCTCGACCTCGTTCGTGCCGCCCATGTCATCCGCGCCCTCGACGCGGTCGGCACCATCAGCGTCTTCGTTCGTAGTCGAGGTCGTCTCGTCGTTCTTGCTGTTTGCGAGGACGCCCGCGTCTGCTAATACGTCCGAGGCGGCGTCCGTGAGCGTCACGGCAAGGCGGTTCTCTCCGGTCGAGCCGCTTCGGATGCGGAACCCATCGGCGTCCGCGGCGTCGTGCATGAGCGAGCGAGCGTAACTCGCAGGAGCGTTCCCGTCGAATACCTCCTCGCGGATGTCCGCGGTTCCGAATTGAGCTTTGCCGTTCGACCGTTTCGCCGCGTCTCGGGCGAGTTCGAGCCGGACGCCGTGAACCTTCTCGTCGCGGGTGAGATTCTCGTAGGGCTTTCTGTCGATTGCCGGGTCGGACGGGCTCGCCGCGTCCGTCTCGGAGGCGAGTTCCTCCGCTCTCTCGGTCGGGACGAACAAGTCCGGGTTATGCGGGTGTGAGACTACGTCAAGGCGCTCCGTGACGCGCTCCGTGTAATCGCGGAGCGTCGGGTCGGAACCGCCCGCGTGAATCTCGATAGCGCTCTCTAACTCCGAGCGCGTGAACTGCTCGCTCAAGTCGTTGCAGACCGCTATCGTTCGTTTCTCGCGGAGACTGAGCCCGTCCCCCGAGCCGAGTTCTTCGAGGAGCCCAGCGGCGTCGTCCTCGATTCGTCGGAGCTTCTCGCCTGCTCGACGCGCTCGACCTCCTCGACGCCGCTCCTTGAGTGCCCGAGTGAGCCCGATGCCGAGACGGTCGTCCGTCTCGCGTTTCACGTATGCCGAGAACTCGTCTTTCACGTCCGGGTCAACGCGGCATCGAACGCGAGTCGTCTCGTCCGAATCGACGCTCGACTCGGAGAGTGTTTTTTCTTCGGCGGCGTCTGCGGGACGACGCCCGGCGGCGCGGAGGAGGCGGTCGATGCGTTCCTCTATGTCTGCAAACTCGTCCGCGTCCATGTACTCCCGCATCGCTTTCTCGACCTCTCGACCGACGTATCCCTTGATTTCGCCGTGTTCGCGGGAGACGTACTCGGAGAATGCCTCCCATTCTTTGGACGGGACGCGCCAATCGACTTTGACGGTTCGAGTCATCGAGAATCGACCTCCTTGATAGAGCTACCCCAAACTGGGGTAGATGCGTGATGCGTCACACATCTATCTACCCCATACTGGGGGCAGACAGTAGTAGTGTACGCAGTAGGGGGGTTGGTTTGGCAACCCCCCATGCCGTCTTGAACTCTCCGCAGTCTTGCGGTTTCCCCGTCTCCACGTCCGTGGTTCGAGAGGGCAGGAGACGGTTTCTCGACCCCCGCCACAAAAAAAACGTCCGAGGAAATTTTCTCCGAGTCGAGCCGCTCGACCTGCTCGCCGCTCTCGTCCTCGACCGCGGCTCCGGCGTCGTTCGTGGTTCGGTTCGTTCGCGTGAATCGTGGCGTGTGTGCCATTATATCGTTCGTTCGTTTCCCGATGACGTTCGGGAGGGACGGGACGACGAATGGGGCGAAGGGAATTTTTAAGACGCCGGAAAGTGAAGAACAATCCGACGACGCGCCTCCGTGTGTTCGTCAAATCCAACCAATTTGGACAACAATGCTTGGTTCCCCTCGGCGCTACCACGCCGAAGGGAACATTGCCTTAATTCTCGTTGAGTGACTACTTTCGAGAGATTCTCCTTGTCGTTGAATATTGACCCACGGCCCATAAATCTACGCTGTTGATAGCTATAGATTTCAGTCCCAAATCTGTGAATCGTGGCATCGTCGAACGTAGTTTCGACGGGCGTCGTTCTTACTTCTCCTCGGCATCGAGCGCGTTGAGCGGCGTCCGCGGCGCGGCGTCGCCCTCGTCACTCTTGCCGATGTTCGAGGCGATGTCGCCGACGCCTCGCCCGGAATAGTTTGCTCCCGCTGTCGAGAGCGAGTTCGAGGAGCCGCGCTCCGCCTTCTCTCGGGCGTCGAACGTGGCGAGGGCTCCCGGTAGTGTCTTGCCGTTCAATGGGTCACGCGCGTCGTCCTCCGCTTCGAGCGTGGCGAGCGCGCCCGTCTTGACCTCGCCGCCGAGCGGCTTTTGCGCGTTCTCCTCTCGCTGGAGTTCCGAGAGCGCCGTCCGCGCCGCGTCCGGCTCGCCTTGAATCGCGTCGGATGCGTTCCCCGTCGGCGCGTTCTGTTCGCCGACAATCTGTTCGAGGAACTCGCCCGGCGTCATTCCCTCGTCCTCGTCGTCCTCGGCGAGAATCTCTCCCGAGAGCGCCGAGACGCGCGTTCGGATGAGCTTCTCGATGTCCTCGCGGGACGGCTCCGAGTCGAGCCACTGTTCGAGTTCCTCCGCGCCGAGAAGCGCCTCGCCGAAAACCTGCTCCTCGAACTCGGCGAGCCGCGCCGAAATCTCGATGATGTACTCCCGAG
>NZ_FTNO01000003.1 GCF_900156425.1 Haladaptatus litoreus
GTCGAAACCGCAACTGACCATGGGACACTCGACGCATTCTCCTCCGAGGGCGAAGACGATGCTGAACCAGACGACTGCGACTGTGACGGTCTCGGTGACTTCCCGTGTTGGCCGTGTGTGAGAGCGGGACGAAAAGAACTGCCAATTAACCCCGCCCCCTCTCAGTGATGACTTGTCGACAGACGCTGACGGAATTATAAAATGAGTACTACCGAGACTCTCTTGCACCGCGTGCCGAATTGTTCGTCACGGCAACCACTGGCACTGAATATGAGAATGTCAACTTCGATCCAGTGGTTGAAAAAATGAGAATCCTCCTCGAAACAGGACTGGAAGTTTAATACATGAGCACCTGCTTATCTAAGCAATAGCTTCTATGTATACGCGTCGCAAGTGCCTCAGATCGGCTGCGGCGAGCGTGGTAGGTATCGCTAGTCTTGCCGGTTGCTCTTCGAATCGAAGCGAGGTCGAAAAAACGACAACCAAGCAAAAAACCCAAGATGAATCGATGTCGCTCGAAATCCAACATTCTTGGACTCAGGCCACTGAAAAAGACGCGATTACGTCGCTCTTCGAAGGGTTTCAAGATTCCCATACCGAGATAGAAATCAACGAACAGACGGTCGCCGGTCGAGGAGGCGGCAATCTACAAACAACAGTGAAAAAACGAATTATCGACAACGACCCCCCTGACTCGTGGCAATCTTGGTCGGGGCAAAACCTCCGAACATACGTGGACGCAGGGGTACTCCAACGGCTTCAAAATGGGATGTTACAAAAGATGGGGTGGAACGCCTTTTCACCGATATCGAAACAACTCACGAAGATCGACGGATCGTTCGTTGCGGTTCCGCTAAATATCCACCGTCTAAACAATTTGTTCTATAACGTCGAAATCATGGATGAGGTGGGTATCGATCCACACACCATTCAGACACCACGTATGCTGATAGACACCGTAAAATTGGTCGAAGAGACGACTGATAGTAGCGGTGTCGTACACGCCACCAAAAACGTCTGGCCGACGCTGGAACTATGGGAATCGGTGTTGCTGGGTGAACACGGCTTCGAAACGCACCAGGCCATTGTCAACGGAGAGATGCGTTCGAACGAACGAGCGGTGAGGGAGTCGCTCGGCCTCGTCGATGAATATCATGAACAGTCCCCCGACGGCATCGTTTCGTCTAACTGGCGCGAAGCAGCAAGACAGTTCCAAAGCGGGAACGTCGCCTTCTTTCATCAAGGCGATTGGGCTCCAGCGGCATTTCGGAACGACGATTTTGAATTCGAAATCGACTGGAACTGTACCGCATTTCCCGGGACAAACGATCAGTACCTGCTGAGTATGGATTCGTTCCCATTTTCGAAGCACAGTTCTGCTAAAACGGCACTTTTCAAATTCCTGCAATACGTTAGTTCGGTCGAAGCACAACAGCGATTTACGCAAAAGCGAGGTTCGATTCCACCGAGGAAAGATGTGCCAGCATCGGAATACGACCCCTTCTATCGTCGCCAGATTAACCGCTTTCGAAAAACGAACACCCAACTTCCGTCGATAGCGCACGGATTGGCGATTCCACCTGCATCACGGGCTGATCTAACTAGCGCGATGCAAGATTTCACTTCCACTTGGGATGTCGAGCAGACGACGCGGGAGATTCTAACGATGTTCGACTGAGAAGTAGAAGCGTAATTTTATCCGTTGTTTGAGGTGGACACGTCTGACTTACGTTCGTATATAATGACCCCCTGATTTTGGTACACTTGTCGATACTCGTCCGAGCGATTTAGTCCCGTAATGAATGCTCGTTGCTGCTTGTACTTGCGTCCATACACCGTGTACGCGCCTTTCGGCACGTAGATGTAGTCTGGATTCGTCTCGGTAAGCGCGATATTTTTATCCAGATCGTCGGCACTCTTGGCTGTCGAAATCCGCTGATATGCCGTGTGTTGCCACTGGTATGCGACCGAACTTCGTTCCCACTCAACGCCCCACGGACCGACAACGTTTGTCCGATTCGCCAAGTACGGAAACCATTCTGCGGCATCGCCGATGACCATAAATTCGGCAGAAGAATCGATGTTTCGTTGCACCCACTGCATCGCGGCGTAATCCTGTTCATCGATAAACGAGGGCATCGAATTGCTCCCCTCATACTCGTTCACCGACCCGGAGACATACAGAGTCATGATGTTTGCTCCAAGGAGTGAAAGCACTAGGAGAATCGCAGTGAGTGTATGTTGTCGAGATAAGACCGGTTCTATCCGTTGTGCGATCCACGGCACAGCACCATCGAGGACAAATACGGCCGTCACCAGTGACCCGATTACGGCGATGAATCGTGTTTCACCGGTCGTCCCACCGACGAGGAGCAACCAAGACGGAAGGAAGAGACGGCGCTCTGCGAGTAAGTACACGACCCCAGCAGCTGGAATCGCATACCACAACGAAAGGAGAACTATACCATAGAGATTCGGAGACGGTGAAATCCCCGCTGACAGTTGCTGCGGTGTGAATACCACGTCTACTATTACACCGAGGCCGCCTCCCAGACCGCCGTGCGTACTTGACGCTGAAACGAGGTTCTCGAGGCTGTAGATGGAGATGATCCGTCCCCACCACGGGACCGTTAGAATAACCCCACAGATACCGACGAGGATCGCGTCTGTGAATCCTTGAACCGATGGAGCGTAGCGAACAGTAAACACGCTGATGCCGATTGCGAGAAAGACAGCATATTCCGGGTGCGTGAGTGCGGTGAGCGTAAACCATACGATCGTCGGAACGATCCAGCGGCGGGAACCAGTTTTGCAGAGACGCAAGGCCGTGTACAGTCCGGCGAGCGAAAAAAAGAAAGCCGGTGCTCGAACGATACCACCTGCGGAGAAGTGCCATCGAACGAACGCCGGCGTCACCGCAAGAATGAAGCTCGCCAAACCTGCTCGTTTTGGCGTCTGGAGCAACGATTTGGAAAGCAAATAAAATGGAACTAAGCTGGCAATAGTGATCACTCCAGGGAGAAAGCGAGAGAGCATGAACAAATCGACACCTAGGATGCCATGGAGAGCCGAAAGGCTGTAAAAGATCAGCGGAGGATACGCAAATGGAACTCCGTTCGCCGTGTACTGGGGCACGACGCGAGGAAATTGATAGCCGTTGTTCGCTATCTGTTCGGAAATCGAGAGGAAAAGCCCACCTCCGAAGGCCGGAAACTGATGCGTGGCGAGATAGCTACTGTATGTGAGAAGAGAAATGAAAAGAGCGGGTGTAAGCCAAAGATATTCCAATAACCATTCATTTATATCTTCGCATTCTCCATCTGAGTTAGATAAATCAACTTCCATCTCGAAGGTCAGTTTCTTAGGGCAAATTCCGAGTAATCATGGCATCGTCTTCTATGTTTTGAACTTCCTCACAGGCGCGACCCGAGTGGCCTGCTTTATTAATGACTGATGGCCACAATGCCTATTACAACTAGGGGATCCTATAGAAATCACTGACGAGTATCTATAATGAGTAATACAAGAACGGATGCTGACCAATATGGTGACCGATTGGGGGCTGTTTTCAGCAGACTCTATGAGGGTTTTTTGGCCACCTTTTTCAGCGGATACCGAAGGATCGTCTTTATTTTCGCGACCTCGCTTTTCGTGAGTAGCGTCTATCTTCTCACCCACCCATTTCCAGCATACGGTGCTGGTCTATTTCTCGAGATGGCCGAGGCCGTCGTGAGTAAAAACTACGCCCTTCCCACGAAGGTGGCTGGGTATACACATAGCGGTGTTCCCTTTGCATATCCTCCGCTCGCGTTTTACGCTACCGCGCTTCTGCTCGATATCGATATCCATCCGCTCGTAATTACGCGTGCAGTTCCAGCTGTCGTCACCTCTGTCTCTTTCACTGCATACTATTTTCTCGCTCGCGAATTTCTCCCATCGTCGCGACGTGCGGGTGTCGCGGCCCTTATCGCCACAGTCACTCCCACGTTGCTTCAGTGGCATCTCTCGGCTGGTGGAATCGTTCGGGCACCTGCTTTCTTGGTTCTTCTCACGGGACTGTACGTTGGAATTCGATTATTCCGCTGCGGACAGCGATCTACCCTCGCTGCAGCGTCAGTTCTTTTCGGTGTAATGATTTTAACTCATCCGACATATTCGGTCTTTTTCGGTGTGAGTTATCTCCTCTTTTTCCTCGTCGAAAATCGGTCGTTCAGGGGATTTCTCAGTGGGATTTTTGTCGCTGGAAGTGGCCTGATAATCGCAGGCCCTTGGATTGCACAGGTTGCTACCTCTCACGGTGTTTCTGTTTTCACATCGGCGGCGGGTACCCATGGTGGATTGGGTGCGGGCGCGACGATGTTTTTCGAACGGCTTACAGATCCATTTGTCAGCTTTCCTGCCGTTGTTTTGTGGTATATACTCCTCTGTTTTGGACTCTACTACTTTGTTACTAGACGGCAGTTTTTTCTCCCCACCTGGTTCGGTATCTCGATCTTTTTGATGGACGAGATACGGTTTGCGTTCATTCCTGGTGTTATGATTATCACTGTTGGATTGACCGATATCGTGCCAACGATTCACGCCCGACTTCGGAATTCACGCCGGACGGTCACATCACTCGTTGCTGTTCCGGCGCTCGTACTCGGATTGCTTGCGTGCCTCGGTATCCTGTTCGTCGGCGGGCACTCGGTAGCAAGCCAACCATCGATGCCAGCGTTCATCGATCACGAAGACACCGAAGCAATGGAATGGGTTCGATCGGAGACACCAGCCGATGCGGAGTTCGTGGTTCTCGGCGATGCCGCAGAATGGTTCCCACAGCAGACCAACCGGACGATTCTCGTCGGCCCGTGGGGCGTCGAGTGGAAGACACCACAAGCATACCAGCGCCAGAAGGATTCCTATATCACCCTCTCTGAGTGTGACACTGCCCGGTGTTTGACGGACAATCTCCAGTCTCAACCCAGACAACCGGACTACCTCTACATCCCGAAAGGCGAATATACGGTTCGCGGACAAACGATTACCCAGATCGATAAAATGCGTCTTTCGCTCGAACGAAGCGACCGATATCGAATCGTACACGAGAACGACGGCGTACTCATCGTTCGAACGGTCCGTACGAATTGAGCGCTGAGGAGACACTCGTCCACTGTATTCTTCTCGGCAACAGCATTTATAAATCGACTCTACTATCCCCCCGTACGAATGGATAATTGGCTTAGCCGCCGTCGGTTTCTCGAACTCTGCGCAACGACATCCACTGCCGGTTCTGCTGTGAGTGCAGTTCGTCAAGCATCGGAAGATGACGGTTCGAAATACGCACCTCCACGACTGCACTCTGCCGGTTCGACGCAACTTCACTCTCAGGCCGAAGACACTGCACCTGTCGATATCCGCGGTGCCGTCTACGTTCCAACGCGTGCGTTTAATCGATATCAGATGTGGCGAGAGTATGACCCCGATGTCACCGAGCGTGACCTCGGTTATGCAGCACGTTTGAATTTGAATTCGATCCGAACGTGGCTTAGCTACGAGTATTGGCTCGAAGACCGCGAGGCACATGGCGAAAAACTGGAGCACTTTTTGGAGACTGCGGATATGTACGGAATCCGTGTTCTCCTCGGGCTTTTCGACAGTATCGGCGAGGAACCGACGCTCGATAATCTCATTGGCTCTGATCTACATTCTGCTGTGCAGACATTTTCCCCATCAACTCGGACGATGCGGAATCCAACCCTCTGGGACAACCCTCGCGATTTTATCCTCTGGTTTATGAGACGATACAATAACGATTCTCGACTGCTTGCGATCGAGCTCTCGAATGAACCAGGCTGGAGACCCGAACGCAGACGCTTTGTCAGAGGAATGTCAGATATATTTACCCTCCATCGTGGTTCCATTCCGTTGACGATCGGATCAACGAGTCTCACGAATAATACCGACTATCTGGAGTGGGGGATGGACATTTTGCAATTTCATTACAACTTTGCACAATCTCCGTCCCACTTTCGCCGAGTACTTCGTCAGGCGGAACACATCCAATCCAAATACGAAACACCCGTGTGGCTATCTGAGTGGCAACGAATTCGACCGGGTGGTTCGTTCTTTGCCGATCTCGACGGCGAAACACGGTTTCCGGACTACTCGTCGATGGCTCGGTTACTCCAGACCACGAATATCGGCAACTTCTTTTGGTCGCTTATGCTCCGACCGGCCTCCGAGTTACACTTCCGTCACCAAGGGATGGTAAACGGACTCTTTCATGAAGATGGCGCCGTTTGGAGTCTGGATGACGCTCGAGCGATCACAGCGATGTCCGGCGACCCCTCGTTTGGGGGCACCGAACGGCAAGCGTATCCAGACTGGATGGCCGAATTGAAGTCCCCGACATACCCACGATCCAAACCGTATCCGCGGTAAGCGGGTTCGACTTCAGCGTGAACTCGTTACGCGTGATGAAAAGTCGAGTAGTAATGCCCACTGAGTTACCACTTTACTTCAAAGGTAAGGACAGGCAAGTGCGAGAATTTGTACGAATTGTAGTGAAATGTGATTCCGTAGGCGTCGAGTCCGTACTACGCAACGACCACAGATTGATTTGGGGATCTCGGGGTAGTCTACTTCCGCTTGTAACTCCAGTCGGTTGTGGATATTTGCTACCGAGTGACCCATAGCAGTGGCTTCTAACGGGCACATTTGTCATTCACGTTCGAGCTCCCACCGCCATTCAATCCAGTGCTGGATGAGCTGGTTGACGTTGTAGAAGAGGATATCGAACCGGAAGACTGTGACTGCGCTGGCCTCGGTGACTTCCCGTGTTGGCCATGCGTGCAAACGGGCCGGAAGGAACTGCCGAACTAACTACCGTTCAGCTTTTTTATCTCTAGCCTGTAATTGACGGTCTCAGATCGAATCGACTAGCGAACGCTCACGAAGAGGATACTGCAAGACTGTCAACATCCTCAAGATCGCCTGGTGCCAAGAGCAATCGAAGCCGTGGCCGACCAACATCGATCGGTACTTTCTCCGTCTCGATAAGGCCACGATCCTCAAGTTGCGTTTTGGTTCGTGAAAAGGTCGCTTTACTCGCGAGGCCAATGTCCTCACCCCACTTACTAATATCATAGAGCAGCACCTCGTTGTTCGCCGCCACCAATAATGCGAGGGCCACTTCATCGAGATCACCGCCCTCTTCAGGAATCGTCTCGGCTGATTCAACAATCATCGTGAAATCGCCTTCAACTTCATCTCCAAATTCCTCACTAAGCGTTCCTTGGATACGCGAAAGTGGCGGGGTTCGCAATGTGAATGCATCACCGTCCTCCCAATCATCGAAAAACGTCGACTGTGCGTTTTCAACTAGTTCGTCGTCTGTTGAGCGCAGCCCCGTCAACCCAGCATCCAACGTTACAACAGTTACGATTGCATCATCGCTGACGAGCAACGAAGTTCGCGCAATGTCTGTGGTTGTCCGAAGTTCGAGTGATCCTTGGTCGATCAAATCGGCCACCTGACTTGCGAGAATGAAATCTTCTAGTGACGCTTTCAGTACATTTGGGTCGGCAAGTACCTGTAGAGTAGGCAGTTCATCATTGAACGACGCTGCCGTTAGCATTATTGTTTGGAAAACATCTGGTGCGGGATTGACGATGAGTACCGAGTTTGATTCTTCGAAGAATGCGTGGATCACGTCGGTGAATTCTTGATCTAGAACGGTTACATCTGTGGACATACTCACCTATATGAGCAGCACCTCCATTGTTCTGCGCGCATTACTACTCGAAGGCTCTTCCTAAGAATAGAAGACGGATTAAAGTAACTCCATGAATCCTATTAGGAGAATTTTATAACCACAGAGTTGTACGCACGAGAGGTTTCTCCAACGAAGACAAATTGATG
The DNA here is from genome assembly GCF_900156425.1 of Haladaptatus litoreus. Classification (GTDB taxonomy): domain Archaea; phylum Halobacteriota; class Halobacteria; order Halobacteriales; family Haladaptataceae; genus Haladaptatus; species Haladaptatus litoreus. The sequence goes on from NZ_FTNO01000003.1 coordinate 7,903, forward strand.
ATTGAAACACAAATGCGTCCCATATTGATCCTCTAATCTAGGGAAAGACAATTTGTACGAAACCAACTGCAGACTGTACCCCTACCGAGACGGCACAGCAACGCGCACAGTTGGAGCAACTCTCCTTCGACATCGATCCCCCCGGACTCGTAGAAGTCACCAATGAGAGCCACGAGAGCCCTGCAAACCACCACAGTACACTGTCTCCATCGACGACGTGACCGAGGACCTGATGGCCTGCACGTGCCCACACCATGTTCACCGCAACGCCTTCTGCAAACACATGGCCGCCGTCGAAACCGCAACTGACCATGGGACACTCGACGCATTCTCCTCCGAGGGCGAAGACGATGCTGAACCAGACGACTGCGACTGTGACGGTCTCGGATATCACCGACCAGTGAACGCTCACGGAACACGAGACGCTACGACTGAGGATACATTGAGAGAGATATAACAGCACGCGACCGATATCGCCGCCGAGTACTTCCCGGGACGCTTGAGAGTTTCTCCTCGGGCTGAAGAACGACGAACCTAAGGAGTGCGACTATGTGGGTTTCAGCGGTATCTCGGAACCGATAAGCCGACTTCATTAGTAATATTCGACACAGTAATAATAGTAAGTATTATGCCATTTTGGCGGTAAAATATATATGTAGAGAAAGTGTCTGTGCATTGCTATGGAACTACTACATCGGTTACGCGGTGCCTTCAGTTCAGAAACCCCGTCTCAGCAGACAGAACAGCAGGTACGGGCGACTGGTGATATTTTTGAATGCGAAGAATGCGGTACCACCTTTATCTCGAAACCATCCTGTTGTTCAAAGTGTAACCAGAGCGACTTCCAGAATCTCGGCAGTTGTTAATCCGACATCTCTCACCATTCTCTTTGTACTGATATCGTTTCTAACTGTTGGCGTCATATACAACCCTTATCTTTCACTTTTGCGCGTGTTGATAATTCACGGTAGAGTGCCCCTACTACCTATAAAACTGCCCTTTAGGTGTTCCGGGGGACGAGTTACTCGACGTCTTAAACAGGAGTTAGACAATGTCACGGCGGGCCAGCCTACATTAGTACTGCTCGGCAACGGGAGGACCACAAACCTCACAGTACGCTTATCAACTACAGACATCTCTCTTTTAAGACTGTCATACTAACGGAGTTGCTTAGGTTCCAAAGTAGTGTGACTGACATTCATCGTGCTATCGAGGTGTCTGATCACGATCAAGGACTAGATCGTCTTCATCGCCTTGCCATCGGAACGAAAAGAAGAGAGGTTCGTTGGTAGCGAACTGACCCAACCACATTTCAAAAGCCCACGGAGTGGTCGACGTGTGAAAACTGTGAAAATATGCTCTGATACGAACGGGGGTGGATTCGAACCACCGGGGCCAGGAAGTGGCCGCCATCGACACCACGTCGATGGTGCTTCTACCAACAAGCAACCCGTTCTCGTCCCAGAACTCCCTGCGAGTGGAGCGTGGTCATGCCGGGAAGAGTGGGCACGACTACGCCGGTATGGAACTGGCGTGAGATGACCACATTTGATTCTTTGTGCTTGAACGTCGCAGGCGCATGGTTCCAGGCACGTTCCTACGACGCTCGCACCTTTTCCAATGACTGCGTTGAATATTGTTATACGGTGCCTGAAGTAGTTGAGAGAGAGAGATGACATTGAGTATGCTCTTTATTGGACTGTCCACCTCGGGAGATTCTAGAGGAGGTAACTTGATCTCTAACTCGATCAAAGTCGTGAATTAGATTATATCTTGATCGAATGTGGGAGTTACCACTCCAACAGTAGTACGAACAAGATTCCCAGGAAACTGAACATAACGAGATACATCGTTGCAAAGACAATACCACGTGTGAACGCCCAGTAGCTCCAAAATCCAATGACTGCGAACGAAGAAAGAATAAAATTTTTACACTTTCTGTTTGGAAAGTAATCATTATACCACTGTTGTTCAGATAGCGACATTGCACTCTGTTTGTACGTCTAGCTCCTTATTTCCAACCGCCACAAATGACGGTCGGTGACAATAAAATCCTCACGTGAGAAGTACGACCGTAGTCCTTTGGGGCACTCAACGAGGATATTCGAACTCCACAACCCTCTACCGAAATCCCCACCAGAAGATACGTGAGGTCGCTCTGAGGACAGTTGACACCATCGATTTTCGTTACGACTGGTGTATTGGTCGTGCTGGCAGGATGAGGCATACTCCCAAAAGAGATTACCCGTTACCTTTGCGAACGGGCCCGCGCTTTGACGAGGCTCAGCCACTCCTCGAATTAAGGCACACTCACACAGATGAACCCCCCGAGGAGTTGCAACGGCTCGATGCGCTCGATTCCGTAATGGAACGGCACGGTGGCGATGGCGTGTGGGGTACCGATCAGTACGGAATCCACACAGGGGGGGACCACAAGTTCGGACAGTTCGATCGGAATCGTCTATGTGTACCATCCCCAGATCACCAAAGATTCCGTGCTTCAGGGGGACGATGGTATCGATGACGAGACCGAGGAGAAATTCAACGCCGCGCTCTGGCAGTATAGCGAACGCGTTGCAACACTCATCGAAGAACGATTTGACGAGTTCATCCGCCAAACGCAGGGATAGCTCTGTGTTCAATGTAGTCTCCTGAATGTGATCGGTTCATCCACAACTGGAATGACCTTCTCACCACCGCTGCCACAAACGAGATGAAAAACGACGGCAATCAGTACGACACCGCTCATCTTTCCTGCTCGTGGGTTGATCGCCACTGAGACGAATACATTTGTATCTTCGATCACCGCTACTCGAAACCCTGTTAGATTCAGTTACGTTTGGATCGCTCATGTTCTGGCGTGAGGTTGAGAAACACGTCGTCTTCAGCACCACACTCTGGACAAGCATGCACGAAGTGGAGGCCGTCGTCATCGCGCTTTTCGATTCGCCATTCCGACGGAGATCGTGCTTCGTTCCTACACACCGAACAGCGTTTGCACCGAACAGCGTTTGGGATGATCCTGTAGATATGTTCCCATGAAATCGATGAACGATTTCGTTCCATGACGGTATTTCGGCATCTCTTGTCTGTACAGTGAGCTCGCGCATCAATGCATTTCATCCGCTTGTCTTTCAGAGGTACTGAGTACCTGATTTAGCCCTGCTTTGAGAGCAAGCGACTGGTAATGACCCCGGATCGTGTGGTCATCTTGTACTGGAAGTCGAGAACGCTATGCGCCGAGCCACCAGCCGTACAGTTGCTCTTGCTCCTCAGTGTCTGGATGCTTCTTCGATTGGCCGTAGGTCTTGCCTTTGAGGAGTTGGCGTTCGACTGCGTTCGCGGCAAGACGGAGTGCATGGGTGGCTCCGTATCCCTCCCCTTTGGCGGTGAAGTAACCACGGTCGGTGACAAGCCGAATCCGTGCCAGCACCAATGGCACTCCTCGACTCTGTTCTTTGTGCTCGTGCAGTTCGATACTGGCTTTGATTACGTTCATCTCACCATACTTCGAGGTCACGCTGTCGATCAACGCGGAAACGTCATCGTAGTCCATTTCATCGAGCAACTTGAGACCGAACACCTGCACGGGACGCCGTTCTTCTTGTTCCCACGTGAGCGCCTCAATGACGTCCGTCTTCGTGATGATTCCGACCGGTTCGTCCGTCTCGGAATCCGTGACGACAAGTGAGGAGATCTCTTGATCAAACATCGTTTCGACTACCGCATCAAGCGGTGTGTCTCGCTGAACCGTCGCAGCTACATCGGACATCAGGTTCCGCACCGGCAGATCGAGCATCCGGTCGGAAGTACCGTCACGTTCACCGAAGCCGCCGCGACCACTAAACTCGTCTGACGAGCCACCCTGACTCTTGTTCCCCCCACGTGTCGTGAATTCGATGACATCGTACAGACTCAATATCCCGACGAGTTCGTCATTGTCAATAACTGGTAGGTGTGCGATACGTCCTTCTCGGAGCGTGTTGAGGGCTTTCCCCATCGTGGTCATTGGGGAGACACTGATGAGCTTCGTTGTGTACGCATCGTCAACAGTCACCGCGTCGAGGAACGGGCTCACGGCCTCCAAGACGGCATCTGCAGTCACCACACCAACGACGCGATCTTTGTCCAACACTGGAAGCGTCTTGGCGTTACTCCCGATCATGAGCCGTGCAACCTCACGGACATCTTCGGTTCGGTCGACGGTTGGGACGTGTTGTACCCGTGAGCCAACCTTCGCCGAGGGTTGATTGGACGACGAGGCCAGTTGTCGGCGGCTGACGACGCCCCGATACTCGTCACCGTCCGTAACGACGACGGCGTCGAGTTCTTGATTCTCGAACGCACCGGCGACCTTCGAAAGGGGTGCCCCGATGTCGAACTCGGTGAACTGTGTTGAAACGATCTCAGAGATATCCATTGTGTACTCGTTACTAAAGGGAACGTGAACGGTTATGCTTGCCTCACCTTTTGATGACACGAGAGAATTGATTTTGAGAGGCGATTTAGGGTCACAGACTGTGCCCTCGATATTACTTTGACCGCACCGTCCGTGCTTGCCGCCACTATCTGTGGTCGATTACACCGTTGTAATAGAGGGGGGATCGCGAGAGCGAACCCCTCCATTTCGCAGAAATAGACGTACTTCACCGTCACCAACCCACTAGTACCACCATGTGTCACCGGCAACGCGGTATAAATATCGTGTGATGGTGTGATTCAAGCTAAGGTTCTGCGAACCCCCGTGATTACAACGCTATACTCAGCGCCCTCCGTTTCGTTCTGCGTTGGTTTCGTGTGCTCGCATCCCCCCAGCGAGGTCGGGGTGGGCGAACGTGATCTCGATGTGATGGTCGCCGACACCCATCGCATCGTCAATCGACAGCGTTCGAGATTCCTTGTCGGTCACGCTAGGTACACGCTCTGCCATCTCCTCCATCACCCGATACCCGTCATTTTTGTACGCACAGCCATAGTGCGTCGCCGCTCCCGATAGCGTAACCGTGCGATCATTGCATCATTCGTCTTGGCGACGTTCTTCGCATGCTCAAGCACATCGAGGTATTTGTCCTCAACCTGCTGACTCTCGGTGCGCTTCTCGCGGAAGTTGACCAGTTCGGTGTTCTGTTCTGCGCGCTGGACGGTCTCGAAGAGCTGCTGGCCTGTATTCGATGCTTTCGCGACGTGGTTTGATAAGCTGTCGTCTACGCTCCTTGGTCACGTAATTAGTCACGCAGAGAAAATCGCTACTGTTGACAGCACTGAACGACGTTGAGGTGGACACCATCGACGCAATCATAGCCGAGGTTATCGCCCTTAGAGATTCAGTTCTCGATCGGTGATCGCGATTACGGTGTCGTAATCTCCCCCGGCAGGCCAGTGTAATTCACACCACTACCTTTCTTCTCTTCCCATCTGCGGGAAGAGAAGAAGAAGAGATTACACCCACCAGTAGCCGACCGTTCATTCCACCGCCCGAGGGGGCGCATGGTACGCCCTCGCTATGTCCGAACGGGCGTCACTTACGCCCGGACAACTAGCCCGAATTACGACACCATAATTTCCTCCGTCTTCTCATCGTCCCCGTCGGACTCAACGACTGCCGACGAGAGGCCGTCGAACTCCTCGTCAACATTCTCTACCACGTCCGTCTCCGCAGCCGTCCCTGTCAGTGTATCGACCGTCTCGACGTCGTCCTCATCACAGCTGTCCTGCTCGGCTCCGACCACCTTGACCATCTGGGTGGTAAAGAACGTCTTCCACTCGTCTGCGTCAGCAACAAGCACGTTCTTGCCCTTACAACGCTTCAACGCCACAAGATTCCCCGGATCTTCAGGATTGGGCGTCTCGCTCTGACTGGTTCCTCGTGCGACAAATCTCGCTGCACCGTCCTGTACAACGCGTCACCCGCGGTGTCGGAACGACACGTCGCGCTCACCGGCTTGCACCGCGAACCCATCGAACGGCGAGGAGTCTACCGTCGATGAGCAACTGCCCCATCGTGTGGCTGACGCCGCTGCCGATGAAGAACACCCCGAATCCGAGACCGAGAGTACAACGAACTCGGACAGACTGACCGACCCTCAGTCGGCCCTCCGAGCGAACCAGTGGCCGAGACCAGATATCACCAGCAGGTGAACGACAACACCGACGAAAAGAAAGACTGGCCAGAGCGCCTCGCCGGCGACACCAGAGACGACGGCCTTAATCGGCCAGTACGTCGGTAGAACACCGACGGCGAGCTGAAGCGGCTCCGACACCACGACAATCCCGACCACGGGGCCCAGGATGACAAGGTTGATGAGTTTGCTGATTGCGATCCCCTCGATGGTATTCGACGCCACTGTCCCGAACACCAGTGCAATCGTTGGACCACTGAGCGCGCCAACTGCCGCCGACCCGACGAGGACTGCCGGCGGGACCTGTACGAGCCCGATGACGGCCAGTGCCGGAAGAGTCGCCACCAGACTAAGGGCGTACGCCGATATTCCCCGGTACAGCAGATAGCCGCGGGCGGAGAGCGGACTGACGCGATAGGCCGCGAGAACGCCTTGCTCGCGGTCCTCCAGTACGAACATACCGACGATGAACCCATAGATCGCCGGACCGAACGCCACCATCGACGCGACGACCACGGGATAGAACGGTTCCAATGCGAACACGGATGCGGCCAAGTCCGCCACGATCGGCGCGCCGAATCTGACGACGACGGCGAGTGCAAGCGGCCCGACGGCGGCGATCGCCAGCATCGGATCACGAACCCAGTTCCGGAAATCGGCCAGTAACAGTCCGACCCAGGGTGACCGGGAGACGAGCCGAGATCGACCGTGTTGCTGATGCGTTTGCGGGACTGTATCTCGGCCGAGTTGCCGGCCCGGGTCGCCACCGCGAACGACGTGCTGACGGAAGGTTCGGCGCGCCCACAGATACGCCACCACGTTGGCAACGAGGAGATACCCGACGCCGTAGAACAGCTGCCACGCGGGGAGTGACCGGAAGCCCCCCTCGACGAGGAGCAGCACCGGTTGCGCAGGCAGGAGGTAGAACAGCGGTGTCTCGATGATCCCGACGTATCCAAACAACGGGAGGAACAGGACTGTCCCCCACCCGACGGCACTGATGAAGTACTCGTTGACGGAATCATATCGAGCGACGACAACGAATCCGATGAGGACGAACAGTGTCGCAGACAGACAAACTCCACCAATAAGGATTCCCAACCTGGACGTCCTCCCGTGTCCCAGTACAGCAACGAGCGTGGACGCGACCACTGCGAGCAGCGATAAAGTCAGTACCTTCGACGCGAGATACCCTCGGTCACCGAGCGGCGACACCACCAGCGCATCCAGCACCCCTTCCTCCTTCTCGAACAACACCATCGAGGCGATGAAGTAGAACCCGAGGATAGTCGGATCAGTGACGATGAGCAACACTGCGGCGTCGGTTCGAAGGTCGGGACCCACGGCCTGGAGCCCCACAATGAACGCCAGTGTGAGAACCGCGTAGACGGTGTAGAAGCCGTACTTCACCTGGAGCCGCACGTCCCATCCTATCATCGTCCGGAGCGCGCTCACCACGATTATTCACCCGACCGCCGAGACGTACTCCAGCCAATCGAGAGACTCCTCATGTCAACGCTTCTCCAGTCACTTCGATGAAGACGTCTTCGAGCGTCGCCTCCTCCGTGTGGATCGTCTCAATCCGACCCTCTCGCAGCAGGCCCCGGAACTCGTCGTCGGTATCGAGGTCAGCCAGCGAGAACTCACGAGCTTCGGCCGTGCCGTCGATGCGATACTCCACGCGGACGGTCGGTTCGCCGTATTCGAGCTTCAACGTCCGGGGGGCGTCGATCAACGCGAGCTGGCCGTCAACGATGAACGCGACGCGATCACACACTTGATCGGCGACAGTCATGTCGTGGGTCGCCAGGAAGACCGTTCCCCCATCAGTCCGAATATCTTCGATCACGTCCTTCATCGCGCGGGCGTATCCAGGATCGATTCCCGCCGTCGGTTCGTCGAGGAAGACGAGCTCCGGGTCGTGGACAATCGCACGGACGAAGTTCAGCCGCATCTGCATTCCCTTCGAGTACGTCCCCACGCGGCGATCTACTGCGTCGGCCAATCCGACTCGGTCGAGCAGCTCGTCCGGGTCGCGAACGGCCCCACCGTAGAGCGAGGCGAACAGTTCGAGGTTCTCCCGCCCAGTCAGTTTCTGGTAGAGGTTCGGCGTCTCCGCGGCCACTCCAATTCGCTCGTACAGGTCACTCCCCCACTCGCGAACCTCTCGATCGAATACCTTCGCCTGCCCCCTGTAGTCGTCGAGGAGACCGATGAGTACCTTTTGGGTTGTGCTCTTGCCGGAGCCGCTCGGGCCGAGGAACCCGAATACCTCGCGGTCCTCGACGGTGAAGCCGATGCCTCCCAGCGTCCTCCGGTCGGCTCCAGTGTACGTGTACTCGAGTCCCTCGACGTGAATCATGTTCGTGATGTGCGAATCCACCTGTTTAAACGATATGCTACTGTAAACCGCTGTGCAATCGTTGCTGCATTGTTGATGGGCTGGTGCCGGTGTTTCGCCCACGAGGTTGGGAGCCAGGTGTTCGATATCGTAGCGTTCGCCGCTAAGTGAGGGCACTCCCAGTAGCGAGTTCCTTCAAGTGCGAATGAGAGATTCTCACGTAGTGAAAATTATTTCTAGGTGATTATAGGTCCACGTCTGCCCGATATACTGCTGTTCATCCCGGTTCGGTAATACCCGGACCAAGAGAGCACGACCTAGAGATCCCGATCCACGGCGGACATAACGGCCAGGGCCTCGCGATGGTCGACGACGGCCTCGTCATCGACCTCTCGGAGATGACCGGCGTCCGCGTCGACCCTGACGTCCAGACCGTCCGGGCCGAGGGCGGTTGCACTTGGGGTGACATCGACCACGCCACCCACGCCTTCGGCCTGGCGACGGTCAGCGGGATCTACTCGACGACCGGCGTCGGCGGGCTGACCCTGGGCGGGGGTCATGGCTATCTGACCCGCAAGCACGGCCTGACAATCGACAACGTGCTGAGCGCCGACGTCGTGCTGGCCGACGGACGTCTGGTCCACGCCAGCGAGACCGAGAACCCGGATCTGTTCTGGGCGCTCCGCGGTGGCGGCGGGAACTTCGGCGAACTCGCATTTGGACAGTTCTGTCACGAGTCGTTCCTCGCTAAGATGTGGTTATGGGAAAATCAAGACGCATTACAGCAGTGCACCCCGAGAGTTTCTAATTACTGATCACCAGTCCTGTGACGAAGTGCATATAATCCAGCTCCTACAACCCCAAGTAATGCGGTACCGATTCCGAATCCTGGTTGTCCGTCATTAGATATTGATTCTGTCGCAGTCGTTATTGCGTTTGGCGTCGATGTCTCTTTATCCGTCGATTTGGTAGTTGGTTCTACTGTGGTTGATTGAGTAGTGGTGTTTGTTGTTTTAACTGTAGATGTGTTCGTAGTCGTCTCAGTACTCTTCCGTTCCGTAGTGGTCATGGTTGTTTCCGGCTTGGATGTCGGTACTGTCCGTGTTTTCCCCTCGTCAGCAAATCTCTGATTACAATCTGGTGGAGAGTTACGGCCCGCATATGCGAGAAGATATGCATCCTCGCCTTGCCCGACGTCATCGGTTGCCTGATATACTGTCCCATCTCCAACTGCTGGAGGATATACACTCAACATTCCCGATGGCGCAATGTTCAACTGTGCTTCTCCAGTCGTTTTATCGAGTGCATAGAAACCTCCTTTTATTCCCTCTGACGGAGACTCAGAGCAGGTTCGGTAGCGAGCGGCTGCATACAATCTCTTTGAATCCACGACCGGTGCACCAGCTAAATTGGCTGGCGTCTCGAATCGCCACTGTTCTTCGCCGGTGGTTCGATTGAGTGCAAAGACGGTTCCGACAGCATCAAGCGATGTATCCGTTTTTTCGTACCAGCCAAAATTCTCATTGCTGCGTGTAAAGACGTATAGTTGTGATTCATCAACGGCTGGAGAACTCACATCGACTGTTCCTTCACGGACGGAAAGTGACTTCGTCCATTGTACAAATCCGTCAGCCGCTGAAAGCGCGCTTATTTCCGGCGGCATCTTTTCTGACTCTCCTCGGCTAACAAAATAAATTAACTCTCCATCGACAGTTCTTGGAAATCCACTAATTGCAGTGGGTACAGCTACCTGCCACTGGACTGCCCCCGAGTCGATATCATGTGCGATGATTTCATCTGTGCGGTCTTGATTAGAACCATCGACTGTATATGTGTAAAGATTGCCATTAGCAATACCGATCATACGCATCCTGTCCGTTATTTTCCACCGTGTCTCTCCTGCTGAAGCACCTAGTGCGACGATATAATCCCCTTGATTAACAATCACTGTGTTGTCTGCGACGCTGAAGGCGCCAGAACGGAGGTCATCGCGCTTCCACACCTCTTTGCCAGTTTTCGCATCGAGTGCAAATACCCCTCCAACGACGCTATCTCCCGTATTCTCCTCACCTTCTCCTGCAACAAAGTACAAAATACCGTTTTCAACGGCTGGAGCGTCGTATACATTTCCATACTCTACTGGGCGATCATATTGATCTCTCTCATCAGCAGGTCCATTGGTTGTCCATACATGTTCTCCTGTCTCTGTCTCGTAGGCCTTAACCGCACCCGCCAATGTCCGGTCATCGGTTCGTACACCAGTATAGACCAATCCATTCGCTACGGTAGGTGTTCCACTCATATACCCAACGTAGTTAGAGGTCCACTCGACGCCGACTTCCTTAGCAAGTATTCCTTCTGATTGCGTTGATCGTGTACGCCCGCTTGTTCCCCAAGGACGAGGCCATTCTTCAACTGTTGATTTTGAGGACGAACTGGAGATCGCAGTAGCTGTGTAGTTTCCGATGAGCGCAGTAGTTGTTACTCCAACTGTTTTTACGAAAACTCTCCGGTTCATTAGTATTTCTTGCTCTCTCGAACACCAGAATAAGCTTTGTGTGAAAAATATCCTGGAAATGAAATACTACTCCAACAAGATAGGTTCTATTTTATAATTTTGCCGATTGAACCATCCATGCATGATGATCGTCGGATGACCACAGATCAGTTCTTTAGTGGTTTCGAGGGCCGCCTCGAGAACTTCCAGCGATGTTTCGGACAGACCCGAAACGGTGATCGCCCTCTGTCCGAATTGTCACTACCGTGTCCATCACGGAAACGATGGGGACGCATACAATCGCGAACTCGAAAACACGTGAACTCATTGTCACACTTGAACCCGGGCTTCTAACTCCTGAAGTTGTCTACGACGAAATCGGAAACTACGAAGATCTTATCGTTGAGAAATCAGGCATGGATACACATCGGGTCAAGCAGTTTATCGAACTACTCTTTCAGTATATCGACGTGGTTCCCGCAACAGACTTCTGCCCCTTCATTGAGCAAGCCAATGACGCGATTGGTGCGACAGACCCTGACGATGTATTGTATATTGAATGTGCGCTCGCTTGTGAGGCAGGCGTCTGGAGCGACGACTCTGATTTCGATGAGCAAGGTCTGGTACCGGTGTATTCGACGAGTGACGTTATCACTTCATTCGACACAATTTAAGAACGAGAATAGCAGCAAGCCACTGATCCCACAGAATGATGAGCGGCACCGAAACGCGCGCAGAAGACAGATAATAAAAATTCGGAGAATTGCGACTGCGATGGCCTCGGTGGCTTCCCCTGCTGGCCGTGCGTGCGAACGGGACGAAAGGAACTGCCGAACGAACCACCACTTCAGCTCTTTGTATCCATAGCACGGTAAGTGATGTTCCGTATGTCACTGATGAGCGTAGGTGTCTATATCTTTATGCAGTTTGATGGCCTCCTCTTTGAAGGAGGAGAAGTATGTCAACCACCGAATTTCAGTTGGAAGAGACCACTGTCGACGATATCCACCGAGCGTTTGAAGCAGGCGCTATTACGAGTCACGAGCTCGTCCAACAGTATCTCGAACGGATCGAAGCCTATGACAAAGACGGACCGGCGCTTAACTCCATCATTCTGGTCAACGAACAGGCAACCACCCGAGCTGACGAATTGGATGCTAAATTTGATGACACCGGTGAATTCGTCGGCCCCCTCCACGGAATTCCCGTACTCGTAAAAGACGCGCTTGAGACGACTGATATGCCGACGTCGTTTGGCTCAGAAGCCTTCGCAGACTACATAGCTGAGCACGATGCGACCGTTATTCGGAACCTTCGGGAAGCGGGAGCAGTTATACTTGCAAAAACCAATTTACCGGACTGGGCGACCTCTTGGTTTGGATTTTCGTCCATTACGGGCCGAACGAAGAATCCGTATGCGACGGATCGAGATCCAGGTGGCTCAAGCAGTGGGACTGGCGCTGCAGTAGCCGCCAATCTTGGTGCCATTGGTATCGGCACCGATTGTGGAGGGTCAATTCGTGTCCCCGCCTCGTTCGACAATTTGGTTGGATTTCGTGTGACTCCTGGCCTAATCAGCCGGGAAGGGGTAAATCCTCTTGTCTCTCATCAGGATACGGCTGGACCAATGACACGAACCGTCAGAGACACTGCTAGATTACTGGATGTCTTGATTGGCTACGATCCGGACGACCCACTCACTGCTGTGACTGAACTCGAATCCATTCATGGTTCATACGTCGATCAGCTTATGCCAGACGCCCTCCGGGACGCACATATCGGTGTTGTCCGTAATGCGTTCGGTGACAGTGAGAACCCCAACGCAGCACCTGTCAACGATGTCATCGAAAACGCTCTCATCGCAATGCGCAACTCCGGTGCAAACCTAATCGATCCGATCGAACTCCCGAATCTCGACGATCATCTTGCACACACCATGTTGTACGTACTGCAGTCGAAGCGAGACATCAACGGCTTCTTGGCACAACGAGACGTCCCAGTCGAGACAGTTGACGAGCTCTATGAGACGGATCAGTACCACGAACTGCTAGATCTTTTCATCGCATTTGTCGAAGATGGTCCTGACGACTTAGAGAACGAGGTTGAATACTGGCGAAGCCGAACAGCACAGTATACTTTCCAGCAAGAGATCCTCAATGTTTTTGCAGAGCATGATCTCGATGCACTGGTGTATCCAGATGTCCAAGTGATCCCACCATTAGAAAGTGAGATTCGAGAGGGCAAATACGAGACAATGACGTTCCCGACGAATACACTTATTTCATCTCAGTCGTTATGCCCTGCGATGTCAGTGCCTGCAGGATTCACCGATGACGGGCTGCCGGTTGGGATTGAATTTCTTGGAAGGCCCTATGATGAACCAACAGTGCTCGGGTTTGGCTATTCGTTCGAGCAGGCAACCCACCATCGACGGGCACCAGAGACCACGCCGTCGCTTTCGAAATAGGGGATGAAGCTCCGTCTCATTTCACTCAATGGTGATTTCTATCTTTGCTGCCATTCCCCGACTGCCAGAGAGGAAAACAAATTATCTTTTAAAAATCTCGAATATGATTGTGTCGACAATATAACCGACAACGGAACATTCGATATCTGCCCGTCGGACGACGAGCGTATCAGTGGCCCGTACACCGGCTACGACACGTACGGCACCGTCGATCACACCTACTGGACGTGTGAGGACTGTAGCGCGGAAGCCACTCGGAAAGGTGCACTCATCGACTGCTGCTAACCCATCTACACTTTTCCATTTATGTCAAGTAAAACGACACTATCCGATATGGCCGCCCTCACCGACGAACTCGACACAATGTTCAATGACGAATTCGGTAGTGTGATCGCCGGTGAGAAGTGTCGTATCGCCCAGAGGCCGAACAATGAGCTTGTCTAACTAAGAGAATGTATGTGAAATCAGGCACCGGCCGCTCGATCACTACTCTCGGCCTCAATCGCATCAACAATGATATCCATCCCGACTTCCGCCTGCGCGTCGGTAAGAACGAGCGGCGGCAGGAGACGGAGCACGTTCCCGTACTGCCCGGCCTTCCAGACGAGGACGCCGTTCTCGTAACACCGCTGCTGGATTCCAGCTACGAAGTCGCCTGCGTTCCGGACGTCGCCGTCCTCGTCGACGAACTCTGCCCCGATGAAAAGCCCCCTCCCGCGCACGTCGGCGAGGAACGAGTTGTCCGCGCCGACCTCACGGAGACGGCTGCGGATATACTCGCCGAGGTCGCGCGCGTAGGCGAGGAGGTCGTGGGACTCGATGTACTCGATGGAGCGGAGGCCGGCCTCCATCGCTGGGACGTGACCGCGGTAGGTGCCTGCGTGGTCGCCCGACCCCCACGTATCGAGATCTTCGTGGTAGATGGTCGCAGAGAGCGGCAGACCGATACCGCCGAGCGCCTTGGCTGTGGTAATGACGTCAGGGGTGACGTTGAAGTGGTCGCTCCCCCACCACTCGCCGGTACGGCCGAGACCGGCCTGTATTTCGTCGACGACCAGAGGTATCTTCGCTTCGTCGGCGATGTCTCGGAGCCCGGAGAGAAATCCCTGTGGCGGAACAACGATACCGCCTTCGCCCTGGATGGGTTCAACGAAGATACCCGCCGGATTAGCGAGGCCGCCGTAGGGATCTAGTACGGTGGCACGAACCTCGGCGAGCGCGTCTTCGACGGCTTCTTCAGGGTCCTTCGCTTGTTGGAACGGATACGGGTACGGTGCATGGACAACGTCTGGAAGGAGCGGTGTGTAGGGAGCTTTGAACTTCTTGTTGGCTGTGAGGCTCATCGCACCGCTTGTCGCGCCGTGGTAGGCGTTCCGGAACGCGACCAAACCGTTGCCCTCCGTATTGTACTTCGCGAGTTTGATGGAGGCCTCGATAGCGTCGCTACCCGTCGGGCCGCCGAAGACGACCTTGCTATTGCCAGCAAGATTTCCTGGCGCGATGGCATCGAGTTTCTCGATGAGGTCAAGACGGGCTTCGGTGGGGAAGTCGACGGTGTGGACGAGCTTGTCCGCCTGTTTATGCATCGCCTCCATCACGTAGGGGTTCGCGTGACCAACGTTGAGGACGCCGATGCCCGCGAAGAAGTCCAGATAGGTGTTGCCGTCGACGTCGCGGATGGTTGCACCTTTCGCCTCCTCGAAGGCGATAGGGATGTTCTCTGGATAGGAAACGGCCGCGCTATCGATTTCGCGCTGCTTCTGTAACAATCGTGTTGTCTTTGGTCCGGGGACGCTCCCGACGTCTGGGGCGCCGTCGAAATGGAGTTCGTGAATACTCGGTCCGACCATGCGTAGCCGAAGGAAGCCGGACAATAAATAACTTTACCTCGAGTGAAAGAGATACAGTACAGATACCTCATAGAATGTTGTACTGTGTTCAAGGAATAAAAAACCTCATGAATAGATACTAATGAAGTTTTATTACGCCAGGTTCACATCTATTCCTGCATGCTCCACACGACTGGCCCACTGCTCTCCATCGATCTGGATGCCCAAACAACAGAGGTAGAAGAGATAGACGACGTGTTGGCGGCGTTCATCGGTGGCCGAGGGGTCGCTACCCGACTTATCTCCGATCGCGTTCCGTTCGACGCAGACCCGCTGGGACCGGAGAACCGTCTTGTGTTCACGACCGGTCCGATGCAGGTGTCGAACATGAGTTTCACAGGGCGGATGAACGCGACGGCCGTTTCGCCACTCACCGATGGGTTGCTGTCGTCGAACGCTGGCGGATTCATGTCCCGAAACTTTGCGGACACGGGGTACAGTGCCATCGAGTTCGCTGGCGTGAGCGATGACCTCATCATCGTTCACGTCACCGATGAGGGCGTCGAGTTCGAAGTGGTGCCAGACCTCGAAGGTGCAACTGTCTCGGAAACGTGTACGTATATCAATGACGAGCACGGCCTCAGTGCCGAACACGTCGCATGTATCGGGCCGGCTGGCGAGAACCTCGTCCGCTTTGCGTCTATCATGACGACAGAGGAGCGGGCGTTCGGCCGCGGGGGACTCGGTGCAGTCCTCGGGTCGAAGAACGTCAAGGCAGTCACATTCACTGGCGACTCCCGTCCGGATATCGAAATTCCCGCCAGTCAGATGGAGATCCACCGCGAGGCCGCGACTGACAACCACATCATGAAACGGCAAGGGACGGTCGCCGTCATGGATCTGGCCAACGAGGTGAACGGGTTACCATCGTACTATTTCTCCGAGCAGTCGTTTGAGGGTGTCGAGGGAATCAACGGTGATTCGGTCGAGGCGAAAAAGTACAAGAAAGGCACCTGTTCGGCCTGCGCGTTTGCTTGCAAACTCCCGACACGGGACGAAGAGCGTGGCGTCGAGACGGAGGGCCCCGAGTTCGAGGTGGCGATGGCGTTCGGTTCGAACTCTGGCGTGGACGACATCGTGGACGTGATGAAGTCCAACGAGCTGTGTGACGAACTCGGCCTCGATGCCATCTCCGCGGGGAACACCGTTGCCGCGTACCTCGCGGCGGAAGACGAGTTCGGCAACCGAGATCTCATCTGGGACGTCGTCGAACAAATCGCCTATCGCGAGGGCGTCGGCGATGATCTCGCCGAGGGTATCGATCGGGTCGCCGCCGACCTCGACGTCGAAAACTGGACGGTGAAGGGACTCGACTTCGCCGCCCATGAGGGGCGTGTCCTCCACGGTCAGGGGCTCTCGTACGCGGTGGCGAACCGTGGCGCCGACCACATGTATGCAACGTTCTATTCGGTCGAATATCCACTCGTCGACAAAGATGAGGCGATGCCCCCGGACGGCTTCGACGGAAAGCCGGAACGCCTTGTTGAACGCGAAAATCTGATGGCCCTGAACGATGCTGGTGTCGTCTGCAAGTTCTCACGGGATTATATGAACCCCGAGCGCTACGAGATGCTGTTCGACGCGGAGTTCGAGGCGCTCTTGGCGGTTGGCGGCCGCATCGTCGAACTCGAACGACATTTCAACAATCAACGCGGATTCGACCGGGACGACGACCGGCTCCCCTACGACCTCGACGGCTTTGAGGACGCGCTAGACGCGTACTACGATGTCCGCGGTTGGAACCATGACGGAACCATCCCCGACTAAGCGGTGCCAGAAAAATAGCGGGATGAACAAACGGACGGTTCGTCGATGGTTTTCATGTTGGGCTCAGAGAAGTATGCGGATGCGTTCGACGGCGGGAACAGAAGACTGGAATCAGTCGATTTCGAGTTCCACGAGGTCGTCACCGGCATCGACTTCTGCTTCGTTCTCTGCTAAGAATTTGAGTACTGTCCCGGCTTCGTCTGCTTTGATATCGTGGAAGTTCTTCATCACACCCACGAGGCCGACGACGTCACCCGCTTCGACTGAATCACCTTCCTCTGCATACGCTGGTTCTTCTGGGTCGGATCGTCGGTAAAAGACGCCGGGCATTGGCGACGTGATGATAGTTTTCTCTGCCATTTGCTTGAAGATTGGTAGCAACTCCTACCCACATATAGCTTTCCCATGATACTATACCAGAGACAAATCAGCAGAGGATTTTATAATACGTATCCGACATTGCAGTTCAATTTTGACTGCTGTTCGGAAATGGAGAAACATCCGTGCCGAAAAAAGTGGGATTGGAGTAGCCGACTCACTCGGAGAGTGACGCCCGAATCGCTTCGAGATGTTCGTCGTTCTCCGCGCGAGCCTCAACTGCCTCATCGACGTCGACCGCTTCGAAGGTGATGGTTCGGTGGGTTCGTGCTTGTGCCAACTTCCCACGGTCGATGCTGATGACCGTCCCCACGGTCGCGTAACCGCCGCCCGTGACAGCGTCGCGCATCAGAACGATGGGTTGGCCGGCCATCTGGATCGAGCCGACGGGATAGCCGAGGTCGACCACGTTCGTCGGGTCGGGACCTGCCCCGAACGGCTGTTCGCGCTCCTCGAACATCGATTCGATGTCTTCACCCTCGAGGCGGTAGCCGACGCGGTTCGCTTCGTCGCTGACTTTCCACTCGGTTCCGAGGAATCGATCTTTCCCCTCGTCGGTCAGTCGATAGTCACATAGGCCCATCACGACGCGAATCGTGTTGTCGTTGGCGTAGTCGGGAACGTACTCGTCATCGATTTGCGAGCCGACGAGGGTTGTTCCGTCGTCGGTGTCGCCGATGGGAAGTTCATCACCCTCTTCCAGTTCGCGCCCCTCGTGCCCGCCGATACCGATGAGGGTGTACGTCGAACGACTCCCCATTATTTTCGACACGTTGATGCCGCCGGCTACCGCGAGATATGACCGGACACCCTCGGTGGCGAACTCACACGAGAGCACGGTTCCGGCCTCGACCTGGACGGCCGTCCACTGGGGCATAGAGTCGCCATCCAACTTGGGAGACATTGCTGCGCCAGTGATGGCAACGACGGTATCCTCGGTGAACTCCATATCCGCCCCCGCGTACGTCATCTCCAGCGTGGCAGCATCCTCGTTGTTGCCGACCAGGTAGTTGGCCACCTTGTGTGCGTACTGGTCCATCGCGCCGGACGGCGGCATCCCGATGTGATAATTACCGTACCGGCCGCTGTCCTGAACCGTGGTCGAGAGCCCCGGTTCGAGTATCTGAATCATCAGTGTAGCACCTCCAGAATCTCTTCGTTGTACTGTTGTGGATGTTCGAAGAACTCCTCCGGCCGGAAGTCGATGTGGCCGATATCGTACTCGTACGTTCCGTCTTCGACCTCGTTCCGAATCTCATCATACTCGCGTCGGTCAATTTTACGGAAATTGATGATGTCGCCGGGGTTCGGTAGCACCATCGATTCTTCGAAGTCCGCGAGCTCCTGTTCGACGTCGAGCACTTCGACGGGCGTTCGGCCGAACAGTTGGTACCCTCCCGCCCCTTTCACGGGATAGATGGCGGTGAACGCGCCGCCATATCCGATCGCTCGACTTGGGGTGGCGGTTCGAGGTTGGACATACTTGGGTACTTCTATCTGTTCGTCCCGGGGAACCATCTGGAACGTCCATGGCAGACCGGGGACGAACCCGACCATCGTGACCATGTGAGGAGACCCGGCGTGAGCGTCGATGAACTCCTCGGTGGTGTCGAAGCCGTTGATGCGTGCGGAGTATTCCAGATCCGTTGCGTCGGGATCCTGATGCCGGTCGCGGAACTGCATCAAGGTCTCGTGGGTCCACGGGTCGTCGTAGAGGACGGGCACGTCGATGACACGTGCTTTCCACGTGTACTCGGTGAGGTTAATTTCGTCTTCGAGCTGTTTGAGGTCATCGATAAGCTCGTCGGGGCGCAGTTCGGCCGGGTCAAACTGGAGCATGTAGGAGGCGTTCGCCGGTGCGATTTCGATGATTCCGGCTGGATCACGCTTCCGGAGTTCCTGGGTGATGGCCTGGGCTTTGAAATTCGCGTCGAAGCTCATCTCTTCGGAGAGTTCGACGAACACATAGTCGTCTCCTCCGTACCCGTACCGAGGCGAGGATAACTGCTGCCGTTCTATGCTAGTCTCAGGCATGGTGTGTGTTCACGATTTCGCACTCAGTGATTTATAGATGCCGGTGGCTCACTAGGTTCATTCCCTGAATATGGGAGACGGTACAATTTTGTAAACCATCCTAAGACCTTATTCAAACTGATTCACTCGGGTCGTATGATGTCCATCGAACCACTTCGATTGTTTCTCAGACAACGTCCCGCTCGGGGTCGGGTCGGAGATTGAAATCCGTGATCTCGTCGTCGTCAGCCGTGGCTGGAATGACGTCGTCCACGCGAACGAGGTGAATAAGCACGTCTGTCGCAGTGTCGACAGTCGTTCTGACGACCGGTTCCAAGCCCAGCGGACCCCTCGCGTGCGTTGAGCCCACAACTCCCGCGTCGGTGTTGAAGCCTGCGTTCTCGCCGCTAGCATGCAACCATGTCACGACATCGATGGCGTCTGCGCCGCCGTTTCGAGCGAGCACCCGCGGAATCGTTTCGAGTGCGTCGGCATACGCTTCCATGACAAGTGCTGTTCGGTCACCGACGCTCCGCGATTCCTTACGGATGGCGGTCGCAAGTCGTGTCTCGACACCTCCACCACCCGGAACGACGCGCCCTCCATCGAGGACGGCGAGTGCCACGACGATAGCCGTCATCAGATCCCGTTCGAACGTGGCGGCGCCCTGTTCGACGGCCCCCGCATACAGCAACGTTCCAACCCCTCCGTGGTTACACCCCTCGACGCGGACGAACGAATCGTCGTCGTGTGTAGTCACCTGCAACTGTCCAGCCGTGCCTACGTTTTCTGCAGAGAAATCGGCGAGGTCCATCACGACGTCTGCACCGGTCGCCCGTGACAATCGGCGTGCATGCTCGCTGGTCAGCGTCCGAAATGCGATGATGCCAGCCTCGTCAAGGGCGGAGATGGCAACGTCGCTGATACCCATCGTCGTGAAGACCGCATTCACACCGGCGTCCTCCAACGTCTGAACTTGCCTCCGAACGTCGGTGTGCTCGTGCTGGCGGGCTGCCTCAATGTCCGACGGCGTCTTGCCATCCAAGACGACATCCGTTCGTCCCTTCCCCGTGCTTCCACCGGCACGCTTCAACTCCCGCTCCTCGATACCCGATCCGGCCTTCTTACCACCGCCGACGACCGCGATCCGCGGGGATTCGACCTCACACGGGGTGTTCGGCGTTACAGGCTCCCGTTCGAGGACGACGCCGCGGAGGATCTCTACGTTCACCGCGTCGGAAGTCGGGCCACGACGGAACTCGATATCGTCGATGCGGAGGCCACCGGTGTGAGTACGGCGAGCACGGTCGATGAGGCGTGCTGCCTCCACGATCGCGCCCGTTGCGGCTTCCGTGCGTGGTGCCCCACCGAGTGCGGTCTGCACAGCGATTCGCCCTCGCGGGTCGTCGAGCCCGTCGACTGGCGTGGCGAACGCGGGAAGCGCGTCGAGCGCGGTGAGCCGGGCGCGGTTGACCCCGTCTATCACGGTCGCTCGGTGGAAGCCGCGATCGAGCAAGCCAATAGCCCGTCGAGCGAGATCAGCGGTGAGCAGCACCACAGACAGCGACCCGTCACCGACCGTTTCCTTTTGTTGGACAGCTCCTTCCGCCACGAGTCTGGCACCTGGATGTTCGACGATCAGTTCGTCGAACAGTCGGTTGACATCTCCAGTGACGACCGGACCATCTGCGGTCTGAACCAGTTTGTAGCGGCCATCGGGTCCGTACAGTCCGGCGACGAGGTCGCCCAGCAGTGCAGCACCGTGGAGCACGTCAGTACCGTCGATAATCTCCGTCGAACTCGTTCGGCTCCCACTCATCTACCAGTATAGGATTGCTTCTGATATCTAAACCTTTCCTCGGATTTTGTTCGGATTATTGCAATAATCTAAAACTAGGTTGGGAATTTACTGGTGGATTTATATGGGTGTACATTCGTATATGGAGTGTCAACAATGAGCACGGAATCGCAAACCGAACTACACGACTCGCAGACTTCACCCGCCAACGTCATCGAAATCCGCAGCCTACGAAAGGTCTACGACGACGTCATCGTCGCCGTCGACGACGTAGATCTCGGTGTCCGAGAGGGCGAATTTTTCACGATCCTCGGCCCATCCGGCAGCGGGAAGTCCACCTTGTTACAGATGATTACGGGTATCGAAACGCCAACGGCCGGTGAAATCCGCCTGGACGGAGCCCTCGTTAACGACGTTAAACCCTACAATCGCAACACGAGTCTGGTCTTCCAGGAGTACGCACTATTTCCCCACATGAGCGCACGTGAGAACGTCGAGTACGGTCTGATGCTCCGGGGCATCCCCGATAGAGAGCGCCACGAACGCGCCGACGCGATGTTCGAACTGATGAACCTCGTTGGGAAGGAAGACCGTCCGATTCAGGACCTTTCCGGTGGTGAACGCCAACGCGTCGCCACCGCGCGGAGTCTGGTTGTCGAACCCGACGTCCTCCTGCTCGACGAGGTGCTCGGCGCACTCGACGAAAAACTCGCCAGGGAGATGCAAGTCGAACTCAAACGCATCCAGGAGGAAGTCGACAAAACGTTTATTTTCGTCACTCATAGCCAGGAGGAGGCCTTTTCGATGAGCGACCGTATCGCCATCATGAACGACGGAAACGTCGAACAAGTAGGCGAACCGTTCGAAATCTACCAGAATCCCGCGTCGGAGTTCGTCGCCGATTTCCTCCAGATGCCGAACGTCATTACCGGCGACGTCGTCGCCACAGAGAGCGGGGTGCTGACCGTCCGAAGCGACGGCCTCGACTATGTGGTGGCAGTTGACGATGTGGACGATGGTTCGGGACTCGACGATAGGGTCACGTTCCTCGTCCCGAACGAACAAGTCGTGTTCAGCGATGACCACGAGAACGCATTCGAAGCTGTCGTCACGGACACCATCTTCAAGGGTCCGCACACGGAGTACGCACTCGAACTCCCGAACGGTCGTGAACTCCGCGCTCACGAGACGACCGGTGAATCCCTTCTCGAAGAAAGGACCGACGTCACGGTTGGGTTCGATCCTGCCGCCGCGAAACTGTTCTCCTGACGCGGCGCGAACCCACGTGCGTCGCGTTCCGCGTCCGTGACAGATACGACATAGATTTGATTTTTATCCCAGTTTTATATCTCAAATAGAACTGCGTTCAGCATTATCAAGACCACAAGAGTATTATCCTAAATGGTGCGATACCACGAGTGTGTTTGACAGAGTACTCATTGCCAATCGGGGTGAGATCGCCGTTCGTGTCATCCAGGCGTGTCGAGAACTCGGTGTTGACGCCGTCGCCATCTACAGTGACACGGACGAGAACGCGAAACACGTCCGCCTCGCGGACGAAGCCTACCACGTCGGAGCGTCGGTCGCACGCAAGAGCTACCTGAACCAGGAAGCCATCATCGACGTCGCCCGTGAGGCCGGCGTCGACGCCATCCATCCGGGGTATGGCTTCCTCGCAGAGAGCACGGAGTTCGCTGCGAACGTCGCTGCGAACGACTTCATTTGGGTCGGCCCGCCGAGCGACGTAATGAACGACTTCGGCGAGAAGACCCGAGCTCGTAAAATAATGCGCCGAGCAGACGTCCCTATCGTGCCCGGTACGACCGACCCGGTCGAGAGCGCCGACGAAATACGCGAGTTCGCGGCTGAACACGGCTACCCGGTGGCCATCAAGGCTGACGGCGGTGGTGGGGGACGTGGACTCAAAGTCGTTCGGAGTGACAACGAGGTCGAAGAGCAATTCCAGAACGCCCAACGCGAGGGCGAAGCATACTTCGACAATTCGAACGTCTACGTCGAGCGATTTCTCGAGAATCCACGCCACATCGAAGTCCAGGTACTAGCCGACCATCACGGCAACGTCAGGCACCTCACCGAACGCGACTGCTCGACACAGCGTCGACAGCAGAAACTCATCGAGGAGACGCCGAGTCCAGTCCTCGACGAGGACACGCGGGCTGAGGTATGGGATGCGGCTCGACGCGGCGTTGCCGAAGCAGGCTATATAAATGCAGGGACGGTAGAGTTCCTCTATGAAGACGGGTCGTTTTACTTCCTCGAAGTGAACGCCCGTATCCAGGTGGAACACACGATCACCGAGGTTGTTACCGGTATTGACCTCGTGAAGTGGCAACTCCGTATCGCTGCGGATGAGGAACTATCGTTTGCACAGAGTGACGTCGAACCTAGAGGAGCGGCTATCGAATTCCGTATCAACGCCGAAGAGCCGAGCGAGGAGTTCGCACCGATGCCGGGCAAGCTTGAGACGTATCGACCACCGCACGGGATCGGCACGCGCATCGACGACGGTGTGGACGAGGGTGACAGCATCGCTCCGTTCTACGACTCGATGTTCGCAAAGTTCGTCGTACACGGCGAGAACCGGGACGAAGCGATTCGTCGCGGCTTACGCGCGCTCCATGAAGCCGACATTCGCGGTGTTCCTACCACGATTCCGTTCCACGTCCAGGTACTCACCGACGAGACGTTCGTCGAGGCTGAACACACCACCAAGTACGTCGACGAGGAACTGACTATCGAGTAATAAATTGCAGTCCGGACTTCTGACGCGGAGGACGCGTCCGCGAGGGCTGTTCACTCCCCGTTCTCGGTGCCGAGTTCGATGAGCGTCTCGAGTTCGAAGTCCCGTAACGGTGCGAACTGATTTTTGATTGTAGAGATGACGAAGCGGGAACTCGTTCGTTCGACCTCTTCTATGCGCTCGTAGGCTTGAATCAGATCTTCGACCATCTCGCGCTCTGCCACGTGTGCGATGACGATGAAGTCCGTATCCCCCATCGTGAAATACACCTGATTCACGCCCTCGATGTTGCTCAGTTTCTCGCCGACTATTTCCTGATACCCTTCGTCGTACCGAGCCGTTACCTCTGAGATGACTGTGAGGTTCAGGCTCAACGCACCGAGATCGATGTTGTACAGATTGTCTTCGATGACTCCCTGCTCCCGTAGCTTCTCTACTCGATAGTGAACGGTCGATTTCGGGATCCCTGTCTCTTCTTCGATAACCTTTGGACTCGGTTCCCCTAAATCCGAGATCGCTTTTAAAATCTCGATATCTCGTGCGTCCATCGTTGGACTGTATTCAACTAGGCATTATAAAGAGCAATGGTACCCCCTCGGTCAAGTGAATCACCATCTGTTGAACTCAATCCTAGCTCATGTCTCAAAATGGAACGGTGATTAAGTTTCATCGCTATAATAAGGTATTATTTAATACTGGCTATATTTCTCGTTCTATGGTGTGTAATTATAGCAACATTGATAACCCCCTGCTACACAGGAGAGGGCATGCACAGCAGGAATGATGCATGTGAACAAACACCAGGCACCCGTCGAGACTTCTTGAAGCTCTCCGGTGGCGTCGCCAGCGCCGCGACCGTAGGTGGTCTCGCCGGTTGTCTCGGTAGTGACGATGACGGTGGCGGAGACGACGAGGACGACTCGAACTCCGACGGCGGCAACAAGCAAGTCGACCAACTTTCCTACTGGGGTGTCGGAACAACGAATCCCGAAAAGTGGGCGGACTTCACCAACCAAACCGACATGGAGGTGAAATACACGGCTGCGCCGTGGCGTCCCGGCCAGATCGTCACCAAGATGGTACAGGGAACGGCATCGACCGACTTCGACCTCGCTGGCAATGACACCACGCTCACGCAGGTGCTCCACGAACAGGACGCTATCAAGAAGACCAATCTCGCCGACCTCCCGAACTGGGAGCACGTCTACGACGAGATCAAAGACAGCAAACCGACGACGGTCGACGGAGAACAATACTCTTTATCGAGTGTGCAGAACGGCGACTCGGTCGCGTTTCTCCCACAACACGTCGGCGACGCTTCTTCCGTCAACTCCTACGGCATCCTCTTCGACGACGAGTTTAAGGGGAAAACCGCACTCGAGGCCGGCTGGGCGACAGCGTTCCACAAGGTCGCCAACTATCTCAAATTCAACAACATGGCCGACATCGAGAGCGTCACAAATCCGACCGAAAGTGACATCGACGCGGTTGTCAACTTCTTGCTCGAACAAAAGAAAGCTGGGCAGTTCCGGACGTTCTGGAGCGGTTGGCAATCCGCGGTCAATCTCCTCGCTAAAGAGGAGGTTCACGCCATGGACACCTGGGAACCGGTCGTCTTCGCGCTGCGCGACAAGGACATGGAGGCCGAGTACCTCGAACCCAAAGAGGGCTATTCGCTATGGGGTATCGGACCGTGGGTGACCAAGAAAGGGGCGGAAAACCGCCAGGCGAGCGAAAAACTCATCAATTGGATGATGGACGGCTGGTACAATGCCCAGATCACGACCATCCGTGGCTATCTCTCTGCGAGCGAACTCGGAATCGATCACGCAAAGAACGACGAAGACTTCGACGCCGAGTTCATCGAGAAGCGCCACCAAGAGGTTCGGAGTCGGTTCCGTGACGACCGCAGTGTATTCGGAAATCGCTACCCCGAAACGTTTAGTCATCTGAACGAACAGTGGAACCGGCTAACGGCCTAACCCCTCCTCAGATTCACTATGTCTTACGACAACTCCGAAACGACGCCGGTGGAGCACAGTGAAAGTAGGGGCGTCGACTACGCACCGCAGGAGCGACTCCCGTCACCCCTCCGGCCACTCATCGACAATGACCGCCTTCGGTTCGGACTAGAGGTGGTGCCGTGGCTCGCGTTGTTCACGTTCTTCGTCTTCTTGCCGCTGGCAGCAATCTTCATCTGGAGTGTCGCAATAGAGGAGCCGTTCGGAATGGAGTTAGGATTCACCCTCGACAACTACCGGAATTTTGTTGATTCCTACCGACTGTCGGTGTTCTGGACAACGGTGAAGGAGGGACTCCTACAAGTTGCGTTGGCGCTTCTGTTTGGGTTTCCCATCGCCTACTATGCTGGCATCCGAAAGCGTCACTCACCTTACACCTTCCCATTGTTACTCCTGTTCGCGATTCCGTTCCTCACGAGCTACATTCTTCGCACGCTCTCGTGGATCGCGTTCCTCGGCAGTGACGGTGTAATCAACACAGTGTTGATGATGGTCGGACTCATCAGCGAACCACTGGGGTGGCTACTGTATTCCACGTTCGCGGTTCGCCTCAGCCTGATGGCGAGCTACCTTCCGTTCATGATATTTCCGGCGTGGCTCGCCATGAGTCGCATTGATGACGAGATTCTGCAGGCGAGCGCCGATATCGGGGGGTCGCCCCTCGCGACCGTCCGACATATCGTTCTCCCGCTCTCGCTACCCGGGCTAGTCATCGGGTCGGTGTTCGTGTTCGTTGGCGTCCTCGGTGAGAGTGTTGTCCCCGTTGTCCTCGGCGGTGGCAACATTTCGCTCGTCGCGACCGTCATCGACAACGCAGTAAATTCGCTTCGGCTGCCGCTCGCGAGCGCCATCAGTGCCATCGTGTTGCTGTTCGCCATTGGGTTGGTGCTGGTCTGGGACTACGTGTTCGGCCTCGACAAAGTGGGTGAGATCTGATGTCCACCCAACCCGTTTCCAGGTCGGTCAGTCGCGTAGCACGGATGGATCCTTCGGACTGGCTCTCGACCTCGTGGAAAGAACGTCTTTGGAAGGCCTTCATCGCCTTTTGGGTGCTGTATATCCTTGCACCGCCGGTGATGCTCGTGTTCATTTCGTTGGATACGGCGTCGTTCGTTCGGGTTCCACAGGGGATCACCTTCGAGAAGTACGAGATGATGCTCCAGAGCGAACCGCTGATCGCCGCGATGAAACGGTCGCTCATCCTTGGCGTCGCAACGATGGGTATCGCGCCACTCCTCGCGCTGCTTGCCGTCCTCTCCTACCGAAAGACGGCGTACAAATCGCTGTTCGTCGGCGCGATGATCGTCCCGCTGTTCGTCCCAGGTGTCGTCCAGGGGTTCAGCCTACTCGTGTTGTTCAAGCAACTCGGGTTCAACAATCCCTTCGTCGCCGAACTCATCGGACACGTCATCTGGGCGTTTCCGTTCGCGTTCCTCGTTCTACTAACGAGCATGTCGTCGGTTCGCGAGGACGTCCTTCTCGCAAGTTCCGATCTGGGTGCGAACGAGTTAGAGACGTTTCGGTACGTCATCTTTCCTCTCGTTAAACCTGGCATTATTAGCGCGGTCATCTTCAGCTTCGTGTTGTCGTTCAACGAGTTCTCCCGAACGGTCTATCTTCAGGGCAGTGACAACACTGTCCCGACCTACGTGTACGCGAAACTGCAGGTCGAACTCTCACCCGAAGTGTT
Source organism: Haladaptatus litoreus (assembly GCF_900156425.1). Taxonomy (GTDB): domain Archaea; phylum Halobacteriota; class Halobacteria; order Halobacteriales; family Haladaptataceae; genus Haladaptatus; species Haladaptatus litoreus. The sequence continues at coordinate 35,644 of NZ_FTNO01000003.1, forward strand.
CGCACTCGCGGGTATGACCGTTTTCGTGTCGCTCTCGCTCATTGCCATGGCGACCGTCTTCCTCTATCGTGCGGGCAGTGCCTCCACGGACGATGGATGACGGCTTCGCCGCCGCATTCACTGTCGCCGGAGACGGTATCGAAGTTCGAATCAGGAACTGCCGCGAGGGGTCGTTCGACCGCGAAACAAAATGCGGCGTGAGAATCAGGCAATATCGTCGAGCGGCACGAGTTCGATGTCGTGTTCTTCGACACGGTTGTGGATGGCCTCGAGCAGTTCGACGGCATTTGGACTGTCCCCGTGGATGCAGATGCTGTCTGCCGGGACGTCTATCATCTCACCGGTTGCCGCCTCGACTTCGCCCTCAGTCGCGATGCTGACAAACCGGTCTGCGACCAGTTCGGGGTCGGGAGCTACTTTCTCCTGCTCAACGATGAGGCTGCGGTCGGAGCGATAGTCGAGGTCAACATAGCCCTCGAAGACGGCGCGCAAGTCGTCGTATTCCTCGGTGACCTCGTAGATGTTCATGTCTGTCGCGAGGTAGATGAGGTTGTCGTCGACGTCAAGGATTCCCTCCATCACCGCCCGGGAGTGCTCACTGCTCTCAGAGAGCATCGAATACATCGCCCCATGAGGTTTCACGTGCTGGAACGTAACATCGTGCTGGTCTGCAAACGCCCTGAGAGCCCCGAGTTGGTAGACCACGTAGTCTCTGACCTCCTCAGGCGAGGCGGCCATCGTTCGCCGCCCGAAACCCATCTTGTCTGGCAGGCCAGGGTGGATGCCGACACCGACGTCGTGTTCTGCCGCGAGGGCGACCGTTTCGCGCATCACGTGGGGGTCACCCGCATGATATCCGCCAGCGATGTTGGCGGAGGTGATGTAGGGCATCACCGCTTCGTCATTCCCCATGTTCCAATTGCCGAAACTCTCCCCCATGTCGCAGTTGATGTCAATTGGTACCATACGTTCCGAGGATTGGTGGGAGCCGAATTATATGTTGTGGAGTGAACGGGCGGCCACGTCCGCCCGCGTCGCGACGAGTGAGTCGCTCGAAAACCGTCCACAACCCTGAACAGTCCTGCTGTAGTGAGTGTAGTGGGTCGTTCCGTGTCGAGGATGTTCCAGAGAACATTCGTTTTCACGAAGAGTGGGAGTACATGTGTCTCTTTGATTACGGCGGTGTCCATCCGCTTGACGGCGAAATAGAGTATCCTGCCGTCGTTCAGGATGCTATTGAGGAATACGATCAGCAAGAAGACTCTGGTGCGAACGAGAGGGGAGAAACCGTATAGACGGATATCGAAAGGTGAGACACTGACACTGCCGTCGAAAACGCAACTGACGACAGGTTACTCAAGGAATTCGCATTGGAGGACATCAAAGACGATACCGACCCCGAAGACTGCGACTGTGAGGGCCTCGGTGGCTTCCCGTGTTAGGAATGCATAAAAACGGATCGGCGAGAGATTCCAGAGTAACTCCTCTCTCAGCCCCTCTTCTCTATAGCCCGTCAACAAACGCTTCCGTAAATCGCTGATCAGTGTCCACTCATCAAGTATATTCAAATTGTAATCATTAAAAGTGAAGACTGTATCACACCTTAGACACCACCGGCTTTTTCGTCTGGGCGCGAACGTAGTGCAGATGAGAATGTTATGACAAGTACCGTGCCGATTCACTCACTAGAACGAGCGAGACGGCCGAATTTGATGGGAGGAAACGAAGGATCAAGAACGAGTGATAGACCGATTCTCACATGAAGGCGGTATGGGGTTGACTGTCAGAATCTACCCGAGGACATACTCGAGGATGGGGTAGCGCTCGAGGAGTGACTGCCCACTGATCTCGTAGTTCTCGATCCAGGCGTCGAGGCCGAGGATCCGGCCGGCACCGAACGCTGCAACGGCCAGGAAGACGAGCATGTACGCGAAGTCACCATTGATGACGCCGTGAGCGATGTCCCAGTTCCCGAAGTAGAACATGAGCATCATGAGCGCGCCAAAGAACGCCGCAAGACGGACGACCGCGCCGACGAACAGTCCAAGACCGATGAACAGCTCGCCCCACGGGACGGCCACGTCCGCGAATTCGACGAACCACGGGGTCGAGCCCATCCAGGCGAATAGGCCGGCGATCGGGTTGCCGTTGGTCGCGGCGACGTTCGCTAGGTAGCCACCGGCCGAGAACGGTTCGGCGGCGACGATTTTCGTGAATCCCGAGTATGCGAACGCCCACCCCATCATAAGCCGAAGCGCGAGGACGAACCAAGCTGAGAGGCTGTGCGCACGGGTGCCGACCGTGTAGCCACCGATGGTGCTTTCGAAGGTGTTGCGAGTGTCTGGAGAGATGGTGGATGCAGTCATGGTATCGGAAGAAAAACTTCCTACTTTCTAAAAGAACGGTGAAGTATATAAGTGTATTTAGATAGGCTATGTCATGGATTCTTATTGGTTATAGAAATTATTTAGCACCGCTATTGACTCATTTTTGTCTCGGTGAATGGCGACGAGAGTGAAGATACTGAGACACCTATCGACGACGAGAGCGGGCTACCGGAGGACCGTGACTGCGATGGCCTCGATGGCTTCCCAGACTATCCATGCGTGAAACGAGACGGAAGGAACTGCCGAACAAACCTGTGCTTCCGTTTTAATCCATTTCTCAATAATTCTCAGTGGCGTCAATTTATCAAATAAACTCCAATTGCAGAGTTATATATCGATATTTATTGCGGAATAGGTTAACGATCGTTTCATAATTTTTAAAATGAAAACATATATGGCTGAGTTGCTTGTACCCCATACCAGACTATGGAGCTCCTTCATCGATTACGTGACGCCTTCACTCCGGAAGAGGCCCCTCAGCAAACAGAAAAGCAAGTCCGAACAACCGGTGATATTTTCGAATGTGAAGACTGTGGTACAACGTTCATTTCAAAGCCAACCCAGTGTTCAAAGTGCGATCATAACGAATTTCGGAATCACGGCAGCTGCTAAGATTCTGCTCAATCCAGACGTTCTAGCCTGAGTTCGCTTTGACATTCCCCCTACGCTAAAGCGCGAGAATTCACACGAGTTGGGATATTCGGAGTCCCGATTGACAACTCTCCGAGTTTTAATAAAATGTTCTTAACACAATTTGGAGCAAGAATTTTTTCCGGGCTGGTGGTCGAATCCACAATCACTATCGTCGACGATTGGCTAGACGTTGATGGGAAACATGGCGACATTAGACACTATCTTCGACTTATTCAGTAAGAAGCGGCGACGATACGCACTATACTATCTCGATCAACAGAGTGGAACAGTAACGGTTGATGAGGTTGTGGAGTATGTTGCAAATCACGAAAACGACGCGACTGATGAAACAATTCCTGACGAGCAGTACGATCGGATCGAACTCTCTCTTCGCCAGGTGCATATCCCGAAAACAGCTGAAATTGACTCGATTGAATATGATCGCAATGAAGGAGAAATTACCATTCAGGGGACACCAACCGAATTTGACGCAATTGTGACCGTCGCGAAGGTCCTCGAACACGCCGATTGAGCCGAGTAGATAACCCTTCAATGGCGATCTCAGCAGTATACTTTCGAGATCTAGCAGTCAAAGTAGTTTGCTAGGGAGATTTCGAAGAGCGTCCAGGCACTTACAGAGGTCACAAAGTACGACCCGACAACGGACGAGGTTATGATCACGCTGACCTGGACGGCCTCCGAACAACACGGCTGGGAGCAATTCAGTTCCACCGTCCGAAACGAACTCATTCACGCATGGCAGCACCACGAGTTCGGCGAGGCGGGTCACGGAGCAACATTCACCTATGGACAGACCGCCTCGACACATCACAACACTGTGAGCGGGTCATCGCGCCAAAGTAGTGGCTTGTTTGTGAGGACTGCGGCGGTCGAATTGCCCGCTATCGATGCTCGAAGACGCTCTTGATGGCCTACTTTTCACAACCGAATACTGCGGGAAGGCGGGCCTCGACGATCTGGCGGAAGAAGCAGCGGATCTCTACCAATGGGTAGGAGAACGAGCATCTGAAGAAGGGACGTAATAACAATGTATGAACCCGTATTCAGTATCAAATCAGCATTGAGATCGATGATTGTCGGAAGTCTCGTGGGGTTCACCCTTGCGATTGTCGACCTGCCATCCCCTGCGCTCACTGAGTCGATCGGCGTGATAGTTGGGGCTTGCAACCTTTCCGGGCTCTTCCTCGGCTACATGGTTGCTAACACGTACGCCTGAATGCCGCCCTTCTCATATGACCCCAATTAGAAGAATTCCAGTAGTTTACGGAGAGTTACGTCTCCGAGGTAACGGACGGATGAAAGCCAGCTTGAGTACGACGCTCTACTTCGTGGTGTACACTCTGATGAAGACGGTTAGAAGGTAGCAGGAGCATCACTTTTGTTCGGGCTGGAACTGATGGCCTGCACATCGGATATCACCGACTAACCAACGCTCACAGCAAGGTTAGTGGTCAGTGGACTTCAGAGTGATTTTGTAACTGGACGTGGGTGACCTAGTGACTGTCTCAGCAGGAGGCTGGGTGATCGGAGTTCGATTCAATGATTGTAAGCATGGCACTAGGAAGTGGCGGAGAGAATGCGAACAACGAACCGATTAGTACCGTTATTGCGGAAACTATCGCGAACCACAAAGGTGTCGATCCAGCGGACCTTGAGCCGCTCTATGAGACAATCGATCCTGACGCACTGGACGCCCTCTTTGCTCATCGAACTGACGGGACTGCCCGAACGACTGGCCAGATCACCTTCGTCCATGCCGGATATGAGATAACCGTTACTAGCGACCGAACAGTCACTGTCGAGCCGAGTACCGACGAAGAATAGTCGCGTACCGTCCGTCATCCAGGATTGCTTGCTTCGGCCCGGAATGTAACAGCAGTCAACGTGAGTGACTTGCCACTGAACGCGTCCATCAAGTCATCATTGACGCCCTCGATCCGGCCATCGATCGAGAAGGAAATGTGATCATCGTCAGTTGCAATACCGATATCTGTGAGTTCGAGATCAGCCCCATTCTGGAGTCGAATCGTGTGTTCCATACCCAAACCCCGTGAGTGACTCCCCTTAGTCTTCTGGTTAAGTTGTTTAGGAGCCAACAAAATTGGATAACCCACAGGAACCCTCATTGGTGACTCCAGTCTCATTATTTCGAGGAAAAATACTCCCTATAATCTGCTGTGTACTTCCCAGAACTGCCGGTCGACACGATCGACTGGGAGGTCTCGCACCGAGCGAAACGGCAAGCAGGCGTCACGAAGTATGACCCTGCAACAGAGGCGATCACGATTGCGCTTACCTGGAAGGCTTACGAACAACACAGGCAGACGCAATTCAGTGCGACCGTCCGGCACAAACTCATCCACGCCTGGCAGTACCACGAGTTCGACGACGCGGATCACGGGACAACGTTCACCCGATGGACAGACACTCTCGACACTTCGCAACACTGCGAACGATTTACCGACCCAAAGTGGTGGCTCGTGTGCGAGGACTGCGGCGGTCGGATTGCCCGCTATCGAAGCTCGAAAACGGTTCGCAACCCCGAGCAATACAGTTGGGGTGAGTGTGGTGGGTCACTCCGTGTCGAGATAGGTCTGCTCCCGGGTGGGGGATTGAGATTTACGAGGTGAACCATGACTGAAGTAGATCTGACCGCAGATGACTGGCAGCTCGTCGAGCAAGCCCAGTATGACCGCAACGGGCGTCATGATCTCACGACGGCAATTATCACCACGATCGCTGCGGCCGAGGGCGTCGCTCCAGCCGAGTTGAAAGACCCCGTCTTGTACGAATGTGTGGATGTCGCTGCGATCGAGGATTCCTTCTTCGGGCCTGAGGTCGGAGGCCAGAATCGGGATGGCGTTGGAACCGTTGCATTTCGCTTCGGCGACTATCGTATTGAGGTCACCAATGAGGGTGCGATCGCCGTGTACGCAGGTACGTCTGCGTAATGTGTTGTGAACGACCGAAGAACCAACCTCGATGGGTGACCTCGGCATAGCTGTGTTCAATAGAAAGGGATATGCACAGATCGATTCGAGGGTCCCGGGGTGGGTGCACTTCCGCTTATGGATTTCATGAGTCGTGATTCTTGCCCCCTCGATTGATTGCTTACAACTCAACAGAGCGTATCGGCTCAATGATATTTGCTTCTGTAGGATTTCTGTGGAGAGTTCTTTCCTAAAGAAAGGAGATTAGTGTCAGCCTTATTGAATAAGAAGTTCTGTTTTATTTCCCATATTGCCACAAAGTATTTATTAATCCATGCTAAACGGTAGCATGTATCGAGGGCGCTTTGACATCACCGGATCTGGCGCCATCACTCCTAATCCACCCCCTCGATCCACCCCTCGTTTCTCCAGAGCCCTTTGAGGATACAATCATCGCTCAGTACAGTCAGTAGCTTCTCACTGCTATCATCTTCGATTGCACTCAGTCGAAAAACGTCCAAGCCGTTGCAATGATTCAAGCACTTGTCCTTCCGTTTGCGGTCGATATGACGACTCTCGTTGCCATTTAGTCGGTCAGTCTCAATTGACGTTCTCGTAACCAATTTGACTATTTGATTGGAGGTGGGGCCGCTGTTACCCCCTCCGTGACGCCGATCAGCAACTGTTTAGCTCCATCGTTTTCAAGCAGTCGCGTCGCAAGTCGGTCAGCGTCGATCCTGTCGTCCCGTGTCTCCTCCAATACCAAACGCGAGCGTCACCATTGTCATTCCACAATTCAGATAGTAACCAACTGCTTTCGGAAATGCGAGAACGCACATAACCGGGGCGAGAATCAGTTAGATAATATCATTGTGCTCTAATCGGTCGATATCGGCCGCCGTGTAGCCGTACTCAGTGAGGATTTCTTCAGTGTGTTCACCGAGGAGTGGCGGATGGGAACGGACACTCGCAGGTGTTTTCGAGAGATGCATTGGGCTGCCTGCCATCTCAACGTCACCCGCTGTCGGATGAGAGACGGATTGGTGCATTCCTCGCGCCATGACCTGAGGATTGTTGAACACGTCTTCCATGTCCTTGACGGCAGTCGCTGGGACGCCGTGATCGTCCATCAGGTCGAGGATTTCCATCGTCGTGTACTCCGCGAACTGCGCTTCGAGCAACGCATCAAGTTCCTCGCGGTTTTCGACGCGTGAGGCGTTGTCGTGAAACCGGTCGTCATTGATGAGGTCGTCGCGATCGATTGCGGTACAGAACTTCGGCCAGAGGTTCGGGGAGGGAACCGCGATAACGACGTAGCCGTCAGCAGTCGGAAACGCTTGATAGGGGGCAATCGTTGGGTGTTTGCTTCCCATCCTGCCAGGTGCGGAACCCGTTGCGAAGTAGTTCGACGCCATGTAACTCATCCATGCGACCTGCCCGTCGAGCAACGAAACGTCGATTTTCTGTCCCGTTCCATCCCCGAGTTCACGTTCAAGCAGGGCGGCAAGAATGGCCTGCGTGGCGTACATCCCTGCACCGATATCGGCGATTGCGACACCCACGCGCACGGGCGCACCATCCTTCTCACCAGTGATGCTCATTAGGCCACCTTCCGCCTGCATGATGAGGTCGTAAGCGGGACGGTCTTTGTCTGGGCCCCATTCGCCATATCCCGAGAGAGAACAGTACACAAGTGCGGGGTTCTCCTGCCGTAGTGTCTGGTAATCTAGTCCCCACTCCTCCATCTTGCCGATGCGGAAGTTCGAAACGACGATGTCAGCCTCGCTTGCGAGGTCACGAAAGAGGTCGCGCCCGTCTTCGCTCGCAAGATTAAGCGTCATCGAGCGTTTATTTCGGTTCACGCTGAGGTAATACGCGCTCTCTTCCGAATCGCCGTACGTTGGCGGGTGCCATCCTCGCGTCTGGTCACCCCTATCCGGTCGTTCTACTTTGATGACGTCCGCGCCGAGGTCACCCAACTGCATCGTACAGAACGGGCCGACCAGGACGCGAGAGGCGTCGAGGACGGTAACACCGTCGAGGGGTCCACGATTCGTCTCTGGCTGTTTTGTTTCTCCAACCATGTGCTGTTAGGTAATGTTCTCGGCGAGTCGGTCGAAAATCATCACGTGAAGGTCGCGCGTCTCGTCCGCGATTGACGTTGTCTCCGCGTCCACCATTGGACACACCGACGAGTACTTCGCTCCGTTCTCGGTCACGTCGGGCGGGCGGCAGGTGATGTGGGGGGATATCCGACTCGTCCGCAATTCAGTCGGTCGATTTGTGGCTAGCGAGACGAAATCTAACATGGTCGTAGTAGATGTTTTGAAAAATCCGGGTTAAACTGTTTCGGTAAGGCGTTCTCCGCAAAAATGACCTAACTTATTTTACAACCGACAGGCAGACGATCGATTTCTATCTCTGGATGGACGGAGAAATCACGGGAAAACCACGCTCTAGATGGCGGTCAATGGGTTCGGCAAGCGTCAGTGACTCGAACCAGTACGTTTGAAAACAATTGTTCGGGGAATTCGGTTCGTCGAGAAGATGCGAAGGAGGAAAACCGATGAATATTATAGATGTCCAACTATACTAATATAATATGTGGATAAATTAGACAGAATTGAATTCGATGCATTTATTGTTACTGATTGTTGTTTTTTGGTATGAGTAGTGATAGACCCACACATGGTGTGAATCGGCGTACATTTCTCAAATCGAGCGCGGGTATCGCAGCGGCGGCGACGCTCGCCGGCTGTTCTGGTGGTCCCGCTGAATCGGGAGATTCGGGTGGTTCCGGCGGCGGCGATGGGGGTGGAACGCAGTTCGTGACTATCGGCACCGGTGGGACGGGCGGCGTCTACTATCCGCTCGGCGGCGGAATGGCGGATATTATGAACAAAAACCTGGATAACGTCGAGGCAACCGCCGAATCGACAGGAGCATCCGTCGAAAATTGCCGCCTCGTCGCGAACGGCGAGATGACGATGGCCCTCGCTCTCGGAAACTCCGTCCTGCTCGCGGTCAACGGCGAGGGCGACTTCGACGAGGCACTCGACCTGAAGGCTGCCTTTGGAGCATATCAAAACAGTACCCAAGTTATCACGACGAACAACTCCAATATTGAAACGATTCCAGATATGAAGGGGAAGAAAATCTCCGTCGGTGCCCCCGGTTCCGGAACCGAAGTCATCGCGAAGGAACTTCTCAACTATTTCGATATCACCTACGAGGATATTGACGCACAGCGACTCTCGTTCAGCGAGACAGCGACGGCGATTCAGGACGGACAGGTGGAGGCAGGATTCTGGTCGGTCGCCTATCCAGCGTCCTCGATTCAGAACCTCGCCAGTCAGCGTGATATCAAGTTCGTCAAATTCCCCGAGAAGGATTTGAACGAGATTACGTCACAGTTCGACTACTACTCGAAGGGCACCGTTCCTGGGGGTACGTACAAGGGCGTTGACGAGGACGTGCAGGTTCCCGGCGTCACGAACACGATGGTCGTTCAAGGCAGCATGAATGACGACTTCGCGTACAAACTGACGGAAGCCGTCTTCGAAAATCTTGATACGCTGTCGGAAGTCCATCAGGCCGCGAATCAGTTCGAGAGCACGGCCCGCGCCGCCCCAATTGACCTCCATCCGGGTTCGAAGAAATACTTCGACGAAGCAGATATTTAAACTAAATTCATGCGCATCCGTCTGCTACTCGCTCTCCTCGCCTGCGGGGTAGTTGTCGGTGTCGGTTCGACGACGGATGTGACCGTCCTCCACATTCAAGATGCCCGAACTGGCGAGACGACCGGCGTCGAACGGATCGACCCCGGACAGGAGTTCGCCATCCACTACATTCATTCATTCGATAAAACCCCCATTCACGAGGTGTACGTCATCCGTGACGGCAAAATAGTTCAGATACGGGAGGAATTTCAGTATTTCGCGATCGGATTGGAGTACACCGAACGCGATCAAGAGCGTGTCGGAAACTTCACCGTTCTTCACATGGAGCGAGCCTTCGACTCGTTTTCCCTTCGTGTGGCGACGTATACGAACCAGTCGCTCGTCATCGGTGATGAACGAACGCCGCTGACCGACTACGCCGAGCGATGGGACACCCTCACATTCTCCGCGGAGCGGATGTCGTACCTCGAATATGCATATTACAAAACAACTACACAAGCATGAGCGAAGCAACTGAATCAAATCCAGACGAAACGGCCGAATCGAAAACCGGAAAGACGCGTGAACTAACCGGAATCGCCCGCTATCTCGCGGTCGCTGTGGCGGTCATCGCCGGCGTCTATCACGTGTACACCGCCGGTTTCGGGACGCCCGGCGCGTTCATCAATCGCCCGCTTCACCTCGCGTTCGTCACCATCCTCGCGTTCTTGTTGTTCCCCGGCCGCAAAACGGACACGGAGGGCGTACCGTGGTACGACTGGCTGTTGATGCTCGTTTCCATTCCGAGTGTTCTATACATCGCATACGCCATCGAGTTCGGAACGCTCGCGTCTCGATCGGGAACTCCACTGACGCGTGACCTCGTTTTCGGGGCGATCACCATCCTCGTCGTTCTCGAAATCACGCGCCGTGCGACGGGTCGAGCGCTGCCGATAATCGCCTCGTCGTTCCTCCTGTACGCCTACTACGGTCGGAGCATGCCCCAACCGATCATCCACCGAGGGTATACCATTGAACGCATCATCTCACACTCCTACCTCACCACCGAGGGTATCTTCGGCATCCCGCTCGGCGTGAGCGCGACCTTCGTCGTCGTGTTCATCATCCTCGGGGCGTTCCTCGAAGTGACCGGTATCGGCGATTGGTTTATCGACCTCGCTTACGGTGCGACGGGTCGAACAACCGGTGGTCCCGCGAAAACGTCGGTTCTAGCGAGTGGTTTCCTCGCCAGCCTGAACGGTAGCGCCGTCGCTAACACCGCGACCACGGGTGCGTTCACCATCCCGCTAATGAAACGCACCGGATTCAAATCGAAATACGCCGCTGCCGTCGAATCCGCCGCATCGAGCGGCGGCCAGATCATGCCACCAGTGATGGGTGCGGGTGCATTCATAATGTCTTCGTGGACGGGAATCTCCTACGTGACCATCATCTCCGCGGCGTCGATTCCAGCGTTGCTCTACTTCCTTTCAATTGGCGCAGCAGTGCATTTCCGTGCGAAAAAGGAGGGACTCGAAGGTATGGATGCGAAAGATCTCCCCAACCCATGGCAGCTACTCAGAACCGGGGTTCATTTCTTGATTCCCCTCGTCTCCCTCGTGATAATGCTCGTTCAGGGGAACTCCGCGATGAAAGCTGCGTTCTACGCCATTCTGCTGACCATCGTGGTTGCAATTCCACGTGCCCGGGCCGAAGAGTTCGGTCGCGCGCTCACAAACGGTGACAGTGCAACGATTCGCCACCTCGGACGTAATGCCCTCGCTATGGGCGTTGCAGCCCTAGAGCGCGGAATGCGGATGACCATCACCGTCGCCGCTGCTTGTGCGACTGCCGGTCTCGTCGTTGGTATGGTCACGCTCACCGGCCTTGGGCTGAAATTCAGCACGCTCATCACCAGCCTCTCGGGCGGTTCGCTCATCATCGCGCTGTTTTTGACCATGCTCACTTCAATCATTCTTGGGATGGGACTTCCGACGACGGCCGCCTACGTCGTTCTTGCCGCCCTTGGAGCACCCGCACTCGTTGATATGGGTGTTGAACTGATCGCTGCGCACCTGTTTATCTTCTACTTCGGCATCATTTCGGCGATTACGCCCCCAATCATGTTGGCTGTGTTTACCGCCAGCGGGATTGCCGAATCTGACCCGTGGAAGACCGGGTTTACTGCGCTTAACCTTGCGGCCGCAGGTTTCCTCGTGCCGTATATGTTCGTTTATGGCCCACAACTCCTACTTGTCGGGTCAACTACACAGATCGCCATCGGGGCAATAACGGCCATCGTCGGCGTACTCGCACTGTCTGCTGGAACGCAAGGGTTCCTGTATATGCCCACCAATTACCTTGAACGGACCGCTCTCGTCATTGGTGCTGTAGTGCTAATCGCACCTGGTCTGATGACCGATATCGTCGGATTCGCCATCATCGCTGCTGTGTTCTTGAAGCAGTATGCTATCAACGAACCACCGGAAACGCCGACTCCGGACGTCGCAGATTAATCGATTTGCTACTGTTTGGAACCTATACGGAAGAAATATAACCGAAATATGCTTTCCGGGGACGACTAACCAGTTTTCATTGCCGCTTTTACTGCCCACAGGAAGTCACCCATCCAAAATCAGGCGAATTCCGAAAGTCGACCTCGCTGCCGTCGTCCGTTCTACTGTCGGTTATAGAATTGATCAATCATCGAGAAGCGAGTCAATATTCCAGAAACCAGACTGCTTTTTGCCTGAACTCACCATTTAGTCTGGATTCAGTAAGCGACCGGATTCAGTGAGCGCTACTGCCTTGCGCTTCTCGAGGAGTTCGGTGAAAAACACGGGGTGACGTGGAAAGCCTCCGAACCACCTTCAGATCAGAATAACGGAAACGCCCGACGCAAAAGACTCTACACCGACCTCGACGTCTGGGACGACGACTGACGATCCGATCCAACCCGTGACGGTCATCACGAGGGTTCGACTCCCTCGGCGGATCCTTACCCGATTTGGTGCGACGAGCAACCTTCCCGGAAAACCTGGGAGGGGGTGAACTCGTTCACCTGCTAAGCTACACACGGCAGGTTGGTGAACTGGTTCATCACCCCGATCGGGTTTCAACCGCCACGAACACAACCGAAGAAACCACCATCACGGCTGGCGGTTGAACACCTCCGGCGGACGGAAGTGAGAACTACGACCCGATTACTTGGAAGTGAACTTGTTATAGCGGTGTTTTTGCGGTAGAAGGCTGCTGGTCACCGTGTGCCGGAGAACCGGGTTCCACCCGGTAGGGGGTGATGAACGACTTCACCACCCCCGTGTGCAAACACAAATTACCGTTGCTGGTGTACTGGTTATACGGGGGAGGGAATTCCATGAGTACAGCAGCCGAATCAATCATTCGCCAAGATATTGGAGAGGTGTGGAACAGCAGCGGTTCCCTCGACATCATAGACGAAATCGTGGCCGAGGATTTCGTCTTCTATGACCCGATGGGCTTCGCTGAGATTCGTGGCCCGGACGAGTACCGGAAATTCGCTGAGCGGTTCCGGGCAGCGTTCGCGAACATGGGTACGGAAATCGAGGAAATAATCGCCAAAGATGATCGGGTGGCAGCTCGAGTAACGATGCGAGCAACCCACGAAGGGGAGTTCATAGGTATTGAGCCGACGAACCGGGAGGTCGAGTTAAAAGGGATAGTAATCGAGCACATCGAGGATGGGAAGATCAAAGACAAATACATCAATGACGATCGACTCACGTTCTTCGCCCAACTAGGTGCAGTCGAACCGCCCGATGAGTTGATTACATCTCACTGATTTGCGCCCGAGTTCATTATGAACTCTTCGAGATAGTCCAACGCGGAACGAAACGGAGGGCGCTGAGTATACCGTTGTAATCACGGGGATTCGGAGAACCCCCACTCGGGTGGCACCACCATGTGTATTTCAATGAATATACTTGGAAATGAATATTTAGGTCAGTAAGTGGAACTACTGGGTATAGCCAGTCACCACGCTGGACTTCCTAGGAACGTAGCTTTTTGGTTCGTCAGTCCTCCGATACCCTATGCATGTCGACTCAATGGGCTGCGATGCCGTCACAATGCAAGATGTGATCGAACTTGATGCCGCCATCTGCCTCCAACGTTTGGCAGTCGTCGATTGCAACGCGACTCTCGCTCAGATTGTTCTCCCATCGACCATCGAGCGAGCGTTTTCCTCATCTTCACAAGTATTGACCAATGACGTCGCTGCGAACGGAGTCGCAGTGAGGCTGAACCATTTCGACGTCGGGTGGGAGTGTAGTCAGCTATTATCCACCCCAGGAATTAGGCCATGAGTGGCGAGACACGTACTCTCACAACGAGACTCCGGATCGAGTGGAGCCTCGCTATATTCATCGCCTTTAGCGTCGCTCTCACCGGGAGTTACTTTGTCGATGCTGCTGTCGTGGAGGACGTAAGGTGGCAGTGGTTTTTTCTCACTGGTGGCGTGCTCGTCTATGAGTTTTGGTTTTTACAGCGTCACCTTTCGCTGAACGACCAGGGCGACGGATCGCTGGGAGCTGCGAACGTCATAACACTTACTCGTGGGATGCTGTACGCTGTCGTGGGTGGGTTTCTCATTGTCTCACCAGTCGAGGGGGTTCGGTGGATTCCGGGGCTCTGTTACGGGACTGGTGCTATCCTCGACTTTCTCGATGGGTGGGTGGCTCGCCAGACCAACCAGCAATCGACACTTGGCGCGAAACTCGACCTCTCGTTCGACTTGCTCGGCGCCCTCGTTGCTTCCCTTGTCGCTGTCGTCTGGGGACGACTCCCGATTTGGTATCTCGCTATTAGCGCCGCCGGTTATCTCTTCCGTGGTGGCACAGCGTACCGTCGCTACCGGGGAGTATATGTCGCGCCACTCCCCCCGAGCCGCGTCCGACGGCCACTCGCTGCTCTCCATATGATCGTGATTACGATCGCGCTGATTCCAGTGCTCTCATCCGATGTGATAGTGCCGCTCGCTACGGTCGCGATGATTCCTTCGTTACTCGTTTTTGTTCGAGACTGGCTCGTGGTCTCTGGACGAATCACATCAGTTAATCTGGAAAGTGGGTTCCAGACGTCGGAGGAGGAAGATAGCACGAAAAGAGAAGGGTAGGCAGTGAAAAGACAGCGGTTCAGTTACGCTTCATACATATGACTTGTATATATGTTATAAAATCTCGCACTCCCTGTGCGAACGGACATCAGGTCGAACGACTAAGTCAGTAGATAGATGTTTTTTATCATTTGTGCTATCGCTTCCGTTTTCCGTGATTATGACCGTCAAAATTCGGGCATGGTTATAGACAAGATTTTCAACTCAAAAACAATGTAGAAGATAACAGAGATTCCATACGAAGGGTGGAAACAGGCCCCAAGAACATCAATTGGCGTGCCATGGATAAAAAGGCTGAAACGAGGTAGTTCAGCAATTCCTTCCGTCCTGTTCTCACGCATGGCCAGCACGGGAAGTCACTAAGGCCGTCGCAGTCACAGTTTTCGGATTCGGTATCGTCCTCCGATGGGAAGGCCTCGAGCGTCCCGTCGTCGATTTTCCAATCGACAGGAGTGCATCGCACTCGGGCATTTCAATCTTCGTCGCTCTCTTCTACAACAGTAAGTGGGATGGTTATGTCATCTCCAACGTCGAGAGAACCCTCGTCTGCGACCTCAGAAAACCATGTCATCACCTCTTCGGGCTCTGTTTGGTGGAGAAGTTCTCGCACAACGATTGCGCTTAGTCGTCCCGCGACCGTACTCCCGGCGAAGCGAACCACCAGGTGATCGTCGCTGAAGCGACTAAGGAGTTGCTTTCCGAAACCCCGTCCGAGCGTTCGACCAAGTGTTTCAGCGAGTTGTTCGTAGTCGACGGCCTCATCGTACCCACCTCCATCGTGTAATGCTTGGATGTCTACGCTGTTCAGCAGATTCTTCGCGATTTCTGTCGTGAAGAGCAGATCGAGACCTCGTTCGATCTGCTTTATTTGTTCACTTTGGTCAATCGAGTCGTCCATTGGTTCTCGTCTCACTAATGGGAAACCAACGGTTGATAGCTCTTGGTTGCCCTCGCAAGGGAAATAAACGAGTTACCTCTCGCGGTACGGTTACCAACCGATTGGGATCACTTCCCAGCGATAAGCAGCTGTAGTTTACGCAACCTGTTTTCTTTGTCCTCACCTGTGTATCGTGGCCGGTTATTTACGAAACTGGAAGACGAAAATCAACACACCACTACGTAGTACTGCTTGTGGATCTATCGTGGATCGTATGGAGTCAAACACTGGCCGGTGGCGGCGATTGTCGTTCCTTCGGATGAAGGATGTGCTGGATGATTCCATCGATGTCCGGGGCAGGCACCTCCTCGGGGTCGTCGGATGGGTAATATGGGATGGGCATGGGATTGTACTCAAAGTAGTGGTACAGCAGCAACCCTTATAATTATATTGTATTAATATGTAGAATTTGTGTGAGCCAGCAATCACTATAATTAGAACTACGTGAATATCATCAAGCAACTAGTAAGCTACCACGGCCTAAAGGCCGTGGCATTCACCATGGACTCCCGCTCTAACCAACGTTGGCACGGTTTTAACGCCGTTCGCGTTCATCATCCCGGTGTTCAAGCGCACGCCTACGGGTGCGCCTCCTTCGTCAGCGGTTTGCTTGCCAAGGAGTCTGTAACCGATGTTCTTCGCCGCGTTGTAGTCTGCATGGTTCGCATAGCTGCACTTCAAACACTCAAACGTATCCTGCGACGAACGGTTGTCCTCGTGAGTGAAGCCACACGACGAGCATCGACGCGAGGTATTGGCTGGATTCACCTGTTGAACCGAAATCACGCGTTCTTCGGCCTTGTACTCCACATAGGAGAGCAGACGGCGGAACGCCCATGCGTGAAGCCGGTTCGCGCCGGACATCCGGTCACGGATGTCGGTCAAGTCTTCAAAGGCGATATGTGAACAGCCGTTTTTGTCGGCTTCTTCGACCAGTTCATTCGACACGCGGTGCAAGAGCTGTTCGAATCGGCCTGTCTCTTTCAGACCGACCGCTTGCATGTTCTCGTGAGCGTCTCGCGAGCCACACTGTTGGAGCGATGCACGACGCTTTTCGTATTCGCGGTGCCAGTGGTCGAGTTCGGCTGCCGACCAAAACTCGCCAGTCGAAGTGACGGCAATGTTTTCGACCCCGAGGTCCACCCCGAGAACCGTTCCGTTCTCGCGTGGTTCGGGAGCGTTCACGTCAGCCTTTGTTCTGACGTGAAGGTAGAACTCGTCCGTGGCATCGCGGTAGTGAAGCGTCGCGCCGGTCGTCTCGTAGTCGTCGGAAAAGAGGTACTCCGAATGTGGAGTCTCGCGTTCGTCGTCAGGCAACACGTAGTCGGCGGTGATTCGACCGCCAACAGTCGAAAGGGACGCGTGGTCGTCGTGGAACGTCGCGCTCCGTTTGTCGTATTCGAGGAACGGCGACGAGAAGTATGGAAGACTCGCGTTCTTTCCGCGTTTCCACTTTGCCACGACGGATTTCAACGCGTCTGCCGCGCGGCTTCGTGCCGCTTGAACGAGATTCGAGTGAAGCTCTGTTTCACTACGAACGTCGTCGTAGGTTCGGCTGTTGAGTTTGCCTTTACTCGTTTCGACATAGCCGTCGTCGTTTCGAGCATTCAGAACAACGTAGTTAGCGGCCCATCGGAACTGTTGAATCGTCTCGTGAAGAAGGTCGGCGTCGCTTTCAGTCACTTCAAGTTTGACTTGAACAGTCCACCTGACCTTCATAGATCATATACAACGACTGTGCTTATAAATGCTGATATACAACCGGGAGTCGTCCCGGCAGAAAACGGTAGTACAGTAGTCAAGCGTACGCGTCTTTCTCCCGAGCCTAAAGTCGCGGGTATCCGCGCTGTGGTATCTATGAGCTCTGGACTGTCCCTTGCCGACCAGCAGAACAGAAGATAGTAGTGTTGTAGCCCGTGAGGCTGTCATACTGGTACCCGTAGAAGGTGGTCGTATCCAATGATGACTAGAGAACTGTCCAGTGTGCTACAACGAGTTTGAAGTGGACCGGTTGAGACCACTGGACTGTCCTCTGTGAATCAGCAGATAGACTGTCAGTGGGGGTGAGTCAATGGGACTGTCTATGAGGACAAGAGTGATTGTGGGAGGAGAAGGCGTCTTCTGGTAGTATATAGCTGAGTTACTCCCGAACTGTTGTGTGCTAGTAATGGACTGTCAGGGTAGCTGGTGTAGACTGTTTGTGATGTTGGAATTCACTTGAAAGACGGGGTGTTTCATGCCAAGCACCCTGTTTCAGCCAACCGACTGTCCTCCGTACGAATGCAGGCTGACTGTCCACTATTAGCACACCAGTGATTTTTCCCCATCGCTAGTCATTCTCAAGTCGCTTCGAATAGTCACACTGAGAACATACCAGTACCCGTGGATAGTACAATACAGCGATGAAGTGCGTATCTGTCGAATATGGTCGGGAAAACAGTGTCTACCGGAATTTTTTCGTTTGACGCCTCAGCATCGACTATGGCGGAGAACGAGCCACCTCCCGACGAGTGGGAGAACGATTCCAGTCAGTCCGCCGGGGAGAGTGCTGCCGAGCGTGATCTCGATATTGATGTTTCGGAAGTTGTCCTCGAGTTACAACCCGTCTTCGAGGCGATTGCCCATCCACGACGACGCTACCTCGTCTACACCCTCGCCGAAGAGACAGAGTGGTCACTCGATGACCTTGCGACCAAACTCGCTGCCTGGGAGACCGATACTGCAGAGGCGAACATCGCGACGCTCACGCGCCAGGAGATGTACACATCGCTCTATCACTCCCACGTCCCGAAACTCGTGGATTTGGATGTGATCGAGTTCGACGACAGTACCGAGACGATCACGCCAGGCCCACATACCGTGCAGGTGTTGGCGGCGTTGGAGGGCGCAGGCGGCAGTCTCGACAATCGGCAAGAAACACACGCTCGCAGCGAGTTCGACCGGGAGGACACTCGGTAACCCATGGCTACCCAAAGAGGTATCACTGCCTCGGAGATGATCCACCGATAGGACACTTTCACACGGAGGACGACAGATGACCTCAAGTAATGATCACACTGATGATGGCATCAAACTTGCACCGGATGGAAACGAACCCGATGACCCCGACATGACGTTTGTGACACAGGCTCACTACGACCGCGAGAGCCACCGCGATCTGACCACCGAAATCATCTTCGCGATCGCGGACGCCGCAGACGTTGCTCCCGTGGATCTCAAGGATCCCCCGTTATACGAGTGTGTGGATATTGCTGCGATCGAAGACGGCTTCTTCGGCAAGGAAGTCGCCGGGCAGACCCGTGATAGTGAAGGGAGTGTTTCCTTCCGGTATAATCAATATCACGTCGAGGTTGCCAGTGATGGGTGGATTACGGTCTCTGAGCCGACTGCGGGCGGGGACTGACTGCCTTCTGTTGTATTGTTTGTGTTCGTGAGGGACGGATGTACGAGTGGCACGGAGTATCCTTCACTTCAATTGTGTTCGATTCCCAGCCAGAGCTTTATGTGACTGGCGCGTAAAGTTTTCGACGTAGAAGCAAGAACATACTGTGTATCTATTTCCACCCGGCGGAAACAAACCTTTCAGAAACAGTCTGGCTGTTTCACATGCCATGTGTGGGTGCATTCTATAGTTAGTACTTCTCGCACCCACACCATGACCGAACACCCCCATTCCAACGACGAGCACAAGCAGACAGACGATGCGGCCTACCAGACAGAGTTTGATCCGATTACAGACAGCGTTAGTGAAGAACTTGTCAGGGCAATTGCCACCCTCAATGATGCTGACCCCACTGAATTGGCGCTTCTGTGGGAGTTTGTTGACCCCGAAGCACTTGATGCGCTCTTCGGACCACGGGCTGCAGGTAACCCGCGTGAGACGAATGGCCGGGTTTCGTTCACGTACGATGCGTACCACGTTCGAATCGATAGCAGCGGGCAGATTACGTTCCATCAGTCCGAGTCCGAGTCAGAGTCAGTCAGTGAGCGCTCACCCAGTGAAGCAGACGAGTAGTGCGAAAGGGGGCATTCCTCGGAGTATACATCAATGCTACCGGGCAGAGGGTCGGAGACGGTCGCCAGTCGAAGCGAAGTAGAACTACGAAGGTTAGTATGATCTGCTAACTCACTACTGGCTCAAAATCTGATGCAAGAGGGATAGAATAGACTCACGCAGAACACTGCAACTCGGGAAAATCTTCCTCGTATCTACTGCTTATCGCGAGAACTACTTAAACGAGAATTCGGTCAGTGACTATCGCCCTCTTCGACGTGAATTGACCCACCGCACTCACTACAGCAGTACTGTTCGGGGTTACGTACCGTCTTCGAGCGTCGATACCGGGCACTCCGACCGCCACAGTCCTCGCACACCAGCCACTACTTTGGCACGGTGAAGCGCTCGCAGTGTTGCGAGGTATCGTGGGAATCGGGTGAACGTCACACCATGGTCAGCGTCGCCAAACTCGTGGTACTACCAGGTGTGGAGCAACTTACTAGCGCACTCAGAGTTCAGTGGTAGATCACTAGCAAGATATTATTTTCAGACAGAAGCTACGAATAGATCACTGCCAGTATAACTAACTATGGAAGTAGCGTACCCGAACTGCCGAGTAGCACTTCAAACGGGGATGATCGGCATCAAAAGCTCGGCGCTCGGGACGGTGGCACTATTTCCAGATTGACGACCACCTCTCGAGTTCATTCGGTTTCGTGTGATTTCGTCGATAATTGATAAGGACTGTCTCGTACCGAACAGAGGGCATACTTCGTAACGTCTGCTTGTCGTTGCGCTCGATGTGAAACCTCCCTGTCGATCGTTTCGACCGGCAAGTCAGAGAAATGTTCGGCGGCGACGTTCGTTGCGTGTTGCTCTGCTCGGTCGAGGAGGGCCGTCGGTGTCTCAGGTGTATCGTCGGTCACAACATTTAGAAACTGTATCAGTATAAAGAGAATGGTGAGAAATATCGGATTAACAACTGCCGAGATTCTGGAAGTCGCTCTGGTTACATTTTGAACAACAGGAAGGTTTCGAGATAAAGGTGGTACCGCATTCTTCGCATTCAAAAATATCACCGGTCGCCCGTACCTGCTGTTCTGTCTGCTGAGACGGGGTTTCTGAACTGAAGGCACCGCGTAACCAATGTAGTAGTCCCATAGCAATGCACAGACACTTTCTCTACATATATAGGATTTATCACAAAAATACCATAATGGCCGCCATCATTACTGTATAGAATAATGTTAATGAAGTCAGCTTACCGGTTATGAGATGCCGCTGAAACCCTCATAGTCGCACTTCTTAGGTTCGTCAATCTTCACCCCAAGGAGAAAGTCTCAAGCGTCCCGGGAAGTACTCGGCGGCGATATCGGCCGTGTGCTGTTATGTATCTCCCTCAGGTGTATCGTCGGTCGCAGTTTTCGCGCTTTCCGCCAGCGTTCGCTGGTCGGTGATCCCGAGAACGCTAACTGGCGTGTTATGGATAAAACAGGCTGAAGTGGTGGTTAGTTCGGCAGTTCTTTCCGTCCCGTTCGCACGCACGACCAGCACGGGAAGTCACCGAGGCCGTCACAGTCGCAGTCTGCTTGTTCGGCATCGTTGTCGTCTTCCGATGGGAAGGCGTCGAGCGTTCCCTCTTCAGTTGCGGTTTCGACGGCGGCTATGTGTTTGCAAAAGGCGTTGCGGTGGACGTGGTGAGGGCACGTCCAGGCCATCAGATCGTCGATCACGTCGTCAATATTGTATACGTGAGATCGGCTAAACCACGTTCACAACAAAAACGCAAATACCGGATAAGAGGCAACAACCGCTAGCGAGGGCGTCAACACCCACATTGTAACGATACGTTTGGCCGCTGCCGAGTCGAACAGGCTCCGCTGATCGAGATCCGCCGGCCCTTCTGCACCAACGTCGGGCACGTCTGGCAGTTCCTCCGGCTTTTCCGCCGGTTCCTCGTGACGGGCAATATCGCCGATCGTTGGACTTGCAGGCATATCCTCAGCGCGGGAGGTGACCAACGCTCCTGTCGCGATCTCTAAATCCGGATTTTCACGTTCCGGCGTCGCAAACTCAATGAGGGTCGCTGCTCGGCTTGCCCGCCCCCATCCGAGTCCAATAATCGTCGACGTCGTGCTTACTGCGAGACTTGCCGGAATTCCGAAATAGGACAGAATCGTGATGACTGTGCCACCAACTATGGAGACGATCAGTGAGGCGAGAATTGGTAGCTCTGTAATATCGTCTCCTACCGTCTCTAACGTGCGACGGGCGATGGTGAAACTGCCTAGGCCGAAGGCTACGACCGCAAGTAGGACACCCTGATTGACAGTGAGCGACCCCCCTTCGCCGACGAGCGGGGCCACAGCGTTCGCCGCGTTTGACGCCCCTGCCGAAAACGCCATATAACACGCAATGACAACCACCGAGATTGATCCAAGGATGTCCTGTTGTGTCGCGTTCGGATTCAGGTAGGGTCGAGGAATCGCCCCAGAACGGTCGAGTTGGATGAAGTGGAGATCAAACTTTGTGAACGCGACATAGCGATCCAGATATGGATAGATATAACGCCCAACCACAATTCCGATGCTAAGGCTGATCAACGGTGCGACGATCCATGCCGAAACGATAGTAAACATCAGTGCCTGATTGAGTGTATTCGACGCGAGGCCCAGTCCAACGATGGCGCCGACGGCTGTCATTGAGGTTGAAGCTGGAACGCCGTAGAGATTCGAAATAAGGAGTGATGCGCCGGTGAAGAACAAGACGGCGACGCTCGCAGCAGGCGTGAATTGAGTTGCTGGCACGATACTACTGCTCATCGTCGCGATGACATTTCGACCGACAGTCCATGCTCCAAGAAAGCCAAAACCAACGAATAGGGCTGCTGCGGTTGCCTTCCGAAGGAGACGCGAGCCGACTGCCGGACCGAACGCTACACCCGTCGATGAGCCACCAATATTGAAGCCAACGAATACGGCGACGACTACACCGGCGACGGTTAGCACTGATACCATTGGTTTCTCTCTAAATCAACGTTGCTGAATCCTATATAAAATCCCTGAAGCCAGCTCCGAGATTGTACTGACTAGCCTGCAATTATTCGCTATCCTAAGCTTCAATTCTTCATTGTCCATACCCTAGGGCTGTACATTTTGAGCGTGCGAGTACATATCCAATCTTCAGTATTTGTTTTCCATCTATCGACGAGAGTTTGCCCTGTCGGTCATGCATATAGTAGCGAGAATACCCTCCGGATTCTAGAGACGGGGAGGAATTGCGTTCGGTTAGCTGGGCAGTTGCGCGTAGTTCTCCCGACCGTCTGTTCTACGTGGTCGTCTCATCGATGTCGAGGGCGCGGGAGTCTTTGAGCAAGTACGGCCCTTTGTCGTTGCTATGACCACGACATCATGGAGTACATCGCCTATTAAGTCCGGTGAGTAGGCTTCATCAGTAATCATTCAGGCTTTGTGAGTTCGCGGAATAGCCGATTCGTGATAAGTGAGGTTGCAATCTCAAGTATCTCATCATGGTCTTCGTCGTCTTTGAGAAGAGGAACACACCCACCAGCCATTTGACGATGTCCTCCTAAGCTTCCCATCGAACCAAACGTTTGGTCCAGTAATTCGCCGACGTGGGTAGCTGAGTCGGTTGATCGTGCGCTAAACTGAATTTCATCGTTGATAACACCAAACACAACTGCGATATGAATCCCCTGTAGGTTCAATAGAAAATCAGCTGCCTGCGGGAGCGCGTCTCGCTCGGTGGTCTCTCCAGCAAACGAGACCAAGGACGATTGCTGGATTTTGCGATTGTCAATTGCCTCACTCAATGCATCGATTGTCTCTGGCGTATACGGGACATTCAACAGGTTTGTAAAAAGGCCTTGATCAATAAATGGATGGAGATACTCTGCTGCAGCATATTCTTGTGCTGATACTTTACGTGTAAATCCGAGTGTATCGGAGCGAATCCCGATCAACAGTGCAGTTGCAAGATCACTTTCGGGGACGATCTAAAGGTCGTGTAGATATTCAACTAAAATTGTCGCGGTCGAACCGACGTTCTCACGTCGGTCAATAACAGCGGCTGTTACCTGCGTTGCTGGATGATGATCGAGAACTATATCGATGCTAGCAGTCGATGGGACATCATTGTTCTCGCCAGGAACTGAATGATCGACGAATGACACCCTATCGTATTTCTCTAACAGTTCGTTTTCAAAGTTCACTAATGGAATGTCAAGACGATCAACGAGGGCTCGATTTTGTTGGTGAGAAATGCCACCATTGTAAGTAATAGTGATTCGTTCTACTCCAGCGTACTCTCCAATTCGTTTGAGCGCAAGTGCACTCGCAAGGCAGTCAGGATCCGGGTTGTTGTGGCAAACGATGAGCAAGGATTCCTGATTCCGAAGATAGTCAACTACCTGCTGTACACGAGTCACAACAAGTAATTCTTCGACTACTCAGGCATTAATCCATAGGCCAGTTGGATGTTGAGCACTAGCACAATAATCCGTTTCACCCGAACTCCTTGCCCAAAACACCTATCCGAGCGATTTGAGATAGCTATCCCTGATGTCCGAAAAAATACTCCACGAAGAGAAAACCCCGCGAGAAGAAGTCGCTGATCGATTGCAAGCAATTGCACACGAACTCCGAGAGGGCGGGGATGCCAACATCGATGTCGGCAACAAAACGGTGACCCTCTCACCAGCAGATTCTGTCGGGTATGAAATCGGCACGCGAGAATCGTCATCGGTACTTCGTGGGAGTCGCGAATCGGTGACAGTTAAACTGGACTGGAAACCCGAGTAAGAGCAGGATTGTGTATCGTCGGTAGAACCTTAGGATCAAACCCACGTTTATCGATTATGTCTCCATCTGTTCAGAACGGTATCACAGTCGCTCGGTCAGTTCGAACCGAGATACAAGAAAAACAGGTAACGTTTCTCGCAGGGAGTATCGCGTACCATGCATTTATCTCTCTTCTACCTCTATTGCTTCTTGCATTTCTAGCGTTTGCAGCGATCGGCAACAACAACTTGCAAATGCAGGTGATCAGTTTCGCGAACTCCCTTTCTCCCGAGATTGGTGAGCTTGCTAAAACAACACTCAACAGTGAACAAGGACAAGCGAGCGCGTCGATTGTGGGGATTCTAACGCTCACGTGGGGAGCATTGAAGCTCTTTCGTGGGTTGGATACTGCGTTCTCCGAGATCTATGCAGCCGAAATCGATGAATCCATCCTCGACCAGGTACGTGATGGTCTTATCGTCCTATTCGCGCTCGGAATTGCTGTTATCGCAACAATTGTTGCAGGCGCACTGCTTGCCCTCTTTCCCGCCGTTCCATTCATCGAATTGCTCAATCCGATCGTGTTGATCGTGGCACTCGTCATCGCATTCTTCCCGATGTATTATCTCTTTCCTGGCGTCGAAACCACCCCGCGTGAGGTTCTACCTGGAACAATATTTGCGGCAGTGGGATGGACAGCACTTCAGGGCTTGTTTCAGATTTACGTACACGTAGTTGGCTCAAGCGCTTCGGGTGTTCTCGGTGCAGTGCTTCTTTTGGTGACATGGCTCTATTTTAGTGGGTTAGTATTGCTCACTGGAGCAGTGCTAAATGCCGTCCTCGCACACCAAACGAAAACAGCAGACAAACAGACAGAAACACGACAACGATCACTCAACCGCGATGAAGCTGCTTGCTATGTTCGCCTTGTTCGTGAACGAGTGTTCGGGCGGTATGAGCGAATGGAAGCGATAGAAGTACCAACCGGCGAGTCATTCTTGGATTCTATCACGGAACGACCTGCCACAGTCGAATTGATTGAGGAGATATCGAAAGCGGACGGTGGCAAGCAGTACGAAATTCGAGTGCGGTGGAACGAGAACAGCGACGAGAATGAGGACTAATCTGGGAAAACGTTCACAAAACGGTTCTTCGATTGTCGATTCGGACTATGGTACTGAAATTAGTGTTGAATAGGGGTTCGATGATCCCACTGCAGGCAAGTAACACACTCTCAACTTCGTCCATCGTCAGCAATTACCTTATTCCTGTAGCACTGTTCCTCGTCACACTCGTCGTGGTATACCTGATCGGACAGAGCATCCTCATCACACTGCTTGTCCGAGTGCTAAAAGAGCAGGGGCATGACCCAGCTGTTCGAAGTCTGGCCGAAAATGTGGCAGGAATACTCGTTTGGGTGCTCGCCATTGCCCTCGCGTTCACGGTCGCTGGCTTTGGTGGGGTCATTGCGGCGTTCGGTGTGTTTGCTGGTGCGATCGTACTTGCTATCGGTTTTGCCGCCCAAGAGTTGCTTGGTAACTTCGTTGCTGGAATCTTTATTCTCAAAGACCACCCCTTCACAGTCGGTGATTGGATAGAATGGAGCGGTGGTGAGGGACAAGTCGAGGACATCGATTTGCGTGTGACACGAGTGCGGACGTTCGACAACGAGCTAATTACGGTTCCAAATGGTGACTTAGCGAATGATGCAGTGAAGAATCCGGTTGCCTATGATAAGCTCCGGCAGAAATTCGTTTTTGGAATCGGCTACGATGACGATATCGACCATGCAAAGGATGTGATTCTCGACGAGGCCCGACAGCACAATGAAATTCTTGCAGATCCAGCACCCGATATTTAGGTGACTGAACTCGCTGACTCGTATGTTGGATTGCAAACTCGATTCTGGATCGGTGAACCTGGCCGAGGAAACTTCACACGGATTCGATCAAAGCTAGTACAAGCAGTGAAAGAGCGACTTGATGCCGAGGCAATCGACATGCCTTATCCGGTTCGAACGCTTGAAGGATCGATCGAACTCTCGGAGTGGCGTGCGACGAACAGAGATCGCTTTTTGAACGGTAAAGGTGAGTGCAATCGGATGAGACACCATCCCTCGATAGGATATTTCCCGATCAAAGAAGGCGGAACGGGCAGCGAGATGCCAGCCTACTGTACCGCCTGACAAAGCCGTGGTATTTCTCGTTGTCTGGGCCACTACACCGACAAAGATCCCAGTATCTGCGATGTACGCTGTCATTCGTCGTCGGAGTGGGCACGGATGACCGGTTCAAGGGCCTGCAAGATGATCTCTGCTTCGAGTGGCGACAGATCCAGTTCACGGGCCATTATTCGGTGATTGACGGTGCCATCCACGAACTCACGAGCGTACTCTAGGGTAGTTGCGAGGCCATCGATACCATGCCGGTCGATGTAGACGCCGATATCCTCGTTTTCTGTGCGGCGTGCTGCAGCATCCACGAGTTCGTCCGTGATAGTTCGTGTCTCGCCGTCTGTCGTCAGCGTGAGCGAGAGCGGTTCGGCTTCAAATTCGTAGGGACGGTTGTCTTCTTGTTTCGTCAGTAATCCCGCAGCCTCGAGTGTTCGCACGTAGTCGTAGGCGGTCCCCTGTGGAACGTCGAGTTCAGCGACGAAGTCCGCGACAGTAGCGCCGTCAGAACGGAGTGCTTAGGTGTAGATTCGCGCTAATGTTGGGTTCTCCAGAAGTTCGACGACTGTTTGGAGTTGCGCAATTGGTATCGAATCGGTGGAGGCAGCAGACTGTTCCATCGTAGTTATGAGTTATGCAAAATTCGTAATGGCTCTTCTGCTTGGGGTGCGTTATAGTGGAATTGGTGTTACGGAGAGTTAGTACGAACTACTAACCAGTGCAGGCTCTTGCGTAAAATAGGAGCGATAGAAATATCTCATGTAGAAAACAGTAATCCGCGAAAATCTTCCTCGTATCTACTAGTTGTCGCGAGAACTACTTAAACGAGAATTGGTTAGTGGCCGTCGCAGTCCTCGCAGACGAGCCACCACTTGGGTGTAGTGAAACGTTCGCAGTGTTTCGAGGTATCGAGGGCGTCCGTCCAGCGGGTGAACGTTCGCCCGTGATCCGTGTCGCCAAACTCGTGATATTGCCACGCGTGAATGAGTTTGTGCCGGACAGTGAAACTGAATTGCTCCCATCCGTGGTGTTCGTAGGCCGTCTAGGTCAGCGTAATCGTGATTGCCTCTGTTGTCGGGTCGTACTTCGTAATGCCTGCTTGTCGTTGGGCTCGGTGTGAAATCTCCCAGTCGATTGCTTCGACCAGCAGGTCAGGGAAATGCTCAGTGGCAACGTTCGTTGCGTGCTGTTGTGCTCGATCGAGGAGGGCCGTCGGTGTCTCAGGGGTATCGTCGGTCGCAGCGTTCGCGCTTTCCGTCAGCGGTCGCTGGTCGGTGATTTCTGAGATCGTCAATTGACGTGCCATGGATAAAAAGAGCCGAAGCGGCGGTTAGTTCGGCAGTTCTTTCCATTCCGCTCGCACGCACGGCCAGCAGGGGAAACTATCGAGACCGTCACAGTCGTAGTCTTCGGGTTCGGTCTCGTTATCGGAGGAGAAGACGTCAAGTGTTCCGTCGTCGGTTGCGGTTTCGACGGCGGCCATGTGTTTGCAGAAGGCATTGCGGTGAACGTGGTGCGGACACGTACAGGCCATTAGTTCGCCAGTCACGTCGTCGATGGAGATGGGGTATGGTGTTCAGTGTGTCTTGTCTGCCTCAAGTGCACCTACAACATCATTCAGATCGAAAAGGCGGAGATCAGTACGATCGTCAGCAGCTTCTTCTACAGACGATTTGAATCCTGACCGGCTGAATAACGCGTATTCATACGATGGGTCACCACCCGTATTCGGTGTCCAGTCGACATACTCCACCGTCTCTTCGAGATTGTTGAGGACATCATATCCGAGTGGAGCGTTTGTAAACTTGGCTTCACCAACGAGAAGTTTTGACTCGTCAGTCGGGGCGACGACATCGATTTCACGTCCTTTGTACCACCACTGACTCGGCACCCGTGTGAACGTACATTTCGGATACAACTCGGGGAGTGCATCGTGACAAAGCTCTTCAAACGTTTCACTCACAAAGTCTGGCAGTTCTGGTTCGATAAGATCCTCGTATGCATTGTCACCATAGAGTTCATATTGACCACTACGGCCGTACAGATACCGGAAGTAAAAACGAAAGACAGGATCTCGGATTTTGTATCGCGTTCGTTTGCTTCGCGTTGGGTCAGCGAGTGCTGGATGATGTTTTTCGATGATCTGAAGCGTTTCCAAACGGTCAAAATAGTAGGACGTATTGGTACTCTCAATTCCGGCCCCCTGTGCGATTTCGTTTCGGCTTCGATTTCCGCTCGCCATCGATTCTAATACCGAAAAATACGTGTTTACCTCATTGAGTTCCATTTGGAGCACCGTTTCTGGCTCGTTATGAAGTGGTCCATCTGGGTCACACAATAGTCGTGTAATATTCTCTCCGAGCGATCGTGATGCGTCGAGTGGATCGAGATAGCGCGGTGTGCCCCCGAAGACGCCATACACGAATACACGATCTTCCGGGTTGTATTCCGGGACAAACTCTTTGACTGACCGGAAGGGTAACTGTGTGAGTTCCATTCGGCCATTCGGCGTTTGGGAGACTCGTCCATAGAGGGGCGCACCGCCATCAAGCAAATAGGTGTGTATCATACCGATCGCTGACCCTGTTAGGACGAGCGTTGCTTGACTGTCGTCTACGCCGGTGTCCCACAGGTGTTGCACGATAGAGGGGAGGCTCTCGTCTGATTCGATAAGATAGGGAAACTCGTCGATAATAATGATCGCGTCTCTCGCAACGAGGTGTGTGAGAAGCGGTTCCCACTCTTCTTTGATGGATGTAATGCTGGGAAATGTTGAGGCAACTGCTTCAACGAAGCGGGAAAGTTGGGTGGTTGGAGTTCCTTGAACAGCCTGATAGTAGACGACGTCATTTCGATCAATAACGGATTGGCGAACGAGTTCGCTCTTTCCGATTTGCCGACGCCCGTAGATGATCGCGAGTTCCGCTTGCTCACTATCGTATAACGCTTTGAGTCGGTCAAGTTCCTTGATGCGATTGACGAACTTTTCCATACTTATCGTAGAGATACGAGGTATGTATGTGCTTCGAAATTAGTGGTGAGACTATTATAGCTCAAACTCTAATAGTTTCATTCCTAATCTAGACTCCTGTGAGCGTTCGCTGGTCGGTGATGTCCGAGAACGTCAATTGGCATGGCTAAAAAAGGCTGAAACGGGTGGTTAGTTTGGCAGTTCTTTCCGTCCCGTTCGCACGCACGGCCAGCATGGAAAGTCACCGAGGCCGTCACAGTCGTAATCTTCGGGTTCGGCATTGTCTTCGTCCTCGGAGGGGAAGGCCTCAAGCGTCCCGTCGCCAGTTGTGTTTTCGACGGCGGCCATGTGTTTGCAGAAAGCGTTGCGGTGGACGTAGTGTAGACAGGTGCAGGCCATCAGTTCCTCGGTTACGTCGTCGATGGAGACAGTGTACTGGTGGTCTGCGGAGTTCTCGTGGCTCTCATTAGTGACTTCGATGAGTCCGGGAGCATCGACGTCGATGGCAAATTGTTCGGCCTGTGCGCGTTGCTGTGCCGTCTCGTCAACTTCAAGTTCACTAGACGTTTTCGTTGACATGGTCTTTCGGAGTTGCATTTGGAAGAATTCTTACTGCGGGAACCAACTCAATACTATCAATTGGGACATTAAGGCCCTATATCTAATATTCCTTCTCACGGAGAGAATGTTCATACTGGTCGCACTGATACAGTGAAACATGGGCGAAAGCACTGACAAAGGCCCGGGGCGACACCCCTGAGTCACTGACGAGGAACTCCTCCGCGTCCTTCGCCGGGTTGATACCCCCGTGCTAACAACGAAGATGGCCGCGGATGAGTTGCCGATCACCAGGCGCGCCGTCCTCGACCGTCTCAAATCTCTTGAGTCTCGCGGTGTCGTCGAGAGCATGAAGGTCGGACCACGCGGCCAGGTATGGTGGATTGCTGACGAGAGCGACGAGCCGAACTACCTGGCTGGCTGGGGTGCTGCTGCCGGAACGGATTTCGGAGAACGCGTTCGCGAAGCACACGACGATCTCGGTGCTGCTTTTGACGAGCGCGCCGAGCGGCACGCCGAGCAGCGAGATGAGAACAATCGATGAGTAGTTAATCACCTGGCGCACTCCTCGATACCAGCTTTTTAATCGACTATACCGACCGCACGCCCGAAACGAAAGAGTTCCTCGTGGAGTACAAAGGCGAACGCGACGAACCCGTTTCGATTCCCACGCTTGTCCTCTACGAAATGTATAGAGACCGGTTGCGTAGCGACGGCCCTGCCGATATCCCCGATCTTGACTACAAACTCCGGTGGGCGAATAACGTCGGCTTTGATCGGTATTCCGCACTCGAAGCGGCGGAGATTGAGTCAGAACTGGCGTCACAAGGCGAGCTCATCAACGGGGCAGACATCTTGATCGCTGGCATCGCTCGCCGGAAGGAAATGCTCCTTGTTACGGCCGACGAGGACTTTTCCAACATTAAGTACCTCAACGTCTTCGACGTTCGCGAAGACTCATTAGACAGTCTGTAGAACCGTATTGATTTTGGTGAAGACGATGTGAATCACGACGCGGCGAATGCTGTGTTCGATGGAATGGAAGCCGGTGAGTATGGGCCAATATTTACGAGTCGGTATGTACTCTCGGAGTTTGCGACACTGATGCTGTACCAGATTGGGCACACAGCAGCTGTTGAGGCGCTTTCGACGGTTCGCCAGTCGAAAACGATCAATCTCCTGCCAGTAGGAAGACAGACGTTCAATGCAGCGTGTGAGGAGTTCGAGCGTTTTGACGACCAGCAGATTTCGTTCGTGGATCAGACGAGTGCAGCGCTTGCTTAAGAGCACGAGGTAGAGCATCTGTTCGCCTTCGACAGTGACTTTTCGACGATGGGATTCGAGCGGGTGCCAGTCGATACAGAAGCGTAACTCTCCAGAATTCTTTTAGCTGAGCGATACCTGTGTCGTGATATGGACCGCTCACATTTGTGCATCAATACGGTCATGCAGCCGATGAGCGGTATCTCTCTGTTTTCATAGCTGGTGGCAGGGGCCGTTGAACCGGCCTCACGGCATCGTCAATCAACTACTCACAAGCCACCAGTATACAATGTCACAACCATACGACCTTCGCGAACAGATCGAGCACTTCGAATCGCTCACCGGCGACGGTACTGAACTCGTCACCGTTACCATTCCTAACAGCAAGTCGTTGGGTTCGATTCGAGAGCGAATCGCCCAAGAATACGCCAGTGCAGAGAATATCAAATCCGATCAAACACGAGACCACGTCCAGCAAGCTCTCAAACGTGTCCAGCGGATGCTCCGTCGATACGAAAAGACACCAGAGAATGGACTCGTGGTCTATGTAGGTGTCGTTGAGGGTGAGTTAATCTCCACTATCTTCGACGACTTGCCGACTCCAGTTGCCGAGTCGACGTACCGATGTGACGATCACTTCGACCTCACACCGCTGATTGAATCAGTTACGCCGAATGAGACCTTTGGACTCATCGTCATCGAACGTGGTGGTGCTGCCATTGGACGACTCATTGGAGAGCGCATTATCCCGATTCGAACCTTCGAAAGCCAAGTGATGGGGAAATCGCGGGCGGGTGGGCAGTCTGCACAGCGGTTCGAGCGCGACCGCGAACGGCAAGTCCACGAGTTCTTCCAGCAAGTCGGAGATATTGCCACCGATGCGTTTACCGGTGACGAGGGCACGGTCACTGGGCTCGTTGTTGGAGGAACGCTTGGGACCGCAAAGCGGTTCGTCTCCGACAACTACCTTGATCATCGGTTGCGTAATCGTCTGCTCGGAACGTACTCGGTTGAGTATGCGACCGTACAAGGGTTGGACCAGCTTGTTAAGAAAGCAGATGAGCAACTGCTCGATACCGAACAGCGGGAAGGCCGCAAGCGGCTTGATGAGTTCTACTCACGGCTTCGAGATGACGATCTGGTTGCATATGGTGCTGAGGAGGTTGAGCGAGCGATCAAGTTCGGAGCAGTTGAGTCGGTACTTATCGCATCGACAGTACCGCGAAGCCAACGAGAAAAGTTGGAAACAGCTGTCAAACAGCAAGGTGGTGACGGATATGTGATCGCCAGTGATACCGAACGTGGATCCCAGTTCGTGGCTGCTTTCAGTGGTGTTGGGCACTACTACGGTTTCCGGTAAAGTAAGGTAAACAAGCAAGTTCTGGCCTCTTGGTTTTGAGATTTGAAACGAAAACCCTTTGCCGGAGATGACTCATTTTGAGAGTGCCTTGGTAGCTCAGGCTGGCAGAGCAACTCCTTTGTAAGGAGTCGGTCGAGAGTTCAAATCTCTCCTGAGGCTTTCCCAGCGAATTCTGGACAACCATAGCACGCGAGAATCTTCTTCGCATCTATTGTTTGTCGCAAGAAGACAGTCAGGAGTTCGAGATTGACCCTAGCTGGATGATTTGTGTGTGCGTCTTCTGTGCCGTGATGCAATCAAAAGCGCCGTCGAAAACTCATTCATCCGGTAGTATTTTCAACAACTGTGGGGAACTAGTGAGTATGGCGACACGTACTGAATCTCGGGGAAATCTATCGAACGGTGAACGCCCCGACACGCTCTATGCGTTCGTCGCTGGTCTCTATGTTGCCATCCTCCTCACTCCGATAGCCATTCTGGGGATTTCGACCGTTAGTGTGGATGGTGGTATCCTGTATATGAGTTATCTTGGTTTCATTGCCCTCTTCACTGCAGTTGCTGGGTGGCTTATTTCTCACACAGCCGGACTCGCAGTTCGGCTTGGTCACCACGACCTGATTTGGCTGCTCGTTGCGGTTCCGTTTGTCCCCTTTGTCGGTGTTTTCGCAGCATCAGAAATCGGAATTTCACCACCCAGCATTGCAATCGTACTTGCGATGGTGACAATGATCGGTGGGATGTTTACGAGTCTGCCTCTTGTCACGATGAGTCGGAATAGATACACAACTGCTGCTGTTGCAAATACTACTGAAATCACAGAATGGGAGGGACGGTGGCCACAATGGTGGCGACAGATCTCGTATGGCGCAATGATTATCGCGATTCTCGGGGGTAGTGCTGGTATCATTGCACACGTTGTGTTTGGCGTCGAGTGGGCGGGAAATCTATACTTGCTGATGGTGTTCTGGGCACCGCTTGCAGGTTCAGCGAACCCACGGACGTTTCGGGTTACAGATGCTGGTCTCGTTGTTCATCGACCACTGTTGCATCGGTTCCGACCGTGGATAGCGTTCACAGGCTATTCACTCAACGACGAGGCGCTGGTAATTTACCGAAAGGGATGGTGGCGTCAAAATATTCGATGTGATCGAGACGATATCGAAGATGTCGATGCAGCCATTGCAGCACTCGATACGGTGATAGCTGACTGCACTCGGTCGTCCTCAAGGGAAATTTGATTGTCTCATTTTTTAACATTAACACAAAGCATTTACCGGACTCCACCAAGTAACTGATTGTGGCGCGGTTGCCTCTGACACACTGAATGGGCTCCCACGTGGGTCTGGCGCCATCACTCCCGATCCACACGCCCTCTTCCTCGCCACCTCCTTCCTATTCGAACAGGTGACATTATGGCGAGCAGAAACTCTACATTAGATTCAACCGGAATAGCGGTTAGTCCCTAACGGAATGAGTTCTTTATAACGACGAACAAAAAAAAACAGGTTGATGCTATCTTGAGGCGATGAGCAGCTACAAATCGCGCGCTTGGACGGTTTTGCGATCGTTTTCGTCGGCTCGTCGAGCAGCGTCCTCGAGAATCGATGCGACTTCGTCGTCGAGTGCATCGTAGAAGTCGCTAGCCACGTTATGTCCTTCGAGCTGTTCTTTCACTGCGGATTGGACAATCAAATCAGCCATACAAGCGTCCAAACGGGACAATGCCACAAAAGAGCAGTGGCAGAAGAGCTGAAAAAACTAATAATTCGGATCACAAGCGACAATATTCTCCGAGTGATTCGTGAATCCGAGTTTTAGACGACCAGAGGATTTATCTTGACAATCTACGTCAATGAAATCAATGAGCAACGATGTGGTGGTTGGACTCGATGGAGGTGGTACTCGGACACGCGTTGCCGTTGCAGATCTCGACGGACATATATTGGGAGTCGCTAAGCGAGGTGGCGCGAGTACCGAATTTAATGATCCGAAGATGGCTCGACAGAACCTCCGTGAGGGTGTTCGGACCGCGCTCGCCGACGCCGAGCAATCGCTTGGCGATGTGGCAGCACTCACAGCCGGGGTAGGGAGTCTCAATATCTCCGATGATTACACGTCGACCGAACAAGCTCTGGACATTGATGGACTTGCCTGCGAGCCACATGTAGTTACCGACGAAGAGATCGCTCACATCGGAGCATTCCGGACCAACCCAGGCATCGTCGCAATCTGTGGCACTGGCTCTCTCGTGTTCGGAATCACAGCTGACGGCAAGCAAATCAGCAACTACGATTTCATACAGTACGCCCGTGCCGGTGCACACAATCTCGGTGAACGGGCACTCCATGCAATACTCGGCAGTGAAACGCCCGTAGAATGGACACTCGGGGACCAACTCTTAGATCACTGGGACTGTGATTCAGTGCCCGACCTTAGGATGGCTGTCTGCGATGAGGATCGGTTCACCAACGTGCCGTCTGGGAATCCACTTGACAGCGTTGCACCATTGATCACGGCTGCCGCCGAAGATGGGGATCTCACTGCACAGACGATGTGTAATGACGCTATCGCAGAGGTAGTGACCGGCGTTCGTCTCGTTGGTGGATTCCTCAACAACCCAGTGACTGTCGCTTCGGCAGGAAGCGTGCTCCGAAGTGAATACATGAGCGCCGAATTTCGCCGGCAAATCACGGATATTGAGGACTATCGTGTTGTGGAACCAGCGATGAGTCCTGTCGCGGGTGCAGTCTTTGACGCCATCGACCGCGTGACTGACACCAACGATGCAGTGGTAGAGTGGCTGACGGATCACGCTATCGGGCAAGCCTGAAGAGAATGACTCTTCGATTGGTTTGTACCACAACCTATGCACTTATCGAGACAGAGTTCTGAAAAGTTTCACTATCATCACGTCGAGTTGGTGGAGACAGATGAGTTAGTTCGCAGTCACTCTCTGTCCTGCAATGCAGCTGCAATTGCTTCGAGTTCCGCCTTCCGGAACGCGTTTGAAGTCTGTTCTGGGTCATCATCGTCCAGTTCGCCGATTTTCCACAGGATACCAGCCCGCATCTGGGGTTTGGAGGGCAAGTTGTGTGTGTCGATATCGTAGTTTACAGTTGTACAGAGTGCTGCAAGAGCTTCTTTAGTGAAGGCTGTCGATTCCATCCGTTCGTATCTCCCGACAGCCTGTCGAATTTCGTTTCGGAGTTCGTTGACGGTTTGTGTCATAGGGACACTGGTGGTGGGAATCGTCGTGTAGGTTCTGGTTTCTGCTGTGGTGGAGTGGTCCTCGTTTCGTCTCTTGCGGGTGGTCGTAGATTTTTAACCATACATTCCCACGAGAGAGACGGGATCGAGTAGAGTGACGTCCGGGTCGACTGCATGGGCTTCAAACTGGAGATCGACTTCGTCAGGTGGGGCACTCGTCCGACCAACGGCGGCGGTCGTAATTGTCTGGTCGGTCATACTCGAATATTCACTTCGCTTGTGAAATCTGTTGTCGTGGCTGTGGTAGAACCGCTATTGAAATTTGTTCGGTCTCTCGTTGCTCTGTCGGCGCTTGTCATATAGATCGGTCTCCAAACGCCACGGTTGCACAGTAGTCGAACGCAAGTCGTCGAGACCGTCGCAGATATTAGGTTCGAAATCGTCCTCGTTGTCTTCGCACTTCGGGAGGTAGTTGTCATTACTGACGGTGACACCGCCCAAGTTGCGTCGTCCTTCGTCGATGATTTCGTCGGGTCGCTCAACTCATGAATGTCAATTCTCCTATCGGATCCCATAGCCTCTTCCCAGCTACCCCCTTACGAAAAGAGTGATGGAGTACCGCTACACCGGCAACGCTCACCACAGCTTAGTCGCCGCCTACGAGGCCGACGAGCCTCCCTTTCCGGTCCACGAGCCACGGGTCGCCCCCGAGACCCCGCACGCGCGCACTGAACTCACTCTCCTTCGTCGCCTCCTCTTCCCGAGCTGCTGGAACGCCTACGCAGATCACACTGACCCCGAAGACGTTGAAGAAACCCTCACTGAACTCGGCAAGCAACTCATGCGAGGCTGCCAATTGTATGCTCCCCACGCTCACCCTCAGGATTGCATCAGTGCCGTCATCGACGATCTTCCCAATATCAGAGAGCGCCTGAAACGCGACGTCGAAGCCGCGTACAAAGGCGACCCTGCTGCGAAGTCCTACCTTGAGGTTATCCGAGCATATCCAGGATTCCACGCCATCGTCGCTCAGCGTGCCGCTCATGAACTGTACAAGGAGGGCAAGCAGGAGTACGCCCGCGAACTCACTGAAGCCGCAAAAAGCGAGACAGGCATCGACATCCATCCTGGTGCCGAGATCGGAGACTATTTTTTCATTGACCACGGCACCGGCGTCGTCATCGGCGAGACCACCACTATCGGTGACTGGTGCCGGCTTTACCAGAACGTCACCCTCGGTGCCCTCCACTTCGAAGAAGAGGAGGACACCGACCACGCACTCAAGAAAGGGTATAAGCGCCACCCAGACGTTGGCGATCACGTCGTTATCGGTGCCGGGACAAACGTCCTCGGCGCCATCACTGTCGGCAATCACGTCAGTATCGGCGCAAACTCCTGGATTACCGAGGATATCCCTGCGAACACCACGGTGTACGTCTCAGACCATCCCGACCAAGAACGCAAATCGAACGGCCACGAGACCGAAGACTAACCGACCTCACTTTGCTGTCGTGAAGTGCAACCGCTTAATTGATCCTGCGCTTACGGTAGTCGCGCCGGGTGACGTGTCCGTACTTTAGTGATAGCCGAGAGAACGCAATACTAGTGGTCAGATTGCAGAGAAAACGACTGACGGCGATGCGTGAGTCGGGGTTTCCGGCAGTGACCGTTTGGTGGATGGCGGATACACTTGTCGACCACTGAGGCGGAGGAACTTCGCAGGCGACTCAATGAAACAGATTTGGGAGATGAAATTGACGACCTCTGGGCCGAGTTGGATCACTCATACGGGCTTCTCGATGAGGATGCGTGGGCAACCTGAGCGATTGGACGACACGGTCAAAACGGGATTCTTTTCGCCTGTAACCGCGGAAGTAGACTCAATTCGATCACTCATATTCGGTCCAAATATCGCCCATTCGATCATAGACCCAAGGGACAACGACACGTGAGAACATGGATGGCAACTCCAGCGGATAGTTTCGATTCACCCCATCGTCGTGCAGAGTTGCAGTGTGTTGATTCGACTGGTGTCCGTGAGGACGGCTGTGAGGGCTTGCTCTACATGATGTACCAACTCGATGCGCCAGCCAAGGATGTTGATGCGGGCGATGTGATTCCGAGGTACATTGGCAAAGCAGAGGCATACGGCAAACAGCGAAAGTTGAGTTCGAACTTCGTCGAGATCGCGAAGAATCGAAACGCGACGCGAAGTTTTGCACGATGGGGGGACGGGAATTACTGGCATATTGGGGAACTCTCGATGGCACTCAGTGGTGAAGACGAGCGAAAGGCCCACTGGGCAGAGGCATTATTCGAGCCGGGAACGCGGACGTTGAACGAGCAGACGTATCTCTGGGTTCACGCGTGGGGCGAGGATAACGACGATCCGTATGGGGTGCCAGCAACACTTGCTGAAGTCGAACAGTTGTTGATCGGGCTCGCGTATTCGACGTATCCAGAAACGTTGTTGAACAAGAGTGGGACACCTGATGATGCGCCCGTGAAAACTAGAGGGGTCGAGGATGAGTGATTCGTGGATTCGAAGTATCGTGCCGATATTCGGTGGTGCAACGAACTATGTTCGAATATGGTTGATTCACTAAGATAGTGTGGGAAGAACTCTACTCGGCACAGGAGCACAAGAAGTTGAGTAACGGATAACTGGTTCTATGTTTCTTCTATGTTTTCTCGAACCATACTTTCTTCCACATCCATATCGGGATGCTCGGCATCTGCATGTTCTTGGACTTGCTCAAGCACTTCTTCTTCAGTTACTCCATCCGCGGTAAAGTCACATCCCTCGACCACACAGCTAAATTGTCGTGGCATACTGCCAGCTAGTCCAGTCAGTGCTATCAAACTACTGGCAGCCAGAAGCTGATTCAATCGACTGTTTTAATAGAGGAAATAAGTCACCGAGATTTCTTTTCAAGACGTGTGATATCAGTATACGATGACCAACTACAGAATACACGTTCAGACGAAGAAGGCTCTCAGAAAAACCGTTCAAGAACCTTCTTTAGTTCAGTCTCGACTTCCGTCGCCTGTAGAATTTTGATCTCGTTATCTTGTTCTTCGAGCGACGCAGTCTCTTCAACGCGATTCTAAATGACTAGGAGTCTATTCCACCCCTCGCCGAAGTACCCTCCCATGACTTCTCTATCCTCATAGACGAATTCGTCGTTCTGCTGGAGGAAATCGAGATATCCGAGCGTCCCTTTGATCCCTGGCAAATAGTCTTCGTAGTCCTTTCGCGTGCTTGTACGTGTATAGCTTAATTTTCTGATCATCACAGTAGGAGGCGAGCTTTGCAGGGTGAATTTCACGCCAATAACCAAGTCCCTCATCGGACACGAGTGATAGCGACACAGGCGGCAAACTGACGCGTGACCAGTGGCTCTATGATCTCCACCACTGGGTGACCGAGATTCTGCAAGCGAAATATGTCGGTCGCATGTATGCCACGGAACTTCGGCGGGGAGAGTACGACATTCCTACTCCGGACGCAGACGATACGGTCAATCGGAACGCCAATAACGACGGAAAGAGCGCGCCGGGTGCCGATGAGGACGACACACCGGCAACGGCGTTCGATACACTCCACGAGCATCTCTATACCGCGCGGATGGCCTTCGGTACCCTCCCAACAGACGTCAAGGCTGAAGTTCTCGAAGACATCGACGATGCGTTGCTCGCCGCTGCCCGTTTCGACTACCGAGTACTCCAGAGGTGATCGCCTGCGGTCGATAGCGAGAGCTCTCACACACCGATTGCCGAGTCACTACTCACGTCCGTACAGCCATCTTCAGTAGCGAATACAAACACAGATTCTTGTATTCTCAGATCGATGGTGTGGATAGATGGAAATCCCCGACGAACTCTGCTGTCTCTTCAGCAGCGAAATCGAAGCAGAGAATGAATCATACACGTTCACAGTGCCGACTCAAGAGATTGTGGACGGTGACATCCAACCAGACACTGCTTATCGTGTCGCGCTGCTCAAACAACCAGCGCCAGCGGATAGCAAAGCGAAAAAGACACCATCCTCGACAGCCTCACCGACGACACGAAACGAAGAGAACTCGGATCGACAGTCGCGCCCAACAACAGCCCCAGTCGAAGAAGGCGACCGTCGAACGGTCGAAATAGAAGGTGTCGGCGAACAAGGCGATGGCATCGCTCGCGTCGACCGTGGCTACGTGATTATCGTACCAGATACAGAACAACGTGACCGAGTCACCGTCGAGATTACGAACGTCACACCCAGCGTCGCCTTCGCTGAGGTCGTCGAACGAAAAGCCTACTACGAGTAATCCCTGCTCACATCTTCTCGAAGTGGTTCCACGATTGCTCAACCACTCTTGTAGCGGTCAGTGCGAAAAAACAGTCGAATACGCGGACGAACCAAGACCGACTGTGGCAGTGTACCGAACAATCCTCCCGCTTGAATGCAGCATACGAGCGGTCGCTTCGCCACATGGAAATTACGATGAGAAGTCCTTCGATCCGCGCACCAGGAATAATCCACGACTGCAATTCACAGTCATCGGGATTGTCGAGTGCGAGCTGCTCAGCACGATCGATTAGTGTATTTGGTAAAAGCAGTTCAGTGAAACCGATGGTTGAAAGGAGCAAACGGAGCATCATGCCAGATATGGTTGAATATTTAACATAACGGATTTAATCTTCTAGATTCTGCCCGGATGTCATGACCGTTTGAGGATCTCATAGAGGGGAAGTAGTCTACTCTTGATAGGCGAATTTCCGTCCCACAATTTCCGTATGAGAACACATGAATCCCTAGCAAAAAAGTCCCGAGTAGCGGCCACAGTGTTATCCCTTTCGTTCGCCTAAATATGATATGGCGGACAACAAAAAGAGCCGAAACAAGCAAGCCCGTGACGAAGAGAACCGCCAGCGAGCGTGGGAAGTTGAACAGGCACGGGAACGTATGGACGAAACCGAACCACGTGACGACCTGAATGAAGCAGATGAATCTCGATACGAGAGAGAAGAAAATTCGGACGCATCCCAGACATGTCACCGTCGTGGGTGCGACGAGCCAGCGAAATTCGTCGTTCTCGAACGCTACCAAGAAGAAACGGGTCACGGGAGTGTTGAGGCAGAGGCTAATCTTTGCCAACGGCATACTGCTGAAGAAAGTCCCACAAATCTTGGTGGCGTCTATGCGGACTATGTGTTTCGTGTCGATCCGTTACCAGAGACAATTGATAGAGACAGAGCGTGATTTCTTTCCGCACAGACAGTTCTTCACGGTATAAGCAAACAGTAGGTACGTATAGTGTATATCCTTCAGATCGTACTAACCGAATGACTGTGAACTGGATTCGGTATATTGCTCTAATTCTCTCTCGATACGTTTCTCACGCCACCCTAGCGGTGACAATACACTCGCTGCTGCACGAACCAATAACTCCCGATAAAACCTGACATCATACTCGTCTGATTCCTCACTCGCCAACATCACCCGCTCCTGCGACTGCTTCGAATCATTCATCACCACATACGACACGCTTTGCCCAGGCGACCGCGCCAACCCCAAATCCGACGCCCACTTTAGTGCCGCTACACTCCGCGTCGTTGGTGACACGGTGTATATTGTTGCGGGAACGTCCACAGGACGTTCACCGCAGAGTGAGTCCATGATTCGTCAGAATTCAACTCGTATCCCAGCCACGATTACGATAACTACCTGCTGGTTATTCGTGAACCGTAACCTCAATTGAAAGACACGTGAGTGCAGGTGAGCGGTATTGATAAGTTGACGAGAAAAGACTAAACATTCAATGCATGACCTTCATAGCCATTCGAACTACTCGGATGGACAGTTCCTTTCTCGAATGGTTCGAGCAGCAGAACGGGCCGGATTGGACGGAATCGGCTTTACAGACCACTGTAATGTTTCTTCACTGACATCGGCAAAAGACGCTCGCGCCATGTTCGGTTTCAACCTCGATCAAACGTACGAGCGACGGCGACACGCGATCAACCACCTCCGAGCGGAATCCGAGATAGAAATATACGATGCAGTCGAGATGGATTACGATACCCGTGACGAAGCCGGTATTCGAGCGTTTCTCTCCGAGGCCGACTTCGACTACACCATCGGCAGCGTTCACTATGTAATGGAAACGAACGTCCAGGTGGCGTCGGCCTTCGAGGACAATTCTCTGGACGAACGCAAGAACATCGTCGATCGGTACTTCGACCAACTCGTCGCACTCATCGACTCGGAGTTGTTCGATATTGCGGCCCACGTTGACTTACTGGAACGAACACCGCCCCTGCGAGGACTTGCTACGGAAACGCACTATCGACGAGTAGCGAATGCATTCGCCAACTCACGGACGGTTCCGGAAATCAACGTCGGTCGAACACTCTCGGACGAGATAATCCATCCCCGAAGTACGTTTTTCGAGATTTTGCGAGAGTACAACGTTCCGTTTACCATTGGCAGCGATTCACACCGTCCAAATGATGTGACCGCACGTGCTGACGTTCTGAAAGACGTGCTCTCGGAGTACGATATCGACCCCGTGCTGCCGTGTAACCAAGAGAAATAACGATACTGAAATCAGGAGGTGACGCTTTAATCGACATCGAATCCAAAATGGTGACAACCCTTATGAACGCTCACAGTGACCAATGAATATGGATGATGTTTTCGTCGGACAGCTCATGTCTACCGACCTCCATACCGTTTCACCGGAAACGCTCGTCGAAGAGGCAGCACAGAAAATGCTCACCAACGATATCGGTTCGGTCGTCGTTGTCGGGAGCGATAATCAACTCGCTGGGATACTGACCACCACCGATTTCGTCAGTGTCGTGGCCGAACGACAACCGAAGGACGAGACGCCTGTTAAAACCTACATGACGACCGATGTGATTACCGCGACGGCACAAGATTCCGTTCGTGACGTCGCAGACGCCATGGTCGAACACGGATTCCATCACATGCCAGTCGTAGACGAGACGGAGGGAGTTATCGGGATGATCTCGACGACGGATCTCACAGCATACCTGTCACACGCCCAAACGCCGAGTCCATAAGCGATCTACGAGACATTCGAAGAGCATGATTTGGATTACCGATTATCTCGTCCGAAGATCGTAGACACTACGGTGTTTTCC
Organism: Haladaptatus litoreus; assembly: GCF_900156425.1. Lineage (GTDB taxonomy): Archaea > Halobacteriota > Halobacteria > Halobacteriales > Haladaptataceae > Haladaptatus > Haladaptatus litoreus. The sequence continues at coordinate 78,849 of NZ_FTNO01000003.1, forward strand.
GAGCTGCCAAAGGCAATCAGACACTTGGAATTGGACGCCGATTTCGAGTTAAACGTAGTAATACACGATGCGTACCAAATCATACGCGGCACGAGACGACTCTGCTTTCTCTATTCATATATTATTTATAAATGCGAAAATTACAATAAAATGATCTAGTTACTAAGTAGCTATTGTAAAATTCCCAAAAATAAAAACTATTTCCCCATCACAGAGGGGTAAAGCTATATATCACTAGTTTGTGCATCTCAAGTGTGATGGTATCAAATAGCATGGGAACTGTAAATCGGAGGACGTTTCTCAAGTTTGCCGGCGCTAGTGGACTCACCGCCACGGCCGGTTGCCTCGGATTCGGCGGGAGCGGTGGTTCGGATACAATCGTCTTCGGACAGCCTGCAGCACAGACCGGACAGTGGGACTTTCTCCAACCCGGTGTCTCTCAGGCTACTGACGTCGCTGTCGAGGGAATCAACAGCGCTGACGGGCCGTTGGATTCCCAATTAGAGGTCGTTCGGCGTGACACCGCCGTCAATCCACAGGAGGCTCGGTCCGTGGTCACCCAACTGCTCGACAACGACGATGCAGTGGCCCTACTCGGACTGTTTTCTAGCGAAATCAACCCACTGTTCAACTTTTTACAGGAACAACAGACGCCTATCGTGACGCCATGGCCCGGTTCGAATTTCCTCGATACCCGGGGCGGTGACAAAGGAACCCCGGAAAATACTGACGACGACGAGTGGATCTGGCGAACCGTTATCAGCGACACCGTTCATACGGCCGGTGCTGCAAAACGAGCGCTCGAACAGAATCACGACACGATTGGTGTTATAAATGGCACCACGGAAGGTGCACGAAGCTGGGCTGATGGCTTCATCACGTCCTACGAGAACGGTGGCGGGACGGTCGCAAACCAAGTCGAGGTCAGCCAAGGAGAGTCGAGCTACCAGTCTGCTCTCGACCGGTTGTTCGGAACTGAGTTTAGCGCATTTGCCGTGAGCATCCCGTTGGAAGATGCAATCACTCTCCTCTCCGATTGGGCTGACGGCGGTTACGGGCGTCAACCGATTCTCTCGGACCCGCTCTCGCAGAACGAACTCGCCGAGCAGGTCGGTGGCGACCTGAATGGTGCGTGGGCCGCCAGTCCCGGACAGTCTGGCCCGAACTATGATACGTTTCTTGAAGCGTACGAGGGTGGAGGTGACGCCGAACTGAACGCGTGGACTGCCCCTGCGTGGGATGCGATTCAAGTTACTGCATTAGCCGTCGAGAGAGCAGGTGAAGCGAATGCCGAAGCAATCGAACGAAATCTCGGACCAGTTACCCGCGGCGACGGCACCGAAGTTGCCACGTTCGCCGAGGGGAAAGAAGCGTTAGGAAACGACGAGGAAATCGTTTACCGCGGCGCGGCAACGTCGATGAGCTTCACCAACTTCGGGAATGTGTTTGGTTCAGTGAGTATCAACACAGCGCAGGATGGAACGTTCACCGAGCAGGAGGTCATACCTGCAGAAGACCTGCGCGAGTTCGTTAGCGAAGATCAATACTAAATATGGGACTTGCACAGAATATCATCTTCGGCCTCGTAACAGGCTCATACATCGCAATCGCCGCAATCGGGTTCACCCTCATATACGGGATTGTAAACATGATAAATTTCGCCTACGGCGAGTATCTTACTATCGGGGCATTCGTCGGTGTCGTCACTGCTGGTATGCTCCCGATGCCGCTTCCAATCGCAGTCGTCGTTGCAATGGTTGCGAGCGGTGGTGTCAGTCTCGTTCTCGCTCGGTTGTTTTTCACTCCGATCAACGAAACCGGCCCCGTGCCGATGCTGTTGACATCGATCGGATTGGGACTGGTGCTACGGAACGTTATCCGCCTCACCGCCGGACGAAGCGGTCGATACTTTGACACTGACGTGACGACGTTCAGGGTAGAGAACTTGCCAGAACTTTCAGTTGGGTCGGTGAATCTGCTCGGTGACTTTTTCATCACCACCCAACAGCTCTTGGTTATCGGAAGCGCAGTCACCGTCTTCCTCGCGTTGCACACGCTACTGACACGGACAGACGTCGGTATCGCGATGCGAGCGATGGGTGACGACGAAAACTTAGCCCGCGTCCGTGGCATCGACACGCAGATGATTCGGGACAGCGTCTGGGTGCTGGCCGGAGTTCTCGCAGGGTTAGCGGGAGTCCTCATCGGTGTCCAGACGAGTGTCAGTGCCGGAACTGGCTTCAATCACATTCTACAGATACTGTCCGCGGCAATTCTTGGCGGTGCAGGGAGTCCATACGGTGCCATCGCGGGGTCGTACGTTATCGGCCTCATGCTGGCACTGTCGGTGGCGTTTCTCCCCTCGGGGATGACCGGCATTTCGTCAGCAATTGCATTCCTCGTGCTCGTGGTTGTCCTACTGCTCAAGCCGAGTGGTATCGCGGGACAGGAGGTGCGAGAAGCATGAGTGTTGCCGACCGCCTCCCCAAGAGCGATTCGGAACGAGCACTCCTGTTTGGAGGTATCTGCATCGTATTGGGGGCAGTACTCACGCTCACTCCGCTGCGCACAACGCTTCCGAGCGGACTCTACGTCTTTTTCGAGGTTGGAATACTGTTCGTTATCTACGGGATACTGGTGTTGGGACTCAATCTCCAGTACGGCCATACAGGTCTCGTCAATTTCGGTCACGTGGTCTTTTTCGCTGTCGGCGCATATACGGTGGCGATGTTGTCGGCCCAAGATACCTTCGCCGGTATCGGATTAGGGTTCCCGTGGCCGCTGACGCTCGTTGTCGGTGTAGTCACTGCGGCACTACTCGGTGCTATCGTCGGCGCTACCTCTCTCCGTCTGCGAGACGATTTTCTCGCCATCGTAACGCTTGCGACCGCGGAAATATTTCACACGTTGTTCATCAATTTCCGCGGAATATTCGGCGGCAACGTCGGTATTCTTGGCGTTCCGCAGCCAGTAAAAGAGCTCGCTGGCGATGCTGATACCGCGTTGTTAGCAACGCTCCTTCTCATCGGTGGTTTCACCGCGGTGACGTTTACCGTAGTGACTCGGTTGACCGACGCACCGTATGGTCGGGTGTTGCGAGCTATCCGAGCAGATGAACTGGTCACACGGTCGGTCGGCAAGGCTACGTTCACCTACAAGATGCAATCGTTCGTCTACGGTGCTGCACTTGCGGGACTTGCCGGCGGTCTATTTGCACTCTACAACGGTGCAGTCGCTCCGGGGTATTTCACCATTCAAGTAACGGTGACCGTCTGGATTGGAATGCTACTCGGTGGTGCCGCTAACAACCGCGCGGTGCTCGCAGGGCTTGCAATTATCATGGGGCTTCGCCTGCTGTCACGGTTCGCGCTCGGTGTTGCGCCAGTGTCTGCTGACGCATTTGCGTCCATTCGACTCGTCGTCGTCGGCATGATACTGATAATCGTTATTCGCTACCGGCCAGCTGGCATTTGGGGCAACGCGAAAGAGTTGGGGGTGGATTCGTGACGCTACTCGACGTCGAAGGGCTTAGTAAGGAGTTTGGTGGTCTTCGCGCCCTCGATGAACTGTCGGTTTCCATCGAACGTGACGAGCTGGTCGGTGTGATGGGGCCGAACGGTGCAGGGAAGTCGACGTTCTTTAACTGCATCAGTGGCGTCGTCCCCCCCGACGCCGGTCAGGTTACCTTCGATGGCGAGGGGATTACTGGTGACTCGCCCGAAACGCTCGCCCAAGCTGGACTCGTTCGGACGTTCCAGCACACGCGGGAACTGGAAACGATGACGGTGCGCGACAATGTGCGGCTTGCCGCACCCGACCAACTTGGGGAGCGTACCATTCCTGCACTGTTGCACAGCGAGTCGATGCAGGAGCAAGAACAGACGGTTCGTCGTCGTGCGGACGAACTGATCGAAGCGTTCGAACTCGACCATCTCGCTGACGAATACAGCAGTAATCTCTCGGGTGGGCAGCGAAAGCTCCTTGAAATGGCTCGGGTGCTGATGCTCGGCCCGGAACTTCTCTTACTGGATGAACCCTTTGCGGGAGTGAATCCGACACTGACCCAAGAAATCGCCGACCGTATTCGGAAGCTCAATGACGAAGGAATGACCATCGTCATCATCGAACACGAACTCGAAACGCTAACTGAACTGGTTGATCGTCTGATAGTGCTCGAACAGGGACGTCTTCTCGTGGAAGGCGTTCCCGAGGAAGTGCTGTCCGACGAGCGTGTCATCGAAGCGTACCTTGGAGAGTAACAATGGATATACAACACACCGACGAACGCACTGAACCGCGACTGCAGTCACCTTCCATTTACTGCTGGCAGTATGCGTCCAGCATCTTTCACTCGAAGGTGGAGGTAGCCGGATGACGTTGCTCGACGTTTCACAACTCGACGCCGGCTATGGCGACCTGCAGGTACTCTCCGACATCAACCTTCACGTCGAATCTGATGAATACGTTACCATCGTCGGGCCAAACGGTGCTGGCAAGTCCACGGCGATGAAAGCCGTTTTCGGCATTGCTGACCGTCTCGGCGGCAACATTACTTTCGATGGAACGGACATTTCCGATTTGCCGCCTGAATCGGTCATCCATAAAGGATTGAGCTACGTCCCCCAAACGGCGAACATCTTTCCCTCGCTAACCGTGGCGGAGAACCTTCGACTGGGGGCCTACATTCTCGACGACATCCCTGAGGAGCGCCGTCAAGCGGTCTTCGACCGCTTTCCGATTCTCGCGGAACGTCTCGACCAGAAGGCCGGAACGATGTCCGGCGGTCAACAACAGATGCTTGCGATGGGCTGTGCACTGATGCTCGATCCGGACCTCCTCTTGCTGGACGAACCCTCGGCGGGTCTTGCACCGGACCTCGTCACAGAGATGTTCGACCGTGTGGACGCAGTCAACGAGGCTGGAACGGCCATTTTGATGGTCGAGCAGAACGCCAAGGAAGCGTTGCGGCGCTGTGACCGCGGCTACGTGCTGGCACAAGGAGAGAATCGCTACGAAGGCTCCGGGAATGAACTGCTCAACGACGAGGAGGTTCGCAGGCAGTTTCTCGGTGGCTGATCGTTCCAGATTGCTGTTTTATATCTCTTCTTTCCCTTGCCAACTGCCATCGTGACATATGTTCACAGTAAACTTATTTCGCTCCGGAATACTGTGTCTGTACATATGGACGTTATCGTTATCGGAGGAGGGATTGTCGGCCTATCGTCTGCATACTACCTTGCGAAAGCGGGAATGGACGTTACTCTCTGTGAGAAGGGTTCTATCGGCATGGAAAGCACCGCCCGCTCTGCTGGCGGTATCAGGATGCAGTTCTCGACAGACATCAATGCTCGACTGTCGGTGGCGAGCCGAGACGTCTGGGATTCTTTCACCGAGAAATTTGGAGTTGACATCGCGTATCGGAAGTCAGGTTATCTCTTCCTTGCGCGTACCGAAGAGACAGCGACGCAGTTCCGTGAAAACGTCGCGATGCAGAACTCCCTCGGTATCGAAAGCGAGTACCTCTCACCGTCAGAGGCTGCCGACTACTGTCCTGGTCTTCGTTCAAATCGTTTCGTTGGTGCGACCTACAATGCGACGGACGGCTATGCGGATCCAAATCTCGCCGTGCAGGGGTATGCGACGAAGGCACGTGAACTCGGCGTCGACATTCGGACGAAAACAGCCGTCCGTGATGTCCTCACCGACGAATCGGGGGTCACGGGAGTCGAGACGGACGCTGGGAAACTCGATGCGGATTACGTCGTCAACGCTGCCGGTGCGTGGGCGGCGAACCTCGCTTCGATGGCGGACGTTGACCTGCCGATTCACCCCCGGCGACGACAGATAGCGATTGTCGACCCGACACAGCCGATTCCGGAAGACCATCCGTTGACCATCGACCTCGATACCGGGTCGTACTTCCGCCCGGAACGAGATGGGGCCGCAATAGTCGGCGGTCATTTCGATGACGAGGACGCTGATGTAAATCCGGATGCCTACTCGGATTCGATGGCTATCGAGTGGGCAGCCACTGCCGTCGAACACGCGGCGGACTACACAGCGTACTTCGACGGCGATTCGCGCATCCGGAGGGGATGGGCGGGATTGTACGCGGTGACACCCGACCACCACCCCATCATCGAAGAAACTATCCCCGGATTTGTCACTGCTGCCGGATTCTCGGGCCATGGTTTCCAGCATGCCCCGGCGACTGGACAGTTGGTCGCCGAACTGTGTGTCGATGGCGAATCTTCGCTTGTCGATATTGATTCGCTGTCGAGTCGTCGTTTCGAACGTGGGAGCGAGTTCGTCGAACGAAATGTCGCCTAAATCGGGGTCAGAAGCACGAAGGTAATCTGGGACAGCGCTGTTGATACAGTTTCAAATCGGTCTAACTGAAGAGCGGAACGAACTCGAACAACAGGTACGCAGAGACTGTTGCAATCCCTGGAACGATGTTCTGCATGGCGATAACGCGGGCAGTCGTCCATGGTTTATACAACGCATCAATGGCAGGAAGCGGGTTTTTATCCGTTCCAGTAGTCGATGAGGCGTGAGCCTCTTTCTTTTTGGCTTCATCAATTGTCGGTGTATCTGCAGTGTCTACAGCAAGTGCACCACTCGTGATTCCCGGTGGCCCCTCTTCTATCATCGTGGAGCGTCGAGTGTACTCTTTCACACGCGTGGCACGACCCCATCCAAGCCCGACGATACTCATTGTCGAAACGATGACGATACTAGCCGGGATTCCCAGCGCTGAAAGGACGGTGATGAGTGTGGAACTCACGACTGCGACGACCAGTGCCGCAAGCAGAGGCATATCGGTAAGCTCGTTCCCCATCGTATCTATCGTTCGTCGAGCAATCGTAAACGCACCTAATGCAATGGCAGCCCCCGCAATCAGAATACCGTAGTTCATGTCGATTGCACCGCTGCCGACGAGTGGTGCGATTGCGTTCGCCATATTCGATGCGCCAGCCGAAAATGCGGTATAACAGGCGACGACGAGAACCAACAGGGTACCGACGAACTCTCGCATGGTCGTGTTTGGGCCGAGCGCTGGTCGGACAATCCAGCCCGAGCGTTCGATGTGAATCAGTGAACCTTTGGTTTGCGTGATTGCAAACCAGTCGAGGAGGGTTGGATACCAGTATCGACCGATAACAGCACTCACCCAAAAGGCAATCACTGGAGACACGAGCCACCACGAGACAATCTCCCTCATCACTGCCCAGTTCAGTGCATCAGTTGCGAGGCCGAGGCCAGCAATCGTGCCGACACCGGTCATCGAGGTCGAGGCCGGGACGCCGACGATATTCGAGAGGAAGAGCGCGAGTCCGATGAAAAAGAGCACTGCGATACTCGCTTCGAGCGTAAAAAACCGACTCGGAACGATTTTACCACCCATCGTATTGATAACATTACGGCCAACTGTCCAGCCACCGACGAGCGCACAGATGCTCATGAGAGATGCAGCCCCGAGTTTCGAGATAGTTTGACTTCCAACTGCTGGGCCGAACGCAACGCCCGTATTCGAACCGCCGACATTGAAACCCACAAAAATTGCGACAGCAAGCCCGACGGCAAAGAGTATCTCTACCATAGATGAACCAGGTGAGAGCGTTTGTTAAGTCCTTTGTCAAGGTCTAATCAGTATTTCCTAGTGTTTCTCCTAGATTGGCTTTCACCTATGATTTCCTACGTTCTTTCCGTCCGAATCAATTTTAGTAGCACAACACAGTCTACTATTGCTGGAAATTCTACCAGTTTATCGTTGCTGGAAATCTTACCGTTCTGCGTAATCGACGCGCTCGTACAGGTTTCGCAGAAGTTCGTCTCCGAAGACGAGGACGAGCACCGCACCGAGAAGGTTGAATACGAAGTCGCGAATGACATCCGACTTGCCGTAGGATACGAGTATCGGTTCGAACCCGAAGCGATTTGCGACCGCGTGGATGATGTACTCCATGAGTTCCCACAGGCTGCCGATACCGACGATGGTGGCGAGAACGCGCGGGCAGGGATTACGGCCCTCGCGGCGCGAAGCGGCGTAGACGAGTCCACTGAGAAGCGTCGAGGAATGAGTGTGTGTGAGATGATCCCACCACCACACGTCGTCGTATGGCCCGAGCATCCCGACAGAGTGAGTGAGCATCGCGGTATTCGAATACAGACGTTGCCATGGCCTGAACGTAACGTCGTACCGTCGTTCGATGATATCTGGGAGAGAGGTCGCCGCGAGCGCGATGGCCGCATTGACGACTGCCCCCGGATTCCGGCGACGAAGTCCTACGACGAACACGAACCCAATCGCGCATCGAAGTCCCCGTTCGACCGTCTTCACCACCGTCTGCGTGTTCGTAGTCACGGGTACCGAGTATCGTTATAACGGCAACGACAAATAGATTTGTGCCGTCTCTGTCGGTACCAGAACGATTTGAGACGGTTAGGTCGAATCTATCGCTCCTCGTGGCCATTGCCTGCTACTGGGCTATTCGGTTTCGTAGCTGGAGAAGTACGGCCGTACTTGAGACGCCTCATCCACGTGCTGTAGAACCAAGCGCAGTTTGAGTCGCGCCTTCTGTGCCGGGAGGTCATCACCGTGTATCGCTCCGTAGTTTGAGAGTGTTTGGCCACCGCCGCCAGTTCCGTACACCGGTGCCGTCGAACCGGCGTAACAGCGCGACGTGACGACGACGGGAATACCAGCCGAAACCGCCTGTTCGATGGCATTGCCTACTGCTGCCGTCGTGTTCCCTAAGCCGGTTCCCTCGACCACGATTCCATCGACTCCAGCGTCGAGCGCGTCTTCTATTTGGTCACCGCCGACTCCCACACCGGATTTAATCATTCGAACGTCGATGTCCGACGGTTCGCCAGTTCCATCGAGAGTGACCGAGTAGCTTCCGGGTTCTCGGTACCACCGAATCGCATCTCGGGTGGTCACCGCAACCGGCCCCTTCTCGGGTGAGTTGAAAGCATTGAGCTTTCGCGTGTGTCGCTTCGTCACGTCGCGGGCCGCGTGCAGTTCGTCGTCGAACGCGATGTAGACGCCGCCCGAGTTTCGAATTTGGTCGTCGGTAAGCACTCGAACCGCCGTAACGAGGTTTGCCGGGCCATCCGGACTGACTTCGTCCGGGCGTCGTTGTGCGCCGGTGAAGACGACCGGAGCACCGACATCGAGAGTTAAATCGAGATAGTATGCCGACTCCTCCATCGTGTCGGTGCCGTGAGTGACGACGATGCCGTCGGAACCGTCCTCGACGGCCTCTTCTATCGCCTGTCGAAGTTCCTCCAGCGTCGGAATATCCATGTCGAAGCTCGGTCGTTGCGCGATTTCGCGCACGTCGAGGTCTACGTAGTCGGCGAGTTGTGGGACGGCTTCGACGAGCGCTTCGCTGTTTTTGCTCGGTTTTGCTCCGCCCGTTTCGTCGGTGCTGGCGATGGTGCCGCCGGTTCCGAGTATCGAAATCGTCGAGGTCATAGGGTAGTCATCGACTCGTCGCCACAATAGTCTGTTTCTGCGTCGAAATCGTGTTTATATTGTAACACGAGTGGAAATTATTGCAGTACGAGTGAAATACGTGGTTTGGCATACTTCTAAGCACGTTCGACCCGTCCTTTTTTCCTCAACAATGAGTGATATTGACGTCGCAATCGGCATCGACGCGGACTGTGTGGCAGGCTGGCTCGGGTCGTATGGTGGGGAAGATTCGCCCGCAGACCTCTCCCGAGGTATTTCGGCGGGAAAGGAAGGCATTCCTCGACTCGTCCAACTCTTCGAAGACGAAAACGTCGATACGTCGTGGTACATCCCCGGCCACACGATTGAAACGTTCCGTGACGAAGTCGAGGCCGTCGCGGCAGGCGGGCACGAAATCGGCATTCACGGCTACTCCCACGAGAATCCGACCGACCTCAACCGCGAACAGGAGGACACGATCATCGAAGCGTCCATCGACCTCATCAAGGACGTAACGGGAGAGCGACCTGCTGGTCACCGTGCCAGTTGGTGGGAGTACAGTGAGAACACGCCCGAACTCGTGGAGAAACACGATTTCCTCTACGACAGCAGTCTGATGGAGACGCAGTTCGAACCGACGTGGATGCGGAAGGGTGATTCGTGGAAGAAGATAGAGTACGACCAGTCCCCCGAAACGTGGATGGAACCGTACCAGTACGGTGAGGAAACCGACGTCGTGGAAATCCCCATCAGTTGGTATCGGGACGACATCCCGCCGATGCTGTTCGTCAAACAGCCGAACTACCACGCAGGCTACAAAGACCCCGCGATGCTGTACGAACAGTACTACAAACGACAGTTCGACTTCCTCTACAATCGCCGCAAAGCGGGCGTGTACACGCTGACGATTCACCCCGACCTTCACGGTCTTCCACACATGATACCGCATCTTGAGGAGTTCATTCAGTACGTGAAAGGGCACGAGAACGTCGAGATAAAGACGCTCGAAGAAATCGCGCACAAGTTCAAGGACGACCCGTCGGCGTACGAAAGCAAAGGAGAGTATGTATAAACTGACGATGGGTGTACCATGAACGTTAGAAGGTGCTGAGACACCGACAGCCGAAACACCGCTCGAACTGTCCTCGGGGCTTTCCATACTATCACCTTCCGGAAAGATATCTCTCCCGAGTAACCTATCTTCGAAGGGTATTAAACGTATATGGTACGTCATACAAATAGTCGGATTCAGATAATAATATTCAATTTGTCATGATTCCAACTCGGTGGAGGGACACAAATATCATGGCCGCTGCAACCGACAATCGGAATCAGTGCCTCCAAGCACGCAGTAGTATTTCGGACAGTCGAGGGCGGGAAAACGTGTATTTCTGCTTCTAATCTCGTTTCATCTAAATACTGCCGGCTACGGAAAATAATGGAGTGAGTAGGACACCCTCGGCTCTTCACTCTATTTTATCATAATTTCATATAATATGAATAGTTTATAAGATGGTTCTCATATATGGCTATAAATTTAAATTATTCGAGAAATTATGCCCGCTGGATATCCGTACTGTGCTGGGACTCTTTAGCGATGAAAGCGATTGTGAAGTGGGGCGAAACTTTCACCGGGAGTCTACGGTTGCAATCGTTTTGAGCAGGACATCGACGGCGATTCGAAGGGACGTTTCGTCGATGTCGAAGCTCGGAGTGTGATGACCACTTGGGTGGTCACTGCCGATTCCGATGTATGTGGCTTTTCCACCGTGGTCTTGCACTCGCTGAATCAAGAAGGACGCATCTTCGCTCGCGCCGAATCGCTCCCGTTTCGAGACGTTCGTCACTCCTTCGACTGTCGCCGCAGAATCGGAAACGGCGGTTATCATCTCGTCGTCGGCTTCGAACGTCGTCGTCTTTCCGTACGTCTCGATGTCGTACTCCACGTCGTGCATCGCTGCCGAGTGGGCCACGATGTGCCGCGATTTCTCCATCATGTATTCGTTGATGTCGGTCGTTTTACCCCGAACTTCGATTATCAGTTCCGCATGGTCAGAGATAACGTTCTGTCCGTTCGGCGACGAAACCTTTCCGACGTTTACGCGGGATGCGCCGTCGCTGTGACGCGGTATCGCGTAGAGATTCTGTATCGCAGTCGTCGCCGCTTGGAGCGCGTTCGACCCCTCCTGTGGTGCATTGCCGGCGTGTGCAGATTGGCCGGTGAATCGAACGAGGAATTTGCAGTTACAGAGCGGTCGGTCGTATCCTGCGATGACCGTCCCCGTTTCGTTGCCGAGGCCCAAATGCAACGCCGCGAAATAATCGACATCGTCTACGTGGCCGCTTTTGCTCGTGGGAATCGCCCCACGGCCGCCTTCCTCTGCGGGCTGGAAGAACAACTTTAGCGTCCCATCGAACGCGGACTCACCGATTTTGCGTGCGATGCCGATTCCGATGGCCGTGTGCCCGTCGTGCCCGCAGGCGTGCATCTCCGTCGAGTGACGGCTGACGAACCCATCGCGCATCGGAGCGTGGGAGTCATCGCGCGCTTCTACTATTTCCAGCGCGTCCATATCGACGCGAATGCCAACCACCGGCCCAGTGCCGTCGCCGTAGGTTCGTTCGGCGACGAGTCCGGTACTGTTGCCCATCTTCTCTAGTACTTCTTCGGGAGCACCTTCGTTGCAAGCACGGGCGCGCGCCGCGGCAATTTCATCGTCGTCCGGAACGCCGAGCCGTTCCTCCACTGCTAGCGCTTCGTCGCCGAGGTGGAGTGTGAAACCCAGCCGACCGAGTTCGGTTGCGACGAGTGCCGTGGTTCGGAACTCCTTCCATCCGGCTTCCGGGTGCGCATGTATGTTTCGACGAATCTCTACGAGCGATGCCGTTCCGTCCCATACTGAATCCTCGTTTTCTATCATCGTTGTTTCGGTGAATGGATACTTTCGGTAGAGTCGGTTTCAGTCTACGTCCGACACGACACCGTCGTCCAACGGTCGTTCGTTCATCGCCTGTTGGGTCTTCTGTTTGAGGCTATCGAGATTGTGTTTTTCCGCGGCCGCCAGCACTCGGTCGTACTCAGGCTCCTGCATGAGCGAAATCCCGAAGAACAGGAATATCGAAATCGGAAGCCCGACGAAGATCGGATGCAGTCCCATGAACTCGGCGGTGTCCGCAAACCATCCTGCCCACCACCATGCGACCGTGAGGCCAGCACCGAGGGCGATGCTCCAGAAAGCGGCGTCGGCGGTTCCGCGCGGCCAGTAAAACGCGGCGAGCCACGGCACGAGAACACCGCCGGTCAGTGCGACTGCACCGAAGACGATGAGGTCGATGATGCCGGGGACGACGAGTGCAAGCGCGAGCGAGAGCACCATCAGCCCAAGCACGGCAACACGTGATGCCTGCTGCTGTTTGTCACTGCCAGCGTCCGGGTTCATGTACCGAAGGTAGATGTCCTCGACGAAGTTCGATGCACCCGAGAGCAGAAAGCTGTCGCCGCTGCTCATGACAGCCGCCGCGAGCGCCGCGAGGAGAACTCCCGCGAGCCACGTCGGGAGGATGTCAACCGCCATCGTCGGCATCAAGAGTTGCGAGTCCGCAATCGAGGGGTACATCACGATACCCATCGCACCGACGATAAGTGGAACCGGAATGTAGGCGAATCCGATGATGCCGTTGAGGGTCGTTCCGATGAAGCCATCGCGAGGGCTTCGTGCCGACATCACGCGTTGGAGATACCCCTGTCGAACCAGCATGCTCGGAACGAGCGTCACGACGTATCCCGCGATGAGCGTCCATTCCATCGCGAACAGGTCGAACGCCTGTGGTGCGCGCTGGGTCACTTCGGCGGTCATCGTCGAGATTCCACCGAACTCGAAGATGCCGAGTATCGCCAGCATCCATAACCCGACGAAGAGAATGATTCCCTGAACGAAGTCAGTCCACATGACGGCGGCCATTCCACCGAGGATGGTGTACGCGGTGATGACGAGCGCACCGAGGATGGCCGCCTGCTCGATAGTGATGATGTCTCCGAGGAGGAAACTGATGATAGTCCCTGCCGCCAACCACTGTGCTCCGAGCGTACTGACGAACCGGAGGATGTAGAACGGTAATGCGATGAATCGCGTCTTCCCGTCGTAGCGGTCTTCCAGCATCGCCGGAATTGTAATGTTCGACGTCTTTGGGAGTTTATGCCCGAGAAGCACCGCCACGACGAAGAAACTCGCGAGCGAAATACCAAAGCTCCAGAACGCCGTGATGCTTTGCCCATCGTAGGTCGATGCCGACAGCCCGATGGTTCCGCCTGCACCGATTGCCGTCGCGAAGAACGACAGCGCGACGAGGTACCACGGTGCACCCTTTCCCGCGAGGAAGAAATCTTCGAGGTCTTTCATCCCTTTCTTGTGGAAGTACACGCCGATGGCCAACATCCCGATGATGTATGCAACGACAATGCCTGCTATGTATGACCGTAACATTCCTACAGACACGGTTTCACTATCACTATTTATACTTTTCTTCCTTCTAGTGATAGGTGATATAACCAATACTATTGAGTATCTATTCATTTCTTACTGATTTTCCACCTCAATTGTTTTATTCTAGAATTTAACATATCCGTCTGGTATGAGAAAGACACAAATACACACCCTTTGTCGCTCGGACTATGCAGGTAGATGCAGAGCGTCTCCAGTGTGACCTAGAGACGAACGCACAGTTCGGTTCGGTTGCTGTCGACGATGGCCACGCGCGAACAGTGTTGACGGGAACTGATGCGGACGAACGTGCCCGCGACTATTTCGTCCGCCGACTTCGGGACGCGGAGATGGACGTTCGAATCGACGCAGTCGGAAACATCGTCGGGCGGTGGGTTCCAGAAACCGCAGATTCCGATTCGAAAGCCGTCGCCACGGGAAGCCACCTCGACTCCGTTCCGGAGGGTGGCATTTTCGACGGCCCACTCGGCGTGTATGCCAGTCTCGAAGCGGTTCGTGCGATGCAGGACGCAAACCTCCCCGTTCGTCGTCCGATTGAAGTGGTCTGTTTCACTGAAGAGGAAGGACAACGATTCGGCGTCGGCGCATTAGGGTCGGCGGTCGCAACGGAATCGCTGTCCATCGACGAAGCACACACGCTCACCGACGAACACGGGACGACCCTCGAAACCGCGCTCGATTCGATCGATTTTCTGGGCGACGGTCGAATCCGACCGGAAGAGTGGGACTCGTGGCTGGAACTGCATATCGAGCAGGACACACGGCTCGAAGCCGAGAATACCTCGATTGGGGTCGTCACGGCGATTACGGGTATCGCGCGCTGTGCCGTTAGTATCGTCGGCGAGGCGAACCACGCGGGGACGACGTCGATGGCCGAACGAACGGACGCACTCGCCGCGGCGAGCACCGTTGTCAACGAAGTCGAGACGGCGGCGATTCAACTTACCGAGAAAGACGCACCAACGGCCGTTGCGACGGTCGGGTCGCTCAACGTGTCGCCGAATGCACCGAATGTCGTTCCCGGACGAGTAGATTTCACCGTGGACATCAGGGACGTTTCTCATGAGTCGATGTTAGAACTGATCGACCACGTCCGTGCTAGTTTGAACCGCGTAGAGGCGGAGCGTACCGTCGAAACGTCGTTTTCTCTGCCTCGACATCGGAAACCGAGAGGGATGAGCGAACGGTGTCGCCGGGCAGTTCACGAGACGGCAACCGAAGCCGAGATTTCCGCCACCGACCTTCACTCTGGAGCGGCCCACGACACGATGCGGCTGGAACCGTTCACCGACGTTGGGTTACTCTTTGCACCCTCTCAGGACGGAATCTCTCATAACCCACTTGAATGGACGGATTGGGGAGATTGCGCCGACAGTGCCGAAGTACTCGCCGGTTCACTCTTCAGGCTTTCGAACGGATAGATTCACGTCTCGTACTGGCTACTTTGTATCGTACGTTCGATTCTTCGCCTTGTACTTACTCACCAACACCAACGCTAGCAGCCAATTTTTCGGATTTTCCGTCTCAAAAACGCTTGAAAAGGTGCTTTTCGGGGTTTTTCCTACGACTCACTATTGTGAACGCGTATCACTGCGCTTTTCTTTATTCTACGTATGGGAAACAAACTTATTTCTGCCGTAAATACCCTCTAAACTGCTGTCAATCGCAGTACCGATAACACACCGAAATGAGATGAGGTATATATCTGTTCGATACGGCTCAGTACCACTTATTTTGGAAGCGACGGTTTCCACGATATGGAAACGCCTATGTGTTCGGCGTATTTGGGTGTGTGTATGACACACTCACCCGGCGACGAGGGGTCGACACAAAGCCTCAAAACGGTAACGACGACGTTCGATATAATCGACGCACTCGAATCGCTCGGCGGTGCGGGTGTGACGGAACTAGCAGATCATCTCGACATCTCCAAGAGTGCAGTGTACAAACATCTGTACACGCTTAAAGAGCGAAAGTACGTCGTGAAGGACGGCAACGACTATCGACTTAGTCTCCAGTTTCTCCTTTTAGGAGAACACGTTCGAAACCAGAATCCTCTCTTCCGCATCGGTAAGCCAGAAATCGAGAAGTTGGCGGACGAAACTGGGGAGTACGCACATTTGACGACGGAACAACACGGCCTCGGAATCAATCTCTGCAAGATTCGTGGTGAACACGCCGTCGGAACTGATTATCAGATTGCAAAAAAGCAGCGTGCGAACTATCTTCACTCGATGGCAACGGGGAAGGCGATTCTCGCGTTCCTCCCGGAAGAGCGAGTGAACTGGATAATCGACCGATACGGACTCCCCGAGATGACCGATTCGACGCTCACTGACCGTGAAACGCTGTTCGAATCGCTCGCAGAGATTCGAGAGCAGGGGTACGCAGTCAACGACGGTGAGGAAGTCGAGGGTCTTCGTGCCGTCGGTGCCCCGATTCACGACCGGGATGGGTCTGTTCTCGGCGCGTTGAGCGTATCAGCACCGAAAACGCGGCTCAGTGGTGACCAGTTCCGCAAGCACATTCCGGAGTTGGTGACACGCACGGCGAACGTCATCGAGGTCAATCTAAATATGGTCGAACGCTCTTCGGATATTGGTTCGCTCTAACCACTATTACAAAACTACTGCTGTAATTGGCTGTCGCACGAGTATCGACGATTCGCACAAAGTACCCATCGTTTGCTGACCTACAAGACGGTTCTCCGTACCAGCCCATTACAACACTAATGCTGTAATTCATTGTCGGGAGATACCATGAGTAGATTTACCACGTTACGTTTAGCGATAGAAAACGGACGAAACCTAGCTGTACGAGAGATTGATGCTGATGACGTTTGCGGCTCGCATGACCATGTCGGGGACGGTTGATTCCAGATGGTCGTCGCGCATTCTACTCGCGGGGCCAGCAACGCTCACGGCACCACGAACGGTCCCGTCGTTCGTGATGACCGGTGCCGCAACGCACCGAATCCCTTCTGCTCGTTCTTCCATGTCGAGTGCGTATCCCTGCTCTCGAATACGTTCCAAATCATCGAAAAGCTCCTCGCGTGTCGAGACGGTGTGAGTCGTACTCGGTTCGAGGCCGTGTTCGTCGATGATTGCTTCGACGCGGTCTTTGGGCATGTGCGCGAGAATCGCCTTCCCAAGTCCCGTCTGGTGTAGATAGACGCGAGAACCGATACCCGTGTCGAGCGACAGTGCGTTTTCTCCTTCTGCGCGATAGAGGTAGATGCCCCGCCCATGCTCTTCGACAAGAATATTGCCGAGTTCGCCCGTCTCCTCGGCGAGTTTGTCCACTTCCGGCATTCCAACCTCGTAAATTTTGTGCTGGTTTTTTATTTGTTCGCCGAACTGGAAAAACCGAAGCCCTAGTCGGAACTGATTTCCGTCTTTTACGACCAGTTCGTGCTCTTCGAGCGTCGTCAGGTGATTGTGAACCGTTCCCTTCGTAATGTCGAGATGGTTCGAAAGTTCGGTCACTCCAGCCCCATCCAACTCTGCCACCTTTTTGAGGATTGTGGCGGTGGTTTCCACGGCCTTTACCGGATTTTTTGCGCGTCCCATGTCATTCGACGGGAGTGCCAGCCACAAAAAAGTTGTTTAGCGTTTCTAAACATATCGCTGCGCTAACTGTATAGATTGTTCACGGGTGCGTGAGTGCGTAGAAATAGTTTCTAACGCTTCATGGGAGCGAGAGCAGTCGAAATGGGGGCGGCGTGACTTTCGTTCGCCGCGAGCTAGCCGCCGAAGATGGTTTAGCGGGGCTAAACGCAACGGCGAGAAACGTTCGGCGAAAGCTTTTACATGTGGTGTCTCAGATACTCCTGTGCCGAATATGGACTATGAACTAGATGGAAATGTAGCTCTCGTCACAGCATCGAGTAGCGGCCTCGGAAAGGCGTCGGCGAAAGCCCTCGCGGCCGAGGGTGCGAACGTCGTCATCAACGGTCGAAACGAAGAACGTCTCGCGGAAGCCGAAGACGACGTTCGAGCAGTCGCCGAGGGCGGCGTGCTTGCCGTACAAGGCGATCTGACGAACTACGACGATATTGAACACCTCGTCGAACGCACCGTCTCCGAGTTCGGCGGAATCGACCACCTTGTAACCAATGCCGGCGGCCCACCGAGCGGTCCGTTCATGGAACTGGACGACGAGGATTGGTACGGTGCATTCGACCTCCTCGTGATGAGTGTCGTTCGCCTCGTTCGCGAGGCAGCCCCGCACCTCCGCGAGAACGGTGGCGGCACCATCGTTACGATAACCTCCCGAAGCGTCAAAGAGGCGATTCCGTCGCTCGTGCTCTCGAACGCCGTTCGCATGAGCGTCATCGGCCTCGAAAAGACGCTCTCGAAGGAGCTCGCACCGGAAATCCGGTCGAACGCGGTTCTCCCGGCACCGCACGAGACGGCTCGCCAGCAGGAACTCATTCAGGCTGCCGTCGATAGAGGGGAGTACGACAGTTACGAGGAGGGCCTCGATGCGAAGGGCAACATCAACCCACTCGGTCGTATCGGTAACCCGATGGAACTCGGTGACGCCGTCGCTTTCCTCTCCTCGGAGCAGTCGAGCTTCATCAACGGCGTTGCCATCCCGATCGACGGCGGACAGGGTGCGTCAAATCTGTAGCCATGACACGATTAGCACGAACAATCGACGGTAGACCTATGCTCGGTGACGACGACGGATTCGTCCCGCTTTCGTCCGCCGACCCATCGCTCACGACGATTCGTGACGCCCTTCCGCTCGCCGCGACGGGCGACCTGCCGACGCCGGACGAAGCGTCGGCGAGCCGCGTTCCCGAACGACACCTTTCGTTCGCCGCGCCGCTCGAACGCCCCGGAAAACTGTGGGGAATCGGACTGAACTACGCCGACCACGCCTCGGATTTGAACGAAGACAGCCCGACGGAGCCTGCGAGCTTTATGAAACCCGCGACGGCGGCTACTGGCCCCGAGGGGTCGATTCGACTTCCGCCGCGGGACATCACGAACCGCGTAACTGCGGAGGCAGAGCTCGCGTTGGTTATCGGCCAGACGTGTTCCAACGTGGACGAAGCCGACGTTGACGACGTTGTCGCCGGATACGTCCCCGTCATCGACATGACCGCAGAAGACATTTTGGAGCGAAATCCGCGCTTTTTGACCCGGTCGAAAAGCTTCGACTCGTTTCTCGTCTTCGGCCCGTCGTTAGTCACAACCGACCAAGTCGGTCCGCTGGACGAACTCTCCGTCAGAACGGTCGTCAACGAGGAAGTCGCCGCGGAAAACCGGATTCGAAACATGATGACGACGCCGCGCGAACTCGTGGCGTTCCACTCGAAGGTCATGACGCTCGAACCGGGCGACGTCATTTCGACCGGAACGCCCGGCGCGAAACACATCGTTCCCGGCGACAGCGTCAGAGCCGAGGTCGAACGCGTCGGTACCGTCAGTTCGGACGTGGTCGGATGAAAGTCGAACGTCATCGCACCGTCAGAAAGATTTTAGACACCCTGTGCGCCACATCATAACACACCACCCATGAAAATAGCAGAAGTAGAGAGTTTTGCCGTATCGATTCCGCTGAAAGAACCCGTCGCCTTCGCAACTCGCGTCGTGGAAGAGCGCGACCACGCCATCGTGTACGTCCGAACGGAGGACGGCACCGAGGGCGTCGGATACTCCCTCGGCTACGGCGGTGCCGACGTCATCGCAAAGGCCGTAGAAAGCGTTCTCGCGCCGATGGTCGAAGGCGAAGACCCCCGTGACACGTCTCGCCTCTGGCGCGAGATGTTCGACGCCACGGTGCAAATCGGTCGAAAGGGCGTGATGGTGCGGGCCATCTCCTGCATCGACACCGCGCTCTGGGACATCAAGGCGAAAGCCGCCGGAATGCCCCTGTACAAACTGCTCGGCGGGAACGCCGACGAAGTTCCGGCGTACGCCAGCGGCGGCTACTACCGCGAAGGAAAGGGCCTCGAAGGTCTCCGCGAGGAAATGGAAACCTACGTTGACCGCGGTCACGACGTGGTCAAAATGAAAGTCGGGCGAAAATCGCTGGAGGAGGAAGTCGAGCGAGTTCGCGTCGCCCGCGAAGCTATCGGCCCGAACCGAACGCTCCTCATGGACGCGAACGGTAAGTGGAAGAACAAACAGGAGGCAGTCCGTGCCTGCCGTGCGTTCGAAGAGTACAACCCGTACTTCATCGAGGAGCCGGTGATGCCCGACAGCCTCGACCTCTACCGCGAGGTCAACGAATCGCTCGACTACGCCGTCGCTGGCGGCGAACTTGAGTTCAACCGCTACGGCTTCGCCGACCTGCTCCGCGAGGACGCCGTCGAAATCATCCAACCCGACGTGACGGTCGTCGGCGGTGTCACCGAGTGGATGCGCGTCGCCGACATGGCCGCATGTCACGATATTCCGGTCGCACCGCACTACAACTGGGACCTGCACATCCAACTGCTCGCCGCCATCGAAAACGGCCTCTGGATTGAGTACTTCTACCGCGACTCAGACGTGAAGGCGTTCGACGACGTGCTGACGTACCCGGTTGAACCGGAAGACGGGATGATACAACTGCCACAGCGTCCAGGCCACGGCGTCGAACTCGAACGGGACGCCCTCGAAGAGTTCCGAATCTGAGTAGAGCGGTTCCAACGTTAACCGATTACGAAAAAAGTCGGATTTGCGGACGCCGCTACAGTTCGTACCGTTCGCCGGGCGATAGTTCGGCGATAGTCGGCGCGTTTTCCCCTGCCCGGTCTGCGAGTTCGACAGTGAACTTTTCGACCTCGTCGCTCCCCGGAACGTAGTGAACCGGAATCACGGTTTCAGTGTCCAGCCGTCCGGCGACGACGGCGGCATCGCGGGGCGGAAGCGGGGCAAGGTCGCCCGGCGCGCTCCCCACAGGGAGCATCACGGTGTCCGGTTCGTTTAGCTCGACGAACAGTTCGAGGTCGCTGAACAACGACGTGTCCCCGACGTAGTAGAGGCTCGCGTCGGGAAAGTCGAACTGAAACCCGAGCGGCATCCCCGACAGTCGCTGGCCGTCTGATTCGAAGTACGAGAGGTGGCGAGTTTCGAGCACGCGCACCTCGACGCCGAACAGTTCGAACGCGTTGCCCCAGATGACTCGTTCCACGTTTGCTTCTGGAAGGCCCTCCGTTACGAGATGGTCGGCGACGGCGGGTTCGGTGTAGACCATCGCGCCGGATGCGTCGGCGATTTCGACGGTGTCCCCGAGATGGTCGTAGGCACCGTGCGTGACGAATATTGCGTCTACATCCTCGAAATTCGACACCGTTTCGTCGCTCCATTCGGGTTCGAGAACCCACGGGTCGACGAGTATTCGAACGTTTTCGTCAGTTACTTCGAACGACGAGAGACCGTAGTACGTGAGGCTGGCTGGTTCTGCTGACGACATAGCTTCCCCTCTTTTCCCCGGTTACAATACTGTTCCGGCGTTGACCGGCATCTCCTGTTTCGACTACACTGACCTGAACACTTTTATGAGGTGCCGATAAACGGGTTGCTACAGCACATGACCACAAACGTCCTACTGACGGGTGCGTTCGGGCGTGTCGGCACGGCCATCATCGACCACCTCGCAGACCGAGACGAGTACGAGTTCACGTATCTCAACCGGTCGGAACGCGAGGAGTACGACACGTTCGTCGCGGATGTCTCGAACTACGAGGAGATGCGTCCAGCCTTCGACGACCAAGATGCGGTTATCCACCTCGCTGGCTACCCGGAAACCGACGGTACGTGGGAGCAGATACTACAGAACAACATCATCGGGATGCAGAACACGCTCCAAGCCGCCAGAGACGCGGAGGTGCCGAAGTTCATCTTCGGTTCCACCAACCACGTCGTCGGCATGTACGAAGTGGAGTTCGCCCCCGAACTGTATGAACCCGACTACGAACTGATGGTTGACCAAGATTCACCCCGGCGTTCAGACTCCTACTACGGGACCTCGAAATCGTTCGACGAAGACCTCGGTCGGTACTACGTCGAGAACTACGACTACCCAAAGCAGTTCTACTCGCTTCGCATCTGCTCGGTTCGCCACGAGGAGTACGACCATCCCTACGGCGACGCAGAACACGGCGCGGACGAAGGAAAGTGGGAACGAGGCAGTCCTGAGTACGACCTGAAAGTCGCCCGAATGAAGGCGATGTGGCAGTCCCGCCGCGACCTCGCTCAGCAAGTCGATTGCTGTCTGCAAGACGACGACGTGGAATACGACGTGTTCTTCGGCGTCAGCGACAACGACCGCCGCTGGTTCAGCATCGAACACGGACGGGACGTTATCGGCTACGACCCGCAAGACAACGGCGAAGAGTGGGATGCGCCACCGGAGGGAAACTAAATGACGAACAAACTGCTCCTCGACGTTGACCCCGGAATCGACGACGCACTCGCGATTCTGATGGCGCTCGGAAACGCCGACGTGGAAGTCGTCGGCCTGACCACAGTCATGGGGAACACGACCATCGAGAACACGACGAACAACGCCCTCGCACTGTTGGAGTTCGTGGACAGAACCGACATTCCCGTCGCGGAGGGTGCAGGCCGTCCGTTCGCGGACGAACTCGTGATGGCCGAATACGTCCACGGGCCGGGCGGCGTGCCGGAAACCGTTCGTGAAGCACTTCCTGACCCGTCTACCGAACCCATCGACCAGCACGCCGCCGACTTCATCCTCGAACAGGCAGAAGAGCACGGCGACGACCTCACAATCGCCGCGGTCGGCCCCCAAACGAACGTCGCGCTGGCGATGGCGAAAGACCCGACGCTCCCCGATACAGTCGCGGACATCTACCAGATGGGCGGCGCGCTGAAGACGACGGGGAACGTCACGCCCCAAGCGTCGTTCAACTTCTACGTCGATGCCGCCGCCGCGGCCCGCGTCGTACAGGATGGGTGGCCGACCGTCGTCGGCCTCGACGTAACTGAACCGGCGTATCTCCCACTGGAAGCGCAGGAGCGCTTCCGCGGGCGCGGTTCGCTCGGCGACGTTATCGCGGACATCCTCGAATACAAGGCGCAGGGGCCGGACGGAACGGTCGCCGAAGGCGGTTCCATCACGAGCGACGCCGTGGTCTTGGCCGGTTTCCTCGGCGACCCACTGACCTACGAGGATGCCTACGTGGAAATCGACACGACGGGCGGGCCGTCGAACGGCGCGACCGTCTACGACGAACACGGCGTCTACGAGAAACAGCCGAACTGCACCGTCGCGCTCGATGTTCACATCGAGCACTGTCGTGAGGTCGTTATGTCGAACTTAGAGAAGTTACTGCCCGAGGAAGACGCATGAATCGAATACTCGCCGTCATCAAGCCGACGGATACGGACGTGGAACTGCTCGAAGAGGCTGGCGCGGTCGCTGCGGGAACGGGCGTCGAGGTCATTGTCCTCTCTCTCGTGTCGGAGGGAAGCGAGGATGCGTCGGTGGACGCGATACGACAGTGGGACGGCTTCGACGCCACCAAAACCGACGAAACGGCGGAAACCGTCAACCGATTTGCGGAGTACCTCGGAAGCCAGATACTCGACCCGCTTGGGGTCGAGTATCTCACCGTCGGCGAGCGAATCGAAACCACTCGACCATCGAGTAAAATCATCGACGTTGCGGAAAATCACGGCTGTGACCACGTCTACGTTAGCAACCGCGGCCGGTCGCCGACGGGAAAGGCACTGTTCGGTGACACGACCCAGTCGGTGATTCTGAACTTCGACGGATTCGTCACGGTACGAACTGCGTAATACAGTACGAATCGCGTACGATACGAACCGTGTACGGACGAAAACGCGCTCACGTTTCCGAATGGAAACGAGGTTTCGGTCGGCTACTGTCGGGTGAACCGGTCGATTCCTCTCCCGCAGTGGAGAGGAACCAAACATTTAATAGGGGTTATCTCACACTCATTCATGGTACATAATGTCAAGCACAGGTGCCACGACTAGTACGAGTCGTATCGAACGGTTTCGTGAGAACGTTTCGGAGGATTTCACGACGACAACGTGGGTGCTCATTCCATTGGGTATCGGCATCAACGCGATTGGCGGATTCATCGCGAGTACGTTGAAGCTCCCGCTGTTTTTGGACAACATCGGGACGATGCTCATCGGCATCCTCGCCGGACCGTGGGCGGCGGCGCTAACCGGCGGCCTCGCGAATATCGTTCAAGCGATGCTCGGAAATCCGGTTCAACTGGCATTCATGCCGGTTCCGGTTGCTATCGGCCTCGTTACGGGGTTTTTAGCTCGCAGAGGGTGGTTCGACAGCGTGAAGAAGACGATTGTTCCGGCCGTCGTCCTCACCGTCGTGGCTACCATCATCGCGACGCCCATCGTCGTTCTCGTGTTCGGCGGTGTCACCAGTTCGGGGACGAGTTTGGTCACCGCGACACTCGTCGCGACTGGTCGAAGCCTCATCGAAAGCGCAGCCACCGCACAGTTCGCCGTCGAATTTGTGGACAAAGGCGGGTCGGCCTTCGTCGCCTACTTCATCGGGAAGTCGGTTCCGACTCGATACCTCCCGCCACAGGGGCAAGATATATATTCGTAGTTGGTTCAAGAAAAGGTATGCAATGGAGTTGTGTGGGTTACAGCCACCACCATCACGTGAGCAATATATCAATGCGAAAGGAATACATCAATGCCTGATTCGGACACCTCGATATACCAGCCCGGCGAAAGCATACTGCACAGGATGAATCCGGTGACGGAAATCGTCCTCGCAACCTGCCTCTCGTTGGTGGTGTTCATCGTCGGCGACTACCGAATCCCGCTTGCGCTGGCACTCGTCCTGCTCGGGTTCGTGTTCGTCGCACGAGTGCACGGCCTCGTCCTCAAACTGTACGGAGCGGTCGCGGTGCCGTTCGCGTTCTTCTTGCTCCTCATTCAGGGGATTCTGCTCAGACCGGCAGACCCGACGGCGTTGTACACGTTCGGTTCGATAACCGTTTGGGAGTCGGGATTCGAGCAGGCACGGTTGATATTCCTGCGAATCAGCGTCCTCATACTGGCGTTCCTGTTGTTCGCCACGACGGCACAGCCACAGCGGATGCGCATCGCCCTCATGGAAAAAGGCGTGCCGAGCAAACTGGCATACGTGTTCATCGCATCGCTCCAGATAATTCCGGAAATCCGAGATAGAGCAGGGGCTATCTCGGAAGCACAGCAGGCACGGGGTCTTGACACCACGGCGGACGTTCGGACGCGCCTTTCGTCCATCGTCGCGCTGTTGGCTCCCCTGCTCATCAGTACGCTCATCGTCGCAAACACGCGAGCGCTAGCGCTCAACGCCAGAGGATTCCAAGCAGAAGGGCCACGGACGTACCTGTACGAGGTTTCTGACCCAACAGGCGAGCGCGTTCTACGGTACCTCGGTGGCGTCGCAGTCATCGCGGCAATCGGATGGAGGATTCTTGTATGAGTTTGATAGAACTACACGACGTAACGTTTCAGTACGGCACCCAACCCGACGGCGAATACGCCGTAAACGACATCGATTTCAGTATCGAAGAGGGCCAGTTCGTCGGAATCACGGGACAGAGTGAGGCGGGGAAAGCGACTCTCTGTCGGCTCATCTCCGGGCAGATTCCTCACTTCTACCACGGAGACCTCTCGGGAACGGTCACCGTCGAAGGGAGTTCGACGGTCGAATCGACCGTCGGTGACCTTTCGAAGAAAATCGGCTTCGTCTTCGAAAATCCCTACGACCAGCTTACGGGCGCGACCTCGACCGTCCTCGAAGAGGTCGCCTTCGGACTCGAAAGTCACGGTCTTACGCGCGACGAAATGCGCGACCGGGCACGTGAGAGCCTCGCCGCAATCGGGGTCGAAGACCTCGCCGACCGAAACCCGATGCAACTCTCTGGCGGGCAGTGCCAACGCGTCGCTATCGCTTCGGTCATTGCGATGCAACCCGACGTGATGGTTCTCCGGCAACCCACGGCACAACTCGACCCGGAGGGAACCGAAGAGGTGTTCGACGTGGTCGGGTCGATGAACGAGGACGGATACACTATCGTGATGGTCAGTCAAGAAATAGAGCGACTGGTTCCCCACCTCGACCGACTCGTCGTGATGGACGACGGCACGATTCGGTTCGACGGACGGCCGGACGACGTCCTCGTCCAAGCCATCGAGGAAGGACTTCCAATCCCCGTTCCCGACCCGGTCGAAATCGGACACCGACTCCGTGACGCCGGAACCGTCTCGGCCGACGAACCGATTCCGGTGACGGAGTCCGGTTGTCTGTCGGAACTCCGCCGCGTCGGCAACGGTCGGCTCCTCGGAAGCGAAACGGACGGCGGGCACAGCGTCTCGCCGCCCGACGACCCCCTCGACGAGACGGCCGATGTCGTTCTCGATGAACTGCACCACCAGTACCCGAGCGGCGTCAAAGCGCTTCGTGGCGTCTCGTTTTCGCTCGATGATGGCTGTGTCTGTCTCATCGGGCAGAACGGCGCAGGGAAATCCACGCTGGTAAAGCACCTGAACGCGCTCCTCGAACCAACCGAGGGCGTCGCGTACATCCGTGGCGCGGACACGAGCGAACACACCACAGCCGAACTCGCCCACGAAGTTGGCCTGAGTTTCCAGAATCCGGACGACCAACTCTTCCATAGCACCGTCGAAGAAGAGATACAGTACGGCCCACGAAACCTCGGCTTTGACGACGAAGAAGTGGCGGAAACGACGGATAACGCGTTATCGCTGCTCGGATTGGAGGAACGACGGAACGAAAACCCATACGACTTCGGCGAACCGTGGCGCAAGCGAGTTGCGGTGGCGTCCATCGTCGCGATGGACACGCCGGTGGTCGTCCTCGACGAACCGACGAGCGGACAGGACGCGCCGGGATACGAACAGCTTGGACACGCCGTCGATACCCTCGCCGAACAAGGGAAACTCGTCGTCATCATCACGCACGACATGGACTTCGTGCGCGAACACGCCGACCGAACTGTTCTCCTCGCGGAAGGACAGGTCATCGCTGACGGCGAAACGCGCGACGTGTTGGGCGATGCCGAGACGCTCGCTCGCTCGAACGTCCATCCGCCGACGGTGACGCGACTGAGTCTCGAACTCGGCGTCGGTTCGCTCCTCTCCGTCGATGAGTTACTAGACGCCATCGGCGTTTCGACGGACGGTGCATCGCCGTAGAACACGAACTGGCCTTCGAAATACATAATCACACGGTACACAGTTACGGTAACACAAGCACACGGCACACAGCTACACTAACACAATCACACGATACACATGAGTACGAAACTACTGCTGGACGTAGACCCCGGAAACGACGACGCTATCGCACTGTTCATCGCACTTGCCGACGACGACATCGATGTCGTCGGCATCACGACGGTGGCGGGCAATACGACGGTGGACAACGCGACACGAAACACGCTGTCCCTGCTCGAACTGGTCGATAGAACGGACGTTCCCGTCGCAAAAGGCGCGGGCCGTCCGCTCGCGGACGAACTGGAGATGGCCGAACACGTCCACGGGCCGGACGGCCTCCCGGAGGTTGTTCGAGAGGGCCTTTCCGAGCCATCGACCGAGACGATAGACCAGCACGCCGTCGATTTCATCATCGAACAGGCACACGAACACGGCGACGACTTGACCATCGCGGCGCTCGGGCCGCAGACCAACATCGCCTTGGCGCTCGCAAAGGAACCATCGCTTTCCGAGATGGTCGGCGACATCTACCAAATGGGCGGCGCGCTGAAGACGACGGGGAACGTTACGCCCCAGGCGTCGTTCAATTTCTACGTCGATGCCGCCGCCGCGGCCCGCGTCGTGCAGGATGCGACCCCGAAAGTCGTCGGCCTCGACGTAACGGAACACGTCTACGTGGACACGGAAGATATTCTGGAACTTGCCGAGGAGGCGGCCCCCCTTCCGACGATGGCCGCCATTTTGGAGTTCAGCATCGAGGAAGTTCGCTCGAAGTTCGGGCACGACGGCGGATTGGCGAGCGATGCGGTCGTTCTGGCCGACATCGTCAACGACGCGCTCGACTTCGAGGACGCCTACGTGGAAATCGACACGACGGGCGGGCCGTCGAACGGCGCGACCGTCTACGACGAACACGGCGTCTACGAGAAACAACCGAACTGTGAGGTAGCGCTCGGTGTCGATGGAGACGCGTACCAGCGCACGGTTCTCGAAAGCCTCCGTACATTCGTCGAGTAGCGCCATTTGGCGTCACTCGCTCTTCGACCGAATCGTGCTACCGATCGAATTGCAGAACGGGAATATTTTGAATAGATAAACTAATCAGTACTTGTAACAAGATATTTGAGCAGGCATAATATTAATCTTTGGTTGGAGTTTGGACAGCAACGACAACGAATGACATTCTTCTTGCCGTTTTTCTGCGCAAAATCGGCACCCTTAACGTCGTTACAGTTCTCGCATTATAACTGAAACGTGGTTCCAAGTAGGCTCTCTCCGCCGAATCGGATACTAATCAAAAAATCATGGCAATTATAGTTCGAAAACGAAGATGAGCAAGGTCGAACGCGTAATCAGCGACTACCAGTTGGACGATATGGGAGAGACACTCGAAACCTACTGGACTGGTGAAGCCGACGAGCAGTACAGCCTTCGAGAACTCGCCGACTTCTTCAATCGGGCAGTGCTACGCACTGCACTGGAACAAGCGAACGCGTCACTGCTTTCCGGCGAGGTCGAGAACACGTATCGGTTGCTGACCGATACGACGGTCAGTAGCGGTATTCGAGCCGAGACTGAAAACTCGCTCGCCCGTGAAGGAATCGACGTGGAGCGCCTTAAACGGGACTTCGTCTCCCACCAAGCCATTCACACCTATCTTACGAAATACCGCGATGTGAGCCACGAATCGGAGACGGACGACGCTGAGACACACAGAGAGAAGGCCACCGATACGATTCGGCGACTCCAGAATCGAACCGTTGCAGTTACCGAGACGACGCTCGAAAACCTTCGCAACACGGAGCGAATTGCGCTCTCCGACTTCGATGTTCTCAGCGACGTGCGAGTCGTCTGCAACTCGTGTGGTCGCTCGTACCCGGTGGACGACCTTCTCGAAGCTGGCGGCTGTGAGTGCGAACGCTAAGTATCGTCGTCACACACAGTACGGAAATTTGTTTATAACTGCACACCCAACAGTCGGTAAATGGAATCGACACAGCAAACGCAACCGCAGGTAGAGGTTGCTGCACACAACATCGGCGGAATTGACCGGACTGCCGTTACCTTCTCTCCGGGTGTAACTATCCTTTCTGGTCGAAACGCGACGAACCGAACGTCGTTCCTCCAAGCCATCATGGCGGCGCTCGGGAGTGAACAAGCTTCGGTCAAGGCTGATGCTGATAAGGGGTCGGTCGAACTCTCCATCGGTGACGAAACCTACACACGGACGCTCACCCAGCAAAACGGCACTGTTGCAACGAGCGGCGACCCGTATTTAGACGACGCGGAACTCATCGATCTCTTTTCGTTCTTACTCGAATCGAACGAAGCGCGACGCGCGGTCGCGCGCGGAGACGATCTCCGGAATCTCATCATGTGTCCCGTCGATACTAAAGCGATTCAGGAAGAAATCGAGCGACTTACCGCCGAGAAACGTCGAATCGACGACGAACTGGAGGAGTTGGAGTCGCTCGGTCAAACGCTTCCGACGCTCGAAGCGAAGCAAAATCGATTGGCGAACGAAATCGAAGAGAAACGAACGACGCTCGAAGCGAAAGAAGCGGAGCTAGAAGCGGCGGATGCTGACCTCGGCGAAACGCGTGCGGAGCAAAGCGAACTGGAATCGAAATTGGAGACGCTTCGTGAAACGCGGTCACATCTCGAAGATATTCGGTTCAAAATCGAAACCGAAGAGGACAGTATCGAAGCATTACAGGACGAACTCACCGAACTCGAACGCGAACAGGCCGACATCTCCGACGTTTCGGCCGATACGGTTTCCGAATACGACCGGCGACTGGAGACGCTCCGCGAACGCAAACAACAGCTCAACTCGGTCGTAAGCGAACTACAGACGATTATCCAGTTCAACGAGGAGATGCTCGGCGGAACCAATCCCGATATTCGCGCCGCACTCCAATCGGAAACCAGCGGCGAGACAAGTGGGTCAGTTACCGACCAGCTCGTCGCCGAAACGGAGACCGTCGTCTGCTGGACGTGCGGAACGAACGTCGAAAAGCAGACAATCGAATCGACACTCGACCAACTTCGAACGTTTCGTCAGGAAAAGCTCGACGAACGCAGTGATCTGAACGCCGAGATTGGCGACCTCGAAGCGGAGAAAGCGGAACTCGAAGCGAAACGGCAGAAACGGGATCGTATCGACCAACGCCGAAAACAGCTCGAAACCGAACTCGACGACCGAAACGCCCGGATCGACGACCTCCGCGACGAGCGCGCCAGCGTAACCGACGACATCGAAACGCTCGAACAGGAGGTCGAAGCACTCGAACAGGACGATTACAGCCAGCTACTCGATTTGCATCGCGAGGCGAATCAACTCGAATTCGAACTGGAGCGACTCGAAACTGACCTCGAAGATGTGGAATTAGAACGTTCGAACATCGAAGATAAGCTGTCCGAGAAGGAAAAATTGGAGGAGCGACGAGTGGAGATTCGAGACGAATTGGCCGACCTCCGAACGCGAATCGAGCAGATTGAAGCCGACGCCGTAGAGGAGTTCAACGAGCATATGGCACGCGTGCTCGACCTGCTCGACTACGAAAATCTCGAACGGATTTGGATAGAACGCACGGAACGAAATGTTCGTGAGGGGCGTCGGAAAGTTACGAAAAGTGTGTTCGAACTACATATAATCCGGAGCACGGAGTCCGGTGCGACCTACGAAGATACGATAGACCACCTCAGCGAAAGCGAACGAGAAGTCACCGGCCTCGTGTTCGCACTTGCAGGGTATCTCGTTCACGAAGTGTACGACCACGTTCCGTTCATCCTCCTCGACTCGCTCGAAGCAATCGACTCGAATCGTATTGCGAGACTCGTGGACTATTTTAGCGACTACGCGGGGTATCTCGTGGCTGCACTGCTACCGGAGGACGCCGCCGCGCTCGACGACGAGTACGAGCGCGTCACCGAAATCTAGACCCTCTCCAATATCATGGAGACGAAGTCGAACTTCCGGCCGATATCTTTGGTCGATGGTGTATCTCCGTTGTTCTAATTTTTTTATTTATCGAATTTAATATATATCATTCCCTGCTGTAACCCAAACAACCAAACGTGGGTGCGATAGTCCTCAGTTGTGAATAGTCCACTACACGGCAAGACCGCCGTCGTGACGGGTTCGAGTAGCGGTATCGGGTTCGCAATCGCACGTGAGTTCGCCGCTCGCGGCGCGAACGTCGTTGTCAACTCCCGTTCGCAGGAGCGAGCGGCGGACGCTGCGAGCGAAATCAGCGGTGAAAGCGGCGCCGCCATCCCTATCGAAGCCGACGTGACGGACGAGGATTCGCTGGAGTCGCTCGTCAAAAGTACGGTCTCCGAGTTCGGCTCGTTGGACGTTTGGGTAAACAACGCTGGTATCAATATCCGCGGCCCGGCGGAGGAGATGTCGTTGGATGATTGGCAACAGGTCATGGACGTAAACCTGACCGGCACGTTTAGCGGTTCACAGTTGGCGGGGAAGCAGATGATAGAGCAGGGTACCGGTGGGAGTATCATCAACGTCTCCAGCATGATGGGCGAGCAGGGGCAGACTGGCCGAACCCCGTACAACACATCGAAGGGAGGAGTGAACAATCTCACCCGCTGTTTGGCCGTCGAGTGGGCCAAACACGAAATACAGGTCAACGCCATCGCGCCGGGCTACATCCGTACCGAAATGGTTGACGATGCACAGGAGCAAATCGGCTTCGACGAGCAAGATGTCATCGACCGAACCCCGCTTGGGCGGTTCGGAACTGTCGAAGAAGTTGCGAACTGTGCGGCGTTTCTTGCGGAAGGAGAGCATTTCATGACCGGTGAAATCCTCCATCCGGACGGCGGGTGGCTCTCATTTGGCTGGGGAAGTAAGGGGTAATCACGTCGGATACTGATTCGACGGCAGACGGGTGTGCGACTCGAGTAACAGCGCCGCTGCTCGAATTTTGCGTTCGAACGTACGATTGTATTCATCACTAAATGAAATGCTTGCGTCTGAAGCCACGGTTCGTAAACCACTAGATGAGTAAGTACTACACCTCATGGCAGATGATACTGATTCACTCGAAAACGACTACGAAACCGATTGTCCCTTGTGTGACCAACCAGTTCATGCTCGCCATAATATCTGTCCTCATTGTGAACATCTTCTCGAATGACACCGTTGCGGCGACTGTTCGATCATGTTCTGGCTCATCGGGGGTTCGAAAACGACGAACATCGATTTAATTACCACCCCTCTCGTTTACGGAACTGTCCGACGGAATCGAACGGAAGTGTATCTCGCGAGCGAGGCCGCCGGTAAAATCTGGGAGCACTACGACCGACGCCTACGCAAACACTGCCAAAACTGCTTGACAAGCAGAAAAGCTCGGCTACTCTCGCTTTTGAGTCGTCAACTACGACGGTGCACTCCGATTCTCGAACTACTGGCCGATAAAATCGGACTTTCGCCTCGGTAGTCGGGATAGTTGGTTATTAGGACCCTTCGAGACTGATTCTGCTACAAGACTGTACAGAGAGTATGATTAGCTCTAAATATCTCTTTTTGGGCGGCATTTCCACAGCGAACGGATTGACTTATGTTCCAGCCGTCGGTGACCTCTACGCATGGTTTCTGGTGTTCACGCACAACTTGAGGTACGCGGCGCGGAGGGCTGTCCCGCGTCTGCGGTGAGCGAGGAGTGTACGGTTGAGTCCGTGACGGTCAGCCAGCACAGCACGCCGGAAACGACAGCTGTCGTCGGAGAAGTGACGGTAGACCATGCGGACGACGAACGGACGGAACCACAACACGTGGACGAAGTGTTCGCCGACGATTCGAAATCGGTGTATCGGTACAGTCACTCGAACGGCGACTGTCCGTGTTCACGCGTTCCAAAACACGGGTGTCCCATCCGTGAGCTTCGTGTCGATTCCGGACGACTCGTGTTCTCGTTTATCGCACCGAATCTCGAAACGCTTCGAGAAGTCGTTTCGGATTTGCAAGGGCGTTGTGCTGGCGTCACGGTTCGCCGTCTCACGCGATCCGATTCCCTCGACGATACGCAGTCGCTACTGTTCGTAGACCGGACTGCGTTCACGAAGCGACAGTACGACGTCCTCCGAACCGCCCATCGGATGGGGTATTTCGAATCGCCGAAGGAGTCGAACTCCGAAGCGGTTGCCGACGAGTTAGGAATCTCGGTGACGACGTTCGTCGAACATCTCTCGGTCGCCCAGACGAAGCTGTTGGAACAGCTACTGACGGAGTGAGTTGTCCGTTTTTCGCCGCCGACAAATCGTGTTTCGGACTGTACCCACGTATTGTGTGTGCAGTGGTCATTGATAACTTAGAACATAGGTTTAAATAAACCCAAATATACTAGCACCAGTTCGTATCTCGCCGTGACGACGACAGTGAAACGACGCAATGACACGAACGATTTATCGAGAAATCGGCGGACGGGACGCGGTCGAAACAGTCGTCACCGATTTTTATGACCGAGTGTTGGCGGACGACCAGCTTGCACCGTACTTCGACGGAATGGACATGAACGAACTGTACGCCCATCAAGTTCAGTTCATCAGTGCTGTCGCCGGCGGCCCGGCCGACTATACGGGCGACAACATGCGCGAAGCACACGCGCATCTCGATATTGACGAAGATGATTTCGACACGGTCGGTCAGTATCTCGAAACAGCACTTCGGGAGAACGGCGTCGAGGACGACAATGTAGAAGCGATTATGGCCGAAGTCGCTTCCCTCAAAGAACCGATTCTCGGCCGGTAGCAACCGCTGTATCGACGAATAAAACCGCGATACACAACACTGTTTCTCACTCACCGATGTTGTGACCCAATCAGTCAGGTAAAAGTAGCTCGCTCGCTAAAATCCACTAATGTCATCGAAACGGCGTCGTCCGCGAGATGAAGCTATTCATGGGTGCTCCCACTGCGGAGCATTCCGTCTGCTCTCTGCGTTCGTTTTCGCCGTGCTCGTGCTCGCTCACACTCCCGTCGTTTCCGCACACGGTACGACTGCAACCGGCGGACTCGCACATGGGCATGGAACTTTTCTCGCTCTCGGCGGACTCGGAGTTATCGCCGCCACTATCGTCTATAAGCGAATTGGTCGTCTCTCGCCGACGGCCGCACTCTCCGGGGTATTCGTCGGACTCGTTATGACTGCACTCGGAGCAATCCTCTTCGAAGCGCTGTCGCCGGAAACCACCTATTCAGGGGCCACCATGCCTTTTCCCCGGTCGTGGTACCTCCCATTGGCGCTCTCGGTGGGTTTCCTGGTTATCGTTGCGAGCCTGGTCATCGGCCGACTTCGGTGGCCGACGCGCCCTCGTTATTCCTTCCTCGGCATTCTAGCGGGATTGTGGATTGCGTATCCGTACCTTCTTCCCGGCAACGCCAGTGACTCGCATCCGCTCGGGTACGCTATCGTCTTGGGAACGCCCATCCTCGTTGGGTACGTCGTCTGGAAAGACGTGGGGACTGTGCTTCGTTCGGTTCTTCGTGACCGGGCTGCCCGCTGGTTTGGCATCGGTGTCGGGATCGTCGTCGCTCTCTTTTTCGTCTCTATTACGGGCTATCTCTCGTTCTTCCCGGAAGAAGGCCTCCCGCACGAGCGGGTGGTCGTCGTTCTTCCCGCAATCTATCAGCTCGTGACGTGGCCCACGCTCGAAGTATATCTCCCTCACGTCCCACTCTTCGTGGCAATTTCACCCGGACAGCTCATCGTCGTCGGGTTGTTGAGCACGCTTGTCGGACTGAATGCCGCCGTAATCGCCCGTCATTGGCGCGTCGAGGAACGCGCGGGAATGACACAGAGCACCGCTGGGGCCGGTGCAATCGTCGGTTCGTGTACGTGCGGTTGCTGTGGCCCGCTCGTCGCCAAAGTCGCCGTGTTGTCCGCGGGGCCTTCCATCGCGGCCCCGCTGTATTGGGTGTTCGTCGATACGGCCTCGCCACTCAGCGCACTGTTCATCGTTGCGAGCATCGTCCTGTTCGTCGGCAGTCTCGTCTACTCGGTCGAAACGGCGCGTCAATCCGGAGAATCGACGGCCGTTATCCCCGCCGATTGAATCACAGAAGAGAGGGGTTAGCTAGTATTTCGAAGTGCAGCTCCCGACGAATCGTTCTTTGAGCAACTCGTAATAGTATTCATTCTCATAAAACTACTACCGACGACTCGTTGGTTGTTCTACCAAATACAGGGATACGATACTATGAGCTGAACTCGCTGGTTGACCAGCCGATAATGAGAACACGACTCCAGTAGCGAGCAACATCAGTATCCCTTTGAGAGACGGCATGGAATACACGCTTATGACTCATATTCGTCGCTTAGTGATTGACGTATTGAAGCCACACGAGCCATCGACCTTAGAGTTCGCACAGCAGGTTTCGGAAGCCGAAAGCGTCGCTGGCGTCAATGCATCGGTCATTGAACTCGACAGAGAGGTACAGAATGTGAAGTTCACCATCGAGGGCGAATCCATCGACTACGATACAGTCGAGGCGATCATCGAGGATGCGGGCGGTTCGGTTCACTCGGTCGATCAGATCGCCTGCGGGGAGTATATTGTAGAAGACGCGCCGACACCACAGGACTGATGGGAGAGAAACCGGATTCGAAGTCGATTTTGAAGCGCGCCGGATTCGATGGCATCGGACCCATCGCGCGGCGATATTTCGTCTCGAATGGGTTTGACGGTGCGCTCACAGGCGTCGGTATCACCGTCGGCGCGTACCTCTCCGGGGTACCTGATGGCTTGACGGTTATCAAAATCGGTCTTGGGGGCGCTGTCGGCCTCACGACCTCCGGCATCTGGAGTGTCTGGGAAATCGAGCGTGCCGAGATGAAGGCCGAACTGCACGACATCGAAGACGCGATGCTTACCGAACTGAGCGACACCCAGATCGAGCGCGACAAGAACAGCGATCAGGTCGTCAATGCGCTGATGAGCGGGCTCGGACCGCTGTTCGGGCTCGTGTTACCGCTCGTCCCGTTTCTCTTCGAGGGGGTCGCGCTTTCGCTGTTCGAGGCCACAGTTCTCTCGGTCGCCGTCGCAGTCGGCGTGTTGTTTGTCTTCGGTGCCTACATGGCGTCGATATCTCGCCAACGGTGGTATATCGCCGGCATTCGAATGGGACTCGCTGGTATCGTCGTCGCAGTCATCAGCATTTTCCTCCCTGGATAGATTATCAGACACTTTTGAACTAGTCGAAAGAGTGCATTTAGATGACTTATTTACTTAGCGTGTTCAGACTGCTGCCCTTGGAATGCGCCCCGGACACTCGCGCTCGTGTGCTTGAGGAGGTCGCGAAGACTTCCGGAGCGGGAGACGAACAACCCAAGGCCGAGGACAACGTAAATTCCGGTAAAGACGTACAGGATGAGAAGACTGAGATCTGCGGCAGTCGCTCCCGCGTATGTCTGAATCACGTAGAACTCCGCGCCAACCTGTGAGACGAACAGGACGAGCAGGGCGATTGCCTCGCGGGCGCTGATTTCGAAGTTCGCCAGGATGGCGATGGCGAAGAAGCTCTGTGCGGCGGTTATCCATATCTCGGCGGCCTGCTTCTGGTCGAACGAGAGCGTCCCGATGTGGCCCGCAGCAATCGAATACACGATTGCGAGTGTCCCAACGAGGAGCGTCCATTGGTTGAGCTTCGAGGAGATCAGCGCGTTGAACCCGGCGGTCGAGCGCGCCTTATTGACGAGGTACGCGACGACGATGAGTTCGGGACTTTCACTCGCCAGCGGCGCGAGCCACTGAATCATGAAAAAGGACGGGATACCGAAATCCGTTCCGAGTTCCTCAAGACCCAGTGCAAACGGATGAACCGCCTCGAAGATGACCGCTCCCGAAAAAATAAACAGGAACAGTACGACCGCAATTCGCGGTGCCTTCGCGTATCTTTGGAAATACGCTGGAACGCCGACGTGCGCGTCGGTTTCTTCTACGTCACCGCGAACGATGATGCCGATGTAGAGGGCGTACAGGCCGACAAGGACGAGAGTATCCACGATTCCGATGCCGCCACCCAGCGGGATGAAGAATGCGTAGGCAGTGGCGGCAAGCAGGAATGCGATTTCGAGGGAAATATCGCGGTCGATACTGACTGCGTCAGCGAGGAATCCATCGCGGTGGATAACGGCCAAATCGCTCGCCCGCTTCGCTCGATAAATCGTAAAGAGTGCGATGCCGGACCATCCAAGTCCGATGAGGATGCGGTTTGCACCGGTCATGTTCGCGATTGCGAGGTTGGCTGCTTCTATCCCACGACTGGTTCCCTCGAACGCCCCAGCGTTCCACGCGTAGAGCGCGTCAACCGCGTACTCGGGCGCGACGGCGAGCACAGCGAGGACAGCGATGGCGAACGCGGTCGGAACGTCCTTTTCTGCTGTTTCTGCACCCCACGCGAGCAGAAAGGCGGCGCCGAGGATTGCGAGTCCGCCGACGAAAACGGCGGTTAGCGGGATGATATTCGTTTTCGGGTTAAGATGAAAATCGTGCGTGACGAACAGCGCGATGAACGGAAGCGTCAGGAGTAATGCACCAGCGACCGCGACGAGCGGATGTTGGAGGCGTTTATACATGATTCTCACCGGTTAATGAGATTGGCCAAATGCTCGGCAAAGTTCCCGTACTCTCGTTCTTGTCTTTGAATATACCTCTATTCATGTATATCAAACCAATGCGGTAGACACTGAAAAAACACAAGATAACGGATAGAGCGATTATATCGGCCGCGAGAGAGCCTGAATCGACCATATTCACTGTTGACCGGGGGTAGCTCGAATCCGGCGGATGTAGCGTCTGAGAGCCTCACC
Organism: Haladaptatus litoreus; assembly: GCF_900156425.1. Lineage (GTDB taxonomy): Archaea > Halobacteriota > Halobacteria > Halobacteriales > Haladaptataceae > Haladaptatus > Haladaptatus litoreus. The sequence continues at coordinate 116,838 of NZ_FTNO01000003.1, forward strand.
TTGACCATTTAACAGCACAACGCGACCATCAGGATGGTATCCACCATGGGAGCTATCGAAATTCCGCTCTCCCTAAATCCACTATGCTCGTTCAGTTCGAGACGACGATTTGTGCGTCCGGTGCGCTGGTTTTCACGCTCCGTATCCCACGTTGTGCACCCTGCTTCGATGCGTATCCTTCCCCGCTGTCCGCGATGATGTTTCCGTTCGAAGCGACGAGTCGCCACCGCCACTCATCGGCGGCATCTTGGTACAGTTCGAATATCGGCTCTTTCGGCATATCTCAGCGTAGTATCTGAGCAGTAGTAACGGTACTCATTTTTTCGACGTTTTCGGGAGAACCAGATACAGGTTCGGTCGGAGGCCAATATCGGCACGATTAGGACATCAGTAGACACAATACCAGTCGTTGCAATCAACCACACGAATGTCTCTCAAGGCCCGAATGCGTGTGTTCTTCAGCGCCGACGGGATGGAGAGCGACGCGTTTTGGCTTTCGATTGCCGTAACCGTCGGCATTGCCGTGTATTTGGCGTATCTCGCGCTATACCCGTTTCCAGCGCACGGAGCGGGATTGTACCTCGCAATCGCGGAGCAGATTAGCGCACATGGCTATCGACTACCCGAAACGATTCCACATTACACCGCAGAGGGAGTACCGTTCGCATATCCGCCGTTGCTGTTTTACGTGATTGCTATGCTTCGAGATACGTTCGGTATCGACCCGATTTCACTCACGCGATATTTACCGGGGCTCCTCACCGTCGTGTATCTGATTCCGTACTACTACCTCACGAAAGAGATTCTCGAATCGCCGTCGCAGGCGGGTGTCGCCACGGTGATGCTCGCCGTAACGCCGGTCGTTCTCAAGTGGCATCTCGCAGCAGGCGGCATCGTTCGCGCAGCGGCGTTTCTACTCGTTCTCACTGGCCTGTACACCGGAATACGAACGTTCAAAGGAAAGAATCGGCGATGGCTCATCCCCTCAATCGCGCTGTTTGCCCTCACCGTGCTCACCCATCCCGTCTATACGACGCTCTTCGGCCTGAGCTACCTCCTCATGGTCGGCTTCTTTGACCGGTCGTGGACGGGGTTAGGACTCGGTGCATCGGTTGCGATAGGTGGTATCGCACTGGCGTCCCCGTGGTGGTGGCACGTCGTATCGACGCATGGACTATCCATATTCACCGCGGCGGCCGGAACACACGACGGCCTCGGCGGTGGATTCGCTCGTCTCTTCGATTCGTTCGTTGGGCCGTTACTGTCGAGCACCCAATGGCCGTTCTACCTCCTCTCGGTCGCTGGCGTCCTGTTTCTGGTTCGACGGCGGCGATTGTTCGTTCCTGCATGGATGGTTCTGACTGGATATCTCCTCACCCAAAATCGACTGCTGTACGTCGCAGGGGCAATGGCGGCGGCAGTGTTCGTTTGCAAAGTCTGTCTTCCGGTCGTCAGGGAGCAGGTAGGAACCGACAACCGGGGACGATACATCCCCCTTTTCCTGTTCGTACTGGTCGTCGGTTCGACCCTCGGCTTCGGCGTCCTGACGACGGGCGACAGTGACGCTGAAGCCGAAAATCGAATGGAAACAGTCCTTCCTGCGCCGTACATGGATAAACACGACGAACACGCCATGGGGTGGGTAAAGCGCCATACTGCCCCGTCGTCACAGTTCGTCGTGCTCGGCGACGCCGCGGAACTATTTCCGTTCGTGACTCACCGGACAAGCCTTGCGAGTCCGTGGGGTGTCGAGTGGAAAGGCAGTACCCAGTTCGAGCGACAAAAGGAGTTGTACGACTCGACGTCGGCTTGCACGACTGCGGATTGTCTTACACAGTCACTTCAGAACGCACAGCTACGGCCGGATTACGTGTACGTTCCGAAAGGTCACTACACGATACGGCGGGACGACCACGTCCAACCATCGCGGATGCGTCGGTCGTTGGTGAAATCGCCGAACTACTCACTCGCGTTCGAAAACCGGAACGTAATGATATACCGGGTGAATGCTCTCGATTGATTCTCTCCGAATGGCCCAACCGGGGGACATACCGTTGCAAGAACCATCGGTGGAACCCAAACGAGGCGCAGAATATGACTTAGAAGTCACATATACAAACGCATTAGCGCTTCCGTCCCTTAGTTCTCGAAGAAACATGTACGAGGACATCCTTCTCCCATTCGACGGAAGCGACGGTGCTATAGACGTGCTCCATCACGGCAGTGCGATTGCACGATGGGCCGATGCGACTATGCACGTCCTCTTCGTGGCGGACACGACTCGCGACAGCGTTGTCACAATCGAAGGGCAGGTAGTTGATGCACTGGAAGACCAAGGCGAAAACATCGTTGAAGAGGCAGCGGAGGCTCTCAAAAACAGTGGCATCAGGTACAAAACCGACGTTATCCAAGGCAATCCAGCACCATCGATTGCCAACTATGCCGAACGATACGGTCATGACTTGATTGTCATGCCGACACACGGCCGCACGGGTGTTTCTCGCTACCTCATCGGGAGTGTGACCGAAAAAGTCGTCCGCCTTTCTTCAGTGCCGGTACTAACGGCACGGATACAGCCTGACGAACGACTCGACTTCCCGTACGAAGATATTCTGATTCCTACAGACGGGAGTCGCAGTGCGACTCACGCCGTTCGGCACGGCCTCTCATTCGCGGCGGTTCTCGATGCAACCGTTCACGCGCTTTCAGTAGTGGACGAGACTTCGCTCGGATTCGACGTTCGCAATACGGCCTCCGAGGTGAGCGGCGAACAGGTCGCGAACAACGCCGTTGACGATCTTCTCTCCGAGGCGAAGTCACATGGGGTCACAAACACCGTTTCCCACGTTTCCCACGGGTCGCCGTTCGAGGAGATACTCAACTATATCGAATCGAACGACATCGACGCTGTCGTGATGGGAACCACGGGTCGGCGTGGAACGGATCGAATTCTGTTTGGCAGTGTTGCGGAAAAGACGGTCAGGTCTGCCCCCGTTCCGGTTATCACAGTCAGCGAAGACGACACGAAAGAATCCTGATAAAGAGGTTCGCTGAGTCGAACGAATCGCTGGCCGAGAGGGTGAAGCTCGGTTAGTAAAATCGTGATCCAACGTCTCACTGGGGGCAGATGTTTCGTCTGCGGATGAGGTACTGTTTTTATCCACGATTCCCTACACATGGTATGAGTGATACCACTGACAATACCCTCGGTCGGCTCAAGCGTCCACTTCTCTACGTGATGAGCCTCGTCTACGTCGTCGCTGGGGTGCTCCATTTCGTTGCTCCGAAGGTTTACACGCGCATCATTCCGCCACAGTTTCCTCGACCGGTTTTCCTCGTCTATCTCTCCGGTCTTGCCGAGATCGTCCTCGGAATCGGTGTGCTGTTCCAGCGAACACGCCGTCAGTCCGCGTGGGGACTCATCGCACTTTTGGTCGCCGTCTTTCCGGCGAACGTTCACATGGCGAGAAACGAGATACTACCGGACGGAGTGCCTGACTGGGCCAGCGGCATCGCTCGGGTTGCGCTATGGGTGCGTCTCCCGTTCCAAGTTGTGCTCATCCTCTGGGCGTGGTGGTACACGCGCGTGAAGTCTGGAAATGGGGAGTAGCAAGCGACGGCATCAATGCCGTACAAGTAGCGAAAGAGCGGTTCTATTGTGCAGTGCGGGAGATGCGAGTCGAGTAGGTATACGTAGCGATTTAGCGATACTTAGCGCTTTACGAGTTCATAGGGGTCTGCCCCCTCAGGAAGCGGACTCTCGTATTCGTGCCCGGCTAATCGCTCCTCGAACTCCATCCGGGCCTGCTGCCGGAGTTCTGCGTCTTCGAGCAAATCCGCGAGTGTCGCCGCAATCGTCTTCGAGGCGAACTCCATTCCTGCGGTTCCCAGACTCTCCCCGGCCGCCACAGCTTGCCACGAGTGAGCAGGAGTCCCGACGGGCCACGTTGCGGCCCTGAACCGACCGAGCGGGACGTTCCACGAGACGTCGCCCGAGTCCGTAGAATAGGAGCCGGTTTGCCCCTCATCGAGTGCGTCGATGGGTTGTGAGAATATTGCTTCCTCGCGGGCAATATCACGGTTTGGTTCGGGAATCTGTTGGATGGCACCCTCTCCGTCACCGAGCGTTTCGCGGAGTTCGGCCGCGAATTCGGCCTGTTCGTCGTCAAGCGGAAAATCGGCGTGTTCCATGTTCTCGCGGATTGCGTCGGCGATGGTATGATTCGGCAAGACGCCGTACATTCCGGAAGTCTTCGTCGCGTTGAGGTCAGTTCGAGTCATCTGAGCGGCGGCGTCGGCGATGTCACGAACCCATTCGGAGATTCGCTCGACCTCCTCGCGCTCGGGAGCGCGCACGAGATACTCTACGCTCGCTTCGCCGGGGACGACGTTCGCCGCCGAGCCACCGTTCTGGATGACGTAGTGGATGCGCGCGGCGTCGGACACGTGTTCACGCATGTACTCGACACCGGTGTTCAAAAGTTGCACCGCATCGAGCGCTGACCGACCGGATTCGGGCGAGGCCGCGGCGTGGGACGTTTCTCCGTGGAAGGTGAAATCGAACGCATCGACTGCGAGACACGACCCTTTTCCGGGTGCATTATACCATCCCGGATGCCAGGAGACGACCGCGTCCACGTCGTCGAAGGCACCGTCGCGAACCATATACACCTTGCCGCCACCGGCCTCTTCGGCTGGTGTACCGAAAAAGACGACTGACCCAGACAGTTCATTCCGCTCGATAGCGTCCTTGACTGCGATGGCTGCGCCGAGACTGCCGACGCCGAAAAGGTTGTGCCCGCAACCGTGGCCGGGAGCCCCGGCCTCGACTGGTTCGCGCTCGGCTTTCGCCTGTTGGCTCATCCCCGGAAGGGCGTCAAATTCGCCCATCGTCCCCACAACTGGGTTCTCTTGCCCGTACCGAGCAATAAAGGCAGTTTCGATACCACCAACCCCGGTTGTTACCTCGAACCCTTCCTCTCGTAAAATTGACTGAAGCCGCTCACTCGACGCGGATTCCTGTAGCGCGACCTCTGGATTTTCCCAGATGTCTCGGGCGACCGTCTTCAACCGGTCGCGCTCGGCCTCGATGGTTTCGAACAGTCCCTGCTTTAGGGACTCATACTCTTGCCTCGACATATGGTATCATTTGTGGAGGGGGGCAAAAGCGTTTGTTCACCGGCAGTCGAGGTTGCTACGGGCAAAAGCGCTAAAAATAGTATTCGACACCAGTGAGTTCTGTTCGTCGGATTTCAGCGAAGTCGATAGGCTCATAGTCGCGTCTCGAAGGCGCGCTATCCGTTCCGTGAATTAGTTCGACGGTAGGGTGACGGATTGACGTTACTCCAGCTGTTTTGTCATACACGTCGCCGTCGAGGGGCAGAACTCCTGAAACTCTCCGGTTTGTCGAATTTGTGGTGGGACATCGTCTCGTTGGATTTCGTGGAAGCCGAGGTCTTCGAAAAACGCCTCGGCAGTCGTCGTGAGTAGATAAACTCGTGTCACATCGTCCGCAGTCGCTCGGGCGAACAGTTGTTGACACAGCGTTCGCCCGAATCCATTTCCTCGCTTTGCGGGTTCGACCGCAATCGAGCGGAGCAAAGCAGCATCGCCGTATCGTTCGAGTCCGCCGACACCGACTCGGGCGGAATCGGCGGTGAAAATGTACAGGCTGTCTTTTTGTTCGGCGATGTCCTGCGTCGGTAGACCGTACTCGGAGAGTAGGGTACGGATGTAGTCGAGATGCTGTTCGGTTGCCGGAACCAATTGTATATGTTCGTCTGCGCCCATGCTTTGCTGCTGTAGTACCGATTTTTCACCGCGCCGGCTTGTGCCCTTCGATGGTTGCGGAAACGACGTACTCGCTCACATCGTGACTGTCGTCCCATTCTCGAATGAACTGGTCGCTTTCTTCCTTTGGCTCGATATGGATATCCTCGAATCCCGCATCGTCGAGCATCGTTCGAAGCGATTCGATCGTCGTGGCTCCAGCGACACATCCTGTGAGTGAGTCGAGGTCGTTTCGAGCGTCGGCAGGGAGTGGGGCGGTCATCACGATGTCGGAAATCGCGAGGCGGCCATCTGGACGCAGAACGCGATACGCTTCCTGAAAAACCTGCGGCTTATCCGGCGAGAGATTGATAACGCAGTTCGAGATAACGACATCGGCGCTGTCATCCGCGACCGGGAGGTGCTCGATTTCACCCAGTCGGAACTCGACGTTGTCCACGTCGTTTTTCTCGACGTTGGTTCGTGCCCGTTCGACCATTTCTGGAGTCATATCGACACCGATAACGCGCCCGTCCGGTCCGACTTCGTCGGCGGCGAGGAAGCAATCGAATCCGCCGCCGGAACCGAGGTCGAGCACCGTTTCTTCGGTGTCGAGCGATGCAATTGCGTTCGGATTCCCACATCCGAGTCCGAGGTTGGCACCGGAGGAAACGGAATCCCTCTCGTCGGCCGTGTAGCCGAGCTGTTCTGCCCGGTCGTCGAGTGCGGTGTCGTCACAGCACGCGAGCGAATCGTCACAACAACCGGTGTCGTCGGTTGCGATGCTCGCGTATCGCTCTCGAACCGCTCGTCGTCGTGTTTCTGCGTCTATCGTCTCAGCATCATCGTTTTTGGAGTTGCTTGTGTTACTCATGGTCCATCTGTCGAATCGTATCGAGTGCGCTCAGCAGTGTTTCGGCTTGCGCTGTCGCTTCGTAGTATCGCCATCGTCCGTCTTTCCGCCGAGTAACGAGTCCGTCCGTATGCAGGCGAGAAAGCGCATGGCTGACGGCGCTCTGGCTGACGCCGAGCGTCGGTGCGAGTTCGCAAACACAGACTCCGTTAGTACTTGCGGCGATACGTCGAAGAGCTTCGTATCGGGTGTAATTTGCTGTCGCCGAGAGAAGCGTAACGTCTTTTCGTATGTCGTCTTCTGAAAGTAGTTGTCCCGTACTACAGCAGCCACACTCGACTGACTGTTGAGGATCGGTCGCCGGTTCCGTCGGAGGCTCGTTCTTCATCTGAATACATTCTCATATGAGGATTTGCTCATATAGTGATTTCGGTGACCCCTCTTTTACGAGTTGACTGTATGAAATCGAGTTCATCTTAAATGGTAGGGATTCTCAGCACGAGGAATACCGGTCAGCCGTCGCCGGCAGAGAATCTCGACTCCCGAAACGCCGTGAGCATCATCTGCACTAATACGCTCCTCTCACGGTGAGTCGTGGCGGTGTCACAATCGCTCCATCCCGAGGTGAGCCATCGCGTTCCGCCTTGTTAAACGAAACGTTCTTTCCACAGATTAGAATCGCCTGAGAGTGGCCTGCCGATGCGTCCGTGATGCGGTTCGCCTCGCTGATAGATTTTGGTAGGCCTAAATTTCGGAATGCTTTTAACTATTTAGGCGAGCCTAAAACGTATGTCGGACGATTCCAGCGGCCACGAGACACCGACGCGCAGAGACTACATGAAGTACGGCGGGACAGTCATCGGTGGCGGCCTGCTCGCCGGTTGCACGGGTGACAGTCCTGAGACCGACACCTCGACCGACGAAACGACGATTGAAGAGGCGGATACCTCGACAGAAGATGGGAGCAACACGGTCGAGATGTTCCCCGTCGGAGAAGTCGAATTCGAAGAAGTCCCCGAGACGTGGACGTCAACGTCGAACGATGCGTGGGCGGATATGGCGATTGCGCTCGGCCAAGCGGACGGGTGCCGAACGCCGGGTGCTCGCACCCAGATATATTATGACGCCCTCGGTATCGAGGTTGACACCGATTGGCCGTGGTTGTGGCAGGACGGCGGTTACTCGAAAGAGATGTTCTATGAGCGTGATGCGGACTTACACCTCCTCGATCCGAACTTAGTGATGCAGTGGGACAGCAACTGGAACGAATCTGACATTGAGGAGATCGAGTCGAACGTCGGCCCCTTCTTTTGCTGCTACAACCGGCGGGTCACGAACGAGTGGCAGAAAGAACTCGACTACCCGGAGAGGGTCCCGTCGATGTTGGAGGCCTTCGAGAAGCTCGGCGAGGTATTCGAAGAGGAAGAACGCGTCGAGGGATTTCTGGACGTACACGCCGAGATGCAAGCGGAACTCGATGACCGACTGAACGGCGTCGAACCGGCCACAGTTGGTCTCATCAACGGCGGGTCGGAGCCTGCGAAGGGAAAGTTCTACCCCCTTAATATCTCCGATTCCGGCTACGAGATGAAGACGTATCAGGATCTCGGCGTCGAAGATGAATTCGCTAAACTCGACGACGGGGTATACGGAGGCACTATCGACTACGAGAAACTCCTCGAAGTCGATCCGGGGGTAATCGTCGTCCAGTGGGAGATCATCAACACTGATGCCAACCACTTCGATCCCGAGGCGTTCGATGAACAGTTCGTCGCACCGATGGAAGAAGATCCGGTTGGGAGTCAACTGACCGCCGTCCAGCAAGGGAACGTATACCCGGGACCGTACCCCGAACAGGGGCCGATTGCGAACCTCTTCCAGACGGAACTCACGGGCCAGCTACTCTATCCGGAGCAGTTCGGGGAGTTCGACCCGCAAGCGTACCCCGAGGTCCCTGAGGAGTACCAGCTGTTCGACCGTCAGCGCGTCGCAGACATCATCAACGGCGACATCTGAGCGCAGAAATCGTTCGATAGTTTATATTGCAGCGGTCGATTTTCCCTGACAATCTGCTGGATGCATCCTCTGTATCGGTCGCGCCCCCTTCTGACGAGTATCAGATATGTTGCGATATATTTCACTTTATCGTTCACCTGCACGTGGAAGTAAGCTGCTCTCCAAACTAGCCTTCTTGCTGCTCGTCACCGGGGCCCTCACTGAAATGGAAACGATTGAATGTTCTGACGAATCCGTCTCTTGTTCACCTTGCTATGGCAGATAAGTGGTCCAGTTCATCTCAAATACTTCCCCTAATCTATGTCAATTAGTGCTGAAGTCGGTGGGATGAGAGAGGGTGATAGCACCGCCATCCTGGACACGAACAGTATAGTCTTCGTATTGAAATCGAACCCGTCTGTTGGTATTTCGGGGCGTCTCGCCATGACGGGATTCAAATAGAGCATCGAGAGCTTCTGGGTCCACGGAGTTTGAGAGAATCGCTAATTCGGTCGGCTCGACGTCGTTCAGTGTGGCGACAGTGCTGATAAGGGTTCCACTCACTGAGTCTATTTTGGGATCGAAAGTGACGTGATGCGTCGTTTGATTGGCGTGATCGTCTTGTTGCTCGGAACTATCGCGATGGTTGTGATCGGTCATGATATGCGTCGAGCGTATATGAACTGTATGTTGCGCCCCACGCGGTTTTAACTTCTCACGTGTATGATATGCCATCAATGGAATACCACATTCACAATCGACAGTAGACGCACAGTGTCTGCTTGCTCATAGTACTCTACAGGTGTCTATCCTGATTAAACCCCTCGTTGACTCGGATTTGCACACTTACGTGGTTTGCACTTCACGAATTGCTTGGCTGGGATGTCACGAACTACGCTGGGTCGTGGACAGAATGGGGTAATCTCGTTCGCCAACCCGTCGCGGTTGACGTCGATGATTCAGCTTCGGCCGACACAAAGAGTAGCACGTCGACACCGTTGGAAAACCACTACCAAACTCGAAGGCTCGGATGAGAATTCTGCTCGATTGCGTTTCGATAGATGACGAGTGATTGGTGAAAGCACGAAGCGACCAGCAATCTCCGCAACGTTTCGGTCAATTCAAATAGTCAGTCCAATGATGCCGTGTGCCACCCATCAAGTACGATGCCAAGAACGTCGCCAAGTTCGCGCATCTGTCCAGTGCCGACGAGGTAGTACGTCGTTGCCTCTACCCGCTCTCGCCAGCCCGGTATGTCGTCTTCGTAGTCTCCAACGCCGATATCACCTGCTCGGATTCGGTCCGATGCCGTTTGCGCGAGGACTCCTGCAAACGGTGAATCGTATTTGTTCCGAACTGAGCGAAACGTCCTGACGGCACGGCGTTTCTCGCGGAATGCGTGCCCAGAGTCGTACTCGGAGTCGTCGGGCGACACGTCGAGTTCCGACAGCGTGAACGCATGCGCTTTTCGGGCGAGTAATGCTCGTGCAACTTCGACCAGACGCACGACGGTATGCCCAGTGCGATAGCCATCTGCGTCGAATCCGAAACGGAAATCGTTGTCATAACAGAGTGCAAACAGCTCCCACCGAGCCGCCCCGTACGGTGTCTCGTGGGTGAGTTCCAGTTCGTCTTCGATTTTCGTTCGCATCTCATCGCGCCGTGGGAACTCGTTGATTGCATTCGTGAGCGTCGTCACTGCATCGTTCAAGACGGCCATGGAGGAACTAGCGTCGCTGGAGAGCCCTTCGCGATACAGGTCACGGTAGTAGCGAGCATTCCGAAGGTACTGTTTCGCTTGGATGTGTGACCCCCACGTGCTTGCCACGTCGCGGTCTGAATAATCGTTGGCACTAGCGACACCGCCTGCATGTATTCCGGAGCGATGTGAATTCAGCCGAGCGAACGAAAGTTGACGTTCGGTAGCGTAAAGATACGCGAAATCTCGAGCCGGGTTGGAGACGGCGTAGTCTGCGAAGGAGTCGAGAACAGCATCAGTTTCTTTCCGAAGTTGCATGCCACGGTCGACGAGTGCTTCCGGTTCCACTTCGTCGAGCACGACTTTTGCATAGCCAATAACTTCGCCAGCGAATTGCATTCCGTACGTTGCCGCGAAGAGTCGTTCTCTGGGATTCGATTCGTCCCTTGCGGACTCCAACCAACCGCCGGAGGGGTCGCTGTTGTCGAGGTGGAACGCGAGATCCTCGGGGAGAGTGTTCACATCGATACGTTCCTGAAGCGTCTTCGCTTGCGCAACCGTTTCTTCGAGCAGTTCGACGGCCTCGTCAGCGTGTTCCGCAGAAATTTCGGGTCGCCAGAGATGACCGGGAGGTTCAGGGTACAATTCAAGGGCGATATCCGTCACCGAATCCGGAAGCCACGCTGGAGCAAGGAGTCCAGTACTCACAAGACTCCCACCGAGGGCGACTCCGCTTCCGGCGAGGAGGGTTCGGCGTGTGACCGAAATATCAGGAACCATATGTTCTTGTTTAATTTTAATGATCACAAATGTGTCGTTTGCGCCCGTGATTAGATCCGGTTCTCCGCTAATCCATGGAGAGTACAACTGCTGTGGTTTCCTACGAGTGTTACCGCCCGGTATTTATCCCGACTATATTTTTGCTCCGAAGTTTGAATTCTCTTCCAGCGCTTGACCGAATACGACCGTCTGTAAGGAGAGCACTGGAGAATTTTTCAATATGGGTGACCGCTGACCAACGGTGGGCTACAAGGTGGTTAGTCTTGAACAGTATTCTTCGCTCCTCAGTGGTGGAGAAGAGCATCTTTCGAAACGGGGTAGCTTTCCACTACCGTTGGAGCAGTCATTCGAGCGTTGTTTTTGCGTACTGGGTGAGTGGGCCAACGATGATTCCTTCGACCACAAAAGTAGGAATGATCATCACGGCGATGGTGGCGGACGTATACGTGCCAACGAAGACAGCAAGACCGACGTGAGCGGCAGTAAGAATGGTACTCACCGCGCTGAACATTCCCATTAGTATCACGGTTGCGATGGCACCGAAGACCCCGGCAAGTGCCCCATCGAACAACCCATCAGAGACCGTCTCTGCGGTCCATCCTGCGATGAGTCCACCGAGAATCCCCCACGGAGCGAGCGCACCACTGCCACCGACACTCCCTGCGAGCGCACTACTCGCTGCTGTGAGTGACGCTCCAAGATAGACGGCTTTGCTAACCATTCGCACTAGTGCAATGCTGTTCTATATATGTTTTTGGCTAGACCAGAGTAACACCACTGGGCCTTCGATTCTGAATGAATTCGTTTACTGATGATTGGAAAATTCTCGCTATGCGGGCGACAGAACACAATGGTATGAAGAGTTTACGCAGTGTGATGGAGATGAACTACAACTACCCGACAATGATGACGTAAGCCACACAGCCTATCTCGAGGCGCATCGTACATGTACAAACTTGAACAGAATCACGTCTGCCGGAAAGGTTATTTCACAGATCTATGAACATATTCATAGTTGTAATGAATTGACGTGCATTCCTACGAGCTACTGGAGGAGCGACCCTACTCACAGTGGGTGCAAAGCGTTTCTTGCCTACCGTATCTGCAAGTAGCGATAAGATGGTGCCGTTCACTGAAGCGGTGGTCGGGGGGATAGCGGACGAACAGGCGCGATTCCCGATGATGGCCCCACTGGCCCCTATGTCACACGGAACTGGATGCAAGATGAAACATGGTTCTGTGATAGTCCGACAATTACCAACGGCACTGCCTATGTTTCTGCTCTTTCCGCCATCAGGCTGTCGACAGAGAGGAGAAAGCTCGTGAATTCTATGACAACAGATAAAATGAAGCGGGAAGTGAAGTATTGGAATTATTCACTGAAGCCTGTGTCTCAGAAATCCGTGGTGATATAGATCGACTTCTACAGATGCTCGGATAAAACCGCAAACGGACTGCAACTGGTTACCGGTTCGCGATGTACCGGGCAATGATTGCAATCGGGATGACAGGGATTGCAGCAGCCGTCACTATCAGAATCACCAAAATAATGAGTTTCACGAATGTCCCGGAATCATCCCAAACCGCTTTTGTTATGCTGTCAATCCCCCGTGCAATGCGTTTGATTCGTCCAGCCATCTGAATCACTTCCCCAATGTTCTACTAGCTTCTTGATTCCCAGCATACTGAGGTACGCTTTTTGGCTAGTGTTCCAACAGGAAGTCTAATCCGCAGGAAAACGACTTCGGTTGAGTTCTCTCCTACGCAAAAAGTACATTCGTCGATTTGAAGTACCGTCATATCTGTCTTAGATGTCATAGAAGTCTAAGTTCGCATAGAGTTTCGAACGGATCCTATTTTGGTTGAAGCGTAGATTTTGAACACGTCCTGTACGCCAGTAGAGTCCGACAGTGGAATCACTGTCAGCAATTCCAGAGGGGAAATATCGAGCAGCGAGTGATAGCCGCGACGATAATAACTACGACCACAGACAGAGATCCCAAACTCGCCTCCAAATAGAACCGTGAAAGCGATTAACGTCGTATATTAGAGCATCCCAAATGCGGCGAACAGATGCGTCATACCAGCAATGAGCGGAACAAGAATCATCGTTCGCATGACGAACAAAGTGACAAGATCTCGAAGTTGAATCGGAACGTCACTGAACATGTCCAGAATCATTGGACCAACGCTCGAGAAGAAAATCAACTGTGAAACAGCGAGCACAGCGACGAAGAACTTTGCTTTCGTCGCTGTTTCAGTTACGAGGAGTACCGGAACGTACATTTCAGTGATACCGACGATGGTAGCGGGCGCAACAGCCTCTGCGTTGGGAATTCCTAGCGCTGCAATGATTGGGACGAGTGGTTTGCCGAGAATATCGAAAACGGGAGTGTTTGCAGAGAGCAGTGTCGCGGCCAATCCAACGGCGAGGATGGTTCCGAGGATGAGTGCCGTGAGTTTTACACCGTCAATAAACCCACGTTTTGCGGCGTGTGCGAACGAATCACCATCTCTCGCTTTTGTAGTTGCTTCATTAATTGCGAGTCGAAGGTAGTCGCTGATCGATCCCGTAAATGGGAGTTCAGGATCCGGTTCTGCGATATATTCATCTGGCGTTGTTGCAATGGGGGGAAGGCGAACGAGAATGATAGCAGTGATGATGACACACAGGAAGTATGCACTAAAGATGAGTGGGAACAAATGGAGGAGTTCGAGTGTCGCAGCGACAATACCGACGAATCCAATCGAGACGGTTGAGAAACAAGTGGCGATCGTAAAGACATCGCGCTTATGATAGCCACCATTTTCGAAGACATTCCGAGTGACGTAGAGGCCAACGCTATAGGAGCCAACCCACGAGGCCAGGCTGTCGAGTGCTGCCCGACCAGGTACTTTGAACAGTGGCTTCATTATTGGTCGTGCGAGCGTTCCGACGAACTCGAGACCGCCGAGTGCAACGAAAATAGTAATGAAAACAGCACCAAGAGGAATGATCACTCCCACGCTATACACTAGTGATCCCCACATCAACCCACCGGTGCCAGGTGTATGGAGTATCTCTGGGCCAAGTTTGAAGAACATAATTGGTGCCAGAACGAGGCCAGCTAGTCGAAGTCCCCAAAAGACATTCGATGTCTCGAAGTACGAGAGATTATATCCCGCGAACGTACCATCACCAAGCATTGCGAACGTCGTTAGGACACCGCCAGCAACGATGATCGCCAGCGAATAGACACCAACGGCAGTTGGAAATGTCTCGGTGAGAAAACTAACAGCAATATCGAACGGTACCGTAATCTCTCCTTGATATGGAACTGGAAGGAGAAAGAATACGCCGCCGATAAGAAATGCGACCACGAACTTTACGACTGGTTGTATGGCGAAGTCTTCGAGATCGATATCGTCGATGCTTCTCTGCGAGTGTTCAGCATTGATGGTGTAAAGGGAGTTTTCTTCGGAAGACATTAGGTACCTATTCACACTGTTGTAGGTATTAAACTACCCTCCTAGAGGAGGTGTGTTTTTAACTTCTCGGTCTCCATGTTAGCGATTGGGTTGTCGAGGAAGGCGAACAGACGGAATCAGATGTTCAGTCAGAGAATGCGATTATGGACTTCAGTATCTGCAGATCGCTTCTCGCTCCAACTTACCAATCATGTCATAACCCAGTTGAAATTTATTCTTCAGCTACATCTATTGCTCTGCATGACGTATTTACTTTCGAGAGGGAGGGGGAAGCAGATGGCTAACAGGCAGATACTGGCATACCAAACCAATCAATTACATTGCCGATCCTCAGGAGCCATTCTTCTAGTCCGCAGTGGCATCAACCAGACCAAACATCGCCTCCCCTCAGGCGAAGAAAGGTACGGAGATATGGCAGTAGTTGGGAAAGCTGAGATTCGGCTGTAGCCGACATGGCTCACCCTTCTGCCGCCACATCCACCGATCTAAGGAGTGAGAATAATGTCAACTGCAATAGAAGTTAAACCCTTCAACATCGACGTTCCTGAAGAGGAACTTGACGACCTCCGCCGGCGCATCGCTGCCACGCGGTGGCCCGACGAGGAACCGGTCACGGATGAATCGCAAGGCGTCCAGCTCGAGACGATTCAAAAACTCGCACGCTATTGGGAGACAGAGTACGATTGGCGCAAATGCGAGGCGAAACTGAACGCCCTCCCACAATTCATGACCGAGATCGACGGGCTAAACATCCATTTCATCCACGTTCGTTCAGAACACGAAGAGGCATTGCCGCTCATCGCCACGCACGGATGGCCTGGCTCGGTCCTCGAGTTTATGGAGGTAATCGAGCCGCTTACCGATCCCACGGAACATGGCGGTAACGCATCGGACGCGTTCCATTTGGTGATTCCATCGATGCCGGGCTACGGGTTCTCAGACAAGCCGACCAAGACCGGCTGGGATCCCGGACGCATCGCGCATGCCTGGGTCGAGCTGATGAAGCGACTGGGATATACGGAGTTTGTAGCCCAAGGCGGCGATTGGGGAGCGGCTATCTGCGACGTGATGGCTATGCAGGAACCGCCGGAATTGCTTGGCATTCACTCTAATATGCCGTCTACCGTTCCACCCGACGTGTCAAAGGCGCTTGTGCGCGGCGATCCGGCACCATCAGAGCTCTCGGACGATGAACGTCGGGCGTACGAGCGGCTGAACGAGTTCTTTACGAAGGACATAGGCTATGCAATCGAAATGGGGACGCGTCCACAGACGCTATACGGATTGTCGGACTCTCCCGTCGATCTGGCAGCGTGGATGCTTGACCACGACATCCGGAGCTACAAACGAATCGCAGGCCTCTTCGACGGCCAATCGTTTGGTGCCATCACACGAGACGACATTCTCGACAATATCACGCTCTACTGGCTGACGAACACGGGAGTTTCTTCGGCTCGTCTCTACTGGAATACGCTTTACGAAGGAGAAGGCCGCTTCTATGATGCTGTCGACGTCTCCATCCCGGCTGCCGTGAGCATCTTCCCTGACGAGATTCATCCAGCCCCGCGGAGTTGGACAGAGCAGGCGTATCACGACCTCATCTATTACAACGAACTCGACGAAGGTGGGCACTTTGCGGCCTGGGAAGTGCCAGAACTGTTCATGTCCGAAGTTCAAGCAGCATTCAGACCACTCCGCTAATTAGAGGGAACGGCGGGCACACCATGTGCCCGTGTCTTCTGTCAGACACGACACCATCAATGTCACGAGCGAGTAATTTTACAGAGCTTCGAACCAGGTCCAGCGCTCGGAACAGAATCCTGAGCTCGTCAACATCCGTGAGAAGCGAGCCGAAAGCCAGTAAGTCGAGGACAAGCACCTCGATGTCCTCGAGCATGCGAAGAACGTTGCCAAAACGAACGATATGATGGTTGCACGGTCGGGCCATCGGGAGGTTGCGACTCACTATGGCTGTGCGTACACGAACGACGGCTATCGGGTGATGGAGGAAATGGCTGAACGCGTGCGCGGTGTGACCTACAAGGAATCACGGACGTTGTGTGTTGACGACGCAATGGGCGTCGGCGGACATCACATTGAGATCACGTTCGCGCATCCCGACCTAGCCGGGTGGATGCGCGCCCACGAAGCCAACGCGGAACGAAACGGAGGGCGCTGATTAGAGCGCCGTAATCACGGGGGTTCGACGAACCCCCATCTTGGCGGCACCACCACACGAGAGTCACACCGCCTTGGCGGTGAACCATGGTGGGAGTAATCGGTTGGGTACGGTGGAGTGCGTCTATTTCTGCGAAACGGAGGAGGGCACTCTCGTGGTCCCCCTCTATTACGACATTGTAATCTGTATATGTCCTCTGAAGGATGCGTCTGGAAACTCGTTTTAGCGGAGCGTGCGATCTTCCACTCTCGAGTTTGACTCTGAGAGATGTAGTATGCTTTGCCTGTGGAATCCCGTCCTACTTCAGAAGAGATTCAACTGTATGCAAGGCGTTGATTCGGCCAGCACCGAGTTCGGGATCACTTCGGCCGTTACTTACCTCGGCATTCTGTTTGATGACTCCCTCAACTTGGTTCGACTTCAAGGAGGGCGACAGTTCGCAGACGAGACCAACTAATCCCGCAACCTGTGGCGACGCCATCGAAGTGCCGACATAGTAGTCATATGAATTGTCCGGTACCGTCGACAGGATACGGTTCGTTGGATTCGGCCACTCTGTATCGTTCGCGAGTGTCTTTTCGAGAGTCTCATACCCTCCACCCGGTGCCCCGACATCAATATCGCCGAGACCGTAGTTTGAATAAAATGCGAGTTCATCATTCGGAGCTGTTGCACTTACACCGAGCGTACTCTCGAGACTCGTCCACATGTCGCGGTAGCCGCCATGTTGAAGATCAGTCTCTTCGTTACCGGCAGAAACGACGACCGTTGTTCCGCGACGGCGGGCACTTTTAACCACTCGGTCACAGATAACGCGTCGGACGCCCTGGGATGTCTGATTTTCCCGTGGTGGGCGTGGATCCCAGCCGAGACTCATGTTAACGGCGTCAGCGCCGATTTGCGCGGCATAATCAATTGCCAGTAAACAGTCACTGATGCGTTCGATGAGTGGCCCTTCCTTTGGGAAGACACGAAGTGGAACGAGTTCGGCATCGGGAGCCATTCCAACCACACCTTGTGCACCGGTTGCCGCAGTAATACCAGCAACGTGTGTTCCGTGTGGGTGGACTGGACTACTATCAGAACCGAACTCACCATTGATGACCGACCGTCCCAGATTCGTGTTTACGTTGGCCGCAAGATCGGGGTGTGTATGATCGACTCCCGTATCGACGATAGCGATACGTGTTCCCTTTCCAGTTGCGATGTTGTGTGCGGCAAACGCATCTGTAATCTGCTTATCCCACTGGAGATCAGTGTATTTCGCGTCGATTGATGGCTCTACTGAATCGACAGATGGTGTCCCTATTTCGTATACGAGGTCTGGTGTGACTTCATGGACACCGGGAACATCTTGAATACCAGAGGTAGCATTTGCTGGCCCACGGACGATAAGAAGGTTCGCAGCGGGAATTTCGTTCTGAACTATATAGCCCGCTTGTTCGAGTTTCTGAGCGACCTTGTCACTTCCAGTTATCACGAGATACGTTTCTTCTTCGGCTGCGTTTCCTAGTGTGGTTGCTGCGAGGCCGATCGTCGTTGCCGCGATTCCTTTAAGAAACGTGCGACGTTCTGATTTTAGATTCATTGCTGCAAACTATAAAATACACAATTATTAATAAATATTACGTCGAATAGACAAATTTTATTCCTATCTGAACAGACAAGGCAGAAAACACACCATTATATATACTGAAGCAGTTGGGATAGCGTTCGCAACGGCGATTCTAACGACGGGTGCAGGAATGACGATCAACGACTACTTCAACCGAGATATTGGCCAAGTCAACAATCCAGAGCGACTGATTCCACGCGGAGCAGTCACTCCCCGGACAGTACTCGCGTTTATGCTCCCGATGGTGGAGCGGCCATTGCAGTTCTAAATTTCATTGCACTCGTGACGCATACGGAGTTCTTCAAAGGATTTCCCGGTGTTGGCACCCTCCTCGTGTCGTACCTTGGCGGGAGTACGTTCCTATTTGGTGCTGCTGCGGTTGGTCGGGTAAGCACGCCAGTAATCGTGCTGTTTCTTTTGGCAGCACTCTCAACGTTTGCTCGAGAGATTATCAAGGACGTCGAAAGCGATCGCGAAGAAGGCCTGAATACACTCCCCATCACAATCGGAGAGCAACCAGCGCTTGCGATGGCAATAGCGGTGCTGCTCGTTACTGTGGTCGCAAGTCCCGTTACATACGTGTTCGGCACGTTTGGTGTCGCGTATCTCGTTGTAGTGACACCCGCAATTCTCGTAACACTCTACGCTGGATATTTGAGCGATACCGATCCAACGGTGGGCAATCACTTCTGAAATACGGAATGTATGTCTCTGCAGCGGCGTTCGTTATTGGTCGTGTCACACTTCTACTATGAATGTCCGTAAATTAGTCGAAGTCAGATCTAATTTCCTGAAAGCAGATTTTACTGAAATCTCCTGGAACCGTCAGTCATCAGTGACAGTGCCGTATCGAGGGCGTGAATTCAGCAGTACCCTTACCAAACGAAGAAGTGAACACTCTACCCGACGAAACGACGCTATGGAGATCACGGCGACGCTGGCACAGATCAATCCGACCACCGCAGACATCGAGGGAAACACAGAACAGATCCTCGATGAACTTGAACGAGCCACGGCTGACGGCGCCGACATCGTCGTATTTCCGGAGATGGCGATCACCGGTTACTGTATCCTGGACCTCGTCGAGGACGATGCGCTCATTAACGAGAACCAAATCGCTCTCGACCGAATCCGTGAACGAACTGGCGAGACGGTCGTCGTGGTCGGCTTCGTCGACGAGGACAACGAGGGAAAGTACAACGCCGCCGCCGTCCTGCAGGACGGGAGCATCAAAGGAGTGGTACACAAGGTTCTGCTTCCCAACTACCGCTATTTCGACGACGAGCGGTATTTTGAACCAGGCGAGGAGGTCGCGCCAATCGACGTCGAGATCGGTGGACGCACGGTCAGTCTCGGAGTCTCGGTGTGCGAAGATCTCTGGGACGAGGGCTACGACCGCAAGCCGATCGCCGAACTGGCCCGTGAGGGAGCCGACGTAATCGTTAACATCAACGCGTCTCCGTTCGCCACCGGGAAGCGTCAGGAACGCCACGAACTCATCCAGCGACACATCAACGCCACAGGACTTCCCGTACTCTATCTGAACACGGTCGGGGTTGCAGACGTAGGGAAGAACGTCCTCATATTCGACGGCGACAGCCTGGCCTACGCAGCCGACGGAACGTTCCTGGCGAGAGGCGAACAGTTCGAAGAAGATCGAGTAACGGTTACAGTCGGTGGGTCCAAGCCGACACTGGACGTCCCTCACCCTCGTTCAAGCCCCGTGAGGGAATGCCGAGAGCAGGAATTGTACGAGGCCCTTGTCACGGGGCTTCGCGATTACGTCCGAAAGACCGGCTTCGAAAAGGTGATCGAACCGGTCTCGGGTGGCATCGATTCGGCGCTCGGGTTGGCGATCTGTGTCGACGCGCTTGGACCGGAGAACGTGATCGCGTTCAATCTGCCATCAACGGTCAACACCCAGACCACGAAGGACCTCGCCGAAGAACTCGCGGACAATTTCGGTGTCGAGTATCAGGTTCTGCCAATCCAGTCAATATATGACGAGATCGTCCGGGTGTACGAAACGCACGTCGAGAGCGTCGAGAGCGCGACCGCGAAGGAGAACGTATACGCGCGGGTCAGAGGGCTCCTCATGATGCTCGTGTCGAACGACTCTTCAGAGGACGCTCCCGCGATGTTGATCTCGAACGGAAACGAGACTGAGATGGCGCTGGGCTACGTCACCCTGTATGGAGACATGTCGGGAGGTCTTAATCTTCTCGGTGACCTGTCGAAAATGGACATCTACGCCGTCGCCAAATACGTCAACGAACGTCACGGAAGGAAGCTGATTCCGTCGGAAACGTTCGAGATTCGGCCATCGGCGGAGCTCAGTTCGAGTCAAGTCGATCCGTTCGACTATCCGACTGTAGCACCGATTGTCGGAGATTTACTCGAACGAAGATGGAGTCCATCCGATCTCGTCGAACGATTTACGGCTGGAGAACTGGATGTTGAACGGTACGGAGAGGACAACCATGGCCGAACAGTCTACGAACGGTACGATGCCCAAGCGTTCGAGACGGTCGTGTACGACACCTACCGGAGGCTGACGAAATCGACGTTCAAGCGCGTCCAGGCTTCCCCCGTCGTCGCGGTCAGTCGGCGAGCATTCGGGACAGACTTCCGCGAACCGATCATCAACAAGTGGGAAGGTAAGCCCAC
Organism: Haladaptatus litoreus; assembly: GCF_900156425.1. Taxonomy (GTDB): domain Archaea; phylum Halobacteriota; class Halobacteria; order Halobacteriales; family Haladaptataceae; genus Haladaptatus; species Haladaptatus litoreus. The sequence goes on from NZ_FTNO01000003.1 coordinate 137,863, forward strand.
TGACTGGTCGTAGTCGAAGGTCCACCATGTGTGGAGACGGAGATGGTCGGCGTGTACGACACGTCTACTGTGTATTCAGCCCCTACCTCGGTCAGCGACCATCTCAGTACCTCGCCATCGAGATAGTCGAACTTGTACGCCATTGTGTCATCCCTCTGTATTCAGGTCGTCCTCCAAGTGGTCGAGGCGGTCTTCGAGGTCGTCGATGTGCTTCTGCTGTTCGAGCAAGATTGAGACGAGCACCGGAATCTCGACGAACTGGTGGTTCTGCAACCCGCTTGCGTCGGCGTGCGCTCGTGCATCCTCAAAGAGACGGTCGAACACCTCCTGCTCGGCATGTCGAAGCGCACGGCGATAGTCTTCCCACCGCGATTCCATGGCGCGGAGCGCGTCCCGATAGGTCGGATTAGTACGACCCATGCACACTCACCTCCGTTGGGGAATCTGCGCCAGCAACCGCTGGATGGCGCGTCGTAAGCACGCGCTTCCAGAACGCGAGCGTTGTCTGCATCATGCCGTTGTCGAGCGGATACACCAGCGTCTCGTACTCGTCACCTGTGAAACGTGGCCCGTACGGTGTCTGTTTACAGCGAATAACGTCGTCTGCACGCTCTCTGATCGGAGCGGTCAATTCATCGTCTGTATGCTGGGTCACGAGTACAGGAATATCGTACGTCTCCGCAATCTCGCTGACGAGATCAACAGCCGCCGTGAGCATCCGCTCACCGTTGCCCCGCGGGAGGTCTTCCGACCGGTAGAACCAGTCGAACGCCGGAAGAACGGCAACAGCAGTCTCCTCTGTGATTTCAGGTGCGAGATCCTGGCAGAGACTCTGGTGTTGCCACGGAGTGAACGCACGCGCGATTCGGATGCGGTCGAGAGCGCGCATTGACGGTGCAATCCGAGAAAGTTGTTCTGTCGTCCCGTGGCCGTTGGCGTCCATCCAAATAGCCGAGCCACCTTCGAGAAGTATCTGATCGAGCACGAGCGATTGTAACGCCCCGGTCGCTCGCTCGTCTGTTTCGAGCAGGGTGATTCCACTATCGATAGTTGGGAGTTCTGGTTGAGCGTGGCGCATCATCACGAGTTACTATATCTTTGGGACAGCACATAGGCAAGACAGGGTCGTTTCCAATCCTTCCGAAAGCAACGATTAGCGAAGTCGGTAGGTACGGGCGCGATTCTTGCCTTCGGCGATAACCAACCGATAGTGTTCCATTTTCTGCAGATGGTTTCTGACAGTTCGATTGGTCTTCGGGTCGTCAACACGCTCCTGATACAGCTCGTAGAGCTCTCCCGGGTTGAGTTCGCCCTCTTCGTCTAAAATCTCGTAGAGGGCACGTTGATGAGCGTTGAGTTGATCGATGGTTTTCTGGCGCACTTCGTGGCGACCATCGGGGACTGCTTTCCGCACAATGTTGGTCGTGATTTGATCCGTACTTGTTTGGTCGGCCCGACGTGCAGCATTTCTGAGAATGCCGATAGCGACCCGTGCATCCCCCACTGCGGCGTCGGCGATCAGGGCTAGTTGTTCGTTTCCAATAGCGTGTTCCGAAAGTCCCCACCGAGCACGCGCTTCGAGGATCGCGACGAGTTCCTCGAGATGATACTTTTCGAACGGAATTCTCACACAGGTCTGCAACCGACTGGTCAACCGCCCATCGAGCTGGCTGAACAGTTCTTCTTCGCGATTGGCGATAAGAATCATCGAGATGTTGCGCGTCCGATAGAGGTCGTAGAGAACGCTCTTGTCTTCAAGTTGGTCGACTTCGTCGAGGATGACGACGAACTGCGGGCCGTCGTATCCCTGGAGGCGGTCGAGCAATTCGTCTTTCGGCGTGGAACGGCGATGAATGTCGACCGTCTTGTCGATACCCTCCAGAATGCGATAGAGGACTTGAAATCGGGTGTGATCCTGCCAGCAGTTGACGTACTGGGTGTTGATATCGAGGACGTTCTCGCGCAACCGTTCGACTGTGTAGTTGGCAATACAGGTTTTCCCCACGCCAGATGGCCCAAGCAAGAGTGAGGTTTCTCCGGTCTGCCCGTCCATGATAGGTTTGAGCGTGTTTGAGAGCGCGTTGACCTCCGGGTTGCGATGCTCAACTTCGTCGGGGATGAACTGGGGTTGCAGGACGCGAGCATCGTGAATCATGCTCGTGTCTATTCTGGCCGACATAATAAACGGAAGTGGGCCATTTCCGATTCTTCCGATACGGATGGTCAGCAGTCTAGTGCACCGTTTGTTCAGAACTCTATACAGAACGCTCTTCACAGCCAGCAACCACCTTGGAACTGATTTTCAAGCCATTCGGTCTCCCTGGTTAAGCCGAGCTATCGATAACCAATTGCTTGCGCACAGGTATTCTACAGATAATTAAGACAAGTGCCTCGGAGTCAATTCCCGAGACAATTCGCAAAATGTGGCGTACGGAGTTAGTATTCACAAATTAACACAACTAGTGAACACAACTGTGTTCATTCAACGCATTCCGACATAACGACCGTCGTTTGTTAGTATTCAATACCAACGAGCGATTGCCGAGGAGACGAATCCTGTCTTGCCCGCTATGACGACGAAATGCTCGTCTGTCACCAATCGCAAGCCCAAGAACTTGCAAGCAAGACGTGGAGTGAACGTGATGAGGCTGGTCGCTACTCACTCTGGTCGAAAGAAAGTGATGCGATCCGAACCTACCTCGATGCCTCAGAGCTCGCCGAGTGGATTCGGCTGAAAGAGTCCGGCGTAAGCAAAAAATACTCGTAGGAACTCGCTCGGCGGACAGTTGAGCCCATGCACGAACTCTCGAAAAGACGTTACTGCGATCGCGGATTCAGGCCCATTGATCTACCTTGCAGAAATTGATTGCTGAGTTGCCTACTTCGGTAGTAGTTTGAAGGTGAGACGAACATTGTCCGAGGAGAGTCTCGACGTATCAAGACGGACCCGGCGTCCAACCGCAATTGCTTCAGAATCACACGCGACACGTCCCATAAGTCGTGGACCCTCGTCTAACGTGATGATAGCCGACACGAGCGGAGCGTCTGATGCGAATCGTTGCGTTGGACGGTGAATACTGGTATAACCGTACACCGTTCCAGTGCCTGCAATTGACTCGAACTCCCATTCGTCGGAGTAACAATCTGGACAGTATCGGCGTGGAGGATGATAGACGTGGTCACATGCCTGACAGTGGGCAATACAGACATCACCGTTAGCCACGCGCTGCCAGTATTGGTGTTCGTATTCGGTCGTCGGTGTCGGAATCGGCTTGTTAGTCGGCATGACACTCACCTCGTTCGAGGATCGCCACTGCTTGCGTTGAGAAGATTCCTCCGTTCCCGTGGACGAGCGCTGTCGATGCGTCTTCGACTTGCGTCGCTTCGGCTCGTCCTTGTAGCTGACGAATGGCTTCGGTAATATGAAAAATCCCACAGGGCATTCCTGGGTGTGCTTGGGCGAGCGCCCCGCCGTGAGTGTTGAGTGGCCACTTTCCAGTTAATCGAAGAGCACCACTGTCAACGAGGTCGCCACCGTTCCCGCGTTCACAGAAGCCAAGATCTTCGAGGATTCGAAGGACGGTAATCGTAAAGCAATCGTATATTTGAAGAACGTCGATATCAGCATGATCGACCGTTGCTTCGGCCATTGCTCGCTGTCCTGCTTCTATCGCTCCCGTCTCATTGAACGATGGCATCTGAGAGATGTGGTCGTGGGTATGTCGTGCGCCGAACCCAGTCAGACGGACTGGTACTTGATCAAGCTCGGCTGCGTTTTCTTCGGTGGTCACGATGAATGCCGCTCCGCCATCGGAAATTAGAGCGCACTGATCTGCAGTCAAGGGAGTTGCAACCATCGGAGCGTCGAGAATTTCGTCTGCTGATTTCGCTTTCTGTCGATGGGCACGTTCCGCCCGCTGCAGCGACGCGTGCTCGTGAGCGATGGCTGCGATTTCGGCGAGTTGTTTCCGTGTCGTTCCAAACGTATCGAGGTGCCAGTTTGCAACATGGGCATAGAGCGAGGGGACGATGTTTGCGGGTTCCTCGAACTCGCTGACACTGTCGGATAGTTCTTCGATAACTGTTCGTGGTCCGATATCAGAATGGAGAGCGTCTGCGGCGACGACGAGGATCGTCTCGGCCTGTCCATTTTCAATCGCACTAGCCGCTCGGTGAATCGAGCTCACGTGGGATGCACCACCGACGCCGGTGAGTTCTGCAAAATTGAGTGGAGCGATTCCAAGATATTCGATCAGCCGAGGGAGTGGAAACCGCTCCGTTCGAAAGGGTGCAGTCGCGATAAGTCCGTCAATATCGTCTGGTTCGAGGTCGACGTCACACAAGGCTTCGCGTGTCGCCCACATGTTCAGCTCTTCGTATCTGCAGTTGAGTGACTCTCCGACGCTCGTTTCACCATACCCGATTAGCACTGGCTTCATTGGTCTCAATTGCATACGATACCGATCTCCAAGAAGGTTAGAGGAAATCATTGGTGCTAGAACGTGTTGGAAAACACTCATCATCGGTGCTACCACACGAGATTCACACCGCCTTGGCGGTGACACATGGTGGGAGTAATCGGTTGGGTACGGTGGAGTGCGTCTATTTCTGCGAAACGGAGGGGGGTCGCGTTTGCAATCTCCCTCTATTACAACGTTCTAACCGACGACTCCCACTAGCTCGAGGACGGCATGAGTGAGAACGTGCCGACATGGTCCGAGCCGACGAGTCAGCATCTGGATATCGTCCTCGTCATCTGTTAGGACAGGCGTGACAAATAGGAAAGATCTACTTGTCGGACAGACATCGACTTGATGAGCTAGAACGGTCTTTACTAGACTCAACGATTTAGGTGCTAATGACGAGCGAGACAAACGCGAACGGGGAAGGGGAAACTTGTCGTGGGAACATTCTTCACACTCGATGGAATGATGCAGGCACCAGGAGGTTCGGACGAGGACCGTGACGGTGGCTTCGACCATGGTGGGTGGTCAGTCAACTACTGGAATGAAAAGATGGGCAAGGTCATGGTGGCGGTCACAGCAGGTGTGACTTAGCAAAGAGACGGGGGGAGCGCCTGCGTTCAGCTAAGAAAGTAATTCGAGGATGGTTCGCTGAAGCTCGCCTGGAGAATTGGCAACAAAGTCAGTGTGGTCGGTAGGCTGCACAGTAGCCCCCTGACAAAATCGGATCACAGTGCTGCCTGCTTGGGCTGCTGCTCGGACACCGTTGACAGAGTCTTCAATAACAAGGCACGAGGAAGGTGAGACATCGAGTTCGGCAGCAGCATGCTCGTAAATAAAGGGTTCTGGCTTGCCTGGTAGATCGATATGTTCTGCACTCACCATCACGTCGATTGGTGTCAAATCAAACCGCTTAATGACCCTTTCAATCCAATCCGCTGGTGCTGAGGATACAATTCCAACGTTGATCCCGCGATCACAAAGTCTCTCAAAGAAGTCCGGTATTCCAGGTGTAATCGATACTTGCTCGCCATATACCGTCTCTGCAGCCACTTCGAACTGTCGTGCATACCGCTCGGGTCCACCCGGAAGACCATACGTCGCTGCAAGATCTTTGAGACTCTCACGGAAATTGCGGCCATTCACGTCCTCCAGACCTGGCTCACCATTTTCTGCATGTGCAAAAACTTGGTCACGCCAGAACTGCTGCCAAAATGATTCCGAATCAACGAGGACGCCATCCATATCAAACAGGACGGTCTGAAACCGGGGCATGCTCTAGACCTTCGAGTCACACAATAAGCCGATTGTGGCTTCATGAATAATAGACAGAAAGACTGTATAATCGTTTTTACATAGGATTTCGAAATCGAAGAGAGTGTTAACGACTCATTCGATGCTCGGAAGCCTCAAATGCAGGGCGGCAACTCTTCGAGACGGTCCAACGCTCGGAACAGAATACCGAACACGTCACCGTCCGCGAAAAACGAGCTGAAAATCAGCACGTCGAGGACACGTACCTCGATGTCCTCGAGCACGCCAAGAATGTCACCAAGACAAATGACGCGATGGTCACACGACTCGGCTATCGGGAGGTCGCAACGCACTATGGCTGTGCGTACACGAACGACGGGTATCGAGTGATGGAAGAAATGGCCGAGCGAGTACCCGGCCAGGAACGAAGCCCGACGACATTGCTGTTTTCAAGCTATAGATCACAGGTTCCACCAAACCGACCAACCAGAGTGCTACGTTCTATACTCTCCTGTTATGGGCCTGGACCCGGTGAGCACGTCCTGTATGTCACCACGCTATCGAACGACCTGTATTACCTGCAGTACAGCTATTACAACGAGTATGAGCACACCGAGACAAAGTTAGACCACTACGGACGTACCCTCCTCTGGGACGTACACCAGGTTGCGCATGTACGCCACTGCCGAGTGCATTAGCAACCCGACGCGAGATGAGCAGGAGTAAGTACCGACCAGGACTCAATCGTTCCCAAGCCGTTGAATCCTCGCGACGCCGATGCACTCGTTCAACGTCTCTCGCCGGGTGATCGCGTCGCATCACGACCACAGAGTTGCCCCGAACCATTCTCACGGTTAAAGAGGCAAACTCGCCGACACGCTGCGGCCCGCAACTCGTATTGACGGCCCCACCGATCACCACGATGGCACAGGACGAGATTCAGCAAGCCACATACCACTGCACCAGTCAGCCCGATTCTGCCATGATTATTCTCAAATACACTCACACCGCTGGTGACACGACTACCCGTTGTATCGGCACGCTCACTACCATCGCTCGCTTGCCGCGTCTTTCCACACCAGTAGATGACACTGGCCACAGTGGAGGTGCGTGCGGATGAATGACATTACCACGTCTGGAGCTTCCAGTATCGAGAATGTCTCGGTCAGCAACCTCGCTAAGCACGTTCAGTCACTCGCTGACCGCATTACCGAACTCGAGCAGGAAGTTACCGAGAAAGAGAACCGAATCAACGAACTTGAGGAGCAGGTTACAAAGCAAGCCCCTATCGAATGGCGTGGAGAAGAAAAGAAAGCGGAGAATATCTGGGTCGGTCCATATCCACCCGGCAAAGCCGTTGAACGACACGGCGAATGACTGGACGACCAAGACCAACGCATCGACGACCACGACCTCGACACTAACCCAAATACAGTGCGCCGTGTCATGGAGTTCGTGGCACGGGGAACGAGTCAGAGTGAGACGCCTAACCCAGAGGGCAACAACAATCTTGTCACGCTGAAGCACTGTAACGAGAAAAATGTCCTTGTGGCCGATGAAGACGAATGGGAGTCGTTCTTTGCAGCACAGGTGGAGCAAGTCAACACGGAAAACGAGGACGCGGATACCAAGAACCAGAGAGGCGATGACGACAGTTTTGAAGAGAGTAACAGTTCGTCTACTATGACGAGGAACCCGAAGATGAATAGTGCGCTGGATATCCAGCGAAAATATCCGAATTCATCAGAACTGATCAAGCGACGACTGATTCTTCTTGAGTGAACGTGCCACAATGTCGAATTCACTTTCGAGATGCGTCGCAAATTCGTCGGCGAATCCATGCTGCGTATATACTCGATCCGGATGTAGCGTGTCGACTGTCGCAATGAGTTCCGAAAAATCACAGTGATCGGAGAGAACGAACGTTTCGTGGTACTCCCCACGATACTTGAACGCGTCCTCGATAGCCCAGCCGGAGAACCCCGCCTTCACTGCACCCGTGTTTTCGACGATGTGGTCGACGAACGAGAGCTTGTTCGTTTGCGCAGGGAGAACTAATACGTCACCAGCACCCAGCGTTGTGTCACGATCGTAATGCTCGGCATCAAATGCCACATCGTGAGACTCCTCGATAATAGCATTCAGTTTTCGAATGGCGTCCGTTACGAACAGTCGTTCGCGATCGGAGCGAGAAACAAGCAATTCGAGTTCCTGAGCGCGTCCAAGCGTATACCCGAAAAGAATGACTGGCGTATCGTATGATTCATTCAGCCAATCGACGATCCGGCGTTCCAGTACCGCCTGATCAGCAAAGACATAATCGGGTTTTCCGTAGGTAGTCTCGGTGATGAGTACGTCGATATCATACGTAGTGGCGACGGCTTCGGCATCAAATCCGTCGAGCGTAAATCGATTTCGAGTGGAGAAGTCACCAGTATGGAGATAGGTTGTTCCATTCGGGTCTTCGATAATCGTTGCGCGTGAGCCAGGGACGTGCCCCGCCGGTACTTGTGTAACTGCTGGATGTGTGGTACGTGAAACCAGTCCCTCATCTTCTCGTCGGGCACTAGCGAGACGTGCCGTTAGGTTCGAACAGATCACATCAGTCGGCGCTTGTGTATAGAGATGGTCGCCGTGGGCGTGACTCAGCACGACGATATCACCGGCTGGTTTCGTCGCATCGATGACAACCGTCTCACCGGTCGTGAGTTCAATTTGGATCCCATCGCGGAGGCTGACCGCATTCGCGTTAGTCATCGAGCTGTACCTCTGTCTCTGTCTGTAGAATACATATTATCATGGCATCGATTCATATTCATTTTGACCACTGTTCCTCGTAGAGGCGTTTTACACGGTCGAATTGGTCGGCGTCTTCGGGTCCGAGGTCGTCGCGAAAGCCTCCGAATCGGGGAAATCGGAGTGCGTACCCGGAATCGTATTTGGTCGATTGCTGAATCTCTTCGTACTCAACCTCGATGACCACTTCCGGGCGAAGGTGTGCTGTTCGACCATCGACCGACTGAATCAGCGGTTCGAGTTTTGCCGTTATTTCACGAAGCTCAGCATCAGTCAATCCCGAGAACATCCGTCCGACTTCACGTAATTCCTCTCGCTCGGCGTCCCAACAGGCAAGCCGCAACCGACCCAGCCAGTCACTCTTCCGACCCTCGCTCCATTTTGCTTGGACTACGACGAGATCCAGCGGCTCCATCATCGGTTTTACTTTCAGCATGTATCCGACGCGTGACCCCGGTTGATAGGCTGCATTTAAGTTCTTCACCATGAGGCCTTCCTGACCAGCCGCTAGTGCATCACGATAAAACGATGATGCCTCCTCCAGAGATGGTAGCCGACGATTTGTCGCTCGTTGAATCGTCTCCCCGCCTTGGTCGATGAGCGTTTCGAGGCGATCGAGTCGGTTTGACAGGGGCGTGTTCAGAAGTGATTCGTCAGTATGATAGAGCAGGTCGAAGACGTGAACGGTCACCGGATACTCAGCAACCATTGCATTGATATTGGTTTTCCGCTTGATCCGCTTTGAGAATTCTTGGAAGGGAATTGGCCTGCCAGTATCAGGATCGTACCCGACCACTTCAGCTTCGATGATGGCGTTATCGGCGGCAACCGCTTCATGTACAGCTGTAACGATATCCGGGAACTGGGCTGTGACGTCCTCGAGTCGGCGGGTGAATATACGTACTTCGTCGCCACGGATGTGGATTGTAACTCGCATCCCATCGTACTTGTACTCGACGAGCGGTTGGTCGGTCGCTTCGAGCGCGTCTGCAACGCTTTCTGCCTTCTGTGCGAGCATTGCCTTTACCGGACGGAATAACTGGACTTCGAGATTATCGAGTCCGGCACGTCCTTCTGTACGAGCCGTTTCACTGACGATGCGAAAGTCATTCGTAACTTCGTAGGCTTGCTCGACTGCCTGGACTGCTTCGTCTGATCCATCCAAGAATGACATGGCAATAGCGTCTCGAATCGTTCCTTCACCGACGCCTAACCGCATAGCACCAACGATGGTACGAACGAGATATCGTGCTTCGTTAGGATCGGCGTTCGCGAGCAGTTCGGCGATATCATCGATGCGTCGTTGTTGGCTCCCTGATCCCTCATAGTCGGCGAGATCTCGAAGTGTATTGTAGACGTGGCCGACCTCGAGTGTCTTAGAAACGAGCGTGGTCTGGAGTCGGCTTTCGATAGCGTGTGCGGCCGCATCTCCGAGGTCACCCGTTTCACGCCACCACGATTCGAGTTGCGCCTCATCGACGCCAGTCGCGTTTTCAATGGCTTGTGCAGTCAGCGAGGATGAGACGCCGAGATCGTCGGGCTCCCAAGAAGCAAACAGACGACCACGCACGAGTTGAGAAAGTTCCGGCAGTAATTCGTCTGCATTCTCGAAGCACTCCGCTACGATTTCGGTCTTTTCGATTGTAGAGGATGTTTCATCGAGCCGGTTGTACACCTCGACGAGACGTCCATATTCCATCACTGAAATGTAGAGTTAGAACTGGGAAAAAGGCGTGGCTTGCGGTCTCAATTCACTATTTTCCCGCCGATGATCGAGGACGAGGCGCTCTCCCTTCAGAAGAGTCGACGCCCCGCAGAGTACCTCGGTGATGCATCACCGTTCGATATATACTGCTTCGTGACTTCACCACCGCGTTTATAGGACGAGTCTATAAACGTGAATGCGAATGACAGCACTAAAATCAGGAGAGCTAGTTGGTTGATAGCCAAAGCAATACTAATTCGTGTGGTCGATTGGAAGTAGATGCTCTCTTATCTTGAACAGGAAGTTCTTGCGAAGCGGTACTGAGTACCTTCAGTCGGTGAATGCCCTCACTAATGAATTGAGTACGAGCAATGAAAGTAAACAGCAGTGCTAAAACCACTGTTCAAACACTCACTCAACAAGAAGTGGTAATTATACTCCTATGCCAGAGGCTGTACAGGGCTGCTACCCGTACATAGTAGCGAGATAACAAAGGTCGAAGAAGAGAGACTAGCCTGTAGAATGGTATTCACTGTATTGTTGGACTCGATCGCTGCTCATCGAGGATAGTGACATGAAGGCATTCACTGAACAAATGAACTATTCAATGAATAGAACTGAACTTTCACAGGATCAAGTGTTCGAGATGTTGAAGAACATGCGACGACGATATACAGTTCACTATCTGCGACGGGAAAATTCCACTGTCGGCTTGGATGATATAACTGACCACGTTGCTGCGTGGGAATACAATACGACGCCGGCAGACCTCCTCGGCGAACAGCGAAATCGGGTCTATATTTCGCTGTACCAGACCCACATTCCGGCACTCGCCAATGCCGGGATCATAGACTACAACCCGGAGACCAGGGAAATACAGCCGACGAGCCGTATACAAGTGTTTGACGACTACCTGAACGTGTTCACTAGGCCAATACGTCCATGGGATCGCTATTATTGTGGACTCGCACTGGGAAGTGTACTCCTTTTCACGGGGATCTGGCTTCAGTTCCATCCAGTAGCCATTCTATCCTGGTTTGTAGCGTTACTTAGTGTCCTGGTTGCATACGGAATATTGGCGGCTACCCATTATTGGTATGCGCAAAACACAATTCCAGATACACCGCCAGAACTTCACTCCACCGACGATTAAAAGCGAGCATCGTATAACAACTGTTATTCTATAGATAAAAATGGGAGTAAAAAGAAGCCATTCGTCGAACTATATTTCTATCGCAAGTCGCCAACTCCTCGTATATGTACACTCACGGATGAGACCATCGAGAAATTTGAGGAGGTGATGAGCGCCGTCAGACCCATCCTTGACGAAGCCAACTAGAGTATACACTATGCCCGCATCGACACCAGACACGGATGAGTGCCCACTGTGTGGAAAATCGTACGATCAACAACTCGTGATTGAACAGGGACTCCGATGGGAGGATCTCTTCCCAGGGACTGTGTTCGACTTTTTTACACGGTATCGTTGCCGCTGTACTGCCCGATATGATGTAGAAGCCGACACGCATCTCCCCGAGCAGAAACGAGCAATCTACTTTCACACGGGACGATCGGATTCACCGTTCGCTAAGCAATGACAGATAGACAGAGACGCAGGCCACTCAATATCAGTCAGGTGTTGAAGAGATACTTCCCTGTGACACAAGCCAGTCGTGAACCTCGGAGATTACAACGGGACTCCCAATAAGACGAGTTGTGTCATGCTCGTCAACGGCCGTGAATCACGATGAGGAACCATCGCAGCGACATTCAAGCGCAGTGTAGGCACTGCAAGCACACTCACCAATCAGCGGAACACTCTTTACTGTGGCTTCCACCGATTCTGTATGCGTCGGAACGTTCTCTCCATCCTGTTCGCACTCAATGCGACACTCTTGGTGCTCTTGATCGTCTCTTTCCCGTTCGTTCGAGCCGGAACGAGCGAGTACGCAATTCTTCAGGTATCACTCGTTCTTATTATCCTCACGTTCGTTGGTATCGTCATCGCGGCGCGGCGCGGCTGGTCAATGTACGAACCCTGATAAATAGTGTAAGCGTACACCTTCCTCTTCACGCGTAGGAGAGTCTGCCCACGAGTAGTAGGTCGGTATTGCGTGCGTAGTCGTTCACAGTAGACAAGCAGTATCTGACAGAAAAATTATTTATTGGGCCACTACACCAAAATTATCATGAAAAATGTATATGTATAGTGAGAACATTGACCGTCCATGCCCAATCGAAACACTGGTCATGAACAGAGGGACTTGCGAAAAACACGCCGACGCTTCCTCCAATCGGTCGGAGTGGCTGGAACCGTCAGTCTGGCCGGGTGTGCAGGGTCGAACAAGGATGCCGTAAAAGGAGGGGATCCCGCGAAATCCGCTGGCGGAGCTACAGGAGACGGTAGTAAGTCCGGCCAAGTCGAGATGACCGATCGAACGTTTGTGACGTCGACAACGAACGTCCCGAAGGACATGCAGTTCAATCCGTACGGGCAGAAGTACCCAGACCGAGCGGCGCTCGCGCTGTTCGAGAACTTCATTTACGTTAATGAGGCCACGAGCAATTTCATGCCGGGTGTCATCGAGAACTGGGACGTCGGTAACGACTCAGTGACGCTCTCGGTTCGAAACGGCTACCATTGGCACAACGGCGATGCGGTCACCGCCGAGGACGTCGCGTTCAAGCTCAAACTCGACATCCACGATGGCGCCGCCCTCGGTAATATCGTCGCACCGGAAAACCTCACTGTCGTCGATGATACCACACTCAAACTCGGACTTCAGCGACCCGTCGCCGAAGAGGTATTCCTCTATTCGCTCAAACCAATTGCCCTCGACACGCCGCCCGCGGAGTTTCAGGAGTTCCTTGACGCTTACGAGGAAGATGGTGAGGCACCCGGGCTCACCGAAAAGACTATTGATAAGCCGATCGGAACTGGCCCGTTCAAATTTGTCTATGCACGGAACCAGGAACTCGTCGCAGACCGTTTCACGAAACATCCGGATGCAGGGAAAATAAACTTTCAGCGCTTCCGGTGGGACTACCTCCAATCAAATCAAAAACAATGGCAGGCACTGAGTACCGACAGTGTCGACGGCCTTGACAACATCTTCACACCAAAGAACATTGCCCAATCCTACGGAGACCATATTCAAGAGATACAGATGCCCGCCAACTGGGGGATGGGCATTATGTTCAACCACGGACACAAACATTACGGCCAGCAAAAGGTCAAGCAGGCCGTCCAATACGTCATTGACCGTGAGAGACTCGCCCAGACCGCGGGCGAGAAGATGCACGTTCCTGTCGAGATTCCATGTGGCCTCCCGGGCAATTTCGACGGTAGCTACAAGAAGTGGCTTGGTGACTCGCTGTCGGGGTTCAATGCTTATGAGCCAAACACCAACAAGGCCGCCCGACTCCTCCGAGAAGCTGGCTTTTCGAAACGAGGCGGGACATGGGTTGATAACAGCGGCAAGACGCTGAAGTTTCCGTTCAAGATCCCAACTGGGTGGAACGACTGGACGGCAGGCGGTCAGTCCATCGTGCAAGACCTGAATGATTTCGGAATCAAGGCCTCGCTCAACCCGAGTCAATCCTTCTGGGACGACATCTACGGCAATCAAAAGTACGTCGTCGCCGGCCTCGGCTGGCCTGACGGGAAACTCTACCCGTACTTCTCGCTCAACAAGCTGCTCAACGGCACCCGCTCACGAACTATCCTGAAGTTCCCGCGCTCCGCCGATGTGCCGCCGATAGGCAAGCCGAACGGCGAGACGCGAACGGTCGAGTTCGAAGCCGAACTGCAGGAACTGGCCGGTTTGACCGGTGAGAAGGCAAAGCAGAAGACCCAGGAGCTCGCGTGGGCCGTCAACCAACATCTCCCGATGGCACCGCTGATGGAAAAGGTCGATCAGTCGTGGGTCACGACAGACGACTGGAACACCGTCACGCAGGACGACGAGGACGCTATCGTCGACTACCCACAGTACTATCTGCCCCGTGAGGGCAAACTGACCGCCAAGCCGGAGTAACCGTCCATGTACGAGTACTTCATCAAGCGAACGGGACAGGCATTCTTCACGGCATTCGTCGTGGTGACGCTCTCGTTTGCGCTAGTCAGACTTATGCCGGGAAACCCGGCCGACCAGCTTCGTGGCCAACTCATCCGTAACAATCCAGATCTCTCCCAACAGGAGATCAATCGTCGGGTTGTCAATTACATCAACATCGACCTCACCAAACCGCTTCACGAACAGTATCTCTCGTATGTCACGGGTATCCTGCATGGTGACCTCGGCCAGTCCATCAGTCAGAACGCACCGGTCTCGGAGGTTTTAGGTGAGGCACTGCCGTGGACGGTCTTCGCGTTCTCGACCGCCATCCTGCTCATGTTCGTTGCTGGTATCGCCCTCGGGTCGCTCATGGCCTACTGGGAGGGGAGCCGCTTCGACATGGGAGCAACGGGTATCGGCATTCTGCTCAACTCGACGCCGAATTACGTGACGGCGCTGTTGTTCCTCTACGTGTTCGGGTTCACGCTGGGCTGGTTCCCGACGAGCGGTCATATCTCGTCGGACATCATCCCCATCGTTGACCCCATGCTACCGGTCGCGACGTTCCAGTTCGTTGCCGATGCGTTCTACCACGCTAGTCTGCTCATCGCCGCCGTCGTCATCACTGGCTTCGGTGGGGTGGCGCTTGCGATGCGCGGGAACAGCATCCAGGTGCTGGGTGAGGACTACCTCCGGGTCGCTCGGCTTCGTGGGCTTTCAGATTCCCGAATCGCACTGCGATACGTCGCCCGTAATGCCATTCTCCCGATGTATACGGGCCTCTTGCTCGCCTTCGGTGGCATCATCGGAGGTTCGGCCATCCTCGAGCAGGTGTTCACCTATCCGGGATTGGGCTACTACATCGTCACTGCCGTCGAGACGCGCGACTACCCACTGATGATGGGTGGGTTCGTTCTCATCACACTCGCGATCGTCGCCGGCACATTCATTGCCGACCTGACCTACGGAATCGTTGACCCACGCGTCTCCACAGGAGGTGACTCTTCGTGAGCCGTGAGAATCCTGTCAGTAGCTTCCCCGATGACTACGGTGGATTCGACACCGTCGCGAACTCCACGCTCACCCGTACCGAGCGAAGCCGCCGGTTACTCGACCTCTGGCTCATCGCCCCCCTGCGAGTCGTCTGGAACGATGTGCGCGCCCGTGTCGGGGCAACGCTCGTCGTCAGCTTCGTCCTCATGGGCATCGTCGGGCCAGCGGTCGTGGTTGAGCCCCGGGTCGGCCAAGCACCGCTACTTGTCGGCCCCTTCCAGGGCGGCATCATCGGAGGGAGCTGGTACGAATTCACGAACACGTCGCTGTTCGGCATCTCGGTTCCGTGGGTGGCGTTCCACTGGCCGCTCGGTACCGATAACGTCGGTCGCGGCATTCTCGAGCAAGTCGTCTACGCGACCCCTCGGATGCTCACGATGATTACGAGCGCGGGGGTATTCGTCACGGTTCTCGGGACGAGCGTGGGCGCACTCGCCGGTTACAGCGGTGGGCGCCTCGACCAGGCGCTCTCGACGGTCGTCGACATCGTGATGACCTTGCCCGGGCTTCCCCTCTTGCTCATCCTCGTCGCACTGCTCGAACCGAAAAATCCCATCATACTTGGGGTCGTCCTCTCACTGCAGGGCTGGGCTGGCATGGCCCGTGCCATTCGCTCCCAGGTGCTGACGATTCGGTCGACCTCGTACGTCGAAGCGGCTCAGGCAATGGGCTTGTCGACGCCGACCATCGTGGCGAAGGAGGTCGTCCCCAACATTATGCCGTTCGTGATGATCAACATGGTCAACGCGATGCGTGGGGTCATTTTCGCCTCCGTCGGCCTGTATTTCCTCGGACTGCTCCCCTTCTCGGAGGTCGTCAACTGGGGCGTCATGCTCCAGCTCGCCTACTCGAACGGTGGAATGCTCACGCTGGATGCGGCTCACTGGCTACTCGTACCGATGATTGCTATCATCCTCCTGTCGATGGCACTCATCCTATTCGCCCAAGGGATGGACCGCGTGTTCAATCCCCGTGTCCGCGCACGACACGCGAACACGACGTCGACGGCTGACGACACAGGATCACCGGACTCCGCCTCATCCGACCCCACATCGCCGGCCCCGTCGTTCGGAGGTGACCAATGAGCGAGTTACCCACCACGGAGACCGTGGCGGACACGGCGAGGGCCGAAGCTATCGAGCTAACTGGCGAGGACATCATCCTCGAATGCCGAAATCTCTCGGTCTCGTTCGGCATGGACCGTGGCGTTTCGCGCGTGCTCCACGACGTCGATATTGACATCAGACGGGGCGAAATACTCGGCATCGTCGGCGAATCGGGATCCGGGAAATCGATGTTCGCCTCGGCGCTGTTGAATGCCGTCGTTGATCCCGGTCGCACCGACGGGAGCGTCATCTACCACCAGAAAGAGGGTGAGCCAGTTGACGTGCTTGGTCTAGAGAAAGGGCCGTTACGGAGCCTCCGCTGGGCAGACATTTCGATGGTGTTCCAAGGTGCGATGAGTTCGTTCAATCCGACGATGGACTTCCGTGAGCACTTTGTCGAGACGCTGGAAGCTCACGACTACGACGTCGAGAAGGGTCTCAACCGCGGCGAAGAGCTTCTCGCTGACCTCTATCTCGACCCCGACCGCGTGCTCGACTCGTACCCCCACGAGCTCTCGGGAGGGATGAAACAGCGAGCGCTCATCGCGCTCGCGCTCGTCCTGGAACCCGAAGTACTCGTGATGGACGAACCGACGGCGGCATTGGACTTGCTCATGCAGCGCTCCATCATCAGCCTGCTGTCGGATCTCCGTGACAAGTACGACCTCACGATGGTCTTCATCACCCACGACCTCCCGCTCGTGACGAAACTCGCTGACCGTATCGGCGTGCTCTACGCGTTCGAGTTCGCGGAGATCGGTGACACAGCCGAAATGATTCGTAACCCGCGACATCCCTACACCCGTGCCCTTCTCAACTCAACGCCGAACCTTGACGCACCGCTCTCCGAGATGCGCCCTATCGCGGGTGCTGCACCCGACCCGGTCGACGTCCCAGCAGGTTGTCCGTACCACGAACGGTGCCCAATGGCGACCGAGGAGTGTGCGGACGTGAAGCCCCCGATGGATTCAGTATCGGCGACCCACGAGGTGGCCTGTCACCACTGGCCTGACGTCGACGAAGAGATACCCCTCTCGACGGAGGGAGAACGATGAGCACCGACCACCCGGTTCTTTCGCTGGAGGACGTCGATGTTCATTTCGAGAAGGACGGGGGAGGGTTGAACCCCTTTACTGATCGGCCGACGGTTCGTGCTGTCGACGGCGTCGACCTCGACATTAGTAGTAACGACGTCGTCGCCATCGTCGGCGAATCGGGGAGTGGAAAGACGACGCTCGGTAAGACCGCGGTCGGTCTGCAACAGCCCAGCGCGGGCACCATCAAGTATCGTGGCCAGGATATCTGGCAGGCGAAAAAGTGGAATTCCAACGCATCGATTCCCTTCGACGAGATTCGACGCTCGCTTCAGATTATCCACCAGGATCCCGGTGCAGCGCTGAACCCGAATCGGACGGTTCTGTCGTCGCTTGCGGCTCCGTTGAAACGCTGGCAGCCCGATCTCAGTTCTGAGGACCGTGAGGCTCGTATCCTCCACTTCATCGAGCGGGTGGGGATGTCGCCACCACATGACTACGCCCACCGCTATCCCCACCAGCTCTCCGGTGGTGAGAAACAGCGCGTCGCCCTTGTGCGGGCGCTCCTCATGAACCCGGATGTCATCCTCGCCGACGAAGCGGTGAGTGCACTCGACGTGAGCCTCCGCGTCGAGATGATGGACCTAATGCTCGAACTGCAATCACAGTTCGACACGTCGTTCCTCTTCATTAGTCACGATCTCTCGAACGCGCGGTACATCGCCGAGCACGCTGATGGCCGTCTGGGCGTGATGTATCTCGGCGAGCTGGTCGAACTCGGGCCTGCCGACGAGGTTCTCCAGAATCCACAGCACCCCTACACGAAGGTGTTGAAGTGGGCGACTCCGGAGCTCGGCGTCGACGAGGGGCCGACCGAACCGCCCATTCGTGAGATCGACATTCCAGACCCCGTGAACCCGCCAACGGGATGTCGGTTCCACACCCGCTGTCCGAACGCGACCGACCAATGTCGCCGGGCGACACCGGAGGTAACCGCCGTCGACGACGGTACCGGTCGACACCGAGTCGCCTGCTACCGCTCGACCGACGAAGACGCCTACTGGGACAGTGACCCCCTCGACGGAGCAGAATTGTAAGAAAAATTCCATTACCACAAAACTCACTACAACTACTATGACGACATACAATACACAAATGACGCAGACAGACGACGATATAGAAACCCTCCTCAAGGAGATGACGCTCCAGGAAAAGGCCGCCCAACTCGCCGGCACCTACGTCGGGACGATGGACGAGACCCGAACCGTCGATGACGCCGAAGAAATGGTCCGCGAGCACGGTATCGGATTCGTCACACCGTTCGGGTACGGTGCATCACCGCATCGTGACTCGACGAAGGTCATAGAGATCGCAAACAGACTCCAACGGATTGCCCGCGAGGAAACACGGCTAGGAATTCCGATTCTCATCCCCGTTGACGCCATTCACGGCCATGCGTACGTCGAGGACACCACCGTCTTCCCTCACAACCTGGCCATTGCAGCCGCCCGTGACCGTGGTCTCGCCGAACAGATCGGAACCGTCACCGCGACCGAAGTCGCGGCCACCGGGTCGAATCTCACTTACGGCCCGACCTGCGACATCGCCCGAGACCCCCGCTGGGGACGAACGTTCGAGACGTTCGGCGAGTCGCCGTATCTCGTCGGCGAACTCGCCTCGGCGAAAGCTCGAGGCATCCACGACGCGCCGGTTGATGTCGCCGCCATGGCGAAGCACTTCCCGGCCTACGGCGAACCAGCGCGCGGGGAGGACGCTTCCCCGGTGGATAAGTCGCTCTCGTCGCTGTACCGCGACTTCCTTCCACCGTTCGAAGCTGTTCTCGCAGAAGGCATCGAGGGAGTTATGCCGAGCTACAACTCCATCAACGGCGTGCCCTCGCACGGGTCAAACTATTGGCTCTCGGAGGTTCTCCGCAACGATCTCGGTTTCGAGGGATACGTTGCTTCCGACTGGAATGGAATCAACATGCTTCACCAAGACCATAGAGTCGCCGAGGATCAGAAGGACGCCATCCATCAGTCGTTCACCGCCGGCGTCGATGTCCACTCGCTTGGCGAGGGTGACCATATCGACCATATCGTCTCGCTTGTCGAATCCGACAAAGTCGACGAGACTGCCGTCGATGCATCCGTCCGGCGCGTTCTTCAGCTCAAATCAGATCTAGGACTGTTCGAGGATCCCTTCGTCAACGCCGAGGAGTCGGATGACACGCTCAATAACGACACGCACCGCGGAGTTGCGCTTGAAGCGGCACGGGAGTCGATGACGCTCCTGAAGAATGACGATGACTGTCTGCCGTTCGACCCCGGGATTGACGAGGTACTCGTCACCGGTCCGAACGCCGATAGCCTCGTCAACCAAGTCGGCGGGTGGAGCCTCAAAAAAGAACACGAACTCGACGGTACGACCGTTCGGGAGGGAATCGAAGGGGTTGTCTCTGCCGAGACAACCGTGACCTACGAGCGTGGGTCGGGTATCGACGAGTCGGACGGTATGGACGCGGCAGTCGCTGCCGCTGCGAACGCCGACGCAGCTGTAGTCGTCCTCGGGGAGAACTGGTATCTCCACGAGTTCGGCCCGCAGGACGTGAACGGCCCGACCGACCGGTTCCCCAACCGGGCACAACTCACACTGCCGGCCGCCCAGCGGGAGTTGCTTGAGGCCGTTCTCGAGACGGAGACACCGACGGCGCTCGTACTCGTCACCGGCCGGGCTCTCGCAATCTCGTGGGCGACCGAACACGTCGACGCCATTCTCCAAGCGTACTACCCTGGCGTTGAGGGCGGGAAAGCCGTCGCCGAGACGCTTTTCGGCGAACACAACCCTGGTGGGAAACTCCCGATTTCGGTTCCACGTTCGGAAGGGCATCTGCCGGTTCGCCACAACTACCTCCCGCATCCATATCCAATCGGCCCGGACGAACACCTGCCATCGTACGACCCGCTGTTCGCATTCGGCCATGGCCTGAGCTATACCGACTTTGAGTACCGTGACCTCTCGGTCGAAAACGAATTACTCCGCGAAAATTCCGCGGTGTGTGTGTCGGTGACGCTCACGAACACCGGCGACCGTGCAGGAGAGGAGGTCGTTCAACTGTTCGGCGGTCGCGACTATTCATCAGTGGTCACGCCGGTCACAGAGCTGGTCGACTTTCAGCGGGTTGCGCTCGGAAAAGGAGAGGAAACGACCGTGGAGTTCGAGGTTCCGGCTGACGCCTTCGACGTCGTTCATCCTGACGGAACCAGTCAATTCGAGGGGGGCTCGATTTCGCTGCAGTGTGAGTCGCTGAAAACGTCGCTCACAGCGGTCGACAACTGAAAACCCTCATACGCCCTTTCTTTGAGTTATCCCTCGTGAGGAAGAGTCGACCCCAACTCGAGACCAACCAGCGAGATCGTTCGTAGCTCGACGTCTTCGAAGACGGCACCCCAGCCACCGAGGACGACGGTCTCCTCGCCCGTATCGAGCGTGACATTCGCGTGTGATCCGAGGTCCGAGAGCGTCAGTCGCGGCCGTTGGCGCTCATCACCGAGAAACGAGATGTCGGTCACAGTGCCTTCGAGCGTCGTCTCCCTCTCGGTCGCGATGTCGATTCCGTCGACGACTATTCGCAAGTCGTAGCCGTCCTCATACAGCCAATAACAATCGCGGATGAACTCTTCGAGGGTGAAGTAGGTGAACTGCTCTGACTCGTCGACGTAGACTCGCGGATAGGGGTTCCAGAGACAGGTGAGATAGTACCAGTGGAAGACGAAGGGGAGCATCCGGTCGTTGATGAGGACGCCGTATGCCTCATCGGACCTCGTGTTAGGTGCAAAGCAAGTCCGGTGACGATCGATGACGACGAGAAACGGTCCAGGAATAGAGCAAACCCGGAGTTCGGAGAGTGCATCGGTCGGATCGAAGCCCGGCGGAGGTATCTGCCCATCATCGACATAGACCACAGCACGAACAATGACGTCACGATCTCGTGCCGCTTGCAGTGTCGGGAGGAGTTGCTGAAGTTGTTTGTAGCTTCCTGCGACTTCAATGACCGTGTCGGCATCATCGATCAGTATTTCAGCGTTTTCAACGGCCGTCTCGACACGCTTTGTGACACCGATTCGGGCGTCGACCTGTTCGGGCTTTCGGTAGCGTTCACGTATTTCTTCGGCAGCGTCGTGAAGGAGTTCGCCTCTCGATTCCAAATCGGACATCGACACATCGGGGTCACAAGGGCGGACATAGAGCTTCTCACGTTCGATCGTTTCGACGTATCCCATCGACTCGAGTTCACGAAGGACGTCATAGACCTGTGAGACGGGAACCGAGCTCTCACGCCCGACTTCGATGGCCGGTGAGACCCCCATCTGGAGGAGCGTCAGATAAGCATCCGCCTGATAGGAGGTCAAATCTGCATATCCGAGTGCTTGTCTGAGCATCTCACGATCCATAGCCGGAGACAGTAGATACAATTATTTGGCTCTGTTGAAACCCCATTTCTTGGATACAATTCAGCATGAACCAGCCGGCCACTGAACACTTCTTGTTGGCCGTTGCCCTGAATATTTGACTCCGGTAGAATCATTAACTGCCACTTTTGGGACACTGCAGTTCCAATGGAGGTGTCCGCAGATGAGTAAAGCAATCGAAGTCAGGCCAAATTCCGTAGAAGTGCCTTGTGTAGACTCAGACGAAAACAAATTTCGTTCAGTAATAGCGTACGAATCAGCTGCTCAGTTAAATTAGAAACGTGTCGTGCCAATTGACAATGGGCGAATGTATTTACTTGATAGCGGAAAACGGGATGTATGAAGATCGCAGTCATCGGTGCAGGTGCGCTTGGCTGTCTGTTCGGCGGCCATCTCGCTGCCGCCGATCACGACGTATGGCTTCTCAATCGGCGGGAGCAGACCTCCAGTACCCTTTCAACCGAAGGGATTACTATTCGGCAAAACGGAGACGTATCGCTGACAGTTGGAATCAACGCGACGACGACTGGCAGTGACGTAGGAACTGCCGATTTGGTTATCGTCCTTGTTCGAGCGCATCAAACGCAGATGGCGCTGACCGAGCATGCAGCGTGTATTGGATCGGAAACGTGGGTGCTATCATTGCAGAACGGGCTTCGCAATTACGACTATTTGCTTGATCAAGTTGGACGTGACCGGGCATTTTGTGGGGTCACCTACGAAGCAGCGATTACAGAAGAGCCGGGAACGGTCACCCAAACATCAACTGGCCTGACCACGTTTGGTGGCGGCAATGCAGGTGCCCGCACGACCATTCAGGAGACGCTCGCAGAGGCAGGATTTGATGTCGAGGTCGTCACTGATCCCCGACCCGTCATCTGGAAAAAGGGGACTCTTGTGGCGGCAACAGCACCCGTACTGACACTGACAGACTGCCCAGTGACGCAGCTGACAACCGATCCTCTGCACGGTGTCGTAACACAACTCCTGACGGAAGCGGCCCACGTTGCCACCGGCCACGGAATCAACATTGACGTAACGACGATACAACAAACGATCGAATCGATGGCCAACTCACACGCCGAGCATCGCGTGAGTATGGCACAAGATGTTGAACAGGGAAGGCGAACAGAGATAGACGAATTGAACGGCGTGATTATCGATTTGGCGGAGACTACAAATATCGAAGTTCCGGCGAACAGACAGATAACGGCACTTATCCACGGTGTTGAACAGTGTTGATGACGTGAGCAGACACCTCTGAATTGGATTGGTTTGTCTGATGGAACTCAATCCTTCCAAAGGAGTTCGCCATTGCAGTTATTCTAAGTGTGCAGGAGGCACTAACTGGGGGTCAAGTATATAGTTTGTAGTAACCGAAGTCAGGGAGCGCGTTCGAATTTCTCATAACTGCTTTCAGAACAAGTTCTCGAAACTGTTTGAACCACGTCTATGTTCGGAGCATGTCACGGTACCGTTACTCGAGCGCAAGGAACATGACTTCGACGATACACCGACAGTGAGAGGAGTCGCCATGTCGCGCGTTGCGCTATATCCAGTAGGTAGAACTCCTGATGCTTGATCACTGCTCAAGAATAGTTCAGTCCGGATATCACTCATACTGATGAAATTAACTGCGTGGAAGATGTCTACGCAGAAAAAGGAGATGACAGACGTTCTCCTTTTCATAATACCAGGCGACGATTCCTAAATAGTAGCTGGCAGACTATACAACCGCATAG
The DNA here is from genome assembly GCF_900156425.1 of Haladaptatus litoreus. Lineage (GTDB taxonomy): Archaea > Halobacteriota > Halobacteria > Halobacteriales > Haladaptataceae > Haladaptatus > Haladaptatus litoreus. The sequence continues at coordinate 161,546 of NZ_FTNO01000003.1, forward strand.
ATATGTGTGAGAATACCACACATAATTCTTGTGATTAGACAGAGACAATCTGTGAAAGGTTAGATCTGGCCAGGAGACATATCAAGTGCATCATCTTGCGGGAGCGGGGAAACCCCGCTGTTTACGGCGGGTGAGGATGTCACCGATTGCCATAAGTACGGCATCGAGCTCCTCCTCGTCTCCAAACCCGAAATAGCGTAACCAACTCCTCTTTCGGTAATGCTGATACTCTCCTGATAGCCTCTAAAGTCAGGTGGCCCCCCTGAATGATCCACAAGACGCGAACAGGATACCTACGCACGTGAATGACAAAAACAATTGAATAACGGGGTACGGATCCCGTTCTCAACAAATGATAATCAGACGAGATCTATATTATCTCACATCACTTACTAGATAGGCGATTATGTCGATCAACGTCACACGCATACTCAAACAGGGATACAGCCGCAGTATCGAACGAAATGGACTAATGCTTATAGGTGTCATCTTCGTCATCTCGATCCTTAACGGGTTGCTAGGGATCGGAATCGACCAATGGATAGCCTCCCAACAGTTTACCCCTGGAGAAATCCAAGCAAACCCAACGCTCCTCATCCCACCAATCGCCGGCGGCATTGTTTCACTCGTGCTGGGCATCGCGTTGCTCGTGGTGAGTATCGCGGCCATTCGCGTGTTCGTGAGCGAGGAAACCGAACGTCTTCCCCGAGAGTACTTCACCCGAAACATGGTGTGGGCCGCACTCAACCTCTTCGTTGGTGTGATCGTTTTCGGGATCATCGTCGCCCTCGGATTCGTCGCGTTGATCATTCCAGGCATCTTCCTGCTCGTGGCCTTGGCATTCTGGACGGTCTACGTGGCTGTCGAAGACCAAAACTTCATCACCGCGTTTCGTAGCAGTTGGGGGTTGACGCGGGGATACCGCCTCAGCCTCTTGGTTCTGGGCGTGGCAGTGATACTCCTCACGGCACTTATTACCCTCGCGTTTGGGGTTGGTGATCTCGCAAGTGGCAGTTTCGCTGGCGATATCGTTGCTTTGGTGTTCGCGCAGGCGGCTAGTGCGATCACGACGGTCTTCTCGACCGCTGTGCTCGCAACGGCCTACACCGAGCTCAACGCACAAGATGATGAATTCGGAGAGGCGATCAGTGAGGACACCACTGCTGGACGGCCCGCAGCCTAATACAGCTGATTTTTCGAGCACCGATCGTTCTCGCCAGCGAATGATCTGCGAACGACCCCGATTATTCCGGCGTACAGTATGACAATGCTGCAAATCCAGCCATATATCCGTTGAGGGCGGCGAAAGCCGTTTCAAATGGGTTGGGAGTCGCCGACCATAGGTCGATAGCCATAGCTTTCTCACTCCGAGTGTCGAGTCACCGCTCACAGCTGTAGTGCCATCACTCGTAGTGGGTATAAACACAGATTCTTATATTCGCATAACAGTGATGTGGCTATATGCAGATCCCCGACAAATTACAGTGTCTCTTTAGCAGCACAGTCGAAGCAGAAGATGAGTCACACACGCTCACCCTACCGAGCCAAGAGATTGAAAAGGGCGACATCCAGCCAGACACGGCATACCGCGTGGCGATATTGAAACAGCCATCACCAGCGGAGAGTACAGCCCAAGTGACCGCAAAAGAAGCAACATCGACGACGCGCGACGAACAACCGCACGATCGACAGGCGAGCGATTCAGGAGCCCCGGTCGAAGAAGGCGACCGCCGAACAGTCGAAATCGAAGGCGTCGGCGAACAAGGCGATGGAATCGCCCGCGTCGGCGATGGCTACGTGATCATCGTGCCCGACACAGAGAAACGTGATCGCGTTACTATTGAAATCAATACCGTCACACCCACCGTCGTCTTCGCTGAGGTCGTTGAACAAAAAGCCGGCTCCGAGTAGTTTCCCGATTTGTCTGCGAACCGGATCCGCAAATGCTCAACTATGTCGGAAAGCCAGGGGATTTCTGTGCTGCATCATCAGGGTCAGTGACGAGGCCAAGCTCCGCACAGACGTAGGCTCGAATCCGTTCGATTCGTTCGAGAAGTTGGCGATCGCGGTCCACTCGCTCCGGCGTTTCTACTCAGGTTGAGGTCGGACGCTCGAATGAATACGACAGCTATCGGCTATCAGCCAGCGGGAGGGGGAGAGCTGGGACCGGCCACCGCATCTGTAGTCGAGAAGCGTGATCAAATCAATGCATGGTTTCGAACTTCTCGTACCAAAACGCACGCTATGAGGTGAACTCGTCTCGTCGATATACGTTCAGTAGCGGATTCCGGAGGATATTCCTGACTGACGGCCCCGACAATCCAAACACCCTTTACTGATTATCTGTAAGTTGTAAACAGCACCAACACCAATGTCACACACTGCATCCCACGCCAATGGAGAGATCATTCGGGATTTCCTCTCGGTTGCAGACCTCCTCGAAGAGCCACGGTTAGCCCAACTATACGCCAACCTTGCCCGACAGGGTCCGGCAACCGTCCAAGAACTCATGGCTGCATTGGACCTCCCGCAAGGAACGGCCTATACGTACGTGAAGCGGCTGGCCGATGCGGGCGTTATCGAAGCAACGGGCGACAAGCAACCGCGAACATATGTTGCTCATCCAATCGACCTCACGGTTTCGGCTGGAGATGGAACGCGTGAATATACGATCACCCCGATGCTGGTTGACGCGGTGAGCCGCCAATCGACCAACGACGACATCGAGACATACATCGCTCGTCATGGCGTCGACGGGCTCGCAACAGCACTCACGTATACGGTTGCACGTGAGCGCGGTGAGGTGACCCACCGATTGATGGCACGTGATTTGGATATCTCGCCTCTCGCTGCAGAGATCATTCTCCAGGCCCTTCGCCCGGTCGTTCACGATCACATCGACATCGAAAAATCCGGTGCAGTAGGACCTGATCTTGGGCCGGACGACGAGCAAACTGCGGAGACGTCCGACGACACGTGAGCGACATTCATATCGCCGACTCGAGAATGTTCATCGCTCTCGGAAAGCCCACAAACAGTCCCTATCAGAAAGCGAGAGCGTTTGCCACGTCCGTGTTCAAACTCCCCCTCTTTGGCGGTTGCAGATCCGACCGCGGCCAGCGCGGTAGCCCTAGCGACAGATTGTGTGAACGCGCGCCGAGTGAGTTCTGATTCCGTTGTCTCTATCTTTGAATGGTTGCTATTCTCTGTCACAACGCTTTGGTTCTATATAATAGATAAAATTTTATTAAAATTAAAATTTTTTATATTACCCATATTATTATGTTTCTAATTTACATGCTTTGCGAAAAGAGGGACTAGAGTCACTCGACCCCTTCCCGATAGTAGTACGTTATTCCACCAGTGCTCCACGATGAAGGCAGTATTCGAATGGTTTATCGGCCGTCTGAAATACACACCGGACACTGTCTGACCTGTTCTGGGTTTCCATCTTTCGGACGGAAAACGGAATGAGGGGTACGAACAAAAAAAGACGAAGCTGTCGAAATACCCACCAGAAAATTCTCTGATGAGAGAACTCACTATAATGCCGACTACCGCAGTATGTGACAAGAAAGAGCGAGAGGACGATACGTCTGTTGTAAACGATGGGCTTTTGCCGCTTAAAACACAGATACTACGACGGAACGACCGATACGGACGAGCCATAAAATATGTTGAATTCTACCCGTCAAATCGTTGCTGAGCACCCAGTTGCGCTTCTTCCACTACTGTTTACAGCATGGGTTGTGTATCGGCTGTTGAGGCGAAATCGCACCAAAGTACTATTCATTGTGGGGGGGATATCGACCATTCTGGTCGCCCCTGTCTTCCTGTTCACATTTCTTGCCGAATTCACAGGTGTTTCACTTTTCTCCAAGTTGTCGGCGTTCAGTATCCGAGTTGAATCTCTGCTGATTGGTTTTCTGTTTCAGTTCGTAGACGCCGTATTGGCTGCCGAGCTACAGCTTTTTGTTTTGCTCATGAGTGGTTTGTGGGACAGTCTTCAAGGATTGGCAACGCCAGTTGTACCGGTGATAGAAACCGTTGGACTACATCTTATACTGTTCACATTCGAATTCGTTGCTGGCGTCATCCTGATTTATACGCTGTATCTCTCCTCACACGGATCAGAGTTAGACTCGTGGCTGAAAGGAATTGGCGTGGTGTTGGCGATAACGGGGATGTTCGCGACATTCATCCAATTCGATACATGGCAAGCCAGAGAATCGCTGCTGGCGTCGGCGTTCACGGCGGCCATGTTGGGACTTACGCTTGGAATCAGTTCCGTAATACTGCTCGTCCGGCCGAATTTCGGTGGCGAGTCGGTGTTTTCGGAGCTCCGTGAATCGGACTCACCTCAGGGTGCGAGTGAGGAAGATACTCGGGAGAATTGGACGGCGAAAGCGATGTCTCGGATGGATAGACTGGTTTCGAGACGAAAGGAGTAGGTCACGGAGTTAACAACTGGAACAGCAAAGAAGTGTGGAGGGTTTGAAGCGTCAGACCGGGGTTGTGTGGTTTAACAGTCGTCGTCGTGATCGTCTCCGTTGGAATTTCCGCCGGAGTCTCCACCAGAACCGCCGTCGGAATCATCACCGGTGTCCCCACCAGTATCGCCGGCGTTCTCGTCGCCACCGTCGTACTCTGAGCTGTTGTTGCCGCCCGTATACCCGTCTGGGCTGTTGTCGTCGATACCGTTCCCGAGGTGGGAGTCCGTGACAGTGACTCCTTCGGCATCGCTCGTGATGCGAAGTGCCTCGTTCCCGCTACGGGCGAGTGCCGAGACGCCTTTTATCATCGTTCCAGTACCGCTCTCTACAAGCGCGTTTTCTTCGGAGACGTAGTCGCCTCCGTCGATCACGACGTTGTTCCCCGTGTTCGTCAGTGCCCGTCGGCCCGCTTCACCACCGTGGTGAACTTTCAGATTGCGGAACTCGCTACCGTCGCGGTTGTTCTGGATGGCGCTCCGGCTGCCCTCGGTCGCTGCGTTCCCGGTGACGGTGACGTTTTTAAGGGAAACTGGCTGTTCACCTTCCTTGATTTTGATAGCCTCCGCACCACCAGTTTCGTGATCGACGGTCGTTCGCTCGATTCGCGTCTGGCCCGAATCTTCCTGAATATAAATTGCATTCGTTGGGCCATCGGTTCGAGCCGTGATGGTGGAGTCGACAAATGTTACGTCGTCCGCATTGCTCGTAACCCAAATCGCGGGACTATCATCGATGTTCGTCTGTATGTCGACGTTCCGTGCGACGATGCTGGCACCTTTCTCCATACGAAGTCCACACTGGGCGATCTCGCTGTTGCTGTCTTTGTCGACGACGATACTAGCGTTCTCGATGTAACTGCCCTTGCCACCGAGACGGACGTTCGAACCCAGACTGTTCTGGAAGCGACCGCCTTCTACCTGAATGGTACCGGTCCCGTTGGAGGCGTATAGCCCATTGTCCGGGAAGCTCCCGAGTACACAGTTGCGAAATGTCATCGTTCCCTTGTTCGCATTGTTGCAGAGAATACCGGTCGGTCCACGCCATAGGGAATCGCTCGGCGCCTTCTTTTCCAATACAGCTCCGTCAGGTGCCTCGAACCGTTCGACGAGACCGCTACCGTCCGGGTTCTGTACGACGGCTCGAAGCGGCCCCCACGTTCCACTGTCGTGTTTGCCTTTGACCTCGATATTACGGATGGTCAACCCGTCTGTCACCTCGGCTTCGACGACACGGATTCCAGTGTTTTCTTCAGTCTGGTCAACAGTAAAGTCCTCTATCAGCAGGTTGTTTCCGGGCTGGTTCTCGACGCCGAGCCGGAACAGTCGGTAGTTATTGTCTCCGCCACCGTCGAAGTTGGAGTAATTCGCCGGAACGAGTGTCGCGTTGTTACCGACCATGCCGAAGTTTTCGAAGCCAGTAAAGCGGAACTGCGAATCGATGTAATACTCACCCTCGGGGAAGTAAAGGAGTGTATTGTCGTCCGCATTGTCTTCGAGTATCGGTATGATGGATTCGTTTCCAGCGTTGTCTGCTCCAACCTCGGTTACATCAACGACGTTCTCGTACTGATCTTCGTAATCAGATAGGGACGAAGAGGCGGACCCCATTATCGCAGACGATGACATGATTGCTCCAGTTAGTTTGAGATAGGTTCTACGACTGACGGGACTTCGATTTTGCCTGTCTGACACCATCAAAAATGCAGTATCACCTACCCATATTAGTTATCTGGTGCTTAGTTCTATTTCTCTTGCATTCTCTCCGTTGAAAACGGTATAAACAGTGTAAAAGTCGTTCGTTATCAATTTAAACGATATAGATGGGTGCTCACCAATTACTCTCCTACTAGTAAAATAATTCCCAGACAATTTAAGAAACACATACGAGAATTATAATTGATTAACTAAATAACACTATTTCAGGAAGAGAACTTTACTCGGTAAAAATTAATTAACCGTGAGAATTTTCCTCGCTGTAGGTTATTGTCGCGAGAACCAGTTAAATAAAGGTCAGTGGTCGTTGCTCTTCAGAACACGTATCGACCCGCCGCAACCGAACGCCCCAGTCTCGCTTTCCACTCCTTTTCTGACGGCCGATGATTGTGTCGGGGAAGCTAGAGTCTATAGGCCGAGGTCGGGGCATGCGAAAGCAGTGACCGGTATTCGACTGTTGACGTATGTTGTCAGGGGGAAGCCCAACCGACGATAATTATATAAAATACTCAGTTTAAAATATGACTTTGATAAATGAATGATTGGAGTTCGGAATGCCAGAACGAAACACCTCGGAAACCAGACGAGACTACCTCAAAGGACTCGCCGCGACGATAACTGCGAGTCTCGCAACGACCACCACGACCGCCAGCGCGGCGGATGCAAGCCGATTCACCAGCAACCTCGGTGAAATCCGGGACGCCACGCTCGCCGCTAGAAGCGACGACGCCATCGTCGTGCAAAAGCGCTCGACGCGAGTCGCTCCCGGTATCACGCTCGATGCCTCCATCCGCCTCACCGAACGCGGTTGGTTGGACTTCGACGTCCTCACCGTAGCGATGGATGAAGAGACCGACCTGACGCTCCTCTCTCCAGGCGTCACGGAGCGTGATACCGTACCGAACCTCGCCGAGGAGTCGAACGCAGTCGCAGGTGTCAACGGTGATTTCTTCTACATCGGCGAATCGGACGCACCGGTCGGTGCCGAAATCGGCGACGGCAACCTCCGCTCGGGGCCGGCGACCGGCCGAGAACATACCGTTGCAGTCGGTGACGACGGCCTCGCTCGCCTCGCTCGCGTCGTCCTTGACGGGGCAGTTCGATTCCACGGAAACAGCCATTCACTGAATGCACTGAATCAACCTGCTATCCCGGCGGACGGACTCGGACTGTACACCCCCCTTTGGGGAGACGCCGAACGTACCGGAGAGGCCGAAGTCGTCGTCTGGAACGGAGTCGTCACGTCGACTTCGGTCTCACCCGGGAGCGCCACGATTCCCGACGACGGCTCGGTCCTCGTCGGCCGCGGCACTGGCGCTGACGCACTATCGACCCTCTCAACCGGCGACGCGGTTTCGATTTCCTACGGAGCGCAGACCGACGCCGATGCGTCGCTACAGGCTGCAGTCGGCGGCTCGACCGTGCTGCTCCGCGACGGCGAAATGCCCGGCGGACTGGACGACGGTCGGCTCGAACCACGAACCGCGGTAGGCGTCTCGGAGGACGGTTCGACGCTCTACCTGCTCGTCGTCGACGGTCGCCAGCGAGACAGTCGCGGCGCATCTCTCAAAGAACTCGCGGACGCTATGCGCGGCCTCGGTGCGACCGACGCGCTCAACTTCGACGGCGGCGGTTCCTCGACGCTCGTCGCCCGGAACCCAGGCGAGGAATCCGTCAGCGTTCGAAACGACCCGTCGGATGGCGCGCCGCGTCCGGTGTCGAATGGGCTCGGGCTGACAACCGCGGAAGGGAGCGGAAGACTCGACGGATTCGACATAACGCCGATGCTCGACGGTGAGAACACCCATCGCGTCTTCCCCGAACTCTCCCGACAGTTCGAGGCGAACGCACACGACGAGACGTACGCGCCGGTCGAAGCGACGCCTCGCCATTGGCGCACGATTCCACGTTACTTCGGCCGGTTCGACGCCGACGGTCTCTTTACCGGTCGTCGTCCCGGTAGTGGGAAGGCAATCGCGCGAAAGCGAGGGAGCAGCGGAACGACTGAGATTCGAGTCCTCGACGACCTCGACCGCATCGAACCCGACCAGACGCGAATAGGGTTAGAACCGGGTGACACCCGGTCGTTCGCCGTCCTCGGCTTCGACGCCCAGGGCTACACCGCGCCGATAGCGCCACGGGATGTCGCGCTCGACTACGATGACTCGCTCGTCAGTATCGAAGCCACCGACGAGGGTACGTTCACCGTCACGCCCACTGGCGAGAACGGCTCGACACTCATCACCGTCTCCGTCCTTGACGAGGAGACCTACCTCCCGGTGTCGGTCGGTCTCGCAACTAAGACCATTTCGAAATTCGAAGACCCGACGAAGTGGTACTTCGCTCGGTACCCCAACACTGTCGAAGGATCCATGTCGTTTGTGGAGGGCCGCAGTGGAACGGGACTGCAGTTGGACTACGACTTCACGACGACGACAGCGACCCGGGCCGCCTACGCCAGAACCGAATCGCCGATCGACCTCCCCGGCGAGCCACAGCGTGTCGGCGTCTGGATCGACGGCGACGGGAAGGGTGCGTGGATTCGTGGTGTTCTCACCGACGCAGCGGGCGTCACACACAAAATCGATTTTACCTACAGCCTCGACTGGACCGGTTGGCAGTACATCGAGGGAGTCGTTCCCGCTGGCGTCGAGTACCCGCTCCAGTTCTCGTACTTCTATGCCGTCGAAGCGTCGGAAGACCAACAGTACGAGGGGAGTCTCGTCTTCGACGACCTCACCGTGAAGGTCACGCCACCGGTTTCGCGGCCCGAAGAGCCGGTTACTCCCGACCCGCTCGTCGTCGAAAACGACGAACTCTCCGAGAACCGCTGGACCTTCGCCGTGATGGCCGACAGTCAGTTCGTCGGAGACGACCCAGACAGCCTCGCGGTGAACCTCGCTCGTCGCACCCTCCGTGAGATCGTCGCCGCCGACCCTGATTTTCTCGTCATCGCGGGCGACTTCGTAGACACCGGCTATTCCGAGGACTACGCCCTCGCCGACCGCATCCTCCGGGAGGAGGTTGGCGACGCACTCCCGGTCTACTACCTCCCCGGTAACCACGAGCGCACAGGCCCCGGCGACCTCTCGAACTTCAAAGCCACCTTCGGCGACACTCGGTACACGTTCGAGCATGAAGACACCCGCTTTTTCCTGTTGGACTCCTCGACAGGGTCGTTCCGCACGAGTGACTTCCAGCAGCTGTCCGACCTCCAGCGTGGTCTCAATGATGCCGCCGACGCTGACGCTATCGAGAACGTCGTCGTCGTCGCACACCACCCACCGCGCGACCCGCTCGTCGGCGACAACAGTCAACTCGGCGACCGGATGGAAGCCGAACTCATCGAAGAGTGGCTAACGGCGTTCCGCGAACAGTCCGGCGGCAAAGGCGCGGTGTACGTCGCTGGGCACGCTGGTACGGTCGAGTTCAGCCGCGTCGAAGGCATTCCGTACGTGGTCCTCGGAACGACCGGTAAGTATCCGTACGGCTCGCCGAACGACGGCGGCTTCCGCGAGTGGACATTGTTCGGTGTCGACCCGACGCCGAACCGGAGTCGGTCGCCCGCCGAGCGAACCGACTGGCTCCGTGCCGAAGTTCGTCCCCTCCTCACGGACGTAACGTTTGACACTCCGCCGTCGCTGACGGTCGGCGAGTCACTCACCGTCTCTCCAACCGGCGTGCAGGACGCTGGCCTCACCTTCCCACTTCGCTACCCGGCGACCGTCCGCTGGTCCGGGAGCCAGAACCTCTACATCGCAGACAACGAATGGTACCACCGCTTCACGCGCAAAGACGATGGCGACGAGCAGGAGTCGAACCGTAACCACTGGCGCGGCCGCGACTACGCCGCCGCGTTCGACCCGGAAACCCGGCAACTCATCGCACTCAACGCCGGAACCGTCACGCTCCGCGCCTCCTCCAATGGGGTGAGCGGCGAGACGACGATAACGATAACCGACGGGAACTGAACTCGGAAGGCGACTCCGGGGTGACTGCGTTTCCCCCGAACGCTGCACAGGAGAGTCCAAACGACGGAGCGCAATGACTCCCACGGAGACGGTCGCAGGGGTGGACTGCTCCCGAAACGCCACTCATCGTCAGAGGGGTCGTCACCTTGCCATCACCATGGTTCTCGGCGAACAGTTGTCTCTCTCGCTGGCGTGGGGTTCCTCGGCTTCGAGGGGTTGGTTTTATATTTTGGTAGTCTGATTACTTGCCTGATGACTGGACGCATGCTACTCGGAGCCGTTAGAACGGACAGTCCGTCGTTCCCTCGCCGCCCCACTGGCGAGCAAACGACGACGTCGAACGACCACGCACCGCCGGAGGAAACCGATGGAAGAGATTAGCACCGACACCGCACCGCCGAGCATCGGCCCGTTCTCGCAGGGAATCCGCGACGGAGACCGCATCTACGTCTCGGGACAGGGGCCAGTTGACCCCGAATCCGGCGACATCGTCGGCGACACCATCGAAGAGCAGACCGCTCGAACGCTCGAAAACATCGAGGCGGTTCTCGCGGCGGCGAATCGCTCGCTCGACGACGTGGTGAAGGCGACCGTCTTCGTACAGAACATGGACGGCTACGACGCCATCAACGACGTGTACGCCGACTACGTGTCCTCACCGTACCCCGCTCGGAGCGCGGTGCAAGTCGAGGACCTCCCTATCGACATCGGCGTCGAAATCGAAGTCGTTGCGAGCGCACGTGGGGCAGAAGAGTGACGGGACGATGAGAGCCGTCGCGGTTCGGCGCGGCGAGACGACCCCTAAGGTCATCGACGTTCCGAGGCCGACCCCCGAGTCCGGCGAGGCGTTGGTACGGACACTCCGCGTCGGCATCGATGGTACCGACCACGAAGTCGTCGGCGGAACCCATGGCGGCTTTCCAGACGGGGCGGAACACCAAATCCTCGGCCACGAAGCGGTCGGAATCGTCGAGAACCCGAATGGGACGCGCTTCGACGCAGGCGACCTCGTCGTCCCGACGGTTCGGCGACCAACAGAGGACGGAAACGGGTACTTCGAACGGGACGAACCCGACATGGCCCCCGACGGCGCGTACGTCGAACGCGGCATCGTCGGCGCGCACGGCTACATGGCCGACTACTTCACCAGCTACGAACGGTACCTCGTCGGCGTCCCGGACGACTTCGCGACTCACGGTTTTCTGACCGAACCGGTCAGCAACAGCGAGAAAGCGTTCGAGCACGCCTACGCTAGCAGGTCAGCGTTCGAGTGGAGCCCGGAATCCGCGCTCGTTCTCGGCAACGGGCCGCTCGGTCTCCTGACCCTCTCGATGCTGGTCGGACGCGACGACTTCGACCGATGCTACTGCCTCGGTCGCCGCGACCGTCCCAACCCGACCATCGAGATAATCGAGCGCCTCGGTGCGACCTACGTCGATTCGCGTGAAACGCCGCTTCCGGACGTTCCGGACGCACACGAATCGATTGACTTCATCTATGAAGCGACCGGACACGCTCCCCACGCGTTCGAGACCGTCCACGCGCTCGCGCCAAACGGCGTCGGCGCGCTCCTCGGCATCCCCGGAGACGAGTCGTTCGAGGTCGAAGGCGGTCGAATTCATCGGGAGATGGTTCTCGAAAACAAGGCGCTGCTCGGCAGCGTTAACTCGAACGTCGAGCAGTACAAAGCGGCCAGGGAAACGCTGTCGGCGTTTCCCGACTGGTTTATAGACGAACTCATCACGGGCGTCTACGACCCCGAGGAGGTCGAACGGGCGTTCGAAACAGGCGACGACGTCATCAAGACCGTCGTCGAATTCGACACGGTGTAGACACACCGCGTCTGGCATCGATTCACCGATTTCGTTCCCGCCCTCTCTTCGTCACTGTTCGACTTGCGCGACGATGCGCCCAACGGCGTAGTCGGTCTCCTCGTCGGTGAGACACATCGGATTGACCGTGAACTCGCCCGTGGGGAGCGCGTCCGCGCCGACGAACACGCGGGGCTCCTCGCGACGGAGTCCGCCGACAACGTCGGTCGCGGAGACGCCTGCGGTGTCTGCGTCCACCGAGACCACTACTTCCGGGGCGACGGCTGTTTTGTCGTCGGCCGTGAGCGACGTGTCGAACCCTGCGACCGCTTCGAGGTCGGCGGCGATTCGCCGCGAACGTTCGAGCCATTCTTCGAGCAGCGCGTCGTGGTCTTCTTCGACGAACAGTTCGAGCGCGCGAATCAGCCCGACGAGTTCCTCCTTGCCGACCTTCATCGGACGGCCGATTCCCTGCCGTGGGACGCCGCCCAGTCGGTCGGAGTTTATGAGCTCGCTAGCTGGTTCCCACACCTGTTCGGCGGCGTGCATGTCGAGATGCTGGGCGGCGACCGACGAGACAAGGTTCGCTCGTCCGGCGAGGATGCCGGTCGTTTGCGGGCCACGGATGGCTTTCCCACCGCTGAACGCGACGAGGTCCGCACCGGCGTCCACGAACGCTTCGAGGTTGCTCGTCGGCGGGAGTTCGGCGGCAGCATCCACGATGACTGGAACGCCGTGGTCGTGTGCGATTTCGCACACCACCTCAAGGGGCGGTTCCGTGTAGGACTTCTCGATGTAGGCGACCGCCGCGGTGTTCTCTCCGATGGCATCTCCGATTTCCCACGGTTCGACGTTCCGCGACCCGGTACCGAGGTGCTTGTCGTTCGACCCGACGTCAACGATGCGCGCGCCGGCAGCGCGGAGCGCGTGGTCGTAACCGGTGCGGTGGGTGCGCGGAACGACGATTTCGTCGGCGACACCGTCGGTGTCTGGGAGTCGCGCCATCGTTCCGAGGTCGTCGCCCGCGATACAGGCGGCCGCTCCGAGCGCGAGCGCGCTCGACGCGCCGGACGCGACGTAGCCCGCTTCGGCGCCAGTCACGTCCGCTATCAGTTCGCTGGCTCTCGCCTGCAGATCGGAGAGGCGAACGAACGACTCGGACGCGCGAGCCATCGCTTCGACGGCCTCCGGGCGAATACGACTGCCACCGATGCGGGTCTTCGTGCCGGTCGCGTTGACGACGTGTGGGACGCCCAACTCCTCGTAGATGGTCTGGGTTCGCATACTAATTCTCGCGCACTCCGAGAGTAAAATAGGTTCGACGTTCGTCTCCCACCGTAGTTCGTTCCGCTCGTTTGTTTCACCTCGATCACCGATACGTTCATGGGCACTGAGTGGACATCGATAACACGCCACGAAACATGTCCGACATCGAAACCGGCACCAGTTACTTCGGCGTACAGGACCCAGAACATGCGGCAACGGATTTGAACCGGTTCCGCGAGGTGGGTCTCAACGCCGTCCTCCACACGTTCAGCGAACGTGACCGGGCGTTCTACCGTGAGACGATGGCGGATATCGTCACCGCGAGCAACGATAGGGGACTGACCACCTACGTCAACCCGTGGGGGGTTGGCGGCGTCTTCGGCGGCGAAGAGTTCTCACGGTTCGTCGCCCGAAACCCCAACTCCCGACAGATGCTCAACACGGGCGAGCGCGTCCCGGCCGCCTGCTTCAACGACCCGGCGTTTCGGAAGTTCATGCGTGAATGGACACGGGACGCTGCCAGACTCGGCGCGGACGTGCTCTTCTGGGACGAACCACATTGGCACAACGTCCACTGGTACGGCGACGACCACTCCGACGATGTGTGGTGCTGTCGGTGTGACCACTGCCGGGAGCGATACCGCGCCCGCTACGACGAACCGATGCCGGTGACCGAGACCGACCGAGTCTCGACGGTTCGCGAACGGTCGATGGTCGAGTTCCTCGACGAGATGATGGCGGTGTCCCACGAGGAGGGTGCGGAGAACGCGGTCTGTCTGCTCCCGAGTCAGTCTGCCGACCACGGAACGCGCGACTGGGCACAGGTGGCTGAAAGCGAGTATCTCGACGTGCTGGCGACCGACCCGTACTGGGCGCACGCCCAAGACGCCGATGCGGGTGAGTACGTCGCTCGGTTCGGCGAGCGACTGGTTACGGTCGCCGACGACCACGACCTCCGGAATCAGCTCTGGATTCAAGGATTCGGTCTCGAAGGTGAGTCAGCCACGGACGACGTTCGAACCGCGACTCGAACCGCGCTCGACCTCGCCGACAGCGTCTTTATGTGGGGATACGACGGCTGCCGAACCATCTCTGAAATCGCCTGCGAGGAACCGATGGCCGTTTGGAGTGCCTACCTGGACGAGCTACCCTGATTCGTTCTACGTGACGCGGTCGAGGACACGGTTCCAGAGGGTCGGAAGTCGGTCCCACGAGAGCAACCCCTCCGGCGCCCAGTGGGGCGCACAGTCGGTCGTGTATGCGAACGAACTGCCGTCACCGTAATCTCCAACTGCGAGGAACGGGTCGCCCCGAACCGTCGCCCAGACGTCCGCACCCGGTTTCGCCGTGGTTCGGTTGTATCCCAAGACGTGTGGCCACTCCTCGGGAAGGTCGGTGTCAGGTACACCCGCGTTCCGAGGGACAGCCCCGTCGGGCGTTTCCACGCGGTCGTCACCAGTTTCGATTTCGACCGGCAGCACGTCCGCCAGTGCAGTCGTTCCGTAGCGGGCTTGTCCTCCCTTCCCCGCGAAGCTCATGTAGCCGCCGACCATGCCGAGCGCGCCGCCCTCGCGAACCCACTCGGCGAGCACCGCACAACGGTCCGCGTCCGTTTCGCCGTCGGCGACCTGCCGGGTTATCTGGAGTGTGTCTGCGCCCACGTCACTGAGAATCACGAGGTCGTACTCCGACAGGGCTTCGTTGGTTCGAGGGAACGACTCGGCCGCGACGTGACACGGCTGGTAAGTCACCGACGCGCCGACCGATTCGAGCGTGTCGATGAACCGGTCGGCGACTTCGCCGTATTGGCTGTCTCGAAGGACGTTTTTACCCTTGATTTCGAACTGTACTGTCACCCACGACTCACCGGCGAGGAGGACGTTCGTCATCGGTTGGGACTCACACGCACACCGGTTAACTGTATCGTTCGCCTGCCAATATCGGACGACGCTCCCAGATCAGAACGGGAACAACCGCTCGGCCACCTCGTCGGTGAGCGGTCGACCGTATTCGCTTGCTTCGAACGCTTCTGCGTACTCAATGGTCTCGGCGTCCGCGCCGTACCGCTCGACGAGGCGCTCTCGGTACCGGTCGGCGATGTCCGCCAACGCCTCGACGTGCGGTAACCCACCATCCCGTAGCCACTCGAATCGTGCGTCGGGGTCGTCGGGAACGTCCTCAAGGTCGTCTTCGACGAACGGGAGCCACTCGTACATCTGTGATTCGTGACAATCCAGCATCTCGAACTTTCGCTCGACCACGTCGTCGATATCCACAACCACGTCAGGCGAGAACGGGTACGGTCGGTCGAACGTGTCGCTCAGGTACGCAAATACAGGATTCTCGTCGAGCGCTGGTGTCGTCGGGCAGACGTTCGGAACGGCCACGAGATAGGCGGCGTCCCGAACGAGCTGGGCAGTGTATCTGTGGTCCGGATGGTAGTCGTTCGGTCGGTGAGTCAACACGAGGTCGGGTCGGAACTCGCGAACGAGTTCGATGAGGCGGTCGCGGTGTTCCAGCGACGGCTGTAACCGGCCGTCGGGTATGTCAAACTGCTCGAACTCGACGCCAGCGACGTCCGCCGACGCCACGGCCTCCGAACGACGACGTTGAACCAACGTCCGGCCCGCGAGTTCGTGATGGCCAGCAGCACCGTTCGTCATTGAGACGAACAGAACGTCGTGACCGCGGTCGGCGTACTTACAGGCGATGCCGCCTGCCTTGAGGTCACAGTCGTCGGGATGTGCACCGACGACGAGAACGCGGAGTGTCTCGGTTAGCATCAGTTTTCAGCACACGAGATGCGAATATAAACACTCCGAACGGAGCGTGTTCGATGGCGGTCACGTCACCTTTCTTCGCTTCGCGTGAGGAACTATTTGTAGGTGGAGGACAAGGGAACCATATGTCTGTCACGGACGTGACTGCCATCCCGATAGAGATGGGAGTCAAACCACTCGAAGAAGACCTCGGTCTCGCACCCTATGTGAGCAACCACGACGAAGTCGAGTCAGTCACCCGGATGCTCGTCAGAGTTGACACCAACGAGGACGTGACCGGTTGGGGTGAGATGCTCGTCGGCATGAAATCCGCCGCAGTGACGAAAGCGGTCATCGACGACGTCATCGCTCCGGAACTCGTCGGCCGTGACGTCGGCGAGATACGCGATTTTGTCGATTCGTTCTACTACCCATACGTGAAAGTTCGGCCGTTTCTCGGCGCCGTCGAAACCGCACTCTGGGACGCACTCGGGAAGCAAGTCGGCCTCCCGGTTCATCAGCTCCTCGGCGGAAAGACCTGCGACCGCGTGCCGATCGCAACCTGTCTCGGGATTCTCGATCCCGAGGAGTCCCGCATCTACGCCCGACGCGCCGTCGAATACGGCTTCTCGACGCTCAAGACGAAGGCGGGTCCCGACTGGCGCGAGGACGTGGCGCGAATCCGCGCAATGCACGAGGAAGTCGACGGGCAGTTGGAGTTCAGACTCGATCCCAATCAGGGGTGGTCGTTCGAGGACGCGGTTCGGGTCGCCACCCGACTCGAAGAGGAGGGAATCCTCCTCCAGTATCTCGAACAGCCCGTTCGCATCGACACCTACGGAACCTACGCCTCGTTTCGCAATCGCGTCCGGACGCCGGTTGCGGTAAACGAGGACACCTACTTTCCGCGCAACCTTCGCTTCCTTTTGCAGGCCGACGCCATCGACGTGGCCGTCGTGGACCTCGTCCCCGCCGGCGGTATCCTCGCCGTCCGCGAGCAGGTCGCCATGGCTGCCAACGCCGGTGTCTCGGTGTCACACCACTGTGGGTTCGACCTCGGGGTCAAGACAGCGGCGATGCTCCACACCGTCGCGAGCACACCCGGCATCAATCTGCCGCCGGACAGCGTCTACTACGGGTGGGATGACTACGTCATCGACGACCCATTCGAGGTCGAAGACGGAGCGCTGCCGGTTCCCGACGGCCCGGGCCTCGGCGTCACCGTTGACGAGGAGCAAATCGAGCGGTACCGAACCGACTGAGTTTTCGTCTGACGAAGAGCGCCTCAATCGCCCTCGGCGTGTCCGCTCTCGCCGCTCGCGTCTCGTTCGTTCATCATCCGACCTTCGTCTAGCGGGTCGCTGTTCCAGTACTCGTGATTCGGATCCGCGCGGAAACAGGCGGTTCGTCGTCCCTTGCCATCGTGGTCGGTGAGCGCTGGACATTCCTGCGTGCAGACTTCACGCGCTTCGAGACAGCGCGTGTGGAACCGGCACCCCGACGGCGGGTCGGTCGGTTCTGGAATAGTGAGCGACCGAACCGGTGGTGTCGAGACGCCCGACGAGCGATCTCGGAGGTCCGAGGTCGCCCACAGCAGTACCTTCGTGTAGGGGTGCTGGGGGTTGTGGATGATCTGTTCGGGCGTTCCAATCTCGACGAGTTCGCCGAGGTACATGATGCCGATACGGCCGCCCGCCTGCTGGGTGAGGTGTCTCGCGTTTGCGAGGTCGTGGGAGATGAACAGATAGGACGTGTCGAACTGCTGTTGCAGTTCGAGCATCAACTCCATCATCTCCGCTCGCAGTGACACGTCGAGCGCGCTGATGGCCTCGTCCGCGAGGATGAGGTCCGGATTCATCAACAGCGACCGGATGAGCGCTACACGCTGTTGTTCGCCGCCCGATAGTTGGTGAGGGTACCTGCCTGCGTAGTCTTGCGCCGGTTTCATCCCAACGTATTCGAGGAGTCCGTAAATGCGGGCACGGCGGTCTGCCTCACTCATCTCCGGTTGCCATTTCTCCAGCGGTGCCGAGAGCGTCGATTCGATGGAGTAGTTCGGATTCAGTGAGCTACCGGGGTCTTGATGAATCATCTGGAGCGACCGCCGAATCTCTTTCCAGTCACGTGCACCGTCTGCTCCACGTCTACTAAACAGACCGTTCGACCCCTTGGACTCCCAAATATCGTCGCCGCGGTACAGCACGCGACCGTCAGTCGGCCGCTGCACGCCGATAGCCGTCTTCCCAAGCGTGGTCTTTCCGCAGCCCGACTCTCCGACCAGCGCGACGACATCGTTCTCGTAAATGTCGAGGCTCACATCGTCAACCGCGTGGACGGTGTCAGACCCGGCGAGACCGAACAACCGTTCTTTTTCGAAGTGGACACTCACGTTCTGGAGCGACAGAAGCGGCTCGCCGTGGGGGTTGATCATCGTGACAGGCCCCCCTTTGGGCCGTCGTACCCGTGATCTGGTGCGCCCTCGGACGTCTCCGACGACAGCGGTATCTCCGAGCGGGCGTCCTCCCAGTGGAAGCAAGCGGCTTCGTGGTCACCGCTTACGTCGTGGAGGTGCGGGTCGTTCTTCTTGCATGTCTCGTCCGCGAGCGGGCACCGGGGATTGAACGAACAGCCGTCGGGGAGCGAGACGGGGTCGGGACTCGCACCCTCGATACCCTGGATGTCCATCGCGCGGTCCGAAATGTTCGGGACAGCGTTGAGCAGTGCGCGAGTGTAGGGGTGGGCGGCGTGTTCGACCAGCTCGTCAGTCGGACCGAGTTCGACGAGGTCGAACGCGTACATCACGGCGAGTCGGTCGGCAAGGTCGGCGACCAACGGCAGGTCGTGGGTGACGAACACCATCGTCAGGTCGTACTTCTCCTGTAGGTCCTCCAGCATACTGATAATGGACCGCTGCATCAACAGGTCGAGTGCGGCGGTCGGTTCGTCCATGACGACGACGTTCGGCTGGAGGACGAGACCGAGCGCGATGAGTGCACGCTGTTTCATCCCGCCAGACAGTTCGTGAGGGTGCGAGCGAAGCACCTGTTCGGTCGGCAAGTAGAGGTCGGCGAGCAACTCGCGGGCGTGTTCCATTCCGGCCGCCACGTCCGCGTCGTGTGCTCGGAGCGTCTCCTCGAAGTGGTCGCCGATGACCATCGTCGGATTGAACGCGCTCTGTGCACCTTGAATGACGAACGAAATCTCGTTCCACCGTAGCTCCGTCAGCTCGGCTCGGGAGAGCGACAGTACGTCCACCGACGGTCCGTCCGGCGGATGATAGCGTATTTCGCCACTCACTTGCCCCGGCGAGACGACGGCGTCTAGCATCGCCGAGGCGAGCATCGACTTCCCGGATCCGCTCTCGCCAACAACGCCGAGAACCTCCCCTCGTCGCACGTCGAGGTCAACGCCGCGGAGAACGCGGGAGTCCCCGCGATCCATGCTGAACGAGACGCTCGCGTTCCGAACTTCCAAGACGACGTCCTCGCCACTTCGAGTCGTGTCCGCGCTGGCGGGTCGTTGGCTGGCTACCATCGAATCACCTCCAGTGGACTGGACGTGTCCGGCGGGCGCGAGTCGGTCGGCCGGTGAACTCGTCTGTTTGCGTGGCGATTCGTCGGTGTCGGTGAGGTGTCGAATGCGAGCATAGTTTTGTGCGTGGTTTGTCGTCGTATCGATACTCTCAGTGGTAGTTTATGAGACGGAGACCGAGGTGGCCCAGAATGGCGTAGAGAAACGCGCTCACGCCCCAGATGGCGAACATTCCGGCCAGAACACCGTTGGTCACGAGCGGGACGTATTCCGAGAGGAGCACGGCGAGCAGACAGCAGACGACGCCGATGGCCGTAACGAACGCGAGGAACGACTGCCGGACGGCCAGCAAAACCGAGACGGCGTTGCCGCCGGACGACTGGCCGGTGCTCATCGGTTCTCACCCCCGCTAGTGCTCTCGTGGCGAGCGCGCAGTCGCACGTTGAACACCCGGTCGAATCCCTGGGCAAGCAGGATGAATCCGAGCGAGATGAAGACGATGAGTACCATCGGTACGAGCAGCCAGTGAAGTTGGTCCGGGTTCGTCAGGTCCGCTTTGCTGTAGGCGTTGTTCATCATCACGCCCCAGTTCAGCACTGACACTGGGAGGATTCCGAGGAAGTACAGACCGACGGACTCGAAGATTATCTTCCGCGAGCTGTTCGCAAAATTCACGGAGATGTACGGCATCATATTCGAGATGACGTCCCGTCGGAGGATGTGGCTCTCGGACAGTCCCATGATGCGCGAGGCTTCGGTAAACGACTCTTCCCGGACGCTCAGCACCTGCGAACGAATAGTTCGGGCCAGCGTCGGCCAGTTGTCGATACCGAGGATGAGTCCGACCATGAACGGACTCTCGGGCTGGTAGATGGTCGCCAACACGACGACCAGTGCCAGACCCGGAATCGTGAGGACGACGTCGGTCAGTGTCATCAGTGCTTGGTCGGTGCGCCCGCCACGGTAGCCCGCGACGGTTCCAATGGTGGTACCAAGGCCAACCGAGAGCAGTGCGCCTGCCGTGATCATCTGTAGCATCGCGGGCGTCGCGTGGACGACCTGCTTGAATATCGATTCGCCCATCACGCTGGTTCCGAGCGGGTAGTCCCAACTACTGAACGGCGCCGCGAAAATCGGCCCTTCCATCACGGTCGGTTCGGGGACGAGGTAGACGCCGACGGTTCCGATAAACACGAACGTGACCAGAATCACGGAGCCGACGAGTCCGCGCCAGTCGTTCAATAGCACCGCCGAAGGTGCGTAAATGCGCCGTTCGAACGCTCGATAGGCTTTCTCGCGTGCCGTCGGTTCGGGCACGTTCGACGTCTGGGTGAATATCGTCTCGTTGACGCCGGCGGTACCGCCGGAGCGGTTGCTCGTGCCGCCGTCGGCGCGAACGTTCGAATCGGCTTGTTCAATGGTTTCGGAATCAGGTGCCGTGTCGTCAGTAGGATTCACGGTTGCTCCCTCCTTTGACACGGGGATCGATGACGCCGTAGGTAAGGTCAGCGATGAGGATTCCGAGGAGCGTTATGGTGGTGAAGAAAATAAACGCCCCCATGATGAGTGGATAATCACGGTTCATCAACGCGTTGAACGTCACCATTCCCATCGCCGGGTAGTTGAATATCGTTTCGAGGATGATGCCGCTCCCGAAGATGCCCGCCACGCCCATCATGATGCTCGTATAGATGGGCAACAAGGCGTTTCGGCCGACGTACCGTATCGCGATTCGACCTTGGCTGATGCCACGCAGTTGTGCGACACGGATGTATCCTTCCCCCATCTCGCGGATGCAGTTGCCGCGAAACGCAAGCGCACCACCGAACCCGGCGATGAACGCCGAGAAAATTGGGAGTGCGGCATGTTTGACGACGCCGACGATGAACGGCAAGTTGAGGCCGGGTGTCGTCGAGGGATCCATTCGCCCGCCGCTCGGGAACCACCCCAGGTTGAACGAGAAGACGATGAGGGTGAGAATCGCGACGACGTAGTAGGGGATGGTGCTGTTGGCGATAGAGATGAACGTCATCCCGGTGTCGAACTTGCCACCCTCGTTGTACGCCATAACCGCGCCGAACAGCAGGCTGATGGTCGTCCCGAATGCGAGACCGTAGATGCTGATGAATAGAGACCACGGCATCGCTTCAAAGAGAATGTCGAACACGGGTCGGTTCTTGAATATCGACCGGCCGAAATCCTGGTAGACGACGATGTTGTAGAGGTAATCGTAGTAGGAGACGTACCACGGAACCGACGGGTCGATACCGGTGTACGTCTCGACCATCGCGTTAATATTCTCCATCTGGGCGGGCGACGGGGACTGGCCCTGTTCGAGCATCTGTTGCATCAGACTGACCTTCACCATCTCGACCGGGCCAAACGGCAACAGCCGGTAGAGCGCGAACGTTACGGTCAATGCGATGAAAAACACCAGCACTGATTGGCCGATCCGCTTCACGTAATACATCGTGCTATTGTGCTTTTCTTTCTGCCACCTAAATAAAACTATGGGAGCTCTTGGCACGGAAATACGACCTGCACAAGCACTCGGACGTTCACAACGTTCATTACGCCTGCCGAAAACTTCCCGATATGTCACTCGTTACATGGCTCCTCGACCTCGTCAGTGGGGACGACGAGGCAGTCTACCAGTGTATCCGGTGCGGGAGGACGTTCGAACGCGACCACTACGAGTGCCCGGACTGCGGCGTCCCGCACGTAGTGGTTTCTGTTCCCGACGACGAGGGGTCGGGGCGAAATACTTAATTTCTGTCGGAAAAGTGTGTCGGATGATAGGATGTCTCACTCACCGTCGTTCTTCGATTATGTCTGTTCGAACGCCGATAAGTTCGCCATGCTGCTCGTGTTCGAGTGCGTCGCGGGAGCGCTCTCGCTCGCGCTGTTTCTCGGATCCGAACCTGGTACCGCCACGCACGTCGTCGGCGTTCTCAACGTCCTCGGCGCCGCGGTTCTCGCCGTAGCGACGACGGCGATTCTGCTGAAGTGCCATCGAACCTGACCCCCGCGAAAAAACGGTTCCAAAGTATCGTCGCTACTTCGTCTTCGCACTGATGTGGCCTTTCGCGAAGAACTCCATCGAGTTCGAGAAGTGTTCCTGTTTGGTCGCCTCAGCGTTCGGATGGCCGTCCACTTTGCCGGTAGGGAAGTCGAACTTGTCCGTGTTGCCCCAGAACGCTCTTGTCTCGTCGTAGAAGCCGATGTGGGGTACCTGCCAGTTCGTGTACCACATGAGCTTCTTTGCGAACTTCTTGACCTCGTCCTCGGACTGGGTCTGTGACATGATGTTCCCCCACTTGATCGGGAACAGCGTCTGTTTCGACCCGCCGTTGCCCACCGTGCCGACTTGCTTGGGGTACTTCGGTCGGATGGGATGGTTGAGCTTGTTGCTCCGCGGTTTCTCGAGTTCGGGCGCCGTGCGGTTCACTTTACAGTCGCTGCCGTTTTTCTTCGAGGTGACCGCTATCTCGTCGTACTTGCCGATGCCGCTCACGCCGACCGTGGTATATGCGTTCGCGGGATGGTCCGTCCCCGAGAACCAGTTGACCATGTCGAAATCGTGGGTGTCGGTCCAGCGTTTCCAGAAGCCACTGGACGACGGGATGACGAGTTTGTTCTTGAATCCGAACTTGTCGAGTTTCGGGCTTACGTAGTTCCCGATAGTCTCGTAGATATTCCACGGCGGTGTCAAGTAGGTGAGTCCATTGACCTTGCTACCGTTCGGCCCCGACCAGACGCCGCCGCTCTTCGAGTAGCCGGCGTTTTCGAGCACCTGTTCGGCTTTCTCGGGCCTCGATTTCGACCCGTAGTTGATGAGCCGGTTCTGGAAATTCTCGCCCACCCACTGGTTGGCCGCCTTCGTGGACATCCCGGTGACGGTGGGTCGGGGTTTGTAGTTCAGCCCCTGCGTGGTCTTGATGACTTTGACCAACTCTTCGTAGTCCAGCAGGTACGCGATTGCGCGGCGTACCGAGCGACGTGCGAGATGCTCGTTGTTCCAGTTCATCGATAGCTTCACGATGCTGGAGGTGCCGAAGCGGTTGAACACCTCGACCCGGTCGTTGGACTGGGCCTGCGTGATGGTCTTGTCGCCCATGTCCAACTTCCCGGTGTTGAGCGCCTGTATTGCCTTCTGCTTCTCGGAGATGAGGTGCCAGTTGAACGTCTTCAGGTTCGTCCACCCGGCGCGCGGATGGTCTTCGTACTTCTCGTGGGCCGCCATCGTCGGCGAGAGCTGGGTCGGCTTCCACATCCCGCACCCGAGCCCTTTCTCGGTGAGGTCTTCCAGCGTTATCGTGTGCTCTTGCAGCTCCTTGGTCACCTTCTTGATGCCGTTCTCGCCACCCGCGTCCTCGTACTTCTGGAGCCACGACTTGAAGTAGTCGTGCTTGACGACCGGTGAGAGGTACGCCGATTTCTGCAGTGACGGGTTTGCAGGCCCGGAGAGGACGTTCTTCAGGGTGTATTCGTCCACGACTTCCCAGCTGTCGTCAGTCTGATCAGGCCCCATGTTGACCCGGTAGTCGTTGATGCGTTGGGCGGTGTGGAGGTCTTGTGCGGTGACCGGCGTCCCGTCCCACCACGTGTAATTCTCCTTGAGTTTGAGGTGGACTTCACAGCCGCCGCCTTTGAGTTCGATGTTGTCCGCGAGCCAGTATATCGGTTTTCCGTTCGCGTTCGGGTACACCGGCGACTCCCACCAGATGTAGTCCATCCAGAATTCGGTGTTTTTGGTGTCCGTGAACGGGTTGATGTTCGCCTGACTCGGTTGCCAACTGACCGGGGCGCGAATGTTGAGTTCGGTCGTCACGGGGGAGCCCTCCCCGCCGGTGTTCTCACCCGACGGGTTGTTACTCAGCGTCACGTCTTCGTCCGGGTTGTTACCTCCGCAGCCGGCCAACCCGGAAATCGCTGCGCTACTGCCGAGCGCGAGCCATTGTCTCCGTGTTAGCCCGTTGCTATCCGCGTCGCCACCGGAACCGTGGTTAGCGTTAACCATGCTCTATTCAAGAATAATGTAAATACTACTAAAATATTTCGGTGCCCTTACTGAACCAACCGGAGCGCAAGATAATTGCTACCCTGGTGGAAACAGAAAGAGCATGAACCCCAGTGTATGCGACCGGAGCGGAGACATCGCTATCGTCACCGGAGCCAGCAACGGTATCGGAAACGCCGTCGCGCAGCAACTCGCGGCTGCGAACGCCACCGTGGTCGTCGCCGACGTGGACGAAAATGGCGGCGAACGAACCGTCGCGGCCATCGAAGACGACGGCGGCACCGCCGAATTCGTCCGCACCGACGTGAGCGATGCGACCGACGTTTCGACGTTAGTCGAGGCGACGATGGATGCCCACGGGAGCGTAGACGTCCTCGTGAACAACGCCGGCGGCTCGTTCGACGACGGTAATCCCGACCGGGTGACCGAGGAGACGTGGGACCGAATCGTCGACGTGAACCTCAAAGGCCAGTTCCTCTGCGCTCGAGAGACGCTCCCGGCAATGGTCGAGTCCGGCGGCGGGTCGATGGTTCACGTGTCGTCGGTCAACGCCCGGATAGGAATCGGCCTCGCTGCGTACTCCATGTCGAAAAACGGCGTCCTCGCACTCTCCCGAATCATCGCTACGCAGTACGGCCGCCACGGCGTCCGGTCGAACGCGGTCTGTCCGGGGAGCATCATCACCAACGCATCGAGCGAGAAGTTGACCACCGAGGGGCCGGTTCGGGAAGAGTGGCTCGACCAGTATCCGGTCGGTCGGTTCGGGCGTCCCGAAGACGTCGCCGCCGCCGTCTCGTTTTTGACTTCGGAGATGGCGTCGTTCGTCACGGGAACCGAACTCGTCATCGACGGCGGTCTCACGGCCGGTCTTGACCAGCGACTCGAAACGATGATGTACGATATCGACGAGCCAGCGACGCGCGATTACTGACGACGCCGCACCGAACCGCCAAATGCCCGCTCGAAGTCGGTCTATAAGTAGTGGTGTGAGAAACAGTGTGTCGATGAACTTCGAGGTTTGCCGACTCACTGACCACGGTGCAGTCTGTGCCGGCATCGACTGTTGGAATCGAACGTATCCGGATTTCTCGCTTCCGAACCGATTGGTGACCCAGAACATCTTCGCCCCCTTCGACGGTCTCGATGTGACGGCGTGGGGCGCGTTCTCGAAAAACACGCTTGTCGGCGTCATGGTCGGAAAGCGACTCGTGAAGCAGATTCCCGACTACGACGGCTCAAAACAGGGATGGGTGAGCCTGCTCGCCGTCGATTCGACGGTCGAAGACACTACCGTCGCGGACGAACTGCTCGAAACGGTCGAACGAACCATGGCCAACCGAGGCGTCTCGAACCTTCGCGTCGGCGGCGACCCGGGCCAGTTCCTCCCTGGACTTCCCACCGCGTTCACCGACCTCCGTGAGACGCTCACCGACCACGGCTTCGAATCCCGCGGCACCGTCCACGACCTACGGGGTGACATCGCGGCATTCGACGCCCCAGAACGCATCGCTCAGGTCGGCGAGTCCTGGCCCGACCTGACTGTGGAACGGGTTGGCGCGGACGTTGACCCACTTTATTCGTTCCTCGCCGACCAATTTCCCGGACGGTGGCGGTACGAGGCCGAGAACGTCTGTCGAGTTCCGGGCGGTGGCGACGACTACTGGCTACTTCGTCACGACGGCGAGCCAGTCGGATTCGCTCGGACGAACACGCCGGACGGCGGATACCGTGGCGCGAACGTCAACTGGGCGGCCCGCCTCGACGGTGCGACCTGCGGTATCGGCCCCCTCGGCGTCCACGAATCCTATCGCGGTCGTAGCTGGGGGCTTTGGATGATCGCCTCCATCGTCGAACGCTACCGCGACGCCGGATACGAACGGATGGTCATCGACTGGACGGGGCTGCTGGAGTACTATCAGAAACTCGGCTTCGAACCATGGATCGAGTACGAGACCCTCGTCAAGGAGTTAGAGGCGTGAACAACGGTGACACGGGGGACGTCGGAGTTGACGCTTACCCGAACGAGCGCGTCGTCATCGGTCTCATGTCGGGGACATCGCTCGACGGCGTGGACGCCGCTTGCTGTCGAATCCGGCGCGACGGTGACGGCCCACGCGATTACGACGTGGCCGTCGAGTCGTTCGTCACGCATCCATACGACGCCACATTTCGAGAGCGCATCGCGGCCGTCTGCGGCGAGTCCGGAACCGTCGCGGAAGTGTGTAAGTTGAACGTCGCCCTCGGCGCGGTGTTTGCTGCCGCCGCCGGGGACGCTGCCGATGCCGCCGACCGTGCGCTCGCGGACGTCGACCTCATCGGCTCGCACGGTCAAACCGTTCGACACGTTCCGGAACCGCAGGCGCTCCCCGTCGGTGACAGCCGGTTGCGCTCGACGCTGCAAATCGGTGACGGCAGCGTCATCGCCGAACGAACCGGCGTGCCGACGGTGGCGGATTTCCGAACGGCAGATATCGCGGCCGGCGGACACGGTGCGCCGCTCGTTCCGTTCGCCGACGTGGCGTTGCTCGCTGCCACCGACCGGTTTCGAGTCGCTCAGAACATCGGCGGTATCGCCAACTGCACAGCCCTCCCCCCGGATTCGAACCGCGGGAACGTGCGCGCCTTCGACACGGGACCGGGAAACATGGTCATCGATGGCGTCGTAGAACTGCTAACCGACGGCGAACGGACGTACGACAAAGACGGTCACCTCGCTCGTGCGGGAACCATCGAAGAAACCGTGCTCGACGAGTGCCTGCGTGGGGAGTACTTCCGCGCCGAACCGCCGAAATCGACCGGGCGCGAACGGTTCGGTCGCGCGTACGCTCGTGATTTTCTGGCGGCGTGTCGTGCGCGAAACTGCGCCGACGAAGACGTGGTCGCCACCGCAACCGCGCTGACGGCACACTCGATAGCGGACGCGTACCGGCGGTTCCTCCCGCGAATGCCCGACGAAGTCGTCATCTCCGGCGGCGGTGCATACAACTCGACGCTGGTTGGGATGCTCGACGACGCGGTGGACGCCGACGTTCGAACCGTCGAGGAGTACGGTATCGGTGCCGACGCCAAGGAGGCGGTGGCGTTTGCGCTGCTCGCCGCCGCCGCGATGGATGGCGTTCCGAACAACGTTCCCAGCGCCACCGGCGCGTCCCGTCACATCGTCATGGGGAAACGCTGTTCCCCGACCTGAGGTCTCTTTTTTGTTCCGCTGAACTGCCGTAGCTGTCCCTGACAACCGTAAGGATCGACCCGCCGGCCGAGCGTCGGCTGATGTGGTTATACTGGTCGTTTCGAACTGGTCAAAAATGATTTTCCCGCTCTGTGTCACCGTTGGCCACACCAAATCGGTTCGAGGGCGAATCTAGAGCCCTTTCGGACTTTCATTACACAACTAGTTTTGTAATACCTATTACCGGGTACGGTAACCGTTCTTTTATCGGACGAGATGCCTCAAAACAGACGTTTACGGACGTTGCAAAGCCGTTTCGGCTAGGTCGAAACGGATGGTTGCTCGCGAGCGGACGCTAGAACGCAGCGACAATCAGATTCACGGTCGTATCCTTCACGAAATACGTTTCGAGCCTCTCGAACCAAACTGGAGCGATGGCACTCCACCAGCCGCGGCTTATCCTAAACAGAAATGTGACGCCTAACTCGACGAACGTCGGGACGGCACAGCGACGGAACAGAGAAAGGCGACGCTACTCGGACGGGTCGGAAACGACACCAGAGAGATCGTGGAGGTCTGTGAGCGACGATACTTCGTGTGTGGGGGCTTCGGGGAGTGCGTAGCCCTCGCGGTGCGACCGACGGACGAATACCGAGTCGAGTCCGGCAGCGTGTGCGGCAACGACGTCGCAGGCACTGTCGCCAATATACAGGCCGTTCGACCCGTCGAGGTCGGCCATGGCTAGTTCGAGGTAGTAGGTGTCCGGTTTCGTTCGTCGGAATCCGTCCACCGTCGGTGTTCGCCCATACACTGCGTCGAAGGAGTCTTCGAAGCCGAAATGCGTCAGGAGGTACTCGACGGTCGCATGCTGGTTGCTGCTGACGACGCCCATGTCGTGGGTGTCGGCCAGTTTGGAAAGAACGCGACAATCGTCGTACAGGCGACGCTCGCCGCTGTCCATCATAGCACACTGGAGGCGCGACGCGTTGCGCTCGCGCTTCGGCCAGAACGTCTCGAACTCGATGCCGTGTTCGGCACACGCTCGTCGCATGTCCTCGACCGTCGCGCCCGAGATGAACGCGTCGAGGTCGGCGTCCGCGGGCGCGACGCCGAACACCTCGAAGGTGCTCGCGACTGCTCGCCGATAGACTTCGGGGTGTTCAGGGGGGAAATCCAGCAACACGCCGTCCATGTCGAACAGGAGCGCGTCGTAAGTCATTGCTACATCGTAGCGACGGACGCAGTAAATAGGTTATCAGTTGCGACAGTCCGAGCAGTTAAGAGGGTTCACCCGCCACTTCGGCAGGATGACGAACTCGATGCAAAAAACGGACGACACACTCGACGCGTTTCTAGCGCGTGGTCTCGACGAGGCCGTCTATCCCGGTGCCGTAGCCGCGGTCGGCACCGCCGATGGTATCGGCAAAATCGCCGCCGCCGGTCGGAGAGACCCCGAGCGCGACGACGCGATGACCCGGACCACGGTCTTCGACGCCGCCTCGCTTACGAAACCGGTCATAACGGCGACGACTGCGCTCTCACTCGTCGAATCGGGTGTCGTCGCCCTCTCGGACGAGCTTCATCGCTACCTTCCCGAATTAGAAGGCCACCGACGCGGCGAGATTCGATTGCTCGAACTGCTCACACACAGTTCGGGCCTGCAACCGTACGCCTTCTCGAAATCGTGGGATTCGCCGTCCGACGTGTTTGACGGCCTCCGCGACCGCTCGCTTCTCGAAGCCGAACCCGGAACCCGATACGAGTACAGTTGTCTCAACTTCGTTTATCTGGCCGAGGCACTCAGACGCGCCACCGACCGGTCACTCGCCGACCTCGCCGAGACGCACGTCTTTGACCCAGTCGGGATGAACGCTTCGTGCCTCGGGCCGACCGACGAGGCGAATCTCGCAGCGACCTACTGTCACGAACATCGAGACCGCACGTTGCGGGGCGAGGTTCACGATCCGCTGGGGTGGGCGATGGACGGCGACAGCGGGAACGCCGGCCTGTTCACGACGGTCGACGACCTCGCGGCGTTCGCACGAAGCTACCTCGTCGCGGACGGAACAGTCCTTTCGGCGGCAACCGTCGAGCGGTTGCAAGACGACTGGCTGCCGGACTGCGCCGACCGCCACAGCCTCGGCTGGCGACTCGCCGATGGAACCTATCCCGCTCCGAACTGGTCGCGTCGTGGACTCGGCCACACCGGCTACACCGGCACGTCGCTGTGGCTCGACCACGACCGCGACCGGTTCGCCGTGCTCCTCACCAATCAAGTCTACGACGGGAAGGACACAGGTCTCATCCGATTTCGCGAGCGGTTCCACGCGATGGTCGCCGCCGGACGCTTCGATTGACGGCGACCGTGCTCCGTACGTGGTTACGTCTCCGTCTGGTCACTTACACAGACTGATTCATCACCGAAACCGCCGGTGAGTAATCGAGCGTGTTTCGACCGAACATTCGCCACGACCGGGCAATATTTATTACGAGCCGCGTATCTTGGGTGATATGGTCGCAGTCTGGAGCTATCCGTGGCGACTGCTCTCGCAGGACCCTGTCGAGACGCGACAGGAGTTCGCCGAGCTGGGCGTGACGAGCGTCACTGTCGCCGCGCACTATCACTCCATCCGAACGCTTGACCCGCGTTCGGACGACGGTCTGTTCGAATCGTACGAAGGTGGTTGCTACTTCGACCCCGACCGAGACGCGTTCGCCGACACGCGAATCGACCCGCCAGTGAACGAAGTCACCGGTTACGACGACCCGTTCGGGGCAGTCGTTGAGACGCTTCGAGAAGGGGGAATCGACGTGAACGCGTGGCTGGTTTGTTTTCACAACTCGAAGCTCGGAGCAGACAACCCAGAGTTCGGCGTTCAGAGCGCGTTTGGCGACACACACGACCACGCGTTCTGTCCATCCCACGACGACGTCTCGGCGTATTTCGAGGGCGTCGTGCGCTCGCTTGCCGACTACGATATCGAAGCCGTCAATCTCGAATCGCTCGGATTTCCGAGCGTCTTCCACGGCCACGGCGCGACGTTCGGTCACGCGAAAAACCACGTCGTCACCAACGCCGCCGAGGAGATACTCGTTTCCCAGTGTTTCTGTTCGGCGTGTCGGGAGCGAGCGGCAGACCATCCCGTGGATTTCGAACGGGCCAAAGATGTCGTCCGAGACGTTGTCCGAGACGTGCTAAGCGAGCCGACGCCGCAGGTCAGCTCGCTCAAGCATCTCACCGAAACCCGCCCCGTTTTGGCGGAGTTGTTCGATTTCCGAGCGTCGGTCATCGACGAATTTCTGGCGGGCGTGGCGGCCGCCAGCGGCGACGTCGAACTCACCTACTCCGCGTCGGACGGTCTCGGCCGTGACCCGAACGACGGATGGCCCGCTGGCGTCGTCCTCGACCGGGTTCGAACCCATTTGGACCGTATCGTGGCGCTTTGTTACACCGACGATCCCGATGTCGCCCGCCGACGCGTCCGACGCTATCGGGACGCGGTCGAGATACCCGTCGACGCCGGAGTTACCCTCGACCCTGGCATGGTCGGGTCCGAGTCGGAGTGGAGAACGGTCGTCGACAGCGTCCGAGACCTCGCCGACGACGTGCACGTCTACAACCACTCGCTGATGAGCGAGGGCCACCGCGAGTGGTTCGACGTGACCACCCCCCACGCCCAGCAGTGACGAAACCCTGACCGAGAGTCCGACCGAAATCATACAGTTGCGTGCGAATCGTGGCGGGACGATGTGGCCGTTCACCGCGAATGGCACAGTCACACAATATTTTTTAAACCCTCAATACATTGCCAAAGATATGGTTCGACTGGGCGTAGAACGATTACTAGACGAGCGGGCCGACGTGGTCGAGGGCGACCGACTTGGTCTCATCACGAACCCGTCGGGGACTGACAGCGATCTCACCCCGACCATCGACCTGCTCAACGACCGCGACGCATTCGACCTCCGGAAGCTGTTCGGGCCGGAACACGGTATCAGGGGCGATGTGCAGGCAGGCGTGAAAGTCGACGACAGTACCGATGACCGAACCGGACTTCCGGTCAAGAGCCTCTACGGCGAACAGCGGAGACTCAGACCCGAGATGCTGGCGGACATCGACACCGTCGTCTACGACATGCAGGACGTCGGTTGTCGGTTCTACACGCTCATCTACACGCTGGCGTACGCCCTCGAAGGGACTGCCGAGGCCAACAAACGCATCGTTGTCCTCGACCGACCGAATCCCATCTCGCCGCTACCGGTTACCGGCAACCGAATCGGCGAGGAGTTCTCCTCGTTCGTCGGCGGCTACGAACTCCCCATCGTCCACGGGTTGACCATCGGCGAGTTGGCGACGTACCTCAACGAGGAATTCGATATCGGTGCGGATCTCGATGTCGTCGAGATGCGCGACTGGTCGCGGTCGGACTGGTTCTCGGACACCGGCCTCCCGTGGGTGTACCCGTCACCGAACATGCCAACCCCGGGAACGGCGACGCTGTACCCCGGTATGTGTTTCTTCGAAGGCACGAACCTCTCGGAAGGCCGCGGGACGACCAAACCGTTCGAACTCGTCGGTGCGCCGTGGGTCGATGCCGACGCGTGGGCAACGGAGCTATCAGAACAGGGCCTCAAGGGGGTCGCGTTCCGTCCGGCATACTTCTCGCCGACTTTCTCGAAACACGAGCGTGAGAACGTCACCGGCGTACAAGTCCACGTTCTTGACCGCGACGCGGTCAACCCCGTGACGGTCGGTCTCACGGTTCTGGCGTCCGCGTTCATGACCGACGACCAGTGCGAGTGGATAGAGTACGACGACGGTTTCTTCGTCGATAAGCTGGCGGGGGGGAGCTATCTCCGCGAGACGATAGACGACGCAGACACCGCGAGCGAGCCGATTGACATCGCAGCGGAGATTACAGAGCACTGGGAAGATGACCTTGCCGAGTTCGCCGATGTACGAGGGAACTACCGCCGATACTGACCAGATGGCTGAAAACATATCATTTCCCGACGTCGAATCGACCGTTTCGTCGCTATCGCTCGACGAGAAGGTCGGCCAGCTGTTCATCGCGGGATTCGACGGAACCACGCCGACGGCCGAAATCGAAGCACTCGTCGCCGAGTGTCGGCTCGGAGGTGTCATCTACTTCAGTCGGAACGTCGAGTCACCGGAGCAACTGCGGACGCTCTCGCGGACGCTACAAGGGTTCGTCCCGGACGGCGCGCCGCCGCTGTTCGTGAGCATCGATCAAGAAGGCGGTCGCGTCGCACGACTCTCGTGGGGAACCGAACAGCCGAGCATGATGTCATTCGGCGCGGCCGACGACCCCGCGCTCGCCGCACGTGCTAGCGACGCCGTCGGCCGCGAACTGCGTGCGCTGGGAATCAACGTGAATCTCGCACCGGTTCTCGACGTCAACAACAACCCCGACAACCCCGTCATCGGCGTCAGGTCGTTCGGCGAACGCCCCGACCGCGTCGCAGAACTGGGAGCCGCGTTCGCCGACGGGCTACAGGACGCGAGTGTCGTCGCCTGCGGGAAGCACTTCCCGGGCCACGGCGACACCGTGGTCGATTCGCACCTCGACATGCCCGTCATCGACCACGACCGCGACCGCCTCGACCGCGTCGAGCTCCGTCCCTTCCGCCGCGCCATCGAGGCCGGTATCGACGCCATCATGACGACCCACGTTGCGTTTCCGACCATCGCGGACGACGAGCGCCCGGCAACGCTCTCACACCGGGTCGTCACCGGACTCCTCCGCGAGGAACTGGGATTCGACGAACTCGTTATCACGGACTGTATGGAGATGGACGCCATCGCCGACGGCGTCGGAACGGTTGAAGGGTGCGTGCAGGCGGTCGAAGCGGGCTGTGACCTGATTTGCGTCTCACACACCCCGTCGAAACAGCGCGCGGCCATCGACGCGGTCGTAGACGCCGTCACGTCGGGGCGCATCGAAGAGTCGCGCATCGACCGGTCGGTGCGGCGAATCCTTCGCGCGAAGCGAGCGTACGACGCGGGAGCAGTTGGTGATGACGCACAGTGGGACGACGCCGCCGCGGACTGCCGCGCCGTCGCGCGAACCGTCGCCGAGCGCGGCGTCACGCTTGTCCGCGACGATGCCGACAACCTCCCGCTCTCCGGCCAACCAGTCTCAGTCTACGAGTTCGATAGTGACCGCGGGTCGCTCGCCGAGGAGACACGGGACGCCGACGGTGCGCTTGCGGACGCGCTTGCGGAAGCAGGCGTGACGGTAGACGCATCGGTTCTCGCTTCCGGCGAAACACTGGCGTTCGAGTCCGGAGCGTCAAACGGTCCGACGGTCGTACGCACGTCCGACGCCGCCGCGAATCCAGATCAAGCGGCCGCGGTTCGCGACCTTGCGGCCGACACGGATGTGGTCGTTGTCGCGACCAGCAACCCCTACGACCTCGCCACGTTCCCCAGCGTCGAAACGTACCTGACGACGTACGATAGCACGCTCCCTTCGCTCGTCGCTGTCGCCGACGTGCTCGTCGGGAACAGGGAGCCAACCGGTCGGCTTCCGGTCACGATTCCCGACCAGGAAACGTAAGTAGCCCGCCCTATCGCGCCTGCTCGGAGACCGAACAAAGCACGTCGGCCAGTTCGTTACCCAGTCGGTCGAACAGTTCCTCGCCTTTCGCCGCGCTTGCCAGTGACGGGTCGCCGATTGCGCCCGACGCGGAGTACTCTTCGAACTCGCGGTATGTCGAGAGCGCGCCGCCGACGAGGAGGTCTTGTGTTCCGCGCTCGTACGGTTCGTCTAAGTATTCGGCGTCGGCGTCGTCCATCGTGACGAGATCCGCGTGGAGATGCAACATGAGCGAGGTTTCGAACTCGCCACCGTGGGCCATGCCCCCAACGTCGCTCTCTCGAATCTCGTCGATGAACGAGTCGGCGAGTTGGAAGTACGTCAGGCCGGCCACCTCCGCCTCGGGATTGGACTTGCCAACCGTGCTCACGACGTTGTCGATGACGGAGGCATTGCCTCCGTGACCGTTGACGAAGCAGATGCCGTCGAACCCATTTTCGAGCGCGGTGTCGGCAACGTCTTCCAGGAGTGCGAGGAGGTGTTCCAGTTCGAGCGTCATCGTCCCGCCGAGCGACGTATGGTGCGGTGAGAACCCCGACCAAATCGGCGGCGTCACGAGAAGTGGTACGTCGTCCGCGACGCGTTCGGCACCGAGGTGGGAGACGGCGTCGGCCAGAAGCGTGTCGGTTGCGACGGGGAGATGGTGACCGTGTTGTTCGATGCTGCCGACCGGGACGACGACGACCGACCCGTCGGCGGTTCCGGTGTCGCGGATTTCGCGTCGAGTCTTCGTTGCCCACGCGACAGACGAGGAACGTCCTGTTGGGAGCATGGAAGAGATTGTTCGCGTCGAATGTATATTTATTTGGGTTCCGGTGGAAACGAACTGCTGTCCGACGAAGTCGAGCGAGCGAATGTCTCGATTACACGAACCGAATACCGTCACTATCGAGTTTTATATCACATATATAATATACATACAAATTTATTAACTATGGAAACAATTGAATGATTTGATGTTTGAGAAAGAAGTAAGCGGAGAGAGGCGTAAATTCATAAAGAGAACTGGTGCGCTGGCAACCCTCCCAATCGTCGGTGACGTCGCCGGAGCGCGGCGCGGCGGGCACCGCTCGTCGGACAAGCGCGTCGTCGGATACTATCCCTCGTGGGCGACCGAGTACGGTCCGCGAGACGTGCCCTACGACAAGGTCACTCACCTGAATTACGCCTTCCTCGAACCAACCTCGGAGGGGGAAGTCAAACTCGCAGTCACCGGGGACGCCGCACCCGAACTCTTAGAAAAGTTCCGAA
This sequence comes from Haladaptatus litoreus, assembly GCF_900156425.1. GTDB lineage: Archaea > Halobacteriota > Halobacteria > Halobacteriales > Haladaptataceae > Haladaptatus > Haladaptatus litoreus. Next base: position 197,149 of record NZ_FTNO01000003.1, read on the forward strand.
CGGTAACGTACGAGCAACCGGACACGTCGTTCATGTTTTCCGTGCAGGCTGGATGGTACTCCGGTCGGTTCTCCGATGCCGCCCTCACGGCCGAGCGACGGGTACGATTCGCCCGAACCGCCATCGAACTCGTGCGAAAGTACAACTTCGATGGTATCGACATCGATTGGGAGTATCCCGACGGGACGATTCGAGAGAGCGACCCACACAACTTGGTGCTCCTTCTGCGCGAAATCCGACGGCAACTCGACGAAGCGGAGCGATCGGACGGCCAGCGGTACGAATTGAGCATGGCGGCGTCGGCCAACCCGTCAACCATCGACACGCAGGAAGTCGGCGCGTTTAGCGACGACGTAGACTTCCTGAACGTGATGAACTACGACTTCCACGGAACATGGGACGAGCGCACCCACTTCAACGCGCCGCTATATCCCGTACCAGACGCGCCGAACGCGACACCGTCGTTCACCGCCGACCACGCGATGCAACATTGGGCTAGCAAACCAATAGCGAAGGAGAAACTCCACTTCGGGCTTCCGTTCTACGGACGCACCTTCGAGAACGTGCAAAACGAACACCCCAGCGACCACGGACTGTTTCAACCGTTCGAAGGCGGCAGCGCTATGGAGTACGGTGAAATCATGGAGAACGTCCGGCACGGTACTGATTACGAGTACCACTGGCACCCCGAAGCGAAGGTACCGTGGCTGTACTCGGCGGAAGAAGGTACGTTCATCTCTTACGACGACCGACACTCCATCAGGGAGAAGACGAAGTACGCCGTGGACAACGACTTCGGCGGGATGATGTGCTGGGAACTCTCACAGGACCCCGATAACGTTCTGCTGGAGACGATAGACAGACACATCTGCCGTCGCTGACGGGGGGATTTCACTGGTTGCGAGGCGGCTGCTGACCCACCTGGAACTCCTACGCGTGCGCCAGTTTCAACTCGATGATGTTCTTCGCTCGCAGAAGTTCCTCCAGGTGTTTCTCGTCGGGGTCAGCACTGATACGGCTCGACGGGCCGGAGACGCTTATCGCTCCGATTACCTGACCGTTCTCGTTCTTGATGGCGACCGCGACACAGCGGACGCCGCGCACACGCTCCTCGCTGTCGATGGCGAATCCCGTCTCCCGAATCGTCTCCAGTTCCGTCGCGAGTTCCTCACGGTCGGTGATGGTCTTCGCCGTCCGAGCGGGAAGCCCCCGCTGTTCGAGTATCGCTTCGACTCGACTCTCGGGCAGGTACGCGAGAATGGCCTTGCCGAGAGCAGTAGCGTGGAGAGCGACGTGTTTTCCGGGATGGGTGTCGAGCGGAATGGAAGTGTCCGCTTGCGCGTCGTAAATGTAGACACCGCGCCCGTCCTCTTCGACGAGGAGGCTCGCCGATTCGTCGGTTTCGACGGCTATCTCGTCGATTTCGGGTTCGGCCACCTCGAAAATCTTGCGCCGAGACCGGGCGTACTCGCCGATTTCGAGGAACCGAAGGCTGACGCGGTATATGTTGTTGTTTCTAACGACGTAGCCTCGCTCGACGAGCGTTCGAAGGTGGTTGTAGACCGTGCTATCGGGGAGATCGAGATGAGCGGAAATCTCCGTGAGGCGGGCTCCGTCAAGTTCGCGGAGGGTTTCGATGATGTCGAACGACCGCGCGGTCGTCCGAACCGGGGTGTTCGACTCGCCAGTCATTTGCTTTCTTTGACCACATTTCCAGCGTGAGGTAATATATTTTCCTTTGGAGGTAGCTGAGATTCTTCCGAATATAATATATAAATTTATTAATATCTCATTTGTTAGTTTAATTACTATTTCTATCGTCGAGGATTGAGATAGCCACTAATAGTATAGTTATGGAATAATCATACAATATTGAAGGCGATAGAGGAAGTACAACTTCTCCGCGGCCAGCACTCAGACTACAACGTACGCTGGAAGTCGATTTTCGCTCTTCGGCATGTCAAACCTCGTTTTCGGTGTCGGTGATTTGGTGTGTTTGAAGCAATTTTTCGATAAAAGTAGGACGATTCGACCGATTTAGTTGAGACTAGCTAGCGATACCCCACTTTCAAGTCATCGTGTTTTTCGGTGAGTTTGTGGAGGACAGTGGCCGCGAAAACAGTGTCATACCGTCCGAACAACGCGGTGCCGAGCAGTGCCTTCGTGCCGATAGAATTGTTTTTACTATACAATATTAATTGGGTTCAGGCCGTCGTAATGCACCAGCACTAACACTCCAGAAGAAGGTTCGAACTCCGACGTGGAACATCTAAATAGCATCTAAATTTCATAATCGGATTCAGGACGTTCTTCGATACTGAAGATGGAACGCTCACAACGGGAAACAACTTGAAAGCGACAAGTGGGGACAAATTGATGGTGATTATCTCTATCTCATTTATCTACTTGATGTCTCAGTCGAAGATGCTTCTAACGTAGGCTCTTCATACGGAGACGAGTCCTTCATCACTGACACAGTCATCGAACGCAGGATTCAACTGCTGCAGTTGAATTCTGAGTAAACCGCGAATGCAGGCCGTCAACGCTTCGAGACAGTCCAACGCTCCGAATAGAACACCGAGTTGGCTAACGTCTGTGAGAAACGTGCCGAGAGTCAACAGGTCGAAGGCAAGTACCTCGGCGTCTTCGAGCACGCGACGAGCGACGTGATGGTGGCCCATCTTGGTACCGAGAGGTCGCAACCCATTACGTCAGTGTGTACAAAAACGATGGCTATCGGGTAATGGAAGAGATGACAGAGCGCATCCCTGGTGTGAGCTACAATTGAGGAAATCTCTATGCGTAGTATCTACAGTTCAGTTGATCACGGAAGCGACTCGGCAGCTTCGAGGAGATCGTCGTCGGTACGCCACCGGTATAATCGACCGTTTTTCTCGAAGAGGTCGAAAACGCCATCCTGCATCCAACCGAACGGATGTTCTTCATCTTCGTACTCCCGCTTGAGAACGTGACTCTTCGAGAAGTACTCGGTCGTGCCAACGAGCAAGCCCTGCTCGACGAGGAAGTCACTCGGATCTTTCTCGGCAACACCCACAAGGTATGTGACGAGATCGGCGATCAGACAGAACTTCTGGATGCTGTTGTCCCATTCGCCGCGGATGTCGACCATTCGGAAGGCGTAGGCGTCTTCGCGGCGGTTCAAACGGTCGGTGACGAGGTTGAGTCGGCGGATTGGCTCGCGGTCGTAGTTGCCGAGGACGAAATACGAGCGGTCGTTCTCGTAGACGGGTGTGAGTTCGCCCAGTGTCTGGATGATTTCTTCGTTGTCGGCAAGCGAGATCTCGTCCTGGTTGAGTTGGTCAGTCGCGTTCGTGAGGATCTCGTCGGGGACTGGCGACTCCTCGTCGGGCATACTCCACTGGTTTCACGGAGCTCGTATAGAATTTACTGTGTAGTTTACGAGGGAAAATAGTGTTGTCTACTCTGGAGTGATTTACTCTGGAGTAAACTACTTGTCGGGCCAGCACGTAGAAACCAGTATGAGTACCGACCTGAGCACGGGCGAAAGTGCGGACGCACGTGAACTGGTGCATTTCGTCACCCAGCAGACGCGGTTCGCACTCGTCACCAATATCATCCAGCACCCCCACCAGCTCCCCTCGATGTACGAACTCGAACAGCTCAACCCGAGCGTCAGCGAAGCCACCGTCTACAAGCACATCCAGAAACTCATCAACGCTGGCATCGTGAAAGAAGCCGCACTATCGGCCGACGAGCGTCGACAAGGCTATCCGTGGAAGTTCTATGGACTAACTGACGACGGTCGCGAGTTTCTTGAATCACACAATCTCCTCGAAGCCGAGGAGACGCTTCAACGGATCTACGAGACGATCAGCGACAAACCCGACAAAATGGTCAAATACGAGAATGCACCCCGGCCCAGTGGGAAATAAGCTCCCACCCTACTCAATCACAGTTGACACCGTTTGTTCTGTGAGGGCGAGAAGGAGGAGAGCTGTCGCTCACTCGTAGCCGCTATATCCTTCTAAGCGCTTTTCATCGTCAATAACCCCCCAGTACGCCGGTTTCGTCTCCTGAGTGCAGAATCAGCGAGCACGGCATGAAACTGAATCCGTTCAACGACTGTCGGAACGAATGTCGAACGTCGAACTGCGGTCGAATTCGGCGGTGCAAGTGTGGAGTGAAAACGTCCTGCTTTGCAGTCATCGAATCCGATCTGTCTGAACGTAGCGAGGAGGAACGACCTCCGGTCTTGTTCGGTAGCATACTTTAGGAACACGTTACCAATTAGCAATCGATGAGCTACGACGTAGTTTTCGAAAATGCACGAATCATCGACGGCACTGGATCACCGTGGTACCGCGGCAAGGTTGCAGTAGATGATGGGCAACTCGAAGCAATCGGTCGGGTTGACGACGATGCAGAAATCGTGGTCGATGTGGAAGGGAGCGTCATTGCACCCGGATTTATAGACATCCATACTCACTCCGATTTCACGCTGCCAGCCAACCGCAATGCGCACAGCAAGGTCAGACAGGGAGTTACGCTCGAAATTGTCGGGAACTGCGGGACAAGCGCCGCCCCGCGATACGGCTCGGCCGACCGGGCAATCGACGATTGGTTTGCGAAAAACGGACTCGCAGAGGAAGTCGATGCGAGCGAGTGGGAGTCGGTCGCTGATTACTTCGATTTCCTCGAACGGGATGGTCTCTCGCTATCCGTCGGCACACTCGTCGGTCACGGCAACATTCGTGCCGCCGTAATCGGCTACGAGGATCGTACGCCGACGGCGACAGAACTCGAGGAGATGCAGACCCTCGTATCGGAGGCCATGGAGAACGGCGCCGTCGGGCTTTCGACTGGATTGTTCTACCCACCGGGATGCTACGCCGAAACCGACGAAGTCGTCGCACTCGCCGAAGTGGCCGCAGAGTATGGTGGAATCTATGCGACCCACATGCGTTCGGAGAGCGACGATCTCATTGGAAGCGTCGAAGAGACTCTAGAGATCGGTCGTCGTGCGGATATCCCCGTCCAGATTTCGCATCACAAGGCTATCGGCCCCAAAAACTGGGGTAAGGTTCGATATACCCTTCGACGGATGGAACTCGCCCGCGAACGCGACGGTGTCGAAGTCCAATGCGATCAGTATCCGTACATCGCGTCGTCGACCAGTCTCGGTGTGCTCTTACCCAATTGGGCACACGACGGTGGTGATGATGCACTCATCCAGCGCCTTCTCGACGAGGAAGAGCGTGCCCGAATTCGAGAGAATTTAGCCACGGATCGAACGAGTGACTGGGACGGTATCCTCGTAACGAACGTACAAAATCCAGCACTGCAAGAGTATCAGGGAAAGACGATTGCCGATATCGCTGACCACGATGACGACGACCGACCCCCTGCTGAGATATTACTCGATATCGTTCTAGAGGATAAAAACCAAACGATGCACGTCAACTTCGGGATGGACGAGGACGACATCGAATACGTGATGAGTCACGACCTCACGATGGTCGGCAGTGACGGCTCCTCGCTTTGCCCGTGTGGCCCGTTGGGTGAAGGCGTTCCCCACCCCCGGAACTACGGCACATTTCCGCACGTGCTCGGAAAGTACGTCCGAGAGAAGGAAGTCATCCCATTGGAAGAAGCCGTCCACAAGATGACTGGGATGCCCGCTGCCAGATTGGGTATCGACGACAGAGGAATTCTCAAGCGGGGCGCTCGTGCCGATCTCACTATTTTCGATTCCGAAGCGATTCATCAGCCGGGTGACTTCCTTGATCCAGCCAAATATCCCGATGGTATCGAACACGTTCTTGTCAATGGGGAATTCGTCGTCAGGGACGGCGACCACACCGGAGCTCGACCGGGGGAAGTAATCCGACAGTGATGATCTATCGGTAGCTATCGGCTTTTAGCCAGCGGGAGGAGAAGACGATTATCGGGTGCCGTGAGAGATCCGAGAGTGTAACTGACGATATGGCGTATCCCTCCGTCGAACTCGTCCTGGCATTTCATGGGCAGATCGTTGTAGAAAGCGGCAGCACGGAATCAGGAGTTCGGTCGAAGGACGCGATTGAATCTACGCTGCAGTACGTCTCGGAGGACTTCTTCGGTGAGGTACCGGAAACACTCCACGGAAAAGTGATCGCAGTGTTGAAAGACACGGGCCTGTGACGAACGGGTTGACGAACTCCAAGCACGAGAGTTCGAGAAAGGCACCCATCTACTCGCTGACAACGTCGAAGCCGATCGTAGCCCCCTCAGTCGAAGTTGTAGCAGCGATACTCAGCGGTAGTTAGCGGAGTTCCGGGATCCACACGGACGAACTCAACGAGAGCCGCGCTTCACGAGAGCGAACCCACCACGCAATGGTGACCGTCCCGACGACGATAGCGCTGACGCCGAGAAAACCCGCCTCAGGGCCGAATGGGCCACCGGTAAATACACGCGGACCGACCTGTTCGGTTGCGATGATGGTCACAGGGAGACGAAGTCCGCTGACCGAAAAGCCATAGACGCTCGTCTGAAAGAGGTTCCACGAGACGTGCAACCCGATGGGAATTCCCAGTTCGCCGGTCAGCAGGTAGCCGGAGGCGAGCATGATTCCGGCGAGGACGATGACGAACGTGCTTGTGAGCGTTGCGTTTGGGTTGAACACGTGCCCGATACCGAAGAGAACCGACGAACAGAGCGTCGCAATCGCAACCGCGGCGTCGCCGGATAGCCATCGGAACCCCTCGGCGAGGTTCGTGAGGAAATAGCCGCGTACCAACAACTCCTCGCTGATGCCGACGAAGAGGAAGAGCAGGACGGACGTGCAGAAGACGAGGACGAACGACAGGCCCGACACCGTCCGGAAGGTTCCGGTAATGCGAATCCATCCGAGCGCGAGTTCGATCAGAAAAATCGCGGTCATGAGCGCCGCGCCGAGGGCCAGACCGAACCCGAAGTCGATCCACCACGACCGCGACAGGTGAAGGCCGAAGTCGGCAAATCGACGCCGGTCGATGAACCGCCCGACGAGGTACGTGAACAGAACCACGACGACGAGTTGGATCGACGTTTGAAACAGCAGCGTGCCGAGACGCCCGAACGACGCGAACTGGAGTCCAACGAAGACGGACACTAATACCGGACGAAGCGAAAACACCGCAACGAGAAAGATGATTCCGAACACGATTGCGGCGACGACGAACCGCCACGGGAGACGCAGGCGTCGGTCCGCAGCGTTCCAAAAAATGTTCTTTATCAAAGTGCGCACTACGAGGGTCTACGACGAGATGGCTTGTCAAACCCCGAGTGAGATTCGTCCGATGAAGAGTTACAAAAAGTCGGGGAAAACGCCCACGACTAAAGTCGTAGCATGACTCCGACCACTCACCACGTAAATCACGACCCGCAGCAAAAATTACTAGTGTCTGATTGTACTAGACGGGTGGAAAGTGTCTGACTAATCGAACCCTCCACACTTATCACGCCGTTCCGGAATATGGGTGACAGAACTACCATGCCTATACAGTACGTTGAGGAGGATGAGCAGTGGATTCTCGAAACCAAACGTTCGGCATACGTCTTTGGTGTCGGACCAAACGGAATTCTCCAGCAGTGTTACTGGGGGCCACGACTCCCGCATGAGTCCGACTATCCGAAACCGGGACGTACCGAGAGTCGCCCGGAAGGCTACCCTTTCGATGACATCGAGGAGCGAACTCCCGAGGAGTATCCGCCGTGGGGCGGTGTCAGATACAAGGAACCGGCGATCAAGGTTCGCTATTCGGACGGGACGCAGACGCTTTCCCTCCGTTTCGAGGGGGCAGAGCGACGAGAACCCAACGAAAAAGGCGCGGGTCTCGTCGTCATGCTCCGGGATTCGAACTATGACCTCCGTGTCGCAGTGGAATACCGCCTCATCTACGAAAACGACCTGCTCGAACGCTCAGCGACGATAGTCAACGAAGGGAACGCTCCGGTTTCCCTCGAACGGACGTTATCCGGCCAGCTTTCGATTACGCGGTTCGAACGGTATCGGCTTACTCACTTAGCGGGACATTGGGGGCGTGAGACGAACGTCGAGCGAACGCCCCTCGGCAGGGCCAAGACGACCATCGAGAGCAGACGCGGAGTGACGAGCCATCAGCACAACCCCTGGTTCGCTATCGACGCAGGAACCGCAACTGAACACGAGGGTGAGGTGTATTTCGGCGCGTTGGCGTACAGCGGAAACTGGACGTTCGTCTTCGAGGAGAACTCCTACGGCGACCTACAGATAAGCGGCGGGATACACGATTTCGATTCGGCGTGGCACCTCGAACCGGGCGAATCGTTCGAAACGCCGACGCTCATCGCGGGCTATTCGGCGGAAGGGTTCGGCGGGGGAAGCAGAAACCTCCACGACTATCAGCGGCGGCACGTCCTTCCGGATACGTCCCCGGCCGTGACCCGACCGATTGTGTACAACTCGTGGTACGCAACCGGTTTGGATGTACACGAAGACCAGCAGATGCGACTGGCCGACCGGGCCGCCGAAATCGGCTGTGAACTGTTCGTCGTGGACGCCGGATGGTTCAAAAACGCGACCGACTTCGCGACCGGCGTCGGGGACTGGGAGGTGGACAAGGAGAAGTTCTCGAACGGACTGTCCCCGCTCATCGACCACGTCAAATCGCTCGGCATGGAGTTCGGACTGTGGCTCGAACCCGAGAACGTCAACGAGGACAGCGATTTGTATCGGAACCATCCGGACTGGGTGTACGGATTTTCGAACCGCGACCAACAGCAAAACGACTCCCGGTACGTGCTGAATCTAGCAAAGGAGGAGGTTCGGGGGTTCCTCCACGAAACGTTCGACCGACTGCTGACAGAGTATGACATCGACTTCGTGAAGTGGGACATGAACCGCCCGCTAAGCGACCCCGGCTGGCCGGAGGCCGACCCCGAAACGGAGCGCGAAGTGTGGATTCGACACACCCGAGGGGTGTACGAGGTTTTCGACCGACTTCGGGAGAACCATCCGGAAGTCATACTGGAGTCGTGTTCCGCCGGCGGCGGGCGGGTTGATTTGGGAATCCTCTCACGGGCACACCAGACGTTCCCGAGCGACGACGTCGACCCGTACGACCGCCTGTTCGTCCAGGAGGGCTATTCGCACGCTTACGCCCCGAAAACGATGGTCAACTGGGTCACTGACCCGTGGGAACCAACCGAACGTGAGACGAATCTCGATTATCCATTCCACGTCGGAATGACGGGCGTCCTCGGAATCGGCGCGGATATCTCGGAGTGGACGGCAGAACAGGTCGCCACCGCGAAGAACCACGTTTCCCAGTACAAGGAAATTCGACCCATCGTGCAGAACGGCGACCAGTATCGCCTTCGGTCGCCGCGAGAGCACGAACTATCCGCAGTGCAATACATCAGCCCCGACCGCAGTCGTGCGGTCGTCTTCGCGTTCCGCCACTCGTGGCGGTATGGCGATATGAGTTCGACGCTCCGTCTGAGGGGCCTCGACGAGGATGCGCGATACCGGGTCGAAGGTGGCGAGCGAACCCACGTCCGCAGCGGAAAAGCGCTCCGTGAACGAGGTATCGAAATCGACCTCCGTGGCGATTTCGGAAGCCATCTCGTCCAAGTGACAAAGGAAGAGTAGCGAACCACATCCGCGCAACCGTGCCGCAATTCTAGCTTCTACCTGTCGTCTTTCTACCTATCGTCCTCTTCCAAAATCGAATAGCAGAGAAGCGGTGCCGCCGCCGCCCACGCTTGGGGTTCACACGCGGCCCCGTATGGAACCGGATTGCCCGTCGTATCGGTATCGAACCCGGCGAAAAGTTCGGGAAGCCGGTGGGTTCCGCGTTCGACCGCGGCGGAGAAGAGTCCCTCCGCGATACGCTGCGCACCATCTGTCCGCCCGTATCGGGACATGCCGAGCGCAACCAGCGACGAATCGTGCGGCCACACGCTTCCGAGGTGGTAGCTAAGCGGATTGTACGCCTCGTGTTCGGCAGAGAGGGTTCTGACTCCCCACCCGGAGAACATCTCCGGCGACAGCAGACGGTCGATTACGGTGTCCGCGCGACTTTCGGGGATGATTCCGCTCCAAAGACAGTGGCCGGGATTGGACGTGACAGAGGGTATCGGTTCCTTGTCGCCATCCAACGCGACCGCGTAGAACTCCTCCTCCGGTAGCCAGAACGCCCGGTCGAACTCGTCCGCGAGGGTCGCTGCTTGTTCTTCCAACTCGTCAGCACGTCGCTCGTCGTCGAGGACGCGTCGATAGAGTTCCGACGCCCGTCGCTTCGCGTCGTAGTAGTAGCCCTGCGCTTCGGCCACGGCGAGCGTCCCCTCCGGGTGTGTTCCGTCCGGGTGGACGATGCCGTCGTTGCTGTCCTTCCATGCTTGGTGTGTGAGGCCGCCGTCGTCGCCCTCGTCCGTCGGGTACTCCAAAAATCCGTCCCCGTCGCGGTCGCCGTGTTCGTCCAACCAGCGGAGCGCGGCATCGAGGTTGTCTCGGAGTTCGGTCACGAGTTCGTCGTTCCCCGTCTGCTCCCACGTCTCGTGGAGGAGTACGACGAAGAGAGCGGTGGCGTCGATGGTTCCGTAGTAGGGTGAGTGGGGAACGATTCCCTGCTCAGCGAGTTCACCGAACCGAATCTCGTGCATGATTTTGCCGGGGGTCGCGGCGCGGAACGAGTCGGTCGTCTCCGCCTGATAGTCCGCCAGCAACCGGAGCGTTCCGATAGCCGGTTCGGCGGTAAGCGACAGCGTTTGGTACGCGGAAATCAGCGAATCCCTGCCGAAGGCGGTCGCAAACCACGGGGTGCCTGCCGCCAACACCGGGCCGTGTTCCGTGTTCAGAGTGAGTCGCCGAAGGTCTTCGACGCTCGTCTCCAGCACCCGATGCCACTCATCGCTGACGATGGAGGAGTCCGCCTGCAAATCGAAATCGTACCACTCTCGCCGGTTTCGAACGCCTTCGAGCGCGCGCTCGAAGGCGTTCGACGCGTCGGCCGCCGTTCGTTCGGGGCGAATCGCCACTGTAATCGTAACCGACTCGCCTCGGACAAGCGACAGCGGGAAGTCGAACTCGGTTCGTATCTCCGGGCCGTCCGTGGTACTCGAAACGTCAGCGGGGGAATGGTCGAAGTCGATGGCTGTCGAACGAGCAAACTCGCCGTCGGACGATTCGTAGAAAAATACGGCCCCATTCTCCCGCGATTCGACGGACGGCGACCGCTCGATACCGTCGGTGTGGCCGCGAATCTCGAAGATGTCGTCGAACGTTCCGGTGACGGCGACGGTGAGCGTATCCTCGAACGTGTCGAGGTTCGTGTTGGTCACCGTGATTCGCTCGTGAAATCCGTCCTGCACTAGTTGTTCGCGGTTGATGGAGATTCGTCGCGCACCCTCGATGTCCTCGTCGGCAGCGTACATTTCTCGGTGTCCGATTCCGTTGTCGGAGAGTTCCAGCGTCGTGACCGCGTTGTCAGCGAGCGTGACGGCGTAGTCGGCGACGTGGCGCGTATCCCGCGAGTAAAATCCGTCGTAGTCCCGCGAAAACTCCCCGTTCTTGTCGGTGACGAGGAAGGTCGAATCGCATGCGAGGGTGGCGTCTGATTTCATGCTTTCCAGCGCCTTGTTCGCCGCTCGTATTAGTTACTACGGTAGTAGTGTGCCAACTATTTCGGGACAACTCCAGTGGTAACTTCTCCACCATCTTTATATAATATGCACATATATGTACGGCAAGGAATGACACGAAAGTTCCAAATGGATGGTATCGACCGGCGGAAGTTCGTTACCACCCTTGCGACGGCGGGTACGTTGGGAATCGCGGGATGTAGCAGCGGCGGTTCCGACGGTCAGGGCTCCGGCGGCGGAGGCGGCTCCGCTTCGAACCCGACATCGCTCACAGTCACCGGTTGGTCGTCGTACGAGGACGCATCCGGCGAGTTCAAACAACTCGTCAACGAGTATGACCAGAACCACGACGACGTAAAGACGGAGTACTCCGGAATCGTGTCCAAGTACGAGCAGAAGCTCAAGACCGAGGTCGGGTCGGGTAACGCGCCGGACGTGTTCTGGCTCGATTCGTCTTACTTCGCCAGTTTCGCGGATTCGGACGTGCTCCTCAACTTGCAGTCGCTCGTCGATTCGGGATACACGGACGACATCTTCGACCCGCTCATGGAGGTGTTCAACTACGAGGGAACCCAGTACGGAATCCCGAAGGACTTCAACACGCTCCAGATGTTCTACAACAAAGACCACTTCGAGCAGGCGGGCATCTCCGAACCGCCGAAAACGTGGAGCGAGTTCCGAACTGCGCTGGAGAAAATCAAGCAGAACGTGGACGGCGTCGCGCCGCTCGCCGTCTTCGCAAATGCCCGCCTCTGGTGGGCAATGGTCTTCCAGAACGGCGGGCGCATCCTGAGCAAGGACGGGTCGGAGGCCGTGTTGGCATCCGACGCCAACGTCGAAGCCCTCCAGTTCCTCGTTGACCTCTCGAAGGACGGCCTCGCCAAACGACCCGACCAAACCGGAACCGACTGGCACGGCCCGACCATCGGCGAGGAGAAGGCCGCGGTCACGACGATGGGCGCGTGGGGTCTCGGCTACCTCGGCGACAACCATCCGGAAGTCGATAAGAAAATCGACATCGCCCATCTCCCGATTCCGGAAGGCGGACAAAAATCGACCACCGCTTACGTGGTGTCGTACTCCGCCTACGCGAACACCAAGAACCCGGACGCCACGAAAGACCTGCTCAAACACCTCACGTCCGCCGAAGCACACGAAATGTACGCCTCCGGTGGCGGCGTTCTCACGCCGCGGAAATCCCAGCAGGACAGTGACTACTACAACTCGCACCCGCGCCTCCAGACGTTCCTCAAGGCCGGAGAGTGGTCGAAACCGTGGAGCTACGGCCCGAAAACCGCCGAAATCATCAACCGTGTCAACCCGGAACTGGAGGGAGCGATGCTCGGCAAGAAATCGCCCCGGAAGGCGCTCGAAACCGCCCAGCAGAAGATAAACTCCGAGGTAATGAACTAGTCGAGTTTCGTTACAATGTCCTTCGAAAAAACGGCGAAACGGGTTTTGCCAGCATCGAACGTCGAGCGAGCGAAGCGGTGGCTCGGGCTGACGGACGAGCAGAACAATCTCTCCGGATATCTGTTCGTCCTCCCGAACGTCATCGTCTTCTCCATTTTCCTGCTCGCGCCGGTTCTGTACGCGTTTTACCTCTCGTTCAACGAGTGGAACATCCTCACTGCCGAGGGAACGTGGGTCGGCCTTCAGAACTACGTCAGCGTCCTCACGCCGCTTCCGTGGGAAAACAACTGGGCACCGCTGAGAGACCCGACCGCGAATCTCTGGTGGTACTCGATGAAAAACACTGTCGTCTACGCGGTCGGAACGGTTCCCTTGCAGATTTACGGCGGCTTAGCCGTGGCGCTCATGCTCGATAAGCGGATTCGGGGCAAGAAGGTCTATCGCGCCGCCTACTTCATGCCAGTCATGTTGTCCGGGGCCGCGAGCGCGGTTATCTGGATTTGGTTGCTCTCGTCGAACGGCATCATCAATTCGTTCCTGCAACCGCTCGGACTGGCGCACAACTGGATCGGCGACCCGAGTACCGCGCTCGGCGGCCTGATACTGATGGCCATCTGGGGCGGCATCGGGTTCAATATGATCCTGTTCCTCGCCGGACTGCAGAACATCCCCGATGAACTGTACGAAGCCGCGAGGATTGACGGAGCGAGTCGCTGGCACCGGTTCCGCCACGTAACGTGGCCGAACCTCGGGAACACGAGTTTCTTCGTCCTCGTGATGGCCATCATCGGGTCGTTTCAGGTGTTCGGAACCGCGTTGGTGTTCTCCGACGGCGGGCCGTACTACTCCACGACCACGGTCGTACTGCTCATCTACCAGCGCGCGTTCGAGGAGGGCCAGATGGGCGTCGGTGCCGCGATGGCGTTCATCCTGTTCCTCATCATCTTCGTGTTCAGCTACTACCAGTACCGCTATCGAAAGAGCGAGGAGGTCGAATACTGATGGCACGTTCCAACTACGAATACCCCGGCTACGACCGAACCGGCACCACGTACTGGTCGAAAACCGTCGCGCTGTACCTCATCATCACGTTCGGTGCGGTATGGATGGTTTTACCACTATGGTGGACAGTGACGACCGCGTTCTCCGCGAACCCCAGCACGGGCGCGATTGCCCTGCTTCCGAACGGGTTCACCGTCGAGAACTTCGTCAACCTGTGGAACCGACTGCCGCTCATGCGGTGGTTCCTCAACACCATCATCTTCGCCGGGGCGGTGACGGCGTTCAACCTCATCTTCGACAGCCTCGCCGGTTATGCACTGGCGAAAATCGACTTCTGGGGCCGCGAAAAACTGTTCCTCGGCTTCATCTCCACGATGATGATTCCGGGGATGGTGACGCTCATCCCGGTGTACATCCTGCTCTACAAACTCGGCTGGATAAACACCTATCAGGGCCTCATCGCCCCGCTCGCCGCGAATCCGTTCGGGATATTCCTGCTTCGACAGCATTTCAAGAGTCTTCCGTCGGCACTCGGCGATGCGGCGCGCATCGACGGCTGTAACGAGTTCCAGACCTTCTACAAAATCTATTTGCCGATAGCGAAACCGGCGCTCGCAACGCTCGGCATCTTCACGTTCATGGGCGCGTGGAACAACTTCGAGTGGCCGCTCATCATCGCGAGCGACCTCGAAATGTACACGCTTCCGGTCGCGCTGTTCGCCGTCAGGAACCAGTACTACGCGGACTGGGGCATGATGATGGCCGCCGCGACGATCATCGTCGTCCCGGTTATCGCCGCATTCCTCGCGGCACAGAAGTACTTCATCCGCGGGATGAGCCTCAGCGGGATGAAAGGATAGCGAACCGACTCGTCCGATTCATTTTTCGACGGCTTCCACGACGATTCTATCCGCTTCGATGTCTTCGAGCATCGCACCCCATCCGCCGACGCTTATCTGCTCGCCGTCGTCGGTCTTGATTCTGATAATCGCCTGTTCGGTGTACGTGATGAGCCGAGTTTCACGAGGCTCATCGACCGGCGCTCCGGAGTACACCACATCGATGATTTCGCCAGAAATGTCCGCCCGTTCCTGCGTCAGTCTGTTCGTTCCGGTGACGGTCACGAAGACGCGCTCCCCATCCTCGACGAGCGGACGGACATCCCGAATGCAGTCCCGAATGTAGGTGTAGGTTCTCGGCAGGTCGCCGTCGCTGTCGGTGTACACCTCCGACCACGAATCCCAGAGGGCCGTCTGGAAGAACCATTTGAACACCTGCGCGAGCGAGTAGTCGTTGACCAGTAGTCCGTATTCGTGTGATGGATGCTGGTAGGTTTCCGGCGCGAAGAAGATGTTCGAACGGTCGACGATGGCGAGAAACGGCGTCGGAAGGCGACGGTATCGCACCTCGGACGCGGTTCCCGCGAACTCCTCGCGGAGGGTACCGAGCGGTTCCGTGTCGTACTGGTTTTGCGGGTGGATGGATAGCTTGACGATAACGTCGTTTTCGTAGGCCACCCGAAGGTCGTCCTGTAGCTCCCTGAACTGGTCGGGGGTCAGCGCCATCTGCACGTCGTTTTCGGCGTCGCGAAGCCGCTCGACGGCGTTTTCGATGGCGGCGGACGAGCGCTTGACGACACTCACCGTGTGTTCCGAGAGAACCGGTTGCTCCCAGCGGGTTTCGAGTTCGTCCGCTGCGTCCTGTAGCTGGTTGCTCTGTTCTTCCAGCAGGTCGAACATCGCGTCCGGACTCCGCGCTTTCGCATAGAGACTGCCGCGGTCGTACGTTTCTATCAACCCACGAGATTCGAGGTCGCGGAGAACGTCGTAGATTCGGGCTTGAGGAACGTCGGACGATTCCGCGATTTCGACCGCGGATGCCGACCCGAGTTCGACCACTGCAGTGTAGGCGGCGGCCTGATATTGGGTGAGGCCGACCCGTTCGAGCGTTTCTCGAAATGATTCGTCATCCATAGTAGCTGATGTGTCGGACTATAGCACGCCGCTAGTTATAGTTGACTTCATTCGCCGACGCATCAGTCTTTTCGCAATTGAAGATGGTCCTTCCCGTTTCAGAATCGAAGACGTGAATCTTCTCCTCGGGGAAACGAAGGTAAATCGTATCTCCGGCGTCGAAATGGAGGTTGCCCGCAATCGCGGCGACCATCTCTTCACCGTCCAGTTCGAAGTGAACATAGGTCTCCTTGCCCATCGGTTCGATGACGTTGACGGTCGATTCGACGGTGTGTTCGCCCTGTCCACTGGCGAGTTCGATGTCCTCCGGACGGATGCCGAGCGTTATGCGCTCGCTTTCGCTTTCTTTTCGGATTTCCGCGGCGTGTTCGGACGAGAAGGAATAGTGGACGTCGTCGGACTGTCCGATTCCCTCGGAGAAAACTAGCGTGGAGAAGTTCATGCTGGGAGAACCGATGAACCCGGCGACGAAGATGTTCGTTGGTTCGTAGTAACATTCGAGAGGCGTCCCGACCTGCTGCAGCTTTCCGTCCTTGAGGATGACAATGCGGTCGCCCATCGTCATGGCCTCCGTCTGGTCGTGTGTGACGTACACCGTCGTCACGCCCAACTCCTTCTGTAACTCCTGAATCTCGGTTCGCATCTTCGTCCGCAGCTTGGCGTCCAGATTCGAGAGCGGTTCGTCCATCAGGAACACCTTCGGGTCGCGGACGATGGCGCGTCCGAGTGCGACACGCTGTTTCTGTCCGCCGGAGAGTGCGTTGGGCTTTCGGTTGAGGAGGTCGCCGATGCCGAGCATTTCGGCGGTCGATTCGACGCGCTCTTTGATTTCGTCGGCGGATAAATCCGTCGCCATTTCGAGACCGAAACTCATGTTCTCGCTGACGGTCTTCTGTGGGTAGAGCGCGTAGTTTTGGAACACCATTGCAATGTTCCGGTCTTTCGGCTTCTCGTCGTTGATGACCGCATCGTCGATTGCGACGGTTCCCGAGGATATCGTCTCCAATCCGGCGATGAGACGGAGAGTCGTACTTTTTCCACAACCGGAGGGGCCGACCAGCACGATGAACTCGCTGTCCTCGATGTCGAGCGAAATCTCATCGACGGCAACCACCGGG
The DNA here is from genome assembly GCF_900156425.1 of Haladaptatus litoreus. Classification (GTDB taxonomy): domain Archaea; phylum Halobacteriota; class Halobacteria; order Halobacteriales; family Haladaptataceae; genus Haladaptatus; species Haladaptatus litoreus. The sequence continues at coordinate 214,280 of NZ_FTNO01000003.1, forward strand.
TCGTCGTCCTCCTGAAAGAGTTTCGTCGCCTCGTCCAATTCAAGCGTTGCCATGTTACATGTTCCCTCGAATCCGAGCACCTAAAGTATTACTACTGGGGTAGTAGCGGAGCTACAGCCCGACGAGCCACGGGAGGAACTCCGGAACCAGATACCAAAACCACTGGACAGTCCACGCACACCCGAGAAAAATCAACCCCCATGGCTCGGAAAGGACAGTCGGCCGAACCGGCCACGAGGCCCCATCATGGTCTTGCATTCGGGGAAAGACGAAATCTATCACGAAGTGAACGAGCAACCCGAGAGCAACGAAGTTGACGACAGTCAGCGACATCGGAACGGATTCGAATAGGCCGACCATGCGACCTGATTTGTAGACCAGCGCCGGAACGAGGAACGTGTGAAATACCCACGACCGATGGGTGGACTCGCGTCCCGCGTCCAGTTCCGGGAGGAAGGCACCGAGGAAGATTGGGAGAACCGCTACGGGATGGTTTCCACCGAGCACGGCGAGGACGCCCATTACGATTGCCCCAATGAGATACCGCTTCCTGTTGTTCATCGAATCTCACCCCGATAGCCGCGGACGATTCGTTTCGCGCCCTCTCCGCTTCGTTCCTCGAACGAAACGACCTCCAAAACCGCAATCATGCCGGGCAGGACGAGGACGACGCCGATTTGCGTTACGAGACAGATGCCGATGAGTATCGCGGCGAATACGGCCTGAAGGACGGAAAACCACGGGGCATCGAACAGGTGATAGGTGGCGTTGCGGAGCGCGGAGACCGATGAAAACGAGTCAGTCGCCGTCCCTCGAACTACGAGCGTCGCCGCACGAAACACGACGAGAACGGCGAGAACGGTGACGTAGCCACCGACGACGATTCCGAAAAGAAACAATAAATTGGTTCGGATAGTGGCGAGCAACGTGTACAGAACGGTTCCGCCGACACTGCCCGCGAGGAGTACACTCAGCGGAACGCCGACCAGCAAATTCTCCCGAAACGTGGCGAGAAAGCGTTGAACGCTTTCTCGCTCACCGACCTTTCCGCCGTCTGATTCCTCCTCCACGAGGACGGTTACCGACTCGATGAGTGCGACGACGGCGGCGCCGGCCGTCACGACCGGAATCGAGACGAGGGTGAAAACGATGCTCAGGGCGGCAACCGTCACCAGATTCGTGTACGTCACGCGGACGAACGCGGCGACGGTAGCCAACGGGTCTAACCGAGACGCATCGAGTCCGGCAGTCATCTGCCACCCAATCCGTAGGCAACCCCGAAAAGCGTCCCGGTTGCCGGGCGAAAAATGGTGTCCGTCTGCACCAGTTATATGGCCCTGAAAGGCGCTCTCTCGACCGATTAGCGGCAAAGCGCAATACGTTACTACGAGAGTAGTGTAGGGGCAATCTATTTTACCACGCTCGACTTCGACACACGACATGTCCGACATCCGCGCCGCGTTTGACTCGTTTCCGAAGCGTGCGACGAAAACCGACGACCTCGACGACATCTACGCCTGTACCGGCAACCGCGCGTATCTCGTCGGCAGTCAAAACGGCACGTTCCCGGACATCGGACACCACGTTGAAGACGAGATGGGCGGCCTGTGGGCGCATCCAATCAAACTTCTCGACGGTTTCTGGTTGCGGGTTTCGGACGGGGAAAACGGGACGTGGCTCACCGACGCCGAGCGATTCGAAAATCGGGGTATCGGAACCGTCCACCGCTATTCGCTCGATGCACCCGCCGTTCGGGTCGAACAACGAAGCGTCGTCCCGGACGACACGACGGGATTGCTGGTCGAATACGAGTTCGAAAACGAGAGCGGTCGGGAACTGGATTTGAACCTGCGATTTTTGGCGCGAAGCGACCTTCTCCCGGCGTGGCTTTCGGACGAAGTCGGCCTCTCGGATGCGCCCGACGAGGGCGACATCCGTGACGAACTGTTCGTTGCATCCGACCGCGACAACCCGTGGGCGGTCGCGGTCGGTGCTTCGACGGATATTACCGACATTCGAACCGGACGTGATCTGTGGGGACCGGAACGAACCGCCGGGGACGGGGTTTCGGGGGAACTGGCGACTTCCGTTTCTCTCGCTCCCGACGAACGTGCCTCGGTGACGGTTTCGATTGCAGGCTCCAACAGCGGCGTCGAGGATGCACTCGACCGCCTTTCGCACCTCCAATCGAACGCGACGACTCTCGTCGCCGAAAAACGCGAGCGGTACGAGAAGCTGGAAAATCAGGCATCGATTCGGTCGCCGGACGAATATCTCGACGACATCTACTCGTGGGTCAAACTCAATCTCGATATGCTTCGGCGGGACGTTCCGGGGGTCGGTGAAGGGTTCGGAGCGGGGTTGCCGACCTATCCGTGGTGGTTCGGCACCGACGGCGCATACACAGTTCAGGGCGCGCTTCCGATGGGGTACCACGAACAAGCGAAAGAAACCCTGCGGACGCTCGCGACCCTCTCCGAGCGCGAAAACGGAAACGGCAGAATCATCCACGAAGCGAGTACGAACGGGGCGGTGTTCAACCCCGGCAACACGCAGGAAACGCCCCACTTCGTCCGGGCGGTGTACGACACGTACCGGTGGACGGGCGACGAACAGTTCCTCGAAGAACTCTACCCGGCGTGTCGGAAGGCGATGCGCTACCTGTTCGAGGAGCGTGACGACGACACCGACGGGCGTCCGGAGGGGTACGGAATTATGGAGGTGAAAGGCCTGAACCTCGAACTCATCGATTCGGCGGTGTATGGGTTGGACGGTCTCCGCGCGCTAAAGCGACTGGCGACTGCAGTCGGTGACGAGGAAACCGCTTCGTGGAGCCATTCGTTCGCCTCGGAGGTGGAGTCAGCCGTCGAACCGTTCTTTTGGGCCGAAGGAGAGGAAATGTACCGCGACATGGTCGGGACGCCGGAGGAGATGCTGAACCATCTCGACGACATTCGATGGCAGATGGAAGAAAGCGGAAACGAACGCGGTTTGGCGTGGTGCGACCGAATCGAGGCACGGGCGAGGGAGGCAATCGAAGCGGGAGAACCCGACGACGAAGCGTGGCAGTTCAAGCAGTGGGTCGTCACGACGCCGCTCGAAGTCGGACTGGCACCTGAAGCCCGAGCGACGAGCGCGCTGAACCGGTTGGAATCTGACGAATTCAGCGGCGAATGGGGGCTGAAGCTCTCCGGCACCGGCAACGAGAACTTCATGACGATATCGACGGGAGTTATGGCGGTCGCGGAGGCAGAATACGGTCGTGTCGATGCCGCCATCGACTATCTCGACCGGATGGCTAAGACGGAACCGCTCCACATGCCAGGGTCGATAAGCGAGATGCTCCCCGATTTCGGCTGTGCCGTTCAAGCGTGGACGGCCTACGGCTTCGGGAGGGTTCTGGTCGAACACATCGCAGGGATTCGTCCCTCTGCGGGGAGTCAATCCCTGATGATTTCGCCGACACTCCCGGACGAGTGGAACCATCTCACTATCTCCGACATCTCGCTCGGGAAAACGACTGCCCAGTATCATATCGAACAGGACGACGAGAGCGTCGTTCTACAATTCGAAATCGAAGACGCGGGCTGGACGCTCGATTTTAACCTTCCTGCAGTAAACGGGCGAGTGGACTCGATTCGAATCGGGAAACGACGATATCAGTCGTTTGATGAGGTTAAAAATATCGAACTTCCATCCGGGCAAACGACGATTCGAGTTGATTTCTAGTTTACCACCTTCAACACATCTACTCCGAAGCGTACATCGTTCTGAATCCAGCCTCGGCCGTCGCAACGAACACCCAAACCAACCGCGACCTCACTGCAGCAGCTGTTGCCGCGTATGCCGAGATTGCCGAACACCTCCTTGGTCAGGATATCGTCCATCTCGAATCCCCCGGCACACTCGTAATCTATCTCTCGTCGAGGCGGTAAGGGTCGAACCGCTTCCCCGGAAACCAATCGAATTCCGCATCGAACGCATCCTTTCGGAGAGTATCCAATGCGACGAGGGCAATGCGAATCATGATCGTAATAGAGCCCGACAATACGGCGAACGCTTCTATTTGCATCGGAAAGCGCTAGCTCCGCTTACGAGGGCAGCCGTTTAAATATCGTAATAACACTGAATAATTCCCGAGTGCTGTCGGATGCGTGGATGAACGGAAACTTGCGTATTCGGGGTTCGGTACCTTTTTCGAGTTATCCCCGCGGAGCGGACTCACAAAGGTGCTCGTCATCCTGTTCAGGTGGGACAGGTAGCCCTCTGAACCGCCGAATTTCGTCCCGGAGATTGTGTCGCTCGACCAAAGCAAAGCCGACGACGATGACCAAGAAGCCGTAGACCGTTCGGATGGGAATTATCTCGCCGAGGACGACAGCGCCCACGCCCGTCGCAACGAGCGGAACCGTATAGCTGATGAGGTTCGCTCGGACTGGCCCGGCACGGTCGATGAGACCGTAGTAAGCGGGGAAGGCGATGGCCGTCGCGGGAATCCCGACCCAAAAGACGGCGACGAGCGCGCTGCGTGTTGGCGTAACGTCCATCGGCGATTCGCCCATCAGCACGCTGATAGCATGAACTAATCCAGCGGCCAGCACGAGCGCCCACGTCGTCATACCTAACCCCGGTATTGAACGGTCGGTTCGACTCAGAAGAACGCTTCCGAACGCTGCTGCGACCGCGGCACCCCCGACCAGCGCGACACCGAGAACTGTCGAATCCCCGCTCGTGGACAGCGACTGTATTCCCACGATAATCGCCACGCCGACGAATCCGAGTAGAATACCGACCATTCCGACGATGTCGATACGTTCGTCGGGTAATAGGACGAGGGCGAACAGTGGCGCTAAGACGGGAACGAGACTGAATATGACGGCGGCGGTTCCAGTGGTGAGATACTGCTGACCCGAAAAGAGAAGGACGGCGTTTAAGCCCGACAGGAAGAATCCGGCAACAGCAATCGCTATCAGGTCACCACGGGTGCGTGGCCGCCAATAACCGCCTCGCCAGTAGACGTATGCGAGAAGGACGGCCGCACCGATGTCGTACCGCAACCCGGCGAACAGTATCGGTGGAATATCGACCAACCCGGCCTTGATGCCGACGAACGCAGTCCCGAACGTCAGTGAAGTGACGATGAACAGCAGAAGGGTTCGGCGGCCGGCCGTCGGTTCGATCTCGCTTCGGTTCCGACCGTGTTCTGCACCCATAGGAAGCATACGTCAGGTGAGCGCTTAACGATGCTGCGGGAAAGAACGATATCGAAAAATTCCCCCTTCTTCCTTCACCGAGTCGCGGTACTGTCTGCAATTCGCCGTACCAAATACGCCTCGTTCCGCCTCATCATCGGGGAGCGGAACCGTGTCAGTGCTTTCCGAAGACGCCCAGCGCGACGTACGCGTTGGTGAGCGGGTGGTAACCGGGTTCCACCTCGACTCCGTGGTTCGGGTCATCACGCTCGTGCGTTTCGGTGAGCCGCTCGTACCAGTTTCCAAACGACGGATTGATGACATGGTGCTCGGCGTATTCCCAGAGTCGGTCGTACCAATCGAGGTACTGCTCGTCCGTTCGCCCGAGCAGGGCCGCGGCACCGATGGCTTCAGCGACTGCCCATCCGTACTTATCAGCGATGATGGGTTGCCCGTCCCCATCCACAGTGTAGTAGAAACCGCCGTGTTCGTCGTCCCAGCCGTCCTCGATGGCGATATCGAAGAGGCTCGTTGCGGTCGGCAACAGCCACGATTCGGGCCGGTACGTCGCAAGAATCGAGAGGAGTTTCGCCCACTCTAAGTGATGTCCCGGTTGATATCCCCACGGTCGGAACTGGTGTCGGGGTTCGTCTTCGTTGTACGCCATGTCGCGGTTCCAGTCGCGGTCGTAATGTTCCCAGATTCTGCCCTCGGTTTCGGCGCCGAGGCGCTTGACGAGCGCCTCGACAATCGTGTAGGCACGTTCCAGATACTGCTCTTCGTCGGTCGCCTCGTATGCCGCGATGAGCGCCTCGCAGGTGTGCATGTTCGCGTTCTGTCCGCGATACGAGGCGATAGTGTCCCATCGGCCATCCGACTGGTCGGCGCATAGGCCGTGTTCCGGTTCCCAAAATCGGTCGTCGATTACACGGAATGCGCGTTCCAGTTCGGCGTTGGCCCCCGAAATTCCCGCCTCAACCGCCCGTGCACTCGCAAGAAGGACGAACGCGTGGCCGTAGCAGAACCAGGTGGCGTCCGCAGTCTCTCGTCCGTCGAGTATCCAATCGTAGCCTTCGTTCTCATCGTTCCAGTGGTGATTCGAGAGGAAGTGAAGCCCGTGTTCTGCCGCCGTCTCGCACCACACTGGCCCGTCGATGAGGGCACCGACGCTAAAATTGTGAACCGCCCTCGCCGTTGCGACGAGGTGTTTCGTTTGCCCGTCGTAGACGAATCCATCTCGTTCATCGAGTTGGGCGATGTAACCGCCGTATCGGGTGTCGATACAGTCGGGGTAGTAGAAGTTCAACACGCGGTGCATCTGCTGTCTGAGTACCCATGGACTTCGATAGTTCGATGATGTCATATTCTCTGGTTCATGTCGTGAACGCGGTGTTCTGGATGGTCGTTTCGACCTGTCGAGCAAAGTTTTGTCCGTTGGTGCGAGTTGAAGCGTGCGCCGACAGACTGCAACGAGCAACCCGACTTTCCGAACGCATGACTTCCCGGACGCAAGAAGCACCTGCATATACAGGCCAATTGGCGAAGTCAGGTGGCGTGTGAACCTCACGCCTGTGAACAATAAAGTCAACTCCGCTGTCGGCCAGCCACGAGAGACCGTCGATGGTGTCACTCGACGGGCGCTCCTCGCAATGGGGATTGTCGGATTCGGATTCAGTGGCCTTATCGACGTTTTAGTATTGCATCACGTCCTTCAGTGGCATCATCTCCTTTCCGGAATCTATCCGATGAACACGCTCGATGGCCTCCGAACGAACATCCGTGCGGACGGCCTGTTCTCGATTGCGATGCTGACCATCATGTGCATCGGCGGAGGCCTCCTGTGGCAATCGGAGCGCCGTACTGACGTTCCGCTCGCCGTGCGGCCATTGATAGGGGCTGCGGTCATCGGACTCGGCGTGTTCGACCTCTACGATGCCATCGTCGACCACGCTATCCTTGGTCTACACCAACCGCTGTCGCAAGGCGGCTACTACAACCCTCACTGGATCGTGGTGAGCCTGCTCATCATCGTCGCTGGCGTCTACATCTATCGGACGGGGACACGAACCGCCGTCGAGAAAATGGGAGAGGGCGGGTAGACGATGTTTCAGTTCGTCCCGCTTCACGGAGTCGCATCACCACCGATACCACACTGGTTGGTGCTGTTCGTCTCGGTTCTCGGCCTCTGGCTCGTTATCGGCGCGGGAGTCGTAATGGGTGACCGCCTACTCGAACGGCTGTGAGTGGCAATACGTGGAAAATAGGTGATTTGGCGGAAGACCGGTTCAGATGCCCGGAATTCCGAGCGCACCGGAGGCGACGATGTCCACCAGTGCGAGAACGTACAGCACGATTGCGGCCGCGAACCACGCAACCAGACCGATGATGGCTGCCGTCCCCCATCCGCCGGGATACCGCCAGTTGATGACGCCGACCCACACGACGAGCGCCAGAAGCGCACCGAGGATGGGTATCCATCCGACGAAGAAGCTGATGATTCCCCACACTATCGCACCGATGAGTGCGGTAATGAGAGCGCGTGAGAAGCTCCCCGAACGGTCGGTTGCCACCCGCGCGCCGACGTAGATGCCGAATCCACCGACGAGTAAGCTAACGGCGAAGATGATAATCGTATCGACAATGCCCATGCTATCTGCCTCCCCCGATTGGTGGCCATGCGCTCGTACTGCTGCGCCTTTCGTATCGTTTCACTGTATTCCCCCCAGTCAAGGGAACGCCGTTGAGGAAAATGTGTCTGTCGGGCATTTTGTTCGTGTTCGAGACATTATGACAGAACTAGAGGACGTCGCGCATACAGACAGCAGTGGTCGCGTTCGTGTTCAGTTCTGAGCGCGTCGAGTTCGTCGTCTCGGTCGGAGAACATTCGTACGATAATGATTACTACGATGATGAGTTAGCTGCTTTCACTAACTACTGTTCTCTCGGACTCGACTGTCTCTTCTGGTGAGCCGAGAGCGATATTTCGCTAGATGCTTGTCCGTCAGAATACCGTTTGACAGCAGTGCTTCTTATACGGCTTCAATGGAGAGTGGGAATCGCGCTTTGGTCGCTCGTTCTTCGACCACAAATTGTAAGCAGAACTGAACGATGGTCCCGTTGCTAGTTGCTTCCCCGATGATCGTAGTCCGACTGTCCACCGGTCAGATAACGATTTCTCAACAGCGGCCCAGAGGACAGTTGTGGGGTCGAAAGATATATTTTTTGCCACTTCCTTCGTCAAGTCAACAAAACTCCTTTACAAAGCCCACACTAATGGGTCGTAACGAGAGCCGAGCGCTCAATACAACACTATGCAAGGACAAAATCAACAGCAAGCATACGACCGTGGCACGTCAATTTTCTCCCCGGACGGCCGACTCTACCAAGTAGAATACGCTCGCGAAGCGGTCAAACGGGGCAGTGCCTGTGTCGGCATTCGGACGACTGATGGTGTGGTGCTCGCAGCCGAAATCAACACCCGATCAGCGCTGATGGAACCATCGTCGGTCGAAAAGCTCCACAAGACGGACAATCATATTGGGGTTGCATCTGCGGGCCATGCTGCTGACGCTCGCCAATTGGTCGACAAAGCACGTCAGCATGCACAAGTTGAACAGTGGCGCTATGATCAACCAATTAGTGTCGATACGCTCACCACTGCAGTCTGTGATGATATTCAAGAATATACCCAGAAAGGCGGCACACGGCCGTTTGGGGTTGGACTTCTTGTTGGTGGTATCGACGAAGACGAGCCCCGTCTCTTCGAAGTAACTCCGGCAGGAACAGCGTCCGAGTGGAGGGCCACTGCAATTGGTGCGAGGAGTGATGACCTGCAAGCCACTCTCGAAGAGCAGTATAGGGCCAATCTATCGCTTGAGAACGGCATTCGCGCCGTTCTCCGGGCTCTTGAAAGCGTGAAAGACGATGCGCTCTCGGCAACGGACGTCAGTGTTGCAACCATCGACACTGATTCAAACCAGTACGAGAAGCTAAATGAGGAAACAGTTGCAGACCAGCTTCGTGATCTTTCGACACCCGATGAGTGAGCGCAGCCGGTAGATCATTCCGAAAACACAACTTCCCTCAAGCCTTTTCCCACGAGTTTTTGGACAGCATGTGAGAGAAGATTCTCGAAGATTGTTTGTCGTTAGTATGAGCTGCTAACTAGCGCATATTTACAACCTGAACAAAAGCGATAGAGCAGATTCACGCAAAACACTGTAACTCGCGAAAATCCTCCTTGTATCTACTGCTTGTCGTTGCTGGATCTTCTTGCCATCTCTTTCATCGAAACGCCGTCATTCGACGTCCGTGTCCGCACTGTCACCTGTCGCTTCCCCATTGTCTGGCGGAAGTTGCTCCGTTGTCGAACGTGGGTTGGTTCCGACCGATTCGCCCATCGAGACAGTTGGCGTCAGCGCCTCGCCATGGAGGAGTTCGGGAAGCACGATACGAATTGCTTCGAGAATCAAGATGAACAGAATCGGGAGCAGAAAAAACCCATACCATCCAAACAGTATCGGGCCTAACAGATAGGCAAACATCATCATGACCATATCGAGTTGGCGCCCGGTGATGTACGGCTGGAGAAACGTCTGGGGAAGTGTGTCAAGGAGGAGGAAGTAAACGACGAGTACGCCGCCCACGAAAGCAAAGTGATCGCCGTTCGAATTCATGGCTTGGATGGCGAGATAGCCAACAACTGGTAAGTAGACGATTTTTCCAACCACTATCGGAATGAGGCTCGCTACGCCAGTGAGAAACGCAAGGACAAACACCATAGGGATTCGGAGGGACCCCGGTGCGACGAGGTTGGTTCCCCAGTAAGCAACCGACGCAATGATGGACATGCTAACAATGAAGAGCAGGTTGCCGAAGAAGACGGATTCCAAATCCTCATCGACGGCCACGGCGTAGGCATATGCCGTCGTCTCGCTTCCGCCGAACAGTTGGCGTATGCCAGCGGAGAGCTGATCGTCGTTTTTCAGTAGGAAGTACGAGAGTGTCACCGCCAGCGCGATAAGCATTATTGCACCGATGACGCCAGATGTGACCATTAGTCCGGCATCGAAAACTGTTTGCAACGTCTGCTGTGGTTTCGTAACGAACTGATTAGGGTTTTGAATCGCCGATACTACTGCCTGTCGTTGTTCATTCGAAAGTGCTCCGAGGTATTTTACCAAGAGCGTCGAGTCAGAAGTGGTGCCGAACAACTGCTGTACCCATGTGACTATTTTGAACCCGGCATAGAGAGCGACCGTGAAGATCGGGAGAAACACTACGAGGAGTGTTAATGCCGCTATTATCCCGTCAGAGTCTGTAATAACGCTGAGCTTTCGGTAGATTGGTCGGGTTGCGTAGTAACCGAACACACCGAGGACGAGCATTCCGACGAACGAATAGGCGATAAATCCTGCGACGAGAGCGAGGAGAAGGATGAACAGCCACCAACCAGTTCGAGCACGACTAGGAAGGGACTCAAAATTAACGTCTACCATTTTTCTGTAGATAGAGTGCTCCCCCCTGCAAACTGTTGTGGCCAACGTGCTATCATTCGAGCAAGGTGAGGGTGTCTCGAAGAGTACTTTTTGAGAAGTGGTGTCGCCCAAAAATCCGTATCGTGTTCATTCTTTGTCGCGAAAACTACTCCAACAGAATTTGATTAGAACCGTTGTCCTCGACGCGAAGCGACCTGCCGCACTTGCTACAACAGCAGTCGTCGGAATACGTACCGTCTTCGAGCGTCGATAGCGGGCAATCCGACCGCCGCAGTCCTCACACACAAGCCACCACTTGGGTTCGGTAAAGCGTTCGCAGTGCTGCGAAGTGTCGAGACAGTCCATCCATCGGGTATACGTTGCGTCGTGGTCTGCGTCACCGAACTCGTGGGACTGTCAGGCGTGAATAAGTTAGTGCCGGACGGTCGCACTGAATTGCGTCCACCTGTGTCGTAAGCCATCTACGTGGGTGTAAATGTGATACCGTCCGGCTCTTGGTCATGATTGGTACGATTAACTTGTCGTTGGCTTATATTTCAAATATCGGCCAATGTTTTGTATAGCAAATCATGCAGAATTTGAATTGTCAACTGGATTATTTTGGAACCACCATTGTTTACTTGTTCGAAAGGGGTGGCGTGGTCTCTGGTGGCCGTCGGTGATGGGTTGCTTGCTCGAACGAGTGGCCAAATTGGAGCAACGTTGGTTCATCATAGGGCCTTCCAAGGAATTCAATACCGACCGGCAAACCGTCATCCGTGAACCCCGCAGGCACTGACATTGCAGGGCACAACGACTGAGATGCGATGAGGGTATCTGTCGGGAACGTCATCGTCTCATATTTGCCCTCTCGAATTTCGCTCTCCAGCGGCGGAATCACTTGGACATCTGGATACACCAGTGTATCGAGGTCGTATTCGGCAAAGACATTCAGAATCTCTTGCTGGAAAATATACTGTGCCGTCCGGCTTCGCCAATATTCGACCTCGTCTTCCAAGTCGTCGTTCGCGTTCTCGACGGCGGCCATGTGTTTGCAGAACGCACCGCGGTGAAGGTGGTGTGGGCACGTACAGGCAATCAGTTCGTCGGTCACCTCGTCCAGCGGTAACGACGTATTGGTGTTCAGCGGGATTCTCGTGGCTCTGATTGGTGACTTCGAGGTGAACGAAGAGAGAGGCGAGTTCGTTCAGGAACGGAAGCCTGCGGATGTGCTCAAAATCATGGAACCATTCAAACCGCATACAACGGGCGAGATTGAAGACAATATATGGATACGAGGCATATGTCGCTACTCGAGTTGATGATACTCCAATTCGTAACCCGCGTCGAGTGCTTGACGGACCGTTTCTGAAGGCTTACCGGGGGTCGTCGTATCGAGCAGCATACCTGCCTCGGTCTGTCTGTAAGTGATATTCTTTCGCCAACCTTCACTTTGCTCCGGATAATCCGACCGGAAGTGAGCGCCGCGCGATTCGGTACGCTCACGGGCACCTTTGAGAACCATCTCGGCAACAGTCAACGAGAACCCAAGGTCGATTGCGTACTCAAACGAGCGGTTGGTTCGTCCGCCGACGATGAGGTCGTTCGCCTTATCTCGCAGCGCTTCGAGACGTTCGAGACCTTTGTTCGTGTCTTCCTCTGTTCGGATGATGCCCGCAGTCTCTTCCAAAACATCACCGAGCGCTTGAAGAACTTCTTGGGGATCATCGCTCCCCTCGCCGCTGAGCGCTTCGAGATCTCGGAAGTGTTCGTCAGCTGCGCGTTGCTGTGACTCTGGTAGTTTTGGAGTACCGGTGTATGACTCACCTGCAAGGTGACCGCCAACAACCTTTCCGAGCACGACAGTCTCTGCGAGAGAGTTGCCTCCAAGGCGGTTCGCTCCGTGGATTCCCGCAATGACCTCGCCGACGGCATAGAGGTTCTCGACGGCGGTCGCTCCAGTCTCGAAGTCGACTTCGACTCCACCCATCGCATAGTGGGCGGTGGGGGCGACTTCTACCGGCGCTTCTGCCAAATCCACGTTTAGCTCTGCAAAGCGCTCGTACATCCGGGGCAGTCGTTCCTGGAGAAACGCTCGATCTTTGTGGGATATATCGAGGTAGACACCACCGTTTTCGGTGCCCCTGCCCTCGCGGACCTCCTGAGCGATCGCTCGAGCCACTACGTCGCGAGCGTCAAGTTCCATCTGTTCGGGCGAGTATTTTTCCATGAATCGCTCGCCGTCGGCGTTGAATAGCCGCCCACCTTCGCCCCGAACTGCTTCGGTGACGAGCCGACCGTCCCACTCTTCCCCGTAGCGATCTCCCATCATGCCAGTTGGATGAAACTGGACGAATTCGACATCCATCAAGCGCGCGCCAGCATCGTACGCGAGCGCTGCGCCGTCGCCGTTGTTCTCATCGGTACGCGAAGAGTGGCGGTTGTAGAGCCCTGAGTAGCCACCTGCTGCGAGCACAACCGCGTGCGCCTCGAAGCGGAGAAAGTGACCGTCGTTCATGTCGTAGCCGACGGCACCATAAACACGCTCTCCATCCGAGAGGAGCTTCGTGATCATCACGTTCTCCCGGTAGGGTATTTCCAGCTCTTTGGCTTTCGAAATTAGCGTTTCAAGCATGGCCTCGCCAGTCCGATCGCCGACAAAACACGTTCGGCGGAACGACTGGGCACCGAAGTACCGCTGTTCGATTTCCCCATCTTCGGTTCGATTGAACGGCATTCCCCACTCCACGAGTTCTCGAATCCGATCGGGCATCGCTCTCGTGACTATCTCAACGCCGTCTGGGTCGGTGATAAAATGACCTTCTTTCAACGTATCCGCGGCATGAATTCCCCAATTATCTTCGGGGTCGCGGTTCCCGAGGGCAGCGTTGATTCCGCCGGCAGCCAAAGTTGTGTGAGCATCGCCATAATTGCGCTTTCCGATCACCAGCGGTACCACATCGTGTTTAGCTAGTTCGATGGCAGTCCTGGCACCTGCCGCCCCGGCTCCGATAATCAATACCGGAACAGAGACGCGTTCGTAATCGAGAGCAGGGCTTGTCTGTGACCGATTTTCACTTGGTTGGTGGTTCAGAACAGTTGAATTCGAGGAGTGGGACAAATTCAACTGCTGGTCGGTATTTTCCATTGGTATCTACTAGTTACCGGTGTAGAATCATGGGGTAGTCACCTCACTATGACGGGTCAAATCCGAGGCCAACACCGGCTGACGTACGTCGAAACTGACGCCGATTTGCCCGGCGATTACTGGAATTCGATTCCAGTGAGGAGTTCGCGTTCCGCCTTGCGGAGGTGTTCGATGAACGTGGTTCGTGAAACCCCAAATTCATCCGCAAGCTCTTGTGCGGTAATGCCTCGTGGATATTCGTAGTAACCACGTGCCCGCGCTAGCTGAAAGGCTTCTCGCTGCCGAGGAGATAGTCCGTCGTTCGGCAGGTCTTGTAGCCCGGCTGGTGTATGAGTAGTGGTGAATCGTTCAATATCGAGATCAGCGTCGTAAGACTCTTCTATGTCTTTGAGCGCTTGATATACCGTGTTTCGGTCGGAGATCGTGAGAAGAGATCGGCGTTCCCGGCCCTCTTCGTGCTGTGACGGACCATAGTGCATGAATCCACGGTTGGTGAAGGCATCTCGCATACCGGGTACTGGATCGAACTCGACTAAAATGTCCTGCGTGATTGGTCCGAAAGCCCGTGAATCAGGGGAAGTCGACGGCGCTAAAACGATTACATCCTTGGTCAGATCCGTTTTGTCGATGGCTTCGATGAGTTGCTCCACAGCGCCCCGTGAGTCGCCATATGCGCGATACAGCCTAAATCGGTCGGCGAATTCACCGCTCTGTAGTGTCATCTCATATCCAAGTAAACCTGCATCGACCGCTTTCGTGGCATGAAGAGTCCAGCAGTCTGGATGCCATATGTCGACAGTCAAATATATGAGCTCTGTACCAGCCAACGTCATATGATGATTATCGAGTCATAGAAACTAACTCTTGTCGCTGATTCAGAACGGTACGCTAGACCCTGCCGAGCAAGCAACTACTTGTCCTTCCTTCGCATGGGTCAGCACTAAGTCGAGGAGAGTGTCTATGTTTCGGAATATTGTCAGTCGTTGCATCCGCGCGTTTCTGTGCTATCATCCCAGTTGTCGCCAACTCCACTCAGGTGTCCAGCCGAACGGGTTCTGTGCTTTTGTTGTATCGACCAGCGTCGAGTGGTCGTGCCCGGCAAAATCGCATCGAACATCGACACTCAACAAACATTATCGGTAAGTGAAGACTGTCCAATTATAAATTTTCTATAATAGATTGATATACGTGCCCTCAAAAACGCATCCATGGTAGACACAGACAAGCAAGGTTTGCAGTTCGAAGGGAGTCGCACAAAAAGCGTAAACGAATCGGTGATCCGGGAGATGACGAGGGAAGCCCTCGCAGCAGGGGCGATCAATCTCTCGCAAGGAATCCCAGACGAGGATGAGACACCGAAGCGAGTAAAAGAAGCGGCACAGCAGGCGATTGTATCGAACAGTCAGTATACGATTACGTGGGGACTACCGGAGTTGCGCCAACAAATTAGCGAGAAATATTACGACTGGAAGGGTGTTCAGTATGATTCGGAGACGGAAGTGACGATTACCTGTGGCACCAGCGAAGCGGTAATGTCCGCACTGTTAGCTTTTTGCGGGGATGGAGACAAGGTGCTCTATTTCGAACCGACATACGAGAGTTACATTCCTGCAATCAATTTCGCCGGTGCAGAAGGCGTCCCGCTCGATATAACGGAGGACTTGATGCTCGATGCAGAGGAGTTACAGAACGCGGCAGAAGATGCGTCCCTCCTCATCCTGAACACGCCACAAAATCCGACTGGGAAGGTATTCAGTCGCACGGAGTTAGAAATCATCGCCGACGTAGCCGCAGACGAGAATCTGATCGTCGTCACTGACGAAATTTATGAGCACATCGTCTTCGACAGTGATTACGTAAGTCCAGTCGAAGTCGGCGATCTCGCCGATCGAACGATAGTCTGCACTGGCCTGTCGAAGACGTACAGCGTCACGGGGTGGCGAGTCGGTATCGCACTCGCACCGGAGCCGCTATCTCGTGAACTCCGGAAGATTCACGACTATACGAGCATCTGTGCCCCCACGCCGTTTCAAGTCGCGGGTGTCGAAGCGTATTCGCTTCCGGAGGAGTATTATTCCGAACTCAGTGATTCGTACCGTGAGCGGCGGGAACTCCTTTACGACGGCCTCTGTGATGTCGGATTGAATCCCGTAAAACCCGACGGCGCGTACTATATGATGGTGCGGTACAATACCGACGATGACGATGTCGCATTCGCGAAAAAACTCATCCAACGAGCAGGTGTGGCAACCGTCCCGGGAAGTAGCTTCTACACAGATGGATCAGCGGATTGGATTCGGTTTACTTTCTCTCGAAACGAGGAAACGCTGACGCAAGCAGTGAACCAACTCGCAGATCATCGCTGGTGGTGACTAGAAAAGACCAGTCAAAAACAGTGAAGTTATTTGATGAAAATTTTCTGAATACGACGAACAATTGATTGGAAAACTTACCCTTACCGGACAGTATAAGTGAGTACTCTCTGACGATGTGTATATGCTAGACAATCACACGATTGGAAGGCGAACGTTCATAAAAGCAGCCGGTGCCGGTGCTGCTGGGAGCCTATCGACAGTTTCGGGGTGTCTCGGTGGCAACAACGGTGGGTCAGGTAAAGCGCCCATGGATATCGAATCTTGGCCACCACAGGATTTAGAGAATAAACTCGTTATGTGGAACTGGTACGACGACTGGGCGACTTACGCGAAAAACGCCTTTGGCAAGGAATTCGACGTCACCGTCACGAACAGTGGGTTTTCGAGTCCGAACCAATGGTACTCGAAGTTACAGGGCGGGAACGCAGAGATAGATAACATTTCGGCGACGGCGAACTGGGTCGAACGTTCTATCGAGAACGACTTCCTTTATCCACTGCCGGTTGAGAAGATGCCGTCTTGGAAAAACATTACCGAGCGTGTCAAAAACGTCGGGACATATCAAAAAGAAGGGAAAACGTACGGCGTTCCGGAAAGCATCGTCCTCTATCCACTGACGTACAACACGAATCACTTCGACAAGGCCCCATCGTCGTGGGATGTTCTGTGGGATGATGCGAACAAGGGAAAAATCACGATGTGGGACAACAGTACCGTTTCCTGCCAAATCGCTGCGCTCTACACGGGCCAAGACCCGATCAACCCGGGCGATTTCAAGGAAATTGAAGAAGTGCTCAAGCAGCAAAAGCCGCTCTTGAAAACCTACTGGGGTGACTACCAACAGGGGATGAGCATGTTCGTCAACGAAGAGGTCGTTGCCGGTCCTCTAACTATGGGGCGTACCTACTCTGCGAAATTCAACGAAAACGCACCGGTGAACTACACTGCCCCGAAAGAGGGCGCGCTATTCACCAGTGACTTATTCGTGATTCCCAAGGGAGCATCGCACCCGATGGCAAGTCTCCAGTTCATCAACTGGGCATCCCAACAAAAGCACGCAGCGAAGCTCTTTACCGAGATGGGCTACATGCCTGCCGTGAACATCGACAACCAACTGTCCAAAAAGCAACGTGAATTCACGAACTGGCCGGACAGTTGGAAGCTCGTCTTCCAGAAGCAGTTGAGCCAGAAAGTGCGGGACAAATATAGCGAGATTTGGACGGCAGTGAAATCGGCCTGATTACAATGTCACTACTCACAGTCGAAAATCTGACCAAAGAATTCGGTGACGTCACCGCGGTTCAGGACGTCTCGTTCGACGTTTCGGATGGAGAGTTCGTCTCGATTCTCGGCCCGAGTGGTTCAGGGAAATCGACAATACTACGAATGATTGCCGGCTTCGAAACGCCGACCGATGGTTCAATTCGGCTCAGTGCGACCGAACTCGTCGGCGTACCACCGTTCGAACGGGACATCAACATGGTGTTTCAGAATCTCGCTCTCTTCCCCCATCTGACCGTCGCAGAAAACATCGGGTACGGTCTCAAGCAGGCAGGGGTAAAAAAATCCGAACGTGTAGAGCGGATACAAAAGATGCTCCAGATGGTTCATTTGGACGGATACGGTTCCCGCTCTCCCGACGAACTGAGTGGTGGCGAACAACAACGCGTCGCCCTCGCCCGTGCACTCGTCAACGAACCGGAGTTGGTGCTGTTCGATGAACCCCTTTCATCGCTCGATCGGAAACTCCGTCAACACATGCAGACGGAACTACAGCGGATCCAGTCCGAGACAGGAACAACGTTCCTTTACGTGACCCACGACCAGGAAGTAGCCCTGTCTGTTTCGGATCGGCTCATTGTGCTGAACGAGGGTGAAATCGAACAGATCGGATCTGCCGAGGATCTGTACGAAACGCCGGAATCGGCATTTGTTGCGGATTTTATCGGCGATGTCAACCAAGTACCAGCCGTCGTAACCGAGACGACGGAAACCGAACTCACAGTCGAAGTCGAGTCAGAGCCCATCTCGTTCGCTCGTAACGGGGCGTCGTTCGTTTCCTCCGGTGAAAATGTACGTATCTGTGTTCGGCCGCACAAAGTGACGGTGTCGGATGGCGATACCGAGGGTCACCTCCTCGAAACGAAAGGGACAGTTCGAGAACGGAGTTACCAAGGGAGCGACATCGTCTACGTGATAGAAACCCCCTGGGGACGGCTGACCGCGAACGTCCGTGGGCAAACATTCGCGGTCGATGACGACGTTATCGTCGGTTGGAATGCCGATGACATGCACGTCTTTCCGGCCGAACAACCATCACCACAGGAGGTTGCGTGATGGCGAATGCTACCCGCACGGAAGAATCATCCGAGACAGAAAGTTCTCTCCAGAGCGTCCTACGATATCTTCGAGAGCGCCCTCGCCTCCACAAAGCGCTTATCATCGCTCCGCCGCTCACCGTCCTTGCTCTGTTTTTCGCGCTGCCGCTTCTGTCGATGCTCATCATTTCATTTCGACAGGGCCAGATCGACGGTCCGTTTACCCTCCAGAACTATACTCAATTTCTGACGTCAGACGTCTACCTGACGGTTTTGTGGCGAAGTCTGGTTATTTCGGTCGAAGTAACGGCGATTGTGACTGTCATTGGATACACCCTCGCGTATAGTATCGTCCGCTTCACGCGTCATACGACGCTCCTGCTCTTGCTCGTGATTCTTCCGTTCTGGACGAGTTACATCATTCGAATGTACGCGTGGATCAACATCCTTCAAAATGGTGGCGTGCTTGACTCCGTTCTCCTGCTGACGAACGTGGTGGATAAACCAGTCGGCTTACTTTACAGTCAGGAGGCAGTGCTGATCGGATTCGCGTACGTTTGGCTACCCCTCGCCGTGTTACCGTTTTACGCATCGTTGACGAACATGGATCCTGCACTCATCGATGCAGCGAAAGACCTCGGGGCGGGACCGCTTAAAGCCTTCTTCACGGTGACCCTGCCGACGACTGCGAATGGGGTTATTACCGGAATTCTCCTCGTTTTCATCCCAACGTTCGGCTCGTTCATCACCCCACGATTGCTCGGCGGCACCAGCAACGTGATGATAGGAATGGTGATCGAAGAACAGTTCAAATCGGCATTCAACTGGCCGTTCGGTGCAGCAATCGGAATGATCGTCACGGTACTAGTCGTTACCCTACTCGTCCTCGGTGCACGTGCTGGCGGTAACCTCCTCGCACAGGAGGATGATACCCAATGAACCAGCTAAATCGCGTTCTTCGGCCCGTCGAACGAATTGTGCACCGATACGGCTCACATCTCGGACGCCTTGCGATGTTTTTCGTCTTTTTGTTCCTCTGGCTTCCCATTGGCGTTCTCGTGTTCATGTCTTTCGCAAAAGGAGGTGTTCTGGCGTTTCCGCCGAAGGAACTCACCCTCCAGTGGTATGTTACATTCTTGAACAACCAAGCGGCGATAAGTGCCATCGTGACGACACTGAAAATAAGCGTCGTCGCATCGCTCATTAGCGTCGTTCTCGCCACACTGATCGCGTATGCTGTCGACCGATTCGTCTTCCCCGGAAAAGACGTGCTACAGTTACTTGCGACGCTTCCGATTGTCGTTCCACTCGTCGTCACAGGAATTGCGATGGTGCTGTTCTTCGGTGCAGTCAACTTTCAACAGGGATACTGGGCAGTCGTCATTGCACACGTTATCCGAACAATCCCGTTCGCAACGCTCGTCATCCTCCCGACGTTCCTGACCTTCGACCGACAGCTCGAAGAAGCGTCGAAGGATCTAGGAGCGAACGAACTCGAAACGTTTCGACAGGTAACCCTCCCGAGCGTCCTCCCAGGCATCATCGCGGGTGGCTTGCTGGCGTTTACACTCTCGTTCAACGAATTCGTTTACACTTACTTCGTGAAGGATTCTGCTACCACGACACTCCCAATCTATATCTGGAATCAAATCCGCTACAACGTGACTCCTGAAGTAAATGTCATCAGCGTCGTCTTCCTCCTTCTCGCCGTCTCACTAGTCCTCATCGCTGTCTCACTCACACGGGTAGAACTACTTACTCGGCGGTGACCGTCGCATCGCTTTTAAAATAGTTTTGCTGTGGATACCGAACGCTGACACTCCGTTTTCAGACGAACCTTCCACAGCGAGATGCTCTGACGACGCGACACAGCAGAATAGGGGAACTACACGATTCGACTGTGAACTTTCGCGACACTGTGGTCTCGTCCGAACGATGAGACAGCCCGTGCAATTTCGACGAGACGCAAGACAGTACGTCCAGTACGATAGCCATCTGTATCGAATCCGATACAAAAGTCGTTGTCGAAACAGAGTGCAAGGAGTTCCACCGAACCGCACCATACGGAATTCGCAGTCCGGGACCGAGACGACAAGCGAAATCGATGACAAATCACGATGACTGAAGACTCTGTATTGGCCGGTTCTGGTGCTCTCTGGTGGATATTTACCCGGTCTGCCAACTACTCATATCGTAGAATGAATGGATACGATTTTCCGACGATTGGCTGCTACTGAGACCGCCAATCGTGTTATTCGTCTGCCGATACCGGTTCGCCGTCTTCCATCCGCCATTCGAGTTCGACTTCGAACTCAGCCTCGTCGTCGGTAACCTCGTACTCGACTTCCAGTTCGAAGTGCTCCGGAACCGGGACCGTAAAACCGTTATCTCCTTGGATGTCGATTGTCCCGTTCTCCACACCATCGGCGACTTCGCGGAGTATCCCCGCTCCGTCTGCCCGGCTCATCACTCGCTCACCTTCACGCTCCGTCTCATCGTCTGTTGATTCCGCTTCGGTTTTGGATTTTTCGTCGTTTCCCATACCGATCGTACGACGGCTGTCGATAAAATATCTCGGGCTTCATATCTACCAGTTTGATCGAGGGTAGTCGCCGCTTCTATCAATGCACCACCGGGAAGATCCTTACAGTTTCGAGTGGTAAGTCTATCTCCTGCATCTACCGATTAGAGTGGCCGGTCGAGGTTGTGGATGAGGCAGATGATGGTGAGTTCTCGGAAACACTCCGCTATGATGTCGGTCTTTTCGATGTAGAGGATGTCTCGTCAAGACGGTCGCACACCGCGACGAGACACCCATTGTCCATCGTGCTAACCTACGGACGGAACCCGCAAAAAGACACAGTTCGCGGCCGCAACTCTTTATTTTCCTGCTGTCCAACACTGGATAGAGCGTTACCGTGTAAAACAGAGTTTAGCTACGTTGTCTGTGTCGTATTTTGGTATCGGAGGACTGCCAATTCTTTCTGCTTTGCTTCGATCATAACGTCGGCACCCGTTCCGTACGTATGGATCGGTCCGATAACATAGTCGCTGTGGTTCTGTGGTCGAATCGATGGATCGGCTTCATGAAGGCGTCGAGATTCACTATAGTGGATGATTGGCGTCGTTTCCCATGTTTCGGTAGCGCGAGTGAGCGCTTCACGAAACGTCAACCCACGGCTCGTGAACTGATGATGGAGAGCGTCGTATGTAATTGGAATCCCGATACGGTCATAGATGTCGTCAACCAACTCGGGAATACTCCAGAGGGATTCGGTATCGTCGTTTTCAACAGTCAGTCGTTTTCGAACGGCGGGTGAGAGCCGTTCGAAGTGTTCACAGAATCGCTCGCTGGTCGCTTCTTTGTCACCATAGTGAGCGCCGATATGGATGTTGATCGCGTAGTAGGGCGTCCGCGGTAACCCCATTGCATCGAGTATAGTTCTATGGTTCTCTAAATCTATCATCGACCGCTCGACGACGGTGTCGTCGTTACTTGCTAACTTCACGAAGTGGTCTGGGTGGAACGTGAGACGGAGATCATGCTCGAGAGCATAGTCACCGACCTCGGAAAGAAGTGAACGAACTGTCGAAGCGTTCGGCAATTCCCCGAGATTGTACTGGCTGAACCACGGGAGAAGGTCAGATGATATCCGATAATAGTAAATATCGTGATCGAGGTTCCATTCGATGATACGCTTGAGGTCGCGGCAATTCTGCTCGGCGAGTTCGCCAGCATATGTGAGACCACGCTCTTGGAAGGTCGTTTTCCGCATTCCACGGTTCGTTCGCACGCCCTTTTCTCGAAGTGTGATATTCATCGCCGCATAGCCATATCGTGTCATTAGAACGGTTCAGTACCGGTACTAAGTGATCCACACTACTAGCGTCTTCGGTCAGATCCTTCGACAGCAAAGGGAGTTATGGTCAACTCCCAATCTTGCGGATCAAAATGAGTTACCTCGGAGTGTGCCGCCCTGTCGGACGCAGCAGGCACTACGGTCGGAATATCAAAAGACACCACCGACACGGAGGGCGTTACACTGTCGTAACGCCCTCCCACAGACGAGCGTAACACCACCACCCCTACAGTGCTCGCGGAGATGAGGAACGGACGCAGTTTGCGTCCGTTCTAGTACGTAACTATCACTCGGTTACGGTGGGGTGTGATGAATCCGTCTTTTCACCTCACATGTGGTAAAAAGACGGATTCGTTACACTGGTCGCTCGGGGTGTGTTACGACAGTATAACGCTCATGGCGATTTAAAATGGCACGTGGCGGGTTGGTGGCGTGTAGCGTTTATACTGCCGGACAACTTCCTAAGCAGTGATTGAACAGATGAAGACTCAATACTACACAGCAACGAGCATCGACGGGTATCTCGCCGATGAGGATAACTCACTTGACTGGCTCTTCCAATTCGGTGAAATCGAAGAGATTGAGGGTGTGAATGAAGAGTACTCGCGGTTCATAGACCAAGTTGGTGCCTTAGCCATGGGCTCAACGACCTACGAGTGGATCATCGAGCATGAGAATATACTGGAGAACCCGGAAGAGTGGCCGTATGAGATCCTAGCGTGGGTGTTCAGCACTCGAGAATTACCGGTGGTTGATGGTGCGGACATTCACTTCGTGCAGGGAGATGTTGCGCCCGTCCATGCGGACATGGTGAAAGCCGCAGATGGGAAGAACATCTGGCTGGTCGGTGGAGGTGACCTTGTCGGACAATTCCATGATCACGATCTCCTCGACGAGATAATTCTCAGCGTTGCTCCCGTCACGCTTGCTTCAGGCGCGCCACTTTTGCCGCGTGAGATTACCACCCCGCCCCTGAAATTGACTAATGTGCAACAGCAGGGCGATGTGTTTGCGGTTCTAACCTATGATGTACAGCAGTCCAAGATGGGGTAATCGATGGAACGCTTCTCCTCTTGCTAATAAGTGAAGAAAGGAATCAACCATTTGGTTTCCGATGATTTATTACTCTTTGCTCTGTCCAAACGGCTTCAAACCATGGAGATCTGTTCACTCAATTGACCAGCGAGACTCTCTGTGTGCACCCGGAAGTCGATCTGTCAGATAGAGCCCTGCGAGGACGAGCACAACACAGCCAACGAGCGACGCAAGCGCGAGGAAGACGACGTTGAACTGGTATCCCGCTTCGGTGAGCAAACCGACAGCGGCAGTGCCATTCGCCTCGACCAGCAATGACAGCCCGGTAAATGCCGCGTATGCGACACCACGACTCTCGTCTGGAAGTGAATTGAGAAAGTACGTATCCAGCGCAGGAAAGAGGCTGTGAATGGAGTAGCCAATAGAAACAGAAATGATAATTAGAGCAACTAACCTGCCTGCATAGGTGAGTGCCCCCACCGAGATCACGAATCCAGTTAATATTGCCAAAATATACGGGACAATTGGTAGACGATCGGCAAGCCGTCCTCCAAACCAAAACGCGGGTAATCCAGCTGCGAAAACGACGGTGAGAAGAAGGTTTGCCGTTGTTGTCGACACTCCTTTTACTGTGTTCAGATATACGACGTAGAAATTGAATAGCCCTTGCCAGAGGAACCCAGCAGCACCGACCATCAACAGACCGGTTGCAATGAGCCGCCAGTGAGCCCGCACGGCGGAAAGAAACGCGTGGTCGGGGACAGCCTCATCAGCAATTCGAGATCCACGAACGACAGTTGCTAAAACGATACTGAATATGACGGCAGACACTGCCAAAACGACGAACACCATGCGCCACGAGCTAATCAGTAGAATACCGACCACAATGGTTGGTGCAAGAACAGCAGCCAGTTGTGCCGCTGTGCCGTGAATGCCAACCGTGCGTCCGACTGCATTTGGATACAATTCTGCGATGAGAGGAACAGCAGCGACGAAGTAGGCCCCACTGGCAACGCCGAGTAGAAATGTTCCGAGTTGCAGTACAACTAATGACTGGGCGAACGCGATGACTGCGGATGAACCAGCCAGTATGACACCCGTCGCGAGGACTGCTTGATACCGTGGGATGTGAGTCAGTATATATCCCATCGGAATCCGCGGAATAGCAGTGCCAAGCCATACTAGTGATACTAATATACCGATGGTTGCCTGATCAGTCCCAAAGGCGACCGTCAGTGGTTCGAGCAGCGGTGCAAAGACGGTTCGTCCGAAGTTCATCAGGAAGACCAATCCACATAACGTTCCGAATAGGCGTTTCCTCACTCTCTAGTTCTACCAAGGCGGACGACTCAACCGTTCCGGAACCAACAGCGTTCGGAACACGAACCGGTCGACGTCCACGAAAAGCGCACAGAAAGTCAGCACGTAGAGGACAAATAGTTACGGTAGAGTGCGTCTATTTCTGCGAAACGGAGGGAGTCGCGCACTCGACTTCCTCTATTACAACGGTGTAATCGATTACCCTCACCAGCGATTGTCAAGTCGACTAACCGAACACGGAAAACGAAATCACCGATCGATATCGGCAAATTTCCGAAACAGATGAGGAGCGTTCATCTCGAGAAGATCAGCAGCAGCATCGTAGGGAGACTGAAACGAATCCCTCTCATCGAGGTACGGTTTCCCCGCAGATTGGAACACCGCCTTCACGAATGCGGTTCGAGCGTTCTTGTTTTCAAAGAGGCCGTGGAGGTACGTACCGAGGACAGAATTCAGCGCAGCGCTTCCCTCACCAATCGGTCTCCCCACCGGTTGCGTTGCAATAGTTTTGCCCATGTGAATTTCGTATCCGCGAACCGTCCCATCCGCTTCGGACAGCAACCCGACAGGGTCGAGGGTTCGAGTGACTCGCTCAACGTGTTTTTCAGTCGTAAAGCGCGTTTCGACAGGAAGCAAACCGAAACCACGTACAATATCGTGGTCAGCAGTACTTTCGAGTGCCGCGTTTGTAATTCGTTCACCGAGCATCTGATAACCACCACAGAGTCCAACGATAGGACCGGAGAAGGCTGCTAGCTGTTCATCGAACCCCGCGTTCCGCAGAGCGAGCAGGTCATCGACCGTGTTTTTCGATCCTGGAAGCACAACCGCATCAACACGGCCGAGACCAGATTGAAGTGGAAGGTACGCAACACGGACACCGGGTTCGTTCGTTAGCGGTTCGAGATCGGTGAAATTCGAGATGCGCGGTAAGCGTGGAACACCGATTGTAATGCCCCGCGAGTCCGAAACGCCGTCGTCATTACCGAAAACCGCCAGTTCCCCTTGCTGTGGCAGTGAAACGCTGTCTTCCTCTGGGAGACCAGGGTCGTCGTATGGCAGTACACCCAGAATCGGGACGCCCGTTCGATTTTCGATCGCTTCGATACCGGGGTCTAACAGCGTCTTGTCGCCGCGGAATTTCGTGATGATCGCTCCCCGAACACGGTCACGGACATCATCTGGCATGAGTTCCAGCGTTCCGTACAGACCGGCGAACGCACCCCCTCGTTCGATGTTTACGAGTAAGAGAATCGACGCGTCCGCAAACCGTGCAGTCTCCACGTTCGCGAGATCTCGATGTTGAAGATTGATTTCAGCGATGCTACCGGCACCTTCGGCAACGATGACATCGTGGTGTGCCGCTAGTCGTTCGTAGGATTCGATAGCAGCGCGTCTGGCCTGCTCCCACTGTGACTCGTAGTACGCTCCGGCAGCAACGTTCTCGACGGCTCTCCCGTGGAGTATGAGTTGGCTTTCGCCATCTCCACGTGGTTTAAGCAGAACGGGGTTCATATCCGTCGTCGCCGGGATTCGCGCCGCTCGTGCCTGTACGTACTGCGAAACGCCGATTTCGCCCCACTCACCGTCGGGAACAACGGCCACCCGAGCGTTGTTGCTCATGTTTTGTGCTTTGAACGGCGCGACTGACACGCCACGTCGGGCGAGAAGTCGACACAGTCCCGCAGCCACGGTGCTCTTTCCGACGTGGCTTTCGGTTCCCGCGACGAGCACCGTCTCCGTCATCAGTATTCGGTCCCTTTGCGGGCGCGCTGCCCATCGTCGATGGGATGTTTTTCCTTTCGGACGTTGGTGACGAGGTTCGCGTGGTCGTAGAGGTACTCCGGCTTCCGGTGTCCGCCTGTAAGAACCAACTCCAGATTATCGGACTTGGATTCGACGAGATTGACGAGCGATTCTGGATCGATCAGCTCACGGTTCACCGCATAGAGAATTTCGTCCAGAATCAGCATGTGCACTCCATCATCGGGCGACCCGTCGGATGGAAGCGGTTCATCGAGCGACGCTTCACCTGCGGCGTAGACGAGTTCTTCAGCCCTGGCAAACCCAGCCTTCGCTTTGGCGACGTGTTCGTCGTCGTTCGATCCGTCAAAGAATCCATGCCAGCCGTAGTTCCCCGTGTTTTCGTAGGTAAATCCGGGACAGTGCTCGATGGCGTTGTACTCTCCACGGACATCTTCGACGCTCGATGCGCCACCTTTCATGAACTGGAGCATATGAACGCGATACCCGTGTCCTGCGGCGCGAAAGCCCATCCCTAACGAAGCGGTGGTCTTTCCCTTCCCATCGCCCCACCAGAGTTGAACGAGGCCAAACTCGTCGGGAGCATCGGGTTCGATTGGTCGGGACGTCGGTGTCCGCCCCTTGCCGGGCGTTTGTTTCAGCTGTTCGGTGCGGTTCGTCTCGGTGGAATTGGAATCGTTTTCTGACATGGTTACAATGAATCGATAAAGGCGTCGAACACGCCACTCGCGGCGTGAGCGTGACAGTACGTGCCGACCGTTTCGAACTCCGTCAATCCGTCATGCTCCCCGTTGATGCCGGTCCCTCGTCTCACGTCGAAGGCGAAGGTGGCATCGGACGCGACGTTCGCGCTCGAATAATGAAATTCGTGTCCTCGAATCGTCGTCGCGCTATCGATACCGAACGGCTTCGCGCGGGCACGAAGTTCGACGTGATCGAGTGCTTGGTATCGTTCGTGCATTCGAACGTCGGCAGGAAGTACTCCCGCCATCGAATACGTTCGCTCGTTCGTCGTGGTGAGTGATTCAGCCAATACCATTAGACCGCCACACTCACCGAGAATCGGCAGTCCACCGCTCGCCCGGGCTGAAAGCGTCGAAAGCGACGGGCTGTTGGCGAGTTGTTCTGCATGCAGTTCCGGATAGCCGCCGGGGAGATAGACGCCATCGCAGTCGGGAAGGTCATCACCCATCGTTGGCGCAAACGTCACAACCTCGGTTCGGGCTCGAAGTCGTTCGATGACGGCAGGATAGACGAAGCGAAATGCTGTATCTTGAGCAACTGCAACACGGCGATTTCGAGCGGGATTCGGTTCCTGCGCCGGTAGGCTGGGAGGCTCACGAGCGATATCCAACAGCCGATTCGCACGAACGTGTACAGCGGCCTCATCGAGCGCGTCTGTATCCACTGGGCGTTCGTCACCCATCTGTAGTCCAAGGTGGCGGTCGGGAATTTCGAGACCGGATATCGGTGGGATTCGACCGAAATACTCTAACTTGTCCGGGAGCGCATCGCGGATTCCTCGCTCGTGACGCCCGCCGTGGGCGTGTTGGGCGATGATACCGACGACGTCGATATCCTGACCCGCTCGTTCAGCATACTCTCTGAATCCGAGCGCAGTCGCGGCGACGCTCTCCATTCCGGCGCTGGCATCGACTACAAGCACGACCGGAAGGTCAAGGACATCCGCAACCCGTGCAGTGCTCGATTGGTTTCCATCGTAGAGTCCCATCACGCCTTCGACGACACAAACGTCGCCGGTTCCACGGTCGTAATTTCGTCGCATTCCGTCTTCACCCTCAAGCCACGTGTCGAGCGTGCGAGAGGGTCGCCCCGCAATAGCGGCGTGATGACTCGGATCGATAAAATCCGGGCCTGCTTTTGCGGGTTGGACTGTCTGACCCATCGCTTCGAGAGCGCGAGTTACCGCGAGTGTTGCGACGGTTTTGCCGACACCTGACGCCGTTCCAGCGATGACGAATCCGTTCATTTTTCGGGGAGAGTGATGTGGGGAGCTGCCGTTGTGGATGCGAACAACGAATTTTTACCTGTCGTTCGAATCGATTGAGCGTCCGCAAACTGACTAGCGACGTGCCCAACATATGAAAGTGAGTTTGTGTTAGGTAAATATTTATTGTATACGTCCAAAGGGTAGTCACATGCGACAGAGGATACTCCTCGTCAGTCTATTGCTTGTAGCAACGTTCGCTGTTCCACCGACAGCGACCGCATCAGCAACCCAACAATCGAACTGTTCGTTTCCAGTTTCAAAAGTGGATGCGACCGGGACCAGCGTAACGCTCGATGAAGAACCACAACGCGTCGTCACGCTCTCGCCGAGCGCTGCACAGATCATGTGGGAGATCGGTGCAAAAGACAAGGTAGTCGGTGTGACCCAGTACGCAAGCTACCTAGATGGTGCGAATGAAAAGACGAACGTCTCCGGTACAGGGGAGTCGTTCGCCAACATCGAAAAGGTAGTTTCGCTCGAACCAGATCTCGTTCTCGCTCCGAACTCCGTCTCGAAGGAGACGGTCAAAAAGCTCCGCGATGCTGGATTGACGGTCTACTACTATCGGCATGCAGCCTCTCTTGAGGACGTGTACCGGGACACTACCGTCACTGGCACCCTCGTCGGTGAGTGTAGCGGAGCGGGGAAAACCGTCTCGTGGATGAAAGACCGCATCGGAACGGTCCAGCAGGCGGTCAACGGAGAGCAACGTCCGGACGCACTCTACCTTTTCTACGGATATACGTCCGGTGAAGGGACGTTCATCAACCAGATCATCCAAACCGCAGGTGGAAACAACGTCGCGGCCGAGGTAGGAATCTCCGATTACCAACAGATCAGCAAGGAAGTCGTCGTAAAGCAGGATCCCGATTGGATTATCCTCAACAACCAAGACCCATCCGTTCCGGACGAAGCTGGATACCGGAACCTCTCCGCTGTACAGGAGAACCGAACCATTGAGATTCCCATCGAGTACATGAACCAACCCGCACCGCGGATGGTGTATGCGGTCACGAACCTCACGAAACGGTTCTATCCGGATGCATACGCGGCGGCGAACTCGTCCATCACAGACACTACGACTGCTACGTCGGAAACCACCACGAAGACGGCGAGCGCCCCTGCCGAAAGCGAAGAAACGATGACGACCGAATCGAACGGACAACCGGGATTCGGTGTGACCAGCGTTGTCGTCGCGATGCTCGGAACACTGCTCTTCGTCCGACGGTGGCAATGAGAGAAATCCAGTACCGATAGTCGATTTTCAGGGACGAAACGTTTCAGATTGAACCGTCGTCGTGACGCCATATTCGGCTTCCTCGACTGACGACGGAATCGTTCGTGTCGCGTAGCGCGAGCGCAGGCTTGCTTGGACGGCATCGCGGACGCACGCTCTCGCTGCTGCCCCGATCGATGTCCCGCTTCCAGCAAAGGTCTCCTCCTCTCCAGACGGGTCACACGCAGCGATAACCGCGTCCGTCGTCGTGCCGGGAAACCCCGTCTCGGCGAGCAAGGTCGCAGTTTTCGCTTCGACCGCAACCGACAGCAGCGTCGCGAGACTCCCGTCGTCGAGGGCGTGGGACGTTCCCAGAATAATGTTCACGGTGCCAACATTCGGGCCCTCGTCCACTGCATCAGCGAGGGACTCTGTTCCGATATTCGAGTCGATAGGAAGCGCCGCAGGATTCGAGATACCGGCAGTGACGACAGCTTCGACCGAGCCACATCGTGCCCCCCGAGCGTGTCGAAGGTCGACGCCAGTGAGGAGTGTCGGGCCGGAACGGTCGAACCGCGCCTCTGTCCGGCGTTCGTCGATGTAGGCATCCAAATCCGTTCGCTCGAACCCCTCCGGAACAGAGATGTTGTAGGCGGCGTTCGCATCAGTGAAACCACCGCTCCATCCGCTACTGAGCCATCTGGTTTCGGGGCGAGCGAGTCGAAGCACGGCATTCCGAACAGTCGTCTCAAACATCGTCGAGTACGTCCACCAGTCGGTCGTTTTCGTCCGGCAAGCGCACCGCCACTCGAATGTGTGAGTCGAGGCCACGGAACGTTGTTGCATCGCGGACGGCGACACCTTGCTTGCGGGCAGCCCGAACGATTTCATTGGGGTCGCGCCCACCTACGTCCAGCAACAGGAACGGGGCGTCTGAGGGATAGACATCGAACGAACCGGCGAGCATTTCGCGCATTCTGCTGCGTTCGTGTTGAATGCGCTCACGGGTTTCGGTGATAAACTCGGTGCGCCCCATACTGTACGTCCCAACGGCAGTAGCAGGAGTGCCGACCGTCCACGGACGACGGGCAATCTCGAGTCGATTTTTGACGGAACCTGTCGCAACCGCGAATCCGGCACGCAACCCCGGCAAACCGAACAACTTCGTCAATGAGCGAGCAACGACGACACCCGAGCGACCCGCCATCGACTCCTGTTCGGTAAAGCCAAGAAACGCTTCGTCGATGAGCAGTAGCGTTCCAACATCCCGACATCGATCCGCGTAGCGCCGGAGTTCGTCGGCGTCGTAGACATCTCCGGTCGGGTTGTTCGGATTGCAGATAATGACAAGAGCGTAGTCGGTCGGATCCGTTTCGAGAATGCTGTCGTGGGAAACGAACTCGGGAGTTGCACCTTGGAGGCGTACTTCGCGATGATACTCGCCGAAACTGGGGAACGGAACGAGTACCGAATCGTCCGCCGAAACCGACGTTTCGATGGTCAGGCGAATCGCAGCGAGACCACCGGGTGTCGGAACTACCTCCTCGGGTGTACAGCCAACGTAGTCGGCTGCCGCCGCCCGATACTCGGGGTAGTCGTCCGATGGATACGTTCCGGAGAGTTTCAGTGCGTCACGATACACGGCTTCCACACCGGGGGGAATTCGCGGGTTGATATTGGCACTGAAATCGAGCACATCCGGGTCGTCAGAACTCCCGTGGGGAACGCGTTCGACGGTGTTGATGGTGTCACGGTCCATCTGCATCACCGTGGAGCCGGTCGTACACTTCGACAACGTTGTCTCGGAGCGAATCCATATCGACAGCCGCCCGGTCAGCGAGCGCGAGCGCACCACCCATTCCAACGCCTTCTTTGCCTTCCCCTTCCACGTACCGCTGCATCGAAACGTGGTCGTTCTCGTTGAATTCCGGATCAGTGACTTCGAGGTCGAGATCAAGCCTGTCACACGCTCGGGTGAGTGTGACCGTCTCGTCGTTGGCGACGAACGATGTTGTCGCCAATCCAAGCGGGTCATCGATTCCGGCATGGCGAACGAGCGCCGCTGCCGCAAGCATTTGCGTTCCACCAGCGAGGGTTACATCAGTTCCAGATTCGAGGGCACCGACAGTGAATCCCGCCACTGTGGCGAGGACAGGGTCACCCATGCTGTTCACCGCGAAGACAGGGTCACCGGCTGCGTCTCCCCGACTGAGGTCGCTTGCGGCTAGTGCCTCCGAGACGACGTTTCGTTTGAGGCGAAGTGGGTTGTCCGGAAGCGATGACGAAACGGTGATATCCTCGTCCAATGCCGTGAGAACCCCCAAGGCAGTCGTTGTTCCACCGGGAATCGTCTCGCCGATCATGACTGAATCGTCAGGGAGTGCCGCGCCAAATCGTCGTGCTTCCTCATAGATCTCTCGTGCACGTGGAACCGGCTCGGTCTCTCGAACGTCTTCGCCTCCTCGTGCACCGACCGAAACCGTCGGCGTACTCGTCGGGCGTATCAATCCGGCATCGATGACCGTCAGCTCGAAATCGAGTTGCTCCCGAACGGCTCGCGTTATGACGGCAGGTGTCGGACAGCCGCTCGGACTGACCGGTACGATCGGTGCCCGAACCGGCCGTCCGTATTCGACGATTTCGACGTCCGCACTCGGCGTATGTGCCATTAAGTCCGGAGCTGCACCAGCGGCACTTATCCCGTCGATTTGGGCAGTACGCGTCGTTCCCGCGGCGAGAACGAATCTCATATGAATGCCTCCGCCACGGCCGCGTCGGTCTGTCGGTTCACGTTGACAGCGAGACGTGCATCGTAAGTAATATACGTGGTTTCAACATCGCCGTCGCCCACGATGTTGAGTCCGGTCGGAGCAAGTTCCCGTCCATCGTGTTCGAACGTCGTGTCGGTTCCTACTCCCAACTGCTGCTTGAGGGCGACGGGTGCACAGACCGTGAGCGAACCGCGGTCGTGTACGGAAAGGACACGGTCGAGACACTCTCCGGCGAGGAGTGGGAGGTCAGACACAACGGTGAGAATCGGTAATTCGACGCGTTCGAGTGCGTACGAGAGATCTTCGACGTACCCGTCTCCGGGCGCGGCGATAATGGATAGCGAGCGAGAGTCGAGATAACGCTGCGTTTCCGGAGTGTGCGGAGAGACGACTGCATGAACAGCATCGATTCGGCTCTCGGCGAGGGCGGTGTAGATACGGTCTACCATTGGGGTGCCGTCGATTTCGAACATCGGCTTCTCGATGGATGCGTCGAGCCGTGTTCCTTTGCCCCCACACATCAAAAGAGCGTCCACATGACCACCCCCACGTGAAGCGCAACCAATCGGGAGAGTTCGTTAGTAGCCCCGAACACGTCGCCGCTGACGCCGCCGAGCCACGACCGTGCCCACTGACCGACGACGGCAGTGGTGAGCAAACTGGTACCTATCATTGCGATACCTACCAGTGGAGACCACGAAAGAGCTAGTGTTGGAACCGAGACGACGACCGCGAGGACGAATCCTCGTGGAGTCTGGTCGATGAGTTGTGAACCCAGTCCCTCGTGTGCAGACGACCCGAACGCTGCCAATCCCGCCATTCCGAGTTTCGAGCTCACCTCTGCGGTGACTACGATGGCGACAATGGCTTCGAGCGGAAGCGCGACCAACCCGACCGCGGCAAGCGCAAGTCCAACAACGAGAAGGGCAACGGCGAGAAGGGCACCGACGCCAACGTCCGTATCTTTCATTACGGTGCGACGTTTTTCCGCCCCGTGTACCGCGGCCGCATCGCCGAGGTCGGCCAGCCCGTCGACGTGATTGATGCCTGTGACCCCATACACAGTCGCGAGGAACAATGTGGCATCGACAGGCGTAGGAAGGGGAAACAAGAGTGGAATGGCGAGAAACACACCGATAACGTATCCCGCTAAGGGAAATGCGACCGAACTGCGTCGAAACGCTTCCCACGCACTTTCGTCGTGTCCTACTGGAAGCCGACTCAAAAATCCGAGCGCACCACGAACCGCCGTCAGAACCACGCGAACACCCCCGCGATGACGTACGTGAGAAGGCTCGCCCGCCGAACGACACTCACTCCCTGTCTCACATCAGCAGCGGTCGGAAGTTGTGCGCGGGGATTGAGCGTATAAACGCCCGGCTTTTCGAAACGGGTGTCGAGTGCCGCGGCAAGGGTCGCCATCGGCCACCCGGAGTTCGGCGACGGGGGTTCGTGGGCCCACGAACGAGCATCCGAAAGAAAACCAGTTCCGAGACTGGCCACCGCGATGAATACGGCGCTGAGTCGTGCTGGAATCCACATCACCGCATCGTCGAGTCGCGCGCTCGCCCAACCGACAGGTTTCGAACGGTAGCCCAACATGGAGTCGAGCGTGTTGACTGCCTTTACCCACGTCGCCGCAGCAGCGGCCAGTGGAAGTGAAATGGGTGCACAGATGGCGAAGGCGAACAGAGACGCCACGAGGCCATCGGCCAAATTCTCAGAGAGGCTTTCAGCAACTGCGCTTCGAACTTCTCCCGGTGAGAGTGACGATGCGTCGCGCCCTGCAAGCGCTCGGACCTCCTTCCGAGCAGTCTCGATATTCGTCTCGGTCAATTCCGACACGTCGGTCGCGGTTTCGAGAAGCATCCGCATGCTCGTCGTCGTGAACAGTACGATGCCAGCGAGAACGGCCGCAACGAGGGGATGCACTACGATGGCTATCTGAACGAGGACACCGACGCCGATGGCAGCTATTGCGGGCAGCCCCAATGCGATTAGGAGGCCGATCTGTCGAGGGGCCGACCACTCGCGGTCAGTCACAGCAATAACTTTCCCGAACCAGACCACGGGATGAGCCCGCGTCGGTGGTTCCATGAAAAACCAATCTAACAAGAACGCAATCGCGACCGCGAGGACGCCATAGAGAGTCATTCGGGGCACTCCATTTCCACCGAAATGTCGCTCAGCGTGACGTCGTCGAGTAGAATCGCGGTGGCTCCCGCGTCGGTTGCTCCTCCATCCGTTTCTGGATCGTCACCGATGTGAGTGAGGTCGGAAAGTGGAACCCCGAGACGAACAGAGATTTCGCGAAACGCACGTGCATCCGGTTTCCGCCATCCACACTCGACGCTACTGACGACCGAATCGAAAACGTCCGGGTTAAGATTGGACTGAGAGAGGGTATGTTGGACGAGTCCCGGGACGCTACAGTTCGAGAGAATTCCGATTGGTTCACATTTTTTTGCGACGGTAACAGCGGCTTGTGCCCCTTCTCGTGTGCAAATCGGTGCTTTGAACGCATCAAGGAGTGCTGCTCGAACGACCGAACGTGAGACGTCTCTGTCACGACTCTCCAGTCCCGCTTTCACGTGGTCGACGAGCGAGAGTTCTGCACCCGGGGGGACATCGAGATGAGGTGTTGTATAGACATGCTTCCAGTTAGACGGGACGGAAACATCTCGCTCGGAGAGTGCAGTCGCAACAGCCCGTGCAGGGTCATCTGGCGGTGCGACTTCGACGAGCGTCCCGAAGAGGTCGAACGAAACTGCCACAACTGCACGATATGTAGACCATCTATTTGAATGCGGAGGAACTCCCGTGTCTAAAGGCGCCTCGATCGGTTGTCCCCGGCGCCGATTTGCAGAGAGTCGCCACGATGACCGTACTGCGTGGCGAGCCGAGATAATCACGGATTTTATTAGCGACGCATCGAAGCGAGTAAGGGGTGATTGGTCGTGACGTTGTATCCGGATCCGTATCCCGGACACCTTCGGGAACGTACCGGACTTGAACCACGAAAGCTCGCCCCGTATGTCGATGGATTCCTCGTGCCGCTCTGCAGTATCAGTTACGAAACGACCTACTGGGTTGAATCATTAGCTCGGGGTTCGCGACTGAGCTCGAGAGTGTGAACGTCCCGATCATAATCCAGTTGTCAGGATCTAAAGCCGAAGTGAATCGGCTCGTCGACGTGACACGGCAGGTCGAACCGTACGCGGATGCTATTATTTTTGGAACATCCAACGGCGACACAGACGTCGTTCGAGAAGTTATTGAACGCCGTGAGAAAACGGCCGCGTCAGTATCGGTTACATAACCGTTATTAGCTACTTCAGTTCAATAAACCTAGTTTTGTTGTGTGGGGCGATTGTTTTAGTTCAGTAGCTCATCGAGTAAGGCGTAGTTAATTCTCCGAATCGGAACCGACAGTCAGAGCCGGAACCACGGCTGTCCTGACGACTCGCTCGAAACGCTTCTACTGAGACTGCGTTCGATCCCCGTGCGCCCACGTGTCCCTCCGATAACC
The DNA here is from genome assembly GCF_900156425.1 of Haladaptatus litoreus. Classification (GTDB taxonomy): domain Archaea; phylum Halobacteriota; class Halobacteria; order Halobacteriales; family Haladaptataceae; genus Haladaptatus; species Haladaptatus litoreus. The sequence goes on from NZ_FTNO01000003.1 coordinate 250,296, forward strand.
AAATCGATGTCGTTGTCGTCAATATATGCATGGGTATCGGTGCGACAGCGACAGTGAATGTGTTACGGCTTTCGCGACTTGAACCTTGATTGCCACGGCGAAGTACGACTCCGATTCAACCTTCCGAAAGTCACGATCCCGCGGTGAAAGCCATCAGATGAGGGAGGCAAAATACAAGCAGTGGTCTTTGCTATTCAGATCTGTAATCAGTGAGTCGGAGTTTTCCCTCGACTTCGTAAACATGGCCCTTATCATATAACCGTTCGATGATATCTTCGGCAGCAGGCCGCTCGAGGTCTTCTTTCTCGGCCAGAACAGCATAGGCTTGCTCGTAGGTGAATTCGCCACCGGATGGGATTGTGTCCACAAGTGCCTCAAGCGCTTCTTGTGCAAGTGGGGTGAGTGGCGACGTCTCGTTTGGACCCATTCGTACTACCAAATACGAGGACACGACAGGTAAACCCTCGGACAGAGTCCAGTCGTGACACTACCTAACTCATTATGACAAGGGGAACGAGCAAACGACGTGGAAGGATGGGTTGGTCTGGGCACAAGAACCCACATCGTCTGCTGGGTTACGCTGACTGCACATGACGCTTCGTACCCGATGGATAAAGACGTCAGCCAACCAGAGCGGAAGTGAAACTGAAGACACGGAGGATTCACGGCCTCGATGCTTCTCACCAACAACGCCGAGCAGAGAGCGCGTTTGCCAGGGCAAATATTCTTAGGTTAGTATGCTATACTAACCAGCAATGCCTAACACAATCAAGCAATCCGGCGATGGCCTCGCTCTCCAAGTCACAAAGCCGGCCCGAGCAGCTGGACTCGTTGAAGAAATCGACGACGAAACCACCCGTCTTGCAGACATCCACGTGTTTGCATTCGACGGTCTCCTTCTCGTCGTCGATATCGACCGTATCGCCGACGAAAATATCGTGGAACTTGTAACGTCGGCCGCACTCGACACTGTCTCGATTCATCGAGTCGCAAACGCCTCGGTGCAAATCGCAGGTAATGGCTATCAAGTCCAACTGCCGGGTGCTGCAGATGCTAGATTTCACGCCGGTGATCGAGCGCCCTGCACACCAGCGCCAAATCTGCTCGTGATTGCAGCGGAGGGATCCGAGCGAGTCGCGGCGGATATGGCGACGATTCGGCGTGAGCAAGTGTGAAATCGTCCGCTCTCGGTTAGTATATAGAACTAACGGGTAGACGGTTTCGGCCGGTCAATTGAATAGACAATGGTGACCGATCTCGGGAAAACACCCCCACACCGGATTTCAAATGAATTCCGCTCCAAGGGAAGGGGAGGGTTCGAAGAATAGAGAAGGTGACGTGAGCACTCAAAGAAGAGATTCACGTGATAGGACGCCTATCTTCCACAAATTCCAAACAATTGAGTTCATTTGCAGTACAACCTCTCTATTCGCATTATTATATATATTACTATAACGGTAAAGTAGTAGTAGTAGTAAGAGTGCAAGAAACTCGATTTCCAAAGGTACAACTAATCTGAAGAATGGCCGATTCTACAAACGACCTATTTATATATTGAATGCTGAACCGCCATTGCGATTGTAGACACTCGTCCTTTCCATCGTGGCCCATCGAGTAACACCGTATTTCAGATGATTTTCCTACAACAGTGCTTCTACCGTCTGTTTAGCGCAGCTTCAGATAGTCCCGTCCTTTTTTCCATAGTCGTGTACCCGCCTGAATCGTGCCTGAATTCATTTGAAATTCGGTGTGGGGGTGTCGAGTATTCTCTCTCTTGTTATACCCTACCGAGAGTTCATTTGAAATCCGGTGTGGGTGGGGGTTAGCCGACTTCCCTCACGCCATCTGTTTTCACAGGGAATTCATTTGAAGTCCGGTGTCAGACGAACGGGTGAAAATTTTTGTTCACTTCATAGGACTCCCAACAACAGCGACCTTTTTCGACACGAATCGATGCAACTGACGTGCCCGGGGAAAGAACTAAGGTGAATTCATTTGAAATCCGGTGTATGGATTCAGGCACAGCACAGATAAAAACACTCGGCGAGTATGCAGCCGAGCATGGGGCTGTTGCCCATTCTCGCTCTCAGGCTCGCGATGATCCTCTTTCCGTACTTGACGAGGATGATCCTATTTTCGCCAACGAAGATTTACTTCGTATCGACCACATCCCCGAGCATGACAAAATCGTCGGTCGAAACGATCAGATTGAAACCGTCGCTCGTAGACTTAAGCCGACAATTACGGGTGGATCTGGAAAAGGAACACTCCTTCTTGGAAAGTCTGGTTCCGGAAAGACGCTCGTCACCCGATATGTGAGTCGAGAGGTCGAAGAACGCGGTGCAGAGAATGACACCCGAATCGGTCGAGCAATTATCGACTGTGCCCAACGCCGCTCGGAAGTTCAGACTGTCATTCATCTCTCGAAAAGTCTGAACGATCCACAGCAAACAGGAATCACGATTCCACACTCGGGAATCGCGACTGGAGCATACTACGACCGCTTGTGGAGGGTCATCGACAAACTATACGATGCGATCATTGTTGTCCTCGACGAGATCGATCGGCTTGCACCGCCAGATGATGCCCGGAACGTTCCTCCTGAAGAAGCGGACGACAGCAAACTACTCATGCAGCTTTCTCGAGCTGGAGAGGAGAACGACGTTGATGCGAGCATTACTGTCGTTGGCATCAGCAACGATCTCAAATACGGTGACCGATTGGACACCCGTGTCGAGAGTTCGTTTGCTCCCGATGAAATTGTCTTCCCTGCCTATGATGCAAATCAACTGGGAGATATTCTAGATCGGCGTCGAGACGCCTATCACGAAGGCGTCCTTTCGGAGGACGTGATCCCGTTGTGTTCTGCATTTTCTGCCCAGGAGCACGGAGATGCACGACGTGCACTCGACCTCTTTCGACTCGCTGGTGAAGTCGCTCGTGATGCCGATGGCGATCAGGTTCGTGAAGAACACGTCCGAGCTGCGAACGACGATGCTGAAGTCACACGCGTACAGGATTTGATCAGGGGCTGTCCAACCCAGGCAAAGATCGCGATTGCTGCGCTTGCCGCCATGGATGAATTCACCAACCAATCCCATTTCAAGGCCACTGAGATGTACCAAGTCTACCGTGTATTTGCAGAGTCGATTGGCACGAACGTCCTTGGTCAGAAACGTATCACCGACCAACTCCGTGAGTATGAAACGTTAAAAATTATCGACATGACCCGAACGAGTGATGGATACCGTGAAGGAACGTATCTAGAGCTTTCTCTACTGGATGAAGCAAGCCTTCTGCTTCAGTCGATTGGACTTGATGATCAGTGCTCTCGAATCCCGATTGACACCCAAATGCGCCAGCAGATTGTTGGCCTCGTGGGACGCTAACTTTTTGTCCGTCACTACTGCTTTCAGGTACTTTTTAGTCACACAATTTTCAGCTACAATGCATCGTTACAGCTTCGAATCTCACTAGAAGAAAATCAACACTCAGGACGAGGAGCAGTCTGATACCGTTCAATCGCGTTGGACTTCTCTACGCGAGCATAACCGTCTGCAACGTTTCTTCGGCCCGCAGTAACCCGTGTTCGTCGAGAAACGCTTGCCCTCATCATTGAGTCTGTAGAATTTGTATGGGAGATCATTCTGCCGTTGTTCGTCAGGGAGAAACACCTCCTCTACGATCCCCACATTGACGAGTTGCTGAAGGTGCTGGCGGATCGTCGTCTAGCTCTTGCTTGGATTCACGTAGTCTAGTTCTTTCAACGTTGGAAGCTGTGATGGGTGTCCGAGGACGACCTTTTAAGCTGTGCCGAAACACTTCCCTAATGATCTGCTAATTCTCCTCTCTGGAATTGATTCTGATCGCAAGCGCAATGTGAGTTAGCGAGCCACTCGATTGCAGACGAATTCTCGTCGTCGTTCGAGTTCATTCAGGACACAAAGAATTTGTCTGACATACTTTTATCCCATCTTAGAAGGCATAACTAGAGTAGAGAAGTATGACGACTAAGATCGCTGTGAGTAATCAAAAAGGCGGCGCTGGAAAAACGACGACGTCGATTAACGTCGCAGGAGCGCTCAACCAACTAGGATACAACGTTCTCTTGATCGATCTGGACCCACAGGGACATGCGACCGAAGGGGTCGGCTTAGAAGATGAATACGATGAAGACGTCATAAACTTCTATGATGTCTTACCTGATTTAGACGTCATAGACGAAACCGCACAACTCATTTACGAGCACTCCGAGATGGATGTCATCCCCAGCCATCAGAATATGATTAACATTGAAGATGCGCTGGCTGGCGTACCAAATCGTGAAAACCGCCTTAGTATGGCGCTTGACAACCTCGACGAGTACGAGTATATCGTCATCGACTGTCCACCAAACTTGGGCGTCTTGACCGACAATGCGCTTCTCGCATGCGAAAATGTACTCATCCCGGCACAGGCGAAGACGACGAGCATCCGTGCGCTTGAATTGTTGTTCAAACAGATCAACGCCCTCGAAGCCGCTTTTGGTACGGAGATCCAAGAAGTGGGGCTTGTCGCGAACGAAGTTGGGACAGACAACGAAGCAGACGAGATGATGGAGTGGTTCGAAGAAGTATTCGAGGAAAGAGCACCTGTGTGGGAGATACGAAAGCGAGTTGCACTACAGCGCGCGTGGAACACAGGGGTCTCGATTTTTGAACACGAAGAAGACTGCGACATGGAAAAGGTCTACCTGCAAATCGCTGAGTCGTTGGAGGGAATCGATGGCGAGAGATAAGACGAAGAACCGTGATCCATTCGGAAGTCGATATTCTCAGAACGAAGAGCCATCTGAGACAGAAACTCAAGATACTCCGTCTAAGACAGGTAAATCGGACAATTTCTCTGAGACTGGTAAGACTGACACTCCGTCTAAGACTTCTAAGAAAGATAATCCAGAACAGACAGAGGAAAAAAAGAAGTCGTCTGTAAAGGATCGACCGTCAGTGCTGATGTATCTCCCCGAAGAGCAGCACACGGAGTTGGATATCCGATTTGATGAAATCAACGCGAGATACAAACGTGAACATGGTGAGCCACTTCAGAAAAATCGCGACTACTACCCGATTCTCATAGAACTCGCGATGGAGAAGACCCAGGAGATGGACGAAGATGAATTGCTTAGTCGTCTGAATCAGTCCTAACTCTCTTAGAGAGATTCTCTACTTGAGAGTTCATAGATTATTCAACCTATCGCGATAGAGAAGCCCTTCAATATTTCTAAGATAGTTATGACCGTAGAGACAGATTAGATCAAGCCTAGTAAGTGGAAGTAACCGGGAACAACGTTCTCTACACTGCACGGATGGATGTGTTCATAGCTGTCTAAGACGGATATGTTAGGAAAGCTGTCTGAACTACTGCCTCATGATTTCCAGTGGGTGAGTATTGATCTCAACATGGAATCCCGAGAGATCATCGCTATCATATCTATCTAAACTATCTAAGATATTGTGTTTCCTAATGCTAATCTGCCGCAACCGACTAATTTCTGTTAGTATTATATGCTAACCCCAATCGCAAAGCTGAGCGGAGATAGAATCGTTGAACACCACTGGCCTACCGGGTGACGTCGATCCGGCTGTCCCCCGCTGGATCCATACGCGAACTGTTCACCCTATCAAGTGAAAAAGCGACTCGTGGACGAGAAAAACAAAAAGAACTCGTGGCGTGTAGTGACGGCCGCCCGACGATGGGGACGAGTTCGCTACACGCCGGAAAGACGGTTCGGGCATCTTCTGGACGTGGATGGATCTAAAGGAAGCGATCACTGCCATCGATGGCGAGAAACCGCACGGGACGACGCTTACTCGTGTGTGGGACGCGCTCGTCGAACTCGGTGGGTCGGATGTGACGATCAAAGAGCGCCGCGTGAGTCAGCAACAGGAGAAAATCAAGATCGTGGCGATGGACGTGACCACAGCGAATGGACTGAACGAGATGCGATATCACGAGTGTCTCCACCTTCTCGTAGAAGATGGTTGAGAACCGTCGTCTTACCGGCTCCGAGCCCACCACTAAGAATCGTGACTGGAATACGCTGGTTCTGCATGCGTACTAGTTGTGAATTTGAATAGCGATAATATTAATGTTTATATTTTCCATATACAAAAATAATATTATTAAGTGATAGAGAGGAGTAGCTCAGAATCTGTACCACTAAATCAGGAATAGAGAGCGGACAGAACGAATATAGAAAGTCGGGGCTAGTAATTCATGGTCAAATTTTAATATGCTGTCCAACCTTGTTCGACAACAATAACCTATCAGAAGGTGCATTATACAGATGTCGAGCAAGTCGGTGACGCGATGCATTTCTTGCGCGAACCGCTCGAAACGGATCAAGTAGGTGTGACCATCGCACGGTGTAAACCGGGATGGATTGGCCGAAAACACGACCACAGCGAGAACGGTCACGAAGAAGTGTACGTGCTTTTCGAAGGACAAGCGGACGTCGAAGTCGATGGTGAGATGGTTTCGATGGAAGCGGGTGACGCTATTCGTATTTCCGCCGACGCGACTCGTCAGATACGTAACGGTGAGACAGAAAGTGCGTTCGTCCTCGTGAGTGCCCCCGAGTTCGACGCGAACGACGAGTGGGAAATGACAGGCTTCGTTGGCTAATTGTCGCGTAGTCGATAGATAAGCGACGCTCGGGACGACCAGTCGTCTGTTACCCATCTCGACAAGGTATTGTCCGGTGAACCAGAAATCCGATCACAGTTGCGAATAGAAAAATCGTAATCCCGCCGACTGTTACAAGTTTGTGAGCTGGAGTAGCGTGTTGAACAATGCCACCAACGATAGGTTCGGTCAGGAGAAATACGTCCGAAACACCTGTAACACGTAGGGTATCCAGAGGATGAGTTTTAGACAGCCGACGAACGCCAGTCTAATTAAATAGTCACTCAACCGATCGAGCTCATATTAGGCCAGCGAACGTACGATAAACAGCGCAGCAGTCGGGTTATCAGTGGTTGCTGTTACCATCGAACCGCGCTTTCGTTTGCTCCGACAAATGTGTCGAGAGAACGACGCTGATGCCGTCGTCATGAATCTCTCGAACGCGGTCGGCGACCAGTGTGATCGTTCAGGGTCGAGACCAGCAAGTGGTTCGTCTAAAACCACGACACTGGGATTCAGGACGAGGACGCCAGCCAGTCCAACGAGCCGTTTTTCACCGCCACTGAGGTAATGCGGGATCCGCTCTTCGAGATGGGTCGCATTGACCATCGCAAGTGCCTTGCGAGCGCGGTCTTTCGCTTCGTCAGTTGGCACTCCGTAGTTCCGTAGGCCAAACATTACGTCGTCTAGAACTGTCGGCGCGACAAGCTGCGTGTCTGCGTCTTGAAAAACGAAGCCGACTTCTTTCCGGGCGTGAGCTTTGTTGTCCTCGCTAATTAGCGTCCCGCCAACGATGAGTTCGCCCTCGTCTGGAACCAACGTCGCGTTCAAATGTTCGAGCAACGTTGATTTCCCTGCACCGTTTCCACCGACGAGTGCAACCACTTCGTTTGGAAAAACTTCGAATTCTACGTCGTGCATTCCGACTGGCCCATCTGGATAGGTGTGTGCTTCACATCGAAGTTCGATGATTGGTGTTCGCTCCAAGCAAACCAACCGCGCCGTGGCCGAGTGCAGCTGAGAAGATGTTTACAACGAGTGCTCCGAGTAGTGGGCCAGCCAGAATACCAACAAGCCCGGTGAGATTCATATGAACGCCACCCCAGACCGGGATATTCAGCTGAAAGATGGCGAAACTTGCAGTCGCACCGATGCCTGCGAGCGCTATTTGACGAGTCTTGATACCACCTTTTCTAACGCGGTAGACAACGGCACCAATCAAGGCAGCGCCGACTATCGTCCAGAGAACAAGGGCCCAGATGGGGAATGAACCCTCTCCAAGGTGAATATGTGCTATGTCTGGTTAACAATCTAGAACATAAATATAATAATATTGCCGTCTGTGATATTTGTCGATAACAAGGAGTATCGCGTACTAGCTTTAAGTTAATAACTCCAAACAAATGAATTCCAACCATTGACTATTCTTTCGCCGCATCCATCGGCACTTCGGTTCCAACCGAACGTATCGTATCAATTGGAATCAATATCTGACTGATGGTGACACTCTCATCAACCGCACGAACCGTTTCCACGAATTGTGAAACGACCTCTGATTGTGCTTCGAGCACGAACGTTTCAACGCAACCCGCGTTGCCGGTTAGATAATTGTGCGAATTCGACCGGATTTCTGTTTCGAATTCATGTCGGATTTCCATCATCAGTCGTTCGATCTCGGGTTCGTCGTAGCCGAATACCGCAGTTACCGTTCCAGTTACATTACGTCCCGCAAAGTCAATCGACTGGGATTCCTTGAGTAAGGACTGACAGGCTTCCCGAATAAGTTCACTACGTCCATCGTATCCATACTCCGTAACAAACTAATCCAACTCATCACGAAGAGGCTCTGACATGGCAGTGGTGACGATTGGCATATATTAAAATACGCCCCCCATAATAATAGTTACTGCGGTGACAGAGTGGATCTTTTATTAATAGTCGGTGTGTTGCCATGTGTGGGTGTCGAAGGGAGGGTTTACCCACTATTCAAAGAATGTGAATTGGTATTATTAGGGAGCGAGAGGGCTAAATCCGTCAACAGGCATAACCGAGTAGTCTACATTGAGCGTGTCCTTCGTGGCACGGATTTTCCCGACAAAGGTTGAAATATCTTCCAGCGAACCCTCGAGTACGAACAGTTCCATGCAGTAATGCGAACCAACGTGACTGTGGAAATTCGACGCAACGAGGTTTTCGTGCTCGTGTCGAAGGTGCATCATCTTCTCCTCAACGCTCGTCGTTTCGTAATCGAACGTTACGGTGACGATTCCCATCAGCTCACGGTCTTCAAGCCGTTTGTCCTCGAATTCACCGAGCAAATTGCGGGCTGCTTCTCGGAGTACTTCACTTCGGCCAGTATATCCATGGTCGTCTGCAAACTCATCAATCCGATTGAGGAGTTCTTCTGGCATCGAAACACTTGCAACGGTCATATAATAATCAAGGGTGTAAAACTTGTTAAAGCTCCCGTCATCATCTCGACACACTCCGACTATATTGTTAATTACTCATAGTATATAATGAATCAATAATAATAATAAATGGTGGTGAAATGCCTGCTGGCACTATATATTTGACTTTATAATTATTCATTCAACAAGGTCGTTATCGGCTACTCTAATAATCCCTCATGACGCAGTCGGTTCTTCTTTGAACCAATCTCTTCGCCATTCATATCAGATCCTAACTAATTTGAAAAAATCTAAATTGCTAATTTCTGCATCTTCTGGCTATCGGCTTTGGTATAGCGTCATTCAATATATCGATTTCGAAACGTTCGAATTTGGTGATTACGGCCTTTAATGCGGTGTTCTACACTGGAAGTGGTGGTGTGTGATATACTTAATCCATAAGCAGAAGTGGATGTCCCACGGTACCCTCGAATCAATCTATGCACAATCCGTGGTGCATATCACAGATTGAGATTACAGAACCAGCAACTGCTACGATGACACCATTGAGGTCTCCAATATTGCGGTGAATATCCTGTGTTCTGCCTTCCGCAAGTGTTGGTGGAACGTCGGCGAGGAGATGCTAAGTGAGTCAGCTATGTCCTCGCCAGTGGCCGTCCGAGGCCACTCGAAGAATCCGGCGTGGTACGCGGCTTCGAGTACCGTCTGTTGGCGGTCTGTGAGGTTCTTACGTACTAACTGTTGTAAGCGTGGTACCGCGTCATCGGTCCGGGTGATCTGCCGCTGAGAGCGTAATTCGGCACCTGGATACCTCTCTAGGACAGTATCAGTCATCGCACGGGCGTCGCCACTCGGTGCTAAGTGGAGACGCAGATCGAGATTTCCGTTCTCGATCCGCGCCATATCCACGTATCCACCTTGCGAGGCTACCGTCGAGAGAACAGGCGGGTCAGTAAGCAGCAACTCGAAGTGAACGATGTCGTTCTCATCGTCAAGTACCGTTATCGAATCCCAGTGAGACAGTTGATCAATCAATGCCTCAAGCGCCGCTTGACCATCATTGGTCGTGGTACCATATACGAGGTATGTTGCATCACCAGTTGGAACCGCTCTGTCAAGCGTAATTCGGCTGTTAGTCGTCGCATCAGCGTCGAGCGCCTCAAAGACATTCAAAAGTTGGAACTCGAGTTCGATGACTTCGTCACTCATTAGGGCACGTTTGCGTTCGACGCTCGCGATTGCGTGACCGACGATATCACCGAGTCGCCCGATTACCTCTAACTCCCCGGTTGTGAATGCGTTCGGTCGGGTGGAGTAAACATTGAGCACCCCGTACAATGACTTCTCATACTGGATTGGAATTGCCGCAGACGACCGAAACCCATACTCTCGAGCGGAATCACGCCAGGGTTCGTAGCTGGCGTCACCAAGCACATCTTGGGCCGTCTGGATGTCGCGCTGTAAGATGGCGCGGCCTGTCGGCCCGTTACTGCGCTCATCGGCAGGGTCGACAGAAATCGTGATATCATCGAGATAGCCTTCAACACCTGCTTCAGTCCGCAAGTTCACCGTCTCCGTGTGATCGTCGACGTCACCGATCCAGGCGAAGTCATATGAGTCCACAGCGGCGAGCTGTTCGCAGACAATTGTCTCGATCTCTTTGCGCGTGGATTGCTCGATCGCGGCGTCGGTAATGTCTCGGACGACTTTATTGAGATTATTTAACGCAGCAAGCTGCTCGCGTTGACGGCGCAGTTGCTGTTTATCGTTACGCCGAGCAATCGCTTCTGCAAGAATATTCGCAACGGACTGGACGAAGTTCACGTCATGATCGGAAAACTCCTGAGGCGCTGTGTCGTGCGTGCCGAAGATGCCCCAAGGATCATCGACTGGGCCGATAATCGTACTAATGCCACTCCGAACGTCATGGTTTGTGAGTCGTTCTGGTCCACTGAATCGGGACTCTGTTTCAAAGTCGGACACTACAACTGCTTGACTCGTTTGTAATATGTAGGCCGCCTGTGAGTCATCTGCCACTGCTGAGATAGTGGCCGACCCGACGAGTCCATTGTTCCAGCCGACGCCCTGGCGGAGTCGCAGTTCATTGGTCTCTGTATCAAGCTCGAGTATCTTGGCGTAGTCGTTGTTGAGTGTGTCAGCCACCTGTTCGGCGGCGTCAGCAAGCAGCATATCGATATCGCGATCCTCTAGCGCACGTTTCCCGAGTTCGGTTACGACCCGTTGTTGCTGGATTTGTCTTTCGAGTTCGCGTTCTCGCTCAACCCGATCAGACATATCCCACACTACGCCGGCAGAGCCGCGAATCCCCCCGTCTTCGTCGGTCAGCAGTGAAATTCGGTTCTCAGCCGGGATTCGTTCTCCATTCTTTGTCACTAACTCATATTCGAGAGTTGTCGTCCCATTTGCGCCATCCGCAAAGAGGTCGGCTATCTTTGATTCCGCCTCTGTGATTGTCCTTTTGTCGAGACCTATTGAAACGTGTTGACCGAGCAATTCCTCTTTCTCATAGCCTGTCCGTTCGACCAGTGGCTCGTTGACGAACGTAACCCGGCCTTGAGCATCGAGTTCGTAGACTGGTTCACCTACTGCATCGATGATCTTTGCATAGCGTTCGAGCTCACGCTCGCGCTTCTTGCGTTCGGTGACGTCACGGACGACTCCTACGCGACCAATCTCACCGCTTTCATGTTTGAAGAGCGTAAACCGGTTTGCAACCGTAAGTGACGACCCACTGGCCGTAGATATGTCCTCCTCGAAGTTTGAAACAGGCGAATTGCCCAACTCTGATTCTGTTTGTCGTGCCTCTTCAATCTCGAGGAGGTCATCGCCAAACACGACTTCTGCATGTGCACCAATGAGTTCGTCATGTCCGTACTCCGTCATTGATGTGAAGCCGCTGTTTACCATCGTGAATCGATGATCACTGTCGAGGACGTAGATTCCGTCATCGATAGTTTCGACGACGCGCTCATACTGTTCGAGTTGTTGGGTCTGCTCTTTGCGCTCAGTTACGTCCTCGAAGTAGACAGAAAGTCCTCTTTCTGTGGGATAGAGATGAAATTCAAACCACGTTTCAAGTGGCTCATAGAATACCTCTTCTGCGGTTGGCTTTTCTGTTTCAAGGGCGTCAGTGATCGCCGCTTCGATTTCTGGATCAGGCTCAAATGCATCAGTTATGTGCCTGCCAACTAACTCATCGGGAAGTCTCTTGAGAAGATCACCAGCACGATCATTGACGTAGGTGAATCGGAGATTTTCGTCGAGCGCAACAAATCCATCATCCATTCGTTCGACAACATCCTCCAGATCACGCTCCCGAAGTTCCAATTCAGTCATCTTCTGGGCCGTGATATCAGTGATAATTCCCTCCAGCATCGTTGAAGAGTCAGACGTATCGGAAAGAATGTGGCCTCGCTCTCGAACCCAGCGAGTATTGTCATCCGCAGTTTGGATCCGGTACTGGATGGTAAATTTGCCATTCCGATTGAGACCGGAGTGAACAGCTTCCCAGACTTGGCCACGATCGTCGGGATGAACAACGTCATCTCCCCAGCTAACTGTGCCGGACTCAATTGCGTCGACGTCATACCCAGTTATGTCAGTGCAGGCACTGCTGACGAACTCCATTGGCCACTTCGGTTCGTTCCGACAGCGATAGACCATTCCTGGAAGGTTGTGGATGAGTGTCGAATACCTCTGGTTACTCCCTTCACTAACTTGTTCCGTCTGTTTGCGGTCGGTGATATCGTAGTAGAGATCGATATGACCTCCAGTGTACACTCCTGTCTCAATTGGTTTGGTGTGGTATTCGAGCCATCGCTCCTCACGGTCTTCACCAGCCGTTACATGGCATTTGAACTGCTCAGTTGATGGAGGCTCGGCGGTGACCGACTGCACTCTGTTTGTGAACGATTCCGAGTCGACAATGGCTGTAGTAAGATGAGTGTTGAGGAGCGTCTGTTTGTCTTGACCCACGATCTGGTCATGGTCGAGCTCGAAATACTGTTCTGCTGTATCATTGATCCACTTTACTTGCCAATCTGAGTCGAAGACGAACACGCTGGCGTCAGCATCGTCGATGAGAGACTTTGCTGCAGCTTGCCAGCCGGGGGTCTCTGTATCGGTGTTTGTTTGCGGTTGCCACCAGACACGTGCGCTAGCGCCGACTTTCTTTGTTTCGAGCCGGTTGTGCTCGACGAGGCGTTTCAGCCGACTGTAGGTACTTCGTTGTCCAAGGTTAAGTTGGTCTGCCACCTCGTTTGTCGTTTGAGGCGGTCCCCCGCCGTTGAAGAGTGCGAGTGTTTCACGAAGTGCGGTAGTTAGTGATGCTGGTGGCATTATCCTCTATCATCGGTCGATGGTTATCAACTCTCTGCCGGAAGAGTCATTCGTGGTAGTTGTTACCGAATGACCCTGAATCGATCCTTATTCTGGATAGTGGAACAAACAATCTTTAATTCAGACGAACTGGTATGATTTGTAGAAATGAACCTTATCACTTTGGGAAAATTCTTACGCAGTGATGGCACCTCCCCTGAAATAGGTCAATAGACGACGACCCGCACTGACGTGATTACCATGAATACTCGCCCAGATTCAACCAAGAAGTCCTCATCAGAACATTCGGGAAAAGACTGGAATAACAGTCAAAGGCACGGTCTGTCACTCGATACTATGCTTGAGATCTTAGCAGACCCGTCTCGTCGTCAATTACTCGTTGCTCTCGACGAGCACAACCTGCAGGAAGACGATATCGAGATTTCTGCCGATGTGGTCACCAGCGGTGATAAGGGAGCCCAGCCTACACTCCAGATGGTTCATACACACTTGCCGAAGCTTGCCGATGCCGAGCTAATCGAATGGGACCAACAGACACATCAAGTGCGGGAAGGACCACACTTCGACGAGATCCAGCCATTGGTAGAGATGGTCCAGGATCATATGAATAACCGTCCATCGGCTCGAGACTAAGCTACTAGGCACATTATGACACAAACAATCACACAGCGCAAACGAGAACGTTGAACAGTGTGAGGCCTGTACTGTGTCGACTCCACATGCCCTCTCACTCACGATCCGAACTGAAAGCCAAAAAGAGGAGAATGTGGAATTCTCTCGTGAACCGTATCGAGTTGCTCGCTGCTTACTGTGCGGTGAAACCACGAGCCCGCGAATGAACAATGCGTGATTCCTCTGACTCATACTGGCATCTGCTTTGCAAGAATCCCACTAATATGGGTCAGCGAATCTCGAGATGAGTGCATCTGACCCTTCGATTATATTGGGGAGCATCTTGACGGGATACGAGAAATTCCGCACTGTGCGTCCGCTGCGGTGTGTGAGCATGGTTTCCCAGCGGTGGTCTCTCATTTGTATGGCTGCTGTCTCAACACGAAGCATATCACACAGTCAAAAATTGCTCGTACACTATGACCAACGACCACAACTGGAATCTCGACCAACACTACCTATTTGGTGCGGAAGCTAACATATCCACGCCAGCCATGAAGAGCACAATCTCTTATCACCATAAAAAGGCTGTGCGTCTAACATGACTTCGCTACGCGGAAACAGCTATTGTTTACGCTTTAAACAATAAGCCAAAAGACCTACTTACAAACCTTCCATCTTTTGCACGAAGAGATCGAACGAATCGCAAAGGAGGTTGTGAACGTCATCGAATTGGTGGTGAGTGTAGTTTCTCCACGGATAGATGGGGTCTTGATCCTTGCTGCGCCGGTCTCATTCAAGGTGCCAATTATGACCACTAATACTGTCCCTCATCCGACCATCTCGCTCGATTCGTTGTTCAAGATCCTCGCGAACCCACAGCGCCGATATCTTATGTACCACCTGGTGGCGATGAACAGTGAGACGATCTCCCTTTCCACCCTCATTCGGGTGCTGTGTGAGCACGTCAGGACATCACCTGCCCGGCTCAAAACCGAGTTATGTCACATCCATCTGCCCATGTTGGCTGATCACCAGATGATTGAGTACGATGCACGAAGTGAGACGATTCGCTATCGGAAGATCGATCGTATCGAATCAATTGTTGAGCTCACACGATTTTATGAAGAGTTGTGAGGTACGACCGGTTGAGCAATTCTAATGTTTCAGAAAATCTAGTGAATAGAGAATTTTATAGAATCTTGTTTAACAGTTCTGTTTTGATATCCACGGGGTATAATAGGGTGGTTCCAGTAGGGCTTAGAGTACGGAATACTAGCCGAACTTATTGCATATTCGGTTTCATACCGCTATTCAACAAGAGAAAGCAAATTATGCAGCCGACGAATACCCCCGACGAACCACCTATTGCATCGCCACCGTCGCTGAGTACACGCGTGCTCACCGCCGTCGCAGACGCCGAACAATGCACGCCAGCTGACCTCGAGACATTGTACAACGTCATCAATCCCGAAGCCCTGGATGAACTCTTTGCGTCAAAAGCAAATGGCACCCCACGAACAAACGGCTCTGTTTCATTTCAGTATGCTGGCTACCAAGTCACTGTCTCCAATGAGGGTGCCGTCAAGCTTGACACTGATAAGCCGTAGGGACGCTCGGGAAACGAGCTATCCTTGAGGAACTATGAAATTTAACAATATTAACAAACCCCTCTTTCATGCTATTCTTTTAGTCATAATATATTATGAATTAACACAAGTAGAATATCATAGATTTGATTCACAATATTTTAGGTTAGAATGAAATGTAATTTTGAACTCTACCTATTTCCTATTTGATAGGCCCATCTCCCCCGATTGTTGTAACTGCAGCACTGAGTCGTCAGTTCGTAAAATCTGCCGCTGAGTTAGTAGCTTAGCCGCTGGATACTTTTCTAAACCCATGTCAGTCTTTGCCCGTAGATTGATCCAGCAATTTGTTTCAGCTCCTGTGTTTCACAATACTATGATTTAACTAACACTTATCCCGTCGTCCGTCGTCGAGAGACGGTATGGAAACATCAACAGGATTTGATATCGTTGGAATCACCGGATCTCAATGGAGCGAATCTGAACTTCACTCGCTCTCGGAGGAGCTAACGTCCGAAGTCAATGGCGGTTTCACCTCCGTTGTTATTGGAACCGAGACACTGATGCGAGTGTTCGGAGCGGACGATCCGCGTCAACTGCTTGAACTCGGCCTCACGAATCTCACCGAATCGGAGACTGAACTCCCAAGTTCACCGGAATCTACGTCAATCCCATTCAAACCAGGATTCATTCCTCCCGATCTCATTCCGTGGATCACTGGCTGGGGAGCAGCACTGTTACTTCAACCAGAAGATCCCACATTACTTTCGACCGAAAACATTGTCCACGCTCTCGACGATCTGTACACCAAACGGGAACAGTGGGGGGCGGAACCAGTAATTATCGCCGTTCATTACCCTAGCGAGGCCGAAAATCCCTCATTTTATCGGACAGAGGACATCCAACACGAGTCGACTGAATAGGTACGGATCCCCATATCGTCCTTGAGTACTGTATTCGTTCGGTGATCGGAGTAGTCTCATTCAGACAGGGTTATCTAAGTTTGATCGTGCCGATGAATGGTCATATACTGTTCATTCGTTGGTCTGTTGCCGTCTCACATTCCTGGCATTCTGTGATGCGATACGGTTCCCGTGACAATGCAGCATTTTCACTTCCTTCATTTTCGGTTCGAATTTCAATTCTAACCGAGTGCGGTGTCTCTTGTAGACAGTGCTGACACAGTTCGGTGGTATCTGTGGGTGAATTTGTTGGTTGAGTCATTAGCGTGTAGAACCATCGCGTGTACGCGGTGTGTGTTGCCGCTCTGGTTCGCATGATCGCGTCACCGATGAAGTCCGCAACAACGAACCCGATCACGATGACGAGCAGGCCTGCGATCAGTGCTGGCAGGTACGACACCGCGGTCGCAACCCACTGCGAGAGCGTCGAGATTGCCAGGACGTTTGCGGCGGCGAGAATCGCCAGTGCGTAGATGAACCACGCGGCGATCCCGAATACTGCGAAAAAATACGGCAACCTGATGATTACCCACTCTTAATATATATTATATGTATGGATTATCATGGTGGGAACTAGATTTAATAAAAATGAGGATGTAGCCCAGCTATGGCACACGATTATCCTAAAATTGTCGCTCAGATTGTTGAGTACAATACAGGTGATATTGCTCCTGACGCAATTGATCGCAACTATATTGCCCAGATCGCAGATCATCACTCCTGTTTTATTTCAGGGGATTTAGATAACACCCTTGATAACGCACTTGAACGAGGGTTGCTTGAGGAACATTCTGCTGGGTATATGTCGACAAAGCAGGTTAATGATGTCGTGCCTGGATACAATCCAGACTAAATGGCGAGATTAGGCAAAAAGAAGTCTGATTTCTAATATTTCGGCCCGTTTCCTGGTGACTGATTAGTTTTATAACCGAAGTAGAACGGACAACGGCAACGATATGATTTTCGTGATTTGCTCGATTTTGGTGATTGACTTCCTGTGGGCAGTATAAGCGGCAGTGTTATCCGGTGGGTCGCCATCTTTGTGGAAGCAGAATTTATGGATCAATCTCGCGTAGTTCTGCGTGTACAGACATGCAACCGAGGTTAATCGCCGAACTCACAGTACAAGATATCTGAGATAGAGAATGGGGAATGAACAGCTTTGTAGTTTGGTATGAGAGTACTCTTCCTGACATGCTGGGCGGCCAGGCGCCCTGGGCAGTCATTCTATTGTTCGCACTAATCACTCAGCTGGGTGACGTCTGGTTTCTTTTTCTCCTCAGCGGCGTTCTGTATGTTGGCGGTGAATACGTTCCCTACGTGGGAATCGAACGCCGTCGAGGGATGTTCATAATCGCGCTTGTACTCACGTATGTCGCGCTTATTGGGGTTTTAAAAGGTGTGTTGCTGCTCCCACGACCACCTGGAGCGACTGAGCCGCCACCACTCAGATGGATTCCGTCGATATTTGCGAACCTGTTCATCATTATAACGACAGCTAAAGGACCAGGATTTCCGAGTGGGCATGCACTGGGGGCGACGATGGTCTGGGGTGGCCTGGCGCTCGTCATCGGCCACGGATCATACCGAGTGCGGTTTGGTATCACTGGAGTAGTCGTTACACTCGTTTCCCTGTCACGACTCGTCCTCGGCGTCCACTACTTCGTCGATGTCCTCGCTGGTATTATCTTTGGAATCGTCGTCCTCGGGATCCTCAACTGGCTGGCCGAGAATGGAACTCACCCGGAACGGGTACTACTTACTGCGGTTGTGATTGGAAGCCTCGGATTGTTCGTGAACCTGACGTTCGAAAGTGTAGCCGCCATTGGAGGTGCAGTTGGCGGCTGGATTGTCTGGCAGAATGTCGCTGAAGCGATCCCAGACCATCCATCCACCGAACGAGAAGCCATCACTGCACTATTCGTGGGTATGATTGCTAGTGGGATCTTTGGAGTAGTCTACATATTTAACGGACCGTATCTATTCACGTTTCTTAGTACAGCAACCGCGGTTGGCACTGCTATCGGGGCACCAGTCATTGGCAAACGACTGAGCTAACGTTGAAACAGAGTAGACAGCATTCCATGATTTCGACAGAGTTCGTGATAATGATCCTCTGTAGTCGCTGCAACATCTGCCACTGCCTCTTAGACCATATGCAGAGGTGGAAATGGCCATTATGACGCCCGCAAGGTGGCACGAATCCGGGTCTTCTCAGCGAGAGGCTGATTCCTTTCCAAAGTCACCACTCGAAGTGAATACTGTCAGCCGCTATCTATCCTTTATAGCTGCATGCGACATCGATAAAGGTCGCATGGACGCGAAAGCGTTATATCCATTTGATCGACCGGTTGAATCGGCGGGCAGCGAGAACGGTTTCAAGAAGGTCAAACACGTCATAAGTCGGACCACCTTGACGAAGCGCGGGGTCGGTCTTCACTTCGCATTCGCGTGCTCTCTAGCGTTTGCGACTCGTCAATCTATTCTTATCATGACAAATTTTACTGCTTCAGGCAGTGGGTAACTATGTACGATACGGTTGTAAGTAAGTTGCTCACCGAACGATGAGCCTTTCTAGACGCGAACCATGGTGAATCAGCGGGAATGAGTGCTCTGGAGTTCCTGTGATACCGGAACATTTTGGATTCCAACCTCTCCACGAAAGCCAATGCCCTGATTTACTATGGAACCTCTTCATATTACAATCCTTCAAAGCTGGTAGCTAGTTGAGTGATTTTAGAATAAACTGGTGGTTGGCATTGGTTCCATCAGCACAAGAAAGCAAAAAGAGAAGACCGTAACTAGTTAACAGCCGTTGTCGTTCTGTTTGTCCTCACGGGGGAGCACTTCGTAGGGACGCATCATCTCGTGATCTTCGTGTTCAAGGATGTGGCAGTGCCAGGGGTACTCGCCGGTGAAGTCTTTGAACAGTCCTTTGAACTCTCCAAAGTGTGCGATAACCTTTGTCACGAAGCCAGGATCCGCATCGATGGTGTCTTTCCATCCACGCTGGTTCGCTGGCGGGGCTTCAAGTGGACCAGTGTAGTAATCACTGATCGGACCGACACTACCTGTTTCGCGATCCGCATTGTATTGGTCGACGTCAAATGGCCGCCGACCCAGCACCTGGAACTGCACTAGATGGAGATGAATTGGATGCGTGTCGACGGTCGTATTGATTAGATCCCATATCTCTGTCGTTCCGAGTTTGGGATCTTCAGTGATGGGATCACTCCACTCGAGACCATTCGGATGCTCGCGTGTTCCCAACAGGAGTTTCAGCCGATCAAACTCATCTACCCCTTCAACGAGCGGCAGTTCACGTTCCTGAACCGCCTTTTCTGGTTTGAGCTCGGGAATGCGTGCGAGCTTGTTGGGAATACAACTCTTGTCACGCTTGCAGTTCTTTTCCTTGACGTCGATAAGCAACACCTCCGGTAGCGGCTGTACGTCGTCTGGATCTTCACCAGCCACGCCACCAAACGGTGAGGGGGCGTTGTTGTGGAGAAGCAACGTCTGGCCTTTGAAATCGGAGAAATCAACAATAAGATCGGCACGGAAGGCGGGTCCAAGCAACAGGCGATCTTGGATTTCGACCGGTTCTTTGAGGAAGCCGCCATCGCTCCCGATTTGCGTCATCGTCGGACCAGGATCACCGATTTCGCCGGTTTCTTGGTCGTATTCGAAGAGCTTGAGGTTGTAGAACCGACTGTTTGCACCATTGAGCGTGCGGAAGCGGTACTTACGTGGTTCAACTGTGAGTTTCGGCCAGGCTTTTCCGTTGACGACCGACGTATCGCCGAAGAATTCTGGAACGACGCTAGGATTGGGATTTGGCTCGCCCGTGTCTTCTTCGGGGCCCGTTGGATAAAACAACGAGCCGTCCTCGTTGAAGGTACGGTCCTGGAAGACAAGGGGAATCTCGTATTTTCCTTTCGGAAGATCGAGTTTGCGTTCGAGTTTCCCACGAAGGAAGTAGAACCCTGCGAGTCCCGCATAGACGTTTAACCGCGTAATCCCGAGTGCGTGGTCGTGATACCAGAGGGAAGTTTCCGGTTGTTCGTTCGCATACCAGTATGTCTTTTTCTCGAACGTCGGACCAACTTCCTCGAAGTTTTGCGTAAACCAGGCCTCGGGACCTCCATCACTCTCCGGTTCGACGTTTGCCCCGTGAAGATGTGTAACCGTACGCACTTCGGGTGTTCCCGCAGCGCCGTGTAGGGTTGTGTCGACCGGGAGTAAGTGCTCTTTTGGGAGGTTGTTCTTCCATTTTACGTATACGTCTTTGCCCTGTTTGGCTTCGATAGTTGGGCCGGGGTACTGTCCTTCATATCCCCACACAGTTGTTGGTGGCAATTCACTGTGGAGTTGCTGTTCTACCTCGCACATTTCCACCTCGTAGAGGGGCTTCCCATTTTTCTTCTTCTCAGCTTTGAGTACACCTGGACGCGGCACCTCGTCAATCCATTTTGTAAGATCAGGTGAGGTTTGGTTTACGTCAGCGACTTGTGTTGGCACGTTCCCGAGTGCGCCATTCGAGGCCTCTGAAAGACCAGCTTTGCCAAGCAGTCCTGTGGCGCCGAGTGCGCCCATTCCGTGGAGGACTGAGCGTCGGGAAGTTGTTCGATCGTTTGATTCAGCATCATTTTCCGGTTGTTCTTCCTGTGCACCGGATTGGTTTCGCGACATTACATACCGAGAATAGCGAGAGGTCCCATTTGTTATACACCACCTGAACAGCACAAAATTATGGTAATGAGCAATTAGTATAAAAGCTAACCCTATCCTTTGAAATTATATTGTCAACTATTATCATGCACTGAATATATCATGGAATAAAATACAACGAAGTGAAATGAACGGGGGTGGATTCGAACCACCAAGGCCGTTTGGCCACCACCAAACAGAGAACCAATCCGGTGCAAGTCAGATCCAGATTTCGTATTTGGTGGTACTCATACCAGCGAGCAACCCGTTCGTGGTGATACTATGACTGAGAGTCAAGCGGACAAGGTGTGAATGGGTAACCTGTTTGGGAAGTCTGCGGTCGAGTATCGCCTTCGTCGATTCATACCTTATCCTGCGTCCGGTTTTTCGACTTCTTCCCTAATTGTTATAAAGACCCTGACTGGACAATAGGCATATTACAGTCAGTACACTGTTTGCTCGACAGTTACTGAATCAATACAATTGTGGGTATTCACCGTTTGGCCACGTTTATCAGTAATTGTTGATGCCGTAAAAACAAAAGAGAAAGTGCAGATTTGTTCAACCGTCTTTTTCGATCTACTCGTACGTTCGGTTAGTATAGGAGGCCACCTAAGCTGCCATAATCGCACTCCTCGGGCTCCATTAGAAAACATAGGATGGGAAGTTGAAATAGGACTTCGCTACACCGCTAGACTTCATGTCGTTCGATTAACTCTATAGCGTCAAGAGAACTGCATAGCCTCGCTGGTATCTCTTTCCCGTCCAAATTACAGCAGACATACAGTCGTCCCTTACCCAGCGACCGCCACGCCGATCAAACTGCCAACCGCATAAGTTAACCCAGCCGCAGCCAGTCCAATAATCACCTGTCGGAAACCGGAGTACAGAAGACTTCGACCAGTAAGGAGCGTAATTCCAGCTCCAATGAGAAATAGTGCTCCTGCGCTGAGGACGAGACTTCCACCAACCGCAGGTATCCCTGTGAGGAAAAAGAACGGGAGAACGGGGACAATTGCTCCGAATGCAAAGAGGAAGAAGGAAGCACCTGCAGCTTCCCACGCTGATCCACCAAGCTCCTCGGGATTAATGCCGAGTTCTTCACGCGCCAGTGTATCGAGTGCCTCCTCCTGATTGGCGACGAGCTGTGCTGCGAGTTGTTCAGCTTGCTCTTGCGGGAGACCTTTCGCCTGATAGATGAGTGCGAGTTCTTGTTCTTCCTCTTCTGGCACTGCCGCCAGCTCTTCGGCCTCGATCGCGATTTGGCGTTGGTATAATTCTCTCGAACTCTGGACGGAGAGCCACTCACCCATTGCCATCGAGCCAGCACCAGCAATAAGTCCCGCTAGACCGGTAATGAGGATCGAGGAAGCAGAGAGGGCAGCACCAGCAACACCCATGACGAGACTGAGATTTGAGACCAGACCGTCGTTTGCGCCAAGCACCGCTGCACGGAGCGCATTGCCACTTGCAGAACGGTGGCGGCCTTCCAATTGTGCCAGCGCCCCTCCTTCAAGCCCTCCACCTGTGGTCATCTCAATCTCGTCAAGCAGTCGCGCATGTGATTGCTCATGGCGTGGAAGATCCGTATCTTTTGCTTCTGGTTGTATCGCATAGTCACGACTATCGGTTCGTTCACCAGCAGTGACGATTGGGAGGACGACTGCTGGCCCAAATCGGTGTGCAAGCCATCCTAGCGTTCGTGCTCGCCAACTTGGATGGCGATCGCCTGGTTGGACACCTGCTGCTTGCAGTTGTGTCTCCCAGAACTGTGCATGCTCTTCTTCAGTGGTTGCTAAGCGACGATACACCTCCGCTAATTCTGACCGTGACTCGGCATCCGCAATTGCACGATAGATGCTACTGCTGTCGATCTCAGCTTGACGATTCGCTTGATACCGATCTACTGAGTCTTCGGACGCCATAGAACACTTCGTCAACGACCAATCTAATCAATCGAGGGGTGAACTACTGGCTCGAATATCTTGTAGGTAGCTTCCCAGAACGGTGAGTTACGATCGTTTCTGCAGATAGAGAATTGCGAGGACGAGGATGAGCAGTGCTTGGACTGCTTTGTCCAAGAGTCCGAGTGGCTCGTAAATATCGGGCCATCGGAGGACGAAATACGCGATGAATTGAATGCCTGTGTAAATGATCCCAATTCCGTACAGCAGTGGTTGATTTACGCCGCGGTAGAGCAATACAAGTGCACCAAGGAAGCCGAGTCCAGCCAAGATGAAGAGTATTCCAATGATTCCTTCATTAATATCTTCAATACCTTCATAGATATGAATCACGCCGGTGAGGACCACGAGAACAATCCCGACATAGTCCAGGCTCGTAAGCGCTGGTTGCTGTCGGACTTGGCTACCTGATTCAGTGGTCACAGACGGTTCACAATCCCGATGAAGATAGTCGTATTGGCCGACTACAGAGATAACTTCTGCACTCGAGATCACCTACGTAACCGGTCGAATTATCCAACGATAAGGAGTGGCGACATAAGTGCGACTCCGATTGTGAATCCCACTACAATTTCTCGGTGCCCCTGTCCTGGGAGATTTTGACCACGAGTTCGTGCTTCAGGCAGCAGTTCATATGCAACGAGAAACAGCATTGCTCCAGCAGCAAACCCGAGCCCAAATGAGAGCGTTTGACGAGCAATTTGAACGAAATAGAACGCGACAATTGCCGCGAGCGGCTGGGGAACACTCGAAAACACTGCCCACCCGACGAGTTTCCAGTTCGAAATGCCCTGGGTCTTGAGCGGAATCGCAACCGCCAGTCCTTCAGGAATATTCTGAAGAGCAATCGCCGTTGTGACAAAAATAGCGAGAATCGGAACACTGAACCCAAGAATCGATTCGCCCATTCCAAGATTCAAATCGGCGAACGAGACGCCGACCGCAACCCCCTCCGGAAAACTGTGAACGGTGAGCGTTCCGACAATAAGCACCAACCGACGGAAATCTGCCTCTGAGATCGTTTGAGGATGAAATTTGTACTCGCCAAGAAGACGGCTCGCCCCGAATACGAGCAGCGCGCCGACGACTACACCACTAGCAACCTCAACAAGTGGCCCTTGATCTACCGCCTCAGGAAGAAGGCCAAAGAGGGATGCCGACAACATGATTCCAGCAGCGAAACCCCATAATGTCACGTACGCCCGATCGCTGACATCCTCAACGAAGAAAAACGGTACAGCGCCAAGTCCAGCAGCTAAATCCGTCAGGAGGGCGGCGAAGAAAACGAACACAACTGCTTCTGTGGGTGCCATCGGGTAGAAGGAGATAGTAGTACACGCGACACGTATTCAAATCTTGTCCACCGTTCCTATTGTCGGCAGTAACCAGCAGTCCCCTTCACGAGCTGAGCGGTGATGTGTGTCGTGGTCGCGTCCCCGCTGACGTATGTACGCAAGTTTCGAGTTGAGGCTATTTCGTTCCCGAGCAAGGTTCTGTACAGGTGTTCATCGCTTCCTTGGCAGGGGGCAGTTGTTGAGCGTTTGATGTGGATGTTGTGTATTATAACAGTAGACGTAGGCGAGAACCACAGAGAGAAAACGTTAGTGACGTCGTATCACAACTGAGATCGGACGGGCCAAGAACAAAGTCCGTCCCGCGTGAAATGGTAACCATGGGATGTCGAGCTGGGAAGATGGCTCGCTTCTTGAAGCCAGTACGATGAATCCAATCACGAAAGGAAAGATCACGCTTGACGTGTGGCGTGCCAAATGGACAACCCGCTCAGCGATAGAGACACGACAGCAACGACGGCTGGCGGATATGCTCTCCTATGTTCGGCGACAGTCTCGGTTCTACAAGCAACACTATACAGACGTTCCTGAGGGCTGTACCGACCTCACACAGTTCCCGCCAGTAACGAAACCGATGTTGATGGAACACTTCGACGACGTGGTCACTGATACGGCGATCACGAAAGCCGAGATCGATACGTTCGTCGCTGATGAATCAAAAATCGGCCACCGGTTCCTTGACCGTTATCCAGTCTGGACCACGTCTGGAACGACGGGTGAACCGGGCATCTTCGTCCAGGATGACACTAGTTTAGCGCTGCTCGGGGTACTTCCAGATCGTTGGGTATTGGATGCGTTACTTGATATTGACACGCTCAGGCGACTCGTCAAGTATAATTTTCGACAGGCCGTAATTGCAATCACTGGCGGCCACTTCCTCGGTGCTTCCGCATTTGCCCTGCTCCAGCGGGAATCCACATTCCTTGAAAACCGGATTCGACTGTTCTCACCGACACAGCCTCTCGACGACCTCATTAAGACACTGAATCGCTACCAACCCGCACTCCTCATGGGATACGCAACCGTCATCGTCGAACTGGCTCGTGCCCAGCGAGACGGTTACCTTGACATCAATCCGGCATTCGTCTCTCCAGCGTCAGAACCTGTTTCTGCGACACAGAAACGCGATATCGAGCGAGCCTTCGACTGCGAGGTGCGTGAGGCGTACGCTGCGACCGAATTTGACCCTATCGCAATTGAGTGTGGCCACGGAAACCTCCACGCCAACGCCGACTGGGTCGTCGTCGAACCAGTTGACGACAATTACCAACCCGTCGAACCCGGTGAGCCCTCAGAAACGGTATTGATAACGAACCTTGCGAATCGGATTCAACCGCTCATCCGGTACGATCTCGGAGATAGTATCACGATGTACGACGAGCACTGTCCGTGTGGAAGCGCGTTCCCCATCATCGAAGTTGAAGGACGGCAGGGTGATGTCTTTCACTTCGAGACAACAGATGGACGAGACCGTCCTGTCTTCCCGCTTGCGCTCTCGAGCGTGGTCGAAGAGGTACCCGGGGTGCGTCGAACACAACTCATACGAACGGCGCCTTCCACCCTTCGCGTTCGTCTGGAAGTCGCGTCTGGCCATGACGAAGCGAACGTATGGGAACAGGTGCGTACTGATCTCAAGACATTCTTAGAAGACCAAAGGATTACTGACATTACTCTTGAGAAAGCGACTGAGTCACCACAACGAAATCCCAGGAGCGGCAAATTCCGACATGTCTGGTCGGAACAGATCTAAGACAGACTTAGAAGCGATTTTCCTGAAAATCTCTCTTTGTAGCGAACTATTTTCGCTCATCGGATTGTACTACATTCAGCTATGCCCCAGAACACCACTAAAACAGCGATATCGTTCGAATCTGGTGGGATACGGTGCTCTGCGGATCTGTACTTGCCGCTTCAGATTGACGGACGACTTCCATGTATTGTTATGGGACATGGCTTCAGTGGCACGAAGGACTTGGGACTCCCTGCGTTCGCTGAGCGATTTGCTGCGGATGAATTCGCGGTCTTAGCGTTCGATTATCGGCATTTCGGGGAGAGCGATGGGGTACCTCGCCAAGTAGTCAATGTCGAACGACAGCGCGAAGACTATCACGCGGCGATTCGTCGGGCTCGAAGTCTCGGGATGGTTGATCCGAACCGCGTTGTCGTCTGGGGAACATCTCTCGCTGGCGGTCACGTCATTGCTGTTGCTGCCGATGATCCGGAGATTGCTGCAGTCATAACCCAAGTTCCGATGCTGGATGCATTCCGGGGAATGGGATCCGAGCGAGCCCCTGTCGGGATCCTCATTCGAATGCTCCTCGCGGCCGTGTATGATGCAGTAAGAGGCCAGCTTGGTCTGTCACCATATCTGGTTCCCGTTATCGGTGACCCAGGGAGCTTTGCAGTAATAACTGAACCCGACGCGAGGCCGATCATGGAACGCCTCGCTGCTGACGGATCGACGTGGCGCAACGAATTCGCCCCACGTGTTGCATTCAACCTCCCACGATACGAGGAGGGTACCATAGAACGAGTCACAGCACCAATTCTTCTTTGTGTTGTGGAGAAAGATCAGCAGGCTTTACCAGAGTTTGCGGTACAGGTCGTTGAAAGGGCCAATCGGGCTGAGATTATTCAATATCCGGTGGGGCACTTTCAAATCTATGTGGGAGACCCGCGAGAGAAAGCTATACTGGACCAGGTGGAATTTCTGAAACGTCATCTCATCTCCAGTTCGTAGAAAATCTGAGAACAACTACCACTGTGCTCAAATATCCCCTTCCACTGTTGTTCCGGTAGGAAGCAGCAGATCCTCCATTGCCTTCCCAGTAAAACCATGAGTAGATGTGTACCTGGCCGAATCGCCGCCGAGGGAAGCAGATTATATTGATCAGTCGGACTTTGAATTGTCACTAGTCATCGAGTCATCCTCGGTCATCGTCTCGTTACCACTTTCTTCCTCGGTAGTGGCTGTAGTTACCTCGGCACCATCTTCTATCGTCGGTGCTAAAATTCACGAATCGAACCGATCGGTGCTTACATTTGGAGCACCATTTATAGCACTGCTTGACCAAAAGCCACCGACCACCCTGTGACGAGTTTATATCTATACTTGTCGGATTTCGGGTGGTTTTATCGATTATACTCATCGAATCGGACATTGCCACTAGGAAACGATGTTGAACAATCGTCGCCTGTTATTCGGTAGTTCAGCGACCCCATCACGGGGATACCTATGAAGGAGCATGATTCCACCGAACGGCAGCAGAATCGGAGATCTCGACGAACGCTTCTGAAAGTGCTCGGGGGTGCAAGTATCGGGCTTAGCACGGTCGGTCTCGTAACCGGACAAGATGATGATGGGAATGGAGAGAACGGAGATGGAAGTGGTCAGAATGGTGATAGGGGCGGACAGGATGGTGGCGAAAATGGCCAAAGCGGAGATGGAAATGGCGACAGAGGGAATGGAAGCCAGCAGAACCAACGAGTAATACTTTTTGGGGCACAGGTGTCCGGTTGGGAAGGCCGTCTTCCCGGCTCGATCGAAAACGAGCAGAACCCATCCTTGGAGCTCGAACCCGGAACGAGATACAAAGTAGCGTGGATCAACCGCGATGGAAAACGACATCAGTTGCAAATCCTGGACGACAGTGGAAACGTCCTCGAAGAAACTGAGAGTGGGAGTGAACGTGGGGCAAATCGATCGGTTACGTTTACAGCGACACGACAAATGAGGCAGTATCGATGTCGCTATCACCCACAGTCGATGCAAGGCGAGGTTGAACGGCAGAGCTAATTCACTGATATCTAGTAATGTTGGTAGCAAAATCACCAGATGGTAAGAGACTCAATTTGGGTGCGTTGCCGATTAAGATATTGATTACAGCGTGTTCGATGATGTCATGAATTCAATAATATAATATTATTCTTACTATTTTACTACTTAACGTCATAAATGGCAGCACACAAATTCGATGTGTTTGCCAGGTTCTCTTAGTTCTGCTTAGTGCAACATGAGGCAGTGAGACAAAGGGGTTCCTATCAATTCACTCCCCATGTACAAGTGAGGCAAGTTGGTTGTCGCCTGAATCTATAAGCTGAAGGAAACTACTCCCGGTACCGATGATCAAAACGATGCAGATTTACTCGCTATGAAAATATCCTAAACCACTCCTATGAGTCCGCGAACTTTCGCTAAAAACACCGCACAATCCACTGACGTAGCACTTGTCGGTTGTAGAGTTAGCCGTCAACAGTCCAGACCGCTGGACCACTCTTTGTTGCCAAGATGATGCTACTAGTCACTTAAAAGGCGCCCACTTTCCCTGCTGGCACGGTTCCTGAAGTTCACATCGAATTTGGAGGCCGTTTTGCTGAGATTGATGAAGTCCACATCATGGCCACCGTTGCCTTATTATTACCAGACAGATATGACGATCAGTTTTTGCTTAGACGACTTGAATATCCCGTTTAAGCAGATATCTACGATTTTCAATAAGAAACTGTATATATTTGCCCGATGCCTTCTGCGGCTTATTCTCGATTTAACAGTGCCTTATTCAGAGAATTTTCGTTCCCAAGGGTTGGAGACAATAGTGGCCGAGTACAGTGTTGCCATCGTCGAATGAAATTGCTGGAGGCGATACCGATCGAACCACCAACGTTCGATATCCGGGGGATTATCTGATAGGGCTTGAGCCCGTAGTAGCCACATGGCGAGTCTCCGTCTCGGTTCGCTGTTCGGTATCCCGATCAGACTGGGCATTTCGTTCTTGTTGATCCTCCCACTGCTGGCCTACCTCATCGGTTCGCAGGTTGGCCTCACAGTGGACTTGATCAACGGGATCTTCGGGACCCCACTCGATCCTGAACCCCTTACCGCGGGGTTGCTCCCCTGGCTCTTGGGGGTGGGCGCTGCACTCGGCCTCTTCGCCAGCGTTCTCTTACACGAACTGGGTCACTCACTCGTAGCACGCCGGTACGGCCTTGAGACTGAATCGATCACGTTGTGGTTCTTGGGCGGTCTCGCACAGTTTGCGGAGTTGCCTGACGACTGGCGCCAGGAGTTCGCAATCGCCATCGCCGGCCCGGTCGTTAGCGTTGCACTCGGGATCCTGTTCTACGGGTCGTTCGAACTGCTCGCTGGCAGGTTCCCCGCAGTTCGGTTCGTGATCGGTTACTTAGCGGTGCTCAATGTGGTGCTCGCGGCGTTCAATATGCTTCCGGGATTCCCAATGGATGGTGGGCGAGTCCTCCGTGCGGTGCTCTCGCGCAACCGGTCGCGCCTGCAGGCAACCCGCATCGCCGCTGCCGTCGGGAAGGGGTTCGCGTTCCTGCTCGGAATCACAGGGGTATTTACGTTCAACTTGTTCTGGATTTTCATCGCCTTCTTCATCTATATCGCCGCGACGAGCGAGACCAGACAGGTGGTTATGCAGGCAGCTTTCGAGAGACTGACCGTCAGGGAGATAATGACGCCGGCGGCCGAACTCGATACGGTAGCACCTGAGACGTCGATCGATACCTTGCTTGACCGGATGGTCCGCGAACGTCACACCGGGTATCCTGTCGTCGACGGCAATGACCTCGTCGGCATCGTCACGCTCGAAGACGTCCAAGAACGGGCATCTGATCGCCGAGATGATGCGATAGTCAATGATATCATGTCGACAGATCTGGTGACGGTCAGACCCGGCGGCGAGGCGACGAATGCGCTCACGACCCTCCAGCAGGAGGATATCGGTCGGCTTCTCGTAACCGAAGGAGATGGCTCGCTCGCCGGCCTGATCTCGCGGACAGACCTGATGACGGTCCTCGAAATCACCCAGATCAGTCAGTCGACGGCCGCCACCCCACCGACGATCGAACGCTGAATATGATTCATCGGGAGCGAGTTTCAACCCAAGGGCGGAGGGTCGACCTGGTTAGTGATTTCGTGTTTATCAATAAGCGTGCAAAAAAAGTAACCATCAACCCGCGAACCGGCCGAAATCATTGACGAAATTCAGCGGTCTACGTTGACAGCGAGACCACCAGTAGACGGATCAAATTCGCTTTAGTAGCAGGGAGTCGTTTCGATGTCGGCCCAGACGAGACGATGGTCCGAGGCCGTATTAACGTCTTCACCGAGGTTTTGCTTCGTTGCGTTCTTGGCCGGCCAGACAATCGACGAAGCGCGAAGTGATAGATCTGGGGATGGAAGAACGTAATCGATCTGCTCAACAACGCCCTCAACATCACCACCGAATCGTGTTGCGGTGGGGATACCCCGTTGTGCCCCGCCCGGACTTTTTGGGAGTTGACCAGTGTAAAAGTCGCCATTATCGAAGAAGAATTTCTGGGCGGGCTGGAGTGGACGCTCATCACGCCCCAAACCCGGGCCCGCATTCATGTCGCCCATCAGGACGTAAGAGGAATCATCATCGAGACCACCGTAGACGCCACTGTCGTCGTAGATGTAGTCTTCACCAGCAACGTAATCCGCGAAAAACCGGACTTCGTCATGGTTCCATTTTCCGTTGAAATTGTTCTTGCCGTCGAAGCCAGGCGGCGTCGGGTGTGCAAACAGGCCGTGGACTGTCCCCCCCTCGGTCTCAAATGGGATGTCAATATGGGTCTTTGAGGAGAGTCGATAGACCTTGAGTTCCTCCTCCGTTAGATAGAGTGCGGTTTCGTCATCCTCAGTGTCTGTAACAACACACTCTTCGCCCGCTACCGGAATGAGATTCCCAGGCATATCCGCCCATTTAAATTTCCGAAAGGAACGAATGTTTGATTCGTCGATCGGATACTTGCTCGCGATCGCGAATGCATAGTGACCCGGATATTCCCCGAATCCGTACGCGTCACCTGGGCGTTCGCCGGAGGTTCCGTCCTTATTGAAGTCGTAGTCCTGTTCGGGAAGAACGCCTGTATTACTCTCTGGCTGAAGCGTATGTTCGTAATCGATGCCCTCGAGATCATCTCGTTGTGGGACGCTAAGATAGTTCTTCACAAAGGCATCGATGTTCGCTCTGTCGGTGTATTTGCCCTGTTGAAGATTGTTCGTGAGTTCGTTGATGACGAGGATATCTGGTTGAGCCTCTTGGACGACTCGGGCGGCCGCTTCGGCCTGCGGATCGCCTTCCTCTTGGACCTGTTCCGTTTCTAGCTCGATCACGTTAAACGTCGCGTAGCGTGTCCCACGATCCTGCTTTCGGTGCTCGTCCCATTGTCGTCCACCCACGGTACCGATGAAACCCGCTGCAGTTGCTGTACCACCGATCGTCTTGAGTAATGCTCGTCTAGCCTGAGATCGAACCATCGATCGTATATGTGGATTATAATTACATTAGTTTTCTCCTATAGATGTAATCGATAGTGACTCGATATGGATTCGTTCGAAACCGGGGATTCGCGGCGGTGGTACGATACTGTAGTTTCGAGTAGGCAGAGAGAAAGCGGCTTCCGTGTGGTGGCACTACGGTGAGCTATGGCGGTTGCGTGGGCACAGTGGAATCATGTCACGAAGGTCGACCCAGACAAAGCACTCCACGATGAGGATTCCTACGCTGACATTGTTGACACGGGAACGGATGCAATCATTGTTGGAGGAACTACGAACGTCACAGAAGCACGCGTCCAGTCAATTCTTGATGCACTCTCTGCTGTCGAGATCCCCATATTTGTCGAGCCGACCTATCGCCCGTCGTCCCATACTGAGGCACTCTCGGGCTATTTGCTGCCGATCGTTCTGAATGCCGATGACACACTATGGATCACAGGAGCACACCACGAATGGATCCGCTTATCAGATCTTGAGTGGGAATCCGTGCATCCAGAAGCCTATATTGTCCTGAATCCAGCGTCGGCAGTCGCGACGTACACGCAAGCGGACTGTGACCTCGATGTCGATGACGTCGTTGCCTATGTTGAACTCGCCGAACAGATCCTCGGCCAGCAGATCGTCTATCTCGAGTATTCCGGCACCCTCGGTGATCCAGATGTCGTCGCTGCGGTGCAAGATACACTCTCATCAGCACAGCTTTTCTATGGTGGCGGCATTCACGACTACGAGTCAGCGTACCGGATGGCCAATGTCGCTGATACGGTTATTGTTGGTGATGTGCTCCATGAAGCTGGTATCGAGGCAGTCGAGGAAACCGTTCGTGGCGCGAAGGATGGACAGAACGAGTCATAACCGTGCTCTCTACGATCTAGAGGACGAACGGGATTATCGAGAGTATGAGCCTGCAACCGGTCGCTTCTAGGTTAGTATCATATACTAACCCCACATTCCACCGGTTTTTTCTTTGGGCTTTGCACTACCATTCGAGTGATCAACCTCTCATTTTTAACTTCTATATTAGTTTTCTATATTGTCCATAAATACTATCTCGTCATATATAGTATTGTATTCTAGATATGACCTACGCTCAAGGCGATTTAGAGCAACACAACGGGTCACTCGTTCGTATAAACACCCAGCACTGGGCGCTCACGAGGTGAACCCTATGTACGACCGCGAGAGCAGTACGCAAGACTCCAGTGACGTCTCGACACACAGACGGGCATTTCTCGCAGCTGGTGCAAGTGCGGGAGCGGCGGCACTCGCTGGGTGTCTCCTACCGACTAGCACGAGTGGGGGAGGAGTCCCGCCAGTAGGGCCGACGAACAACAGCACAAACGCAACGAGCGGTAACTTCCACGCAATCGACCCCAAGCAGTGGCGGGGAGAGTTCCAGAACGTCGTGAATATGGCGAAGGCCGGTGCGGATCCGACCGGTGAGCAAGACGTTTCACCTGTAATTCAGCGCGAAATCGGGAGTGATATACTGCTCTACTTCCCGCCCGGTCGCTACAAGATGAACAGTCAGGTTCGTCGCGTCGGGCTTCAAAACCTCGGGATTATCGGTCGGAATGCGACGCTCGCTCACGGCCGCGTCGACGCGATCAAAGGTTTCGATGTCTCGGCGGGCGAGTTCCACGGTCCCGCCCAACACTTCAAGATCGGGATTCCAGACAATCCGCATCGAGGGAAATTCGTGTTCGGCGGGTTCTCCTAACAGACGAACTCGTCGACCGATATGCAACTGACGCTAGCTTTACGCTCGCAAATCTGCGTGAGGCTGTATTCGCCGCAGATGATATTGACGATGAAATCGCCCCAGTTGCGTGGGGCGAGTGTACAAACTATAGCCAGACGAACAATGCAGCAATCATCGTTGCTGGGACGACTGCAGCGGCGAGTGCAAGCGCGAGTGCAGCGAGCTGTGCTGGTGCGGGAGCGGCTGGTGGTGCAGGCGGCACGTGCTGACTAGTTGCTCTCTGACTCGCCTGCAGAGCGATTAGGTGCCATAAGCACAACCGATATATGAGACGTAAACGTTTATACTACATATAACAGTATGCGTGTAGAGTTACGCCTCCCATTGCCAGACGAACAGATCTTCAGGTATGAAGCGATGGACGATATCCTGGAGATTACAGCTCAAAACCCGACACAAGAATTCTCAAACCGTGAGTTACAGACACTCACCGGATTCGGCGGTCCGAGTGTTTCAAAGGCACTCACACTGCTTACTGCACTTGGGTTGGTCACACGCCGGGACGCTGGTCGAAAAACGCTCTACCAAATCAACGACGATCATCTGTATGAAGCCGACGACCCGTTACTGGAAATCCCCCAGGCGACCTTCCGACAACCGCTCGAACGATTCACAGACCGCGTCACCAAGGAACTTTCATCAATTGCTGGCATCGTTTGCTTTGGCAGCGTCGCACGCGGTGAGGCGGATCGCGTCAGCGATATTGATCTGTTCGTACTGACTAACGACGATGACGAACTCGTCGCCACACGACGAGCAATCTCGAAAATCAAATCGGACCTCGAAGCACAGACAATCAACGGGCAGCGGTACGAATTCGAAACCTTCGTCGAATCACCTGCTAGTGCTCGCCGACGAGGCGCAGATCTTCGACCGATTTTCCAAGAAGGGGTCGAACTCTACACAACAGACATGCTCGAGGACATCAAGCGAGACATCTTCGGAGGAAGCGAATGACGTCGAAAGAAATCGAGAATGCACTTGCCAATGCTGAAGACGCATTCCAACGCTCGCCCGAAAACCCGGAGACAGGACTGGAATTCGTGACCGATCCAACCATCCTCCAATTACGGAAGGCCTGTCGATTGCTCGATGCTGCCCAATTCCTGATTGATCGCAATGGTCACTACACAGTAATCAATGAAGCGTCGTTCGTTGCGATTGAGCGCTCTATCCAATTCTATGTCGAAGAGGGTGGGTACGATGTTCCCGGACAATCGCATACCGAAGTGTACGAGTACGGGGTGCAGGCAGGACTCTTCTCAGAAGATGTTGCAGATCGTCTCGAAGCACTCTGGCAGGAAAACCGATCAGAATCGTACTACCGGACCGGTATCGCTGGTGAGTACCGTGTCCAAACGATCTATCAGCTGGCGACGAAACTTCATGAGGAAGTCGTCAATCTCACCCGGACTACGGATTGTCTATGCAGCGACTAACCGAAAGTACCGCCAACCAAAGCAAAAGTCCTTCGTATAGGTCGTGAACCGTCCGACAGAGGCAAAAAGAAAGAGAGAACATAGCAGTTCGATTGAATGTTACCCGAACGACGCCAAACTGGACTCGGTATACTGCCCTAACTCCTGCTCAATATCTGATTCCCGCCACCCAAGTGGTGACAACACACTCGCTGCAGCACGAACCAACAATTCCCGATAAAATCCAGTATCATACTCGTCTAACTCCTCACTCGCCAATTTCACCCGTTCTCGCGACTGCTTTGCATCATCAACCACCACATACGACACACTCTGACCAGGGGCACGCGCCAACCCCAAATCAGCCGCTCGCTCTAGTGCCGCCACACTCCGCGTCGATTGCGAATAGTCCTCCCGCTTTTTCGAAACGCGATTCGTAATCACCAACTCACTCGGATCAACCGCCCCACGCTCAAGGCGATCAACCCATGATCGCAGTTCCTCACACACCGCCTCCGGATCACGAGACGAATCGACCGCGCGAATCTCGGCTTTAATCGCATCCCGATCCTCGATCAACGGCTCAAGCACGTCCGGAAGATACCCGCGCTCGTCACAAATCGAATACCCGATGCCCGGCACGTCCTCCCTCCCAGCGTGACACTCACATCGAATCTTCTCGGGACTCACGTTCCGTGTGACGATGATATTCGGGTATAATGAGGAGAAGTCGAGTTCGTGAACGTCCTCGTGCAGCCCGACGTCCGGTGCAAAGGTGAACCCACCTCAGTCGGCATCGTGCAACTGGTGCATTGTTTTGAACTTCTCATGACGCCACGAGTGCCACGGGACAAGGACATTCCGCTCACGGGCCTCCTGGATCTGAATCCCTGTCAGAATATTCCCGATCGACGACCACGCCAACTCTTGCAGTGGTTTGCCCGATTGTTCAACGAGATACAGACAGCCATCGAGGTTGGTCTGATTCCACATGAACGTATTCGAGCCGTCGATGATCACCCGACCGAGAAGATTGTAGCGTGCTGGCGAGTGGCCGACTTGCCCGTAGCTTTCGTAGGTTGATTCACCCGCCAATTGCTGCCATCCGGGCCGTCGTCCAAGCTGGAACTCTACACCGAGCCGATCAGCCTGCTGGAAGAGAACTGGAACGAGGTCACTCGTATTCAAGAACAGAACGTCCGGATCAACCGACTCAACTCGATCCGACAGTGTCGTTAACACGTCTTTCAACGAGTACGGCGACTGGGATGTCGAGTGAGAAGTACTCACTAACATCGATTGTTGTCCGGAGTCGAGATCCGTCTATGAATTGAACGAATTTCCGCGGGATATTTCGTCAATTGTCGATGCACATTTTTATAATTGTCGAGAGAGTTGTTTCACACGATGCAAGCTGTTCAATTTGAGACGCACGGAGACCGCGACGTTCTCGAATACGGTGAATTTCCTGACCCTGAGATCGACCGTGATGAGGTACTAGTCGACGTGAAGGCCGGCGCACTCAACCATTTGGATATCTGGACGCGCCGGGGGCTGCCGGGAGTCAATCTTGACATGCCCCACATTCCAGGGAGCGACGCCGCCGGTGTTGTTGAGGCGGTCGGCGAGGACGTGACGCAGTTCGAATCCGGTGACCGTGTCTGTGTAATCGCTGGAAAAAGCGGCGGAAACGACGAGTTCAGCAGAAAAGGAGACCTGACGCTCGCACCGGACTTTCATATCATCGGTGAGCACATTCGCGGTGTCCATAGCGAATACGCTGCGCTGCCGGCGGCGAATCTGGCATCCGTTCCCGAGGGAATCGACTGGGAGATGGCCGCGGCCGCCCCGCTGGTGTTTCAGACCGCGTGGCGCATGCTCAGAGACCGTGGTGGGTTGAAATCCGGTGAATCAGTTCTCGTCCTCGGTGCGTCGGGCGGTGTCGGCCACGCTGCCGTCCAGGTCGCAGCCCACGCTGGAGCAGAGGTATTCGCAACGGCGAGCACCGACGAAAAACTGGCCTACGCGGAGGAAGTCGGCGCTGACCACACTATCAATTACGAGGAGGCAGACTTCGCCAGCGAAATTCGCGAGTTGACAGATGGTCGCGGTGTCGACATAGTAGTCGACCACGTCGGCGCACAGACCTGGCAGTCTTCGCTCAAAAGCCTCGTGAAAGGTGGACGGGTCGTCACGTGTGGGGCGACCACAGGTGGCAACCCTGAAACGGACCTCAACCGTATCTTCTGGAACCAACTTTCGGTCATCGGTTCGACGATGGCAACACCCGGTCAGGCCGAAGAAGCGCTTGAACACGTCTGGGATGGGACGTTTGAGCCGCGTATCCGCGAGACGCTCCCGATGAGCGAGATCAGCCGTGCCCACGAGATGCTTGAGAACCGCAAGGGCTTCGGCAAGGTCGTTGTCGTTCCTGACAGCGAACTGTAGTTGCCATCGCCCGAACCTATTTCTAAACAAGGTGTATGAACACGGGCACTCTTGTTTCTGCTCTACTTGTCTACACTGGTCTCGTAGGGGGCATCACAGTTCTTTCACTCGTATATGTGTATGGTCGGGCAATTATCCTCCCTCTTGATTGTATCTGCGGTAATCTTCTCAAACCTCCATAGGCAGACTGCCTTCACTCGACATGCTAAGTCACACGTACCGTCGCCGTCTCCTTTCTTGTTGACCCGATTGGCCGTCGTGTGGGCAGTGCGAAGGCTACTGCTCTGTCTCAGAACGTGATTCTGAGCCGATTGATCGTTGGAGGTTAGATTGAATGATTCTAAATTAATTAAAGGCGTCTTCAAGTGGTGGCACTACTTGTTTCTTCCTCGACATTACACCAGGTAAGAACGCCTCTTGTTCCGTGAACGTTGTATCGAGACCATCTTCGACGGTGTCTATCTGGGTCCCAGCGATCAGCGCAGTGGATTCCTCTTTAAGGAGATCCGTAACGAGCAACAGGAACACGGTGTAATTTCGCTCTGTAGCAACGTCGTCCATTGCGGCAAGCACTGCCTCACGTTGCTCTAACACTACTTCTGGTTCGACCGTTTCTACCTGTCCGATCCCAACCTGATGCGATTCGAATTCGAACTCCTTGAAATCACTCAGAACCATTTCTCGGGGACTTTTTTCGCCGATCTTACTCTTCTGTTGGAGGAGTTCCTTGCCATACTTCTCTATATCGACACCCGCTATGTCTGCAAGGTGGTCAGCAATACTCCGATCTTGATCGGTCGTCGTTGGGGAACGAAGCACCACGGTGTCGCTCAGCAAGCCACTGAGGAGAAGCCCAGCAGTTTGGGCGTCGATTGTTTTATTTGCCTCCTCATACAGTTGTGTGAGGATAGTAGCGGTAGAACCAACAGGTTCATTCCGGAAGTAGATTGGATCACTGGTTTCTATGTCGCCAATTCGGTGGTGATCCACAACCTCAACAATCGTTGCATCGTGTGCACCGGATACAGCTTGACTGTACTCGTTGTGATCGACGAGAATCAGCTGTTCTCCTGCAGCATCGTCAAGTAGGGACGGACTCTCGGTATCCCAGCGATCCAAGACGAACTGCGTTTCCGGATTTACCTCACCGGCTCGTGCTGGCGTCGCATCGACGCCTTGAGCCTGCTTTAATCGTGCATACGCGAGTGCAGAGCAAATCGTATCTGTATCCGGTTGTTGGTGTCCGATGACGTGGAGTGACGAT
The DNA here is from genome assembly GCF_900156425.1 of Haladaptatus litoreus. Taxonomy (GTDB): domain Archaea; phylum Halobacteriota; class Halobacteria; order Halobacteriales; family Haladaptataceae; genus Haladaptatus; species Haladaptatus litoreus. The sequence continues at coordinate 289,131 of NZ_FTNO01000003.1, forward strand.
GGCATATCGGTTCATCATACTCTGACTGTATGAACGCTTTTGTTCGGAAGCCGAGTGGTATACGATAACGGAGCAGATGGGAGTCTCACGCGTATCGGGATACAAGTACTGAGGTCAGGAACGAATGACACCACGAATGCTTGTTCCGCTTCTGAGTGTGTTTCCATATAACTTTGTACGTGAACTACCCCACCCTACCGCTCGCCTAACGGCTCGCGCTTGAGGGTGGGGCTGTGGGCCGAGCGTCGAACGTGTTTGAGAACCGTGCGGCGCTGTATCCCCCTCCCTACTTACTCGCTTCGCTCGTTCGTTGAGGAAGGGGCCTGCCTCAATTCAGGTAAATCGGGAAGAGCAGGATTTAACCGAGGAGAAATTAGACCTTTGGATATGTCATCGATCGAGCTGACAGCAAGTCAGAAGACGATTCTCACCGCACTCGTCAATCTTCACAGCGATACCGAAGAAGCAGTGAAGGGTGAAAAAATCGCAACCGAAGTCAATCGCAATCCAGGGACGATCCGCAATCAGATGCAATCACTGAAAGCACTCCAACTCGTCGAAGGAGTACCTGGACCGAAAGGTGGGTACAAACCGACGACAACTGCTTTCAATGCTCTTGATGTACAGACGTTGGATGAGGCTGCGAAGGTCCCACTGGTCCACAATCAAGAACCAATGGAGAATGTAAACGTCGAACGGATTTCTTTAAGCAGTGTTCATCATCCAGACCTCTGCCGTGCCGAGATCCATGTTCAGGGGTCACTGAGTGACTTCCACAATGGTGATTCAGTGCGTGTTGGGCCGACACCACTTTCAAATCTGGTTATTGAGGGAGAACTCGATAGTACGGATACGACGAACAATATTCTCATCCTCAAGATTCAATCGATGGAAGCAACGACCGACAAATCAAATCACTAGCATCGACGAATCTTTTTGAGCTGCATTAACGCCTTCAGTGGCTGCTTCCCACCTGACAGGCAGAGTCGAATATCGAGCAGAAAGACAAACGGATCAACGAGCTTGAAGGGCAAGTCGCAGATTTCTTGAACAAAGCAGACGAAGCGGAGGCCCACCGGAACGCAACCGTCCGCCAAACGCAGGTACGTGACGAACGGATCGATGAGTTGCAAGCCCGTGAATTTGAGAAAGGTGCCCACTTGCTTGCCGACAACGTCGACGAAGTCCGGATCACTGTCGATGGGAACAAACTCGAACACATTAGGAAAGACGAGGGTAACACCTACTTCCGCCTCCCTTAAAAATAAAATTACTGCAGAAATCACGAGCATCGACACCATGTTTCCCATCGGTCCCTTTGAGCTGCAAATCGCGTACAAACTCTATTTGAGTGCTCAGAAAGATTTCGAAGATGCGGTCTATCTATATTCGATGTTCAGGAAACCCTTAGCATCCCAGAACTCCAACGATGGGTTACGAAACTTGGTGTGGAGGACGAACATGAGCAACTCGAACGCGCGTGATACACTCAATGGGAAACACGAACGCAATCGTGAGCAACGCGTCATCGGCATCAAACGCTGGGTAGAATACATCCATACGCATTCACCGGACGACTGGTGAGAACAACAGAACCGTCTAGTCAATTCTCAGCTTGAATCTGCTCGCCAATCGGATATTGACGCTGAACAGCGCCGCCGTGTCGAAGAAGCTGGTCGCGACTACTCAAAGTGAAAAACACGGGATGACGTAGAAAGCCTACGAACCACCTTCGGAGCAGAACAACGGAAACGTCCGACGCAAGCGACTCTACATCGATCTCAACATGTGGAACCCCGACTGACGATCCGATCCAATCCGTGACGGTCAGCACGAGGGTTCGACTCCCTCGGCGGATCCTTACCCGATTTGGTGCGACGAGCAACCTTCCTAGGAAATCGAAAAAGGGGTGAACTGGTTCATCACCCCCGTATGCAAACACAAGGGACGCCACGATTGGTTGGGGACACCACACCCTCACGACAGTCCAGAGAAGTGCGCAAATCCGCAAGTTGCCTCTATGGGTCGGTAGCGGAACACCTAACGTGAGGAATTCTTATGATTGAGCGCGGGAAGGATGTCAACAACGAAAACCTCTGCGTACGAAAAAATAGAAGGGTGAATATCGTTGTACGCTTAGAGAGCTTCCAGTACGGATTTCTAGAACCGGTTATCGCCTTTTACTAACACTGAATAACAAATATACAATGGTGGAAATATAGCGGATTTGTGAACAGTATTTATATACTAAGTTGTAGTCAAACCAAGCGACAATATCCCAAAGCTAGCAGATAGGAATGAGAGTGTCGCTGAATTTTGCAAATAATAATGCCAACAAAACTACCATAATATGACAGAATACTTGAATGAAACAGAATACCTGAGCGGAAGTACGTGCGTCATCACTGGTGCTTCACGAGGAATCGGAGCAGAAATCGCAAGAGATCTCGGTTACCACGGTGCAAATGTTGTTGTGAACTACCGATCTTCTGAAAGCGAAGCGCTTGATGTCGCCGAGGAGATCGAAGCCGAAGGAAACAGTGCAATCGCCATACAAGCAGACGTAACCAATAAAGAAGAAGTCGATGAGATGGCAGAACGGGTTCGTGATACGTTTGGTTCTGCTGATGTGCTAGTGAATAATGCGGGAATAACCGTAGACCGAACATTCAAGAATATGACACGTGAGGACTGGGATCGCGTCATGAATGTTAACCTCGGAGGCGTCTTTAATTGCACAAAGGCTTTCTACGAAGATATAAAGGATTCACCACAAGGACGACTCATCAACATTTCAAGCGTCGTTGGGCAACAAGGTAACTACGGCCAGGCAAACTACGCAACCACAAAAAGCGGAATCTTTGGCTTTACCCGAACACTTGCTCTCGAATTAGCAAACTCGGGATCGACTGTTAACTGTATAGCACCAGGATTCACGAGGACGGACATGCTCGCAGATGTCGATGAGGAGATACAGGACAAGATCCGTAATCGAATTCCACTCAACCGATTTGCAGAAGTTGAAGACGTCTCTGGTGTTGTTCGGTTCCTAGCGAGCAAGGAGTCATCATACATGACCGGCCAAATTCTCGGTATCAATGGCGGCATGGAGTGGTAAGCAGGTGGCGAATTAACGCAGTTTCACGGAGAATTTCAGTATAGCCGTTTCGTTTTCCCGCTTTCCATCTCTCACCTGTCCAAATGCGTAACAATAATAGCGCCATTGAGTTCAATGGAACCCTCCAATTGAAGTGCAAACGAGGTGATAGAGAAGACAGCGATGTACGAAAGCATACTCGTGCCGATTGATGGAAGCAAAGGAGCAAAACGGGGAGTGGACCACGCTATCGATCTGTCCGAAAAATATGATTCAAAGCTTCACACATTGTTTGTCGTTGACGAAGGAATCTATGGAGAGACACCAGCTATGAGTAGTGAAGAACTGTTTCTCGAGCAAATCCAAACGAACGGGGAGGATTTACTCGAACAAGTCGTTTCGAAAGCCGGTAAAAAGGGTTTGGAAACGACAGCTGAATGTCTCAGAGGAGTTCCATACGAGGAAATCGTAAAGTATGCGAGTGGGAATGATATCGACTTGGTCGTGATGGGAAAACACGGTATTTCAAAACACGGATCTCCGCACGTCGGAAGCACCACAGAACGAGTAATGAGATCCTCGGAGATTCCTGTCTTCACCGTTTGAGTCTGAAATCCGATAAACCGCCGGTTGACTTTTTGAAGAGAGGTTACCGGGATGTCTCTATTTGAGCCGCCTCATCGACCCACTTACGCACGGTTGTTTCGGAAATATCAGTTTCTTCTGCAAGACGAGTTACATCGGCGTTAGCGAGCGTCGTCAGGTTATCGATACCGAGATCCCGCAATCGTCCTGCATACGCCGAACCGATTCCGGGAACGTCCTCGAGATTCGCCTGATTTACTGATCGCTCCGCGTACCACTCACTGACTTCGGGCCACAGGTTTGTATGAGAGCTAGATGAAACGGACAAGCCGATATGTCCTGTTGGGAATTCTATAACGGAAGTATCGTCACTTGCAACCGCATCATTGAACGGCTTGCTAGCTCCTGGAGGGATCAGATGATCGTACTCCCCAACGATCTGAAGAACGGGCATTTCAATATTGTTCAGATCGACGTGTTTATCCCCCAAATACAGTTCGTTTGCAGCCAATTTGTTATCTTGATATATGTCCTCTATAAATTGACGATACGTTGCACCGGCGACATCTATCCCATCACCGATCCACTTTTCCATTCGGGCGAAATTCTCGACCATCTCATCGTTTTCGATGTTGTCGAATAAACGGACGTACTTTGTGACGAAGTTATCGACAGGATCCATGAGTGCAAATCCGACATCGAGGAATTCCGAAGGTACGTTTCCAACTGTCTCCGTGATTGCCTCTGGTGAATAAAACTCTTCATCCCCCCACTGTTCGAGAACACCCCCTTCTCCATCGAAGCACAGTCCGGCAGCCATCAGTCCAAGATTTCTAACTTTTTCCGGATGCAAAGACGCATACATTGCGCTCATCGTCCCACCCATACAGTAGCCAAGAATATTGATTGCGTCCTCACCGGAGCGTTCGCGGACGACATCAACGCAATTGTCGATGTACCGGTCCACATAGTCGTGGAGTGTGAGGTGTGCATCAAGTTTCGATGGCTCGCCCCAATCGATTAGATACACATCGAATCCTTCGTCGAGCAGCGTTTTGACTACGCTCCGATCCGGTTGTAAGTCTAGAATGTACGGTCTATTGATCAACGCATAAACAATGAGGATTGGAACGTCGTGTTGCTCGTCTGTCGTTGGTTCGTAGTGATTAAGGGTGAGTTTGTTCTCGGAGTACACCTCCTCGCACGGGGTCTGACCGACTTCGACATCCGTCATTCGTTTGGTTTGTTCCGGGAGAGCGGTGCCACGTTCCATGATATCGGCTGTTTGTTCCCACTGCTGACGCTGCATGTCGGCGATAAGTGTAAATGGGTTCATTCACTCTCAATCTCTTCGAGGATTCGATCCAATTTCTGTTCGATTCCGTGTTGGCGGCGTTCCAATTCGAGCAAGCGCTCGCCAACTTCCTGAATATCGCTTTCCGTCGGGAGACCAAAGGTACTGAGTGTTTGTTCGGTGGCTTCATCGACGGTCTGTTTGTATGCCATCGAATTCTCGACGGATTCACCAGTCATCGAGGAAAATGCCGATGTAGTTGTAACCTCCTTGAATGCGTCGTTGGCCGCTTTCAGCCATATATCACGGAACTCATCGATGGGGACGTCTTCGCCCTCGAGTGCGTCATTGATTCGCTCGAATTGTTTTTGAGCAGCATTCATCCACGCTTCATACGCACCAACGTACCCTTTCATTCCGTCTTCTGTTATTTCGTCGGATTCTGGGCTCTCGAATGCATTCATCCAAGAGTCGACGAAGGCGGTTTGTGCCTCGACGTTTCGCTCAAGCGATTCGAGGAACGCTTCGTTCATTTCGCCCATATACTCGTTCCAATTCTCAGATGCGTTTGTCATGGATGGTTATTATGTGGTGAGTTGGCTAAAATGTTGTCACGGTACTACTGCGTCTCGACTTCAGTCGCATCGACGACGGTCTCGGACCGTTCTTCGAACTGTTTGTTCGTCTTCATAGCCATCTCGACGGAATCGTTTACGAACGAAAGGAATATTTCGTTCATGTCTTCCGAGATGTCCGCACCGGCCTCGATATTGCGCTCGGTCGACTCCCAGACATCAGTGTGAATGTCGTTCAATGTGTCGAACTGATTATCAATTGTTTCCTGCATATCGGTGAATGCCGTCGAGTCCGTCGGTGTCGTCGCATCGACGACGTTGAGGGACGTCTCGATGGCCGATTTCCAGGCATCGACACCTTTCTCTTGAGCCGATTTTTGACTCTCTGCCGCCTTGGCGAAGGATTTGGTCATCTCATTTTGGATTTCGATAGATCGTTCGATCATCTTCTGACCTTGGTCTATCGATTGACGCTGCAGCTCGAACATCGGGGCAAATGGGTTGTTATTCATGGATTTCCTCTGACTGATTTTTCATTGGGATGACGATCGTCTGAACGATATCTCCTTCATCGATATCGAGTGCTTCTCGCTCGGCGTCCGGAATACTAATTCTCCCGCCACTCTGGACGCGAGTTTTGAAGATCGCGGTTTCACTCCCGAGAGATTTGATCTTCGAGAGCTCATCATCTTTCGCACCAGCGTTTCCGGATACCATCCGCTTCCACATATCCACCTGCTGCTCTGCTACGTCCTCGCTCACCTGTTGCAATTGGTTTGCAAACAGCGCGGGTGGCCACATTGTCTGGTCGTCCTGCTTCGTCATCTTCGACCGGTGATACGAGGTCCTACTGTAAAAATCTACCTCTGAAAGACACTCAATGGTGAGAGAATCCAGTGAATGGTTTTTAGTGGTTTGGATCGGTGTTCTTATTTTGATTTCTCTACTCCATCGAACAGTCGAGTTGTAAATGCCGAAATTACTATTAATATCCTCTACTACGTACTCCTTAGTTCGGATACTAGCTTCAACATGAGCAAAAACGAATCCTCAGTCAATCCCACTCGAAGTATCACTAAATCGTGGCTAGAAGCTTCTGGGCACGTGTTAAACAGTTTTGTGGAGGTGAATCGGGCTTCACTCGCTGCGTTTGGCTTTTCGACCGAAGAAAACAGTGTTGATGACGAGCCCACCCAAAACAAACAAGCCACCTGGTCTTTCGAGCGGTCTGTCGAAGAACCGGACAACATCGCTCTTGGAGACACTGTTAAGTTTACCAAGACTCTCACCGACACAGATATTGGTGCATTTGCACAAGCTAGCGGGGATACGAACCCGCTTCACTTGGACGATGAATTCGCGATGCAGACCCGGTTTGGTGGACGAATCGTCCATGGAACGCTTGTTTCAGGATTGATCAGCGCGGCATTGGCACGGCTACCGGGTCTAACGATTTATCTCTCGCAAGATCTCGAATTTCTCAGGCCAGTCGAACCCGGCGAAACACTAACAGCAGTCGTCGAGGTGATCGATGTTCTCGACGACAACCGATATTCACTTTCGACATTTGTTTACAACGAAGATGACCAGGAGATTATCAAAGGGAAATCGACGGTCCTCATCGATGACCTTCCGGATACAGAATAGGAATCAAGGTGGGGCAGGCCATCAGCACATATCCACGTCTTCAGGTCTGGGGTATACCAATAGGTGGGTTATTTCCAATAGTAACACGTTTCTTCTCCTCGCGATGAACCGTAGAGTTTCAGTCGATCAAAAACCAGAAAAAGTCCATTAATGGAAACTGACAACCTAGAGATCAATTGTACGGAACGCGGCACGGGTCACCCACTCGTATTCATCCATGGTGGTTGGTTGAGCGAAAAGATGTGGAGGAATCAAATCGAACGGTTTGAGAACAATTATCGCGTTATTACGTACGATATTCGTGGTCATGGACGGACTGGTGGGTCACCTAAATCGACCTATTCGATCGACCTTTTTGCCGAGGACCTGCGGTACTTACTCACTGATCTTTCTGCCGAGAGGCCTGTTCTTTGTGGACTCTCGCTCGGCGGCATGATTGCACAAAAGTATGCAACCCGATATCCGAACGATGTTTCGAGGATTGTTCTCGCGAATACGATTCAATCGTTCCCACCGCTCCCGCTAACACACACTCAAAAAGAATTGCTGTTTCCAACGATACAGCGCCACCTTACGCTGTCTGGATTAGGACCACAATCGTACTTTCGACTTTCATTTCCATTTTTCAAATTTTTAGAAGGACACCCATGGATATCACTTGACCAAGATACCCGGGATTACGTGTTACGGGACGTTGATCGAATACGCACCGACGAATTCGTGAAGATATTTGATGCGATGTACAATTGTGATTTGCGAAACGATATTCAGATAACTAATCCAACACTGGTGATTACTAGTGATCACGAGCATCATGCAGTCCACAAGCAAAACGTCCAAATTACGAAGAATATACGAAACAGTTCTCATATTGAGATCCCCAACGCAGGACATTTGGTGAATATGGACAATTCCAGCGTGTTCAATTCTGAGGTCAGCGATTTCATTTCTGGATTGTAACCGTCCTATTTAGTTTCCGTTTCGATTATTCTTGCATTTGTACATATATACACCAAAAACAGTCAAGGCCGTCAAATGCACTCAGTGCGTTGTTCAGCGATGATGGACTCTTCGAACTTCAGCCAGAGTCACCCGAGATGCTTCTGCCATTCGAGAAAATGGGCGTCGATACGTCGTGGGAGTTCCGCATGCCGAAGGCTGCGAATCCGGCGCTCAATTACGACAGCATTACCGATGTACTGCTCACGATTGACTACACGACACTCAATAGCTACGACTATCGTCAACAAGTCATTCAAGAACTCGGTCCCGAGACCAGTGCGCTTCGCGCATACAGTTTCCGAGACGCATTCCCTGATCAAGGAGAGCGGATACCGGCCACCGCGTCTGTGGCCGGAAACACGAGGTCAACTCTGTAGTTGACCTCCTTCGAGTGGGAGATTAGAATCCAACAGAGTCCACTCAGACGAGACTGAGATGACTAGGTAATTATCAAGTGGTGAGTCTGTATCTGTGTCTTGTTCTCCGTCTGCAACGTGATCTCTGGACCAAACAAGATGTTAGTTTGCTTGTGGGCCTATTCCACCGTCCGTTCTTGCCCAGTTGTTGCCAGTACGAGTACCGCCTCGATCTGAGATTTGAGATGTACAATACATTCATAATATCGAAATAGATCATGCTCCGTGCACAGAACACAGTAACAAATATTATAGTGGGTTCCGAGGTTCTGTCCGAGAATGAATTTCACCGAAAAATACGGCAAAGAGCTTCGGGATTTCACAGAACGGTTACTTACGTTCGAGACGACAAGTGGGAACGAAAAAGAAGCACAGGAGTGGCTATCGGATCGCCTAAACGAACTTGGGTTTGAAGTATACACGTGGACAGCAGACGCGGACAAATTAGCCGAGAGCCCAACGTTTCCGAATGCGGAAGCGATCGATGTTGACGAGCGCCCGAGCGTTGCAGGTGTACTCGAATTCGGTGACCCCGAAGCTGGTCCGACAATTATTCTAAACGGCCACATCGATGTCGTTCCTGTCGAGGAATCGGCGTGGGAAACAGATCCGTTCGAACCCACCTGGGATGATGATTCGCTTACGGCTCGTGGGGCGGTGGACATGAAAAGCAATCTAGCAGCATGTATTTTCGCTGCGAAATACACTCACGAGGTCGAGAATGATCTCGATGGACGCGTCGTAGTCGAAAGCGTTGTCGGCGAGGAGGAAGGTGGAATCGGTGCCGTCGCGGCAGCACTCTCAAATCCATATCCATTCAAGCGGGATGCTGCAATCATCACGGAGCCAACGGAATTGGACGTTGTGACGGCTGTCGAAGGAAGCGTAATGATGAATCTCGAAATCGAGGGACGGTCCGCTCACGCAGCTACTCGCTGGGAAGGTGAGTCGGTTCTTCCGCATTTCGAGCGGATTCGAACGGCGTTCCGCGAACTCGAGGCGGATCGCAATAAACGCGTCACTCACTCATTGTATGAGTCGTTCCCAATATCGTGGCCCGTGAATTTCGGAGCCGTCAATGCAGGGTCGTGGGCATCGAGTGTTCCTGCTCACCTATCGAGTGAGATTCGGATTGGCGTCGCACCCGGCGAGACAAACGATGAGGTCGAAACGGAGTTCCGAGACAAACTCAACACGGTCGTGACCAAAAGCGATTGGCTGTCGGAGCATCTGCCGACATTCGAGCGCAGAGCGATACAGTTCGAACCCGCCGAAATCGATGCGGATGAACGCATCGTTACCGCACTACAAACAGCAATGAGAAACCGAGGACTGAACGACACGGAGCCGCGTGGGGCGACGTACGGAGCCGATTCGCGTCACTACATTGCCGTCGGTATTCCGACCGTTCTTTTCGGAGCGGGATCCATCAAACAAGCCCACTTCCCCAACGAAACCATAGAATGGCCGGACGTCCTGACGGCAACGGGAGTGCTCGCCGACGCTACCGTGGAATTTCTATCCGCAGACGGGGACGAGTCGTAATCACAGCACATCCGGCAGACGGTCCCTTAAATCTAACAGTGAATGCGTCTTCTGCATAGCTAACCAGTTCGGCAGTCGCCATCGGACTCCGATACTCGTTGTACGTCACGATAGCTTCGTTGAGGATTGTAGAGGAGACCATTTGGTGTGCCACTGGATCTACACCCGGCAAATACTAAAGATGCACTTGGGAGGGAATACTTCCTTTATTGGTCGGGACACATTTCACAAGGGGTCGATTCCACCCTCAATTGGAGGGTCGGCCGGTACAGAGTACTGAGTATTCGTCATAGTAGTTCTCTCATAGGTGCCACTCACCTACTGCAAACCTGGGACATCCAACGAGCTAACGCTTATTCGTGTTGCGATTCAGTCTCAGATCATGAACTTGTTCAGTGACGTTGGACGAAAAGTCGAGAAAACGAAACAGGCGCTCACCGACGGCAAGCAGGCGGAGTACGTCTGTGTGTCCTGTGAAGAACTGGTGGACGAAGACTACGAATACTGTCCCCACTGTGGCGAGGAGACAGTTGAGCCGGTTACATGATTCTATCCGTATCTGATCACCACGGAGGATTGTGGCAAATGGGCGACCGGAACCGAAATCAGCCCGTAACTCCAAGCACAGTATTCACCCCCCTACAGGCCCCACACGGCAATGAGAGAGTATGGTCGAATTGATCTCTATTGGTGGGTTGTTTCTCGCTATCTTCCTCGTAATCATGAATGGGGTACTAGCGACAGTCGAGGACGGTGTGAGTAAGAACGTGTCGGAGCCAGCCCGATGGAAAATTACATGTGTTCCGGTCGTTAAGAGCGACCATGGTAGCTAAGAGCGACCGGCCGACGGAGAAGTCGATCAAACTGCCTCTTCCAGTCCCAGAGGGCAGACTCTTTCGGCATGCAGCAACTAGCGACATCCTCAATCTTCTCGCCGCAAGCCCACACACTGCGCTCAGTATTCGGGATCTCCGGCGAGTCACAGAGCACAGCGCAAGCAGTGTTACTGATGCCGTTGACTTGCTCGAAGCAACACATCTCGTCACGATCTCATACGATGGAAACTGCAAACTCGTTCAAATCAATCATGAACGGCTTTCACATCCGGGTGACCCAATCCTCGAGATTCCCCAAGCAGAGTTCCGTGACCCTGTCCGAACGCTTGTCGACCGAGTAACTGAGGAACTTTCCACCGTCCACGGGATCGTCCTATTCGGCAGTGTCGCTCGGGGCAAAGCCGATCGACGGAGTGATATCGACTGCTTCGTTCTCGTTGATGATGAGCAAGCACTCGCCCAACAGACAGCTCACGAAATAGCCTCAGAACTCAGTGACGAGCGCTTTGATGGTGACCGATTTAAATTCCAAGTCCTCGTTGAGTCCACAACCACTGCCCAGCGATATGGAGATCGATTACGCGAAATCTTCACAACTGGACTCACGCTCGTCGATTCCGAGTCACTGCAACAGCTCAAATCCGAGGTACTCACGAATGGACGATAGTTCCGTTGAAGACGCCCTCAATACAGCGGAGCAAGCCTTTCAGGATACACGCGGCCAATCGAGTGAAACGGATTTGGATGTGTCTGATGAAGCGCTCGTCCAACTCCGGAAAGCCTGCCGGTTGCTCGAAGCCGCACGAACGCTTCGGTCGCAAAACGGCTACTATACTGTCGTGATCGAAGCATTCTTCGTTGCTATCGAACGGAGTATCCAGTTCTATCTTTTCCATCAAGGACAGGCGGCAGGTGAGGATCTTCGGCACGAACATACAGCAGTGTACCAACGTGGCGCAGAAGTGAACCTCTTCAGCGAGTCATTTGCAGCCCGACTGATACAACTGTGGCAGCAAAATCGAGCAGAGGTTTACTATCGAGAAACGGTTGCCAGTGCAGAACAGGCTGATGCGATGCTTCAATTGGCAGAGGACCTCCATCGATATCTTCGTAAATTTGCATCGTTACGGCACGAATGCATCTGTTCGGATTACGACGACTGATTACACACGGACGATCTGCACCGTCGTGACGATGGTAATCCGGTAGTTGTTACACTGGCCAAATCAGTTCCGATTGATGGAACACTCTACTGACTCGAAACAAAAATTCTCCTCGGTATTAGGTCAAAAAAGTGGATCCCAGATTACCCAGATTACCGGGTGGGAAGATTTACACGAATCGACTCATAGAGAGTCGGTTCTAACCCGCTGTCCCGGTACCCTGCGGCAAGATTGACGTCTACGGCCCAGAACCGGTTCTCGTCGTCTTTGACGAAGTCGATTCCGACACCCCGAAGATCGAGTCGGGTGACCAGGGGGCGAAGACGCCGTGTAAGCGTCGGTTTAGGACGTACTTGGTTCAGGAATCGTTTGGGGCCGTGGAGCTTCGAGGTGACACGCTTGGCCGCCGTCTGGACTCTCGTTCCATCGTTGACGGCGTAGTACTTGTAATCAATGGGCTCCGAGTGGATCCGTTCTTGATAGAACCCTCCCTCCCCGTTCAGTTCAGGGTCGCCGTGCCAGATGTAGTAGGGTTTTGCGACGTACTCAAACTCGGGTTTCTCGAAGGTTATCCGAGGAGTACGAAGCCCGACCGTCTCAAGGGCTCGAAGCCCAATGAGCCGTGAACTCAACGCAATCGTTGCAACGAGATTGTTCCACAAAGGTGTCCCCGTTTGCCGTGCATACCTGAGAGTGGGGAGATTGAGTGGGAACACCTGCTTGTTGACGAGCAGAGTGAGATCGTCGATGTGGGTCGGAGAAAGCTCGGATCGCGGAGCGAAGAATCGAACTGTGTGTCCTACGTCCCGAAGTTGGTTGGCGACGGCAGTGAACACCGGCTGATCATCAGCACAGAGAATTCCGATCTCCTCCGCGTCGGCTACCTTCATAGCTAATAGATGTATGTTGGCAGAGAAGATAATTCTTTGATACAGTTTTGCACTAGCGGATTCGAACGCACGACACGACTGATTTCAGTCGTGGCAGAGCCATACAACGTGCAAAATATGCGCTCTGTAACTGTATTGACGCACCGCGTTACCGACCTGCTGTCACAAACGGCGTGCTGAATGAGCGTTGTCTCGGGGATTTACGAGCGCGGCGAAAAACGGCGTCCTCATCAAAAGTGGGCCAGACTTGGAAGCGATGGGGGATGTCGATACCGTTGCGTTCGATAAAACGGGAACACTCACGAAAGGCGAATTGACCGTAACGGACGTCATCCCGCTCGAAGGAACGTCTCGCAAAGAGGTATTGCGGACCGCACAGAGTCTCGAAGCACGGAGTGAACACCCCATTACAGCTGCAATTAGTGATGCGGGTACTGCCGAAGGTATCACCGAACGCTCAATCTCGAATTTCGAGAGTCTCACCGGCAAGGGCGTGACCGGAACCATCGACGGTGAGCAGTACTACATCGGCAAGCCGGAGCTGTTCGAGAACCTCGGTTTCGATCTCGGTCACGTCCATGTCGCAACAGATAGCGGAGTCGCGATAGCGACGGCGGAGTGTGACCACGGTCAGTATCTCGATTTGATGGAAGAAACAATACCAGGCCTCCAAAACGATGGAAAGACTGTTGTATTCGTTGGATCAGGAGATCGATTGCTCGGTCTCATCGCCGTGGCTGATGAGGTCCGACCGGGTGCACGCGAGACAGTCGAACAGCTCCACGAACACGGCATCGAGCGTGTCGTCATGCTGACCGGCGATAACGAGGGAACAGCACGAGCGATTGCCGAGCAGATCGATGTTGATGACTACCGAGTCGAACTCCTGCCGGACGAAAAAGTGCAGGTCGTCGAGGAGCTTATTGAACAGTCCAGTGGCGTCGCCATGGTTGGAGATGGAATCAACGATGCACCGGCACTCGCGACGTCGACAGTCGGAATTGCAATGGGTGCAGCGGGGACGGATACTGCTCTTGAGACGGCAGACATCGCTCTGCTGAGCGACGATCTCACCAAGTTGCCGTATCTCGCCGGGTTGTCCCAAACGGCAACGTCGGTGATTCGCCAGAACATCTGGGCAAGCCTCGGCATCAAAACGCTGCTTGCGATTGGGGTGCCGTTTGGCCTTGTGAACGTCATCGTGGCTGTCGTTGTCGGTGATATGGGGATGAGTATCGGTGTGACGGCGAATGCGATGCGACTCTCGCGGCTCAAACCCAGTCGGTTCTTCTGAGGATCTTTTGGCAGCTTGTATATCTCATCCGAACGACGCCAAACTCGACTCGGAATATTGCTCCAATTCCTGCTCGATATCCGATTCTCGCCACCCCAACGGCGACAATACACTCGCTGCTGCACGAACCAACAACTCCCGATAAAACCCGACATCATACTCGTCTGGACCCTCACTCGCCAACAGTACCCGCTCTCGCGACTGCTTCGCATCATCAACCACCACATACGACACACTCTGCCCAGGCGCACGCGCCAATCCTAATTCAGCCGCTCGCTCCAACGCCGCCACACTCCGGGTCAATTGCGTGTATTCCTCCCTCGTTTTCGAGACACGATTCGTGATCACCAACTCATTCGGATCAATCGCCCCACGCTCCAGTCGGTCAACCCACGGCCGCAGTTCCTCAGAAACCGCTTCCGGATCACGAGACGCATCCACCGCTCGAATCAACTTCTTCTGCGCTTCATCGATATACGACGGCGTACTCCGTTGTCGACACTCGATGCCCCGATATTTGTACTCGTCCTCCCCAGCGACCTTTCCGAAGTACTTCGTCAACGCACCAGCATCCGAATCACGCAACGGCACAAAGGAAATCCAGTCGTAGTGAGCTTCGTGTTCGAGCCGGATCTCCACCTCTTCAGAAATCTCGGATGCAAGCTTGGACAACGACGTTTGTTCCTCACCCTCAATCGGTGTCATCCACACGCTATCGACGATCCCATGCACAATCCGCCAGCCATGCTCCTCGAGCACAGCCTTCGTTTTCAACAGAATCTCCCGAGCATACGCGTTGATCGCCTCGTGACACTCGATCCGTCCGAACTTCGCATTCGAAAACCCCTGATAGCCAAAACATGAGACCAAAATCCACTTGATCGCACTGGATTGGCCTTTCAACTCATCGCGACGCTCTTCATCTTGAGTTTCCTGTATCTCGGCTTTGATCGCATCCCGATCGGCCTGGCATTCATATCGGATCTTCTCCGACTCGATTCGGTGGAAGGATGAGAGCAAATACTGATATGCCGCTTTGAGTAATCCTACAAGCGTTAACATACACCGTGGTAGGGCTCTGTGTTTAGCCCCTTCGTCTATATTCACTTGGGAGAACCGAATCGAACGAATGGAGACCCAACATCGCGTAACCGAACGCAAGCAGCATAATTCGATGTTCATCGCGGTGGGAACCAGCCGACGCCGATCAATTCTCACAACACTGCGTGATGAAGCGACACCAATGTCTGAACGAGAGCTCGCTCATAGGGTTGCGAGAAGTGATCGGAAAAACTCTAAAGCGAATGTTTCGCCCGAGAAAGTAGAAGCCACCCGAATTGATCTCCGCCACATTCAACTTCCGCTGTTAGAAGACAGTGGTCTCATCGAATGGGATCGAGAGCGAGAAACGACAACCACGACGAACCATAGAGCATTCGAAGATCCACAGTTTCAGCGACTTCTTGAAACAAAGCATGACGGGATAGACGAAGCATTGGCTGGACTCGCGCACAAACGTCGACGAATCCTCCTTGCTATCCTCCGAGCTGAAGGCGATCGAGCATCGATATCGAAGACGGCACTCGCTCAAAAGATATACCAGCGGGAGAACGATGAGACAGGACTTAGCCAAGCTGCGATCGATAGCATCTTGGTTTCATTGTCTCATAACCATCTGCCATGGCTCCATGATACCGACATCATCAAATACAATGCCGAAACAGGGCATGTCGCGTACACAAAGCATCAGGGGCTCGAAGAACTAATCTCGCTTCTTCAGCGGCCAACTAATTGGTTCGCCGAAAAATTGGATACGTTCATCGGAGGGTTGCTAACTACATATACGCAAACAAGCAAGCACACACGTGATCCCTTTGGCTGGCCGGTCTCTTGGGGGGACCCTTATTATGGCTAGATCACCGGAGTTATGGGCATTCATCGTGTCTAATGGGTTATTGTTTATCAGTGGGGCCATCTTATTGGTGTTGACTTCACTCGCATATTATCAGAATCCAAGATACACCTCGTATCGAGATGCTATGATCGGCTTTGGATTTATTGTTCTAGGTGGAACCCTCAGCCCCGTGTATCGACTTCTGATCCGTAGCGAGTATCATTTGAATAGCAGCCAGCGATTACTGCTCCAGTCTGGAGCAAATATCTTGGTAGCAATTGGGCTCGGATTGATTTTCTATGCAATCATCCATCATGACATCAAATCCCCATCTTCAGATGGTTCCGAGCCGCTCGAAACCCATCTCTATGAGTTTGATGAGCAGCAATATGATGACTAAGCAAGCCATTATGGATTTTGTCTCACTTCTTTGATCGCGTCAAGAAGGTCACTGATACGAACAACGGAATATTTGCACGATTTGATGCTGATTAATATTTTTATTTATCACATCATTTTGTATATTAGCGGTGTGTACGAATTGTCAACCGCGCAGTTCACATCCGTCTCAGTTACCGACCATCTGAGCACGTCGCCGTCGACGTAGTCGATTTTGTACACCATGACCTCATCCCCAATCGTTCAAGTCGTCCTCGACGTGATCGAGTCGATCCACTAAGTCGTCGATCTGGATCTGCTGTTCAATCAGGATCGAGATGAGGATCGGCGTCTCAACGAACAATGGCTTGTGAACCGTGCTGGGATCGGTATGCAGCTGTGCGTACTCTAGGAGTCGATCGAAAACCAACTGATCAGTCGGTCGAAGTGCTCGGCGATACTCGTCCCATCCCGTCGTGATGTGGCTAGTCTGGCTCATTGCAAGTAAACACGACTACCAAGATACCCTTAGGCAAGCCAGGGTCGCTTCCGAATATTCCAATAGATGAAATGTCGATGGAAATCAGTGGGAGTACTAGTCGTGCTGGCCACCAACTATGAAATAAGACTCGAGGTTCTGCTACCGTCAGTTTGGAGCGCATCAGTACGTCTCTATCCAGAACGTTCTCCACGAGGTGAGTCTCAAACAGATCCGGGAGTACCGGTCGTCAGTAGCCTAGTTGAATCGTTTCCGATTGGAGTTTCCGAAAACGCAGTTCCCACTAACGCTCACTCGGAGAAAGGCAAGGAAAGCCGATCGCAGGGCTCTCACAACCAGCCAGACCGTCAGCGTCGCATGATGGCGTCGGGAAATTGTCTTGACCAGCTGTGAGAGCGCAGTTAGAGCATCGGACGGAGTCATAAAACGCGTACCGGTAGCACAAATGCTGATTGTAGTAACCCACATACACAACCGACGGTATCAGTCAGCAGGCTCCGATACTTGCTCAATTTTGAAACGCAACTTGACTATCTGAATTCGATAAGTTATAGATAGCATTTTCAATTGTTATACAGTGATAATGAGAAACCTCTAGAGTAGCTATGCAGAACTCTTATGTACCTACATCCCATTTTATAGAATAGATTATGACAGAATATTATGATCTCATTCTCGGTTTGATCCCACTCGCCTTGATCGGTGTCACCGGCGCAGTCAGCGCTGCTGGACTTTCGCTGACAGCAGCCGTCCCAGTCGGTGCAACCGTCTCTGTCCTCCTGATTGGACATGCACTCTTCGTCAACGGACCCGTTGCTTCTGCTCCTGAATCGACATCAGCCGCCCCCTCTCTCCAAACTAACTCGGCGGACTAAGTTCTCACCTCTACAGTCTGGTTCTCAAGGGAAGTATTCGAGTATACTATTCATGGCCCATCGCACATTTTCATTCAATCGGGAGCGCCACTTCACCAAGTAGCGAGAGAAGTAGAGGAGCTAGTACATCATCGAAGCAAGTGCAGCGAAACAGAGTGACGTTGCGGTGCGATTCACGGTTAAAGATTATCTCGTTACCGTCCGAAGCAATAATACCGTCCTCATCTACGAACCGCTCAGGGCCTGACGACAACAGGAGAATCTCGATCCGAACCGCTATGACAGGATTTGAGAGTGAAACACAGACAGGTGGGAAAGGTTATCTCGCCGTGCTCCATGCGACCAGATACGATGATCGATGGTGTCGAAGAAGAGGTTGATATGCTTGGCCGGCATCTGGAGGTTCTTCAGATGGTTGTGAACAACAAACCGATCGGGATTGTGAAGATGTCGAATGAATTGGGCTATGACCATCACGAAATACGCTATTCGCTTCGAATACTCGAAGAAAATAACCTAATCGAGCCCACGAAACAGGGTGCAATTACAACTGATGAGACGGGATCATTCATTGAGAGCTTTGATGAGCAAATCGACGACATCAGAACCAGACTCACCGCAATGAAGGCTGGCGATTGACATCCTCCCCGCCCTAAAGGGCGAGGATTCCCCGAAGGGGATATTCAGGTTGCGCGTTTCCTCGGAGTTCAAGTACGCTTTCGCGTGACCCGTCGAAGGTTGCCACCGAGTTGTGAACAACGGTGTGCTTTTCAGCGCGTGTAGCCCTGTCAATGGGTCCTTCCTCCCTGTCAACTACAGACGTCAACGACGGCTAGTTATTCAACCAGCGAGGTAGCACGGTTCGACTCGCCCGAAGCGTTAGCCCGTGCATGGTTCACCCTCCCGTTGTGCGATATTCTCCGAAGCGTTCAGGTCGGCGTGTCGTCCACGACCGCACTCCGAACACGAAAAGTGGTCGCCATCACGGGTTCCCATCGAACCACACGCCGAACACCGCTGGCTGGTATGATACGCATCGACCTTCTCGACACGGATACCAGCACGTTCGGCTTTGTACGTGATGAACTGTTGGAGTTGGTGGAAGTGCCACGAGTGGACACCCGACCACGAACTGTTCTCGCGGATACCTTCGAGGTTTTCCATCCGAATGACGGGATTCTCGAACTGTTCCGCGAATGTAATGAGACGACGGGAGAGTTTGTGATTCAGGTCTTTGATTCGACGCTGTTCTTTGTCACCCACACAGTTGCGTGCGCGAAGCGCACCCGCTTCCGAAAGCGAATCGCGTAGGGAACGATATTTGCGTCGAACGTACTTCGCCTCACCACCCGACACCAGCATTGACTCACCTTCACCGTAGGCCGTCACAGCGAGGATGTGTCGTTCACCAATATCGACTCCGATGGGCGTCTCGCCCGACGTGTCGGGGTCGTACTTGATGTTGAACGTACAGTACCAGTCGTCGCCACGACGGTAGACCTGTAGCCGAGTTTTCTTTGCGTCACCCTCGACCAGTCGGTCTACGGGGTCAGCAATGTCGTCGTACACTTCGATAGGTGTATACCACCATTGGGAGACGCAAGGGAATCCGACGACGGCCGTACCGTTTTCGGTCGTGTCGATTTCCCAATTCTGGTTGTTGACGGCAAACGGTTGACTCTCTCGATAGCGAACCTCTCCGTCCTTGTTGTGGTCGGATTTCGCCTCTCGGATGGCTTGGTTCTGAATAGCCGAGTAAAGGTCGTTGTCGATGCTGGCTGTGGTCACGGACTTCCCGAAGTCACCATGCTCCCACCCGTCGATACAGAACTGTTTGGTGTCACGGTAGAGTCGAGTGGCGCGTTGACACTCTTTGCGCCGTGAGAGGGATGGGTTGTGGAACTTCGCGGTGACAGTCACCGTGACCATTACAATTGTAATTGAGTACGCTATCTTAAGAAAATATTGGAATATCAGGCCGTGCTATCGACGGTGGTTAGTGAAAGGTAGTGTCGGATTCATCCCCGCGCTAAAGCACGGGACTTTCTCCTCGAACTTCCGTAACGGGAGTAGTCTTGCGTCAGTGATCCATCTTGTACTGGTTACAAGCGAGGTCCCCTGATAGACAGTAACATGGCCAATAATTATTATAGATGGCTTCTCGAAGTCTTGAGTGTGGGGAAGGAGAATGTCCATTGTCGACACGTTCATCAAGCGGTACCGCTCGAAGGAGCCAGAAAAACTACTGTATGAATGCGTTGTTTGTGGAGAAACAGCCTCTGCGGCGACATCGCATATCGTCTGTCCCGAGTGTGGGGGCAAGCTCGAACGAATCGAACTGGTACGTCAAGCGTAGCTCTCACTCTCGAATCCCAAATTTTCCTGCTGACGCGTGCAGCAAGAGTGCTTAGTAATCAGTAAGCCGAAGCTTTCCTTCGACCTCATAGAGATGGCCCTTATTGTACAGCCGTTCGATGATATCTTCGGCAGTAGGCCGCTCGAGATTTTCTACCTCCTCCAAAATCGTATAGGCGTGGTTATATGTGAGTTCGCCCTCATCCGGGAGTCTCCTTGCGAGTGCATCAAGTGCGTCTTGCGCAAGTGGGGTGAGTGGTGATTTCCCATTTGGAACCATTCGTACTTTCAAATTTAACCACCTCACAGGTAAACCCTCGGTCAGGGTTGATTCGTGCCACTGGTTAGTTCATTGTGATAAGAGGAATGAGCACGCGATATGAGGGAGGATGGGTTTTGGGATGAACACAAGGCCCCCACATCACTTACTGAGATACGCTCACCGCATTCCATTCTTTGGACGCCATAGATAAAGACTTCAACCAACCAGAGTGGAAGTGAAACTGAAGACACGAAAGGGGATTCACGGCCCTAACGCTTCTCACCAACAACGTCGAGTCGAGAGCGCATTATCAAGACGAATCTTCTTAGGTTAGTATACTATACTAATCACCAATGCCCAACACAATCAAACGATCCGGCGATGGCTTGGCTCTCCAGGTCACAAAGCCTGCCCGAGCCGCTGGACTCGTCGAAGAGATTGACGAGGAAACCACCCGTCTTGCCAGTACCCGCGTATTCGCATTTGACGGTCTCCTTCTTGTGGTCGACATCGATCGAATCACAGACGAGAATATCGTCGAACTCGCAACGTCAGCCGCACTCGACACCGTCTCGATCCACCGCGTTGCAAACGCTTCATTCCAAATAGCGAGGAATGGTTATCAAGTCCAACTGCCGGGTGCTGCAGATGCAGGATTCCATGTTGGTGATCGAGCGCCCTGCACACCAGCACCAAATCTGCTCGTGATTGCAGCAGAAGGATCCAAACGAGTGGCGGCAGATATAGTAATGATTCGAAAAGAGCAGATCTGAGAGCGAACGTGCGTTAGTTAGTATAATATGCTAATCACGCCTCTTCGAGTACGTCATACAACAATCCCCGAAAGCACACCAGAGAAGAAATCCACTGGAGCAACTCGGAGGGAACTTCCGTACTCCTCTCGCGGTTGCACCAGCAAAAGAGCTTCCAGCGGTTAATCCCACGACAGATAACGCTCAGTGACCATCAAAGACAGATGGCACGAACGCTTACTCGTGGTGACGCTGATTCACGAGTAAGCACTCCTCCATTTCCATGTCGATAACGATGGCGAGCGAGCAAAACGCGAAATCGAGACCGAAGCGGTCGTGTTCGTCGTTGGCCAATACTTCGGGTTAGACACGAATAAGTCAGCGTTCTACCTCGCGGCTTGGAAGAAGAAGGGTCGCAAGACGCTACAGCGGGCAAGGTAATCAATCCTCTTGACGAGAGGCGGGAGAAGGTTCCGAATTGAACACTTAGGCTGAAGATGTAGCGTGCAGGAATGTTAACCAACAAGAGAGACCAAATCATGTTCTGTTAATTAAGGCTGTAGTGCTATGCTCGCTTCATCGGACGAGTGTCAGACCCCACCATTTCCACTAATCAAATGACAAGAGACACGATAGCGGCGACGACACTACACCCTCCCCCCATCATTTCCAGTAATACGGTAAAAGAACGTGTTGGGGGGCAATTGCCAAGAAAATTTCACTAGAATATCTCTTCTAGTAATTTATTGCTTCTTGATGCTACGTACTAGTAAATGAAATACAGTAATAAAGGTTTCTACTAAATAAGACTGATTCTAGACCGACGCCATGTTTTTCCGTATCTTTACTGGAAATGATGGGGGGAGGGTGTCGAGAAAAGGCGACTCACCGCCTTCTACTGATTCTCTTGTTTCGGGTCTTTACTGGAAACGATGGGGTGTGTCGAGTTTATAAACCCGCGTTTACTGGAAATACTGGAACCCTTTGGTCCACACTACGCGTTCCAACACAGCACGAATTTGCGGGAAGCGCCTCGAAGGGCGCTGTCGAACGCTATATCGCTGAACAGGAGGGCGACGACAAATGAAGCGCGTCAACACCTTCGAGGTCGTGCCACAGACCGAAAACGACAAAGAGTGCATCCTACGTCTACTCGATGCCTCCGCCTCCCTGTGGAACGAACTGACCTACGAACGTCGTCAGAACTACTTCGGTGACGGCGACGTGTGGGACACTTCTGAATACCGTGGACAGTACAACGGTGTCGTCGGAAGTGCGACTGTTCAACAGGTCACGCGCAAGAACAGCGAAGCGTGGCGGTCGTTCTTCGCCCTCAAGGAGAAAGGCGAGTATGCAAACCCACCGTCGTACTGGGGCAACGAGGAAGACGGACGCGAACTCCGTACCTACATCCGCAACAACCAGTATACGATTCAGTGGGGCAAGCGGTCGCGTCTTAAAATTCCTGTCGGACAAGAACTGAAAGACGAATACGGACTCGGCTACCACGAACGACTCCGCCTCGAAGTCCGAGGCAACCCGAAGTGGGACGGCAAACAGGGTCGTCTGGAACTTGAATACGACGAAGTTAGCGACACGTTCAGGGCTTTTCAACCAGTCACCGTACCTGATTCTCGACTGGATTCACCACTGGCATCTCACGAAGCCGCCCTCGACGTTGGCGCAAACAATCTCGTCGCTTGTTCCACGACTACTGGGAACCAGTACCTCTTCGACGGTCGGGAGTTGTTCGGACGGTTCCGTGAGACGACTGACGAAATCGCCCGCCTACAGTCGAGACTCCAAGAGGAACGCTACAGTTCTAAGCGGATTCGACGGCTGTACCGACAGCGGACAAAGCGTCGTGACCACGCACAGAACGCGCTGGTGCGCGACCTCGTTGAACGGCTGTACGACGAGGGTGTGGCGACGGTGTATGTGGGCGACTTGACTGACGTGCTGGAAACGCACTGGTCGGTCAGGGTGAACGAGAAGACGCACAACTTCTGGGCGTTCAAGAATTTCATCCACCGTCTCGCCTGTGTCTGTGAGCAGTACGGTATCAGCCTCGAAGCCGAGTCGGAAGCGTGGACGAGTCAGACGTGTCCCGAGTGTGGCGACCACGAGGAGACGGTTCGCCACGAGGATTCGCTGACGTGTCCGTGTGGATTCGAGGGGCACGCCGACCTCACAGCGTCAGAGACGTTCCTTCAAGAAAACAGCGATTGCAAAATCAGGTCGATGGCACGGCCCGTGCGATTCGAGTGGGACGACCACGATTGGTCGGGGAAACCACACCCTCATGAAAGTCCCAAAGAAGTGCGCACGAACCCGCAAGTTGCCTCCGTGGGTCGGTAGCCGAACCCCAAACGGAGGAATCCTCGCGCTTTAGCGCGGGGAGGATGTCAATGCCGATATACTGGAAATGGTGGGGTGACTCTCTGCCGTCATAGGTTCGAGTCTTTACTGGAAGTGACGGGGTACGAGTATCAGCATGAATGTAGTGTGCCTCTCGCTACACCCGTTCAACACTGATTTCGAGAGAATCCATTTAGTGGAAACGATGGGGGCTACATGGGATAGCGGAATATACACCCTCGGGTGGTTATACTGGAAATACTGGAAACGCCGGTCGAAACTATTATCTGGCATAATCGCTCATTCAATTGTATCATGAGTCCACGGTTTCAACCGGATGATACGCTTTATAAACGACGGAACACACTCAAAGTAGAGTACGTACCGAACGACATCGTCGGACGAGACAACGAAATCGAAGAGTACGAGGCCGCTCTACAGCCAATCATCAACGGGGAATATCCCGACAACATCTTCATCTATGGCAAAACTGGCGTCGGGAAGACCGCGGTGACGAACTTCCTGCTTAACGAACTACAAGATTCCGCGGAACACTTCGAGGTCGATATCTCACTCGTTACCGTCAACTGTGACGGCCTCAGCACGAGCTATCAGGCTGCGATCAGCCTGATAAACAATCTTCGAGAACCCGAGCATCACATCGCCGAAACCGGCCATCCGCAGTCGAAAGTCTATCGTCTCCTTTGGAACGAACTCAACAAACTCTCTGGCACCGTTATCATCGTCCTCGACGAAATCGACCACATTACGGACGACACATTTCTCTACCAAATCACGCGCGCAGACAACAACGGCTACATCGACAACATTCAGCTTGGTCTCATCGGCATCAGCAACGACTCGACGTTCCGGGAGCAACTCGACGCGAAGGTTCAGTCGTCACTCTGTGAAACCGAGATTTCGTTTCCACCGTACGGCACGGAAGAACTCCAGAAGGTTCTCGAACAGCGAGCCGAAATCGCGTTCCACGAAAATGCACTTGCAGACGGCGTGATTCCGCTCTGCGCCGCACTCGGTCGGCAGGATGGAGGTGACGCTCGAAGAGCAATCACGCTCCTTCGGAAAGCCGGTGATCTCGCTCGAACGGAGAACGCCGAGACCGTCACGACCGACCACGTCGAGCGTGCCCAAGAGAAACTCGAAGCACAGCAAAGCATGGACATCATGCGTGACCTCACGGAACACGAGCAACTCACGCTCTACGCCCTGACGACGCTCGCCGCCGAGAACGCCACCCCTGCTCGTTCACGCGTCGTTTACCAGCGCTACAAAAAACTGTGTGAGTTCCAAGGTCGAGACCCACGTACGGCTCGTCGGATGCGGAGCTTCCTCTCTGATTTCGAGATTCTCAATCTCACTCTCTCTCACATGGAGCACCGTGGCCAAGATGGTGGCACGTACCGCGAACACGAGATCAACCGCGATATTGCGACCGTCGTAGACGCCCTCCAGACTATTATCGGTGAATTCGGTGCGCACCAAAGCATCGTCGAATATCTCCCCGACTCCGGTGAGGAGTTTACCGCAATGTGAACGAGCCGCCCAACAGCCACCGAATTCCCTCTTTTTTCGAAATTGTCGTCTAAAAACCCGTGATAGTTGGAATCTGACTTAACCAACAGCACTAATCACATCCCTGTTTGTTGGTTAATAGGTCAACATCCGATGTCGTACTCACCAACACCTCCTCGGGAACTCGACGACGGCCTCGTCGAACGACTTGCCGACCAATCACCGGTACTGCTCCGTCATACCGCCCGATATGCTGAGGAACTCGCCGAATATCGAGAACGCGAAGCAAGACTGTCCGAACGGGACGACGATGAGAACCACGAGGAACGACCAGACGACTTACCGGACGACGTTCCCTCAAAGGCAACAATTACTGTGAAAGAAATCAACGACAACCGCTACTACTGGCAATGGCGTGAAGGGGACAAAATCCGTTCTAAATACAAAGGGCCAGTCAATTCCAATGAGTAGGCAAAACGCTACGCCAGCAATCACATCGCAGTTAGTAAAATTCCGATACAGACAGCAGATTGACTGAGGGAGGACGTGTGTAACGAAGAGCTCTGCTCCGAGAGCTGGAAAAATGGTCAAGCACCCTCATATGAGACTCTAATAGTAGCGATAGCACCAACTGGGAACTAACGCAGCTTTTCTAACTCAGCTACCTATTGTTCTTGAAAATTTGTTCTCAACGTCTCACTTTCCGTTTTAACTGTCGAGTAATTTGGGGCTGGATTATCTTTGGCAGTTACAATAGGTAACTCAACTACCTTTCCTACCTTACCTATTCTTACTACTTCAACTACCTCTTCTACTTCAGACACGCTACCTACAGTCGATTAGATAGTTCTCGAACTTATTCTCTAGTTCACAACCCAGTCACCTGAGTTTTCTACAATAGGTGACTTAGGTAGTGTGCTTAAGATAGCTAAGCCACCTATTGTAACTTGACTACCTACTTTGGATATCTTTTTGTTCTCTCAGTGGGATGGCTCTCTCAACCGTCGAGGCGAGTAGATACGATGCAATAGGTACCTATTCCAAACTAGGTGACTATTGGAACTCCGTGGTTCGGCGGCTGAGTCCACAATGACATCCAACGTAGACAACCCGCGTGCCGTGAGCGTGGTCATCTTGAAAGGTGGCGTCGGCAAATCAACGATTTCGATGAACCTCGCACGACAACTCACCGAATGCGGTCGTGTGCTGTTCGCAGACCTCGACCCGAATGGCCACGCCACCAACGGTCTCGGATTTGGTGAGGCCTATAGAGGCGACACGAATCTCGGCGATGTCATTCTCGACCAAGGGAGTGCGACTACTACTGACCTGATTCAAGAAACCGAGTTCGGATTTGACCTCCTCCCGTCCTCGAACACGCTCGAAGATGCCGAGAAAGACCTCGCAGGCGCACTTCAGGGCTCCGCACGGGTTAAAACGAAAATCGTCGACCCACTGCTCGGAGACCGATACGACTACATCGTGTTCGACTGCCCGGCCTACCCCGGAATGCTCAACAACAACGCGCTGGTCGCGTCGGGGAACGTGATGATTCCACTCGAACCCGGCTCCAGTTCCATCGGTGGCTACAAGCGAACGATGGAGCGACTTATCACTCCTTCCCAAGAGTACATCGACATCGACGTTCTCGCGCTCATCCCGAACAAACTTCGTGAGCGAATCGACCAACAAACTGAAGACCGCGAGTTGATTGAGAACCTGAACACTGCCGACGCAACGCAGGGGAAAATCCCAAACTTTGCGCGAATCACATCCGAGCAGTTCGATGCGATTGACAACGGTGAAATGCAACCACCGAAGCCCGGCATTCGATACAGTGCCTCCCTCTCTAAATCACTGAAAGAACAGCAACCACTGCTGGATTACGACCCCGAAAATAGCCAAATCGAGAACTTCGAGGAACTAGCGTCGATAGTCGTGAACGGTGGTGTCGATCGATGACTGACGCGAACCCATTCGACGACTTGAGCGAAGTCGAAAACGACGACTCAGGTCAGGAAACCTCCGAAACATCGACCGAATCCGCATCAAATCCGCTGGAGGAGCCTGCTCAATCGTCGGAGACAACTTCAACCCAGTCTACGCAGTTACCGGAATCATCTCCAGACGAATCAACCACGATATCTGGCCCGTCTTTCGAATATTCGGAAGTTCGTCAGCGTCCCTTGTACGCTCGCGGTGAGACGTGGGACGAGTTGGAAGATGCTATTGGGATTACTGTTGTCCCCGAACTCCGGCGGCAAGGCATCCGAGATGAAGAGAAACGTGAAATCCACGACGCTGTTCTCACACTCGCCGTAGAAGAACCCGAGCGACTCGTCGAAATCATCGCCGAGCGACGGCAACAATCGTAGCGGGAGATTTCAAAAGCGGCTACGGCGAAGGCGAACCAACTCGAAGCTGAGCTCGAAGACGATGGCGAATCGTCGAACACCGCTGGCCTGCCGGGTGACGTCGATCCGGCTACGTCCCCGCTGGATCTGTACGCAAACTGCTCGCCGTATCAAGTGAAAAAGCGGCTCGTGGACGAAAAGAACAAAAAGAACTCGTGGCGTGCGGTGACGGCCGCCCGGCGATGGGACGAGTTCACTACAAGCCGGAAATACGGCTCGGGCATCTTCTGGACGCGGGCAGATTTGAAGGAAGCAACCACTGCCATCGATGGCGAGAAACCGCACGGGACGACGATCACTCGCGTGTGGGACGCGCTCGTCGAACTCGGTGGGTCGGACGTGGTGAAGAAAGAACGTCGAGTGAGCCAGAAGCAGGAGAAAGTTAAGATCGTGGCAATGGACATGGCCACAGCAGATGGGCTGAACGAGATGCGGTATCACGAGTTCGATCTACTTGAGGATGGCACGGTCACGGGTGTGACTCAACATTCCCGTGATGACTTGTTGAATAGGGCCGCGTTCGTGTGTTCGAGGGCGTCTCTGTATAGGCCAGCTATCGGTCTAGGAGCCGTGCGGGTCTGCCGATTCGTTATCAGTTAGGAGTCTGCGATTTGCTCGTTGTTCTCATTGAGGGTTCTTGCGACCGATACAGTAGACGAGACTAACAGCTTCAATGCATAGTGGAGTGATAGTCAGAAAGTAAGGACGTATCGAATACGCTTTCAACCAGATCTTCTTATCAGACGACCATCCGAACAACGGCCTCGACTGAGTCTCCCGCTAACTAATCAACACGAGGAAAACGAACCAGTCGTTCATCTCCAGTCTCCCGATCCGTTTGGTCGTCATTTGTCGAGTCTGGGAGCGCCTCAATGGGCTACGCGGGTGGGTCAGCATCAGCACCAAACCCACTCCCATACGCCTCAACAACTTCTGTAACAGTAACTTCGTACGCGTCGTACCACTCAGTCCACCGCTGTTTTGCCTGCTTGTGGTCCGAATCCGCTCCAAATGACCCCAGTGCATCCAGTGACTTCCAGTAGTAGATGACGAGAACCTCCTCACTCTCTTGGGCGTTCCACGTGCGTTTACCGAGATACCCGTCTGTGTCTTCGGCAGTCGCTTGTATCGCGTCGTTCAATTTGTGAAACTCCTCATCGTACTCTCCCGGATCAAGGCGAAACGTGACAAGATACATTATTCCTTACTCACTCATTCGGTTAGTCTCCAGTAAACACTTCAAGCGTCTCTTCAGTAACGCCAGATCGCGAATGAACCGTGACAAAATCGTCCTCTTTGATGAGCGTCTCTCCCGTTGGCGTAATAGTTCCCTCTTCGCGGTTAATTCGGACGACCAGTACGTCGGAGGGTACAAGCCCCTCCTCGTTTGCTTCTTGGAGCGTTTTCCCAGCGATTGGCGCTTTTTCTCTAACAATAACTTCAACGACATCGGCGTCGCCAGCAAGTCCCGCAACACCAGTAACCGGTGAAGCCAATTCTTCATCACGGGGGGCGAATGAGGCGTAGGGACGAAAATACTCCCGATGGATCAGATCCTCGTCGTCGATCTCGATACCGAGTGACGTAATTCCCTGTGCGATTCGTGTGAGATCGTCGGTGTCCGACCCAACGACCGTAATCCGGAGATCACCTTTGCCGGACATGATCTCTCGAACGTTTATCACGCCAGGAACATCGAGGACACGTTGGGCCATTTCCTCTCGGTCACGAGACCCCGTACTGCAGACGTAATGGTTCGTGAGCCGTCCGCCAACCTTCTGATAATCAATATCAGTATGATATCCTCGGATTACGCCCGCTTCTTCAAGTCGGCGAATTCGATTCCGCACGGTCGGTGCTGAGACGTCGACTTTCTCCGCGATATCGGGAGCAGACGTATGACGGGCTTCTTGTGACAGATAATACAGGATTCGTTCGTCGATGGTATCGATCTGAAGGGACATATTTATAGTAACAGATTGACTCCGTATCGCCTTTTAAGTTATCACTAGTCGTCTGATTGATTTCTAGTCTCTTCTCCAATCTTAGCAAGATTTTGACCGCCGGAATCCTCGTCATATCCGCAGTAGAGTTCTTAACACGCGGTACAAACGATTAGAAGACATATCATCTTCTAATTATTGAATCGTTCGTAAAAACGGTGGATATTTATCTTTTCGTAATATCCTACCTATATGGCCGTACTGTTCACGCTCACTGCACCGTCAATTGGGACGGGCTCACGAATTAGACCGGAGAGCGCACCCGTCCGCCAGTGTGCTTCTGTCATCGTGAATCTGTTTGAACTGTATTCATGGCGGGTTTCATCTGGTTCGCTTCGTGAGCCGGACGATCGCTATGCTTCCGAAACGATGGTGATGTGAATATGAGTGACCCAAATGATGAACCAGAGGTACAGGATACTCTCCCCAAGGCGCTGATTCAACGGATTGATTCGTTAGAACTTCCTGAGCTGAAAGCCGTTCTCTCGTACGTCGAGCGCCGTATTGACGCGCTTCGTACCCCAATCGAAGAGGAAATCGAAGCGACCGCAGCTGGGGAAGTCCTCCAGATCAAGAACCACGATGCGTACGCACTCGTGCGTAAGCATCCGCCGGATCCGGATGGTTCCGGCGCTAACACGGATATCGTCTCACTGTATCACGTCCATCGGGAACCGCAGCTGGATGGCACAGAATCACTGCACTGGGCATATCTCGGAGACGTCCATAATTCGGAGCAAATTCGCTGTGATTCCTGCGGGGGCCACCTCGATAAAAATGCGACAGTTTGCCCCCATTGTGGCAGTGAGAATGTTCACCAGTCTGAGACGGAGGAGTAAGACATGCCAGACGCACTTATGAAGCATCTCGTCGTCCCGGTTGTGGACGAAGAGGATGCACGTGAAACGGCGCGAATACTCGATAACTGTGAATACGGCCGTGTAACCGTCGTCCACGTAATCGAGAAAGGAGAAGGAGTCCCTGATAAAATCCCTCTCGAACAGGCTGAACAACGAGCTTCGGAGGCATTTGGTGCGTTTCGTGGATTCATCCCGGAGATTGACACCGAAACTGTATACCGTAGAAACGTCGTTGCTGCGATCCTCGACGTCGCAGCGGATGTGGATGCCAGTGCTATCGCGTTTCGTCCTCGCCGTGGGAATCGTCTCGTTCAGTTTTTGTCCGGTGATACGGCGCTCAAGCTGGCCACAGACGCGGACCGGCCGGTCATTGCGCTTCCAGAAGAGACTGAAAACGAATGATCGGAGAGTTAATTTGAATATGCATACACGTAGCGACGCGCATGGCGAAGGTGGACATCAAACCGTTGTAATGGCCCGCGGACCGGAGGAATCTCGAATGTCGGTTCGTGAAGCGTTCATGTGGAGATTGGAGGTGTAATCATTATGTACATTATCATCATTGGCGCTGGCGATATTGGGACACCGCTTATAGATATTGCGACGCGGTCTGGCAACGATGTCGTCGTGATCGAGCGTGATGAAAAACGCGCAAACCGAGCCGCTGACCGGTTTGACTGCCTGGTATTGAACGCCGACGCTACAACGAAAGACACGTTAGAGGATGCCGGTGCCGAACAAGCCGATGCGCTCATTTCGACGACAGATCAGGACGCAACGAATGTGATGACATGCCTTCTTGCAAAGGAATTCGAAATTCCTGCGATTCTCTCGGTCGTTCACAACCCAGAGCATATGGAGCTTTTCGAGCAGATTGGTGTCAACACGATGGAAAACCCTCAACAGTTGATTGCCGATTACCTGTATCGGGCCGTGGCACGGCCAGCAATTGTTGACTATATGCGCATTGGTGAGGATGCAGAGGTTTTCGAAATCACAGTCACCGAGGAGGCACCTATTGCAGAGAAAACACTCCAAGAAGCCACACAGGCAGGACTGATCACTGACGAGATGCTTGTTGTTGCAATCGAACGTGAAGGACGCGACCATCCAATTACTCCCCGTGGGAATACGATAATCAAGAACGGTGATCTGCTGACAGTGTACTCTGGTGTCGGCGCTGATCCAGACATTACGGACATCTTTGGGCATTATGAAGACCACATCTAGTAGGCTACCAATGTTGAGTTTCAGGACAATCTCGGCAGCTCTGCTCACGAGCATGGGAGACGCATGAACGGATCCGTTGCAACTGTCGGCCGAGATATCGGTCGCATCTTGGAGGCGCTCGGCGGGCTGATGCTCGTCTCGCTCGTCGTGCCTATCCTCTGGGGAGAGTACTATGCGCTCCCAGCACTGCTGGTCTCTGCAGTCATTCCGTTGGGGATTGGCTGGTTGCTCTATCGACGATTTAGGGACGCGGAAGCCCCGGGCCGGTTCCACGGGATGATCGTCGCCGCGTCGGGATGGTTTTCCGTCGGCATCTTCGGCTCGTTGCCGTTTCTCTTGATCGCGTGGAGTGTCCAGCTCGGCGTGCCGGGATTCACAACGCCTGCTCAGACGGCGACACTCGCAGCGTTTACCGAGCCACTCAATGGTGTCTTCGAGAGTATGAGTGGCTTTACCGGCACGGGACTCACGATGACCGACAACGAGGAGGTACTTCCCCGAACACTCCAGTGGTGGCGAACGTTCACCGAATGGGTCGGCGGGGTCGGGGTGATCGTCTTGACGACGGCGATTCTCTCACGACCTGGCAGCGGGTCGCTGACGCTCTACGAAAGTGAGGCACGCTCGGAGAAGATTCACCCGAGCATTGTCTCGACTGTCAGAACGATCTGGTGGATTTTCATCCTGTTCACATTCCTTTCTATCCTCGCGTTGTGGCTGGCGGGAATGCCGATTTGGGGGGCGATCAATCACGGGATGACCGGCCTCGCAACCGGCGGATTCTCGATTACGGATAACTCGATTGCGACCTACGATAGCGCTCTGATCGATTTCGTGTTGATTCCGGTTATGCTGCTGGGTAGCATCGCATTTCCGGTGCATTACCTCATCCTCCAAGGGGATCTCCGGAACTTCTACTCGGATCTCCAGACGCGGTGGGTGTTCGGCTATATGGGCATTGGGTCGGCGTTGCTGTGGAGTTTCCTGTACTACGCTGGTCCCTATGAAACACCCTTCGCTGCCCTTCGCTATGGCCTGTTCCAGTTCGTCTCGGCTGCCACCTGTACTGGGTTCCAGACGGCCGTCGATACGACAAACATCGCACTCGGTCGGTGGCCGTCGTACGCCCAGCTCACGGTCACGTTCGGGATGTTCGTCGGTGGTGCCGCTGGGTCAACCGCGGGCGGTATCAAACTCATACGTGGACTGACGCTCGCGAAGGGAATCCGGTATCAAATCGCGGATGTCTTCTACCCTGAGACCGCAGTCCGCCGACTGAAAATTAACGGCCGGCGACTGAATGAGGAAGAAGCGAGCCGTGAATTCATGGAGGCGGCCATCATTGTTGTCCTCTGGACTACGTTCCTGGTTATCGGCACCTTCGTGTTGCTGCTCACGCTTCCATCCGGGGAGTATTCGCTCGCCAATGTCGTCTTCGAGGTTGCCAGCGCACAGGGGAACGTGGGCCTCTCGTCGGGGATTACGGGTCCTGAATCACTGCCTACGGTCGGGAAGATCGCGTTCCTCTTCCACATGTGGATCGGGCGGCTCGAAATCATTCCAGTCCTCGTGATGCTCCGAACGATCTTCCAGCGTGGAGGGCTCTATCGATGAAAGTACAAGACATTCCGGTTATCTCCTATGTGTTCGAGGCGGGGGCGGATAATCGAGTCTTCGACTCGCTCCTGCTCGTGGGGCCACTCGTTATTGGAGTGATCGTTGTGGTCGAACGCTCGCTCTTCACTGAGGCCCTTGCGGTCGCGTATATCGCTGTGTTCGTCGCATACACGCTGTATCAGGGATTTCAGAAGTAAACCACATCCCACAAATGTCCACTGAGGATCCTCCGCGTTCGAAGCAAGCCCGTATGGCTGGACTTCTTGAGCGCTGGCTATGGCGGTCGGCTATCTGCGGAACCCGTGGAATGCTCATTAGTTCCGTTCCCTTTGTTGGATACATCGTCATTAGGTGGATTCTTACAGTATTCGAGAACCGATGGGCACCGTCAGATTTCCTCTCGATGATTGGCTCCCTGGATTTGTTCTGACAGGCACGCTCGTATCCCTGTTCGTCGTGCAAGCGACAGCGTCGCTCATTCTGTATCATTTTCTCACCGGATTCGAAGATGAACGGTCACAGTTTGTCGTCCTAACGAGCTATATTGGGCTTGGATCTGGAGCGGCCGCATTACGGTTCCTTCTCCCGCCGAGTATTACGTTTCTGTTTAGTTGGCTATAACTTGATAACCGGGGCCGTTTTGCGTATTGTCTAATTGGTGGTTCCGTGTAATCAGCTATTTCTCTATTCGACGCCCAAGCCACTTCCTGACCCACTGTCGGAACACCGACCGAAGCGGTGAATGTTTTTTCACCATCACAACACGCCCATCGAACGCTTCACCGACTCGTTCGGGGATGTCCCCGAAGAGAACCCGTCGCAGTATTCCCTCTCTCGCCGCCCCCAAAACGATGGTATCGACCTCCTTTTCACCGGCATAGGACAGGATCGCGTCGGTTACATCAGTGCCCGCTACCGAGGCAGTTGAAACGGCAACCTCCTCGTCCGAAACCGTTTCCCGTAGGGTGGCCATTGTCGTCTCGAAGTTGTTCGAATCCGGTTCGGACACGTGCAATAGCGTCACATTGGCATCCCAATACTGCGCGAACGACGTTGCGATTTCGGCGGCAAAGGCGGCGTGAGAACTCCTCGTAATCGGAACCAGTATTTGCCGTGGCTCCCTTGCCGCTGTGAGTTTTGCGACCGCGAGGTCACATGGTGGATTTTCGACCACGGTGTCGATGGTTGACCCGAGGACGAACTCCGAAGACTGTCTTCGACGACCACGCCAGCCGAGCAGGATGAGTTCGCTATCCCGCTGGTACGCGATATTTGTGATGCTCCGTCCGACTCCCCGTCCAAGTGTTACTGTCCGATGAATGGGTACATCATCGGGCGCGTACTGCATCGCCTCTTCAAGCATCTGTGGTTCGTCGGAAACGAACTGCAAGCCGTCTTCCAACGGGGTTTGGACTGGAATCGTCACGACGCTCGTCAGGAGCACTTCGCCGTCGTTGCGGCGTGCAATCGCGCTTGCCAGTTCGACCAGTGGTCTCGCGCTCTCGGGGTTCGCAATAGGAACGAGAACCTGATAGGGTCGTTCGGTTGGGCGGCGTTCCTCGGAGACGACTCTGGTCTCACGTCGAATTTCGGTGCGGCGGATTCGTCCACGGGAGTACGCGAAGAACACGCCGAAGCCGACGAGAATCCACCCTATCGCGATGTACCACGCGAGGGGACTGTAGTTGAAAAAGTAGACAGCGAGAAAGAGCTTTGTCAGGATGCCGACGATAGGAATGTAGGGGAAGAAGGGCGAGATGTACCCATATTCAAGGACATCGCCGTACTCGCGTCGAAGTCGAATCATCGAGTAGTTCACCTGGAGGAACAGCAGGAGAAACATGAGGTCGGTCGCGGCGGCGACCTGTGCCAACGGAAGCGAGACGGCCATCACCGCGATGAGGGTGCCACTGAGGAGCACTGAAATATGAGGCGTCTGATGGTCAGGGTGAATACGACTGAATGGGTCGGGAAACACGCGGTCGTTGCCGAGCGCGTAGCCGACCCGCGAACTCGAAAACGTCGTCGCATTGAGCGCGGCCAGCGCCGAGAGGATGCCCGTGAGCAAGATAACGAGCGTCCCGTACGGGAGGAGTTGTCCGGCGGCCTGTGCGAGACCGAACTCGCCAAGATGGCCAAGGACTTGCCAAAGTGCCGGGTTCGCTGGGAGATCTGCAATCGTGCTTCCGCCGATGCTGTCGGTCTGGCGGGCCGTTTCGAGGAGCGCCGGTGTCACATCGACGGCACCGAGGAGGACGATTCCCACAAGGATGTAGATGGTGACGACGATGAACATCGAGTAGAAGACTGCTTTCGGAATGTTTTCGCGAGGATTGACGACTTCGCGGCCGGATTGGACGATGATTTCGTAGCCTTCGAACGCGATGAACGTCAGGCCCATGGCGAGAAAAACGCCGCCGACGCCGTTCGGAAAGAACGGTTCGAAGCGAACGGTCGTGTTCGACTGCCCGGCAATCGTCCAGAGACCGGCGACGATGAACACACCGAGGATGAACAATTGGAGTATTGTGACGACATTCTCGGCGCGACTCGTTTCCTTCGCACCGCGATAGTTGATGTAGGTGAAGACGGCCGCTGCCGCGACGGCAAACAGTTTCTGGAGATCGACCAGCGAAAGTCCGAAGGTCGGTGCTTGGAAGAATTCGGTGAGGATGAGCGTGACGAACGACCCGAAGCTGAGGATGTACAGCGACCCGGCGACGGCGTGGGCGAACCAACTCATCCATCCCGAGATGAACGCCTGTGACCGACCAAGTGCTTCCCTGACCCAGAGATAACCACCGCCAGGTTCCGGGAATGCGCTGCCGAGTTCCGCGTACACCATTCCAGTGAAGATGGTGATGAATCCGTTGAGCGCAAACGCCAAGATGAGTGCTGGCCCGGACTCGCCTGCCGCGAGTCCCGTGAGGACGAAA
Source organism: Haladaptatus litoreus (assembly GCF_900156425.1). Lineage (GTDB taxonomy): Archaea > Halobacteriota > Halobacteria > Halobacteriales > Haladaptataceae > Haladaptatus > Haladaptatus litoreus. Next base: position 325,441 of record NZ_FTNO01000003.1, read on the forward strand.
ATGCTCCCCCCGATCATCGCGCCGATACCGATGACGATGATGTCGAACAGCGAAAGTTCGCGGGCGAAGTCCGCGCCGTCCGCCGAAACGTCAAGTCCGCCGAGCGGTGAGTCGCTATCGCTCATGCTGCTCTGATTTCTCGGCCTCGTCAGCCGGGGCGTTCTGGTACGTTCCCGAAGCGATTTGCTCAACGACGTACCGGCCGTGGAGGACGACGACCAGGAGGCCACCCCACGCGAGGACGGTCAACAGGAGTCCGAGTTCCAAAACGAACGTGGACGATTGGAGGAGAACCACCACCACGGCTACCACGCTCTCGATATTAGTTCAAATGGATGAAATCGTGGGGTGGAACAGAGAATTTTCGCATGAATTCGTTAATTCGGGAAATGAATACTGCGAACGAGACGACTCTATGAAACGGTCATTCGTCGACCCCCGCTGCAGTCTCGTCTCGCCACTCCTCGATGACCGTGATAACTCGTTCGTTGAGTGTCGTCTGCCCGAGCGAATGATCCGGCTGTACCTCGTTGAGAACGTCGTGGACGGCACCGTCCGCTTCGGCGAAACGAATGTCAATCCCGCGCTGTGCGAGATTGCCAGCGATGGTGAGGAGCGTGTCGGCAGCTGTCACATCGACCGTCGGTGACGACCGAAGGTCGAACACGACGAGTTCGACAGATGATTGGCGGGCGTCCAGTCTGTCGAGAAGGTTCCGTCGGACGGTCGGTGCGTTTTGCAAAGAATAGTTTCGCATCGACTGATGTTAACGGTTGGACTGTCGGTTGCCGTGCCACTGTTCTGGGTATTTGTCGATACGGCCTCGGTGCTCAGTGCGCTGTTTATTGTTGCCAGCATCATGTGATTTGTCGGGAGTCTCGTGTATTCGCTCGAAACAGCACGTCTGCCCAGTCAATCATCATATTCGTAGCGTACAGAAATTAAAGATAAAAGGATGAATTTCTATGAGTGGACTATTTATGTGGTCCCAGCTGGCTGTTTTCGACGACTCACTATCTCTCTCGAGCTGTAACAATGGTTGTCAATTATAATAAATATCACACATCGGCTAGTTTGTAGAAACCCAAACTACCAACCCCTGGACTTACTATATCGGACAGTAGTTGGGACTGGCACTCTCAAGGCATCTCTGATTGGAAATCGAGCGTTCGAACGGTGACGATAACTGATTGCCCCTATCGCCCCAACAGTCGCTCTCGAAGCGACCGCGAATGGGGGCGCTCAGCGAGTAAGACGGCCGTTTCCATCCCGTCGAGCACCGAGAGTGTCAACGTACCCCCGATAACTCGTGAGAGAAGGCCTCGTTCCGTCGCACCCACAACGACGAGTGATCGATCGGCTGCTGCATTTCCGATCGCGGTCTCCACATCACCAGTTTCGACCAGCAATTCGGCATCCAGGAGGTCATGTTCGGCGACCCATTCTTCGAGGAACTCCCGACCGACGGTTTCGTCGTCCGCGACGTGCAGGACCGATACCTGTGCGTCGGCCGTCTCCTGCAGTGCTCGTGCGACTTCGGCGGAAAGGTCCGAGGAGTCCCCTCCAGCGGTGGGCAGCAGAACCCGACTCGGGTCGAACTCCTGTGCGTTGAGTACGAGCACGTCACAGGGTAGATTGTTGCGGAGCTCATCAAGCGTCCCTTCGGCACGGCTTCCAGCCAACTGTGTCCCTTGATGGCCCATAATAAGTCTGTCTACGTCGTGGGTCTCCGCTGCGTCGAATACCTCGTCAAGGCCTTCGTGTGAGAGAATTGTTCGTGTCTCGATTGGCACGCCGAGTTCTTCGGCATCAGCTCGGGCGTCTCGCAGCAACTTCTCGGAGACTTCCGAGAGCTCGTTACGCCGGTTGGCGGCAGCCGCAAGAGAAGTCTGGTCTGGCACTTGGATGACGTGCGTCGCGAGGAGTCTCCCGCCGTCGTGCTTTGCAAGGGCTGCTGCCAGTCCGACCAGCGAGCGTTCCGTCCGGGGGTTTGATAGCGCGACCATCGTCGTCGGCCCATCTGCCTCCGGTGCCGCCCCGTCCGGTGCCACGGTCTCCGCTGCGCCGACGACCGAATCCGGTAGCTCCTCTTCGCGATTCAAGATGTGCCGGCTGAGGTGCCCTTGTCCGTCGGCCTGCTTCCGAGCATACGCGAAATACCAGATGACACTTCCGACGACGAAGACTCCAGACAGGAGAAGTTCCTGCTGGCCCACGAACGCCAGCAATCCAACAGAGAGAATCATCCCGACGATGGGCGTTATCGGATACAGCGGAACGGTGAACTCGGGGTCGTATTCGGGATCGGTTTCCCGGAACACAATGAGTGCGGCGTTCATGAGCGCATAGACGACGAGGTGGAGGACGCTCGCAGCCTTGGCCAGCACCTCAATTTCTTGGCCCAGTAGCGCGATGAAAACGATGATCATCGCGCCGGTGACCAGTATCGACCGGTAGGGAGTCGCGTACGATGGGTGGATTTCGTTAAGCCAGTTTGTGACGATTCGGTCACGGCCCATCGCGAAGTTGATTCTCGCCGAAGCGAGGATGGACGCGTTCGCGCTCGAAGCTGTCGCCAACAGCGCACCGAGTGTCACTATCGTGACGGCGATAACTGCATATCCGCCGGGGAAGGCGACCCGTGCCGCTTGTGTAAGCGGGGCCGACTGGCTCAGTTCCGGCCAGGGAACGACTCCGAGCATGATGCTCACGAGAATTGCGTAAATCACCGTGACGATGGCGACGCTTCCGATGACGGCCAGCGGGAGGTTTCGCCCCGGATTTTTGAGTTCCTCGGCGACGGTCGCGATTTTCGCGTAGCCAAGAAACGAGACAAATATCAGCGCCGTGCCGGGCAAGATTGCACCATAGCCAAGCGGTGCCAGTCCCCCCTCGCTCAGTAACGTGCTTGTATCGAACGACAGCCACCCCTGGATTGCGAAGATACCGAGAATGGATAGCAGGATCAGTACGATGACTGTCTGGACGCCACCGGTTTCCTTGGCTCCGATGTAGTTGACCCCGACAAAGACAGCGCCGGCGATGAGCGCCCCAATCTGGATATCCGAGAGAAACAGGACACCGGGGATGGGGAGCAACGTAGTGAGATACTGTCCAAAGCCGATACTATAGAAGGCTGACGCGAATGCGAGTCCAATCCAGTCGCCGAGCCCTGCGATGGATCCGAATAGCGGGCCCAACGCGCGATTGACGTAATAGTATCCGCCACCGGCTTTGGGCATCGCCGTTCCCAGCTCGGAGACGGACAGGGCGTTCACCATCGCTATCACCCCGCCAATCACGAAGGAGACGACGACGATAGGACCGGCAGTGCTCGCTGCGACACCTGGCAGGACGAAAATGCCTGCCCCGATCATCGTTCCGATGCCGATGGTCAGTGCCGAGAGTAACCCGAGGTCCTTCGCGAGTTCCTCGTCGCCGCTACTCATGTGTTAGTTCCCTCTGGTATCGAAATGACCGGCCGGTCCGCTTCTGAAATCAGCTGGAGTGACCGATCGCCGGAGAGCCACTGGATGAGTTGGGAGCCGCCACGCGGTCGAAAGGCGATAGCACTCGTATCGACCGCGTCAGCGACTTCGAGATTGCCCTTCACAATATCTCGGCGGTAGGCTGTCTCAGTCTCGGCATCCGGGAACGTTTCGCGGAAGGCTTCGAAGGCTGCGGCTGCGACCTGTTCGGATTGCTCGACCGGCGTCTTATCTGGTACTCCCTCACCTTTTTCGACGACGTGAAAGACGGTAATTCGCCCGAACTCGTAGGGTTCGAGGAGCGTTGCCGTCGCCTCTGCATCCTCTTCGTTGGCGACCGGGACGATGATGTGCTGGGTGAATTTCGTGGTCATAGTTGTTTCAGTCCAAATCGTAGCGAGCGATGTCTTCTGCTCCGCAATGCGGGCAGGTGTCTCGCTGTTCTTCCAGTGTTATGCCACAGTTCCGGCACTCGTACAGTGTCGACTCGGCGGCCAGCCAGTGGCGGAGTCGCTGAACGAGTGAGAGCATCTGTGTTCACCTTACGTAGTTGTCTCTGTCTTGGGCGATGTCTGGAACGGTGCAAACGCCAGTGCATCCGTGCGATGCCGGGAGAGCAGCGTCACGATGTCATCGGGCTGGATTACGGTGTCTCCGTGTGGCATAATCTCCTCGTTATCCCGCTCAATGGAGATGATGAGCGTCTCTTCGTCGAGCACTTCTGTCTGGTTGGCTTCTTCCAGCGACATGCCTGCCACTGGCGCATTGTCGGCGATGCTCACGGTGAGGATTTTGGCGTTACCTGTGAGGTTGATAAAGTCGTTTAACGCCGGTGTTCGTTGCCGCTCGTTCGGATTGAACGGCTCGTAAGGGTCGAACAACTCCTCTTCTAGTAGGTCCTCGTCTTCGATTTCGATACCGAGTTTGGAGAGATTCCGAGAAATCCGTTGCAGATCTTTCGTGCTCTCACCGACCGCGAGGATATGGAGATTTCGACGACCAGTCATCAGCGATCGAACGTTGATCACGCCTTGGATTGCCCGCGCCTCGTGAGCGAGTGCCTCCCGTTCTGGGACAGGGACATTGCATAGGTATAGATTCCGCAGTTTGCCCCCGGCCGTCTCAAAGTCGATATGTGCCCGATAGCCCGTGATGATGCCGAGGTCTTCGAGCTTCTCGATTCGGTTTCGCACCGTAGCTCCCGAGACGTTCGTATTCTCGGCAATTGAGGTAGCTGTGGCTCGTCCTTCTTGCATGAGATTGTAGATGATGCATCGGTCGAGGTCATCGAGTCGGTACCCCGCTTCACCTACTGTCATCTAACTCACATCCAACATATTTTGAAAATCGAAATAATATCTCTCTATTTTTGCGTTGGCGACTCATACTGCCACGCTAGATTTGGAGACACAAATAGATGGGGGATTAAGAGCGGGTTCAGGAGCATAAAGTGGTTCCTGGCTGCGACGACTTTGAGGGACTTTGTGCTGCGATTCTTTATTTCACGTTCGCCTGTCTGCTTTACTCCATTTAGCGTGCAGTCGATTTACTCGTCCAGGTTGAGTTGACTAGTGAGTACAAGCGGTCACCGACTGTGACGGCAAACCGGTTCTGACCCTGTTGAAGCAAACAGGAATCGGCTGAAGCCGTCGAATAGCACAGTGAACGCCCGTGGATGAGCAACAGCGTTGGCTCAAACAGCCCGCAAATTCTGGAAAAGCTAAATTACTAACTAGAATTGGTCATAGAATCCGGTTTGAAATGGTTGCAGATCGATGCATCAGTCGAAATCATGCATTTTGGTCCCTCTATACTGGGTGTAGTCTCATCTTCACCCTGTTTGTGTTTGATGTAGCGGTATATGATTTATAAATATGTGCTTGGCTGTTATCGGACGATTGGGGCATTGTATCGGCGGATTACACTGGAAGTAGTGGTGTGTGGTGTACTTCCTAATAAGATTGTAAGCGGAAGTGGAATCCCCCCGGGACCCTCAGATCAATCTATGCACAGTTCATGGTACGTAATCGGTCGAACAACTAGGAGCCAAACCTATAGGCCTCGTCGTCGTGTACCGTGACGGGGGAGAAATAGATGCCATCTCTTAAAGCGGGGGACGGTTCTCGGTATACGACGCAGTCAAATCGAGCAGTGAGGGGTAAATGACTTCCCTGAAGCGTTTTCAGACGATAACAATCGTCACTCCATGTGTACCGGTAGTCAGGACGAATGTCTGAACTGGCCAACCCAATCCTGGCAGTGGTTCTAACGGTCATTCTCGTATCACCGGTGTCCGCGTCCCTCATGGCAGCCCCTAGTCCGACTGATTCCATCGTCGCACAGGAGATGGCGCCAACCATGGCAGCGAATGGTGGACTGACCGCAGCCGAACAAGGCGGACGGTTCCGGCTGGTTTCGACCACGTCGAACGTACCAGTCGACGGAACAGGTACGCTCGCACTGACGTTCGTCAACATCGGCGATGCCGTCACGAATGCAAGTATCCTCGCCACTTCTCCAAACGAGAGCGTTCGATTCGGCCCGGATCAGAACGCTACCGAGTTCATTGGCCCGTGGGCGAGCGGCGAGCGGCGGTCGATGACGTTCGACATCCTTGCCGAGGAGTTCGCGGAGACACGAAGTTACCCATTCCAAGCGGTCATCGCCTATACCGCAGCGAACGGCTCTCGTGTACGCACAGCCCCATTCACTTTCACCGTTCAGCCGTCCGAGCAAATCCGTCTCGAGCGGTTCGAAGTCTCATCGATTCGCTCGAACGTCCAGGTCGGAGACTCCGGCACGATCGCGGTCACAATCGAGAACACGGGGCCGGACGTTGAGGACGCAATCGTCACCCTACAATCGCGGAGCCGGAACATTCGACTTGGACGGACACAAAACGCCACCCAGTTCGTCGGCGAATGGGCTTCGAACGAGGATATCACGTTCGAGTTTGAAGCCACGGCGACCAACAACACTGTCGTCGCTAGTTACCCCTTCTCGGTCGCCGTGTCCTATCAGGCGAACGGAACGCGTACTCGGACGACAACCGAACTTTTCGGAGTAATCCCGAACGCTGAGCAGTCGTTCGCGCTCCAGAACGTGACGAGCACACTTCGCGTCGGCGACGAAGGACGAGTGACCGGTGCGGTCGTCAACACCGGGCCGAGGACGGTGCAAGACGGGGTGCTCATCCTCGAGACAAACACGACTACTCTCCGACCCGAGGAAAGGAGCTACCCACTCGGAACGATTCCAGCCGGCGAACGACGACCGTTCCGATTCGACATCAACGCGATCAATGCCACAAATGCGGGGCCACGTGAGCTCACGTTCCGCGTCGTGTACCGCAATAGGGAGGGGGAATGGACGGCAAGCGATCCACTTCAGGCACCAATCCGGGTCGGAAATAAGCGCGAACCGTTCGTCGTCGACCCAGTGGCAGCGTCGTTCGGCGGTGACGAGAGTGGGGTGTTACGCGTCCAGGTCAGCAACAATGCTGGGAAGCCCCTGACGAACGTGACGGTGCGACTGCAGGTTGACGAACCACTGACCAGTGACGATCCGAACGCGTACGTCGGTGTACTCTCCCCCAACGAGTCCAGAACCGCCGCGTTCCAGTTGACGGTGGAGGATGAAGCCATCCCAGGGCGACATCCAGCAACCGTGACGATCACCTACGAGACACCCAATGGGGAGCGCCGCGTCGCTGGCCCCTATCAGGTTCCCGTGCAGGTAGAACGAGAACGCGGGCCAGGATTTCCAGTCGTTGCGACGGTCGCTGTCATCGCCGCGGTGCTCGTGGCCGTCGGGTGGTGGTTGCGACGAGGAACGTAGTCAGACGTCCTTGCGTTCGAACAACTCCGCACTGACGATGAGCAGGAGAACGGCGGAGACGATGAGGAGGGCCAGGTCGCTCCACGCAACCGTTCCTTCCGTCAGTATCTCACCGACATCGTAGTAGCGAGTGAAGGCGAAGTCACCGACCCACTCGTAGTCGGTATCGAAAGTAAAGGAGTCGATAATAAACATACCGAAGACACTCCCGATAGCAACCATCTGCGCACGCCGTGCCGTATCGAAGACGACCGACGCGACCATCCCCAGGGCCGCGCAGGCGAGGAGATACCCGATGGAGTAAGCGTGGAGCGCGAAGAGATCCATCGGGTCGATGACTTCGTCGATGTAACGGACGCCACCGTAGACGGCGAGATAGCTGAGTGCGTTGACGGCGATCATACTCGGGACGAGAGCGAAGAACTTTCCGACGACGAGTTGTGACCGGCTGACCGAGTGGGCGAGTACCAGTTCTAGCGTTCTGTTCTCCACCTCACTCGCGACGCTTGATGCCGCCGCGTACGCGTAGTAGACGCCGAGCACGAGCAGCCACGCCAGTTGGTAGAACTGCGAGGCCAGATAGCCCTCGATAGTGGTAATAGTCGTGACATTGCCGATGAAGGCACGTCGGGTCTCTTCAGGCAGGCTCTCGATATAGGCGTCCAGGTCGATACCGGCACTCTCTATCGAGGGAAACAGGCCGACGGTGAGCGCGATGAGCATGACCAGTGCCACCGTCAATATCAGCGTCCCTCGGACGCGCTTGGTGGTTTCGAACTGTGTAATCTCAAACACGTTACGCTCGCTCTCCTTCCGTTTTCCAGTCCTCTTCTGGTGGCGGTTCGATACGTTGCATCTCGCGATCCACATCCTCGGCGTAGAATTCAATGAAGACATCCTCCAGCGACGTTTCCCGAATCTCCATGTCTCTAATCGTGTACTGGTCAAGAACGTCAACCATTCCTTCGAAGTCGTTGCCAGTCACGACTAACCGATAGTAGTCGTCTGAGTCGCGGCTCGCGCTTGCGACACCCTCGAAGATGAGGTCATCAGGTGCCGGGGATTCCGCCAAGTCGAGACGGATGATCTTCCCACTCTTCTCGACCAGGGTGTCGATCTGCTCCAACGCGACGCGTCGTCCGTCGCGGATGATACACACCCTATCACAGAGCTTTCGTACCTCGCTCAAGATATGGGTCGAGAAGAAGACGGTGACACCGCGCCGTTGTTCGGCTTCGAGGAACTCGTAGACCGCGTTCTGTGCCAGGGGATCTAGCCCGGCAGTCGGTTCGTCCATCACGACGAGGTTGGGATCGTGCATGAACGCCTGAATTAGCGCAAGCTTCTGTTTGTTCCCCCGTGAATAAGCCTTCACCTTCCGATTGCGAGGGATGGGAAATCGGTCGAGCAGTTCCTCGCGGCGCTCATCACCTGACAGTGAACCGAAATAATCGAGCAATCGCTCACCGGTCGCATCCCCGTAGAGCCCAACATCGCCTGGGATGTACCCGACGTTCGTGCGGGCTGCGATGGCTGCATGACGGTCAGTTACATCGCTTCCCAGTATCCTCGCCGTACCACGCGTCGGCTTCAAGAGTCCGAGCAATACCCGAATGGCCGTCGACTTCCCTGCGCCGTTCGGCCCGAGAAACCCGAATATCTCCCCCGTCTTGACCGCGAACGTCAGATCTTCCACCCCTCGAACGTCGCCATAATACTTCGTCAGGTTCTCGACGGCGATTGCGTTCTCGACGGCCATTGTATCCGTCGTCACACGGAGAACGAGACGTCGTGAACAACCTTAACGGTTCCTCAGAATTCACACCGCTTATTGAACGAACTGGTCGATAGCATCCGGATTGGAGGTGGTCTGGTCGGGAAGTGTGATACAGCGGTTAATACCGACAACGGGAAGTCAACCTATTGATTTACGTAATAGATTTCATATAATATGGTGCGAATTAATATTACTCACTACAGTCACGACACCGGTCTTGCTTTTCCATATCTTGACAGCAATTCGAGGTTGATATGTCTCTATATATGAATAGTCTCGAATAATAGCATTCTACTAATAGCTACGATAGAAAGCAGCGGTATCTCCATTAGTTCCCATTTATCGATCTGGTTATCAACTTCAATTTTACTATCCAGAAACAAGCCGACCAATACCGCCTTAATCCATAAGCAGAAGTGGACTGGGGACGGGGGTGTCCCACGAAACGATGCATGAACGTTACTCACCAACCCATTGAACAAGAACGCGACCCGGTCAACGGTCTTCTTCGTTTCCTACACTTGACTTTTCGCTATTTGAACCCCAAGTCAGGGCCCGAGTTCCTGCCTGCATCCGACGACGAATCAACTTCCTGGGAGTCGTAACAGGATGATTGCTGTCAGTTGTCGATCCGGACATCATGTTTGGTTGTAATAAGGGTTCCCTCGGGTTTCGATTGAAGGAACAGACGATACCTCCCGGGAGTCGGAAATTCAGCACCAAATTTGACACGACCGCTGTCTGGACTTGTCTCTTCGGGATGGATATGCAGATAGGCAAGGTCGCCTTCGCGAAGGGCGACGAGATGACCGAGTGCACCTAAATACGAATCCAGCCGTGAAACGCGGTCGCCACTACGGCATATTTCGAATGTTAGCTCTGTAGTTTCACCAGCTGAAACCTCGTTAGACGAGAGTTCGACATGGTATTCAGCGGTCGTTGCGTGGCGCGCGGTTTCCGGGCGCGCTGCGACTTCTAGTGGTCCTGCAGCGAAGATATCGAATCCAAGTGTTATCGGTCGACCGTCGATCATCAGATCGAGAAATGCACGGTAGATGCCAGGGTCAGGGAGGGTGAACGCTTCGACACGCCACGTTCCATCGTTTTCGAGAGTTGGATGGAGATGCTGAAATCGAGTCAGGTCTCGACGGACAACGATCAGATGACCCCGCTGCCCATGTGCTTCATCGAACTCGGTTCTGATCGTCCCATCTGGAGCGACGATGTGGAACTCCCAGTCTGACGGTTCACCAGGACTGAAGCGCGTGGTCACCGGTACAAATCGAAATCCATCCGCGTGTACTGATAACCCCCCCAACGTAGCGTGTCCACCTGACCCGTAGCCTCGTGGAGAATCGGTATCGTCGTGATTAGTGTGGTCTCCCATGGCACACCCTTCGATTGCCACTGGTTTACCGGTTTCTTCGAGTCTACTCGTCCCTCCTCCTGGAGTCGCGTCGATGTCGATTCCGCTCTGTCGGTGATGTATCATGGAACTTGATTCATGTTTCATCTTACCGAACAAGCATGTTGTACAGCTATGCAAAGGCGTAAATGAAGACGTAGCTAATGATAGCTGCTTCAATCATGCCCGTCACCGTCCCGACGACGGGTGGTTCAAAGAAGAGGTGCCACTGCTCCATCATCTCGACCACTCCCTCGTAGACGCTGACCGCCCCGAATACACCGGGAAGGAGCATGACGACGGCAGAAACGACTGCTGCGGCGCCACCGAGTGCCAGCGCATCAGGTTCTATCGTTTCGTGAGCGGTTTCCATTTCATACTCTTCGCGGTTGGAAGTTGTGGTGCTCATGGGTGAAGATATGTCAAGCTAGTTCAATTTCATTTTTGCTTATATTCGAAGTCACACGTCGTAACACCGATTCGGCATTACTCTTCGAAGCCAAATGAAAGGCAGTAACGGGTCTAAGTAATAGTCCAATACAAATATTTCTAAATGAATATGGTTGTATTGAGTAGAGTAATGGGTTCAGTCCCTCGCGAAGAAATGTTCTGGCCGAACACTCGCAGCATCGACAGTCTTGCTAGATATTATCTTACAAAGAAGCTATGTGGATTGCCTTTTCCATCACACTTTTAAGAGAAACCAGGAAGAACGAAGCCAGTGATACTCCATGTATGGAGACCACTGTCGTCAGCGGAATCCTCGAATCGCTACGAATCGGGATTGGTTTCCTCTGGACCGCTGCATGGGCGATCACCATGGGGCTGATGATTACGAGTCTTGTGCAGGTCTACGTCTCGAAAGAGCGGATGGCACGTCTACTCGGCGACGATAATCTCGCCGGACTCGCGAAGGCAACCGTCTTCGGTGCCGCCAGTAGCGGTTGTAGCTTCGGGGCCGTCGCTATCGCGAAGGGGTTGTTCAAGAAGGGGGCACACGTGGTCAACGTTCTCGCGTTCATGTTTGCATCGACGAACCTCATCATCGAACTCGGCTTGATGATCTTGATCCTTCTCGGTTGGGAGTTTCTCTTGGCGGAACTCCTCGGGGGACTCATTCTTATCGCGGTGATGGCTCTCATCGTTCACCTGACGCTCCCGGAGAACCTCTTCGAAGACGTTCGGGAGGAACTGAATCAACGCGACCACGACCACGGTATCACCGAGGACCCGACATGCGGAATGGAGGGAAAAGACGAATACTCACTCGTTACCGACGGCGGTGAAACGCTGAAATTCTGTTCGGCTGGCTGTCTGGAGACCTACCAGCAGGAGGTCGCCAGTCGTGGCGGTTGGCGCGAGGAACTGTTGACGTGGGGTGGATGGTACAAACTCGGGAATCAGTACCGCAAGGAGTGGTCGATGATTTGGAAGGACGTCGTCGCAGGTTTCCTCATCTCCGGTTTCGTCATCGTTTTTGTCCCACAGTGGGTTTGGAACAATCTCTTTCTACAGGGGGATAGCCTGCTCGTAAGTGCCGAAAATGCGATCATGGGTGTGACAATTGCCGTCATCAGCTTTGTCGGCAGCATCGGCAACGTTCCGTTTGCGGTCGCACTCTGGGGTGGCGGCATCAGCTTCGCGGGCGTCATCGCGTTCGTCTACGCCGACCTCATTACGATTCCAGTGCTGAACGTTTACCGCAAGTATTACGGCTGGAAGGTAATGCTGTACATCCTCGGCGTGTTCTTCATCACGATGGCGTTCACCGGGTTTCTCATGGAGGAGTTGTTCACTGCCCTGGGTATCGTACCGAACCTCGCTGGCGGGGAGACGGCCACCGAACAGACATATTTCGAACTCAACTACGCATTCTATCTCAATGTCGTCGCGTTCGCGCTCTCGGGGTTCCTCTTCTACGTCTACCGCCGGGGGATCGGCGCACCCGGCCAATACCGGGACCCTGTCTGCGGGATGCAGATCGATGATAGCGGCCCGAGTGTTACCCACGATGGGGAAACGTACTACTTCTGCTCGAATCGATGTAAGCAGTCGTTTGAGCGCAACCCAGCCGAGTTCTCGCATCTACAGCCACAGACTTCTGGCGCGGGATCTTCTCAAAGCCACGAACATCATTGAACGGTACATCCCGGTTGTATCTCTACAGGCGGAGCAGGCCAAATGCCTCGGGTCGTGACCTCGGGGCGGTTCACCCTGTGCGACGGTAGTTATACACTCCTTGCAAGACTACTGTACTCCAGAGGTATTGGCAATAGTTGACACGCAACCACGATACAACGAGCTCCGGTCTACGATTGCTGGCGTTACCGTCGAAGGACGTGCCCACTCGCTAAGTACGTGGTTCGTCCTCGCACTTCGCCTCGTCGTCGGCTTTGCGTTCTTCTACACGGGCATTGAGAAGATTTTTGGCGGATTCGACGCACAGAGCTACCTCGTAAACGTTGCCGCGACGAACGGGAACCCCCTCGAGGGGCTGTTTCTCTGGATGGGACAGACGCCGTGGTTCGTCGATTTTGTGAACGTCGCCGTTCTGTGAGGGGAAGTGGCCATCGGTCTCGGCTTGATGGTCGGACTTCTGACCCGTCTCGCGGCGTTCTTCAGTGCCTTCCTGATGCTCATGTTCTATTTCGGCAACTGGGACCTCGAACACGGGTTTATCAACGCTGATTTCATGTACCTGCTGGTGTTCCTCTCGGTCGCTGCGTTCGGTGCTGGTCGGATCCTCGGCCTCGACGCCGTCGTCGAACAGTACGAAATCGATGGACGAGCTCAACCGATACCCTCAGTTGGAATACATTCTCGGCTGAAAGTCATATTTAACGCTAAAAAACGGTGTTCGAATTCGGGAGTTCGCCGTTCGGCTGGCTCCGCGTGATTAATGCATGCTGCGGCAGCTCTCGGCGCACTCGCTGAGAACGTCCGCACAGAGCTGGCAGTGGTCGTGGTCGTGTTGCTCGCATTCGTCTGCACACGCCTCACAGACGTCCGCACAGAGTTCACCTAACTGGTCGCTGTAGTCGGAGTCGCGGGCCATGAACCGTGCGTGCAGCGACGCGACGTCCGCGACGTCACGGCAGAGACGGATGCACTCGGCCATGTCTTCGCCGTGGTCGGTACATGCGTCGGCACACCACTCGCAGGCTTCGGCGGCTTCCGTACAAATTTCAATGCAGTCGCGCTGTTCTTCGCTCAGGTGGTCGATCTCGGAGACGGTGTCTGAAAGCGACATTGCATCCATTACTATGGGGTGCTGCTTTTCCGGGATTGTGGCTTCGATTGTAAAGGAACAACGACTGTTATCCAGACCATCGACGGGTTCGTGGAGGTGCTGTATTCGCAACGGACGAGCGCAGAATCCCGAGATTGGCCATGAACCATGGAACGTAACTCGCTGCTGTGGAGGATCTTCGTCCTCATGGGGTAAGTAGTCCACTTAGAGGGTTACAAACCGAAATTGGGAGGTTGATATTCGGCGGTTTGTTAACGGTGACGTTGATTCCATCGTTTCTACCGCGGTCTGTCCACTTCGAAGCATGCACGGACTCTCTTCGCCGTCCTCGCGTTTCCGTTCAAAATCCACGCCCCTATGAGACGTATCGCAAATACACGAACTGATGAGAAGACAAAAAGCGTGAAGCTATTACTCGTTGGCTGCCTCCTGCAGTGATTCGTACTGTTCGACGATCTCCTCGGCACATGACGAGCAACAGACGTGGTACATATCCCCGGAATCGACTTCAACCGTCTCACCATCGCCACTGATCTGATTTCCACAGATCGAACATTGGATGCCAATGTCGCCACTCCGAAGCGCTGGTTGCCACGACGAGTGTAGCACCGATTCGACCTCGTAGTCCTCGATTGCCGCCTCGTCCAAGGTGTCGGTGAATAACTCGTGAACTTCCGACGTGTCGAGAATCACTTTGGCTATGATACGCGATTCGACCGTCTGAAATACGTGTTCGACACCTGCGATGGCTACTAATTGTGACCGAATATCCGCCGCCTTACTGGCTTGAACGTCGAGAACCAGTAGCAGTTCGTCGGCTCTCGAAAGTTGTGTTTGGTCCATCTCGACGGTAAATCGCCGAACGATACCGAGGTCTTGGAGTCGTTCGACCCGGTTAGACACCGACGGGGGTGACAGATTGACGACGTCGGCAATCTCCCGATACGGGCGACGGGCGTCTTCGAGCAACAATTGCAGGATTTCGATATCGGTGGAGTCCAGCTCGCTCATCGATGGGGTCGGGAGGGGTTCGAGGTAATTCGTGCAACTGCTTGTCGATTCTCTGAAAGACTGTGATGGTCCATGATTAGTGTTTCACGGTATACCCTGCCTTCTCGATGGTTTGTGCAATGATATCAGTGTCTGCGTTTCCGCTAACCCTGACTCGGTCGGACTCGTTATCTGCGGCGGCGTTCTCAACGTCGTCTAATTCTTCGAGTGCCGATTCGACTGTCTGTTCGCATCCGCCACAGCTCATCCCTTCGACGGTAAGTTCGGTCGTCATACCCTGTTACTTTGGGGTGAACGTCTTTTTCTCGTTTCGGCTTCGAATCCGCGCATCACCGGCCGATGAATTCGAGGTTTCGAAACTAAGCGATTTGAAAGCCTTTTCAGCCAGCGAGGAAACCCGAAATGCTTTATTCCGATTACCAGCATCCGTGACCGTGTGTGAGGATTGTTGTCCACGTGAACTCCTCGCCCTCTATCGGTGCAGTCGTCTTGCTCTTCCTCGGCGTGAACCGACGACTCTTCTACGCAGGCGGCATTCCGTATGTCGTGGCGCAACGAATAACTAGACGATGCGAGTCGTCGCCGCTATTGTTCGCGTCGGAGACGTTCACGGCGCGTTTCAAACTCCTCTTCAGAGAGGTCGCCGCGGGCGTAGGCAAGTCGCAGTTCTTCAAGCGCTGCATCACCGCCAGCCCCATCGCCAGCGAGCGCGCGGTAGAGGACGTACCCTAGTGCAAGCACGACCAATAGCGAGACGAGCATCATCACCCAGCCCCAGATTGGTGTTGGACCGCCGTAACCCGGCCCCATCATCCAGCCACCCATCATCGGGAACGCGAACAGCATCATCAGCATCGGCGTGAACAGGATGACTGCCAGTATAACGACGATAAGTCGAAGCCACGAATCGTTCTGGCGTGCCGCGGTCATATGGAATACTAGCATTCAGAGTCAAAAAGAGGTATCGACGGTTCTGCACTCGTTTTAGAACCCCAAAATCAGACTGCCAGAATAGATTAGTCGGCCGCGCCGTTTACCGCGTCGGATAAAGAGCACCAGTTCTGATTAATGCCTTGAGCGTCATTCGATATGAGATGGGCCTTACAAATGCGTAAATTCGCGTTCGTTCTTGTGACGCTCGCATTGGTTGGCCTCTGGCCCGGTAGTGCTTCGATATTCACTGGCATCGTGGTTTGGGATTCACGGTTGCTCTGGTCGTTGTCCAATTGATTATCTTGGTCTATCGGTTCGAGATGTCCGATGTCGAAATCAGAACTAAAACGCCTCGTTTCTTCAGTTATTTTTCGACAGAGTATCGCCCTCTCGAAGGGCGTTTCGAGTTCCGAACGAGACAACAATGGAACTCATGACCACTGCAGTTCCGAAGAGCAGAACGAGGCTCAGGACGTGCAGTGCGACGACACCGTAGGTGTGACTGATCGTTTTGCTCGCCACTGCCACACTGTCGACGAGTAGAATGAGCGCGAAGTATTGCTTGAACGTTGCTTCGTCGACGAACTCGGTTAATCGGGAACCGAGATACGCACCGAAGACACTTCCACCGAGTAACGGGATGACGACCGAGAGGTGAACCGCATCTGCTCGGGCGTACATAAATGACCCATATCCACTCGAAATCGCGATCTGAAAGATGTCGGTTCCAACCGCTACTGTTTCCGATAGACTCAACCCGTACATTAGGATCGGCAGAATGAGAAACCCGCCGCCAACACCGAGAACGCCCGCCAGTATCCCTGTCGCGAACGCAATTGCCAGCACTATCCATACGGAAACGGTAACTCCTCCACTGAACGATAGCATCGGCGGAACGTAGACGGTTCCAATTTCTCCCAAGACGTTCGCATCTACCACTGTTCCCTGCACGGACGTACTGTTACGAGCGTCGAATAGCATGAATAGTCCAACCACCGCTAACAACCCGACGTAGGCGGTGCTGACGATGATGTCTGCGAGTCCGACGGCCGAAAGCTCGAACAACATCCGCTTCCCGACCTCTAACCCCATTGTCATTCCCCCGACGAGGAGGCCTCCCAGTTTGTAGTCGATGTGGCCGAGACGGCGATGCGTTACGACGGCTGTAATCGACGTTCCGAAGACGAACACTAGCCCGGAGCCGACCGCCGCTTCGACAGGATGGCCGAGAACGAGCAGTGCAGGGGTGACGAAGAAACTCCCACCGAGGCCGAAAAAGCCGAAGAGGATTCCGACCGTGAATCCAAAGAAAACGAAGAATGCAATCCCCGGTTCGAACGACCATAGGCTCATTCCTCCCATGTCGCTATCAGTGACGAGCACAACGGTATTGGGTCTTACTCCGAGCGTGTGTTGTCAGCCGTGTGCGTGGCTTCCCGTATTGTCACTCTCACCGTTGTTCCCATTACCACTATGCTGTCCACCGGAATTCCCTTGATCGGGTTTTAGAGCCACGTCACCAACCATCGTCGATGGATGCACGGTACAGATGTACTGTGCAACGTCACGCGTCGCGACAAATGCGAGCATTTGTACCGATCCTTCTTCAGTGATCTGCGGCGTAACTCGAATCGCATCTTCGGGTGGTTGCCTCCTTCCTTGATGTTCGCCCATCATCCTGTCCATCATGGTGCCATTCGCTCCGCCCACCATCGTCCCGTTCTGACCACCCATCATCGGCCCGCCGTGCTGCATGGTTCGAACAGTCGGTAATATCACGGGTAGATTCTCACCATTCGAGTCCCTCAGCGCGAATGTGTGCGGCTGTCCATCTAGGTTTTGCCACATGACTCCATACGTCCGTCCCGCTTCAAGCTGGAGCGTTGGGTTTTGTTGTCCGCCAATTGACTGTGGCCCCTGTCCTCGCCATCCGGACACATGGCCGCCGAAGCGGAAACAGCACATGCCACGGTGACGAGTACGAGACGTCGTTTCTTGTGCGCCCACTCTCGATGACGAGCCAATTACGATCCCTCCTACGGTCGCGATGAACCGTCTTCGGGTCTGTTTAGTTGGTCGTGGTTTCTCTAACATAGGACTCCCCCACTACGACCACGGCAAAGGTGACAATAAACCGAACTATTATTGTACACGGTGGATGTAACCACAACGATTTTTCTCGCGACGAAAACTTGCACCAGATTGAGATGAGCTAACGCGAGACACCGGCCTACCTGGTGTTCAGAGGAATCGAAGGGCGTTCGCAGGGCTGCGAAAACATAGGATGTGGATGGTTCGGATACGACTCATCCTCAATTGCGTCGTTAGCTCGGTGGCGATTCAGCATGGATGACTTCGGCAAGACTGTCGAGTTGCGCCGAAACGTGCATGCATTCCCCGGCAAGGTGAAGAACGAGGTCGTCAAACGCGATGATACCGACGACTTTGTTGTCGTCAACGACTGGAATCCGGCGTGCGTGAGCGTCGTTCATCGCCCGCAAGACACGTTGGACTTTCGCGTCTGCATCAACAGACTGCGGATCCGCCGTCATCACGTCCCGTGCGGTGAGCGTCTTAAGATCTATGTCTTTGTGGGTCAGGCTTGATGACCCGTTGGCGGCGACGACTTCAGCGGCGATGTCCCGGTCGGTGACGACGCCGACGAGTACATCATTTTCGGTGACGAGGACGCTTCCGACCGTTCGGTTGCGCATTATTTGGGCAGTCTCGGTGATGGGCGTGTCCGGCGTGACGCTGACCACGTCCGCCCGTGCGAGTCGTCGGGCGGTCATCCCGAGATCAGTGCGTTCGGTGGCCATAGCACCAGCCATACGCTAACAATTACAGTAAATTATTCGGCTGACTTCAAAGGCCGTGCCGAGTCGGCGTTCAGACTGCTGGTTGACGCTGTCGTCGGCAAACGCAGCGATGATCGCACTCACGGTTAACGAGGTCACTGCGATATACTGTGACCGACCCGGTGTAGAGCCCACACATCCATCAGTCTCCGGAACGTAGTTCATTTACCAAACTCGCCATGGATGACCACGACCACTCACAGAACGGAAATCCTCCATCAGGAACCGATTCTCACCATGGTCGCAACAGCGTAGATGACGATGAATCAGTCGGAACCGATGAGGACGACCGCGTAGAGCAATCGATGCTTGAGGAAGAGGCCGAGGACGCTGATGAGGCCGAGCGGAAGATTGCAGAACATGATGGGCATGGGATGGGTCACGGCAACGGTGATAACGATCACGGTGAACACGGGGGTATGCACGAAGGGCACGAACAGATGTTCCGTCGACGCTTCTTCGTTTCGACTCTCCTTTCGATTCCTGTTCTTCTCTACAGTCCATTCCTCCAGGAGACCCTCGGCTTTTCCGTTCCGGTATTTCCGGGGAGCCAGTGGATCAATCCCGTCTTCGCAGTGATCGTCTTCGCTTACGGTGGCATGCCATTCCTCCGGATGGCCAGCCCCGAACTGAAAGACCGCTCGCCGGGGATGATGACACTCATTTCGATGGCGATCACTGTCGCGTTCATCTATAGCTTGGCGAGCGTCGTCTTCCCGACACAGTCTGCGTTCTTTTGGGAACTTGTGACGCTCATCGACATCATGTTGCTAGGCCACTGGATCGAGATGCGGTCAGTCCGGCGGGCGTCCAGCGCTCTAGACGAACTGGCGAAACTAATGCCCGACACTGCAGAGCGGATCACTGGGTCAGGTGGCATCGAGGAGGTACCGGTGAATGAACTTTCGAATGGCAATCTCGTCCTCGTACGGCCGGGCGCCAGCGTTCCCGCGGATGGCATCGTCGAGGATGGCGAGTCGGACGTAAATGAGGCGATGATCACCGGCGAATCCAAACCCGTGGGTAAGGAACCCGGCGACGAGGTGATCGGTGGGACGGTCAACGGTGATGGGAGCCTCCGGGTGCGAATCGACGCAACCGGCGACGAGACGACCCTTGCCGGGATCATGCGCCTGGTCGAGGAGGCGCAGTCGAGCAAGTCGAAGACGCAGGTACTCGCCGACCGCGCAGCGGGATGGCTATTCTACGTTGCTGTCGGGGCGGCACTGCTCACCGCAGTCGCCTGGACCGTCGCGACAACATTCAATGCGACCGTGATCGAACGGGTAGTCACCGTCCTCGTCATCGCCTGCCCGCATGCACTCGGCCTGGCGATTCCCTTGGTGGTTGCAATCAACACCTCGCTAGCGGCTCGCAACGGGATGCTCGTCCGTGACCGCATCGCCATGGAAGAGGCCCGAAACCTCGACGCAATCATCTTCGACAAGACTGGAACGCTCACCGAAGGGAAACACGGTGTCGTCGGGACGGTTACCGTCGACGGGGTTGACGAAGCGGAGGCACTCCGCCTCGCTGCCGCCGTCGAGAGCGATTCCGAGCACATGATCGCGCGGGCTATCAGGGTGGCCGCCGCCGAGCAGGGGATCGACGTGCCTGCTGCAGACGACTTTGAGGCGATGAAGGGCCGTGGCGTTCGCGCGACCGTCGAGAGCCAAGAGGTCTATGTCGGAGGGCCGAACCTCTTAGAGCATCTCGACAGGGATGTTCCGGCTAATCTACGGGATTTCGCCGACGAAGCGGGCGAAAACGCCCGAACGGTTGTCTATCTCGTACGGGAAGGAGAACTAATAGCTGCGTTCGCGATGGCCGACGTCATCCGCGAGAAAAGCTACCGAGTCGTTGACGCGCTCCACGACCTAGACATCGAGGTCGCGATGCTGACAGGTGACGCCCAAGATGTCGCAAACGCCGTCGCGGACGAATTGGGTATCGACACGGTGTTCGCCGAAGTATTGCCCGAAGACAAGGACAAGAAGGTACAGGAACTCCAGGATCAGGGTAAACTTGTCGGAATGGTCGGCGACGGTGTCAACGACGCACCCGCACTGGCGCGGGCTGACGTCGGCATCGCAATCGGAAGTGGGACGGATGTCGCCGTCCAGTCAGCTGACGTCATCCTCGTCCAGAACAATCCGATGGATGTGGTTCGACTCGTGAAGCTAAGTAAGGCGAGCTACCGGAAGATGCAGGAAAACATCGTTTGGGCTGCGGGCTACAACGTCTTCGCGATTCCGCTTGCAGCGGGCGTGCTCGCACCGATTGGAATCCTCCTTTCACCTGCTGTCGGGGCACTTTTGATGTCACTCAGCACGGTCATCGTCGCGATCAATGCCCAGTTCCTCCGTCGCGTCGATCTCGATCTTCCATCGCTTCCAGGCACCTCTCCTTCTGGAAGTCCACGACCAGCCGACTAACCGAAGACCATCTCGCTCTTCGCCTCCTTCGCACCCCAAAGCTCGTATTGATATCGTTTGCTCTGTTCAATAGCCGATCTAGTAGACTGGCACAAAGCAGCTGGATCGATGCCAAGCGCTCGGCTATTCAGGCGCTCATCATGTTGCGGCAGCTCTCGGCACACTTTTTGAGAACGTCGGCACAGACCTGGCAGTGCTCGGCGTCGTGGCGCTCACATTCTTCGGCACATTCCTCGCACACGCCCGCACAGGTTTCGGCCAGCTGGCTGCCGTAGTTCGAGTCACGTGCCATAAAGCGCGCGTGCAACGACGCGACGTCAGCCACATCGCGACAGAGACGCAGGCACTCGGCCATCTCTTCGTTCCCGGCACACTCGTCGGCGCACCACTCACAGACTTCAGTAGCTTCGGTGCAGATTTCGATACAGTCGCGCTGTTCGTCGCTCAAATGGTCGATCTTGGCCGTCGTTTCTGAGAGTGACATTGCATCTCCACGTACAAGAGGCACATTTTCCCTATTTGTGGCTTTGATCCTAATGAACGTCCCAGCAGTAGATGTTTACGAAATTTCATAACTGTGTGATTAGCATCAGACGCAAAGATGCCACGTGATAGTGTTGTATACCATGTCACCGACTTCATCAAACCCATCACAGTTCTAATAACGACCTGGCGTTCTCATAGAGTCAGCAAGAACGATCTGGAGCACACTTTAATTAAGAACCAAATCGGGAGACTAGTGGTGTCAACTGAGACTACAGCGGCACCTAGGTTAACAAGACAAATGTTAGTCCTTCCTTGACCCATATTTTGTTAGCCGAAACCCCGTAAAGTGTCTCTCCCATAAGCCACAGACATGGACCGAAGAGAGTACGCAATCCTCGCACTCATCGCGCTCGCGACGGTCGGTATCGGCGTTTTCACCACGTCGAAGCCACTGGCGACGTTCTTCGTCGAGAGTACACGCCAGTTCCTGTCCACGACGGCGGCGATGGCGTGGATCACGTGGTGGGCGCTCGTCATCGGCTTCGCCATCGCTGGTGGCGTCGAAGCGTGGACGTCCAACCAAAAAGTCGCGGATCTCCTCGACGGCCACGGCGCTCGTGAGATCGGCTACGGGTCGCTGTTCGGGTTCGTCTCCTCGTCCTGTTCGTACAGCGCTATCGCCACGGCGAAAAACCTCTTCAAGAAGGGTGGGTCGGCGGCAGCGACTATCGGTGCGTTCATGTTCGCAAGCACGAACCTCGTCATCGAAATCGGCGCAGTCATCTGGATTCTCCTCGGCTGGCAGTTCTTGCTCGCAGACATCATCGGCGGGTTCATGCTCATCGGCTTGATGGCACTCGGGTTCGTCTACGTCGTCCCCGACGACGTCGTTGAGCAAGCTCGCCAGAACGTCCTCGATGACGGTGCTCCAACCGTTCAAGACCCTGTTTGTGGGATGGAAGTAAACCCCGAGGAAGCTGATTATTCTACTGAACACGACGGCCAGACGTACTACTTCTGCTCGCAGTCCTGCAAGGAGAGCTTTGACCCCGAAGAAGCCAACACGACCATCCGGGAACAAGCGACGTCGCTCTCGGGTTGGAAGGCGCTCGCCGACAAACAGTGGAAAGAATGGGGCATGCTCTGGGACGAGATCGCAATTGGATTCATCTTCGCTGGCCTCATCGCTGGCTTCATCCCCGAACAGGTGTGGACCTCGGTGTTCTCGGGCGCGACGTTCGGTCTCCCAGTGTACGTCTTCTGGACCGCAGTGCTTGGTGCCATTATCGGTGTGGCAACGTTCGTCTGCTCGGTTGGCAACGTCCCATTCGCTGCAGTTCTCTTCTCAAACGGCCTCCCGTTCGGGTCGGTGCTGAGCTACATTTACGCTGACCTCATTGTCCCACCGATCATGGAGGCCTATCGGGAGTACTACGGGACGAAATTCGCGGCCATCCTCTCGGGCATGATCTTCATCTCTGCAGTCCTTACGGGGTTCGTCATCCACTTCCTCTTCCTCGGTGCTGGGGTCATCCCCCCTGCCTCGAGCGTGCAGATCGCGGAGGTGAAAATCGAGATGAACTACAAGATGGTGTTGAACGTACTGGCGACTGTGTTCTTCCTCTTCCTTTACTGGCTGCACCGCTCGGAATCAGTCGGCGATGAAAGCGGTCACGACGAACACACCCAGACGGCGGACTGACTGATCTGTCCACGTTTGGCATGTTGTGAGATGCAGCATCTCACTACGTGTCGACGGCCTTGCACTGATGCTGGAGGTCATTCCCATTCGCTGAAGACGGACTCTACGCACTTTGGTCCGCTAAACTCGAAGCACTATCTGCGACTGGCACCTCCCATAGCAGAATCGTTCCGGATCCAATGACGAGGACCACACCGCCAACAGCTAGCGCGAACAGGGGCGAAACGGAGTCGGAGATAACACCACTCCCAAGTTGGAATGGCACGACAGCTAACCCGCTGACCATCGCCATCGCACTTAGCACGGTCGCTCGACCAAGGGTGTCAATCTGGTCGTTGACGTACTGCCCGGCAAACGACCGCGTCACATCAGACAGCCCTCGGGCAACCAAGAACGTCGGGAGTGCAAGGATCGGGACGAAGTACATCCCGACCAGTGCCGCTCCAACGACGAATGGGAGGACGAGGAACCACGTCCGCATGCCGATATGCTTCTTGATGGCACCCGTGTAATAGCTGAGGACGGCCCCGAAGAGGCTGTATCCAGCGTAGAACCACCCCAACAGCGATTTGACCTGTGATTGAGACACACCGAGGTCAACGATGACGGTCTGGAAGATGGGTTGGAGGAACACGAACACAAGGTACGTGACCGCAGCGTACAGGACGTAGTAGTAGAGGATGAATGACCGGAGATTCCGCCGTGAGAGTGCGTCTCTGACGATTTCAACAGTTCTGCGCATACTCAAGTCGTCGGTGTCAGTCTCCTCATACGTCTCTGGTTCGTCCATCGTGAGTAGTACCACGGCTCCGAAACCGGTGACGGCGGCCGCCACGAACCACGGATACGAGAGGTCGATACTGCCGAGATACCCACCAATGATTGCTGCACCGCCCCCGACTGCGAGCGCGGCGGATTCGCCTCGTCCGCGAACGTGAGCGAACTCGCTCTCGGAGAGGTCGTCAGTGAGCGTATCGTAGAGCCACGCATCTTCACTGCCCGATCGGAAGTTGTAGCCAGCCGACCAGCAGGCGTAGAGGACTGCCAGCGTGAGAAACGACCCGGCGAGCCCGATACCGAGGAGCGTCACCGAGATCAGGACGGTCCCGATGAGGAGGCTCATCCGGCGTCCGACGCGGTCGCCGATGTACCCGGTCGGAATCTCACCGAACAGCGTCGTTAGGTTGTAGATCGCTTCGAGGATCGCAATCTGGGTGAAGTCGAGTCCCTGTGCGAGAAAGAAGAGATACATGATCGGCCGATAGAATTCGACCGCCTTGGTCGCTTTGTAGAGATAGTATTTCAGAACGCTTCCACGCGCAGAATCCAACCAGCGACTTTGGGAGAGCATACTCATTGGAGGGGATTTGATGAGAAGCTCTCAATTATGTTCCGTTATTTCGATTCTGGGAGATCGTAATAACTCAACGGCACGGAAAACTGAGTCTGTCTAGAAGAGCCCGGTGATAAAGCCAAAACCCATAATAATGAGGACTACCGCCGAGAACACGGGCAAGTACGGCGTGTATCGTTCGACTTTCTCCTCGTAGCTGTGGTAACCAGCAATTAACAGCATCGTCAGGCCGACGATGCCAGCGATGACGGTAATGGCGTAGGCACTCATCAATTCGAGACAATGGTTCGATCCGGCACACATCGCAATGATCTCGAACTCCTCTTCGTGAGCAAAGCCGAGAACGAACGCGAACCACGCGATGCCGAAGAGCCCCCGCTCGGCAGCCTCGTCCAGATCCCCGTGAGAATGGTCGTGCGAATGCCCGCCGACGAACGGGAGTACGCCTTTGATTCGAGCGAGCAGCCCCTCGCTCTCCTGTGCGTGCCCTTCGTGGTCGTGTGTGTGGTCGTCGTGATGAGCCATGTGGTTGTGTGACGACTCGTCGTGCTTGTGCAGCTGAACAGTCGTCTGACAGCGGAGATCGAGACGGTCATGGTCGTGACCATCACCGTGATCAAGGTCGTGGTTGTGCGTCTGCTCTCCGTGAGCGTGCGTGTGGCCGTCGTGGTCGTGACCGTGGGAATGATCCGTGTGCGCATCCTCGTCGTGGGGGTGTGAGTTGTGAGTGTGTGAGTCGTCGCCGTGCGAATGATTCGTGCCGTGGGAGTGGCCACCGTAGTACTCGCGGATGCCGAGGAGGATGAGGAGGACACCAGCAACGAGGCTGACTGGCCCACCGATGTAGATGGTCGTTGAGAACAGGTCGATTGGAATCGGTTCGTTGACTTGGGTGAGACTGAAGTAGGATTTCGCATAGAAGAAGATAGCCACCATCACTAGACTACTGATGAGGTGGCCGACACCGAGAATGAAACTGGCGGCGAAGCCGGAGAGCCACTTGTTCGTCTGGTCAAGTGCATACGCCGCAGCAACGGGCCATCCGTGACCGGGTTCGATTCCATGAAACGCCCCAAGTGCGATAGCACCGACCAGCAGCCCAAAGGCTTCCGTGTGTAACATTCGTGTTGAATACAGGCAATCCCCGTAGTTAGGGATTGTTATGACCGAATTCGGGCGAACGTAATAATGAGGTCTAAGTATCGCTCACCGCAAGTCAGTGTATGCGAACAAGCCTCAACATCCCGCAAGAAGTACTGGACTCATTCGATGAGACGTGGGAAGCAGAAGACATGGAATCGCGCTCCCGAGCCGTCCGGGAAGCGATGCAAGAATACATCGAGCGCCATACGCAATTCGAAGATATCGAGGGAGATGCTATCGCAGTCGTCGCATTCGACTACGAACACACCCTCGTTATCGGTGAACTCCATACGGTTCAGCACGAATTCGAGGACATAATCGGAACAATGCAACATATGCATCACGGTGAGTGGTGTTTAGAGACTATTTTCTGCACTGGGTCAGCAGACCGCATTCGTAAGTTGGTCTACCAACTCCGGGACTTTGATGCCGTTGGCCGGGTGAATGTCATGTTTCTCCAGCCTGCACCTGACACGAATTCGATAACCTGAGTCGAAGGCGTTACAAGCGGATATGCTGATGCTCGCTAACGCTCATTCAGCGATTGATCGGGAATACTACCCCCAATATGGACGGTACTTTTGGCTCCGAGAGGAAGCGGAAGTATTTCCATTAACCTCGTAAGTAGTAGTTGACTTCCCTCGGGTACCTTCGAGTTGATAACTATACATTTCGTGGTACATATGGAGCGTGCCAACTGTCGTCGATTTCAATGATCGAATTCGGCTGTTCTGAACAATCGGGGGGAAAACTATCTACTTACTAGGATTTCGACGCGTTTCAAGATGCGTGATTGATTCCATAACCGAAGTAGAACGTGCGACGGCGGCGAGGTCGATTTTCCAAAATCGGTGTTTTTGGGTGGTTGACTTCCTGTGGGCAGTATAAGCAGAAGTGGGTGAAGCAGATCGAAGTTAGTAGTGCATACTAATCTTTCAACCCGGTTGCATGGGGCCTTCGGCCACGCGCGAAACCTGTGTTCCACCAAACCACCGGCTATCATCGGTTCAATCATTTTTATAATTTCTCTAGAGGTTATCTTTGCATGGAACAGAGCTATCGCCGGAGAACCGTCCTTAGAACCGGGACTGTCGGCACAGTACTTACGCTCCCTGGGTGTTCGTTCTTTTCTTCCGAGTCAGAGGGGTCAGACTATCTCCCACCGCTTGCGAATGTACAAGTCGTGAATCGGCATCCAGAACCGCATTCTGCCCATGTCGAAGTCCGACGAGACGGCACCCGTATTTATCAAACGACAAAAACGCTGGACGCGGCTGAGGTATACGGTCAGGAACTCACCATTGATGAACCATGGGAACCGAAACAGGGGCTGTATACCCTCGTCGGTACCGTGAACTCGAGCCACTCACAGTCGAAAATTGAGTTCGGGACAGACAAAGTTGACCGGACGGATGCCGACGGATTCTGTTTCGATGCGCATGTAATCGTCACTCCCGCAAGAAAGGTTGAAATTGTGTATGGTCTGGAGCCCTGTGCTAGTCCAGGGACACGATACTAAAATTCTCGGTCATCACGGCAACGTCGAGAAGGACTTCCTCCCGTCGGTAAGCAAATCATAAACCCATCGTTCACTGCCCAGACGAACGCGCCAACACACTGCAACTGATTCATTTCGAACTACGAAAAATAACAAATAACTATATCGAAATGTCTGCTCGATTATTCTGCTAGGTGAAGCTCGTCCCAGTACGCCATCGCTTCGTCTGTTTTTGAGGGGCCGTGCGCCGGTTCCATGGTCGTATTAATCAGGATACCACCATCAGCGTATTTGAATGTCTCAACAGAGGGAGTTGCCAGCACTTTCTTCTTGCTGATACTTCGGACGAGCTCTGGACCGAGATAAAACAGCATCCCCGGTTCGGAATTGATGAACTCCTCGAATTTCGATGGAATCTCGGTGAAAAAAGCCGGTAATGGCTGGTTGTTGCCCGTCAGCGAGTGGTTCCAGCAGCCTCACGGGTCGTGGTGCGGCGACCTTTCACCCACCCACCGATGGCACCAGCGATGGCCCCGGGAATCGCCTGGACGACCAGAACCAGCAGGCCAAGTGCGAGTCCTGTGAATGCCGGGAACAGGCCGGCGAACAAGGCACCGAACACTGCCCACACGATGAGGAGGACGACGGCTCCAATGACCGTGGCGAGTCCACCGTGCACAGCGCCACGTCCGACACCACTAACCATGTATCCGGCGACGAACCCGCCGATGAGGCCAGGGAGCGCCTGAATCAGTCCCGACATCGCCGAAACCGGGACAAACCAGACGACGAGTAGTCCAAGGATGAATGCGGTCAGAAATCCGTCAAGCACAGCTCTCCAGTTAATCTCCATGATCAGCTAGAAGTAGGTGGGCATAAGTGATAACTATTCTATAATAAAATCTGTCTTGTTCGTGATTCTCGTTTTGCTCTTTATATCAGTACCATGCCGTCATTGCTAACCCAACGGCTTTGCGGGGAGGCACGACGCGAACACGAACAGCGTTCAGGGCGACCTCCTGGAGGGAGCTGAGGGGCACGAAACTCCGATCGACCTCATCGTCTTCGACCTGTCATCTTCACCCGTGGTGGATCTCGCGTCGGGAGAAATGTTCGAAGGCCTGCATCGTACCCTCAAGCTTCGTGGAATCGACCTCCGTTTGGGCGGGGTGAACGAGCAAGTATTGGAAATGTTTGAGGCTGCGTCCTTAGACGAGCCGCTCGGCGATATCCACGAAGTTATCTATTCGCTATATTCGTTTCGAGAACGAGACTTCTCATACATCAGTGGTTCTTATGATGAGTTACAGTAGCAGAATGACTCATTGTAATTGTAGGATTCGTTTCTTGCTCAAGGGGGCGATGACTATCGGCGGCAACGCTAACTCGATCGGCAACCTATGACATGGTATGGCAATGGGTGGGGAGAGATCAGAAGTGACACAAATCCGTATCGTGCGACCAGGTTTGAAATGGTGGATAGCCGGTTTGATCGTGTTCGGAATCATCGCTGCTGTCGCGTTCACGTTCTTGCCGTGGGTTGTGTTCGGATTATTCATCTACTACGTCGCACGTCCGATAAACCGACGTCTTAATACTCGAATTAGGAGAGAAAATCTCTCGGCCGCAATCTCGCTGCTTCTTATTGTCGTGCCAATTGTTCTTTTCCTGGGAGTGTTCCTCTCGATCGCGATCAGCCAGCTAGCCGCTTTTGCAGCCTCGAATGCAGCCACACAACTCCTGCAGCAATTGCCGATTAATGTCGGGACGATCCCGAACGACCCAAATCAACTGCTCAACACGGCAACTAAGACGCTTGAAGACCCTTCGGTGCAATCAGCACTCACGGGTGCACAAGCCTTCGTCGGTGCCGCTGCATCAAGTGTTTTCATGATGTTCCTGTCGCTATTGCTGGGCTTTTTCCTCCTAGTCAATGACGAGCGCCTCGCTCAGTGGGGTAGAGAGCAGATTCTCGGAGATGATGCGCTATCTATTGATTTCCTTGCGGCAGTCGATGAAGGACTCAACTCCATCTATTTCGGCTACACGTTGACCATCTTCGTCATCATGATACTGACCGCCATTATCTACAACGTGTTCAATTTCTTCGCGCCAGGAAGCCTTCTCATTCCAGTGACAATACTACTGGCGGTCATCACTGGCATCTTTACGCTCGTGCCATTAGTCGGTCGATCCGTCATCTATCTTGCGATCGCTGCCGTCCTCGCAGTGGAAGCGATTCAACAGAATCCAACCGCCCTCTGGTACCCGCTCGTGTTCTTCTTGTTCATGACGCTGGCGTTCGATAACATTGTTCGAACCTACATCCGTCCGTACCTCTCCGGGAAAATGTTCCACCTCTCGCTCGTTATGTTCGCCTATCTGCTCGGCCCGATCCTGTTTGGCTGGTACGGCATCTTCCTCGGCCCGCTTCTGATGGTCATCGTCGTCCAATTCTTCCAGGTCGTCGTCCCAGGACTTCGTGGCGAGGAATCGAGATCCCGAGTCGACATCGAGCCGACGACTGTTCAGGAGACGGATGATGATTTCGACGACATGACGAGGAGTGGCGAAGCCACTGACGGTGGCCGGTGATTGCGGGGAATCTGATTGTCACTCTCTCTGAATAGAGTTTTTAAGCTGTCACTGTGGTATCAACTCAACCACTGGCAAAATTATAAATATAGTCACACACCAAATACGCTTGTTGGACTCTCCTAGTTCTGCCTAATGCAACACGGAGCACTGGTTCGATTTCAACTAATTCACCTCTTATGTACAAGTGGACCAGGTTTACTATCGCTTGATTCTATAACTCGAAGTGGAAATGGGTAGGTCGCCGCGCTCGGCGAAGCACGAAACCTGCCTCTTCGAGAGGAAGATTATGTTTCAGCAGGCGTCCTTTTCACTGTAGATGACATATATGTCATCATGAACGACGCAGACGAGGACGAATCAATGGTCGGGCGAATGGATGAGTCCCGAATTCGATTTTGGTTTCTCCTTGATGGGGATCGGTGGGTAATTACTGGCATGCTCACGCTTGGTCTGTTCGTTATCCTCGTCGTTGCTGGGACAGTTGGCCCCTCATCGTTTCGCTCGGTCATGAGCAACACAAATCAAGTTGGGATTGCATTCCAGGCATTCATCGCGTCGCTCATCACCGGTGTGACGCTCGTCGTCACCATCGGTCAGCTAGTCCTCTCACAGGAACTCGGATCGCTAAAAAGTCAGCGGGAACGAATGAAGGCTACCGTAGAGTTTCGTCAAGACATCACTAGTTTGATCGGGTCCATCGGGCTTCCTGATCCCGCGGCATTTCTCCGTCAGCTTATTCTGACAAGCAAAGGTCGTGCCGAGGCGCTCGAAGACGTTCTTGCAGAGAACAACGATGACGAACTACGTGACCAGGTCGATCAATTCACTGCGGCTCTCATCGAAAATGCTATCGAGGTCGAAGAGCAGCTGGCGGACACCGAGTTCGGTGAATTCGATCTCTTACGCACAGCCATGAACTATAACCATTCGTGGAAGCTGTACGGTGCCCTATGGCTCCGATCGGAGTACGAAGACAGTCTCGACGATGAGGAACGAAGTGCATTCGATGAATTAATCGACGTGCTCATGTTTTTCGGTCCGACACGCGAGCATTTCAAAGCACTCTACTTTCAGTGGGAACTCGTCCGCCTCATCCGATCGATTCTGATTACCGCATTTCCTGCATTAGCCGTCGCGATTGTGACACTACTCTATCTGGCACCGACCTCGTTTCCGGGCGTGACCCTCGGCGTCGCAAATATCATCTGGGTCGTTAGTGCGTCCTCAGCTATCTCTATCGTCCCATTTTTTGTGCTGACCTCTATTGTCCTGCGAATCGCGACGATTGCGAAGCGGACGAGTGCGATCGGACCGTTTATCCTGCACGAATCGGACCGTGGCGATGATATCGACCTTGAGAATTAAATGGAACTTATACGATACTTTCCGATTATACCGTGGTACGCTCCGTGAATGTGCATTTCTATCGCGGATTTCGGCTGTCTACTTGAGGCTGATACGGTTCATATGATCCTGATTTATTTGTTGATAGCGACCTCGGTGAGCCAACTGCTCCACGAATGGGATTCACCGAAAGAAAGCGGTTTGTCTATGATTGCATTACGGTGAGCTATGGGGACTTCGTGGGCGAACTGGGAACACGTGACCAAAATCGTTGATCCCACAACCGACACAATCGAACACGACGGTAAAACCCAAACCGTTGATCTGATTGGTCTGACGGTGCCTGAGAGCGGAACAGTCCACAAACGGGAGTTGCAGACGACCAAATCACAGTTAGATTACAGTGTTGTGACCGTCGTCACTGATCCAAAGATCGCGAGTGACAGTGACGGACACTACAGGCGTATGTCTTTACCGGCAATTGGCTCTACAACACCCAGTTGCTCCGGTCGGGCTATGCACGGGTGGCAGACGGCCAGTTCAGCAAGCGAGCAGAGTTTAAGCGAAAGCAACAGGAGGCTAAGCAAGGTGGATACGGCCTTTGGAACACGAATGCATGACTCAGGAGATGATGGTATGAAAATATTTATTTTGTAAAAAATCTATTACTAAATTGTGTATTTACGTTATCGTCTTCTCATCTGGGTATATTTGATTTGGATCACAGCAGTAATACTGCATATTTGTGCCCAGGTGGGACTACTTCCCCTCTATGACGTCGTCAAACAAACCGTCTTGGTTGGTGCGATGATTGGGGTGAATGTCGGGACAATACGAATCCTCATCCGTGGTGCTACCCACCTCCGAACACTCGTCGATAACCATCAATAGCATGGCGTTCACTAGTTTACTGGTGTAACCAGCTTTGACTACCTACTGCTGCCTGTTGCACTAAGCAGAACAAAGAGAGTCTGGCAAACACATCGAATTTGTATACTTCCGTTTATGTTTATACGGCGTCAACAATTACTGATAAACGTGGCCAAACGACGAATATCTACAATTGGATTGATTCAGTAACTGTCGAGCAAACAGTGTAGTGACAGTGATTTGCCTATTGTCCAGTCAAGGTCTCTATAACAATTAGGGAAGGAGTCGAAAAACCATACACAGGATAAGGTATGAATCGACGAAGACGACATTCGACCGCAGACTTCCCAAACAGGTTGCCCATTCACACCTTGTCCGCTTGCTCTCATTCATAGTATCACCACGAACGGGTTGCTCGCTGGTATGAGTACCACCAAATACGAGATCTGGATCTGACTTGCACCGGATTGGTTCTCTGTTTGGTGGTGGCCAAACGGCCTTGGTGGTTCGAATCCATCCCCGTTCATTTCACTTCTTTGTGTCCTAGCTCATCATATATTCGGTGTATGTTAATGGTTGTCAAGGTCATTTCAAAGGATGGAGTCCATTTATATTTTAATTAGTCATTACCATAATTTCGCGCTATTCAGGGAGTGTATAACAAATGAGGTTTCTCGCTATTCTCGGTATGTAATGACGCGAAACCAATCCGGTGCACAAGAAGAAAAATCTACAAACGATGCTGAATCAAACGATCGAACAACTTCCCGACGCTCAGTCCTCCACGGAATGGGCGCACTCGGCGCCACAGGACTACTTGGCAAGGCCGGGCTCGCGGAGGCCTCCAATGGCGCACTCGGGAACGTGCCGACGCAAGTCGCTGACGTAAACCAAACTTCACCCGAACTCGAAAAATGGGTGGACGAAGTGCCACGTCCAAGCGTTCTGAAACCGGATGGCCGCAAAAAGGGGAAGTCCTATTACGAAGTGGACATGCGGCAGGTGGAACAACAACTCCACCGCGACCTGCCACCCACGACTGTATGGGGCTACGAAGGACAGTATCCTGGTCCGACAATCGAAACCAAGCGTGGTGAAGACGTCTACGTCAAGTGGAAGAACAACCTTCCAGAGGAGCACTTGTTGCCGGTCGACGAGACGCTCCACGGCACCGGGCCAGATGTCCCGGACGTGCGCACGGTTACACACCTCCACGGGGCGAACGTCGAACCCGAGAGTGATGGTGGTCCGGAAGCCTGGTTTACGCAAAACTTCGAGGAAGTTGGTCCAACCTTCGAGAAAAAGACGTACTGGTATGCCAATGAACAGCCATCCACCTCACTCTGGTATCACGACCACGCGCTTGGGATTACTCGATTGAATGTCTACGCGGGCCTCGCAGGCTTTTACTTCATTCGTGGGAAGCACGAACGCGCCTTGGATCTTCCTAAAGGTGAGTACGAAATCCCCCTCGTTTTCCAGGACCGAACGTTCAACGACGATGGCTCGCTGTTCTACCCGAGTGGACCCGAGGAGGATGAGGGTGAGCCGAACCCCGATCCGAGCGTTGTCCCCGAGTTCTTTGGTGACACATCGGTTGTGAACGGGAAAGCCTGGCCGCGACTCACGGTCGAACCACGTAAATACCGCTTCCGAATGCTCGCTGGGGGTAACAGCCGATTCTTCAACCTCAAGCTCTTCCAGTACGACGAGGAAACGCAGACGATCGGCGATCCTGGTCCGACGATGACCCAGATCGGCAGTGATGGTGGCTTCCTCGAGAAACCAGTCGAGATTAGCGATCGATTGCTTCTCGGACCTGCGTTCCGAGCTGACATCATCATCGACTTCTCCAAGTACGAAGGCCAGTCGCTGCTTCTGCATAACAACGCACCATCACCGTTCAGTGGTGTGGCTGGCGAGGATCCCGACGACGTGCAGCCGCTTCCGGAGATCATGCTGTTCGATGTCCAAGAAAAGAACAAGCGATGCAAGCGCGACCGGAGCCGCATTCCCAAACGGCTTGCTCGTGTTCCGGAAATCAACCCAGACAAAGCCGTTGAGGAACGTGAACTGCCCCTCGTTGAAGGCGTAGACGAGTACGATCGACTCAAACTCCTGTTGGGAACGCGAGAACATCCAAATGGGTTGAATTGGGATGCTCCCATTACTGAAGATCCCAAGGTAGGCACGACGGAAATTTGGGACCTAATCAACACCACCGTCGATACACACCCCATCCACCTGCATCTCGTGCAGTTCCAAGTATTGGGTCGCCGGCCGTTCGACGTCGATCAATACAATGCAGATCGAGAGAGCGGCAGTGTCGGTCCAATCAGCGACTACTACACGGGAGAGCTTGAACCACCAGCTGCGAACAACCGTGGATGGAAAGATACCATCGATGCCGATCCCGGCTATGTGACACAGGTCATCGCGCACTTCGGGAAGTTCAAAGGGCTGTTCAAGGACTTCACTGGTGAGTACCCATGGCACTGTCACATCCTCGAACACGAGGATCACGAAATGATGCGTCCGTATGAAGTGCTACCGCGAGAAGATGGCAATAATCTCTTCCCCGATCCACTGGTGGCGAAAAAGGGTGGACGAACCTTGTTCAAGATTGGTCCGCCACAGGATCTCGATGGCGACGATCTATATGAGGACGTCAACGGTGATGATGAATTCGACATCGAGGATGCGATCGCCCTTGGCCAGGTTGCGTGGGCATACGAGAACGGCTATCTCGAGCTCTCTGACGAGCAAGTTGCCGCACTGGATGCGAATGGTGATGGTGAATTGACGACCCAGGACGCGATTGCCCTCGGTCGGATGGCACTGTTCGGCTAACGAATCTTCGAAGTAGCATTCTTCTTTCTCTCGATGAGAGGGGCTCTGGCTACTGGCCCTGTCCGATTCTAAGATGCTGTTTACTCCGTTTCACCCTCAGCTCAGCCATTTACTGATGATTGGTGCCCCGACAGCCGTTCCGACAGCGATTGCTGTGCCAAGAAACGTGAAGAGATACGGTACGTCAAGGATGTACACTGCACCGAAGATTCCAGTAGCAATCACACCCACGAAGAGTGCAACGATGACTTCTCGTCTAGTTGATGGCTGGTTTGGGATCGCTTCAGCAGCAGTTCGCCAGACGATCCAGCCGCCAACTGCCCCTCCAATGGCGACCACACTTTCGAACGTCAGGTTCACGAACAATCCGACGCTTCCAATCACAACCGCAGTAAGTAGTACCCGTTCCGGGTGAGTTTCATTCTCGGCCAGCCAGTAGAGGATCCCGAGGACGACTATTCCAAGGATAATACCAGCGAGGACATCGACGAAGTAATGGACGCCGAGGACGAGTCGTGACAGTGAGACGAGTGTAACGACTACTCCAGCGATACCGAACCGCACTCGGTATGATCCACGATCTATGACGAGTGCCAGGCCACCCCAGACCATCGTCGCCCCCAGTGCATGCCCACTCGGAAATCCGGGTCCTTTAGCGGTCGTAATAATGATGAACAGATCCGCGAATATCGACGGAATCCATCGGAGTGGGGGCGGGTCAGTCGCTCCAGGTGGTCGTGGGAGCAGCAATACACTCTTTAGAACCCCAATAAGCGCGACATACGTGAGTACAAGCCCAATAATGAACACCCCTCGACGGCGGTCGATTCCCATGTATGGGACGTATTCACCGCCGACATACAGAACACCACTAAGGAGAAAAAGGAACCAGACATCACCCAGCTGAGTGATTAATGCGAACAAGAGAATGACTACCCAGGGTGCCTGGCTACCTAGCAGGCCAGGAAGAATAATTCCATATCCAACTATGAAGATATTCATTCCCCACTCTCTACCTCAGATATCTCGTCCTGTAAGTCCGGCAATTAACCTCGGTTGCATGTCTGTACACGTGGAACTAGGCAAGACTGATCCATAAATTCTACTTCCCCGAGGATAGTGACTTTCCGTCTTCCACTGCCGCTTATACTGCCCACAGGAAGTAAACTACCCAAAACCACCGATTTTCGAAAATTGATCTCGCCGCCGTCGCACGTTCTACTTTGGTTACCAAACCAATCACGCATCTTGAAAGGGGGCGAAGTATCTGAAAACAGTCTATTTCCCATTTATTCTGCTATTATATTTAATTTAGTGAAGCGAGTGGAACGAGCAAATTGAATGACCATCTAGAAAAATGGGTAAAGAATAGAACGGATAGGACGAGTAGCGAGCCCTCTTACAACAGATACCATAAAACATTATATATGTTTATCTCTTTATTAGAGTATGCTTAGTCTCTTCGTCGGCTTATTTGCCATCGGTTTTGGTATCCTGAGCATTATCCGCCCACAATTGCTGTTCAACCTCCGCCACCCTGTCTCAGTCACACCTGAATCCAGCTTGAACGAAACGGGTGTCTTCCTCTATCGTGTCGGCGGTGTCTTCTCAATTCTGGTTGGTCTTTGGGTAATCTCTGCATGGGGACAACCACTACGAATGGGTTTCTTGTAGCGAGATTGGTAGTCATTCTAAGAAATCAAACCTTACAATCTACTTATCTATATAATTATAGAATGCATTATGGTAAATGTTATGCGGACACGCCAATGATCAGCGAGAAAATAATGCAGACGGCATGGTTATCGAGACAATCGGTAAGATCGTCGTTCAAGCAGCTCGTCCATCAGTAAATCAATTCGGCGGAAGAGAAGCAGTACGTTCACCACCGCTAACACCACTAGGGTGATGAGTCCAAGGTCTAACGATGCAGTGTATTGGAGTCCTCCAAACAGCACGAGTACAACTGCAGTTGCTGACCCACTCTCTGCT
This sequence comes from Haladaptatus litoreus, assembly GCF_900156425.1. Lineage (GTDB taxonomy): Archaea > Halobacteriota > Halobacteria > Halobacteriales > Haladaptataceae > Haladaptatus > Haladaptatus litoreus. The sequence continues at coordinate 362,272 of NZ_FTNO01000003.1, forward strand.
AAATACCATGCTGCATGCCGGAGATATCCCATACTTTCTGGTTCTACAGGACTAAGATTGTTGCTAAGAGACTATAATCTATCGTTACATGCTGTCCATCCCGCATTTCTACTAACTTACTGTGAAAAAGAATTGTCCGCACAGAGCGACGCACGATAAGATCGACCGCTATTGCACCCTCGATGATGCCGATCAACAGCCGTCTAGCCCCATCATTTTCAAGCAGTCGCGCCGCAACCCGATCCGCATCGATCTCATCGTCCCGTGTCTCCTCCAGGGCAATTGCAAGTTCACTATGGAGCGCATCGAAGAGGGCCGTCTCCCGGAGCATACTAGACGCTTCGCGAGAACACACTGTAAAGAATTGCCAGCCAAACTGGAAGTGAATACATACATCGTTAGTATGATCTACTAACCTACGTTAGCGTCTGTCCCGTTCGAAAAACAAACGAATGAAAGACTGAGGGAGGGCCGGAGCGCCAGGAGGTTAGGTGTCGTCAGCGGCGGCGAGAAACGCCGTGAGCCACTCACCGGGCGACAATGGATCAAGGGCCGGAACGTCGATCAACTCCGACATGTGGTCGATCTCGTGGCCACATGGGTAGATCGTGATCGCCGTCGGGGCACGAACCACCGTCGCCATCACCATTTGGTCACACGTCGGGCAGCGTTCGCCTGTCATTCGCCGTAAATCTCTTCGACACGCAGCGCCCCACCGCAGTTGCCACAGCTGAAGTTCTCAGGCTGTTTGACGACCTTCGAGTGCCGAGAGTGTGCGAACCGTTCGTTACAATCCTCTCAGATCACCTACCAGTTCGGGGTGAGAAAGCGTTGCGCATAGATTGATTCGGGGGTCCCGGGTGCCCTCTACTTCCGCTTATGGATTAAGGCGGCAATGGACGAATTTCCCACACCTACATTTCCGCCAAAGCGACAGTGTTAGATTATTCTATAGTTGAAAAAACAGTCGCTGTGCAATTCTACCGAACTCCGTGAAATTGCACACTGATTTTCCTCCAAGCATTCGTGCAACCAAACAATCGCCTCCAAACCTGGCTTCCCTCATCGGCTGCTTACGCCAAATAATAGCGCGCAGATTATAGCACTTATTGGGTTGGATTGCATTCTATTATGGATGTAACTAATCGCTCTTATCCGGTAGAAACTGACTCTACTCCGAACAATCGCGCTCTGACACACTTATTAGATCCCAAAGCGTAGTTTCTAGTCAATCTGGCCGGGAATCCAGAGGGAGGGGAATAACATGGCTCACAGGGGACGCTCATCCACACACGAAACCGAAGCATCAGTTGCTGGTCGACCGCGCACCGACCGAACAGTTGGCGATTATAGCCCACTATTGTTTCCTGCAGGAGGTATTCTTGCTGGAATTGCTCAAGTTCTTCTTTTGGATACCCCAGCAGTGGAGGCGTTCTTACTCGCGTTTTTAGTGATAGTTGTTGGCATACAGGGGATCTGGGCCTTTTTAGGCCATTACTTTAGATCTGACGAGATAGCCGCGTTCATCGGCTGGCCGGCGGATAACCCGTTCCAAAAAGAAGTCGCGTTCGGTAATCTCGCTTTCGGAGTGCTGGGCATTCTCTGTCTCTGGTTTCGAGGTGGGTTCTGGATCGCAACGGCGATCGGTATCTCTGTGTTCATGCTTGGGGCCGCCATTGTCCACGTGAAAGATATCCGAGAGACACAGAATAGAAGTCCCGGAAACGCTGGGGCAATTCTGTGGACGGATGTCCTTACTTCGCTCGTTTTGCTCATGTTACTGACTCTCTATTTTCTTTGAGCGGTGTGATTTCAATCATTCGACAGGGGTGCGGAAAAACACCCCATCAACTACTCTTCCGAGTAACTTGGCCGCCCTCTGGGGAACAGCCCGGGAATTCTCTAGGGATGATCCTTTCCGAGAGTAATGCCAGCGCCAGAATTTCAGCAGAGAAGCAGCTTCCACTCTTTCGAGATAGGTTTCGGACTTCGTCGAGGGCGGCGACCCGGCCAATTCCACTTCCGCTTAGTAAAAAATGGAGAAGTGGATGAGACACCACCACTTCCAGTGTAGATTGAGGTTACAAGCTCTCTTTCGTACGATAATAGTCGACCAGATATCTATAAATCATATGTTGCTATATCAAACGAACATACTTGGAAGATGAGACTACAGTGAGTATAGAGACCTCAGAATGCACGATTTTGGGCAATTCACTCCTTTGCAAACGTCTCAAACTGAACCATAGAAGCCAGCTCTACTCAATTTTCTAACTATTGGGCAAACTAACGACGATTCGAACCAGAGCCGCCGCTGCTCACCTGGCGTTCATGGCTCTGAAACAGGGTTCCTAGCCGATTCCAGTCCGCTTCTGTAGCGTGAGGACTGTGTTTGCCGTCACAATCGGTGATTGTTCGTACTCACCGGTCACATCGATCTGCACCAGCAGATCAACAGCACGCCAAATTGAGTACAGCAAGCAGGCAAACGCGAAGTAGAAAAACCGCAGCACAAAATTCTTCGACGTGGTGGCAGCCATGAACCGTTTGACGCTCTTGTAGCCACTCTCAATCTACCAGCGGTACGCATACTCGCCCAACAGCCTCGGATTCCAGTTCGTCATGATTACCGAATACTGACGATAATCCGTACACTCGGAGTTGTCCCTGCGTCGGTAGATCAGTGTTGTTTCGTGCCTTTCATCGTCGTTTAGCAGAAGGTTCCGGTTTATCACATACCGATCCTGATCCCACTGCAGCAACCGCTGTGCTTGGGCTTGCTCGCTCGTCTGCATTCAATACGATTGGTACGGTATTACCGACGAGCTGGATCGTTGCCCACTGAAAGGCGTATTCGCCTGTGCTCTCTCCGTACTGATGATCTCAAGGTCTCTACAACAGCACTAAGTCAGCCAGAAATGGAGCCTCTCCGAGAGCTAACTTCCTATGGTGGGTTACTCGCGGTGTTCAGTGGCTTGTAGGAGTCTGCATGATAGGCAACACGCCAGAGTTTGAGAACAGCACGAGTAACGAGTGCTTCGGCAGACTGCTTGATGCAGGACTCTTCAACTTCGTCAGGATCAGAGGTGGCATCAGGAGGCGGGTGGTAGTGCCCACGTCCAGGGACATGGATGTAGTCGCCGTCATGTGGATGTTTACCCCAGCGGAAGTTCACACCGCCAGAGTCTGTGTAGTGAAATTTGTAGTCTGCTTGGGTCGTCCACTGAACGTCAATCCGGGCGGATTCGGCACGACAGAGTCCGTCATCGAGTAGGACTTCCAGAACCGTCGGATTGAGATAGTCATCTAGCGATGGTGCTGCGAGTGGCTCTCCTCTCTCAATGATATCACGAATTGTGAGGAGCACTGGCCGATCGATCGGCCCTCGTAACGAGTGGAACTCGTCTGTCTCGGGGTTCTCCACCATCGGTTAGACGGAAACACTTTCGTCAGTTGTTCGTGCGTCGCCGTTAACAAACCGTTCGGCGTTCGCAATCGAAAGTGCAGCGTTCGCGAATGCGAGATTTCGGCGCGTCGTCTGCCAGTCCTGAAGCGTTTCAGTGTCTATTTCGGACTGGCTGGAGTCGGTCTCGGAGAGGATTTGATTTGTCTGCTCGATGGTTACCTCCTCGGGTGAGTCGACGCCGTATTCCGACCGGTAATTGTTAAGCCGATCACGCATCTCCGCGATGCGTGTGACGAGTTCGTCGGTCGAGACGTGTTGAAGGATGTTTGCAGCCTGCTCGACGACGAGCGACTCCGAGGATCGCCGATAGGTCGTCCCGCCGTGTTCTCCTGTTGCGGTGACGACAAATCCCTCGTCAGCGAGTGTGTTCAGATGCTTCCGTGCCGTCTTTGGTGAGGTCCGCGCGTCGTCGGCGACAGTATCAGCTGACACAGGCGAATAGGTGTGGGCGACAACGTGGCGAATGCGCTCGTAGGGAGTCGTCTCCGACTCCCACTCGTCGCTGACTGCTTCGTTGACGTCCTTGAATTCGTCCGGTGGAATTTTGTCGGTCATGTCTTCACCAACGAGTCAGAGGAGTATAGTTCTTTGGTAGAGTAGTATTCTTCCCTTAGTTCGCATGTTTGTTCAACGCGTATGCATTGAGGGTGATGGTCTCAACTATGTGAACTGTGGAAGATAAGACTACACAAAAGTAACGTACCCAGAATGCACGATTTTAGCTAATCCACCCTCCCACACGGTGACCTATGGAAATCGGTTCTAGATACTATGCTAATATATTCGCAACATACCGGTTGTTCGAGCCAAATCTGAGACTCATCGACTGGCGTTCACCGCGTCAAAACACAGGTCTAGCCGATTTAGAAGTCGGTTGAGGGCCTGGCGATACATTTCGCGAATCCGTTTGACGGAGAGATTCCGAATATGCTTGCGATGAGTGCGTTCTAGTGGTGTTCGGTCTCGCTGTGAGTCGTAGGCGAAGCTTCGACCACCTTCATTCGCTGCCAACCGCTCTCGAAATCAATTTGATCGCAAAGTAACGGATGCTGATCGAGATATTCGACAAGCGGTTTTCATATACCCCGCCGTGGAGTTCTGTCAGCAAGAACACTCGCACCAGCGATTCCATCTCGTAGTCCGATGATCCGGTGTAGCAATTGTAGGTCTCGAAATCGACAGTAGCTGTTCTTGATAGCGACCTAGAATCTACATCTAGCAGTTATTCCGACTGAGACTGATTTCCTCGCCATAATATCGGGTATCGTCGCCTCTACACGACCAATTCCGTCCCTTTAGCGTTTGCCAAACTGAAGTTGACAGATGGGAAATTGAATTTCTCAGAGGTGTACAAAAAGTACGTATCTAGTAATAAAAACTGTTGTGGTGAATGCTCCAAAGTGTGAACCGTTGGGCTACTCATAAGCTATTGTGCCGTAGCGTAGGGTGAATGAGTCCAATCACACTACTGAGTGCCGTCGACCCAGTATGGGCGACGTTCCTCTCTCCGGAACTCGCGAGCCGGATGCAGTTCGGATGGACAATCTCCGTTCACATCATCTTCGCGTCCCTTTCGATCGGGCTCGCACCGTTTATTATCTACTTTACTTGGAAAGACGTGCGGACGAACGAGCAGCGGTATGCGCGATTGCGCTCGTTCTGGGTGAAGGTTTTCGCCGCCGGCTTCGTGATGGGTACAGTCACCGGGATTCCGATGAGCTTCCAGTTCGGCACGAACTTCCCACAGTTCGCCGAGGTAGCCGGTGAATTGATCGGCGGCCCGCTGGCCTTCGAAGCGAAGATGGCGTTCTTCTTAGAGGCCGTCTTCCTCGGCGTGTTGCTGTACGGCCGCGACCGTGTTGAGGACCGAACATACGTCATCTCGTCGGTGCTCGTCGGCTTTGGCGCCTGGCTGTCGGGGTTCTGGATCCTGATCGTCAACGCTTGGATGCAGACCCCACGGGGCTACGAGATGGTCACCCGCAACGGGATGGAAGTCGCCAAACTAACCGATCCGTTCGCCGCGTTCCTCACCCCGCGAATGCCCTGGATGTATGTCCATATGATGAACGCGTCGGTGATCTCGGTCGCACTGCTGGTCGCGGGCGTCTCGGCGTATATCGTCTGGAAAAATCCCGACACTGAAGCCTGGAACACCGCACTCAAGCTGGCTGTCGTACTCCTGATCATCTCCGCACCGTTCCAAGCGGTCCACGGCGATGCCTACGGCCGCCACGTCGAGGACACCCAGCCACAGAAGTTTGCCGCGATGGAGGCTCACTACGAGACGGGGCAGGCCGACCTACACCTGCTCGCGTTTCCGAAGTCACCTGAGGCACTCACCGACCCGCGAGCCGAGAACCTCGTCACCGTGAGCCTTCCCGCAGTCGGGTCGTTCCTCGCCAGTGGCGGGGACTTCGACGCCGAGGTCATCGGACTGAACGAGTACGAGGAGAACCCCCCCGTAGCACTCGTGTTCTGGTCGTTCCGTTTCATGGTCGGGCTCGGGTTCCTGTTCATCGGGCTCGCGCTCTGGGGCGGGATCCTCACGTACCGAGGCCGGTTGGCCGACAGCACACGCTACCTGAAGGCGATGATCGCTGCATCGCCGTTCGGCTACGCTGCGTTGCTCACCGGCTGGTACGTCACCGAGATCGGCCGGCAGCCGTGGGTCATCCAGGGCGAACTCAAGACGAGCGAGGCGGTGTCATCGACGCTCACCGGGGCCGAGGCGACACTGACCCTGGTCGGGTTCGTCGTGCTCTACGTCGGGCTGATGCTGACTGCGCTGTACATCCTGAAGTGGCTGATCCGGGAGGAACTCCGGTCACTCGGCGTCCGAGAGTCGAGTGGTGGCCGCTGGCACGACCCGATTCCGTGGGTGAGTAGCGATGACTGACCCGCTGTTGCCCGTCGACGCGTACCTCGTAGAATCGCTGCCGGAGATCTGGTTCGGCGCCGTGCTGTTCGCGTTGGGGATGTACGTCGTCCTCGACGGGTTCGACTTCGGTATCGGGATGCTTTACGCGACCCGGACGGACGAACGCGAGCGGGAGACGTTCCTGGCGGCGTTCGGACCGGTCTGGGACGCGAACGAGGTGTGGATCGTCGCCTTCGGGACGATGCTGCTAGCGGCGTTCCCGCGCGTGTACTCGCGCCTGCTGGCGGACAACTATCTGCTCGCGCTCGGGTTCGTCGTCGCGTTGGTGTTCCGCGGCCTCGGTCCGGAACTCCGCGAGCAGCGCGACGACGAGCGCTGGAAGCGCTACACCGACTACGCGTTCATCGGCGGGAGCGTGTTCGCGCCGCTCCTGTTGGGGATGCTCGCGGGTCGCTGGCTGTTCGGCGGGGCGACGCTACCAGTGGCGTTGACTAGCGTCGGCCTGGTCGCCGTCTCGATAGTCACGGGGGCGGCGTTCCTCGCAGCCAAGACCGAGCCCGGTCTGGCATCGGAACTGCGAGCGTACGGCATCGGTGCGACACTGGCGTACCTTGGCGGTGTGGTCGTGCTGCTGGGAACCGTCGTTCTGACCGATGCGGGCGGCGCTGCCGACGCGGTGCTCTCGCTGCCCGTCGCTGCAGTCGTCGCTCTCTCGGTCGCCGTCGGGCTGGGCGGGAGCGTACTGGCCAGACGCGGCCGGTACCGAGCTTGGCTCGCGAGCGCGCTGGCGCTGCCCACACTGTTGACGATCTTGGTCGCAATTCTGCTGTACCCGACGATTTATCCGCCGACCGGGCTGTTGGTTAGAGAAGCGGTCGTGTCGCCATTAGCGCTGAACCTCGTGACCGTCCTCGGGTTTCTGGTCCTGCTGGTACTGTGGTACTTCAAGTTCCTCTACGGCGTGTTTAGCGGCCCAATCGAGGGTGAGGGCTACGGGGGGTAACCCCACCAACCTCTCGTCGTTCCATTCTCCGCTCAGTACTGGTGACTCTCCGATCGGGGATGTGTACGATATGATGGAATCACATCCTCGCGATAGTGTATCACTCTTGATGTCACACATCACCAGTGCCGGCAACTGGAACGCGACAGAGCGTATCGGCTTCGGACTGCCGAGGACCGCATTGTGTCGCAGTTTGTCGAGCAGACACTCTAGCTGGGGCCATCGAAGGAAGACAGTTCCATATGCATTCAGACGGCCAGTCTCAACTTCTGAATATACTGGGGAGTTGAGACTACACTGGGGATAGCGATCCTGTGATGCGTGATTTCAGCCGAATCCGCGATCAGAAACTGCTTCGCATCGCCTCTCAAGCGGACTCTCCTATCATACTCTCAACTATATCCATGAATTTCTGAGATTGCCGACAGCGTTGCCACTCAGAAAATCGGCGTTAGCCCGGACTGACCGGCTATCTACCCGATTCCGGTCTCCTTCTTCAGCAGAGTGAGCGTATTGTCGGCCGTCACGATCGGTGACTGCTCGTATCCGTCGGTCAATTCGTGCGTCGCGTCCAGCACGGCCGCTGAAATCTACTAGCTGAGAATAGCAATAAGGCCGCTTCAACCGTTATTGGCAACGGGCGCGTCTGTTACGGGTACGATGGCTGTTACAGACCGGTGGAGGGGTGTGGGAGGGTTCGAAGGCGAAATCCACGCGGTCCAGCGCTGTCGCGTGTCGCTTCGAGCGGGTCTCGAATGTCGTCGAGCCGAGTGACCGTCTCAGACCTGAATGATTCCCGCGACGCCGATGAGGCCGACGAGGACGCCCACGACGCCCAGAACGCCGAGATATTTCAGCGGTTCCCACCAGTAGCGGAAGTAGGTAAATATGCCGAAGAAACTGAAGAAGAATAACGCAAGTGGTTCGTGCCGGGCAAATGCCGAGAAGCCCATAATATAAAAAACCAACAAATCCGAGTTGCCACGATGGTTGATCGTCCGACGTGCTCATTGAGAATAGGTGCGTTGTAGGTTTGTTAGTCCTATCGGTTGCTTGTTTAGTAGCCAAATGTGAGTCTGAGCAATATGATTTAGAAATGGTAGAGGAGAGATTTCATCCTGATGGATTGTGAGGAGCGTCCCGTCGTTATCGCATGACCGCTATATCGGATTCATTCGCTAGTGATAAGCCTCCCTACCTCGTTTCGTGTCCATGTCCTCGAACCTCTTCCCTGTGTCCATTGAAAGCGAACGACTCCGATACGAACCGCTCCATGAGTCGGTCGACGCCCTCGACCTGTACGAGTACCACCGCTCCGGAGAACTGGACGCCGTGCTGCGCTTGCTGCGGGAACGGCCACACGCAACACCAAAGGAGACGGTAGAAGCGCTTGCGGAAAGTCGCGACGCATGGGAATCCAGTGACCGGGCAACCTACGCAATCCATAAAAAAGATGGCGGCGAGTTCGTTGGCGTCAGCGAACTGTGGCTCGAATGGGAGAAACGAAAAGTGTCGTTCGGTGTCTGGATTCGAGAGCCGTTCTGGGGGCGTGGCTATTCGGATGAACGAGCAGGTGCGATGTTGTACGTTGCCTTCGACCGACTCGACCTTGATCTCGTGAGCATTGAACACGAACCCGAGAACGACCAGTCGAAACGGTCCATCGGGAAGTACGTCGAGACCTACGGGGGGCAGTTCGACGGAGTCCTCCGGAACGGACTCCCTGCTGGCGACTTCGGCGGGCCCCGGGATCTGCACCTGTACAGCATCTCGAAGTCACAGTGGCGCGAAAACGTATCGGCGGACGAAACGAGTGGTTATCTGGTTACAGACGGACGATAGGGAGGCGATGTGTCCGGCAGCGTCTTGTTCGTCAAAGCCATCTTGTGTCGATATCGATGCGAGGGGTTTTGTTGCCCTTATCGATAATACAATCCGGCGGAAATTGCGGCCCCGATAGCCAGGCCGATCGCTATCCCCAGTGCGAGATTATCGAAGACGAGTCCGAGTGCCACGCCAACCGGGAGGCCGATGCCGATTCCGACACCAACTGCCTCATTTGCATCTCTAGTGTCGCTCTCGTCCTGACTCATAGAATGGAGAACGTGTTTTCGTAGTATAATTTTGCCGACACTCCTCGGGATGCAGTCCTACATAGCGGCTGTTTCAGCGGGAGAGGTTTCGAACCTATATGATTTCAACAGAGTCAATTTCAACAGAGCCAGATCCCCCGACTCCGAGCACATCAATCCTCGTACCGAGCACTCAGCTTACGTTACTCGCTGCCCTACTTCTCCTTCGAGATGCCGACGACTGCCACCGAACGAACGACCAGGACCGACACGAGAATGAAAGCCGTAGCGGCCAAAGAGTACGGCGGCCCGGAGGTTCTCCGGCTCTACTCGGCGCCGAAACCCACTCCGGAGTCCGACGAAGTCCTGATCCGCGTCCGCGCGTCCACCGTTGGCCCGGCCAACTCGGCCATGCGCGAGGGACGACCGTTCCCCGTTCGCTTTTTCAGTGGCCTCCGACGGCCCACGTCCATCCCGGGCGACGCGTTCGCCGGGAACATCGCGGCCGTCGGTAGGGACGTCACGCGTTTTGGCGTCGGCGACCGGGTGTTTGGAACGACCGCGCCCGAGTCGGGTGCGCACGCCGAGTACGTCTGCGTCCCTGAGGATGGAACGCTCGAACTGACGCCCGCAGGCGTGAGCGACGCCGAGGCCGCCGCCGTCGCCGACAACGGCCTCACGGCATTGCTGTTCCTCCGGGACGTGGCCGACCTCCAGCCCGGCCAGTTCATCCTCGTCAACGGCGCTTCGGGCGGCATCGGGACGTTCGCCGTCCAGCTCGCCACCCACTTCGGCGCCGAGGTTACTGGCGTCTGCAGCACCAAGAACGTCGACCTCGTGCGATCGCTCGGCGCCGACACGGTCGTCGACTACACGACCACCGACGCCGCCAAGACGGGCGGGACGTACGACGTGATATTCGACGCCGTCGGCAAGGGGTCGTTCGCGCAGTTCGAGAACGCGCTGAACCCGGGCGGGCTGTATATGACGACCGTCCCTTCGGTAAGGATCCTTCTCGAGATGGCCCGGACGAGGCTTGTCGGCGACAAGCGAGCTGTCTTCGCACCCACGGGGATGAAGCCAGCTGGTGTGCGGAAAAAATACCTCGGAGAGTTACGAAAACTCCTCGACTCCGGGGTGATCCGCTCGGTAATCGGACGGCGATATCCGGTAGCGGAGATCGTCGAGGCACACCGCTACGTCGACACCGGGCACAAGCGCGGGACGGCCGTGGTTACGATCGATTGACCAGCCAAATCTCAAATGAGTCGAGGCCACCGAACGCATCGTGTGAGCCGTTGAGGAGTCCACCCGAAGAGGTCTAGACGACCGCCAGCTCGATTGTACTCCGCCAAGGGGGAAGGGAAGTTCGCAGTAGGAGTTCATCTCGGCGAGACATACAGTTCCCCGAGACAAGGAGTCACCGAGGATAGCCTACTGCGTCGGGAGCGTGATTGAGGTGACGCTCGTCGGCTGACGAATGAGAAACGTTGGGTGACCGCTGGCTCTGCGGGCCAATTACAAAGTCAGTTCGGCACGAACTGTACAGGGACCGCGAGTGAGGGAAGTCGGAAGAATTGTCCCGCGCTTCACCACCAGTCCGATGAATCCGTTCGAGAGAGGAAAGATCACGCTTGACGTATGGCGTGCCAGAGGAGTGACCCGTGAAGAGATAGAGGCTCGGCAGCGACGACGGCTCGCTAAGCTGCTCTCGTTCGTCCGACGACAGTCACGGTTCTATAAGCAACACTACGCAGACGTGCCCGAGGGCAGTACCGACCTCACACAGTACCCACCAGTGACGAAGCCGATGTTGATGGAGCACTTCGACGATGTCGTCACGGACACGGCAATAATCAAAAACGAGATCGACGAGTTCGTCGCTGACGAGACGAAGATCGGCGAGCGCTACCTCGGAAAGTATCCAGTCTGGACGACGTCCGGGACGACAGGGGAACCGGGGGTATTCGTCCAGGATGAGACCGCATTGACCATTTCAGACGTGCTGGGCGATCGGTGGATCGTGCCCGCATTGGTCGGGATTTCGCCACTCTCCAGAATCCTCACACAGAATCTCCACATCGGACTCGTCGCTGTCTCGGGCGGGCACTTCGCCGGTGCGGCCGGCCTCGAGATGATGCGTCGAGAATCGATTTATGGAGAGCGTCGCCTCCAACTCTTTTCCCCGAAAAGCCCGATCGACGACCTGATCGTCGCTTTGAACCAGTACCAGCCCGCCATCCTCGAAGGCTACTCGACCGTTCTCGTCGAACTGGCGCAAGCCCAGCAAGACGGACGCCTCGATATCAGTCCGGCACTCCTTCTTCCCACGGCAGAACCCATCTCTGCGACCCAAAAGCGACTGCTCCGGGACACCTTCGATTGTATCGTCCGAGAACTCTACGGGGCGACGGAATTCGTCCCGATCGCCGTCGAGTGCGAACACGGAAATCTCCACGCCAACACCGACTGGGTCGTACTCGAACCGGTCGACGAGGACTATCAACCGGTCGAACCAGGGACGCCGTCGGACACCGTCCTCGTCACGAGTCTCTCGAATAGAGTGCAACCGCTCGTTCGGTACGATCTCGGGGATAGTATCACGCTGTACGAAGAGCGGTGTCCATGCGGGAGCGAATTCCCCATTATGGAAGTCGGCGGACGGCAAGGGGACGTCCTCCAGTTCGAAACCGACGAGGGAGAGGAGGTCCCGATTTTCCCACTCGCACTCTCGAGCGTCGTCGAAGAAGTCCCGGGTGTCCATCGAACCCAGATTATCCGCACAGCCCCCACAACACTGCAGGTCCGCTTTGCTGTCACCGCTGATGCAACCGAGGAGGAGGTCTGGAAGCATATCGAGCGGGAGCTCCAGTCGTTCCTTCGTGATCATGGGATTAGCCGCATAACCGTCGAAGCAGCATCCGAGACCCCACAACGGGAGAAACGAAGTGGGAAATTCCGGCACGTCTGGTCAGAATTGGAGAAGTAACTCACTCCGCTCAGTCGCCGTCTTGGGCATTCGATGTTGCTGAGTGAGTCAACGAGGAGGTCATGCTCAACCACGAAGATATTCGAGGACCGCATGCATTGAGAATCCCAGTCTCAACTTTTGAACATACTGCTTAATGTGATTCCAATGCGTGTAATCATAGTTGGCGGCGGTCGCGTTGGTCGTGGCCTCGCCGAACGACTGGAGAATCGTGGTGAAAATGTCGTCCTTATCGAACAAGATCAACAAGCAGTTGAAATCGCACGTGATGCTGGATTTACAGTCCATCAAGATAATGGGACAAATATTGATGCGTTACGGGCGGCAGGCGCAGAGAATGCCAAAATTATTGCTGCAGCAACTGCAGATGATGATGTGAACCTACTTGTCTCGCAACTTTCAAATTTGAAGTTCAATGTCGAGACCGTAATTGCTTGTGTAAATACACCCCAAAATGTTGAGGTATTTGAAGATCTTGGTGTTCAATCGATTTCGGCCAACGACTCGATTGTACAGGCCATGGACAATGCAGTCGAGCGACCAGCACTCTCAGAGTGGATGTCCGAAATTGAGCGAAACGGTGATGTGCAGGAGATCGAAATCACTGATGAAAATCTCAGTGGAAAAACCATCAAGGAACTTGGCCAAAGTCTACCAGATGGCGTGTTAATTGCACTTGTAAGCCGAGATGGTGAATCGCAAATTCCAACCCCTGAGCTCACACTCCGCCATGGAGATCACCTCATCTTCGTTGGACAAAGTCGAGCCGTTGATGACGCAATTGAACTGTGTCATCCTGAGATGTATGTTTAACACCGATCTCTTAGAGAACAGTATCGACTGAATGTTTTGAGATCAAGTCTTGAGGCATGTCACGATCATAAAAAAGCAGTATCTGCGGTATCTTTGTATTCTCTCTTAACGTAGTGGACAGTATGGGGAAGTCAGACGAACTATACTCACGTTTGAAAGATGTTGATTCAGTAGCAATTGTGTGTCATTATCAACCAGATCCAGATTGTCTTGCAAGCGCATTTGCTTTCCAATGGATTGCAGAGCAGGCAGAAGTTGACCAGGCTACAATTTTTTACGAGGGGGAGATTACTCATCAAGAAATTCGTTCCTTTATCAACGTTTTCGAGATATCACTCGAACGAATTCAAGAAGAAAATCTCAGAGAATATGATTGTATTGCATTAATTGATCATGCCGTTTCTGGTAAGCAGGTAGATATTCCGGATGATATACCGATTAGTTTTATTATTGATACTCAAGACATAGAAAATAGCTCAGAAGCAACATTTGTCGATAGTCGTGCTGATTACGGAACGACCTCAACAATCCTCACCGAGTACATTACTGAACAAGAGTGGTCTCCGTCAACCCCCATCATGTCCGCACTTCTCTTTGCAATTCATCACGAGCGGCTTGATCACGTCCGGTACCCCACGCTCGCAGAGTATGAAGCAGCAACAGTGCTTTATCCGGCTGCCGATATCGACCTGATTGAAGAAGTATACGGATCGTCACTCACACCATCGACGCTCGATGCGATTGGACGGGCCATAAATCACCGAGAAAAGCACAGTTCAACACTTGTTTCGAGTATTGGAAGAACCACTGAAAGTGGTTCACTTCCGCAGGCAGCAGATTATCTCCTTCGACTTGAGGGAGTTCGAACCGTTCTCGTGATGGGGATTGTCGATGGCCATCTTCGATTGAGTGCCCAATCGTTCGATCCACGGATCGATATCGGTAATATAATTAAACAGTCATTTGGTTCATATGGATCAGCTGGGGGCCATCCTGATCGGGCGGGCGGTCAGTTACCCCTCGGTATCTTTGCGGAGAGTAGTAATAAAAATGTAGAGATCGAAGAACAATTATTCAAGGTTGTCGCAAGCCGGTTTTTCGGGACACTTAATTTAGATGAAGAATAATGGAAAACCAAACGCTACCTTACTCCCTCGGTGCATACACACCCCGCTTCTTGAGGTTGGACTTTGATATAGACTTCCAATAATTAGTCACTAGTCTATTGGTCATGCTCGTCTGTGTCAATCATCGGATTCCCACGCTATCACCCTGTCTACTCGCACCGGTGAGAGCCGATTCGACCGCCTCTCCGGTAGCGCCCAATTATCCGCCAGCCGTCCGGCGACTTCCCGAACTCCGGCTTCTCTCTGCGTCGTGGGGAGGAGTCGATTCGACACACTCGTCGGATCAATGAATTCGTGTTTTATCCGAATTGTTGGTTGTGCTGCAGCGAGTTTGTTGTGTATCGTCCATTCGAGGATGGTCTGTTCGAGCGCGAGATTCGGCTCGCGAAACGGCTCGGGTTCAACATGCTCTGAAAGCACATCAAGCCCGCCCACCCCGACTTTGTCGAGGCGGCCGACCGACTCGGTATCCTCGTCTGGGAGGAACCGGCGAACCCCTCGGTGTACACCGAGCGCTCCAAGCGCGAGGTTCGTGACCAAATACGGGAACTCATCGAGCGCGACTACAACTCTCCGAGCGTCGTCGTGTGGAGCCTCTACAACGAAGAGTGGGGTATCGGCGGTCACTACGAGGAGGCCGAAGAATCGCTGTGGACCGACGAGGAAAAACAGCAATACCTCGCGGAACTGTACGAAACCGTCCGCGAGTGCGACTCGACGCGGCCCATCTGTGACAACTCGGGGTGGGCGCACGTCGCCACGGATATCAACGACTACCACCGCTACTTCGTCAGTCCGGATCGCGCCGACGCGTGGGGCGACGACCTAAACCACATCATCGCGCATCCCGCGGACAACTACGGCGCCACCGAGACCAACCCCGACGAGTCTCCCATCGTCATCTCGGAGTTCGGTACCTGGGGTCTCTTCGACGTGGACTGGTTTCGTGACCGCTACGGCGGCGAACCGTCGTGGTTCGATCACGACTTCTTCGACGACCCCATCAAGCGACCGGCCGGCGTGGACGACCGGTTCGAGAATCGTTTCTCTCGTCGGTGTTCGACGACTACGAAGACCTCGCGGCCGTTTGGCAGGACCGCGAGTTCGTCTCGGTAGCGGACGTTATCGGACAGATGCGTACCCGAGAGGATATCCGCGGCTACGTTATCACCGAGTTTTCGGACATCGAATGGGAGTTCAACGGACTCCTCGACTACTATCGCGAGGAGAAGGCGTTCTGTGACGACTTCGCGTCGGTGAACGCCCCGGTGATGTTCCGGCTCGAACCGCACGCCAGAACCGCGTGGAGCGGCGACGAGATTCCCATTGACGTTGTCGTCGTCAATGACACCGCCGACCACATCGAAGCCGACATCTCGTGGGAGGCGTTCGACGACGCCGGAACGATGACTATCGGC
This sequence comes from Haladaptatus litoreus, assembly GCF_900156425.1. Taxonomy (GTDB): domain Archaea; phylum Halobacteriota; class Halobacteria; order Halobacteriales; family Haladaptataceae; genus Haladaptatus; species Haladaptatus litoreus. Next base: position 378,041 of record NZ_FTNO01000003.1, read on the forward strand.
GTCGATGGTGCACGCATCGAGCGTATTACCGACGCTTTCACCATCAGCACGTCCGGCACGAGCGGCTCCTCGGACGAGGTGACCGCGACGCTCGAAACGCCGACCGAGACGGTCACGACGACGGAACGACTCTGGGTTCTCGAAGGGACATCGGCCGCGAACGACGGCGTAACGGCGCTCGTACGTGGTGCGATAAGTCCCAACGTGGCGGCGGCGGACAACGGCATCGCCCCACAGCACGAACTGAACAAAGATACCGACGTCGCCATCGTCACAGAAGTGGACGATTCCGTTCGCGCGTTCGCCGAGGACGGAGGGAACGTCCTTCTCGTCCCCGGTTCGGACGGTACGATGTCCGACGATAGTCCATTCGAGTTCCGTGAACTCCCCGCTACCGAGAGCTGGAATCTCGTCTCCTCGTTGTTTTACAGCGACTCCGAACTGGTGGATGACATCGTCACCGACCGGCGACAGGGCTGGGCGTTTGACGACCTCTATCCGTACGCAGTCGTGACGGATATCGAGGAATCCGACGACGTTCACGTCGGCTACATCGAAGGCTGGCTCGTCAACAAGGGAAGTCCGCTCCTGACCCGTCAGTTCGGTGCGGGAACCATCACGGCGTGCACGTTTAGAATCACGGATATGTACGGGAACCATCCGACAGCAACGACACTTATGAGTAACGTCATCGGAAGGGTTACAAACGAATGAGAATCGTCGATTACGAACTGTTCGAAGTACCACCGCGGTGGCTCTTTCTGAAGGTCACCACGAGCGACGGTATCGTCGGCTGGGGCGAACCGGTCGTCGAAGGGCGCGCGAAAACGGTTCGCGCCGCCGTCGAAGAACTGATCGACAATTATCTGCTGGGCGAAGACCCGTTGCCCATCGAGAACCACTGGCAGACGATGTACCGCGGCGGTTTCTACCGCGGCGGGCCAATACTCATGAGCGCCATCGCCGGTATCGACCAGGCGCTCTGGGACATAAAGGGGAAACAGTACGACGCGCCGGTATACGAACTGCCCGGTGGGCGGGCGCGCAATCGTATGCCGCGTCTACCAGTGGATCGGCGGCGACCGTCCAGCCGACGTCGGCCAAGCGGCCAGGGAGAAAGTCGAGGCCGGATTCACCGCGCTGAAGATGAACGCGACGTCCGAGATGCGACTAGTCGACACCCCGGCGGCGGTCGACGACGCCGTCGAACGACTCTCGCAGGTTCGCGATGCCGTCGGGGCCGATGTCGACATCGGGGTCGATTTCCACGGTCGCGTCCCGAAGCCGATGGCCAAACGGTTGGTCGAGGCGCTCGAACCGTACGACCCGTTCTTCATTGAAGAGCCGGTTTTACCCGAACACAACGACGCGCTTGGCGAGATAGCACAACACACGACGACTCCCATCGCGACGGGCGAGCGGATGTACTCGCGGTGGGATTTCAAGGAGGTGTTTGAGGACGGTACCGTCGATATCATTCAACCTGACTTGAGTCACGCGGGCGGTATCACCGAGGTGAAGAAGATCGCGGCGATGGCCGAGGCCTACGACGTGGCGGTCGCACCGCACTGTCCGCTCGGCCCGATTGCGCTCGCTTCGTGCGTGCAAGTCGACGCCTGCTCACCGAACACGCTCATTCAGGAACAGAGTCTCGATATCCACTACAACGAGACCAGCGACGTGCTGGACTATCTCGCCGACCCCGACGTGTTCGACTATCACGAGGGGTACATAGACCTCCCCACAGCGCCCGGTCTGGGGATCAGTATCGACGAAAAGACGGTTCACGAGCGTGCCGAACACGAGGTCGATTGGCACAACCCGGTCTGGCATCGGGACGACGGTTCCGTCGCGGAGTGGTGATGATGTCCGAAACACCAACTCCCGGTCGGTTCGACGGCCAGACCGCCGTGGTCACCGGTTCGACACGCGGCATCGGCGACGGTGTGGCACGACGATTCGCCGCGGAAGGGGCAAACGTCGTCGTCACGGGACGTACCCGTCCCGCCGGCAAGCGAACCGTCGCCGACATCCGAGAGGACGGCGGCGTCGCCGAGTTCGTCCGCGCGGACATGCGCGACCCCGATGATATCGCCGCCCTGTTCGAAGCGACGAACGAGACGTTCGGTGGCGTTGACATCCTCGTCAACAACGCCGGGGTAGAAACCGAGACGAGCGCGGCCGATACATCCCTCGATGATTGGGCGTTCGTCCTCGAAACCGACTTCCGGTCGTACTGGCTCTGTGCGAAACACGCACTCCCATACATGAACCGTGGGGCCATCGTCAACGTTTCCTCGAATCACGCGTTTCAGACGATGCCTGACATCTTCCCGTACAACGCGGTAAAGGCGGGAATCAACGGAATGACCCGGGGGATGGCGCTCGACTTCGGACCGCAGATTCGTGTCAATACGGTCAATCCCGGCTGGGTCGCCATCGGGAAAACCACCGACGACATGTCCCCGGAGCGTCGCCGCGAGTTGGAAGCCATCACCCGGTCGGTCGTCTCGGCACGCCCGCGGATATCGCGGGCGTCGTCGCGTTTCTGGCGAGCAACGATGCCGCGTTCGTCACCGGCGCGAGCATCCTCGCGGACGGCGGTCGAACCGCGGTGATGCAGGACGACACGCTCCCGGATTATCGAAAGCGGCGGGACGAGTGATCGAGGCGCGGTTTGACTCTTCGGTCACGTCGAAATCTCAGAGTAATGATAGACGTCGGGAGTCGTGCTGAAACATGAACGCGAAAGTGACTGTATCGACGATCCTCGGCGCCATCGGGTGTTTTTTGGGGATGGTATGCTTTGTCCAAGGCCTCGGAATCATCCAGATTGCTCTCGTTATGTGCGTCGCGGACTGCGAACCGATCACTGGGAAATCAGTGCAGTGGACGGTCATCGGCGTGATCGATTCGTTCGTAGGAATCGGCTTCGTCTGGGCGGGCCAGCGGCGCGTAAATCGATGATAGTTTCGATTGGAGTCCTCACCGCGATAACGATCCTTTGCAGTATCGCCATGTTCGAAGTGTATCCTCCAGAAGTACCGAGGGAAATACAGCAGGAAGGTTGCCCGATATTGTGGCCCTTGATTCAATCCCTTCGGGAACAAAGTAACGGCCAATTTTTCGAGTACGATCCAACGACAATTTCTATCGAGGTTCTGCTGAAACGCATTTTAGAGATCGTATCCCCACTCACGGAGGATACCGGCGGCCTCGTCGAGATTCTGCATCCCTGCGAGATAAATCGCTTCCCGAGCATCGAGCCGATACACGTCGTCGCCGATGATCGATTCTAGGTCGCGCTCTGCATCCTTTGCGCGACTGTCCGTCGAGTCCAGAACGAACAGTTGGTGAACGCTGTCGCGCTCGTCTTTGACGTTCTCCCGCCGGAGTGTGTATGGTAAGTCTGACCGGTTAAACTGACGAGTATTACTCTCTGGTGTTACTGCCTCATCAGTAGTTTCGTTCACACTGTCTGCGGACTCCATCGGTTCGTTTTCCGTGGTCTGTTCGTCGGTATCATCGGCAAACGGATCCGACGCACCTGACTTCATGCAACACCCTCCGGAGTAGCGAACTGCTCGGAAATGGACGCGGCCAGTTCGTCGAACTTTTCGAGAGTCCCCGTTTCGTAGTCACGGAGGTCACGGAACTCGTCACTTTCCGCGAGTTCGAAAATGCTGACTTGGTTCTGCCATGCTTCGCCAAGCATCGAACCACGTTCACGAATCGAGACGGGGGCAATCGGGAGGTCCTGTTCTTCGAGCGAAGTGAAAACTGACTGTTGGACGTTCGTATCGCTGACTTTGTTCGGCACGACACCAAGAACACCGACTTCGATATCTCCGAGTGTTTCTTCGATATTGTTCACGACGTCTCGCAGTCCCTCAACACTCTGTTCTCCTTTTGCGCTGAGTTCCGCCGGAATGAGCAAATTCGACGTTGCGTAGATCGAGTTGTAGATGTGCTGGCCGACGGTAGCCGGTGGGTCGATGATGAGAACATCGTAATCACTGGGGACACCAGCGTCGGACAGCACACGACGGAGTTGCTTCTCTTTCGGCCAGCGATAGTTTGCATCGTGCATCGATTGTTCCATCTCTGCCGCGCGCGTGAGGTTCTGCTCGAGTGACCCGAGCATATTGTGGCCGGGAACGAGGTCGAGATTCTCGTCAACGGTGACGACGAGGTCGGCGAACTCACCCTTCGGTCGCTCGACCATGTGCCGAACGAGATTATCCACAGTGGCATCAGCGCGATTCTCCCCAGCGCCGAGGTGGTGAGTGAGTCCACCCTCCTGTGGATCCATATCGATAGCAAGGACTCGCTGGCCGCGCCTCGCGTGTGCCGCCGCGAGGTTGAGCGAAAGCGTGGTTTTGCCAACGCCCCCTGCCTCTGACCAAACCGTGTACGGAATCATACGAAAATGCCATCACAAGCAAGATATAAAAAATACTCGTCAGACAAACTGGACAGTAATACTGGGCAGTAATGCTGGCCAATAATTCTGACTAGTAATACTGAAATGCAATACTGACCAGCATTGTCAGCAAGCACGAATAAGAACATCCGTGGGGTAACCATCCAGTAATACCGGACGGTGTTACTAAACGGTCTGAATAGAACACCTACGGAAGCCGAACTCAAAGCACAGTATAGATCGATAGCGACTCTTCGTCAATCTTGGAAACCCGGACTCGGGAGTAGATGGGAACTGTCAACCGAGATGGCCAGTAGGGGCTGTATCGCCCGGAAATCGGACACGGTTTCGGAACACCCCAGATAGGTTGAAACACGGACAGCAACCAGTTCGGTGTTACCAGCGTCGCGTGTTCAAGCACATCACCGAGCCTTCGACCGCAGTCGGTCGATGATACTGCCGGTCTTATCGATGGCCTCGATTTCGGTAATCGAATCACCGACGCTGATCTGCCCGGATTCGACCACGTCCGCACAAATTCCACCACGGCCGCTTTTGAGCGCTCGAGCGACGCCGTCCTGCTCATTGACCTGTTCGACATGCGCACAGGGTGGACGTGGTCGCGTTCCTTCGAGCAGTGCGTCACCGATTCTGAATCGGTGTTTCAGTAGTTCGTGGACATCTATTCCGTCCGTAACGATGTTTCGCCGATGCTCACCGGCCCTCAGGTCGAGGTCGGACTCCCGATTGATTTCGTCGATCGCTTCTCCAGCGATCAGCGTTACCTGACAGACATCGTATGGCGAGTAGTAGCCCGTTCCGTTGAAATAGCGGTCGTCCCGAAGCCCCCTGTTGGCGACTGCTTGGACATCCGTGACCGACTGCATCGGTTCGGAATCGGCCTCTGCGATAAAGAGATCGATGACGTGAGCCATACTCGTTCGTTCGACCCGGACGTAGATAACGGCTCACACTGTTTGTGGGCACCCGCTTTTATCCCGCTTCCGACCGAATATTGAGCGATGCTCATCGCCGACGGGGACGACCACTACCGGTTTATTACGCAACCCGACCACGCGCAGTTGGCGGGAATGTTCGCCGAACACTGGGGAAACGACACGTTCGAGCGCCCGACGCCCTTTGCGGCGATGGTTCTCGTGGCTGCCAATCACGACGACGGATGGTGGGAGTACGACCGAACGCCGCACCTCGGGGACGACGGTATCGTGGATTTCGTGAGCGTCCCCGCGACCGAGTGGATCGAATTCTACGACGACGGTATCAGCACCGTCGTCGGAATGAACCGCTACTCGGGGCTCGTGGCGTCGATGCATGGGTCGGGGCTCCGCCGCCGCCGTTACGGACTCTCCGCGTCGTGGCCCGATACGCCGACTGCATTCAAGGAATTCGTAGACCGTGAAGAACGACGACAGGCGAAACTCGCGGACGAACTGCACGGAGCGAACGGTTCCAAGGAGGAACAACTGTCTGACGAGGATATATCGGTACTCACCACACTCCACGAGCAGGGGGAACCGCCGGAGAACACGGACAGCCGACTGTGGTGTAACTACGAACTTTTGCAAGTGTGGGACGCCCTTTCGCTCATCTTTGGAACCAGCGAATCGCCTGCCGAGACGACTATCGAGTCCGTGCCGACGGCACCCGGTGAGGAGATATCGGTGACGGTACGGCCCGTGAGCGACGGCGAGTTCGAACTGGATCCGTACCCCTTTGCCGAGTCGCCGCTGACCGTCTTCGTTCCCGCCAGAATCGTCCGGAAAGGCGACTACGATACGGAGGATGACCTCCGCCGAGCGTACTACAGTGGTGAGTACGAACTGGTTGAGTTCACTCTCCGTGCCTAATCCGCTCCATACAGCGAACGAAGCGTTACCGGTTACGGCGGAGGGGATATCACCTGCCGACTACGGCGCTTCACCGCGGTAAATCGATATCTCGACGTTCGACGCCCGGAAACATGAGTATATAGTCTGCACCGAACGCTTCACCGGGAGTCAAAAATCCTGTCTCCACTTCGTTGTTGAGGACACGACGGGCTGATTCGACGGCCGTCTTTGCGGTCAGGTCATATGTATCCGGCGTCCGTAGGTGGGCACTCGCTTGCTCACCATCATCCGTTTCGACTTCCCCGACGATTTGCGTCACGTTTTGTTCACGCTGTGCTGCGGTTGGGCCGGAGACCACGTGGTCGATGAGGGTCTTTGACGCCTCTCGAACGGGTTTCGATCCGAATGCCCGGGTGAACCTCCTCGACCGCTTCATTATTTTGAGCGCATACTCCGGAACCGTCGCATATGTTTCGATGTTCGGAACGTCCGTCGCATAGAACGCAGTCGAGACATCGCCCCACGGCACTGTGACGGCTTTCTTCTGGATTCCATCGAACGTGAACTCTCGGGTTTTCCACGCCGCCGGCACGTCTCGTATAGTGCCGTTTTCGCGGATCGTGCCCGGGTGGCGTAGCCCCTCGATTATCGATTTCCCCGTTCCGGGCGAGAAGGTCGCTAAGCCGTCGATTGCAAGCCGTAGACGAGCCGGTGACTCGACTCGGTCGGCAAGGTAGACGGCAAGACAGTCGGTCGGGACGACGTCGAACCCAACTGCAGGAAGGAGTGTTATGTCGGATTCAACGGCATCATCATCCCGCTTTGCGATGGATTCGAGCACGTCGATTTGACCCGCGATGTCGAGATAATTCGTCCCGGTCTCCACGCATGCGTCGATCAACGGGGTAGCCGTCGAGGAGAACGGTCCGGCACAGTTCAGTACTGTATCGAAGTCACTCACAGTCTGCTCGATAACGGTCGAATGTTCGAGGCTAAACGTCCGGTGGTCGAGCCCGATTTCGGTCGCCTGTGCTTCAACGGCCTCAGCTCGGCGCCCAGCCAGAACCGGTGATTCTCCCTCGTCGACTGCTGTTTTGGCGATTAACGAACCAGTGTAACCGTATGATCCGTATATGAGCAACTCGTCGGTCATGTTTTGATGACCAAGCCGCGTCACTAAAATTCCGATGGCGAGTGATACCGAGACGACTGCATGGTCGCGTCGTATCCAGTGCAGGGTCATATCCGATCGAATCAGGCCACGTTGCTACAGCACACTATCGTTCCTCCTCTGTACGGGATCACGAGCAGATATCCTTGGTTTAGGACGTGGTAAACCGCCCAAGGCGGTTGATCCGAGTGAGTCAGTGATCACGAACCGTGTTTCGACCAGGATATGACGAAAACCCCACGTAGTGTGGCAGAAGAGCGGGTGGCCGAAATGAGGATCACTCTTGAAATTTCATTGTGAATTTGGAACGATTAGTATTTCTTTGGATCGATATTGAATACTAAATCGCCATTTTTGAATCCTCGTACATGACCATCCCCTTCACTTAAAACAATAGTGACGGCATCGGTTTCGCTCGTGATTGCTGCGGCCGCGCTATGGCGTGTTCCGAGTCCTTTTGGAATTTCGAGATCGGTAATCGATGGTTCGAGATATTGATATGCACTGACGACTTTTCCTGCATCAGAAATGATGAAGGCACCGTCGAGACGGGAGAACTCCTTGAGCATCACATCGACGAGCGGATCCCCGACGTGAACGTGTGACTGATCGAATGGATTATACGATAACGAACGGGATGAATTCATCACGGTTCCGGCGTTTCCGATCGAAAAAAGAGCACCCACGGGTTCTCCTTTTTGCCCACTTTTTCCCAGTCCGATAGCTAGCTCGAGTGTCGCTTTGATTACTGACTGGTCAGCTCGAGAACCGAAGAAAAAGTCATACAGTTTACTGCCACGTTCGCTCTCAACAACAACTCGCGTAAACGAGTCTACTTCGCTACCAAAGAGCGGCGTAGCACAGATGACACTCTCTCCGTCTGTTACGTATCCATTACTGAGCGCACCGCTAATGCCGAACTGAAAGAGCTCCGCTGTATCTCGAAAATCAATCGGTATCTCAACGTACTGTTCATAGTCGAACTCGTTCTTCTTCGAAGCGAGTATCGTGTTCACTACTTCTCCATATTTTTCACAGAGTTCTCTATTATGGTAAAATAAGAGAACAGTATCGACATCCGCTACCAACTCCTGCAACAGCTCTTTCGTCTCAGTCATTTGTGTGATTCATACTGTTCATTTACACTGTCACTCCTGACCATTAGAGTGCATCGTTCATAGACTTGATCACCGTTTCGGCCGGACAATCCTCACTGTCCCTCTTCTTCTACGCTATCGACACCGGCATCAGAACCGATCCGTGCACTCTGCTCCCTACAAAATCGCAAATCGACCGCAAAACAAGACGTACTCGGCAGTAGTCAACGGTTGTTTGCATTGCCACATCCACCGACCGTTCGGCGATAGATCGTGAACTACCCCGCCCTACTCGCTCCCTTCGGTCGCTCCTTGAGGAAGGGGCCTTAGCGCCTGCAATTCGGGTAAATCCCGCTTCCACATGTTGGTCGTCAGGCGAACGGTCGAGTAAGGTACGTCACCATCGGAATGGTTCATCGTTCATGAGAGAGTGTTGTTCGACGTCGTGAGTCCCGGACAACTTCCCGTAATCCCACCGATGAGTTGACTGTTTATAACGAGGGCATTTTGACAGTTGCCACTAACTCGAACGGCCGGTCCCGTTCCGAGAGAGTCGGCATAGACCCCATCTACGGTATCGTTTTGCTGCTCGATTCGGATCGGCCACCGTGTCGCTTCGTAACGCCCCCCCCTGTCACGAGGACGTTGTTCGCATTGACGAAGACGCCGTCGCGATTATCCGACCCGGGTTGGTTGACGGTGACGTTTCGCAATTCAGTTCCCGGTCGGGCGATCCGGATACTCTCACGCCAGGTCGTACCTGGTGCGTTGCCAGTGACGGTTATTCCATCGAGAAGGACGTTCGAGGCGTTCGCTTCTCCGTTGACTTGAACTGCATTCGCACTCCCATTCATCGTGACGGTTGTGTTCGAAACGGTCACGGTACCAGCACCGGAATAGATGACGATCCCGTGTTTTCCGCTGACCGACCCCATGGAAACGGAGCTATTTCTGATCGTCGTCGAGGAGTTGTCATCCATGATGGTGATGCCGAGGTTACTCGGCTGGGGCATGGTGACGGTCGCATTATCGATAACGTAGTTAGAGCCACTCTGAATACGGATCCCACGCTGTTCAGAGGGGCCAGGGTCGCGTTGTCTGTCGACCCGCACCGTCACGTTCTGAATCGTCCCGGTTACGCCACCCAGCCTGACTTGTGAGTTGTGACTGTTCTGATAAATACCGCCGGAAACGTTCGTCGTGCCGGTGGTCACGCAATACAGCCCGTTGTCGGCGAACGACCCCAGCCGACACGCACGGTAGGTGATGGTTCCCTGATGTGCCGCGGTACTAAGGATACCGGTCGGTCCCCAATACTCGGGGTCCACTTGGTATCTCGGCGTTTGGCTTTGGGGAACCGATCCGGATTGTGCCCAGAACCGTTCGACGGTTCCGCTTCCAGCCGGATCCGTGATATTGAACAGCCCGGGCCCGCCCGTCCCACTCGAGTGTTGACCGATCACTTCGACGTTTCGAACGTCCAATCCGTCTGCGATTTCCGCTTCCAATACACGGATTCCGGTGTTTGGCGCACGCTGATCGATCGAAAACCCGCCGAAGCGGAGGTCACGCCCGGGGGCATAATAGACGCCAAGCCGGAACAATCGTCGATTAGCTGCGTTGAACGTTTCGTAGTCCGCGGGGACAAGCGTTGCTCCGTTCGGCGCGATCACACCGAAGTTTACGAAGCCCGTGAGCCGAACTTCGTCGTCCATATAATATCGCCCTGGTGGAAACTTCAGAAGTGTGTTGTCTCCCTTGAGTTGCTGGAGAAGCGGAACGATGGACGTTCCCCCGGTATTGTCTGCTCCGGCCTCAACGACGTCGATGACTCGATCATACCGGCTTTCATCGACAGCGATTGGATAGCCACCGAGTTGACCGAGCTGTTGCTGGACTTGTCGAGGGGAGTCGGATGACGATTCGATAACGGATGGGTAAGTTTCTTCGTTTTTCATTGTCGACATTTGTCTTAGTCGTCCGATTGATTCGTCAGTTCGTGAAGTTCGCCGCCCCGACCGGTGACATAGAGGGTGTCGTTTACGACGGCAGGCGCTTGCCAATAGCCATCATGAGCGACTGCTTTACTCCAGAGACAACAGCCGCTTTCGAGATCCCAGGCCTGTACTCGATCGTCGATGTGAGTCGGGCCGCTGGGTCGTCGATGGTAACAACGATATGCCATGTATACGGCATCGCTCGTGAGGGCAGGTGCGCTGGTTACGCCACCATCGCACTCTTTCTCGAATGTCCACAGCATCTCGCCAGTCTTAGCATCAAGCGCCCACAGCGTCGGGTGGTTGATGTTGATGTAGAACACGATACCATTCGCAACGGCAGGTGACCGGGCGAACATTCGAGCGTCGAGCTCCGTTTCCCACACTTTCGTTCCCTCGGTTGCGTCGATGGCAAGCGCGTTCAACCCGTGGACGTACACGTTCCCGTTGGCAACGGTTGGAGCATGGCCGATCAAGTCCCGTGCGGTGTATGTCCACAGTTCCTCTCCGGTTTCCACATCGAGTGCATTGAGAGTGTTGAGTCCTGTGAAATACGCGACTCCATCGGCGACGGCAGGAATCTGAGTTCGGGTGGATGGACTCACCTGTCCCGACGATGGGGAAAACGATGTCCGCCACAGGAGGTCGCCCGTCTCTACATCCACCGCATGGAACGTACCCAACTCGCCGTTTCGCGACCGACTTTCGCGTATCGTCTTGAGATACGCGACACCGTTACCGACCGTTACTGATGATGCCTCGTCCCCGGAAAATCCGTACTCCCACCGAACATCCCCATCACTCGGATCGAGTGCGGTAACCATATCCGTTCCCGAAATGAGGAGCGTCGAACTACCGAGGGACGGATTCGGATCGTACGAATCGTAGTCAGTGCCGAGATCCGCCGTCCACTCGACTTCTTTCGTCGACTGGTCGATCTTTTGGACGACCGAATTTTCACCCACGAGATATATCGAGTCATTCCGAATCGCCGTCGCCGAAAGCCGGAGGTTCGAATCCACTATCTTGGTACTGTTCGTCTCCGGTTCTTCCAAAACGCCGACCGCACCCGCATTGTGCCCCGTATTTCGGGTATCGCGTTGAAAAGAGGGCCAATCATCAGCGCCGAGTTGCGAGGGCTGGGCAGTTTGTTGCGGCCCCGACAGTGCCGTGACGGTGTGATCAGCGCTATGAGATGCTGCGGTGGTTGATACGTACAAACCTGCTGAGATGCTAATGAGAAACGTACGTCGTGAGCTGTTTAAGCGGTTTTTATTACTCTTTTTTCTCTTGTTATTGTATTTTTTCTCCTTCATCGATATTATTTCAAGTTAGATTTTAATTAGTTATGAGCAGATTACCCAACCGTAGGAGACGCTTGTAGTCACTATTTTTACCCAAAACGGTTTTGGACGACCCTCACCCACACGAACCGCCTCCTTCGATGCAGCACCTTCGCAGGCAACGTCGTGGGGTACTGTTACGTACTCATTCACGGCCGCTTCCAGCCTCTATCGGTTCGGTCTAGACGTCTGCCCGCAGGGAGTGATATTCGTTTTCACTGTCAGCACTGAAAATTGGGGGAACATATCCTCTATGCTGCCACGATGGACGAAGAACTTGGAGAATCAAGCAGTAGAGCTAACCGTACAACCGACAAACGATAACGCTACGAACCGTCTTCTGCAGACACTTCCGAATCGATCCGGTGACGCCACCGAGCAAAGTAGCACGGTGGGGTTCATTGTGAAGAACACCATGTTCCGAGAATATGAGACTGGATGTTCTCTGCAAGCGACGCCGACTGTGTGAGTGCTCGCAGATAGTAGGGTGTCCCATCAAAAACGCCCCAATATTGAATCATCGTATCGGGATCATCAGTTGGATAGAACTGCCGCGCATCGGCCAGCGAAAGCGGTGGTAGATCAATTGCGGCCGTCCGACGGCCGTACAGCGGACTTCCGCCACTGAGAACTTTGTCTTCCATAATGCTGATGGAAGATCCAACGAGGACAAGTGTCATTCCCGTCTCTTCGAGTTGCAGATCCCACACGCGTTGAATCTTCGAAGGAAGCGCATCATCCGACTGAATGAGATAAGGGAATTCGTCGAGGACGACGATCGCATCCTCTCGACCAAGCGCGCGTAGTAGTGCCTCCCAATCACGTTGGATATCAGCCACGATCGGAAACACTTCGCTCGCTGTCTCGACAAAGTTAGTGAGCTGGGCTTCCGGTGTTTCCCCGGTTGCCTGCCAGTAGACGGCATTATCGATGTTGTCGATTGCCTCACGAACAAGTGCGCTTTTGCCGAGTCGGCGATGTCCATAGATCACGCTCAAATCGGCAGTATCACGTTGAAATTGCAATCGTAACATGTCGAGTTCTTTTTCTCGATTGACGAACCGCGGTGGGGCCATACGGCTATTTAGAGCCAGTAGATGATAATCATGGCAATTATCTAAATCGTGAATTTACTAATTATCTGGTTCAGTGCCGACTTCTGGTTCCAGATCGAGAAGGATCTCACGGAGTTCTTGAAGGATGGTTTCGGCCTCGAGCACCGAGAGATCCAACTCACGAGCCATAATTCGCGACGTCATCTTGCCCTTGACGTACGCACGTGTGCATACTCGGTCGCGATTGCGAGTCCTGCAGTTCCATGACGATCGCGGTAGAGGTCGAGATTTTGATTGTCCGTGCTGCGGGCGAGAGCGGCAATCAAAGTTGGAGTGATTTCATACGAGCCCTCATCAGCCTCAACAGTGATCGAGAGATGCGGCGCTCGATATCGGTCACGCGTTCAAACAGACCCATGTCGGTGAGTTGATTCACATCTTCGTAGATCGTTGTAGACGAGTTGTCGAGATCCGCTGCAAGTTCATCGCCACCTCGATACCCATTTCGTGATCGTATCTGCTGGTGTTGCTGTTGCGACTGTTAGTCGTCTCGGGAAGGCGGTGTACACGGTTTTCGGTCGATTTTCACGCGCTATCGCGTGGTTCTCCCGAGTTGTTCCATTGACACAGCCGATAACATCCCCGTCCATCGTTAGCAGCGGTGAGCCGCTGTTACCATCTCCGATCGGAATTGTCGCTTCTATCCAATCCGAATGTGGGTTATAGCAGTCGTACCGACCCAGCGATATCACCCAGTTACCTACCATTTTTGGATGGCCGACCGCGAGCAATACATCGTTTGGAGAGGAATGTGTGTTTCTCGCCAGTGAAAGTGGAGTGGGGGTTTCGAGATCCGTCTTGAGCAGGGCGATATCCGGAAAGAAATCCCGGTGAAACCCGACACGAGTAGCCATTCCCGTGCGGTTATCGAATGTTTCGATCGCTACCGATGGCGCCTCTTGAACAACATGAGAATTGGTAAGGATGTATCCACTATCGATGATCCACCCCGTCCCACCCCCAGAATCAGTCGATATTCGGACAACCGATTTCTGCACTGTTTCCCCGAGCGTTCGGGCTCGGTCGCGGACTTTCTCGGGGAACGGGTCGAAATCGCCGACAGCAGTGGTCCGATCCTCGGTTGCAGGGGGTTCGGCACATCGACCACTTCCGATACCGCTAGAAAAAGGGGAGACGGAAGCGAGGCCAGCCACGCGGAGAACCTCTCTTCGGGTATAGGAAGGGATCATCCACCCAAACTCCATCGTTTATCACCGAATATGACGGATAAATTCGGTCGCCTTGGGCGTCTTTTCACTCGCCTCAAGCTCATTCTCATCCACTAGAACTAGACAGGTCTATCCCAAAGGTTTGTGGCTGTGAGACTCCCTTCACAAATGAAGAACTTCTTCATCCATCGGATGAACTGCGTCGGTCGGAAAGAGAAGGGCCGCTCTGAGCAACTTCTTCACTACGTGTCGAACGAACTGGTTGACGAAGCCGACGAACGCGGCTGTTCGAATATCGCGTTTGAGGACTTGACCGATATCCGTTGTGTAATATTAAATGGTTGATCACTTAGTGATGTGATTTCGCTCAATATGCAGTCCTTTTGTAAATCGAAACAAATCTTAGCCCGGAACATGTTCTGTGTCCTTCATCGATATGTGCTCCAGCAAGATAGCCCCATCTTTTAAATTTCTGAACTATAGTTATTCAGTCGATAGTATGTAGGTCACTAAATTACTGACATTCTCTCTTTTTCTTTGGTGAATTCGAAAAGAACATGTTTTCATTGATTCCACTGTCTGCCATCTAATAACCGCGAATCATTCCTTATCGGTGCTAGTACAATTGTTGCTGGCGCAAGTGGCAACTGGATATTAATGACATTTGAAATATATACTTTCACCGACCGTCGTTAGACGGAAGTCAGACATACCTCAATAAAACTCGAAAATGAATATATTATCCAACCCAGTATAGTAATTATGCCTCGAAGTAACCCAACAAACTCGATCGGACAACCGATCTGTGGATACATTGATCACGCATCCGATGAACCATGCCAATGTGTCGTCCCCTCTCCTGGGAGAGTATGTCCACAACACAGAACGTGACGAGAGAATAATTGGTGATTGCTTTCCGACTTTTCCCGGAGATTTCGAACGTGGAGTTCGGTCGCCGTATTCCACACAGATACACTGTTTCTCATTATCGTACACCGTAAGCTAACGAGATCAAAATTCTACAGGCGTCGGAAGTCGAGACTGAACTAATGAAGGTTCTTGAACGGTTTTTCTGCGAGCCTTCTTCGTCTGAACGTGTATTCTATAGCTGGTCATCGTATACTGATATCACTCATCTTGAATAGAAATCTCGGTGATTTATTTCCTCCATTAAAACAGTCGATTGAAACAGCTTCTGGCTGCCAGTAGTTTGATAGCATTGACTGGACTAGCTGGCAGTATGCCACGACAATTTAGCTGTGTGGTCGAGGGGTGTGACTTTACCGCGGATGGTGTAACTGAAGAAGAAGTGCTTGAGCAAGTCCAAGAACATGCAGATGCCGAGCATCCTGATATGGATGTAAAAGAAAGCATGGTTCGAGAAAACATAGAAGAAACATAGAACCAGTCATCCGTTACTCAACTTCTTGTACTCCTGTGCCGAATAGAGTTCTTCTTACACTATCTTGGTGAATCAACCGTATTCGAACAAGTTCGTTGCACCACCGAACATTGGAACGATACTTCGAAAAGCACAGGAGGAAATGGGCCAAAACAGGTGATTACCCTTGTTGGAAAACCTTCGATAAAGAGAAATAGTCGGACAATTTTAGCCGCTGGAAACACCATATCTAGCATGAACGACTTCCTCGTGACAAACGGGACAACGCTTGCTGGCTCGAAAGTTGACATCGAAATACGCGATGGTGACATCACGCACATCGTCGACGCTGGTGAGGGAGATACAGATGCCTTTGACGATGACTTGCGGTACGATGCAAAGGGGCGACTTGTAACACCACCACTCATCGAACCCCACATCCACCTCGACGCAACAGGGACGGCTGGCGATCCGCGATGGAATCAATCAGGAACGCTTGCAGAAGGGATCGAGATTTGGGCCGACAGAAAGACCACTCTCGGCAGAGAGGATTTGAAGGAACGAGCAACACGTACTGTTGAGTGGTTGGTTGCCCACGGAATTACACGCGTTCGAACGCACGCTGACACCACAGAACAAACACTCACGAGTGTCGAAGCATTGCTCGAACTCCGCGAAGAAGTAGCCGACATCATCGACCTCCAGATAGTCGCTTTCCCACAAGATGGCCTATTTACTGACGAGAACCATCTTGATCTGCTCTATGAGGCAATCGAGATGGGAGTGGACGTGGTTGGGGGGATTCCTCACAATGAGCATACTCGCGAAGATGGCGTCAAAGATGTGCAGACTGCAGTCGACATCGCCGAGCGTCACGACCTCCTACTTGATCTCCACATCGACGAGACTGATGATCCACAATCACGATTTACAGAAGTGCTAGCGAGTGAGGCACTGAAGCGAGACTTGGGGAGCCGTACGACAGCTAGCCACACAACGGCGATGCACTCGTACTCGAATGCCTACGCCGACAAACTGATAAATCTCCTCGCAGAGAGTGGAGTGACTGTTGTTACGAACCCACCGGATAACGCAGTTCTCCAAGGCCGGTATGATAGTTATCCACGACGTCGTGGACATACTCGAATTGACCAACTTCGGGAGGCGGGTGTAACCGTCGGTATCGGGCACGATTCCGTGATGGATCCGTGGTATCACTACGGTGTTGGCGACCAACTGGACGCAGCTTTCATCTTACTTCATTACGCTCATATGAGTGGATATGACGATGTTGCAGTGCTTTGGGAAATGCTCACAGCGGCGAACGCCGAGGTATTCGGCGCAACTGATTACGGTCTTACAGAGGGTACCGACGGTTCGCTTGTCGTCTTCGACAGTCTAGATCCGTTCAATGCGCTCCGTACACGCGCATCGCGAACACTTGTCCTCAAGGAAGGTCGACCAATCGCTCAGACGAACCCTGCTGAGACGACGGTATACCGAGAAAATCATGGACAAAATATTGATTTTCACCGATGATAGCCCTCCTTACTGAAGATTGAAATCTACGATTCGCAATGGATACTGTCAGCATCCACTCTAAATGCACATCGATGACCTCCAACCGCTAATATATCTGTAAATGTCCCTCGTTCCGTTCGAATCCAGATCGTCCGATGCGCTTTGGGCTTCTTCTTGCGAATTTCTCCCTCTTTGGCAAGCCTGTTCAGAACCTCGTACGCTGTCCGACTTGGCTATCTAAGCTTCTTCGCTATCTTGCTCACCAGATAGGGTTCGAGCGGTTCCATGATCTCGAGTACATCCGCTGGCTTCCGTTCCTGGACGAACTCGCCTCCCTCTCCTCGCGCTCTCTTACATCCGCTCATTGAGCCGTTCGATTGCTTTCCGCAGGTCGGCAAGTTGTTGTGAGCTGGGTTCAGTCTCCACCCGTGGTGGTTCTTCCCACTCATCTCGTGTCTGGGGCCAGTACTCCGGGCTATCGCACCACGGGCACAGGTGACCACGGCGATGATGCGGACAGCCACAATGGTGATGCCAAGGAGGCATAGCCTGTAAAGATAGGCTTCCGAGCAGAGTGAACCCGCTGGGCGCACCTTTGCTATTCAAAACCTAGTACATACGTTTCAGCAATGCAGTTGGGGGAGAGGTCGCCTAGATGGTTTATGTCATGTCATCTCGGTTTGTTAAGAGATGGGACCACTCGGATGGATTGTTGGCACGACAATCGGCATTAGTCTCACAGCCTGGATTGCGGCGCAACATCCTGGGTGCCCTCGCCACTACTGACAGCGACGCACTCAACACGTCACAAATCCGAGAACGGTCACGTGACCCTGCCAGACGGTCGAAAACCTCCTCGGTCAGAACCCTCAGGGGAAGAGGGAACTCCGCCAGCCATTCCCTCTGCTCCTGATTCGTCACTCAGTTCTGCAACCACGCAGCCACGCGGGAGTAGACACTCGGCCCAGCTATGAGCGTCCCGCCGAATCCAAGCGCCAAGAGCGCGAGCACGTCTCCAATCGACCACTCGATATTCTCATCCCCGCCGTTGCCACGATCTGGCCGGTCGATTCCCCCGGCACTCGATTCGGTCTCTCCGTCCAAGGTCGTTGCCGCTTGCACTGTCGATGATTCTCGTACGGTTCCCGAACTCGTCGTTTGAGTCGCTTCCGTCGCTCCCGTCGTTTCCGCCGTCTTCCTCGTCGTGGTCGTTGGCGAGGCATTTGATGTCGCCGTTGGCGTCGATGACGGTGATACCGTGGATGACTGTGTGGAAGGCGTCTCGGTCGTCGTCATAATCGTCTCCGTGACTGTGGAGGATGTCGATGTAGTGGCGGGTAATGTCGTGGCTGTGGTCGTTGTCTGTATCGTAGATGTTGTCGAGGTCGTAGTTGGTTGCGGTGTTGTCGTAGTTGGTGTCGTAGTGTTGGTTGTGGTCGTCGTGGTGGTCGTACTGGTTGTGGTCGTCGCAGTCGTCGAGGTCGTCGTTTCCGTCGTGGTGGTCGTACTGGTCGCGGTAGTCGTTGCAGTAGTAGTTTGTTCGCACCCCGGATACCGCGGATTGTCGTACCGCAGTACCGAGTTTTCGCTATCGATGGTGATCGCTGTGAGTGGTTTTCCACTGTTGTCCCCTGTACCCTGGACGGTGTGAGTCCCCGGCGAGAGCATGGACTGCTGTCGACTGCCGTCTGGGAAGTGTAGGATCGCTGTGACGGACGTATTCGTCTCGATCGTCGCCTGATAACACTGGAACGAGACGTTCGTTTCCCCGTCGTCTGTGGTCGTCGGGGGTGGTAGCCGTGCGTCACCAGTACTACCCGTGAATGGATCGAAACTGCCGGTGAGGAGAAGTCCTGCGATGAGCGAGAGCGTCAGCATGCGAGTCGGCGATGGGAGCACGCGGCGTAGAGCCATAGGTCACCGTACATCGGTTCTTAATAATGGTTTAAGACGGTTCCGATTCTCCCAAACAAATCTAAATTCACTACTGTTTTCTCAGATATCCCATCAAGAGAATGGCCACTTATTCAATAATTTTCGATCACAAACTTTGCGGTGGCAAGAAAGTATCCCCGTTAGGTACGACCGTGTGCTACACGAACGTTCCAAATCTCAATCAGCGACGGTATCGATGTCGGTGAATTCGAAGCGTGCGCCACCCACATCGCTCTCGAACCCCCAAATTAGGAATGAGACTATTCGAGTTTAGACTATAGTAGTTTCACCACTAACTTCGAAGCACGTACATACCCCGTGTATCAGATACCGTTGGTCTGTAAGAGCGACGATTAACAAACGTTACTTTGACATTCCATTCAGACTCGGTGCTGTCACTAGCAAACATCTAGGTCCAATACTCGGATCGAAATGGATGCTCATTTGGTCTCTCAGGATGTACTCACCGTTTCCCGCCGAGCACTTTCGCCGCTGTCAAGACGGGGTCCCAGGTTGTATTGAATGGCGGCGCATACGCTAAGTCGTAGTTCGAGAGTTCGTCAACTGTGATGCCTTTGGTGACTGCACTGACGAGCGCGTGGCTGCGGTGGACGGCACCTTCGCCGTACTCGGAGACGAGACTTCCACCTAAGACACGACCAGATGGCCGGTCAATAGCAAGTGTCACTCGCACCGTCCCTCCCTCGGGATAATAGCCAGCACGTGACTTCGCGTCGATTGTCTCCATCATCGGGTCGAAGCCGGCCTTGCGGGCCTCATGGTCAAGCAACCCGGTGCGAGCAGCCTCAAGGTTGAACGCTTTGACCGCAGCTGTCCCTGCAACATCACCGCCTTCGGTTGGGGTACCAGCAACTGTCTGGCCGACCGCTCGACCATGTCGGTTCGCAGTTAATGCAAGAGGAATGTACACCGGCTCACCAGTAACAACGTGCTCGGCCTCTGCACAATCGCCTGCTGCATACACGTCTGGAAGGTTCGTGGCTTGATATCGGTCGGTCGCAATTGCGCCTGTGTCGCCAAGTTCGATTCCGGTAGCCTTGGCTAGCTCCGTTCGCGGACGGACTCCAGTTCCAATGAGTACCATCTCAACGGGAACCCGATCGTCCGTTGTTACGACTGCTTCAACTGCATCATTACCATCGATTTCTTGCACTTCTGTGTTAAGATAGACTGCTACGTCTTGGTCATCGAGATGGTCAAGGACAGTCTCACTCGTGGCCGCACTAAACTGTTTCAGCACTCGATCGCCACGCTGGAAAAGATGTACCTCAAAATCGTTTGCGGCAAGCGCTTCTGCCATTTCGATGCCAATATATCCACCGCCGACGATGCCGACAGGCCCATTGCAGGTTTCGAGGAACTGACAAGCGGGGCCACGGTCGGGTTGTTGGAGATCCCCGTCGCTCCGGGCTCGACCCACGTACTCACGTAACTCCTTTCCATCGGACATTGATCCAAGCGTGTAGACGCCCGTACGGTCACGCCCATCAATCGGGGGTGTGATTGCAGCCGCGCCAGTCGCCACAAGCAAGTGATCGTACTCTTGTACTACTTCTCCGTCATCGCCGCGTGCCGTCACGGTTCGAGTATTCGGGTCAATATCGACGACGTCGTGTCCCGTTCTTAGATCGATATTCCGTTCCGCCCGAAACTGTTCGGGTGTGACCGAGACGAGATCTTCGAGTGACTGGATCTCGCCTTTAATGTAGTATGGCAGGCCGCACGCCCCGTACGAGACCCACTTCCCCCGCTCGAATACAACGACGTCGAAATCTGGATTGTCGCGTTTTGCCTTGCTAGCTGCCGACATCCCGGCAGCGTCACCACCAACGACAACGAATGTACTCATAAAGTTGACTTGACGGGAAGAGACATAAACAGGATGTTAGTATAGGGTTCGATTCCACATTGGCGGCCTCCGAACACCACGGGAAAGAAGGCACCATCACCGACGTCCTGCAGGACACTCTCGGAGACGAGACCCGGTGCGAACTGGACTCCTATAGCTACCGCATCGAAACCGATGGTGAGGAAATCGATGTCTGGTTCCGGCATCGTGACTTGGTACCGGTATCACAGTAACCAATTACCGATACTTCACTGCAATGGCCAATAACGAACGCAAACCTACGTGGCCACAGATCCGAGATGCACTCAAAGTCAACGAAAATCGCCTTTGCAGTGCGTGGCTCGGGAAATTTTGTGAACCCAACCAAGAAAGTCACCCAAGAGAGCGATGTCGATGATATCCTCGCATTCGAGAGCTTCAATGCTATGGAAGAATTCGACTATGACAGACACTCTCCGGAGACGATTGCGGTCGGTAGCATTCCCCGAGAGCTAGATTTCTTCATCGGTGGACCCGAGAGTGATTATGATGATGGTGAGAGCGAATTGCTCTATGCGCGCTAGCGAGGAGTTTGGAACCGAGATGGCAGCGATTCCAAGATCTCCCAGCGTACCGCTCACGGTAGAGTAGACGAACACAATATCCGTGGAGACGATTGAACGACCGTGTATGGGTTGTGGCACTGTCCTCGAAATCACTGTGCGGCCACGGCGTTCATACGCGGAACACCTCCGTAGTCAGCTGGTAGTCGGCGACTCGCTCGGGGCCGTCATTGAGATAATCGATTTGGAAACCACCAACCTCGTTGGGGCCGAGAGTCAGCGAGTCGATGCCGTCGGATGACAACACGTGCCCGCGGCGATTGTAAAACGTCGCCGTAACAAACACATCAGCCCGAAAGCGGCCTGTCCATTCAACCTCACCCGTGATGGCGTAGTCCTTCTCGCCGAGTAATGTATCGACGACACCCCACGAATCGCCGCGGATGACTGTGTGTGGCGCCGTGTTGTGCTGTTTGGTCTGTTTGCGGTGCCGTCGATGTTTGTGTTTGCATGCCCCGACTGTCCCGAGTGACGAGGTGCTGAGCACACTTGCCCCGAGTGTCTGGAGGAATTGTCTGCGTTGCATTTTTATCCTTGTCTCCCGTCTTAAACCGCGGACGAGAGTACTGAAATGAATGGATTAGTGATGGATGGTGACCCCCCCGGTTCGCACCGCGAGTTTCGAAAGGTCACCGTTTGTCGGTACCGTAATCGTCGTCGGTTCTACCACGATACTATAGTCACCAACCGGCGTCGGCACCGTTGCCGCACCAGTCCCGGCAATCGTCACTGTGGTATCGCCTTCGACGATCGTTACATCGCCATCGGCACCTGCGTTTGCGGGGACGACCGGTGCGACTGGCGCGTCGATCGGCTCGTCGGTCACGAGCGAGCCGAGCCAAATCCCCCCGAAGAAGACGACCAAGAGCACCAGCAACGCTAGTAAGACGGTAATGAGTGCTCCGACGATGGCGGCCAGCGTCCCCCGGCGGGTCGACTGTCGAGTGTGACGCCGAGCCTGGTCGTATCCCTCGTCGTAGCCGCGGTCGTAGTCAGATTGTGAGTTGTGTTGTTTGTCAGTCATTAATGCCACCTATTGGAGAGTTGAATTCTGAGGTTTATCTAAAATCGCTGGACGGAGTACGAACATCGGTGAGAACACACATACATGTGGGTACGCGCCAAGCTATTCTCTTAGTTCTCCGGATGGTGGTTGCCGCCCGCCTGTCATCGCCAGTGACCGCATCGCGGTGTGACTCCTACGGGATTAGCCCACCCTGATCGTTCATTGGCACAAACCTTTGCAGGTCGCCCGCCTCCCGATTCATTTGTTAATTGTGGAGCGGTGAGGGACCATGCCCTTCATCTCTCCTCAAGATACATGTACGTCATCTACCATAATAAACGTTTGTAGTTCAAAGTGAATTCCTTATTGAGAAGGAAAGTAGATAACCAAGTAGAACCTATTAGTAATCCAGGTGATGAAAATGTCGCGTGGATCCGTAAATGAGAACTTCGAACCGACTGGAGATGCAGATAAAGTATTAGATGCATTCAAAGCCGGGCGAGAAACCAATCACCCATGGGGACGACATACTCCTCGATCAGTGCAAGAAACAACCGGGATTACCAAAGGCAATGTTGAGTTCTACCTACGCGAACTGACCAATGCGGGATGGATTCGACGCTGTACTCGCGGGCTCTACGAGTTTGTTATGGACCCTCGCGAAGCCAATGACGACTAACTTCAAATCCCGGGAAAGCGTAGGGCTAAACCCTTTCGCATAGAGAACTGCATGTATCACGTGAAAACACGCCAGAATGAGCGAGCAGTGACGAAGACGACATACAACGATAGGAGGGCAACGACAATGACAGGAATACCAACGAGCACGAGTCCTACATCACCCACTCCCTCAGCAACGTAGGTACCCATCTGCGCAAGCCGGAATGCAACGAGTCAGCCAATGAATGCAACGATTCGGACGACTGGTGATTGGTTATCGATCCACGTTCCAAGCGTATTGATTCGATTTTGAATCATGAGAATACATACGCAATCTTAATTGTTAGATATTATGTTTGTTTTTAGTATAATATTGGTATTCTTGAGATCATAAATATCCCATGTTAGCACGATAATTTCTCTATCTCATGAGTTAGATATGCTAATTCTTCACTTAGCATATATTTATCTCCCCGGCGAGCGTCAGCGGCAATCCATAATTAAATCATAGGTGCCAAGATACTGAACCCAGTCAAACGCAGGTTCTATGGCATCTATCACAGCTTCTGGATCTCCGTCTTCAAAATCTGCATGGAAGACATAGTCTCCGAGTGCTTTCGTCGAAGGACGTGCCTCGAAGCGCGTAAAGTCGATATCCGCATCTCTCAAGATGTCCAAAACATCGCTGGACAAGGCAGGAGGCTCTCGACCAGGATACAGAAGCAGTGTTGATTTTGTACCCTCAGTCGCAGGTTCCGTCTCGAGGCGGATAAATCGAGTTACGTTATTTGATACGTTTTGAATATCTGTTGCAAGCAACTCAAGATCATTTTTCTCTGCGAGATCAGGATGGGCTACCGCAGCAACTGAACCGTCCGTCGTAGCCAACTCAACGCCTGCGGAGGTGCTATCGACCTCATGGAACTCAGCATTCGGATACTCTCTGGAAAGATAATCACTACTTTGTGCAAGTGCTTCCGGGTGACTTGCCACTTTCGTGAAATCAGGTGATTGGGCCATCAACGCATGGCGGATTTCAACGTTCACCTCTGCGGTAATATAGAGATCACGATCTTCGAGAATATCCAGTGTATCGATAACTGCACCCTGGATTGAGTTCTCAATCGGAAGAATAGCTGCTTGTACTTCGCCCGAGCTTACCGCATCTGCAGCGGCAAACATGGTCTCGTAGAATTTGACCTGATTATTAACTTGTAGAGCTGCACGATGGGAGTAACTTCCTGCTGGGCCAAGAGTGCCAACGGCCTGTTCTGTGGGTGTTTCCGCACTTTCGGCAATTCCCTGTTGAGATGCGACGGCGCCAATTGCAACTGCTGCACCAGTACGTGCTAAGAATTCACGTCTGTCAATGAACTCCATAGATATTATTGTTGGAAACAGGAATTTAAACCTATTCTCTGATAGAAGATATGAAATTGGCCAGTGCCCTCTGTAAACGTCTCGAATTGTATCGAGATGAAATTTCGACGACCCCGATTAGCATAGAGGGAAGCTGACGAGACGGCACAGCAACGCGCACAGGCCGAACAGTTCTCCTTCGACATCGATGCCCCCGGACTCGCAGAAGTCACCAATGAGAGCCACGAGAATCCCGCAGACCACCAGTACACTGTCTCCATCGACGACGTGACCGAGGACCTGATGGCCTGCACGTGCCCACACCATGTTCACCGCAACGCCTTCTGCAAACACATGGC
>NZ_FTNO01000004.1 GCF_900156425.1 Haladaptatus litoreus
ATGGTTTCTGCACGTTCCGACACAGAAACAGGAAGCTCCCACCTCAACAAGTGAGGGCTGGGTAAGCCCGAACGCGGTACGTGGGAGTAGTTCACGAGATGGCCTATAGGAGAAACGTGGGAGAATACGCCACTGGCGGAATAAAAGACAGCAAAACTAACAAAATTGTACAAAATATCCAAATAGGAAAAATATAATAAATAATATCATGTGGTCATTATCTGAATTGCAGGCGCTAAAACCCCGTCGTTTACGGCGGGGATACAGCGCCGTCATCGTCTTGCTTGCACGTGAGACTGCTATCTCGCAGGCCCATGGAATCGATATACTTTAGCCCCTACAACGTCTATACATTGTATGGAACGGTTCGAAATCAATGGCCACGAAGTCGTGGACGGCGATGTGCGTCCGACCGGTAACGGCGCTCACGTCTACGTCCCCCGGCGGTGGCTCGGCGCGGACGTGAAAATCGTTCGTGTTTCTGAACCAGATTCCGATTCCGACGAATAGACCATGCGATACAACTACCGATACAGGCTCACCCCATCCGACACTCTCCGAGAGACGTTGGACACTCACCGCGACCTGTATCGGCAAGTGTACAACCATTTCCTCCACCGACTCAACCGAGAAGACGAGACGACGAAATACGGCGAAATCAACCAGCTTCCGTCGATTAAGAAGTGGTGGAACGACCTCACTGACCTGTATTCTCGCACACTTCAGAATGTCGTTGAGAGATTGTACACCAACCTCTCACGGCTGAAAGACGCGAAAGATGCAGGTCGGAAGGTCGGTCTGCTCAAGTGGAAAGCACCTGCCGAATACCGGTCGTTCACCTATCGACAGTCTGGCTTCGAACTCAAGAACACGAGTGGCCAGCCTGTTCTCCGGCTCTCAAAAATCGGTGAAATACCCGTTCGAATGCACCGGGACATTCTGGATGGTGCAAAACTCAAGCAAGTCACGGTGAAGAAAGAACCAACCGGCGAATGGTTTGCCGTCTTCGGTATTGAGACTCCTGACGACCCACCCGAGAAGCCCGACGAACTCACGGACGTTGTGGGAATCGACGTGGGCATTCTCAAGTACGCTCACGACACCGACGGTACGGCCGTTGAATCGCTCGACCTCTCGAACGAACGTGAACGACTGGAACGCGCACAACGTGACCTTTCGCGCAAACAACACGGGTCGGCGAACTACTGCAAGCAACAGCGTGTCGTTGCACGCCGTCACGCCGAGTTGAAACAGAAGCGTCGTGACTTCTTGCACAAGTTGTCGAACTACTACGCCCGAGAATACGACCTCGTGGCGGTCGAAGACTTGAACGTCGCGGGAATGATGCAGTTCGATTCAAATTCACGCAACCGAGCATCCGCCGCGTGGGGTACTTTTATCCGGATGCTCGAATACAAGTGTGAACGCGAGGGCACGTACTTCGTTGCTGTAGACCCACGGAACACGACGAAGGAATGTGCGTCTTGCGGCGTGAAGACGGACAAACCGCTGTGGGTTCGGGAACATTCGTGCCCGTCGTGTGGGTTCGAAGCGGATAGAGACGCGAACGCGGCGTGGAACATTCTTTCTCGCGGTATCAAGAAAGTAGGGACGGGCTGTCCCGAATCAACGCCTGCGGAGACTGCGCTCCCTACGGACACCGATTCGGTGTCTGCAAAGCGCGTCGTTGAAACAGGAAGCCCCGCCCTTTAGGGCGGGGAGGAGTCACCGTAGCTAATCAAGTACGGCACAAGCGGATACCGCGTCCATCTCGGACGCACGAATACGCCTGATCTTCGTTTCTGGGGCCGACATGTAGTGCACGAACCCGATACACATCCCTCCGCGGATGGGGAAGTTGCCTTTGCGGGCTGACGGAACGACCCGACACCTCACGAAGGAATCCTCGCGCTTTATCATGGAGAGACTGCCAATTAGCAGATTTTTGGTATTTATAACGGATCAAACGGTGAAACCGGTGTTCTTTACTTTCACCACGGATAAGGATTGATATTTTATATGAGACACGCATAGGACGAATATGGATACCCATGATATCGACACCCAAATGGTGAAGTGGCGCTACACGTGTCCCAACGGCCATACCAGCTGGGAACCGACTAATAGCCACTTTTGGTGTCATCAGTGCAGTCGACTTTCCAATATCGATGCGGCATTTTGGAATCTCCGCGATAGAAAGACTGGAAACGAAATTAGTCGCGAAAAGGTGGTTCTTGATAAGTGAATTTCCCACCTCAACGCATAGAGGTGTCAAGTGAGTGGTTAATCATGTTCGTTCACCAAACTGTATTCCCGTAATCTCGAATCGTGCGCCACCCCTTGTTCCTTCCATAACTGCAATATCCCAGCCATGCGCTTCCACAATTTGCTGGGCAATTGAGAGCCCAAGACCAGTTCCGTTGTTTGTCGTATACCCGCTTTCGAAGACTGTGTCATGATATTCCGATGGTATTCCGGGACCATCATCTTCAACGCATACTCCATCAGGAAGTCGTTCGACTCGAACGGTTACATTTTCACCGCCATGCTCAACAGCGTTTCGAAAGAGATTTTCGAATACCTGACTCAACCGGTCAACGTCCGCTGAAATCTCGATATCGACATTCTCCAGCACCAATGTCGCTTCAGGTGGAGCAATTCGTGACCACGCACTTTCAATAATATCGTGAAACCCTGTTCGTTCCTTATCGTCAATTGCTTCAGATCTCCGTGCAAGGTCAAGCATCTCGTTTATCATGCGTTCCATCCGGTTGTGTGCTTCCCGTACCTCGTCGAAGGCATCGTCTGCGTCTTCAAACTCTGCGAGTTGAAGATATCCTTGCGCGATTCCTAGTGGATTTCGAAGTTCATGTGCGAGCATACTTGCGAACTCATCCAATCGCTCGTTTTGGTGTTTGAGTTCTTGCTTTCTATGTTTGTGCTCGGTCATATCTCGAAAAATCCCAATTATTTCTGGGTTCTCAGTATTAAACTGCATTCGCGCCGTGTTGATCTCTGCATAGCGTGTCTCTCCGTCGGGTGCCATATACGTCACCGAGTACGGGGGTAGTTGGTCGTCTTCCTCCGGCTCGTGGATATCTGCGGTGAGCCGCTCCAGTGAGTCATTGGGGAACGCATGAATATCTTCGACATGTTCGCCGAGAACTGTAGAACGGTCAAGACCGGATACTTTACAAAATGCGTCGTTGACAGCCTGAATTCGTCCATCTGCGTTGAGAACGAATACCGGATCCGGTGCAGTTTGAAACAGTGTTTGAAACCGCTTTTCACTTTGTTTTTTCTCGCGTTCGATTTCGACTGAAAGTCGCCGACGTTCTAATAATCCATTGATACGTGCCCGTAACACTGCTTTCTCGATAGGAGTCGTAATGACTTCATCGACCCCTTGCCACACCTTCGGTGTTCGTGCAGGAGATGACGTGGACGTAACAAGCAAGTATGGGAGAAACGTAGGCAGCTCGGACTCTTTCCAAGCTCTCAGTTTGTCACGATATTGGCTGAACAACGTTTCGTCTGCAATGCAAAGGTCAAACGAAGCATCGATATCGTCCTCGGGGAGAACGATATTGTACTCTGACGCTAGCCAGTCTGCTAGCAATCGGCGATTTCGGCGGTGATCGATGAGCAAGAGAATTTTCTCTTTCGAAGTCTGCATGTATCCGTTCATCAGCTATCTTTAGCAATCATTGTTACACTTGGGAGTTATTTCATCTGGCTTCCATATGGTGCCTGATGGGTATCAGCTACTAATTACATCACTCTGCACAGGATACCAGTGAGTTTAGAGAGCGATTTACCAGCTACCCTACCGTGTTCTATGCCATGGACCTTTGGAGAGTTCGATTGAAGTCGCTCATTTGTTTCTTTAGAACCCAAATAGCCTTTTACATCTTCTTTGAACCCTGCATGTGATGGAAACGTGTTTTTCACAGAAAACACAGTGCGGATGCCCCGAGGCTTGACCTCGGGGAGGAAGCGCGTCGATACACGACGCAAACCACGCACATCGGCAGGCCCGCTCCCGCAACTATAAGTAACCGGGGCACCATATGTGAAAAATCGTGGAATACCGTCGTACCGCCGTAATCAAGCTCGACGTGTCTCAAGAGGACGATTCGTCCCTCCGTGAGACAGTCAAGCAATTCAAACACTGCGCGAACACTGCGAGCGAATGGTGTTGGCACGGTGACGACGGATACCACGTTACCTCGAAGGCCAAAGCAGAACGTGCCTTGTACGACAAACTACGCAGCGAAACCGACCTTACCGCGAACCTCGTTCAGAAAGGAGTTCGTCGGGCGGTCGAAGCCGTCAAGAGCGGTGTAGCGAGGCTGAAGCGCGATGAACGAACGTCACAACCCTACTTCTCCGCCGATAGTGCGGTTTACGATAAACGAAGCGCGACGTTCCACCGCGACTACGTGTCGCTTTCGACCGTCAACGGGCGCATTGAGTGCGACTACATCCTTCCTGATGACCCTGAGTGCCACCCACGGACGTACCTCGATGACGAGGACTACGAGTTCCGTATGGCGAACTTACAGCGTCGGGATGGCGAGTGGTTCCTTCATGCCTCGATGCGAAAGGTCGAAGCCGACGACCCTAAACTCAAAACCGAGCACAGAACAGTCCTCGGTGTCGATTTGGGGGTCAACAACATTGCAGTTTCGTCAACCGGCACGTTCTGGTCCGCCGATGAGTTCAACCACTGGCGTCGGGAATACGAGAAGCGTCGTGGCTCGCTCCAACAAACCGGAACAAGAGCGGCACACGAAGCCATCGAAGGCGTAGGTAACAAGGAGTACGGTCGCTTCGAAATATACCTGCATGGCGTAGCGAACGAACTCATTGAGGAAGCCGTCGAATACTGCTGTTCGCACATCGTCTTCGAGGACTTAACGCATATCCGCGAGAACATCCCGCAGGCGACGTGGCAACACGTCTGGGCGTTCCGCCGGTTGTTCCAATACGTCGAATACAAAGCGGCAGAACACGGCGTCGAAGCCGTACAAGTCCCGCCAAACCACACTTCCCAACGCTGTTCGATGTGTGGGTGTACGCACGAGGACAACCGCGACGGTGAGAACTTCGAGTGCTTGAAGTGCGGGTATCAGAACCATGCGGATTACAACGCGGCGAAGAACGTCGGCTTTCGGTATCTCCGGCGGCGGCAAAATGCAGCCGACGGAGGCGCACCTGTAGACGTGCGCTTGAATCGCGGGACGTTGAACGTGAGTGGGGAGTATGTCCCCCCTGCCTCGACGGCATAGAACGGGAGTCCACGCGAAAGCCTCGGGGCTTGACCCCGAGGCAGTTTACAGTGACTGCTCCCCGTACTTTTGGGCGGGGTTTTAGCACCTGCAATTCAGATAACGATTCTTGTTTCGTTTTCTTCTGCTTTTTGATGGTCTTGCGGGCTGATTTCGAGTATCGAAAAACTGAGTAGCTTCTGTCCAACCACAGCCAAAATAAAAATCTTGTCCTCAATGCGTGTTGCATTGAATAGTTCACTTCTGTTATTTCCATTAAAATAATTACCAAGAGTCCCTATCCCATTTTTATCAGATCACATGAAAACATATAGGGTCAAAAATTCTCAGTTTTTGAATTCAGAAGCGTCGTTTTGTTCCGATGACTGCACTAGTTTTGAATTAGCGGTGTTGCGATCTTGGAATTCAGCGCGCAAGTCATCATTGTCCAGCCCCTCCACGGTTTCTGAGAGGTCGTTTCGAAGCGATTCTAATCTTGCTTTGAGATCGGCGTATTCTGAGTGCCTGGTGAGTTCATCAGTTTTCTTTCGTTCCTCTAACGCTGCTTTCTTTGTAGACAACGCCAACATTTCCTGTAATTGTGTATCGTATGTTGAACGAGTTCTAAGCGAAGAGACAACGTTGTGTAGTTGTTCTGGATTAGAAACTGGTTTGCAAATATAATCGTCGAAGCCAAGTTCGAGAATATCGAAATCAGGCTCGACTGCAGTCACCATCGCGACGCGACAATCGATCTCTTGATCGCGGATTTCGTTAAGAACCTCTTGTCCAGAAAGATCGGGCATTCGCCGGTCGAGAAGCACGATATCTACTGATTTGTCTATCTGTTCCAGTGCCTCGGTTCCGTTATACGCCTTTTTTATGTTGTAAGAATTTTCGAGCCACCGAGCATGGAGGTTCGTAATCGCTCGTTCGTCGTCAACGATGAGAACGGTTGGAACGTTAGACATTGATTACATAGGACTCAAGTCGCTTTGCTATATCAATTGCGACGATATGATTCGTGTGTAGGCAGTTTGTTCGAATATTGACCATGAGCGAAGTGCCTCTTATTGCAACTAACGTGTGATTGGATTGTAATTTCATATAGGTTTTTCGATGTTAGATCCGTAAAAATTGACAAAAAACGATTTAATCTGCTATTTTTGAAGATGATGACCAGGGCACACCAATCTCATTGATAGAGACCGATAGCGCATACCTCCGGCTTCAGGCGGAGGTCGAGCGATAGGCATAGCCCGTCCATTCTCCGGTACCGTACACGGCTGGATTTCCAATCGGTAATACTAAGTATATCTAATGTATGTCCATTGTATGGTAAATCGGTTTGAAATAGAGGGTGAGGAAGTCCTCGATGGCGAAGTCAAACCCTTCGGCAATAGCGCCCACGTAACCGTTCCAAAGCGATGGCGTGGAGCGGCTGTGAAAGTGGTACGCACTTCAGAACCAACAGAACAGGACGACTAATATGACCGAGCTCACAGAGACATTGGAACTCAAACTTGTGAACCCGAATACTCACAAGCATCGGAAACTCTGTGAGACG
This sequence comes from Haladaptatus litoreus, assembly GCF_900156425.1. Taxonomy (GTDB): domain Archaea; phylum Halobacteriota; class Halobacteria; order Halobacteriales; family Haladaptataceae; genus Haladaptatus; species Haladaptatus litoreus. Next base: position 6,838 of record NZ_FTNO01000004.1, read on the forward strand.
AAACACGCCTACCAACAAGCACTCGAAGCCGCATTCAACGCTGACTGTACGACACAGACGGCGGCGAACGACGTAGTGGTTAACTACGACCTGAGCGGGTACGCGAAGAACGCGCTCAAGCAGTATGTCCCGCAACTCTGTGGGGGAAGCTACGACGCCAAGGAGTTGAAGGACGACCACCCCGTTCGGTTCACGAACGAAGGCCCGAAACTCGACCACAAGCCACAGAACGCCATCGAGTGGTATGTCAAAATCCCGCACCACGACGACTACCACCTCTGGATACCTGCCCAAATCAATCCCGAACAGCGGGAGTGGCTTGAAGCATTGTATGTGGGCGACGCGAAGATGGGCGAGTGTCGGTTGTTCGACCGAGACGGCGAGTGGTACTTTCACATCGTCGCCACGCGAGACGTAGAAGAGCGAGAAACCAGTCCGGCGGAGACGCCGATTGGGGTAGATATCGGGGAAGCCTCTTTGGTAACGGTGTGTCACCGTAACGAGCGCGGCACCCCGACTACACCCAACCTCTGGAACGACGAAGGCAAGCGAGTACGGCAACTCCGTGAGACGTACTTCACAGCTACTCGACGCCTTCAGAAACGTGGTAGTGAACGTATCGCTGAGTCCTACGGTGACGAGTTGTGGCGACAGATCGACCATCTCCTTCACACGGTCACGTCGGAGGTCGTCGCTTACGCCGACCAATTCGAGAATCCCGTGTTGGTTCTGGAAGACTTAACGCACATTCGTGAGAACATGGACTACGGCGCGTTCATGAACCGCCGTCTTCACGGATGGGGCTTTGCGAAGATGCACGCCCAGATTCGCTACAAAGCGGCTGAGAAAGGGATTCGTGTGGAAACGGTGAATCCAGCGTACACCTCGAAGACGTGCCACTGTTGTGGAGAGACGGGCTACCGTCCGAAGCAGGCGACGTTTAAGTGTTCCAATTCGGCGTGTTGGGTATCGAAGTACCAAGCAGACGTTAACGCCGCGCTCAATATTGCAGACCGCTACCTCGGCAGAGAGAGCCATTCAAGAGAACACACGAGTGGCGATGACTCGGCTGAGGAAGGGGGACGTTTGACCGTCCCACAAGACACCCAAGCCGATGCTGAATCCCAGCAATTGACGCTTGGGGCGTATGCGTCTTGAAACCTGAGGGCCACGCTCGGCCTGAAATCCCATGGTGGGATTCCCGCGACTTGAGGCGCGGGAGGAGGTCAAGCGGCTGTACCGATCACAATACTCTACGCATTTGGCAATACAAAGAGAGCTCAAACAAGAGTGTCGCTGTTGAATGCTCTTAGAGCGAGTATTTCAGCCGTTTACGAGAAACCAAATTTAGGCGTCTATATGAGAATTCGCCATGCAAATGAGCCATTCATTTAATATCTGTTATAAAATATTATACTTAAACACGGCGTGTGGAGTTATAAACAACCACTTGCATTTGCAAGGAGATGTTTTTTGATAGGGGAATGGCTAATAAGCAATGTTAATGTCCACGCATCGTCTTTATAATCTGTTGTCACACGGCTCACAACAAACGCGAGTTGTCAGTTACGACTTAGGGCAAGTATGAACAACGAGACGCAGGTTGATGTTTTTGAAGCCGATGCTTGTACAGCTTCACGCTTTTTCAGTAACACTAAATCTAAAATTTACTACTCGTCAAAAATATCTGGAATAAAAAAGAGATTCAAGTTAAAACAGTTGAAGCGAATTTTCGCCACTCAGTTAAATTACTACGAACGGGTAATACCATTAGGGAATAACAAAAAGGAAACAATACATTGATATTCATGAATCTTAAAACGACAATAACCAAGAACCGATGTATTAATGTATTTGAAGTATTAAAAATTATATAAATGAATGTTGGTAAGTTAAAAGATAATCTTCACGATGCGTCAAACGTCCTCGTACTTGCACCTCTGACGCCAGACGGAAACCAGAGGTATATGGAGCTTTTAGCTCTTCCGCCGGAAAAAAATACAGCTATCGCTGCAGTCACATACACACAGTCACCGGATCAGTGGCTCACTGAGTGGCAACGAAATATTGGATCGCTTTCACCGGTAACTCAATTTATTCATGCAAGCGGCATGACTCAGTCTGAAACCTTCGACGAACAAGTATCGGATGACGTGGCTATAGCGATAGCTGATCCAACAGATCCAATGGAGATTATCGTTCCGTTGAGCAAACACTTAAAGAGATGGACGGAAGAAGACAAACAACCGATTGTTTCATTGCAAACGCTGACCGTTCTCCTCGAATACGTGGATTTCGACACTGCTTTCCGATATCTTCACATCCTCACGCACAGAATTCAGGCTGCGCAGGCAGTCGGTTATTTCCAGATAGATCCGGATATTCACGACCCAGAAACTATCAATACGTTGAAAACATTGTTCGATACTGTGATCGAAATTTCTCAAAGTGGTGTCGAGTTGACGACAGCACCCGCTTACACACCGGTTGAAACGACAACTGATCAGTCAGCCAAAGATGACTCAAATTCAAAAATATCGACTGGTGGTGCGCTATCGTCCATACGAGCGATGTTATCTGGCTTGTTCAATCAGAAAACGGACGATGCAACCGTTGAGCAAGAAGTCGAACCGGAAACAAACGTCACGAGTGAAACGACAAGAGTAGAGTCACAAAAACCAGTTAAAGAGTTAGCGGACGAAGAAATGCTGACTGACGAAGAACGAATTCGTTCTCTTCTTATCAAATATGGTGGACGAATGAAACAAGCAGATATTACGTCGGAAACCTCATGGTCAAAATCAACCGTGAGTCGGAAGCTTTCAAAAATGGAAGAAAATAACGAAATAAAACGCGTCCAAATCGGCCGCGGAAATGTTGTTTTCTTGAATGGCTCTGAACCGGAAGCGTCGAAGTCACCTTTTGAGGTCTAAGCTATAGATTAAGCTCGCTGTATTTGTAATCCATCAAAGCACGAGGGGAGTAGAAGTCATGAGCGCTATCTACCCTCGCGGCCGGATTTTCCAACATTGCCTCCGTGCTAGGCATACGTATCGACGTGCGCACTTGTGATTATTATAGGGATGTTAACGTCTTGTGCATTCCGTAGGCTACTACATCCTAAGTCAACAAGCGAAAACATAATTTGTATAGCTTTTAACCCATTATTTAAAAATATAAAAATTAATAATTTATATTAAATAGTATAATTTCTGAGTATTGTGCTATCGAAATGGTGGGGAAAGTCGTGCTAATATTCTTCTCAATAGTCACATCAACTACTTGGAGGAATAAGTACTATGGCCGGTAGAGAGATAAAGGTATCTTCCCTGATCAATTTCTAATACGTCAGTATTGGTAGCGTGACATCCTCCCGCGCCTGAAGACGCGGGCCTTTCACACCCACCAACGAGCGGTTTGTTGGGATGTTTACGGTTCGCACCCCGACGTGGTGCTGTCACTGCCACAGTGTCGGTGCTCCTATTGCATCCGGAAAACGGACAAGACTCGGAGTCTGGGGTATTTTGTGTTGGTCTGTGTGTCCGAGGGCTTACGTATTGGATAAGGCAAAACATCAAGTCAACTGCTAGTTTTCGGACTGTCGGTAACCGAAGGGTGCTACCATTTGGTTCACGCCGAGTGAGACGCAGAAAGAAAACCTAAGGCTTTACCGTACTGCGAAAGTGAACAAAGACGGCGATTCATCCACGCATGCAATTCTATAAACTGCCTCTTATACAGTTCCTAAGCACCTCCGCAACCATTTGCAACAGTCTGAAACAAAATGGGAAAGTTTTATTGGTTTATTAGCCTTTATATCAATAATTAGTTCGTCATGAGTGCTACAGATGCTTCAACAGAAACTACGGAGAAAGACAGTGTTGATGACGCGAATATCACCACTGAATTATCGAGGGATAAAATATTCCACATTCTGCAAACACCACGCCGGCGCTACATCCTCCGATACTTGCAAGATCAAGAAGGTTCTATCCAGATGCGCGACGTTGCTGAACAGGTCGCTGCGTGGGAAAACGATACGACAGTACAAGCTCTCTCGTCGAAAAAGCGCCAGCGTGTCTATATTCCATTATACCAGACGCACCTGCCAAAGCTCGATGAAGAAGGTATCATCAATTATGATCAGAGCCGTGGAACAGTCGAGCGAACCGAGGTAGCAAACCAATTTGATCAATACCTCACTACTGACGATCCAGATACTACAGATGATAATGAGATTGATGATCAAATTCCCTGGGAGTCGTATTATTTTGGAGTTTCACTACTTAGTACACTTCTCCTCGTCGCTTCATTTGTTGGCGTACCCTTGTTTTCTACTCTTCCTTCTGTCGTCATCGGTGGAAGCATCATCACTATGTTTGCGCTCGTAACATTTTCACAATATGTCGTTGAGTGGAGTAAGAAGTAACTCAGTTTTATCTCGTACAGTGATTATCCTATATTAACTATCTTATCTTAGCCATCACTCAACATTTGTTGCAAGTTCTGTCATCTGGTTTGGTATCTTTCCCGTAATTCCATTTGAAAGTAGGAAAACAGCATCCCTGTGAGCGGTTTTTGACCGATGTATGGATGTTGGATAAACCCCCTTGTCTTCGTAGTCTGAAAGAGTGACTCTTTCGCCGGTCCAATCTTCATACTGGTCTCTTACCTCTAGGAGTAACCCATGAAGGTGAATCAGCTCTTGTTTCTTCATATCATAGATGGATAGGTGGTTCAGCCTTAATATCTCCTTAGGCCGATAGCAGACATATTTCGGGGGTATTTCAGAAGAACCAAGAAGATTGATGTACCATGTTTAGAGCCGAGTATTATCAACCATTACACATTATCAAACCTAGTTTATAGTCGAAATAGCCGCATTATCATGTTATTAACTAATATCGTGTAGACATAACACGGTGATGACTATGTACGACTTGACTGGCTTCCAACGAGACCTGTTGTATGTCATCAACGGTCTGTCTGAACCACACGGACTAGCAATTAAAGAAGAACTGGAAGATTACTATGAGAAAGATATTCATCATGGTCGACTCTATCCAAACCTGGATACTCTCGTCGATAAAGGACTAGTCGAGAAAGGTCAGGTTGATCGTCGGACAAACTACTATACTTTGACCCGGCGGGGCCAACGAGAGATTGAAGCACGCAGTGAATGGGAAGCACAATACATTGGCGACGAAGAAGCGGTTGAAGCAGCGGACTGACGCCACCCTTAGTGTGAAGGGGTTTATCGCCATATTTTGCATACTGATAAAAATTAAAATTCTCATTTATTAATATATAATTTTCCACATGAAGTAGAAGTCAAATACTCTTTGTTACTCTCCCCGGCTTCTCAATCCCTATACAGCCTCTTTTCCTTGCTGGTCGCGGATGGCTTTTTGAAGCAATCCGCTTGGAGAGAGATGTGGGAACAGCACAAACCGATGTTAGCGAGAGTGTTCTGGGGCGGCGGTTTCTGGGTACACTCGTTCTATGCGGGGATGACCGGGGAAATGTGCAGTCGGACTGTGGCGCGGTGCGTGACCTCCTCCACGCCGTAAACGGCGTGGCATCCCACCATGGGATATCGGCCAGCTGCCTTCAAGGTTCTAACCCGCACTCTCACAGGAACCGGCGGCACACCGGGGGAACCTCTCGGTTTAACTCCCGTGATAGGGCTATGACCCGGTCACACAGGCCCCATCTCCGACCGAGTCATCGGCATACGTGTATTTTCTGGCATGACTCTCTCCACCGGAGTAGAAGGTTAAAACAAGAGATACAGACCCTTAAACGCATTGGAAACGGATATCCGTCCATCGACGGTAGTGTGTCGTCCCGGCCTACCGTTCGACCCGCGCCTGAAGACGCGCGTATGCACTAAAAACTACTATCAAGCTTATGCGATTCACCCTCGGGGTCAAGCCCCGAGGCATTCTCGCTGTATTTTCTGTAGAACCTGTCAAATAGCCATCTCCAGGCGGCCGAACACCTTGCAGAGTGTCGAGGGTACAAGGATCGAATTGAGATCGAGGGCGCCACAGACGTAGGGCATCTCGATGAGTTCGTCAACGAGATTTGGGTACGTGGCAGTCTTCTTGATCTTCAGACGGGGCAAGACGAATGTACGCAGAGCGTGAACCCCTTCCGCGAATAGCGAGTCGAAAACCATGCCACAGCACGGCGAGCCAGCACCATAACACATTCAGTGAACTGGAGAGGTTGTGACTTCGGGAGCGTTCCATCTCCCCTCGCGCTACTCATGCGTCGTGTTTCTCAGCAAGGGTTTCAATAACGCAAAAATTTCCACTCCAACGTGCCAGGTGCGTCAGGTGGCTAGTTCACCAGAATTTGCCGTATGGTATATATAAAAGATTCTATATTATCTATAAACGACTGCAGTCATCGACTTTTCCCATGATTACACTATTATTTTGTATGTGTGTTACTCACAAAGGCTCATCCGGGGGTTTAAATGTTTGCTGTGATAATAGAATAACGATGAAACGGTCCACTCGCCAACGGGAGCGCGCCGCGCAGCAAACCGAAACCGAGGAGGAGGGGGTTAAAAGCTGTCCCGAATGCGGGTCGGAGAGTCTTGTCAACAGCCCTGATCAGTCCGAAATAGTCTGTGATGACTGTGGGCTGGTCGTTGAAGAAGACCACGTCGACCGCGGGCCAGAATGGCGCGCGTTCAACCACAGCGAGCGACAGAGTAAATCTCGCGTGGGTGCACCGACCACGCAGACGATGCATGATAAAGGATTGACCACAACTATCGACTGGAAAAATCAAGACGCATATGGTCGGTCGTTGTCGTCAGAAAAGCGCAGTCAGATGCATCGTCTGCGAAAATGGCAAGAGCGTATTCGGACGAAAGACGCAGGCGAGCGTAACCTTCAGTTTGCACTTTCCGAGATAGACCGAATGGCTTCCGCGCTTGGTGTACCCCGATCGGTACGTGAAGTCGCCTCAGTTATTTACCGGCGAGCACTCTCCGAAGATCTCATCCGCGGACGTTCTATTGAGGGCGTTGCAACGAGTACGCTATATGCTGCTTGTCGGCAGGAAGGGATCCCACGAAGTCTCGAGGAGGTCGCAGAAGTGTCTCGAGTAGATCAGAAAGAAATTGGGCGAACATACCGCTACATTTCACAGGAACTTGGACTAGAGATGAGGCCAGTTGATCCCAAGCAGTATGTTCCCCGGTTCTGCTCGGATCTCGGTGTCTCTGAAGAAGTTCAGTCAAAGGCAAACGAAATCATCGATACAACTGCAGAGCAAGGACTGCTCTCGGGTAAATCACCGACTGGATACGCTGCCGCTGCCATCTATGCCGCTTCGCTGCTATGTAACGAGAAGAAAACGCAGCGCGAGGTTGCTGACGTTGCGCAGGTGACCGAGGTAACCATCCGAAATCGGTATCAAGAGCAGATCGAGGCACTTGGTATTCACTGAAAATTCTAGCGATTTCTATATGGACTCCACGCATTGTGGGTGGAGCCTCCTGTCTCCACGATGCGTGGTATGAATCGGTAACATCTGCACTAGACTCTTTCTCTCATCATCTACTGCTTAGTTATATATGACTAGCAAAACAGTCCGCTAATTCCAGGATGTTACTAAAATTACAATCAGAAGCGATCCTTTCACCATCATCCGGGACTAGATGATGATGGATATATAATATTCTCAACAAAGGGCCTAAATATTGTCCTGAGTAGGAAGTTTTATATCCTTTGTCAATTAATATCATGATGAGATACCATGTCAGAGGCAAAAACAGTCCCGGACACGTCAACGGTTCGCAGTCTCACAGCATTTCAACAGAACGTTCTGCTAGTTCTGGCTGAGGAGTCCCGATACGGTCTTGCAATCAAGCGTGAACTAGAAAGCTTCTACAACGAGGAAGTAAATCACGGTCGTTTGTACCCCAACCTTGACACGCTTATCGAGCTCGGATTAGCTGAAAAGAGTGAACTCGACAAGCGAACAAACGAGTATTCTATTACCGAAGATGGACATGCCGCCCTGCTTGACTTGTTTGAGTGGCGGTTCCAGAAATTCATAACGAATGACGAGCGCGCAGAGCAAATTCGCGAACTGCTTGAAACACAGCAGTAACCTTTCCTCAAGCTGAACACAGACTACTTTTCGTTCCTAAATTCAAAGGTAAATAGTTGCCATTATGGCGAGAATTAGTTTCCCAAATATTCAACTACAAGTGTGAGCACAAGCTCACGCAGTTCGTTGCTGCCCTAAAGTCGCATCCGAGCTGTCTTAACTTCTTGATAGTTGAGTTGCTACTCTATTTCAAAGAGAAGGTCTCTGATTTCCTCCCCATCCATTCCGTCAAGTGCGTCGAGTCCAGCTTGTACGACTAGTGGGTAAAAGTGTCTATTCTTCTCCAGCTCGTCTCCAAACGAGCGTTCATACGCTAAATTGAGCTCTTTATATCGAAAGTCTAGTTCTGATCGCTGATTCTCTGGGAGATACATATACGTCCCAACCTGCGTATCTTTTACGCTCATTGGTTTTGACGGTTTGGACGAATTTGATCGTTCGTCTGATTCGCCCGTTTCGGACGATTCAACATGTTTGTCAGAGGTAGATGATTCTGTTACTGTATCCGATGCTGATTGTTGTCCTCTGTCAGCGCGGTTCGGCGGTTCGGATTGTTGGTCACGTTGTTTGCGACGTCGTCGACGAAGACGGTCTGCTCTGCTTTCGTCGCTCATGCCGTCACCTCAACAAGGCCGAGACGCCGTTCTAAGTCTTCGGCGATAGCAAGGAATTCTGCGGTCATGTCGCATTCTTCTTCGAATTCAAAAACTGAACAGCCAGCAGAAAACGCTCGCTGGAGCGTGACGCGCTTTCGAATTTTCCACACTGGAATGTCGGAAAACGCCTCCTCAAACCACGCGAGCATCGATTTTGCCTCATTAGTTGTTTCGATGCGGTTAGCTACGACGCCGAGGTCACGAACGTGCGTGTCATACTCTGCTTCGAGTACCTCCATTTGGTCGAACAGGATTTCAAGCGCACGTTTGCTTGTTGATTCGGCCAAGGCGGGAATAAGAACGTTTCCAGCTGTCAATAGTGCGTTGTCAGTAAGATTACCGAGATAGGGTGGGCAATCAATAATGATGACGTCGTACTCGGTGTTGAGGCTATCAATAACCTGTCCTAAACGTTCCCGGCCCCGCATAGCCATTGTGAGCTCGGGCTCGATACTAGTCATATCGATATTACTTGGGAGAACGTCCATTTCTGGGTGGGACGAAATGAGTGCGTCGATATCTTCCCGCGCCTTATGATCGGTTAAGGCGTCAAATAGGGTCGGTGGTTGCGCTTCGTATTCCTCTTCCAATCCTAATCCTTCAGTGGCGTTTCCCTGGGGATCGAGGTCAATGAAGAGAACGTCATGTCCCTGTTGGTTCAACGCCCCCGCGACATTGATCGCGACCGTAGTTTTGCCAACCCCACCCTTCTGGTTCGAGATGGCGATTTTTTCTGTGTCGGACATACGAATCGTCAAAACCGTCCAAATTATATAAAACCGCGTCAGACACTCGGAAAGAACTCTGATGTGATGCCACAGATGCTAATGAGCTAGTGTACGAATAGAATACACTTGGATTATGTATCAAAGCCAAATTTGATACCGTAAGGTTTTGATGAAAAAACTAGCACAAACAGTTTTGCTAGCCAAGATATGATATAGTAGATTGAACACAGGTGCTCCGGCCTCCTCCGCAAAGAGCGAGTGAACAACCCCTCCCTACTCGCGCCCTCCGGGCCCTGTTTAAGTGTGGCATTTCCTACTTCTACGACGCACTTTGTAGGAACCACTATGGCTCCTGTCGGGAGCCCAGTCTCCACAGGTGTTCGCAGTGAACTATTCCCACGTTTAAAGCTCACGAAAAAAGTTGTTCCACGCCGCATCCCGATCCACTTCGAAGTCGCACGCGGGACAAGAATGTTCGCGTATCCACAATGGTTTGGCCGTCTCAACGCTACACGTAGCACATTCCTTGATCGTCCCTCAGGTTCGACCGCCATGAAGCGCGTGCCTTTGCGTTCTCACCTGTAGTCGAGCATCCATCGGACGGTGTGTCATGCCGCAGTCGCCATGCTGCGACTGTTTGGCGGTGATTCGAGCATCCCTCACGTCGAAATCTTCGACCGCTACGAGGTTGTACTCTCGGGCATAGTACGCCGAAAGCCGATGGGGAAAGTCACGTCGCTTACGCTTGATGCGCTGATGGCATTTCGCAATACGACCACATTTTTCTCCCCGTTGTTCGAGCCGTGTTCTTTCCGCGAGAGTTTTCAGTGCTCGAATTCCTGACACTCCTGTTCATCCGAGAGTCGAGCGACCCGACGGCGACCCCGTCTGTGTCGCGAGCTTACTTCAGAATCCCTACGTCGATAACTACCACGTCCGTGGGTCCGGTAGGTTTCCCTAGTGATTCGTGGTCTACTTCGACGCCGAAGGTAGCGAACCACTCGCCAGTTGATTTTTTGAACGTGATTTCTTTGATCGTCGCCTCGTCGGGGAGTGGGTGGAGTCGGTGGGAATGTCTGCGAGTTTCGACTGGGCAACAGGGTCTGACCACTCTTTTTATCGAGTTCGAAGCCAGAACGTGAAACTGTGGAACTCCGTGGTGATTTCCACCGAAGCCCACCGACTTTGTAGCTCTGCTCTTTGAAGGTTTTACTAGGGGTATCCCCGGATTTTTTGGATAAAGAACTGATCTTTTACTAAATAATTTTATTTATAGTCCTTTCTATGAGGTTCTCATTCTGTTGTATATCGAAATTTTAACGATTTATAATCATAGTTTTATAAATTAATTTATTTATTGTAATATAAGTGCTAATAGATACCCTGCGGGTAAAATGACTATTCGTGTGCCAATGAGACTCAAAGTAATACTATAGGGCTCGAGTCAGTAGTTGACTTCGCGATGAAAAAACAAGAGCTCATTCACCTGCACGGACTGCTTTCAGAAGTACGTGACCGATTTGAAAGACAAACCGATTCCCCACTCGACTTCTCAAATTACACCAATCAAACTACACGACCCACTTCTATTCACCACTCGAAAAACGATCACCGTGAGGCAGTGCTCACCTTAGCCAATGGTCTTACTACCGAAATGGAAGACACAGAGTCAGAGACCGTCGTTCCCCACGCTGATTGAATCTTTGAACAAAGTCTCCCAGAAGTCCAGCATTGATGAGCGTTAACTATAATTAGATAGAAATCAGTCATTTGCCACAATAAGAACGTTACCTATCTCCACATTTGAGATTACTCATCTGACTTGCAAACAGTGAACCACCCCGCCCTACGCGCTTCGCGCGTTGAAGACGGGAACTTAGTGCCCGTATCCAGTTGATAGCGATTGACTGCCGAGGGGGCATGTCCGATCGAAACATAACAAGAAACTTGTGGTAACCGATGCGCGTGTCTTTTCAGTAAAGAAGGGGCTCATGCGGAGAGCATCAGAAGACTCCAGCTCCAACAATATTTTGAGTATTCAGTTTAGCAAGGGAATTTGAAAGAGCAAAGTCTGGCGAGACCTCTTATATTCCGCTCAAGAGCAGGTGCTTGTTGATAACGTCTTGATGGATCGTGAGTTCGATAGCCAGCATATCTTGGAGGATATTGACCAGCGGGAACTCCGATACGTTGTGCCAAAACGGATGCGGACAAGCGAGCAAGCCCAAGCACAGCGGTTACTGAGGTGGGATCAAGACCGGTACGTGACTGATCGGAACCACCTGTTGAATGAGGATGAGCGGCACGAAACAACGCTTGTGTACCGACGTAGGGACAACTCCAAGCGCACCGATTATCGTCAGTATTCGGTCTTCATGACGAACGGGGGGGTCCGAGGCTGTTGCGTGAGTATGCGTATCGGTGGGAAATCGAGAGTGGGTACAAGAGCGTCAAACGGTTCATAGCCGCAACGACATCGAAGAATTTTGTGCTACGGTTCTTCTACGTCGCGTTCGCGTGTTTGCTGTACTCGATTTGGCGTGCTGTTGACCTACTGGTGCAGATCGACGTGACCGGGAAGTACGATCGATCACCGATTGTGACAGCAAACACTGTTCTCACGCTGCTGAAACGGACTGGAATCGGCTAGGAACCCTGTTTCAGAACGATGAACACCGGGTGAGCAGCGGCGGCTCTGGTTCGAATCGTCGTTGATTCGTCCAATGGTTAGAAGAGTGATTAGAGACGGCGTCTGTGGTTCAGTTTGAGACGCTTGTAGAGGGATGGATTATCACAAATCGTGCATTCTGGGGTTGCTAATGCCTGCGTAGTCTCATCTTCCGGGTAGCCTGATTTGATATAGCATTATGACATTTATGAAATGGGTTAATCCTCGTTTTCATGGCTTTGAGGCCCTGTATTCCCCAATTTTGTTTTCGATGGCAATTTTCTTTCCACTTCCCCATTTAGCTCTAAGCGGAAGTGGAATCAGGTGGGTCGCCTCCCTCGGGGAAGCACAAAACCTTGCTTACCACAACGAGATTGGTTCGGACGCCGGTTTCGACTGCTCGTAGTATCGGGGGGTAGACGAACGAGAGACAGTTCGTCAGACCAAGATCGTGATTGCGGGCTCGCAATGGTTGCTCACTGGTTAGTGCCTCATACTAACCAATGGTTTTAATACCTAAACCCGTGTACTTGTACATGTACAATGAGTTCGAAGAACATTACCCTCAAAGAAGAGGCCTATGAGTCGTTGAAGGCGCACAAGCGCGACGACGAGAGTTTTAGCGATGTTGTGCTTCGCCTTTCGGGAAAGAACAAAGACATCTGGAAAGGCTTCGGGATGTTGAGCGACGAGGAAGCAGATGCCGTACGCGGGCACGTCGAAGACGTTCGCGATCAGATTGACGAAGATTTCACGGAGCGACGAGATGAATTGTTTAGACAGTAGTTTTCTCATTGACTACCTGAACGGACGTTCGGCGGCACAAACGTTCCTTGACGACCACCCAACAGAAGCGTTCTATACGCCGTCGCTCGTCCTGTTCGAGCTATACGACGGACTAGTTGAACATACCGATCGTATGCTCGATGAGTTCGATGATTCCTTGGACTGGGTGACTCCGATGCCGTTCACGGCGGCAAGTTCCCGAGAAGCAATCAAAATCAAACAAGAATTGAAAGCGAATGGGACGCCAGTGAACCTCAAAGACGTGTTTATTGCGGGGACTGTTCGCGAAGTGGGGGGGACAATAGTCACCCGTGATGGTCATTTTGAGCATATTGAGGGGCTTCCCGTTGAGAACTACTGACGCCTTTGACCACCACGCTTACCGTGGAACACGATATACGAGCTGGTGCCTTGACACGATCATATTTAGCGTGCCAGCTGTCGTTGATTTCGACGATCGAATTCGGCTGTTCCGAGCAATCGAGGGGAAGTAGTCTATTTTCTGGGAACTCGACGCATTTCAAAATGCGCGATTAGTTCTATAGCCAAAGTAGAACGTGCGACGGTAGTGACGTAGATTTCCTGAAATCGGTGGTTTTGGGTAGTTGACTTCCTGTGGGCAGTATAAGTGGCAGTGGAATCAGGTGGGTCGCCGCCCTCGGGCAAGCATAATATCCAATATCACGAACGAGAAGTTCTATGGTTTGTAACGTCACTGTGAGATTAAACGCCAGCGTATCACCGATTGCTACTGAAACCATTGTTGGATAGCACAATTCGAAACACAAGTTGGTGCACGGCGATTTTGTTCGCGTAAGTAGCGCTGGAAGCTGTACATTCGTTGCAGAATGACGTACAACATTTGTATAGGAACTGGGCGATCACCGATGATTAGGAACGCCTCATACATTCACAACATACCGCCAGTCGACCAAGACGCTCAACGACCAACTCGGAGAGGAAGACCCCGAAGAATGGGAACCCCACGCAGCGGACGACTATCCCACCGAGAAGCGTGAGGACGAGAAATGAAATATGACCCAGGCGACGTCATCTTCGGTGACGATGAAGCTTGTACTGAAGGACACACTCTATTTCTCGTTAAAATATCCGCTCGCACAGGAAATGGGGCTTGTGCTGGGTCATAATCACTCTAACAATTCGTCCTGAAGACAACGAAGACACCACGAGCAAGAACCAATCGGACGGCACTATGGAGAATACCAGAGATGAACTGAGTGATCCAACTTCTATAACAGCGAATACCAGAGATGAAATGAGTGATCCAACTCCTATAACAGCGAATACCGATGAGAGTCTGGATAGAATCCAAGCTTAACACGATCGATAATGGGAGACTCACTCATGCTTAGAAATACCACTTCTGGATTACGCCAGTTCACGAACAACGCAAACTCAAAAACGGTTCTCGGGGTCTAAATAGCACTCCCTCAATGGTGGGGATGAGCACTGACGCCACCAGACTCCAGTTGACGTTGGAGTGGAATGGGGGGTCGTGCTCAGGAGATCCAAACTATGAGAAAAGTACTCAGCCTGTTCATGGTTGTTGCGCTCGTCGGCACGCTGTTCGCCGGTGGCGCCGCCGCAGCACCGTGGGATGACTATAAGAAAGACGACAAAAAACACGACGACGCAGTCAAACAAAGCATTGACCAGAAAGCGAACTCACAGGTCTGGCAGAGCCAGAAAGTGAACCAGCAGAACTTCAACAAGCAGAGTGGTGCAGCCGTCTCGTACGCAGACGACTACAGCAAGTCTGGTGACGCAACGGTCAAGCAGTCGAACTACCAGAGCAACACTAACGTCCAATACGCAGACTCCGAGGCAGAGAACGAAGCTTCGCAAGAAGCCTAAAGCAACATTCGCCGCTGGCGGTTACAATTTTTCACACTATACTGATTCTTGCGACACAGAAGAGCCTATGTGTCCTGTATTCAGATACCAACAAACTTAGCGCCTTATTTAGCTGAAATGCAGGCGGGTAAGCCCCCTTCCTCAAGGAGCGAGCAACGCGAGCGAGTAGGGAGGGGATACGCCCGCCGTCTTTGGTTACTTTTACTGTACGCCAGAGCCTTACTACCCTCGCGGTTGAATAGGGTAGTAAGACACTCACTGCAATGCGTCCGGTGTTCAAACGCGACAAGAAGCGTGCATCGGACGTGGTGGTTGAGTGTCCATCCGGTAGGAGTGGGACACTCCGAACCACCTGTAAAGGGAAGTCGCCTGCGGAGTCTGGAACCGTCCTCAGAACCAACGGTTCTGATGGGCCGCACGAGAACTCCGTTCTCGTGGACGCTGTGGAAATGGTTTCTGCACGTTCCGACACAGAAACAGGAAGCTCCCACCTCAACAAGTGAGGGCTGGGTAAGCCCGAACGCGGTACGTGGGAGTAGTTCACAATTAAAATTCTATGACTTGACTGGGTGATATGCTCACCCCAATGGTTAATGTTCTGAGTCTCGTATCGTTTCCGGGGGATCACCCCCCGAAGTGCAAACTTCATTGTTGGCCTCTCCAGGTGGGAGATCAACAACGATCAAGAGGTATTCTCACCTCTTGATCGCTCTCCAAGAGATAACACGCTAGCTTGATTTCACCGGATTTATGAACGTTAGATGAATGCATGCCGTTTTTCGCTGGATTTTCACTACTGATTTCGAACTTCTTCGGCATCCCATCTCGGACGTCGGTGACTGCCGTTGGCGCGAGAGTATCGTGTCGTGAGGTGTCTACTATACGTATTACCGACTCTGGTTCCACTCCGATGTTATATTGTTCGCTATTGAATGAACAAAATCCGTCGCTAAGTACGCCCAGACTACGAACGCGTAGCTTCGTCAACGGTGATCCACAGCTGAAGTAACGTAGCCTCAAAAAGATCGAAGAGAAGAGATGGATTGGTTAGCGGTCTTTCTTGATGGCTGCATCGGCGAGCCGTACTTTGGTGGCGAATGACCCCTTCCCGTGAGCGATTTGGGAACGGGGGATTACATATCGCGTCGACTCCGACTCGACGACGACGGCGGTTGAGCCATTATGGTTGGTGATCTTGACGGTCTTGCCTGCCCGATCGCCGGCCTTCGACCCAACAAACTTGACGTCAGCGCCGGTCAGATCCGTGATCTGCTCGGACTTGACTGGGTTGGTGAACAGGTAGGCCGCCCCCGCTTCGGTGGCTTCGTGGGCACTCCATGGCACGCCGATCAGAATGTCGCGCGTGCCGTCGCCCGTGAAGTCGCCACGCGCGACCCGCCAGCCTGGACGGTCGTCAATGAGCGTCTTGCAACGATCCGGGAGTGGCTGAACGGGCTTGCAGAAATCCGTTTGCTTATCGCCGACTCGGAGGAAGCCCCATTCGCCGCCTTCAAGCTTGAACTTCTCTCTTGTCTCTTGGTAGATGAAGTCGCCGGTGCTTTCGGCCAGACCGCCGGCGCCGCCCTTGGGCTCGACGACGTCATTCTTGGTGACGCTGGTCCGGTCGTCGACACCGACGTCTTTGGATGCCTCAACGTTCCTGAGACGGTCCCACTGGTGGGCCGCGAGGTGGAATACGAGTCCGTCGGCCTTGTCCGCGGTCTTGTGGACGTTCATCCTGATCGGATCGCCGAGCAGTGCCCGGGGAATCGGCGTCACGGGATCGCCGTGGATGTCCGAGTCGTATACGTTCCAGGGGTCGGGATCCTCGTCGAACCGCCTGGAGAACGGCTCCGACCGGTAGTTGACAGCCGGGAAGCCTTGATCTTCTGGATCCCCAAGCTGGTTGCATGGCGCATCGGGATCCTCGAGGTCGTCGCCCGGTGGGACGACGCAATTGTCCGGATCAAATTTGTTGATTATGTACTGTCCGTCGGCGAATGCCAGCGCGAAGCTACGGTAATCGGGGCCGTCGGGAACTTTCGCGATCACCGAATCGCTGCGGCCTTGTGGCGCGGGTTCGCCCGTCACTGGGTCGAGGTACGTGACGCCTTCCTCTCCAATTATGATCCGACCATAGGCGCCGTGGTGACGGTTGCTCCGGATATCCGCGTGGTCGTGGAGGACACCGGCACCGACGTCGCCGTTGTTGTACCATCGGTAAGTGATACTCTCGCCGGGTCCAATTGTCTGGTCCCAATTGAATCCGACGGTCGCTCCGTCCGACGCGAGTACGTTGTACTGAACCTGTTCAGGATGAATTGAAATACGCTTCGAGCGCTTCCATTCCTGATCTGGACCCTGCATTTCAGGGTGTGCGTGGTCCTCGTCGATTGCGTCGAAATCGATTTCGTTGGTCAGCGTAACCTCGATACAGTTACCGACGTTCGCACGCAGAGCCAACGGCGTCAGTGGCAAGTCGCCGTTCTTGATGGCGTCAACGTCGTCGTCCAATGCGTACGCGATGCCGAACGGGTCATGGTCACCGTACTCGTTGTATTCGATCTCCGTGTCAAACGCTGAGACATCGAATTGCTTGAGTGTGGCGTCGTCGGGACACGGATCGCCCGGCGTTGGCGCTATTGGCGGCGGGCTGCAGTTGATGGCATCGTTCTGGCGAGCATCTTTGTCCGATGGGAATTTCCTGGAGTCGTTCTTGCTGTAGAGGAGCCGGGCGAGCTGGCCGCGCTTACTCCAGTCGAAGTCGCTGTACGGCGCGGGATGACCCATTTTCTTCAATTCCCTCTGGGAGATCGATCCCTTAGGTGCCCCCCTGTCCGGCAGCGGTTCGAGGTGGTTCACCTCCTTCCCGATTTCGCGGAACAGGCCCCACATGCCGTCCCAGAGGTCGTCGACCACTTCCGACCCATACATGTAGTCCTTGATGGGGAGGCCGGACGGGTTCTCCTCTAACGCCTGGAACATATCGCCGTTGTCGGCGAACTCCTCCTCGGGATCAAGGTCCATCGTGAACGCCTCGGACGTACCGATTATCTGTGTGGTGGCGTCCTGCGGGTCGATCCCGACAGTCGGGAACTGCCGACCGTGGATATTGAAGTTGTGCTGTTCTTCATAGGTTGCCTGCCAGAGTCTAAACCGGACCGGGTCGTCCTCGTACGCTTCGAATACGGGTGTTGCAGGATCGCCATGGACGTATGAGGAGTGGACATAGGCGGGGTCGGCGTCGTCGCGGTGGTAGTACGGCTCATTACGATAGTTGAGTGCCATCACCCCCGCGTTCTCGTTGTGTTCTTGTTCTGGATTGACGAGTTCGCCGTCGCGGTCGATGAGTTGGGCGAAGTCCTGGTAGGCGACGCAGAACTCGCGGTAGTCAGTGCCGTTGGGGTCCTCGATGATGGCCTGGGTCCCGCTCCGGATAGGGTCGCCGCTGTAGGGGTCGAGCCACTTCGAGTTCGGCGGTTCGACGACGAGCGAACAGAACGAGCCGTGCATCACGTCGTCGATGCCGGTGATGTGGTCGTGGAAGAAGATGGTCCCCTCCTCGTCGGCGTACCACCGGTAGTGGCCCGTCTCGTCGGGCTGGGTATCCTGGCGGTAGTTGAACCCGGTCGCCAGCGAGTCCGACCCGAGCACGTCGTAAGAGACGAAGTGGATGTGGGTAGACTTTCCGCCCGCCTCGATAGGGACGTTCTCCGCGCCGATGTCTTCTCCCTCCGGATTCTCGGGGAACCGGTCGCCGGGGATGGCGGCGATGTTCTCCTCGGTGACCTCGTTCTTGAAGGTGATATCGATGCAGTCGCCGACGTTCGCGCGGATGACCAGCGGCTCGGGGTTCATCTTCCCCTCTTTCACCAGGTCGGCGTGCTCCTCGAGGACGTAGACGAGGCCATTGGGGTCGTGGTCGCCGGCGTCGTTGTAGACGATGTTCGCCGGAAGGGCGACAATGGTATACTCGCGTTTTTCGCCCTCGAACGCCGGCTCGTACTCGTCGATATCCGGGTCGCAGGGGTCAGTGTAGGGCGCGCCGGGCTTGATTTCGCCCTTCCGGGTGAGCGCCTTTTCCTCCCCCGGTTCCGGATCGCGGAAGTCGTCGAGTCCGGCGGCTCCGTACGGCGGGAACGGCGGTGCTTCGCCAAACTCGCCAGGGATGAACTCAGGGTAGCCTGGTATCTTGCTGTCCTTGGGGAGTGGCGGCTCGTTGTTCGGGAGTTTCTTGAGTCCCTTCCGCTCTTTGTCAAGGACGCGCATCATTCCCCACATCCCCTCGCCGTAGTGAGGGAAGAGGTGGCAGTGGAATAAGAAGTCGCCAGTGGACTCGTGTGCGCCGCCAGCACCGACCTCGAATGCCTCTTCGAACGTCATATTCGGGCGTATCGAGGTGAAGTCGTTGATAGCGGCGTCGGGCGTTCCGAACGCGGTGGTGAACGGGGATTCGTACGACGCGCCGAGACCGATGGTCTGGGAATCGATGGTGTCCGAATTGCCAAGGGCGGGCGTCTCCTTCCAGCGGTGACCGTGGAGGTGATGGACGTGATTCTCCTCAACCGAAGCACCGACTGGAATGGCCATCACGGGGTCGCCGACGTACATCGGGTAGACGTTGTCGCCGCCGCCGGGGTCGCCGTGGAGCCAGGAGTTGTAAAATGTCTCACGTAGCTCTTCGATGTCGGGGTCGTCGATGTCCAGCGTGGGGATGCGGTTCCCGGTCGGGTCGGCCCGGTAGTTAATGGCGTGAACCATCTGCGGTTCATCGCTGTCCGGGTAGGTGAGCTGGCCGCCGTCCGCGGTCTCGATCCCCTCCGGCGTGTGGTAGTGGATGAGGAACTGTCGGTAGCTCATATCGGCCGACAGACCGGCGTTCTTCGCCTCTTGGGAGATGGTTTTGGGATGGTGGATGTCAGCCTGAATCCGACCTTGCACTTCCTCGCCTGTATAGGGATCGGTCCACGTCGTTCCCTTCGGATGGACGACGACAGAGCCGAACAGGCCGCGAGCGAACAGGTTCACCTCCTGGGGGTCTTCCTCACTGCTGAAGTACGACTGGTTTGCCCCGTCGAGGAAGAAATGACCGCCGAACTCGCTTGCGTACCACCGGTAGGTGCTGCTTTCGCCGGGCGGCACGACCGTATCCTCGTTCTGGCCGACCTCCATTCCATCGCTTGTATCGACCTCGTACGGCAGGTCCGTCTGGTGCATCGACGCACAGCGATCGAGGTCATTATGGAACTCGATCTCAATAATGTCTCCCTTGTTCGCGCGGAGCGTGAGCGGTTGGATGAGCCGCGTGTCACACTCTGTGCGCTTCTCCTTTGGCACATCGTCGCAGAAGAACTCCTCGTCTTTGTCATCGAAGACGACATTGTTCTCGCAGGGGATCTTGCCTGAAACCTCACGGATTTCGTCGAGGTCTTCTTCCAAGGCGTACATTACACCGACGGGCTGGTGGAGGCCGTAACGATTGTAGACGATGTCTACGTCGATCGCGTGCACATCGAAATGTCGCACTTGACTGTCATCGTCAGGCTCATCCGGAACCTCGGTAGGCTTGTCTTCTTGTAGCTTCGCTTCGGTTAAGTCATTTCTACTGAATGCAGCACCCGTTGCGAGCGCGCTACCGCCTGCCATAAACGACCGGCGTGACATCGCGAGATCATCTGCCTGTTGTTTCCCATTCAATTGCTCATTTCTCGCTGTTGTATTTTTCTTCGACATCTACGGTCAAACTAATTTCGGCATACCCCATTGTTATGAATAATCTGAAACACGACAAGGAGAGCCTAATACACGGTGAACTCACCCAAAACAGTCATCAGATTTAACCTATTTATCAGATATGTGATGATACATTAAAAAACGAAATCCATGGAGTGAGATAAGTAAACCATAGTAATCATTACTTACTGAATTAATATTGATACAAGTAGTAGATCACTCGACACGAGATAGAAGATCAACGGCGACCCACATGACGCTCACTGAACAGTGAATCTCGCCAAAACGCAACGATCTACAGACGGGTGAGTATCGCTTTATAATTGCAGGCCAAATTGTGAGACATTCGGGCCGTATTGGTTATGAGAACCAAGCAAGCAAGAATGTAGACCAGACTGTCTATGGCTGGAAACACACAAGTGTAGTGTGCAAATGGTAATCTTAATTTTGTAGAAATAGTTATAATTTAGACACGCTCTCCGATAGCAATCCGAGCAGGCAAGTAATAACTATGTGTGATACTGGTGTACTGAAGATGCTCACCATTGGTGAGCCCTCATACGGAGATGAGATGTGGCGATGCAGCGAGACTAAGAGCCCTGGGTTCGGTTGGTTCCCGAGCATCGTTGTACCACGCTCTTCGCGAAAGACATGTTCTGCATCGCCACCCTCTCCGTTCACGGAGTGACTGACAACCCCATCCAGACAACGAATTATCTGAATTTTAGGTGCCAATACCATATCGCTTACAAAGAGAGACAGCACTGTCTGTGATTTACGTTTAGTGAACTACCCTACCCTACTCGCTCACGGCTGACGCCGTTCGCTCCTTGAGGGTAGGGCTTCCTGTTTCCACGATGCGCTTTGCAGATACAGGCGTATCCACAGGGAGCGCAGTCTCCACAGGCGTTGATTCGGAGTGTCCCACTCCTACATCTTCGAGGCCGCGAGAAAGAATGTTCCACGCCGCGTTCGCGTCTCTATCCGCCTCGAACCCGCAGGCGGGACAGGCGTGTTCACGGACCCACAACGGCTTCTCCGTCGAAACGCCACAGGACGCACACTCTTTGGTCG
Source organism: Haladaptatus litoreus (assembly GCF_900156425.1). Classification (GTDB taxonomy): domain Archaea; phylum Halobacteriota; class Halobacteria; order Halobacteriales; family Haladaptataceae; genus Haladaptatus; species Haladaptatus litoreus. Next base: position 28,491 of record NZ_FTNO01000004.1, read on the forward strand.
TCCCTCTCGGGTTGACCGCGATGAAGTGCGTCCCCTCCCGCTCGCACTTGTATTCGAGCAACGAGAGGAACGTCCCCCACGCCGCTGATGCGGTGTTGCGGCTGTTCGACGGTGACTCCATCATCCCCTTCACGTTCAGGTCTTCGACCGCCACGAGGTCGTACTCCCGAGCGTAGTACGCCGAGAGCTTGTGCAAGAAGTCGCGGCGCTTCCGTCGGAGGTCAGCGTGACACTCCGCGACTCGTCGCCGTTGCTTCTCGTAGTTGTTCGACCCGTGTTGTTTCCGCGAGAGCGTCCGTTGCTCGCGTTCCAAGCGTTCGCGCTCGTCAGACAGGTCGAGTGACCCGACTGCCGTGCCGTCGGTGTCGTGAGCGTACTTGAGAATCCCCACGTCGATACCGACGCACTTCTCGGGGTTCTCAGGTGGATCAGGAGGTTCACGGTCCATTTGGACGCCGAAGGTGGCGAACCACTCGCCCGTCGGTTCCTTCTTGACCGTGACCTGCTTGAACGTGGCGTCGTCGGGGATGGCGCGGTGGAGGCGAATCGGTATGTCCGCGAGTTTCGAGAGTGACAGCACAGCCTGACCGCCCTTCTTGTCGAGCTTGAAGCCAGACTGACTGTAGGTGAAACTGCGGAACTCCCGTGGTGGCTTCCAATTGAGTTGGCCGACGCCGTAGCCGTTTTGCTTGAGTTTGGAGAGTCCTTTGAGGTTGTCGAACAGGCGTTCTATGACGGTTTGGAGAACCTTCGAGTACACGTCGGAGAGTCCGTCCCACCACTTCTTGAGGTCGGGGAGTTCCGACCGTAGCGTGGTCATGGACGGCAGTTCACCGTGTTCGTCTTGGTACTCGTAGAGGCGGTAGCGCGTGTGGTTGTACAGTTGCCTACAAATGTCTCGATGGCGGTCCAACTCCTCGTAGTGGGCGTCGGACGGCTTGAGACGATATTTGTAGGCGTAGTACATTCTACTCGCGTTGGTCCTCGACGTACTGTTTCAGCACATCTAACGACACCTGCCCCGTCGAGATGAGGCAGTACGAGTCGTTCCAGAACGAGTCGCCCCACAGTTCGGTCTTCAGTTCATCTTCGTACTCGTTGCGGATACGGCGGGCGGTTGCGCCCTTGACCGTGTTGATGAACTTCACGAGGTCCGTGGTTGGTTTCGCTCGGAACAGGATGTGTACGTGGTCGTCCTCGCCGTCGAGGTTCGTCAGTTCGACACCGTAGTTGTCCGTGAACCCGCCGATGACCTCGTGAATGAATTGGGTTCGCTCCTCGGTTAGCACTCCGCGCTGATACTTCGTGGTGAGTATCAGGTGATAGTGCAGGGAATACGTCGAGTGCGCTCCTGAGTCGAGGTCGTATTCCATTGGGTTCGATCAATACTATGCTACCCTACTGCAAAAACGTTGTGACTGCGTGGGCCTGTGGGCCTGCCACCGAATCGTGTATGAGAACTATGCGGCGCTGTATCCCCTCCCTGCTCGCGCCCCGTCCGTTTTCCAGACGGGATTTGAAGATACTTGGAGGTTTAGTGTTGGTACCCAACCTCTTCCGATGGGGTATCAGTAGACTTCGGTTGAGAGGTCCGAGTCTGTTCAATTATTAAATTGCAAGCGTAGACAAATTGTCATCCTTGATTACTTTTACTGTACGGTAATACCTTAGATGTTCTTTCAGCGTCTCCCTCGATGTCAAACCGAATGGTATGTATTTACCCCATAAATCGCGGGGCAGCAAAGGTTTCTGCTAACAAACATACTTATCGCTTAACGACGTAATATCAGCGCCGACGTAGTCTGCCGATTTCTGAATCCACCGTTCACATGTTTATTTATAATTTTAACTTATTACAAATTTCATTATTTTAAAAAAATTGAAAATACTTTCGTAGGGGCAAATAGATACAATTTCTTAAATATAGTAATGCCCGGTTACGGTTCTTTCAATTACTTCAGACAGCATATAACAAAGTTGATTCCTATTATTTTCTCTTTAATGTCGAAAAATCAATTCAGCGGAAAAGAAGGAGCGATAGAAGAAAAAAGCGTAATCAAGAAAATTGCTGAAAATGTGCTCAGTAAATACTCATCAGCAAAGACCACATCTTCTGAAAACATTATCGCCAAGTCTTGTCCGGAATGTGGTGATGTAGCAGTGAAAATCAGCGAGCACTCTGATTGGAATACGACTGGTGAGACGGTTTGGGGTTGTGTTAGATGTATGAGGGTTTTGTCGACTGTCGATTCGTAGTCACTCTTTTCTATCATGATATTATAATTAGATTATTTATACTTACCGCATCAACGAACGGAACGTTGCACGTCACAGTTGACGTGTAGGAAAGAATTCTGCCAATATCTTCTGGGTTCATAGAACGGCGTACAGACACCAACGCGGGAGGGGCTCCTGTTCGACGACTTAGGCTCATAGGTACCACAGCAGGAAACCCGCGACTTGAGGCGCGGGAGGAATGTGTTCGCTATCTATACAACCGCTGTCTGTTGCTTGCGACGGTTTCGCCACATAATCGCAAGCCTTAGTAGTGTTGTTAACTATTGTCATAGTAGTGCATTGAGACCAAAATGGTCTTTTTGTACGGGTCGCCGTAGGCCGACCCCCGAACGCGGGACGGTGACGGTGTCCCTCCGAGATGGTTTCACCATCCGCGAAATACCCGAGAACACGCTGAATTAAAGCGGTGTGAACCGCCAGCGGTCCCCGGTGGATAAAATCCCCGCTGGGAGTAGCGGACATACGAACGGAATGGTTCGTTCTCCGTGAATCGGCGGTGTGTAACCCGCCACGTCGTTGCCAAGGGTGTGTCTGAAACCTCATTGTAGGGGAATGCCACGCCTTTTAGGGCGTGGTAGCTTACGGTGTCCGAACCAGACATCGGACACGAATACAGCAGGGTGAACAGAACCCACTATAAAACATGCAGCTCATTGTCATCTGTGACTTTACCATGGATGTGAACCAATTCTGGCGTAGAGTACGTGATTGTAGTTTGTATTTGAAGAGAGATGAGGTCCGTTCAGTATCCTCATAACAATAGTCTGTCTCTTTGCATCGTAAACTGGTAACGACCATGGTAAGCAACTCACGCCGGGATGTCCTCAAAGTCGTTGGAACAGGAACAGTAGCTAGCGTTGGTCTTGGTACACAGTCCGCCGGTGCAGATACGAAAGATTGCGCTGACGAAAAACAGACCGTGTTCAGTGCAGGGAAACTTAGTGGTGCTCAGGAAGTTCCGCCCGTTGAGACCAAAGGAGAAGGTGCAGCGGTCTTCAAATTCGCGGATCATGGAGACGGCCCACATATCCACTATGCGCTCCTCGTGGCTAATACCGAAAACGTCACTCAAGCCCATATTCACCTGGGTCAGAAGGGTGAAAACGGGGATGTAGTGACTTTCTTGTTCGGGCTGAAAAACGATGAGGGGGAGTTTGTCGGCGCGCTTGACCAGGGTGTCACCGAAAACGGTGTGCTGGCAACAGGATCCATTACTGCGGCGGACTTGGTTGGCCCGCTCGCTGGGAAGTCTCTGAGCGTGCTCGTCGAGGCGATGCGCGCCGGGAATACGTATGTGAACGTTCACACCGAACAGAATCCGCCGGGCGAAATTCGCGGCCAGATTCGGGCCGTGAATGCTGTTGAGGTCGAACTCGAAGAGGAAGTCGAAGTGGCAGCAAAAAAGAAACTCGATGTTGAAGAGTTAGTTCAGTTGCAGATCGACGAAGATTAACAGTCACTAATACGTTTTCCTCTGATTTTAAAAGATGTGAGTTTCGCACTGGGACATCAGTCAAGGATGAAGATAGAAAATATTCCGTGAGGGGGTTCAGGATCATACACAGCGAAGCGAATGCATCCAAAGTATAGACAAAGAGTGTACTTCGTGTGTAAACGACTTTGATTCACTTATGTTGTTAACTGCTACTGAGAAATACTACAGTAATCACTACTTACTATCTATCTTAGTTCTATCAGGCGCCCCATAACAATAGTATCCGCCAAATTATTCCGAGTCGTAATGCGAGAGATAATCAATCGCAACTCGGAAAACAAAGACGGAATCACACGCCGACAAGTGCTCAAAACTTCTGCGCTAGCCACAACCATCGGCGGAGTAGGCTCGGGCATCGCCCTGGCACAGGATGCTGGGAACGGCGTTACCTTGGAACTCGAGTGTGAAGCGGTCGCGCACATCCAGAACAACACGGACGAAACGGTCACGGTCACCGTGCGAAACCCCGACGGAACTATCGCACAGACCCCAGAAGACGGACCAGCGCAGACCGACATCGCGCCCGGTCAAGAGTTCGAAGGGTTCGAACTCGCACCGGGCGAGTACACCGTCGAGGCAGAGACGAGCGGTGGCGAGTCGGTGCCGATTACGGACATTCTGACAGGCGAATCAGTTTCCAGTGTCACACTCGATCCGTGTCCTTCGAACGCGCGCGTCGACAATGAAGACTGTGGAGCAGTCGAACTTCGCAACGACGACACAGAGTTCGCAATTGAGCTTCAATTCGATGGACCACAATCGCGAACGGTCACCCTTCAGCCGGACGAGCGGCGAGTGATCCGACTCGACCCCGGGACGTATACGGTAACTGGAACCAGCGACAACGAAGCCGGGACAACAGTCAATCGCGAAGCCGAGGCCACCGTTGTGGTCGAAGAATGTGACGAGGACGAAGAGCCACCCGTCGAGGAACCACCCGAAGAACCGGGAGACGGCGACGATGGTGATAACGGCGATGACGGTGGTAATGGTGATGATGGTGGCGACGACGGTGATGGGGATGACGGCAATGGCGGTGATGATGGTGGTGATGGAGACGATGGCGATAACGGCGACGACGGCGATAATGGCGACGACGGCGGTGACGATGGTGGCGATGGAGACGATACTGACGACGATGGACTTACAGACTGTGAAGAGGAGGAAATGGGTACAGATCCTTGCTGTGCAGATACTGATGGAGATGGCGTCTCTGACGGCGATGAGGTCGACAAGGGGACTGATCCGTTAACTCCCAATGACGATTGTTAGCAAAAATTCTACCTCTAGTAGGTAGAGAGCAGACATCAAAAAATCCGGGCTCCTATTTCACAGTCGCTGCGTTTTCAAATTATAACTAATTTAACATCTAATTTCAGCTTAGATATAATTATTGTTGGCAGGTAACTAATAAAAAACCCAATACATATCTATAGTATATTGTAATGCGACAAAGAAAATTCGACACCAGTAACAAGGTAAAGCGAAGAGGCATCTGAAAGGAATCGCGGTTGCTGGGTTTGGTGCAAGTGCCGTCACCACGTTTTCTGGCACATCGGCAGCGGCCGCGGATAACGCCATGAATGTGGGTGGGGAAAATGTCTACCTCATCTTCGGTGCCGACACCTCTTCAACCGATCTCCAATCGTGGCTCAAAAATCACAGGAAAGACGCTCAATCGAGTTCACAACAGTCTTCATCTCAGGTTATTCAGTACCAGGATGTCACGCAGCTGAACGTCAATCAGCAGAAAAACGCCGTTGCCATATCGGTTGATGGTGGGAAAGCAGACGCCATCCAGTGTACTTACCAGGATAACAAAAACACCCAGGAAGATAGTGCACAGTCAACAAATGAAAAAGAATAAAATAAAAAATAAGCATTCAAGAACGTCAAGAACCTATATGTTATCCTCGCAGGTGAAACTGATTCACGCGAATTCTCCGGCTGTCCTCACAATGCCTATATATCCTGAGAAAGCGGAGCAACCATTCTTTATGTCAATCGAAGAATTGCAGGAACGCCAAGACGCTGGCGACCAGGTCATCGCACACGGCAGCACCAATGAACCATTCGCCGAGATACCTACGTCACAGTTGGACTCCCTTCTCATGCGCAACAAACAGTGGTTGCTCGAGAATAAGTTTGAGGGCGCGAACTTCGTCGTATATCCCGGAAACAACTTCGACAAAGCCGCACTTGAGGTGATCAGCAAATATCACTACATGGGTGGAATGAATCAGTCAGGCAATGTCAACACGACAGGCGTGAATGGGTTTAACCCACTCGTCATTCCCCGAACGATCGGTCACGATCTCGAAATCTGCAAACGTGCAGTGAGGCTTGCCGCAGACCACTCTCAATGCACCGTCCTCAACTTCCACAACTTCGACTCTAAGAACACAATAAACGTCAAAAAGTATGGGACGCTTCTATCGTATATCGATCAGACAAGCGGTATCGAAGCAATTGATTTCACAGATCTTTGGGAGATGCGGCGCACAGAACCGTGAACCACTTCCGGAGCAAGCCCTATGTACTCGATCTGCTCTGCCTGTAGGGCGTTTACCACTGTTGGCATTACAGAATCCAATCTAAAGAAAATACAGCGAGAGTTCCACGGGTCAGGTGACCCGTGGGTGAATCGCGTACGCAATCGCCACAACCGGAAGAGTTAGGGCGTCTTCGCACGGTATTCCAATTGGAGGCCATCGTTAACAACTTCTCAAAATCCGACTGCAACAAACTCGGTGAGACAGGTGGTGTCGGGCGGTGAGTGAAGCCGCCGACCTTCACGGTTCGGCGAGGTCGTTGTTGGACGGGAGTGCCGATACGACCGAACACACCGAATCGGGTGTTGTCGCTTCCACGCGACCGAAAGGGAGCGCGAAGGGAATTAAATTCGCCTTCGGTAGTCGAGTCCATTTTGGACTGTCTCCCAAGATGGTGAAGCCACGGGTCACCCGACCCGTGGTACTTCACTCTCATCGAGTATCGAATTGACATCCTCCCCGCCCTGAGGGGCGAGGATTCCTCAAAGAGGATATTCATGTTGCGCTTCAGCCTGTTGGGTACCACCATCAGCGTTAGACGACCAATTGGCCCGGACGTGGCGGACTGGGGTTCGACTTTTTTCTCGGGAGAGTGAGACGGCGAAGCCGTCGAACGGTCGAAGACCGGAACTCGAAACCGGGGACCGTCGGTAGTATAGATACGGCGGGAGGACCGTTAATCTTACCGTTCGTTAAATATCCGGCCCTGCAATCGGCGGCGGTTGACGAATAGGGTATGGGATTAATTCCTGCCTTCAAGGGCGAGACTTTCTCCTCAAATCTACGTAAGGGGATACGGCGCCGTCGTCGTCTTTGATGCACTGTGAGACGGGAACCCCACAGCTCCACAGAAAATACACTAACTACTTAAGTTAAAGGGGAACCCCGGATCCACAATCAATGCTTTCGTTGAAAGTATGGGAAACAACAATTGGTATGCCATTCCAATCCCAGTGCTTTCGGCTCCGGTGGATCACAGGTAACGCTGCGTATCCCACAGTAGACTGTAGCTACTGTGGAACACAATTCGGAGTATGGTTTCCAAACATTTGGTTATACACTACCTGATCTGTTGCAAGCACTTCTTGCTAATAAAACAAATATTTAGGCTTTAACTTGTTGGTCGATCCGATCATTTTGGCGTTTCGGAAGGAGTTCACGCCCGAAGAGTGCATGTTCGAGTGAGAGTGCACCTGGACCGCTAAATACTAAGGAGATCGCAATCAGGGTGAGCGTCAAAGTATATTCATAACCCGTCGGCCCATTGTTAACGACTGCAAATCCATTCGGAAGATGAACGAGCAACGTCGCGACAGCCATGTCGACCGCGATCAGGACTGCGACGTACCGCGTGAATAAGCCTACTAAGAGTAGGATACCGCCCACCAATTCGACAAGCCCGACAACCCACGCAAAGAGTTCTGGCGCTGGCACACCGAGTTGCGCAAGAAATCCTGCAAATCCGGCAATGCTGCCGGTTGATTTCGGACCGATACCGAATTTGCCGGCTCCAGCGACAACAAATACGATTCCCATTGCCAGCCGTATGAAAATTGGACTCCAGACGGCCCACCTCCTGCTTTGTGCTTGTGATTCCATAATGATTCTCCACTTGCTATATCGTCATTCCAAATATTAAATGTTTGTATATTAATGTGTAGTTTGCCAAATATGAATTCTAGCCGTTATTACTAATTTTAAATTAGATAAATAAATTATTGGGAATTTTATGACAAATCTTCATTCTTACTACCATAGGACATTCGTAGATCGTTACTTTGTGCAGTTTAATAATCTACAAGAGATCCTTTGACATCCTTCTGGACCTATCGACGCGGGAATCCACGAAGTTGAGGTTGCGCGTTTTCTCGGTTCTCAGTCGGACTAATTTACTTAATAAAAACGATGGATTAATTGAGAGATACCGAACTAAGGTTGCAGCGTGTATCCCCGCCAAATAGAGCAAGGCTTTGCGTCTAATTAATCCGTTCCTTTATATAGATGTTTCTAATTAACCATTTAAACTGTTTATTACAGTTTTTGCTTTATCATTTTCCGTTCAAATTTGGAGTAGCCGTCATTAGCAGATGAATAGCAATAGTGGATCGCTTGATACGGACAATTGCATGTCCGAACTCAATCGACGAAGGTTTCTTCGAAAAAGTGCAGCAGTAATTGGTAGTAGTACAACAATAGCAACGATTGCGACAAATCAAACAACCGCCCAATCAACTCACGAAGAATATGAGGAATGCGTTGAACGACGGATCCATGAGCAGATTAATAATATTCGAACGGAGCGGGGATTACAATCACTCGGATATAACAACCAACTCGGAGAAGCAGCCGATTATCACAGTCAAGACATGATTGATAAGAGCTATTTTTCCCACACCGCTCCAGATGGAGAAACCGTGGGTGATCGTTATCGAAAATTCGAGATATCATGCCAAGCGTGGGGTGAGAATATTCTCTACAACTACGCAAGCGATGAATCAGCAGCAAGCGCAGCGCAAACGAGTGTTGAGCAGTGGATGCAAAGTGACGGGCACCGACAAAATATCTTATCCGAAACGTGGGCGACCGAAGGAATTGGCGCACAAGTTGCCTTTGACGGTCGTCTGTATGTGACACAAAACTTCGGAGCTGGGTGCCGATAGCAGAAATAACCGGCACCACTGGAAATTGCGTTTCATCGTCCTTCTAAGATAGTTAAATGTAATTCAAACGTAACCTTCTTTTGTTATCTCAATAATATGAATAACTAATTATAAATATTTATTATATAAAACAATAAAAAAGTGTCACACGAGTATGAAACGATTCGATGAGAATAACAAACCTACTATGAATTTATCAATCCAATACCTCAACAAGTCATTTGGAATCATAGGCAGATTCTTGTTTATTAACGGAATTCATGAAGCATTTTTCTCATCAAACCTCCTCTCGAGCTTTAGCTATTACCTCATTATTTTGTTTTTGATCGGATCTGTGATAAACTATATCCGACCTATAGAGACACCATCTGTAACCGATAAAATTCAGGTAATCCGTGAAGTCATTTATAGTACGAAAATTTCAATAATGAATCAAAGACTTTCAGGCGCTCTCGGCGGAGAAACAAGGTCCAAAGACGAATAGTGGTTTCACTATTCATCAGTTCTACCAGACATCTATGGAAAATAGAAACATTAGTGTCGACGGGCCACTCAACTCGTCCGAACGGGTTCCTGCAAAGCGCGTCGTGGAAGCAGGAAGCTCCGCGATAAAGCGCGGCGTAGTTCACCGAACCTCTGCGCGTACTTTGCTCTGTTTTCCTGATTCCGTAGAGTCATGAACATATACGGGGTCAACCGGCACTGAATCCAGTTCCGTCTGTATTTGTGCCTGACCAACCCACTCTTTGAAATCGTTGAACCGTAACTTATGTCGTGTTGGAAGCTTCTCGAACGGCTCCTGACCCGAAAAGAGGCGCTCATCCAAGTCGAATCGTTCATACATCTCGTCTCGATTGGGCCACGCCGGTTCAACCGGGCGACCAAGCGGAATCCGACGGTGAAGGAATTGATCGATATTGTTTACGAATGATGAATCGTATGGTTTATCGGGTGGACGATACCGAAGCAGATCCTCATCAAGCCGTTTGATAGCCTTTAATACGGTCTTCTGGTTGCGAACCGACGGTGGAGTCTGTAAGTGCCATGCCAACAGTTCGATGTCCGCGGCGACGAATGCTTCACAGTATGAATCCGCGAGGTGTGTCCGAAACGGGAGTGTCGGCTGGTTCTTGATTATAAAGAGATCCATTGCATTGTGGATCGAATTTGTCCGCTTCCAACAGGTCTTGAATTCCTTCTGAAGACTCTCTTTAAGCCATATTTCTGGAGCATCCACATACTCACACGGGAATAGCTCAATCATCTGTTTCATCACTTGGTGACGACTATTGGGATAGTAGCCGAGAGTATCGAGCACGAATTCGATAGGCTCAGGGTCAGATTCTAACCACGGAAGTGGCACGTTGACATCGAATAACTCAAACGACTTCTTTTTGAGAAAGTGGCCCTTGAAGAGCGTGTCGAAGAGGAGACCATGATACATCGTTTCAACGTTCATCTCCCCAACGTATCCGGCATGGTGGATATGAAGTGATTCCTTGATCCCTTGAGAATGTCGAACCTTATTTGCGTCGGCGAGCAGGTATCGCTCATCAGGGTCAAAGACGACATGGTCGGCGTCATATTGTTCCGCCAGTTGCTTCGCTACTACAACTTCATGACAACCAGACATACCGATGGTGTAGCACCGATCGATGTCGGGTACCTGTGAGAGAAGTACTCGCGCATCCGAACCGGCTGAGAGCAGTAATCCTTTTTCACCTGGATATTTGGATCGTCGTGCTATCGCTCGCTCCAGCCGTTTAGCGAGTTCATCGACATAATCGAATGACTGCGGATTGTACGTGAACCTGGAAAGCGTTTCGCAGGTTTCGGAGGTAAGATAGCCATCGAATGGAGCCCGGTGTAATTGCTCGAAACACGTTCGATTCCCAAAAACTGTTCCTATTTGGAAAAATTCGTTGAGGGACCGCTGATGAAGCCGTGGCTTCGAAATCGTTTGTGCAACAGATGCTGCGTCAGTTCCGAACACTCGCACACCAGCAGCGTCGGTATAGAAACATTCCCATGACCGAATCGGATCCGTAAGGACGATCGCTTTGCCACCGAATTCGACGACTGCTAGGTACGATCCATTGAGCTTCGAAAACGCTTCGAAGCCATGCGAGACGGAGTTTTCAAAAAGCCAGTGAGCTGTACTCTCGTAGTGGCTGTCTTGGGCAGATGCATAAACCTCACCCCAGATGACACAGAAGCCGCTATCGCACGTGTATGTTGCACTTCGTCCGTGATGCTCTAAATGTGGATCCCTAATACCCACGGTCACCCCATCTCCGCTGTGCACCTCATCAAATTCGTCTTCCGATCGAAGGTTAGCGAACTCCTCCCGCGATCCGAAGATGCCGAATAATTCTTTTTGCATCCGTCAACACCACCAAATACTACTGCGGAAAAGGAATTTGATCGTCGTACGCGTCGTTTTCCGAATAGCAGGTAGCGATTTCCGTGTCGTAATGTGATTATTACTCGGAATCGTGACTCCGTCTGTTTGTTCGTTAGCCATTCTCAGACAAATTTATGTGACAAATGAGTCTTTGTTATATACTTCCTGAATTTGCGTAATCAGGTGTTACTGGGAGCATGTAGTGAGATAAAATCGAGTTATTAGTTGATACGGTTATTTGACATCTTCCCTGCGGTAAACGGCGAGGATTCCTCAAAGAGGATATTCAGGTTGCGCGAAGTTTTCTCGGGAGCGAAGGGCGCTTTCGCGTCCTCCCTCGACGGTTCCCGTCAAATTATGACCAAAGACGTGGGTTTCAGCACGTATAGCCGTGTCAAAGCGGCCTTCTTACCGATGCGCAATCAGCGTTTCACCAGGAGTATCCCATACCTATCTACGAAAAGGTATTTATACCTTTATTTAACTATCTTAAACTAACTAAAATTACCATGGAATACGATATGGCGTGTACTTGGTATTCTTCAGCTTTGTTTCGCAAATCGTCATACAATGAATATTATGCCGCCCATACTTATTATCACTATCGTGTCTGTACATTTATGGCCAAATCGAGTTCGTTCAAGAACAGAGTTCAGAAGAACGCGTTCGGCAACGAGCAAATGTATGTCCATAAGTATCGATTCAAATATGACATCACGGGTGAAACAACACTTGAGCAATGCATCATCGACATCATTGCATTCGTCACTGATTATCCACGGGACGAAGCAAGATTACTAGTTCGTCGACGATGTCAGATCAATATTGACGACCACTTTTCGATGCTTGATCAGCTCGAAAAACCTAAACTCGTCTTCTGGATTGGTTGTCTAAACATTACAGTAAATTACGATGGGAGGATACTGGTTCGAAAAAGTAGAACACAGTGAGAGGGAACCCCACTAATAGATCCTTGAGAACCATTTGAGTATTTGTCGACAAATGTCTGATGTAGAACTCCATTCCATCGATATGATCCAGAGTGGTAGGAATATTTCGAACAGGAGCAAAAGCGAGTGATATTCTCCCGCGCCTACAGACGCAGCCTTACACAAGCCGGTCTTGCCGGGTTGGGATGTTTATGATTTATACCCCGACGAGGCGCTGGCCATGTCACGGTACCGGTACACCTCTCGTCCGGAGAATAAACGGGACTTGGAGGTATTTGATTGTTTTGTGTTGACCTGCCTGTCCGAGGGCTTACGTAATTGATGGGCTAACCACTGAATCACCGACCAGAATTCAGATTGTCGAGAATTGACGGTTCTCCGTCAATCTGACAAGGAGAGATACGCAGAGAGAACACCTACGAGGTTCGAATAGAACGGTTGACAAATAAAAACGGCGATGAAGCCACGTCCTCAAGGACGTGATTTCTCGCCTGAAATCTCTATTATGGGACGGAAAGGTTGTTGGTCTTTAATCGACTGTTGTCTAGCGATTTACTAGTATTAGATAATTAGAGTTATCTTATTGTATATTAGAGAGCGAAGGAGAGCTTCAGATGCTTCTACAGCGGCTATTGAGACTGTTCGGTAGTCACTGAACGTATGAATAGTACGACCGAATGTATCGGTGAGCGAGATATTGATAATCTAAATTCACTACCGGGTGCGTCACAAACGGAAGTACACAAATTCGGTACGCTTGCCAGACTTTCTTAGTTCTGCTTAGTGCAAAATGTGGGAGTATGAGTTACCGTGTCGCGGTGAGCAACTTCGATTGAATATCTGGTGTATAAGCAGAAGTGGAGTACATGGAATCACTGCCGATGGGTGCACATGAAATACATCCTCACTCAATTGGTGCAGGCGAATGGGCGTGCAGAATCAAGCGTCCCCTCAGATGACTCTCCGCCTAGAACCAGTGCTCGGGGAGCTCATCGCGATGCTCATCCATGAGCGTGAGGAGTGGCTGAATCTCATGAAACGCAGGTCCTCGCGTCACGACATCGGTATCGCGATCCCACTCGATGATGCGTGCATCGTCGAGCATCGGCAAGTGAATATGATACAGTCGCGTTTCGAAGCCAGTTACCTCCGCATCATCGGTAGCCATCTTCGCAGGGATGTCGGTTGCATCAAGTGGATTTGACGCAAGCAAGTTCATAAGAAGCCGCCGACGGGACGGGCTCGCGAACAGCTGCAACGACGTATCAAGTTCGACGCACGTTACTTCCATACACAACACCTAGAACCAGATTCCCAAGGCTGTTGGTCTCACTACTACCGGTGGATGATACCCCATGGTTCGCGTTCACATACCACTCCGAATGCCAGCAGATAGAATGCCCATGCTCACGCCGATCACAACCAGCTGCGTTCTCGTCCCGCGGTTCGCCCCGCATTAGTCGGTATCCGCAGTCTCTCGTTTCCGCTTTGCGGCGAGAAACTCCCCAACCAGCGTTTTGAGCGCTCGCCGCAGTCGCTGGGAGCAGGCATTCGAACTAATGCCAATTAAATCGGCTAACTCTCCGAGTGTGACATTCCGCGGAATATCCCAGTAGCCTCGTTGGTAGGCTGTCTCGATCACGTCGAACTGTTGGTCGGTGAGTGTGCCCCCCTTTTCGACTGGCATCACGGGATTGTAGAGCGCGTCCAACTGAATCTGGATATCGTTGTCCTGGCACATCTCCCGAAACTCCGCTAACTGTGGTCGGTCATCGAATTGCAGGCGGAACTCCCACTCATTAACATCGCCTTTCCCGCGCAACACTTCTGCCCGACTCTCGATCATCGGTTGGATGAGCGAATCGACCTCTGGTACCCATCGGATTTCGAAGAGATACCGGTCATCTGCTCGCGTGAGATACTCGGCGCTCTCGGTGAGCGAATCCTCCTGCAGTGTTGCTTTGATGTTCTCACGTTCGCCGCCTTCGACCCAGAACAGCGGGATGATACCTTCCCGGAGCGGAACGATGCGTTCGAGTTCAATCTCAAGACCGCTTCGACACCCCACAACACTTCGATCGATTCACCGCCCCAAAGTGGTGGCTCGTCTGCGAGGACTGCGGCGGTCGGATTGCCCGATATCGTCAGTCGAAGACGGTACGTAACCCCGAACAGTATTGTTGTAGCAAGTGCGGTGGGTCGATTCACGTCGAAGAGGGTGACGGTCGCTTACCAAATTCGGATTAAGTAGCTCTCACCAAGATTGTACGTTATGGGGGATTTGGTTGCTGGAGGCGTGTAAGGTCATCAGCATCCACCGCATCCCGCCAGAGTTGGAGGACAGCGAGAGTGACAAGTCGTACTGCTGTGACCTCAATACAGGATGGAACAGCATTGCCATGGGTTGCATCTGGTGGTTCGTGAAAGTGGTTTGTGGGGAGGTTTCGTCGAGGATGGTAGTCGTAGCGATAGTTGAAGTCGTCTCCTTCGGTGTAATGATAGCGGTAGTAGTGTTTGTCCGTCCACGTGATATCAAACCGTCCTTCATCGGTAGTAATCCCATCTTCGACGTAGAGATGAAGCGTCTCTGGATTCAGAGCGTTATCAAACTCTGAATCGGTAATGAGTGGCTCGTACTCTTCGGCAACTGTTCGTGCTCTCTTCATGAGATCCTGATCCGGAGCGCCAGTATCGACATACGTCCAATCGTCCGTCATGAATCAGGCTTCCGCGAGCCGATGGGCCTCGTCTACTTGCAGCGCAGCTTTTGCAAGAGCGAGATTTTGTCTCGTTGACCGCCATTTCCCAAGATCGCTCCACCCGTCATCACCGGGTTCCAGCTTGATTGCGAGGTCCTCTGGACTCCCGACGTCGTAGGTTTCTCTAAATTCCTGCAGTGTCTCGTTCATCTCTTGGATTCCTGCAATGAGATCTCGATGCGAGTGGGTCCTGCGGAGTTCTTTAATACGGTTGTCGATGCGATGGCCTTCATTACGCCTGTACAGCGTCGTACGCCCATCCTGGTGAGTGCTACCGATACCTTCGTCGACAAGTTCAGTCAGATATTTTCTGGTAGTTGGCTCACTCACTAGGGCCTGCTTCGCGATGTCACTAGCTTTTGTGTACTCCGTGGTTTCGGTGAGTATCTCTTTGACTCGCTCCCTGCCTGTTGTGGTGGCTTTCCATTCCTCTTTGACTCGCTCATCGATATCGGCCATACGTAGTACTGCGCACTGCTATGTAAAATAGTTTTCTCAAAGTCGTATTTCTTTCCACTGGTGTCGGATTTCCTGGATGCTTCTTGACTCTATTGCAGCCCTTGAATCTGACGAGATGGCACAGAACGCGCACAGCACGAATAGTTCGCCTTCGGCGCGGTTTCCCCAGACTCGTTATAGTCACCACCGAGAGCCACGAGAATCCCGCAGCCCACCAGTACACCGTATCCACCAATGACGGGACACTTCCTGTTCTGCCGTTCTTTGAGGAAATTTCCCATCGAGGGATGGTGTCTCATCCATTTACACCTCCTTCACTGTCCAAAAAGCGACCACTGTTCGTCGCATACTATTCTGAGAGTTCGATCGACCCTTCGAGCGTTCGAACCATTTCCAAGAGGTTGATGCCCACTGATGAAATGCAGAAATATACCTTGCAAGCATGTTCTCGTGTGACGGCGTGCTCTGATTGAGGAGAGTGACCAGATCACATCCTGCCCTTGCTATGGCGATTGGTTGATAAAGTCGCGGTAGTCGTTATAGCAATTTTCACAAACCACATGATCATCATCGATGATCTCATATCCCAAATTTACTCCCTGAATTGTCAACCAGGCATGCGGGTCATCGTCTGTAATCTGATTACCACACCGAGCACACGCTTGTTCTGTGGAGGGCATACTGAATCAGTGCATACACACAGCATGTGAATTGCCGTCAATCTTCGGGCGATAGAGATTTCAAGAAAATCTGCCCCATTCGTTCTCGTTTCGTATGTACCGATCAAACAAATCAATCGCTAGTTTCAGGGCAGTATGTGAAACCCGCTACTGCTCAGACGATTCAAACTGTTCAATCTTCTCCTGTAAATACTGGTAATTCAACTGCTGGGAATGCATGTACTCACCTTGAATATAGAGTGCCGCTTCAAGCAGCTCACGAGACCACACCGACAGCTGGTCGTGTTCGGGATGCTCGTCCACCCACCGATTGATACACTGAACAGTATCCATCAACTGAGTCGTTGCGGTTTCCATATCCGAGATTTCCGATGCCGTCATAATTTGTCGCTCGACATCATCTGCATCCCAATCAATTTCAGCCATAATCTTTGCTACAGAATAGTCTTCAATAGAGCTACGGATTCCTCGAAATACTGTCCTCTGTTTATATCGAAGATCTATTCAGATAAGAGAATAGAATACAATCCAGGAATTTTGCCAATATGTGTATTGACCTCAGCATACCATGTAGCTACTACGTAAGAGTGGAAACCGTGAGATCTACGCCCACCACTGATTTTCCCCGGCAGGTAAATCGTTGAGCCAGTGAGCGTAAGCTACTCAGTACCAAACCTCTGTGTGTCGAGCGTAAACAAGTTACTCACAAAAAAGATGCTGTCAGCTCGACAAGCGTGGAGGAATGAATTTCCTGCGGACTGCTGTCCACTCCACGTTTCAGAACAGGACTGCCAACACCCTCATGTGAGTAGGACTCAGAACTAGTATGCCGAATGCTAGCCAGTGGGTAGCGTTTGGCGAAGCGGAGGAAGAACCCGGAACTATGTAACAAGCCATATACTGACTTCCCTCTTCCTGCGTTTCGGATGGATACTAACATCAGCCCAATTTTGACTTCGGATTCCCGTTTCTAAACAGGAGATAGAATGTGCTCACTCCGAGCCTGGTAACTCTTCATACTCAGTAGACTCGGAGACAGTAATCCACCCATCACTCGCAACCTCGACGTGATACTGGTTATACCGGAAGGAAACACTCCCCTCGCTATCACGGGTCTGTCCGGCGGCCTTCGGCCCGAAGAAGCCGTCTTCAATCGCAGCGATATCCACACATTCGTATAGCGGCGGATCTTTGATCTCTGTCGGCACGACATCTGCGGCGTCCGCGATTGCGAAGATGATTTCGGTGGTGAGATCGCGGTGGCTCTCGCGTTCGTAGTGCGCCTGTGTTACAAACGTCATGTCGGGTTCGTCGGGTTTGTTTCCATCCGATGCAAGTTTGGTGCCATCCTCGGTGTGGTCATTACTTGAGGTCATCTGTCGTCCGCCGTGTGAACGTGTCTTAGGGTGGTATCATCCGCAAGGCAGTGATACCTCTTTGGGCAGCCATGGGTTACCGAGAGTCCTCGCGGTCAAACTCGCTGCGAGCGTGTGTTTCTTGCCGATTGTCGAGACTGCCGCCGGCACCCTCCAACGCCGCTAACACTTGCACTGCATGCGGCCCTGGAGTAATCGTCTCTGTGTCGCCATCAAACTCAATCACGTCCAAGTCGACGAGTTTCGGGACGTGGGAGTGATAGAGTGACGTATACATCTCGTGACGCGTGAGCGTCGCGATGTTCGCCTCTTTCGTATCAGTCTCCCACGCAGCGAGTTTGGTCGCAAGGTCATCGAGTGACCATTGGGTCTCTTCGGAGAGCGTGTAGACGAGATAGCGTCGTCGTGGATGCGCAACCGCCTCGAAGACGGGTTGTAACTCGAGGACAACTTCCGAAACATCAATATCGAGATCACGCTCGGCAGCACTCTCCCCGGCGGACTGACTGGAATGGTTCTCCCACTCGTCGGGAGGTGGCTCGTTTCCCGCCATAGTCAATGCTGTGGCGTCAAACGAAAAAAAAAATTCCGGTAGACACTGTTTTCCCGACCATATTCGGCAAATGCGCACTCGGTCTCCATATCTTATTATCTATATTGAATTCCATGTTCCAAGTGCGACTACTTGGAGTTACCTCGGAATGGCCAGCGGTGCTGTCCTTCTGTCGGTAGCAGATGGACCCACACCCGCTTAGTGCAACATGAGGCAGTGAGACAAACGAATCCTAATCTACTCTCCATTTACAGGTGGATCAAGCTTACTACCACCTGATTTCATACGCGGAAGAAACTACCCTCCGGGAGTGCTGCTGTAATCCGTTCGCGTGGCATGCAACAGAAGATGTTCCGCGAGGCGTTCCATGGAAAAGACTCATGAACCTATCCATTGTATACATTACTGTCGACCTCGCTGGTCGGCGTCGCGAAAACAAAATAATATGCGACATTTGGGCGAGTCAGCTTTGGAAGGCGACTCACTCGCCCAGTTTCCTTCGCGCCCACAAGACCCCGACAGCGATGAGTATCCAGCCAGCAGGTTGCTGGTTGGCGATGATCGTCGCTCCGGCGCCAATGAGCGCGACGGAAACACCATTCGGTGGTGTTTCTGTCGTCATTTTTCAGTCCGCGTTTTTAAGCGGACGCCGGGTGTTCTCACGCAGGAAGTATAAAATGGCGGCAGACGAGGATTACATGTTATACTAACTCTCATCAGTACTATTTTCCATATCTCAATGAAGGTTAGTTAGTATCTAATACTAACCCAAGATTCTGCGAAAGGTGAGATCGTGTAAATAGCTTACTTTCGTGTTTTATATAGAAACGTGCATCTCGATCTGAGGTGTATTCGCCAGTTCACAGCGGATGCGTGGGTTGACGTGCTCGGTGTGGTCACGGCGGGGTTCATGCTTATTCTGCCAGCTCCTGCCACCCCCAAGAGGGTGACAACACGACAGAGTGAAGATAGTGAGCGCCGGACGAGACCCAATAGATTGCAGCCTAGAATTTTGCTTACTCTTCATACGATTTCAAGAAGCTGGTGAGCCAGTTTCCGAGGCATCGACACCATTGGCCAGTGACCTGTGTCTAGTTCGCGGAGTTTCCACTCCCGCTGTTTACACAGTTGTCGAATCGTATCGAGAATGGAGTCGTCCATCCCGTTCTGGGTGCAGAGAATGTAGCTGGTGGTTAACGCAGCTGCTGCCGGGTTGTTGATGTTCACCCGCTGTTTGAACGTGTTCAGTGGATGTGGGACAGCTTTTTCCCGCATCCACCGTGTGTCATCGTCTGAGATATCCACCCACCCCGGATGGTTATCTGGGAGCGGCCAGCCGCTAGCATGGTCTTTTGCGGCCGCTTCCATCGTATCCCACTCGTCCGGAGGATAGAACTCAGATGCCGAAACCGGCTCGTCATCCATCGGAACCAGTGCGTCCAAATAAACAACGTGCGCGAGCCGCTCAGGAACTCGTTCTGCCACGCCCGTCACTACAAGCCCTGCATAGCTATGCCCGAGGAGAACAGCGTCCGTGAGATCGTTGTATTCGAGCACATTCACAATGTCTGTAATGTGTGTTTCTAGGCCAATCTCAGGCCGCATAAGGTGTTCTCGTTCACCTAATCCAGTGAGTGTCGGTGCATATACGTCATGTCCCTCATTGCGGAGCATCGGGGTGAGATACTTCCAGCACCAGCCGCCGAGCCATGCTCCGGGGACGAGAACGAATTGTTGCGCCATGTTTTTTAGGACGGTTGTGAGCGTGATATAGCTCCCTCTAGCAGAGCAAAAGTGAATCGGGAATTCAGCTGAGCAGTTATTCCTGTAGTGAAGCATTCTTCCGTTTATACGACAGAACAGGTGACGTTGATCGGTGTTGCGTGTTTATCCAAAAACGTGCAATTCAATCTACCTTCAACTCATGAGACACCCAAAATCACGCGATTCAATTTCTCGATAGCGCCGTCCCCCAACCACTATATTACCGTGAATAACCTCGTAAGTAGTAGTAGGTACCTTGCAGGTATTTTTGAGTTGATCACTGTGCAGTTCGTAGTATATATTAAAACGTCAACGCGGCGTGGAATATTCTTTCTCGCGGTCTTCAAGATGTAGGAGTGGGATACTCCGAATCAACGCCTGTAGAGACTGCGCTCCCTGTGGATACATCTGTATCTGCAAAGCGCGTCGTGGAAGCAGGAAGCCCTACCTGCAAGGAGCGAACGGCGTCAGCCGTGAGCGAGTAGGGTAGTTCACTTAGTTCTCCAGCATGGTACTATTCGGTATCTTTTAATCTTCTCTCAAAAACTCTCATTCCATAAATAGTATGCTGTATATACTTATTACTAAAGACAAAATAGAATATCTATGCTCGATTCAGTCGAATACAAAAGCAGGCTACCGAATGGCACGAGTGAATGCGATAAAATGTATGTCCATGAATATCGATTTGAATATGATGTTAATGGTAAGTCAACACTCAAACAATGTCTGATTGATATTGTTATTTTTATCTCAGGTCATTCACGAGACGAAGCAGCAGCAGCAGTAAATGAGCATTTTCGCTTTCATGCAACTGATCGCTTCTCTATGTTCGAAAAGCTTGGAAAATCAAAATTACGATTTCATATTGATGATTTAGATGTCACGGTAACTAACGATGGAGAGATTCTCGTTCGAACAGAAAAGACACTAGGAGAAAACTTCCAAAATGAATAATATGATTTCAAAATAATGGATATAACCCGTTCACTTCGGTTCTGTGCGCCGCATATCCCAAAGATCTGTAAAATCGATAGCTTCGATACCGTTCGTTCGATCAATATGCGCTAAGAGTTTCTCATACTCTCTAGTATTCATCGTGTTCTTGGAATCGAAGTGATGGAAATTGAGAATGGTGCACTGACGGTGATCCGCGGCAAGATTCACTGCTTGCTTGCAAATATCGAGATCATGGCCTATCGTTCGTGGAAGAACAAGTGGATCGAACCCATACACACCGGTTGTGTTCACGTTGCCTGACTGATTCATACCGCCCATGTAGTGATATTTGCTGATCACCTCAAGTGCGGCTTTGTCGAAATTGTTCCCCGGATAGACTACGAAATCTGCACCTTCAAATCCATTGTCGAGTAACCATTTCTTATTTCGCTTGAGGAGGGCATCCAGCTGCGACGTAGATATTTCGGCGAATGGTTCGTTGGTACTGCCATGTGCGACGACCTCGTCGCCTGCATCCTGTCGCTCCTGCAATTCCTCGATCGACATAAAAAATGAGTCGGCTGCTTTTTTAGGATATATTGGCATTGTGAGGACAGCTGGTAAATCATAGCGATCATGGACTGGTGCTGCTTGTTCGTAGTAACTCCTGTTTCCGTCATCCCAACTTAAAATAACATAGCCTGTGTCAGGTTTTGGATGGTAACGCATGTCGTCTACCCATGATATTACGTCGCCATCCGATGCATTGGTTATTTCAATTTTGATTTGTTCAATATTTGTAAGATCTGGGTCAGCATCACTGGTGGCAAACACACCAGGACACGTTCGAAACCAGCCAATATCTGGGGTACGATACGTTATCGCTCGGAGCTCGAGTACTGCCCAGTTATCATTAGAGTCATACAAATAGACAAGTAGTGCAATCTCGTCGGGATTTTTAGATCGAAATGACAACGACAGATCGCTATTGGAGAGATCTACCGGTGATGACAATGTCCGAACGGCTGCAGCATGTTGGCCCGACTTTCCAACTAGCTGTAGACTTTGTGAGCCAGTTACACACTGTTCGGTGTCCGCTGATATTGAACCCCGGACTTGTTTCCATTGAGACAAATCCTCGAAATTGTCGAACGCTGTCCCGGGTGACTTGAACTGCTCACGGCTGTTGTACTTAGTCTGTAACGCCTGTTTCGAAGTGGTTTCTCTAACCTCGGTGGTTTTGTCCACTGTTGTCGTCTTCGTCGTAGATTGGGTCTGAGTATCTGAAGTTGGTTGTGAGGAAGGCGTGTTCTCGGAACAACCGGCGAGCATTCCCGCAGCTACAGTCCCGGACAGATGAAGAAAGCGACGACGAGTAGTGTTGGTAGGTCGACTATCGGTCATAGTGCTGTTCACCTACCTGACTGGAACTGCCTAGTGGGTGGAAGACAAAACTGGTTGCGAGGAGACTACGTGCTCGACTGGTTAGCTGCGACTGCCATGGGGAGTCTTTTTCACTGGTGGCTTCAATTTCTTGTATTTTGTCACCGATATATGATTTTTCTTTCTCGTTCTTATTTTTCTCTTGAATCATCGCCAATAGGGTGAACCAGCGTTAAAGGATTAGTTATGGTCTGCCTGAATGAATGTAATCCAACGTAATATCCGGTTAATAGTGTAAGAACAATCCCCATATCGACATCATTACATTCAGAGGTGGTTCATATCTCTAAGAGAATCGCTGATCATTGTAGAACTTGACTCAGCTGATTTGTATTGACCAGCTCATACTATGAATCTCAACTTCTGTACTGCTAACGATCCCGTCGCTTCTAGAAGGAGACTGATATTTTAATAAAATTCACAAACAGTACAAACGCTATGCGAGCGTACTAAGGAAAGGGTTAATCGCGTGTTTTTACAGTGACTCTTATACTTGTGTTTTAACCTATTTATCGCGCTCTAGCATTCAACTTTCTTGCCGTTCTCACCCTTCTTTCCGTTTTTCTTGCCGTTTTTCTCACCGTTTTTCTTGCCGTTGCTGTGCTGACTGTCGGTGTTGATGGCAGTTGATTCGGCGGCTTGAATGTTCTCGTTGAGCTGATAGTTAAGCTGCTCTGCCGATGCGTTACCATCGTTTGTTGCGAACGCGATTGCACTGGTCTGCTCGCTCACGTTCAGCTGCTCAATGTATTGTGCTTGCTTAACGACAGCGAGTGCTTTCTGTTTGGTAACTTGTCCGCTTCCGTTATCATAGGACACTGCCCAGGAATTATCGCCTTTTGCGTCCGTACCATCCATCACCGCAAAGACCTTTTTAGTGCCTTCGTCGACATTCACCGCAGTTGCTGAAGCCACCTGTGCATTGAAGTTTGCTTGATAACTTGCTTGTGTAGCTGTCGCTTCGCTACCATCAAGCCCAATAGCGATGGCTGCATTCTGCATGCTAATGTTTTCCTGACTCACGTCCTGGAATTGCTCGATGTTCGCTTTTGCACCCTGTTTGTTCGATTGAGATGTACACTTTTTGGACCGCTTCACATGTGAGTCCGAGTAGTCGCCCTTCATGTTGGCGCTTGCAGTGAACTCTTTGACCGACTTCGGGTCGAAGTTTACTGCAGTCGCGCTTGCAACCTGTTCGTTCCGGTTGAACTGGCAACTAACTTGCCACGCTTTGGCTACACTATCTTTGCCGACAGCAACTGCAATGGCAACGCCTTGTTTGTTGACATTCAGCTGATTAACAATTTGTGCCTGTTTAACCGACGAACTTGCATTCTGCTTGTCTCCCTTACCGACGTTTGCCGCAAGCGCTTCGGCCGTCTGAGCGTTTTCATTTAGCTGGAAGCTTCGCTGATATGATCGAGAATAACTACCGTTCTCTGCAATTGAGATAGCAGTGCTCTGACTGCTATAGTTTACTTGGTCAACCTCTTGTTCTTGCTCAATATCAGCTTCGGCGGTCTGCTCACTTTGGTAAGCGTCATCACTCACGACCCAGCCTGAGAATTCGCGTGAATCAGTTTCGCCCGCGAGGACAACATACACATCATTGAGATTTTCGAATGCCTGTTCTTTAGTCTGTTCTTTGGCATTAATCGATTCTGCACTGCCGGCTTGCGTGTTTTCGTTATTCTGGTAGGTGCGTTGAATTGCGTCTGCTTTTCCACCATCAATTGAGATGGCAACAGCGTTTTTCTGTTGATTGACGTTCAACTGAGTGACATCCTGGTACTGAATGACCTGGGAGGAAGACTGTTGTGAACTCGAATTGAGTTTTTTCTTATGCTTTTTTAGCCATGGGTGAAGATCAGTTGCGGAAGTGTCAGCACCGAAAATGAGGTAGACATTATCCCCATCCGCGTCCATGGCGTTGTCTGTGGCTGCAGCCGATGTGCCAGAAAACGTAGAAACGGCACTTGCACCGATCCCTGCGGCCGCGATTCCTTTCAAATAGCCTCTTCGCTTTACCTTGTTGCTGCTGTCTGATTTTCTTTGTCGCATCGCATTATACTGCAAATGCATATTGGCATTTTGTTATGATTCTCCTGATATCGGTAATTATCGAGTAGGTGCTAGTTATAACCCTCTTCAGTTCAAAATCAGGAACTAGATAGGGCATAACAAAAAACGAATATCTGTGAAACGGAAGTTTGGATTTTCGGTTAGCTGCTCTGTCTCTATCCCTTCTGTGCCTGATTTTTGCGAAACGTTGAGGAGCGGAATGACCTCATGACCTCGTTCTTCATTCGCTTCGATACCCTGATCGCTAAGAATCTGAAGAGCGACCTTGTCACCGTGGTTCGCAACGACCTGTAGGCAGGCACCTTAAAAGTCCTGGCCTTCAAACTCGGAGACATCGAACATCGAGCAAGCGGCCATGCTTGACTATTGCGTTCGAGTAACGCCACTCTACGTCTCATCACGGACGTAGAACCCACCCAACAGAACTCGCTGATACCTAAAGATGGATTCGAGGGCTCTTACAGCAAGTCAAAATATCAAACGAGAATATTATACCCACTCTCTCCCCCCGTCATCGATGTGTAAACGGCTATCCAGGTGGGAGGGGTAGGGCGTGAATTAGCGATGAACAGGAAGATAGCAGCAAATACAATAGAGAAGTACTCAGGCTCCTGAATCATCGCTTGATCAAAGAGATTCTCTATAGGGGAAAGTTTTATGTGATGGCTACTCTAACAAAATCCGTAATGCAATTAGGCATGAGATTAGGCTAAGAGTATATTTTACTAATCGAACGTCGATTCCTTTCTGGTTAAGACCACTTTATTTGTTCATCCAACTAATATTAGTGTCCTCGAGGCTTCTTCTATCGGGTGAGGCTCTATTTCCGGTAGCTGCATCTTACCTCTCTCTACTGTTTACACTTCGATGGCGGGGGGAGGGGTCACAACATAGTTGAATGCTATTTATTAAATTCGTGTAAAAATCGACGAATAACGTTCTAAGCTCTTATCTCTTAGTCAGGTTGGTTGTCTTCGATTGACCACCAAGCGTCTCTTTATCGGAGCGGGAGATTGATTTACACATCGAACACGGGGGGTGGGTGACCCTAAAAATCCTCATGCCAAACTAAATTCACCCCTCACTTTTCATGGAATTTCTTAAGTTGGGAATTGATGACCGTTTGCAGGAGTTCTTCTTGATTGGCAATCGCTTCCAACCGTGTGTCATCGACGATTCGGTTCATCATCGCTGCGGGATCTCCCGTGAAGGTAAACTCCATGTACATTCCACCACCGCGCCCTCGACTCTTTCGAGAGGACGATATTAGACCATACGTGGAGAGTTCCTTAACATATTTAACATAGGTCTCCCGAGTCATCTGGTCAGCATCGAGTTTGTCAGTCACCCACTGGTACACTTTGAATCCGACTGGACTTGGGACAGAACTTCGTGATCGATTCGAGTAGCAGGCGACGGCGGCTGTTGCGTACAGTGAGATCTTTTTCTGCGTCGTTAATCCTTCCACGAGTTTCAACGAGCGGTCTTTGTCGATTTCCTCTTGTGATTCGCGAACGTGATCCTCGCGAACCTCTTCATCACCCTGCTCATCTGCCAAGTCACCAGCGCCACGGAACAGGTCGATAGCTTTCCGCGCGTCACCATGACTTTGGGCTGCAAACGCCGCTACAAGCGGAATCACGTCTTCTTCAAGTGCGTCTCGACGGAACGCGTCACGACGATTATTGAGAATTTCGCGTAACTGGGTGGCATCGTAGTCGGGAAAGTAAACATCTCGAGGATTGAACGAACTATCGGTACGACCGTCGATGTTTTCCATAAACTTCGGGTCGTTTGTTAGTGCTGCGACAGATACCTGTCCTTCTATTTCATTTATATTGTTCGCTCGCGACAGCTGATAAAGCAGCTTCGAATAGGCGGGTTCGTCGTTTGCTCGTCGGCCCACTAGAAGGTCGATCTCGTCAAGGATGAAAATGACTGAATCATAGTGTTCGTTAATCAGTTCATACAGGCGTCGATACTTGCGTTTCGTCGATACGCCTGTCTCAGGAACAGCGATCTCTGCTTTCACATCTTTCGCGACGGTCTGAACTAGTTCGTAGACCGCTTGATCAAGAGTATTTATGGGTTGACAGTTGATGTCAACCACGCCGAATCGTTCGCCCCTCGATTGACAGAGCTCGATGATTTGCTGTGTAACTGCGCCAATAATAAGCGATTTTCCTGTCCCAGCTGGACCATACAGCAGCATATTCGGAGGACGGTTTCCTTGGAGAGTTGGCTTCAGAAATGAAACGACGGATTCAAGCTGATCATCGCGGCCGACGATACGCTCCTCATCGATGATTGTATCTGGCTCGACAAGATCTCTATTGACGAAGACCGATGTCTCCCCCTCATCATCGAGCATATCTCGGATTGACCGCTGTGTACCATCCTCTGTAGTTCCCAGAGCCCGATCCGAGATCGAACCTCCAGCGGTCTCTTTATAGGTAGTCTCGATTTGTTCTTCGTCAGTACTGGGATGAGTGTTCTTATTTAGAGTAGATTGATCCGTTTCCTCCTGGTTGCTGCCGGTCATATGTTTGCTGTAACCCGTAGCGTTAAAAAGATTGACCTCCATCGATGTTTATCCGACCGATACAACGGAGCTATTTCTTGTATTCCATTGATTCACCAACCTTGCTGTAGGACCGTCAACGATGTATATTCTATAAAAGGTCTCTGACATCGATGTGTAATGGATCTGGCTTGGAGTCGGCGAAACTATGTGAATCACATTCGGTAGCTTTGCTGGCACTCCCCCCGCCATCGATGTGTAAGCTACACATCTGACACCCCGTCATCGAAGTGTAACATTCGAATTGACTCCCCCCGTCATCGATGTGAAAAGTGCCAAATTTTGCCATTCTTGTAGTGTAATTCCTCACTTTGACTTCGTGCGCGGAGAGCCAATCAAAGAGCCAATATGAACATGAGAATCGAGTAATTCGATAGCTGGATTCCTGGAGTACTAACAATTTTCACTCGTGCCGATCTATTGGAGAAGTCGTGATTCCGCTATGCTCTCTTAGAGAACGGGACTAACACCGTTCTCACCAGTGATTGGCTAAGTTCTATAATTGATTCCCGACTAATTGCTTTCAACGTCGTGGCTGCGCGCGCAGCGCAGCAAGCACGGGGCGGCGAGGCCTGGGTCGATTCGACACACAAGGAAAAAGAACCCTACACTCGCCGGTTACTCCCACCACCGATCGCGCTCGGGTACATGAATACTATTCCGCCCACGTCGTGGAAGCAGGAAGTCCCCGTTCTCAGCAAGGCCATCAGGTCGAGAGGGCGGGGGTAGTTCACTTCACTCTCTCTCGCAATTGTTCAAAAATTCAGTAATAAGCAGATCTTCGCCCTCTTCGTAGACTAATGTCACTGTTTCTACGGTTCGATTTCCTGGCAAATCGACTCGCCCAACGCCGTTTTCGTCAACGGTTGTTTTAACTTCTATCTGGCTTTCATCCGCAAACATCACAAACACGAGCACGGTCTTGCCCGGTAAAAGCGGCCCTCCAGTGAAATTATGGGTGAAGAAAGTGATGTGTTCACAAGTAATCTTAATTTGGTTGCTAGTGGAATCGCCATTTTGGGTCTGGGATGTTGTGGCGTCACCACCAAACCCAGTCATCACTGCGCCATGCATCATAGATCCTTTGAGGCAATCTTGTCGATTGATGTCGCTTTTATCATCTATTTTTATTCTCTGCATACAAAGCAATCATAACAAGACTACCCTATTGTTATGCGGTGTCTGACCATATTAATTACTGCCTGCAAACGATGAAAGATCCGATTGTGGATCATCTTGAATTCTGAACCACAAGCAAAAACATTTCATTACTGACTGCGAGACGCCTATCGCTTGTATAGAACCCAAGATACGAAGTACTGCCATCATCAGTTGTCTATGAAACATTCTCAAAACATGGCCTGCCCCTGTTTCCAGAGTATGACGTAATTACAGCGTTTTAGCTTACTACGCTCGAGCATCGTAGGGGAAATGGCAACGAAGAAACCCTACGATACTCGCAATTTATCCAATGGCCTTATTGTATATTGTTATGAGGATCCTTCTGTAGGCTCATATACTAAAAATACACTCCAACTAATTAAGTAATAACAATTTACTAATAAAATTTGCGGTGCTTAGATAATATCCTGGCCTTCGAAGACAAGATAACTAACGACTTCTGATGTATGGCCGGTCTCGGTATCGACGCTCTGCTCTTCTTCGACGCGGATATCGACAGCTGATCCACCGAGGTTTTGATAGCGAAGGGCAGCTGGATCACTTCCATCATATGTTTGTAGATTCGCGATGAACACAGGCTCTTCATACACACGCTGGAATGCAATTGAGGCCCAATTGTGGGTGACAGTATCGGAAGTGAGTCCTGCCTCGAACGGAACACCGTTAAGCGTGCTTATGCCCGGTTCTATCGCGATGTAGCCGATTGTTTCAGAAGCATGGTTACCGCCGGACGTTTCTTCTTGAAGACGGACATCAAAACCTGTACTTGAGACGTTCCGATTACGAGTGACGACTGGGTCGGCTTCGTTGACGGTTTGGGCCTGGGAGATCACAATTGGAATTGTGGTAAATGTCTGGAAGAAATTTTCCCGTGTAAACGTTTGATCTGTTTGGAGACTCCCGACTTCCGCCCGTAATCCAGCAGGTGTTGTGTAGGCACCCTCATTCATGAATAGGTAATGGGCAGTTTCAGTGGTATGACTGCCATCCAAATAGGCCCATTCTTCAAGTTGATACTCAAAGCTCTCATCTGTGACTTCACGAACCCGCATATGACATGGTTGGCCGCCATTTGTTGATGGTGGTCCCATGAGTGCAACTGGGTTTGTGAATGAGCCCTCCGATGTAATTGATTCCCATGTGGTGCGATTAGGTTGATTTGTTGAGACACTGCCGCGCTGTCCGACTGCGATGGCTGCTTCGGCATCGACGAGCCCGTATCCCTGTTGATTTGTGGTGAGACCAATATCCTCAGCTGTTGCACGAAGTTTGCCGCGGACACCACCTGGGTTGTTGTAGCTCTCTTGCGTGAGCGATCCGCTGGCGTCGTATGCGGTGTTGGTTGCGTTGAGGTATCCATTCGCCATGAGCAAAGCTGCTGTGGCACTGACATGTGGTGCAGCTGCTGAGGTTCCTGTTACAACAGCAGGGTATCTAGATGAAACCGATCGAATATATCTACCTGGAGCAGTCAGTTCAACTTCAGGGCCCGTTGATGAGATATCTGCAAGTGTATCGGTACTGGTGCTTGCTGTAACCGCAATTACTTCTGGATATGCTGCAGGATAGCTCACACAGCCTTCACATCCCCGATTCCCAGTGGCACCAACGAGGAGAACGCCTTTTTCATAGGCATACTTACATGCATCACGCATCACGTATGCCTCCGCTCCAGCGAGGCTCATATTCGCAATGTCCCATCCTTGATCTGCGGTATATTTGATTCCCTCAGCAATCCCTAGATAATCGCCGATTCCTCGGCAATCGAGAACTTTGAGCGCGTGTAGTGTCGCCTCTGGGGCGACTCCAACAACATCAATATCATTATTTATTGCGCCAGCTATCGCAGCAACGATTGTTCCATGGTCATCATCATCATCCCAGGGATGATGGCATGTGTTATCGTTTGTTTCCGTTTCCGAACACGGTCTCCCATCAAAGAGCGTGTTACATGAATAATAGAATGCCTTCCCATCGCCAAGATTTGCTTGGAGGTCGGGATGGTCGCTATCAATGCCTGTATCAAGAATTGCGATATGTGCACCTTTTCCAGTGTATCCCTTATGATTTGCCTGTTCAGAGTTGATCCGATCCGCCCCCCACGAGAGTACCTGACGACCAGTTGTCCCGTGATTCACTGCTCTCACTAGCCCATTTTTCTCGACATATCGAACATCGTTGCGCCGGCGAAGTGCGTCCCGCGCTGGCGCTGGAAAGCGCCCTGCAACTGCCTGCCCAATGTTTCCAAAGTCTAATACACGTTTGACTGCTGTTGCGTGTGATTGAGCTGCATTGACTGCGGCTGGCGATGTAGTACCAACGATATACTCTGTCGTTGGTTGAACAGTACTTTGCCCCCGGCTCGTCATCGTCAGTGCTCCAAGGCTTCCAACGGTACTACTCAGAATTTGTCGTCGAGTCAGACTTTGCTGCACAGTGTATGTACATTGTTTGTAGCAATATATATTATCTAGCTTGGTAGAAACAAATTAAGATTAAAATAAGATTTAGAGTTCAAGAAGCTGCGACCGTTATGTTTTAGGCAACACGTCCTGCCCAAGTGTGAACGTTACCGTGCGATCCTTATTCAGGTTAACTTGTTGGTGCTGGTTCTGGACATAGACATCGTATTTGCCCTGTGAAAGCTGAACATCGATCTGACCAGCACTATCGGTGTATCCAGTAAAGACTGTCTCTCCGAGGCTGTTTTTGACTGTGACGGTTTCATTATCCAATGGATCGCCAGCATCGTTCTGCACAACGGCAGTCAACGTGTGTATACCCACACAACGGTCAGCAGGGTTGAACTCGGTTATATTGGAGAGAGCTATGCGCGTGTCTACGTCAGCGCGAAGAGCACCAATATTCGGTGCTGTATCAGTATCATGGGGAGCAATATCGATCGCGGTTGCTCCACTGACGCCTATTGTAGCGAGAATCACGCTCACTAAGACGATGGATAGTATTCGTCCTACTTTTCTACTTAACTTCATCTATATAGTTTTACTTGCCCCATCATATTTATAAGTTCGTTATCACTGTATATATTTAAAATTAAATAAGTAATTAATGGGTTCTTACTATAATTATTTACTATTTAAGACGCCATATTTACCTAGTAATAATATGCGAATCAAAACCAAATATCACGTTCAGCACAATATACTCACACCAGTCTAGCGATGGTATGGTTCCTTTGGTTCGTCTTTATTGCCTTCGTCAACCACTCCCTGAGTAAGGTCCTTAAAATGAGAATCACTCCCCTCGCTCCATTTTCTCTCGCAAATGTACAATCCGAGTGATTGCACTTTCTGCGTCGTTCCCAAAGCCAAATTCGACTTCATGATACTGCTCACAAGCGCGAAGGACTTTGCGAACAGTATGCCGTGAGAGGCGAGTCTGTTGACAAACATCATAGAGGGTTGTTGCATCTTTTGCAATGCTGATGAGTTCTTCAACTGTAATATCACATGCTGGCGGAAGATACTCGTGTGGAGATTTGGGCACGTTCTGCCTTGATCGGCTCATAGGCTGTTCTCCCATTCCAATTATTAAAATATTTCTCGCCTAACTAGATCATTTCAGAGAAAAACAAAAGACTAAAGCATTCAGTCATCACAATCTTTTTTGAGCAGTCTTCCTATTTTTCCATGGAAGGTGATACTGTCGCATGCCCAATATGCGACCATCTTACCAGCGATTGGGGCCTAACAATCTATTTCGAGAATGTTGTCGGTGTCCTATTCAATTCCAAGCAGGGATACACAGTGAAATTGTCACTGGGACATAAATTGAGTAATTTTTTGAGTACGAGTTTAGCTAATTTCGAAGGTAGGTACTGTATCTCCCGCATTCTTAAACACGCCTATTTACTCAATTTATACAAATATAATTAAATATACAATTCAAGGATAAAACCACCGTGATCAAAATACGCGCGGCTATTGGAAGGGCACTATTTATGAACACGAATCAGAGCCGTCACAGCCAGAAGCATGTATTGATAGCATAGCACAACAGGATTTGTCTGAGCTTCCTGCCGAGGAGACTATTTGGCTTAATGGCTACTGTTCAACGGGCCGTGAGTTGCAATATGAGTGGGACACAGATGGCGATGGACAATATGATGCATCTGGTCCCACAGTGGCAGTTTCTACACCCACTTGTGGATCAATAACAGTCCGTCTTAGGGTGACAAACGTGCACGGAAATACCGATAGCACAACAGTCACACTTTCTGTAACCTAAACCCAAGTTCTATACCGTAGTCAGTTCTGTTTATTGTGAGGAAAATTTCACGACTATCTTCTCCATTGGCATTTGATTTCGATAAATGGTTCTGGGGTACTTAATTTGTCACATCATCGGCAACATCTCCTCCGAAGAGCGTCGCTAATACCAGTAGAAAGGTAACGCCGATGCTCGTCATTTTTATCATAGAAACTATTTTTTGAGAAATACTCTGAACTATGGAGCCCTGCTGTTGCCGCCCTTTCTTTTCCCCTAGTCTTATTGACAAGCGGTTACTGACACTCATGTTTATTCTCCATTCATTGTTCTTTCCGCAAAACCTGCAGCTAACTTGCTGGTCTTTCCAAGGTGCTGTGCGATAACTGTCTTCTTTTCTTTCTCGGAAATGCTGTTCAACAGCGTCTCCGATGACTGAACGCTTCGTTGAGGTTTTTGATTGCTCTTGTTCTGCCCTATTTGCCGAACAACTTTGCGTGCAACCATAGACATGGCAGCGCGTTCAACGATTGCTGCAACATCAGGTGCGAAAACGGGTATTTGCCGTTGTGTTTTTGTATTTATCATTGGGGACTCACTCATTTCGTACACTTTGTATCGAGTTTCCCTGCCTCGATTTGAAGCTAACTAAGCTAACATGGGGTTAATATAAAGGTATGATCTCATTAATACCAAACATAGATAGAAATGTCCCATTAATTTAAAAATAAGCTTATACCCATTGAATTCAATGATTCATGGTTTTCATGGAAAACCACTACGAGACTGACATTCGTCTTCTAAGTCACCTATCGACATCTATTTGTTTTAAGCTAACAGTTAGATAGAAGTACTAGGGGCGTAGCACTCCTTTCGGCACATCGGGTTCGCAAACGTAAGTTCCAAACTAGTGTAATCGGACGTGGGAAACCCCGTGCTTTAGGGCGGGGTGGATGTCTCCCCGTGTTGAAGTATATTGAAGGGTATCTCACGCTTGTTAGGGGAGCTACAGACGGTAAGTTGAGTCTGGCGGTGTAGCGCATGAGTCGAGGACAAAGAAGTTTGAATAGTAAATATATCGATACGCAAGTACCGACCCGGATGGATACGTAGCAGTGTACAGCTTTCCGTCTGCCACGATAGGAGTTCCAGCAGCAGGTGGATTTTCGGGCGACGTTTCGAGATCACTACTATCAAGCAAGTACGCCCATTTTTGCTCGCCCGTTAGCAGGTCGACCGCATAAATAACGGCGCGACCATCCCAGCGGTTCGAATCTGGCACCGATCGACCACCAATATAGACTGTCTCATTTGCTATTGTTGGATCGCTGAAGTAAGTTCCATTTACCTGTGTTGTCCATACCTGCGCACCTGTCTGTGCATTGAGTGCCTTTATGATTGCTTCCTCGTCATTTGAACTGAGTAACAATACACGCCCATTTGCAATTGCGAGTCGGCCATCCCATTCATTACTAGTGTTGGACTCATAACTCCACTGAGTCGTCCCATCCTCTACTGACCGGGCTTTCACATATACACGGTCATCGTCCCCAACAATGCGTTCAGTTCGGATGTAGTAGACTATGCCATCATCGACCACATGATTTCCAAGTGTCACTTGGCCAGTAGCTACACGCCACTTTATCGACCCATCTTCGGCATTCAGCGCTGTTCCGTCGCTGAAAAAGATAGTATCTGTATTGTAGCTCAAGGCACCACCAACGCCATCTACAATCCCACCGACATCGTCTGCTTTCCAAATGGTTTCTCCTGTTGTGCGGTCAAGTGCATATGCACCGGTTTCATTCGAGCTGTACACTCGATGTTGTGTAACGATCGGAGTGGCCCATTCCTGAATAGCGGTTCGAGTCCATTCTGTTTTGCCAGTTTTGATGTCCAAGGCATACAAACCACCTACGTCAGTATCTGGTGTCGATGGGACTTTCGTGGCAAAATAGATCATTTCGCCATTGACGACAGGTGTCCGCGGTGCAGGAAGGTCGGTTCGTTTCCATTGTTGATCACCGGTTTCGATATCGTATGCCCCGACAAAGCCACTGCTTTTAGAAGGATCGTTGGCTGTTGAGACGGCAAGAAAGACTGTTTGACCAACGACGATTGGTTCCGTTTTGTACATGCTGCCGCCCAAATCCATCTTCCAATCTGTTGTAGCATACGGAGTTGGGCCATCACTGTTGATTGCGGCTGTTCGGCCGGGAGTTGCTCGAAAACCTGCCCAATTGCAGGTTGGTTCCCAGTCATGATTGCTTGTCTGGGCTTGGTGAGCACTACTAGCATTGTCAAAGCTTGCCACAGTCATTCCCATGCCGATAGTTTTCAGAAATGTTCGACGGGTATTTCGAATACTCGGTCTGCGTGATTTCTCACTCATTTCTCATGCTTAAAATCACTTCTAGTAACCATAGTTATTCTCTCGTTACGAATAAAATACTAACTTCAGGAACTGTATAACAATGTTTATTCAGTAGTTACCATATGGTATGGATCAAAGAGAAACAACTGAAATCGCGGCGAAGACTGCTGACACAGTAGCAATTTCACAGAATATCCGTCGTTTGGTTCGCCATAACGGAAGATCACTATCGAACCTCTCTCGAAACACGGTTAATCAAAAAGCGGTGGTCACAGATATTGGTAGAGGGAAAATAAATATAATAAATTTACTAAACGGAGGGGTTTGAATGCCGACATTCAATATCGTTGATCAAGGGGCGAGCAACACTGGAGGCTCTGCCATTGATCCTATTCTTACTCCTCTCATTGGAGCCGAGACGACGATCGTGTTTCCACCGGGTACATACAAACTGAACGAACTTGTCGTTCCATCGGGAGTTGGTGATTTTGAACTCATAGCACCAGATGGTGCACGTCTTGTTCCTGGGCAATCTGGAGACAATGTTCGGTGGATCGACGTATATTCGAACGGATTCACGTTAGACGGATTCGAACTCGATATGCGAGGAATAACGCTTCCGCCATTCATACGAATGAATAGCGATGCTGGAAATTGGGAACTTCGACGTCTCATTACTCGTGGGAGAGTTCGGGCAGCAACAGACACTAATGTCGGATCGAATAACTCGGGTGAGGCACGAACCTACTTCCGGTTGTCAGCAGCCGCAGGCACACGAGGTCTCCTCCAAGACTGCTACTTTCATGCAGGTTCCTGTGCGCCAACTGAAGCAAGCAATCGCCGAGCGATACTAATTGAATCGGCGAAGGGTGCACTCACATTCAATCGGTGTTGGTTCCATCAGTGGGGTGAAAACACGATTTACGCAAAGAAGCCGGAAGGGAAATTCAAAATATTGAATTGTTACTTCCGTAACTCGCAAAACGGTCTGCGACTTGGTGGCAACACAGAAGTTCGTAACTGCGTCTCAATTAAAGATAACCAACATCCAGTGTCGGCGTGGTCAGGTGGCTCACTCCAACGGGGAGTAAGCGTTGAAGCTGTCAATCCATCGAATTCATCAGCGGGTATTAACAGCTATGATGGAACACTCACCATTGCTGATTGTGACTTCTACCATCGCTATTTAGATAGCAGCT
The DNA here is from genome assembly GCF_900156425.1 of Haladaptatus litoreus. Lineage (GTDB taxonomy): Archaea > Halobacteriota > Halobacteria > Halobacteriales > Haladaptataceae > Haladaptatus > Haladaptatus litoreus. The sequence goes on from NZ_FTNO01000004.1 coordinate 64,468, forward strand.
GTGGCGGAGCCATTACAGCATCCGTCCCATGCCAGCGCATCGAAGTTCAACGAGTCCGGATCAGTTACGAATCTAGAAAGAATCACGATGCAATCTATACGTATGATGGATGGATGGGCGACGGTACGCCGGCTAATCTTGAGTATCTCCAGCTTGAGGATGTTCACGTCACCAACGATCATAATTCGGAGTATGCGATTTTCATTGGTCAGGAGCCGGACACTTGGGGAAGTGTTTCTGGTGTCTTAGGTGGCAGTGGTGCGCAAACCAATTCATCCTACATTAGCGAACGAATGACTCTTAACGGTAGTCCAAAATCACCGAGAAGAGCTCCACCACTTCGAAGTCCTCCACCAGTCGGTGAAATCCCGATGCAACCGTCACAACTTGTCCGTATCGATAACACGGGCTATAGCTCACCCACGTCATATCAGATTACAGCTGGTGAGGCTGTTCTTCCTGCAGGGAATGATGGCGCATCGATAACGATGGACTGGGGGCCAAACGGACAGCCAAGCCGGCTATCGGATTCAACACAAGCCACTGGAACTGTGCCTGCTGGGAAAGTATATGCATTCTATGTCACTGGTGGTATTGAAGCGACTGAAGCAGACGGGCCAGCAACCTGGATCGTCGATGGAGACGTTTACGACCCGGACGCTAGCAGTATTTTCTCGACGAATACTATCTCGACCAATCAGGCAACCCGTGGGCAGTGGCAACAAGCTGAATCAGATGACCAAACGGGCGTTACCATTGCAAAACCACTTTCGCATAATGGTGGCCAGCCTGTGCACGTTCGTTTACGAAACGATGCCAACGCTGGCTTTGAATATATGCTTGAAGAATGGGCGTATCTTGACGGCTCTCATACTACAGAGACGTTCCACATTCTTCATTCACTCAGTATGGAGCCAAGTGAGCGTGAATTCAATCTTAGTGATGGAACACGCTATCGGGTAAAAGCTGGTGAAGCATCTGTAACTGATGAATTCAGTACTGTTTCAATGGGGAACTTTTTCGAGACAGAAAGACCGGTGATCCTAGCGCAATCTCAGACGTACAACGGACCTGATCCAATCGTTACCCGAGTAACGAACGTCTCAAATACTTCATTCCGAGTGCGAGTTCAAGAAGAGGAAGCAAATGGTTCACACACTACCGAGACCGTTGGCTATATCGGACTCCAACAAGCGACAGGGCAGATCAATACCCAATCATTCGAGGTACGGCGAACCGATCAAACAGTGACCGATCAGTGGACTCAAATTGATTTCCAGCAAGAATACGAAACACCTCGCTTTGTAGCTGGTTTACAAACCTTCAACGGCCTTGATCCGGCAAACTTGCGCTACCGAAATCTGTCTGGAACCGGTGTTGAAGTTAGAGTTGAAGAAGAACAAAGTGCTGACACTGAAACAGCACATACTACAGAAGCGGTTGGCTATGTTGTTTTCGAGGGAGCAACAACTTGACATCCTCCCCGCGCTGAAGCGCGAGGATTCCTCACGTTGGGGGTTCGGCTACCGACCCACGGAGGCAACTTTCGGGTTTGTGCGCACTTCTTTGGGACTTTCGTGAGGGTGTGGTTTCCCCGACCAGTCGTGATCGTCCCACTCGAATCGCACGGGCCGTGCCATCGGCCTGATTTCGCAATCGCTGTTTTCTTGAAGGAACGTCTCTGACGCCGTGAGGTCGGCGTGCCCCTCGAAACCGCACGGACACGTCAGCGTATCCTCATGGCGAACCGTCGCGTCGTGGTCGCCACACTCGGGACACGTTGGACCTATGAGTGCAACTGAGTTTGTGAATGATCCTTCGGTCGTAGCGCTCCACCGGTTACAGACTTACAAGGAAACACCGACCGGACAACTGTTACGCTCTCGGTGGTCTAACCGTTAGTTTCTCACGTATTCAACGATTCGATAATACTGAGGTCATCTGATATATTTTGGCCACTGTAATTTTATATATTGAAACTATTTAGTACAGTATGGCATTGCTAGAATTGGCAGTTGCGTTCTTCGTCCTTGCAATCATCGCCGGATTATTCGGCCAACGGGGAGTCGCTGGATTGTCAATGCGTGCAGCGAAATGGCTGGTGATTGCATTCCTTGTGCTCGCGGTTCTTTCGCTAGTACTGTGAACTACCCCACCCTACGCGCTTCGCGCGTTGAGGATGGGGCTTCCTGCTTCAATGACGTAAAAGAGTTCACTATCTAACTGAACTATCCTCTCTGTTGTCAGCGACGCACTTGATGAGTCGGGTACAGCAAAGTAGTCGCATTTGAATACTCCACATTGTTGTGTGTTGAATACTCTTATGACTACGCGTGTGTGAGGGTTAGTGAACAGAAGCTGACCACCCAAGGGAACAAATACAACATCCTCTTCATGGGTCTTCTATACTGGAAGCCACGGATTGTGTCATTAGGGAGCGCTACTCTTGGTGAAAAAGGTCGTGTAATCCAAGCTATTACCGATGATCCAATTTATTTGTCACCTGAATTTCAGGCACTAATGCCCCGTCCTCAAGGAGCAACACAGGTCGGAGGCCGAGTAGCGCAGTAGGGTGGGGTAGTTCACTGATACTGTTTGCAAACGGATTTCAATCCTTCACGGAGTGCTATTTTCGGCTCCCAACCAGTCTCTGCATGTATTTTGGAGTAATTCGCCATCGTATCATGGACATACACCGAATCCGGAATTGGGTTTTCGATGTATTCGGGCTCGATACTAAATATTGAAATTATATGATTTCTTGATATTTCCTTATGTGTGTGTTAGCTACCGTTGGAATATCAAATTCTGAAACACGTGCCTCAGCATTTTTAGCATATTTTTCTCTTGTATCAATATTACTAATTTGATTGATAGCCGAACTCAATTCTTGAGAAGATCGAGGGTCGTCAATTAGAATACCGCTATCCCCAATGGCTTCTGGTATTCCTCCATTATTTGATCCAATAACAGGAGTGCCACTTGCTTGAGCTTCGATATAGACAATACCAAATCCTTCAACATCATATCCATTTTTCAGAGGAGTAAGGATAAAAACGTCAGATTCACTTAGACTTCTTTTTTTCTCCTCTTCACTGACCCACCCTAAAACGTCAATATATGGGAGGTCTTTGGTCATCTTCTCTATTGTTGTGCGATTAGGGCCGTCTCCAATAATCGTTAATGTACAATCCAATCCTCGTTCGCGCTCAGTTTGTACCGACCTCACTACTGTTTCCAAGTTTTTACGGTCGACCATACGAGCAATTGAGATTAACGATAGTGAGTCGTCAGGTGTTGATTCGATTTTGTTCGCATAAGAACTAACATCGATAGAGGGTGGTGCTTTATATACATCTTGTTGAGAGGAGAGCTCTGAAAGATCTATGGTGAACTCACTTACAGAATGCACTAAAGAAGTATATTCATAGGCTTTGTTTGCAAGTGGCCTATTTTCCAATTCTAATGCGTGGATCGATGTTACCGTCGGTATATCCAATTCTGCTGCAGCAACTAATGTTGGGAGATTTTTTATATGAAGGCAATGAACGATATCTGGTTCAAACTCCTCTATTTTTATCATACTTCTTTTATATTCCTTTGTGAAAAATAAACTATCTCGACTGAGCAAGCTATAGATCAATTCGGGTTTTGGGATCCGTACATCTGCCCAACTCCGATTACTCGGATCCAATTGTAGTATATCAACTTCATGGCCTTGCTCTCGAAGGCCTGTTTCAATATTAGTTACGACTGTTTGGATGCCACCCGGTGGTGGTGGATAATCCGGTGTTGCTAATAAGATGCGCATAAAAGATATGCGAATCTCATCTCTAAAGTAGATTGTGGATTGAAGAGATGACCCAATGTATTGAACACTTGACCAATTATGATCTTCATATTCTGACCACTATGCATTTTGGGTCTACAAATTTCTTACATGGCAGTACCAAGCGGCTATCTTTATTATGAAGACAATCCTGGCATAAAGCGTCATTAATTCATGGACAAGCTTAAAAATAAGCCGTGACTATTCCAAGTTAGGAGTTTAGATATTGGATGTATACTATCAGTCAGATACTCTCCGGAATAGAAAGCCCTAAGAAAATCGCTAAAGAGCTTAGGAAGCAATCCGGCACGTTACAGAATAGGGTCCTTGGATGTGAGGTAATGTCTGAAGACTGGGACAATTTGATAATTCTAGATGCTTGTCGGTACGATCTCTTTAAAAGCGTTTCAAATTTAGAAGGAGATCTACAATCAAAACGCTCGAAAGGATCTGCTACACAGGAATTCGTTCGTAACAATTTCACAGGGAATGAGTTCTATGATACCTGTTATATAAATTCAAATCCCTATGTCAGCATTCATGCCTCGAAATCATTTTACAAGTTAGTTAATGTGTGGAAGAATGGATGGAATGATGATATTGGTACAGTTCTTCCTCAAACAATGGTTGACTTTGCCCTTGAAGAATACCAGAAAAATAAGGATAAAAGACTAGTAGTTCACTTTATGCAACCTCATCATCCATTTTTAGGCCCGACCGCAGAGGACAAATTCTCTGCGTTTAATGGGAATGTGGGATCCAGAAAGAGTGCGCTGGGTGAATCAGCCAACTCAACTGAATCTCTGCACGTTTGGGAAGCTCTTCAAAACAATAGTATTTCTATTGAAACAGTTTCTAAAGCATATAGAGAAAGCTTAGAAGAGGTATTACCACACGTAAGGAAATTAGCAGACGAAATTGAGGGGAAAACGGTAGTCACCTCAGATCATGGAAACCTATTAGGAGAAAAACCTCACCGGATAAATTTCCCAGAAAAGCCACGATACGGACATCCAGACTTTTCAACTGCTCAGCCATTGGTAAAGGTTCCCTGGTTAGAAATGCCATTTAAGACAAGAAGAAAAATCAAAAGGGATCGACCAGAACACGCCTCTGTCTCAAATCAGGGTGGATCGGATGATAATAATAGTGTTAACCAAAGGCTTGAAGCATTAGGATATAAAGAGTGATGTACTGATGAAAAATCTTTAGATATTATGCATTATGTTTTTAGAATCTTGTTCTCTTTAATTCTAAAATCCCCAAAGCGGTTGTTGTTACTAGAAACTCTATTCCAGCAGCAATTTTTCCAGTAGTTTCGATGTCTTGGTGTTTAATGTCGACAAGTGATTGTTGTACTCCCTCTTGGAAAAGTTTCACAGACATCTTTACATATTCTTGTAATACTTGCTCATTTTCAATTATATTATCGTAGGCAATTGATAAATCATCGTAGTTTAGCCCAGCATCAGTGGTGAGATACATATTGTGTTTATAACCAAGACGCTTCAATACAGATTCCACCTTTGGTTTATACGATATCCCAAGAACGGATTTATTCGCAGTAGCTGCCATAATCACACTATGCAAGCGCATTCCAATTACAAAATCCATACTATCGATCATACCCATGATTACCTTCGGATCATGTATTTTATCTATTGTGTGTGCATCAGATTCCATCATTGAATTGACTTGTTCCGATACTTCACGATCTGTTACTTCCTCACTACCACCTTCCCCAAACGGAATAAAAATGATCTCATAATCGGATGAGAGAGCGTCTAAAAATGAAGCAAGTTCTTCTTTGTCACCATCTTCTAATTCGTAATCTCGCAATGAGACTCCAAGACGCTTAGTCTGATTAGAATCAACTAAATCATCTATGATTTGATGGCCTCTCTTGTCTTTCGATAAGGAAAATACTGGATCTGCAGAGATCTTAATGGTAGATTCAATACCTGCATCTTGTAAAACTTCTTTTGAATACTCATCCCTGGTAGTTATATTATTAGAACGCCCCACTACCGATTTAATTTGTCTTTTCACTACGCGGCTTTTAATAGGGCCCGCGCCGATCGAAAATATTACCGTTGGAGTATTCAACATCTGAGCCAAAAAAGCAGTTTGTAGATATCGAGGGACGGTCAAAAAGGAGTGGTTATCTTGGAACAACCCTCCTCCTCCAATAATGACAGCATCTGCCTCTTTAACCGCGAATATCATTGATTTCCAGTTGATATTGAAAATTTCTCTTCCAATATTTGGCCGCCAGATCGTAGTCACACCATATTTTTCAGCGGTTTCTTCAGGACTATATGTGAGAGTAGTAATCTCACAATCATCGTAGTTCTTTTTTAAAATATTAATTATAGATTGAAGAATTGCTTCGTCTCCTGTGTTTCCAGCTCCATAGAACCCAGTTATTACAAATTTTTTGCCCATTCGTATGTGCTATGAAAACGCAGAAGTTAATAAGACTCCCGGTAGATGAGTGATTAGATGACTAAGTCTAAGCGAAACACTCTTATTGAGTCTGCTGGTTTCGTAATTATCTCAAAGCTTGTATTGTTGGGATCTGGTTTTATTGTTACTCCACTACTTACCCGAACCTTGGGTCAGTCTGCTTTTGGCGTCTTCACTTTTGTTGTCGCAGTATTTGGGATAATTCGTTTAATGAGCATGGTGGGTTTTTTTGATTCATTGCGAAAGCATATAGCAGAAACCGATGATATAGACACAATAAGTGACTATTTCTCAATCGGCCTTATTTTCACAACAATTAGCGGCGTAGTTGTGTCAGCAATTGGAATAATTGTTATGTTGTACACAGGCGCGGATATTGGGGCACCTGCTACCAGTATAGCGTTTATTATCATATTTGGTGTCATATCCGGGAATGCATATCAAATATCGAGATCACTATTTCATGGGATTCAGCAAGAACAGATATCGACTAAAATTGAGATCGTGCGGAATACATTGTATCTTATTTTTACGGTCATAGGAGCTATTGTTGGGGGCAGTACAGGGGCATTAGTGGGATTTACTTTTTCATTCTTTATTGCTTCTTTGTATGGAATGTCACTTTCTCATAAACGCGGGGGGATCTCTTCGGTTAACATTAAATTCAACAAACAGCACATTGACAAGCTTTTAAGATATGGTTCTCTCCAAGCTGTGGGTGGTATCGCAGCTATGCTTCTATACAAAACTGACATTATATTAATGGGTACTTTTACAAATTCCGAGTCAGTTGCTATTTATAAATCTGCCCTTCTTTCTGCCGAGTTAGTATGGGTAATCCCGTCTGCAATACAAATGGTTTTGTTACAAAATGTTTCATTTAACTATTCGTCTAATAATATAAGAAAAATAAATAATTCTTTAACAAAATCTATTAGATATGTTTCAATTTTTGTCTTCCTTACTGGAATGGGGATATTTTATCTTAGTAGTGATTTCCTACACCTCTATTTTGGTCCAAACTACGTGTCTGCTTCAATGCCAATGAGAATACTATTATTGGGAACAATTTTGTTGGGAATAACAAGAGTAATCTCACCTGCACTCCAGGCTACAGGATGGATTAAACACTCTCAGATTGGTTCCGTGCTTGCACTGACTGTTAATATAGTCCTTAATGTTCTTCTGATACCAGAGTATGGTGCAACAGGAGCTGCAATCGGGACTTCAATCTCTTACTTAGTTATATTCGCATCGAATACAACAATATTTTACTTTACAGACATGAAGCTCACTGATCGTAAATTAGTACCCAAACTTATTATAGCATTCTCATTGTTCTCGCTGTTACTTGGTGGGCTCAACTCGGTTATTCAGCTTTCCCCTTTCTACAAGATATTAGTTATTTCATCAAGCGGATTTCTTCTGTTCATATCGATTTTAATACCATTAGGGTTAATAGAGCAATCCGAACTTGAATCCGCATATAATACTGCTACGACATATATAACTAATGCCGTTGAGTCATCTGATCTTGTTACTAGATAATAGGAACTATCTTTTGTAAACTCTTAGAAAGCTAAGTGAATCGATGTTACGTAGAATATTTCTGCAAGACGAATAATACACTCTAGATCAGAGAGTAGTCAGAAACTTCGATACTGGATGTAGCATGTTAGGCTACTCAACCAAACTATCGGACAAAGTGCAGCAGACTGATCAAAGATAAAGTAAAAAAATTAATGGTTGTATCAACTGGTCTGTTTTGAAAGTCGATAAACTGTAGAATCCATGAGTACTTCAGTAATGTTAAAGCATCGTGAATAGCTATGCTCTGTTCAAATTTCCCTAAATCACGTATAGCCAAGTGCTTCTAATTGGTCTTTTACCATCTCACTCGCATTTGTACCTTTTTTTGAATCCCATGAATCGGGAATGCTTTTTTCTAATTCCCTTATCTCCTCTGGATTTATTGGCACAAAGGTATCTCCTGGTAAATCGGGGTCAATAGTTGCGGTTAGAGTTGTATCATTTTCAGCAGATCGGATCAATTTTTGCCTGTCCGAATAAACAGCTTTTCTTTCAGCCCCATAACGTACTCCTTCGCAAAGAACAGCCCTATTTTGTGGGATTTTTTCACTCCAATTTCGCCCCGGTATGTCCTTTGGATACGACGACAAAACATCTGCTAAAATAGTATGTGGGATATCCCGAAGACTTGGCCATCCACCATGTGGAAGCAATCGAGAGGTATTCGTTCCAAGTGGAACTCGTGCAACCATATCAAATGGTGTTCCACCATGTCCAACTCCATAATTCGGTTGTGAACCCGCAAAATCAAGATCAATTTCACAGTGTTCCCAAAATGCTTCTCCATGGTCACCGGTGAGAACAACAGTGGTATTCGGGAACGTAGAGAGAATTTCTCGAATTTGATCACTCACGTAATCGAGTGCGGCTTGTGAGAGACGAAGTCTCTGAGTACGGAATTCCTGGAAGTCTTCCTCACGTTCACCTGTACCATCATACCCCCCAAAGCCTTGGATATCCTCTATATCCATGTTTATGTCCCTCTCATCAATATATCTCGTCGGTGGTTGGACAGGAATATGAAGATCACCCAGATGTAAATATGAAAATGTTTCCCTTCGCCCTGTTCTCCATTTCTTGTAATCCGATAGTACTTGTTCTGCACTGGCATCCCCATAGACTCGATGAGATTGATACCATCCTTGTAGTGCAAGGAATGGCATCATGAAGGCACATCCAGCATATGTTTCATAACCTGCAGCTTCTAAATATTGAGGGAGAATAGGTGTAGTTTCAGTTTGTTCTGGAACTGCTAAGTGCCTTTTCTCTTCATTCATAGTGTGAGCTACTGATCCATGTTCATGTGGATAGAGACCCGTTTGCAAGCTTGTTACAGAAGGGAAGGTCCATGTAGCCGGAGAAATAGCGCTGGTAAATTCAAGAGGGAGGTCAGGGATATGATCTGGTCGCAGTGCGTCAATAACAATACACAGAATATGATCTGGAGCGGTAGAAGAGCGTCCGAATGTTTTGTCTGGATGCTGATGAGATTTGGTGGCTTGATAGCCTTGATATCGATAATAAAAGGGTTCAGCGAGACTCCGTAGTCGAGATGAACGCTTAAGCCTTTGTTTTACTGCCCCACGACCCGAATCAATTTGGTTTCTAAGCATTGTATAATCGTTCTGTGTAACCCAGGAATATAATTGTTTAGCGATGAATATCCAATATTCAAGTAATATTATAGATATTGTACATGGTTCTTCATATCAGTCGTTATTAAAATCTTTTATTATTGCATTCAATTAAGAATTTTATTAAAAGTATATATATACTTCAAGATTGGTTATATTATGATCGGGCTCAATCAGGAAGATAATAAGGAATAAGTTTCTACCCTCTGTATGGATCTGCTCGTAATAACACGTGAATTCCCTCCACACGTATTAGGTGGTATATCATATCATCTTTCATACCTTTATGAAGAAGTGAATGAATTGGGCCACGACATTACGGTGATCACCGGGAAATGTCCAGAGAGTGAGAAAGTCTCCTTTGATTTGGTTCCAGATAATACTAATATTCACACGGTGCCTTTCGGAAGCCGCCAAGGATATCATATTCGGTTCTCAGTGGCTCTATGGCGTTTTTTAACTGAATTTGACACCTCTGCTTACGACGCCGCTTTGCTACATACTCCAATCCCATTCTCGCTACAAATACCGACCATTACTAAATACCACGATAGTGAACGCGAGGAAAGGAAATATCGTCCTCCTCGAGATCTTAGCAATAAGATACTTGATGAATTAGTTGATCCAACTCGGCGATGGAATGATCAACGATCACTTACTGTATCAGATCAAGCAATTTTCGTAAGTCATCTTTGCCGTAGATCGTGGGAGAATCACTACAATGTACCTTGTGAAACTAATGTTATACATAACGGAGTAGATCTAAGTATTTTCTATCCACGAGAAGAGAGAAATCACCAGCATGAATATATCCTCTTTGTCGGAAGTGAAGAACGAAAAGGTATCTCGAGAGTACTTGAATATGCTAAAAATGCCCCACATGAAGTTTGGATTGTTGGGCCATCGCAAATCAACCAACCAAATGTAAAGGCATTGGGACGAGTCTCCCCGGAGGAGTTAGCGCAATTGTATAATGACGCAGTCATTACTATCCATCCTGCTCATTTTGAGGCATTTGGAAATATAATTCTAGAATCACTAGCATGTGGAACCCCAGTCGTAGCTACTGATGACTGTGGTGCATCCGAGATTATTGATCAAAACTGTGGTGTCGTAACCGACAACCTTCATCAGGGAGTGTGTGAAGCAGAAAATTTAGATTCTAAAGCGTGTCTCGAAACAGCAAGAAAATATACGTGGGAAAATGTGGCTAAAAGAACTACGGAAGTCATTTCACAAGTAGTAGAATAAGTAATAAACGTGATGCAGACTGGATTTCTGGCTGTTTAATACGTTATCGATAACCGAGATCTTCGAGGAGTTCCTCAGTATCTGCACTTAATTCTCCATTCAATTGGGGTAATTCCTTTTGGAGATTTATTTGTTCAATAGCCTCCGCAAGCTGTGGTGATGGTTCCTCCTCAAGTGGATGTTGCTCTCGCCGGTCGAATTCCGGAGCATACACCCTTGCCGCATCAATATTGATAGCTCCGTTTTCTATTCGATGTGTTATTATCTTTTGTTCGTTATTTCGGACTGCGATTGTTTGACTTTCTCCAGAGATCACGTCTGACCGTATGATTTCTCCTGATTCTTCATTGAAATGAGACTCTCGATCTGACGATAGCGGCATCTCTACCTGTTCTATACCAAGTAATTCTGCAATCAGCTCATGAAGCCAACCAAGTGAGAACAGATGGTTCAGACGCTGTGGATCATCTTGTGGTGACTTTGCTAGAAGTGGAACATGTAATAGTTCGTCATACATATAATGGCGATCACTCTCAAATTCGAACTTGTCTCTTCCTGCGGCATGCCCGTAAATACCGCGGTCATAGAGAGCTTCGCCGTGATCACTTGTCAAAATAATAACTGTATTCTCCCACTTGTTGTTCGCTTTCAAAAATTCAATTAGTTGACCAATTTGGTGGTCGATATATCTTAAAGTGCTATCATACATATCCCGATAGTGAGGTTCATACTCATTTACGAGTCGATTCGCATCCCATACAAATTGGCGGATTGTGGAATCTGAAGAGAGGAGACCCCCCTCGCGAGCTCGCTCAGGATGAATAGGGGCATGAAGGTCCATTAAGTGAGTCCAAGCAAAAAAAGGTTGATCTGTTGAGTCTATGGTAGCTATGAGTTCTCCAATAACATCTTCTGCTGCAATAGTTGGCCACTGTCCCGAAAGTTGATTTAATCGATACGCTACGACGGGTGCAGTATGAGATAAGGGGATATCATAGTCTTTGAGACGACGCATTGTTGATCTAATCGATGAGATAATCTTGGCTTTCGAACTGGGTGAATCTCCTGCTGCTCTATCAGCGGTAAATTTTTCGCCTAATCTGTTAATACGAAGATTTTCGAATGAATTGAATCCGCGATCAAAATTTCGATACTGTGATAGATGGGGATTGGATATTCGAGCCAGTGTATCGTATTCGTGAGATTGGAGCCATGTCGCGAGCGTAGGTGCGTCGTTCGGAATGGCTTTCCATGAGGTCTGTTCGTAGTAGGCAGTGTCTCTCGATAGTCGACCAGATAGGATTCCGGGGAACGATTCAGCTGTCCATGGACCCGTGGCATAGGCATTATCGAAGATTGTCGCGGTATTCGCAAGCCGGTCAATATTTGGTGTTGTTGGCCGGTCGTATCCATTAAATCCGCAACTGTCGTAACGTAGACAATCTATAGTGAGTAAGAGCAGGTTTGGTCGTTTCATTGTTAGCAGTGGCTTTCAAGCCTACTAAAAATTATCTATGGCATTTCGAAAGTACATTACTGCTGGAATGAATTTGGAAGTTGTCTATTAGTGATTAATTTCTCATTATTTTATACATTTTACAACTTTGGGTTAAATAAGAATGTTAGGAAAAATTGGAATATTAAAACTTGTGCGTTGTATGTTCTCTAAAACACACTTTCCACCTAAATATTATTTATACTGATCGCAAACTAATTTAAGGCCATCGGATAATTCTGTATTTGGTTCCCAACCGGTTTCTGCGTGTATTTGTGAATAGTCTGCCATCGTATCGTGGACATATACCGAATCCGGAATCGGATTCTCAATATATTCCGGTTCGATGTCGGTCCCGAGCTCATCGTTTAGCAGTTCGACGAGTTCGTTGAAAGATATCTGCTCCCCGGTACCGAGGTTATAGACGCCTGTTAACTGGTTTTCTGCTGCGAGGACGAGCCCGCGAACGATGTCGTCAACGTGGGTGAAATCACGTGTTTGTGTGCCGTCTCCGAACAGAACGGGTGCTTCACCCTTCGCCATATCATCGGCAAATTGGGCGATGACATTAGCGTACTCTTTTTTGTGTTCTTCTGCCCCACCATAGCCTTGATAGACCGAGAAGAACCGCATCCCAGCCATGCTCATATCATAGTGGTTGGCGAAATACTCTGCGTACTTTTCTCGCGCGAGTTTCGACGCTTCATACCCCGTGTTAACCGTCACGTCCATCGAAACTGGAGATGGCTCCGTTCGGTCCCCATAGATGGAGGAAGTGGATGCGTACACGACTGTATCACAACCATCGTTGCGTGCCTGTTCAACGGCATTAACGAAGCCTTCGACGTTTACTCGGGCACCTTTCGTCGGATTCTCCTCGTGCATTTTGTATGATGAGAGTGCAGCGAGGTGGAAGACGACATCAACGTCGGTTGGAAGATCCTTATCGAGCACGCTTTTTTTGTGGAATTCGACGGCATTGTCAAGATTCTCGGGCGTGCCGAGATACCCATCATCGACGACAATGACGTCATTTTCCGCAGCAAGGTGGTTTGCAAGATTTGAACCAATGAAACCTGCGCCGCCGGTTACGAGGATTCGTTTGTTGGTTAGCTGCATTTGGATTACTCTATTTTCACCTACTGCTAGAGGAGGTTTATATTCATCGCTTGAAATCCGAATTATCGTTGGTTGTCACCAATAATTAAAACGTCTGCGGGATATATAATATAATAGATAATCGAGCGTTCGGGATCCGTGATTCAAATATATTAAAATATGTATTCAGATAGCTCTCAAATAGTGTGATGTAGCGATAGGACAATGAGAACGTTGGAACAAGGATTTCGATGAAATTATTAGGCTGATTCAGCGAGTGATTGAGGATGGAAGAGAATGAACTCACAGTAGATATACGCTCAGGGATTCAACATAACGAGTGGATCGTTGGGACAAACCTTTGTAAACATTTTATCAATCACATATAAACGTATAACCACAAACAACAAAACCAATGACCAAGATCGGAATCAATGCGAGAGTGTTGACAAAACCAAATCCAACTGGCGTTAGTCGTTATACACAGAAACTACTTGAAGCTCTTGCTGAGCGAGAGGATGATTTCGAGTACATTCTTTTTGGCACTCAATCTGTTCCTGAGCCATTTAAAGGATTTCAGACAATTACTAATGCAGGTGTTGTAAGTCCCGTTCACAGCGGTTATCGTGCCCATATTTGGGAACAAACGACACTTCCGCGAGCTATCAACCGCTACGATCTTGACGTGTTCCATACACCGGCGGGCCAGCCACCAATAGCTGCACGAACATCACTCGTCACGACGATTCACGACATCTCACCAGTTAGCCATCCGGAATGGTTTTCACGAGGATACGCTGCCCTCTACCGGTTTCTTACACCGCTTGCCGTGCGAGTGTCGGAGCGGCTACTCACCGTTTCTGAATTCGCCCGTGATGAGATCGTTGAGTGTTTTCCCCATGCTGCAGGCAAGACGCTCGTGACATACAACGGTGTCACGCCTCCAATTAAGCCAGGAGAAACAATAGATGGCCTTACAGAGGATCAATTTGTCCTCTCTGTCGGGGCGACGAATCCTCGCAAAAACTTGAAGACGCTGATACAAGCTTATCAATGCTATCGAGAGAATGTAAGCAACCCCGCCGACCTCGTCCTTGCCGGACCAGATCGGGATGTGTTTGCATCGAATGACCTTCCCGACATTTCTGGCGTCCGCGCGCTTGGGTTCGTCTCAGACGAGAAATTGGCGTGGCTATATCGCAATGCTGCAGCGTTAGCATATCCATCGCTTTACGAGGGATTCGGGTTGCCGATTATCGAAGCAATGCACGTTGAAACACCAGTCATTACGTCGAATCAGGGCGCGATGGCGGAAGTGGCCGGGAACGCTGCACTGTTAACTGATCCGAATGATCCTGATAGGATTGCAGAGTGCATTGAGCGAGCCATCAATGACGAATCGGTCTCCCAAAAACTCGCTCGACAAGGGAGTTCTCGGGCCGCCGAATTCACATGGGACCGCACAGCACGTGAGACGGTTGAAGCATATCGGGAGGTGATCGATAATGTCTGACGGTTCACCGAAGGTGTTACAGGTAAGCAAATTTTACTATCCGGACGTTGGTGGTGTTGAACGCGTCGTCCAGCAACTTGCAGAAGGATTAAACTCATTGTACGACATGCGCGTACTGGCATCGGCAACGGAGGGAATCGGAGAACAGACAATAGTCAATGGTGTTCCTGTAAGCCGAACTAGCAGCTTTGGAACAGTGTTATCCGTGTCGGCGTCGCCGACGTTCCCCGCTCAGCTCGCTTGGCTGCAGAGGGATGCTGATATTATACACTATCATCTGCCAAATCCCCTCTGTGTAGGATCACATTTTATCACTCCGAAAACGGACGCAAAAATAGTCGTAACGTATCACAGTGACATCATTCGTCAGAAGTCTGCGTTAAAGTTCTATCGTCCGTTCTTACGTCGATTCCTCGATAAGGCGGATCGAATCATGGTAACCTCACCGAACCTCCTCCAGTCTTCCGAACATCTCGCGCCGTACGAACATAAATGCACCGTGGTACCGCTATCGATTAATCTCGATGACTATTCAGACCCAACTGGAGAGCCGCCCGAATTGCCAGTTGATCCGGATCGTCCTACTCTGTTGTTCGTTGGACGTCTGATCTACTACAAAGGAGTTGAATATTTAGTCGATGCGATGACCCAGATCGACGCCACCCTCCTGATCGCTGGAGATGGTGAACTACGAGAATCGCTTCAAGAGAGAGCTGCTGCGTGTGGCGTCGATAATAAGGTTCACTTCCTGGGATACGTTCCGGACAAACATCTCCCACATTGTTATGAAGCAGCAGATCTGTTTGTTCTTCCGTCTGTAGAGCCAAGCGAAGCATTCGGCATCGTCCAGTTGGAGGCGATGGCGTATGGCACTCCCATTATAAATACGAACCTCAGGACGGGGGTTCCCTGGGTAAGCAAAGACAGGGAGACAGGACGAACAACGGTACCACGTGATTCGGACGCACTGGCTAATGAAATCAACGAAGTATTAGATAATAAGGAACTGTTACATGAATACGGCGAGAATGCGTATCAGCGTGTTCAACAACGATTCAACGAAGAGACGATGCTCGATCAGGTGAATCAACTTTATCGAGAGGTTTTAGCCGAACGGTAGCACCAGCGACTATCGGTTTTGACAATCATTGGGCTGATAAAATAGTTGATTATTCGAGGACATAGATGCTTTGCCGCTCAGTGTTGGATTAGAAGCTTGGAACTCGATGAGAATACTGATGGATTTGTTATACAGTTTTTTTGCCGCGCTTATGCAGTCGAGTCTACTACTTCTTTTTCTTCTTGAAGTCTCTGTTCAGCTTCGTCACGATCTTCTGGATACCCAACGTCAACGCGCCACCCATCCATCCGAATTGCGTCAATAGTACGACCGCTTCGAATGAGCAGGTCGATAGCTTCACTAATTTCGTACTCACCACGGTTCGACGGCTGGACAAGATGACAGGCGTGGAATATCGCCGGAGTGAATGTATAAAATCCGGTCATGACGAGGTTCGATGGCGGATCTTCGGGTTTCTCCACGACGTCGGTAATCTCGCCGTAGCTGTTGGTATCACAGACTCCAAATCGGCTGGCATCTTCGTATGGTACTTCTTCGGTGAGGAAGGCAGCGTCCGCGCGATCCTCTTGCTGACGACGAACTACGTCCTCGAGATTCGCTCGGAATATGTTATCCCCTAATATCAGCATGAAGTCGTCGTCGATGTGTTCTTCGACAGTTAGAAGGGCGTGTGCAAGTCCCTTCTGTTCACGCTGGTGAGCGTAGGTAATGGGTATCCCATTGAATTCGTCGTCATAGTATCTGATAATGTCTTCTTTGCGATAACCAACAACTATGATAAATTCTTCTGCACCGAGTTTCGCGAGTTGTTCTAAGCAATGCGTGATAATGGGTTTATCATTTATTTCGACCAATCCTTTTGGTTTGTCTTTAGTCAGCGGTCGCAGACGGGTACCCTTTCCAGCTGCTAGGACTACAGCTTTCATACTTTTCCCACATGAAGGCCTGTCCTAAATACTTTTAGTCCTCGCTACATCCGAACGCTCAAGGAATATGCCCCAAGTTAATCGGATAATGGAACTTAGCATCATTGGAAGTGGATACGTCGGAACAACTGTCGCCGCTTGCTTCGCTAAACTGGGTCACTCGGTCACCAATATCGATATTGACGAAGAAGTCGTCGAACGAATCAACAGCGGTGACTCACCTATCCACGAACCCGGACTGGGCGATCTCGTCGCGGAGTACGGCGGAAACCGACTTCGGGCGACGACTGATTACAGTGCCATCCGTGACACCGATGCGACGTTCCTCGCATTGCCGACTCCGTCTCATGAGGATGGAAGTATCGATACGTCGATCATCAAGGCAGGTGCTCGCTCACTCGGTGAAACATTGGGAACGAAAGACGACTACCATCTCGTCATCGTCAAAAGTACGGTTGTCCCTGGAACGACCGAGGATATGTTAGGGTCTATCATCGAAGAGACATCTGGACAAACTAGAGGGGAGCAATTCGACGTGGCGATGAATCCTGAATTCCTGCGTGAAGGAAGTGCGGTCGAAGATTTCCTGAATCCAGATAAAATCGTCTTCGGTACCGAAAACAAGCGTGCAAACGAACGACTCGCCAACATATTCGAACCACTCATTATAAAATCCAATCCAGAAGTCGTAGAAACCGGTATTCGAGAAGCAGAGATGATTAAGTACGCGAACAACGCCTTCCTCGCTACGAAAGTAAGCCTCGTCAACGAACTTGGAAACATTTGTAAAGAGTACGAAGTGGACGCCTACGAAGTCACGGACGCTATCGGTCTTGACGAGCGTATCGGCGAGCGATTCCTCCGTAGCGGTGTCGGCTGGGGCGGCAGTTGTTTCCCTAAGGACACTGCCGCACTGGTTGCTGCCGCGCGTGACAGAGGATACGAACCGTCAATTGTCGAAGCTGCTATCGAAGTGAACAACAAACAACCTAAGCGCCTGCTTAATCTGCTCGAAAATCACACTGATCTTCCAGGCAAGCGAATTGCGGTACTCGGTCTCGCGTTCAAACCTGGTACTGATGATGTTCGAAACTCACGTTCGATTCCAATTATTGAAGAACTACAAAATATCGGTGCAGAAGTCGTCGCCTATGATCCCGTTGCAGTCGAGAACATGCGCGAGCATTTCCCTAATATCGAGTATGTTGATTCGGTGTCGTTGGCTCTTAAGGGTGCGGATGGAGCCCTCGTCGTTACTGACTGGGACGAATTCAGTGTGCTTAACGATGAATTCGAACAGATGAAAAATCCCATTGTCGTAGACGGCCGTCGTATTGTAAACAACCAAGATAACATCACTTATGAAGGTTTGACTTGGTAATTAAAATAGGTGCCTGCTGGTTGCAGCTGAGAATACGATTAACATACTAGTAAATAATTTATATACAATTAACTACATAATAAAATAATCCAAAAATAAAACCATCGATCTCGTACTCTACGATCGGTTCCTCTCCGGTTTGATCGGCACCCTCTTCGATGATGTTTATTCTTTCCATTGTTGTAACTATGTTCCGAAATAATCGTCGCGAGATACCACTCGCCCCACGCGCAATGCTGGGGGCACTGTTGGCTTGATTTTGTGACTACACGAGAAAACTCATGTACAGATAGTGCCGACGGTGCCAGCATGGCGCAAGAGAACCGAATGCGGCCATCTGTATCGGCAGAAGTGTACCGCTGACTCGATATCTACCGGGCAAAAAACGAGCTTAGTAGCATTAGTGACGCAATTGACCAGCTCCTCAATGAGGTCGCCGACTAATTCAATACGCCACGGTTCGACGACCCATCTGTTTTGAGTCGGTAATACTCACCAGCGAGTGCCGCGAGTACCGCCCAAAATGGGAATACTCGCGGCACTTTATCGAGGAACGGTCCCCACGCTGCAGCACCCAGGACGCCGACGAGACTACAACAGACTGCGATTATTAATACACGGTCTGCTTTTTGAGAGAACAGCAACTTTCCGCCAGAGAACAATGCGACGAGAACCGCACCGAGATACAAGGCAAATCCGATGATCCCGGTCTCGGTGAGAAGGGCAACATACAGCGAGTGCATTCGGAATGGTTTCGAGAGGCCGTAGGCTTCGGCGTGATACCGAAAGTTGCCGCCACCGATACCGAAGATCGGGTTTTTAGCAAATAAATCCATCCCTGCCGCATACTGCCGAATACGAACACCAAGCGTTTTTAGGCTAAAGAACGGCACAGACATGTCGTTAACCAACGATTCCGCACTCGGCGGGCCCTGACTTCCGTTCGCTGTCGTGGTCGTCTCCGTGGTTGTCGTTGGTGTCTCTGTGGTCGTCGTGACGTTCTGTGTCGTTGTCTCTGTTGTTGTGGTCACTGCATCCATCGCGGTCGTGGTCTCTGGTGTGGTTGCGGTCGTGGTCTCCGTCGTGGTCGCGGTTGTGGTCTCCGTTGTGGTCGCGGTCGTTGTAGGGTCACTAGTTGTTGTCAACGTTGTCGAATTCGGAGCTGGCTTCGAACCTGCGCTAACGTCACCACCAAACGGCGTTTGTCCTAACGTTGACGAACTTTGCTTGCCAGACCCGTAGTCCGGATAGAGTAGAATCGTAAGGCCGACAATCACCCCGCCGACGACAGGAATGTTTTGAAGTGTCGCTAACTTCGGTAGCGAGCCACGCTTATACCACAACATAGAGAGCCCCAGAAGTATGCCCACAACGAAGATTGCACCACGACCACTGTCGCTTGCCGTCCCGCGTTGCACTAATAGCATCGCAAAGACAATCACGAATCCGAATAGTCGTGCGCGGCTCTCGCTTCGCCACGCAAAGACAAGCATAGCAGGGAATGTGAGTAAGATCAGACTGTTGAGGCCGCCACCAGTGAATCCAGTCACCCACGCACCTGTCCAAATGACGTATGGGCCAAACCCAAGTTTACCGATGAATTTGCTCGTCTCACCAAGCACCGAGAGGCCGAGTGGCCCCTCATTCATGAACTGGACGAGCGCGATCATCACGTGGCCAATTGCAGTGACGCAAAACACACCGATGACGTCACGGAGCGGGAGTATGTTTTGCCGCACAGACCGAAAAACGAGGCCGAACACAATGGCCACTTGCAGGAAAAACAACGTGAAAAAGATCGCGACGTCAGGACGGAGGACATTCGAGAAGACAGCACTAATGCCCGACCAAACGACGAATCCAACCAGCAGTATCTCCGGGAGTGTTGGTTTGAGGCGATGTAATCCTTTGTGGACGCCTAATGCGGTTGCTGCAAGAAGTGGAATCTGATAAATCCAGATGGCAGGAGACAACGCCATTGGGTAATTCCCCATATCCGCAAGTGGGACATTTGCGCCATATGTGACGAGCATCAATAGGGCAACAAGCGACCCGATAAACCAATACCCAGATGCCGCAGTGAGTACGCCGTACACTCCCAGTGTGATCGCGAGAGCGGCGAGTGGCCCAAAGAAACCCGGGACACCGAGTGCCCGAAGACCAAGGCCAACGACTGGAGTGAAGACAAAAAGTCCGAGAGCAAGAATCGCCGCGAATGTGATCGGCACAGAGTTTGGTTTCGATCGTCTAGAGTGGTCTAACGTAATGTCGTTAAGCACATTTGGGAACACCAGTAGCAGCAGTAATAATATTTGCGTCTCATAGAAGATCTGCACCTTTTTCGGTTGAATTGTTTATAGTATGGCCACAAATGACCAATATTTTAATGATAGTATATCCAGCTATAGCTATGAATAGCTTTCTATCAAATGAAAAGCACACGCTCCTCGCGTGCTTTCAATACTCCCCACTCTGGGCACTTGCCGCATTCAGTGCGTTGCACTTCTTGATGATATCAGAAACAACTCAATTCATGACCGCAGTGAATATTTAGCTCGTGTAGGTTTTCGTCACGTCGACGATGGCTTCGGAATTCTAACCCAGTGGTCAACGTAGTATACTGTGTTATATGTCTATTTTTTTAACCGCTAGAGAATGAGACCAACGACTGCAGTCCTGGCCTTATCGATATCGAGGGCAATACCTGGGTGCTTCCGTCCACATCAAGCAAGTAGAGAAAAGCACACCAACTCGAATAACGAAGTCCTGTATGACGTTGGCCTCGAGCGGATGTAGCTCGAATCTGTCTAAATTCGCCGAAGTACAAATTTCCCAGTAAAACTGCTATATAATATTACTTTCTGACAGAATCAAATCTAGCAAGATCGAATCAGTGCGTATTATTATTTGTTACGGCAAGGCAATATCACTATTAATCTCTACTAGTTTGGGTAGTAGAGCGAAAACACGACTTACACGAAGAATCTTTTTGTCTGGGTGAATATTTATAATTCGGATCGATCAAATACCCAAAATGAGGAATAATAGCCTAGTGTCTGAAATTACTCTTTGATCTGTTAGTTGTCAATCTTTTTTCTCAACGAACATGTATATGGTATCCTTGATTACATTCCAAATCTGTCGAATAACGATCTTCACGTCGAACCAGAACGACTGTCTTCTAATATACTCTAAATCGAATCGAAGTTTCGTTTTCGGATCTGTGCTATTGACCTCGTGAACCTGAGCTAATCCCGTCAACCCCGGTTTGACGAACCATCGTTTGCGCCAAGTATCAACCTCTGCTTCCAGTTGTTGTTCTTCTTCTGTCCATGTTGCACGTGGACCAACAACGCTCATTCCACCAGTAAGAATCGTCCAGAGTTGGGGGATTTCATCCAAATGTGTTTTTCGAAGCACTCGGCCAACACGTGTTATCCGATTGTTTGTTTCGTCTTCTTCTGGCTCTGCCGACTCGCTGTCTGGTAGCATCGTTCGGAATTTGTACACCTGAAACGTTCCCCCAAGTTCTGCAGTTCGAACTTGATTGTAGAATACTGGCCCAGGGCTATCGAGCTTTATCGCTAATGTGATGATACCAAGGAGGGGTGCAAGTACCAAGAGGCTAGCAGAGGCGAACAGAATGTCAAATATTCGTTTAATTAGATAGTCCTGCCAATCCCATGGTTCAAGGGCTATTTCGACAAGTTCGTCGTCTTCTGTCGCTTCTGCCTTGGTGAGGACACTATCAATATGACGGTTTGGAGCTTTTGCAGTTATTCCATGTTTATAACACGTATCTAATGCACCAAAGAACTCCGCTCGGTCTGTGGTTGAAAAGGCCAAGATAGCGACATCAACGCTATTTTGGAGTAATATATTTTCCAGCCGGGAGAGTCCGCCAAGACGCTTGATACCCGACAACGGTTGTTCAGTGCCACCGTCGGTGACGACCTGTTCTCGTTCCCAGTTTCTAATTTCGTTTCCACTTGGGGGTGAGATATATCCCAATACGGGAGTATTGATCACTTCAAGAACGTCTGTTATGTGTCGGATATCATCTCCGACAATGATTGCTCGTTCATTCTTCGTAGTTGGTCGTCTACGAATAGCGACGAATAGTACTGGCAGAGAAACTCCAAGTAGTACTGTGATAATGATGAGTGTTGAGCGAGGGTGCCGATACGAATAATCGAAATACCCTATCGTCGCAAGTCCAAGGATTGCGACAAGAAGCCGTTTCTCGGTGATGAACAGTATGTCTAGTATCCGCCGTGGACGAGGTTTGAACATCGGAATGAGACTCCCCGTCACGAAAAGTACGGTGATAACTCCAGTTACGGCGATTTTCTCTGGGGAAAGAACCGTGTTATAAAGCTGATTGATTACTGGAATTTCGGTCGTGACGAACGTCTGCACAGTAGCGGAGTTCGCGATCACAACTGCAAGTATAACAAGGAATATCGTTCCAGCAATACTTGCAAAGCGATACCGGAATTCAGCAGACATTGATTATTTTAAAATCAGTATAGGGCTATAAAGGCTACGTCTTATTAAGAAATCTTGATCAGAAGGAATATAATAACATAAATTAGTTAGAAACAAAATAATTGATTATTTTTAAGAATATGGGGTGAATTTCGTTGAGTATAGAGTGTATAATACTGGCGTAATAAATTAATTGGCTACTGGTAGACTTTGGTTACTAACTTATAGACACATCATTACAAAACTGATAGAGAAGTACGGTTTAGTATGGTGGCGGAACCGATAATTTCAGCACTATCTATGTTTCCAAGTAGGTTACTCAGCAGATGAGCACAGATTTCTCGGAATATTCAACAAATACGAGATCATTTTGGAAGGGGTATATAGTCGGTAGTCTTCTTTCTGCTCTCCTGTGGGCTATAACCGTATCTCTACTATTATTTCTTTAAATTCATTCTGCTCCGAGAATCAGAGATTTCGAAAGGAAAGCAACAAATTAGGACAGCTAATATAATGTCAGACTACCAACTATTTTTATTTAATGAACCATTGATAAAGCATACTGAAAGTAGAAGACATATAATATATAATAAATAATACGATGATCGTAACTGGTATCCTCCTTGCAAGGCCTAACATCGGGTATGGTTTCATCGATTTCTGAGCCCTATCAGGCTTGAGCGTACCTACATCTTATTCTACCTAATGAAAATATCACATCATATTCTCAACTTAGTTCTAAATTATAAGGATAAAAATTCCACCAAGGAGCGCCATTATACCGATACCGATACACACTGCCCAAAAGGATACACGTTCGACAATGCGTAACAATATGTCGATAGTGAGATACCCAACAATAGCACTAGTTGCGAGTGCGACGACTGCAGACGTTGGTTCAACAGTGGGAAGACCACCGGTATCGAGGAAGACTAGTACTCCTGCACCTGCTGCTGCAGGGATACTAAGTAAGAACGAGAGACGAAACGCGTTCGCACCGCTGTAGCCTCGAAACAAAAGTGTCCCTGCAGTGGTTCCTGATCGCGAAATGCCGGGAAGAATAGCCAAACCTTGCATTACGCCAACAAGGAGTGCATCAAACAATGTGGGCGTTTCACGATTCCCTAGTTCAAATCGGTTTGCGGTTCGAAGAAGGACTCCTGTTCCAATCAACAGCACGCCAATAAGTGCAACGAATCCACCTCCTGCTAATTCGGAAACGACGGCATCAAGAGTCTTGTACGCGAGAAGTCCAACAACTCCAGATGCAACAGTGGCGACGGCTAAAAATGATAGTTCGGCCTGTCGGCTTTGAAACGCTGAATTGGGACGCCACTCCGGTAGCGATTCAAGAACGCGCTTAAGTTCATCTCGATAATAAACTCCGGCGGCGATGGCTGTTCCAGTATGTAAAAAGAGAGAAAACTGGAGTGCCGCTTCTGGATGACTCCCCATCGCACGAAGAAAGAGCGTGATATTGCCTTCACTGGAGATTGGTAGCCATTCGAAAATTCCCTGTAAAATTCCAGCGATAATCGCAATGAGAAGGGACTTATCAACCATGATAAAAGCGTGCTTCCCAAGGAAGAAAGGTAATTCGATTTCTGATTCACATAGCTCAGATATATAATCTTATATCTCAGGGTCAAATTTAATATATATATATGAGTATATTTAAGACAAAAAGGTAAAATAACGTCTTCGTTTCTATTTTCGATATCCGCAGATAAGGTAGCCGAAAACCAGCGCAGAGAGTATTGATGCGACTGCGGTATTGAAGAGTGTGTAAACTGCAAACATTTGGTGCACTGCAAACGCAAGAGCAAATCCGAGCATCGGAACATCGACAGTGTTCTTCCGAACGATCCCTTCGAAGATACTTCCAAGCACTATCATTATGTACGCCAATCCGCCAACGATACCGGTATTGAGGAATATCTGGACATATGAGTTATGAGGAGAAAACCCACGAAAGTTGGGGTCTGGTACGTACGGGGCAATCGCTTCATGTGTATTGATCATTCCATAGCCAAGAGGAGATGGGGCGTCTAAAAACGCGCGGAGTCCCCCTGTCCAAAGAGCAAACCGACCGTGTGTGTTAATCGGAATCACCGACAAAAACATCCCCATAAAGAACAGGAGCGTTAATATCCCGAGAGAAATAACGATATATGGAACGCTCTTACGACCTATGACGATATATCCAAGGTACACGGTAGAAGCTAAACAGAATGCAAGCCAGGATGCTCGTGCGTACGTTAAGTACATGCCAAGGCCGTTCACTAGTAGGAGGGTCGCCGCAATTGGTATTGGCAGAAATTGTCTCCGCTGAGCACTTTCTACTGCTATTACAAGCGCGCCAAAGGCGCCTGAGAAGGCAAGAGCTCCAAGAATATTTGGATTTGAGAGAATCGATTGCAGGAATTGCACTTCGGTTCCAATCAACGGCAGTTGGAATCGAGCATTAAAAAGCTGGATTTGCAGCCAGGAAAGTTCATAGTTTCCAATTACGTAGGCCGGAAGCCCAATCAGGACAGTAAACGCCGACATAATGGAAACACCTAGAAGAAAAATATTACGAGAGACGTATCTCGGGATGAAAAAGAGATTTAGTCCAAAAATTAATGCCACATATACGACAAACGATGCCCTCGTTGATCCAGCGCTCATTTCGTTGACATGGTAGAAGTACACTCCAAGTAATGTCACATAGGAACCAATGTATACTGCTCTGCTGCGGAGAAACTGCAAAAAGTCGTGACTAATGAATGGGTACAGAGCATATAAGAGGAAAATAAGGGTAACATGTACAAACCGTCCTTCATCTGGGACTGGAATATATTTGTTACGCTGTCGAAATAGTATAAATGTTAATAATATCAAAACAGAAATTTGTGCGACATGAAGCCACAGATCCCGGTTATCATCGTAATAACTGCGCATGAGGAGTAATAGCGGGGCAAAGTAGAGGTAGAGTAAAGCGAGGTGAAATGACCCATACTGTTCAGGTGAGTTAGTTGAACGGATGAGGAGATCTACAAAGAGAAGGGGTATTAGAAGAATCTGAATGAGGGCAATCGGGTGAAATTGTCCCGCAAAGGGGTTCAGTGAGAGCGAAGTAGATGTTTTTTGTTGATCTTGTAAACTCATTCTTGTTCCTCGGTAACTAGAATGGACATTGCACCAGGGGATAAAAAGAGTATTTCTTTCTAGCGTCAATAATATAACAATCTTTCCTAATGATAGAGGGAACGTCTGTATAGGCCCATGGTTATTTGAATATAATATATAGAAATTGATATAAATAAATGGCCTCTTTATCAATGAAAAGAACTATGTCCTTATGTCATTATGGTGAGTACGATGAAAGCGGTCATTCTCGCTGCTGGTGAGGGATCCAGACTTAGACCCCTCACTAATCGTCGTCCAAAACCGATGCTTCCGGTCGGCAATAAACCACTGCTCGAATCGGTCGTCGAAGCAGTTTCCGCAGCCGGTGTTACTGAGATCGTCCTCGTTGTCGGCTATCAGCGCGAACGAATTCAAAGCTATTTCGGTGATGGCGACCATTGGAACGTAGACATTACATACGCAGTCCAGGAAAAACAATTGGGAACTGGACACGCACTCCTCCAAGCTGAGCCGTACATCGATTCAGATTTCATCACGCTAAACGGGGATCGCTATATCGAATCACGGATCGTTGAGGATGTAATCGACGAACATCTCGAAACCGGTGAATCATGTCTTGGGGTGACACGCGTTGAGGCACCAAATCGATTTGGTGTTGTCGAACTCGATGGCCAGATCATCACCGAGCTCATTGAGAAGCCAATGCCGAAGACGACTCCTTCGAAGCAGATTAACGCTGGCGTATATGCATTCACTCCGGAGATATTTTCGGCAGTTCGACAGACTGAGAGCTACGGCGAGCAGGAACTAACAACAACACTTCAGACGCAATCTACGATTCGGCCCCTGCGGGCAGTCCAGTGCAATTGCTTCTGGGGTGATGTCTCCTATCCGTGGGATCTTCTCTGGCTCAATAACTATGTGTTAGATCAACAAATTGCCCACGACCCAGAGATTCCCCGGTCAGTCGACATTGCATCGAATACTGTTGTCCATGACAATGTTGTGGTAGATGAGGATGTAACAATTCAACCGGGTGCGACTGTAAGTCGGGGTACATCACTCGGTGAAAACGTTTCTGTCGGTTCGAATGCCGTCGTCGAGGATGCTGTGGTCTTCCCGGATGCCACTATCGACCCTGGTGCTGTCATCCGAAATTGTATCGTTGGGGCAAATGCCACCATCGGCGTAAATACTACTATCGAAGGCGGTAGCGCCGATATCGTACTTGACGACGAAGTTCATACCAATGTAATGTTCGGTGGCCTTATCGGGGATAACGCCCATCTTGGAGGGAATGTTACGGTCAAACCTGGTACCATTCTCGGCGAGAGTGTGAGTGTAGATAGTGGCACAGTTGTCAGTGGACAGGTTGCAGATGGCACGGTTATACAACGAGGTTAATTCATGTGTGGAATAACAGGCTATATCGGAGACGGTGATTGTTCGGCGATTGTTGCACAGAGTCTGAAGAATCTAGAGTATCGTGGCTATGACTCAGCTGGCGTTGCACTCCTCGATGATTCTCTTCATATTCATAAACAAAGCGGGCAGATTGATGATCTGACGGTTCCATCAATGCCGAATGCGACCTGTGGGATCGGCCATACACGCTGGAGTACACACGGTGCCCCAACGGACGCGAACGCTCACCCGCACTCTGACTGTACTGGCCAAGTCGCAGTCGTCCATAACGGCATCATCGATAACTACGAAACCTTCAAACGGGAACTCATTGATGACCACAGGTTTACGAGCGAGACCGATACTGAGGTGATTGCACATCTTATTGAGGACGCTCTTGGTGAGGGACTTACCCTCCGCCAAGCCGTTGAGAACGTTGTTTCGACGCTTGAGGGAAGTTTTGCAATTGCCGTGACCGCTGTAGGCTTTGATGGTATTGTCGCCGCCCGTCAAGATAGCCCACTTGTTATCGGCCATGGTGAGAATGAAACCTTTTTGGGAAGCGATGTCACGGCGTTCGTAGAACACACCCAAACAGTCACATTCCTTGAAGATGGTGATCTCGCGCATATCACGGCAGACGGTGTGATAATCAAAAATGGCGATATGGCGGTTGACCGCGAGCGTCAAACCGTTGAGTGGGATGCAGATGCGGCTGAAAAGGGTGGTTATGAACACTATATGCGCAAAGAAATTCACGAACAACCACACGCGGTTCGGCAGGCACTCTCTGGCCGTGTTGACGAATTCGCTGGGACGGTCGACCTCGATTTATCGATATCAAAAGAGTATTATCACTCTCTTGACGAAATTCAAATCATCGCGTGCGGGACGTCATACTATGCTGGTCTATATGCTGCTGAACTGCTCGAGCAGTACGCAGACGTCCGTGTCTCGGTTCATATTGCAAGTGAATATGAATTCCGTGCAAACCGTGACCCATGGCGAACACTTGTCGTTGCTGTTACCCAGAGCGGTGAGACAGCCGATACATTACGTGCACTCAGGAAAGCTGACGGTGCGGGTGCCCGAACACTTGCGGTGACGAATACAGTCGGATCAACAATGGCTCGTGAAGCCGATGATACGGTTTATATCCGATCTGGCCCAGAAATCGGCGTTGCTGCAACCAAAACGTTTGCTTCGCAAGTGACGACACTGACCCTCTTAACCGTCTACTTTGGCCGACAGCGAAATACCCTTTCTTCGAATGAGGCCTCAACGATCCTGAAAGAATTGTCCGATCTTCCCGGAGCTATCCAACAAGTGTTGGACGCTGAATCCATCGTCCGTGAAACAGCCGAAGAGTTCGCTGACAGCGATGCCTTCTTCTTTATTGGTCGTCGCTTCGGGTATCCAGTCGCGCTTGAAGGCGCATTGAAACTCAAAGAAATCTCCTACGACCACGCAGAGGGATTTGCTAGTGGAGAACTCAAGCACGGACCACTTGCACTTGTTACGGAGAATACACCTGTACTTGCCATCTTGACCGAGGGAACAAGTGCTCATGAAACGCTGCACAACGTAAAGGAAGTCGAATCACGTGGGGCACCAGCTATCGGTGTCTCCTCAGAAACTGATCTGAACCCTGTGTTCGATACTGTCTTGGAGGTTCCAAACGTGGGTCTGATGGAACCAGTCGTCGCGAACGTCTATCTTCAATTGTTCGCATATCACGTTGCAAGCCAAAAAGACCGATCCATCGACAAACCTCGGAATCTCGCGAAAAGTGTTACCGTCGAATAAGTTGGAGTAGCGGTGTCTCTAGGATAAAATAGATTAATTGGGGGCATGTGGATAGTAGTAATACCACTACGAGTATCGGAAGAAAGCAATATTTGGAACTTCAGTGCCTTGGATCTATTATTATCAAATCAATTCCTCATCAAAAACAATAATATGAAAACCACCGTCTTAAAGTGGTTCACGCCAATCAGATATAAGCCAGTTCTTTGCGTCTGCAAAACGACCTTTGGAGATAAGGTAGATAGTAACTAACACGATAATTAAAAGGGTTATCGTGAACGAAACTGCCTTTAGAATTATCATTTCAAATAAACTATGGTAGTTAGACATATTCTCCATATGTATTTAACATACAACTCGACAGTTGACACACCTAAGCAAATATTTTCCGCTTTGCACCGAGAGTTATGACATGAGGTAACATTATAATAAAATATTATATTCGGTATATTTACCGGCCATTATTTATTTAGACTGAATTATATATGACTAATAGTCTGAAAAGCCGAGTTCGGTCAGTCGTGATTTGACCCGCTCGACACCAATTTGAGTCTCACTTTCCGTTTTGGCACCAGTGATAATCAGCTTACCATTATTAAATACTAGAATCACAATTGATATCCCATCAGGTCGGTAGACAAGTCCCGGGAATTGCTCTGGTTCGTATTCAATCTCCTCAATACCTAGTCCGATGGCAAGCGCATTAAGGTCAAGCGATATTCTAAGATCTGCACTCGACACAAGATTCTGAATTGTGATCGATGGTTGTGCTGTTACTGCGATTCCAAGTGTACGGAGGTGACTGAACAAAATACGATATCCTTCTTCAACATCCTCAATACAGTTTGCACCGGTGCTGATGATTTTCCCCGAGCGATACAGTAACATCGTAGCTTGTGTAGTCGGTGACCGAAAGATCACACCAGGAAATTGTTCGTGATCATATATTCCTCCCTCTAGATCCGCACCTAACTGTTTGACATCAAGTTCTTGCTTGATTTGAGTGGAAGCAACTATATTCTCAATTGTAGTCGATGTTGATGCAGATTGCGCCGTCATTAAATAGCAATTATATTTATGGGCAAAAGTTCAATCGGTACCTGCCATTTAGAGATTCATTACTGCTTAAGATTACAATTAATGTTGTTATATAATTTGTTATTAAATTCACAGAATATTCACTGCTGCGAATAAATATAACGTCTCCAGAAATGCAGTATGATATATAATTTATTGTTGAATTATGGCCGATAAAGTATAATAGCTCCCATGGCTATGTGATAGCAGATGGCTATGGCACAGAACAAAAATCGATTAGTTGATCGGACAGTGCTTCCTAGCGCACAGAGCCATCTTGCTGAAGAAGAATCTAAACTCCAGCTCGAAATCAGTGCCCTCGAGGACTTTCTCAATCGACTCAACGAGATACCAGAGCAGCCATATAGAGCTGACGGTGGAACACTAACCGATACATTCCGAACCCAGGAATCACCCACCCATTCCCCACATGAAGCCGTCAAAACTGCGTATCAAGAAACGGTTTTGGCTGTTGATCATTGGGAAGACGCGTACAATGAGGAAACTGCCCTCGAAAGTATAGAGAATGAGTTTGGCCCCGACGTAGCAACCGGACTCGAGGGAGGTCCAACAACGTGGTCGCCACTACTTTGGAACCAGCTTCATACTGCGAGTGAAGAGGCCATAGAAACCCGCCAACAAACACTCGAAGTGCTTATGGCAGAACAACAACAATTCAAGGAGTTACAGTGTTCACTCGACGAGATCGGCGACGAGCTAGCTTTGATTGAACGAGGTCACTATACATTTGATGACCGGAGTAATCGACTTCAGATAATTCGGGACCAACTTGAGCAGGTGACTCTTAACCAGCAGTCGTATTTGCGACAGCGTGAGACGATGGATGGAAGAAAATTTTTGTCTATGATCTATGCGAAGCTTGAAACAGACTATCCCGGTTTGTTAGCCCTCACAACAGCACGTCAGATATTCGATCGTATCGAACTCCGCCATTGGGCTGGACTGAATTGATAGTTTATCGAGAGTTACTACTTATATCTACCAGCGGAGCAGGCCAAGTGCATCGGGGTATAACCTCGAAGGGTTGACGCCAATTCTTAATTAGTTGAATAGTTAAATTCAGATAAATCATTTTCTTATAATAAGGCGGTTCAAGTTTTGCGATCACACGATATAGAACAGCTTTTCGCTCATGATTTATTTGGGACTTGTTGCTTCACGATTATCTGTATGAGGTAAACGACGAATTGCGTATCACAGAATAACTTATCTACTATACAAATTCAGTTTACTATAATTAATTTAGGTTTATTAGCAATTCTAACCTATACTGGACAGTAGTTGACCGTCGTAACTCCCTGCATTAAGATAGCAAGCAAAACAAGTGATCAATAAACTTATCCCTACTACAATTCAATCAGAACCTAATTATAAATTCTATCTTCAACCATCGAAAATAGTATATTTTCGCAGGTTGTCCTATTTTCTCCGATGCTGGACAACAGAACTAAAGATAGTAGAGATAATATTAAAAACGAATCAACTAGCTCTCGCCGGCAATTCCTATCAAAGTCAGTAGGAGCACTCACAACCCTCTCAGCAGTTAAAACTGGGATCGGAGTGACCGCTGCGGAGTCACGTTGGACATATCCTATTCGCGAGGGAACCAAAGACGAAACTGACGTGCATGTAATCGAATCAGGAAAAACAGGACCGACTGCATACGTCACTGGCGGGTTCCATGGAAATGAGGTGAGCGGCTATTATGCAGCGGATAGTATCACAAACTGGTCAATAGACCAAGGAAAACTCGTTGTATTGCCGCGAGCAAATCCGGTAGCCATTGAGCGTAAAACATATGTGAATAACAACGGGAACCTCAATCGGCAATTCCCATCTGGCAAAAAACCGACAACTCCGCTCGCACGCGCGATCTGGAACAGTATTGATCGCCACAATCCGGATACGGTGTTAGCGCTTCATGCGTCTAAGGGTATCTTGTGGGAAAATGAAGGACCAAAGGGCGTTGGACAGGCTATCTATCCAACTCTTTCAGAAGGATCGAGTGAGGATGCTGCCCAAACTGCAGCCTATCTTAATCACTACCACATGCCAGATTCATTTCCTGATTATTATGAGTTCAAACGAGGTAACATCCTTGATGGTAGCCGACCACTTCTTCTCCACAAAGTATCGGCAGATCTGCGAATTCCAGGATCACTCATCGAGCCCACAAAGTATGGCACTGACGTAAAACAGCGCGTCAACTGGCACCTAAACATTGTACGACATCTACTTCGTCGGCAAGGTATTGATCGAACATATAGCTGAATTATCAATTCTGCGGGCTGCTTTCATTCGCAAATTTCAAATTGAAATGCAAAGCGGATACAAAAATATTCGAGAAAACGGGGACCAATGATGGTAGGACTAGTTTTTCGTCTCTGTGAGACGACCCACGGTCGTCTCGTCGTATTGTTTGCATCAACTAACTTTATTGTCTTGATTTATCTATCACTAATTATTAATTGAGAATATTTGGTACTCTTCATTCTGTATGATTTATACTCATGAACAAGGGTAACAAATCAGAGTCTAAACAAGACATCAGTGGCGTATTCCAACATCCAATGCGAGGTAAGCAGTGAAAAGGAGTTATTTCAAGAACATTCGGCAGAACTCACCGATAGAGATCGATTGACTCCCTGAGTTATCAGCCGACTGTTCAGAGTCGCTGTCTGTCTCGCTATTGGACGAAGTGTTATCGGAAGCACTCGTGTCTTCAGATGGCGAAGAACTTGATGACTGATCTTCACTACTCCTGTCGTCGCTGCTGGACGACGAGCCACTACTGGAATTCGAGTCAGCGGACTCCGACCCTTCCGAAGACGAAGAATCCGAAGACGAAGAATCCGAAGACGAAGAATCCGAAGATGAAGAATCTGATGACGAGGCATCTTCGCTCGCATCACTGTCGGACGAGTCCACCGAGCTGTTATCGTTATTGGATTCGTCGCTGGATGAGTCGTTATTGTTCTCATCACTAGACGACTCACTATTGCTTTCGTCATCAGATGAGTCGGTGTCTTCCTCGGTATCAGACGAGGTAGACGAACTCGAGATTCGACTACCGATCCACTCGAGGAGTTCGTTAGTATCGTGATGTGGCGGGATTGTTTCGCCGTCGAGAACGAGTGTTGGAGTGAAGGTAACACCATAGTCGCCCGCCGAATAGCGGTTTTGCTCAACCTCGTTATCGTATGTACCAGACGAAGCGCGGTCGATGATCGTACTGCGATCAGACACACTCGTCGACTGCATTCTGCTTTCCATCTCACTGAACGAGACGTTCCCAGAGATGAGATCTGAGAACATGTAATTGAAGAACTGCCAGTAATCGCCTGGCGAAACGTCCCAGACACCCATGGCAGCTTCCGAAATCAGGGGGTCACTGTCGGAAATGTAGTGGGTCGAGGTTCCATGGGAGGATGTTCCTGGTGGCTGGTATGCAAGCGCCCGGAACTGAATGTTGAGATCACCAGAGGCGACATACTCGTTCAATACCGCTTCGAGATTGCCCCCGCGAACAAATTCCTGTGTATAGGGGCATTTGAAGTTGCCGTAAAGTTTTGCGGTCGGATTATCCTTGTCCGTCCCCATTGTCGCATACGTGAGTGCGTCTGTATCGTCTGGAACTGGCGCATTAGAGATCTCTGCCGCACTAGCGGGAATCGTACTGCCAAGGCCGACTGCTGCTACAACACCGGTTGTTTTCAAAAACGTTCTCCGCGAAGTGTTTCGCTCTGACATCGCTATTAGCCTATTCACCCCGCAATATAGACCCGGTTAATCGTTTGCTGAATTGCGGGATTTTGAACCTTTGCACAACAGTTTTGCTTTTCTCAACTATAAGCGAGGCAGATCAGTTGAGATTAATTGGTAGTTAAGATTGGGTGACATGGCAAAAATGAAGTTATATACTAGAACTTCTACTAATTTTCTACTCCACACTAATAGCATAACCTATTGAATGTATTTGCATTATATGCAGAACTTCGGTCAACAGTCATAAATAGTCCGACTGTGAAAATAAGAAAGGTAGAAAACATGAATCGACGAACCCTCCTCACAAAAACCGTCCCGATAGGTCTCTTACTCGCTGGCTGTACTTCGCAATCGGATGAGTCTAACAATACGAGCACCACACGCAACTCGTCGACAACGACAGCACAAATAACAACATCAGATAGAACATCAGTAACAGAGACGACACGCACACAGACAACAAACTCTGAAACGGAAGAACCTACATCGACGCCAGAAACTACTACACCAACCCAATCCACGACAACCGAGACTACAACTCCACGCTCCACTCCCGATCATCCCTCTACAAGTGGTATTTTTGATGAACCAACGCGTGGACCAACTCCGTTCAGTGCAGACGCAACGTTGATCATCTTTGACGATCCTTCCTGTCCAAATTGTTTGCATTTTGAGCAAAAGACGTATCCAAAACTTAAGCGCAATTACGTTGACGCCGGAAAACTCTCACTTGTGTATCGATCGTACCCAGTCCTCGAAGAATGGGGAGTACGAGCAACCTATGCCCTTGAAGCCACATATGGCCGGGACGAGAAGTCATTCTGGGATTTAAAAGAATTTTATTTCGATAACCAAGACTCATTCACTACCAACAATGTGTTTTCAAAAACAGAACAATATATTAATAAAAATACATCAATAAGTGGACAAGCGGTTGTTCGTGATGCACAATCAAAAGCACAAAAAGCACAAATTCAAGAAGATTTGAGTATTGGAGGGAAGGCAGATGTGCGTGGAACCCCGACATTTTTTGCATTCCGCTCGGATGAATATGTTACAGATATTGTAGGGAGACAGAGCTATAGTATATTCAAGAACGTACTCGGGTTGTGAACTACTCCCATCTATGCGCGTTGCACATTGAGGACAAAGATTCCTGTTTTGATGATACACCTCGTAAAGACGATCGTGTGCTCAGAGAGCACAGTCTCCACAGATATTGGCTTGAGATAGTTTGTCTCACGTGACCTACCCCGCCCTACGCGCTTCGCGCGGTGAGGACGGGGCTTCCTGCTTCCAAGACGCGCTTTGCAGGAACCGAAGTGGTTCCCGTAGGAAGTGCAGTCTCCACAGGCGTTGATTCGGAGCATCCCGCTCCTATATCCGTTTTCTTCAACCCGCGAACGAGAATATTATACGCCGCGTTCCAGTCCCTATCCGCCGTGAATCCACACGACGGGCATGAGTGTTCGCGCACCCATAGCGGTTTGTCAGACGACACACCACACGCCGCGCATTCTTTCGTGGTTCCTCGTGGGTTGACCGGAATGTAGTGCGTTCCTTCGCGTTCACATTTGTATTCGAGCATCCGGAGAAACGTTCGCCATGCAGCGGACGCTCGGTTGCGTGAATTTGAATCGAACTGCATCATTCCCGCGACGTTCAGGTCTTCAACAGCTACGAAGTCGTACTCTTTCGCGTAGTAGTTCGAGAGCTTGTGCAAGAAGTCACGGCGCTTCCGGCGGAGGTCGGCGTGACACTCTGCGACTCGCCGTCGTTGCTTCTCGTAGTTGTTCGAGCCGTGTTGTTTCCGCGAGAGTTTTCGTTGCTCGCGTTCCAACCGCTCTCGTTCGTCCGAGAGGTCGAGTGATTCGACGGCAGTTCCGTCGGTGTCGTGAGCGTACTTGAGAATTCCGACATCAATGCCGACAACGGTCTCGAGCGTCTCGGGTTTCTTTGGGAGCTCTCGATCTACGTTAACACTGAAACTGGCGAACCACTCGCCGGTTGGCTCTTTCTTCAAATGAACCTGTTTTATCGTTGCTTCGTCGGGGATCTCTCGGTGCATCTGGATGGGCACATCGCCGATTTTCGAAAGGTGGAGCACAGTCTGACCGCTCTTCTTGTCGAGCTTGAAGCCAGACTGTGTGTAAGTGAATGATCGAAAATCGCGTGGGCGCTTCCAATTCAGCGAACCGACTTTGAATCCCTCTTCTTTGAGCCGTCCGAGTGCTTTAATGCTGTCTGTGATCCGCATGACGGCTGTCTGAAGCACCGTCGAATAGACGTCGGTGAGTGCGGTCCACCACTTCTTGAGATCTGGAATCTCGTCACGAACCGATCGTACACGTTGCTTGAGAGTCCCACTTGATTCGGGGATTTGTTCAAAGCGATAGAGTCCGTGGTTGTACAGTTGCCTACAGATATCGCGGTGAGAATCCATGACCGAACGCTGTTTGTCGGTTGGGCTGAGTGGATATCTGTAGGTGGTGCGCATTGACTATTCGCGCTCCTCAATGAGTTCGTCGATCTTCTCGCGAATGAACGATGAGAGGTTGAGGTGTTGCTCCTCAATCCACTCGTCTTGGTCTTCCCGGATGGTGATAGTCTTCCGCTTCACTTTATGCACACATTGCACTCTATGCACTATAAACACACCGATTGCACGGGCCTGTGGGCCTGCAATAGAACAGTAAACGAACAGATGATAACGGCGCTGTATCCCCTCCCTGCTCGCGCCTTGGGCGCTCGCTGAGGAAGGGGGCTTAGCGCCTGCATTTAGCTAAGGTCTCTTCCTCACCGAGGCCGTTGGGCCGAGCAGGCGAGGTAGTTCACTATCCAAGCGGGGTAGAAAGTCGTCGCGTTTCAGCGTGAGGAGGAAATCACCGCTTGGTGTCCATTCCGTTCTGTTTGAGAAGATTAGCTACGATCGCTTTCTCCCATCGGACTCGCGTTTCAAGTTCCGTTCCGTATCGAGTTGTTTCAATAAGGAATCCAGGAATCTGAAGATCAGCCGCGACTTTGTGAGACAGAAGCGGGCGGACTCCATACAGTGTGTTTCCAACCTTAAAGTCATACAATGATCGATATTCATCGAATCGCTGATTCATGTTTTTAACCGTGCGACGAGCATCCTCTCGTGCTCCATCAACATACGTTGGATAAATTGCTTGTCCAAAACCTGATGGACCTTCACGTTCCCATAGAATCCCTTGAGAACTGTGAAGACTGATGAAGACATCTGGATCAATATCCTCGATAGTTTGCCACAATGCTCGTGCGAGTTTTGTTGTTGGTGTTTTCCCAGGTGGGAACTGGTCATTTAGATCGCCATTTTCATTCACATATGTGTTATTTCGAATCGCAACCGGGTTTACTTCTGGAAGTACAACCAATTTCCCAGAATCAATTGACCAGTCATGAACTGCGTTTGCCGTTTTCCAGGTCGCTGGTTCGATTCCCTGGATTCCACCAACTACAACAGCAGTCGGTCCCGGAATACGAGACTCTGTTGTATGTACTTTGACTTCTTCTTTTGTTCCTTTAAGAATTGTATCCTTTGAATGAGACTGTCTTATTGGGCAAAACTCACCGTCATCTCCCAATACTTTGCCAACTTGTGAAACACCAAGGGTAGAGAATGCAGCAATGCCAGCGGACTTTGTCAAAAAGGATCGACGGGATTGATCCGAAATAGAGCCCGTCTGGCTATCGTTTTCTGTACTGTACGATTCCCTAGAGCTACTCTTGTCTGATTTCATGACTTTAATATTAATACGAAATTATCCATCCCGTATTATGTAGTGGAATAAAGGGTATCTTTATTAAGTTTACGATTGGAAGAGGTAAGAATGAAGATGATAGTGACAAATTGGCAGATTTTTGGCTTAATATTCCAATGCAACCTATATTTATAGATACTATTATATAATGAATATTTTTATCAGATGTCTACTGGACAACCATTGATTGTGCTGTTACGCATTCCATCTGCCAGCCAATAGATGGAGAAGAAGAAAACAACAAGGGCAAGTGCGGAAAACGAGAGTCCATCAAACGGAAGAACGGTAAGTAGGCTTGTTGCGCCAACAAAAGAAAGGAGCCCAGTAAGAACGACAGATCCACAAGCTGCACATCCAGCACCAAGAGTTCCAAAAATCACGCCAATCGCACTACCGGTTCCGCCCTGAATGTTCACCTGATTTTCGCGGAAGTGATACACAACCATCGCAAAGTTAACACCAAATAGACCAGAGCTTGCGATGAGAAAAGCCTCCTTTACTGGGGAAAAGGCCGTGCCAATAATCGGATACAAGTGAATTAGCACTGAAAATTGTTGCTCTAACGTCATATAGCCGCCAAAGACAGTAGTCTGAACGAGTTCAATATTTTGTGAGAGGACAAAAACCGACAGTCCAACGAAAAATGAAGCTAAGAAAAGAACGGCATATTGAGGAATCGAAAGAACAAGTCTAATTGTCCGTCCGGTTGCTCTGACATCACTTATATTCGTTGGGAAACGACCTTGAATGCGTGAAAATGGCATGATTATCTCTCCAATGACTGTGTTACCGTAGTTGTGACTGAACTATTAACCATCCTTGTCACGGATACTCGGAGTGGGAAATAAAGACTTTTTTGGTTTGTTCAAGACAATGAACCTCAGCAAACAGATTCAGATTGGATTGGTGTTTGGAGTAAGGTTCGCATTGAATCCCAAGAATAACTCATAGGATTAAAATTTTCTGTTAGATATTCATCCGATCTATTAGATTTTGAGAGACCGTATTCAACATATAGAACTCAGTATCATATGTATGTAGTTAAACTAAGTAGGCGTATTTCCGGTTTTCCTAAAGTATGTTATAGCATCATTTCCATCGTTCACAATTTCCACATGGCTGGAGACCCCGTCCTTTTGCTTCGCCTCGAGATATTGTCGAGACTGTGCGATTTGTCTCGCTACTATGACAGATGATTGCCCCATCAATAATTTCATGATATGCATACGAATCATTACTTCGGAGAACTGCAACTAACTCATCATCACAGCGGTCGTCCTCGGCTGCACGTTGTTTGCGTTCTTCTCTGGAGGGATACGTATTCTTTGCCGTATTGACATCTCGGCATCTATGTCCACCAAGGTTTACGACGAATTTTCCACACTTTTCACATTCATTAAAAGGAGTCGATGTTTTCGATTCAGAGGGCATTATATCGATCAATGGTTTATCGTTATTTAACGACACTGATTCAGTGTCTGGCTA
Source organism: Haladaptatus litoreus (assembly GCF_900156425.1). Taxonomy (GTDB): domain Archaea; phylum Halobacteriota; class Halobacteria; order Halobacteriales; family Haladaptataceae; genus Haladaptatus; species Haladaptatus litoreus. The sequence goes on from NZ_FTNO01000004.1 coordinate 103,692, forward strand.
TCGTACTTGACCTCCTCCCGCGCCTCAAGTCGCGGGAATCCCACCATGGGATTTCAGGCCGTCGGGATATGCCTATCGCTCGACCTCCGCCTGAAGACGGAGGTATGCGTTATCGGTCTCTATCATGGTAAATCAGGCTTCGGTGTGTTAACAACCTTACTGAACATCCGGTTCGATTCTAGAATTTTCTTCAAAATGAAAGTATAAAACCAATTTTAAGGTACGCAATTACATTGCTGGAAGCAGAAGTCATATAAGCAGGCAGCATCACGTAATTAACGCCGAGCCGTCAAATAGTCATGTATGCTCGGTCATGTGGGGATTAGTTAGTGGACAGCTACTGTCCCCATGTGTATGCTCCGTGATCTACAATTAATACAGCAAGAGTGCCTCGAGGCTTGACTTCGGAGAGCGAATCGCATATGCTTTCTCGTTCAACTGGTTATTTCTTTGAGTATGATGAGCCGCGTGCCCCAATTGGACGCAAGTATGAATGTTACACAAACACCCATCGAACCAGATCGGTAGGGAATGGGCCGAATCGTCCCAGCGCGGGAGAACGCCTATAGAGTTTGGAACCCTCCTGTCTTTTGAGATGGAAGTTCTGACGCCGAAGCAGGAAGCTTCGGGGCTTGCCCCCAAGGTTTCACATACGCTCGCTCCTAAGCAGCTAACTATTAGTGTGAATAGTGTCTCCGAACTTTTGTCATTTATATCGCAGAATTACAAATTGTAATGTTTCCAATTTATATTCTCCGTTTAGGTTTTTCGTCACAAAGCTTATTAATACATGATATAGACAATAAGTATGAATAAAACAAATCGTCGAGGATTTTTAAAGTCAACTGGAATTCTTGGTGCGACTCTTGCGGTAGGAACTCAATTTGCACCCTCTGTGAACGGTGCGAATGGAACTAGCAACTCATGGACGACCTCTCGTGGGAATGCTGGTCGAACTGGGGCGACCACCGATAATGGTCCGAGTTCGAATGTGACTACAGAATGGTCATTCGACATGGACGGTGGAATGCACACTACTGAACCGATTATCGACAATGGGATTGTATACCTGGCTGTGTCGACGGTTCAGTCTCCCTCTTCTAGCAATGGCTATGTTGCTGCCTATGACATCAAAAAGAAGGCTACAGTGTGGAAACACGATAATATCTCCCGTCCAGGGACGCCAACGCTCGGCAATGACACGATTTACTTCGGTACCTATGGTTCTGAGGACGCTAACTCAACTGGATTCTTTGCCCTCGATAGTACGAGCGGGGAAGTAAAATGGCGCAAATCGACACCGGCTAATATCTCTGATCCATTGTTTGCAGACGGTCAACTGTTTGTTAGTACCTCCGGCGGCGTCTCACAACTTAACCCTAATACGGGCGAAGTTATTTGGACGACCAATGGGATCAACAGCAGTGCGTGTTACGCCGATGGAAAACTCTTCTGTGGGGAAGGTGTTGCGTTGAACGCTAACGATGGGTCTGTCTTATGGGACGTCTCTGGAGCCAAAGACAAACTTCAAACGATAATGAACGGCACCGTATATAGTGTTCACAATGGAAATGGTGGCAAACCTGCTATTAAGGCACGGGCAGTGACTGATGGAAGCGTTCAGTGGTCGTACTCACCGAATTTACAAAATTCATGGTGGAATGCGACACTCGCAGTTGCCAACGAACATGTCTTTTTCTGCGCTGGAAATTCAGTCCAGGCGCTCGACGCACAAACAGGGAAACAAGCATGGAAGCATGAGATTGACGCGGAACTCACCAATGCTCCTTCAGTTGGTAATAACACTCTCTATGTTGCTGGAAGGACGACGCTCGCTCAAGATGATGGGGATGCACTTGTTGTTGCCATAGATACAGCATCCGGCGAACAAAAGTGGAAATACTCATTCGGCAGTTGGGACTTTGATGAGTATGGTCCCGCCGCCAAATCACCGGTCATTGCGGACGGACGGGTGTACGCAACCACATACCCAATGGGGTCAACTCTCGATTGGATGTATACTGAATACGCTGATTTCCATATCCTTGGCTCCAACAATCAAACGACCACAACAGATAGCCAACCCGGTGAATCCACTACGAAAACCACGTCTGCAGAAACTACTACAACAGACAGCAAACCGAGTAAAACCACTGCAAAAACAACAACTTCGACATCTGCCCCCAATCAATCGACGACGCAGACCACGTCAACGACTACGGGAATGAATGAAACAACTACGAAAATAAATGAAACAACTACGGAAATGAGTAAGACGACCACGACAGAGTCAATCATCGGAACGACAGAAACAACAACTACCACGACTTCGGATGGCCAACCTGGCTTTGGAGTGCTTACTACAATTGGTGGTCTCGCTGGTCTTGGCGCCTATCTGCGCTCTCAACTCAAAAAGGAATAACACGCGTCGAATAGGAAGCGGTCTTTGAAAATACGTTATCCAGTCGGTAACACCGACTTATTTCCATATATTAAATATAGAAATTAGATAAATCTAGTATGGATACCTTGCGTAGTCGTCTAGCAGCATCGTATGAACAAATCCTCGTGCTTGAGCGCAAGGAGGCTGTCAAAGCAGTTTGACGCTCGGCAGTGGACACATATCGTCGTTCCACTCCACGAGTCAGTTAATGGCAATATGCTTAAATTAATTGAAATAGAGTTCTGACCAATTCATTGGCCTTCTAGACAAAAATGTCAGTCATTACTTCAACACGTTTGGGAAAGGACGTGGCGGGGTAATTCAGATTGTCAGAGCGACCTCACCACATGCCACAGTTTAGCATACAACATTAAATGTCTTGTGGTAGGTGTTGGAAGCTAATGACAATAATTGATTAATTAGTCTACCGTTCTATGAGTTCATGTCCGAAACAGTGATTGTTTGATCAGGATGAATCGTGATATGGTACCCGATATATTCAAACCTCACTGTTGGTGAGCCATGCTGATACAGGCTTTCGAGTGCATCAGGATCGATCGCTTCGTAGAGAGGAGTTGCGGGCGCAGAGCCATGAACTTCAGTAATTGCCCGAATTATAGTGCTGACAATGACATCGGAACCGACAGGTGCAGTGCGTAGAGACGGTTCCGGTGGTGAATCAACGGTGGTTCGCATATTCTCTCTAAAGGAATGCGTTAGGGATAACCCTTGGGCGGTATATGATATCTCATATCATTTATCTTCTTAAATGATGAATGGGCGATAGCAGCGGTCTTAGTTACTAGCACAGGCCACTACGAAAGAATAGTAGTCAAGAATATTAAATTTGATTCTCTATATAAGACTTCAAAAATAACCTTGAAAGTAATCGCTTCGCGTCGAGTTTGCCCCTCGCGGAGGGTACCCTTCGATATATTGACAACAGGAGGTCTAGTCGTTAGAGAGAACTGGTTTTCGTCCGTTGAATTCGACTCAATCAGTCATCATTCTCGATCATTGCATCCAGCTCGTTATTATTGAATAGTTCATAGTCATCTCGAAGAATATCCAAACTGGATTCTGCGGCGACGAATAGTCCGAGTTGATACCCATCTACGAACTTTTTCGAGGGTTCAGTAGTTGGGTCTGCTCCTGGTGGGTATGCTGTGTCGGACTTATGCGAGAGGCTATTGAGTTTCTTCGCAATTGCTCGAAGTGCTTCTCCGCGTTTTTCACTCTCTGCTGAATGTGAACTACCCTACCCTACTCGCTCACGGCTGACGCCGTTCGCTCCTTGAGGGTACGGCTTCCTGCTTCCACGACGCGCTTTGCAGATACAGGTGTACCCACAGGGAGCGCGGTCTCCACAGGCGTTGATTCGGAGTATCCCACTCCTACATCTTCGAGCGCACGAGAAAGAATGTTCCACGCCGCGTTCGCGTCCCTGTCCGCCTCAAATCCGCAGGCAGGACAGGAATGTTCACGGACCCACAACGGCTTCTCCGTCGAAACGCCGCACGCCGCACACTCCTTGGTCGTCCCTTTCGGGTTGACTGCCACGAAGTGTGTCCCCTCCCGCTCGCACTTGTATTCGAGCAACGAAAGGAATGTTCGCCACGCGGCAGACGCCGTATTGCGGCTGTTCGACGGTGACTCCATCATCCCCTTCACGTTTAGGTCTTCGACCGCCACGAGGTCGTACTCCCGAGCGTAGTAGTTCGAGAGCTTGTGCAAGAAGTCGCGGCGCTTCCGGCGGAGGTCGACATGACACTCCGCAACGCGCCGTCGTTGCTTCTCGTAGTTGTTCGACCCGTGCTGTTTCCGCGAGAGCTTCCGTTGCTCACGCTCCAGTCGCTCCCGTTCGTCGGAGAGGTCGAGTGATTCGACAGCAGTTCCGTCGGTATCATGAGCGTACGTGAGAATTCCCACGTCGATACCGACGCACTCCTCGGGATTCTCGGGCGGTTCGGGTGGTTCATGGTTCATTTGGACGCCGAACGTGGCGAACCACTCGCCTGTCGGTTCCTTCTTAACCGTGACTTGCTTGAGTTTGGCGTCGTCGGGGATGGGTCGGTGGAGCCGTATCGGGATGTCCGCGAGTTTCGAGAGTGACAGGACAGTCTGACCGCTCTTCTTGTCGAGCTTGAAGCCAGATTGACTGTACGTGAAACTGCGGAATTCCCGTGGCGGCTTCCACGTGAGTTGCCCGACGCCGTAGCCGTTTTGCTTGAGTTTGGAGAGTCCTTTGAGGTTGTCGAACAGGCGTTCTATGACGGTTTGGAGAACCTTCGAGTACACGTCCGCGAGGCCGTCCCACCACTGCTTGAGGTTGGGGAGTTCCGACCGTAGCGTGGTCATGGACGGCAATTCACCGTGTTCGTCTTGGTACTCGTTGAGGCGGTAGAGCGTGTGGTTGTATAGTTGCCGACAAATATCGCGGTGGCGGTCCAACTCCTCTCGGTGGGCGTCGGACGGCTTGAGGCGGTACTTGTAGGCGTAGTACATGGCGCTACTCGCGTTGGTTCTCGACGTACTGCTTCAACACATCCAGCGACACCTGCCCCGTTGAAATGAGGCAGTACGAGTCGTTCCAGAACGAGTCGCCCCACAGTTCGATCTTCAGTTCGTCCGCATACTCGTTGCGGATACGGCGGGCAGTCGCGCCCTTGACCGTGTTGATGAACTTCACGAGGTCTGTGGTTGGTTTCGTTCGGAACAGGATGTGTACGTGGTCGTCCTCGCCGTCGAGGTTCGTCAGTTCGACACCGTAGTTGTCCGCGAACCCGCTGATGGCCTCGTGAATGAATTGGGTTCGCTCCTCGGTTAACACTCCGCGCCGATACTTTGTAGTGAGTATCAGGTGATAGTGGAGCGAATACGTCGAGTGCGAACCTGAATCGAGGTCGTATTCTATTGGGTTTACTCAATAATACGACATCCTAACGCAAAAACGTTGCGAGTGCGTGGGCCTGTGAGTCTACAACAGAACTGTGTGCGAACAGATGATGACGGCACTGTATCCCCGCCCTACTGCGCTACTCGGGCTTTGCCCTGCGTTGTTCCTTGAGGGCGGGGGCTTAGCGCCTGCATTCAGCTAAATTGAGGCACTATCCCTTTCTCGTTCGCGCTGTTGGCGCTCGCTAAAAAACCAAATATAACATCTTCTTTATAATTCTGATGCTTTATATTTATGAATGATGATTTGCGAACACAAAATCAACTGTGGGAAATGCTACTTATGAAGTCGACCTCTCCATCTAATCGGCTATATCCTGAATAAAGCGAGCGTACTCATTGACAGTCCATTTTTCCTGTCCCGTCAGGGCATACTCTTCCCGTCGCTTATCACTCGGCTTTGCCCGTTTTGTGATTAGTCCTTTCTCAACGAGTCGGTCTAGCCCTGGATATAATTGACCGTTATCAATCCGCTCCGGATACATATATTCTAAGGGGCGCTGTCTAGATAAGGACGAGCAGGTCGAAGAGCTAGTTGTTCATGCTACTCTCAAACCTGCTCAAAGAGAGTTTAGAGACGGCTACGCTCGAATAGTGGGAGCGTGAGCGGTCGGCGACGCCCGCTAGGGCGTTCGCCGTCCGGCTCCACGCGACCGGCTGTTCACTCAGAGAAACAAAAGCGATTCTCGCGCTCCTCGGCGTGAAACGGTCACATCAAGCGATCTTTCAATGGGTTCATCGAGTATCTAACAGCGTTTCGGACCCGTTGTCGACATCGCCAACCCGGGTCGCGCAACGTCGTTACTCTGATAGTCGTATTTCGTCTTCGGATCGTTGGTGGGGTTTTTTGTTCACCGTGTGTTTGTTATCGATTGTCGTGAAACGTATAGTGAATATTATTTGGATAACTAGTCTACGCTTCCGTCGACGTTCTTCGTGATTCTCGAACCGGTACCCCGGCGTCTTCAGAAGACGCCCGGGAAAATCACGTAGACGAACAACATCGTCAGTAGTCCAGTCATACTCGCATAGTACGCCAGTGGAATGAGTTCGAGTCGAATGACTCGCCCTTCCTGACCGACGAGGCCGACGACGGCGAGCGCCGCGACGACATTGTGAACTGCAATGAGATTGCCAATTGCGCCGCCGACAGCCTGTGCACCGACGAGGATTGTTCGCGATACGCCGAGGTTCTCTGCGACGTTGTACTGGAACGTACCGAACAGAATATCACTCACCGTGTTCGATCCGGCGAGGAACGCGCCAAACGCACCTACAAGTGCCGCGAAGAACGGATAGACGCCACCAGCGACGTTTGCCGTCGCATCCGAAAGGATGACCAGCATACTGTCGATGCCAGCCGCTTCTCCGGACTGGATCATGATTTGCACCGTTGCGACCGCAAACAGCAACGCGATGACTGCTGGAGTGACTTTTTCCGCCGTTTCGATCCATGAGTCCTTTATTTCCCGTCCGTTCATACCGTGCAACGGAATTGTTGCTAAATGGACAAAAACAAACACCGCACCGGGGAGGTACAGCAGCGCGAAGTCGCCGTCGAGACCGGTGCCAAGAATGTTTGTCCACTCAAGGACGAGTGTGCTGGTCAAGAACTCCGTCAGGGGGGTCCAAACGCGGGTCAACACGAGCAGTGCCGCTAACAGTGCGTACGGCGTCCATGCTTTCCAAAGGGGCATCTGTTTCATTACGACGCCACCGTCTGCGGCGACCGTACCCTCACGCTGGGACGTTTCGCCGGGTTCGATGTCACCGATCCAGTGATCTGGCCAGTGCTCCTGGGGTGCGAACTCCCATTCGTCGTCGGGATGAAAAAAGCCGGCTTTCAGTGCACCGACAGTGAACACCATGCCGCTCATCGCGCCGATGAGACCGGGGAATGTTGGCCCGAGGAAATAGGCGGTCAGCCAGTACGGAACCGCGAAAGTGAACCATGCGAACAAGGTTAATGGTAGCACTTCGAGTGCGGGCTTGATAGAGCGTTCTTCTCCGAAAAACCGCGTCATCATCGCGACGCCGATAAACGGTAGCACCATTCCAACGACAACGTGGAACGTTGCGGCCCAAACACCGATCTGGGCGACCCATGCAGGCACCGAAGCGCCCGCAGGTGTCGCCACGTCTGCCGTATTGAACACATCTTGCAAACCGATAATGAGTGGAGTGCCGACCGCACCGAAGGTGATAGCCATCAGGTTTCCAGTGAGTGCGATGACGACCGCCGCAAGTGGTGGAAACCCGAGACCAACCAAGAGCGGACCGACAACCGCCGCAGGCGTTCCGAATCCAGCGGCGGCCTCTATGAACGATCCCATCAGGAAAACAAGCAAGACAACCTGGACGCGTCGATCCTCGCTGATGGATGTAAATCCGGCGTTAATGGTGTCGAACGCACCGGTCTGTTTCAGCGTATACAGGAGAAGAATCGCGCCGAAAACGATCCAGAGGATGTTGGCCGCGGTAATGAACCCGTTGATGGTTGCAGCCGCGATCCACTCCGGTGTCATCTGCCAACTGGTAAATCCCACAACAACAGCAGACAACCACGCAAGCGGCATCGCACGCGTTGCTGGCCAATATCGTCCGATCATGAGATAAGCGATGACTGCCAACGGCAGCACCGCGAATATTATTTCGAGAGTACTAGCCATTGTTGATCACCACTCGTCTCCATTGGGGGCGAATGCTGTCATTCGAATCTTTTCGAGTCGCTCTCCTTGTCTGGTTGGTAGCATATCATCTATCTTCAAACGGCGTCGTTTCTCCGCCATTTCGCGATGGTTGGTATTATTTAGCATAAAGCGAGAATATAGGGGATAGTATTTATAATTAATGAAAAAGATAATTATTTTGAATTCTAAAACTGAGCAAATTCGCGACTCAGACCGTTTATGGCGGTTTTGTGAAAAATCGTACTCTGCTTCGAGGCTGTAACTGAGGACTGACGCTTACCCCCTTACAGAGTGCTCTTATCGTAAAACAGCCATCGGTTTTTCATCCGAATTAACGAAGCTAACCCCACTTCGTTCGAACCGTTTATTTGCCGAATTCAGTCGTTTTAAACCGCACATCTTTATTTCTGCATGGCGGTTATTAGGTGGATGCACCACCTGTACAGTTGACTGTATTACCTGTTTAGTTGCGTGTATCAAACTTCAGTTGTGTGTGAAGGCTTATGCAGTTGTGTGAATTGGACTAAGATATGCCGACGGAGGGGCCCCCCAAGCGCCAACGCAATGAGCACGGTCAGTACTCTGACCGACTTCCTGCGAAGACGGCACTTGACGTCTTCGAGTAACGCATCGACCGTGGACGTCCACTAACCGCAAACGATGTGATGGAAGCGCTGGACTGCTCGCGACGAACGGCGTATAACAAATTCAACGAGCTCGTCGAGCGTGAGATGCTCGCAACCCGGAAAGTTGGCGCACGCGGTAGGGTCTGATGGGTGCCGATAGAACAGACCAAACACCAGGTCAACACAGACACCGAATCATTCGTTGATCAAGAAGTCATCGACGAAATTGACCTTCCCGGCACCGGCCCAACTCTCGAGTCGCGTCAAAATGCACTCCAGTGCCGAATATGCTCGAGGTTGCATAGAAGGATCCGAACGAGTGATGACAAATATAGTAGTAATTTAATAAGAGCACGTCTAAGGTGGGCAATTCACAAGTTAGTATAATATGCTAGCTCAAGCATGTTAGCCTGATACAAATCCTCTATAGCCCCTATGCCTCATAGAGAACGCTTAGATGGTTCAACACTCTTGATAGAGTGATTCTGGTGAATTGGTTTGTTAGCCATGAGATTACGTATTTGTAGGAGAACAGCGGTGGGGCACGTCATGCAGATATTTCTGAGCCACTCAGGTCGGATTCACGCTTCTTGTACTTTCCCTCATTTCTGTCGTGGACGTCCGTTCAAAGTGCTACGAAGGTTAGTTAGGCAGTCCACTCGCCCCGATGTCGCCTGTTGCAGTTCGCGGTGGACAATGAGAGTCGGTACATCCGTTTACGCAACCGTGCGCACGCAGGTGCGACATGGATCGTATGTAATTCGCCCAACCATCCTGCTTCAGTAGAGTAGAACAGATAAAAGACGTGTACGCTGATTTACCCGTGTAGGGAAACTCCGGGGCACTCTCACTGTCGTAGGTAATGTCCAATATTTGTTTTGAGGATTGTAGAGGAGTCGAAATCATCAAAATATACTGTCTCGACTATCTAAGACACACACCTCGTACCGAGTGAGAACAGAGTCAGACGGAGTATCTATTTGGCTCGTCAGCCATACGTCAGGCACACCCCATACCGAGTGACAAATGATGGTGTTGAGGTCTAAAAGAGAGAAATATAGCTTATAATAGTTTGGAATGACACTAGTATATTTATACTATAAATAGTTTAATATATTATTATCAGTAACCTGCTGTCTTCATGCTATTTTACAAAGTTCAAAAAAGAATAAAAACCTATTTATAAGTAATTTTGTTTGGTATATTATTCTAATTAGTCATTCGAGTATGCTCACTCGGTATGAGGTGTGTCCGAGTATCTTGAGAGAATGCTTTTTGTTCTAATATCTGTCCTCACTCGATGCGATGAACCACCAGCTTGAGGAGTACTCGCTCACCGAGAGTATGGCTGATTTCGACGAGCCGTTTGCCAATCTTGACCTAGAGACACTCATACAGAAGGGGTTCCTCGAGAAGCATCGCGCCTTCCGGCAGACGTACTACACCGTGTTGCCAGCCGGGCGAACCTTCCTCGACCGATCACTGGTTGTGAACCCGGGAATTGGTGATCTTGGCGAGAAAACCCCGCACAAAGCCGGTGTTGTGTTTCTTGAACAGTGGCTTGTCCAGTACCACGATGTCGACCGGACCGACCGCTACTATCAGCACGACTCGGGGACTGTTTTCGATGTTGCAGGATTTGACGCTTCAGGCGACCTCTGTTGGGTCGGCGAAGTTGAAACGACGAGTCATAACACGGACGCCGTGGTCGCGGATTACGAAAAGCTCGCGAAGGCCGATGCAAACGCTGCGTGGGCTTTCGAAGATCGAGCGTGTGCGATCGATGTAATCGACACGCTCATCGAGACCGGTCCGCTCGATCTTTCGCTGACCGCTACCCAGAAACAGACGGTCAGTGCGCTTCGCGCCGCTCTCAGCCAAACGGCAATCCCCGGCATGACCGCGGTGAACACGTTCCGGAGTCTCAAAACGGAAGTTGACACGGAGCGATGACGTCGACATGGCGCGAAGCTACTCGTGACGAGCTTCAGACCTACTACACGGAGTCATTTCCAGGCCAGATAGATGCGCTGCCGTCGTTCATTACTGTCGAAGGGCCGAAGGAATACGCTCTCGCATTCCGCGAGCCATACCCCGTTCGAAAGCAGAATACACCCGATCGAACGTTCATCCGTCGGGAGACGTGGCAGACAAGCGACTCAGGAGATCGAATTGCACAACACTTCGGCTCACTAGACGAACTGGTCGAGTTCATCCAGTATCCAGCTCGGCACGATCCGTTCCACGGAAGTGATTACGCGCTCGCCGATCCAGATCTCCTCGAACGGCCCGAGCCACGACCCAAAGCCGTGTATTATGCACTTGACCACTGGGAGCGGCCGTGGGTCCTTGCCGTCGATATCGACGCAAAAGACATTGCAGCACAACGAGCGACTTCCCAGACAGAAACGACCGCCGAGCCTACGGAACCAGTCGGATCTGACCAGCTTCGCGATGCCGGCATTCTCGACAGCGCACCTGAGGGCTACCCCTATGCATTTGCGGATATCGAGCAGGCTCTTGAATACGGATTTACTGTCAAGGAGATCTTCGAGGATGACTTTGCAGCTACGGAAACGATGGTCGTGTACTCGGGACAGGGATGTCACGTCTACCTGCTCGATACTGACCACAAGCATCGCTACGACGAGCAGAGTCGGGAAGTGATCAACGACCTGCTGCTAGAAGAATACGAGATCCCTATTGATCCGGTAGTCACGGCTGACCGCCGCCGCGTACTGCGACTGCCATACTCGCTGCACGCCGATGTCTCGCGGGTCGTTCAACCGGTCGAGAGCCCGGATTTCGACTTCCAAACTGAAGCCGTCCCCAGTTTTCTCGAAGCATGAGCCGAACAACACCACTAAACGACGAGTATATTGCGTATCGAGTGGCAGCACTACCGCGCGATGAAGGTCAGTTCCAGCTAACACAGTTATTCGAGCGTGGATATCAGCGCTGGATGGTTGATGATACGCAAGAAACCGAGAAACTACTCGCGGATATTGAGCGGTTCACGTGTGATGCATTTGCGCCAAGCACACGTCGGAAGGCCGCAGAGCGGCCGTATGTTGATGACCCGGGGATGCTTGCAGTCTTTACCACTCTCGGTGCGGTCTGTATCATGGATCACCCGAAACTCGAAGAGACACCACCACGTCATCTCGCACTCCTTGGTGATCTACGCGAACTCTATGTGAACAATATCGGCTCGCTCATTCGCGAGTATGATGATTTCACCCTTCACCAGGAGATCGCAGAAATTCTCTATGCGAAAGAGCCTGGTGAAGACGGCCCTCACTCTGGGCGCGTCTGTACAGACATCACGACACGCCCTGAGTTTGGCGAGGGGTATTACCTTGAAATCCCACTCGTCGCTGCCTCACGGAAATGCTTGGCACGGACAGATCGCGACGACGACCAACAAGGCGAGATTAGGGCCAACGTCGCAGACAACCACCTGTATGTCCCGGTCTCTGATTTCATGCGGAAGTATCGGTCGTATGCTGAGGATGCATTTGGACGACTACTTACTGCCCAGGAAGAAGCGCTCACACCCGAGCAACGCAGTTGGCTGACGGCAAATGAATCGGCGATCACCGAGCGGATCGATCGATTTTTCGCCGGCGGGCAAACTCATCGCCTCTGGGAGAACTGGAGTCGGCAAAAACAGCAACTCCGGACGATTATCAACGCTGTTCAGGCGGCAGACAACGATATCGCCCGCATCGGCCAGACACATACCGCACGCGAACTCTACGAAGCTCTTGAGGCGTACGACTCTGAACGATCGTGGGAACAACAGGTCTGTGACTCCATATCGACCCCTCGTAGTCTCGGAACAATTCTCTCTACGAACCGAGATCATCCAAGCGTCACCGTCGAAAACGATCGGTTGAATCGGTATACACTCACCCGGTATAGTGATGGCGCACAACCGATTCATGTCGACGACCTTGAGGATCTCTTCGAACTGCCTTGTCTGGCGGCGATGGACGAGCGGCTCCAAGAAAAGAAACCCGTCCGCAAAGACCTCTATAATCTCGTACGAATGGCGTGGTGGCTGCCCCAGTACCAAGACGCAAGCACGGACGAATTTATCACCGATATGAAAGAGGTGTTCGCCCGGTGGCCGTGGTACGATGACGATGTGACCGAGTACCAGATCCGGTACGAACTCAACAATGATATCGGCGGTGAGATCCCCCTCCCAATGAACTGTTTAAATGATGATATGCAGCGGTACTGTATTGGGTGCGATCAGTGTCCCTATTCAATCTATGGCAGTCTCCCGTTCCCTGAGGAACTGTATGACCAGCTCGATAATCCGGCTGGTGTGACGACCGATTGACTGCCAGAGTAGGATTTGTTTAACCAAGTAGACAGTTACCCCAGTACTACAGTGACCCGTCAAATTGTCTCAATCCTAAGGCTGGATTTAGGCGTTCTCTCTCATGATTTCTACCGTTTCAGCGGTTTTTGCCCCCAAATCCTAAGGTTGGAATAGTAACAAGAAATATCAGGCCTAAGGTTGGATCGCTAACATAATTGTCTCCCACATAATAAAGTGCCATTTTCACCAGTTTGAAAGCCTGTAAGGCTGCATTTATTATTTTAGAGTGTTGCGATCAATCCTAAGGCTGGATTTTACGGCCGGAAACCAGCCCTAAGCGATTATATGCAAATCTGTGCCCGTCATATTGCTTTGCGTACCTCCAAAATCTTCCAAAGTAATAGGGGGGTACGAAGAACGAACGGGACTAGCGCGACCAGGGGAAAACAAGCGAAACAAGAAATCAGAGTAAATCGCCGAATTATCAGCAATCTAGAAGAGGTGTGCCGAGCAACCTGGACGCTGAAAACAGAGTGGCGTTCAATAGTGCAGAAGAACAATGAGCAGTCAAACGGCGGCTGGTACTGGCATGATAGTGATCAGTGGGTTCTCTCAGATGAGTTTTCAGAATACAGATAACTTGCGAAGAGGGCGTGTAGTTTACTGGTGGTCGATCAACGGATGCTACGATGGAGTGAATCGAGTGGACCTCGTCTCCTGAGTAGCATGAAATCTTGATCGCGTATTACCTTCTATCAGAATATGTACCGTTAGTAGAATGCAAATAGTACGTCCCGAGAGGGGAATCGACTGAGGCGTGAATAAGGATTGAGTGCAATGCAAAATGACCAATCTATCACTACTGAGAGTTACTGTTCGGAGTGGCGCTCTGGCATACCCGTGAAGAATTGCCCTCTCCATCAGAAGGGAAATAGTTCCTTGAAGTAAGAACTATATCCTGCTAGCTCGAACACCCAATATGGCTAATTCACCCACCGACGGGCCACCCCCCTTCGAGGACGCATTCAGCGGCGACGATGTCGAACAACAAATCTATGGAACTATCCTCCAGACACGCGAGCCAGTAACGGCGAGTGCAATTGCAGACCGAACCGACTGTGACCCAAAGACTGCCCGGAAATATCTCAGTTGGTTCGTGGATCTCGGAATCGTCACCCAACACGACGGGCATCCAGTCACCTACGAACGCAATGACGCGTATTTCGAGTGGCGACGCATCAATCAGCTCGCGGCACGCCATTCGCTTGAGGAACTCCAGCAGCACGTGCGTACATTAACGACAACGATCAAAAGTTACGAAGACGAGTATGACGCCGCGACCCCGGCAGACGTTGATGCACTAGCCGTTGTCGAGACAACCGTTGATCGATCGATCGATGACGTGTACAGTGATCTCGCCGACTGGATGACTGCTCGCGAAGAGAGAACACGCTATGAACGAGCACGCCAGCAACGTGCGGGTACCGCCGACCACGAACAAGTGTCTGGATAGCAATGGTACCGCCAACTGGCGATGGGGGCAGTCCTGCGCCCATCGACCGACCAATCCTTGAGTTTCTACAGACCAGGCTCATCGCCACACAGCAAGTCGAACAGGCAGTCATCACTGACGTGAACGGCCATCTCGAACTTCGCGTTACATTCGCCCAGCCGTATTATCCAGTGTTGGTGGATAAGGCGACGCTCGCTGTCCGGTGGTACACGAACGACGACTTCAAAATTCACTATCGAGAAGTGCACGCCGATAGCGCCTGGGAGTGTCGCTGGGATCGCCATCGGAATCCGCACAATACGCGAGATCATTTCCATCCACCACCCACTGCGCCGACGCTTGGCGAGGATGCGTCGTAGCCAACCGATCATCGAGATGTCTTGACGCTCGTCCTTGACGAGATCGAACAGCGGATTACGACTCTGTGGGGCGAATAGGTAGTGGGATCGTCGTCGACGAGTGAATTATTCGAGTATGGCACGCTTGGCACTGGATGATACGGATACGCCTGAAAGCAAAGCCCCAGACCGTGATTTCCATCGCAGGTTCAGACACAATCGATGACACCGCAGACAAACCGATGAGTGAGATTCACAGAAAGCCCTCGGCCGTTCGGCATCCCGCGACCACGCGAGATGCAGTCTCGCTGGCCCACGTTCGCTCCGGAAGACGAACAAAGTGAGTCTTCCGTGCTCCCACTCGTTTCACTCGCGTTTTGTATTATTCGCGGGTGCCAATTGCATAGAGCCGACCATCAGCGACCCCAACGTAACACATCCCGTGTGCCAACGCGACTTCTGTGTCCATGACGTAGCCCGCCATCCCGATGTCGGGGACTGTGATTTTAATCGTCCACGCCTGAGTGTCACTTGTCTCGTAGGCAACAACCGAGTCATTCTGTGGGACGACCACACCACCGTCACCGACAGCGGGGGGTTGATTGTCCCCCTCCTCGGCTGATCGCCAGCGAATCGACCCGTCTGCAATATCGATTGCAACGAGCCCCCCATGATACGTCTGTACGTACGCAGTGTCTGCCGTGACTGCTGGTGAGGGAATCGCGTTGCCGTCGTCTTCGTCGCCGATGGTCGTCCGCCACAGAACGGTTCCATTGGCGGTATCAGCTGCGACGAGTTCCCCAGCGAGGCCCGGGACGTATAGACGCCCGTCGGCTACCGTGGGGGTGCCTTGAATGTCCGGACAACACTCAACTGGTGTGGCGATCTGTTTGCTCCACTGTTGCTCACCAGTGGTCGCATCAAGCGCCGCGATACCCCCGTCGGTTAATCCGACATAGACACCGTCGCGATCCGCACAGGTCGCCGTGTAGCACTCCCCATCGATAGATGTTCGCCACTGTTGGGTTCCATCGAGCGAATAGGCATACACCGCGTTCTCCTCGTCTCGCGTTGCTAGGTAACACGTTCCGTTGATAACTGCTGGCGAGCCAGTCACGTCCGGTAGCGTGTCGGTCCACTGGATCGCACCATTCTGTGTGAGAGCCGTCAGAGTTGCCTGGTCGTAGTTGGGGCTTCGGGTTACGGCAAGCAGTCTGTCACCAGCCAGTGCGAGCCCCACAGTTCGACCCGTGTCGAGATGTTTCTCGAGTTGCTGGTCGCCAGTGTTCGCATTGAACCCAGCAAGATAGGCATCAGGATTGTCAGCGTCTGTTGCTGATTCAGTATAGCCGATATAGACACGATTCGGACCGACAATTGGTGGCGTCGTTCCATGAGGGTCCGTGCCTGGACGGCGCAGCCACGCGACGCCAACATCGCCGTGTGGGAGTGTCGACCCAGTATATTTGGTTCGTCCCCCGTCATGGCCTTCAACTGCCCAGCGACCGTCTGGGACGTAGCTCGCTTTGTATGCGTCGTGTGTGAACGGCTTGGGAATTCCCTTCCCGTTCGAAAGTCCTGGGATAGTCGGAGCGATGCATCCGCTCACACTTACTATCCCCCCTCCAATCGCCATCTGTTGGAGGAGAGAGCGACGCGTCAGTGGAGCCATGTTAGGTGTCGACACAGCCATGGCATATGTTTTCTGGTGGGCCAACAGCTGCTAGTCGGTTCAGTTATCACCTCGAAAGCCCCCGCACGCTCGTTGAGCGCCCGGCCCCTTTCAATCCCGCCCGGATGGTTTGTCGAGAGTTATTGTACTTGTTGGGCTGGTGTGTTGATTCTATACGCCCGCTCGCCGTCCGTTTCGGTCGAGGCCGTCGTTCGCTTCTTTCCGGACCGCCAGCGGGGTAGTCGGGGAGTCAAAGCTAGTTATGGGAATATTGGGGGAAGATGATAACCGATGGAAAGCATGTTAATTCTAATCTCTCAGTGTATACTGACAGAACCAATTCGATAGTTCAAGCGCGCCAGTATCACGACAATGTATCAAGCTTCGCGATGATTTGAGCATACAAATTCGGTGCACAGTACCATCCAGAATCTAGCATGGCATCGATCGTTCTGCGTGCTTCATCTGTGGTGAGAGTGCCCTCTTTGACGAGCGACAACAGGAGGTATGCTGTCCCCCGGGTTGGTATTTCTTCCGTTGCTGCTACATCACGGCCATACTGTTCGTCCATCACTGCGATGGAATCGCGCTCTACTGCGAGAACGAGCACATCAACATCTGCGTCGCTCAGGTTTGGATTTCGTCGAAGCCTGTCAGAGAGAGGTGTCTCTTCTACCGAGACTACTTTAAATGTGTTCGCATCAACCGCTCGTTCAATTCGCCGGGCATCAGGATAGTCGTGGTCAAGCCCCTTTGTGACCACTTCCTCATAGATGGCTTCAGGGATATACCGAGGTATAGCCAGTGATCTCAGGTAGGAAAGTGCATCTGCTTTCGCAAGATAAATGAGCGGCGTTGCATCAAAAACCCACATCAGAGATCCTCAAGGTCGGCTTTGAGGTGGCCTCCTCCGACCCATGTCACGTCCCGATCTTTACAGAGTTGTGCGAAGTCCCAGACATTCATCTGGGCGCGATCGGCAGCTTTTGTGAACGTTACCTCGCCAGCTTTGAGTTGCTGGAGTGCTCGCTCTCGTCGCCAGTCTTCGAGTCCTTCCGTGAGTAATTTTCGGACGCCAGTGCTTCGATCGAGTTTCTCATCTTCAAGATATGCCTCGAGTTCTGCTTCAAGATCATCTGGCACGCGTGCTGAAATCGTCCCCATGGTGTTTACTATGCATTCAATGTATACAACCGTTTGGGTGCGATAGAGAGACTGCAGTTATCTCCCCCCTCGAGATGTGAGCCAGACAACCGGACTTGTTCAACTGGTGTTCGTTGGCGGTACGCCCGCTCGCCGTCCGCTTCGACCGGTCCATCGTTCGTTCTCTCGGACCACCAGCGGGTTAGCCAGACGGTTCCTGCGCGCCATGGGTGATCGGAACTGCCCTTACTGCCTCGCGGCGCTGCCGTTCGGCTAGCTCGTGGTCGACAAACGACCGCGGATTATTCGGCGGCAGACTAACTCTGCTGGCCACTTGGTCCGGCCGGGACGGCGCGTGTTTGTTGTGTATCTTTCTTTGGCGCGCTCGCTTCGCGCCCAAGGACGCTGGCGAAGGAGACGCACCCATAGGCGCGCACTTGAAGACCGGGATGATGAACGCGAACGGCGTCAGAGCCGTACCACCGTTGGTTAGAGTGGGAGTCCATGGTGAATGCCACGGTCGTTAGGTCGTGGTAGCTTACAGACAGGCCTGGAATATCCTCTTTGAGGAATCCTCGCCGTTTACCGCGGGAAGGATGTCAATACGGCTATATTGCAAACTCATGAGTTTATACTCTTATTTATAAATCATTGATTTAATATAAACATTTATGTTATTCTGGTCCTTGACTTAATTGATGTCACAATATAGCAAACGTGTTGTAAATCGAATGTCGCGACGAAATGTGCTTCGAACCACTGGATTGACACTTGGTATCTCGTCAGTGAGTGGTATAGGGTCTGCACACAAAGAGCAAAACGATACTAAAAAAGCACAACATTACCCACATATCGCGGCACATCGCGGATTTAGAGACGTATTTCCACAAAATACGATTGCCGCTGTCAAGGGTGCATCGCGCTTCAAAGCAGACCGGATCGAAATTGATGTTGTAGCGACAAGTGATGGAGAACTAGTTGTTTTCCATGATGCACGTCTCGATGATCTCACAGATAAAGAGGGCCTCATAGCGGAAACTCCCTCAGAAATCGTATTGCAAGCAGAAATCCTTGATTCCGGTGAAACAATTCCAACACTTGCTGAAACCCTTGCTGCAACGAGACCAAGTGTCATGATGAATCTTGAATTTAAAGCATCGGATCCGCTCTCTTGGAAAGCGTTTACCGAGCGGGCACTACCGATTGCATCACGATACCCAGGTGAATACTATGTCTCTTCATTTGATCCGGACGCACTTAGAGCAGTAAAGGATGTAGACCCCAGCGTCGATGTGGCACCGATTTTCGGAAGTGATAAAGAGGAAAATCTGGAGATTGCTCGCGAGCTCGATGCTAAAGCAGTCAATCCATCTACTGGTGTTCTTGACCGCGATCTTGTAGCAACCGCTCATGAAGAAGGTCGGGAAGTGAACGTTTGGACGATCGACAGT
Organism: Haladaptatus litoreus; assembly: GCF_900156425.1. Lineage (GTDB taxonomy): Archaea > Halobacteriota > Halobacteria > Halobacteriales > Haladaptataceae > Haladaptatus > Haladaptatus litoreus. The sequence goes on from NZ_FTNO01000004.1 coordinate 122,856, forward strand.
TGGAGAGAGGCACAAGAACCACTTGAGCTGGGTGTAGATGGGCTGATCGCAGACTATCCGCATATGGCTACCTTCGCCACAGACAACTCACATCGCAATCCACTGAACTAGTGAAAATCTGATTCTCAGAGTAAGCTGATTTTATTTTGGTGTCAATAATATACTTAGTCTAAGGAACAAATTTGGTGGGCGGTTTTCCCCCTCGATTGAATTGACGTTCTCCCTGCGCTACTGTGCGAGGATTCCCTAAGTTGGATAGAGACAAATGCAGTGAGTGACTTTTCGGCTGTCGTAGCCTCGAACGCCCCTGTACGCTCAACGGCTGTGCCTCGCTGCTTCTCACTGCGTTGCGGTGCTTTCGTCGCCTCGCTCGTCGAGCGCCCGGCCCCTTTCAATCCCGCCCGGAGTGGAGAGTTGAGATTTGGTGCTCACTGATTAACTGGTGGTTCTCTCCGGCCCGCCCCGCTCGCCGCATGCCGCTCGCCGTGTCGCTTACGACTGTCATCTGAGTAGACCACAACACACTTTACTGATTCTCTGTAAACTGTAATTATCCTCTCACTTATGTCACGCACCTCAAACCGAGCCAACGGCGATGTTATCCGCGATTTCCTTTCGGTCGCAGATCTCCTCGAAGAGCCACCCCTCGCCCAGCTGTACGCCTATCTTGCGCGCGAGGGGGAAGCCACCGTCCAAGAATTGATGGACGCCCTTGACCTTGCCCAGGGGACAGCCTACACCTACGTCAATCGACTTGTCGATGCCGGCGCCATCGAAGCCACCACCGATGACCTGCCTCGGAGGTACGTCGCCCGGAAGATCGATCTCACAGTGACTGCCGCTGACGGTACTCGCGAGTACACGATCACGCCAACGCTTATCGACGCAGTCGCCCGCCGGGGTACTGACGGCGACATCGACACGTACATCGACCGGCACGGGATCGCCGGGCTTGCAACGGCGCTCACGTATGCTGTTGATCGCGAACGTGGCACCGTCACCCACCGCTTGATGGCGCGTGATCTCGACATTTCGCCACTCGCCGCCGAGATTATCCTCTAAGCGCTCCAGCCCGTTGTCCATGAACACTTCGACATCGAGGAGTCGGGCGCGTCAGTCGCGGATATCGAAGGCGTTGACGAGGACATCGACGATGGATGACTGCGATTCATATCACTGATACCGGCCTGTTCATGTTTTGACTATTCCCACTCCCGTTAGGAAGGACGGAAACAATACGTCTGACCGCGTTTATCACCGTCGTTTCACGCGAGCACGGATATCCTCGGCCGGGCGAAGTGTCGTCGCCATCTCCAAATCAGGATTCGGGTCGGACAGCAATTCGAATTCGACTGATTGGGCGATTGTGGGCAGCATCGTCTTCAGTTCGAGCATGGCAAAGCGCATCCCGATACAGTGGCGCGGCCCACCCCCGAACGGGAAATAGGCGTAATCCGGACGCGAGTCCTCGAATTCCTCCGTCCAGCGGTCGGGGTCGAACGTTCCGGGATCGTCGTACCAGCGTTCGTCCGTGTGCACGAAAAACTGCGGGAGCGTGATTCTGGTCCCCTCCGGAATGCGATAGCCTCCAAGTGCGACGTCCTCAGTAGTCTTGCGGAACATGATGAACGCGGGTGGGTACAGCCGAAGCGATTCGCGGATGACTTTCTCCGTGTACGTGAGTTCGGTGAGATCGCCAAGCGTGGGCGTCTGCCCTCCGAGAATTGCGTCGTGTTCTGCATCCAGTTTGTCGCGTACAGACCGGTTTTTCGCGAGTTCAAGGAACGTGTAGGTCAGCGCCAGCGACGTCGTCTCGTGACCGGCGAACAGGAACGTCATCATCTGGTCGCGAATCTCGGTTTCCGACATCGTGTTGCCGTCTGCGTCCTCGACGGTGAGCAACAGCGACAACAGGTCGTCGTACTCGTCTTCCCGCCCGCGACGGTCGTCGATGAGTCCCTCGATGAACGACCGAAATTCGGAGAGCACGCGGTTGTAGCGGCGGTTCTCCGGCGTCGGAATCCACATCGGCACGAACGTAGAAAGGCCGTCTAAACTGCCTCGGTCGTTGAGGGTCTTTGCAAATTCGGTCACGATACTCCCGCTCTCGTCGAGTTTCAAATCGAACAGCGACCGGGTCAACAGGTCGAGGGTGAGGGTCGAGAACGCGCGATTGAGCGCAATCTCCTCGCCATCGTCCCAGTCGGCAACCAACTCCTCTGCGGACCGGGCCATCGTCTCGCCGTAACTCCGGATGCGTTCGACTGTGAAGGCGTCCTGAAGCATCGTGCGCTGGCGTCGCCACTGGTCGCCGTCAGTCATGAGCACGCCATTGGGGGCGAACTCGCCACCGAAGTCTTCGAGCCCCCACTTTTCGTACTGTGCGTAATCGACCAGCAGAATCTGCTCAATGAGGTCGGGATGCAACACCGTACAGAAGTCCATCCGCGGAAGACGATAGCTGACGACGTCGCCGTAGGTACTCATCTCGTCAAAGAACGCCCGCGTATCGCCGATGAGTGAGCGGGCGTTCCCGAGTATCGGGAGGCCAGCTGGCCCGGGCGGCGTCTCGGTGGGGAGGGCGGTACCGCGACGGTTGGATGAATGCTCGGACGACGCACCGAATTCACTGTGCTGCGAGCACATAGGTGAAAAATCGGCCACGACCGGAACGAACGTTGTCCCGAGATATCTCGCCCATTTATGTGGCTCGAGTGAGACGTTTCGACAACCGCTGATGCGCTACCTCCACGCTCGCCTCGACGTTCCCGCGGCGATGCGCCACCCGCTGCAATCGTTCGTCGCAGACTCAGAAGCGATGAATCGCGCAGAACTCCACGCGTGGAATCAGTCGTTCGAAACCGTCCAGTTCGCGTTGCTCTACATCGACGGCGACATCGACGCCTATCGCGACCGCATCGAAACCGTCGAACCCATTCGATGGTTCGAACTTGCTCCCCTCGACGAGACCGGGTTCTATTCGTACGTCTGCCAGGAGTACACCGAGTCGGAACGAGGATTGACTCGGGCGTTCACCGACCTGCAACTCGTCGTCGTCCCACCGATCGTGTACGGCACAGACGGCTGGGTCGATGTGACCGTCGTGGGGAGTAGTGGCTCATTGTCGGATCTGGTGGACGCGCTCGAAGCTCGGTCGGATATCGGCGTCGACGTCAGAGAGATTGGCCGGCTCAACCGTCGACTAGGGTCGGTGACTGGCTGTTTGACCAGTCGCCAGGCAGAAGCGGTCGAGACGGCAACCGAAATGGGCTATTATGCTGTCCCGCGGCAGGCGTCTCTTGATGCTGTCGCGAGTGAACTGGAGGTTGCGAATTCGACTGCCTCTGAACTTCTACGGCGTGCAGAGTCTCGCCTGATGCCACGGCTCGTCGGCATTTCAGGTTCTTCGCGGTCCACTGAGTGACATGACGACGCGTTCAAGCAGTGAGTGGCCCGCCTGCCCCGACGATACTCGCTTCGTCGAGAGTGCCCTCCGCATGAACCGAGTCGTCGAAGTGTACGTCCTGCCGGATACGATCGACTCCAGTACTCTTGTTGACCGGGAGTGACGGGCCATCGTATCTTTGGGACAGTATTCGTGCGGTCGACACTTCAGTTCCCGATAGTCAGCTCGTCGAGTTCGGAGGGCTAGGACACAACGGTTCTGTGAGCGACCCGGAACGTGTCTCGACGGATTTTCAGGATCCTTCAAGAGTGAGAACTGTTGGATAATGCAGATCGGTCGTTTTTAGAGTGACTTTGGCATGTGCACGTGCTCGGTACACTGCACTGTGTTGTTGGCAGTCTCCAGTCTTGCAAGCCCTCGCTCGCTCGACAGCCCGCGATCCACGCTGCGCTCCTCGTTCTTGCGGTGCTTACGGAGTCAGGGACTGGCCGAGCGACCTTGCCCTTGCAGTCCACCAGGGGCGGTTCATTCGTTCAGCATTGCAATCGGATGATCGGGTGCTTCGTTACGGCCCGTCCCGCTCGCCGCGTTCCGCCTTCCGGTGAGCACAGCTCACCGACGTCTCGTTTGCTTTGCTCACGAGACCGCCGCGTCGCTCGCGACCGACCAGTCCGGGCATGCGACCTCCGGCCGTTCCGGGCATCTGGTTTCGACGCCAGCACCAAGCACGCTGTCGGTTGCGTCTCCCGGTGGTCGACGGACACGAAACCGGCTTGTGTGCTGGTCGCTCGCGTCGGGCGGGTCGCCGCGCGGTGCTGGTTAGGTCTTCGTCGAAAACGCGCGCTCGCTTCCCGCCCAGAGGACGCTCGCGAAGGCGCAAGCGAGCGCGCAGGAGATGGATGAGTTGTACGGTGCAGAATTGTGACTCATGTAGAGGTGAGTGTCGGAAAAGACGCGGTAGAGGACGCGCCTTCAGCTGAAATCACAATGTAAGTGATTCCAATGAGTAGCAAACACACGATCGGTCAACGAGTTTCGGTTGATGAACAGGCGATTGAATGTGACAAAGAGCAGTTCAAGGTCGTTGAGGAAACTCCTAAGCTGCGGGCCTCGGTTGAGCAGACGATCCAAGGGAAGGTGGATACGAATCATCCAGATGGGGTTGGGCGTGGGCTGACGTTAGCGGCAGAAGAGCGGATGATGGCACGAGAAAAGGAGATTACACGGACCCGTAAGCGGCGGGATCGATCACAGGATTCGGAGCGGGAGGCACAATGTCGACGAAGAGCAGTCGAGGTGAGTCGAGACCGGCGTTGTGCGTTCCAGGAGCGAGCTGCGAGTGTGGATCCGTGGTGTGATCCAACAAAAGCAGATCCTCGTGAGGAGTTGTTGCAAGAGCAGTTGGCAGCGGTGAACAAGCAAGCAATGCGGTTAGCGGAGAAGTTGGATGGATGGTCACGAGCGGCGATCAGTCGGCGATTGGCTGAACGGGTTGTAGATGGAACAAGCGTGATGAGTGCAGTCGTCGGGGTGTACGAGGAATTGCGGACGGCCCCTGGACAAGTTATTCCGATCGCGGATGTGCAAAATGTGAATCGCAAGGAAGTGAGCATCGAGGGGCAAATTACTCAACTGTGGACTCCTGGAAGTTCGAAAATCCAACAGGCTGGACTGCTCGAAGACGACAGTGGTCGCATTAAATTCACCATGTGGCGAGCATCGCAAAAGACGATAGTCGAGGAGGGCGAGACTGTGCAGTTGCGGTCAGTCGCGACAAACTGGTACGAGGGGCGTGTTTCGGTAGCCGTCACTGGCTGGTCGACCCTGCATTTCCCTGAGCGCGGTCGGTGGTGGGACGTATAGCCAGCTAATGCGGCCTTTTTTGCTACGTGCCGAACCAACCCAGCCCCACCGCCCCACCCTCCGCTCCGTGCTCGCTACGCTGTGCGCGCAGCCACGACCCTGAGGATGAGGCTGTCCTCGAGTTTCTGTGAGTTTATCTGCGCACCAAGGGGTGCGAGCGCATTTATTTCGCGTTTGCTAAATCAATATGTTCAACAATACAGGTAGCTACGTATGTGAGTACTGTGGCAACGAATTCGAATCTGGTCCAAAGAAAGCAGGTCACATTTTGCAGAATCGAAGATATTCAATCTCGGTAGGGAGAGCCATTTGAGATAGCTGACTGAACAGTGCTGGGGGATTCTTCATCCAAGTAGTGAGAACAGAGAGCGCATGAACGAGTGATCCGCCGTTCCACAGGAGGTAGCTCATCGAACGTTCATTGTCCCACCAGAAACGACAGGACTACACGACCTGAACTATTTAGGTCTAAGGAGATGGTTCGGGGATTCCTTCGTAATCTCCAGAGCGGTCCGATTACACCCCAGTTGCGACGGTTCGTTTTCGTCGGGAGTGTCGCTGCAGGCGTCCAGATCGTCCTACTATGGATGTTTGTCGACAAAGCAGGACTTAATTACTTATTCGGCGCAGTGATCGCAATCGAGCTTACGATTCTGTTGCAATATTTCCTCAACAATGCCTGGACGTTCCAAACGAGCCAGAATACGGGTCCCAACGAGTACCTCATCGGATTGCTCAAAACAAACATCGTCCGTGGGACAGCAATCCCGATTCAACTCGGTATTCTCTTTCTCCTCGTGAACTGGGGTGATGTGCTATATTTATTAGCGAATGCTGTTGCAATTGCGATCAGCGGGGTGTACCGGTACACGCTTGATGCACGATGGACGTGGGGGTAACATCCTCGCCCGAAACAGTTGTTTGCCGAATCAGATCGGTATCGGGGGACAACAGTGTACTGAGTAATAGTATCCTTATTACATGAGAAGGGCGACTTATCCATTCTCCTACTTTTTAGTGTGGATCGACCGCAAAGAGTTTTCTCGCCCCTAAAAGGTGCGGAGCGTTTCAGACTTAGCGTCTCGATACGGAGTGATTTTGATGATCCCCAGCAATAGCTATGCAACTGGTTTCGACGAAGACGTTCCGAGCGAACCAGCTTCCCAGTGCCCCAAATGTGACGGTCTAGTCATCTCAATGTGATTGAAACGTTCTGTGAGGACTGTGGCTTTGCTATCGATAACCAACGAACTACTTACAGGCCAGTGTTTGCATGAAAGACCTCCTAACTCAGCTCACTGGTCGATCGCGCAGCACCGTCATTGCTGAGTGCCGACAGTGTGGAACGACAGTCGAGGTCGAAACGAGCGAGTGTCCGGAATGCGACCACAACGGGATCGCGATTTATCGATTTGATTGACCAACTTGCTCTCCTATCAACCGTTGCTACGAGAGATCCCGTTCTGCACACATCGGGGGTGTTTTTATCGGCTTTGAGGTGTAGTTAGCAATATTCATCCATACCGACCGGTATCGGCACGTGAAATTTGCACCATTTGGTTCGGTGAGCGTTGATCTCACAGCGATTTCAATAGAACGATCTCGTTGTAAGGTTTCGATATAGCTCGATTTATCCTCATCCTATATGAAGAGCTATCCCGTAAGCACAGACATGGACGAGAATTCAGAGGAACCAGAAACAGGTTTTATGGAGCGTCAGACGACGGGTGAAGACCGTGTCCGGATGGTGGCTCGCCAAGTGTCTGAACCCCGTACCGTGAATTGGATTGCCTCGGAGGCAGAGTGGTCACATGAACCAACCAAACGCGTCCTTGAGCGACTCGTGGATGATGGCGTGCTCCGCCGTGATGAGAGTGGTGCTCACACGACCTACTCCCCAGACTATCGTCGACAGGCAATGCAAGAGGCCGTCCGGCTTCGCGATAGCCACCGGACAGTCGAGGAATTGACCGATCGGCTTTCCGAGATGAAAACCCAGATCCGGGACTGGGAAGAGGCATTTGTAGTCGAGTCGCCGAATCAACTGCGAGCAACGATTGCAGACGAGACCCTCAGCTCGGCTGAAGAAGATCAACGACGGGCAATCGCTCGAGAATGGGAGTACCTCCAACAACGAATCCAGATTGTTGGATTTGCGATTCGTGAGTGGGACTTCTTGGCTCCAAGCGCAGACCGTCCCGAGGCTAGTAACTGACAGATGTCCGCCCCACACCCAGGTGGTAATCCAAATGCACAGTTATACGAGCAGTTGAAACGCGATGTCCTCGAACGCGTTCCGCATATTATAACGATCGAATACATTCCAGACGACGTTGCAGCCAAACAATTGCAGGCAACCTTCGATCCGAGCCGCATTGATCCACCCACCGGACCAGAGGCACCCGAACTCATCATCGAGTGGTATCGCCAATCACCGCACGATTGGTTTCGTATCAACTATAGCGACCCGAACACAGGCTTCCATGCTGGGTGGCACCAGGACGAGGATCACGAAGATCTTGGACGAGCACATTTTCAGTACTCGATTGACGAGGAAACGACGCATCAACCAGTGACGTTTCAACACGAGACCCCATCGCTCATCCTCTGGGAAATTATTGAGAATCTTCTGGAGGAAATACTTCCGACCTACCACCGCTAGTTACGCACACACTCATATTCACTACCGTCTCTACTATTCCCTCCGACTGCTCACGTATGAGAGCGAGGTAATCTGTGAACTGTCTCAGGGTCAAGTCCGGAGGCACTCGCCTTATGTTTCTTCAGGAGATTCTGTCTAAAGATCTCTGGACCGCGAGTTGAGAATCACCGCCGTGAGGGTGTTTGTGGCCCCCGAGAGGCATGAGCGATGAGATGTGGTCCCGACAGCACTAGCTACATAGATTGAAACTCAATATCAGTATCTATGAGGTATACATGCTTATATATGGATTGCACAGAGAGACCGAATTAAGGGTTGAAAATATACAATCTGGGGTCGATTTTCACACAAGAGTTTCCTAGCGAGCTATTCGTATGCCGAGTATAAAAACAGATATACCAATAGAAACACAGAGAGAAAGTTTCACGAATTACAGAGACACTCGTGCTTCTTCGAAGAGAGATTGACGACGAAGAGATGCGTCTCCTGTGGTTGCCGATGTTGGTTTGGACCGTAATCAGATGATAATACAGGGGTATGCGAAACAGGTATACGCATTACAAACAAATATTTTGTAAGGAGAACAGACGATGTCGTACGAAGCAACAATCACCAGCAAGGGACAAATCACCATTCCAAAGAAAGTTCGAGAGCGACTCCAGCTCACAGAAGGGCAGAAGGTCCTCTTTCGGTTCGATGAGGATGGGGGAGTTCGAATGATCGGCGTTCCAAATGACCCGATGGATCGTCTCAAAGCTGCCCGGAAGCGTGCCGCTCCGCTTGAACTCGACGCAGCGGAGTTATTAGAGCGTGAACGTCGCGAGTGGAGTAGACACGCGTGATCTATCTCGACTCGTGGGTCTGGCTCGAATACGGTCTCAATGGGACACTGTCGAACATTGCCAAAGAGACGATTCACGATGCTCGGGACACTGGTGGCATCGTTTCAACGATTGCTTTGACAGAGGTCGATTATATCCTTAATCGTGAGGTTGGCAGTGAAACGGCAGACCTCGTGACGAGTGCGATCGAGGATTTCGAGCAGATACATGTCGTTCCTGTTACGAGTGAAATCGCATTATACGCATCACGGCTCCGCACGAAATACTACCAGCGCCGGGAGCGCGAGCTGTCCTATGCAGATGCAATTCACCTCGCAACGGCTGTTCTCACCGACTGTGAAACCCTCCAGACAGGAGATAGTGATTTCAAAGGTCTAGATGAACTCGAAACGGTTGTTCATCAGCCATCTGACTAGCTGGTATTCGCTGCAAACGAGTAGCTAATTGTACGTATTGGACGATCAGCAATCCTATTTTTTATGCCCCCGAGGGGTGCGGGGCGAATCAGATCTGCCTCGTGGAGATCGTATGTCTAGTGAAAACCACGTTCTGTCCCACCTAACGTTCACGAGCCGAGTTGCAAAGCGCGCCCAGTATGAAGCCCTCGAATTTTCACTCATAACAAGGGGTGTTCGTGTTCGAAATACCAGTCATGCGAATCCAGCCGACCACGAGTATCTTGTCACCATTCGTGATGGGATACCCATTGCCTGTGAGTGTCCTGCGGATGATCGCTACGAGGGAGCGTGTAAGCACCGCGTTGGGGTTGCGATTCGAACGCCACTCTTGCAAGCAGCAACAGACTACTCCCTTGTCGCAGACGGTGGAGTACAGATCGAGAACAACCCTGAAAACCATGCAGACGACAGCGACACAGATCAGTCAGCGGACTGTGACTGTAGTGGGCTTGGTGGCTTTCCGTGTTGGCCCTGTGTACGGTCCGGTCGGCGCAGTCTTTCGGAAAAGTAGCATGAATCCAATGTGAATCTGCGCTTCTTGTAGGAGGATTTTATTGGCGCCGGTGATGGGTATCGCCACATCACACGATGACACAACATTTCCAGTATTCCCACAGTGACATTCTGGTTGGGGTGAGGGAGTCTGTCCGTTATTGAGGGGGAGTTATACCAGTGTTGTTAGCTTCCGTCCGCGCCTTCAGGCGTAATTGCTGCCTTGCAATCATTCTCAAGTACGCAAGGCAATGCGATGGTTCATGGCCAGCAAAACGGATAATACGCTTTCGTCGGGAATGCGACATCTCAGCTGCGGAAATGGAGTAGAAGCCAAGTGAGTAACGTTTCAAGGAGAGGGAGAAATTCTGAAAGGCTGTTTGAGGGGCGAATTTTTAACTCACGGAGACTCTAAATTGGTGCTGTCTACAATGTCTCCCCGGAACTCTAACTCCACGTCACTTTCACCGATGGCAGAGGAGGCACTCACCCATCTCCGTGACCGCTTTGACTCGGATGAATCATTTTACCTATGAGCAAGCAACGCAGGTGCTACAATCGCACGATATGGAATACGGGCTAGCCGATGATCTACTTGAAACTCTGTTGCTCCGAGGCTATCTCTACGAAGTCGGTGACAAGTTGCGTATCACTGACTAACGTACCACGACAGGAGGTATTGGAGGATCTAAAATCAAATTCGATGAGCCGAGGCACGGACGTGCTGAAAACGCGACCATGAAATCAGTAATATCCATGAGCCCGAAGTGGGTTTTTGCCCACTGAAGGGTGTGGGGCGTTGAAAAGTGAGCGTCTCGACAAACAGTGATTCTTATGGTCTGAATATGAACCAAAAGACGACTGTACTCGCAGTAATGATACTCCAAAGTACAATACTTCAAAGTACGATCATGCGAAGTACTATATTGGGCTGGATGCTAGGACGAATATGGCCGCCTTCGTCAACCGAACCGAGGAACTTTCTCGGCTTCACAGCCTCTATGAGGCAGATGAGGCAACGCTTGCAGTCATCTTTGGGCGACGACGACTCGGCAAAACCGAACTCGTCAAGCACTCGCTCCAAGACGACAATGACGCAGTCGTCTACCAAGCGAAGCAAAAAACATCTGACCTCCAACTCCAGCAGTTCATCGAAACCGCATCAGAAACGTATCCCGGGCTCTCACGGATTCGTGAAGACTGGGATGCAATTCTCGGCTACCTCACTGAACAGGATGCGACCATCGTCCTCGACGAATTTCCATACCTCGTCGAGCAGGATCAGAGTCTTCCCTCCGTTCTGCAGGCGATGTTCGACCACGAACTCGACGACTCGGCTGCGACCATCGTTCTCGTCGGGTCCTCAATCAGCATGATGGAGGAAGCAGCCCTCCTCGGGAACAGCCCACTCTATGGCCGTTCGTCACTGAAGTTGGATATCAGGGAACTCCCGTTCGACGCTGCCATGGAATTTTTCCCCGAGAACTACACGTCCGACCAACAGGTTCTCATGTGGGGTATCTTCGGTGGCGTCCCGTACTATCTCGAAGAAGTCGCTCCCGACGTAAGCCTCGGAGAGAACATTCACCACACGATCCTCTCACGTCACGGTTCACTCCACAACGAACCCGACTATGTCCTCCGGATGGAACTCACCGAACCGACCCGGTACTTTTCGATATTAGAAGCTATCGCCGGCGGGAACACGAGCCGTAACGAGATTGCTGGTACGACCGGCATCGACTACAATCAATTGTCGAAATACCTCCATCGACTGTCACGGCTCCGATTGGTCGACCAGCACGTCCCGGTGACCGAACAGAAAGAACGAAGCAAGCGAAGTCGCTATCGCATCCGCGACTACTTTTTCCGCTTCTGGTTCCACTTCGTCTACGGCACCGGTGACCGATACGACGAACTCGGAGACGACGCCTACGAGGCTGTAATCGAACCAGAGCTTCCGGACTTCGTCAGTCAGGTCTTCGAAGATCTCTGCTGTTCAGCCATTCGTACACTCTATCCGGAGTACACAATCTCAGAGAGGGGACAGTGGTGGTATGGTGAACACGAAATCGACGTTGTGGGGGTCACAAACGAAGAGACACTCATCGCAGGCGAGTGCAAGTTCCAGCAATCGCCTCTTGGATACGACGCGTTCTCAAATCTTCTAAATCACGTCGAAGAACTGCGCTGGACACCAGCCAACGGAGGAGAGCGAACGCATGAGTACGCGCTGTTTTCACGGAGCGGGTTCAAGCCATCCGTGGAAGAAGCGGCCGCAGAGCGCGATAATCTCCGACTGTTCACGGTCGGTGACGTCGTCACGGCACTCAAACGGTAGCACTACGTCCGACACCGCTCGTCGTTGTTTTTTTGAGCCACTAGTGGGCAGAAGCTCGATGAGCTACAGATAGGGCTGAGTTGCGGTGTGAAGTACCACGGGTCGGGTGACCCGCGGCTTCACCATCTTGGGTGACAGTCCAAAATGGACTCGACTACCGAAGGCGAATTTAATTCCCTTCGCGCTCCCTTTCGGTCGCGTGGAAGCGACAACACCCGATTCGGTGTGTTCGGTCGTATCGGCACTTCCGTCCGACAGCGACCTCACCGAACCGTGAAGGTCGGCGGCTTCACTCACCGTCCGACACCACCTGTCTCACCGAGTTTGTTGCAGTCGGATTTTGAGAGGTTGTTAACGGTGGCCTCGAATTGGAATACCGTGCGAAGACGCCCTAACTCTTCCGGTTGTGGCGATTGCGTACGCGATTCACCCCACGAGTCACCTGACCCGTGGAACTCTCGCTGTATTTTCTTTAGAAATGTACCATCTCCGCTTGATGCTTCACATATGTGCATCCTCACAACCCACTCGTATACACAGTATAAAAACGACTATACCAATAGTGATCGAGAATGTTACTACAGGAATATTATTCATTATTTCTTCGAGACGGTACATCTCTAGTATATATTATCTAGGAGGGGAGAGTCGATGTTGACCTCGTTCGCCTGCAATTGCACTTCCTCATTAACGGCACCAATTGCGACGAGTAGGTCAATCGCTCTGTTCATCCGCTGCTTGATTTTCTGGCCACTCCGACTCCAGTCGAATTTTCTCGCTGTTTATAGCACGAGTCCTCTCGAGGCATCATAAGCCCGTTTTCGAGAATAATATAGGCAGCTTTAGCGAGTTCTTCTGTGGGTATCCGATCGATAAATCGGGATTCTTCGGTCGTGTTCACACGAACAGCCATCGATTCGAGGTTCGATGGCCACAGGAATCCCCGTGTCGCGCTAATTTCGACCCATCAGGATGGGCCGTCATTGACGACAAACTCCGCCGAATTTTCTTTCCACCCCGTGAAATCTGCCATCGACGGACGATGAGTGTGTAGGCTTCGCTCTGCTCGATCGGCCATACTCATACTTGTTAGTACGGTAGTTGTATTGGCGGCCATCGACTCAAAACCAGTGGAAGGGGGAGAAGTGGCACCGGCCACGAGTTTGTGGTTAGAAGAAACAACATTACCAATTCGATTGATCGGCCTGATTTCCTTTCGACCCTTGCTACGAGCGTCTTGTGCTGCAACGTCGAAAACGTGTTTTTGTTGCCCCCGAGGGGTGCGGGGCACATCAGCTGTGCCTCGTGGAGCGAGTATGTCCAATAGAAACGTCCTATCCCACCTAACGTTCACGAAACGAGTTGCAAAGCGCGCCCAGTACGAAGCCCTTGAATGTTCACTCACAACGAGGGGTGTCCTCGTTCGAAATACGAGTCACGCAAAACCAGCTGATCATGAATATCTCGTCACCGTTCGCAATGGGATACCCATTTCCTGTGAGTGCCCGGTGGACGACCGCTACGATGGGGCATGCAAACATCGGGTTGGCGTTGCGATCCGAACACCACTCCTGCAAGCGGCGACAGACCACTCCCTCGTTGCAGACGGCGGGACACAAATCGAGAACAACCCTGAAACCCATACAGACAACAGCGACAGTGACCAACCAGCGGACTGTGACTGTGATGGACTGGGTGGCTTTCCATGTTGGCCCTGTGTGCGATCCGGGCGTCGCGATCTCCTGGAAGAGTAGTGTGAATCACGTGTGAATCTGCTTGTCTCTAAAGCTCGATTCCTGAATGAAGAGCCATAGCCTTAGTACGATTGACAGGAGTCACGTTAGAGATCACCTCTAGACACCAGAATTCTGTTCGAGAATGATAGCGATGGCCTATTTAGCAGCTCAGACTACTTCACCAGCCCAACGTCTCATCAGAGTGTGTCAGATGCTTTGGGTTCGTCAAACTCGAGGGCTTCCGTAACGGCCTCTGGAAGAGCTGGTCGCGGTGCGCCTTCATGACGTGTTATCCGCTCAGATTTTCGCGTTTCCTCGTACACAGCACGTGCAACCGGGACACCTCGGAGGAAGTTGTGTTCGTAGAGGATCTCGACGCCATGTTCAGTCGGCCCCCAGAACTTCGAGGGTAAATTCCGTGTCGACACATTCGGTTCGTGGACGTAGACATCGAGGATACCTGCTTCTCGTAACGTCTCGAGTTGGTCGAGAATCGCTGCCTCGTTCTTCGGAATCATATAGTCAAGCTCAGCCAGCGACACGAGGTGAGCCTGGTGACCAAGGATCAGTTGGATGATGAGGTGACGAGTCTCCTGCGAGAGCAACTCACGCATTCTTCGCTGCTCTGCGAACGGATCCTCGAATCCTTCAGGGGCCGTATCGCTCATACTTCACAGTAGCGTTCTCGGGCGTATAATGGTTTGGATCAAATAAGTCAATAGAATCCGGATATGACTGACTCAATCAGAAACGTCTTTTACTCAGTTAGTCGCACACAGATGTATGAGTACTCCATCCGTTCCACCGAATGCTGGGAAGATTATGGCAGCCGTACAGCGAGCGTTACGAGGACTGGATGTTGGGTCCACGGAAGCGGTCCAGATCCTCTCCTGGGCAAACAATGAGACACCCGCGATCTACGATCGGGATCAAACCGCATATCTCGTTCTCGGAAGTTATCGTGACCCGTATCTCCGCCGGGTACGGACAGTCAGTGATCGATTGAACCGTCGATACGGTACATACGCGTTTCTTATCGGCGATCTCACAGACATCGACATCCCACGACTCCCCGAGTTTCGCGTGAAATTCCATATCACGGCAACGCTTAGTGATTACGTCGCCGCCGTGTTCGAACAGGATGCAGGCGGTGAAGTCAACGAACTGGGTAAAATCGGTGAAACCGAGTACTTTGAGAAAGCGTACGCGTTCCCACGCGCCTACCACTGGGAAACTGAAGCACATCTCACAGATGAACGCGATGTACTCGCTGCGGCTGCACAACTCATGGCAGCCACAGACATCGGCGAGGAGACGAAAACTGCAGAACTTGAGGCACTCGTCGAACGCGCCAAGCGAGTTGATATCGACATCACGGTTGACACCCTTGTTGATGAACTCCAAGAGCAAGAGATCGAGGCTCCTTCCTACAGCTGGGTACATCTGAACGACTTCCGTCTCTTCGAACTACACGGTCGGTGTTACCCCTGGACGACTGAGAATGAGTTACTTGATGCAACAGACGAGCTTCCGGGGGTACCAAGACCAGGATGGGAGCAACAGTGAACGTACCCTGCGGTCAAGCCGCGGGGCTTCCTGCTTCGACGACGTGCTTTGCATCCATCCGTCCCGAGTGATGAGCGAACGCAGGGAGTACAGTCTGCACAGGCGTTGATTCGGACCGTCCCGGCCCTACCTGAAGAGATAGTTTGTTGAGTCCCCTGTCGAGGATGTTCTTTGCCGCATTCAAGTCCCGGTCTTCGGTGTGGCCGCACGCCGGACACGAGTGTTCCCGAACCCACAGCGGCTTTGATGTTTCCACACCGCATTGGTTGCATTCCTTTGTGGTTCCGCGAGCATCGACGCGAACCACGTGCGTTCCGTGCAACTCTCCCTTGTATTCGAGCATGTCGAGGAACCGAGACCATGCGGCGTCCTGTTTGTTCTTGGCGGATTGGCTGGTTTCGAGCATCGACTTCACATCTAAGTCTTCGACTGCCACCACGTCGTACGCTTTGACCAGCCACGTCGAAAGTTTGTGCTGAAAGTCGAGCACCTTCCACCGAATTTGTCGTTTCGCACGGGCGACGTTCTGGCGTTGGTTCTCCCAGTTTTCCGACCCGTGTTCCGTTCGGTCGAGCGCCCGCTGTTCGCGGACGTACTGGTCGTACTCCGATTCGAGGTGCAAACACTCTACTGAAAGGTCCTCGGACGTGTGGATGTACGACAGAACCCCGAGGTCCACACCGATACAGTCGGCACTGTCGATGTCTTCCGAATCTGGTTTCGCGGGCGATTCGACTTCGACAACGAAACAGGCAAACCATGCGCCGGTCCGTTCTTTCTTGAGAATGGCGCGTTTGATGTTCTCCGTGTTCGGCAAGTCGCGGTGTGCTCGTATCGGTATCTCTCCGATCTTTGAGAGGGTAAGCGTCCCGAAGTCGTGGCCCGTCGTGTGATTGACGTTGAAGCCTTCGGACTGGTACGCTACCGACCGGAACTCGCCCGCACCTTGCCACTTAAGCCGTCCTGTCTTGCGACCGTTCTTTCGGTGCTCTTTGAGCACCTTCTGGTCCTTTTGGATTTGACTCACGGTTTGTTGGGCCGCATGAGCCGACACTTCCGCAAAGATCGCCCATCGACGTTTCCACTCGGTGAGTTTCCGGTGTTGGTCGTAGGCGGTCGGACGGTCGTTCCGCGGTGCTTGGTAGTAATCGCGGACGGCGTGATTGCGAATCTGTCGGTGAATCTCGATATGTCGCTACGCTTCGCTAGCGGTTTCCTCGTCTGGATACGCGCGAAATCGAAGCGTGGGGTCCATTGACTATTCGGCCTCTTTTTCTTGCTGGTCGCGGATAGCTTTTTGAAGCAATCCGCTTGGGGAGAGATGTGGTTGGTCGTCCAGCCACTCGCCGAGATCGTCTGGAAAGGAGATGGACGCCGCAACCCAAAGCATCGAACTTCGCCATTGGGCACGTGCGAACTGATGGTTTGTCGAGATTGATCGAGAATCATGCGAGCGTCGATCCCACATCGAAAGGATCACGAAACGTCGAATTCTACGGCTTCAGCCGATCCACAGGTCGGGCACGGCTGTTCGGTGGTGTCAAGTGACGTCCCGCAGTGGCGACACTCCCGAATAACGTTCTCATCCAGCGAGAGCCACTGTCGCACTATACTGGAAAGCGCCATCTCATCTGTCCTCTCTGACTCAACGCAATAAAAAATCCGGCCTCTTCTTAATCTTACATTAAATCACACCGTGTGACAGATTCGACGGTAGTACCCCCAAAGAGACACAGATACCCGAAATCGAACAACTCCACCAAGGATTTTTTTGGCCCCCAAGGGGTGCGGGGCGCTCGATAGAAGCGTCCGTGTACGAAAACCATGGCTTCGAGTACTACCACTGCAGTGTCGTTCGATGACTCCGACACCCGCCGCGACGAGATGCACAACACGATCAAACAATGGATTGACGACCTCACTGTCTTGACTGACGAGGCAAAAGCGAGTCAACAATTCCAGAAGTGGTTAACTATTCAGTCCAAATTCCATGACTACTCCCATCGGAACACGCTCTTGATTACCCTTCAATGTCCGAACGCGACAAAGGTTGCCGGGTACAACACCTGGCGGACCGAGTTCGACCGCCATGTACAGGAAGGCGAGCACGGAATCTGGATTTGGGCGCCGATCATCACAAAGCAGTGTCCCGACTGTGAGAACTCGCCCAGTTACCACGAGCAAAGTGAGTGTGAATACGACGAGACACCATCGGAAGCGTGGTCGAAGGGGCTCGTCGGATTCAGACCCACGGCTGTTTTTGATGTGTCTCAGACGGAGGGTGAACCACTTCCCGAATTGGAAACCGAAGCAACCGGAGATACCGAGGATCTCGTTCCTACCCTTCAGAAGGCAGCCGATGAGCTCGGTGTGACGGTTCACATCGTTGACGCCGACGCTTGGGAACACGGAAAGGCGAAGGGTGTCTGCAAACAGCGGAGTTTGTACGATCTCCAGCCAATCGTGGAGGTGAAAGATCAGGTAAATCAGGCAGATCTCGCTGTGACGTTGATCCACGAATACGCTCACGCACTGCTGCATTTCGACGTCAACGATGACACTGAACGAGCGAAACGTGAAGTCGAGGCGGAAGCTGTCGCGTACATCGTCGGTCGATATGTCGGGTTGGATACGAGTGGGTCAGCATTCTACCTTGCAGCATGGCAGAATGATGATGTGAATATGATTCAAAATCGGCTCGGGCGAATTCGCACGACTGCAGCAAAGATTATCGAGGTAGTCGAAACGAAACGTGAGTAAATGACGATCGCCGATTCGAAATTTGAAATTTGAAAACACAGTTGCTAGAGTTGTGATCAGTATCGAATGGATGACAGGAGGTGGGGACGGGTGCAACAATCGCGGTATCCCTCCAACCTCTCTGACAATGTGGTAAACAATGGCATAGCTATTAATAACTATTGCCACTAAATATGCACTCTTCGTCAATCCGATCTTGGTTGTCGCTAGTACGCAATCACGGCCTAATGGCGGTGGTATCTATGACCGAGATCAATACTTTGGCTTCAAGCGATTTTGAGTCATACGACTACTTTTGACGGCTATCGATGACATCATCACGGTGACGATGACACGCTGCCTGATGGGGCGATTTTCCATTCTCTGTTGAGACTTCGTATGCAGGAATTTCCCGCGCACAAATGCTCTGTTCAGCAAACGATGTGACCAACAGTTCCGACGCTTGTGTCCACTCGTCGTTCGCGACATGAGCGATTGCATCGTCGACAATACGGCCTGCTTCGCCACTTGGTTTCGCAGCATCGAAGAATTGGGCTTCGAGGGAAGACTTGTTCATCGGTTCGATCGCTCGTCGTTCGACAGCGCGGAGGAATTGACGCGTATTCACCCATTCATCTGATGAAAATTCATACCCGGCAGGCGCGATAAGTTTCGGGCATCGCGTTCGGAATCGACAGCCGCTTGGTGGATCGATGGGGCTCGGAACGTCTCCTTCGAGGACACCGCGGGTTCCTGCCTTGCGTGGGTCAGGAACTGGGATGGAGTCCAATAGTGCCTGCGTATAGGGGTGTTGTGGGTTCTCAAAGAGCTCTTCTTTGTCTGCCAATTCGACCAATTGGCCGAGATACATTACCGCAACGCGGTCGCTTATATGACGTATCACTGAGAGGTCGTGTGCGATAAACAGATACGTGAGCCCAAATTCCTCCTGCAGGTTTTTCATCGTATTAAGCACCTGCGCCTGAATAGAGACGTCCAATGCAGTCACCGGTTCGTCACAAACAATGAAATCCGGATTCACGCTCAGAGCACGAGCAAGATTTACGCGCTGGCGCTGACCACCAGAGAACGCGTGTGGATGACGGTTGTAGTGTTGTGGGTCTAGCCCGACTTTTTCAAGCAGTTCGCGTGCTCGTGTTTCTCGTTCATTGGCATCATACATCCCGTGGGCCTTCATCGGCTCTTCGACGATCGGACCGACTTTCATTCGTGGATCAAGGGACGACTGCGGATCCTGGAAGATCATTTGCATGTCTTTCCGTTGAGCACGCAACTTTTCCCCACTCAATGCGGTCATATTCTCTCCTTTAAAATAGACTGTACCATCGGTTGGCTCGACAAGACGAAGTATTGACCGGGCGAGCGTACTTTTTCCACACCCAGATTCACCAACTAGTCCCAGCGTTTCCCCTTTGCGGATTGAGAACGAAACATCTTCAACGGCACGCACTCTCTGCTCTTCGCCAAACAGTCCCGATAGAAATCCACCACCATCCGAGAAGTGTTTTGTGAGTCCCTCAACTTTGAGCAGTGGCTTACTAGTCGCTCCTTTGTCCTCTGTTTGGTTGTTGGTCGTCAATGAGTTACTCATATCAGTTGCCTCCTCTTGTTGATTCGGTCACGAGATCGCTGGTAATTCCTGTCTTTGCGCGAATATCGATGGGGTCACTGATTTCGTACCCAACGTCGAACTCATCATGTTTCACACAGGCTGCCTTGTGAGAATGTTCACCCGTTTCTGTAAGCTCACGGCAATCAGGATGCACCTCCATACACACTTTTCGGGCGTCGGGACAGCGCGTGTGGAAGCGACATCCATGTGGCGGATTGATTGCTTCCGGCATCACACCGCGGATGGGGTTTAGCTCCTCAACGGTCTGGTCAGGCCGCGGCATCGAATCCAAGAGTGCCTGTGTATAGGGATGTTTCGTGTCGTAGAACAGGTCGTCAACCGTGGCCTGTTCTACGATTTCGCCGAGATACATCACGTTCACGCGGTCACACAGTTCGGCGACGACGCCCATGTCGTGCGTGACCCAGACAAAACTCGTATCGTATTTGTCCTGCAACTCGTCCACCAGCGTCAGGATTTGGCCCTCGACAGTCACGTCTAATGCTGTGGTCGGTTCGTCCGCAATGATGAGGCTCGGTTCGCAGGCCAACGCCATGGCGATGAGGACGCGCTGGCGCATTCCTCCCGAAAACTGGTGGGGATAGTTGTCATACCGCGTTTCGGGTTCCGGAATCCCAACTTCGCGAAGCATATGAATCGCTTCTTCCTTTGCTTCTGCTTTCGAAAGATTCCGGTTGATTTCGATGAACTCCCGAAGCTGGTTACCCACCGTGAACACCGGATTCAGACTCTCCATCGGGTCTTGGAAGATAATGGCGATTTCTGTGCCGCGAATCCGGCGTCGCATCTCCTCGTTTGAGAGCATCGCATCGCGGGGTTTAAGATCGCCGTTTGGCCCTTCTTCGAGGCCGAACAACACGTCGTCCTTGAACCGGACTTCGCCGCCGACGATTTCGCCGGGGTGATCGATAAGTCGAAGAATGCTTTGGGCGGCGACGCTCTTTCCGGCCCCGCTTTCGCCCACGAGGCCGACGATTTCACCTTTTTTAACATCGAAAGAGATGCCGTCGACCGCACGGACAACGCCTTCTTCGGTGAAGAACTGTGTCTTGAGATTCTCGACTTGAAGCAATTTTTCTGTCATTTGTGTGAGTGATATTTCAGTTGTTTATCCGTGGGTCAAGTGCGTCGCGGAGACCATCGCCGAGCAGGTTGAACCCTATCACGGTAATGAGGATGGCGATGCCTGGCCACAGGCTGAACCACGGATCAGGGAGCATGTAGCCGCGTGATTGGCTCAACATCTGTCCCCACGATGGTGTCGGCGGTTGGGCACCGAAGCCAAGGAACGAGAGTCCCGCGACGATGAGGATGCTGATGCCGACTTGTAGGGTCGCCTGCACGAGGACGGGCGCGAAACTGTTCGGGATGACGTGCCGGAGGATGATGTTTCGGTCACGGACTCCGGCGGCACGCGCCGCCTCGATGTATTCTTCTTCGCGCACACTGACCACGCGCGACCGAATCAGGCGGGCGAACACCGGAATCGTCGTGATGCCGACGCCGATCATGGCGAAGGTTAAATCCCGTCCGAATGCGGCCATGAACGCGATAACCAGCACGAGGAACGGAATCGCGTATAGCGTCTCAACGATGCGCATCAACGCGTCATCAATCCAGCCACCGTGGTAGCCCGCGACGGCCCCGACGAGAGTACCGCAAATGAGACCGAAGCCAGTCGAAACGATGCCGACCTGTATAGCAATACGCGATCCATATACGAGCCGGACGAGGACGTCGCGTCCGCGGTGGTCGGTGCCGAGCGGATACTGCCACGTTCCACTTCCGAACGTATTTTCTATTCCGACTGGTGGGAGAAGGATTTGCGCGTTCGCGGGGTCGTTTACCGGGTTATACCAAAATCGACTAGCGATAGCGTAGTCGAGCAGTTTCGCGTCGATCCATGCGAAGACGGCGACCGCTGTAATAAAGCCAATAATATAGAGTCCGATTCTTGCAGTCGTGTCGCGGCGAATTTGTTCGAGTGTATATCGCCACCCCACGCGGGCTTCTATTTTCTCTTCGTTCTCTTGGTGATCGCTCTGATTTTGTTTGCGGACTGTTTCTGTAGTCGCTTCACTTGTTCCCATTATTAGTTCACCTCATCGTAGGTTACGCGGGGGTCGATATACGCATACGAAAGGTCAGTGAGGACGACGCCGATGACGAACGTCAAACCAAAGAAAATCGTCGTTCCCATGACCAACGGATAATCTTGATTGTTGATTGCGGTAATGATGAGTCGTCCCATCCCGTTGATATTGAATACTGTCTCGGTTAGCACTGCTCCACCAAGCGCGGAGGTAAGTTGAAGACCGACAACAGTGATAACGGGTAGTTGTGCGTTGCGGAAGGCGTGTTTTCGGACGATCTTTTGCTCGGCGACGCCGTAGGCTCGCGCCAACTTCACATACTCCTGTTGCAAGACTTCCAGCATCGACGACCGTTCGATTCGCGTGATCGCCGCCATCTGAAGGGTTCCGAGCGAAAGAGTTGGCAAGAGGAGATGGGTGAACGATTCCCAGAGAACGTCGATTTGGGAGGACGCCCCGTCGACCGAACTTGGGTCGGCCCATGGAAGGACGATTCCTGTTGCTGGAAGGACGTTCAGATGGTACCCAAAGATGATAATAAGCATCAATCCAATCCAGAACGACGGCGTACTAACTCCCAAGAGCGCGACGATACGCGAAACGTGATCAGTTGGTTTGTTCCGTCGTTTAGCGGAGATAATCCCCAGCGGAATGGCAGTCGCCAGTGCGAATCCAAAGCTGGATGCCATGAGGAGGAGCGTCACTGGCAGTCGCTCCATGACTTTCGTCACCACGGGCACCCCGTAGTAGATACTCTGTCCGAAATCGCCCTGTGCAACGGCCGTGAGATAGTTTACGTATCGTACTGGTAGTGGTTCGTCTAACCCATATTGTGCGCGGATTTCCTCGACCATCTCGGCGCTTGGTGAGGGGCCAAGCATGATTTGGACGGGGTCGCCCGGAATCGCATTGGTCAGCAAGAACGTTATTGTTATGATACCGATCAATACCGGGACTGCCTGTAGTAAACGTCTAAGTGTGTATCGGAGGATTCCCATGACTGTATTTTGTATTGAAACGAAAGGACGAGACTACTGCGATCCAACAGACGCGTTCGCGTAGTCCGTCGCGAGAGCAAAGCTCATGACTGGATGTGCTTTGAATCCTTGAACGTTACTTTTCATCCCATAGCTATTCTTCAAGTTATATGCTGGAAGATGTGCCCGATCCTCGAGGAGTTTGGTGATCGCCTCGGTGTACAGCTTCTTCCGCTCTTGCTTGCTTGCCGTCTTTCGGGCGTTCACAATCTGGTCATTAACACCGCTGTAGAAGGTGCCGTCTGTCGACCCATGCGCGTCTTCCGTGAAGAAGTAATACGTAAAGGCATCGGGATCAGGCGTTCCTGACCAGCCAAGCGTGTACATATTGTAATCGTTGGGGTCACCCGAGGAGTATTTATCGAGGAACGCACCCCAATCAAGTCGCTGGACGTTCGCGTTGTACCCGGCCTCCTTCAGGCCGTTCGCCACCGTGACGCCCAACTGTTCGCGTTTGTCGTCTGGCGGCACGATGATATTCGCGTTCCAATTGTTCGGAACGTCATCGGACTCATCAAGCATCGTTTTTGCTTTGTCAATATCCTTCCCATGGGCGATACTCTTCCACTTGTCCAGTGGGAAATTCCATTTCTTGGCAATTTGCTCCGGCAGGGGACTGTACTGGCGAACGCCGGTTGGTTCTACAAAGTTCGACACGGCTTGGTCCATGTCGAAACAGTAGTCGATTGCTTCCCGAACCTTGGGGTTGGCTGTTGGACCGTTCTTACAGTTGAACGCAAGATAGAAGTAGCCCATCCCGACGACGGATTCGATACTCGCGTCGCCCATATTCTGCACTTGTTTCCAGAGTTTTGGTGGGATTTCTTCGATGACGTCGCTTTCACCGGTCTGCAAACTTGTCAGTCGCGTAGTCGGCTCTTCGACGGGCTTGTATTCCACTGTGGCAAGATTTGGTTTCGGTTCGCCCCAGTAGTCCTCCCAGCGCGTGATTTTGGCCATCTTCCCTTCTTGCCAGCTATCAAATTTAAAGGGGCCTGAACCGACCGGCTTCTTTTTGTTGAACTTCTTTTTGTCCTTTTCACGAACCTTCTTAGGAACAATCGACCACGTCAGTGTGTTCAGGAAAGGACCATATGGGTATTTGAGGTCGAACTGAACCGTTCGATCGCCTTTCGACGAAATAGAGTCGATCATGTTCAACTCTGCAGCGTTCTCAGTTTCTTCTTTGATTGGCGCTTCGAACGAGTATTTCACGTCCTCGGGTGTTACCGGATCACCGTTTTGGAACGTGACCCCTTCCTGCATTTCGACGACATACGTCTTTCCGTTGTTCTTAACTTCTGGCTCGCCGGTTGCTATGTTCGGGACAACGTTGATACCAGCATCGTACGTGTACAGCCCTTCGAAGACGCGGTCTGCTACCTGCGTTGATGGAACGTCATTCAGAACAATCGGGTCGAATTCCAGTGGGCTTTTTACTTGGGCGAGAGTCAGCGTGCTACCGCCGTTTGACTGCTGACCTCCTGAATCCGAAGGATTCTCGTTTGAACTTCCACTACAGCCAGCAAGAGAAGCAATTCCAAGTGCTCCGACTCCCTGAAGGAGACGACGCCGTTTTATCTTATCAGGTATATTTTCCTTTGTCATCTTATGAGTCACCAACGCCAACGTTTGACATTCTCATAGGCCGAAGGGGCACTATATAAGCATTTATAATTTAATATCGGACAGTTTGATTTCAGAAATTCCATTTATATTATATAAATGTAAGTAAAATTTGATCTATAGATAATAAATTATATTTATAATATTTGTAAATATTGAACCAAGCACTACTCAGTCGCCCGATCATAGCCATTTCAATAGTAATTTGAAAATAATCCTATATAACCTGGCGTCACATTGAATCAACTGAGATTGTAGATAATATATACTAGTCATATACATAGAGTAGAAAATGAATACTATGAATCCGCAAGCGAGATATTATAGAAGGGATCAATTTTATCTCAATCGGCTTTTATTTTAGTTTGTACACATCGTAGTACTGTGAAATCTTTAAATTATGTGTCCAAACAATATCTACCGCACTACCGTCTGCAAGCACCAGCTGCCGTCAGAAACGCAACTGACGACGGGACGTTTGTGGCTCCTATGAGAGAGCCATGATTTCGATACCCGCGTCATTCTCGATGTGATCTCTCTATTAGGATAGTTCAAAAGTGACCACTCCGGAAGAAGTTCGAGGAGGAAAAACGATGCATCGGACAGGGTTGATCCTTGGATCCACACAACACATGAAGATGAGAGGACGATGGTGGTGAAAGTGCCGCGAGAAACGCTCTCTCGCCAGAAATTCACCCGTTGAAGCAGTCGGCTAACCACTTTCACCACGGTGTTGGCGCATGGTTATGGTAGCTTCTGTCGAATGGTTAGTATGGCCCATACATCAGAGATAGGGATAGGAGACTTTCCCCTCCTCGGGGTTGCATTCGCCACTGCAACCGGTGACAGGACACACAGTTCCTCTAAAAGAGGAGCGGATACGGTATCGGATGAGTGTGACTGTGCTGAGCTCGGGGAGCTCCCGTGTTGGGAGTGTGTGCGAACGGGACAGAAAGACCTGCCAAGCGATTCCGAGTGAGGCGGATGACGGCGCTGTATCTCCCTCTAGAATTGACAGTATTTCAACTCTTCTCATCCATATAATTTCGGTACACTCTTGTGGTGTCACTGCCTTCAAATGTGACGCATGGCACGCATCGTAGCATTATCACATTTGACTTGGATATGCCATCCTCATAGCACCTCCCAGCACCGATCCACTAGAAGTGATTGCTGATGGTTCTTGCATCACTTCTCCAGTGGATTGTTAATCAATTCCCGGGCTCAGAGGGTCAGTTTTTTCTCTCTCTCATTGTTGGTATTGGCCTTATCCTTTCTGAGTGGACACTTTGGAAACTGTCGCGGGTTGCAAAGCGCGACTATCCATCTCGCGTGGTAAATGTTGGGCTACTCGTTGCCAGCTTGCTCCTCATTGGGTCGGGTGGGAGTCTCTTGGTCGTCATCTGGGGGCAGACAAACCAAGCAGTAGAGAGTGTAAAAGCACTTAGTGCAGTCAGAAGGGCCAGTTTCCAATTCATACTGACACTTGGGGTGTGTGCAGCAGCGTATGTGAGTGCTGGAATGGCCGATCGGGTCATTGACCGGCTTTTACAACAGACCACTGAGATCACACGCCACCAAGGAAAGGTCGTCTCACGATTGTGTATCATCGGGGTCTATGTTATTGGTTTTTTCGCCATACTGAGTGTCTGGAAAGTAAATCTCCAGGGATTATTTGTAGGTGCTGGACTGCTTGGCGCCGTGATTGGGTTGGCAGCGAATGAAACACTTAGTTCACTTCTTGCTGGCTTTCAACTCATGTTTTCCCGACCGTTCGAAATTGGAGATTGGGTACAAATCGATGAGCATGAAGGAATCGTAACTGACATCACGATTTTCACGACTCGTATTGAGACGTTTGAAGGAAAATACATCATGCTCCCAAATGACGTTGTAAGTAGTAGCACAATTATCAATATTGGGCGGAAGGGACGACTTCGACTCGGTGTTGAAATAGGGGTGGATTATGAAGCCGATCCCGATCATGCGATGGCTGTTGCAAAAGAAGCCATGAAAGATATTGACAAAATTTTGACAGTTCCGAGTCCCGACGTTGTTTTAAAGCAATTAGGAGATTCTGCAGTACTCCTTGAGCTTCGGTTCTGGATCGAGAAACCAAGCAGCCGACGGAAGTGGCGTGCAGTGACAGCTGTTGTCCGAGCAGTGAAACTCGCCTATGATCGCGAAGAAATCAAAATCCCATACCCACAGCAAGAAGTATCTGCTCGCGAGGAGACTGGTGGATTTCGGGTGGTCGATGGTGAATCAACTGTTACACTTCCTGGCCAAGATTAAAAACAACAATAGGAAACAGAGACCGAGAGCAATTATTTACCAGTTATATACAAATAGAATGATTTGAATGTGAGTTTACATTAGGTGGGAGCAGCAACACGATGGGGGAAGAATAATTCAGATGACTAAATATTGACAGTAAAATATATTAAATAACATTATGAACAACGAATCCACATTCATAGTAAACTATTCTCAAAAGAGTTCGGACGATTCACTCATATATTAATAAGAACGATTGAAACAAGAAATAATGACATCATTTCCAGTTGAACATAAGCGAATAGCATTGTTTCCGCGCATCAAATGGTGAGGGATGTGACTCAGCTAGATTGCGGTCTTTCAGTTGGTTTACGGCAGATCGAACGGTCCGCCCTGGAAGCAAAGTTTTATTTTCGAGTTGTGATTGTGTCAGTCTCGAATTGTCATCGAGAACTTTTGCAACCAATTTCGCACTGGGAGACAGCGTTGAAAGTTCCTCAATAGCAGAATCGGCGTCCAAACTGCGAGTATTGCGTGAGGACGAGATACTATATTGCACTATCTCTTTCTTATTACTGAGAATCAAAATTCCTTTGGCTTGGCCTTGACATCCCCCCGCGCTGAAGCGCGAGGATTCCTCACGTTGAGGGTTCGGCTACCGACCCACGGAGGCAACTTTCGGGTTTGTTCGCACTTCTTTGGGACTTTCGTGAGGGTGTGGTTTCCCCGGCCAGTCATGGTCGTCCCACTCAAATCGCACGGGCCGTGCCATCGGCCTGATTTCGCAATCGCTGTTTTCTTGAAGGAACGTCTCTGACGCCGTGAGGTCGGCGTGTCCCTCGAAACCGCACGGACACGTCAGCGTATCCTCGTGGCGAACCGTCGCGTCGTGGTCGCCACACTCGAGACACGTCTGACTCGTCCACGCTTCCGACTCGGCTTCGAGAAAGATGCCGTACTCTTCACAGACACAGGCGAGACGGTGGATGAAATTCTTGAACGCCCAGAAGTTGTGCGTCTTCTCGTTCACCCTGGCCGACCAGTGCGTTTCCAGCACATCGGTCAAGTCGCCCACGTACACCGTCGCCACACCCTCGTCGTACAGCCGTTCAACGAGGTCGCGAATGAATGCATCTCGTGCATGGTCGCGTCGTCACGTCCGGTGTCGATACAACCGTCGAATCCGTATTAGAGAGGAGAGCCTTTCGCGAAGTTTTGACTTTCATCAACAATTCAATAGAAGTCCTTCAGTAACGGGGCAATCTCGGTTCACACTCCCAGAGTAATACCCATCCGACAAGTCAGTGTACTTTTGTTACCAACGTTACGAAACCGATAAATGATAATTAATATATGTCCGCTCTCGAGTCTTAATTGTAAGGAAGTCGAATGTCCATGCTCAAGAATTTCATCAGGCGGTATCGTTCATCTGAAGTGGAAGATCAACTTTATGAATGTATTTTATGTGGTGAAACTGCCTCCGCAGCAACGACGTACATTATGTGTCCGGAATGTGGGGGAAAGCTCGAACGAATTGACCTTGCGAGCTAATCATAGATCAATCTTAATTCACTGAAATTTTTCAATGACGAATTCAACTTACTTATTTTGCAGCGCATCTACGATCTTTTTGAGTTCTGCCTCTCGGAAGAGTTGTGGAGTTTGTTTAGATTAATGCCGTTAAGTCCGCCAATTTTCACAGGACATTAGACTGCTTATAAAGATGGCAAATTTCAAAAAAAGAGACACGGACATTTTATTTTAAATATAAATAAATATTGCACTTTGTATAATTATTATTTAAATGTATTATATGGAGAGTGTTTTGTCGCCTCTCCTCTGCTCAACCGCTGCCAATACTTCGACTTCAATGAAAGTGACGTCACTCACCTCCTTTTCCGTTTAACTTAGACTCTTATAAAAATTCTAAAGCCCATATTCCTCGAAGTCCTGGTCACCATGGAGTCTTCGTCTGCGATGGTCTCTGCGTCCTCTTGTGCCTGTATCGGATCACCACTGGCAGAAGCAGTGTGGATCTGCTCACCTCGGCCGAGTTCCATACAAACTCTCTATAGGAATATATAAAGTAGACCTATAGAAAATGAGATTATAGAGAATTCTCAACTGACAAATAATGTAAAGTTGGTTAAAAATATCAAAATGAATATCTAATCGGAGTTCGTCTCTGTTCTCATCGGGGTAAGAAATCCTATTGTGGATGTATCCATCACGCTGCCCACTGTACATATACATACGTTGGGTAGCATATATTTAGCGACCCGCAGACGCGACCGCGTTGATCTTTCACGACCTTACTCACTGCCTATAGTCCTTCGACTGCCTCGTCGTCGTTAATTGCGTAGCCGCGTTCTCGCACACGTTCCAGTTCCGTGAAAAGTTCATGCCTTGTTGTAATGGTCTGGTTTGTTTCACCGGGAAGCCTCCATTGGTTGAGAACCTCTTCGATTCGGGTCGTGGAATATTCTGCAAGGATTGCTTTTTTGGGAGCCGTATTGTGCATATGAAAGAGTCAGCCGTCGACGAGAAATGAACGAAACGAGCGTAACGAATTCATTGATACAAATGAATGCGTTTGGTTCAATGAGCATAACGAACAGTGGGTTTTAACATCGCGGTGTTCCATTCATCGAACGAAACACTCGCACCGAACGCACTGATCGTAACGAACGAAACGAAGAAAACGAGTATAATGAATTCCCCGAAAGGAACGAACGATATGAGCGACACGAACACTTCACGAATTACTGTAGCGAATCAAAAAGGAGGCGCTGGAAAAACAACGGACGTCATTCACACTGGCGGTGCACTCTCTGCACGTGGGCACGACGTACTTCTTGTTGACATTGACTATCATGGTGGCCTCACGTGCTCACTGGGCTACAACGATCTGTACTACGACACTGAGCGGACAACGCTATTCGATGTTCTCGATTTTGAACAGATGGACTCGGTGAACGACATCATCGTTGAACACGACGAATTTGATATCCTTCCAGCCAGCGAGAAGCTCGGGAACAATAAGAACATCCAAACTCTGCTTGAAGCCCCCAAGAGTCGAGAACGGCTCGGAATGACCCTCGACAAACTCGATAAGGATTACGACTATGTTATTGTAGACACACCTCCGTCGCTCAATGTGCTCACCGATAATGCGCTCGTCGCGAGCGGAAACGTAGTAATTCCAGTGATCCCTGAGAAACTAAACGCCAATAGTCTCCAAATTTTCGCGAAACAGCTTCGCTCACTTGAACCGGCTTATGGAGATATTACCCGCCTCGCAATCATGTGCAATCGCGTTGAGCAGAACGGTGAACACCGGAGCACTATTAAAGAGATAAAATCGGCGTACTCACTGCCCGTATTCGAGATTCCGAAGCGTACAGATCTCTCACAGTCAATTGGCGAAGGTAGCTCCATCTTCGGTTTCGAAAAGGAGAACAAGCGCGTTGAAGACGCCCGCGAACTGTTCAATGAGATTGCCGACTTGTTTGACGAGACGTTCGAGAAAACCGCATCCCAGGAGGTGAAAGCATGAGTGACGGCTGGGGGGACGCTTCTGGTATCGAAGGGAACTACGATGACACTGACGGGGAAGAAACGAACGAAACGAACAAAACGACTGGAACGAGTTCATCGAAACAAACGAAGGGCACGAATGGAACGAAGGCGAATATCAAGGGTGAATGGAACGGTCGGACGATCTACATCCCGGACGGGATTCTTGACGAACTTGAAGATACATACTTAGAATCCCAATTGAAACTCCGAAAAGCCGGTCAAGACAAGTTCAAAAAGAACCGGCATTTCTACCCTCTTCTTGTACAATTCGGTTTGGAAGCACTTTCAGACGCCGATGCCGACGAAATCCAAACTCGTCTTTCCAGCATCGGAGACGAATAACGCTGTCACACGAGAGTAACAAGTTCCTGAACACTCCTCTGCCCAATTTCACCTCAAAAACAGAGAGGAGGTTAAGATTACGGGAACTATCGCTATAACGTAGCTCGTTAATTTGGGTGATTCCACGCGGATCCATGGTTTTCGTTAGAGAATTAGCCATCAGTGGTTACAGGCCGTTTTGTGCTTCACCGAGGGCACTGTGATGGCTCATTCTACTTCTCCATTTTATATCAGTGGGGTGTAGAAACAGGAAATCGCCGAATTGCCACGACACGATACCGGAAAGAGGGATACACGCAGGGATAAATCAAATAATGATATATCATATCTGAGGCAGCGAATATTCACAGTTTCGGAGGATGGGCTAGTTTTGGGTCGAACTTCCGCCGACTCGTAGTGTTTCTGACTGATCAAATATCGATTTCGAACACTCTCGGTCATAGCTATCGGGTAAGTGTGTGAAATTGCGAAAGTTTTGATGCTGCTAAACAGTGTTGCCACTCCCGAACGGCGGACTCAGCGAGGGCTCAGCCGGTTAGTCAGGCGGGATCAACGCTGAGACACCGATTTTGACACATTCGCCCGCGGTCAACACAGGCGTATATTCCATCTCACTGGCGATAGCTGCCTCTAACAGGAAATCGGTGAGCCGCCGAATATTGTGTAGCAACACCGCGAACACGAAGTAGAACAGTCGAACGCGGTAATCCTTGGAAGACGTCTTCGCCAGGAAATCGTTCTTGATGCTCTTGTACTCGCTTTCGATCTGCTAGCATGAGCTGTATCGACGACAGAACGCTTCGGCTTCCTCGGGATCAACCAAGAGGTTCGTCGCAAAGATCGCTGTCCCCTCGCCCTTCGTCGAGGGAACGTACAGAAACTGTATCGCGTATGAACCCTGGTCGAAGTGGACAGTCGCCGATTCAGCGGCAACTTCCTGGCCACCTTTGTTTATCGTCTCGATAATCTCTCGTTCGGTACGGTGAATTCACTTCGGGATGAGATAGAATACAGCCGTCTGATCGGTGCCATGCTGATCAAACACTTCGATACCGAGTAGCAGCTTTGCTTCGGTGTCTATTGCAGCGTACACCCATAACTACTCGCGGTTAATCTTGACAGCGGTTTCGTCCACCGTGACCCGCGTCGGCGTCGCCGACGGGGGGCGGATCCGAAAATTTATCAGTAATTCTATATCTTCGCCAGGGAAACGCTTGATGAGACCGTTCCACCCCGAAAAGGGCAAGGATTTTTTGTTTCTCTGAGTGAACAACCGGTCGCGTGAAGGGGGACGGTGAACACCCTGATAGGCGTCCCCAGAAATCTCTGGTTTCTGGTGTGCGAACAAAACGCTCTGCGTCTGGTTAACGTCGTCGTCCGCTCACGCTCCCACCATTCAAGGGTAGCCGTGTCTGAACTCTCTTTGAGCAGGTCTGAGAGTAGCATAAATCACTAGCTCTTTAATCTGCTCGTCCTTATCTAGACAGTGCCAATTGGATGATTTTGAGAATCTAGTGATGATTCTTCTGAAATAATACGGTGACTGGTATGCTCTCAATCAGGTTCGTATTTCGTGACCGTCGGATTAGATTGTCTGTCTTCGAACGCTGGTAAATTCAGGGAAATGTGAAATTGGCCTAGTATTAAAGGAAGTGGTCATGAATATATAATTATGAACGCTGAGAACATCCATCAGTTAGTTCGTGAGGATCATCCTCGGTTATTCGTCAATCAAGGCGACTGGCCAGCAGTAGAACGTAATATCGACGAGAAAGAGTGGGATCTATTCAAGAATATCAAGGCCGAGGTTAACGATCTCACTGACGTAGAGGTCAAACCTGATGATTATGGGGTTGACGCAGCCAAAGCGGCACTCGTTTACCGGGTCACCGGAGAGGAAAGATATGCGCAGCTATCTTTTGAGTTGCTTGCAGAGAGCGTAGAGTATTACCACGACTGCTACCAAGCGAACGAGCCCGTTGATTGGCACTCACACTCCCGTATTCATGCGTGGGTTGCATACGACTGGACATACGATACCATCCCCGTAGACGAACGAAAAGAGCTTGCAACATCGTTTCTCAAAGCGGTTGAGCAAGTTCAGCCGACCGAGGAACGGGAGCAGTTTGTGGGTGAGAACTGGAGTAACCATCAGAGCGGCTTCTACGGCACGCGCAGCCTGCTTTGGTATGCCGGCTTAGCCACCTATGGTGATGGCGTCAACGACGACTTAGCGAGGCATTTTCTTACCCGTGGCTATGAGATGTACACCGACCTGCTTGCGTATCGTTCGTCAGCAGCTGGTGACGTCGGTGGTTCTGCTTCGGGAACAGTAGCCTACACGTCCGGTGATTATCCCTGGGCAGAGTTCAACTTTTTTCATACACTACAAGCAGCTACTGGACGCGACATTTCCGAAAAATGGCCCTATGTGTCCCTCTTGCCCGGATATTTGTTCTGGAATTGGCTACCCGGAATGCGCGAATTCGGTGCCGGTGATGCTCATCACAAATCTAATACTATTCGGAACCCCCATCGAATTCACGCACACTGTTCGCATATTGTTCACTTTTACGGTGAAAAATGCCCTCGCGAGGCCGCGTTTGCCAAATGGCTGCGTGAACGACTCCCACGTGAATTCCATCATAACGATCTGCGATGGCCGCTTTCCCGATTCTTCATGACGAATCAATATCCTAATCTCAAACCTGAAGGCCCCCCACCGAAACTTGGGACGGCGCGTCACTTTCCTGGACTGGGTCAGGTATTCTTCCGATCGGGGTACGGGCAAGGAGACACATATGCTTCGTTCACTACCGGAGGGAGTGTTGATTCACACAAGCATTACGACCACGGTCATTTCAACATATTTAAGAAAGGATATCTGGCCCTCGATTCCGGTGCGCGGGCATACCCGACGAATCATCTCACACACTACTATAGCCGGACTGCCGCTCACAACTGCATACTCATCAAGATGCCTGGTGAGGAGATGCCGCAGGACTATTGGGGCGGCCCCGCACCTGCCCCTAAAGAGAAGGCGGTACCCGTTCCGAACGATGGCGGCCAGCGAGAGCAACTCGATTCAAAGACTGTCGCATTCGAATCACGGCCCGAGTATGCATACGCCGCTTGTGATGCCACTGGAGCATATCATCCCGAAAAGTGTGACTTCGTCCTTCGACAGTTCATCTATTTACCACCCGACCACTTTGTCGTGTTCGACCGCGTGCGTGCAAGCGTTCCCGACTACCAGAAAACGTGGCTGTTGCATACCGCGGCCGAGCCACGTCTCGATGGTTCGAATTTCATTGCGGATCACGAAGGCGGTCGATTACTCGGAAAAACTCTGTTTCCTCGAAACGCATCTATGACTGCTGTGGGTGGACCCGGAAATCAATTCATGGCTGGTGGCCGCAACTGGCCACTTGGAGACGATTTTGCTTGGCCCGAAACAAACCCACTGTATGGCCAGTGGCGTGTCGAGGTTCAGCCTGATGAAGCTGCTCGTGATGATCACTTCTTACATGTCCTTCATGCGGCCGATCAATCCACCGAGACGGTTGCAGATATGGAACGTATCGAGGACACCGACCACCTCGGAGTCCGAATCGAAGACGGAACCGATTCTTGTGAGGTGACCTTCGGACTTACAGAACAGGCGTCGGGTCACGTGACTCGAACAAAGAGTGACGAAACGGTGGTCGACCGGTCGCTTATAGAGTCGGTTGCAAACCAGGAAAATCTATTCAACTGATATAGTACGTCTTCGTCGAGCCAAACAGGAGACGTTCAAACAGATGGACGGTCGATCGCTTGTGGAATCAAATGCTTCCCATCACTGTATTCAAATGGATGGTTTGCGAGACGGTTCACGAGGTGTTGACGGGCTGCCAACAGTGGATCCTCGTACGCCGGATTGTCCGATTCGTCCGATAGTTCACCGGGGTCGGTCGATAGGTCGAACAGTAGTTCCCCGCCTGTGACGGAGTTCCAAACGTACTTATACTGGTCACTGACCAGATACTGCATCGCATTCTCGTCGTGGTACACAGGTCCGTGTTCACCATGGTAATACTCTCGCCAGTCGGCATTCCCTTCGATGAGGGAGAGGAGGCTCCGTCCCTCGACAGTTTCGGGAACCGACGCGTCGGCCAATTCGAGGATTGTCGGCATGATGTCTTCTAGTCCGACTGGGTCAGTAACATACCCATTCCCGTCCGTTTCCATGTTTTCGGGGAATCGGATGAGGAGTGGGACCCGAGCAGACCCCTCGTAGGCGTAGGTTTTCCGCCAGAGCAAGTGGTCGCCGAGCATCTCTCCATGGTCGGATGTGAAAACGACGACAGTGTTCTCCAACTCGCCATTCATCCGTAATTTCTGTAGTAGTCGATTGATCTGATGGTCAATATGGGTGATCGAAGCATAGTAGCCGGCACGGGCCCGATGAATCGTCGTCGGTGATAAATCGGCACACCACGCATCGGTCGCCGGATTGTCCGAAATGTGTTGGCGGTACATCTCCTCTGCCCACTCCCCGATGTCTGGGTCGGGCATTTCACAGTCAACGTACATATCCCAGTATGTCTGCGGTGGGTCGAACGGTTGGTGAGGGCGGACGTACGAGACGGTGTGGAAAAACGGTCGAGTTGGATCGCGTTTGTCGAAGAATTCTAGCGCGCGATTCGTCGTCCAGTTCGTTGGGTGCAAATGTTCCGGGAGGTGAGACGGGCGGGGATCCCACGAGTTGCGTCCGACGCCATGAGATATCTCGTCGAATTTTCCGTTGCCTTGTTTCGATAGCCACTCAGAATAGTCATCCTCTAACCCATTGAGACCGGCGTGGAGGACTATCTGGTCGAATCCGAAGTGGTTTCGTGGGGGAAGCGAGTGTGTCTTCCCTGTCAATCGAGTCTGATACCCTGCGTTTGAAAGTTCACTCGGGAGCGTGTGGGGAAACGACCATTCGGCAGTTGTCCAGTTCGTACATCCATTCGTCGCCGGGGTCTGGCCAGTCCAGAGACAGCGCCGTGCAGGAATCGATGAGGGGGCAGGTGTGTACGCGGAAGAAAAATATGTACCCCGTTCGACGAACCGATTCAAGTTCGGCGTGTGGACGAGAGGATAGCCATCCTCGTCCACAGGGCAGTTCGGGTCGGCACCAAGCGCATCTCCTCGATGTTGATCTGTCAAGATGAACAGAATGTTAGGTTTGTCCGGCATATATTGGCAATGATGGAGAAAACAGATATAATTTTCTCCGCTCACGGCGTCGATTACGATCAATAACCCATCAAATACAGCGAAAGATATAGTTACACGACTTGCGAACGATTCAAGTGAGTATGCGAATCGTTTACATAGACGTTGATTCACTCCGTGCCGACTACGTCGGTGCCTACGGACAGGCTGCACCGACGACACCGAACATCGACAGACTCGCTGCCGATGCGGTGCGTTTCGATACTGCCTATGTCGCGAACTCGCCATGCATGCCATCGCGTGCTGCGTTGCTAACTGGGCGGTACGGCATACACAACGGTGTGGTGACCCACGGCGCGAAATCGCAGACGATTCATAATCCGAGACATTCGACCGATTGGGCAGGGAGTTGGGGCGAATCCACCGAGGACCACCGTGATTGGTGGCACCTTCCTGAACTGTTATTTCAGAATCGGATTACCACGGGGGCAGTGTCGTCGTTTCCCAGGCATCCCGCACCGTGGTTCTACCACGTGTGGCACGATTTCCACCATCCCCAGGAGCCAACGGGGAAAGGTGAAACATTCCAAACGCCGCGAGCAGAGACAGTGTCAGAAAAGGCGATTCAGTTCATTGAATCCCACACCTCGGAAGAATTCTTTCTCTACGCACAGTACTGGGATCCACACGGCCCGTACAACCGTCCAGGAGCGGAGGTAGAACGATTTCGGGACAGTCCAGTTCCACCGTATCCCACCGAAGAGCAGATAGCCGAACACCGAACGTGGAACGCATGGCGGTCGGCAACGCACATGGATATCGACGGTCGAGACGATATCGCCGAGATGCTCGCTCATTATCGAGCCGAAATTCGATACGCCGACCGGCACATCGGTCGCGTTATAGAACATCTCGAAGACGAGGGACTATACGATGACACGCTCATCGTAGTGACCGCTGATCACGGGGAGGAGTTTGGCGAACACGGACTGTATCGTGAACACTGGAGTACCCACGACGGCACACAACGCGTTCCCCTGATCATCAAACCACCAGCCTCGTCTCCAGTAGAACGTGGAGTACGGGATCAGCTCGTGACAAACGTCGACATGGCCCCAACGCTGGCGGAATATGCAGAAATCGAACCTCCAGCCCAGTGGCAGGGGCAGTCGCTCGTTCCACTTATACGCAATTCGGACGCCGATTGGCGCTCACACATCGTCTTCGACCACGGCCTGTACACTGCACAGCGAGCGATTCGAACTGAGCGCTGGAAACTTGTTAGAACCTATCATCCAGGAATGTGGGCCGATTCTGTGCCCAATTATCAACTATACGATATGAATGCCGATCCGTGGGAACAGAATGACTGTTCGAGTGATAATTTGGAAGTCGTCTCCGGTCTTGAAAATCAATTACTCTTGTGGGCGGACGAACACGTGGGGATACACGAAGATCCACTTCACGCCGTCGTTCGCGATGGCCCCGCGGGAACCAACGCATATCGCGAATGGGATGACGCGTAATGGATTCGGCGATATCCCAGAGTAAACCGAATTTCGACGTGGTTATCTACTGCCAGCAGATTCCTTATCCTGCCGGGTGGGAAAGATAGTACGATTCGCCCAGCCTCTTTTGAGAGCGTTTGGTGTCCGATAATTGATTAGTAAAAGACGGTAGATATACGATTGGAGATGAGTATCTAACCGGTAGACAAGCGATTTATGATATCGTGATGGTCACCTCGTTGGTAGTCGAACGGCCTGTATTGTCAGTGGCGGTCAGCCCAACCGTGTACTCACCAGTTTCGTCGTAGCGGTGGTCGGTCCACCATCCTGTCGTGGTCGTTCCATCGCCGAGATCCCACTCGAGCGTATCGATCCAGCGTTCCTTGCTAGTCGTGTCCTTCGCATAGAACGAGAGGCGTTCGCCGGGCGATGCCTCGGTGTCGCTTGGTTGGATGGTGGCAAGCGGTTGACTGAGGTCTGCAACCGAGATAGTGACTTCGTCGGTGGTCGAGCGCCCATCGTTGGCGGTGGCAGTCAGACTGACTGTATATCGGCCCGCTTCGTCGAAACGGTGGTCGGTCCACCATCCCGTCGTGGTCGTCCCATCGCCGAGATCCCACTCGAGCGTGTCGATCCAGCGTTCCTTGCTAGTCGTATCCTTTGCTTCGAACTCGAGGCGTTCGCCGACCGTTGCGTCTTTGTCGCTTGGCGCGATGTTGGCGAACAACAGTTCCCACGTGCTACTTAAAGGAGTATAGAACTCGTCGCCCTGGGAGAGGTAGTATTCGTATCCACCATCCTCGAGTTGTTCTGGGTTTTTGAATCGTTTAATCGTCGTTCGCTCGCCAACGTCAATAGTGAAGCTATCACCCCTCGGTCGAGATGTTGCGTTAATCGGATAGACACCGTTGACCAGTCCGTCCGTCTGAACATGAATCTGGCCGTCTACCGCACGGTCAACGTCGATTGCATTCTCGCTGACGACGACATCGAGTTCATTTTGCATCGTCATTTCCCGGGTGAAGTTCTCAACCGTTCCGGTGAACCGACCGTATTGCTCTTCTATGAGTGGCGACTTCGACTCTTGCTTCGACGTGAGCAACTGTCCGTCGTTGAGGTAAGCATGTACTGGTTCCCCATCGTGTTCGCTGTAAACGGCGAAGAAGCCTTTGAATGTGAACGCGTCGCCGACTTCGTACGTTAGATCAGGGTTCCCTCCGTAGGCGATGTAGTCTGTTCGGCCGTTCATCAAGTTGACCTTGACTGCGCGGGACATGGTATCGCTTCCGTCGGTGGTTATCGGAACCGCTTCGATCGATTCGATGAAACGCTCGCCCATATACGGCTCGATGACCGACGTAAACATGCTTTCGATATCCGAACCCGATCGTCGTGCGATGGTATATTTGAGCGTATCCGGTTGATTATCTCTGTCGGGCGGGTGCCCGTCCATGACTGCGATTTCATCGTACTCACCGAGCATCGTCAGCCGCATGTGGATGTCAGCATCGTCGCTCCGGTTACCCCAATAATCCTTGATGTCCCAATCGACGCTGGAATGGGTCGATGGATCGTCATCACGAGCAACGTTGTCGAGATAATTGAAGCCGTTTCCAACCTCCTCGTTGTATTGGGAGTCCGGATTGGCGACGTTTTCAGGTTTCGGGACGTCAGAACCCGCATACGTTCCACCCTCTTGTTGGACGAGGTTGAGCCCCTCGGTAGTGACGTCACCCACCCAACCATGGAAGCTGAAGCGGTGGTCGTCGCCACCGTCGATGTGGAAGAAATCGACGGCGTAGGAGTTCAATTTGTCGACGTGTATCATCGCAGTGGTGCGACGATACTCGTCGGTCTGTGGATATACCTGTGGCGCGGCCACGTCCGACAGCTGTACCATGTCGGTGTCGTCGAAGTGCTTTGGGACACTGACACGTTGGTCCTCTTGCCGACGTTCGTCGACCATAACCGTGTTGTGTGCGATCGTGTTTTTGTGCCAGTACCGGCGTCGCGGCCAACTACCGGTGAGCGTCGGATAGCCGTTATCTGGAGCAAGATTGAGTTCGTACGCCATCACGCCGAGGTTCAGCGTGTCGCGATGGGTGTGGTTGCCGTAATCACCAGTTCGACCGTAGTAGGTCCATACGCCGCGTTTTGCGTTGCCTTTTTCCTGTGCACTTTGTCGCTTTTGCCAGTCGATTTGGTCGTATGTCTCGAACTGGAGGATGCCCATTTTGTAATTGGACGACTCGTCGTTTTTACCGACATTCCGGAAGGTAATCGTGTGCGTCCCAGCGGAGAGGTCGGCGGTTCCATCGAGTGCTTCGAAATCGCTTCGGGGTGCAGAGGTCGAATCATAGAAATCATACGTGTCGATCACTGTTCCATCGATTTCGATCTCATAGATGCCGTACGAGGTTGCTTTGAACGGACGAAGGGTGAAGTGATATGTTCCTGCATCGTCCACCGAGAACTCGAACGTGATGTGCTGACCGGGATCGTTGGCCTCCAATTGTAGCGTGTTTTCCTCAATCGCGCGCCAGACGCCCGTAGACCGGTCTGCAACATTCAGCGAAAGGAAGCTGTAGCCCGTCCCGCCGGTATCTTTCGCCTTGTAGTTTATACCGTCACGCAGCGCCGTGAACCCGTAGGATGGTTGGATGGTGCTTCCCATCTCCAGCGGCCCTTCCGCATTGATGATTGCTTCGATGTCTTCGCGAAGTTGGGTTGGATCCGCTGAAAAGATGTCGCCACGAAGCCCCTCCGTCGAGAAACCGTTATTAAAGTGTAGAATTTGTCCAAAGATGTCCTCGCCGTACACTTCGAAGGCATTACGCTTCGAATCCTCGTTCAGATACAGCCGATTTGGATGGGTGTCTCCGATGATCGGTGTATGTTTATCCAGCATGATGAGCGGAATGTGGGTGTGCATGACGCGATGGAACTTGACGTGTTTATACAGATCTGAGCCATCGAATCCGTCATATCCTCGTAAGAGATCACCGATGTCCAACACTGCCGCTTGCGCGATCGGGTTATACAGTGGAGCAGCCTCATCGAAATAACCGTCTCGCCCTGCGGTATCGACAAGTTTCGCCATAACGTTTCCGCCTGTCGTCGCCCACTCCTCTGGCTCCTGATACCAGACATCACCGGTGAATATTTCCTCGCCGGGCTGGAATATCCACTCCAGTGCCTCCCTCGTGTAGCCGTCCGGCTCGTCAAGAACCCGCGCTGAGATCGTGACCGCAGGCAACTGGCCGCGGGCGGGTGCAAGTTGTGACTTCTTCGCTGCGGGGAGTATCTCTCGCAGAATGCCGTTTTCGATGTTCGATCGAATCGTCCCAATACTGTTCTTCGCATCCAATCCTGGGTACTCTTCGACTTTCCCTTGAAGGAAATCGACCAATTGTTGGTCGCCATCCATTCCGGGGAAAATAGCATCGTACGCCCGTAGAACAGGCCGGATGAGATTTGGCTCCCAATGAGAACCGATAATCTTCCCAGTTTGTCGGCCACCGGTGATGTTGTGGTAGCGGCCACCGGCACGCGGATCGCGGTACTCAGAGACGTCCATTTCTGGATAGACATCCGCGATTCGGTCGAGTAGAACGGCGCAGGCTCGGGAATACTTTTGATCGCCTGTGAGGAGGAATGCGTCGGTAAACGCCTGCATCATACGGACGATTCCACCGGGACGCCAGACCGCCCAGTGGTTGTAGTAGGCGACGAACGTCCACCAAGCACCTTCTCCTTCGCCGAGGTCATTGTCCGTATCTTGCCAACCATAGCCGTCATCGACGCCCCAGCCTTCGCCCATTTCTGGGTGTTCCTCGTTGACGAGATACTGGTCATCGGCTAATTCAGGATCAAACATCCCCCTGTCATCCAGCCCGCTCTGCCGGTAGGATGCAAAGTCGTTCGTCGGAAAGACGTATTCACCGTTGGTCACCTTCCACGGATCGTCGAGGTCGTTCCAGCTACCGTAGAACTCGTTGTCCCAGTGATCGTCAGGGCTAGTAAACGCGGACCGCGCTACTGTTTGTGCCGTAACGAAGTGCCACAGTTCATCGAGAGAGTTGTACGTTTCCAGGTATGCATCGGCTGTTTCAACGGCGTCGTCTCGCTGGGACTTTGCCCAATCGTAGATTTGGATGTTCGTGTCCGCATTCATTCGGTCTTCAACCGTCCAAATAGTCGGTCTAGTCTTCGCGTTCGAAGCGCTAGCTGCGGCCGCCACATCGGGGATCGTCTTTGTTCCGATTGCGGAGAATACGGCGCTCGCACTCGCTGCCTTGAGAAATTCACGCCGCTCCATCTGGAGGGTTGATAATATGCTGTCGTTGATTTCCCCAGACGACCTGCCGCTCCGCTGGTCGACCGAAAATTCATTTTCTTTCGACATTGCGAGCCATTATCAACCATGCCATATAATAAGTATTTTTATTGTTGTAATAGATATTTAATTTTATAAATAGGGCCGGATTGTCTCATCTGTACGTTATAAAGACACTTTTGAATTCCGAGATACGATAATTTGAGCTTTTTCTTGCCGATATCAATTCTGACCTCCCTGTTTTGAAGACTGCAGATCAGCGTGAACGTCTATGATTCAACAGTAATTTTCGAACGAATCAGATTCTGAGTTGATGATGCCAATCAACATCTGTGGTGAATATTGTTCTATTGGAAAATAAAGGGAATGAACGAATGTATTAGAAACGTTTCGTCATTCCAAACAGTTGTCGAATCAAATGAAATAATATTGATTCTAAGTTGGGAATAGAGCACCACCCATTACAATACTATATGTGTAATGGTATAGTACTGCCAATACGAATTGTCGCTCAGCCCTAGCTAATAGCGTTTCGTATCCGTAAACAGCAACCGACGAAACAACTGAAAAACCCCCACATATCAGACTCGGTCAAACATCTATTCACTATAATAAATTGGTATTAGAAAATGAATAGATTATAGACAACGTGATTGAAATCCGAATTCATTAGAAATCACGATGAGTAGACACCGAAATTTATTACTCTTGCCAACAACCGTCATATATATGGTTGTTAGTAAACAGAAATACATTGATGCAATCGAATCCGGCCTGACCGTCTTGCGCCAACCGCATCTGTCTGAATTTTGGGCCGGTGAATATCGGGATGACGAATGGGGTGGTCGCCACCGAATCATACAGGATTTTGCACTCATTTATGCAGTTCTCTATGAACACACTGGCGAGGAAGAATATCGGGAGTTAGCGACAAAACACCTACTCGATTTCGGACAGGGCGACCATTTCGCTTCCATTCTCTGTGGGACTGCTTACGAGCTTCTTGCTGACGATTTGACTCCCACCGAGCGTTCGACGTTCGGTTCCGAATGGGTTTCTGAAGCCGAAAAATCACTTGAAATGTACGTCAGTGACCCGAATGATATTCAAACGTGGGACCAGGTACCCAATCATGCTATCGGCGCCTGCTTTTACGCAGATTATGCGAGTCACCTCTTCCCAGAAGAGAGTCTGAAATATGACTATCAACAGTACACTGATGCAGTCTGGGAAACGTGGTGGAAACGACGGGAGTTTCATGAGCAGGCATCGAACTACGAGGGATTCGCCGAGACATTCCTCTCGAAGTGGGCCAAAATCAGGGGGAAAGCAGATGCGTTCTATCGGACACCAAGCGTGGTCAATATGCTTGAGAGAAATCTAAAAGCGGTTACACCCAGCGGCATCGTGACGCCGTATGGTGATTCCGGATACCACCAACATCAGTGCAAGTGGATCGCTCTCTTCGAGAGAGTTGCATTCGATACCGACGACGGGCGCTTCCAAGACGCTGCAGATGATATCTTCTCGTACTTCCAAGACCACGTTTTCGACCGTTTTCTCGACACGGTTGATAGTTTACCGGAGTCGGAGTCCCTCTATAACGGTCGGCTCATCTTCAAGAATCACTTGCACGAACTTGCATGGCTGGGTCTCGCAGCACTTTGGCACGACCCGACCATCGAATCGAAGAGCCGCCCCGTGCCAGCGGGCCGTCTCCGACGACTTCCATACGGATACCTCTTAGATGAGGCAGATAAGCGGCTACTCCCCAATGAGAAGATGACTGATGGACAAGTTGCGCTCACTGGGGGCAATCCGGAGTCATCTGAACACACGTACCTTCTATTGTCAGTTGGACCGAAGCTCGTCCATGATCACGCTGATGCAAGCGCTATTCAAATGCTCAGCCGAGATGCGACGACTCTTCTCGGCACGAATGGGTATCTCCAGCGCGAATTACTATATCACAACGTCTTTTACGCCCAGCCAAGCGATTGGAGTCAATATCCAGCAGACGACCCCGAGCGGATTATCTCGGGGGAGGAGAACTGTCGTGGCACCATTGAACAGTTTCGCATCGATGAACATTCATCCCAGTGTCGAGTTACGTTCGAAAATTTCCATGGAATGCCGATCAGATTGACCCGCGAGGTACTCATGAACGCTGACGGTACTGTCACACTTCTCGACCGAGTACTGCCACACGAGGACGGCTACTGTGGCGGACCACTCTTCCACGCAGAGAGCATCAAAGAGCGATCGGACGGTGCCTACAAACTCCGAACCGAACATCTTCGCTCTCTCGGTAATATCGTAAGCCGGAACTCCCCTGGAAATCTTGTCGTCGACCCTTCGTATCCAGAGGAGTCGATAGACGTTGTCCAACCAAACTTACCGCCGATATATGAAGAGAGCTACAACGAGTTTCCAACGACCGAATATAAGCAAGTTTGGAAGCGGAGTTACGCAACTCGAAACTGCCTCGCTAGTAAACATGAATTCGAAGCCGGTGAGGAGGTCGTTTTCGAAACTCGGTTGACTCCAGAGCTCTAATCTAGAAGGGAAGGGTTTCGTAATTGGTCGATACGAATATCTGACTTGGGAGTCGTGATCAAAGCAGAACAGTTCGACGTGTACATTTAAGTGACGGCGTAACTTGGAATTAAACATCACTATGACGTCTCCTGATGCACCTGAACGGGAGCGCGCAAATACCCTCTTAGAAATCGCGTCAGACGACCCTGACACCGTATCGACGGCAGAGCTAGTCACCATATTGGTTCATGGAACACCTCCCGCTCGG
This sequence comes from Haladaptatus litoreus, assembly GCF_900156425.1. GTDB lineage: Archaea > Halobacteriota > Halobacteria > Halobacteriales > Haladaptataceae > Haladaptatus > Haladaptatus litoreus. The sequence continues at coordinate 167,421 of NZ_FTNO01000004.1, forward strand.
AGCGTTGCCGTGGAGGCTTATGAAGTCGTAGTTGACGCCCGGCCTAACGCTGCCACGTCCGTTGCAACTGAACTCCACTGCTTACTTGACGACGAAAATGTTCGAGCAAAGGCAGCGGGAGCTATTGCCCACCTGGCCGAACGAGGTGCAGCACCGTTCAAGAAGTCGATTCCATCGCTAATCAGGATGGTCGAACCACCCATTGAGTTTGGACGCGACCATGCAGTACATGCGTTGCTTGTGCTGTCGTCTCAGTTTCCTCGTGATGTAGAATCTGCAGTTTCACCGCTCTTAGACATTCTCGAGAACGAGATGGATGCAAACAGTGGACACAAAAACGGCAGTGAGCTAGCAAATCCCTCGTTTGGACACGAGGAACCCAATCGAGAAACCGGAGTCGTGCGATTTGCTGCTGCACAGACATTACTCCACGTTACCAGAGAGCGACCAGCAGCAGCAGTGAACGTGATCCCCCAAGTTGGGTTGTTGCTTGACGATCCCAAAGCTCGAATCCGCGGTGTTGCAAGTGAGATACTTGGGGCTGTCGCAAAGGAATATCCTGACCACGTCTCCCCCCATTTGGAGAAATTAGCGACACTGCTCACCGATGATCCGGAGCAACCAGTTCCCTGGAAGGCCGCATCTGCCCTTGCCATGCTTGTCGATGAGTATCCAGAAGAGTTTGCGGATACCGTGGCTGACGATGCTGGTGAGTTGACGCTCCTGCTTAACGACACGAACCCTGAAGTCCGTGGCGTTGGCGTTGCACTTCTCACATATGTTGTCGAATACTATCCCAACGCAATTGAGCCAGCAACCGATCGACTCTGTGAACTCCTCACCAGTGAAAACCCGCTCATTCGAGCAAACGCGGCCCGGGCGCTCCGGGACGCCGAATCGGTGGTTGCCCTTGATACGCTTGAAAAGGTAGCCAGAAACGATCCAAACTCGGACGTTCAAGAGATAGCAAACGCGGCGGTACGTCAGATTCGACATCACGAGGAAGATGAACTCCATGGTGAGGAAGATTCAAAAGGATCGGCATTCGAATAGAATGTATGACCCCGTCAGCAGGGGATGATCTCCGAAATGAATTGCTCGGTTACTGGCCTGGAAATTGTTCCCCAGAGGGCTACCTGTGGGATTACTCCCCCGAGTCAAACCATGGCATCGTTGGCTTCGATGCTCGGTGGATATGGTTCACAAATCCCCGTGCAGTGCGTTACGTCGGGCGGAACGATCAGACATACTTCGGTTACCTAGGTGGACCGACTGGTTGTGATATCCAAGCAGGCGCGTACAACCATCGAACGGGCGACCTGACGCGGATAATGTTACACGAATCGTTCTCGGCGGACGACCATACCAACCCCTCATTGCTCATTCGAGAAGATGGCCACGTCCTGGTGTTCTGGACCAAACACAATGGCACGGACATTTATTATGCAACCTCCACGGAACCGGAGGACATCTCTGATTTTGGCCCTCGCCAAACTATTTCACAGCATATCGTTACATACCCGAACCCGGTACAGGTAACGACAGAGGATCAGGCCCCAATTTACCTCTTTTATCGAGACCGCGAGGTTACCACTGACGCCACCAGCGATAGATACGGATATATTGGCGACGGCCATGTCTACTATCGGCGGTCGCTCGATGGTGGTGCCACGTGGTCTGACCAGTTCCAAATGGTTACCGCTCCCGAGGGGCACTATTCCATGTACTTTGTTCATGCACAAGCCAACGATGGAACTGTCCATTTCTTCCTAACAGATGCCGAGCGTGGCGGCGATGCACCGAAATGGAACGTGTTGCATTGTGCGTATCACGACGGTGCATTCTATCGTGCTGATGGAAGTAAAATCGCAGATGAAATGGATCTGCCAATGACTCGATCGGATCTGGAGACAGTCTATGATTCTGCGGCTGCGGACAATGAGTACGCGTGGGTATGGGACGCTGGAGTCGATCCTGATGGTCATCCTGCCGTCGTGTATGCGACGTTCCCTTCGACACTCGCTCACGAATATCGGTACGCCCGATGGGACGGTGATGAGTGGCACGATTACAATGTCATGAGCGCCGGTCGATATGTGGAAGAGGAGGGGGTCGAGTTACACTACTCGGCCGGCATCGCGATGGCTCCATCGAATCCCGATACCCTCTACACTTGTGTCCACAAAGACGGGTATCGCGGCATCAAACGGTTGGAGACCGCTACCAGTGGGCGAACGTGGGCAGTGCAGGATATAACCCAGCAATCAACCGGAAAAACCCTCCGCCCAGTTGTTCCGCTGAACGCATCTGATGAGATTCCTGTTCTTTGGTTGGCTGGGACGTATCGTAATATGCAATCTTCAGGCACCGTCCTCCAAGGTCTTCCCCCGAACAATGCAGACGAAGGCGCTATCATCGGGGACGGTGCGCAAGGCGTTTCACTTGGGACACATCGGGTCCGAAACCAGGTCTTCCGAGACGGTGTGTCAGTGTCAGCGCTGCTGCGACCTGAAAGTTTAGCAGACGAGGGAGTGGTTGCGAACTTCGGAGAACTGGTTCAGATCGGATTTGGTCGGAACACAACCAGCAGCGTTGAATTCACTCTATCAAGAGGAGAAAACGAACAGTTCGTCCACTGGGACTGGAGTGGTGTAGGAAACTGGCATTTCGTTGAAGGGAAATGGGACGGCACCGAGATGCACCTGCTCGTCGACGGCAAGGTCGTCGATGTGCAATCGTTCGAGGATCCGATTGGCCTCGACTCCGAAGCATCTGATTGGACGCTCTTGCAGGATGCTTATCTCATGGGCAATGGATTTCGAGGGGAGATGAAGGAGATCCGTCTCTATAACCGCTCTCTCTCTATGAATGAAAGCCAACAACTTGCGGAAGTAGCGCAGAACCCGCCAAAGATACGGCGATGACGTTGCTATCGTCTCAGTCCAACCTCTCCGATTGCCCACCCGTCAGGTTATCTCCGTTGTGACGAATAGGAAAAAAATCAACGCCAAGCTATCCATTAAGGTTATATCGGATAGATTCATTGTTTGTAACAATCGATGAAGAGATTTCAGCGAAATGTCGATGGGTTCTACGATGTCGAGAATCAGCTTCCACGATATCTCCGTGAAATCGCTGAAGACCAGTTCGAACAGGCTCGCGCCGAGCGCCGAGAAATCGATAGCCAGCAGGCCGCCACCGAACATAGAAAGCGGGTAAAATCGGATTTTATTGATGCTATCGGAGGGCTCCCAGAGGAACGATGTAATTTGAACGCACAACGGACGGGTCGGCTTATCCGAGACGGGTATGAAATCGAAATGGTCCTCTTCGAGAGTCTCCCGGGTTTCCACGTGTCTGCCAACATTTACCTGCCTCAGAGCGATGTTGCGGGTGGTAGCAACAAGTATCCAGGCGTTCTATTTTTCTGCGGCCACTCGGATCTCGGAAAAGGGTCACACCTTTATCAGCAGGTTTGTATCGACTTGGTTCGGAATGGGTTCGTTGTTCTGGCAATCGACCCGCTTGGACAGGGTGAGCGTCATCAGTTCTATGACCCGAAGACTGGAGAAATCCCACGACGAAACACAACTGAACATACCTATTTCAATCAACAGTGTGCCTTCGCCGGAGGGAATGTCGCACGATATATGATCTGGGACGGGATTCGCGCACTCGATTATCTCACGAACAGACCGGAAGTCGACTCAGAACGGGTCGGCGTTACCGGGAATTCGGGCGGTGGCTTACAGACTGCTTATCTCATGCTGGTGGACGACCGTATCGACGCAGCAGTTCCGTGTTGTTTCATCACCTCAAAGGAAGAGTACATGAAAACCGGGCAAGGACAGGATGGTGAGCAAATACTCTATCGAGCCATCGATCGCGGGCCACGCTACGACGACTTCCTATCCGCGTTTGCTCCGAAACCGGTTCTCGTGGGTGCTGCTCAATCAGACTTTCTCTGTGTCGAGGGTGCGCACCGATCATACGAGCGTGCACGCTCCGTCTACGGCCACTATGGTCGTCAAGAAGCAATCGACATCACGATAGCTGACGATACGCATGGTTTCAGCCCGCATTTGCGGGAGGGGGCAGTAAACTGGTTTCGGGAACATCTTCAGGACAGAGCACCTGACTTTCAAACAGGATCGCCCCGGACACAAGACCCGGAAGATCTCTGGTGTACTGCGGCGGGAGAGGTTCGCGCTGAATTTCACGACGAAACGACGGCCACAGATTTGATTCGTTCCTACATCAGCACGAGAACGCCTGACACGGGATCGACATCAGAAATAACCGATATCGACCGATATACGGATGAGATGCGCAAGACGGTTGTGAAGCAATTCGATCTCAACCGCCATCGACCCACCCTCTATCCACGTCATTACGATAAAGAGACAGTAGATGGTGTCACGTGGGAAAAAGTGTTCTTCAGGAGCGAATGTGACCCGACGGTGATCGTGACGGGAATCGAGGCTCGAGTAGAGGATGAGGACGTTGATACCCCCCTTGTTCTGCTGTATGAACACGGCACCGACGAAGTCGAAGCCCGAGAATCGGAAATCAAGGATCTGGTCACAGAGCATGGTTTCGTGCTGGCGTTCGATCCGAGAGGCGTTGGGGCAGTACGAGCACGTGATGTCAACACACCACTGATGAATGGTGGCAACTATGACGACTACCACGGAACAAAGGACAAGTTGACATCTGATGCGATAATGCTGGGGACATCACTTGTAGCGTTGCAAGTGTTCGATCTCACCCGAGCTTGTGACTATCTCCGAGATCGATTCGGTACCGATGCTAACCTGGCTATCGAGGGGCACGGTTCGATGGCTGCACATACTTTACTCACCGCCGTCACGACCCCTTCACTACGGACTGTTTCGCTTGTCAACCCTCTGCCATCATTTCGCGAATTGGCTATAACGCGCGAGATGGATATTGATCACGGGCTGACCATCCACGGTATCATCGGTAGGTTCGATATACCACAGCTTCTCCCTGCACTCCACGACCGAGAGATTCGCTGTACTGGTGCAGGTTCGTCCAACTGACGGTGACAAAATACTCTAGATTGTATTTGGTGTCGACGGATAATCACGGCGAATACCTCGGAACGGGGCCAGCGGTAGTTCACTGAACGGTATTGTACGATTCTAGTTGAGACTTTACATGGGTTGAACTGCAATCACCTCTGGCCTGATGAACTAGAGAAGTCTAATTGAATCAAAACAAAAAACAAACACTGCTCAGTCGAGCTGTGGATCCTCTGAATCACCACCGATCGTTTTTGCATGTCGGGCGCGGATGCGTGGATTGAACACTCGATCCATCCCTTGAGCGAACATTGTGAGGCCGAACGACAGTATGATGATGACTGCCATTGGCCAGAAGAGCCAGTAGAAGTGACTGAGGTTAACGAGCGCGTTACCATCCTTGTACGCGGAGTTCATAACAACCCCCCAGTTGAACGTAGTGAAGGGGAGGATTCCAAGGAAGTAAAGACCTACTGACTCGAAAATAACTCGACGAGCGGCGGACGCCGAATTGATGAGGATATATGGCATGAGTTGTGGAACAATATCCTTGCCGAGGATTGATCCACTTGAAATGCCCATCGTGCGTGAGGCTTCGACATAGGATTCCTTGCGTATTGTGAGCACCTGCGAGCGGAGTGCTCTCGCGAGACCTGGCCAATTATCGATAGCTAGGAGGATTCCGACGAGATACGGACTCTTCGGCGGGAAGATTGCTGCGATAACGATGATGAGGGGCAATCCTGGAAGGGTTAAGACGATGTCTGTGATGAACATTAAGAACGCATCAACCTTGCCGCCTTTGTACCCGGCTGTGACGCCGATGATCGTCGCAAGACCTATCGAGACGATAGCCCCCGCGAAAATCATCTTGATCATCGATGGTGTCGCGTGAATGAGCTGTTTTCCGATAGGTTGTCCGATATTACTCGTTCCCAAGGGATTGACGAAGTCGGCGGCACTCAGTCCGAGACCAGGGATGAATGATTCTCCCTCGAATGGTTTGAAGTTGGCAAACGGTGGCTGGTAGACAGGTGCATCGTTCGCATTCGGCTTATCGACGAGTTTTACACCGATGGTTCCGACGAAAAGGAACAGGATGATGATAGTGGATCCGATGCGTGCACGCCAGTCGTGCCACGCGACTCGTCCTGGAGCGAAAACATACCCGTCGAGTATTCGATGGAGTCGGTCACTCCGCGAGAGTGACTGTGACGTTACATCACCACTCAATTTGCCGAATAGCTCCTCGTCAGCGGATTGTCCACCGTCAGTTGCTGTGTCTTGATTAGAACGCTTCATCTTGATCACCAGTGCTTGCTCGTGGGTCAACGATTCCGTATGTGAAGTCTGCGATGAGGATGCCGATAATAGTGATAGTAGTGAAAAAGAGGAACGAACCCATCAGTAGGGGGTAATCCCTCGCTTTTAGAGCGCCGAAAGTAAACCATCCTACGCCAGGATATGTGAATATATACTCTAAAATCACGCTACTACTAAATATTGCTGAGATACCGATCATCAGGTTTGTGTACATCGGAAGAATTGCGTTGCGCGCAACGTATCGCGTCGCGATCCTAGTCGAACTGATCCCTCGAAGGCGTGCAACCCGAAGGTAATCCTCACCGAGGATCCGAACGCTATTCCCACGCATTGAGAGTGCTCGTCCGCCGAAACCAACGATGAAACCCGAGAGGATTGGCAATGCTGCATGTCGGAGGATGCTTATCATAAAAAACACGTTAAATCCTGGATCGAGATCGGTATTATATCGACCACCCGTTGGGAACCATTCCAGATCGTATGCAAAGATGGCCAATAGCACGATCGCTCCAACGTAGTACGGAATAGAGTTGAGGAAAATCGAACCAACGGTCGAGATCTGGTCAAATCGAGATCCTTCCTTGTAAGCCATTACAGCACCGAGCAATATATTCGCGGTATATCCCAGTGCGAGACCGTAAACACTGATGAACACCGACCATGGCATCGCCTCGAACAGAATATCGAACACGGGTTGGCTATACCGGATGGATTCACCGAAATCCTGGTAGAGGATAATGTCCCGAAGGTAGTTTATATATTGAATATAGATTGGTTGATCTGGCATGATACCAGTATATAATTCTACCATCTCATTGATTCGATCGATATTCACTGCTGTACCGGTTGCAGCAGCCTGGCGTATCAATCGATTCTTCATCGCCTGGATCGGCCCACCGGGCATTAGTCGGAAGAGCACAAAGGTGATGCTCACGACGATTATTAATGTCAGGATTGCCTGTGCTGTCCTTCGTAAATAGTATCCCATTGTGTACAATGTTATTTAGTCTCAATAACTCTTATAACTTTTGCCGAGAAGAATCCGAGTTGAATTTCTGTTAGCGCTTACTCAAAAGATTGACCGATACGAATGATATGAATGCAACTTAGTAATCGAAATACGTGACACTTACCGGCACTTGAACACAACAAACCCACTAAACAGGGACAAAACTGAAAGTCCAACGATATTGAATACCGTTACGATGTACGTAGCTGTCCCTGGTTCCAGTTTCAATAGCGAGAAAAGTGAGAACATCAAGACTGCGAAACTGAAGTAAAATACGGTTTTCAACTGTGCCTCATAGTCGCAGATATACTCAAAAAGACTCTTTGAAAATTGCTTGCTCATTATCGTATAATACTACTCAAACAAAATATAATTTTTGGTCAGATTAATCACAGAGTTGTTCTTTATTTAACTGGACTTTGTATTTTTGCATCACCAACCGCGATCTTCATTCGTATTCCTTTGAAATCCTTGGCGGAGCCACCTTCCTTATCAACTACTTTGTAGACCCCTTCGGAGAAAAATTGGTGATGGGTTAGTTGACCTGGCTCGATTTTAACTTCAAAATTCCAATTGGAAGAAGCACTCATTATCACGTGAGTTTTCTCACCACGATTTTCCCACGTTACTGATGATTTCATATCCACCTTAACATTTCTTGGACTGAAGCCATCCTCGGTAATCTTTATACTATTCGTTTCCTTTACTGGGCTACTCCCGAGACATCCAGAAAGACTCGTGATGAATCCTACAGCCGCACCTGTAACTGTGCGAACGAACTCTCGACGGTTTGCTGGCATTAGTATTACTCTCAAACTCACCACTAATGAATCTTCCTTCTAGTTAAAAAAACTCAATATTGGTTCGATTAAACAAAACCACGAGCAACAATATACGAGCTAGTTAAGAAAATACGGAGAATCACTCGGGGTATTCTGTGTCTTCGAGTGGTTCAGAATTCCAATATTCGTGCATCTCATCCTCCCGGAAGCAGGCCGACATGGAGTTAGTATCAGATTGCCTTAATTCCGGAGAGGAGTTCTTACAGGCTTCTCGGGCCTCTGGACACCGAGTATGGAATCGACATCCACTTGGAGGATTTAGCGGATCTGGGACGTCGATTTCACGGACTGGCGGCTCTTGCTTGGCTTCCTCCGCAGCAACGTCGGGGTCCATAGCCGGAGTCGCCCATTTGAGAACTTTCGTATACGGGTGGGATGGATTTCGAAGCACCTCATCAGCAGGTCCGATCTCTACGAGCTCCCCCAAGTACATGATGCCGATACGTCCATTTGACTTCTCTGCGAGATATCGTGCATTTGAGAAGTCATGGGAAATGAATAGATAAGATGTGTCGAAGACGTTTTGCAACTCAAGCATGAGATCCATCATTTCGACTCGAAGCGAGACGTCCAATGCACTTACCGCCTCGTCAGCCAAGATGAGGTCTGGACTCATCAGTAGTGCTCGCAACAACGCAACTCGTTGTTGTTCACCACCGCTGAGTTGGTGCGGGAATCGCGTTGCGTAGTCAGAAGCAGGTTTCATCCCGACTCGCTCGAGGAGATTGTAGATATGTGCTTCTCGTTCTTCGGCATTGATTTCTGGCTTCCACTTCTTCAGTGGCGCCGCAAGGCTCGCAAGTACAGTTCTAGTCGGATTCAACGAGCTGCCGGGATCTTGATGGATTATCTGCAGTGATCGGCGAATTTCTTCATACGAAATATCGACATCGTCACCCCCTTTTTTAGCGTCATTGATATCCTGTCCACGGAACAGTACGCTACCTTCGGTAGGTTGCTGCAGACCGATAGCAGTCTTCCCAAGCGTCGTCTTCCCGCAACCGCTTTCTCCGACTAATGCAACCACTTCGTTCTCTTGGATGTCGAGTGAGACACCGTTTACTGCTTGGACTGTGGTAACATCGTCTGAGAACAGTCGATCTAACAGCCCCGAATCGTCGAATTCGACGCTAACATCATTTAGGGAGGCAACCGTTTCCGACGAAGTGACTCCTGTATCGACCGCCGTTCGGTCCGGGAGCAAGCCATCGCCTTCTTGGGTTAGCGAGTAGGTAACAGCATTATCGGACTCTTCCCAATAGAAACAGGCGGACTGATGACCAGTATCGACAGTTCGATACTCCGGATCGACGTTCGTACATTGCGTGTCGGCAAGTGGACACCGGGGAGCGTACGAACATCCATCCAAATCACTTACCGGATCCGGACTTTCACCTTCGATGGCATGAAGTTCCTCTAATGGGGCATCGATGCTCGGAACGGATTTCAACAGCGCTCGGGTGTATGGATGACTCGCATTTCTGAGAATCTCTTCGCTGGGGCCGTATTCAACGAAATCGAATGCGTACATCACAGCGAGTCGGTTCGAAAGTCCGGCAACCAGCGGTAGGTCGTGAGTGATGAAAACGATGGTTAGATTATAGCGTTCTTGAAGTTTAGCGAGAAGGCGAATGATGGAACGTTGCATCAACAGATCGAGTGCTGCCGTCGGTTCGTCCATAACGAGAACCTCTGGTTCGAGGACGAGGCTCAGCGCGATGAGTACTCGTTGTTGCATTCCGCCACTTAGCTCGTGTGGATACGAGTCGAGTACCCGTTCGGCATCGAGATGCAGATCGGATAGAATCTGCTGTGCGTGTGCCATCCGCTCCTCAAAGTCCGCGTTGTGGGCTTTGATGGTTTCATCGAAGTGATCCTGTATCTTCATCGTTGGGTTGAACGAGCTCATCGCCCCTTGGAAGACCATCGCAACCTCCTCCCATCGGAATTTCTCAAGTTCACCCTCGTTCATCGACAGGATATCAACGGGTTCTCCATTCTCCGGGTAGTAGATGATTTCACCGGTCGTTTTCCCCGGTTCGACGACGGCGTTGAGTAGCGCGGAGGCAAACATCGATTTTCCACTCCCGCTTTCACCGATGACGCCCAGGGTCTCGTCGCGGTAAATCTCCATACTGACTCCGTTGAGAACCTGTGACGTACCACGATCCATATCGAACGACACTTTGACATTACGGAGGTCAAAAACCACATCATTGGATACTGTCCGTTTCTGACTGAATTCGGATTCACTAATCGTCATTGATACTCACTTTAATTCCCGGAGCGTCTCTATTTCGAAACGTGTCCTGGTAGCTCCCAAGAGTCGTTTTGCTCTTGCCATGATTTACTAGACTGAACAAATAGTAATAATCTTTGTCCTTGCTATGAAATTTCAGACATAGTCCCCATTCATCGGTAATTCGAACAAAAAGTGACCATTATAGCGAATCAAGGATTGTGGTCAAAATTTATAAGGTTTGGCGATAAATAGAGCTGTATTCATGGCAGCTATCAAAGAGCCGATATCCCAGAATATGCCACCGAGCGTCGTAACGCTACTCAAAACACTCCGAGGCTCATTCTTACTTTTCGTGGCCGCAATCGGCATCTGCTGCATCCTTTTTGGACTCTTCCTCGAATTCGTACTTGGAGAAGGGGTTCTCGCTGGCATGTTCGGAGTGTGGGGCTTTTCCGCAATGTTAGCTGCCGGGGCTGCTTACGCCGTCCTCTTATATTTGCAATAGCCGATTTGTCCACGGGTAGTTCGACAGGCTGAGCGATATCCAATGAGAAAATTCTACCCAAATCGGTGGAAGAGCGGAGTACTGCGATTGCTCGTCGCTATAGCTGGTGCATAGCGACGAGTAATTGAAAGATTCTCACGCAAGTTTTCTTCGTTCAAACCCGAATAACGCAACCTTCTGGACCGACATTGGGCTTTGTCCAGTGTAAAGGCAAAGCTTGGTGAGACACGTATCCAATTCGAATGGTTATTTTTTCTTCTTGGCTTTGATATTACCACGTTTGACGTTGAAATAGCAAGCACGATACGCTTTCCAATCCTTCGAACCCGTATTCTCGAATTTGAAGTTCTTCGTGTCGCCCCAACTTCCGCTCGCACTCTGATAGAGATCAATCTGTGGAAGGTGGAAATTCCAATACCAAGATAGTTTCTTTGCAATTCGTTGATTCTCCTCGTCGGTTTGAACGCTTTTCCAATTCTGGAACAGTTTGAAGAGGTTAATCCTCTCAGTGGCACCCGAGAGATCTTCCGCACCGACTTTCTTCGGAACCTCTGGCTTCAGCTTCCGACCGATGAACTCCGATCGAGCCTTCCCCTGTTCGAGCCATCGCTTGACTGCACCGGTTTCGCCAAGCTCGTTGCCAAACTGATGGTCGGTTCGGAAGTAATAGTACGGATGGCCTTGTAACGCTCCATGACTGTCGATCGTCATATCGTAGGTTGGTGTCTCGTTATATTTCGACGAGAAGTTGTTCGATGACAAGGTCATGAAGTTGACATTGAATCCAAATTGCTGTAATTGATCCTTCAGAGTCTTCCCGTGCGTTGCATAGCGTGTCTCAACGGCGAATTCGATAGTAGCCTTATCACCATCAGAATCCGTCCAAGTGCCGCTATTTTTGCTATAACCAGCATCACGCATTAGCTTGGAAGCACGACTTTGGTCGTCTTTCGCGGGATACTTGATGTACTTGTTTAGCTGATCTTCACCAACCCATTTCTTTGCCACAGCGGGCGTCAACCCACTCTGCGTGTCGAGAGTGTAGTTTTTCCCTCCGATATTTGTGACGAGATTTTCAGTGTTTATTGCACACGCAATTGCTTGACGAACACGTCGCTTTCGCACGTGCTTTGCGCCGTCTCCTATCAACCCGAAGTTGATCTTTTTCATGAACGTGTCTCGGAACACACCCACGTTCTTGATGTGTTCCGGCCCGATCCCCTTTTCAACCCATTCTGATCTCAGACCGAATCCTAAGTCGAGCTTATCGTCTTTGATTCGCTGAGCGAGCGACTGCTCTTTGGCAACGTTGAGTTGTAGTTTCGAGATGTTGATCTCATCAGCATATGGGTGTTTGTCGAACTTTTCGAGAACCATTTTCTGGCTATCGGCCTTTGTCAATTCGAACGGACCGGTTCCCAGACCTTTTTCTATCACGTCCTTCGTGGGGATTTTGACATCCCTTGCGAGATCCTCTTTGAGTTTTTCCCGCTCGGACTGCTTGGAGACATCTTGGAACTTTTCGACCCACGGCTTGTACGTCTCACGGAACCCACGAACGTTAGTGCCAAGATACCCGCCGAGGTTATATTTCAGGATTTGAGGATTTTGTGGATCCTTATGATACCGTTTGAGCGTATACTCATCTGGCATCTCTAGTTTCTTCAAGTCGCTCCCTTCTGGATCCATGAGGCGGGCCAACTCCTCGAAGTAGTATTTGTCCGCTGCTTTCACCGGTTTTCCGTTCCACCAATGCCAGTTCTTCTGGAATTTGATCGTGGTTACCTGATTGTTGGCATCGTACGACCAGTCGTCAAGCATCGAAGTCTTCACACTACCATCGGCAAAGAAGCGAACGACCGGTTCACAGACAATCCAGGCCGTCGTCCAAGGGTAGTTCGTTGCCCATGGGTTCCAGGTCATTCGGGTTGGCAACCGTGAAATCCATGTGTCGATACCGGATTCCATGACCGCACCGCCGTCTTTATTGTCATTATCACTGCCAGAACAACCAGCCAGTCCACCTGCTGCAGCTGCTGAACTAACCGCCAACAGCTGTCGTCGCGACAGATTTTCGGCGATATTCGTAGCGCTATGTGGTTTGCTACTCTTTGCCATTACAGTTGTTCATTAATCTCTATGTCTTATATAATTTGCTACTAGAACACATTTCTTTGATGAGTAGAATCCATGGAACATATACAGTAGTAATATCCCTCGTTATGCTACTTCGATTCTCGAGTTAGTTGAGTCGCCAATTAGAGTCACGTAAAATGTGGTCCTTTCTATTCCAACAGTTTCTTGACTCCACACCTATCCATCTCCGCAGTCATTTCATTTACTGTTGGTAGTCATACCGGCGAACGCGACCGGTGGGCAGGGAAATAAGCGCCGGTGTGTATTGTACTACCTGTTCAGCCGTCTCTGTACAGCCAGTAGTTAAGTGGCATCGACTCAAGCTGATCGAGTCACTCGAGCATGGTTGTTATTTTCACTATTTATTACGACGTTTAAAATATACGACTAATTAACATGGTTTGCTACCCCAGTATTTATTAAAGCTTACGTCAAATTTCTCATATACGAAAATGATCGAATACTGCTTGAGCAACATCGACGAGGAAGTTCGGTGTCAGCTAAACCACGCAGATGTAGAGACGACCGAATACACTTGCTTAGAACACTGTGGAATCTGTTACGCACGTCCGTTTCTGCTGGCCGATGGGCGAATTAAGGAAGGTCAGAATCACGAGGAGATATTCAACAATCTCGAGAAAGTCGAGGTGGAATAGATGAACGTACTGTTCATCTCAATCGATAGCCTTCGACGTGATTTTCTTAATACATATCGTGAGACTCCTGCTGTCGTTGACTACGACATTAATACCGAAAATCTCGACCGATTTGCTCAAAAGGCGACCGTATTCGATACCCACTACGCCGGTAGCTTACCCTGTATGCCTGCTCGTCGAGAATGGCAGACAGGGATACAAGAGTTTCTTTGGCGACCCTGGGGGCCGATCGAACCGTTCGATACGCCGCTCCCCCAGGCTCTCAGGGAGAACGGAACGCTAACTCAATTGATCACCGACCACTATCACTATTTTCAGCATGGGAGCAACGGCTACTACGAGGATTACAATGGATTCTCATTCATCCGTGGTCACGAAATCGATGCATGGCAGACAGCACCACGTGAGCCAGATGAGCAGTTGAGTGAACAGCTCTCTGATGCGGGAACCGACCATCCTGATTCGCTTCGATTCATCAATCGTATTCAGTACGCACGGAACGTAGCTTCGTTTGACTCCGAAGCGGACTTCTTTGCTCCAAAGGTGTTCTCGAAAGTTTCCAACTGGCTTGAACGTAACCGCGACTGGGATTCGTGGTATCTCAACGTCGATAGCTTCGATGTTCATGAGCCGTTCCACTGTCCAGAACCATACGCATCGATGTACACGGATGAAGATCCACAAGATAGTGACATACCGGTTTGGCCTCACTACGGCCGAGTTGACGAAGGCCAGAGCGCGCTCACAGACCGTGAGCTCGACTTTGTACGCTCTCAATTCGCCGGCAAGGTGACGATGGCTGACCGATGGTTTGGAAGAGTGCTCGACACACTTGATGAACAAAACCTGTGGGATGAGACGATGGTGGTTGTCACCTCTGATCACGGATTCCTCCTCGGCGATCATGGTTGGGTTGGGAAAAATGACTCGCCACTGTACGATGTGCTTGCAAGGACACCACTCATGATTTGGCACCCTGATAGTCCACGGATGGGTGACCGGATTTCAGCACTCACTTCAGCCGTCGATCTTTACGCGACAGTTCTCGACGCCTTTGACGTTGACATTCCGGTACAAACCCACAGTAGGAATCTACTGCCATTACTGATGGACGAAACGGATCACCATCGTGACTGGGCACTGTACGGATATTGGGGTGCGTCTGTAAACGTTACTGATGGCACGTATACCTATCACCATCCGTGTAATGCCGACATTCCCACGGACTGCTACTCAACATCGATGATGAACTCACGCTCATGGTTTACACCAGTCACACCGAAACGAGACGCAGATGTCGGCTCATACCTCCCATACACCGAGTCACCAGTATGGCGGTATGCCGGAAAATCGTACGAACAGCATACTCGACCGTTGCTATACAATGTACAGAACGATTCGCGGCAACAGACGAATCTCGCTGGTGATTCGATTCAAGTAGAAACTGAAATGCGTGAGTTGTTGCACAAGGCAATGGCTGAACTTGGGGCTCCAAAATCACAGTACCACCGGCTGGGAATCACGTCGGATTGATTGTATGGCGTATTTCTGAATGAGAGGAACTCACACTTGCTCAGTTTTCCAGATGAAGAACTCCAGAGGCATCACCGCTGCTAAAAACGGGTACCGATCTTTGAGTTCTCGCTGTCGATCGTGAAACCCAAACAGAAGTGCAACCATATCTTGGCGGGTTAGTTGGAGTTCGGGTTCATCGGTAACTGCGTTGGTCTCGACGTGGTTCTGCGAATATGAAATTCGAACAGCATCATCTGTATCCTGGATACCGAGTGTGAGCGTCCCGTCTCCTTCAACATCAAACGTTTTCCATCGACGCTCCATTTGCCCGCTAAAGCGGTCTAGCGTTGCCTCTAAATCACAGATTTTCACGTTCCGATGATTGTTTAGGCTCCACACACGGCTGTGCCGACGGAAGGTTGTATTCAGGGGATGTCGGGGTGGAGTAACTACTTTGAGGTTGTTGATGTCATAGGATCCAAAGATGTATGCCAGCAGGGTTTCGATACCCCGCTCGGAACCACCAAACTCGGAAATCGTCCGCGAACGACTTTCACGAGAGAGACTCACGTATGCAGCGTCGTCATCATGCATGTACAGGAGCGTTTCAAGACCACGTTGCCCGAACACGGTGCAACTTTCTTCGAGACTCCGCTTCACTCGATATATTTCTTCGCTGTGAAGTCCGCGAAGGAACGTGAGTTGTTCGTCGCTGCCGGTATAGGTCGCGATACGGTCAGGATCGAGGTCAGTCCCGGAAAAGGAGCGGTCGTGAATCTTGTATTGGAACTCCCGACCAGCCGCTTCCCAGCCGAAGTGACTGTATCGTTGTCTATTCCCACTCAACTCAGCAAGTGGAACTCCCTGTTCTTCCATTCTGTCGAACCAAAACTCGAGTAGCTGACTCATATATCCGTTCCCTCGATGTCGGCGATGGGTTGCGACACCTCCGAAACCCCAACATTCGATCTTCTCGTCTCCAATCACCAGCGTCTGTGGGAAAGCGCCTACATGGCTGATGATTTGCCCATCGACTCGGATAATTGCATGATTGTCTATCCGAGAGCAGTCATAGCTATACGGGAGCCGGGCAGCCATGCCGCCTTGTTCGTAACTGAAATATCGGTCGAGAAGTTCCATCATTTCAGGAAATTCTTCCGTAGTTGCGAATCGAGGGCCATCAATGTCAGTCATTGTTCGTTGGTCGTAAATAGTGATTTTAGTACAAAAGCTTTGTTAACAATGCTCTCGCACCGTCATTAAATACATTTGTCACGACAGTCATCGAAACGTCCTTTCGGCGACGGCGGTAAATTTAATTCGCCTCGTTACGAGGAACTACCACAATGGACGTTGCATGTATTGGTGCCGGAGTAATGGCATCACGTCTCCTCGAAGCAGTAGACGACATCGACGACTGTACCCTCGTTGCAGTCTGTGACATCGATGAAAACAAAGCAAAAGAAGAAGCAGAGCCCCGAAATGCATTGGTTTATACCGATCATGAGTCGATGTTCGCGGGACTGGAGTTGGATGCACTAATCATTGCGATACCATCATTCGCTCACACCGACCAAGCAATCAAAGCCGCACAACAAGACATCGATTTGTTCGTCGAAAAACCCGTTGCACGGAGAAAGGAGAAGGCCCAGGAGATACGAGACGCCATCGAAACGACCGGAGTCCTTTCTCAGACTGGATATCTCTTCAGATATGCGGATATCACAGAGCGTGCGAAAGAACTCATTGGTAACCGGACGATTGGACTGATGGAAGGACGATACTGGGGCACAATTCCTGGTCGTCCATGGGGACAGAAGAAGGAGAACTCCGGCGGGGGGAACGTCCAACTTTCGACGCATCTATTCGACATCATGCGCTATTTTGGTGGAGAGGTACGCTCCATAGCCACATACGGGAACCAGCGGGTACGAGACGAAATAGATTTTGAGGATGTGAACTCCTCCAGTATGGAACACGTGAATGGAACCATTAGCCATGTCTCGACCAGCTGCATTACACCCGTCCGAACTGACGTCAATCTGATTGGTGACGGGTTCAGGCTCCAACTCGACTACAGCGCGGGGATGCTGTCGGGAGAAGTTGACGGTGAGCCGATTCAGTACGATGGAGAGAATACGAATCATGCTATTACCAAAGAAGTTCGGACATTCGTGGACGCGGTCAAAGAAGATGATCCAAGCTACATTCGGACCGACTATGCAGACGGTACGAAAACGCTCGAACTTACACTCGCAGCGAATGAGTCTCTGGAGACCGGCAACCCCGTAGTTCTCCATGACCGTCTTCCCTGAAGATTTGACCGCAATTCTCCCCTGGGAGAAGCTGAAGGCAATAAACCCCCACCAGTGTTGTAAATCAGTAGTATGGTTCGTACTCCGCGAGAAATGCATCTCCATCCCGGCATATCTCGGTGAGTACATCGCTATCAGGAGTGACTTTTTGACCAGTTTCGATAGCTGCTTCGGTACCTAAGAGTAATGTCGCCGAATCGATGAGCCGCTGGGTGTCATCGCGTTCGCCCGTCACGACTGCGTGAAACGAGTCGATGAATGGGGCGTACATTTTTTCAAGCGAATCTTCGCTGCTCTCAATTTCGATGACACGTGTCTGTTTGCCAATATCCAACAGTCCAAACGTTGCGTCTGCTGGACATCCGTCGAATTGAAGAGTCGCATGCGTGGCGTTCTCAAAACCAATATCGACCAGTGTCCCACCTGAATCGGATGGCTGTATTTCAGTCCAGTTCGAGCTGGCAAAGAGGCGAACGGTGTCAATTAGATGAACTCGATAATAGAAATAGTCGTTGTAGCCCGCTCCAAAGAGTGTTCGACCCATCTCTCCGTGTGGAAGGGAAGCAATCGTCGGGTGAAACGGGACAGCAGAACCACCGAATAATGGGGCTTGCTGAGCCGCAGATTCGATTGCCGTAATATCCTCATACTGTCCAGCCAGTGGCTTGTCAATAAACGTTGGGATACCTGCTTCGAGAAATCGAGTTGCAAGTGGACGGTGAGTCTCCCAATTGACTGTGAGTACCATCGCTGCATCGATGTGTGGAACCATCTCATCCAGATTATGAAAATGGAGCGCATCGTATTTCGAAGCAAATGTTTCCGTGTATGCTCGATCGCGAACCGAATTGGTATCCCAGACCCCGTTTATCGTCATTTTGTGGCTTTCGTCAATGACTTGCGCAAATGCCTCTGCGTGGCTCGTGTCGAGCCCAATAATACCGATGTCTAGCATGTCTGTAGTCTTATCTCACAAGATGAGGATATAAAACTCACCTTTGACAAAATAATATGTCACACTAATTATAAGAAGATTGAAATATCTATACAAAAATCAATGAGTACCAATGACCCACACAAGGGTAGCATTTATCGGTACTGGCCCAGACCCTGAGAATCCGGATTGGGGAACAAGCGCGGCGATGGCATATCTCCATGCAGATGCCTATGACGCACTCGATAACTGTTCGCTCATCGCATGCGCGGATCTTGTTCGGAGTCACGCAGAAACGTTTGCTGATCGATTTGACATTCATGAGCAGCACGTCTATGAAGATTACATGGCCATGCTCCGCGACGTAGAACCGGACATTGTCAGCGTGTGCACACCAGTACCGACGCATGCGGATATCGTCGTCAACTGTGCCGAGAGTGAAACACTGCGTGCGATCCATTGTGAAAAACCGATGGCAGACACGTTCGGCGATTGCAGGCGAATGGTAGACGTATGTGAGGACCACGGTATCCAGTTGACATTTAATCACCAGCGACGATTTAGTGCCGCATATACCGAGGCAAAGCGACGCATAGAGGAAGGCGAAATCGGAACCGTCGAGCGGTTTGAAATCGGAGGGAAGAACCTCTTTGATTTCGGTAGTCATCTGATCGACGTTTGTACTGGCTTGAACAGCGAACAAAAACCAGAATGGGCACTGTGTCAAGTCGACTACAGCGTTGAAAACATCCGATACGGATCACATAACGAAAATCAGGCGCTCGCGATGTGGGAATACGATAATGGAGTTCACGCTCTTCTCTCAACGGGATCCGGAGCGGAGATGATCGATTGTTTCGTCCGCATCCACGGATCCGAAGGTACCCTCGAACTCTGGCCATCGGGTAAGCACGACATACGTATAAAACGGGATGGCGACGCAGAACCTGAGGAAATCGACTGCGAAGACGAAACGCGCCCGATTTTCGGTGCAATCGAAGATGTAATTTCGAGCCTTGACGTGGATACGCCACCAGACCTCCACGCTAAAAGCGTACTGATAGCGAACGAAATCATCTTCGCGTGCTGGGAATCCGTTCGGCGTCGTGGTCGAGTCGAATTTCCGCTCAATATCGAAGATAATCCACTCCATGCGATGGTCGAGTCCGGCGATCTTGATCCGAAGCCGGCCGAGGAATAAGTCCCTTCATGCATATCGCGGAAAGGTTCAAGGTAATTGATCAACCAATAATGATTGACTGGATAAAATGAAGACGACTATCTTCACCAAAGTATTCGGAGAACGGCGTTTAGACGACATCATTGATATCGCCGCAGACTGCAACTACGATGCAGTTGAGTTAATGGGTCGAGAGCCACATTTCGGCGTTGAGACCAGCGACGAACGAGCACGAGATCTCAAGACACAACTCGATGAAAACGACCTCGAGGTATCGTGCTTGGCAACCTATACGGGGAAGTATATCGGGAAAAGCGAGGAGGACTGTGAAAAAACGCTACGCAAACTGACCCGTTTCCTTGAATTGGCGGAGATCATGGGGTGCCCGCGGATACGCCACGGGCCGGGGGGACCGCCATCTCGCAAGGCTACCGACGAAGAGTATCAAGTCGGTGCAAAGTGGATGCGCCGTGCAGCAGATGTCGCTGCTGAGTACAATACAACGCTTCTTATCGAAATTCACTCGAATAGGATTGTCGAATCAGCAACGGATGCAGAACGGATGTTGTCGCTGATCGACCGTGATAACGTTGGAATCATCCACGATGCTGGGAACATGTATATCTCGGACGTTGAATATGGACGCAAGTCTGTTGCCCAGCTCGGAGACGCACTTCAGCACGTTCATGTCAAAGACGAGCTTCGTCGTGCTGATTCGATTTATCCGGGTTGTTTTGAGCTAGAAACAAAGCGCGGTGACGAACTGTTCGAGCCCCGCCTCCTCGGAACGGGCGAGGTTGACCATGGCCCCCTTTTTGAAGCGCTCGCTGAACGTGGCTACGATGGGTACGTTACAGCAGAGTGTCACCGACCGGCCGATGATGAGATGGACGCAGTAGCGATTGCACGACACGAGCGCGCCGAAATAGAACGGTTGTGGGAACAAGCACAAACCGGGTGATTTCTTTCACATCGGTATCACATTGCCAACTATTCCGTGAAACCTCGTACCCCATTCGATTGCACTCTTGATACTGTCTGCGTGTTCAATGGCACTCGTCTCGGTTTGAAACGTGATGAAGGCTTCACCGTCCCTCTACCGAATCCATACCTCTCTCCCAATATATTCGTTCTGAAGGATTTTATATAGAAATATTGGGGTAAAAAATCAGGTTCCTTCGTTCTCCGCTCCTATTGGGTGGGTCTAGATGGTGGGGCAATTACGCTGAATTCGTAATACTGCGCGAAAGCAAGTTTCGACAGGGGTTTCTCTCGTCTAGGGCAAGCCAACATTGAGATGTATAGTCACACAATGAAGTTGAGAGACTTAATTACGATGGGAGAAGCGAAGAATTTGGTAAAGGCAGTACAGACAGGACTGAAAATTATCGAAGCACTCCAGGAAAATCGGTGTATGGGCGTTACAGAACTTGCAGACCAACTGAACGTGACCAAAGGTACGATCAGCGGAGGTGAGAGAAGCGCTCATCGAAGCGCTGGAATTTACGAAACACACAGAACATACGATCTCTAATCGAGACCAACTGCGAGAGGAGCTCATACAAGTGCGAGACCAAGGGATGGCGTTTAACAGGGAGGAAACCACCGCTGGCCTTGCTGGGACTGGAGCACCTGTTCGTACACAAAAAGAATGTGTGTACGGTGCGGTCAGTATAATAGGCCCAACGAGCCAAATGACTGGCGACCGTCTTGATGAAGTTTCGGAGATGATCCATCACACCGTCAACGTGATCGAAATAAACGCGACCTCGATCTGAAGAACGGTCCTGTTTGGCAATACTAAACGGGCGTTCTCTCTTCAGGACATTTTTAGACATGTGAATCAGTCGTCCGGCTAAGAATTACAGATGAGGATGTGTAATGCTTAGTCATTATCGAAATGATTATCGTTTGAGTGTACCAAACAAATTCATGACCATCTTTGCCATGATAGAGGGCATCATTTACAAATTGCCGCGTTTCATCCGCACTCATGCCTTGAGAACCGACGAATTCTCCTTACCATCGAGTTGGTTGTCTGGCCGTCAAGTAGTCCAGCCGTTAACGAACTGTTTGCAATCGATAAACACCGTAGTGGTAACATAATGACTCGAAAATGCGTGTCAATTTCGATGGTAATCCATGTTTAGCAAGACTTTACAACCACCACCGACCTCGGGAAATATTAGCATCCTCTGGATGAATTTCCCGAATTAACCCTTTTCTTTCTCATTATTTCTAACTAGGATTCACGGGTTGCCGAAACCAAAACTTCGTTATGCTTCCCAACAAACGCTATGCTGGCTATGCGAACAGTACGATTTCGTGACGAGACGGGTATCGCCAGAACCGGAGAATTAGCCGATGAAACCATCAAATCGGGTACTAAAACATATGATTTCAAAGCCATCGATATCTTGCCCCCCTGTGAACCCACGAAGGTCATCTGCCAAGCCGGGGGCTACATGGACCACCGAGAAGAATCCGGATTTGAGGATCTGCCAGAACGTCCAGAGCTCTTTTTGAAGGGGCCAAACTCCGTTTCTGGCCATGGTGACGCTATCGAATTGCCACCCGGGAAAGATCTCGTCGAATTCGAAGCTGAATTTGGTATCATCATTGGTCGACAATGTCGTGAAGTTGCTGCGGATGAAGCGATGGACTACGTCGATGGATTCACTTGCGTGAACGATATCTCTAATCGAGATGACCAAGAACTAGAGCGGAATTGGGTTCGCGGCAAAGCCTTTGATGGCTCACTCCCAATGGGACCAGTCATTGCAACGCCGGATGAAGTTCCCTCAGATGCAACCTTGACACTTCGTCATAACGGCGAGGTGAAACAAGAGACATCCCGAGAGATGATGATATTCTCGGTTGCAGAGTTGGTTTCCGATGTATCGCGGCTCATTACTCTAGAGCCAGGTGATATAATTGCATCGGGAACACCATATGGCCCCGATGCTCTCGCCGCCGGAGATGTGGTCGAAGTCGAATTCGAAGGCGTTGGAACCCTTCGGAATCATGTGATAGAACGGTAGTAATACACCCCACGATAGTTATGTTTTGAAGAAGATATTAATAATATCAATAACAACAACGAGGTATGCCATCAACTGCATCGATTTCCGGACGATTGCGAGCGATTGGACCGGCACTCGTTCTCGCGGCGGTCGTGGTCGGACCTGGAAGTATCACCTTGAGTACAATCGCTGGCGGAACCTACGGGTATCAGTTACTGTGGATACCTATCGCTGCCACTGCATTCATGATTACGTATACGTGGATGGCCGCACGGATCGGCGTCGTTACAGGTGAAACTCTGTTTCAAGCGACACGAAACAAATACGGTGAGAGAACTGCCCAGATTGGCGGATTATTTGGGTTTCTCACAATTTTAGCGTTTCAGGCAGGGAACAATGCTGGGATTGGCTTTGCGTCAGCTGCACTATTTGGCGGTGAGCCTCAACTGTGGGCAGGGGTCTTTACGGTCGCCGCAGCAGGGTTTCTATGGCTCCCTGATCTATACGAAAAAATCGAAACACTCGTGAAAATCGTGGTTGGTGTTATGTTGGTCTCGTTTGTCGGGTCGCTCGCACTCGTCGGTGTCGATTTCGGCCAAGCAGTCAGCGGATTGGTGCCTGCCTTCCCAAATCGATCGGCTATTTTTCTCGGACTTGGTTTAGCCGCTACGAACTTCTCCATTGCGGCAGCCGTCTACCAGACCCATCTGATGGCAGAGAAAGACTGGGATGTCGACCAGTTGACCGAAGAAGGGTTTGATAGTATTATTGGAATAGCGATACTTGGGCTTATCGTGATGGTCATTCTACTCACGAGCGCGGCCGTCATTTACGGCACGTCCAAATCCGCGTTCTCGGCACAGGGGATGGCCACTCAACTCCGTCCAGTAGCTGGATCCGGTGCCTTCTATCTCTTCTTGACGGGATTTTTCTTTGCGAGTCTCTCTTCGTTAGTGGTCAATGCGCTCATCGGTGCGACACTGTTAGTTGACGGCTTCGGATATGGATCGTCAATGGAGTCACGTCCGGTCAAGCTTTGGACGATGGTCGCAATGGGGATCGGATTAGCCGTCGTCCTGATCGCTGGCGAATCACCCGTTGAACTACTCCGGGCGGCCCAAGCACTTGCAATCGTAGCGTTTCCCTTGCTTGGATTCCTCGTGCTCTCGATTGCCCGCGACGAAGCTCTGATGGGCGAGTATGCTAACAGCCTCACCGTCGATATAATCGGATTCCTTGGCTATCTGGCCATTATCGGCATTGTACTCAACTATCTCCGAGAGGTCGCGTCGTTTCTCTGATTGAACTCTTGCTCCGTATTCTCGTTGTGAACACAGCAATTTCGGTACGGATGGAAACGTAACGGCTTACAACAAGTGTTAGATTCCGACTGAGCGAAGATATTCGAGATCTTCTTTGATTGCTGTCGTGTATTCAGTATCCGATCGGACGAATTCGACATTCACATACCCATCGAACCCGGCTGCCTGAAATATCTCGAGACATCCTTCAATATCGAAGAACGCGTCTTCTAATGCACATCGAGTATTTCGTCCGGACGACGACACTGCTTGAGTATGGATATTGTTACTCATGGAAGCAAGCTCTCGTGCTTCCATGAGAATTGTATCAGCCTCCATTCCGAACAGTGGCTGCCAATTGAGGCCACAGTTCGGTTCATCGACTGTCTTAATCAGTCGTTGAGCACCTTCGGTGGCGTTCGTTAGCGTTCCTTCGTGTTTCTCGACAGTAACGCCGATATTTCGATCCGATGCAGCGGTCGCCAGTTCTTGAAGATCGGTGACCACCTGATTCCAATGCGCTGAATCGTGGTTGCCATATTCCTGATCACCTGCCCAGACACGGATAAGGTCGGCATTGAGGTCGGCAGCGATTGCCAGTTCGTTCGCATACGCATCGTCGAATTCTGATGTTCCTGGCCGTAAGTATGAGCCATAAACAGGGATTTCAAGGCCGAGTTTCTCAGTTTCTTGCCGAACTGTTTGTGGTGATTTGCCCGATCTATCAACGTGGCCGTTTCCCCAAATTTCGACCCCGTCGTAGCCAGCGGACGATGCCCGTGACAGGACGGTTTCGACACTCGTTTCTTTGTCGGATATCGTGCAAAGACCGATGTGCATACAGAGTGATTTCGAGTCAACTATAAAAATATTTGTTCAGAAATTATTCCGTCACGCTATTTAGACAAGCAGGGGATGATTTATTATTTTTTAGTCTAATTCTATTAGTATGGCAATCGCAATCACGGAGACTGAGCTGTACGTCCTCAATCTACGCCGTCGGATGACGTTTCACTTCGGTAACGTTCATGTGACCGAAGGACCACAAATTCTCGTCGCACTATCTGTCGATGTTGATGGGAGCGAAACACAGGGATTGAGCATGGGTGCCCTCGCCCCGATGTGGTTTCACAAAAATCCCGAGATGACGCTCGATGATGGTATTGAAGGAATGTTGGAAGTATTCGAAGCCACCTGCGAACAGGCAAACGGCATGGCTTCTCAGCCGACCGTATTCTCCCTCTGGAACGCACTGTTCGAACGAGTCGGCAGTTGGGCTGAGACTACCGATCATCCAGCATTACTTTGGAGTTATGGGGTTAGTCTTGTTGAACAGGCACTGATTGATGCATTTTGTCGGGCGAAAGGAACGACATTTCCTCATGTCGTTCATAAAAACACCCTTGGTATCGAGTTGGGGTCGATTTACGAGGAATTGGAGGGGTACGAACCGACCGACCTCCTGCCAGAAACGCCTCGGCAAAATATTGCAATCCGGCACACAGTCGGATTGAGTGACCCGCTAACAAGTGAGGATATTTCGGCTGAAAGTCGACTCGATGATGGTCTTCCGCAGTCGCTTTCCGAGTACGTGGAACAGCAGGGTGTGAATCATTTCAAAATCAAACTCGCTGCAACATCGAGTGACTCGGGCCGGTTGCAACGAATTCACACACTTCTTGAAGAAAGTTCACTTGATGAGTATGCCTTTTCACTCGACGCAAACGAACAATACGAGAGTGTCGCGGAGTTCCGTCAACAGTGGGAAAAAATGCAGGCAGACCCGAATCTCACAACGTTCTTGGAGAATCTATTGTATGTCGAACAACCACTGCCACGTGACCAGGCGTTCAGCGACGAAACTCGCTCTGCGTTCGACGCGTGGGCGGAGTGCCCGCCCGTCATCATCGACGAATCAGACGACCACCTTACGAGTCTGCTGACGGCGCTCGACTGTGGATACGCCGGAACGAGTCATAAAAATTGTAAGGGCGTGATCAAAGGCCTTGTAAACCGATGTCTCGTTGAACGTCGCCGTCAGACCACCGACGGTACGTATCTGATGAGTGGTGAAGACCTCACGACGCTCGGCCCCGTTGAATTACAGGAAGATCTCGCCGTGATGGCCACTTTCGGCATGGAACACGTGGAACGAAATGGTCACCACTACTATCGTGGTCTCGATATGTTCCCGGATGACGTTCAAAACCAGATTCTCATGAACCATGGTGATCTGTATCACCCCCATTCAAACGGATTCGCCGCACTTGATATTCAAAACGGACAGGTGCGCTTGGACTCGGTTCTCGAAGCACCGTTCGGGTATGATATCGATCTTGACCTCTCACAGTTTACGACCCTAGATGAGTGGGAAATTGACTCGATATACGAATAGTCGGTCGTCATACAAAACCATGTGAGAATTTTGTTTAATTGTTGAACTGTTCTATCACGGGCCCCAGTAGCATTGAGAGGATATCAATCTCTCTCGATGGTCACCCAGCCATCGGTCGACGCAGACTCGTACACTGCGTCCAATACGTACAGCACTTCAAGTGCATCGTCGAGAGTAGCAGGCATCGAAGCTTCTCCGCGCCTGGCTTGCAACATTTGATTGAAAAACTCGATCCCCCAACGACCGCCGTATCCGGCTGCAGACTGATATTCATGCGTGATTTGACGATGGGGACTACTTGCCCAATCCTCACAGGATGAACTGAGTTTCAACGTGGTTTCGTCATCGAAGCCAAACGTCTTGCCCATCGGATCCCAGTTACACTGTCCCTCTTCACCATACACCTGAATGCTCGTATCGTAACGACCCTCACGGAGATAGTAGCCACAAGTATGAGTGCCAATGGCACCTGATTTCGTCTCTAATTGGAGTGTCGCCCCGTCTTCGACGTCGATTTCCGAAGAACCGGTAGTTAGTTGCGCATTCACTCGGACAATCGGATCGTCTAGGATCCACGGAAGTAAATCAAGCCAATGCACACCGAGCCATTGGACGATTCCCCCCCGACTGGCTGCTTCATCGAAGAGGTAATGATCGGTGTTGCGAGTGTCCAGAGCGGAGGCAACAAAGCGAAGATCGAATCCTCGTACGTTTCCGAAAAAGCCAGAGCGTTGTAGTTCACGCAATTTTTTTGAGATAGGATGACCACGCCATGTATAGGAAACGCCGACTGTGACATCAGCTTCACGGGCGGCCGCCGCGATCGGTTCTAAGTCAGCCGCCGTCCGTGCAGCTGGTTTCTCGGTAAATACATCAATACCTCGTTCAATGGCTGCCTCAATGACTGCCGGCTTCTTTCGATTTGAGAGTGTGATCCAGACAAGGTCAACGTCAGCCTCGTCCAGTAAGCGCTCGGGCGTTTCGTAGTGTGGTGCGTCAGTCAGCGTATCAATACCAAGTGCCTCTGGCGTGTAATGCTCATCAGCGGTTGCCATCACCCTGATATCAAGTTGCTCTATACTCTCGAGATACGGCCGACAATGATGATGATTGAGACCGATATATCCAACCTTTGTCGTCATTTGAATGCAGGAATAACTTCTTTACCGAATCGTTCGAGACACTCAACAGCCGAATCCTGCGGTTGCCCAGGAAACTGACATCGGATGAGAACATGGTCGACACCGAGATCTTCATAAATTTGCAATTGCTCGATACATTCCTCAGGCGTCCCGATGACGAATTTTTCATCGAGTTCATCATAATCGATTTCGACTTCGTGTTCGTCCATGTACGTCTGTCCCCAGCGAGCATACAGCTGATAGAGATTGAGGAGATACGGTTCGATTTCCTCGCGTGCCTCTGTAACGGAATCCGCGACATAGCAGTCACGCATCAGGATGACATCGTTTTCGTCGCGGTTCATTCCGAACTCGTCAAGGGCGTCTTCGTAAACGCTGATTTGCTCTTCGAGATCCTCCGTCGTCGACGAAGCACTTGCAATCCAGGCATCGCCGCGGTACGCGGCCCGCTTGATTGCAATGTCGGCATGTCCACCAATCCAAACCGGAATCTCATCCGGTCTTGGGCTCACGAATACGTCCTCGAACGACCAGTGGTCGCCATCGTGAGTGACGTTTTCTTCGGACCAAAGTCGCTTGAGGATCGAAATCGATTCGAGGAATTTCCCAACCCGTTCGTCCATATCCACACCGAATGGTGCGAGTTCACGTTCTCGATAACCAAGGGCTGCCCCAAATGCTGCTCGTCCACCTGAAATCTCGTCAATCATCGCAATCTGCTCGGCAAGATGAAGTGGATTATAAAGGGCAGGTAGCATGGCTGCCGTACCGAGTTCGAGCCGTTTGGTTCGAGCTGCAATCGCTGCGAGAGCCGTTACTGGTTCGACGAATCCTTCCTCATGGATATGGCGTTCACCGAGAGTTGCGGAATCAAATCCGACCTCTTCCATCACCTCAGCTTGTTCGTAAATATCCTGAACCTCGAACGCTCCCTCTTCCGTATAATATTGGTTAAGGAACACTCCGAATTTCATGCGAAGACTCTCTCATGATTTGGATTCCATCTTGTTGGATTTTCAAATTCAACTCTGTGCATGGTATTGATATATATGTCTGGTCTAATATAGTTTATGTTTATCAGAGCTGGTTATCGGTAACGGAGCTAAAGTCAACAATCCCGCCACATATGGCGGGCTTCTTGCCCCACTCTGCCTATAGAACTCGATGTCTTTTACCAATATGAAACAGTCATTGAGGTCGTAAAGATGATAAATATCATCAACACTAATACTAACCGTCTATCCGCTGGTGGTTTATTGATATTTGCCCGCCATAAATGACAAAAATGAGTAACTAAAAATTCGTAATCTGTTTGGCTATTCCAAACGTTTATGTGGTTGTTCACTATGACATCTATAACGATGAAAAAAGCACGAAACCCGGTAAAAGCAACCCAAACGGCGCTCGATATCGTTAACGCACTCCGAGAACACGAGAATCTAGGTGTGACCAAACTTGCAGAAACTCTTGATATCTCAAAGAGTGCCGCCCACTGCCACCTATCGACACTTCGTGAGTACGGCTACGTTGTGAAAGAAGCCGACAAATATCGCCTTGGGCTCCAGTTTATCGACGTTGCCCACCACGTTCGCAACAAATTCGAAATTTACGACCTCGTGCGTGACGAGATCGACAAGTTAGCAGAAGAAAGTAGAGAACTTGTTTTGTTTACTGTTGAAGAACAGAACCAAGGAATTTGTCTCCACAAAGCCGAGGGAGAACACGCCGTTCAAACTGAGCTATACGTTGGATACAGGAATGACCTCTACCATACTGCGGTTGGCAAAGCAATTCTCGCAAATAAAACAGAAGAAAAATTGCTTGAGTACCTTGACGAGGTGGAATTAGAAGCACGAACCAAGTTCACTATTACCAGCGAAGAACAACTTCGTGAGGAGTTGGCAGAAATCCGTGAAAGTGGTTTTGCATACAATCGAGAAGAAACGATACATGGATTAAAAGGTGTTGGCGTACCCATTAAAAGACAGAATGGTGGTGTTTACGGAGCTATTAGTGTGATTGGGCCTACCAGCCGGATGGACGAAGAACGACTCGAACAACTCTCGCAGATGGTGTATCGAACTGTAAATGTTATCGAAATTAATGCGACATCACTGTAGCCCTTTTATCACTTACACTCTGGTATAAAATATATAGCTATTATTTGAAATTTATTTGACTCCGATCACCCAATCTCACGATCAATATGCAACTCGATATAAGAATTCTGCCATGTGTCGTCGAGGTTACTCACATCAGAATTAACCAACGTAACTCACCCCCGGTTGGACAACGGAAGAATCTTGGACTCAAAAGGTATAGGTAAATAATTATAGATTGTGAAAGTCAGCACAATGCTCATTGAGAACCAGTACATTTAAATGCATTACAAAACTACTGCTGTAATAGACGCCGCACAACAAAAGAGGCTGAATATACTATGTCAGGCAATAATTCGCAGAAGAAGACCAGCAAAGTCGAGCGAGTGATTCGAGAGTATGAATTAGGCGATATGGGGGAGACACTCGAAGTCTATTGGACTGGTGAGAGTGAAGAGCAATACAGTCTTCGTGATCTCGCTGATATTTTCAATCAAGCAGTGCTAAGGGCCGAGTTAGATCGAAACAATGCCTCCCAACTGGAAGGGGAAGTTGAAAATACCTATCGACTACTCACTGATACGTCAGTTAGTAGTGGGATCCAGACGGAGACTGAAAATGCGCTTGCTCGTGATGGAATTGACGTAGAGCAACTCAAGAAGGATTTCGTGTCTCACCAGGCGATCTATACCTACCTCACTAAGTATCGGGAAGTATCCCACAAATCAAAAGTGGGTGATACCAAGACACAGATCGAAAAAGGAGCAGATACTATCCGACGTCTCCAAAACCGGATGGTTGCAGTTTCTGAAACAACGCTCACGAATCTTCGTAATACGGATCGAATCGAACTGGCGGACTTTGAGGTGATCAACGACGTTCGAGTCGTCTGTAACGAATGTGGTCGGTCCTATCCAATAGTTGAGCTTCTCGATATGGGGGGCTGTAATTGCATGATGTGACACCATGCGTGAAACTATAAAAATTATATATCAAGGAACTCATACTGATCGACCATTTGATTCTGATGGGAGTATCTCTCGTTTATTGTAATACTCGAAATACGATTGGATACAGTATAGAAATTTATAATCTCGCAATCACGCGAAATGAAATGGACTCAACGCAACGGAATCGAACTCCTAGCGACTTTTGATATAGTTACATCTGATTTACAGCTACTTGATCCACTCTATGACAACTACGACCCTTCTCTCGGTGTTTTACGCTGGAAGAGGTGGTTTACCATGCGGGATCTGGTGAAGGACAGAACACGAATTAGACATTACAGCCATAGCTGTGTAATGATATCTCTCGATAAGGGCATTCTCTACCTATTGGCGTTTACAACTCAATTTCCCGACGAACTGACCACAATTTGTTCTCTATGATAGAATACGATCTCGAGTGGAAATGGAAGACGAGTGTTCGGTCAAAAGGGAGTACGCATAGAAAGAGGCGGTCCTCGTCGCCAAACCGAATGAAAATCGATTCGTGGAATTTTGAGAGAATCCGTCTCGTTGCTTGGAAGCAGAAGGCCTTCATTACTGTGATGCTCGGTACTCCACGGATATTCAAACGTCGTGAATTTCCGCGACAAATACGTTGGTGATTCTCTATACAAGAACGTGATTCTCCTCGCTATAAGTAACAACTGCAAAGGAGCGCCCACTGGCTACGTTTTGTAGATCCGAGCAATGTCGAGAATGGACTCTAATAGGACTTTCGCGCCACAAGACAGACTCGGCACCTCGAGGACTATTCATCCGGACAACCCCCGATTACGGTCACCGTCGTTCCAGACGGCCCATCGTCTTCTCCTATCTTCGTTCTCTAAAATAGAATCCCCTGCAAAATTTGGCGTCGGGTGTTTATGATGACGTCGAGAGCGACGTCTCGCTACGCGACTGATTAGTAGCTGTCGTAGACCGTCTTTTCAATCGTATAGAAGTCTAGCCCCGAATCACCTTGCTCGCGCCACGTCTCACTGGAAGAGCGCTTGAACCCGCCGAACGGGACGTGAAGCTCCAGACCAGTCGTTTTGTCGTTGACCTTCACAACCCCGGCTTCCACCTCGTCAATAAACCGATTCGCTTCCGTATGATCGTTGGTAACGATGCTCGCTGACAGGCCATATGGTACGTCGTTCGCAACCGCGACACTCTCATCGAAATCGCTGACCTCGATGACCGCAATGACGGGGCCGAAAACCTCCTCTTGTGCGATACGCATGTCGGAGTCGATATCGGTGAACACGGTTGGTTCGACGAAGTAGCCCGACTCGACTTCTGAACCTTCGGGAACGCCCCCACCTGCCGCGAGCGTTGCACCCTCTTCTTCGGCGATCTCGATGTACTCAAGCGTCGATTCGAGTTCGTCAGCACTAACCTGGGGTCCCATCTCATGCTCCGAACCGGGACCGATGTCGATCGATTCTGCCCGGTCAACGAGTTCCGCGACGAACTCATCATAAACATCCTTGTGAACGATCGCACGGGAGCAAGCCGTACACGACTGACCGGTCGTTCCGAACCCACCATTCGCAACGATATCAGCTGCCTCTGCTACGTTCGCCGAGTTCGAGACGACCGTTGGATTCTTTCCACCGAGTTCCGTCTGAACACGCTTTCCGCTATCCGTCGCCTGATCGTATACCATCCGACCGACTTCGCTACTGCCGGTGAACGAGACGGCATCTACCGCATCGTGTCCGATGAATTCACTGCCGACAGTGCTTCCCGACCCCGTAACAACGTTCAGTGCTCCATCCGGGAGGCCGGCTTCGTCGAGTGCTCGTGCGAGTTCGATCGCGACACCGGGTGCAGCCGACGCCGGTTTGAGAACGACCGCGTTACCTGCGGCGAGTGCCGGTGCGAGTTTCCACGCCGGAATGGCGATCGGGTAATTCCACGGCGTAATGAGGGAAGCGACGCCGACAGGTTCTTGGACGGTGTAGAGGTTCTGATCGGTTGCGCTTGGACCTTTCACCGTTCCGCCGAGGTCGGCAGCTTTACCGGAGAAGTAATGGAAAATGTCGATTGCACGCTGTACCTCGCCGTTTGCTTCGGCGTACGCTTTGCCCTCCTCCGCGACGAGGAGATCAGTCAGCTCTTCTTTCCGTTCGGCAAGCAGAGTGCCGGCTTCGCGGAGAATTCGACCGCGCTCTGGACCCGGGGTCGCTGCCCAGTCATCTGCCACAGCAGCGGCGGCTTCGACGGCAGCGGTTGCATCCTCCGTACTGGAACGCTGGTACTTTGCGACGACTTCATCAGGATTTGCAGGGTTTTCGACTTCGATGACCTCGTCGGTCGCCGATTGAACCCAGTCACCATTCACGTAGTTCTGGTTTATTTCCGACATCGTACGTTCGTTCTCAGTTCACCCATACGACTCTTACGGTACGTGGAGAGATTGATATTTCTCAGATGGTCGTGAACAGTCTCCGGCCCGCGTCCCGAAGCACGTGCTCCGTCTCTCGGTAGAGACGAACCTTGATAGGGGACGGACCTGGTTTTTCTTGGTCCTACGTGATTTTGCTGCGAGACCACGGTCGCTGGAACACGAATTCACTGGAGTCAACGAACGTAGAGCCGGTGTGAATTGGTTGAACTATAAAACCCGTAACGTTTACTATAGCACATCCGAATCGTGTGGACGCAATGGTTGATTATGCGAAGCTCCGCGACCCGAACGCGGAGTATACGATGCGCGACCTCTCGGCCGAAACGATGGGCGTCTCCAACCGCCGTGGCGGTGTGCGCGATGCGGAAATCACCGACGTTCAGACGACGATGGTCGACGGAAACTACCCGTGGATACTCGTTCGCGTGTACACCGATGCCGGTGTCGTAGGAACTGGTGAAGCGTATTGGGGCGGCGGCGACACAGCAATCATCGAACGGATGAAACCCTTCTTAGTCGGTGAAAATCCACTCGACATTGACCGACTGTACGAACATCTCGTCCAGAAGATGTCCGGTGAGGGCTCTATTTCCGGAAAAACCATATCTGCAATCTCCGGCATCGAAATCGCACTTCACGACGTTGCCGGCAAGCTCCTCGAAATCCCGGCCTATCAGCTCGTCGGTGGGAAATATCGTGACGAGGTTCGTATCTACTGTGACTGTCATGCTGGCGATGAATCCGAACCCGAATCAAATGCGGCGGAAGCCGAGCGCGTGGTCTCCGAACTCGGCTACGACGCCATCAAGTTCGACCTTGACGTTCCGTCGGGACACGAAAAGGATCGCGCGAACCGCTACCTCCGAGGTCCCGAAATCGATCACAAGGTCGAAATCGTCAAACAAGTTTGTGAGACGGTCGGTGACCGCGCGGACGTGGCCTTCGATTGTCACTGGTCGTTCACTGGCGGCAGTGCAAAGCGTCTCGCGGCCGCGCTCGAAGAATATGACGTGTGGTGGCTTGAAGACCCAGTTCCCCCCGAGAATCACGATGTTCAGGAAGAGATCACTAAATCCACGACGACACCGATCGGTGTCGGCGAGAACGTGTACCGAAAGTACGGTCAGCGAACGTTGCTCGAACCACAAGCAGTAGACATTATCGCGCCGGACCTACCTCGTGTCGGTGGTATGCGAGAAACGCGAAAAGTTGCCGATCTCGCGGATCTGTACTATATTCCGGTCGCGATGCACAACGTTTCCTCGCCGATCGGCACGATGGCTTCTGCTCAGGTCGCAGCTGCGATACCGAACAGCCTGGCCGTCGAGTTCCACTCCTATCAACTCGGCTGGTGGGAGGACCTCGTTGAAGAGGATGATCTCATTCAGGAGGGTCGGATGGAAATCCCGGAGAAACCTGGTCTCGGCCTCACACTCGATCTCGACGCTGTCGAGCAGCACATGGTCGAAGGTGAGACGCTCTTTGACTAGTAAATTATTGTATATTCTATCGAAATTTTACTAATTTATCGTGGCGATACATTTTTAACGACATCCACGAACTATTGTGTCATGCGCTATTACCGACTCCCCGGTGGAGAGCGTTCAGCGACGGATACCCTCGTTGTCGAAGACGAGGACGGAACAGCATACGATCTGACTTCTGCATCACCTGACTTAGGATCGTTCAAAGCACTTGCTCGAGCGGCAAATGCAAATGACGAGTCGATCGATACCGTTGCACGCAAACGTCTCGACGACGCTGATCGGTTCGATCTCGATACGGCTACTGGAGACCTTCTTCAACCGGTCGTCGCCGACGAAGTCTGGGCGGCCGGTGTTACGTATCAAATCAGCGAAGAAGCACGCAAAGCGGAGAGTGGAAAGCCCGAAGTGTACATCGACGTTTATGATAACGAACGTCCCGAAATATTCCTCAAGGCGACACCGTCGCGGACGGTCGGTCCATCGGAGGATATCGGTGTGCGTGGTGATTCGGATTGGGATGTCCCGGAGCCGGAACTCGGAATTGTTCTTCATCGAGGCAAAACCGTCGGTTACACCATCGGTAACGATGTATCCAGTAGGGATATCGAAGGTGAAAATCCGCTGTATCTCCCACAGGCAAAAGTGTACGACCGCTGTTGTTCGATCGGTCCATGTGTCGTCTCGGAGGAGACGATCGAGGATCCACACGACCTTGAAATGTCGTTGACCATCGAACGTGATGGTAAGATCGTGTACGAGGAATCAACGTCGACGAACGAGATGGTGACCACGTGTGACGAACTCGTATCCTATCTAGATCGACATAACGTCCTTCCCGAAACGCTCGTCCTCCTCACCGGAACGGCTCTGGTACCCCCAGAGTCGTTTACCCTCACCGAGGGCGACCAAGTGACGATCGACATCGGCGATATCGGTCGGCTCGTGAACGGTACTGTCACCGTATAAACCGACGACACGTTCTTGACATCCTCTCCGCCGTAAACGGCGAGGATTCCCCCCGAGTTGGGATATTACGGTTCGCGGTTAACGACTTGTTCTCGCGGGGCGAACCGACCCTCGCTACAATCGAACAAGCGCACCGCTGGCTGTGCCAACCAGCCGTTATCCCTATCCTCATTTGGTGGATTCGGGAGTACTTTTCGTCTGATGTTCTCCGCACCATTACTGTCCGCGTTCGCAACCAACCCACACTCACACACGTACAAGCCTCGCTGGACACGCTGACGGTCGTCTGACTGACCGCACGCTGAACACGTTTTCGACGTATTGCGCTCGGACTTCGTGACAACAGAGATGCCACGTTCTTCCGCCTTGTACGCAAGCATCGAAGTGAAGCGGTCGAACGCCCACCCGTGCAAGTCGAGATTGCCGTGCTTACCCCAATTGCGGGCGTCACCGTTCTCGTCCTCGCGGATGCCGCCGAGGTCACCAACAACAATCGTTCCGACACCCCTTTTAGAACATTCGGATACGATGTCCTTCGAGAGCGTGTGCAAGAAGTGTGTCCGGCGGTCGGTACGCTTTGTGTCGAGACGACGGGCTTCGTGTGACGCCGAATCGTCCGTCTCGGCGCGCTTCTTGGCGAAGTAGTATTCGTCTTCTTTAAGCGCCCCACCGGGGTACAACACTGATTCGTCGCCGTACGAGACGGTAGCGAGGTTGCAGATGCCAAGGTCGATGCCTGCCACGCCGTCACCGGGTGATTCCGCTTCGTTAATCGTGACGCGACAGACGAAATGCAACCGCCAGATGTCGTGTTCGTACACTGCACGAACCTGCTGAACGTTCTCGATAGTCCTTTCGGACGGGCCGATGGCATCGTACTCGCACAGAACGAAGTCCGACCAATTCTCTTTGAGGTTCTTGCCTTTCGAGAGACGAACTCGGTTGTTGTGCGTGTCATGCTTGAAGCCAGCCGCCTTGAACGTGATTGTTGAACGCGGGTGGTTGTCGTTGTGTTTGCGGTAGCCGGGCGGATTCGCGTTCGTGTCCCCGTTTCGGCGTTTGCCGTACCAACTGGTGAACGCCTCTTCGAGTTCTTGGAGAACTCATTGACTCGACTGAGAATGGAGGTCGGCGTAGCGTTCGTGGTTCTTGAGGTACGCCATAAGCGCGTTAGCGCCGGGGATGTGGCCGCAAGCATCCCAGACTCGTTGGACCGTCCATCGGCCAACGTTCCAGAGCTTGCTGGCAGCGAATCCGAGCGAATCGAGGTCGTTGCGCACCTGCGAGTAGTTGCAGATACGGGCGCGGTAGGTTCGCGTAACGACCTGTTTCGCCATACGTAACCTATGTCACCACAAATACTTATACCTGCGTAGAGCGGGGTGAAAGTGAAACAATCCGTGGAATATCCGGCCCTGGTACCGGCGGTGGTTGCCGAATACTTTGTCGGATTCATCCCCGCCCTAAAGGACGGGGCTTTCTCCTCGTATCTACGTAAATACTAGCGAACCGTTGCGTGGTCAAGCCTCGAAGTACATAGGTAGCTTCGTCTATATTATTTGTAATAATCTTATTAGAAATATTTATGAGACTCGGATGATATTTGTGAATATGTCCGAAAAATCGTTTCGGGATAGGCTGCTCGATGGCGAAACGGCCGTCGGTACGTTTCAATTACTAGACTCAGCAATGGTTTCGGAGATGATCGGCGTTGCGGGAATGGATTTTGTAATCTATGATCAAGAACACGGTCCGTTGACCGCTGAAACAACGCTTAACCTGACTTCTTCCGCACAGAATAAGGACCTCGCACCGATCGTTCGTGTTCGCGAGAACCGGGAAGCTGAAATCCAACGTGCGCTCGACTTAGGCGCGGCAGGCGTACAGGTTCCACAGATTGAAACGCGATCGGACGCCGAGGCAGCTGTCAAAGCGGCCCGTTTCGATCCGCTCGGAAGTCGGGGACTCTCGCAGTACGTTCGTGCCGGCGAGTATACCGGAAGCGAGACCTACACGGAAGAACAAAACGAAGAGCGGCTTCTAGTAATACAGGTCGAAGGAGAGCGTGGAGTCGAAAACATTGAAGAGATCCTCGATGTCGAAGGCATCGACGTCGTATTTCTTGGCCCGTATGACCTTTCCCAGTCTCTCGGAATCCCTGGAGAGGTTACCCACGAACGTGTCGAAGAACTCATGCAGCGTGTCTGTGAGAGTGCTGCCGAAACGGAGACGGTCGTGGGTGCGTTCGCGGACAATACCCAAATCGCGAACAGATGGATTGATGCTGGTGTCCAGTATCTGACGATCGGTGTCGAGGCTGCTCTGTTCACCGAACACCTCGAAAGTCTCGTCGACGATATCGATATCCCTCCAACTATTAGGTGAGCACCCGACGCGACCTACTCGACAGCGCTAAAGTTCGCATCGGTAGCCGTCACTTCGAGCCGAGAAATCACAGCCACCGTGTTTCAAAAAAGGTGCGTCGATGAAAATCGCTCAGTCGACCAATGAACGGGTTTCCCAGTCTTTCTCGAAGAGGTTTATCGTGTGTACCTCGTCCTTGCCATCGGAGTACGCGTGTTCTTCGACGACGCCCATGTCGAGTTCGACTCCGAGACCGGGACGCTGTGGGATTTCAATATACCCGTCTTCGACCACAATCGGGTCCACCAGCAGGTCATTGACCCATTCTACGTCGTACGTCTGGAAAACCTCCTGAATCATGAAGTTCGGCACCGCAGCGTCCACGTGGGCTGAAATCGCTGTCGCAACCGGGCCCTGAGGGTTATGTGGAGCGAAACTGACGTGTTCGGCTTCGGCTTGTGCGGCAATTTTCTTTGCTTCGGTTATCCCACCGGTGTTCATGATGTCGGGTTGGATGATGTCGACGTCCGTGTTCGCCAGAAGGTCGCGGAACTCGTACTTCGAAACCAGTCGCTCACCGGTTGCGATGGGAATCGGCGATTTGTCCGCGACTTTTCCGAGACTGTTAATCGAGTCCGGCGGGCAGGGCTCCTCGAACCACGTCGGATGGAACTCGGAGAACGCATTCGCGACTTCGAGGGCTTGACCGGCGGTAAATCGACCATGTCCCTCGATGAGAAGATCGACATCGGGACCCACAGCTTCTCGCACTGCACGAACGATATCGACCGAGTGATTGAATTTCTCGCGATCCATTCGTTGCCACGATTTCCCGAACGGATCGAACTTCATCGCGTCGTAACCATCGTTGACGACCTGCTTTGCCGCTTTCTGCCACGTTGCGGGATCGTCGGTCGTTTCCGTGTACCATCCGTTGGCATACGCGCGTATCGTGTCGTCATGGACGTTCCCTCCGATCAGTTCATACACCGGTCGGTCGAGCATCTTTCCCTTGATGTCCCAACACGCCATGTCGATGGCTGAGATGACCGTCGTGTTGACGACGTTCTTCGAGAACCACTCGTCGCGGTACATTTCTAACCATAGACGCTCGGTTGCGAATGGATCTTCCCCGATGAAGAAATCACTCATCTCCTCGATGGCGGCTGCAACGGTCTCCGGTTTGCTAT
This sequence comes from Haladaptatus litoreus, assembly GCF_900156425.1. Lineage (GTDB taxonomy): Archaea > Halobacteriota > Halobacteria > Halobacteriales > Haladaptataceae > Haladaptatus > Haladaptatus litoreus. Next base: position 206,492 of record NZ_FTNO01000004.1, read on the forward strand.
GCGTCGTCGCCTCGGCGAGTCCGTGAATACCCTTGTTCGTGTCCAAGCGGACGAACACCCAGGGTTTCCATGGATTGGCGACGATATACGTCTCTACGTCGGTAATGCGCAAGTCCGACATAATCATTCATTTCGTTACAGATGTAATAATACTTTTTATCGGGTCAAATGGTGTTTCGAACACTGTTCAGCGTATATCAGGCGCCACATTGGTGCCGTTTACGTAGATTCGAGGAGAAAGCCTCGCCCTTTAGAGCGGGGATGAATCCGACAAAGTACCCAGCAACTGCCGCCGATAGCAAGGCCAGATATTCCACGAACGGTACTATTAAGCGTTCTCTTGTCCCACCTATACTACCGATATTCCCTCGTTGACGAACACGGTCTTTGACCGTACCGATGCTTTGCATCGACTCGTCGCGTGGTAAGAAAGTCGATGCCCACTCCACCACGTCCGGGCCAACTGGTCGTCTGACGCTGATGGTGGTACCCAGCAGGCTGAATACCCTGTCGCGGAGGGATGGACGGTATTCCGTCCCGGTGAAACGCCCATTGCAGATGGGTGGAAAGGCCGCTTTGATACGGCTATACGCACTGCAACGCACACCCTCGGTCATAATTGGGTGGCAACCGGTGAGGGAAGACGCGAAAGCGTCCTTCGTTCCCAAGGAAACGTGCAACCGTAATATCCTCTTCGAGGAATCCCCGCCGTTTATGATGGGGAGATGTCAAGACGACGCCCATATCGGCGAGGGTTTGGAGTGGAAGGTGATTATATCCCGCTGCGACGCCCGCAAACAATTGGAGGTTTTCTGCGTACTCTAACAAATTTTCGTCGATACGCACGCTGGATACGATTTTTGCATCGCTTATGAATTCGCGCTCTTGCGATGGTGTTTGTGCGCATCGAACGCATAGGTTTGGGAGCTGGTTGTCGAGAATGGCGGCATACTCGGCCGCCGGCAGTCCATGTGTATCGCTGCGTAGGACGAGGACATCAGTTCTATCGTCGTTCATTTTTCATCCCGCCACTGGGTGAGAGTGTACTCATCCCGTGACTACATTTATGAATTCGAGAAAACCATATTAGTTTTCCCAATTTATTAGCGTATTGAAATGTGCACCATGGGAGAAAGGACGGTGAAATACTAACTGTGTTCATCGGTGGGATAGAATCCGGTGATGATATTTGCTCCAAATTTCTGAATTCAGTCGAACCGAACCACCGAATTAATCAAGTACATGGAGAGAGGTTTGAGCATATGGTTTACAGGGCAGGAATTATCGGAACCGGTGGAATTGCTGGGCTGGGAATTCTCGGAATGCACGACGAAGCGGATATTGGTCAAAAAAAGTTCAAAGCCAGTCACGCGGGTGGCTACGAGGAGACCGAGGGAATCGAACTCGTCGCCATTGCGGATGTAGACGAATCAAAACTCGAGCGATTCGGTGACGCGTGGGAGATTCCAGAGGATCGACGTTACGTGGGCCACGAGGCGATGCTTGAATCGGAAAATTTAGACGTCGTCTCGGTTTGCACCCCATCGTATCTCCATCGTGAGCACGTCGTATCGACTGCGCGTTCGGCGTCCGACCCCGCTGTCATTTGGTGTGAGAAACCGATCGCAGCGAGCGTCGGAGAGGCCGAAGAGATGAGCAACGTTTGTGCCGACACGGATACTGAACTCGTCGTCAATCACTCGTTCCGGTTCACCGAGAAAGTAGAACAGCTTCGGCGTGCAGTTGCCGACGGTATCATCGGGGAGCCGAAATCGATCTCTGCTGATTTCCGGCGGGAGTTGATGCGTAACTCGACACATCTGCTCGACCTTCTGGTGTACTTACTCGACGCCAACGCCACGCGGGTTAGTGGCTATATCAACGAGGAGAACGACGCCGTCGATGCACTCGGCGGAACACGGGAAGTAACTGATTCCGGTGGTGGTGGGCATGTTCTCCTCAACGATGGCACATTCGCTACTATCGACTGCACCGTCGCTCGTGATATCTCTTCCATGTGTCTCCAATTCATCGGCACTGATGGAAAATTGTATCTCAACAATGACGACGGCGAATGGCGATACTGGACGCTCGAAGACGGTGTCCACATCGAAGAACCAGTTCCAGGTGTGTCGGGTGCCTGGTCATGGGATGTCGATTATCGCCAGGCGTTTCCGAACGCTGCGAGCCATATCGTCAACCTGTTGAACGGTGTCGCGGAAAACCGTTCTCCAGGGATTGAGGCGACCCGGTCGCTCGAAATCATCGTCAGCTTCTATATCTCTCATTATACCGGTAGCCACGTCGACCTGCCACTCGAAACGCCACTCAAGGATGTCCGGATAACCTCGTGGTGACGACAAAACGTCTAGCTCTCCCATTCTGACCGCCGGTATTCGCGAATTATAGTGCGCAACCCTGCCGCTACGGCAACAGTTTTTAGCACCGCTCAGAATACTGGTTACATGTCACACGTACGATTTCGTGATCCGGCAGGCTATACTCGCGACGGTCTGTGGACAGACGACGGCATCGCCTTTGCCGACGACACTTACGATCCTACCGAGGTAGACATTCTCCCGCCAACGGATCCAACGAAGATCGTCTGCGTCGGACTCAATTATGCAGACCACGCGGAAGAATCAGGGATGGAAATCCCGGATCGCCCATTGTTGTTTCTGAAACCGCCCAACTCGGTGGCCGGACACGGTGATACGATTACGCTCCCTGCTGGCAAAGAACGAGTCGAGTACGAAGCTGAACTCGGCGTTGTTATCGGACAACAGTGTCGAAACGTGGCTGCTGAGAACGCCGAAGCAGTCATCGACGGGTATACCTGTGTCAACGATATCTCGAACCGCGACGACCAGATGGTCGAACAGAACTGGATTCGAGGGAAAGCGTTCGACGGGTCCGCGCCCATCGGACCGGTCGTTGCCCCACCCGAGGCGGTACCGGACGATGCGACGGTCGAACTCCGACTAAATGGAGAAATCAAGCAGCGATCGTCCCGTTCGGAATTCATATTCTCTGTTCCGGAGATCATCGAGGAGATCACGGCATACCTCACGCTCGAACCGGGTGACGTTATTATCACGGGAACGCCCGCAGGTGTCGGTCCACTCTCCGACGGAGATCAGGTCGAAGTCGAGATCGAAGGCATCGGAACCCTCAAACACGACGTCACTACGGAATAGACCCCTCGACATCGGTGTGCGTTCGATCTACGCATCCGATACGACCAGCTCCCATGATACTGCGAAGTACACTATCTCCGGACGCTATCAGCGTTCCCGAGTTCTATTCGGACAATTCAGTATGGTCCGTCGAAAGAGTGGTCGCCCCGTCCGCTCGCGGCGAGAGTTAGTGGCCCCAGAGAGTATCGTCCTCACGATATCGAACGTCCATGATTCGATTCCACTGTTCTTCGGATAAATCGACGTCGCACGCACTGACGTTCTCGTCCAACTGCTCAGTAGTTCGCGCACCGATGATCGGAACGCACGTGAAGTCGTCGTGATCCATCAGCCATCGGAGCGACACTTGAGCGGGTGTCGCATCCACCTCGTCGGCCACGTCGCGTATCGCATCGAGGACCTTCCACCCTCGCTCCGATGCTTGACATCCTCCCGCCCTAAAGGGCGAGGATTCCTCGAAGAGGATATTGAGGTTGCGCGTTTCCTCGGTTCTCAAGTACGCTTTCGCGTGGAACGTCAACGGTAGCCACCGAATTATGACCGACGGTGTGCGTTACAGCGCGTGGAGCCGTGTCAAAGCGGCCTTCCTCCCCATCAACTATGGGCGTCAAAGACGGCTGGCTGTTCAACCAGCAAGGGAGCACGGTTCGCCTCACCCGAAGTGTTAGGCCGTGCATGGTTCCCCCTCTCGTTTACCGATGTTCGCCGCCGCGTTCAAATCCACATGGCGTTCGTAGCCACACGACGAACAGCTGAAATGGTCGTGGTTCCGTGAGCCGCGTTCACCACACGAAGAACAGTTCTGGCTGGTGTAGGCCGGGTCAACCGTTTCTACGCGGATACCTGCCTGTTCAGCCTTGTAGGTGATGAACGTCTGAAGCTGGTGGAAGTGCCATGAATGGACACCCGACCATCCGGTACGGTCGCGGATACCTTCGAGCGTTTCAATTCGAATCACAGGATTCTCGAATTGGTCGGCAAAGTCGATGAGCCGACGTGAGAGGGTGTGATTGAGGTCGCGGATACGGCGGTGTTCTTTGTTACCTAAATTGAGGCGCTAAGGCCCCTTCCTCAACGAACGAGCGAAGCGAGTGAGTAGGGAGGGGATACAGCGCCGCATGGTTCTCAAACACGTTCGACGCTCGGCCCACAGCCCCACCGCCACCTTCATGTTGAAACGATATGTAAACACAATTGATGGATAGACACGAAATCGAAGGCCACGAAGTCCTCGACGGGACGGCCAAAGCCACCGGCAACGGCGCTCACGTTCTCGTCCCGAAACGGTGGCGTGGAGCGGACGTGAAAGTCGTCCGAACCACCGAACCCAACGAATAGCACCATCCGATGAACTACAACTACAGGTATCGACTCCGACCGTCCGACGCTCTCGAAGAACAATTAGTGTGGACTGTCGATACCTGTAGACAGGTCTACAACCACTTCCTCCACCGGCTCAATCGGAACGACGATACGTCGGCGTACTCCGAGCAGAAACTCCTACCGAGTCTCAAGAAGTGGTGGTCTGACCTGAAAGACGTTCACTCGAAAGTGCTTCAGAAAGTCGTTCAGCGGTTGTACGACAACCTCTCGACGCTTCGCGGACGGAAAGAGAACGGCTACCACGTCGGGACGCTCAAGTGGAAGGCACCGGACGAGTACCGCAGTTTCACCTATAGTCAATCCGGCTTCAAGCTCAAGAACACGAGTGGCCGAGCGCGACTGTGGCTCTCGAAACTCGGAGAAATCCCCATCACCTTCCACCGCGACCTCCCCAACGACGCCGACATCAAGACCGTCTCGATTAAGCAAGAACCAACCGGGAAGTGGTACGCCATCCTCGGTGTCGAAACGCCCGACGACCCACCGGAGAAATCGGAGAATCCCGAGCGGTGCGTCGGAATCGACGTAGGGATTCTCAAGTATGCCCACGACACCGATGGAGCGGCGGTCGAATCGCTCGACCTGTCCGACGAACGCAACCGGTTGGAACGCGCACAGCGTGACCTCTCGCGGAAGGAACACGGCTCTGCGAATTGGGAGAAACAGCGCCGTGTCGTTGCCGAACGCCACGCCGAATTGAAGAACAAGCGCCGGGACTTCCTTCACAAGCTCTCGAACTACTACGCCCGAGAATACGACTTCTTGGCGGTGGAGGACTTGGACACGAAAGGGTTAGTCGAGCTACCGGGCAGCTCGCGCAACCGGGCGGGTGCGGCGTGGGGGACGTTCCTCCGGATGCTCGAATACAAATGCGAACGGGAGGGAACGCACTTTGTCGCCGTGAATCCGCGCGGAACGACCAAAGAGTGTGCATCCTGTGGCGTTTCGACCAATAAACCGCTGTGGGTGCGTGAACACTCGTGTCCGTCGTGCGGGTTCGAAGCGGATAGAGATGCGAACGCGGTGTGGAACATTCTTTCTCGCGGTATCAAGCGGTGAGGAGCGGGACGCTCCGAATCAACGCCTGTGGAGACTGCACTCCCTGTGGATACGTCCGTATCTGCAAAGCGCGTCGTAGAAACAGGAAGCCCCACCCTCAAGCGCGAGCCGTTAGGCGAGCGGTAGGGTGGGGTAGTTCACGAATGCGGTCGACCGAATCGTTCAGTCAGCGAGAAACGCCGACATCTCCGTCGGAACGCTCGCAATCAGCGAATCAGACCGAAAAACTCGACTAAATTGGGGTATCGACTTTCTGGTTGCGGGGGTCGATTCGATTCATCTGTTGAACGATTCAAAGGAGGCACTACGACATTGCCGTCGAGTATCAAGGCCCGAGGAGTGATCGATTCGTTCAGCCTGTGATCACGCTTTTCACACCGTCTCAGGGGAATCAGTTCGAATATTTCATTTGTTCGATCAAAACACTAATTTGGTGTTCGGTGTGTGTATGTGTGTATGTCTCATGCAAAATCGGATGGACGTAATTCTGAACTGCTCTGGGGATCGCTCGCTGTCGGCTCATTCTCGATCACCATCCTCGTGTATCTTCGGCTTGGTTTCGTCGAGAGTTTCCTGCCACTACTCGTCGGTATTTTCTTCATGCGGCGTTCTATGGCACAGCGCGTGGCTGGTGGACGGAAAAATCAGCAGCCAAGGGATCGATTGGTGGAAAAGTATGGCATACCAGACGATCGAGCAATCACACGGAGAGAGCGAATAGAGATCCTTAGCGAAATTCGCTCTTCGTTTCGGAAAAAACGAGCCCTCTGGGGCGTGCTCGGTATCGTTTCGGTTGTCCTCGCATGTGTGTTCATACCGATTACGGTCCTCGTGACGCTCACGAGTATGGTTGTCGCGATGTACTGTTTCTCCAGATTCTATCGGACACACGAAACACTTCGGTATATCGATCGAGCGATCTCCAAGCTGTCCACATAACGGTTCACAAAAACGGACGTAGGTTGCTTAGAACGACGCGAGGCCGAGATATTCGACGATGGAAATAATGCCTGCACCGGTCAGGAACGCCCCAGCAATAATGAGTCCGACGGTGAGCATCCAACCACTACGGAGTTCTTCAGGGAGTGCCGTTCGTTCGGCCCAGAGCATCGCCCAACACCAGAGCCCGCATCCAAACACACCACCCAGTATGGATGCCGGGGTGACGATCGCGACGGCTGATAGATCGGACCACATCAGCACGAGTCCGAGTCCACCAGCATATACAATAGTTATCAAACGCGCCGTTCCCATTCGTTGGCGTTCCAGGCTACGCGCAGCTTTCGAGAAGGGTTTGACCGTTTCCAGCCACGTCCACGTGTATCCTTCCCACGTCGCGTAGAGCGTTCCGAATAGCGCAAAGAACACCCCGATCTTCCAAAGGATCGTTAGCCCTGGGTGAATGGCGGCGAACCACTGCGCCTGAAACGTGTAGAGGTCGAGGTCGGAGGGGATCAGCTGTGCCTCATGAAGGCTCTGAGCGCCCAGCACCATCGCGGCGGCCGTAAAGAAGGTGATCGCCGTGAACGAAATCAGTACGTCAATCTGTGGAGCTTTCAACCACGATTTTGCTCGTTGCAGGTTGCTTTCGCTCACGTCAAGTGGCACTTCCTTTCCTGGGGCAAGCTCGCGGACGACGTCGGAGACTTCTTCGGAATCGGAGCGCCGAAGGATGCCCCAGCGACGTTTTTTCGAATAGCCGACGTAGCCGATGTAGTCGTATATACCGCCGCCAACCGCACCCATATACGTGACAACTTCAATCCAGACGGATCGCTCCGCTACAGTTGGATATTTGTTATAAACGAACGGGGCGTAATCGGAAGGCATGGATGGAACCAAGCCCCCGAGGACACCGAACAGAGATGGCTGAGCGGCGATGGCGAGAACGGCGATGGTCGCCGAGAGGAAGGCGACAATGACGATTTGTGCGCGTTCGACGTATTCGTAGCCACCCACGAAGACCAATCCAGCGGTTGTGACCATCAGGATGGTTCCGACCGACGCAAACATGGTATCGTTCATCGGGAGTCCAAGAGCCCAAGCCGTGATCTGGCCAAGCATCTTGGCCAGCCCGCCAACCCACGATGGGAAGGCGACGATGGCAATCCCACCCATTAAGAGGGTGAACCATCCTCGAGGTCCCGGTAACTTCGCCCAGCGGGACATCACGTGCTCACCTGTAAGGGTATAATATCGAACACCGGAATACGTCATTATTCCTTTCACGAGTCCCGCCCAGACTAGTGCCCAAATAATCGACAATCCGAAAATAGCACCTCCACGGGGAGCGAACAGCGTTTCACCTGATCCCAGCGTGACGGAGGCAACGATCGCACCAGGGCCGAAATATGCGAGTAATTTTTTCCAGTTCCGAGACCCTGATTTGAGTTCCGTCGGTGGCTCTGGAAATGAAATCCCGTCTTCGCTCGGTAAGACAGTTTCTTCGATCGTGCTGTGCTCTGTTTGTGGTGGTTCATGTTCTACCTTCGCACACATACTGTAACCTCTACTACCTTGTCAGATAAAGTCATACATGGTTAATAAACATTTCTATTGTATGCATGAAGTAAATATTTCTGTCAATGTGTTTTATAGCGTATATATTATTTAACTTCTAAACTTCTGTTATCTCCCCGTCGAAGCCGCTCCGAAACGATTGCGGCGATAATGGCGAGTATCGCGAGTAAACCGAAGAGCCACGAAAAGCTCGCTCGTGTAAGGACGTATCCAGCGATAGTCGCACCCAAAGCACCAACGCCAAAGACACCGGCGTACGTATATCCGTAACTCAATCCACGAGTGTCGGAAGACGAATAATCCGCGACGGTAGCTTGCATGAGCGGCTGCTCACCGAAGAGGAACACGCCAAGAAGAATACTCAGAGGAACAAGGTTCCACACACTCGGTTGCGTGATCGCTGCAAACATGGCGGAGACACCCGCCAATCCGATAAAAACGAAAACGAGTCCGCGGACAGGATTCACTCGATCGACGAGCCATCCACCAACGTACTGGCCGAAGACACCGACGAGCAGCAAACCACTGTATAGGTACTGAGACGTCCCACGAAACAAGTCCGCTGTGATGGCGGACTCTGACGTGATTACCGTGTCGAAGACGTCAGGGAGGAAGGTCAGAATACCTCGGTAGAACAACCCTTCTAAAACCACCAACAGGAATATCACGGCGAACCCACGAGCGAAGAGTCGTTTCGATGATGCACCGAACTCGGCCATCGAGAACCCGCCCTGTGGATCGACAGCCATTCCTCCATTGCTTACGCGAGCAGGTTTCTCGATAGGAACAAGAAGCGTAACAATACCGACGAGGAGAGCCGGGGCGACGAGCAGCGAAGCCACGTATCGCCACGACAACTCCAGGAGTAGCACTGAAACGAGGAGTGGGCCAACTGCAGTACCCACGTTACCTGCCACGCCATGGAACGCTAGTCCGCGCCCACGTTCCGAGACGGTGCGGCTGATCAGTGAGAGCCCGGTAGGATGATACATACTCGCGGACCCACCCCAGACTATCAAGCCGATGGTAAGGATGAAAATGCTCGGTGCGAGACTTATGATGACGAATCCGACACCCATTCCCAGCACACTGATCGCGATGAGTTTGCGTGTATCATAGCTATCGGCAAGAATACCGCTCGGAAGCGCTCCGAGGCCGAACAGGACGTATCCGACGGTGACGACGAATCCGATCATCGCTGTATCGACGGTGTACGTCGTCATCCAGATCGGAATGAGGAGCGGAATGGTGAGTTCATACGTATGTACCAGCCCATGTGCGAACGATGCGACAGCGACTGTTCGTCGATCGTTACTATTCATTGCAGACACCGCTGGTGATAGCCCCACGGGTACGACGCATTGAGCCTTGATTCGGGACCGTCATCGAGGATTGAGGGTACACAAATAACATATAATCACATCGATGGTCCGACACGTGTGATCGCGAATTCCGTCAGGCCGTGTTTGTCTGCCGCACAGGGATTCCCGTTGCCAACATTTCGAATCCGCGTCAGTAGGTCGTTTTTGGTGGCCGCTGTTGCGTCGATATCGATGTCTTCGGCAAGCGCCGTAACTGTGGAACGTTCTCCGGAGACCTTGATAACGGGGGCTATCGGATGACCGGCGGGTATCCCGTCCGCCGTGAGATGGACGAGAAGGTTCGCGCCCGCTGCGATCAGTCCAGTTGCTGCTTCTTCGAACCGTGATGGTGAATCGACAATTCCAACGCCGGAATCGTGAGATGCAGCGGACCCATACTCCAGCACTTCTTCAATGTCACCCGACCCCCATTCGCGAGTTATTTCGTCGAAATTACCCGCTGCAGCACGCATTCCGACATGCGTCGCCCGGGGTGGCTTGTCTCGGTGCCGGGAAAGCAACGCCTCGAGATCGGATTGAGCGTCTGGAACGGTAAGTGTGCGCGCGGCTTCCGGATGTACGACCAGGGGTTCGTTTCCTGCAGCGACGATTCGAATATCCATCTCGGTTAGTTCACTGATTACGTCGCCGACGAGGGGTGCTGCGACCTCACGCGTGCTCTCGCGGAGATCACTTGCGATAACACCGACGGTCAACCTCCGCAGTGAGACGGATTTCTTGCGGATGTCCGCTTGCGTCCATAGCTCTTGAGCAAGTTCGACACCTTGCTCGACGCACGCTTCAGTGCTTCCAACATTCTGAATCGAGACCTCTCTAACGGGTACACCTCGTTCGGAGAGTGAGCTAGCCACTTCTGTACTCTGTACTTCCTCACAACCGAGTCCGACTACAACGACACCTGCGACGTTCGGGTTGGTTCCGATGCCGACGAGTGTTCGCGCCGTTTGTTCATTATCCGCGCCGAGCTGAGCGCACCCGTGATCGTGTGGGGTCGCTCGAGCGTATGGAAGTCGTGCCGCGATTCGGTCGGCAACGTGATGGGAACAGATCACCGATGGAACGATGAGAACGTGGTTGCGTATCCCGACTTCCCCGTTCGAACGTTCGTATCCCTGGAGTGACTGTTTCATTATTTGGTTTCCTCCTGGTCACCTCGACCACGAGTGCTCTCACAATTGTGTGTATGTACCCAAGTTCCTGAGGGGACGTCTGCCGTTGCACGGCCGATAACGGCACCGTATTTGTAAATATCTTCCCCGCGCTCTATCGGGCCAAGTGCAAATTTATGCCCGAATGGAACCCGGTCGGCGAGTACGATTTTCCCGCTGTCAAAATTCAATACGCGTCCGGACTCGAGGTCTTCGAGTGCGGTCGCAACTGAGTCCTGTTGGTCCATGAGCAGTGCTGCATCTTCGATCACATCGCCTTTCATACTGCGCTCTCCAATTCTCGTGGTTGAATCTCGTTGATCGCGAACTCCTGAAGCTGTCGGCGTTCAGCCTCGGTTCGTTGTCCATCTGCGACCGCTTTGATGGTCTCGTAGACTCGTTCACCGACTGCCTCGATATCCTCTCCGTTGACAATCGTCGACACGTTTACGTCCATATTATTTCGCATCTTTTTCCAGGTACTCGGATTACCTGTGACCTTGATGACTGGCGCTATCGGGTTTCCTGTCGTCGACCCTCGACCTGTTGTAAACGCGATTATCTGTGCGCCGCCGGCGACCTTTGCGACGACGCTCTCGACATCGTACCCGGGTGTATCCATAAGGACGAGCCCATTGCCGGACGGTAATTTTTCCCCGTAATCGACGATGCCACGTATCGGGGTCGTTCCACCCTTCGCGATCGCTCCGAGGCTCTTTTCTTCGATTGTCGTCAACCCTCCTTCCTGATTGCCGGGTGTAGGTTGTGCTCCGCGGAGGTCGACTCCCATCAGTTTCGCCTGTCCCTCGCGCGCTTCGACGCGTTCGAGAAGTCGCTCACGAGTTTTCTCGTCAGCACATCGTTCGGCGAGGATGTGTTCTGCACCGATGAATTCTGGCGTCTCGCTGAAACAAGCCGTCCCACCCGCAGCAATAAGTCGGTCTGCTGCATTCCCCACTGCGGGATTGGCCGCGATACCGCTCGTTGCGTCACTTCCTCCACATTCCGCGCCAAAAATCAGTTCCGACATATCTGCCTCTTCGCGTCGTGCATTCGATACACTCTCGTACAAGCTTTCGATGAGCTTTTGCCCCGCATCGAGTGTTCGTTTTGTCCCTCCACAGTCTTGGATCGAGAGCGTCTCAACCGGCTTGCCACTCGTCGCAATTCGATCCGCGAGCGATTCGGCATCGATGTCTTCGGTACCGAGTTCGAGTACGACGGCGGTACCAACGTTCGGATTTCGACCGACGCCAGCCAAGACGCGTTCTGTTTGCCTCCGCGCCGGTGTGGGTTGTGCCGTCCCCATTTGATGAGGTGTGGCACGTGCCCATGTGCCGGATTCGGTCGCGATTTGCCGGGCAACCGGACTGGCCGCCACCGACGTCGGAATGATGGCGACGTGATTTCGGACGCCGATCTGGCCATCGCTTCGGCGATACCCGCGAAATGTTGCACACATACGCCTTCTTCATTCTCAGGGCTGTGCTATAGGTTTTACTTCGTGAGAAGAGAAAGTACCGACAACACTCCCAACCGTTTGAGCATTATCGCCAGTCCAATGTTCGATTCAATGTTATTGCCCTTCTCCGATAGTTCACCCCCACCTCAAATGAGAAATACTGTGAAAAGGCGTCAGCGCTCGTCGGGTACAAGTAATTCGATCGGATGTTTCACATCGCTAGCCAGGAGATCAGCGAGTTGCTCGGTACACGAGGTTCCGGAGGCGACGATCGTCCGGTCAGTTTTATCGGCGAACTGTTCGCCAAGGGTCGAACCCAGGTCCATACTCAGTTCGTAATACTCCGATTTGTACCCAAAGCTGCCGGCCATGCCACAACATTCGACGTCGGAGGTGATGACATCGTACCCGAGCCGATCGAAGACCGCTTCGGTATATGCATCGAGTCCTAACGTCCGTTGCTGGCAATGACTGTGGTAGGCGAGTCTCGAGTGCTGACTCGAGAGTGAGTCTGCATCAGCACCATTTTCCAATAGACCAAAGACGTACTCGAGAACCTCGTAGCTGTTTTCCGAGAGCATCTCGAACGCGCTAGCAGGGAGTAGCTTTTCGTAATCACGACGGAACATGGCTATATCGCTCGGTTCGATGACGACGATGTCAGCTCCCGCGTCGATATCGCTTCGAAGCCGGTCAGAGACTTGTCTGGCCTTCGATTCGGCGGTGTCGATCATCCCCTGTGAGAGCGGTGCTCGCCCACTTCCGGGGATGTCCGGAATACGAACCTCGACTCCCAGTGATTCGAGAACGTTGACGGCAGCTTTCCCGCGCTCTACGAGGACATAGTTCGTGTAAACATCCGGGTAGAGCACGGCAGTTCGGTCGGCATTACGAACCTTGCTTCCACCCCGAGCCTCGAACCAGTCGACGAGTGATTCGCGCCTGAACGATGGGAGTTCGCGTCGCTGGTCGATTCCCATGAATCGGTCCATAATATTCCTGACGGGAGACGAAGCGAGCACCCAGTTCGATACAGGAGCCGTTTTACTCCCCACCTTTGCCATCGTTTCGAAGGTACCAAACGCTCGTTTCTGGAGGTCCAGCCTCGCTGGTTCCTCGTCGGGAGTCAATCCTTCGACGAGAAAATCGAACTTGGAACGGTCATGGTCGTGATTAAGCCGGTCGCGAACGACCGTGTTGATCCACGGAATATCGATTTTCACCGGACAAGCGGTCACACAGCGCGAACACCCTGTACATAGATCGTTGAACTCGGCCGCGCTTTCGATGCCGTGGACCCCCGTCTCCCAACCGGTGGCGATACCGCCGGTGTATGTTTCTCCGCCGAAGGCATGGCCGCCAACGTGCTGGAAGTTTGCGCAGGAGTTTGCGCAGGCACCACACCGAATGCAGTACAACGTCTCCCGCAGCTCCTCGTCCTCCCTCATCGCCAATCGACCGTTATCAATTAGGACGAGGTGGAACGAACGGTCCTCATCCGTTCCAAACGCCGACGATTCGGGGTTCTCGAAATCCAACGTGGGAGAAGCGGTTGGGGGGCTGAACAGTGATACGTACTGCGAAATGTCCTGTCCAGTGGCCGACCGTGCGATGAGTTCGATAAACGGTCCAAGGTCCGAAAGTGACGGGAGTATCTTCTCGACACCGGTGACTGCAATATGAGTATCAGGGGTTACAGCACACTTTCGTGCATTCCCTTCGTTGGTAACGAGCGTAATCGTTCCCGAGTCCGCGAGTACGAAGTTTGCGCCAGTCATCCCGACATCGGCAGCTCGAATCCGATCCCCGAGATAATCTCGCGCAAACTCGGTAAGCTGTTCCGCCGTCTCGAACGGCTCGTCGGGGTCGAAATATCGGTTGAAGAGGTCGGCGACATCGTCGGTCGTCCGATGTAGGGATGGCCCGACGAGATGGGAGGGGGCTTCGTCTGCAACCTGCAGAACGAACTCGCCGAGATCCGTCTCCCAGACATCGACATCGTCCGCTTCCAATGCCTCGTTCACTTCGATTTCCTCCGTTGTCATCGACTTACTCTTCACGACGGTGTCTCCACTGGCTTCACCGACGACCTCTCGGATATAGGCGTTGGCATCCGCGGCGTCGTCAGCGATGTAGAGATCACCACCGTTTTCTTCGATGGAATCACGGAGCCTTTCTACGAGTTCGGGAAGCCGCTCGATGGCATTCTCCTTGATGGAACGAGCCTCGGCACGAACCGCTTCGTAGTCGTCGAACCCTTCGACGGCATCGTATCGCTCTTCGTTGAAGTGAGTCGTGTTCTCTCGAACGCTCTCGCCCTCAGTCTCCAGCAGATGGCGGATTTTTGCAGCCTTCCGACGTCGGGTATCGCTGCTCATCTATCGATCCTCCACGATGATAACACAGACGTCTGCTGGCCCGTGAACCCCCTCGACGAGCGCACCCATATCACCGGTTGCGCTGACGCCAGTCGCAAAGACGGCGGATCGCCGACCGTCGGTGAACTCGCCATCCAACCATTCGAGCGCGTCGCGAACATCCGGAACAATGTCGTCTTCACGAACCACAGCGACGTGACGAGGTGGATAGAGGCTGATCGGTTCAGTACCATTGGGGGAGGATTGTAACAGCAGACTCCCGTGTGCTGCAACACCAAGCGCGGCGGGAGTAATGCCGGTTTTCGCCTCTACGAGTTGCCGCGATGACGGGGAAAGATTCGCATCCGTTTCTTCGAGCGAGATGCCGTCGATGTCTAACGGAACGCCCACGGCAGGCAGTTCTATCTGCGCAGCGAGTGCTTCGGTAAACCCATCCGGGGTCGTACTTATACACGGAATATCGAGGGTCCCTAACGACGACTCGAATGCCGCGACCACGTTTGTTGCCATAGTTTCACACACTGAACGGACCGTGATAATCATTTCTCGTTGTGTCGAGAGATGTTCACATCTTTTATATCATCAAATTTACCGTTTGTGAAGGAAATGGACACGGGTTCTTGGACTACGCGTAAGTCGTCGCGAGTACGGGTGGCTTCGACGAGCGGCTCGGAGACCAAGAGATAGCGAAGGTGGCTCGTGTCTTCCGCTCGAATCACACGCGCTTGCTCAGGAGGGGTGACACCGATCGTCGAGAGGCAGGCGAGTAGCCCCGCGGCGTCGTTTTCGACGGTCGGGGGAATCCGCATCGAGCGTGGAGAGGTCGCGGTGAGAACGTTGACAAACGTTTTTCGGGAATCAATGGCTGCCAAGAGATCGGCGTGGATGAAATCGGCGGATCCGACACCGACAGCGTTACCGTGTGAAGCTTCGGTCAACTCACGAACAAAAATCCGCTTAATTTCCGGCGTTTCCGGCTCCGGTTCGTTAAGACCGTACACGAGCCGGCCAATGACGTTCGTATCCATTCCTGCCCCCGAGATGTCCTTGCCCATGCGATCCAAAATTAATACGTCGAGATCGTCGAACGGCAACGTCGGCAATAGCTCGTACGAACGCTCCAGTAACCGAGCTTCGCGCTGGAGAAAACCACCTTGGGATATCCCTTCGATTATCGCAGTATCATCGTTCTGATCTTCGACGAGGGCGATGCCACCGACAATCGGTAATGCCTCGATCAAGAGCGTCGCCATTTCGGGAATCATCCGGCGGAAACTCCAGTTAGCCGCCCATTCGTGGGCCGTCTTTGCTCCGCGTTGTTTTCCCATACCAACGACGAGCATCTTCGAGAGGCCGCTTTCGATGCGACCGCTGAAATCCGTATGCGGTTTGATACGGTTGATTGGAACGATCGCATCCGCATCGACTGCGTTCGCGTCCGCGTGAACCGGAACTTCCCTGTCGTCAGTCTCACCGACGATAACGGTCTCCATCGTCGAGCGGATCTCACAGCCAACGGACGTCTCGGTGACACCGAGAGCAGCGAGCGTTTCCCGTTGACCATCTGGTGTTGCACCACCGTGACTGCCCATCGCCGGGAAAACGAACGGTTCGTAGCTACGGTTACGTAACCCTGCAATCACCCCCGCAACGATCGTTTGGAGGTTTGATATACCGCGGCTCCCGACACCGACAGCAACAGTTCCACCCCGAGGCACTGAGGACAGGTCGAGCGAATCCACCGCAGCAACCGCGCGATCCCGAATGTCTGCATTGGGGATCGGAGACGTTTCCCAGCACTGCTCGATGACTCCCATTTTGGGAAGTGACTGGTCAGTGCATGCATCACGAACCGTCGTTTCGGAGATAATCCTGCCATCCATGGATTCGCGGACCATACCATATCCATTCCGATCGATTACTAAAATGTAGGGGACGAACTCCGATTCAAACCACGACAGCGGGACAAAGTACATCGACAGTCTGTTCCGAAAATCCAGCGGCGTATCGCTGTATGTCGGATGAAGATTCTACGGGATATTACTCGTAGATGTGGACGCTTCCAGTGGTGTTCGATTCGATATAGTCCCAATCGTACTCCACACCGAGACCGGGTTCATCCGGAACCGGAACCGTCCCGTCACTGTCGATTGCGTCGATCATATCCGAGTAGCCTCCGACATAGACGGGGGGTTGCGTGTTTTGGCACTTCGGATGAACCAGTGCGAGTTCATAGTAGTTCGAATTCCGTGTCGCCGCGATACAATGCCGCTGGGCGGGACCGGGTGCGTGGAATTCGACGTCGAGTCCGAACCCTTCTGCTACCCTGGCACGTTTCATCGCGCCCGTAATTCCGCCGTCGTACTCGGGATCTGCACGCACGAAATCGGTAGCCTCGTTCGCGACGAAGTCGGTAGCCATCTCGAGACCGCGAACGTGTTCAGTTTGTAAGATCGGGGTGTCAAGCGATTGGCGAAGCTTCCGATGTGCGTGTTGGGAAATCCCGCCGTCGCGGAACGGGTCTTCATACCAGAAAAAGCCTTCTTCGTCGAGCGCACGTCCTAATTTGAGCGCATCGCCGAAGGTTTCTAGCTCACAGGCCGGATCGTGCATCAGATCCATCTCGTCCCCGACACGTTCTCCGACCGCGTGCACGGCCGCGATTTCGCGGTCGAGATCTCGGGCGGTATCGTCACCTCCCCACCCATGAATCTTGTATCCGGGGAACCCGCGCTCACGGCACTCTTCGGCGAAATCAGCGAACGCTGTCGGCGAATCGAGCCCTTCATTCTCGTCACCGTGATAGGTGGATGCGTAGGATGGTATCCGCTCTCGGTACGTTCCAAGCAGTTCGTGGATCGGTGCGCCGTGATGTTTTCCTGCAAAATCCCACAGTGCAATGTCGAGCGGACCGATCCCCATTCGATCGTACTTTCTGAGCGCACGCTTGACCTCGCTCCAGTGTTTCTCGCGTTTTAGCGGATTCTTACCGACGAGATAGTCGGCGACGGTATTGTATTGGGCCGCTCCTGGAGAGTTGCCTCCTACATACTCCCCAGTGATACCGGTATCGGTGTGAACCTTTATCGCGAACAATTTTCGTTCGGTCGTTGCTCCCGGCTCGTAAACGAGGTTGAAACCGTGCGTATCGGTGCCAACGTCTTCTAACGGATACCTGAATTCCGTGCTCTCGATCTTCGTTATTTCTGGTGCCACAGTAATGAATTCCGATGGTATGGTATAAATTTTTCCGGACGTGATTACTCTTGATTATGATTATACCATGATCAACGTGGGATTTTTATACAGCAGCTTCATTGAACGCTGACCACGATAATAGAGAGGGTAAAAAATGACATCTCTGACAGCGGTGCTTTCTACAGTTAAATGACGTCCATAGTTTGCTAACTAACTTGTTCTCTATATCAGAATAAAACTTTTATACCCGCAATCAGTGATCGAATCATGGAAAAGACAGCGAAACACCCAGTCCAAACGACGGAAAAAACGCTCCGGCTCGTCGAGGCGCTCAAAAACAGCGGGAGTTGTGGAATTACTGAATTGGCGGACCGGTTGAATATGGGTAAAAGTGCAGTTCACAATCACTTGGCTACGCTCGAACAACACGGATACGTGGTCAGCGAGGCTGGAAAGTATCGATTGGGGCTGAAGTTCTTGGATATAGGTGGCTATACCCGTAGTCAGATGGACCTGTATAAGACTGCAGAATCGGAAGTAAAACAGTTGGCAATGGAAACGGGCGAGCGGGCAAATTTACTGACCGAAGAACATGGTATGGGAATCTACCTATATCGTGCGAATGGAAACCGGGCCGTTGATTTGGACACTTACACCGGTGTTCGTACCTACCTTCATACCAGTGCGCTCGGAAAGGCCATCCTTGCAACTATGTCAGAAGAGCGTACCGAGGCTATTCTCGACCGGCACGGGCTACCGGCGACGACACCGGGGTGTGTAACCGACCGCGACGAGTTATACGACGAATTAGAAACGATTCGTGAGGACGGATTCGCGGTCGATGACGAAGAACGGATGGAGGGTCTCCGCTGTATTGCGATGCCCATCACCTCTACGGAAGGGAACTCGTTGGGGGCTATCAGCATCTCAGCACCGTCCAGCCGCATGAAAGGGACTCGGTTTCAAGAAACGATCCCGGAATTGTTGAGCGGTGCTGTGAATATGATCGAACTCAATCTCAACTACTCGTAGGCGAGTGTTCTCTATCCCATCCGGATCGAATCGATGGTGTTGGAAATCGAACGCCCTTTTTTGGGTGAATCATAGCTTACTCGATATCGAATCTCGTTCTCTATTTCACGATCCATTGTGATTCACCTTCAGCAACCTGATCCAGCAGATCCACGTGAAATCGGACCAAATACATGAAGAAACTGTACACTTGCTACTCCGCATGCTAGTTCTATTCCAGAAGGATCACCTCCGTTTTAAATCAATTACAGACCTATGACTGTAATGGATACCGGCCAACCGGCATATAAATACGGTCTGGGCAAACAAATATTAATATAATTCGAGGATGATTTTCGAAAGAGGACTAGCAAAGTCGAGCGAGTGATCCGGAAATGTGAGCTAGACGACATGGGTGAGACGCTCGAAAAGCACTGGACCGGAGAGATCGAAGAGCAGTACAGTCTTCGTAACCTCGCTGATTTTTTCAACCAGGAGATGTTGGCTGTCGAATTTGACCGACATAATGCTGCCCCACTCGAGGGGTAAGTCGAAAACACCTACAGCCTCCTCACGGACGAAACGGTTAGTAGCAGGGTCAAAACGGAAACCGAAAATTCACTCGCTCGTAATGGAATCGATGTAGAAAAGCTCAGGAAGGATTTCGTATCTCACCAAGTATCGAAATGTATCTCACGAGTTGAAGAAGGACGACTCCCAAACACAGATCCAAAGGGAGCAGATACAGTTCGACATCTTCAGAACCGGATGGTTGCAGTTTCTGAAACAACGCTCACGAATCATCGTAGTACGGATCGAGTCGAACTGGCGGACTTCGAGGTGATCAACGACGTTCGAGTCATCTGTGACGAATGTGGTCAGTCCTATCCAATAATTGAACTTCTCGATATGGAGGGCCGTGATTGCATGATGAATCATCATAACTGAAATTTCGAGGATATATATTAAGAAGCTCATACTGATTGACTATTTGATCTCTGATGGGAGTATCTCTCGTTTATTGTAATACTCGAAATACGATTGGACATAGTATGGAAATTCATTTATAACCTCACAATCAAACGAAGTGATATGGAATCAACGCAACGGAATCGAACTCCAGTTGAGCTTTCAGCTACTAATATCGGTGGCATTGACCACACCAGCGTTACGTTTTCTCCGGGAGTCACCGTTCTCACCGGGCGAAACGCAACTAACCGAACCTCATTCCTTCAGGCGATCATGGCGGCACTCGGTAGCGAACGAGCGTCGCTCAAGGGTGATGCCGACGAGGGGTCAGTCGAACTCACCATCGGCGACGAAACCTACACTCGCACGCTCACACGGCAGAACGGAACTGTTGTGACGAGCGGTGAGCCATATCTCGACGATCCTGAGATCGCGGATCTCTTTGCGTTCTTGCTTGAATCGAATGAGGCCCGGCGTGCAGTTGCCCGAGGGGATGATCTACGAGATCTGATCATGCGTCCCGTCGATACCGAAGCGATCCAAGCTGACATCGAGCAACTTACCACAGAAAAACGCCAAATAGATGATGAATTAGAGGAACTTAAGTCCCTCAAACATAAACTTCCCTCTCTTGAAGAAAAGCGAACCCGTTTAAAAGAGGAAATAGAGGAGAAACGAGCAGCGCTCGAAACAAAGGAAACAGAACTCGAAGAGGCTGATTCTGACGTCAGTGAAACCCGGAAAGAACAAAACGAGCTCGAAGAAAAGTTGGATGAATTGCGAGAAACACGATCGACCCTCGAGGATGTCAGATTCAAGATCGGCACTGAAGAGGATAGTATCGAAGCCTTGCAGGATGAACTTGAGGATCTCGAGAGCGAGCAGGCAGAGCTTCCAGATGGTTCAACTGACCCAGCGACGGACTTCGAGGAGGAGCTTCAAACGTTGCGCGAACGAAAGCGCCAGCTCGATTCGACGGTGAACGAACTGCAAACGATCGTTCAGTTCAACGAAGAAATGCTTGAGGGCACCAGCCCCAATATTCGCACTGCACTCCAATCAACAACAGAATCAGATTCGGATGGGTCACTTACAGATCAACTTGTTGCCGATACAGAGACTGTTGTCTGCTGGACATGTGGAAGCGAAGTCGAAAAACAGAAAATTGAGTCGACGCTCGATCAGTTACGATCCCTTCGGCAGGAAAAACTCGATGAACGAAGTGAGCTAAATGCCGAGATGGGGGAGCTCGAAGAAGAGAAATCTGAACTTAAGGCCCAACAACAAGAACGTCAGCAGATCGAACAGCGTCTTCAGCAGCTCGAAACTGAACTTGATGATCGAACCGCCAAACTCGATGACCTGCGTGATGAGCGCGGTACAATAACCGAAGAGATCGATACTCTCGAACAAGAAGTGGAGGAACTCGAGCAAGAAGACTACAGCGAAGTACTGGACCTGCATCGCGAAGCAAATCAACTCGAGTTCGAACTGGAGCGACTCGAAACCGATCTCGACGACGTTGAAGCCGAAATTTCGGACATCGAAAACCAATTGATCGAACAAGAGCAACTCGAAGACCAGCGGGCGCAGATCCAAGACGAATTAACCGACCTCCGGACACGGATTGATGACATCGAGGCCAACGCCGTCGAACAGTTCAACGAGCACATGGCGAGCATGCTGGAGCTGCTTGACTATGCAAATCTCGATCGAATCTGGATCGAACGCACGGACCAGGAGGTTCGCGAGGGTCGTCGGAAAGTCACGAAAAGCGTGTTCAATTTGCATGTGATTCGCACGACCGACTCGGCGTCAACCTATGAAGACACGATCGACCATCTGAGTGAAAGTGAGCGGGAGGTCACCGGACTTGTGTTCGCATTGGCAGGCTATCTTGTTCACGATGTCTATGACCGCGTGCCGTTTATTCTCTTAGATTCACTCGAAGCGATCGACTCGGATCGGATTGCAACATTGGTTGAGTACTTTAGCGAGTATGCGGGCTACCTTGTTGCAGCACTGCTGCCGGAGGATGCCGCGGCTCTCGACGATGCGTATGAGCGTGTAACCGAAATCTAACTATTCCTCTTTTAGGATCGTAGATCTCAATTCTGGCTCAAATGTTGATACAAAGTATTCCGTTTTTATTAGATACAATATTAGCACGACAATCGTCATCCTGCTTCTTTGCTACTTAGAAATGGGACTACTTGAATAAATTAACCAACGGTACTATTGTACACAGATTTGTTGGTTAATAGTTGACTTTGTTCCTTTAATAGCGTGGCAATATCCAGAATCGCTATTGTGGACTCACAGGGGCGATATATTCTGATTTAATGCGGTCGCCCTCCCGCCATTGAAAGTAGTAATACTGATTGTCACTGATTGTCTTCGTTACGATCGATGCTTTCGCGGGGACACCTTTTTCCACGATGGCGTTCCAATCCGCACTATCGTCCGAAATCCCCTTCGATTGTGCTCTAGCAACGAGTTCATTGGCTGTCGCCTGTTCGCTGTGATGGGTGCCAACGGCAGTTTCACGGTCGGTTTCTGCCTGTGCGGCACGATACACACGAAGCTCTTGTGCATAATCCGCAACCGCTCGTAATGTCTCGCTGTCTTGTTTTTGCAAACCTTCGACGATGTATTTAGGCAGTAGATCAGAGGGTTGAGGTTTCGGTGGTTTCGGCATTTGCGCTTATTCCCTTAACCAACATCATGGCCGCCAAAACATAAACTTGTTGGTTAGATTCTTAGACAGCCATGTACTCTCTCAGGGCAATAAAAATCGAGACGACAAACATCATATCATTCACATGCAGTTTTCTGGAAAATTTTGTGCCTAAGCGAAGGGTTAAATTTGTTAGTAAAGATTAGAAACTGTGGCAAACGGAGCCACCGGCATGCTCGGTCGATACTGTCATCCAACACAATCTGTTGCGTCGCTGCACCCGACGTAGTTCATGGACAGACCGAGCGTGTCAGCACCCATTGACGGGGTACTTATATATGAATATGAGATTATCTATTAAAATATTTAAATAGATGAGCAATTTAGGAATCTGCCATCGAAATTATACGCGAACGGTACTCAAACGAAAAACCAGCCATCAGTACCGCTTCTTCTGCGGCACAGAATCGTTAATTGATCCCACGAACTTATATCTACATTACTATTTCCAGAAAGCTTATTCCAGACCTATCGAAGTGAGGTGGTATGGTGAAAACACTTGATTTGGCTATGAAAACGGTGCTGGCAGGTGTTGGCTTGCTCTTCTTATTGGCGGTCCTGTTTGGCGGTGACATAGACGAGGATATCGGTGTGTGACAGATTCCAGAATAGTAGGCTGGTACACAACTCGAAACGAGCGCGTACCAATACGAACAGGAACTGAGTTCGGAACGAGAGGGAAACAGCGGATTCACCATGGTCAATCGCGAAAGAGGAAGAAAACAAGAGATACAGCTTCAGCGGAGCGGTGGAGAGTTCGATAAGATAGTCGTCAGCAGCGAGAGACTGATCGGCGAGATCGGATGTTTCGAGAACCATAGTTCCCTCTTGAGTTCGAACGGTCAACGGTGCAAGCTTGGGGATCGAAATGGGTTCTGGTTCAATTTGTACTACCGTGTTAACTGGAAAATAGAAGTTGCGAGAAGAAACAGAGAAGAGATCGGCTGGTGCTGATGAAAACAGAGCAAAGCGAACATCCTCGATAGGGTCGTAAATATCAAGTCCTGGTTCGTCAGGATGTCACTGAAAATCCATACTATGAGCTTACGAATCTATTTGCAGAAAGATCGCGCCTATGACAACTCAACCCACTTCGTCGTCGGTAGATCTGGAGCGTGCCAGCGATGCTCGGCAGACATGTTGTCACGCTTTCGAAGTTCAACCCGTGCATCGAAAATCCCTGTCTCCCACAAGTTCTGAACGTGGGGGTCAGAATCTGGAAGCGCGACGTGATAATGGGCAAGCCCTCGAGCATCGAGAATCTGCATTCGCAGCGAGCGCAGCATTTGTAGGAGCTCGACGTCGTCAAGAGCGGAGGGAAGGCAATCAAGTGAATCCATACCGAAACGAAGCTGAGCTGGCTTAAGGCCGCCGAATTCTGATTCGTACGTTTTGATGGTCCGGGTGAGGTTCAATTGAACGGCTTGGAGATCATCAGTAGAAATGTATGCATCGGTAAGTGACCGAGTTTCCGAATTCCGTTCAGCATCGAGATCGATATCAATGATTGTCGTCGCAGGAGTATCGAAAGAGACGCTGTCAGCGAAATAATCACGGGCCTGCGCGGCATCGGAAGCAGCGAGTGCGAGGATACGTTTTCGGTGACGTTGAGAGTCATTACTGAACATTGTCCGAGAACAGGTTGCACGAACGCCAGCAGTTACGTCACCAGTGACGAGAAGATTACTGCCCGACGCTTTGAGCTCCGAGAGAAACACTTGGAATTCGCCAGCTGGCCCGCGTGTGAAATCGGTGGCCATTGGGTCAATTGTTTGGATTGTTCAATTGTAAATAAGTATTTCGAAACACTATAGAAGATAAATATATTATAATATTTCTAGACATATATTTTCTATAGCGAGACGAAACATTTCCTTACAGGCAGTTAATGATATCCATATGACATTATAATTGGCACTGTCTATATAAGGACGAGCAGGTCGAAGAGCTAGTTGTTCATGCTACTCTCAAACCTGCTCAGAGGGAGTTTAGACACGGCTACGCTTGAATGTTGGGAGCGTGGAGCCGGACGGATGTTCGCTCAGGGAAACAAAAGCGATTCTTGCGCTCCTCGGCGTAAAACGGTCGCATCAAGCGATCTTTCAATAGGTTCATCGGGTATCTGACAGCGTCTCCGTCCCGCCGTCGGTATCGCCGACGCGGGTCGCGGTGGACGAAACCGCTGTCAAAATCAACGGCGAGTGGTCTTGGGTGTACGCTGCAATAGACACAGAAACAAAGTTACTGCTCGATGTCAAAGTGTTTGATCGGCATGGCACTGATCAAGCGGCTGCGTTTCTAGCTGATTTGGCCGAGAAACACGATCTCTCGAACGCTATGTTTCTCGTTGATGGCTACGGGTATCGGACTACCCTCTTTCGAGTTGGATTGCGCGGTCGGCTCGACTACACAGAGCGAAACCTGATCGAAAAGTGGTTTCACACGCTCAAACAGCGGATCGACCGCTTTCATACGTCGTGGGTGGGCAGTCGGCCAAGCGTCCAGCGCTGGCTTGAACAGTTTGTGCATTACTATAATCATCAACGACCGCATCAATCGCTCAACAACCGAACGCCTGTCGAGGAGGAGCTTAACTAGACAGTGCCGTACGAGGTAAGTTGTCTTGAATTAGATATGGTTATTAATTGGGTAGATGAAACAGAAGGCCTCATCGGAGCTCGGATGACAGGAGGTGGCTTTGGTGGATCCGTTATCGGACTCACAACATCTGATGATCTAAATTCATTTAAAATTAATCGAAAAATCGCATTTAGCAGAAATTGGTATCGAACCACAAATCTATACCAGTCAGCCGTCAGATGGTGTTACATATATAAAATGTGAGAATACATCGCGAAATCATACGATGTAACATCATCCTCCATTATCAATCCAAATATCTCATGATGGATTTTTATTCATGAAATAATTCTAAGAACCCAAGTCATGAGGGAAGGGATACTAGTTGCCAGCATTACTATTCATAGTTCAGATATTTGTGTAAGCTACTAAGCAAAGAGCACTATATATGCTTCAATAGTTACGGGATATGTATCGTTACTATACACTACTTTGTTAATAACAACCATGATCAGAATATCTAAATGTGCAGAAAAGAATGGGAATAATAATGAATCGGCGAACACTGCTCAAAACGGCCCTCCCCACAAGTCTCTTATTGGCTGGTTGCGCTACTCAGTCAGATGAATCCGATACTCCAACCTCAACCCAGATATCAACAATAAAAACGACACGCTTGCAGCCCCAAACCACCCAACGAACGGAATCCACAACAGAACCCAAGACAAACAGCACAACACAATCTACGACAGAGCAGGAAACACCTAGTACAACCCAGTCAACGACTAGTACGACTGAATCCACAACTGAACCAGAAACACCTAGCACGACCGAATCCACAACCCCACAAACAACTCGTACATCTCAATCGACAACTGAGACAGAACCACCCAGTACAACTCGGTCAACGACTAGTACGACCGAATCCACAACCGAACCAGAGACATCTAGCACAACCCCATCGACGACAGAACCAGAACCACCCAGCACAACCCAATCTACAACGTCGCAAACGACAACCAGCACCAAACAACCAACTACAACGGTTTCTCACACGGCACCGAACCACCCATCGACGAAGGGAGTATTCAATGAACCAACGCGTGGGCCAACACCATTCAGTACGGATGCAACCCTTATTGCATTCGAGGATCCGTCTTGCCCCACGTGTATAGATTTTGAGAAGAAAACATATCCAAAGCTCAAACGCAACCATATCGATTCAGGAGAACTGTCTTTCGTCTTGCGAATGATACCCATCGTCGATGAGTGGGGAGCCCGCGCAATCTATGCACTTGAAGCAGCTTACGCTCGGGATGAGCAAGCGTTCTGGGATCTGAAAACATACTACTTCAGTAAACAGAATCAATTCAACAAAAGAAATGTATTCTCAAAAACGAAATCGTTTATCAATTATAATACACAGTTAAGCGGACGGGCTATCGTTCGGGACGCAAAATCAAAAGTACATAGAAAACAGGTACAAGAGGATACTTCTGTCGCAAAGGCCGCAGACGTTCCTGGGACGCCAACATTTTTTGCCTTCAGATCTGATGAGTATGTCACAAAAATCGTCGGGAAACAAAGTTATAGTATCTTTAAAAATGTACTTGGACTCTAGAAGTTAGCATATCGGTTTGCAAAACTAATGTAAGCAGTACGGCACTCGATTGCAAGTGACATTCTCCCCATCGTTTACGACGGGGCTTCCCCTCCTGAAAGAGTGGGGTTTTACCCGGCTGCATTTATAACTAATGTACAGTATATTCAATTATGAATATATTGAGTAAAAGGGTCGCTATTTGCCAACCAAGGTATGCTTTAGCCATCCAGACACAGATTGGATGAGTGAGCGGACGGTAGATACTGACCGAGTATTTGAAGTTGTTGTGTTGTCGGATTTCTCGGACAATCTTTGATAGGCTTGGTTTTTCTCATCGATTATGGATTCATACTTATCAATGGATTTTTGATGCCTAATCTTATTAGCCTGAATAGTACTTTCAAGCGATGCGATCTCCTCTTCGAGATTCTCAACATCTGCTTTGAGATTGACGATTTGGTCGTTCAGTGTCTCACGCTCTGATTCAAGGAGGTTAACCTCTGCTTGGAGTGTGGCGATCCGAACGTGATTTCTGAGATGTTGGGAAGAACTGTATCGATTCAGACATTGTGAGTGTATGTCCTCATGATCATCAATTAGGGGTGCTGTAGAGCCATTCGATGCCAGTTCATTAGTGTTGCTGCTATTTCCTGTATCGGAGTGGCCGGACTGAGAATGCATCAGTTAGTATAATATATGAATACAGGTATCATATATAAAAAAGTCAGTCAGTCAGTAGTCGGACAATAGTTAAAAAATCGACAGCAGAGAAAACGACTACTTCCAATGCACATCGTGCAGCTATAAACACCATACAAACTTAAATGCCGCTGCGAAAGTCGGGAAACGAGAGAGGGAACCTTGCACGACCTAACACGTCGGATAAAGTGAATCGTGCTCCTCGCTGGTTGAGCACTTGCTGGCATTGACGCCCGTTGTATACGGGGAGGAAGGCCGCTGTGACACGACTGTTTGTGCTAGAAAGCACACCCTCGGCCATAGTTGGGCGGTGACCTTCGACGGGCCACGCGAAAGCATTTTTGAGTCCTGAGAAAACGCGAAACCCCAATATCCCCTTTGGGAATCTTCGCCTTTGAAGACGGAACGAACGTCACTCTCTCCACTGAATGAGTTGGTCCGCTCC
The DNA here is from genome assembly GCF_900156425.1 of Haladaptatus litoreus. Classification (GTDB taxonomy): domain Archaea; phylum Halobacteriota; class Halobacteria; order Halobacteriales; family Haladaptataceae; genus Haladaptatus; species Haladaptatus litoreus. The sequence goes on from NZ_FTNO01000004.1 coordinate 234,263, forward strand.
GGATTCGGAGTATGTCAACTGTACTGCCACATCAACGGAAGAAGCTGCCTCCTTCGGCACTTCGAACGCAATGGTTGTGGATGCTGACCCACCGGGTTCCACCGACGATGAGACGAACTGTTGCCAATTCTTGGCAGCTGGTTCTGCTACATCGTACTGTTCATCGTCCGCCCGTATTGATGCCGTCGTCCCTTCGGGAAGCGACTGCGACGACTCTGCTGAGTTGTTCAGCTTAAATGTTACAAGACCGAACATCTTCCCATCAGCCGATTTTGATGTCGTTCCATCGTGTTTGTAAGAGCTGGACACATCACCCCCTGTGGCTGCAATTTTGAGATCATTACCGACACTTGTGTACTCTCCGAATGCGACAGTGCGTATTTCACCGCTCGTCGTGGTTGAGTCCGACGTTGTCGCCTCACTCGTTGTTTCGGATGTCGTTTCACTTTCCGTTGTTCTTGTTGTGGTGGTTTGATCCGTCGAGATTGTTGTTGAACCGGTATCATCTCCATCGGAGGAACAGCCCGCAAGAAGAACTACGCTCGTCATACTTGTCATAAACGTGCGACGTTTCATGGCAGATGATTGTTTTTAGTCAAAGCGTATTTTACTATCGGCCATTTCGATAACTGATTAGCGAATCTCGCCCGAAAATAATAGCAGAAAGCTGAGTTTGCTGGAATCAAGAAAAAGTTTGAAACCCGTACAGACGACAGCGATACGGATCACTCAGTGGGCTGTGATTGGCTTAGTGCGTTCTCTGTTAGCCCTATGTGCAATCGGGCAACGCAACCTCCCCCAAGGAATGGTGCGAATCACGTGCATCTGCACTTTTTCCGAAAATTTTTGTTGAATATAATGTGTAATTGACTTAGACAGATTCGAGTCAACAGCGAAGATTATCGAAGTAGTCGAAACGTAAAATACGGAGCTACAAAACCAGCGAATACAAGCGCCAATTGAGCCTGCTACAAGAGCATCGTCGCTATTCAGGGCTGTAATCAGTCAGCCGTAGCTTTCCTTCGACTTCATAGATGTGGCCACGCATGTAGAGCTGTTCGATGATATCCTCGGCCGCAGGCTGCTCGAGCTCCTCGCTATTCTTGAGGATCGTATATGCTTGCTCGTACGTGAGCTCACCTTTGTTTGGGAGTGCACATGCGAGTGCGTCGAGCGACTCTTGCGCAAGTGGTGTGAGTGGTGATCGCCGATTCGAAATCATCGATGTAATCTCATATACGGGCACTAACAATGTAAATCCTCGGGATACAGCGCCCACCCATTTGTTGTTGGTCTGTTAAAACAAGGGGGGGGGTATATCGGCGTGAAAAGATACGAATGCCACAGGAGTCACAATACGGACTGAACTAGACAATAGCAGGTTCCTTTTCGAAGGTGATGATTTTAGTAGAGACCCGCGTCTTCAGGCGCGGGTCGGACAATAGCCAAAACGATCGAATGCTACTATTTTCTTGACTGCCCAGTGTTTGCTCACATTTTGGCTAATAATATTAATACTTGTTAATAATAAATATTTGCTTCTCGGTTAGCTAGCACGGGTTTGTTTACCGTTAAGGAAATATAAGTTCATGTAACATCTCGCGTGAGGAAGAAATTCACACGCAGATTAGTGACTATGAGTAACGATCGACAACACGAGCAGACTGAATCACACAACGAAACAAATCGATACACCGCTGAAAATGCAGCAAAACTCGAACAGAGTGCATTCGATGGCAGCTCAATCGGCCGACGCACATTCTTAAGCGTCGCAGCTGCAACCGGTGCCGCGCTTGCCTTGCCTAGTACGGTATCAGCTGAGGTCTCTGATGAGGCGATGACCGACCTCGCGGAGTTTGCCGTCAACGCCGCACCAGATGACCACCAAGTAACACTGGTCATCGAATTCGAGGATACGGATGCGCTCAACGTGTTTTACGATGAGTATGGCGAACCAGACTGGGACATCGAAGAAGATGATTTACCCCCAAAAGCCATACCCCGTGAGAAGCCAACCCCTGCAGCCCACGCCTATCTCACTGCTGACGAGCTCGCAAACGCTCTCGATCGCGGTGGTATCGAGTTCGTCGACTTCTCACCAGGTGCAAATCCGTTTTGGAAGCTTGGCGATGCCTATGCCGATCGTGTTTTCCCCAAGGTTGAGAATGCACGTGACTTTGTTTCCCACAGCGAGCTAAACCAGGGTCTCCATTACCTGGCAGAAGAATATACAGATCGCCTCCGCGTACGCGCGATCGGCCAGAGTCCGGGCTGGGAAAATCTATATACAGGCGATGACCCCGATCCTAAGGATATCTATGTTGCAGAAGTCACAGAGAATATCCAAGATGAATCATCATTTGCAGAGAAAGACAAAGTTGTTTTCTCACTTAGCATCCATGGTGACGAACCAGCGGGTCGCGTGGCTGGCACTCGGATCATCGAAGAGGCCGCAAAAGGCATAGCCGACGATTTCGAGGACGTTCTCTCCGACATCGTCATCGTATTTGTCTTTATTAATCCGGATGGCTGGGTCGTGCGAAAGCCGCAGTATGAATTTGAGACATGGTGGGGCAGTACGGAACGATTCCGATATGACCGTGGAAACGCAGCCATTGGAGATACGAATCGACAGTACCCGACGATGGGATGGGTCTCTCCCGAGTACTGGCCCGCCGAGCCTGAAGATACACCTGAAGTACGTCCTGATGACCCAGAAGGTCGGGGATACGAAGAGATGGTTCCAGACGCACTGGCGGTTGTCGAACACCTACGTGGATACGACAACGTCGAGTATCTCTGCGACTATCACATGATGGACCTCTCGGAATCGATGGTATTGAATCTCGAATCCAATGCACCCTACAATCATATTGGGACACACAACCTCGACGAGGTCAATATTCGTATTGACAACGGAATGCAAGCTCACTGGGGCAGCCCTGAAACAATTGCCGATGATACGTCTCGCGCCAGCAAGGCTATTCACGGCGTCGAAGGATACGTTCCGGAACGACTGCTAGATTATGGGACGATTTACGACTCACTAAGTTATCAAATCACTGGTGGGTTGCTTGGCTGGGCGGGGCAACCCGAAGAATTCGGCGGTCTTGGTGCGGTTACGGTCGCCCCAGAGCTAGTGCTTCGAGACGGCTATGATTGGAAGCCATTTATCGAGCGTCGTCTAGAGATGGCATACCGCATCTCGATGCGCGAGTACGCTGAAATGACGGCCGCAAAGACAAACGCAACTGTCGCTACCGGTGGACAGGATACCGCCTACGTCAGCTCCAATATCTTGACGCGTCGATCGGCGGATCTCCCGTATACTGACGAAAAGCCGGGTAACGGAAAGGGCAAGGGTCGGGGGCGCACAACACGGGTTCAACGCCGTCATGAGACCGTCCAGCCGGGTCCCAGCGGGAGGGCGCGTGCATCGTCGGGAAGCACCACACATTCACTAGCTGTCCAGTTCACCGCCCACGGTATTGACGAGGGTGTCGTCAAGCTCGTCAATCCTGGTGGCCAAACCGTCCGTGAGATTGATCTTGCTGACCCGCTATCAGAAGATCAGGGTCACTTCTACGTCCCGAATCCGGACAATGGCGACTGGTCAATCGAATACAACGGTGAGGCCGAAATTAATGTCGAAATGGTTCTCCTCGAGACCGAGGATGAATACCCGGACCCTAAAGAAGTTCTCGGCTACTCCCAGCGCGAATACGTCGTTAACCCAATGCAGTTTTTCGAGGATCTCGAGCCGTTCCTCGAGGAAGGGTCGATCGATGGCTTACGCGTCCACGACGTGCGTATCGGTCGGCTGATGCGGGGCAATTCCGGTAAACGACGGTATGACAATCTTGTTGTCTCGCACGACGATGGTGTCGACGATCGACAATACGTTTCGGCTATCGAGGAGTTCGTTGAGGCGGGTGGTGATCTCGTACTTACCGACGCAGGAATCAACCTTCTTGGATCGCTCAACGTCGGTCAAGCTGCAGCTATTGAGGCTGATGATATCGAACATGGGACGACGGACTTTCCGAATCTTAGGAATCGAGACCTCGATCATCCGCTGCTGATGGATATCAGACCAATCCAGCAGGAGATCTGGAAAATATCTCAGCTCGGCTATACAACAGGCGATGATTCACCAATTTGGACCGTCAGCTCAGATGCCTTTACGGACGCTGGCGGCACTGTCGCCGGTAGCCTCGGCAGAGATGGAGACGTCGGTGCCGGAATGCTGTCAGCCGACGGTGCAGAAATCAGCGTAATCGGCTCTGTCCTGCCGCCAGCAAATCAGCGAGAGCTCCATCCCTTTGGCATGGCAGACTATACACTGTCGTTTATGGGACACACGCTTATCTGCAATGCGCTTGGCTTCGAGCAGCACCGGTACGTGAATGGCGAACTCGTTGGGACGTGGGGTGAACTTCGGTAGGGGAAATCGAGAAGCACCGTTCTCCTTGTTTTTGAATCGTCTTCGAATCTGATTCGTGTTATGGGTGATTTGCTTTCAGCACGTGTTCTGAGCGTCGCAATTGTTCTTATTAGCAAAATCGTGTGTTGTGTCGACACCAAGCAAACTATTAACTTTCTAGACGAGCGTATGTCTGTTGGAGGCGATATCAATGGCGCCGATTCCACACTTTCCGTCGGATGAACCAAGTGATGAGGACGCGCCCGACCTTAACGACTTAGTCGATCAAATATTAAACGGCGGAGATGACCCAACGCCAACGGTTACTGATTGCAGGTGAAAAAGCCGCGCCCTTCAGGGCGGAAAGGATTTCAGGCTGGTGGTTGGATTTCCGTACCGTTGGTAACTGCGAGGGTGAGAGCACCCTTTAACACAACCTGTGACCCCTGTTCACTCAGATTGATTTCTGGGGGCTCGACGAGAACAGCCTCATCAAGCCGAGATTTGATGGGTTCTATCACGTGTTCTGGATTGTTAAGCGCAACAGCACCACCAATACTGATGGCAGCGGGGTCATATGCATGGACGATGTTCGCTACGCCAACAGTGTTAAAGTGTGCAAGCCGATCGATAACGTGATCTGCAAATGCATCCGTTCCACTGTGTTCGAACAGGTGTTTCGCGGAGAACTCAGGACGATCAATGGGAAGGGCAGTTTCGACCGGATTCTCCTGATGAAGAGCACGAACGAACTGGGGAATATTGTTTCCTGAACAGTATGCCTCCCAATGTCCGTCCTGTCCACACCCGCACTCCATGAAGCCGTGGACATCGATAGTCATGTGACCCATCTCACCGGCATTCCCGTCCCGTCCTGAAATCACGTCTCCGTCGGCAATTATCCCCACGCCGATACCAGAAGAAATCGTAATATAGACAAGATTCTCAGCACTCGGATACGTGTAAAATCGCTCGCCGATAACACCTGCGACGGTATCATTGCGAAGATGGACATTATCGGTATCTAAGATCGTCGAGAGTGGATCGACAAGCGGAATTGATCCGATTTCAGTGGACACATTCGCTGGTACTGTGATAACGCGAGCGGTTGCGTCCATTGTCCCCATGGATGCGATCCCAGCCCCATCGATGTCCGTCGGTTGTACTCCCGCATGATCGCACGCCTCCCGAACAACGCGGAGAACCGTATCCGTAACCGCTTTCCCTGTTGGCCCGTGCGGGGTCTCGTCTTGTGCCCTGCCGAGGATCTTGGCTGTCTCATCGCTGACGACCGTACGGATGTTAGTTGCGCCGAGGTCAACGCCCACAAAGTACATTATTTCGATTTAGCCATCCACAGTACTTAATAATGGCTATAGGAGTCTTTATCATCTCCTCTTCTGAAATCAATCCTTATGGATCAGATTTCTTTCGGCACTGGGGGTTGGCGGACAACACTAGACAACTTTACCGATGATCGAATCCAGATGGTCGGGCAAGCTGTTGCGACGTATCTTCGTGAAACGCAGGGGCAAACGGATAGATCAGTTGCGATCGGTTATGATGCTCGTAAACGATCGAACGCAGCCGCAAAGAGCCTTGCAGACGTGCTCTCTGCAAACGGGTTCGATGTGCTTCTCACTGCTCGGGATGTGCCGACTCCAACGGTAGCATACGCGGTTGCCGATCGAAATCTCGCAGGTGCCCTTATTGTCACCGCATCGCACAACCCACCCGAATATAACGGCGTGAAGTTCGTACCCGAAGATACTGCATCGCCGTTGCCCAGCGTCACCGAAACCATCGAATCTTACCTTGAACCTCCGACTTCCCTCCCAGAGGCAAAACATGGTTCGATCGAACGGTTCGATCCAGTACCGGCGCATCTGTCCAGAGCCATCAATCTCACTAATCTGTATTTTGAGGCTGACCTCTCCGGGTTGACAATCGTCTACGATGCAATGCATGGAAGTGGTCGTGGGATTACTGACTCCCTGTTGGAGTCAGCTGGTGCAGAGGTCATTCGCCGCCGCTGTGAACGCGATCCAACGTTTGGCGATGTAGCCCCTGAGCCGAATCGGGACACTCTCCAGGGTCTCGCCACCGCAGTCGAGGCAAACAATGCAGATCTGGGAATCGCGAACGACGGAGATGGTGACCGAATTACAGTATGTACTCCTCAGAGAGGGGTCCTCTCTGGTCATCTACTATTTGCAGGGTTGTATGAGGCCTTGCTCTCAAACAGTGAGATGAGTGGACCGGCGGTACGAACCGTCTCAACAACCTTTCTTATCGATAGAATTGCCGACGCGTACGAGACAACCGTATACGAGGTTCCAGTGGGGTTCAAATGGGTTGCTCGGGGACGTGATGAACACAATGCACTCCTCGCTGGTGAGGAATCCGGTGGGTTCACTATCAAAAACCATATTGGAGAAAAAGACGGGGTTTTCGTAGCGCTTCTTGCCGCTGCAGCAACAGCACTCGAACCGTTTGATGATCGACTTGACCGTCTCTTTGAGACCTATGGCCGAATCTATGCTGATAAAATCAATATTGACTGTCCAGAGGAGAAGAAAACAAGTGTCTTAGTAGCACTCGAGGAGTCGATCCCCGAGACAATTGTTGGACAGCCGATTGTCGAAACAATCACCCTGGATGGATTCAAACTGCTATTGGCAGATGGTTCGTGGATTCTTATTCGACCAAGTGGAACTGAACCAAAACTCCGAGTATATGCTGAAACGACCAACGCCGAACGACTCACGTCGCTCCTCACTGCAGGTCGTGAACTTATCGAGTCCGTTATTGACCGAGATCCAAAGCGCTGATTTGCCCGACAGACGATCTCAAATGACTCGTTTTGCCGTTACGGCTGCAAGGACACTTCCACCGATCATCGTCGGCAGCCAATAGACAAGACCACGAAAAATCAGCACTGCTGCAACCACAATCGCAGACTCAACACTAGTGACGGAAACAAGCAAAGCAATAAGCACTGATTCGATGCCTCCAGCACCACCCGGAAGAGGAGTAACGCCGGCAATGGCACTGATTGGAATTGCAAATAGCACAACTGAAAACGGGATTGTTGTGCCAATCGCATAAAATGCTAGCCATAGTGCGCTTGCTTGGAACAACCAGCCGGCACCCGAATAACCGAGTGCAAACACCAGCTGTAACGGACTCGTCGCAATTTGTTCAATTGTTTGAATGAAGTGACGAATCCGATCTTGAATTGTCTCTCGATTTGGGGCAGAGATTCGCGGCACGATACTAGCGATTCGATGGGAAACCATGGCAAGAGCAGCAGAAAGATGGTGTTCGACGGCTCTACGAGAGACCCAGAGATAATAGCCACCACCAAAAATGAGTATTCCAAGACCACAAAGGAGAATCGCAGCAGATTTCATATGAGAGGTAAGAGTGAGTACGGTTGCGTAGTACCCAATGCCGATCACCGCGAATACGAACGAAGGCACAAAATTGAGCGTATCAACGCTTGCAATTGCCGCTAATCCAGTTTCATATTTTGTTTTTGAGGCTTGTGAGATAAGATAGGCAGTAATCGGCTCGCCACCAGCTTGACCAAACGGTGTTACGTTATTCGAGAAGGTGGCACCTGAAAAGAGAAAGAACGATCGCGGGATAGACAGTGAAACATCTAACACGCGAAGAACCGTTCTGAGCGACAAACTCCACGCAAGCAACCATCCAAGCACTGCAACCACTGCGAATCCGAGGATTGTCTTTTCTGCCTGCTGTAAGGCAGTAAGAACAGGTTTGATGTCGATAAACAGGAATAAAACTCCGAAGACAGGAATCGTCAAGAGCAATCCAAAGAACGATTTTTGGATAAGAGAGCGATCCATACTGGCGGTAGCGTAAACGATGGATATGTCTTTTTTGGATTCTGTCCCATCTCGTATTTTGCGTTACAGGAAGGAATAGGTAGCAGGTTGGAATGACTCACCGCTCGCTATTGGCTAGACCAAATGTGCAGGGTCTTCTTACTAATTATATGATACTATTATTTCATTGTCAAACACACAGAGATAACCTCAGGTACACCATATATTAGTGACAATGAAATTGCCATAAACGAAGAGAACGATCCCCTTATTCGATATCTGTCACAGACTCACGGTAGCGTCCCGTACGAGCGTGATTTGGTGAGGTTAATCTTCTAGATATTATTCAATGTGTACTACCTCATGAAAATAAAAACTAGCTTGAAAATCGAAACAGTCAGCGGCCATTATCAAGAGCGGGAGCCAGCGGTGGAGTGCAATGAAATGGAAACAACTCGCGGTTTGCATACTCGTTGGCGCAGTGCTTATGATGCCTGCAACGATGAGTGCAACAGCCACCAGTGATGACCCAGCAACAAGCGTAAGCAACGATGGGGATGGAAAACACCACGTCGAAATAAGCGATGGAACGATTCAAATTCAAGATACACACCTTTCAGGACCAGGATTACCAACCACATCAATTGACCATCAAACATTCACGATTGATTCATCGACAATCACGATTGACGGAATAACGTTCACTATTGACGGTCATACGCAGACGGTCGGTCAGGTATCCATCACGATAAGCGATGTTGGCATTGTTCTTGAAAATGTGTCGATGAGTTCCACCTGATACAGACCGATCGCGCAGATCTCCGTCTTTAGGCGATCTCAAGCGGGGCATAGTCTGCCCAGTCCTTATTTCTGGAGAGGGGTCGAATAACAAACCTCTTTGTTTGTAGAAGGTTTATTAACTAGCTATGGCAGCGACCCGTGACCGACTCTCACAACAGGGCTGGACTTCCTCCCGAATCGGCATTCACCTGTGTCTCAGTAGGGCACCTACATTTGAGTGATGGCATCTTCCACAACCATCCTCAATTCCTCGGTCTTACTTGTCGGAGCAAGTAACTGGATCAAGGAATTTGCGGATATACTCAACATTCGTACCGAAGCGGCGATACAAACCGTTGAAACAGGAACAGCGGCACTCAATGTATTCCAAAATGGGACACTCGATTGTATTATTACAGAATATACACTCGATGGAATGACAGGCTTAGAGCTCCTCAAGGAGATTCGAACAGAGACCACTACCCTCCCTGTGATACTGGGGACCGCTTCCGGGAGCGAAGCAATTGCCAGTGAGGCTATCAAGGCCGGCGTTACCGATTATGTCACGCTCACCGAAGCAACTGATCAGATTCAAGAGGAGCTGCTCGATCGAACGGAATACGCTATTCGATCTGCACAGCGATCGGCTACCCAACGAGAACGCGCTCGACAGTTTGATGCGATCTTTAATGATTCACGGACGGCAACGTGGGTACTCGATCCAGATGGTTTGCTCACCCGCACAAACCAGACAGCACGTGAAATGATCGATGCTGATGTCGAAGCTGTTATCGGCGAACCATTCTGGGCGCTCCCGTGGTGGTCACAATCGCCGGGAACGAAATCGGATGTCAAACAGATAGTAGCGAAAGCGCTCAATGGGTCGTTTGGTAACGCGGTTGTTGTACAGCCATCACACGTCGAGAATTCACGCGTTATCGATCTCTCTGTTCGCCCTGTTGAAAACGAACGTGGCGACCTCGTCTCGATTGTCGTTGAAGGCGTTAACATTACCGACCGAGTTGATCTTGAGCAAAGTCTCCGTCAATCTGAGAAACTCCATCGTGTCACACTCAACAATATGACAGACACCGTCCTTATTACGGATGAAGCTGGCGAGTATACCTATGTCTGTCCCAATGTGCACTTTATTTTCGGCTATACGGCCGAGGAGATCCGAGAACTAGGGACGATTACGAACCTTCTGGGAGAAGATCTCTTCGACCGTGATGAACTCGCGAAAAACGGTGTTCTCAAGAATATCGAGTGTACAGCAACCGACAAAGCCGGTCGAGAGCATACGCTTTTGATTAACGTTCGTGAAGTCTCGATTCAGGATGGAACACTTCTCTATAGCTGCCGTGATATCACAAAACGCAAACAACGCGAAGATGCGCTTGCCACATTGCAAGGGACCGCCCGTGATTTCCTCTATGCCGAAACCCATCAGGAGATTGCCCAACACATCGTCAACGATACACCTGGAGTTCTCAATCTAGATGCAAGTGCGGTGTATCTCTTTGACGCTGATTCTAACAGTCTTCGACCCGCAGCCCACTCGTCGACGATGAAAGCGATGAACGGGCCGCTTCCAACTGTTCACGCCGATGGAGAAACCCTTCCGAGTTATAGTTTTGTCGAGGACAATGCACTGTTTTTCGATGATGTCCATCAGGCAGAGAAGCTCGAAAACCGGGCGACTGACCTCCGGAGTACGACCTACATCCCACTTGGAAACCATGGCGTGTTTATCGCTGGAACAGACCATGTTGGTGCGTTTGACAGTGTTACCCGAGAACTCGCTGACTTGCTTGCCGCAACTGCAGAGGCAGCGCTAGACCGCGTCACACGGGAGTCACGACTCCGCGAACAGGATCGAACCCTTCAACAACAAAATGAGCAGCTTACTTCCCTCAATCGTATCAACGAGACGATTCGAGAGATCGATCAAGCACTCGTCCAGGCAGAAACCCGCGAAGAGATCGATCACACCGTTTGTGATCTATTGACCGATGACGATCGGTTTAAGTTCGCCTGGATCGGGGCGGTCGACCCAACAACGGATACCGTCGATCCACGAGCGTGGGCAGGAAGTGACCAGGGGTATCTAGACAGCCAGTCGTTCACCGTTGGAAAATCAGGTGTAGAACCAGTAGGACAAACGGCAGCGACTAATGAAGTAACGATGGTGACGAACGTCGCCGCTGGCCTCCGCGATGAACTGTGGCGAAAGGACGCTCTTGCTCGGGACTTTCTCTCCGTGTTGAGTATTCCGCTCGTGTACAACGACCTTACTCACGGAGTTCTGACGGTCTATGCAACGACCCAAGATGCGTTCGACGAGACGGCGAACGCGGTTTTGGCAGAGCTCGGTGAAACCATCGCGTCCGCGCTGAGTGCGATCGAACGGAAGAACGCACTGCTCACGACATCTGTAACCCGTCTTGAATTCGTGATCGATGACCCAACGTTCGTCCTCTCACAACTTGCTCAGGCCGCGGCATGTACACTCTCATATCAAGGCGGTGTCCAGCAATCCACAGAGGGGAGTTATGTATTCGTCACCGTCGAGGATGCATCTGTGAAGGACGTTGCAGAAGCTGCTTCAGAGCTAGTCGCAATCGATGACGTGCACCAGATTAGCGCAGATGGTGAAAGCGGGGTCTTACGATTACGACTTACACAGCCGTTTCTCGCGCTAGAATTAGCCGACCATGGCGCGGTCTTCCGGGAGGCAACTGCTAATCCGACCGCCACAACGCTCGTTATTGAAATTCCGGACAGTATCGATGTCCGAATGATTACACAGCTTATCCGTGAGATGTTCTCCACCGTCGAACTGCGCGGTAAGCAGACGCTCGACCAAGCGATGGAACACGACCTTTACTCAAAGTTCCTCGAAAAGCTCACGGAGCGACAATTGGAGGTAATCCAGACAGCGTACTATAGTGGCTTCTTCGAGTCACCACGTGAGAGTACGGGAGAGGATGTTGCGGAAACATTGGGGATCTCTCCACCTGCATTCTATAAACATGCTCGGACTGTCCAGCGGAAGCTGTTTGCAACGCTCTTTGATGAACACAGCCCCTCAATAGCTCCTTCTCCTGATGGGGTTAAATAACAAACCGCCCGTTCAAAGAGTGGTTTAGTAATTAACTACCAAATATTCCCTAATACACCCATTATGCATTTGTAGAGTGTCCAGACTTGCTGGCACTCACAACTCAACAATGAGAGACGCTGAAATTGATCCTAACGGCGAACGTCCGTACGAATGCTTTGCGTGTGGAAATATTATTATAACCGATACCAATCCAGTCACGTGTCCGGATTGCAGCAACCCAATGCGAAATCGGCAGACGCCGCTTGAATGACAATGGCATCGACATCCAATAGCAACCTCGATACGTCCACAGACGAGAAAGTAGCGTCATCTGAATCGGAATCAGCGCTCGAAACGGCCCGACGACAGCTGTATCATGCTGCTGCCCATCTCGACATCGATTCGAACATCGTCGAACGGCTCAAGTATCCCAAGAAAGTCCATGAGGTGACAGTTCCAATTAAGCGAGACGATGGAACGGTTGAGGTTTTCACGGGCTACCGAGCGCAACATGACAGTGTCAGAGGGCCACACAAAGGCGGACTTCGCTATCATCCTGAAGTGACCAGAGATGAATGTGTCGGGCTTGGAATGTGGATGACCTGGAAATGCGCCGTCATGGATCTCCCGTTCGGGGGTGCCAAGGGAGGTGTTGCTGTCAACCCAAAGGAACTGAGCTCAGCAGAAAAAGAGCGGCTTACTCGCCGATTCGCACAGGAACTCCGCGACGTTATTGGCCCCAATCATGATATTCCCGCTCCTGACATGGGCACTGATCCACAGACGATGGCGTGGCTGATGGATGCCTATTCGATGCAGGAAGGCGAAACAACACCGGGCGTCGTCACTGGCAAGCCACCGGTCATTGGTGGCAGTGAAGGCCGTGAAGAGGCTCCCGGGCGAAGTGTTGCGATCATCACACAGCTTGTCTGTGAGTACTATGATCGCCCGCTCGATGAAACAACAGTCGCGATCCAGGGCTACGGAAGTGTCGGTGCGAATGCCGCTCGACTCCTCGATGACTGGGGAGCAACAATCGTCGCAATCAGCGACGTGAACGGCGCAATGTATGATCCAGAGGGGATCGATACGGCGTCTGTTCCCTCGCATGATGAAGAGCCAGAAGCCGTCACGAAGTATGCGGACAACGTGATCTCGAACGACGAACTGCTCACGCTCGATGTCGACGTACTCATCCCTGCTGCCCTTGGAAACGTACTCACTAAAGAGAATGCAGAGGCGGTCGCTGCAGATCTGGTGGTCGAAGGCGCCAACGGGCCGACGACCTCTACAGCAGATTCAATCCTCGCAGAGCGAGATGTTGCCGTGATTCCCGATATACTTGCCAATGCTGGCGGTGTCACGGTGAGCTACTTTGAGTGGCTTCAAGATATCAATCGCCGCGCATGGTCGCTTGAACGGGTGAACGACGAACTGGAAACAGAAATGCAAGCTGCCTGGCGTGCTATCAAAACGGAATTCGAACAGCGTGACGTTACGTGGCGTGATGCAGCCTATATCGTTGCACTCTCACGGATCGCAGAAGCCCATGAAGCACGTGGACTATGGCCATAATCCAATTTGAGTATGACCTCTAAACTCTCAATGAACCACCTCAGGATCCAGCCCCGAGGCTTCCCGTGGGTTAGTCGGACATTCCCATCCGGCCATCAGCCTAATAGCCTCGGGCAGTCGAGTGGGTTACGGTTGGGGCGTCCACAACCCCCAATGCCTGCCGTCGCACCTTCCGAATAACGGGAAGGCTGTTGAAAGCAGGCACATTCCAATTCTGATTCTTTTCGATGTCTTTCACGACGATGTTGACGCTTGCACCACGGTCGCTGTGGTCCTGATGCCCACAGTCCCGACACTTGAACCGCTTCTTGTTCTGGTTTGCTCACTCGGTGTGTTCGCACATCGGACACCGCTGACTTCGGAGCCTCGAAAGCAGAGGATAGAACACTCCGAAGCAGCACCTGTGGAGACTGCGCTTTCTATAAACACAATTATGTCTGTAAAGCGCGGTGTGGAAGCAGGGAGACTACCTTCAAGGAGCGAACGGCGTCAGCCATGAGTGAGTAGGGTGAAGTAGTTCAGCACCACATTTCATAAGAAGCAAGTACACAGAGATTAATAGAAGACGACTCATGGTCAACAAAGCCACCATTTATGATGAGTTGGGTGTTTCTCGTGTAATTAACGCGGCAGGCACGAAAACACGCATTGGAGGAAGTCTTATTCGTCCAGAAGCTGTCGAAGCAATGAGTCGGGCAGCAGAGTCATTCGTCCGACTCTCGGATTTGCAGGTTCGTGCGAGCGAACTTATCTCGGAGGTGACTGGCGCGGAGGCGGGCTATGTTGGCAGTGGAGCAGCCGCTTGCATGACGCTCGCCGCAGCCGCCGCCATCGCTGGCAACGATCTTGGGGCGATGTCACGGCTGCCAAACACCGAGGGGATTCCGGACGAAATCGTGATGCCGAGAACCCACCGCAACGGTTACGATCACGCATTTCGGGCAGCGGGTGCGCGCATCGTTGACGTCGGAAACAACGACAACTACCTCGGCACTGGAGCCAACAGCACCGAACTGTGGGAAATTGCCAATGCTATCACTGAGGACACTGTCGCTGTCGGGTATATGCAGAAAGTATACAGCACGCCACTACTGGAGGAAGTTGTCGAAATTGCCCACGAGCACGACGTTCCGGTCATCGTTGATGCAGCTGCAGAAGTGCCACCACGGGAAAACCTCTCGACATTTATCGACGCAGGTGCAGACATGGTTGTCTTTAGTGGTGGAAAAGCCATCCGAGGCCCTCAAACGACAGGAATCCTCGCAGGCAAACACGAGTACATCCGTTCGGCCGCGCTTCAGCATCTGGACATGCACGTCGCCGAGTCAGTTTGGGAACCTCCGACCGAATTATTCGACAAAGCAGACCTCGATGGAGTTCCCCGACAAGGTATTGGCCGATCACTAAAGGTGGGAAAAGAAGAAATTGTTGGTCTCATTGCGGCATTGCAATCGTTTATCGAGGAGGATCAAGACACGCTAAACAAAGAGTGGGAATCCCGGCTTGATATCATTGACAATGAACTCGCGAACCTCGTTGGCGTGACGACGAGGAGAGAACCAGGCGGAAAGCTAATGGTAGCTCCTGAGACATATGTTGAAATTGACCCCGAGACGGCCACGCTCGACACTATCGAACTCGTTGGTTCTCTCCGAAAGGAGAATCCCCGAATTTTCGTTGGCTCTGACGATCTCCTTGAAGGCGGGTTCACCATCAACCCAATGTGTCTTACCGACGAGGAAACCGAGTACGTCACCAAGCGGATTCGAAGCTACCTCGAGTGACATCCTCCCATGCCGAAAGACACGGGCCTCTCACACCCATCAATGGGCGGTTCGTTGGGATATTTACGGTTCACACCCCGACGAGGTGCTGCGTCTGTTTGTATTTCTTCCATACGTCATTCATGACGAACACAGCAGTACTCTTAGACTTTAATATTATCAAACTAATTATATCGCACATAAAGTGGTGTGGAACACGCCATCTAAACGATACCAGAATGGTCTCTTCGTTGACGCGATCTCGTCTGATGAATCAGTCGACATAGCCGTGTTGTCCAGTAAGCCTAACCCGCCCGGATACGAATCAACTTTCGAAACCGAATCATGAATCTCATGCGCCTCCTCGACGAGTTGCGTATCCTCAGTCAGAACGGATTAGAGTACGCCGATAATCCGTACGACAAAGAACGCTATGAACGGATACTTACGCTAACGAGTCAGTACTATGGAAAGGCACTCTCGCTTCCCCCCGCCGAAGTTCGCAACCGGTTTGCCGCCGAATTCGGACATATCACACCAAAGGTGGGTGCAGAAGCTGCGATATTCAACTCCGCGGGAGATATCCTGTTGATGCAACGCGTCGACGATGGCACGTGGTGTCTGCCCTGTGGATGGGTCGACCCAAACGAGTCGCCTGCCGACACTGCAGTCCGAGAGACGAAAGAAGAGACGGGGCTCAACATCGAAGTGGCCAAATTGATTGATGTATACTATCACGCTCCGAGTGACGAATTCGGTCCACACGGCCGCATTGACGTACTGTATCACTGCTCAGTTGTCGGTGGAACACTCGAATTATCGGACGAAGGTGAGGCACTCGAATACTGGAATATAGACGATGTTCCTGACTGGCACAAACAACACAAGACGTATGCGGGGGACGCCGAGCATATGCGGAGCAAGAATGCATAACGTATATTTTGCATTTTGATGGCGGAACGGCTATATTAATGCCTCACATCTTTTCGGTGAAATGGTTCGACCGGCGATTCAACTGTACACGATCCGTGATCTCGAAGAACCGTTAACTGAAACGCTCCACCGCGTCGCCGATACAGGATACGAAGGCGTTGAGTTCGCTGGATTCGGCGACGAGTCGCCCGAAGCTATCGCTGACGCGCTTGATGACGCTGATCTCAAACCCGTCGGTGCCCACGTTGGCCTCGACATGCTTCAGACCGACTACGAAAAGACAGTTGAGTCATACCGGATCCTGGGTTGTGAGCGTATCGTTATTCCCTCCTACGGCGAGGATGGCTTTACTTCCAAATCTGCAGTTTCGGAGGCTGCAAATCGACTCTTGACGCTTGCAGACAGCCTCGTCGACGACGGCTTCGAAGTACACTACCACAATCATACCTACGAGTTTGCGGAGTTAGCGGGCAATTTTGACACCGCATACGACGCGTTTGCCGCACAGACGGACGATCGACTCGGTCTTGAGTTCGACGTTGGACTTGCACGTCACGGTGATATCGATCCTGTACTGTACCTTGAGCGTTATTCCGATCGAATCTCGCTGATTCACCTAACCGATACGATCCCGGGCGATGACGACTCGCTCCATGTTGATCTCGGTGAAGGTGTTATTGACCTCAATGCGTGTGTTCGTACAGCCGTCAACGCCGACGCAGAGTGGCTCATCTACGAGAACGGGCTGACAACTAACCCAATGGAGACGCTCACCTCAAGCACGGCTCGTATTCAAAAACTGCTTGATACTGCTTGATTTTCTGCGATCCACCCAATCGTGACAATAACATGTGAACGACCGAACCTGCATCTGGTACGAGTTCACAATACTTATCCGAGGTGCTATGGGACGTATCCCTATGTCTCGCATCGTCACGGTTGGAAGGAGGGCGGCGGTGCAAGCGCATGCTGACCGTTATAAACAGTTCGACAAAGCAACTGTCTGTGGCGCCGTTGGATCCGCGGATGAGTCATTTGATGATCTCGACGCACCAGTCTACGATTCAATAGCCCACGCCCTTCGCGATGATGACGTAGATGGAGTGGACATCTGTGGGCCGGGCGCAGCCTACGACGACACTCTCAATACGGCTCTTGATGCCGGAATACCAATTCGCTGTGATCCGCCATTCGCGCTTGATGAGGCGCAGTTCGATCGACGTGTCTCAGGAGCATCGAATGAGAACGGGTGGTTAATGGCGCACTCCCCGCACCGCTTCTCACGGCTGTACAGCCGACTCCGATCGGACGTTGAAACAGGTGCTATCGGAACAATTGGCGTCGCCAGAATCAAGCGAACCGTACCATTTAGCGGGCCCGGATGGAATACCTCGTATGACGGCATCACAGCCGCTACCGGCCATGTAGAGGCGCTTTGTTCAGTCCTTGCGCACGATATCGATATTCTTGACTGGACATTCGGTGCTGTTGGACGTGTCTTCGCTCGAGCTCGCTCTAGCGAGCGATACGACCACGCACATGCTGTACTCACGTTCCAAGACGGTGGACGAGCGACCATCGAAACGACATGGAGCAAGAAATGTACTCCTTCACCATGCGTCAATGTCGAGTATAGCGGCAATCACGGACGTCTCAATTTCAATGAACGCGATGCATCAACTGCACTCCAAGAAAAGTCAGTGCCGCTGAACGGAGATCCACCGGAAGACGACTGTCGGGGTCGATTGCTGCAGGAGTTCGTTACTCATATTCATGACAATGAAAAGCCCTCGTCAAATATCACACCAATCAATCCCTCGCGAGTCACAATCGCTGTGCGTCGGTCTGTTGATGAGGGACTACCGATTACGATTGCGGAGGAGTCGTTATGACCGTTCCGATTGGTATTTGTTCGACTGCCCACGTCAACGCCGGGGTGTACGCAGCCCTTCTATCGAAATTTTCAGAAGTCGATCTTATTGGAATCTCGGAGCAAACAACTGACCAAGCGCGCAAACGGGCGAACGCCATCGGTACGTCGGCGATGTCACATCGCGAACTAATGCAGGTAGCCGAGGGGGTTGTGATCTGTTCGACAACTGCTGCTCACGACGAGCTGATCGACCTTGCACTCCAGCATAACGTTACTATTCTTTTGGAGAAACCGATCGCAACGTCACTTGCAAAAGCAAAGTCAATACAGAACCGGTGCGACGAAAGCGACGTAGTCACGGGAATGGCAATGCCGCTTCGTTATAGTCACCCAATGCGGCAACTCAAAGAGCGATACGAAGCAGGATCGATCGGCGAACTCGTCGCTGTTTCGGGAGTCAACCGCGGTCGGATGCCGGGAGGATGGTTTGTTAACCCTGAATTGGCCGGTGGGGGAGCCATTGCCGACCACACAGATCATATCATCGATATCGTACGTTGGATTACTGGTGAGGAGGTTCAAGAGGTATACGCCGAAACGGACACCCGATTCTATGATATTCCAGTTGAAGACGTGAATTTGTTGTCGATGACGCTCTCGAACGGTGCATCGTTCTTTCTCGATGGGTCGTGGAGCACGCCGCAGAAGAACTCGTTTTGGGGTGACGCTAGGGTCGAACTCGTAGGGACAAAATCAACGCTTTCGGCGGACTGCTTTGGCTACCAATACACACACGTCAAAGACACCGCTCATGGAAAACACAATGAATCCATTTACTGGGGTGCTGACCCGAACAACGCTCTGTTGCGCGATTTCATCATGTCTATCCGGGGTGAGTCTGCCCCTGCGACGACCCTCGAAGATGCCGTACGGACTGCTGCAGTTATTGATGCTGCATATGAGTCAGTCGAACAGGGTGAACCGGTCGGAGTTGAATATTAGATAATAATTATATTTATTATAAATTTAACTTGTTGGGGTGGTAGTTTTGGCTGTTTCGACGACAACAGACTTGGTTCGTTCCGCAGACTCATAAGCTGCTTCGACGACCGCGACGTCGTTGACGGCGTCTGCACCCGTTTTCAGTGGCGGTCGATTCTCGGCAACGGCGTCAACAAAGTCAGCGACAAGTCCCTCGTCAGGATTTGACCCCCAGTACACTGACTGAATCCCAGGGTCGCCAGTGTCACGTGTCTGCTTTATTTTTTGGTCGAAGCAGTCAATAGAGACGACTCCTTCTGTGCCAACAAGTCGAAGCGTCGCGTCCCCCCAGAAGTCCCATTCGTCGGGTTTGCTCCACGACCCATCGAGGACGAACTCCGTTCCGTCGGTGAGCGTCATCGAGAGGAGGTTCACATCCTCAACGGAAATGTCGTGGAACCGGGTATCTGTTTCGGCGTACACTTCCTGAACCTCTTCACCGGTAATCCAGCGCGCAATATCGAGGATGTGTACTGAGTGATCCATCACTGCACCACCGCCGGACGCTTCGCTGTCGACAAACCACCCACCGGGCATTTGTCCACGGTTCGTTCCGCTAAGGAATTTCAGCTCTCCAAGTACGCCATTTTCCATTGCAGCTTTCGCGTTCTGAACCGGTTGGCTGAAGCGAAGCGGCATCGCGACACCTAGGTTGATGTCCGCTTCGCGACAGATATTGACCATTTTCTGCGCTTCAGTAACAGTTGGTGCAAGGGGTTTCTCGCAAAGGATATCGACGCCAGCGTCGGCAGCGCGATCAACCCACGAAACGTGATCAGTGTTCGTCGAACAAACGATGACGCCGTCGGCTTCGGTGAGCAATTTGTCAGGTTCAAGGTAATTGACGCCGTACTCATCAGCTTTCGCACGTGTGTCGTCAACATGATTACCAACATCGGTAACACCGACAAACTCGACGTTCGACCGATCAGTTAGCGAAGCAGCATAGGAGTCAGCATGAAGATGCGCAGTCGAACAAATACCGATTCGTACAGTCATGCATCCACCTCCATAGGCGAAACGGGTTCACCACGTTCGCTTGACTCGATAGCTGCAAGCGCGATTCTGACCGCTTGACGTGCATCATCCGGGGAGATATCTGGATCACATCCGTTTTCGGCACAGTCGATAAAGTGTTCAAGTTCTTTCGTGTATGGACTCTTCGCCAGCGGACTAACAGGGGCATTTGTTCCCGCTGCGCCACCTGAGATCCGGATGGAATTCTCGTCTCGCGCGTCGAACTCTAACAGACCTTCATCGCCGGCAAGTTCATAGCTGGTAATAAAGGGTGACCCCTCTGGGTAGCCCCAAGATGCCTCCACCTGACCGGCCGTTCCATCTTCGAAGCGAAGCAGTACCGACGAGTGCTGATTTAGGTGACCGTCATCCCATTCGGTTGTGCGGGCAAACACACGATCAACATCACCAACAACCCAGCGAAGATAATCGAAGTCATGAATTGCCATATCGAGTAATACGCCCCCACTCTGCTCTTTGTCACCGAACCAGGAGTTAGTACCATATCGCGGTGGTGACGAAAAGCGCTCGGTATGAAATGTACCTAGCGTGCCGACTTCACCCGCGTCGATACGGCGTTTCGCCTCGACGTACTCAGGAAAGTATCGAAGGACATGTCCCGTCATAAAAGTGATGCTGGTGTTGCTCACTGTGTCGACGATCGCGTCTGCATCTTCAACAGTGCGAGCAAGTGGTTTCTCACAGAACACATTGAGTCCGTGGTCGACAGCCACCTCAACGAATGGTCGGTGCGTCGGCGTCGGTGTACAAATATCGACGGCTGTGATGTCAGCTTCGGCTATCATCTGCTCGGCATCGTTGTAGACATCAGCGTCTGGTGTGTTTTCGGCCGCGAAGGTCTCCCGGTCGTCGTCAAGCGATGCGACCGCAACCACCTCGGCATCGGTTATCTCTTGGTAACTGGTAGCGTGAGTCATGGCCATGAAGCCACTACCCACTAACCCGATTCGTTGCATCAGCTCTAATGTGCGGAACTATCCATATTAAAACTTCCCCAGCAACGAATCGACTTTAGATATTTGACCAAGTAGTCGTCGTCCCGGATGAAATGCCAATCCGGGCGAACCGGTCGCTTTTCTCAAACGCGGAACGGATGACCGACGGATCTTCAAGGAGATGATGCCGGAGATAGCTCCCACGAGCTCGTCCACCACCTGTCCGAGTGATTTCGAGCACTTCGAGGAATTCCCATTCTCGCAAGAGGTCGTGAATGCGCCGCTTCGAGAGTGTCTCCAAGCCCGACTCAGCGCAGATATCTTCATAGGCAGCGTACACCTCTGGTGTCTTAAACGTCCGTGTCTTCTCGACGAGTGCTAACGAGACAACTGCGAGTAGCGTCGCTTTCTGCTGGACCGTTGAACCAGCGAGAATCGCATTGACTCGATCACGCTCGGCTAGGTTATTAGCTCTGTGCACGTGCTGGACAGTGATTTTGTCTGCTTCGTTAATCGTGGCGAGTTCACCAGCGTGGCGAAGCAGGTTTATCGCCTTTCGTGCATCCCCGTGCTCATCTGCAGCGAGAGCTGCACACTCTGATACCACGTTGTCGGAGAGCACGCCACTGTTGAAGGCATTTGATCGACTTCGAATTATCGCACGAAGAGCGTCGCGATCATACGGTGTGAAGATGATTTCGCGCTCTTGTAGGCTGCTTTTGACACGCTCTCCGAGCCGATTTCGGTATTTGATCTTATTACTGATGCCGATAATGCCGACCGAACAGCGCTCTAGTTTGTTCGCTTCAGTCGCACGCGATAGCTGCATAAGGAAGTTTGTTCCCTTTAGCCGATCAAGTTCGTCGAGTACGATGAGCACGGCGTCGAAGCGTGCATCAAGAGCTTCCCAGAGAAGGCTGTAATACCGCGAATGTCCAAACCCAGTTTCGGGAACAACGAATCCACTCACCTCAGGATCGTTCAGTTCCTGTACTGTTGCCCTGATCGCACGGGTCTCGGTGTTCTCTTGTGAACAGTCGACGACAACGCGGCCAACCGAGACATCGTTCGCCGCCGCCTCGACGATTCGACGCGTCGTATATCGGGCACACAGTGACTTCCCGGTGCCTGTTTTTCCATATAGGAATACATTGTTTGGTGCTTCTCCTCCGATAGATGGATTGAGGGCGCTTGCCAGACGGCGAATCTCTTCGTTGCGAGCAACGATGTGATCAGATTCAGGGACGTACCCGACATTGAGGAGCTGTTTCTGTGAGAAGATGTGATCCTGCACACTAAATGCATCTCCAAGCGCGCTTGCGTTCTCGACTGGTTCGTCCCCCGTCATACTTTGACAATACAGACACATCCATGATAAATTTTGACAAAACATACATATCCGTGATAAATCCGAGGAAATTTCGGTCGTACAGGTTCGCTCCAGTCGTTTCTAGGATGTACCCCCTCCCCTCATTTCACCTGTAATAAATTACAACCCTATGATTGTAACAGAATGTGGAACCAGTACTGCCATATCCGTCATGAATAGTATAAAAACTAGTCAAGTAGATCACTGACTACATAAAATACGCTGTCGCGAAAAAGAACTAATTACACAGAGCCAAGAAACTCAGTGGCGGTCTTGTGGAGCGGAACGAAGCCTTCGGCGAATTCGACTCCCCGAGTCCGACCAAGTACTCGGGCTTCGGCGCGTACATCCTCAATGAGTCCATCGAACTCTGCATCGATGCCACCGTGCTCTTTGAGCCATTCGACCTGGGATTCGTGTTTGATAATCGCCTCTTCCTTCGTCGACTGGTAGTCACTGATATCAATGTACGTCTCGGGCGTGAACGAAGAGGTCGGCTTGCCAAAGTAATAGACGTTCTGTGGTTCCCACGGTTTTGACTCCGTCTCTAGTAGTGGGAGTGAACACATGTAGTACGCATCACTCACCAGCCGAGAAGTTGTTCGGTGATCAGGATGCATGTCGTCGCGGAAGTGGGTGAGCACGATGGACGGTCGATATTCGCGGAGTACGTCCACTAATTGAAGCCGATTCTCCATCGAATACGTGATTCGACCGTCCTCAAAATCAAGAAATACTGTTTCAGCGCCGAGCGTTTCAGCGGCGGCTTCAGCTTCATCTTCGCGTGTGGCTGCCAGTTGTGCTTCGGTTGTGTCGAAGCCGCCATACTCGCCACGCGTCATGTAGATTATCGTCACGTCGTCGCCACGGTCAGCGTGCTTAGCGAGCGTCCCGCCACAGAAGATATCGGCGTCATCAGGATGTGCAACTATTGCTGTGAGATGCATACGCAAGGAAATTCAAGCCAAGCCGATAATAAGTATTGTGCCGCCACTAGTCGCTGACACAATATTTGATATCATCATGATTCACACATAGACGAGAAGCAAGGGTCGACACCGTGCTACTCGCGCTACGAAAACAGATGATTAAGATCGGAACAGACGCGCGGTAGCATTCGTTCGGGTGCCGTTCGGTACGGTGGCACTTCGGCGGTCACCCATCCGTCATAGCCAATGGCTGTCAGCGCCTCATTGACAGCTATCCAGTCGACGTCGCCTTCCAATGGGTAAGTGAAGGCGTCTATCGTATCAACGTCGGTTCGGTAATCCTTTACGTGAATACGCTTGATTCGTTCGCTCAGGATTCGAATCCATTGCTCAGGGTGGCCAAACCGCTTGACATTTCCCACGTCAAAGTACGCCCCGACCGGTCCGGATTTCGATGCGTGGTCGATGAATTCGGCAAACTCTAACGGCGAGAGCAGAAAGTCGTTCCAGACGTTTTCTATGCAGATGGTTACCTCATATTTAGACCCAACCACAGCGAGACGCTGAACTGAGTCTAGCGCACGATCGTATGCCTTGTCGTACGGTGTCTCTTCATCGACGACAGCTGGAACGATAAGCACGGCTCCAGCATCGAGCGTATCTGCAACTTCAATCATCCGTTTGCCTGCTTCGATGCCAGCCTTACGTGTCTCTTTATCTGCACTCGATAACTGTTGCTCCCAGTGAAGCGTTGTCGAGATGGCAGGAACATCGAGCTCTAGTTCATCAATTCGGTCGGCCAATTCATCGACTGCCTCGTCATCCCACAGCGGTCCGTCGACGGTCAGGTTCGGTTCAATTCCGTCATACCCAGCGTCTGCGAGGAGTTCCGCATTCGTGTGGAGACTATTCTCTGGGAACCCCATTTGATTGAGTGCAAACTTCATGCACACCAACATCCCCTCTATGCTGATTTATAGATTTGCGTGACAACTACTTTCTCCGTGCAAAAACGGATATTTATAACATCTCCTAAACGAGATATGAGAGAACGTGACACTCTCAATGGGATTCATCGGCGCCGGAGGTATCGCCTCGGTTCACTTAGAAACGCTTGACAATGCGATAGACGAGGGATTGAAAACCCACAATGGAAACAGTATCGATGTAGAGCTGGCAGCCATCGCCGACGTAGATGAAAGCCGAGCACGGGAGGCAGCTGCCTCTCGCAATGCCGCGACCTATACTGATGGAGTGGAACTTCTCCAGTCCGAATCGATTGATGCGGTCGTGGTGGCTGTTCCGCCGTTTGCCCATGGCGAATATGAACGGACGGCGGCGAAGTACGGCGTTGACCTCTTCATTGAGAAGCCAGTTGATCTCTCTATCGACACAGCACGCGAGACGGCGCGACGAATTGAGGAATCGAATATCCTCGCACAGGTTGGCTACGTCTGCCGCTATGGACGGATAACAGATCGAGCATTGGAGCTGCTTGACGGCCGTCAGATTGGTCACATCGATAGTACGTATTGGGCTCCTATCCCCGAAACCTCGTGGTGGCGAGAGCAGGCATGTTCAGGCGGACAAATCGTCGAACAGTCGACACACGTGTACGATCTACACCGATACCTTGCAGGTGAAGTAACGGATGCAACTGGAAGCGGAACCGACCAGTTGCTCGTCGACGAAATCGACTTTCAGGACGCGACATCAGTGACGCTTGACCATGAATCAGGTACCGTTTCACATATTTCCTCGACCTGCACCTCTCCGACCTTCCGTTTCGAGGTGCGCATCAGCGCCGAAGATGCATATCTCGAACTTGACTACTCTGATCACTCGCTCTCGGGAACCGTCGACGGCGACGTAGTTCAGTTCGAGACCGATGACGATTGGTATTCTCGAGAGTTCGAGGCATTCATTCGTGCGGTAGCTGAGCGTGGCAGAGCTCGGTCAGGGACGTCGAAAGGCATCGACGTGCGTTCGGATTTCGAAGATGCAGTAAAAACACTTGATCTCACCCTTACCGCACGCGAAGTTTCTGAATCGTGCAAGTGACATCATGTGGATAGTCTATGGCGACAATCATCCTCAACTCATGAAGTTACCTGTAAATTTATTATGGTTGATCGCAATTCGCCATGTAGTGACTTCGCATGGGTAAGTTAGACATCCGCAACTTACGGAAAGAGTTCGCGGACGAGAATCAGTCGATCATTGCAGTTGACGACCTAAATATCGACGTTGAAGATGGAGAGTTCCTCATCTTTGTCGGTCCGTCAGGGTGCGGGAAGTCGACAACGCTTCGTTGTATTGCGGGGCTGGAATCAGTCACCAGTGGGGAAATCTTCCTCAACGGAGACTCTATCACGAATCAACCGCCTACCGAGCGCGACATTGCAATGGTATTCCAGAATTACGCGCTGTACCCGCATATGTCCGCCCGAAAAAACATCGGATTTGGGCTGAAGATGTCGACCGATATGTCGCAAGACGAGATCGGTCAACGCGTAGAGCAAGTAGCGGAGATGATGGGTATCAACGACTTACTTGACAAGAAGCCTGGAGAACTCTCTGGAGGCCAACAGCAACGTGTCGCGCTTGGACGCGCCATTGTCCGAGAACCAGAAGTATTCCTGATGGACGAACCGTTATCGAACCTTGATGCGAAACTTCGAACGACGATGCGTACAGAGCTTCAGAACCTCCAACAGGATCTCGGGATCACCACGATCTACGTTACGCACGATCAGACTGAGGCGATGACAATGGGTGACCGAATCGCAATCCTTGACGGTGGTGAGCTCCAGCAACTCGGGACGCCGCTGGAGTGTTATTACGAGCCGAACAACCGATTCGTCGCCGGCTTCATTGGATCTCCGTCGATGAACTTCTTCGACGTCGAGTACATTAACGGAACACTGGTTCACGACGGCTTCCAGCAGGAACTGTCACAGGAAACCCGTGAAGAGCTTGTCGGGCACGAAGGTCCATTGACGCTCGGTGTTCGTCCCGAAAGCCTCGAAATCGCTACAGGCAACGAACACGGCTCGATTTCGGCTCCGGTTTCTGTGACGGAACCGATGGGAGAGATCACCTACGTTTACGTGGACATCGGCAACAAACGGTGCACTGTGACACTCAGCGGAGAGCAGGTGGTCGAGACCGGAACGACGCTCAACCTGCTCATCCCCGAGGAAAAGATGCATCTCTTCGATGCCGACACCGGCGAGACGATCAAATCGCGAAACGTTTCCGCAGCTACCAACGTCGACATCAACGCTCGCGCCTGAGTCCGATATTCGCACATATGACGCTTATGTGTGCTTTATCCAAACTGGCAAGGCTCTGCCTAGATATGTTATAGCGTACCTAAGGTTTATTATACATCACCTGTATGTTCTCTCAAGGGTAGCATGAGCAATAGAGATCTTACTCGACGACAGATCATCACTATGACCGGTGCAGCCGGTGCGGCAAGTTTGGCTGGCTGTTCGGGCAGTGGTAATGGTAACGGCAACGGAAATGGCTCCGGTAACGGAGGCGGAAACGGTGACTCATCGGCGATGCTGTGGGCGTGGAACGATCCTGGTCTTTCACCAATTCGTGAAGAACAGGCAAAGAATCTTGCACAAAAGAGCGACAAAATATCCGACATCACCTGGGAATACTATCCATTCGAGAACTACTTAGCGAAGGCAACAACGGCCATCCCTGCCGGGAACGCCCCAGATAGTCTGGCGCTCTCGGTTCTCTGGGTTCCACGGTTTGCAGACAAAGGCGTTGCACTTAACCTCGAAGAAAACGGTTTCAATTCGGACGATTATGTTTCGGCTGCAAGGAGTAACGCCAGCTACAATGGAACGCTGTGGGCAGTGCCATGGTATGCAGACTGTCGCTTAGTTGCAATAAACAAGAAGATGTTCAAGGATGCAGGGCTGGAAGTACCCGACCCAACGCACCGTCCCAGTTGGGAAGAGTTCGGCTCCTGGGTCGACGAGCTAGCTAAAGCGCATGGTACCGCCTACTCAATGTCGGCAGGCGAGGGTTTTGACTGCTTCGTACTTTCGAATGGGAGCGGCTATCTCAATGAAGACGGGACCAAAGCGACGATTAACAACGATGCCGCACTTGAGGCGGCGAACTTCCTGCAATCTAAAATCGTTGATGATGAATCAATTATTGCGCGCAACCCAGGCGGAACGATGGCTATTGAGGATCTCCTCGCTGGGGAGTCGGCAATGTGTTTCGCCGGATCCTGGCACTATCCGCGTCTGCGCGACAGTGGACTTGACTGGCAATACATTCCATACCCAAGCGGCCCAAAAGTAGACAAAAGCCACACATGGAGTGCAGGCGTGTTCTATAGTATTCCGAGTCGTGGCGGTGCGAATCAGGATATTGGACTCGAGTGGCTGAACTACGTTAACTCCATGGAAGTGCAGAAAACGGTGACAAAATCCATGGGTGGCTTCCCCGGTCGTAAGGACGCATATGAAACAGACACTTTCAAGCAATTCATCAAGGACAATCCAAAGCTGAAGCCGGTTGCCCAAGAAATGGAGAATACGGTTTCGTTCCCAAGCCACCCGGAAGTGTCGAAAATGTGGGATAGTGTTCATACAGAGGCACAGGCAATGTGGCAGGGAAAAGATCCAAAACAGGCGCTTGACAAGGCAGCCCAAGACATCAACGCGTTGCTCTAATCATGGCACAATCAGAAGGATTACAGCGAATTCGACGCCGCTTTGATGGCTATCTATCCAACAATACTGCCAGTATAACTGACACTGATTTATCCTGGTACGCCATCGTCCTACCGAAAGTGGTTCTCTTCGCGGCGATCCTCCTTGTGCCGTTTCTTGGGGCGTTTTACATCAGCCTCCATGAGTGGGCGCCGCTAGCACAGTCGCATCCCTTCGTCGGTCTCGACAATTATGTACGACTGTTCAACGACCCGATCTTTTGGAACGCGATTATCAACACTGCAGGATACAGCTTCGCGCTACTCGTCATTGACGTGCCCATCGCATTGGGGTTAGCATTATTATTGAACATGAACCTCCGTGGGACGAAGTTCTACTCTGGTGCGATTTTCCTTCCTGTCGTAACGTCATGGGTCGTCGTTTCACTCATCTGGTCGTGGCTCTACAATCCTGAGTACGGTTTGTTAAACACTGCCTTAGGAGCGATCGGATTACCACAATTATCATGGCTTCAGAGTTCGGACACAGCGTTGGCATCGATCGCACTCATGAGCATCTGGAAACACATTGGCTTCAACATGGTCATTTTCCTTGCTGGGCTGAAAGGTATTCCAGACGATTTCTATGAAGCAGCGATTGTCGACGGGGCGAATCGCTGGGAGCGCTTCCGTTACATCACACTGCCACTTTTGAAGCCAACGACATTCTTTGTGGTCGTCGTGACACTCATCTTCTCGTTCCGCGTCTATACACAAGTATACGTGATGACGCAGGGCGGGCCGGTGCGATCAACCTACACCATCGTCTATTATTTCTGGCAGACAGGGTTCCAGCAGTTCGAAATGGGGTATGCAAGTGCGATCGCAGTTGTGCTGTTCCTCATCGTCTTCGGGTTGAGTACTCTGCAACAGCGAACCTGGGGTGATAACGTTGAGTACTGACGGACTTGAGTTCGACGACAATCGACCAAGCGTTGAACAAGAGAAGTCGTGGTATGATCTGTTAGCAAAGGGTGTCGCCCATCTGATCCTAATCGCGACAAGCGCGATCATGACGATCCCGTTCATCTGGGCGTTTCTCACCTCTCTTAAGCCCGAAAACGAGATATTCACCACTATCAAGCAAATAATCCCAGCGAATCCGACGTTTGCCAACTACATCAATGTCTGGATGCAGAACCCACTAGACCGTTGGATACTCAATAGTCTCATATTGGCAGTTGGTGTTGTGTTCTTTACACTAATTCTAGACACACTCGCTGGATATGCCCTTGCGAAGGGTGATTTCAAGGGCAAATCACTTGTTTACACTCTTGTTATCGGAACGCTTGTCATTCCACCTCAAGTGGTGCTCGTCCCCCTGTATTTGGAGATGAATGCGCTAAATTGGTCGAACACATATTGGGCGATTATGGTATTGTATATCGCCAACCCGTTTGGAACGTTCATGATGCGTCAGTTCTTCCTTGGCGTTCCAGACTCACTTCTTGAGGCAGCACGGATGGACGGCTGTAGCACAATTCAAATCTACACGCGTATTATGCTGCCATTGGCGAAGCCGGCGCTCTCGTCGTTGGGTGTATTCACCTTCATCTTTGTCTGGGGAGCGTTTCTTTGGCCCTTAGTCATTCTCAACGACTCGGCGATGTATCCTCTACAGGTCGGTATCGGACTGCTCACCGGACGGTACAGCTCTCAGTGGGGACAGCTACTTGCGGCGGTCATCCTAGCTGCATTACCTGTCATGGCCGCGTATTTGCTCGCGCAGCGAACCTTTATGGAAGGTATCGCACTCACGGGAGGGAAAGGGTAGATGCTTCCTGACATTCCCTCCATCGTGTTGCGTCTCGGCTATTCTGGAAAGAACGAACCAGTCGTCGGTGGTGCGCTTGTCTTTCTTGTCGCCGCAATCGGCGTACTGTATATGTCGTTTGTCCGTGATGAGATGGACGCCGGACCGCTGATGAAAATTGGGGGTATTCTCCTCCTCGGGATGGCGCTCTTAGCGTACTTCTGGCCGATGCGTCCGTGGCCGCACTAAAGGACGCGGATGCCGCTTTGGCAAACAGGGAATAGCTTAGATCGCTATGCACTGTCTAGTTAAGCGATTCTGTTGTAGAGTAGCGTCTAACGGGCTCTACCGGGCGCGTCTAACAAATCCATTTCAGCCATTGTTACGACATTATTGGTAATGCTCTCGAATTTTAGCGTCCCACAGCGCAACCGATCTTATCCTCTAAAGTATTTCATTAATGGTCGGTGCATAAAATCTTGACAACCGTACCGCTGACGCTCGGTTTCCCTTATCTAGACAGTGCCCGATAGCCGGACGAACATCCATCGCAATCCTGAATTCGTTCGACGACTCGGAATTGACCCCACGACGCGGGATATAGTCGTCCTAAAGAGTGGGTATCTGAGCCCGGCCTGGAAAGACACTGCTGCAAAACGACTCTTCGCGTTGACACCTGATGAGACCAATCAGCGACTTACTGTACTGCCGTATGAGCGTATTCCACGTCCTCTCTATCCACTAGACGATGACACGACATGGTCGCCATGAAGTGAGCGTCTATTCCAAGTGACAAGCTCGCGAAGAATCAGACGATCCGTTGGCGCAAATGACTCACTGTGTGTCAAATTCGACAACAGTTTTGATAATGTCGTCACCTGTCTTAAACGCTGCTTCAGCCTCTCTGGGTGCGTATACACCAGTGACAAACTCATCGAAGAACCAGTTAGGAAATTCCGCGAGTCGCGTTTTCGCAGCTTCAAACTGCCTGACATTGGAGTTAACGCTGCCGAATAGTGCTTTGTTTTTTAATACAATTTCGCGGTGCAGTCGCCCGCCATCGACCTCAAATTCCCAATTACTCGGGATCCCAAGTAGTGCACCAACACCGTTCGGCATGAGCGCATCTACTGTCTCAAAAGCGTGCTTTGCATATCCTGTCGCTTCATAGACGAGGTCAACTGCCTCATGAGCGTCAGGCATCATATTCACTGATGTTTCGCGGGAGTCGACATACGTGCTGCCGAGACGCTCGATGATTTCGATGGTTGGGTCGGGACGGTCGCGTCGGCCGAGACAGTAGTTTCGCTCAAATGGTGACGACGGTGTCTCTAACATAGCAAGCGTAAGAAGACCGAGCGGCCCGTTGCCAAGTACGAGTGCCGACTCTGGGTCCCACTCGAATGCCGAGCGGGAGGCGAAGGCATGTTCGAACGCCTTCTCAGAGTTTGATATCGGCTCGACCAGAAAGCCATATTCCGCAAATGAATCAGGGACGGAAACAAGAAACTCCGGCGAACTCGTGAAAAACTCGGACATGTATCCGTGCGCGCCAACAATGCCCCGCTCAACATAGTGTCCGTCGGATGCCATGTCTGGTTCACCCTGCTTGAAGTAGTCGTTTGTCCCGTCCGGTGGTCGACGGACGGTCGGTACGACGAGTTCGCCTTCTTCGAGGTCAGTACCGTTGGGATCTTCGACGATGGCAACGGCTTCGTGACCGAGAATTTGGTAGTCATCTCCCTCTGGATACCCACCATGATTTCCTTGTATTACTTCATGGTCTGTACCATCGATGCCAACCCGCAGTGTTCGGAGGAGGGCCTCGCCTGCTTCGGGTATTGGATCAGGTACTTCGGCGAGTTCCGGATGAGAGTTACCACGTCTCACAATGATTGCTATCATTTGATGGCTCCTCCGACCGACGCTATGAGACCGCATCGGTTTGTTAGACAGTTGTCCGTACTGCCATTAGATAACATATATTGTTCATTCATTTGGTAAATAATAAACACTTCGACGATGTGAAGTGGATTTGCACAAAATATTTTCAAACTCAGCCAAAAGTGGGGAGGTTATTTCCGATCAATTTGAGTTACCGCTCTTGAAAGTGGTAACAAGGAAAAGCAACTTAGCAAATCACTAAACAAGAACAGTTAATCACTATCTTCTATTCCCCAATTGAAAAGCACAGAGCTTGTTATCAATCGAATTTTCCAAAAATGGCCAGTTTCTCTAGTGGGCATCGCGGCAGATGTAGCTAGGTATATACAAAGTAGCAACTCATTAGGCAAATCGATTCAATCGTCGTAATGAATTAGGCAAATCGATTCAATCGTCGTAATGAATCGGCGTTATGTAGAGTTCTAATAGACCTAATTAGTGACTTTGATTTTTAGGTAGTTGATTCAAACAGATGTTCTGGAGAGGGCTAGAGAACCATACAGACCGATATACTCACCCATGCTGCTTACTTTAATGATTGGCTCTTGGACATATACATATGAATCCAAATACTTGTATAGCGGG
Source organism: Haladaptatus litoreus (assembly GCF_900156425.1). GTDB lineage: Archaea > Halobacteriota > Halobacteria > Halobacteriales > Haladaptataceae > Haladaptatus > Haladaptatus litoreus. Next base: position 266,905 of record NZ_FTNO01000004.1, read on the forward strand.
TTCAGTATCGATTCTTGGTTATTTAGTACGACGCTCCCACTAAGCGTCACTAAGCCAGGATTGTACGCATTAATTAAATTACCCATGCCAGCAGCATTATATCTTCCAATGCGATCGAGATAATCTCTTGCAACATTGTCTCCTTGTGCTGCTTCGTAAAAGAGATCTTTCGCACTCAGATCAGTATATGAATAAAGTGAAGAATCTCTAGCTTCTTCTGCTAATTTCTGTATCACGAACGAAGGTATTCCACGGCCAGAACAATACGCTTCCCACGCACCTCTCACTCCACAGCTTCTATGCTCACTTGAATAGTCAACAGTAAAGAGACCAATTTCAGAACTTTGTCCATTTTCCCCTGTTAGTAGGTTACCGTTTTGAATAACGCCACCACCAATTCCTGTAGAAATTGAAACATGTGCAACTGTATTATATCCATTTCTTTCTCCAAAAACCCATTCTCCTAACACAGCACTATTACAATCATTCTCCAAGAGCGTTCGAATATTATATTTACTCTCAATTTCATCTACTATTCGAATATTAGTATATTCTGAGGCATCTGATGAGTCAAAGCTAGTTATTACACCCTCTTCTTTATCGATGAGACCCGTACTAGAAATACTGACATATCTAATGTCGAATTTGTCGAACGATTGGGCCCATTGAACAATTTCATCAATTTGATCGAGAAGTCTATCCGCTTTTGTAGATTGACAGTTGACCTCTGTGATAAATTCGCCGTCCTGTGTACCAATAACAGCCTGTAATCGTGTACTTCCAATATCTATCGCAAGAACTTTTTCTTGTAACCCCATTCGCGACTCAGTCATTGTCATTAATCAATGAGCCTACCCTCGATAAATAGCTTCATAAGCTAATTCCTATTTATCTGGCTTTAATCTACAGGTCCTCGTAGTTTTCATTGATGATGAGAACTACCTCGGCGACACTGTGTGCTAATAGTGTAGCTTTTGATTCGAGTGATTTATTATTAGGTAGTGGAACTTTTTGAGATGGAAGCAGACGAGCTTCATCCACAGGCAAAGAACGCCCTCAAACGCCACCAACGATTTTCACTCCCTCATAGTGAGCGTGGTCTTCATTTCTTCCGACTGTTCAGCCGCGCCGCCAGCTGGATTCTAAACCGAAATCCTCCAGCAGTCGGAGCAACCGTCGAACGAACGATTCCCGGTCCAGATGGATCACTCTCGACGAAATTGTATCTGCCACAAGAATCTGGATCGTTCCCAACGATCGTGTTCTTCCACGGCGGTGGGTTTGTCCTTGGGAATTTAACGACACATGATGTGCTTTGCCGGCAATTGACCCGCCAAAGCAGGTGTGCTGTACTGTCGGTTGCATACCGTCTCGCTCCGGAACATCCATTTCCAGCCGCTGTCGAAGACGCATACACAGCCGTACAGTGGGCAGCAGCGAACCCATCAGCGATCAATTCGACAGGACAACTCGCAGTGGCTGGCGATAGTGCGGGTGGAAACCTAGCGGCTGTGAGTTCACTCATGGCAGCCGAACGTAACGGGCCCGATATTGCATATCAAGCATTATTGTATCCGGCTATCGGAGCGAAAGCCGATCAGCAATCGATTGAAAAGCATTCTGGAATTGTGTTAGACAAAAAAGACTTGCAGTGGTTTCGAGATTGTTATTATGGTAATGAAATTCATGAGCGAAACCCATACGCAGACCCAATTAATGCAGGCGATCTTTCATCTGTGGCGCCAGCGACGATTATCACTGCTGGATTTGATCCACTTCGAGACGGTGGCAAAGCGTATGCATCGCAACTGGTTAATGATGGAGTCTCGGTTCAGTATCGTAACTACGAGGACATGATCCACGGATTTATGCTGAATAGAAATATTGACCGAGCTCATGAAGCAACTGCAGTTGTCGGAAGCGATCTCGCGGACGCGCTTTTGTCTTGTTAATATCCATACCTACCGTCGGTTGATCAATTGGACATCAGAAGTTAGTCGACATGGCGGTGCATATCTACGTTCCGCCGCTATCCGTATCGCTTTATGATTTCGGGTACGTCACTAAATATGAATGTATTTATCATCGGTGGGACTGGACTGATCAGTTCTGCTATTGTCGATCAGCTTGTGGATAGGGATGAATCTGTGACCGTATTTACGCGGGGAATTCACGATACTTCCCTACCTACGAGCGTCACACACATACGGGGTGACAGACACGACACAGATGCCCTCAAAACGGCTGTCGCGGACACCAACCCCGATGTACTAATCGATATGGTCTGTTTCTCACCTGAGACCGCACAAGCGACGGTTGATGCTGTTGCATCCTTCGTCGACCAGTACGTCTTCTATAGTACCGTTGACGTTTACCATCGACCACCCGAACACAATCCTATCACGGAGAACGCTGCTAGATACCCGAATATTAGCGAGTATGGACGAAAGAAAGCTGCCGCCGAAGACGTGTTCATGGATGCTTCTAAGCAGGGGCTGTTTGAGACAACCGTCCTCCGACCGTGGAGTACGTACGGTGAGGGCGGGAATGTCCTCCATACGTTCGGGGACGACACATACTATCTCGACCGGTTACGTGCAGGGAAGCCAATTATCGTCCACGGCGACGGGACCTCGCTCTGGGGGCCCTGTCACCGTGATGACGTTGCCCGTGCGTTCGTGAACGCCCTCGGGAACGAAACTGCGTTTGGCGAAATGTATCACGTTACGAGCGAGGAATTCATCACATGGAATCAGTATCACTGCCGTGTCGCCCGTGCTATGGATGCACCTGAACCGGAGTTAGTACATATCCCGACCACCGTTCTCCGTACAGTCGCTCCTGAGCGAACCAAGATGCTTCGTGACCATTTCCAGTTCTCAACAACATTTGACAACAGCAAAGCCAGGCATGATCTAGACTATGAATACACAATAAATTTCGAGACTGGTATCGCTCGGACGATTGAGTGGCTCGACGAACGCGACCAAATCAAAAACTGGAACACAGAGCCGTTCGATGATACGCTCGTCGAGGAATGGCAGGCGGCCAGGAATCACATGGCGACGGATCGGTGAAACCTCCGTTTTTGGCAAGAGGGTGGTGTGTTGCGTCGAAATCTGATGGGTGATGACTGATGCGTGACATCCTCCCCCGTCGTTGACGACGAGGTTTCCTCTCGAAGAGAAATACCAGACTGCTGGGACGGTTTTTCGACTCATACGTGCCAAGCGTCATCTGCGTAGGTGCGCTCCGCTTAGGTGGTCTTACTCCATGGGGCATTCAGTTGGCTGTAGCTATGGTTTGTGAAATTGGAGCTTACGCGATTCACGTCCGCCATTTACGGCGGAATTTTTTCGCTGTTGAAAGATAACGTGAACTACCCCGCCCTACGCGCTTCGCGCTGCTCGCTCTTTTTGGGAGGGGCTTAGCGTCTATATTCAGCTAAAAAACACGATTAGACGTTATTCATTCGCTGTCGGGTTTCAGTTTCGCACTGTGTACATTCTGTGATTCGGTACGGTTCCCGCGAGTACGCAACAGTCTCCTCTTTGTCACTTTCTGTGACAAGGTCAACTGTTACAGTGTGGGGAGTTTTCGCCGCACAATTTTCGCATTGTTCAACTATTTTGGTGGAGTCTAACTGTGGTGTAGACATTGCAGTTCATTCTGGAGGACTTGGCAGCTTCACTATACCCTAGCCGGTGTTGAACCTGCTTTTCGCTCGTTATATTAGGTAGTAGTCTCCGGCGATCAGTCGGTCTATTCGTTGCAAATGCAAGGCTCTCATCCATGACCTTTATTTGCGTAAAAGATTACCCGACGTTCACTGATACCGAAACGGGACTATGAAACGTCGAATGCCACAGTTTCAGTCGATCCACAGCTCGGGCACGGCTGTTCGGTGGTGTCGAGTGATGTCCCACACTGGCGACACTCGCGAATAACACTTTCATCCACAGAGAGCCACCGCCGCACGATGACTGGGAGCACCATATCATCTGTTCTCTCTGGCCCGACGCAATAAAAATTCGGTCTCTTTTCAATTTTTTATTAAATTTTTATATGCATTAATAAGCATCGAGGATCATGTTGTGACCACTACTTAGTCAAATAGAGCTCGCGCGGAACTAAGGGTTGGAAAAGACGCAGTAGGATGCGCGTCTTTGGAATCTAGTGATTCCATTAAATAGTAAATTACCTATCGGACAAAAGGTTTCCGTTACTGAATGGCTATATAACTGAAAATAAACAATGTGTTTGTGCTATTCTCGTAATCTTTGAAGTGGTATGTTAGGGTAATACAGCAGGCACTACTCACAACGGAGATCTGTGTGTCTGAATTCACTCTTCTCATGGTCGCTTCCCATCCGTTTTGAGTAGAAATACTAATATTTCGAAGCCTGAAAACTCGATAGGTGCCAATCAGCGTTCCAGTATTAAATATTAATACTAAAATCCCCCTGGGACTGCAATATAGTTATGTCCTATCACTCACAGATAATTCCGGTTTCGGCAACCGAATGTGAACAAATTCAGCACTTCGATGATAAGGGCTTCTCTCCGGCTGAAATCGCTGACAAGGTTGGCCGCTCAACAAGCGCAGTGTGGTACCATGCTCGTGGGCGATGTAAGCACGGTGAAAAAACTACGACCGTGTGTCCGTTCTGTGATACTGATGTCGATTCACTTGGCAATCATCTCCCATGCTCGGATCTAATTGATGAGCGTCGGATTCCACAAAATAGCCATTGAGTAGACCCACGAGGGACGACCAAAGAATATGCGGCATGCGGTGTCTCGTTTGATAACCGTTGTGAGTCTGTGAACGTTCGTGTCCGTCGTGTGGATTCACAGCGGACAGGGCTGGAACGTGGCGTACAACATCCTCGTTCGTGGGTTGAAGAAAGCGGATATAGGAGCGGGATGCTCCGAATCAACGCCACCAGAAATTTTCGATTTCTGGTTGGCGAACGAATCGCAGAGCGATTCGTCAACACCTATGGAGACTGCACTCCCTACCGAAACCTCTTCGGTTCCTGCAAAGTGCGTCATCGAAGTCGGAAGCCCCGCCCTACGCGCGGTGAAGAACGGGGTAGTTCACAAACCCAACCTCGCGCCGTCATATGTGTATACAGTATGCCAGTGAACACGATAGTTTCAATAAGTACAACCACTCACCAAGCAAACACAAGGGGAAAGAAGGGGGGATTGGGTAGGGGTGTGCGTCGCAGGTTAGTACAGCATACTAACTGCGCTAATAGGGGCAAACGCCCCTTGACTCCGAGCGTGCGGTTCAAGCAGAACCGCACATGGATTGAAGGAGGATCACCGTATAGGCTTTGTGCCTATGGCTGACGCACGTCTGACTGATTGCGGTGTGTCTGCGTGATCCTCGTCTGTGTCCACATGCTCGGAGCTGTGTCTTTAATCAGCGAGAGAATCCCGCCGTTTACGGCGGGCGTGAATCGCGTAAGCTCAATTGACGTACTGCCGTTAATCAGCTAAGCCGGATTCCATTCGGTTGTCGATACATTCACGCACGAGACTTGAGAGATTGATGTGGTTCTCTCGTATCCATTCGTCCTGTTCTTCTCGGATTGTGACGTTTCTACGCTCCATACACGCCCTTACAGCACCGATACAAATAAGTGTGCATGGTGTGTAGCATGTGGTATGGTAGAGACGGTGACGAAGACACTCCAAGCCACTTTCGCCCCACCAACACAGGGCAAAGCGGTGCGTCTTCGTCGCCTTCTCACCACCTACCGCGAAGCGTTGGACGAAGCGTTTGATTCGGGAGCCGATACGATGGGTGGCGTCAGCGACGTTGTGACGCCCTACGACCTCCCGTATCAGGCGAAAGCCGCGATGTGTAGTTACGTTCCGAAGCTCCGAAAAACGTACAATGCTCGTGAGATTGACGACGAGCATCCGCTTCGACTCACGAACCAAGCCGCGAAATTTGACCGTGACGAGTCACGTCACTACGAGATTTGTTGGAATGTCCCGCAACCCGGTAGGGGAACGAACTTCTGGATACCGCTTCGGTTGAACCCGGAGCAGGAGTCCCTTTGGAACTGCCTTCTCGAAGGTGACGCCAAAGCAGGACAGATACAACTCCAACAGAACCGGCGGAGTTGGGTGTTCCACATCGCCGCCGAATACGAGGTAGACGAACCTGATACGGACGGTGACGAAACGCACATCGGTTTTGATATCGGTGAATCTGCGTTGATTACGGGCTGTGCCCTCAAGCGCAACACACCGACGAAGCCGATGCTCGAAAGTGGCAGTCGTGCCCGACACCTCCGCAAAGAAATGTACACGACCCTGAAACGCCTGCAACAACGAGACGCGTCCGAGTGGCGGATTGATGAACGATTCGACCACTACCAGAACGCTCTCACCGACATCGTGGAGAAGGCGTCTCGGAACGCGGTTGAATACGCCCGACAGTTCGAGAATCCGGTTATCGTCCTTGAAGACTTGTCGTTCATCCGCGAGCGGTTGGATTACGGCAAGTACATGAACCGACGCTTGCATGCGTGGGCGTTTGCACGGTTGCAGGGTCGTATTGAAGACAAAGCAACCGAGTTGGGTATTCCCGTTCGGTTTGTGAATCCAGCGTACACAAGCCAAACGTGCCACGCCTGCGGCCACATCGGGCGACGGGGTTCACAAGCGGAGTTCCGCTGTACAAACGACGGCTGCCACGTGTCGACATTCCAAGCAGATATTAACGCGGCGGCGAATATCGCTGGTCGCGTAGACCCGTGGGGTGAGAGCGTTCCTTGGAAACCGGAGCGCGATGACACGCCACAGGACGGGAGCGGTTGTGACACCGCCACAGTCCACCGAAAGACGAGTGCGAAACCCGCACAGATGACGCTTTCGGCGTATTCGGACTGAAACCTACGGCCTTGCCGGAATCCCACTGTTGTGGGAAGCCCCGTCGTTTACGACGGGGAGGATGTCACTGTATGATAATGCTCTCCACTTCCGCTTATAATGGGACACCCGTGAAGACACCTAACGTGATGATTGGCGCTATTGCACGGTTGGTCGGTGGGACTGTCGTGACGCGAGATAATGACTTCGACTACATCCGGAATCGGCCCGTAGAGAACTACTGGTCGCTATAATTTTAGGTAGAAGGTACATACTACACCGCTTTGCGAGTGAAAACACTGCGGAAACTCGCTCACAAACATGGAAAAAGCACACGCGTTCGCACAACATGTGACGTGGACAAGACACGGGTCGTGCGAATAACCGAGGCCGAGTTCTGGTCAAAGTCGAGGGGTGTGCTCTTCACCGGATGCGTTCCCTCTCATGATGACTGTTCTTCCTTTGAATCGTACGCAGTGAATGCATTCCAACGGAGGTCGACCCCCCTGTTAATCACTCCTTACTAAGCGGTAGGCACCGTTAGTTGCGATTCAGGCCCCTCATAACAAATTGATATACCCTCTTTTTCGAGATTGCATTCCAAGAGAAAATAACGGTAACGATAGCAGTATCAAACGAAGAGATTACCTGAAAGGAATCACCGTAGGCGGCGCAACACTTGCGGGGTTCGGCGGCTTTTCCATGTCCTCGCTCGCGCAGAACGGAGACCCTATCGAGGCATCGTCCTGTGGTGAAGCGAGTACACCACCCGAGAATCCACCAGGTGGACAAGCGGGTCAGTGTATCAGCTGCGCACGCGAGGCCTGTGGTACTGAACCGATCGCCGTCGGACTGGTTACTGGCCTTGACGGAACCTGCTATACGACATCGGCGGAAGAGATTCCCGACAATGCGGACTACATAACGTTCAAAGCAGGGCAGAACTGTTTCGTGGCAGCGGTTCCGGAAAATCCGGAGGGCGACGTTACGTGGTGTCTACCGGAAGGGTCACAGGACATCAGCAACGCGACGTACTACACGTGCGGCGGCGAAAATCCCCCAACAGTCGACGACGTAGACGTTACCTGTGATCAAATAGTCATCACCACCTCGAACATTCCCGATGGTGAAACGTTGGATGTGACGGTGGAGTTCTCGGACGGATCCACGGAGAACTATACCCCGACGGTTACCGATAACCAGGCGACTGTTACGTTGCCCGGTGACGTTGACCCGGTCAACCTACGGATTGAGTACGACGGGCTAATTCTGTTCGACGCGGGTGTGACGGCATCGGATGCCCCATGTGGAGATAACCCAGCGGTTACTGATGTCGAGGTCACGTGTGCACAAATCACTATTCAGACCGAAAACATCGACGAAGGTGAGACGCTAGATGTGACAGTGACCTTTACGGACGAATCCACGGAAACGTACATGCCCGAGGTCGACGCCAACGGCGTTGCAGTGGTCGAACTCCCTGGGGATCGGGATCCAGAACAGCTTTTGGTCGAGTACGATGGAATGGTGCTGTTTGATCAGTTTGTGGCAGCGTCCGATGCGCCGTGCCAGGAACAGCCGGAATGTCCACCTGACCTCAACATCGCGTTCAAATATAAGTACGGAACATGGTGGCCCGACACCTACGATGACATCGGCGATGAGGTCGACCCCGATGTGTTCTCGATCGAGGGTGATCAGCAAGAAGTGACCATCTGTGCACCCTTCCCGTTCGCCGTCAGTTACGCGACGCGGAAAAAGAAGCGTGACGGTCGAGACGGCCACGATGACGGAAAGAAGTGCAAGAAGCATAAGAAAAAGCACCACGACAACGGAAAGAAGTGCAAGAAGGACGAGAAGCATCATAAACACCACGACGGCAAATCGTGTGGTTGCTTCAAGGACTGCAAGGAACAGGAACCGGTTGTTGCCGAACCGGTTGACAGTCAATTCTGCGCCACTATCTCGAGCGATTCGGACGGCAAGTGTAAGAAGAAAGCGGAGATCTGCTGGTTCCGCGTCTTCTGCCCCGAGAACAACAATAACAATTCGTAACGAGAACGAACGCTCGAGTCCGTCATAAGCCTCGAACCGGGGTGGTGATACCACACCCCCGTTTCATTCGTGCAGCCGCTCAGAGCCGTACCCTTGCCCATGGGCTAGGTCAATATGAATCCTTAAGCCGTTACCCGCAAGGCGCTAAACTCTTAGGTCGATCTCCACCGCTAGTATGAGCACTCGAACCATGTCCGTCGAACCACTTGGTGTCTCTCCTCGGCTGCGATCCACAAGATAGTCAAGTTGCGTTACTGCCAATTACACACCACTTACCGTAGTAAGTAATGAAAAATTAGAGTCAATATGGAAGAATTCTGCGGAGAATAATCCACATATTTTATAAAATTGTCCTAAACTGTTCTCTGGATTGAATACGGGATAGGTAGTCACGCGTTCGTAACGGCGCTGATTATCAGCAAATCAGTCGTCGGGAGAAGGAACAAACATGACACGAACGAATCAATCAGAGAATGACTCAGATATTGAACCGGAGAAACCTCAACAGCAGTCTTTAAAGAGAAGAACCATTCTCTCGGGACTCATAGCCACAGTAGGTGTATCCAGTTTCGCCAGTGCACAACAAACAACAACCCAAGAACAAGGAACAACAACGACCCAGGATGGTGGGGGTGGAAACCAACAATCGTTAGTCCAAGCAGCAGAGCAAGGCGCTCAACAAGGTGTAGATAGCGTTGAGGATTCGTTATCAGAGGACGAGCAGCAAGCAATTGTTGAGGGTGCTACTCAAGGTGCGGTCCAAGGGGCTGTTAATCAGAACGTCAATGTCAATGTCGTCCAGAATGCTGCGTTCGGCGCGGCACAAGGAGCGGCTCAAGGGACAGTCAACCAGAATGCCAATGTCAACGTTCTCCAGAACGCCGCATTTGGCGCAGCTCAAGGCGCAATCAATCAGAACGCCAATGTCAATGTTGTCCAGAATGCTGCATCCGGCGGTGCTCAAGGGGCAGTACAAGGGGCTATAGCGAATCAAAATGCAAATGTCAACGTCGTACAGAATGCCGCGCTTGGTGCTGCACAAGGATGTGCTCAAGCAGGAGTAACAAATCAGAACGTCAACGTCAACGTCCTTCAGAATGCGGCATTAGGTGCAGCTCAGGGCGCAGTCAACCAAAATGCCAATGTCAATATTGTACAAAACGCAGCATCGAGTGCAGCCCAAGGCGCGGTACAGGGTGCTGCAACGAACCAGAATGTCAATATCAACGTCATTCAAAATGCTGCGTTTGGTGCGGCCCAAGGTGGCGTCCAGGCAGGTGCAGCGAATCAAAACGTCAATATCAACGTTCTCCAAAATGCCGTAAGCGGCGCAGCGCAGGGTGCGTTGCAAATAAATCAGAACGTCAATATTAATGTTATCCAGAATGCTGCACTCGGTGCGGCACAGGGTGCGATTCAGGGCGCTGTGAATCAGAATGTCAATATCAACGTCATTCTCAATGCAGCAGTTGGTGCGGCCCAGGGCGCAGTGCAGGCTGGCGCTGTGAACCAGAATGTCAATATCAACGTCATCCTCAATGCCGCGCTTGGTGCCGCCCAGGGTGCTGTGAACCAGAACGTGAACATCAATGTCATTCTCAATGCCGCGTCTGGTGCCGCCCAGGGTGCAATCGTAGGCGCTGTAAACCAGAATGTGAACATCAACGTCGTTCTTAACGCCGCCCAAGGTGCCGCACTAGGCGCCTTACGAGCTGGTGCCATCAACCAGAACGTGAATATCAACGTCATCCTCAACGCTGCACTTGGTGCAGCCCAAGGATGTGTGCAATCTGGTGCCGTCAACCAGAACGTGAACATCAACGTCATCCTTAATGCAGCACTTGGTGCAGCGGAGGGGGCAATCAACGCAGCGGCGGGTGCTCCAGACGTATCGCCACAAGAAGTCCAAGCTGCAGCATTGGGTGGGGCAACAGGGGCTGTCGAATTCGCCTCGGTGAATCAGAACGTCAATATCAATGTCATTCAGAACGCCGCAGCAGACGGTGCTCAACAAGGGGTACAAGCAGCAACAACAGGCGCCTCTCTTGAAGAGATTCAACAAGCGGCCGAGCAAGAGAGTCAAGTCAACGGTACCCAACAACCCGACGAAGAAACTCAAGAACCAACGGCAGAACCTGAACCGACCCCAGAACCGACCCCAGAACCAACACCAGAACCGACACCAGAACCGGAACCAACAGCAGCGCCAGAACCAACTGCAGAACCTGAACCAACCGCAGCGCCAGAACCAACCCCAGCACCGGACAATTCAAGCGCATAAGTCAACTACCCCGGTGTTAACGCCGGGGCCTGTGGGTGAACTCCCGTTCAAGCCGAAACTTCGGCGGACGTAAACCCGTCGCTCACGTTCAACGTTCCCGACTTCAGGGCCAGTTGACGGTTGACCCGTCCACGCGAAGACTTTTGCCCAGCGTGGACATGCTTGATTCCGATGTTCTTCGCCGCGTTGTAGTCTGCGTGAACCTCGTAGCCGCACTTTCGACAACAGAATCGCTCCTGTTTCGGGCGGTTCCCACATTCGGTGTGACCGCACTTCGAACAACGTTGGGACGTATACGCTGGGTCTACTTGTTTGGTTGGGATACCGAACTCTGTAGCTTTGTACTCGACGTACTCGTAGAGCCGTCTGAATGCCCATGCGTGGAACGCTTTCGCGCCTGGCATACGGTCCCGAATATCGGTTAGGTCCTCGCCTTGCTACCACGAGATAGCTGGTTGGGATATCTTTTTGGTTTTGTGCGCACAATGTACACGTATGAGTTCCAGCAAACGCGTCCATTTTCGCGCCCCCGAACGGCTAATTGAACAAGCCGACGTCCTGGCTGTCGCGGAGGATAAAAACCGAACCGATGTTCTTGTCGATGCCCTCCGTGACTATCTCGCAGACGCAAGTGATGAAGAGCGTGTTCAGCAAGCAATTGCAAATGCCTACTACGAAGACCGACTCACCTTCGAGCAAGTAAAGGCAATCGTGGGTACCGAGGCAGCTCAGAATTTTCGCGTACTCAAGCACCAGCTCACTGACGACAGTATTAGCGACGACCTTGCTGGCGCCCTCGACGAATGAAACTAGTCGCAGACACATCCGCTCTCGTAAGTCTCGCTGCCACATCCGACGCGCGTCGCCTCGCTCTTCCATACTTTCTGGAGGGCTATGATGTCGCTGTCCCGTACCATGTTATAGACGAACTGGAGGCTGTTGCTCAATATACTGACCCTCATGCGAAGGCTGCGCAAGCAGTCCTCGACAAACAAGATCAGTTTGAAACTCACAAAATCGAATTGGACCCAGAGTTCCCTCTTGACGATGGTGAAAACGCAGCGATCCAGCTCACAAAGGAAATCGGCGCGGCGTTTTTTTATTGTGACGAGTACAACCAGCTCGCGCTCATCCATGCCTCGCTTGTGGAGCCACAACTAGTGACAACTCCACGGGTGCTCAAAGCACTTGTCGTGCATAGTAATATCACAAACACAGAGGCGAAAGAGCTCCTCAAACAGATTAGTCAGGCACGAAGTTGGGAGACAAATGCCTACGTGCAACAGGCTGAACACTTATTCGAGTGAGCAGGGTGCATAACCCACGATTATTCACTGCTCTCGGCCCAATGATCCAAAGTATCGAATAATTCGGTGAAGGCTCCTGGGTTGCTCGGCTCACTGAGATATCTATTCTGTGACACAGACCTGGAACACTTGTGTGAGGGACCGGAGTGATATTCTGGAGGTACACCACGTCACTCATCGCGGCACCGTCTATGACCACCGCTTTTGATATGCTCCCGCGCTTCAAGACGTGGGAATCCACGAAGGAGATAGTACGCTTGCGCGTTTCCTCGGGAGCGAAGTACGCTTTCGCGTCCCCCCTCACCGGTAGCTGTCCAATTGTGACCACGGACGTGCAGTACAACGCGTGGAGCCGTATCAAAGCGGTCTTCCCACCGATATGCAACCGGCGTTTCAACCGGACATACCGCATTCCCGTCACAGCAGGGTATTCAGCCTGCTGTGTACCACCATCAGCGTCAGACGACCTAGCTTTAATCCGCGCGGATTAAAGCGGTATACGCCCAGATTGCGATTTTTTATTGAACTCTGATAGACAAGTAGAGGATCACAATTCCTGATGCTAGTGTGACCACTGCGAGGCTGAAGTAGACGATGAAAATACTGTTTCAAACACTTTCTGTTCAGCCTTACGAAGATGTTGGGAGAATGTCGGTGGGGCAATTCCGAGTGAGTTGGCGAGATCCTCGCCGGATGCGCCTCGTGGCCACTCAAAGTATCCTCGATGATACGCGGTTTCGAGTGCTGCCTGCTGACGGTCGGTGAGGTTATCGCAGAGTGACTGCCGGCTCTGAGTTTCCGGGCTTCCCGGACGTGGAATCTGGCGTTTGGCAAGCAATTGGGCGGTCGGGTACAAATCGTTGATCGTCTCGATCATTGCGTTGACGTCGGCGCTTGGTGAGAAATAAAGCCGCAGATGAGCGTCGCCGTCTTCAAGCAGCACTTCTTCGACGGAGCCGCCCCGCGAGGCCACTTCGGATGAAAGCGGCATGTCGGTGATTCGCGCCTCAAACCGGATGATATCATCCTCCTCGGCGATCACTGTCACCGAATCCCAGTAGGCGCTCTGGCTGGTCAGAGCGTCAAGTGTCTTACGAGCGTCGGGAGTCACGGTACCGTACACGAGGTATGCTCCGTCACTGGTCGCAACGACGTTGTCTAAGGTGAGCTGTCCAGTACTCGTCTGGTCAATACCGATGGATTCGAGGATATCTGGGATGCGTAATTCAAGTTCAAGAATCTCGTCGCTCATCAACGCCTGCTTTCGTTCAGTGGCGGCAATCGCGTGGCCGATAACCTCGCCAAATTGCCCCAAGATCCGTTGTTCCTGCTCGTCGAAGGCGTTCGACCGCTCGGAAGTGATACTTAAAAGCCCATATTTGGTCTCTTCATAGATGATTGGAATATCCACCGACGATCGAATCCTGTCCGTGTCGGAATGGTCCTGCCGACGTTCATTTATTGGATCTGTATAGACATCCTCTGTCGTCTGAACTTTGCCTGACCGGAGGGCTCTGTCTGGCAAATTCTCATTATATGCCTCATCCAAGTCCATTAGAGCAGTAATTTCGTCTAAGTTGTTTTTGACATCGGCTCCGGCTCGGAGAGTCTCAGTCCAAGTCAGAGCTTCGGTATCGCTGATCCACGCGAATAAATACCGGTCCGTAGACGCGAGGTGCTCACAGACGGTCGTATCAATCTCTTCACGGGAAGATTGGTCGATGAGTGCGTCGGTAGTCGAACGAACGATGTCGTTAACACTGTTGAGCGTCGCTAATTGCTCTTGACGGCGCCCCAGTTCTCGCTCGGCTTCAACACGGTCGGTGATGTCACGACCTTCCATGATGAAGTACGTGTTCTCACCGTGATCGTCAGTGACTGGCCGGAGAGAAAAGTCGGTAATAGCGGTACGATCAACACCCTGTACTTCGAGTTCGTTGCGGACGAACTCGTCATCACGGGCTCGTTCGACTGCTTTGCGGACACGTTCAGCTGCCTTGCCGTACTGGAACCAGTCTGTATTCCAGACCTTTTTTCCAATCACATTCTCTCGGTCAATCCCGCCAAACTCGAGGGCAGAATCGTTGACTTCGAGAAAAGTACCATCAAGATCGATGAGGCCCGTAAACTGGTAGGTCCCATTGAAAACGGCATCATATCGACGTTGGCGATCCTCGCGCTCCGTGACGTCGCGGAGAACAGAGAGATGGCGGCCGGGGAGAATATTCGGAGTCGCTGCAAACTCAACGATGCGTTGCTTCCCATCAGCACAGAGAAGAGGAAAATGACCGCGATCCTGGTCCGATGCTTGGAACTTTTGCCAGGCTTGCTCAAAGTCGTAGTCTTCAGCAGCAAACTCGCTAATCGATTGCCCGCGGAGTTCGTCTTTTGAGAGACCGAATAATTCAGTGGCAGCCGGATTGACGTCGATGTACTCTGCATCGTCGTCAGCGATCAGCATCGCGTCGAATGCTTCCTCAAATACGGCGCGGAATTTTTTCTCACTCCGATTCTGTTCATTCAAGGTGAGAGACTGATCAGCCATCTCTGTCGTCATCGGCTGCCACCAGACGCGTCCGTTCGCCCCAACCTTCTTAGTTTCAAGCTGGTCGTGATCAACGAGCCGTTCCAATCGTTCGTAGGTGCTCCGGCGACCAAGATCGAGAGCGTTCGCCACCTCGGTTGTCGTTTGGGGAGCCCCAGAGTCGTCAAAGAGCGAGAGTGTTTCTCGAAGTGCTTTGGTCAATGGGGGTGACGTCATCAGATAATACTGGTGCTACTCTTATATGCCTCCATCGTTGGAGGGGCGTATTGTAATAGAACTGAATTGACTTGTAAAATGTTTCAAAATAAAGATAGTAAAGTGTGCATTGACAGCTGTGCGTTCCCAAAGCACCCTACCCAATTTTACTAACTTCTTATCCGGAACGGGTTCTGAGTGAACATCACACCAGCTGATGGTTGGTAACTAGAGGATCCACTACTATGACGCAACCAACACAAGACGGGACGAGACCATACTTAGGAAAAGAGCACCTGACCGAGAGCGAATATCACGGGGTACTCGCGGCAGAACGACGTAGAATAACGCTTAGAATCCTAGCGGAATTGACTGAAACAGTCGAGCTCAATGATCTGGCCACAATAGTTTCCAAACGAGAAGACAAGGGAGTCGATCCGGAGCATATTGCGTTAACACTCCATCACACTCATCTCCCGAAGATGAGTGATATCGGCGTCATCAACTACGACCCAGATACCACCCGTGTCGAACTGCATCCGTAGTCTGAAACCACGAACGCTGCATGGATTGAACCAGGGATATCGTGCAGCGGAAATACAGTGCCGCTATCGAAACAAGACCCTCTCTTTAGGGTGGAAGATATTACCTATAGAGACAAGGATCCTTATCGATGAAAATCGATTCTTTGTCCGGAATCTTCTCGATACACTGTTGTCTCGGCAGGGTTTGTTTCGGCAATTGGTCGACCATCCTTGAGGACAAGTCTTCGCGGTGCGCGCGTCCGAAGCACATTGAACGGATCGTGACTGTCGAAGACGACAAGCGAGCCCTCATTGCCTTCTGTAAGGCCATATTCAGACACACCAAACACCTCGGCGTTCGCTTCTGTGAGCATCTCCCAGAGTGCTGGGACATCATCACGGCCGCTCATCTGGGCGTAATGGAGTAAGATAAACGCCGCATCTAGTTGATCGCCGACGCCGTAGTGATACCACGGATCCATCACGGAGTCATGACCGATGCCAACAGGTACGCCTGCATCTCGAAGCTGATCAATTCGAGTATGACCACGCCGTCGTGGATAGTCATCGTATCGACCCTGAAGGACGGCGTTGTCCGGCGGGTTCGTCACAACAGTGACACCGCTCTCTGCAAGCAGGGTAATCAGCTTGTTCGCATAGGCATTCGAATATGAATGCATTGCCGTTGCATGACTTGCCGTCGTTTGACTTCCCATGTCTCGCTTGAGTGCCTCGCTTGCGAGCACCTCCGTGAATCGTGACTGTGGGTCATCGGTCTCATCGATGTGGAGATCAAGTCGGAGATCATGACGTTCAGCAATGTCAACTGCAGTCTGCACATCGTTGACTCCGTCTTCACGGGTATGCTCGTTATGGGGTATGCCCCCAATCACGTCCACGCCCATCTCGACTGCTTCGTGGAGTAACTCAAGATGGGTCTCGTCCGTGAAAAGACCGTCCTGTGGGAACGCAACGATCTGAAGCTCAACAAGATCAGCTACGTCTTCACGAAGTTCGAGCAACGCTTCGACACCGGTAAGCGTCTGTTCCGTGGTGTCAGCATGCGTTCGAACGCGCGTAATGCCATGGGCAGCAAACCACTCAATCGTCTGTGTTGCGCGTTCTTTCAGCTCCGCTTTCTCAAGCGTGGTTTTTCTGTCGGCCCAAATTTTGATCCCTTCAGCAAGCGTGCCTGATTGATTCCATCGTGGATCGCCAGCCGTTCCAGTTGCATCCAGGTGAATATGTGGTTCGATGAGTGGTGGCGTTACAAGCCGACCCGCAGCATCGTATTGTTGGTCATCATCAAATGCCGCTGTGTCGCCTTCACCCGCGTCGATAATGCGGTCGATTTTGCTGTCTTGTATTTCGATATCAACACGCTCTCCGTCGAGCGTCACCCCGTTTGTCACGAGAAAATCATTCATACTACTGATCTACTGCCAGTCGCTAAAGTTGTGCTGCCTCCTTCTCTCAACAGTAAGAAATCCACCGATTATAGCGAGCGTGACTCGCGTGCTACACAACCCATTCTGAAGCGTACAGTGTAATTGGATCCGGATATCTTCAGTCACTAAAAACCAGCACAACGATCCAATCTATACAAACAGGTTTTGCCATCCAATCCATCAAAATTGGTTTGGATAGATTGGGTAGAGAAGCAAACCGGATTAAATGGTTTTTCCATCAAAACCGCTGTCCGATCATCCTGTTTGGATGATTATTTAGCATATATTACAAAATATTTATATTGTTTGCACCCAGCCCTCATATTGCGGGAAAGGGACTAGGTCGATAGATAAAATCTATCCAAATTGTCACCTTTCCTGTCATGATTTCAGCTGATTATTAAGTAGAATATTCTCGGATAGTCTAGTGTATCTTTGACTATCCACCTTCGTATTCTATTCATACGTATAGCGATACAATTTTGAATCACATAGGAGCGTGGACAGCGAGAAGTCAGTCACTTTGCGCTGCGATTGTGCGTTCACCGTCCGGCACCGAGTTAGACGATTCCAAAACAAAGAAATTGGAATACTGCAAATAATGATAATCGAATACTGAGCCAGCAGGATAGGTCGTAGCGTATATTTTCCCATCTCCGACAGCGGGTGTTCCAGCGGCTAGCAATCCTTCAGAAGATGTTTCAAGATCGCTCTCGTCTAATAACTGTGACCATTTTCGCTCACCAGTCGTTATATCGAGAGCGTGGATAGCTGCTCGGACCGTGCCTGGATTTGCTGGATCCATGTATCGACCACCAAGATAGACGGTTTTGTTAGCGATTGTGAGATTGCTGAAATAGTCACCAACCAGCTCTTTTGTCCAGACATGTGCTCCCGTCTTGGCATTCAATGCCGTTATCGTATTATCGCTTCCTGGCTCATAGAAGAGAACATATCCGTTCGCAACGGCAAATCGTCGCTCCATAACGTTACTCGTACCAATATCATATGCCCAATCAATCCGTCCGCTATTCACTGATCGAGCTTCAACTCTAATGACGTCATCATCATCTTCGATGTATTTTGTTCGAAGATAGTATACTCGACCATTAGCTACGACATGGTTTCCAAATGCAGAATCAGCGTCTGTCACGCGCCACTGTACTCTTCCTCGTGCTGCGTCGAGTGCTGTTCCATCACTAAAGAAAACAGTTCCATTCGCATAACTCAGTGCCCCATCACTCCCATCTGTTAGCATCCCGATGTCGTCTGTTTTCCAAATTGTCTCACCAGTCATGCTATCGAGTGCATACGCACCGTCGACATTTGACGTATAAATTCGCTGGTCAATAGCGATTGGTGACGTCCATTTCAATGAGTCCGTACGACTCCATACGATATCACCACTTTCACTGTCGATTGCATAGAGGCCGCCCCGGTTTTCTTCATTCGTCTCTGAAACCTGTGTAGAAAAATATAGCATTTGCTCGCCTATCGTCGGTGTTTTTGGTGTAGGAAGATCAGATTGCTTCCACTGTTGCTCACCCGTTTCGGTATCATACGCACCAATATATCCGTCACTGTCAGCCGAGCCATTATTGGTCGTAACCGCAAGATACACAGTTCCATCTTTCACGACGGGCTCTTTTGAATGCATACTACCGTCAAGATCCATTTTCCAGTTCGTTGCTGTATAGGGAGTTGGACCGGTTCCAGAAACTGCACCAGTTCGTCGAGGATTTGACCGAGCTGTAATCCAATTAGTGGCTTTATCTGTACTACTATCATCATCTTTTGCAGCAACGGTTGTGGTTTCTAAACCTGCGGCTCCCACTGTGATGCCAACTGTTTTAAGAAATGTCCGTCGGCTATTTTGGTGACCATCTGGTTGGTTATCTTCTTGCATCTGTTGGTCTGGTAAAGAGAGTACTGTGGTATTTATCTACTGGTTCATGACTATATCCATATAGTAAAACATAAATACTGATTGTATAATTCATTACTAAGGAAATATGGGACTTAGAAAATTGATAGTGAGTCGAAGGCATAAAATGAACAGTTATTGCAAAGCAAAATTACTAGCTACACAATATTCCCTCAGGATCAAGAGGGAAAATATTCGTCTAATGGGGTGTATAAATGCCGACGTATAATATTGTAGACGAAGGGGCGGACAATAGCGGAAATTCGGCAATTGATCCTACTCTTTATAACCTTATTGAAGATGATACAACCATCATCTTCCCACCAGGGACATATCTGCTCAATGAACTTGTTGTGTATTCTGGCATTGATAATCTTCATTTAATCGCGCCAAATGGCGCTCGTCTCATTCCAGGCCAGTCAGGTGATAGCATCCGGTGGTTCGATGTGTACTCTAACGGGTTCGTATTGGACGGATTTGAACTTGACATGCGAGAGACGGAGATTCCGCCGTTCGTGCGGATGAATAATGAAGCTGGGAATTGGGAGCTCAAACGGTTAGTCACTCGTGGGAAGGTTCGAGCAGCCACCGATTCCAATATTGGCTCGGGTAACTCAAGCGATGCACGAACGTATTTCCGGTTGTCAGCAGCAGATGGAACTCGAGGGCTATTACAGGATTGTTACTTCCACGAAGGAGCCTGTGAACCAACTGAAGCAAGTAATCGACGGGCAATCCTTGTCGAATCAGGAAAGGGGGAACTCGTCTTCAATCGGTGTTGGTTTGAGCTGTGGGGAGAAAACACAATTTATGCAAAAAAGCCAGAAGGCCCGCTAAAGATCTATAATTGCTTTTGGCGCAACACACAAGTCGGCGTTCGTATTGGAGGGAGGACCGAAGTTCGTAATTGTGTTTCAATCAAGGACGATATCCATCCAGTTCAATCGTGGTCTGGTGGATCACTGCAGCGCGGTGTGAGCGTCGAGGGCGTTGTTCCTGCAGATCCTGAAAACGGGATCAACAGCTATGAGGGGACAGCGACGATCGCAGATAGTGATTTTTATCATCGTTATCCTGATTCGAGCTGTGGTGGCCCAATTACAGCATCAGCTCCATGTGAAGAGATCAATATCAACAATGTCCGCATTAGTTATAATTCTGAGAAATATCATGATGCGATCTATACGTTAAATGGACGGATGAACAATGGTGACGACGCTAATCTCGAATATCTTAAAATCAAAAACACTGAAGTTCATAACGATCACGATTATCAGTATGCCGTCTCAATTGGCCAAGAGCCAAACGAATGGGGTGATGTCGCCGGTGTGTTAGGTGGCAGTGGCCCACAGACGGACTCCTCGTATATCCAAAACCAGATGACGACCAACGGTGATCCGACCCCACCAGATACACGACCACCACTCCCATCTGCTCCACCACTTGGAGAAGTACCACTGCAATCGGCCCAACTTGTTCGCATCGATAACACAGGGAATGACTCCGTAGCGTCCTACCAGATTACTGGTGGTACGTACGTGCTTCCGGCAGGTGATAACGGGGCAACGGTAGCGATGGACTGGGGACCAAATGGCTCACCAGTACGCCCACCAGATTCAGAACAAGCCAGTGGGTCAGTTCCACCAGGAGAGGTGTATGCCTTCTACGTAACTGGCGGTATCGTCTCAACCGGTGCAAGTGGATCTGCAACATGGACAATTGATGGCACACCGTTTTCGCCAGGGAACGTACTTTCCACGGATACCCTGTCAGCTGACCAGGCATCCCAAGAGCAGTGGCACCAAGTCGAGGCAAGCGACCAATCGACGGGCGTTGTTGTAGCAAACCCACCCTCATACAATGGGGCACAACCACTACATGTTCGTCTGCGAAACACTATCGCTGGCGGCTTTGATTACAAACTTGAAGAATGGGATTATCTGGATGGGGCACACACCACTGAAACGTTCAACACGCTTGCTGTGCCACCAGCTGAATATAACTTGCAGCTGGACAATGATCTTCCCTATCGAGTGAAAGCAGGGACAGCGTCGACTGATCACAACCGCACAACGGTCTCACTTGGGGATTTCTTCGGAGGAATACGACCGGTCATTCTGGCACAATCACAGAGTTTCAATGGCCGTGATCCGATTGTCACCCGCGTTTCTAGTGTTTCCAGTGACTCATTTGAAGTACAGGTTCAAGAGGAAGGGAATGGTACTCACCGAGTGGAGACGGTTGGCTATATTGCACTTCAGCCAGAAATTGGTTTCCTTGATGGGAAACCGTTTGAAGTTCGACGGACCGCTCAGGGAGTAACAGATGAATGGACGCGTATAGAGTTCCAACGACCATATGAAAATCCACAGTTCGTTGCAAGTCTACAAACACTTCATGGGTTAGATACAGCAGGCCTTCGGTATCGAAATCTTACGAGCACGGGTGTTGAAGTCAAGGTTGAAGAAGAACAAAGTTCGAGTAGTGAAACGAACCATGCAGAAGAAGCAATAGGGTATGCTGTTTTTGGAAATCCCCTATTAACGAGCACGATTTCCAATACTCAGTCACGCAGGCATGAATGGCACCAGGTAGACTCAATTGTACAGCCAGATGGTGTTGTTATCGCAAAACCACTCTCATATAACGGCACTCAACCAATTCACGTTCGTCTTCAAAACGTGAGCGACGGGAGCATGGAATATAAACTTGAAGAATGGAGGTATCAAGACGGCGAACATCTCGAAGAGACATTCCACACCCTCTCCATGAAAGAGGGAGAGCGCGAGGTACAACTCGACGATGGCGCTTCGTATCGGATGAAAGCAGGAACAGCAGGTGTCGCAGACTCCTTTGAATCCATTTCACTCGGGAATTTCTTCGGAACAGAGACACCAATCGTACTCACACAATCCCAGACATTCAATGGAGGAGACCCAATCGTCACCCGATTACGGAACGTCTCGAGCGGGTCGTTCGACGTGCGAGTTCAAGAAGAGCAAGCCTCTGACGGCACACATCCAAACGACGAAACGGTCGGTTACATTGCACTAGAACAAACCACAGCGCAGATCAATGATACACTGTTTGAGGTACAGCGAGCTGAAGGAGTTACCAATGAATGGTCTCAAATCACTTTCGAACAAGCATACGATACACCGCAATTCGTCGCTGATATGCAAACGATCAGAGGCCCCGATACAGCAAATCTCCGTTATCGGAATCTCACGAGTACCGGTGTCGAGGTCAAGATTGAAGAAGAACAAAGCGCAGACTTTGAAAGAGCCCACACCTCAGAAGTAGTCGGATACGTTGTTGTCGAAGATTCCGTATAAAGCCTGAAATAGGTTTTAGAAAATCCAGCAATGGTCTAGATATTTTCAAAGCACAATGGTGCATTGCTCTTAGTAATATATTGATAGATACTGTGGTATGGTATGCCTGAATAGTGAATAAATCAGATAATTATCTTCAGGCACCGTATGACAATTGCTATGATCGATATTAATGAGATATGGTTCCGAGTAAAACCATTGTTTAGTATCAGTCTACTGATGGCACACCTCATCGAAAAACAAAGGACACAATTCTAGCTGATAACCGGGCACAAACGACTGTCGATGTCTGTCAGCAAAGCGGCAGACGCGTTGAATCCCAAAACGTCTCAAAGGGGGATGCGTGAATGCCAACGTACGATATTGTCGAACAAGGAGCGGATGAGAGTGGACAGAACGCCATTGACCCTGTTCTTACCGATCTCGTCGGGAGCAACACGACGATCGTGTTCCCACCAGGCACCTACAGACTCAATGAACTCGTCGTTCAATCCGGGACCAACGATCTCGAACTCATCGCCCCAAATGGTGCACGATTAATACCAGGTCGATCAGGCGACAATATCCGATGGATCGACGTATACTCGAATGGATTCGTGTTGGATGGATTCGAACTCGACATGCGAAATGTGACAGTGCCACCGTTTGTGCGAATGAATTCAAGCGCTGGTGACTGGGAACTCAGACGACTCGTCACCCGCGGGCGGGTTCGAAGCGCGACCGACCTCAATATTCAGTCAAATAACTCCGGTGAGGCACGGACCTATTTCCGCCTTTCATCAGCGGCAGGCACACGTGGGCTGTTACAGGATTGTTACTTTCATGAGGGTTCGTGTGCACCAACCGAAGCGAGCAACCGCCGAGCGATTCTGGTCGAATCATCAAGTGGTGCCCTCACGTTCAACCGGTGTTGGTTTGAGTTGTGGGGCGAGAACACGATTTACGCAAAAAAACCTGAGGGAAGACTCGAGATCCAGAATTGCTTTTTCCGTAACACGCAGAACGGAATGCGCCTTGGTGGCAATACCGGTGTTCACAATTGTGTCTCGATCAAAAATGCCGCTCATCCGATTCAATCTTGGTCAGGTGGATCACTCCAACGCGGGGTAAACGCGGAAGCGACCGTTCCGGCGAATTCATCAGCGGGTATTAACAGCTACAATGGGACACTCACCATCGCCGATAGCGATTTTTATCATCGGTATATGGACACCAGCTGTGGTGGGCCGATTACGGCACCGGCCCCTTGCCAGCGTATCGATATCCAACGGGTACGAATCAGTTATGAGTCGACAAAGAATCACGACGCGATCTATACATATGAAGGGCGTTTAAGTGATGGCACGCCGGCGAATCTTGAATACTTCCAACTTGAAGACGTCCACGTCACCAATGATCACAACTCAGAATACGGTGTTTTCATTGGACAGGTACCGGACTCGTGGGGGACAGTCTCCGGTGTGATTGGTGGCAGTGGTCCGCAAACCAATTCCTCATACATTCAAAATCGGATGACCACGAACGGGGATCCCACGCCACCGAACACGACGCCACCACTGCCGAGTCCACCGGCACTTGGAGACGTGCCGATGGAACAGGCCCAACTCGTCCGTATCGATAACACGGAGAACAGTTCGCCAACCTCCTTCCAAATTACCGCTGGCGAGTACGCCCTTCCAGCAGGTAACGATGGTTCGACGATTCCTACGGACTGGGGGTCGGACGGCGGTCCGAGACGGCCACCGAATTCAGATGTCGCTACTGGGACAGTGCCAGCAGGACAGGTATATTCATTCTACGTGACTGGCGGTATCGTCTCGATAGAAACAGACGGCCCGGCGACCGTGACTGTTGACGGAGAGCCATACGAACCGGGGACAGAAGCCGTTCCCACGACAAGTACTATTTCCAGCGATCAGCCAGACGCAACTCAGTGGCAGCTTGCTGAATCGGTCGTACAACAAAATGGTGTCGTCATTGCAAAGCCGTTGTCGTTCAATGGCTCGCAGCCAACACACGTCCGTCTACAGAACGTTGCCGATGGTGATTTTGAGTATAAACTCGAAGAATGGGCCTATCTTGATGGTGTCCACACTAGCGAAACCTTCCACACGTTCTCCATGCAACCGGGTGAACGCGAATTGCCACGCACCGATGGGACAAGCTATCGAATAAAAACGGGCCAAACCTCAGTGCAAGATGAGTTCGTTACTGTCTCGCTTGGCGACTTTTTCGAGACAGCACCAGTCGTTCTTGCACAGCCACAAACAGCCAATGGGACAGAGCCGACGGTCTCGCGTCTTGACAATGTCTCTACCAGTTCATTCGAGGTACGGCTGCAAGAAGAGGAAGCCTTTACTGATGGACACCAATCCGAAACGGTCGGCTACACGGCTCTACAGCCAACAACGGGGCAGCTCGAGGGCACTCCCTTCGAAGTACAACGGATTACAGTGACCGATGACTGGTCTCAGATTGCCTTTCAGCAGACGTATGAGACGCCACAATTCGTTGCCGACATGCAGACGTTTAACGGGCCGGACACTGCGGCGTTGCGCTACCGAAATCTCACGAGCACGGGCGTCGAAATCAAAGTCGAAGAAGAACAAAGTGCGGACACTGAGACGAATCATGCGTCAGAAGTGATTGGTTATGCTGTCTTCGAGGACTCTGTCTAAAGCGTAGCACCATCCCCAACATGGGAATCAAAGCGATTGGTTCCGTATCGGTCATCCATGACCGAAGACGGATTATCTGCATTGCAGGCGTTACAACCTCGTCGTTAATGGCGGGGTGGGTGCTACTATTTCGCCACACCAAGAATGGTGAATTCCAATCTGTCGCTATCACTGACTTGTAGACATAAGTCAGTAAATTTATATATCAATTAACACAAAGCTTATTACAGAGACTCAAAAATCTGGCCTATGGAGTTACAGACTCGACGACGATTCCTCAAAACAGCTGGAGCAGTTACTAGTGGGCTGCTTCTTAGCAGTGGCGTTGGAAGTGCAACTTCTACTGGAACAGACGTCACGTTTGCTCCTAAGAATGCATGGCCAACATCTGGAGGAACTACTGGAAACACTCGAGCAACACACGCGCCTGGGCCATCTGGACCCTATCTACAAACACAATGGACGGGTGGGGACTCCAAGCATTCCTTTGGGAGTCCAGTTGTCGCAAATGATGTCTTGTATTTTGGCGTTACTCCAAACGATGGTGGAAGAGAGGGAGCGGTGATTGCATACGATGCAGCAAGTGGTGAACATCTCTGGACACGAGACCAGGTTCCCAAGCAATTTCAATTGAGTTCTGAATCAGGGGGCAGTGATCGACTGGGAGCCCCCTCACAATTGAGCGAATATAACGGGTCACTCTACATTTCATGTTACGGGATGGAGTCACCAAACTATGGGGATGGCCTGATGGGTATTTACTCATTGAATGGAGCGACTGGAGAAATTCAATGGCGCCGTCCAGATATCGATCCAGCAGAAATTGAGGTGGCGAATGATCGGGTGTACTTTGCCGGTGGCGCTCTTGATGCAACGACCGGAACATCGATTTGGGAGATCGATGGACAAGATGATTTAATGGGAGTCACAGGAGACACGTTGTATACCTGCCGTTGGGATTCAACGGCACAGACTACTGTGATTACCGCACGTGATGCCGCAACAGGCACGAAACTGTGGAGCATTACAAGAGACTTTAAGACAGTAAAAACAGTCATCACGTCAGATACGGTCTATGTAACGACCACCACGTCTGAACAAGAGCCATCATTTACTGTCACTGCACTCGCTGCTACTGACGGGAGTCTACAGTGGCAATCCCCTGTTCCGGTACGTGGAACGTCACCAACAATCGAGTATTCACTGGATGGGACAGAAAAATATACGGTTGATAGAGACCCGTATCTGAGTGAGCCTGCGGTTGATTCGTCTCGATTCTATATCCTCACTCGTGCCTATGAGGATGATATTATTGACGGGGTCAAACAACCCCATGGAGAATATCTAGATTCTTACAGTACGCTCTATGCATTCGATCGGTCTACTGGCGACGAAGTGTGGCGTTTTGAAACGCCAGCGCAAGCCTTGGCAGCACCAACTGTGACCGATAATACGGTCTATTTTGCCTGTAAATATCACGAAGCTCCAGATGGAGACAGTATTTCCTGGGGTACCCCCGCAATCTATGCGCTCAATGCGGGAACAGGTGCGAAACAATGGGTTTCTGCATTCAATGCAAGTTCTGATTCATGGATAACGGCCCCTGTTGTTGTGGATAAACGCATTTTCACTACGGTCCAAATTATTGGCAATTATCCTGAAATTTATGCGTTAGAGAGCACTGACTGTGGTGAATCGATCCCGGACGAAGGTGCCCAGACAGTGAGGAACGATCCGGACAGTAAGACAAACCAGATGGGTAGGAGCGAATCTGAAATCACAGGATCGTCAGCTTCCGATGGCTCAGCGCAATTGAAAGCAAACAATCCACAGGGTGCACAGTCAGTACCGCCATCACAACTGTCTGATCACTCTCTTTCCATCAAAGCGTATGACTGGCAATCTCCCCTTGCGTTCATCGGTGGACTTGGTACGAGCGTTGGTACTTATCTTTCCAGTCATTCACCTCTGAGAACAGACGACTAGCGAAACCTCATCTGCGATGAATAGGAGTGGTTTCGAACCACCGACTAGTATGGACACGCTCGAACTGGCGACGGTACTATTTGGAGGTGTCTCGCTCTAAGTGGTAAACGTGGAGGTTCGGCGAATGCCCCCATATTATAGGATTGTAATCAGCCCTCCTGATGGGCATACCGTGATCTTCAAATTCGTAGTTCCACTGGAATTCTAAGGTAGACAAACCCTAGACGAGTGAGCGAACCACCATCATTTTTACAGATACCAATCTCGATGATCTATGATTAAGATTCCACTCATATGAAGTCGTAGACGGATCAAAGAAGCAACGTCATGTGGCCAATGTGTACATCAAAAACGATCCCCAGAGTGTGGCGTCTGTGTCATCAAGACGTTCAATCCCTACCTCGATCTTTGATGAAAATCTAGACTGGTGATCCCCGCCTGTCTTCATTGGCGCGGTTGGTGTGAGTGTTGGTGGCTCTCTTTCCAGTCGTTTGCCCTTGGAACTCTGGTCTGTCGAGCAGCTACTGGTCACGACCGCGCCGCCACTCGGTAGACGCTCCCACTGGTCGCTTGTGCGCTCGGGCCTACGGGTCGGGGGCAAGCCCCCGCTGCCGTCCGCTCCGCTCGGCGGGGGCCGTCGCTCCGCTGTTCCCTCGCTTGGAGGCAGCATGGGCCAGCCGATTCGAGGCGGTTCTCAATATTGTCGACTAGTGTGTCCAATTCACTTTTACTCCTATCTAGTGGTTTAGCGATATATCCGAGTGGTTGAGAGGTGTTCAGACAGTCGTTAACGTTTTGAGGGTTGGTTTGTCACCGATTCAGTAGTGTCACTACTACTCCCCACTCACTAGTGCTACTGACAGCAGTGACACTCCTAACAGAGTAACATCTATACCAGTACAGCCACTACTCCCATCTATGTCAATCGATATTGAAGACTTCGAAGAAAAGAGCAGCGAGGAGCTCGAAAAAATGACCAACGGCGAGCGTGTCCTCCGATTTCTCGCCGAGAACGACGACCGAGCGTTCAAGCCTGCTGAGATCGCCGAGCAGACTACCGTGAAAAAGAACACCATTGGCACTGTTCTCAGTCGGCTTAAGGATCGCAACCTCGTCCGACACAAAGGCACGTACTGGGCGATCACCGATGACCAAGAACGCCTCAATACATTCACAACGTTCCGCCAGTCGACCAAGACGCTCAACGACCAACTCGGAGAGGAAGACCCCGAAGAATGGGAAACCCACGCAGCGGACGACTATCCCACCGAGAAGCGTGAGGATGAGAAATAAAACATGACCCAGGCGCCGTCATCTTCGGTGACGATCCATTCAATGACCGTGACGCTCCTCGCCCGTGGTTGGTTGTCTCCGACGAGACTCACCCGTTCTGTGACATCCTCCCCGTGGTAAACGACGGGGCTTCCCGCAACAGTGGGATTCCGGCAATGCCGTAGGTTTCAGTCCGAATACGCCGAAAGCGTCATCTATCCGGTTCTCGGACTCGTCTTTCGGTGGACTATGGCGGTGTCACAACCGCTCCCGTCCCGTGGCGTGTCATTGCGTTCCGGTTTCCAAGGAACGCTCTCACCCCACGGGTCGACGCGTCCGGCGATGTTCGCCGCCGCGTTGATATCTGCTTGGAACGTCGATACGTGGCAGTCGTCGTTTTTACAGCGAAACTCCGCTTGTGAACCCCGTCGCCCGATGTGGCCGCAGGCGTGGCACGTTTGGCTTGTGTACGCTGGATTCACAAACCGAACGGGAATACCCAACTCGGTTGCTTTGTCCTCAATACGACCCTGCAACCGTGCAAACGCCCACGCATGCAAGCGTCGGTTCATGTACTTACCGTAATCCAACCGTTCGCGGATGAACGACAAGTCTTCGAGGACGATAACCGGATTCTCGAAGTCCTGTGCGTATTCAACAGCGTTCCGAGACGCCTTTTCAACGATGTCTGTAAGCGCGTTCTGGTAGTGATCGAATCGTTCATCAATCCGCCAATCGGATGCGTCACGTTGTTGAAGGCGTTTCAGGGTCGTATACATCTCTTTGCGGAGGTGTCGGGCACAACTACCACTTTTGAGCATCGGCTTCGTCGGCGTGTTGCGTTTCAGGGCACAGCCCGTAATCAACGCGGATTCACCGATATCGAAACCGATGTACGTCCCGTCACCGTCCGTTACAGGTTCATCCACCTCGTATTCGACGGTGGCGTGTAGAACCCAACTACTCCGGTTCTGTTGAAGACGGAGTTCACCCGGTTTAGTATCACCTTCGAGAATGTCGTGCCACAGAGATTCTTGCTCTGGGTTCAACCGAAGCGGAACCCAAAAATTCGTCCCGCGACCGGGTTGTCCGTCTCAATTACAACGGAATAATAACGGGGGAACGTCGCCACGCTCCTGCATTCACACGCAGAAACACCGCAGAAACAGCCGCACTCGGCAGTAGTCGTCCGTTGTGTACAGTCCGGTGGCATGGATGGAACTTTTGTCCCGGTGGCTGGTGTGGTGATGAACACGGGGGGTTCACCGAACCCCCATATTATGAGATTATAATCCCTCCTCTCGATGAGCGCGAACCCACCCACGGAGGTCAGGGTGATTCCACTCGACGCAAATACGCTTGCCCTCGATTTTCGTGGTGGGATCGATATCTGGATTGGCGAGATGTCCATCGACATACTCAACGCCTGGAACGCGTTCGGCCATCTCTTCCATCACGCGATAGCCGTCGGTCAGATACGCACAGCCGTACTGGGTAGCAACCTCGCGATAGTTCAGATAGACGGTACGGGAATTGGTTTCACGGGCTTTCTCCTCGGCTCGTCCAAGGACGGTGAGGTACTTCTCGTGGATGCTCGAGTTTGTGGGGCGTTTCGTTGAGAAGTCAAGCAGACTGGCGTTGTCGGTTGCGCGTTGGATGGTGTCATGAAGTGTTTCACCAACAGTGGCAGCCTCGGCAACGATGTTTGGGGAAGTAGCATCGACACTACTGCCATCTTCGCTTGTATACTCGCGCACGTCGTTGATAATCCGGGAGACAGAGGCCCGAATGCGGTAGTTCTGTTCGCGTTCTGTTTCGAGTTCCTCCTGGAGGTGGTTGTTTTCAGTTTCGAGGTCGTCAATACGTGATTCGAGTGTAGCTGTTCGGTCGCGTTCGGTTGCAAGGGTTGCTTCGAGGGTCTCGATTCGGTCGGTGGTGGTACTGAGGTCAACTGTGAGCGCTTGGAAGTCGTTTTCTACGTCTTGGATGCGTTGGTCTTTGGCCTTCACCTCGGATTCGAGTTCGGCAACACGCTCCGTGAGGGCGTTCAGTTGCTCGACCAGCGTGGCGTTGGCGGGAGTTGATTGGCTCATCGGTCTCTTACCCCCGAGGGAGACACTGTGGTGGGCCAATGGAGGACAGTACCGTGGTTGTCACTGCTGGTGACGAAGTTGTTGGTCTCACCGCCAGGGAAGCAGATCCGACACGGGTCGAACAACGCAAGCAAGCCGTCAGTGATAGGGATGATTTGCCATCCGGAGACTGGCTTCTGTCTTGTGAGTAAACGGCCTGAGTAGGGTGTTAGGGAAGCCAATATGGAGTTGCTCATTCCTCACACCGCTCCTGTGTATTGCTGGAATCGGTTGGCTGGTGGCTAGTGTGTTCATCAGTATTCAGGGTATCGTCGGGTCGTGTGACGGCTTCGATGGTAGCGTGTGTTCGAACCCAGGCGTACTTGCCCCCCGGTGTGAGTTCGTAGTGGTCGAGTTGGTACTCTGTGTGGCTGATTTCCTCATAATACGTGCAGATGAGTCGGTACAGGTTGTTACTCGGGATGGCAAACAACAACGTGTGGTCGCCGGGTTCCGGGCCACGATGATTGACATCCTCCCCGCGCTCAAGCGCGAGGATTCCTCCGTGGGTGTTCGGCTATGCCGATTCCCCAGTGGTAACTTTCGGGTGTGTGCGCTGTTCGTTGGGACGGTGAGCGTGTGGTATCGCCGACCACGAATGGTCGTCCCACTTGAACCGCACGGGCCGTGCCATCGGCCTGACTACATTTTCGTACCGCCTGAGGAACGTTTCGCTTGCCACGAGATCGGCGTGCCCTTCGAAGCCACACGGGCACGTGAGCGTGTCCTGATGCCGCGTTGTATCGGTTGTTGAACCACAGTTCGGACACGTCTGACTTGTCCACGCTTCCGACCGAACTTCGACCGTAATGCCGAACTCCTCGGCGGTGCATGTGAGCCGGTTGATGAACGCGCGGAATGCCCAGAAGTTGTGCGTTTTGTGGTTGGCTTGCACCGACCAGTGCGTTTCCAACACGTCGGTTAAATCCCCGACGTAGACCGTCGAAACACCCTCGGAATACAACAGTCCCATTAGGTTTCTGGCGAGCGCGTCCATGGCATGATTGCGCCGTTTGGTTCGTCCTCGGTACAGTGAGCGGATTTGCTTGCTGCTGTACCGACCGTTTCGGAGCTTCGACTGAAGTTCGGCAATTCGGCGCGTCGTCTCGCGGAACCGCTCGAATAAGTCGCGTCCGTGGTACAGGTACTGTTGGCCGGTTGTCGTGGTACACGCAACGAGATTGCTCGCACCGATATCCAGAGCAGCCGAATGGTCGGCTAATGGTGAATCCAGTCGAGAATCATCGATGGTGACTGGTTGAATGGCTCTGTATTGGTTTGAAGTCTCGTCGTAGTACAGTTCTAACCGCCCTTGGTCGCCAGACCACTTCGGTTTGCCTTTCACGTTCAGACATAGCTTCTCGCGGTAGCCCATGTCGTACTCGTCTTTGAGGGCTTTTCCAACTGTGAGTTCGACGGTTGAACGGTTGCTCCATCGGACGGAATACTGGTCGTTGCGGATGTAGATCCGAAGAATGCGACCCTTTTCCTCGTTGCCCCAGTAGCCGGGAAGACCGTTGTCTTCGCCTTTCTCTTTGAGCGAGAAGAACGACCGCCACGCTTCGGAATTCTTCCGAATCACCTGTTGTGCGGTAGCACTTCCAAGTACGCTAACGTATTGCTTGCGGTAGTCCTCGGTATCCCAGACGGATTTGTCGATGTCTGGGTCGGTGAAGTTCTGGCGACGTTCGTAGTTGAGTTGGTTCCACAGGCTGGCGGAAGCGTCCAACAGTCGGCGAAGTAGCTCCTCGTCTTCGTTGGTTCGGGGGGCTACTTCGAAGCTGTTGACTCGCCTCATTTGCCGTAATGTCTATAACGTCCCGAAGTCTATTAAGTATTGTCATGCGACCAAACGTTGATATTTCATGGAGCATCCACGGTCGAGTGAAAGATTTCGCTGACGACAACGATGTTTCGCTCACTGAAGCGTATGAACAGTTATTGGACGCCGGGTTGGTATCATTGGAACACCGGGAATGAGCGTTGTCGGCGGTTGGCGTTGCCGAGCCTACCGCTTGACCCCGCCCTGAAGGGCGAGGCTTGCGCTCGAATTTCACGTCAACGAGGATTACGAACCCACCGACGGCGAAGAACGGGTATTGGAGGTATTCAAAGCAGGACGAGGAACAGATGCGCCGTGGGGACGTGCAAACCCGCTGTATATTCGCGAACAAACGGATCTCAAGAAGGGAACGATCGAATACTACCTGCGGCAGCTTACCGCTGCGGGGTGGATTACTAAACTCACCAGTGGCCTCTATGAGTTCAATGACGATCCACGAGAAGAAGCTTAGAGCTCGGGAAGATGGGAAATATCTGAATAATCGAAGATGAGTGACTAGAAATTAGCTTAATTGGCCGTTAATCGCGATATTTACGTGGAGTTACTCTTGGTAGCGTGTTTTCGCCACCAAACGACACTTCGTGGCCCAAGCTTTACTTTTTCAATTTCACCCTTTCGTGCTAATCGCTCAAGTCGCCGATGGGCCGTTTCGCGTTTTTGATCAAAATAATCTGCAACTTCGTTAGCACTGTGGAAAGGCCGTTCCCCACTCTCGAAAAACTCGACAATCTCTTCGTCAGATATTTCAGAACTGAATTTTCCGGTATCTGAGTCTCGTGTCATGCATTTCAGTTAGAAGGTGACACACTTAAATCCGCGTACTCATTGGTACGCCGGTAGGTTTAATACCACGCAACCATTAGTACATGGTAAGGAAGAACGGTTCCCTCAGGGACATTGGAACGTCCCGGGTGTTCCAGCACCCGGAACCGGTCTTCCGAATGGAGTAGAAGACCAATGCAAGCTACGACATGCGCTAGTGAAAAGCGTTCCGACGAACAGGAGGCCAACTAACCATGGGGTGCAAGATGTGCGGCTGTCCCACACCACGGTCGCGACTCTGCAAGCAGTGCGATCAATTCAAACATGCAACATTGCCGAGCGAGATGGATTTCAGCGAGGAACCGGACTGCCCCGAATGTGATGGCCTCACGAGCGGTGAGGGCATCATCTGCTACAGGTGCCGGTGATTCGATGCGTGACTCCCCATTTCGGACGGCCCAAGTTACCGCCCACGTGAACGGTGACGAGTTCGAATTGAGAGCCACAGAAAGAATGTGGATTCGAACGGACACGCCCGTTCGAATCCGACGATAGCTCCCTACCCCCTACTTTATGCCAGACGAATTCATCACAGAGTCGTGGGTTTCGCAAGTGCTCGAGGGACATCAACTCGGGAACCAGGGATCGCTCGATGTATGGGCGGAGAGTGTCGCCAGCAACGTCATGATGGTTACCCAGTCACGGTCTATTGCCCGTCCGGAGTCTGCAAGTCAGCAGCACGAATCAATATTCCGTGCCACGTCAATCCGTATTTTTCTTGATTTTCTTGAGATGTTCATACTGTTCGTCCGGCACTTTTGGGCAATATCAATAGTAGAACTAGATAAATCCGAAGATTTTACTGATGAGTAGTTAAACTTGAAGAAGTGGAAGCAGACGAAATTCATCCGCAGGCAAAGAGGGTTCTCAAACGCCAACAGTACTTTCCACTTCCCCATAGCGAGCGTGGGCTTCGTTTCTTCCGACTGTATACCCGCGGTATCGCCAGGATATGGAATCGGAATCCACCATCAGTCGGAAAAATAGTTGACCGAACGATTCCCGATTCTGACGAGCCACTCGAAGCAAAATTGTATCTTCCGGAAGGATCCGGGCCTTTTCCGACTGTCGTGTTTTTTCACGGTGGTGGCTTTGTTTTCGGGGATTTAACGACATACGACGTCCTCTGTCGGCAGTTAACCCGTGCTAGTGGGTGTGCAGTATTATCGGTTGCATACCGCCTTGCTCCGGAGCATCCGTTTCCAGCAGCCGTTGAAGATGCCTACACAGCAGTAAAATGGGCAGCTTCGAACCCCTCTGCAATCGGGTCAACTGGTGACCTGGCAGTCGCCGGTGATAGTGCAGGCGGGAACTTAGCCGCTGTCACTTCCCTCATGGCCGCGGAACAGAATGGCCCCGAAATCACACATCAAGCACTCTTGTATCCAGCCATTGGCAGCGAAGCTGGACAACCATCAGTTGAAAACCACACTGGTATCGTTCTGGATGAAAGTGACCTCGAGTGGTTTCGGGACTGTTACTTTGACAGCAAGATCCATCAGCGGAATCCATACGCAGATCCGATTAATGCCTGTGATCTCTCCGGTGTGGCGCCAGCAACGGTTATCACTGCCGGGTTCGATCCGCTTCGAGACGGGGGCAAAGCATATGCAGAGCGGCTCGTTGACGATGAAGTCTCAGTTCGGCATATCAACTACGAAAATATGATTCATGGGTTCATCATGCATCGCGATATTGATCGAGCGCGTGAAGCGATTGCTGCTGTAGGGCGTGATCTCGCGGACGCACTATTGTCCTCCTGATCTCCTCCTTGCGGTCAAACACGAGTATTTTTCAAGATTACCCACAACGACAGTTCCGATATGTCTCTCAACGCTTTCGGAAATAATGTGTTTCATGGGTGTGTAGGACATGTAACTGCCGGTCGAGAGTACAAACCTCTCCTAAGACTTTTTGGAGGTTCCTGTGTGACTCTCTACTCTACGTTCATCTTTGATACATTTCTAAGTAGTATTCCCAGAATACGATTCCATTATGAAAAAGAGAATTCGAATCGGCTATCAGCTTGGATTTGGCTGAATTGAGTCGCTAAACCCTTTCTCAACAAGCGACCGAGGGAGAGAGTGGAGTCGGCTACAGGCGATCGCGTCCATTCCGACGGGATGACCGACCATTTGACGTGAATTTATCAATCTGTTTGCGAAGAGATTGATAGTATCGCTGGATGTCAGAGTTGTTCTTCCGTTTTCGAGCTCTGTCTTGTCCTCTATTTCGGAACGAACGTCTGCTTGTTCTTCGAGAAGCTTGTTCCCTGTCTAGCAGATGTTCACGGATCGATTGTAATTGACCAGTCAGAGATGATGTTCTCGATAGTTGAACATAAGAGATCGTAAAGACAGGTGCTGACAGAACGACGAGAAAGTAGCTCACTGTCGTAGCAGTATTCATCGAGAAGAATGCTTCATGGATACCATAAATAAACAAAAATCCGCCGACAATACCTAACGCTTTGTTTAGATAACTAGTTGATGAATCCATGGCAGAGTTGCTGGCCTTGTCTGAACGACTGATACTCATCTCGTGAGAAATCGTTTATAATCCCCTGTAATAAAGATTGTTAATTTAGCTTCTAATTTGGGATTTGATTATGGCAAGTGCATCTGGCTTAAAATTGTGTTATGAAGAAACAAGCGTGACCTTCGCCCATAACAGCGGGAGGATAGAAATTATCCGGTAGTGAGTGTGGTTTTTTCAAAGGTGTACCTGTTGGCACTGTGTTCGAATTGGACAGTAGCCCAGTGATCAAAGAGTCGAGAGTGGATCCGCTCCTTGTCGAAACAACTTGTACGATATGGAGAGCCTATTTTGACCTAAAAACCATCCAAACTAGAAAATATGTACAAACTGATTTTGATTAATAGTATGTACAAATGATAGGATTCAATGTTAAAGGGTCGTTACCCACGCGTATCTGGGTGTGGTTTCATTCGCTTCGGCACAAGTTTCGCTGCTCTGTGTAACCAATATGGAGGAGGTAGACTGTTAAAACCAGGGCTGTGAGGGGTCTGAATCGAATAAATTCGCCGTATTTTCTTAGTGTATTGGCAAAACATTCACATTGGTTCGTTCTGTCGTATGAACACATACACACTCGTAGTTCCGCTGGAACTTTGAGTAAACTACCGCCCTGAACGAGTCAGCGACCAACAGTTCCATTCAGATCCCATGACACGATATGACGACCTCTTCGATGAGACTACGCCCACTGACAGTGTCTTCGCCGATAAGGGTGCGCTCGATCCACTGGCAAAGCCGGACAAAATCATCGCCCGCGACGAACAAGAGCGGCAACTTGCAACGATCCTCAACGGGGTGCACGAAGGCTATCTGCCAACGACGGTGTCGATCTATGGGCCACCCGGCACTGGGAAGACAACGACGACACGACTAGTGTGTCGTGAATTCGCTGATCGAACTGAACAGGTTGCCGTCGAGTACGTCAATCTCAAAGAATGTCGAACGTTGTTTAGTGCTGCGAACGAGATTCTGCTTGAGGTGAGTGGTGAGCGCAAGAAGGCCTATGAAGGACTCGACGGTGTCTTTGCAAGTCTCTGGGAGGCACTCACGGAGTATCCAGAGTACACGATCCTCCTTTTAGACGAGATCGATCAACTCGCCCAAGACTCGAACTACGATCCGAATGACTTCTTCTATCGCTTGTTGCGTGGTGAAGGACGACTCAAACGCGGTATTTCGCTATCGACATTTCTTATTAGCAACGAGTTGCTGGAAGTGGATCTTCGGCTTGATAGTCGGGTTCAGAGTGCGATGAGCGATGAACAGATTTTCTTCCCGCCATACACGGAGCAACAGTTAGCTAAGCTCACAATGCCACGCTTCCGACGTGCATTTCGTGATTGTGAGAAGATATTATCGGTTAAGGTGTATAGCCATGGTCTCCGACAAGCAGCGATGCGGTGGGGTGATGCACGGAAAACGCTGACTCTTTTCCGGCACGCGGGTGAAACGGCGAACGAACGGGAACTTGATACCATCACCCGTGACTGTATCGAGGTGAATCTTGAACAAACAGACAAAACAGCCACGCTTGAGCGAATCACGCAGCTACCTCTCCAACATTTTTTCGTATTGATATCGATTACGGCCTGGACGAACCGGCGAACCGGCGAGATTGTACAACCAGTTACGATGTCACAGGTCGAAGATTCATACGCTAAACAATCGCTTCCAGATGAGGATTCCATCGGTGTGCGTGCAATGCGAGATATCGTAACCGACCTGGAGACAATGGGTCTCATCGAAACGTGGATTGATTCTCGTGGTAGTGATGGCCGCGTCAAACAGGTAGAAACAGCGTTCGACCCGGAATGGGTCAAGGATGCCCGTCCACAGTACATCGAGCAATCCGAGCATCTGGAACATCCGTCAGAATCTGAATAGGGTGCTTCTATGATCAATCTTGAGGTGCTTCCTACCGCGAATGAGTGTTCTTGATTATGGACTGGTTGGCATTCCATACATTCCATTTGATCGGCCATTGAATTCCGATTACACCGTTCAATAACTGTGGGTATAACAGACTATTTCGTCGCCCTCAGCCTACTGGAACTGTCTCCTATTCGAGACACTTGCTGTAATCAAGGATAGAAGAGTGGGCTGCTGACTGTAAAAATCGGAGATCGAAAACTACCCAACTGCTCTACGATATTTCATTGCTTCCTCAACTATTATATCTAAATTCATTAGATCAGCCAACCGTCGAGTATCTTCAGAAACTACAGGTATTGAAAAATGCTTGCACAGTTGTATATAAAGGAAATCCTTATTAAGGAAGACTACTAGAAATAAATGTAATGAGTCAAAGGGATATTATTTGGCTAACATTAGAAAGTATTCGATGGGATCACACTTCTCTTTCCGATCATTGTCGAGATACTACACCTCAACTCAAGAGGATTGTAAATAGCAGTGACGCTTGTTCCTTCAATAATTGCCATTCTCATGGAATTTGGACCAGGTCATCTAGTGCCTCCATCTTAACTGGAATGGCACCAAGCCGTCACGGGGTTGGAATCGACCGTCAACGCCTTCCGGAGGAGGTGGAAACGATCCCAGAAAAATTGAGGCAGTTAGGATATCGAACCGCCGGAGTGTCATCAAATGTTCAAATCAGTCCTGAAACATCGGCGCGAGGATTTGACAATTTTCATTATCTATCCGCGGATACAATATTGGAAAATGTACCTTATGATATACTACTTAAGTACGGGTTAAATCTTTGGCGCCATTCAGTTGGATTAAATACAAACACTAAGGCACACAGCTTGGGATATATCGAACGTGCATTATCAAAGCGAGAGATAACAAAGACCAAGGAGGATGATCGGCCTCTGTTCTTATATACTCATATTGGAGATAGTCATCATCCATATTATCCACCAAATCCTTGGCAAAAAGAATTTGAGTCTGATTTGACCCTTCCTCTAGATGAAGCTCTTAATATTTCTATGGATATGTCAAATAACATACTTGATAGAGTGGCAAACGGTATTAATTACACCGATGATGAGTTATATTCATTAGAAGTCCTCTATGACTCACATATTAAGTATGTTGACCATTTGGTGGGCGATATTGTCTCATTCGCTAAACGACAATTGGATAACCCAATTATAGTTATTACCGCAGATCATGGAGAGCTATTTGGAGAACAAAACCTCTTAGGTCATCGACTAACTATAAACTCGGCTCTCACGAACGTTCCACTGGTTTTGATAGGATGCAATAATAGAGAATCAATTAGCAAAAACTCTGATTCTCTTCTTCAGCATGCTGATGCTATGCAAACGGTGCTAGATAGTATCGATGTGAGCGAAAACTTAGAAATTGGTCAGAATATTGGCAATGAACACCGGAAATTCGTAGTCTCTCAGTTAGGAATTGACCATCAAAAATCGAACCTGAAAAAAGTGAAAAATATCTCACCAGAGTTTGAAAGCCCTTACCCGCCAGAGACAGTTACTATGTTGAAAAGTAAAACTCATACTTTATTCTCTTCTGAATCATGCTCGAAAATAATTGATTCCACTACCAGAGAATCGGTAAATGAAGATGAAATTATCGATAAATATGAGTCACAATTAGAAGAGTGGTTATCGAAGTTCGGTGAACCGATCTCTGATTCAGAAGAGGAAGAATTTAGCACAGAGGTAAAGCAACGGCTTCAAAAGCTTGGATACGTCGCTGATTAAGAGATTATTAATAAAACTACTATTATATATGGTATCATGTCTTTAATATGACTAGAATTAATAACATTAAATAGCTGCTTGTCCATCCCGACAGATTATGGTGGTTAAATATTAGATTAATCCATTGATTAAATACGAAAAGCATATATTGCCAAAATACCTTTGATTCGCTTATGGCTAGTGTCGCTCTGATCGTACTCGATACACTTCGCCAAGATCATTTTAATGAGCATTTTGATTGGTTACCGGGAACTTGGTATCCAAATGCTTATTCTACAACAAACTGGACAGCGCCTGCTCACGCATCCCTCTTTACAGGCCTCTACCCTTCGGAAACAGGTGTTACAGCTAAATCGAGAAAACTTGGGTCTGATCTACCTATCCTACCGGAACTAGCGTCTGATCAAGGGTACCGAACAATCGGTCTTTCTGCCAACCACAATGCATCCGAAGAGAACGGGTTCGCACGTGGTTTTGATGAATTTTGGGGACCAACCCAGTTATTAAACCCTGATAACAAGAATATAATAAACTTAGAAAAAGTAATATCTGAAACGGACTCCTCCGGTGTTCGGCTCTACTTAAAGATTCTCGCGGAATGTTTCTCCCCGAAACACGATACGATTGCCTCACTCACGAGAGCAGCTTCAGTCAAATTTGATATCCAGACACTCTCAAAAGGTGTTGAGGATGATGGTGCATCGACCGTACTAGAGAGGAGTAAAATCATGAATGAATCTGAGGACACCTTCTTATTTGTTAATCTCATGGAGCCACATACCCCATATAACCCCCCCAATTCCTACAATTCTCTATCGAAGTCAATTACTGTCAATATCATAGACACATTTTCAGGAGTTGAGCATCCCTCTGAAGTGAGACAGGCATATGATGATTCTGTTAGTTATTTGTCAGACATTTACAAACATATATATTCAAATTTGCGTGAAAAATTTGAATATATAATCACAGTCGCGGATCATGGTGAAATGTTAGGTGAACATAACCTTTGGAATCATACCTATGGACTATATCCAGAAGTGACAAAGGTTCCACTCGTTATTTCCCACACATCGGATGAATCAAAGACCGTTTCTAACCGGTGTGTGAATTTGCTTGACGTGAACAAAACAATTGAATCATTATTAGATATTGATTCTAATTCGAAAGGTCGTGATTTGTTGTCTGATTTTGAGGATCGAGATCTCATTTGTGAGTATCAGGGTCTAATTCCAATCGCGAAGAAAAGATTAGAAGAACAGGGGCTATTAAGTGAGAAAGTGAACAGCTATGACCAAAATCAGTACTCACTGATTACATCATCTGGTGAATACGCAATTTTAGATTCTGATGAAAATATTATAAAGTCAGATATTGATGACAACGACGACAAAATATCAAGTCGGATTGCTGATATCCGCGAAGAGATGGAGTGCTATAATCAAGAAGAGATTCAAGAGGAGATATCAGACGACGTGATGTCACGTCTTGAAGAGCTTGGGTACGCCTAGTATGGGTGACATCGAGAAAGAGATCAGCTCTTTAGTTTCGAGTGCAGCGATGGTATTCATTGGAGCTGCTATTGGTGCGGGGACTACTCTAATAGAGCGTATTATCATAGGAAGAAATGTTACACCCAGCACGTATGGAGATATCTCGGTTGGGTTGGCAATCATAAGCTTCGCATCGATATTATCTCTCCTGGGAATGAAACAGGGGCTACCACGTCAGATTTCTCGACAGGAGTCCAAACAACGAATAGCAGATATCTCATCATTTGGTACTATGATTGTGCTATTGTCTTCAGTTTCTACTGTTGCTATTTTGTTTATAACACGACCGTTTTTCTTATCGAGATTATTCGACGGAGAGATCCCGAATTACATCCAATACTTTTTATTTACTATTCCGTTTATCGTAATGTTAGAAATCGGAGTTAGTATTGCAAGAGGATTGGAAATAACGTGGTATCGTGCCTTATTGCGTGATATAGTATATCCTGTTTTGAGAATTTCCTTAATAGTGTTACTGATTTTGTTCGGATTTACAAAACAATCTGTAAGTATCTCATATCTTATCTCGGCAATGATATTAGCTGTCGTGATATATTCAACCCTTATAAGTAAATTCCGTCATCATATACGAGTCCCAAAGTTTGAGACTAACGTTCTGTTATTCTCACTCCCTCTAGTTATCTCGAGCGCCGCTTCGATTTTATTGACAAAGTCAGACACCCTTTTAATTGGTTTTTATCTACCTTCAGCTTACGTAGGTTACTACGAAGCCGCATATCCAATTGCCAATGGCCTGATTATTATTCTTTCTTCGTTTGGTTTTCTTTATTTACCCATGATTTCACGTCTTGATGCTAACGATCAAATATCAGAAATACAGAGAATCTACCAATTAGTGACGAAATGGGTCTTTATAGCTACTTTCCCATTATTTGCCACAATTATAATATTCTCGGAGGAGATACTTTCGCTAATATTTGGGAGTGAGTATTCGTCAGGTTCTATTGTATTAATAATACTAGCAGTCGGATTTTTTACAAACGCAGCAGCAGGACGAAATCGAGAAACAATAACCGCATTAGGATTTCCACAGGTTGAGCTATATCTGAATTTATTTGCATTTACGTTAAATATAGTACTTAATGTCATTTTAATACCTATTTTTGGGATCATTGGGGCTGCTGGATCGTCTGCCTTGTCATTCTTATTTGTGAACGCCGCCTCTACGATGTTTCTGTATAATAAATATGATATCATCCCAGTATCGAAAAATGGTATAAAAATCATGATTATTCTCCCGTTAATGATCATACCAGTTTCAGTACTGGTTTTTAAATCATTTTCTATCGATATCATAGGAATTGCAATTTATACAATTGTTTGTTATGCGATAACCCTCCTAATTGCTATTATTCTTGGAGGAATATCTCCTCTTGAGGAAGACATAATATTAGAAATACAATCTAAGATAAGCCAGACAAATTGAACGCAGTGAACCGACTGTCTGGAAACCGTATCCAGGGATAGATCATCCCTCCTCGACGCTTCAGACGTCTCCACTAGTGACTTCTCGAATATCGAGGGGGTCGCAGACAGCTTCTGGAGAATGGGCCAGAAAAACACTATCACGTCTACTGCGAAGTTCTCATGACCAGTTCGATAAGACTCAGTCACTGTTCGGCCCCGACTTCCACAGAATTGGCTGACGCGACCGTGAATAAGTTCAACTTCCCGAGTAGGGAGGCGAAGCAGGAGGATATGTACTCAAAGAGAACGGAAGCCACTATCTTACCCTTTCAGTTACGTCTACCCGCTTTGCGCTATACCTCATTGACGACATCGCCAATACACCCACTGAGTTGACCAAAGTCACGACGAAAGCGCTTGCGATCCTAGTTATCGACCCGACGACGTTCAAGTTTGATGGAGTCTACTACCTGATGGACTACGACAAACGGGACGAATACCGATCTGAGGTTTGACGACACAGCAAGCTCCATTGAAGGTGTCAACTGGACGGCTCACCCATCGTCTCCCATCTTTACGACGACGCGGCAAGAGCGACCCGCTGGCCGTCCTGTTGTCCATGATGTTTACGTGGACATCGTACAGATGGATAACACACGAGTCTTCAGCGATAAAATCCGCCAGTTCCGCATTACGGACATCTCACCAACCGACCTATAGCGCGACGAAAACGGGGGCGTCACCCATCA
Source organism: Haladaptatus litoreus (assembly GCF_900156425.1). Taxonomy (GTDB): domain Archaea; phylum Halobacteriota; class Halobacteria; order Halobacteriales; family Haladaptataceae; genus Haladaptatus; species Haladaptatus litoreus. Next base: position 310,106 of record NZ_FTNO01000004.1, read on the forward strand.
CCCATCACGCAAGCAGACTTCTCGAACTCGTGGAACGGGACGAGTATCCACACGTGGGATCCAATGTCGCCGCGTGGTGTCGGTGAGCAGGTTGCACTCACTGACGGAACAGCAACGACAAACCGCCAGTGGGGAATTAGTCTCTACGCGCCTGCGAAAGTCCGTCCGTCGGATTGTTTTGCAGACCTCTCGGGAAAACCGTTAGTTCGGCTACGGATACGAAAGTCGCCCTTGACTCGGTGGATTACGACGAGTCACAGGCGTTCGATACAACGAATAACGAGTATGTCGCGCCTGAGACGGGGAAGTATCGAATTGAGGGCCATGCGATGATTGGATCATTCACTGGGACGGGAGCGTTCCAGTTCCGCGCACAACTCAAATCGAGTGGCGGGACACTCGATGAGAAGAAACTGATGCACGTGGATACCGCCTATGGCCTTTTATCACCCGATGTCTCGGCTCACACACGACTCACAAAAGGCGATAGTGTCTGGATGGCGGTTTTCCACAACACGGGGGCGTCGGAATCACTACGGGCAGGAGAAGGCAATACGAAATTCCTTGTTGAGCGGATTGAGTGATATCACCCTACTGAACGTAATCGCATTTGCTGCGGGTAATTGATTCAGGGAGGGATGGAACATCAGTAACTATATTTGAGTTTGCATTGTAAGCGTATCCAAATTGACCGTAAAACGTAAACACTCGCTAGTGCGGAAATATTTGACTGACGGCCAGCATCTCGCCGTTCTTCTCTTGATTCTCGGAGTGGCTGGCAGCGCACTCAACGTCGTCATTACCAATCCATACATTCAGACATTCCCGCCCGCACTCGCGGTCGCTGGCGGTCTTGCACTGTTTGAATCGACTGACATAGATCACAGCCTCTCTGGGTTCGCTCTCGATTGGCGGCTCACGGTATCACTCGCGTTAGGAGTCACAACCGCACTCGGTCTACTCTATCAAGGTGGCGGCGGGCGATCCACTGCCACCCTCATGCTGACGGTGCTGCTCTATCTCTGTGCTGCACTTGCCATCGTTTCGAGTGGTGATCTTCGATTGCAAGTCGGCCTCATTCTATTAGCAGGAGTCGTCCACCGGGCGACGATGCTCTATGCATCTCCTATCCCAATGGGGAGTGACACGATGTTTCACCAGCGGATGGCCGCACAGATTGCCGAAACACATACGCTCGAACCGCTTGCAGTGGCCGGGAGTAAGCACTACTATTCTCCAATTTACCATCTCTTAGTCAGCAATTCGATGCTCATTCATGGTGTGAACGCGCAGACGGCGTCGTTCCTGGTTGTTTCCATCCCGGCGCTCGTTGTGCCGGTGACAGTCGTCGCTGCGGTGTCGAGACAAGAATTTGGATCAACGTATGCTGCACTGAGCGCCTACTTCGTGACAATTAGTGATGCAATCCTGAAATGGGCTGTCACACCAGCAACCACCACACTCGGATTCGTGCTGGTGAGTTGCATCATTCTTTGTCTACTCCGAACCTCTCGGAGTTCGCAGCGGGAGTATCACGCGCTCGCCATGGCCCTGTTTGGAGTGTTGATCATCACCCATCAAACGAGTGCATTTATTGCGGCGACCGGAATCACACTCCTATATAGTGCTCGGTCGATAGTTGACGGTGTATCGCGAGTACTCCTACCTCTTATCGCGTGGCTGGCCGTTCTCGGATCGTGGATGGGGATGCGTTATGCCGGGCCAAACTCACCAGACATCCTAACCCTCATATTCTCGTTGTTTGTGGCGAAGCTCGCGGCGAGTGGGGGAGGTGGGACAGGAGAACTCCCCGAGTATCTTGACGTGGTTCCAGCAGGATCAGCTGGCCTAACAATCTTGCATACCATCGCCCCTGCGCTCGTGCTTGGTTTCGGGGTGCTTGGCGGGGTGCTTCTTATCCGTTCACGAAGATCAGGGTGGAACCGCTATTTCGAACTCTTAGTGGTTGCTGGCGGATTGACTGCCGTGGCCTTTGGTGGGCCGCTCGTCGGCTTCGCTGCGCTCCTCCCATTTCGTTGGTTCCCCTTCATCTATCTCTGTCTTGCGCTCACTGCACCAGCAGGGATTTTGGCCCTCTCCCGACATCTCCCCCAAACTCCCCGCCCACTGGCAATCTGTGCCGTCCTGATTTGCATCACAGCGTTCATGGGTGGGACATACCTCGGTGCGTTCGATAGTCCAGTGTTCGATGATTCGTCACAAGCGATGTCATACGCCTATTCAGCGTCGGAAGTCGAAATGCTGGAGCATTCAGCAAAGTACAACGGGGGAGCAACGGTATCTGGCGAACGGCTGAGTACGTTGACTGTTCGACGATGGTTTGATGGAGACAGCGAGGCAGTTCACTACATCGCCAACGAAAATCGAGTTGCCACTCCCACAGATGACTTGTTAATCCTTGATCGTCCGTATTCTCACACGGATCACGCATGGTATGATGTTAGTGTTAATGGGACGACACGAAGTGTTGTTGGAGAGCTGCCATCAGGGTACTTCCAGTGCGGGAAAGACGTTGTTTATTCCGCAGGTAAGTCTTCGATCCGGTACAGTACGGATGGCTGCCGTGGTCTATGACAAGAAATCCAGGTCTTAACTACTGGCATTTGGTTCCCGCCCGATTAAGAAATAGACACCAATTCCGCCAAATGGGATGCTACCTATGCCAAAAGTCAAAAGATAGAACGACGGATTGAATCACTCCACACATCGCCTGCCGACAAGGAGGGATGCATCCGGGAAATGGTACAGGAAAAAATCAGTTGAGATGGCTTGTGCAGCACAAAGCCAGCCCCTGAGTAATAGGGCGAGTACTATAGTGGAGAAATGTTCGCGCATATGCTTTGTGAAACTGAAGAGATTATAAATAATTTGCTGTTAGGTACGCGGGACGAGTCTAACGAAAGTCTTGAACGTGCAACGGGTGCGTCGTCGATATCCAATCCTCTGGGCTGTTTTCGGAATACAACACGAGATCTTCATCGTCGATGTAGTCGGTGAGCTGCATCAGTACGACTCCGTCCAACATTCGAAATACAGAAGAATATCCTCGTTTGTACACCCAGTTGACTGAGATAAATTTTTGCTTTGATTGTAGATGCGTGGAGAGGGCGTAAAGCAGCGGTTGAACTATTAAGACATAGAGTACAGCAGCAATACCGAGAAGAACAATGACAGTGGATGATTTAGCTTTAGATTTCGTTATGAGGTTAATTCGACCCAAGAAATAAGTTTCCAATTTTTACGAATTGTGTATCACGACAGTTAAGTCAAAGGATATTTCGTTCAGTGGAGATTACAGTACAAAATAGAAGATTTAAAAGTTGAATGTGAGTTTCTTTGATTCAATCGAATCATATAAGTGAGGTAATCCCCTCGGTAAAGTAGATGGATTCAATCGATGTACTCGTGATTGGGCCAGCTGGTCATACAAGAGGTGGTGTTTCTCAGTATATAAGTGGGCAGCAAAAATATATAAACGAGAAAATAAATATAGAAGTTCATAATTCAGGAGCTGTTGATGGTGATAATATTCGATCATTGGTGCGCGCCCTTTTCAAATCAGGAGCACAGTTAGTTTCTCTTCTCACTAAATCTCAGCCAGATATTATCCATATTCATACTGTACATGGTTTCCCCTTCTATCGCAACGCACTTTTTATTTTGTTATCAAAAGCAATCTGGGAATGTCCAACTATTCTTCATGTGCACGGTTCAACTTTTGATGATTTTCTCAAGTCAGATTCAAAAGCGACCAATTACATTCAGACTAAAGTGTTTGATTCTGTGGACAATATTATTGTGTTATCAGAATATTGGAAGAGTCTGGTTGAATCCCATACAAATAATTCAAAAGTCGTTATAATTCCTAATGGGGTTAAAACAGACGAATATTCCCCAAAATTCTCAAGCAAATCACCTGACTTATTATTCGTGTCTGATTTAATTGAGAGAAAGGGGATCAAGGATCTACTTGTTTCTTTTGAAACGATAGATGCTGACGTGGATCTTCACATCGCAGGAAAAGGTCCTCTTTCTGGATTAGTGAAAGAATATGAGGAAAGAAACAAAAATATACATTATCACGGATATGTATCTGAAAAAGAGAAGGCAGAGTTAATTAATTCAGCATCAATTTTCATACTACCAACGTATGCTGAAGGACTTCCTATTGCGGTTCTTGAAGCAATGGCTGGAGGTAATGCCTTAATTGTAGGTGATGTTGGCAGTATTCCTGAGGTGGTAGGTTCAAAAAACGGCAACATCGTCACACCAGGGGATCAAAAAGCAATTCAAGAAGCAATTCAGGCGCTTGTGTCATCACCGGATACAACGACTGAAATGGGAAAAGCAAATCGAAAAAAGGCTGTTGAAAAATATTCTTGGAAAAAAGTGGATCAGAAATTAACAAAACTATATAAATCACTAGTTGAAAGCTAATTTAACGCGACTCTGAATCTACTAATCCATGTCAAGTGAAACAGATCCAAATAGGTACATATATAGTGAGGTTTCAATTAAGTCTCTCTTGTACAAGACTCACTACTTCCTCTCTAACTGTTTTCGATCGCGAAATATTTGGTACAATATCTGAATTTGAGATGTTTACTAAATATTCAAGGACATCGTCAACACTTCTAGTATGAAGTATTTTATTATTTTCGACCATCATTTGGTCTACAGAGAGTAATGAATTTGGGAAAAAGGACACTGCTGGCTTATCCATACATCCTGCTTCACGGGCCATCGTTCCCGAGCCAGTGAGTACACACTGCGAATGCCATGCAAGTTCCAACCCATTCAGGGCACGCTCAGGAACAAACACACGATTGGATGGATACGGAGTCGCGAACTGCTCGTCACCACGGCCCCGAGGCAAATAAACCACGTTGAACCCTCGCTCGACCGCTCCGTCCAAGATGTCTGGCACGAGAGATCGTTCGGCGTCGACGTATGCCGCGTCGAGTGCCTCTGGACGCACAACAATGTACTCCTCGAACGGGAGCTTGTCGGTAAACGACGAGTCAGGCTCGAAGTCAGCGATGTAGATATCCTCCTTGTATCCATCGTACGCGATTATCTGCTCTGGGTCGGCACCCCACTTGGTCAACTCTTCAGTTTCGAACGCCGATGGAACGACGTTGTACGTCGCCTGCGCTTCCAACCGGTTGTACAACTCTTCATACTTCAACCCATCCACGTGTGCCGTGATGTCGTTATCAGTAAAGTGAATCGACGGAATACCACGAGCCTTCGATGCGAGAATACACATCGCATTTCGCGACGAAAGTGACACGTCTGCAGATGGAGCTTGTGCCATCAGTTGCAGTGTTCGAAGCGGAATGCCGAATTTCCGGAGGAGTGTATTGTCGAAATCCCGCCCCAACGTCGTATAATCGAATCCGACCTCCTCAGCCAAACCTACTGTTTCCGTCTTTTCACGCACTGTGACGTTTGTCTCAAGATTCGGAAGTGCGTCCACGAGTCCCCGGAAGAAGAAGGGATGTGAAGGGCTAACGAGATCGATCCATGTCGACGGTCGTCTAACCATTATTATTTCACTTTATATACGGCTGACTCTAAACCCTTCCGTGTTCCATCTGTCTTCGTCCAATATCGCCTTTGAGTCAATAACGAGATTATTATTCATAAATCGGGATATGAACAGTGGATCAATCTCTTCGAACTCATCGTGGTCTGTCGCAATCACAATAGCATCGGCACCGTCAACTGCTTCCTCTCTGGACAGCAACTGAAGCGTCTGATCATTCACATGAGGATCATGAAGGGTGATAGAGGGTGAGCTTGACGTATCTACCTCTACACCACCGTCTGGCATAGCTATTTCTTGCTGAGGCGAAACCGCCTGCAGTTCTCGGGCAAGTTTCAACCCAGGACTCTCACGTGTGTCGCCAACATTTCCTTTGTACGCGACACCAAAAATTGCAATCTTCGTGTCCTCAAGACCACCGAGTTCTTCCTTAAGGATGTCAATAATATATCCCGACATCCCGTCGTTAACCTCACGAGCGTGTTTGATGAGATCCAGTTCCTCAGAGTTCTGCCCGAGGAACCACGGATCCACCGGCAAACAGTGCCCGCCAACACCCGGGCCAGGGTGGTGGATATTCACACGAGGGTGCTCGTTTGCGAGCGAAATCGCTTCACGAGAATCGATTTCGTAGTCGTGAGCAAGTTTCGCGATTTCATTAGCAATCGCAATGTTCGCATCACGGAACGTGTTCTGAATAAGCTTCACAAACTCCGCGGTCGTTGCATTTGCTGTCGTATGAATCTCGGCTTCGACGAACGACTCGTAGAGACGAACCGCTGCCTCGGTCGAAACGCCGTTGACTCCACCGATAATTCGAGCGTTCTGTTTCAGCTCGGTAATGATATCTCCTGGAAGGACGGTCTCGGGACAATGTGCCAGCGCGAAGTCCTCACCGGCGTCGAGACCGGATTCTTCAAGAATTGGACGGAGAACATCAGCTGTCGTTCCTGGTGGCACTGTAGACTCAAGAATAACTGTATCACCAGGTCGAAGATGAGGTTCGATAGCCTGGCCTGCACTTTCGACGTACTCAAGGCCAGCTTCTTTCGTCTCTCGGTCGAATGGCGTCGGAACGCAAATGATGTGATATTTCGCTTCTACGACTTCGTTACTAATCGTCAACTGTTCTGATTCGATTGCCTGCGTGACGAACGCTCGAAGCCCGGGTTCATCGAAGTGAACCTCACCATCACTGAGTCGAGTAACGACTTCCTCGCTTGTATCGTACCCGACCACATCATGGTCATAGTTTGCGAACATTGCTGCCGTTGGGAGTCCAATGTATCCCAAGCCGTGAATACAAAGTGTGCTCATTGTGGTGTCATCTCCAGTTCTTTTGGTGTTTCTGATTGCTCTACTTCCGTTATAATCTGTTCACCTGCTTCACCGTCGCCAAACGGATTCGTCCAATCACACACAGCCCCATCCATCTCGATAGCCGAATCCACGATTTCGTCGGTCTCAGCGCCAGCGAGCGTGTTCGCTCCGACATCGATTGTCTCGGGGCGCTCCGTGTTGTCCCGCATCGTCACGCAGGGAACACCGAGGATGCAGGCTTCCTCCTGCACGCCACCGGAATCCGTGAGAATGAGGCGGGCGTTGCTCTCGAGATTGAGGAAATCGAGGTAATCCTGTGGTTCGACTAACCGAATCGAATCCGGTACCGAAATGTCGAACTCATCAAGCCGGTTTTCCGCACGCGGATGAATCGGGTAAACGGCGTCGACATCAAACCGGTCCGCAACTCGGGCAATTCCATCGAGAATCTCTTCAAATCGGTCCTCGTCGTCCACGTTTTCAGCCCGATGAGCGGTTACCAGGACAAATTCACTAGGTACCAGTTCTAGTTCATCGAGTATTGCACTTTTTTCCTGTGCGAACTCTCGGTGCTGCTCGACCGCATCCACGACCGTATTACCTGTGACGTAAATCCGGTCTTCAGGGATGCCTTCCTCTCGAATTAGATCCGCCGAGTCGACGGTCGGTGCGAACAGATAATCAGCGGCGTGGTCAGTCACTACTCGATTAATTTCCTCTGGCATGTCACGGTCGAAACTCCGCAACCCGGCTTCGACGTGGCCGAGTTCCATGTCGAGTTTGCTGGTCGCAATCGCACCAGCGAGTACCGAGTTCGTGTCTCCCTGGACGAGAACCGTTTCTGGTTCTTCATCCTGAAGGATTTCTTCAATACCGACGAGCATCTCTGCGGTCTGGACACCGTGTGAGTTAGAACCCACACCGAGGTTGTAATCCGGTTCGGGGAGTTCTAACTGCTCGAAAAACACAGCATCGAGTTCCTCAGAGTAGTGTTGCCCCGTGTGAATCACGGTGTATTGAACGTCTTGCGATTCACATGCGCGAATAACTGGTGCAAGTTTGATAATCTCCGGACGAGTTCCCAGTACGATTGCAATCTCTGTATCCGACATTTTAGACACCAACCTCGTGCACTCGGTCGATCATATTCGAAATCCGATTCAGGATCAATCCACAGAAAATCGCAAGTGTCCCAATAATCGTGGTGAACCCAGCCACCAGCACCTTTGCAGGATAGAAAATATCTGTTGATTGATAAATAAGGATCGCGTCAAGGCCGTAGAGTCCTCCGGCGATAGTAAGGATTAGTCCAGGGAGGCCAAAGAAGACCAATGGATGGCGGTCACGAATCAGTTGAAGCATGAACGTCACGACGGTCAGCCCGTGATGAAGCGGGTTGTACGTCTGTCCATCGATGCCCTCGTATCTGACATCAATCGAAGCCTCCTCAATCGTGAGATCCTCACGCACTGCCGAGTCGATCATTTCGCTTTCGACGCCGATGCCATCCGTTTGCAACCGAAGTGAATCGATAGCATCTGGAGAAAATGCACGGAATCCACTCTGTGTATCGGTGAGATTTGCACCGTTCCGACCAGTTGTCAACATATCTAACACCCGCTGACCAAACCGTCTATAAAGCGGTGTTTCGTCGTCAGGATCCTTCTCGAGATACCGACTGCCGATGACGAGATCAGCGCCGCCATCGGTAACAGGTTCGGTGACTTGAGGAATGTCGCTTGGCTTGTGCTGCCCGTCGCCATCGATGAGAACGAGGGTATCGCATTCGGTTGCCCGTGCAAACTCGAGAATCGTTTTTACTGCGCCTCCCTTCCCACGATTTGATTCATGCTGGAGGACTGTTGCACCTGCCTGTTTCGCAATCTCGACAGTCTCGTCAGAACTCCCATCGTCGACGACCACCACGTGGTCGGCGTACCGTTGTGTTGCGAGGATTGTACTTCCAATTCCGATTTCCTCATTATAAGCCGGGATACCGACCAGGAGCTCTACTTGCTCATCCTCAGTTGATTGAGCATTAGCATCGGCGCTCGTAGTTTTCTTTACTCCAGTTGTTTTAGACTTCATTCCATCTAGCGTCATTTTTCACTCCATAATATAAACTATTTTTGTTATTAAATTAACTTTAATAATCCCATTTATCACTAACGACTTGTCCTCATATGAGTTTGTATATACTCAGCCACTAAATATCTTCTGTTGGGATCTAATATTTGTAATTTGTATGGATTATACAATATTATATAATGTACTACTTATTTTATTTATTTTTTAAATTTGTAGTTTTAGTATATTAGATGACGTGGACAAAGAAGAGAGTTAGTGTCATCAGACCAGAATACTAGTATGGAAATGACCTCACTTAACTATCTAGAAGGAAGTTGGCAGCAAAATCTCAAACCACTGTGTGACTTTTATTACATATAAAACAATATGCGGAAACGTCGTTCTGCCAGTATTATCATATTAGTCCCGAAAAATCAAAGAGGGGAATAGTTCACATTACCAGTTGCATCCTTGTCGATCTCCATTCGTTGGCATGGTGAAAATAAGCGGATCATTACCACTAGTAGCATAAACAAGGTTCCGAGTTTGAAAAGACCCTTCATAGGACTTGTAGCCGATTGTTTTCGGTGACGATGGAAACAGTTGTGCGCCAACTGTCGTCCAGGACTGTTGAGAGACAACCGGACAACTCGGCACCGCTCCACCGTGCAACCATTCATAGATACCACGCTGGGAAACATCGTTAGGTGTTTGCTTTGGATAGTACTTCGATGCAAGCCTCGTCATATGTCCATCACTTGTCCACCCATCAGCGTACGTGACTGCAAACGTGGCTGTCTCAAATTCCGATTGTGTAACGAGCGGTTGTGCTGATGTTGCTTCTAACCCACTAAACGCGAGCGGAGCACTCACGAGAGAACAGACAATAACAACAACTACAATAGCAGTTGTCATTGTAGATGGTTTCCAGCTTCGGCCTATCATGACGGCACCAAGACCAGCTAATACAGCAGCAACAATATGAATGAATATCTGCCCTCGAATAGCAAGGTCTTGGTATTCGATTGTAAGACTACCAGTCAGTGCGAATCCAATAATGGAAATAGAACCGATGAGCAAAGCAAACATCATGTATCCCTCCCTTCCGGCATCAATCAGCGAAGGAATCCCCTGAAAGGCAACGATTCCGATCACAGCAATCGGAAGCACGAACAGGAGTGTAAGTGGGTCTGTCGTCGCAGTGCCGGGGAAGATAGATACAAAGTAATTGACCACGAGTAATCCAGCACCACCAACTAACGCCATCGTTGGAACGGTCTTTTGCACTCGTGGACGAGTGATTGGGAGCCAGAGAGTGAGCAAAATAAGGACGACGATCCATGCAGCAAAAAGACCCGGAACGGAAGAAATCCGACTGACCTCGTTTAACTCCGCAATAGAATAGTACAGACCTGTATAGAGCCAGAATCCAGCAACGAGCGCTCCGGCAAAGAGACCGGCTGTCCACTTCGATTCGCGAAATACCAAGACCAACAATGAGACGGCACTAAACCCTCCGATTATCGCGCCAAGGTTGTGTGTGAGCGGGAAGAGAGCGAACACTAACACAGATAATAACAGCCACGAACGGCGAGAGGTCCACAACGCGCGTGCGAAAACAAATACAGTTAACAGAACGAAAACGTGTCCAAGACCCTCGCTGCTCACCGCAGTTGAACGACCAAGGAAGATACCTTCTGTAGCAAGGACAAGTCCTGCAAGCAGTGCTGCGATTCGAACATCAAAATCAGGCCACCGGAGTTGAATCCCGATTCGTCGCGTAATGGCGACGACAAAGAGACATACAGTGGCTCCGATGCTTGCAATAAGAACCTGTGCAATATACAGTGGTGAAACACCAGTTAGGCGGCTACTGATTGTGAGAAGTACCGTGAACGTAAACTCATCTGGATTAAAAAAGCCCCACGAAGTCGGAAGATAGCCATATGCTAAGGTCTCCCGGGCGAGTGCTGCAAATTTGAACCCATCCGTATTGAACGGTAACGGACTCCAATACAGGGGAATCGTTCGCATCGTAACGGCGACGGCAAAGACAGTAAGACCGACAAATGCGAGCGAGCGACGATTACTCATCGGAACCACCGTCAGATAGCATTGTATGGTTTCTATTCGTTTGACTACCTTTTCTAACTAACGCCGACGGTTGACGGATTATTAGAGATCCAGCGACGACAATTGCACTCACCAAAACTATTCCGAGCCCGCCTATGAGACTGCCAACAAACACGGTTGGTGAGATTGTCGGCGTGATACGAACTCCGTATATGATGAGGAAATCCAATGTAGAGAGAAGAGCGAGTCCAGCGATTCCACAGATCAACGCACACCCAATTGCGACCAACCCGACTGTAAGTGCATCCGTGATTATCACTCGAAGAACCCGGATTGGCGACGCACCTGTCGCACGATACACGCCAACCGCCTGTTGTCGAGCATGGACTGCTTGTGCGAAGACTGCGGTCGTACTTCCGACCGTCATCATGCCCGCAAGCATGATCAAAACAACCAATAACACTTGCATATTTCCGAATGCGGTGTTCAGTGCCTGTGCGATACCAGTGGATCCATCAGCACGTCCGCTGCTAGCGTAGGCAGCAACGAGACGATCGTCGCCACTGACCGAATATGATGCTGTAGCCAATTGGTGATTATCTGCAGTTACAGATACAGAATACGCACCCGGTGGTTGCTCTCCAAGATGGTACACCTCAGTCGTATTGTCTCCAGCAGCAACCGAAACCGATCGTGTGGTGCGTTCTACATCACCAGAAAGTCGAATTGTGCGGTCAAGCGTTGTGTTCCATGGATTGTACAAATGAACATGTGCTTCTGGTTGTGAGAGGAGACTTGGATTGGGTGGCTGAATCTGAACATCTCCCGTTAGCATTCGTCGCGCTGATGGTGTGACTTCAACTGTCTTAGTGAAATGCTGGTTTTGCGTTTCGACATGGAGAGTGTGTGATCCAGCTGAATCAAATGGCACTCTGACAGCTCCATTCGATCCAGTTCGAACAGTAGTATTGGCAACGCGAACGGTTGCATTCGGTATTGGATCACCATCTACTGTTGATACAATGAGTTGAGGTTCGCTGTTTGGTGGTACTTGTGCCGGAAGCCCATCTACCTGGATGGCGTTTGCCGACTTGATTGCTAGCGGTTGTGTATAGTTGCCGACTTGCAGTGTTGTACTTCCTGGTTGAGATGGCCGCAAGCGAATGGTCTTTGTCTGTTGTGAATGCGCGGGAAGCGTTACTGGAACAGACTGCGAGACGTTTCCAAGCCAAACTGAAATGTTCCGTGTCGTCGGGGCAGAACCAAAATTACGAACTTGGATTTCGACTGGGACAGATGCGTTCGCAGTTGCTTGACTCGGTGCGCGAACATCAAGGATCTCGATATCGGTCGATGATTGCGTTCGGTCGAACTGTTTTGGTGTTCGAATGATGTGAACGGTGTTATCATTGGTCGTCGAAAGATGCTGCGCAGTAGGAAGAGAAAGGAGTAGCTGGTCATCGTAGGGACCGGATGCGCTATAAGTACCAACAATATGGATTCTGGCAATACCAGATTCCGTGCTCCCACCAAGAGTGACGCGATCACCAACCTTGATACCGGTTGTTTGAGCAAGATCCGTGCCGATGAGAGCTTCATTCGATGCGGTCGGACGCTGACCTTGCTCAATGGTTGCGTTCGAAATGTTGGCAAAATCTGAATAGTTCGCTCCTCGCGCCACGATTGGTTTACCATCATGAACCGTAAAGAGAAGAATTTCTGCACTCGCGGGGATGCCCTGTGCATGAAGACCATCAGCATACTGTTCTGGAACCTTACTTGCAACCGGATGTATCGCTCCTGGCTCTGTGATAGTCGTTCCCTCGGCAGTCATAAGCGGCATCAGAACACCGCCAACCGAGGTGACGAGTAGGACAACGGTGACAAATACCGTGAGAGTGGCAGTGCTTGGACCAAGCGCACGCCAATCGAGTAGTCGCAGGCTCAAAATCCGACGAACGACATTTTTGTTGACAGCCGACGCAGGCCGTTTTCGACCAAATGAACTACTTAGTTGAGACGGTGGGCCGCTGATTGTCGGCCACGCTGCCACCACGCCAGCACAGAGACCGACAAGCATTGTCCCACCATAAACAGGAAGGAGAACACTCAGTACAAGCTGGGATACACGGAGTGTAAGCGAGGTTGGAAGGCCAGCAAAGACAGCAACATTGACCGCGATATTCGGCAGGATGACACCAATCGTATACCCGATACCGATACCGACGCCAGTTAAAAGACCAGCCCGCAATGCAAACAACTGCAAGATAGAAAACGGATGACACCCAGTCGAGCGCAACACGCGAATCGCTTGCAGCCGATCGCGGACGGTCATCTTCGTCACACTATAGACAGTCACACCGACGAGAATCGCCCCGCCGATTGCGGTCACTGTTAAAACGGTCAGCAGTTGCCGCGTTCCGAGAATGAAAAACGAGAGTGCTGATCGAAGGGGAACACCACGATCGGGACTCGCTGTTGCTTGCTCGCTTGCAGGCGTAATGACGAATGCGCCAGTGGATCCCAACTGCTCAACCAGCTCAGGCTGTGCTATGAACCACTCTGAAGGGATGAACTGGTGAGTGGATGATCGCGAGGTGACGTTGACAGTTACCTGTGTTTGCTGACCACTAAGCCGAATTGCTCTCGGTTTCATCGTCCCACTAGAGACACCAGACGGAGGAGGATTCGGAATCGAACCATCAATTCGTCTGTTGAACGTCTGGGCACGCTGGCGAGATATTCCAGCGACATATTGGGTTTCGCCGTTCGGTAGCGTGACTTCGGCTAGTGGGATGACGAGCGATGATTTCCCCGCCTGTTCTCTCGCAGTCACAACTGACTCATGATAGACCGCAGTTCCTTCCGTGTCGTACTCTTGAGCTATTGCTGTCGTCTGCGCACTTGCAGCAGCAATAACTAACGTTGTGCCTGTCAGGAACGCCACAGTCACCGCAATGACGACAATAGCCAACTTATCGCGACGCGACCACCGCGTTAAGAGTGCACGACGATATCCCACTGCGTCACCTCATAGAGACGGACCGCGATGGGTCTGTGCTGGAGCCGTTCCATTTGCAGTCACATTCACCCAGAGATGAAGTTCACGATATGCATTGTCTGCCGTCGGATTCTGTGGCACATCGCCTTTGTACAGGAGATAAATGAGACGCAACTGCGTGCCTGTCATCGTTGCCGTGATATTGTGTTCTGTCTGCCACGTCTGGTTATGCTCTAACGACGTTTGAAATCGCTGTAGCTCCTGTTCATTACGGACGACCGTCGAATTATTTTGACTTGTGACGTTCTGTAAGAGCGCAACTGCTGTGTAATTCGTCCGTTCGAATTCATGGTTTTCAATACCGACGGTAACGGGCTTACTCTCACCGCGTGTGAAGTTCGCAGGATAGTCGTCAGCAACCAATTCGCCGTCATCATTCTCGGTCAGTAAATAGAACTCCGAAAATGACTCCCCCTGGTTCGGGACCAGGACGGCATACGACACACTCGCAGCAGCGAGGATGACACTTATTGCGAGGATGACGTTCAGTGCAGCATCCGCTCGTGTATCCGGTTCGAATAATTCGGAACGTGCAGCACTGCCCCACTGCATATATGGAACCGAAAACCGCTCGTTCTCTGGGAGTTTCCATCGTCGAACAGCCGCAATCGCAGTCATGAGAAGCGTAAATCCAGAAATACTCACGACAATGGGAATTAGGCGAATTCCCCACGGAGTGAAGTTGAGGATAAGGCCGATAAGGGGAACGATGGCAATACTGGTTCCAAATGAAAGCGCAACCCGCTCAAGACCATCAATTCCAGATTCAAAACGCGACGGCTGAGTCTCTAGCGATTCGTCTTGCTCTGTACGAGGGGTAGTACCTTCTGGAAAGAGCGCTGCAATAAACGCATATCCTGGTGGGAAGAGAACAAACGCAAGTCCAACAGCTGCTCGAAGTGGAGTTTTGTTTAACCCCGGTATGAATACTACAGCAATTGTAAGTATGACAAAAATTCCTATTGCGACTAAATCCGCAGGAAGACGACGAATTGACCGGGGAAGAAGGAGTTTCGGGTCAACATCGCGAGTCATTCATTTCCACATGAGCACTACCATAATAAAAACTTCCCGGTAATGTCTGTCTTTTCTCACGAGCCGTTAGATATATAAGAAAATATATTGAAATAGTCAATTAATGAAGTACGCGGTTAGTTAATATTGGATATGAGACCTAATCATCAAATGTTGTATTTATAATCATCAAATGTTGTATTTATATCCATATTGCTATACTCTCCTATATGATGGAATAGTAAGTAGATGAATTATACAGAGGTACTCCTCCGAAAGTGGTCACGACGAGATCGTCTAGCGGTGCTTATGGTTGCAGTGACAGTTGCATTCCTTGTTGGTACAACACTATTATTATCTGCAGCAAGTGCGCAGTCAGCGATGGTAGCCGGGGGAGATAATGACTCGATGATCGTCCAGCAATACGATTCATACAAGACTGCTCAAGGGAACAAGAGTGAAAACGAGCTTGTATTCCCGACAACGACAATCAGACAAAATGGAACAGAAAAGCGTGTCGTTGGTATTCCGGAAAACGCACCATCTGAATTCACGCATCTCTCTGTTTCGTGGAAGAATGCGACAATTCCGTCACCACCATCAGCTGGCTTCCGTGGCTCCGTTTCTGAACCAACACACCAACGATTTCAAACACAATCAAGCAAGAAAATTTCCAGACTAGTCGTCCCATATACGGAAGATAGCTCTATTTTTCCGCAGACGTGGTATGTTGGTAATGTTTCATCGGTGAAGTCGCTTGGCGAGACAGATGCATTTCTCGTTCAAACGACTACGGAAAAACAGGAACTGCCACAACAGGGGACGATGAGTCCCTCGCTTTTTTCATATTTCCTTGGAGGAATGCAGCAGATCTTTCAGACGCTATTTGTAGCGACAATCGGTGCTGGGATTCTAATTCTCGTTGTCATTCACAATATAACGATCATGAGTGTTCGGGACCGGCTGACCGAAATCGCAGTTATCCGATCGACCGGTGGCACTGCACGGCGGATTGTCGGGATATTTGCACTCCGAGCAGGTATCATAACTTTCGTTGGATCGATTTTGGGGTATGCAATTGGTGTAATTGCAATCCGAGCATTCGTGAATATCGCCATCTCGGTTGGGTTATCTGTTTCACTAAACCCGACTATCACAGCATCATCCGCACAGATCTTGCTGATAATCGTGGTTTTTCTAAGCGCCGTCGGAACGATTACAGGCGCTGTTGCAACCAGAAGCGTTGTATTGCCGCCACCATCACGGCTGTGGAAAACTACTGGTCGAACAATCTCAAAGCGGGCCCAATGGCTCCCAACAACTCAATTTCGATTACAGCCCCGACTTCTTTCATGGCGAACACTCATCCCCACGACAGCAACACTGACCGTCTTTGCTCTTATTGTGATTTTGTCAAGTTCGCTCGTTGGAGCGCTTGCACCACTGGCAACAACCTCAACGGGAACAGTAACCGAGCCGGAAGCACCATATCCGATGGCGAGTCGTATCGATAGTCAGTATGCATCTGAACTTCGAAACCAGGGACTAAGCGCAAGCCCAGAAATTATTGTAGCACAGGTTGCTGATGGAAAACCATATCTTGCGAGGGGAGCGAATTATACCGCATTTGCGGAAGTGTCGGATGCACGACTCTTAAAAGGCCATCCACCTCGCTCAGAGAGTCAGGCTGTGATCGGGCAGGATCTTGCGCAAACGCTGAACAAAACAATTGGAGAAACAATCATTATCGGTGGCAGTACATCGCCTGCGATGACACAGGTAATGATTGTTGGCGTATATCGTGCGCCAGGAATGCTTGATGACCAACTCGTCATCCCACTTCCCACAGCACATACACTCTCGACAAAACCCGGAACGGTTCATTTTATTCGGACAGCAGGTGGTACTCCAGATCAAGTGGTTGATGATCAAGGTAGAAACTTGGATAGTAATCGACAACATGAGAAGATACACATTACCAATGTCTCTGCTCCAGAAGCAGCAATTCTAGATCAACCAATCCCAATCTCGGCGACTGTCGAAAATACGGGTACAAATGTGCAGACCCGACAGGTGAGTATCTCGGTTGGAGATAAAACACAACGGCGTTCAGTTACCCTTCAATCAGGAGAGAAAACGCAGATTCAACTGAATATGAGTGTTTCTCGCCCAGGAAATCATACCGTAGAGGTCGGTCAATATTCACAGCCACTTCGGGTATACAAACATTCACCACTTGTCCTTCCGATCCTCCCAGAAAAAGCACCACCCGGATCACAGGTTGGAATTGCAGTGCAGACAATAACAGAGAAGAACATCTCAGGAGCAACCATATCGATTGCGGACACCACTCGAACAACGAACGAACAAGGGCTTGCGCTTATAACACTTCCAAGTGATCCGGGAACCTACGAGCTTACTGTACAAAAGGATGAACGAGTACATACATCACAGGTCAAGATTTCACCGAATGCTTCACGGCGGCTATTTGCGGATGTAGAAATTACGCCACAGCAAGGTAGTGTCTATACTACTCCAGAAGCGCGAATTCGCGTTGCAAATCCCTGGGGAACAGAGCTTACTCGCAACCTCTCTCTTGTAACTCCATTACAGACACACACGCAAACACGAACAATTCCAGCTTACAACCTAAGTGAAACACGAATAACACTTGATGAATCAACCGACTCAGAATCTGTGGAGCAATTTGCACCAGGGAAGTACACAGTACAGATCGTATCAAACGGGACGACACTTGCAAGCGACACGTATGTTATCGTCGGTGATGAACGAATTCGGTCAACACTTGCACAGAATACACAGTTTTCAGCTGGTAGTGGACTAGGCCAGGCAGTAGAGATGATGTTTGGAAATTTCAAATTATTGTTATTTGGGATGGTTGGCCTTGCTGGATTAACTACGATCGGAAGTACCACATCAACGTTTGCGCAAGTTGTCCATGCTCGACGCCGATCAATTGGTATCTATCGTGCTACTGGTGCAACCCAGTTACAACTACTTAGATTATTGCTCGGTGATGTAGTACGGTTATTAATCCCTGCCGCTATTATTGCTGTGCTTAGTGCGCTTGGAGCTGTATACTTAGTATCATTCAGTAGCTTGATGACAGTATTTGGAATACAGCTGCATGTGGCCGTGAATCCGTTTATGATCCTTGGTATTGGCGTAGGGGCACTTGTCTTGTCCTGTATCGGTGTAATTGTCGCTGTTGTACCATTTCTCACTGCAGAACCAACGGAATTACAATAGTATATTTATTACTTTTAACTTATTGTGAACATAATATGCCAAGTGACGATCATATTTGTAATAGGTTTGGGTAAATTATAAGTGTTAAGTTGTCTTACTCTTGTGTGAGGTAATAATGGGAGAGATATTCCATTAAACAATAATGATCAAAAATAAAATAGTGAGTATTTTCCTGGTTGGAATACTCCTCATATCGGCAATCGGCGTTGGGCAAGCAAGCCTGCCTACAAATGTAGAGAACAAAGAGAAAAAAGACAAACACCCACAACCGCAGAAGATCAATCTGCAGGTAGAACAGGTGACAGTTCACAATTGGTCATTCACAGTTGGACCAGATGACTCCGTGGATCGTACTGTGTTTGTTGACCCGGTTACTATTAAGGACAAGAAGTTTAAAGTCGATCTGAAGAAGCTCGGGAAATCGGGTGACATGTCCGATCTTGCGACCATGCCGGCGAAAAAACAGGCAGAGGCGTACGCGAAAAAGAATGTAGATACAAAAGAGGGGGAAACAGTTCGTATCTGCATTAGGAAAATCCACATTGAGAACGTGAATGTGATGGTGAAACTGCCGAAGCAGATGCCGAATTCGATGCAGACGTCTGAAACTCAGATGTCATCGATGGATTCGGACAAGCCCGGATACATGGTCACGATCAACAAACTGAGCATCGATAAATGGTCATTTGTTGTCGGCCCAAAAAAGAAAGCAGACGAAACCATCAAGCTCGGAGAGATTTCCGTTAAAGACCGCGTCATCCACGTTGATTCTTCGAACCCTGACGAAGAATCAGCAGCGGTAATGGACTCCATCGAAAAGCAAGTCAAACAAAAGATGGCCGAGAAAGGCGCGAAAAAGGGGCAAACATACCGAGTTATTGTCCAGAATGTTAACATAGAGAACGTTACGTTCGTCTTCGGGAATCCAGAGAACATCGATGTTCCGGAAGACCCAGAAGAGACGACAACTGAAGAGGACACTACGACGAGCGAGGAAGGAGACACAACCACAACGAGCGAAGAAGGAGACATGACCACAACGACGACCTCCAGTAGTGGATCCGATGGCGATAATGGAGACGACGGGTCAGAAACAACCAATGAGGAAGGAATGCCTGGATTTGGAATCGGGGTCGCTCTACTCGCACTACTTGGGGTTGGGTTCCTTGCAGCTCGCAGAGAACAATAGATAGCAACAAACATTTTGTTTTTCCGTTTTAGTGAGGTCGTCAGCGCGTCCTAATGAATTATTAGTTGTATCCCAAATCTCCGAACTTCACAGATAGGTCTCATTCGACTGCGATTAACCATTGTTTTTCAGATTCCTTCTGAGAAGTGAGAAATCATCTGGACATTTGCCATATTTATTTAAATAATAATCTAGAGAGGGTACAAAACTAATAAGTAGTCGACCTACAGCATCTACTGTATGAAAGCAATTGTTCTTGCAGGCGGATACGCAACACGATTGTGGCCAATCACCAAAAATCGGCCAAAGATGTTTCTTCCAGTAGGGGATTCAACCGTAATTGATCGAATATTCGCTGAACTTGAAACAGACGATCGAATTACGGAAGTGTTTGTGAGTACAAATGAACACTTTGCAGAGGATTTCCGTGAACATCTCGACCAGAGCGATTTTGAAAAACCAACGCTGTCGATTGAAGACACCACCAACGAAAACGAAAAATTTGGCGTTGTTGGAGCTCTTGCTCAGCTTGTAGATCGAGAAAACATTAGCGACGATCTGCTCGTTATTGCTGGCGATAATCTCATTAGCTTCGAAATCAGTGACTTTATCGATTATTTTGAGAAGCAGCAAGCAGCGACGCTCGCAGCGTATGATGTCGACAGCCGTGAACAGGCAAAATCGTATGGCCTCGTTGAGCTTGATGGAGAAGAGATCATTGATTTCCAAGAGAAGCCAGACAAGCCAAAGAGTACACTTGTTTCAATCGCGTGCTATGCATTCCCCCAAGCAACGGTGCCCTTGCTCGAGGAATATCTTGACGAAGATAACAACCCGGATGAGCCAGGTTGGTTCATTCAGTGGCTCCAATCACAAGAATCCGTATATGCATATACCTTTGATGAAGCATGGTTTGATATAGGCACGCCAGACAGCTATTTAGAAGCGGTTCAATGGGAGCTCGGAACAGAAAATTACATTGCCGATAGTGCTACTGTGAATGGAACAGATCTCGGAGAAAATGTCCATATAATGGCTAATGCCGAGATCGTTGACTCAACTATTTCTAATTCAATTGTTTTCCCAGATTCGACGATTGAGGGCGCTATTGTAGAAGATACGATTATCGATAAGGAAACAGAGATTCAAACAACGTCCCTGCGTAATGCGCTTATTGGTGCACATTCGATCATCAAACAATAGTAATATCACCGCTCATTTCGAATCATTCTGTGACAATTCATCTCTCTTATGAATGACGAGTTTTACTTTCTATTAGACTTATATGTGCTTGCAATTTCGATTGCTCTTTCAGCACTCTCGCGGGATAGCATATTCGTCGTGAATGTTGCCTGCTCGTATAGCTGTGTCAACTCATGCAGTTGCTCAAGTTGCCGGTCAGAGAAGCCCTTATCTTCGCACATTTGATAGAATTCCCAGTGGGTCTGTCCAGCTTCCGAAATCGAGTCATCAGCACTCAAGAAATGGCGACGGCCAGCAGCATAGGCCATTTCAATACTGGTCTGGAAGTTACCCTCTGTTACAGCAGTTTTTGCGCGATCGACCAATAGAGAGGTGGTTACTTCTGTAGTTATCACTTCCTCGTTAGTATCAGACTCGATTACAGCCTCCTCGATAAATTGCTCCGAATCGTCCACTTCTTCAGATTTAGAAAACCAATCCGATCGCTGAATTGCAAAGCCACTCATTGCAATAAAACTAAGAAGACCAACAATGCTAATCCAGATTAAAGCTGAGCCATCAAATAACGATTCAGAATCGAATTGAACGGTAAGGCCAGCATTCGACGGGTTCAGACTGGTTTGATTGCCTGCATAGGCCGCAGAAAGACGAAGCTGCGATTTGTCCTTCTTCTCTGCAAGCTTGGGAGGGAGGTGAATTTGTGTGTTGTATGTGCCGTTTCTATCGGTCTTTGCTGTTCCAATCTGTGACCCATTATGTCGAAATACAACCGTTTCATTTGGAATCGCGACTCCAGCAGCCGTTGTCAAATTCCCCTGAACAGAGATATTGCGGTGATCAAATGCTTGCCCCGTGAGGTTTATCCGTGTGTTTGTCGGTTGTACGGTAAGTGGTGCACTTGTTGTCGTTGATGCAAGTGCTCGATCACGAAGCGGTACTGTAGCGGAAATCTGTTTTTGACCGTGCAAAACGGATTTAGGAAGTGGCTCAGAAAGAGTAAATCGACCATCTGAATCAGTTTTCACTACGCCAAGCACGGTTTGCCCACTCCTTATTACGACAGGAACACCATTCGCACTAACATCTTCTACATGAACTCGTCCGCTCACTGTGACAGATTTTTTGAACTGAGCGCGTTTCGAGCTTTGAAAGAGAGTAATTGTTGGATCAACCTGTTGTATATCTGTCTGGATAGTGTCATTTGATCCAAGATAAATTGACGATGCATTAGGGACGTGTCGAACCATCACCGATTGCTCGCCAAGTGGGAGCAGTGTCGGGCGGCCCAGAAAGGAAAACTCACCATCCTCATCTGTTGTTGTATTATTCACTCGTCCGTTGCCCAATTGTATTTGAACTGTCTCATTTTCGAGTGCAGTCCCGTTTTCATCTACAAGTTCGCCACTCACAATGATTGGATCTATAAATGAAGACTCGGACGATTCGTCCGAAGCTGAAAGTTCTGTCTGAGTGAATTCAGCTGCTCGGATTTCTGCTTGCTGATCAGAAATATTCGAGTTGATATTCTCGACCGTATCGGTTTCCGCAGTGAAATTCGCATCGGTGGAGTTAGAAAGGTTCTGATAGTTTTGCGTTAGATCTTGGCCGTTTCTCTGTATTTGATTAGATGAATTTTCGAGTTGTCGAGCTAGCTCACGAGCTTTTTCATCGTTTCCATTTTGTTTAGCTTGTTGATATTCATTATATGTCTGACGATATTCGCTAACGTTGTCAGCATAGTTTTCCTGGTTATTTTGTGCATTTTTGAACTGTTTGGCACGTTTGTCATCTTTTGTGCCTTCAGTTCGACCAGAAACTTCGACATATTTTGATAGCAAATTATTATATCGATCGCCAACTACAGAACGAGCTGATTGATACTCACTTTGACTGAGCTTAGCAGTGCTATCTCCGAGACGAGAACTTAATTGACCGGCCATCCACTGCTCAAGCTCAGATAGCTCTTCTTCAGATTGAACCTTTGATGGATCTTGATGGCGTGGCTGACTGGAATTATTTGGCGTTGTTGTTCCTGCGGTTTGTTGTGCAGCCAATGGAGTGGAAATACTATTTTGTGTATGACCAGTATCGTGCGCAAGGGAAGCACCAAGTGCAGGGGCTGAAAGGCTAGTAACACCCAAGAAGATAAGGAGTAAGACTAGTTTTGGGTGAGTGGAAATTTGGGCCATAGTTTCCGTTAATGAGATCGTATGGAAAATACCTTTCCTTTAGAAATCCCATAATCAGAGGGCAAAGAAATTAGACAGAAATGAGTGAACAAAGTGAACCAAGGAATGTTCCAGATATTTTGGCAAATAAAATAGAGTAGTGTGGTTATGCACTATATGAGAAGTTAGTAATAAGCGCATAATCAAGGGAAATCAAAGACTTCTATCGAATAGCCTGTGGACAACTAAGTAACTAGTGCTGGACGTCAAAGTATGTCGCAAGCAAGCGTACTTGACCAGAATGTAGATGAAATTTTTGAAGAGCTGTTCGACGAAACGAGCGAGCCAATATTGATTGTGAATCCAAGCGACTCGCAACTTAAGACCACAATCACAACGGCCGTTGAATACGGAGATGAACTCCCGGAACTACGGATCATTGCAAGAGAGCAATTAGTTAAAGAGATGACAGAGGATTTCATAACGACGAGCGAGGCAGTAGACCTCATCCAGCAAGACAAACTATCTGTGCGGGTCGCCGAAGATGTCAACAGAAGCTCGATGGTGATCCTAGAAGATGCTGTTATTTCACTCCTCCAGCTTGACGGCCGGACAGAGGGAATGCGTACGGAAGACGAAGATCTTGTTGAAAGGGCTCGTGACACATTGATGACAGTGTGGGAAAACTCCGATGACTTCTCCTTCCGTACACCAGCTCTTTCAGAAGTAGAAGAAACGTTAGAAGAAGAAATCGGATCAGAAACGAAAGAAGACTTTATGACAGTTATTGAAAGTCGTGATGAAATTCAAAGTTCAAGCAGTCTTGATGAAGTCTCTATCAGTCTCCTAATTGCAGCAAAGAATGAAATATTGCTTTATGATATTAGCAAATGGGGAGAGGATGTCGGCGTTGCAAGCAAAGCGACATTTTCTCGAACAAAAACGCAATTAGAAGACCTTGGCATAATTGATACAGAAAAAGTACCAATCGATGTTGGTCGACCACGACTTCGCTTGAAACTGGTAGATGAGTCAATGACAGAGATGAGTGCTGACGAGATGGTCGAGGAAATAGAGCAAGAGGTCTCGGCGTGACATCCTCCCTGTCGTAAACGACGGGGCTTTCCACACCCACCAATGGGCGGTTCGGTGGTCTCTTAGGGGTCGCACCCCGACGAGGTGCTGGCTATGTCACGGAGCCGTTACTCCTATCTCGTCCGGAGAACGGACGGGACTCGGAGGTACGTGGTTGTTTTGTGTCGGTCTACGTGTCCGAGGGCTTACGTATTTGATTTCGGCTTTCACCGTGGCAAACACCGAGTCAACTGCCAGTTTTCGGACTGTCGATGACCGAAGGGTGCTACCATTCGGTTCGACACCGAGAAATACGCGGGGAGAGCACCTGAGGTTTTACCGTACAGTGAAAGTAACCAAAGACGGCGATTCATCCCCGCCCGCAAGGGCGTGGTATTCTCGCCTGAAATTCTATCAACTAGTCTGCGCGTTGGAGGTAGGCATCCTATTTCCATGACGCGTTTTGCAGAAGCCCATATGGTTTCTGTCGGGAGCGTAGTTTCTACAGGATTGATTTGAAGCGTCCCGCTTCAACGTTCTTCAACCCACGAATCAGAATGTTGTATATCGTGCTCCAGTCTCTGTCCGCTGTCAATCCGCCCGGAGGACACGAACGTTCACGGGTCTACAATGAAGCAATTATTTAACAGGTAGAATACTCATTCCTCAACGAAGTGAGACTTAGCCCCTTTCATCTGCTATATTTATTAATGACAGGTATGAATCAATTTGGATAGGGTAGGACACACCCTACTTATTGAAAGAGTGGTTCTAATACAATAGATTAACGTTATCGGTTTCCATATCTTCAAGCATGAAACCAACGCGCCGCTTTTGGGCTGGAGTCGGGGTAGTTTGTTTCCTCGCAGGTGGTGCATGGATTCTCAAGACCCCACTGCTTCTCATCGGTGCAGGCGGAATTGGAGCAATTCTTCTGTCTTCACAATTCGTATTCCTATTGTCTGTTTTAGAGATTAAGGATAGCTTAGAGATTTCACAACGGCCTGTTCAAAGCCAAGTTTCAGAACAGTCTGATGTCGATGTAGTAATTCATGGGAGCCTCCCGAAACCAACGACGGTTGAAATACAGATTGAAGCTCAGCCACCAAAAATTGCCACTGGGATTAGATCGAGTGATCTCACGGCTACCGTTGCAATTGATGAAAGCGAAACACAAACTACGGCGACGTTTCATTGTCCCATCGCGACACGCTTGCAATTTCGCATGCCGACAGTTACGTTGACAGATCGAGCCGGATTCTTTCAGTCTTCATTTGAACATGGGTCAACCGCCACAGTAACGGTGACACCAAATCGCGTTGAATCAGCTGAAATCGGTGCTGATGGACAACATCAATTATCTAGTCTTGGAGAGCATAAACATGGAGAGCGAGGAACAGGACTTGAACCTGCTGAAGTTCGTCAATACGTACCAGGAGACACTGCTCAGCGTATCGATTGGAAAGTAACAGCACGACTTTCAACCCCCCACGTCCGCGATTTTGAAGCAGAGGCCGAGCTACAAACATATCTATTCATGGATCACCGCCAGTCCATGTTTGCAGGATCAGCAGAAACAACGAAATACGACTTCGCACGAGAAGTTGCGTTGCAATATATTACACATGCTCGCACCGCAAGTGAATCACTGGGGCTTACGGTCATAACCGATGATCAAGTAGTCGATTTTCCGCCGAAGGCAACACCCAATCACTTTATTCGGCTACAGAATTATCTGTATGATCAAACATCAGCGGACACGAAAGGCACACATTCGAACGCACAATTCCCCATTGAGCAATTAACAGCGGCAAATAGCAAATCTCAACAGCTTCAATCACGTTCCTCACTCTTTGCAAAGCAATTGTTCCCCTTGCTAAATACGAAAGGTACACGCATACAGCGCGTGAAAGAAGATCCGCTTTACCAAGCAGTGAGATCACAGCTAAAGAGTAAGACGGGGATCGTCCAAGCAGTACTCGTTACCGATGATTCAAACCGAGTTGAAGTGTATGAAACGGTGAAATTAGCGCGACAATGGAGTGATTCTGTTACCCTCTTTTTGATTCCATCCGTATTGTTTGAGGAAGGGAGTATTGCAGAGGTCGAGGACGCCTATCAACGCTATCTTGATTTTGGACAGCTCCAACAGTCACTGAGCCAGCTTGATGGAGTCTCTGTCTTTGAAGTTGGTCCAAAAGAACGGCTAGAGAATATCCCAGCAGAGAGCCAGCAGTCATCGGAACAACAGGTACTACAGTAAGTTAATCAAACAATGAATTGGAATACAACATGGATTAGTGCGCTCGGAATTGGAACAACAGTCTGTATGCTCACTCTCGCTCACGGGATCCCCGGAGTGATTGCTGGTGGATTACTTGTGGTCTTTTGGTTCGCTGGCCCAATGCTATATGCCGTTGGATATGGACAGATCGCAGTCAGTGCATTGTTTTCGCTCGATGGTCTTCTCTCTCAACTTGTGCTTGCTGAGCTCGGTCTGTTCTATGCACTTCTTGTCCCAAATATGGTGCTAGATCATCCGTCAAAACGGTTGATAGCTGCAATCATCGGCATGATTCTGTTAGTTGGTGGGATACTACTCGGCATTACATGGGAGATTGATGAAGGCGAGATCGGTATTGTTTTACTCTGCGTTCTTGGGATAATTGCATATAGTATGCATCGATACGAACGGGTAGCTGTCGGCGCAGTTGAGGGTGCACATGAGTAAACAAGAACAGACGCTACGCGACGATCAAAAAAACCGTTCAGACCAAACTGTAACAAAGTCAGAGCTTGAAGACCTGCAGGCTCAACTCGATATTTTAGTGGAGGAAAATACTCGGCTTCGAACAGCCTATCGACGATCCAAACAAGTCGAGTATCGTAATACTGCCCTTGGACTCGCCGCTATTGGTCTTATTTGTGGCCTTGGCGCATTCCTATTTCCGGAGTCCCAAACCGTTCTTTTAGCGCTGGCTGGCTGTGGTGGCTTCGGTGCGATTCTCACCTATTACTTAACACCCGAGCAGGTCGTACCAGCATCAATTGGTGAGCGAACGTATTCTGCTTTTGCAACAACGTATGAAGCCCTCAGTGCCGAACTTGGACTTCAAGATACAACCATCTATGTCCCCAATAGTGGAGCATCACCGCAATCGTTTGCCGATATTCGGTTGTTTCGCCCGCAACACGCACGGTACCAACTTCCAAATACGGACGCGCTCAGCTCTGTGCTTGTCGTCACAGAAAATGAGTTAGAACATGGGCTGTCACTATATCCCTCTGGTGCTGCATTACTCACTGAATTCGAGAAGATGACGGGTGATCTTCCATCGGAGCTTGATGACTTAGCTGGCCAGCTTGCTGAAACATTGACTCACGGATTCGAATTAGTAGATAACGCCAGTGTTGAAAACATAGAACCCGGACAACAAATTACAGTCAGTATTGCAGGTAGTACCTACGGTTCAATCACGCGATTGGACCATCCAGTTTCGTCATTTCTTGGCTCAGGCCTTGCTGATCAGTTGCAAGAACCAGTAACGGTCGAAGCAGTCGAGGTCGAAGATGAACGGAGTGATTATTTAGTCACCTGTTCGTGGGGTGAAGGAAACAAAGATACATAACAAAGGAACTGAAAATACAGTTTCTCGACACGGATAGTTCGTTTGACCCCAATTGTTGGTCCACCATTTTATTATGAGTACTCGGATATTGGGACAGTCCACAGACGTGGCACAGAAGGCATTTGTCGGCGCCTCTCTACTCCGTTTGCTCCGTTCACTCCATAAGGGGACTTACCGCCTGCAATTCAGCTAAACGACAAGCTTGTAGTCTATTTGAACTATGGTTGAAAGGAACGAAGCACGTCAATCGGAAAAGCTGGGAAATCTGGGAAATCTGGGAAAACCAGCAAAATCAGCAAAATAAATTTTGCTAGTTTTGCTATCAAAATCCCATTAGCGAACCACTGTCCGCACCTTTATGAACTGATGTACTTACAGGAGAATATAGAAAACGAGAGCGTTCAATTAATGCGGTAATTGATTCTGTATTTCAGTATCAGTTCTATCCTCTGCTTTGAACTCGGTGCCGGAATCACTTCCAGGAGGCGTAACCGAATTCAGGATCTCTTCAATAATAGAATCAGGTGTTTGATCAGCCAACTCTGATTCAGAACTGAGAACAATACGATGACGCAAAACGGGCATCGCTAGCTGTTTAATATCGTCTGGAATAACATAATTACGCCCATGGATCGCTGCACGGGCTTTCGACGCCTTTAGCAATGCAATTGTAGCTCGTGGTGACCCCCCATGTTTAACGTCGCTGTGCGTTCTCGTTGCAGCAATCAAATCTCGAAGATAGTGTCTTGCTTCTTCAGCGATGTGAACCTGATCAACTACCGATCGTGCAGCAGTCAGGTCTTCCAGCGTGATCGCTTGTGAGATCTGTGATGGATTGAGATTCGGCTGTGAATCAAATCGATCAATCAATGCGAGTTCCGTCTCTTCATCAGGTAACTCAACAGTGAGTTTGAGCTGAAAACGATCTCGCTGTGCTTCTGGAAGTTGGTACGTTCCTTCCATTTCGATCGGATTTTGTGTTGCCACCACCATGAACGGAGTCGGCAACGGTAACGTGTCCCCTTCAATTGTGACATTGCGCTCTTCCATTGCTTCTAAGAGCGCGCTTTGTGTTTTTGGTGTTGCCCGGTTGATTTCGTCAGCAATAACGAGATTCGAGAAAACCGGTCCTTTTTGTAATTCGAATTCACCGGTCGATTCTCGATAAATATGTGTTCCAGTAATGTCAGCGGGAAGCAAATCAGGAGTCAGTTGTATTCGAGTTGACTCAATACCCGCTGCACGGGCGAACAGATTTGCAATTGTTGTCTTTGCAACGCCAGGAACGCCTTCCAATAAAACATGACCCTGTGTAAGAAGTGAAATGGAGAGGCCCTCAATAATATCTTCATTGCCAAGAAGGACGGTATCGACTTCATTGATGATTTGATCATGGATCGCTGCGGGCGAAGTCATTGGTATCGTTTTCGAACCAGATATCTTAAATCAATTGGAAGCAGAACAGTGACATCCTCACCCGCCCTAAAGGGCGGGGCTTCCTACAAGGGAATTCCGGTCTGCTAATCAATTTCCAATATGATTTGCCAAAAATATACCAATCAGATGTATTTTCAAGAGATAGACACACAGCTAGTTCAGTGAAAGTTAACATATTCGCAATTAATAAAAAACAACAATAAAGAATTAGTATTGCACTCTCTAATCATAGCACAATGTCTGAATCTCGGGAAGAGCTCTTACAAAAGGTAAATGAGAAGTTAGCTGTCCAAGCTACTACACAGGAGGGTCGGGAACTCGCTGGATTGTTGCACGCGACAATTCAAACACTTGGTGAAGAGATTGACTCATTAGAAGAGCAATTGGATGATGCCAAAAATCAATTGGAAGAAGTCGAAGGTAGTGAACAAAAACGGAAATGGTACTCGGATCGGTAACCAACTCCTGACGTAGATTCGGGGAAAAATCCGTCTTTCAGGGCGGGAGATGAATCCGACACCGTATTCAGCAACTGCCGACGATAGCAAGCTTAGATATTCCACGAACGCGAAGATTAAGCGTCTTCCCACTGTTTTTCTACTACCGACGTTCCCTCGTTGGCGAACACGGTTTTTGACCGCACCAATGCTTTTCATCCACTCGCCGTGTAGTAAGAAAATCAATGCTCACTCCACCAAGTCCTGGCCTACGGGTCGTCTGACGCTACTGGTGGTACCCAGCAGTCTGAATACCCTGTCGTGGAGGGATGGACGGCATTCCGTCCCGGTGACACGCCCATTGAACATGGGTGGGAAGGCCGCTTTGACACGACTCTACGCATTATAAACCACGTCCTCGGTCAGAATTGGACGAGACCTATTGAGGGAAGACGCGAAAGCGTCCTTCGTTCCCGAGGAAACGCACAACCGTAATTTCCTCTTCGAGGGATCCTCGCTGTTTACGGCGGGCGAGGATGTCATAAAAGGAGACGGGTGGCCAGGAACGTTGTAACGGATTCTAATTTCGGCTCTGATGAATATGCGAAATTTTTTGCCAGAGCTGTAGCCCAGGCAATCCATCACGAATCCAAAAGACAATCGCGACAACGACTAAAAGAAGTTGAAATGCAAAAAACCCGGTGAATTCAATACTTGTGAAATGGGCAACGAAGCTTGGAGTTGTTTCATATGACGGTGTAGAAAGAACTGGCCACAAAAGAAAGTTTGCGTAGGCAGTTTCACCCTCTAATAGTGGGAGAGCTGCATCTGCAAGTAGGTGGGAGAGATATCCAATCGTAAAAGCAAGCCAAATATCGCGATGGTTTGTTTTTTGAGAGAAATAATAGAGACATCCGAGCAGAAGAGCAGCAAAAAAGAGAGAATGAGTAAGCGATCGACCTGTAGGGAGAATCCCGAACGTCCAGGCAAGTGGCTTGTCAATTATATCCGGGAATTGCGTACCAAGAGCAAGAACAAAAACGGGTATTGCTGTAGGTCGGTTCTGTAATTGGATTGAACAATAACCGGAATAGAGCAAGTAACCTGCTGCAAGATGTCCCCAGGGCCACATAGGTACGACCACGCAATCCGCTTTGTTAGCTTCTTCGCACTTCGTTTGAAAAACCGATACTTTAGTAAGCCTACTTTCGTTAGTTCAATTAAATGCCGACACAGCAGAGCCGCCAATTTATTCATTATCAGCTCATGTGGATGCTTGGGGCGCTCGTTATTCTTTCAGTTCTGCAGGCGCTCACCCTCGAGCTATTCTTCGTTATTTCACTAATCGGTTTACTCATTATGATAGAGCTAACTGCACCAATCTATGTTACACCACAATGGCGCCGTCGCCTCAAATGGTTAATCGGGCTTGGTTTACTGGTATTTGCATATATTGTCATTCGCCGAATACTTGCAATCCTACCACCGGGAGTGATTTGAAGAATGAAGTCACCCCGTACGTGGGACAGACCACAAATGATACTTGCCGTATTCACTGGTATTGCTCTGATCGCCTTGGTCACAGCTGCAAGTACATCAGCTGCATCATTTGGTATTTACAACTCCGCTTGGGATGGGAGTTCAAAGCTCAGTGCTGAAGCAGAAGCTACAGGCGCGGCAGTCACTGTCGCACGAGATGTCGAAGAGTATGACTCTGTCCCGCCAAACGAAACAATCGCGTTTATTCTATCTCCAGATAAACCATACAATCCATCTACACGCCAAAATCTCCAACAATTCGTTCAAAATGGTGGAACACTTGTTATTGCGGAGGACTTTGGTACGCATTCAAATCCGCTTGTGCAGTCATTAGGTGTTAATGCGCGGTTCGATGGGCATCTCATTCGTGATGACCGGTATAACTATCAGTCACCGGCAATGCCCGTCGCCCGTAATGTTGAAAATCACTCATATACAGAAAATGTCTCAGCGCTCACGCTGAATCATGGGACTGCGATCCAGACCCAGAATGGGAGTGCAATAGTACAATCATCAGGATACGCGTATCTCGATACAACATCGAACTCAAAGCTTGACAATAATGAAACGATTGCTAATCATTCAGTTGTCACAACGCATTCAGTTGGGCAGGGACAAGTTGTCTTAGTAAGTGATCCCAGTGTATTCATTAATTCTATGCTCGAACGGTCGGGGAACAAGGAATTTGTTCACAACCTTGTCAGTACGCATGAGAACGTTCTGTTAGACACGTCACATACAAAACAGCTCCCGCCTCTTATGGCAGCTGTACTGTTTATTCGTAATTCTGCAGCAGTACAGATTCTTTTTGGAGGTAGTGGAATCTTTGGACTTATTGTATGGGGGTTCCATGCGGAGAAAATAAAGTCGCGATTACCAAACAGAGCCGACCCAAAACATCGACGATCACATAAGATGGATGCTAAAGCAATGAGTTCATATCTTCAACAAAAGCATCCGGAATGGGAACAAGAGCGAACTGAACGAGTAGTTACGTCACTCCAAAATCAGTACCAAGAAGAATGAGTTAGAATTGGATAACATTCCAAATACCATGGATTTATTTTGTTGCTCTCTATAACATCGTCTATGTCAAATATTTTCATCGAGAATATTATCGGGATGGATGTTTCAAGTACTAATGGAGTCGCAATTGGAAGACTAACAAATATTACGATGAACTTCAAAACAGGACAGTTGTCAAATTTAGTCATCAATCCAAATGAAGGATCGGACGTATACAACCAAGAATGGACAAATGAAAACGGAACTATTCAAATACCAATTACAAAAGTGAAGGCGGTAAACGACCATGTTTTGGTAGAAATAGATGATCTCAAACAATTCAAGTCATAGTCTTTATGATAGTAGGCAGGGCCATATAATCAAATATCTCTCTTAAGAAAGAATACTAAATTGGATTGAGTTGGTTATCGGATTTTCAGGTTGCTCATACCTTTGGGTGTGACGACAGTCAAATAGTTCAGTAACAACTGAATGGGGTACCGATGGACACTTTGTACACAGTGGTCACGCCGTGACAGGCTAACAATTGTTGTTATTGCGGTAGCCATTGCGTTTCTTGTCGGAACAACGCTCCTCTTAGTTACCGCAAGCAATCAAACAACAGCACGGTCCTCAGAGTATACCAATTCGATGGATGCAACATATTATACTTCATACTCTGATGCGGCGACATCGGCTGGGAACGATGATATCCTTCTTCCTGCCGCCACTGTAAAGCAGAACGGGACAACACAGTATGTAATCGGGATTCCAAAAAAGACACCACGTGTACTTGAAAATCTCTCTGTTTCTTGGCGAACAGCTCGAATCCCTCCAGCACCGTCAAACGCTTCCCTCAAAGGACCCGTTGCGACGCAAGCACATCAGAAATTCAAGGGGGCGAATTCAACGCAGACACTGTCCGTATCACCATATAGTTCGAGTGATTCAATCTTTCCACAAACATGGTATATCGGTGATCCATCGACGGTTCGCTCATTAGGTGTTACAGGCGGATATATTATCGAAACATCACCAGATGAGTCTGATAGTTCAACTCGATCCCTAGATGTCGGAACAGTCAGTCCATCAGTATATCAATATTTTACTGTTGGAATGGAGGAAGTGCTTTATCTTCTTGGGTTTGCTACCATTGGCGGAAGTATACTCACCCTCATTATTGTGTATAATATCACTCGAATGAGCGTTCGTGATCGATTGCAAGCTATCGAAGTAATCCGTTCAACCGGAGGCAATCCACGGCAGATATACACAATATTCGGGGTCAGAGCTGGGTTACTTACAGCAACGGGAATTGCACTCGGCTATGCACTTGGAGTCATACTTACAAGAGTAGTCATAAATATCGCAATTAGTGTTGGACTTCCGATCTCACTAGATCCAACCGTCACACCACAGGTGCTCAAAATAATTCTTCCAAGCCTCTTTCTTCTCTTTCTTGTTGGGATTGGTGCTGGCATTCTTGCCGTGCGGCCGGCGATTATTACACCGCCTGCTCGACTCCAACAAGCCTTTAATTCGATAGCAGATAGAGAAATTGGTAATGGGTTAAAATCAGACGTCGTAGAATTTGCTGATACAACGATCCTCGAATGGCGAGCTTTTCTTCCTGCTACGACCGTTCTCACCATTTTTGTCCTGATCATTATCCTCGTCGGAGCACTTGTTGGAACCCTTGCACCGCTTGCAGCCACAGAAGGAGGAACAGTTACGGAACCAAACGCAGAGTATCCAATGGCAAGTCGAATCGATACTGGATATGCTGACTTACTTCGAAACCAGGGTGTAACTGCAAGTCCCGAGATCCTCATTGCACAAGTTCGCAATGGTCAACCATATCTTGCCCGTGGAGCAAACTATAGTTCGTTTGCAGCGGTATCAAATGCAACATTAACAGCCGGCCGAACGCCGAATACAAAACACGAAGCCGTGATTGGTCGTGATCTCGCTCAGACTTTGAACATCAATCTCGGAGAACGAATTACGCTTGGAGGTGCGACGTCACCAGCTTTTACCCACGTAACCGTCGTTGGGACATTTAAAGCAAAAGGAATACAAGATGACCAACTTATCGTCCCACTCGCGTCTGCTCACGATCTTTCAACAAAGCCTGGGATTGTTCATTTCATTCGTACTGATGGGACCGGAACCCAACTAACAGATTCAACACAAACCAGGGCGAATAAAATTGCCATTAGTGGCGTCTCTGCACCGTCTTCGACGGTGGCTGGACAGCCTTTATCAGTCAATATATCGGTTCAGAATCTTGGTCAGACAAGACAAACTCGGGAAGTGATAGCATCGATTGGAAATACCACCCGATCACGAACGGTGACGCTTGATCAGAATGAGCAGCGTGATGTGACAATAAATCTCACAGTACAGAACCTCGGAAATCACACCCTTCGTGTTGGTACATATTCACAGCAAGTAACCGTCTATCGACGTGCACCATTCGCTATCCCACCACTACCTGAAACTGCACCTCCGAACGCAAAGATGATGATTCCAGTTCAAACTGTGAATGGAGACAATGTTTCTGCTGCTACCGTTCAGATTGATAATCATACTAATCAGACGACTCAAAATGGGCTTGCAATGGTTCGCATGCCAGACCAAGAGGGCGTTTACAATCTTACTATTCAAAAAGGAGATCGAGTCAATACATCACAAATTCGTGTTACTGCCGATGCAGTTCCACAACCAATAGCAACGGTCGACGTCTCTCCAAAGACTGCAGGTGTATTCACACAGCCAACAGCGTCAGTGACTCTCGTCAATCCCTGGGATCGAACAATAACGCGGGAGATCGCATTTGTAACACCAGCAAAGACAATCACACAGACAATCACACTTGAGCCATTTGGCATGGCAGAACAATCCATGGAATTCGGTGATACAACAGAGAAAACAATGCCTGGCAAATATCCTGTTCAGGTCGTATCAAACGGAGAACAACTATCATCTGTTACGTATACTGTCCATGGTGATGACAGGCTGTTTTCTACACTTTCACACGATACTCAATATTCCCGTGGTTCAGGTTTGGGACAGGCAATCAAAGGAGTATTCGGTAATTTCGATTTACTACTGCTCACAATGGCTGTATTAGCAGGCATGACTGCAATTGGTGGGACAACAGCGACATTCGCACAAGCAGTCCACGCCCGTCGCCGAACAGTAGGTGTGTATCGGGCGACCGGGGCAACACGATGGCAAGTGCTTCGTCCTCTCTTAGCAGATGTATTTCGGATTTCAATTCCTGCCATCAGTATTGCGCTTATTGCCGGTCTCACAACCGTTCGCGTACTCTCTCATTTCGGCTTGTTCACTATCTTCGGATTTCGGCTTTCAACACAAATACCACTTTCAACCATCGCTCTTGCTGTCGGTAGTGCTCTTGTACTAATGTGTCTTAGCGCGATCATTGCTGCTGTACCGTATCTGTATGCCCCGCCGGCAGTAGTACAGAAGGGAAACGATTCCAAGACACAGACTCGGATTGGTGAGAACAAGAAGATGACCAGCGAGAGCAGATATAATTCGGTACGTCATCCCCCCAAATATGGAGATGATTAGGGAGGAAACTTAGTATGATACAGCACGAACATCCAGTAATGTCAGAGAACGTATTAGAGGCTGAATCAATCCGTGTTGTACGTGGGGATCAAGAGATCATCTCTGATGCATCACTATCTGTTCCTGCAAATACACAAATTTTAGTTCAAGGCCCAAGTGGCGCTGGTAAAACAACATTATTCAACATTCTTGGCCTTCTCGATGTGCCAACGAGTGGAACTGTACGAATCGCAAATGAAGAAACAGCAGCTCTCTCGGAGCGAAAGCGAGCACGGCTTCGTCGAGAAACAATTGGATTCATTTTCCAGGATTTCCAACTCATTGACGACCTAACTGCCTGGGAGAATGCGGCACTCCCCCAAGATCATGCCGGAGAGCGAGACGAAGAGTGGCTTCAAACGTTGTTTACGGAGCTCGAAATTGCTGACCGCGCTGATCAGTACCCAGCAACCCTCAGCGGTGGTGAAAAACAACGTGTCGCAATTGCTCGGGCACTAGCGAATCGACCGGATATTGTACTCGCCGACGAACCGACCGGACAACTTGACCCAACTACAACCACACAAGTGCTGGATCTCCTGTTCCGATTACAGGATACTACAGATACTTCATTAGTAGTCATTAGCCACGATATGCAATTGCAACCACGATTCGACACTATTGTTCGACTTGAAGATGGAACTATTCACGATCACGAACCGAAAACAGAAGCTAAACCAAGTATCGATACATGACATCCTCCCCGGCGTGAACGCCGGGGTTTCCCGGTACCGCGTTGGGATATTAGGGTTCGCGGTCCACGACCTGTTCTCGCGGGGCGAAAGCACCCTCGCTACGGTCGAACAGGTGGACCGCTGGCTGTGCCATCCAGCCGTTATCCCTATCTCCCCCATCATAGGGGAGATTCGGGAGTACCTTTCGTCTGATATTCTCGGCCCCGTTAACGTCGGCGTTGGAGACGGTACCACAGCCGTCACAGACGTACAACCCGCGTTCGATGCGCTGATTTCCGTCCTTCGTCCCACAGGCGGAACACGTCTTTGAGGTATCATGCTCGGACTTCCGAACGACTTCGATACTTTCGACCTCGGCTTTGTATTTGAGCATCGACGCGAATCGGTCGAACGCCGGAGTGAAAGTGAATATCCGACCGGCCACCGACGGTAGTTGCGGAATAGAGCTTACGCGATTCACGCCCGCCCTTCGGCTTTCGGCCTCAGGACGGGATTCTCTCGCTGTTGAGAGATAGTCACTGTCTAACCAGATAACATGGAAATAGCTGCTAATATGAGGAATATAATAGCAAGTAGACGTGCAGTTTCCGGTGGCAGCTCATCGATGCCGTACGCACCAATACTATAGACAAGAACCGCGAGAATGACAAACAGAATTGCTAATTCAAAGAGAGCCATATTACCATCTCCATATGAGAATTATCTCATTAGGTAATCTTACCATCGTCCGTGCTACTTTCTGCAACATTGTAGATCTCAGTTATAGGAACGCACCCAGTGAACTTTATTATTCATTTTGGAAGTCGATAACATCTGTAGAACCATCATAAAGAGATATTTCGGGATTCGACGAGCACAGACAGCACAAAAAGTACCGTGAATTCAACTGGTGAGAACCTTTTTAACCACTTCTGGGTCTTCAAGGAGTCGGTGTTCAGTATAGCTACCTTCTGCACTTCCTCCACTCTGTCGAGCTTGTTCAATAACATCTAAAAACGCTTGTTCACGAAGGAGGTCACGAACGCGTCGAGTTGAGAGTGGATCGCTATCCATTTGCCGACAGACTTGTTCATAGATTTCGTAAACTCGGCTCGTTCGAAACGCATCTACGCCTGGATTTTCGAGCGAAAGGATAGCAAGTGCTTGGAGCGCGTATTTCGAGTGCGGTGTTGCGCCCCGAATTAACTCTCGAAAACGGTCATTTTCGGCTCGTTCACGCGCCTTTTTGACGTACTCTTCTCGAACTGTATCAGCGCTTTCCGTTTGGGCGAGTTCTCCTGCATACCGAAGAATGTCGATTGCTTTGCGTGCGTCCCCGTGTTCTTGAGCGGCCTGTGCAGCTGCAAGTGGAATCGTTCCTGGTTCGAGAACGCCTTCTTTAAATGCATCACTTCGGGCTTCCATAATAGCACGTAGCTGATTTGCGTCATATGGTGGAAAGACAAACTCTCGCTCACAAAGACTCGATTTGACGCGTTCGTCCATCCGATCTTTATATTTGATTTTGTTGCTAATGCCAATAACGCCCAGTTTACAACGCTCGAGTTTTCCTGCTTCTCCCGCACGCGAAAGCTGCATCAGAATATCGTCATTCTCTAATTTATCGATCTCGTCAAGGATGATAATGACTACATCGTACAACTCATCAAGAATTCGCCACAGACGTTTGTAGTATGTAGAAGTTGAAATCCCCTTATCGGGAATAGAAACTTCGGTTTCCGAGCAATTGATTGCACTCGCGATTGTTTGAACAGCCTGCGTTTCGGTACTGTCCTGTGCACAATCCACATAGGCGACACCGACGATAACTCCTTCTTCGTCTGCTTCATCAACGAGGCGGCGAGAAACGTGTTTTGCACAGAGTGATTTTCCAGTTCCTGTTTTCCCATACAGTAAGACGTTACTTGGTGATTGGCTGAACAGCGCAGGATTGAGCGCGTTCGCGAGTGCGGAGATCTCGTCATCCCGTCCGACAATGCGTCCGTGAGCAGGGAGGTGGTTAATTTCAAGGAGCTCCTTTTTCTCGAAAATGAGATCCTCTCGGGAAAAGAGATCGTTCGGATTGACGTCGCTCATAGACACCACGTTTCCAGTGAAATCTCTTTACTGTTCCGGGAATTCCCGTAACCAATAATAACCAGTGACTCTGGAAAACGGATAACGTGAACTGCCTCGGGGTCAAGCCCCGAGGCTTCCCGTGGTTTAGTAGGACACTCCCACTCAACCATCGGCTTGATAGCCTCGGACGGTCGGATGGGTCACGGTCGGGGCGTCCACAGCCCCCGATGCCTGCCGTCGCACCTTCCGAACAACGGGAAGGCTGTTGAGAGCAGGCACATTCCAATCGAGTTTCTTCAGGCCTTTCACGGCGATGTTGACGCTTGCACCTCGGTCGCTGTGGTCTTGATGCCCACAGCCCCGACACTTGAACCGCTTCTTGTTGCGATTCGCTCGCTCCGTATGCCCGCACGTCGGACACCGCTGGCTGGTGTACTCGGGATTAATCCACACGGTCGGAATCCCCTCGAACGACGCCTTGTACGACGTATAGAACTGAAGGGCGCGGAACGGGAGGTGGTGCAAGCGCCGATTCATCCGCGTTCCGTAGTCGATACTGTCGCGCATCTCTTTGAGGTCTTCAAAGACGATGCACGGCTTCTCGAACTGACGGCCCCACTCCACGATGTGCCGAGACACTTTGTGGAGTCGGTCGCGGACAAACCGTTCCTCACACCCTTCGAGCGTGTCGTGAATACTGTCCTTCCCCGCGTTCTGGACGCGCTTTCGCATCGTGAAGTAGCGGTGACGCTCGAACTTGATTTCGGGGAAGTCGATGACCAACGTGCCCTCAACGCCGTCTTCGGAGAGTGCAGCAAGGGCCACGTTGTCCTCGTTCACGTCCACGCCGATGACCGTCCGTGAGTCCTGCTTATCTCGAACGGTCTGTTCGGTGTTGGTGACATTGACGTGCAACTCGGAGTTCTCGTTGTGGAACAGGGCTTCCGCCGTCCCAATCTTCCACTCGCCGCTTTCGAGTGCGGTCTTGAGGACTTCGAGGTGGGCGTCACTCCCTTTGAGGACGCCCTTGACGTGCTTGTACGGCTTCGCGCTGATGCGGAACGCCACATCGCCGTCGTCGGCGAGCGACAGGTTGTACCCCTCCTCGTAGTTCGCACGAAGCGGGTACGCGCCGTCCTTGGTGTGACTCGGGAGTCCGAAGTCGTCGTACTCATAGTAGTTTTCCATCGCACCGATTGCCTTTGCAACGACGCGCTGAGTTGTGTTCTTCACGAGGTTGGCATCATCAGCCACCCGGTCGGGAATCACGTCCCAGTCTACGCCTTCTTTGGCAAGACGGATGGTTTCGTTGTACACTGAGCGGGCTTCGAGCGTGGCCTCGTACAACAGGCCCTCGTTGTCACTCTGAATATCGAGTTGGAAGTCCAGAGTCTTGACGAGGGCCTGTGAGTCGGTCATTCTTTGTCTTGCTCGGTGGGTTCTGAGGTTCGGACGACTTTCACGTCGGCCCCGCGCCAGCGTTTGGGGACGGTGACGTGGGCGCTGTTCCCGAACGGTTTGACCTCTCCGTCGAGAACTTCCTCGCCGTCGATTTCAAAACGGTTCGACATACAAAGGTATATCCTTTGTATATACTTAATTGTGTTGGTGTTGTGGTGTTGATATGGGCGAGAAGCGGTCAAACCACACCGTGTACAACGTCAACTACCACTTCGTGTGATGTCCGAAATACCGCCACGCACTTCTCGAACCAATCGAGGATTCGCTGGAAGGGAGTTTTGGAGACGTGTGCAACGAGTACGACTACGAGATACTGTCACTCCACATCTCACCCGACCACGTACACTTGTTTCTCTCTGCTCATCCGAAGCACGCGCCGAGCGAGATTGTACGGACAGTCAAGAGCATCACGGCTCGGGAGATGTGGGAACAGCACGAACCATACTTGGAAAGGTATCTGTGGGGCGGTGGCTCCTGGGAACGGTCGTACTACATCGGAACGGCAGGAACAGTTTCAACCGATACGATTGAACGGTATATCGAACGGACAGAACACGTCTAAGTGTCGGCTTCACCCTCGGGGTCAAGCCCCGAGGCACTCGCCTTGTTCCCTCTGTAGAATTTGGAGAAGATCGGTGAGACACACACCACGTTTCCAGTGAAATGATGGAAAAAGGTGAGCAAAGTTGTGAGAACACGGTTGCTTTTGCCGCTTTTTGTCTCAGGTGGTAAACGCAATGAGCAAGGAGTATCGTATGTTATTTATAGTATTACCACGTAAAAGTCCATTAACTTAATCACAATTAATACAACCCGTGACCTTGTCACGGGGTCTTGTAGTGATTTGCACACGAACCCAAGGAGACAGCACCTAATTCGTGGTCCATTCCAAATATTTTAGAACATAGTTTCGATATGAGTTCTTTGCGTAATTCACTACGAGTACTAGTTCAATTCCTGTCTATAGAGTAGAATATTCTGCTGGTACTGCCATCTTTAAACAGCGAGGGAATCCCGGCTTTTAGGCCGGGGTAGATGACACGCCTGTTTGAGGAACAGAGACCACGTTTCCAGTGAAATTCGGGTGTAGAAGAGTACTGGGCTCCAATCTCTTCCAGGGGGACACCTCGTTTCCAGTGAAATTCACTGTCCTTCACAGTCTATCTCTCATTAATGCCACCAACTCATTTCTTTTCTCTGTCATAAATATCCGGGAAATTCTATAACGGTAATACTACGAATGGAAGATGATTTGTAAATCCATGGGTATGTCTTGAACCTACCGGACAGCGGATAGCAGACGTGTTTTCACTGGAAACGAGGTGTGCTCAATCTTCATATCGGAGTGATTCCTATTGTTTAGCGTGGCCCAAACTGTTCGATTATTCGACTCTTCTCCTTTCTAACCTGAGTAGCTACCGTTACCTTGTTATTCGAGAATCTTCAAAGTCTATGGCAATTCTCGTCGGTAATCATAATTTGAATTTTAATAATCTGTGTGCATTTCTTCTCCCATACCCTCTGTTTCATCTGCACCCATCCCACCTATTTTCGCCATTTCACTGGAAACGTGGTGTGTGTGTCTATCTGTTCTTTGTTATCTTTTACCATGTTTGGTATTGTCATTCCGATACAACAAAATCTTCTATGTCGGTGTGGAAAATTTGAAGGGAAAGCCTCGCCCTTCAGGTCGGGATGATTGTCCGAAACTTGGAGGTTAGCGGCATGAAACAGGCAGTATAGACGCTTATTGACCTCCTCCACGCCGTAAACGACGTGGAATCCACCATGGGATATCGGCCAGCTCCCTTCGAGGTTTCAGCCCGCACTCTCACAGGAACCAGCAGCATACTGGAGGAACCTCTCGGTTTAACTCCCGTGATAGGCTGTGGCCCGGTCACACAGGCCCCATCTCCGACCGAGTCATCGGCATATGTGTGTTCTCTGGTATAACTCTCTCCGCCGGAGTAGCGAACGGAAGCACGAACTACAGCCGCTAAAACGTACCGCCGTAGGATATCCGGGCTCGCAACCGATGGCAGTGTATCGGTCGGTCCTATCGTTCGATCCGGGCCTGAAGACGCGGGTATGCACTACAAACTACTATCAGCGAGAGAATCTCGCCGTTCACGGTGGGAGGATGTCACCGCGGCAAATAGTCTTTCAGTATGGTTCTGATTTGTATCGGCAACCTCTCATTCCCCACATACCGTGTGGCGATAAGGACACTACCAATCCCCAGAATTGTCCCTGCAACGACATCTGTTGCCCAGTGGATTCCCAGGTACATGGTTGCAATAATAATGCTCACTGCAGTTGGAAGTGCAACAATTACCCAACCAGGGTATTCTTTGCGAGTTCGGTACGCGAGTATTGCAGCGCTAATCGATAGTGACGTGTGTAGCGAAGGAAAAACGTTTGTGTTTGCGTTTACTTCTCCTGTTAAGATCTGTGACTGAGGATATGTCGAGTAAAGCAGTGGACTAAC
The DNA here is from genome assembly GCF_900156425.1 of Haladaptatus litoreus. Taxonomy (GTDB): domain Archaea; phylum Halobacteriota; class Halobacteria; order Halobacteriales; family Haladaptataceae; genus Haladaptatus; species Haladaptatus litoreus. Next base: position 352,502 of record NZ_FTNO01000004.1, read on the forward strand.
GAGGTCTGGAATTAGGTTTCGAGGCCCATATGATACAAAAAGGACATAGAAGATTAGACCTATAGCATAGTTTGCTGCGTAAGCGATCGCCGTTTCCTTCAAGGCTCGATCGTCCGGTAGCGCGAAATAAGCAATGAACGGGAAGACGAGCAAAAAGATATACCCGTAGATGTACATGAACGAGAAATACATCGTTAGCTCCTGCGTTGCAAACATCTGTACTTTGCCGACGAAATCACCTTCAATGGCGTGGATTAAGCCTGTGATATTCCAATCGAGAAGCCACGACAGTTCAGGACCGAACTCACGAGCTACTTTATTCACCCCGAGAACGCCGATGAGCAGAGCGAGATAGGGATACACAGCCACCATGCGCTCTCTAAACTGTTCACGTGCGTGTTTGAGCCCAGATCGACCGACAAACAGCAGCGTTGCGATACCGAGCAATATTATTTCGCCGACGAGGATTTTCCCGGCGATGTCGGCTAAACTCACAATTTCACCGTTTTGGTCTCCGGCACTTTGGCGTTTCGCTTTTCAAAGTTCGTTTCTGCTTTTTGAGCTTATTCATGATATGTTTGCCTTTTCTATCACTATTTTATCATTCCCGGAGAAGTTTTCCATCGCTCGTGTACCGAAAGCCTGCATTCTTAAACGTAGCTTTAGCCTTTGCTCGGTTGAGAATGCCATTCGCTCCTGGGAACGGAAGTACCGGGTCTGCGTTCACCCATCGAAGATCTTCTGCAATCGATTCATGGCGGGCCAAGGGGCTTGCTGCAGGTTCTGCATAGCCATCGAATACTTCATCAACGATATAGTCTTTATCCAAGAGCTGCGCCACTGCTCGGCGGAATCGGACATTACTGAACGGCGTTTTCCGTGCGTTAAAACCAACGTGATACATCGCCGGTGACTGATCGACATGCAGTTGAACATTATCGGCGCGTCCGATAGTGCGCACGTCAGTTGTCGACACGCCAGTCGCTGTCGCATCCGCCTCATCGTTTAAAACGATTTGTGTCGCGGCCGCTCCAGATGGAACCACGATAAATCGCAGGCGTTCAAACTGGGGACCCCCAGCATATTGCTGGAGGTGTTGTAGGTGCGATGGCAGATAACTACTGATGTCGATCGTCTCGTCGGTTGTGTCAATACGCCTGAGAAAGTGCTGGTCGAAGCGTTCGAGGGTCAGCTGTTTCTTGGGCTCTGCGTTCGAAAATTGGAGCGAACCACTCCCGACTGCTTGTCGGTTGTCCCAAGCGAGTGCTTTTGTGGCAGTTGTATCTCCGTCGAATACGGTTTCTGCCCGTTTTCGCCTCTGTTCCCAGATATGTTTTGGAAGAATCGGTGTAGTAAAAGCACGCATCGCGACCGCTTGACTTGTTGGAGTAAATCGAATACGAACTGTTTGCTCATCTATTGCTGTCGCAGACTCGACTAACGTGGCGGCACCGCGAAACCGTGGTGATGGAACTGGACTCTCAAGCGTCCCAAGTGCCGTATCATTGAGAAACCGGTAGGTAAATGCGACGTCTGTTGCGGTAAGTGCTTCTCCGTCATGCCACCGGAGATCATCTCGAAGCCGAACAGTTGCAACTGGCCCTTTTTCGGATGACTCTGCTAATGACTGCCATTCCCATGAGTGAGCAAGCCACGTACAGACCTTACCATCTATCCAGCGCCCTAGGGGGTCATACAACAGGTCAATTATCCTTTCGTCGCTCGTGAAATTCGCCGTGAGTGGATTGAGATTTTCGGTTGGACGGGCGTCTTGTGTTGTCATTCGAAGCGTACTTTCCTCATCTGTCATCTTGACTGAGAGATATCCAAGCGCAGAATGCGGTTGCTGGATTTGCGCCCATCCGTCGAATCTATCCGTTCGGGTTGCACGGATCTCATCTGGAAACGCAACGACAGTAAACGGTTGATTGCGGGCTATCGAATGTTGGAGCCGTTTTAGCGTTTTAGTTCGCTGAACCCCACTCTGTTGTCGCTGGGTGAGCAACTGCTTATCTGTAGTGAGGTTTGCGTAGCCAAACGGGTTCTGCCATCCTGTCCCGGTACTGAACCGAGAATGTAACAGCGTTCTGAGTTCATCTGGCTCGTCAAGACCGGGAAAACATGCAACATAGCAGTCAAAAGTACGGTCAAGAAGGATATCACGAAGTAGCTCGCTGCGTTCCATCGGCACAACTTGTGCCGCAATACCGACTTCGTTGAGCCGTTTTGCTAGAAACCGCGCGATGCGAATTGCCCGTGGATCTGCATCGGCCGGGAGGGTTTTTATGGAGAACGCTACTTGTGCTGCAGTGTCACGACTTACGAGCAACCGAGCGTCTTCTATACAGCCACTTCCGAGCGTCATTCCGAATGCGGCAAGTAGCTCTCGCCGTCCGACGTTCGGGAGGGTTGGGAGGGCATCGGAATCGTTGAAATCCTGTTTTGATCGCATGTTTGGAGTCTGCATCAGGCAGGGGGGTCGATAGTTGATAGATGGCTGTCAATTTGGGAGGACCACGCGAATGATAAGTTCGATCGGTTATTATCTCTGGAGAGTGCTCCTCTTTGTTTTATTATACAGGACATAATAGCACTCCTATTCACTATTGTGTATGTCTTTTGTAAGCTGTTCCCATGGTACCGAGACTTCCGCAAAATTAACTATATTGTGCCGTACTTTCTCATATGTGACCTGCCGAATATCGTTTCGCGACTTCGCTGCCCCAGTAGAACGCTGTTATACTGTTCACGGAACGTTCAAACAGTTTTCCAACAACTTAGTGACGCGATAACAAAAAGGAGTTACGTATATTGTATGGTAAGGATGTCTGCCCGGAAGTTGGTTCGCCTTGTCTTTGCTTCTCTCATTGTCCTCTCAGTCTTTGCGTTAGCAAATGGTGCAACAAGCTCATCGGTTGGACAGACTGACAAGGACATTCGCCAAGCGGATATTTCGACAGGTGAGAGCAAGCAAATCGCACCGCAGACAAACAACATCACCGTCATCGCGACTGATTCAAACTCCTGGATGGGCAAAGCAAGCGATGATCCCCGTGCTCGCGCCGAACTAGTTGCATTCAACCCGAACGGGACGGTTCTCTACTACAATGATTCGCATACGCGTTACTGGGATGTCGACCCGGTGATGGGAACGAGTACCACTGTCGAATATCTCTATGCCGACCACCTGAACAAATCTGAGTGTGGTTCCGAAGTTTGTACTCGCAACGGAATCGAGCGCGTCAACCTCTCTACTGGGGAGGTTACCGATATTTACAGTCGAGTCACCCCTGGAAAACACTCAACTCGATGGCACGACGGCGACCGAATTAACGAATCTACCTACGCTGTCGCCGATATCGCCCAAGACCGTGTTTTCACTGTCAACACAACAACAGGACTGATAGAGTGGTCGTGGGAGGCGCAAAACGATTTCAATCCGATGAAAAGCGGCGGCTCATTCCCTGAAGACTGGACGCATCTCAACGACATAGAAGTTCTTGACGATGGTCGGCTAATGGTCAGTCTTCGGAACCACGACCAAGTTGTGTTCCTTGACCGTGAGACTGGTCTAATGGAAAACTGGACGCTTGGAAGCGATGGTCAACATGATATCGTCTACGAACAGCATAACCCAGATTACATTCCCGAATCAGATGGCGGTCCGGCAGTGCTTATCGGTGACTCCGAAAACAACCGCGTAGTCGAGTATCAACGCGAAAATAGCAAGTGGAACCGGACGTGGACGTGGCAGGACTCCCAGATGCAGTGGCCGCGTGACGCCGACCGCCTGCCGAATGGCCACACCCTTATCACCGACTCGAACGGTAATCGCGTCTTCGAGGTAAACCAGGAAGGGGATGTTGTCTGGTCAATCGATATTGCGTTCCCATACGAAGCGGAACGTCTCGAATCTGGTGACGAGAGTACAGGTGGACAGAGCGCGAGTGCGCTTGGTCTCGCCTCGAAATCTTCGAGCAATGAAAATACAGTCTCGACTAGTAATCGAATCGGCCAGAAAGAAAGTATAGTTGGACGTAGCTGGATAGTACTAAAGAATATTGTCCCCGGACGGTACATGAACGCATTCATGTACATACTACCTAGCTGGATGGACCCGACCGAAGTGTTTGCTCTCCTTGCACTCGTTCTCGGGTCACTAGCGTGGGTAGCCATCGAGTGGCACTGGTCATCTCGGTCGCTGACCATTCCGTGGACAATTCACATCGAGCGGAAAGGATGACAATGTACAGTCATATAACGAGTCAAGCCTTGAAAACAGGTGGTTCATAATGTCGCACGGTATTAACGAACACCAACAGTGGAGCCTCACAGACAAACTAGCTGAACTGGCTGCTGACAAGCGAGCATGGCTTGCAATGGCAATAGGAACCGGCCTATTCGTCCATTTTGTCTATCTCATAACCCATCCATATCCTGCCTATGGAGCTGGATTGTACCTCCAGATTGCCGAGGAAATCAGCGCCCACGGATATGCGTTGCCAGAGCGCATTCCACTCTACACAGATGATGGTGTCCCCTTCGCCTACCCGCCGCTGATGTACTACGTTTCGGCAGTAATCATGGACATGACGGGTGTTGATCCGATTACGTTGAGCCGACTGCTCCCCGGATTTGTGACGGTACTGTATCTTATTCCGTTTTACTATCTGGCACGCGAAATACTTGAGTCCACACCACAGGCGGGCTTTGCGACAATCGTCCTCGCAGTGACGCCGCCCGTCCTTCAGTGGCATCTTTCGGCAGGCGGTGTTGTCCGTGCACCTGCGTTCCTCTTCGCGCTGACTGGTGCATACACTGGTATCAAGCTATTCAAAACCAGTAACATGAGGTGGGTCATCCCTTCAACCGTATTGTTTGGAATGACGATTCTCACCCACCCAGTGTATACCGTCTTTTTCGGGACAACATATCTTCTGATGTTTGCCTGCTTTAGTAGGACTCCACGCGGCCTTGTCTACGGAGCTTTCGTTGCTGGCGGCGGTATCCTTCTGGCCTCGCCGTGGTGGCTCCAAATCATCGCCACGCATGGTGCGGACATTTTCACGGCAGCATCTGGAACCCATTCGGGTCTTGGCGGCGGTGTTGGTCGCTTCCTCGATCAGTTTGTGTATCCGCTTGAACCGGAGCTCCCTGCGATTTTCTTCGTCGGGTCGTTTGCGGGCACAGTGTATTTGATTAGAAAACGGCGGTTCTTTTTGCCGCTGTGGCTGGTAGCCGCCGCGTTCATGCTTGGGAAACTTCGTTTCCAGTTCCCTGCTGGAGCAATGATGCTATCTATCCTGGTCTTCGAAGTCATCGTCCCGCGTATTCGGTACTTGTCGGCAAAAACGCGTTACTCACGCTCGGCACCATTGGTCGTCGTCATGGTTATCGCACTTATCATCTCTAGCGTCGGCGTCTCATACGCCGCCGGCGGTCTTAACTCCAATTTTGACAGTAGCACACAACCAGCGTTCATGGACGACGATGACAAGGCTGCAATGGAGTGGATTCAGGAAAATACCGCGTCTGACTCTGAGTTTATCGTTCTCGGTGACGTTGCCGAGTGGTTCCCGCTCATGACCGATCGGGCAATCCTCGTCGGCCCATGGGGTGTTGAATGGGAGGGGCATGAGAATTATCGCCATCATCTTAGCTTATATAAGCGATTGTCACGGTGCCCAGGGAAAGCGTGTCTGACAAAAAAGATGGTCGCGAACGATGTCGACCCGAACTACATCTATGTCCCCAAGAACCACTATACAGTTCGTGGTATCGACCAATATCAGAAGCCATGGATGCGTGAGCAGATGGTTGATTCGGACCGTTACAAACTCATCTACGAAAATGAAGGTGCGATGGTGTTCCGTATTGAAGAACCAATAGAGCCAGCCGAAGTCCCTGAGAATGGGCCACAGCCGGTTTAATCCGCGGCTCACAGTCTTCTAACTGTTCGTGCCGTCTACAAGTGCGACGAATGGTGGCTTCAATTCGTCTGTCATACTACTATCGACTCCGAACTATCGGGCGACGAGACAGCAGGCGTTGACCTCGGGATTTGTACCTTTGTCGCTGTCTTATTCGGTGGTGAGTCCGTGTTGTATCCTGGCAGGATGCAAAAAGAGGACGAATACTACTTCGCTAACAAGAAAGCGAAATGTGATCACGAACCCTAATATCCCAACTCGGAGAAATTCTCGCGTTTGAGCGCAGAGAGGAGGTCAACTGCAATCGCCTCGAATCGAGCATGCGGAATCGTCACACGAAAGGAATCCTTTTGCCCGCTCCTGCTGACATACGAACAATGTTCGGTACTAGTGGAATCCGTGGGCCTGTCGGTGACGTTGTCACCGGTGAGCTCGCACTGGTAGTTGGCCGCGCACTTGCCTCAACCGGCGTAGAGCGTGTTGTCGTTGGTCGAGATCCTCGTGACAGTGGTCGATTTCTTGCGGATGCCCTTTCAGCAGGCTTGCGGGAGTGCGGAACAGACGTGGTGCACCTCGGCCTCGCCGCAACACCCACAGTCGCTCGGAGCGTCCAATGGAAGAATGCCGATGCGGGTGTTTCGATCACCGCATCGCATAATCCCGCGACGGACAATGGCATCAAGCTCTGGAATCCATCCGGACAGGCGTTCGACGCCGACCAGCGCAAGGAGGTCACTCGCCGAATTGAGGAAGCAGACTTTGACTTCGCCGAATGGGACGAAACCGGCGACAAAACACATTGGAAGGGTGCACACGACCAACACGTTGAAACACTCGTTGACGCTGTCACCCCCGCCGACCTCTCTGTCGTCATAGACGTCGGAAATGGTGCCGGAGGGGTGACCGCCGACGCGCTCTACGAACTCGGCTGTGATGTGGAGACGCTGAATGCCCAGCCAGACGGCCGGTTTCCGGCACGTCCGAGTGAACCGACTGCGGAAAACTGCCAATCGCTTTGTGACCATGTCGTTGCGACCGGTGCAGATCTTGGTATTGCTCACGATGGTGATGCAGACCGCATGATGGCTGTTGACGAAACAGGTGAATTCATCCCTGGTGACGTGCTCTTGACTCTGTTCGCCCGTCAGCGAGCGGGTGACGGTGAGACTATAGCGACGCCCGTCGACACGAGCCTCATCGTCGAAGACGTTCTCGCCGAGCAAGGCGCGGATGTGGTTCGAACTCAAGTCGGCGATGTATATGTAGCCGAACGTGCGACTGAATCCGGTGTTGTCTTTGGTGGCGAGCAGTCGGGCGCGTGGATTTGGCCAGATCAAACGCTCTGCCCAGACGGATCGCTTGCGGCCTGTCGACTCGCAGAACTTATCGCTCGAAAGGGGCCACTCTCAAAACTCGCCGACGACGTCGGTGAGTATCCAATTCGTCGGAAGAACATTGAAACCGAGGACAAAGCCAGTTTGATGACTGCCCTCTCTAGCTCGGTGACCGACCGCTACGCCGACGCCACCACTATCGACGGTGTGCGTGTTTCGTTAGATCAAGGGTGGTTTCTGATTCGCGCTAGCGGAACGCAACCATTGGTTCGCATCGCAGCAGAAGCCCGCGACCCGGCGACCGCAGATGAAGTCTTTGAGACGGCGAATGCGTTTGTTGCTGACCACATGGAGTAGTTGTCTACGCTGGTCTCAAACAGTGTTTCGGCCCTCTCCTTCTCTGGCATGAGCCGATACTGGCCAGTTATTCATTTTTGACATTCATTCGATGAAAGGTGTAAGTAGTGGATGACAGTGTCCCTATCGGCGACTGCCACGGCGACGATGGGACATCCCTTACTGTGCAATACAACCAGTAATAATTTTTGGCCCATTCTATGTGTATTTTTGATATAATTTCACAGGTTGCTATATGGTAGCTTTATTAACGATTTAAATACTGGTTTTCTATGTTATAATCTACTATTTAACTCCTCTACATGCCTATATGTGTATTTGTGTGTGTTTTTATGAAACGTTCCTCCTTCCGTGTTTCTGTTCCTGATGAACGCACTCCGCGGCTTGACCGCGGGGCGTCCTGCTTCGATGACGTGCATCCACTCGTCCCGAATGACGAGCGAACACAGAGAGTGCAGTTTCCACAGGTGGTGATTCGGACCGTCCCGGCCCTACATGAAAAGATAGTTTGGTGAGTCCCCGTCGAGGACGTTCTTTGCCGCATCCAAGTCCCGATCTTCGATGTGGCTTAGTTTATTCCCTGGATAATAAAACAGTCTCCGGACGACTACCTGAATATGACAAGTCTTGATTGGAGTGGTCGTTACCTCACTATTGCTATCGTGAGCACGAGCGGGACGGTCATAGCGTGGTTCCTCGAGAGCGCTCATATTCCCTCAATTGCGCTTCTTACCGCTGTGGGATTTGCGACGCTCGCATTGTTTCATGCACGTCATCTTCAACGGTTCTCTCTCCAATAAAAACACACCCGCTGACGCTCCGTACTGTTGTCCTTCTACTTATTCGACAGTGACACTTTTCGCCAGATTTCGTGGCTTGTCAATCGGTCGTCCGAGATTTCGGGCGGCGTGGTAGGATACTAACTGCAGTTGGATGTTCGCTAGTAGCCCCGACCACACTGGATGTGTGTCTGGGATTTCGAGGAATGAATCCGCGATATCTGCCGATGGGTGCTCTCCGCTTGCCACGGCGATGATAGGTGCACCGCGGGCCTGTGCTTCTTTTGCGTTCTGCAATGTTTTAGTGTCGTTTTCTCCGTTAAACAGCGCAAATATCGGCGTATCCGGCGTTACGAGTGCAAGCGGACCATGTTTCAGTTCGCCGGAGGCAAACCCTTCTGCGTGTTCGTAGGTGATCTCTTTGAATTTCAGTGCACCTTCTTTTGCAACGGCGTTGTTCAACCCTCTCCCGATGAAAAAGAACGATTTGCTTCCTGAGTATCGGCCGGCGATCCGTTGTGCCTCCGTGGAACTCAGCACCTTCTCAACATTTTCCGGTAGAGTTTCCAGGGTTCGTAAAAGATCGGCTTTGTCTTCCGGTGGGGTCGCGGTTTCGATATCTTCGGCGAGACGAATGGCGAGCATGGAAAGCGTAACTGCCTGTGAGGAGAATGTCTTCGTTGCAGCAACACCGATTTCGGGTCCGGCGCGAATGAACAACGCGTCATCGGCTTCGCGGGCTGCCGTTGAACCTATTACGTTGGTCACAGTGACGACGCGAGCGCCCTGTGATTTCGCTTGTTTAAGCGCCCCAAGAGTGTCCGCCGTTTCGCCACTCTGTGTCACTGCAATTGCGAGCGTGCTGTTCGAAACCGGACCAGGGTTTGAATCGACGTACTCGCTGGCGCGGAACGCTTGTGCTTGGATTCCTGCCCGATTGAGCATCTGTTGACCGTACAGCGCGGCATGGTATGAAGTGCCGCAGGCAACGAAATGGACGTTGTCAATATCGCTAAATATTCCTTCCGGAAAATCTTCGAGGTTGATTTCAGCGTCCTGTATGCGACCTTCGATGGTGTTTGAGAGGGCGTTCGGTTGGGTGTGTATCTCTTTGAGCATATAGTGCTCATAGCCACCCTTGCCAGCGTCTTCGGGGTCCCAGTCGATGTGCTCGACGTCGCGATTAATCATATTCCCATCGAGGTCAGTCATGGTGACCCCATTTGGCTTGAGAATGGCTACATCACCGTCCTCGAAGTAGACCACTTTGTCGGTATAGTCGAGGAAGGCGGGTACATCGCTTGCAAGATAATATTCGTCGTTATCCAATCCCAAGATAAGCGGTGAGCCTTGCCGGGCCGCGTAGATGGAGTGAACGCCATCAACAAGTGCCGCAACTGCGTAGCTTCCTTCGAGGTTGCGGATAGTCTTTCGGAAAGCATCCTCGATAGTTGCCTCTGTTTCGAGATACCGCTCAAACAGATGTGGAATGACCTCTGTGTCGGTTTCGCTTGTGAACTCGTGACCTTGTGACTTGAGCCATTCTTTGAGCTCGGCGTAGTTTTCGATAATACCGTTATGAACGACTGCGACTCGGTCGGTTTCGCTTGTGTGAGGATGAGCGTTTGCGTCAGTAGGTGAACCATGCGTGCTCCAGCGAGTGTGACCGATGCCGACGTTCCCCTGTGGGACGCTTCCGATAATGGTATCTTTTAATTCCGAAACTTGGCCAGAGCGCTTGTAGACCGAAATTCCAGAGCCGTTCTGGACGGCGACGCCAGCTGAGTCATAGCCTCGATACTCAAGATTTTCGAGACCGGTGACAAGCTTTGTAATTGCATCACCTTCGCCAATGCGAGCGATAATTCCACACATCTACATCTCCTCCATTTGGACTGTGGACTGCTCGTGATGATTCTTTTGGGAGGTACGTCTCACCGTAAAGTGAGCCGTTCCAGAACGAGCCGTCGCACATTCATTGATGATTAGCTGGTTCATGGGTGTGTCCTATAGCCACGTCGTCCCAACGGCTGGAACGACGGGTGGCTCTTACCTCGACATTTCACTCTAACCCCATTACTATAGACTAATTAAGGATGTTTTAGCAGGCCTGTAAACCAAAAGCATAAATTTTCGAGCTAGACTCATTGGGAATATATAATGGTGTATAATATTAAAAATAAAATGATAATTTCACTTGTATTCACTTCTTATTTTCTGATGACGAATTGATGTTGTCGGGTTCCTGTCCATACAGGATCACAATATTCTTTCGCCCAATGTTTACCTTGCTAATTTGCTGATTACTTTCCATTTTTGAGAGCAATCGACTCACTTTTGATTTCGACCAGCCAGTTTTCTCGACGATCTCTCCCTGTGGAAGGCGGCCACCGTTCTTCTGTAGGTATGAAATCACTTGATCCTCATCGGTTACCACTTCGCTCGATTGTGTTGCTTCTATTTCTGGCTCCTGATGTAATTTCTTGTCGAGTAGCTTCGAAACCAAGTTGTTTTCAGTGCGCTGGAACAGCACCACTCCTCCGATGAGCAGACTCAACAACACGAGGTACAATCCCCCTGCGATAACAGGGCTTTTTGGATTTGTCCCAAACCGGTGTTCAAACCCATCACTGAGTCCATCACTATCGGTATCTCCGTCGAGCGGATCCGTTCCTAATTCAATTTCTTCTTTATCGGTTAGTCCGTCTCCATCTGTATCGCTTTTCGTTGGGTCGGTTTCGTATTTTCTTTCTTGCCCATCGTCGAGGCCGTCATCATCGGTATCTGGCTCCAATGGATCTGTTTTCTCACCGAGTTCGGTAGCGTCATTAAGACCATCTCCGTCAGTGTCTTTTTTCGTTGGATCGGTTGCTGTATTACCGTTTATCTCTTTGATATCGGTTAGTCCATCACTGTCGGTATCTGCAGCACTCGCATTCGTTCCGAGTTGTATTTCTCGGCTATCATTCAATCCGTCGCCATCCGTGTCTGGTTGGTTCGGATCCGTTCCTGCCTGCACTTCTTCGGCATCTCGAAGCCCGTCATTATCTGTGTCTGGTTTCAACGGGTCTGTTTCGTAATCAACAACTTCTGCACGATCTGCGAGACCATCCTTATCGGTGTCCGAACTGGAGACGTTCGTTCCTAGCTTTATTTCATCCTTGTTTACCAGCTGATCCCCATCTTCATCTCCTGACTTGGCCATGGTATAGACGGCTGTTGTATTTTGTGCGAGAATAGTCCCGCCCTTTTTCACCCTAACAACAGTAGTTCGCTGTCCACTTTTGTTTTCGGGGAGCTTGGCGAAGCTGAAGTTGATGCGTTGTGTTTTATTTTCAGAGAGTGACACCTCTTGGCATGTGGTCGAGCTCGTTGTATTGTTGCTCGATAGTTCGAAATACGTACAGAGTTCGTGGTTGCCCGAGCGATTTCCTGTGTAGAAAGCCACACTCATGTTGTACGGTTCTGATTGCCAGAGATATGTATTGTTCTCGCCAGTCTCAGCAACACCTGCTCCACTGTATGTGACGGTTTGAATAACGAGCTGATTACTCGATGATGGTGCGGCTAGCGCCGCAGGTGTTGTGGTGGCGAACAGAAATACACAGATGCATACTATTACTGTTAGTCTATTTGTCATCTTTTTCACGTGGCCGAACTACCTGTTTTAGAGATTGGACGTCCTGTGTTTGAACTCTCGTTAATGATTCTTTTTCTTTTTGGTTTACGATTCTAATATATATGTTTTTTGAATCTAACCGCGATTGGTCACCTTGACTGGTGCTAGTCGCATTCTTGTTTGCACTAATTTCGGGGACACAACCTATGTTATACTTCTCGCATTCTTCGAATTAGTTAGGAGCTAAGAAAGTAATCTGTACCACTTAGTAACCCATTATCCGTCCAAATCAAGCAAATTGTTGACCAATCGTTACCGTCCAAAACATCCCTAGAATAAGGAAACAAAGAACACCCTGTGACATGAATGTAAAAGGTACAACGCCAAGCATCATTCCAGTGAGAGCGGTCGCACCGATACCCGATGCCCCAAGGTAGTATCGCTTCCACGGGGTAGCATCGTCTTTCGTTTTGTCCTCTTTATCATCATTCGACCGGGTCGGTTCGAGGTAGTTATACAGCGTTTCAGCACGCGCAAATTTTCGGACGGTGCCACGACTTTGGTCGTACTTGATAACCCCTTTTTCGTCGAGTTTTGGTAGATGCGACTGATACAATGAGATATACACACGCTGACGTTCTTTTGAATCGAGTGCCTGGACTGTAGTATCATTCTCCCACGCAGCGACTTGTTCGGCGATGTCACGCATTGCTACTTGGTCATTCACATTGTGTAAATATTGTAGAATGTATCGCCGTCGTTCGTTCTGTAAAAGATGATAAATTTGGTCTTCACTCAATTTTACGGTATCTGTGCCCGTCTGAGATTGTTTTCCCACTTTGGGTGTCGCGCTCATGCTTCTGTTTATATGTATTGACAATAACATGGGTAAATCTTTCCATCCGTCACAACATTGTTCTTAGTATTGTTCTATTCAATTTTCTAACTATTTACAGATATACCGAGTTTAATAAAACGCATATAACTAGACTTAATTAATTTATTAAGTTATTTCAAGTACTTTACAATTCTCGAGTGATTAAATAGCATGAACACGCTGCGAAAATGTTTGACTGTCTGATTGTGGATCGTTTTTCTCCTTGTAATCAATTACCACGAAAAACATCGAGAGAACTGGATTTTCGGGTTCAACAGGCTTAGCCACTGTATAATAAAGCCTCCATGGTTTCATGGATTGGGTGAGGCTAATGTCTGACCGGACAAAGAGGGTCAAATACCTCCGAAACCCTGCTTCCGGTCACATCGATGCCGTTCAGGCGGCATTGAAGAGCGAATGACGGAGGATCATCATCCATGAACTCGACGATAGGAGACACCGATACCCAGCCAGAGTATGCCGAAAGTGAGGAAAATGACGTAAAAGATAATCGAGACAAAACAATTTGTATTGTCGGTCTCGGCTACGTTGGACTCCCGTTGGCGATCGGATTCGACCAGGAAGGGTTCGATGTTGTTGGCTTCGATATTGACGATCAAAAAGTCGAAACTCTTCAGAGTGGCACGGATACAACAGGCGACCTTGGTGACAAAACCATCACCGAAAGTGAAATTGCATATACGACCAACCCAGCGGAAATTACCAACGCTGACTATGTGATGATCACGGTACCAACGCCTGTCGATCAGAATCAACAACCCAATCTTGACTTTGTCGAAAGTGCCGGACGAACTGTCGGCAAATACATGTCCCCCGATACGACGGTCATTCTCGAATCGACCGTCTACCCAGGTGCGACTCGTGAAGTTCTCGTCCCTGCAATTGAAGCTGCTTCCGGACTCACCTGTGGCGAGGACTTCTACGTCGGCTACTCGCCCGAACGCGCGACACCGGGTGACCCCGAGCACGGATTACGCGATGTGGTCAAAGTTGTTGGCGGGATGAACGATGATGTCCGCAATGATATTGCAAACCTGTATGAGACAGTTATCGACGCAGGCGTCCACAAGACCCCATCGCTGGAAGTCGCGGAGGCAAGCAAGGTCATTGAAAATGTCCAGCGCGATCTGAATATTGCCCTCATGAACGAACTCGCAATGGCGTTTGACGGCATGGATATGGATATTGACACACGCGAGGTGCTCGAAGCGTCGGGCACAAAATGGAACTTCCATGACTACCGCCCCGGACTTGTTGGGGGTCACTGCATCCCCGTCGATCCGTACTTCTTTATTCACCGTTCTAAGCAGGCTGGCTACGCACCACATCTCATCGAACAGAGTCGAATCGTGAATGAGTCGATGCCTACTCACGTCGCGAACATGATGATAAAGGAACTCAACCGGGCAGGCAAAACGCTACGCGATAGTCGAGTTCTCATTCTTGGCCTGACTTACAAGCCGGACGTGGCCGACATCCGAACGTCGAAAGTGGATAACATCATTCGACATCTTCATGAATATGATATTGAAACGACCGGCTACGATCCACACGGTGATAATGACTTGATGCGCAGCCAGCTCGATACCTTGATCCAAGAGGACAACGAGTTATCGTTTGAGAGGTTCGATGGCATCATCCTTGCGACGCCACACCGTACATTTGATGATCTCGACCTAACTGAGATCGCGACGCAAATGAACGAGAATCCTGTCCTCATAGACATAACTGGCGCACTTAATGGCGATGAAGTTTCTGAAGCCGGATTCTCGTATCGGAGGGTGTAGAATGTATGAAGGGCACACGATAGGCGTCGTCGTGCCCGCGTACAACGAAGAAGGGTTCGTGGGCGATGTTCTTGATTCGCTTCCCGACTTCGTAGACCGCGTCTACGCTGTAGACGACGCCTCGACAGATGGTACATGGGACGAAATTTGCGACTACGCCGCGGTCGAGCGCGCGGCCCGTACTCGTGTGAGTGACGACACTGATGATCAGATCGTTGCCATCCGACATGACCAAAATCGCGGCGCGGGCGGAGCGATTAAGACCGGCTATTTCGCCGCTCGTGCCGACGGCATAGATGTGACGGTCACTATTGATGCGGACGGGCAGATGGATCCCGCCATGATGACGCGGCTTCTCGATCCCATTGTGACCGATGAGGCAGATTATACGAAGGGTAATCGTCTATCAAACTCGGAGTTTCGGAGCTCAATGCCGAAATTCCGCTTGCTCGGTAACTGGTTGCTAACCGGTTTAACGCGAATCGCAAGCGGGTATTGGGACGTAACTGACCCGCAAAACGGCTATACGGCCATCTCGCTACCCGCACTCGAAGCAATTGACTTGGAAGGAATGTACGAGTACTACGGCTACTGTAACGATCTCCTCGTAAAATTGAATGTGGCCGGGATGCGGGTCACGGACGTGGATATGCCTGCAGTCTACGGCGAAGAAGAGAGTAGCATTGAGTACGGCGATTACATTCCAAAGGTGTCGCTCATGCTTCTCGGCAACTTCTTTTGGCGACTGGGGTCACGCTATCGTACTCACCCACTCAGTATCGCGTACGCAGTCGGTATCCTCGCGGCGCTCGCTGGCTTCATTCATGGATTCCGCGCTATCAGTTCGATTCTCACAGGGTCGGAAAGCGATGACGCACAGAAGTCGCTCACGTCGTTCACACTGGGCGTCGGTGGCATCATTACCGGCCTCGTTCTTGACCGGAGGGAGAATCGATGAGGGTATTTGTCACCATCCAACATCCAGCACATGTTCACTTCTTCCGTAACGCAATCACGGAATTAGAGGAAGACGGGCATGATGTGCATGTCTTCGCTCGCAAAAAGGAGATGGCTGTAGAACTCCTCCAACGATACGATATTGATCACGAAGTACTGGCTGGTACTGCATCAGGGCTGTCGCAGTTGGCGTGGGTGCAAGCGACGTATGAAGCCCGTCTGCTTCGTCGAGCGATGAAGTTGAAACCCGATGTAATTGCTGCAATCGGTGGTGTCGCGGCAGCTCACGTGGCGACTGTCGTTGGCGCACGGAGTGTCGTCTTTTATGATACAGAGCATGCAAAACTCATCCAAAACCTTGCATTCCCATTCGCGGATGTTGTCTACACGCCAGACTGTTTCCAGCAAAGTATCGGGCCAAAGCAAATTCGCTACCCCGGCTATCATGAACTTGCGTATCTTCATCCCGACCGCTTCACACCGGATCCGACCGTCATTTCCGACCTTGGACTCGACCCCGACGACACGTTTGTCGTTCTCCGACTCATCAAGTGGGGGGCATCGCATGATGTCGGTCAGGGCGGGTTTGGCGCCGTAGGTGATGTGATTGACCAACTCGAAGATACAGGCGCAGAGGTGCTGATCACGTCCGAGCGGTCGCTCCCATCTGAGCTTGAATCACGAAGGACAACAGTCGAGCCCCATCGGATGCATGACGTCCTTGCCTATGCTGATCTTTTCATCGGTGAAGGTGCAACGATGGCTGCAGAGAGTGCTGTTCTCGGCACGCCTGCAATCTACGTCAATACGCTCACGATGGGCTATACAGACGAATTAGACGAACGGTACGGACTGTTATTCAACTACCAGGGTACTGACCGCCATGCACTGGCACTCGATAAAGCAGTTTCCGTTCTTGAGGATGATGAGAATTGGGAAGAGCATCGTGAGCAATTGTTGATTGATAAAATCGATACGACTGACGTAATTCTCCGCGCAATTACTGGTCGTTCCAGTCAACCACGTGGTCAAACCCAAAAACCGAATACAGAAATCTAAGAACCATGATCGAACCACAATTCGACAGACGGAGGCAATAGTATGTTCGGACGAATATCTGGCTGGTTCCAACAGCGACGGTTCGACGTTGATGCCGCGATTATCGGGTTCATACTCGCACTGGGGCTATTTCCGCTGCGCTTTTTCGCTTCCCAGATTTACATCCAGACGATTCCAATTGTCCTTGGTCTAGGGTGTGGTCTTTATCTTCTCGCGATTCGGAACGATCGTGAGTCGATTGACTTTTTCCCATCCTTCTCACGACCAGTAGCCCAAGTATTGCCGAGCATCGTCTTTACAACGACTGCCCTGATGGTCGGTGTCGCGCTCTATTCTGGAGAGCGTACCCTGTTATTTCATGTCCTTGCAGGTATGGCGGGCACGCTCATCCTTCTCCAGATTCTGTTCACTGATGACGATGATTTTCTCCCAGCACTGTTGCTTGTGCAGGTTCTTGTCCTTGCGTTCGTCGTTCGACTCATGGCGGTATACACTACGCCGTCATACATCGGTATCGACATTTGGACACATATGACGCAGTTGGCCCAAGGAGTGCTCGATCAGCACTCACTAGCTGCAATGCAGGGGAACAAACATATCGCCGCACCGTTATACCATCTACTGGTCGCAGCCTCTGCTATGCTGTACGATGTGTCGCTCCGGAATGCACTGTATCTTTCCGTTGGTCTAGCAATGCCGATGATCATCCTGTTCGTATACGCGGCAGCAAAGCTACTTGTTCCAACGCGCTGGGCAATCTTCGCGGCGATGCTCTATTCGATTGGCGACTACGTCATCGAGTGGGGTATTCACCTTATTCCAACGAGCCACGGTCTATTGTTTTTCGCCGCGATTGTGTATGCTTTGATGCGTATCATGCAACTACAATATAGTGGACGGGACTTTGGTCTCCTTGTATTCCTCTCTGTTGCGATTATCCTAACACATCAAGTTTCAACATTTATCATGCTCGTCGTCTTGTTCTCAGGACTGGCCGCGCAGTTCGTCCTGCGGCTTGGTCTTTTCCACACAAAGACGGCACGCAAACCGAATATCTTCGAGAACGTAGAGCCAGTCAATCTCGCAGGGCTGTTAGCGTTCGACATCGGCCTTATCACGTTCATGTGGTCGTTCACACCGTACAACGGCGATTCGTTCCTCGAGACCGTACTCCTATATCTCAGTGAGACGATGCAGGATAGTTTCGGATTTATGAATCTCGCAAACCCCGGAGACAGTGCAGAGGGAATCGCATTGCCTCCACCGACACTTGCAGACATGTTAGCAACATATACCGAAACAGTAGGATTCCTTATACTGTTTGGACTCTGTACTGTCGGCTGTCTGTACGTCCTGCGGCGTAACCGCATTTCTCATTCCACATTTACGTTGCTGTTTGCCACCGTTGTAATGACCGGATTTACGCTTGGCCTCCCATTGTTCGGTATCCGCAACTTCATCCCACAACGGTGGTTCGCGTTCCTCTACCTGCCGATGGCCATCCTCGCCGCTCTCGGCGTAGGGTATCTTGTTCACAACCTCAATCGGAATATTGTTGTCGCAACCTTGCTTGTCGTCGCGCTTATCTATCCGGGTATAATGATGGTTTCGGGGCATGGGACGCTCGATAACCCTGTTTTCGAGCAAGAGCAGACTCGGTTAACGTACACTGAACAAGAGATGGTTGCTGTCTCCTCCATCAGGACAATGACTGGGTCCCCAGATTCCTCAAACATCCTTCCGCAACAGGTGCTTCGCACCGACCACCCATATCAGACGGTGTTTATAAGGACAGGGGCATACCCAGCCGCCGCATTCAATGTCTCGACAAATGGCGGGCCGACGAACCATCCACTTACGGTGTATCGGTCATACCAGACTACCGGTGCGCCGAACTACATGCTCGTTAACGAATCTGCAAATGCGAGTGTTCCCGTCACGCGGCCTATCTCAAAACAGAGTGTGTGTCGCCCGAGCCAGAGCGTGCTCTATACTAATGGTGATGTTGTGATGTGTGCTAACCGGACGATATAACTCCTTTTATCATCTCAACCACGGTGAGTTATGCACGAACGGCGTGTGCTCGTATCAAGCGGTGCCGGCTTGCTCGTTTCAATCCTTTTGTCTAACTTACTTATATTGTCGCTGGGGACGATGGTTATCTTAGAACAGTTGAGGATTTAGCTGAAATACTGGCGGGTAAGCCCCCTTCTTCAACGGACGAAGTGAGTAGGGAGGGGATACACCCGCTGTCTTCGGTTACTTTCACTGTACGCCAGAGCTTTGCTACTCTCGTCCGGACGGTGTAGTAAGACACTCACTGCAATGCGTCCGGTGTTCAAACGCGACAAATGCCGTGCACTGGACGTGGTGGCTGAGTGTCCATCCGGTAGGAGTGGGACACTCCGAACCGCCTGTAAAGGGAAATCGCCTGCGGAGTCTGGAACCGTCCTCAGAACCAACGGTTCTGATGGGCCGCACGAGAACGGAGTTCTCGTGGACGCTGTGGAAATGGTTTCTGCACGTTCCGACACAGAAACAGGAAGCTCCGTCCTCAACAAGCGAGGGGCGGGGAGGCCCGAGCGCGGTAGGACGGAGTAGTTCACACAAGACAGTCGAGTTCTGTGCCATCCTCGTCCACCCTTCATTCTCCGTGAACCGGCGGTGTGTAACCCGCCACGTCGTTGCCAGGGGTGTGTCTGAAACCTCATTGTAGGGGAATGCCACGCCCTTTAGGGCATGGTAGCTTACTGCGGGACTTCCTACCAGGGGGCCCTCGTCATCGAGGTTTTTGGAACTATACTCTGAGGGAGTTGTTGTTGCGGTTGCCGACTCGTCTCCCGGTCTCTTGTAGTGCTGTCACAAGCACTCCCTTCCCGAGGCATGTCGTCGCTCATCAATCTAACTAACCACGATTTCTCCTCCACCGCTTGCAATGGGTTTCTTCACTACCACAGTTGGTGACATCGCTAACAGTTGGTCACCAAAGATCTACAGCAACGAGGCAAAAACTCGAGAATTCACATATTTCCGATATGATTTTCGGATTGATGCTTGCAGCGGAGAAGGAACTGATTGGTGTGTGACATCCTCCCGCGCCTAAAGACGCGGGCCTCCCACACCCACCAATGGGTGGTTCGTTGGAATGTTTACGGTTCGCACCCCGACGAGGTGCTGGCTATGCCACGTAGCCGTTACTCCTATCGCGTCCGGAGAACGGACGGGACTCGGAGGTACTTGGTTGTTTTGCGTCGGTTCGCCGTCCATGGGCTTACTTTTTGATGAGGCAAACACCCAGTCAACTGCCAGTTATCGGACTGTCAGAATCCGATGGGATACCATCGAATCGACAATAAAGATACGCACGGAGTGAACCTAAGACTATGCCGTACAGTGAAAGTAACCAAAGACGGCGATTCAGCCACGCCCGCTAGGGCGTGGTATTCTCGCCTGCAATTCTATAAATATTCCCTGATGCCGAGAGGATCACGAGGAGAGCCACAGTCGAATTACATGGTGTGGGTTGCCGGATGAATCGCCCTTGTAGAGAAGCAGACGAACTCGAACGTTGTCACCGGAAATGGATGGGTCGCCGTTGAGTACTACCTGTTTCGTTTGTCTCGACTCAACTGTTACTTGCTGTTGATCGAACTGTGTCTGTTCAGCTATATTTCCATCTTCGACACGTTCGAGCACTGCTACAATGGTGTACTGGGTCTGTTCCCCTTCGTGGTTGCCAACGTTGACGGTTATCCCGTCGTCTCCCAAGCTAGATTGATAAAACGTGCTTGTGTTGCTGTTGACATTTTGTCCCTCCACATAAAATTCGGTGAACTGCTCTCCTGTTGGTTGACTGAGAACCGCAAAGCCGACACTTGATGTAACCAACAGAAGGCTGATAACGATACCAACGTTCAGAATCGTAGTTAAGCTATTTGAACCTTGTCCCGCCGAATTAAATAGTAGTCTGGGCAGACCAAGCGAATACCGCTTGTCGGCGGGAACGCGCCATCGGCGAACAAATGCACCGAGCGCAGACAGTATGGTGAAGCCAATAACTCCGATCAGAATCGGCAGTACTCGGATGCCCCACGGTGTGAAGTTCGCAATTGCTGCGACCATTGGAACGACAGCAACGCTTACTGTGACGGCAAGGGCGACTCGTTCAGGCCCGCCGATTGCGTATATGGGCTCATTTTTATCGCCTCCGAATACTCGAGCGTCATCCCTTCCATTTTCGGGAAAGAGGCCCGAAATAAACGCGTATCCTGGAAGAAAGAGAACGAGCGGAAGCATGAATACAACGCGCAGTGGCCCGTCGAGTCCAGTAAGTGCCACACTTCCACTAAAAATAGCCACCCCTACGACTAACACGAGATCTGAAAACCACCAGCGGCTGTTCGTACTCATTGTCCTCTACCTAGCATGAAACAGGTTTTATTATACGGCTCCTAATCAGCTCTCGAACGAAATTTCGTCAGCACCACTCGCATCCATTTGCAAATAAAGGACGTCAGTTGGGTTGACCACTGTTTTGGAACATTGGGCGACCCAGCCGACCATATCGTTGATACGGAGTTTGTGCCGCGGTGGCAGGTTGTGGATTGACTCGTGCTGTGGGAATAGTCGCTGATCGAGGTTATACCGGTCATACACCTGTTGACGATCTGGCCACGCCGGTTCGAAACCCTTTATGAATGGAAGCTTTCGCCGTGCGAACCGCTCTACCTCTGAGAGAACCGTCGACATGTATGGTCGATCTGGTGGTCGATGCCGGAACAAATCTTCATCTAACTGTCGAATCGCACGAATAAACGTCGCCGTGTTTCGGTACTTTGGTGGCGTTTGAAGATGCCAGTCCAATAGCTCTGTGTCTGCTGCGATGAATGACTCGAGGTAGTTATCCGCGAGATGTGTTCGGAACGGAATTGTTGGTTGGTTGCTGATACTGAACAATGAAAGCGCATTCTGTACGGAGTCGGTGCGGCTCCAACAGCGATCAAATTCGCTGGCGATTGCGTCGCGGACGAAGTTGCCGGCTGCGTCCAAGTCGTCCGTATACTGTTCAGCGACAACTCGACTTTTATCTGGCATGTAGCCAAAGTTATCAAGCGACGCTTCGGTGGGGTCTGGATCGATTTCCATCCGCTTCAGCGGAAGCGTCTTGCCAAACATTTTAAGCTCGCTCCGTTTGTGGCCGAAACCACGCAGAAGGGTGTCGAACAAGAGTCCGTGATACATCGTATCGACTTCAATATCATTGTTATAACCTGCGTGGTGGATGTGGATGGACTCTTTGATGCCGTTCGTATCACGAACCTTCTGCTCACCAGGCATAATGTACCGGTCGTTTGTCACCAGCGTTGTATGGTCAACACCGTATTGTTTGGCAAGTCGGCGGGCAACTTTTACTTCCTGTGCTTCTGGTTTGCCGACCGTATAACAGTGCTCGATTTCGGGGAACTGGGACAACAGTGTCCGTGAGTCGTATCCTGCGGATAGGAGTAGCCCTTTTTTACCGGGCTGTCGCGAGCGTCGACGAATTGCTCGTTGCATGCGATCTGCAAGCTCACTTGGATAATCCATATCCTGTTCGTTGTAGATGAATCGGTCGAGATCACCGGCTTCATCCGGCGTCAAATAGCCGTCAAAGGATGTCCGATGAAGTTCATGAAACAGCGTCTTGTTGCCGAGAATGACGCCCATGTGCAAAAACTCTCCAACCGATTGTTTGCGCATTGTCGGATCATCAATAGTCTTTGCAACCTCTGCTGCGTCGGATCCGAACACTCGAACTCCAGGATCGTCGGTATAGAAACACTCCCATGACCGAATCGGATCAGTAAGGACGACAGTGTCGCCCTCATGTACGATAAACGCGAGATACGATCCGTTGAGCGCCTTGATAGCATCTTTTCCTTTTTCTATATACTGTTCTAGTAACCAGCGAGCGGGTTCCGACCAGCCACGTTTATTGGGATATGCTTCTCCCCAGATAATGCACGACCCATTCTCTCCCGAATAGGAGGCACTTCGCCCCGGAATTCCGAGTCCAGTGTCTCGAATACCAACTGTTGCGACGTCGCTCGTCACGATATCGTCGAATTCGCGGACGCTCCGGAATTGCTCAAACTCGTTCCGGTCACCGAAGACGCCAAATATCTCTTTATTCATTGTTCACACCTTACTCTCCGTGATTTGGAGATTCCTCCGTGCCACAGCGACAACTAATCGTCCGTCGATCCGGACACCCAATCGTAGGTATAGTTCGTGTCACGGTTGGCTCTGTTTACAACTATCGTGTTTATGGCGGTTAACTATACACAGTATAATGTAAGAAGAGTTATGTTTAAGAACATCCGAAACCAATTTCTAGTCTCTAACACGACCAGATTCTCTTTTCCTCCACTTTTTTGGTACTGTTTTTCTATGGGGTCATACTGTTACTAACTAACACTTCCTCAGCTTTCATAATGAATGAGCAAATCCCCTGTCGAGGACCGATAGTGAGTCATTACTATCTACTCTTCAGGTTTGTTTTGTCTAAATACCCTTCCGCAAGCCGTCTTTCAATTTCTGTTTAAATATAGATATTTTTCATAAAATAATCCTCGCACCGAGAGCGGATGATGCTCTGCGTATCCTCTTTGAGGACATGTAATGACCTCAAATTAGAAAAGGATTAAGCCGAATTAGAGCACAAAAATACCTAATTATAGTATGCCAACAAAAACCTCCTATTTCCCGGTACCATTTCGTCTGAGGATTCGCCCCCTTATTATAGAAAACGGACATTTATGAGTGCAATTATGTGGTTATTAAACCAGTGATGACTTCGTTCCTCCCATTGGTTATCCGTGATATATATTTATGCTCACCCCCTGCAATTTCTTGTATGGTTGATCTGGAACACCGAGCGACCCGCAGTTATTTATGGAATTTTTGCAAGCGAGTCGGTGTCGCACCAGTAATCGCAACTCTGTACTGGCACACTAAGCTCGCGTTGCATTTCTGGTCTACAACGGTGACCATTGGTTGTCACACTGTTAAGTTTGCAACAGATACTCGAACCGAGTATCAGCGCGCAACTTCGCTCGTCGGAGAGCAGACCGTCATAGAATCTCTGCTCACAGACGTTCGAGATTCCGATATAGTGTTTGACATCGGTGCTAATATTGGTACACACACCTGCTTCGTAGGAAAGTCCTTACGAAGTGGTAGAGTTATTGCGTTCGAGCCAATGCCGACAAACGCTATTCGCCTTCGCCATAACCTTTCGATGAACCTTCCGGCAAGCAGATGGGAGGTTGCTGAACTTGCCCTTTCAAACGAGGAGGGCTCCGGTACTCTTGCTGTTGAAGGAAAGCGCTACGGTGAGGGAAAGCATGCTCTTTCTTCGGACGGTGAGCTGACAGTCGACGTCTCCCGAGGTGAGAGTCTCATTGAGGAGGGTCGATATCCTGCACCGGATATCCTCAAAATCGATGTTGAAGGTGCGGAGTTGCGAGTGCTTGAAGGATTTGGCGAACAACTTTCTAATGTTCGTGTCATATACGTAGAACTCCATTACGACCTTAGTGCAGAGTACGGAACGTCGACGGCAGAAATTGAAACGTACCTTCGGGATTACGGTTTCGAAATCGAACGGCTGAGTGATCGGTCAGATGCGTATCACATCCGTGCTATCCGTTCACAAGAGTGATTATTCAAAATATCTAACCAAGGATATCAGGGTGATAGAGATCCGAGTTATAACTGCTGAAACATTGCTATTCTCGAAATCATTATACATTATATTAAATATACTTGCTGTAAATAAATACTTTAATTCACTATGACGATATGGTTCGATTCGTATAATCAAGCATGTGCCATGGGAGTCTGTTTCTCCAAATGTTTGATCACAAGTGCGAGTGAGAGGAGATGCACTTCATTGTTGCTCTGGAAAATGATAAAAATGCATGATGTGTGGTATTGACTGATAAATAGCTATGAGCACGCAGGCATTCGTTCCCTCTCGTATGGTGAACTACCCTGCCCTGCTCGGCTTGACAGCCTCGCTGAGGACAGGGCTTCCTGTTTCGATGACGCGCTTTGCAGACACAACCGTGTCCGGAGGGAGCGCAGTCTCCGCAGGCGTCGATTCGGAGTGAACCACTCCTACTTTGGCGAGTCCGCGAGAAAGGATGTTGTAGGCAGCGTTCGCGTCGCGGTCGCACGCGAAACCACAGGCTGGGCATGAGTGTTTTCGCACCCACAACGGCTTGTCTGTCTTGACGCCACACTGGGAACATTCCTTGGTCGTCCCTCGCGGGTTCACCGCCACAAAGTGCGTGCCTTCGCGTTCGCACTTGTACTCCAACATTCGGAGGAACGTCCCCCACGCCGCTCCGGCACGGTTGCGGCTGTTGTCCGGAAGTTCCATCAACTCCTTTGTGTCGAGGTCTTCGACAGCTACGAGGTCATACTCCCGAGTGTAGTAGTTCGAGAGTTTGTGCAGAAAATCCCGACGTTTCCGCTTCAACTCGGCATGTCGCCGGGCGACCGTACGCTGTTGTGTGCGGTAGTTTGCCGACCCGTGGTCTTTCCGCGAGAGCGTCCGTTGCTCGCGTTCCAACCGCTCGCGTTCGGCGGATAGATTGGGACCTTCGACCGCAGTTCCGTCTGTGTCGTGAGCATACTTGAGAATCCCTACGTCGATACCAACGCATTTCTCGGGGTTCTCGGGTTTCGTGGGTGTAGCGTCTGTGGTTTCGATTCCGAGGATAGCGAACCACTTGCCGGTCGGTTCGCGTTTGACGACTACCTCTTTTATCGTGGCGTCGTCGGGGATCTCTCGGTGGTAGACTATCGGAATGTCGCCAATCTTGGACAAAGACAGTACAGTTCGGCCACTCGTTTTCTTGAGTTCAAAGCCGGTTTGACTGTATTTGATTGACCGATATTCCCGTGGCCCTTTCCAGTTGAGCGTCCCAACCGTCCGGCCGTTCTCTTTCAATGATTTGAGCGTTGAAAGGTTGTCGTACAACCGTTGAACGACTTTTTGGAGCACTTTCGAGTGAATTTGCTTCAAGTCGCTCCACCATTTTTTCAGGTCGGGAAGCAACGATTGTTCCTTGTAGGCGGTTGTCCCGCTGTTGCGGTTCAGTCGGTGGAGGAAGTGGTTGTAGACCTGTCTACAGGTATCGACAGTCCACGCTAACCGTTCGTGGAGGTCGTCGGACGGGGTGATTCGATACCTGTAGTTGTAGCGCATGGCCTACTCGTTTTCGTTGCTTGGATCGGTGACGCGGACTACTTTGACAGTGGCTCCTGTCCACGCTTTCGGGACGTAGATGTGCGCACCGTTGCCGGTTGGTTTGACTTCGGCCTCGAGAACTTCGTGTCCTTCGACTTCGTACCGATCCATTAACTGTATCTACAAGGTAGATACTCATAAGTCTACCGACAACGTGGGCCTGCGAAATGGCAAAAGTACACGACTGCGAGACGATGACGGCGGGTGTATCCCCATCCTACTCGCTCTCTTCGGCCGCTCCTTGAGGATGGGGCCTTACCCGCCTGCAATTCAGGTAAAGCGGATAAAGACACAAACGCGCTGTGGGATATTTTGTTTGTAATCTCAAACAAATAGGACTCTCAAACCGCTCAGGATTGGCTGTTCTGACTTGGCGCCAGCGGGGGACTATGCTTCTTGTGGACACGTTGTGTCGACACAATGCATCAAACCAAGATGCTCTCCGCTTCAAGGTAGGGAGATGTCACCTCTTTGGGCACACGTCTCCATCAGGGACGTCATAGTTGTCGTCGCCGGAGCTGCCGTCGTCGCCGGAGCTGCCGTCGTCGCCGGAGCTGCCGTCGTCGCCAGAGCTTCCATCGTCGCCGGAGCTGCCGTCATCACCGGAGCTGCCGTCATCACCGGAACCTCCATCGTCTCCGGAACTTCCATCGTCGCCGGAACTTCCATCGTCACCAGTATTTCCGTCGTTCTCGTCACCGGAATCGTATTCTGAGCTGTTGTTGCCGCCGCCGTATCCGTCTGGACTATTGTCGTCGATACCGTTTGCGATGTTGGAATCCTTGACAGTGACGTTTTCGGCGTTACTTGTGATACGAAGCGCTGGGTTACCGCTACGCGCGAGCGCAGAGACACCTTGAATCAGAGTTCCAGTACCGCTCTCCACGATTGCATTGTCTTCGGAGACGTAATCGCCTTCGTAGATTACAACGTTGCTCGCTGTATTCGTCAATGCACGTCGTCCCCCTGATCCACCGTGTTCAACCCTCAGGTTGCGGAATTCTGAGTCATTGCGGTTGTTCTGGATTGCACTCCGGGTTCCATTGGTGGGCGCGTTCCCAACGATTGTGACGTTTTCGAGGAAAACAGGTTTGTCGCCTTGCTTGATTTTGATGGCCGGGCCACCGCCCGTCTCATGGTCGACAGTGGTTTGGCTGATAGTGGTCCGTCCCGCAGATCCTCGGATAGAGATGGCAGGCATTGCGCTATCGCTTCGAGCTGTTACGGTAGAGTCGACGATTGTGACGTTGTCAGCACTACTCGTAACCCAGATTGCAGGGCTCTCGTCAATAGTCGTCCGGACATCAACGTTCCGTGCAACGACGTCCGTTCCTTCTCCTATGCGAAGCGCACGCTGGGCGATATCGTTTGCATTTTCTTGATTCGCGATGATTGTTGCGTCTTCAATGTAGCTTCCGTTACCACCGAGTCGGACATTTGCGCCCGTACTGCCTTCAAAGCGACCGCCTTCAATTTGGATGGTGCCGGTTCCCTCGGATGCGTACAGCCCGTTGTCCGGGAAGCCTCCGAGTACACAATCACGGAATGTTATTGTACCGCTGTTCTGGTTGCAGAGAATACCGGTCGGTCCTCGCCAGAGTGAATTCGCGGGCGCATTACCAACATATGCGCCGCCCTCTGGGGCCTTGAATTGCTCGACGAGGCCCGTACCGTCAGCATTTGTAACTTCGAATCGTGCCGGTCCAAACGTCCCACTATCATGCTGACCTTGAATATCGATGTCGCGAACAACGAGCCCATCTGTGACTGCCGCTTCAATGACGCGAATACCTGTGTTGTCGGCTGTCTGGTCGACGGTGAATCCCTCAACCCGGAGGTCATTACCAGGGTCATAATCGACGCCCAATCTGAAGAGTCGGTAGTTTCCGTCGTTGTCATTGAATTCCTGATAGCTTGCTGGAACAAGTTCCGCATCATGGCCGATCATGCCGAAATTGTTGAAGCCAGTAAAACGGAACTGTTCGTCCATGTAGTATCGTCCCGAAGGGAAATACAGGAGCGTGTCGTCATCTGCGTACTCCTGAAGTATGGGGGTAATGGATTCGTTTCCACCGCTGTCTGCACCCACTTCGGTTACATCGATAACAGTGTCATAGTTATCGTCATACTCAGAATGGTTGGCAGCCGCAGAGCCCATCATTGCGGACGATGCCATGATTGCTCCAGTTAGCTTAAGATAATTTCTACGGGTCGTTCCGGTTCTATTACGCTTGTCTGACGCCATCAAAATGACCCAATCCACCCGGCATATTAATTATCGGGTGGCTAGTTCATGTTCTCCCTAGTTTTCCTCCGTTGGAAACGGTATGAACGGTTTGAAGCATGTCACTTTTCTCCCTGTATAATACTTCACACACGGTCCTTAAGCTCCATATAAGAAAATACCTATGTCTGGTTTAGTAGAGTAGGATGAAACGACAGACGCGACGTACGTTCCTGACGACGGTAGGTGCGGCCGGTTCTTTCAGTCTCGCCGGTTGTACGGGTATCCTCGGAACCGACGACGAGACGACGACCTCCGAGAGTACCACCGACGCGGGAACGCCCTCCAATACAACAGCGCCGTCCGAAACAACGTCCGGCGAGGACAACCCCGATGACGGCCAACAGAGCGGTCCACAGACATTCGAGAGCTTTGAAAAGCTCGGTTCGTGGAGTGCCGTTGAGCGCCAGGGGACACTCAAAAAGAGTACAAAGCAGAAATACGAAGGTTCGCAGTCAGCTCACATAGTCGGTAGTAAGCAGACGAAAGAAGGGCAAATCTTCCGTGCAGACTTTGCACAAAGCGGTGGACCTGTGAATTTCAGCAATAAGAATCTCTCTCTTGCCTTCAAATGCACTTCACATGACTTCGTGAAGATCGCTGTCCAACTATACGCACCTGACCGCGGTCACATCGTCGAGATGAAACGCACGTTATACGGTCCAAAAGGCAAATGGGTACGTGTTAATCTCGGTGTTACGAGCGCTATGCGGCCAAAAGGCGTTGACCTCTCTAAAGTGTACCAGATGAAAATCATCGGCCGTCCAAATGACTCTAATACGAACAAACCTATCGAGTTTTACGTCGATGATCTGAAAACGGTGCCCACACCAAAGAAGGGAATGGTAATGCTCACCTTCGACGATGGGCTCGCATCGCAGTACACGAAGGCATTTAAGACGATGAAACAATACGGCTTCTCCGGAGTCGATGCCATCATCCCCGCTGCTGTTTACGATGATGGTTTCCTTACACAGGGCCAGATGCGAGAGATGACCGAAAACGGATGGGACATGATTGCTCACCCGAATGCCCAGGCAAGGCCGTTGGATCAGCGACCGGCAAAAGAACAAGAGCAGCTCATGGTCGACGCGAAAAAATGGCTCAAACAATATGGGTATGCAGGACACAAGTACATGGCTGTCCCGAAAAACGTTATGGGGCCAAAGACGTTCGACCTCGCCAATAAACACTTCGAGGCAACGATGTCGTTTGGTGCGTCACCAAACGCGCTTCCTGTCATCAAAAAGGATACCATCCTCTCGCGAATGTACGGTGACGGTAACCTGCAAAAGACCAAGCAGATGATTGACTATGCGGCCCGGTACAAACAGTTGACGCCACTTATGTTCCACAGAATCGGTGGAGATGGCTTCCCAGAGCAAAAATTCAAGCAGGTGTTGGAGTATATTAAACAAAGTAATGTTGAAGTTGTCACGCTCACAGATCTAGAGAAGAAAGGTCTCTTCATTTAACAGTCTACACCACGTACTTCATCTTTCGCAAACAGCAGGAACGTACATTTTTGGCTGTCGTCATACCCGTCCGAAATTATTTTCGATAAGTGCACTACATGCAGGGGAGGCGTTGGTACTTCTTTCGCCCCGAATGAACTACCTCTCGCCCAGTCGTGCATTGGCTCTCTATGTGAAGTAGGCCGAGTACTCGGAACGTGGGTGAACTACCCGCCCTACTCGGCCTGACGGCCTTGCTGAGGACGGTGCTTCCTGCTTCCACGACGCGCTGTGCAGGAACCGAAACGGTACACGTTGAGAGTGCAGTCTCCACAGGCGGTGATTCAGAGCATCCCGCTCCTATATCCGCTTTCTTCAACCCACGAACGAGAATATTATACGCCGCGTTCCAGTCCCAATCGGCGGCGAACCCGCACAACAGACACGAGTGCTTTTGTACCCACAATGGTTTGTGAGTTTTCACCCTACACGTGGCACACTCCTTGTTCGTGTTTCACGGAGTGAACTACCCCGCCCTACGCGCTTCGCGCGTTGAGGACGGGGCTTCCTGCTTCCAAGACGTGCTTTGCAGATACGGACGTATCCACAGGGAGCGCAGTCTCCACAGGCATTGAATCGGAGTGAACCACTCCTACTTTCTTGAGACCGCGAGAAAGAATGTTCCACGCCGCGTTCGCGTCTCTATCCGCTTCGAACCCACACGACGGACACGAGTGTTCACGAACCCACAACGGTTTATCGGTCTTCACACCGCAGGACGCACATTCCTTCGTCGTGTTTCGTGGGTCTACAGCGACGAAATGCGTTCCTTCGCGTTCGCACTTGTATTCAAGCATCCGGAGAAACGTGCCCCACGCGGCGGATGCTCGGTTGCGTGAATTCGAATCAAACTGCATCATCCCGACGACGTTCAAGTCTTCAACAGCTACGAGGTCATACTCCCGAGCGTAGTACGCTGAGAGCTTGTGCAAGAAGTCACGGCGCTTCTGTTTCAAATCGGCGTGACGACGTGCGACAACACGCTGTTGCTTACGGTAGTTTTCAGACCCGTGTTGTTTGCGTGAAAGGTCACGCTGGGAACGTTCCAGTCGTTCACGTTCGTTCGAGAGGTCGAGCGATTCAACGGCCGTTCCGTCAGTGTCGTGGGCGTACTTGAGAATGCCTACGTCGATGCCGACACACTTCTCAGGGGCCTTCGGTTTCTCGGGCGTTTCTTCGTCAACGTCGATAGCGAACGTGGCAAACCACTCGCCCGTCGGTTCTTGCTTGACCGTGACTTGTTTGATGGTCGCGTTCTCGGGAACATCTCGGTGGAGATGGATCGGTATCTCACCGAGTTTGCTCAACCACAATACTGGCCGACCGCTCGTATTCTTGAGTTTGAAGCCGGTTTGATTGTAGGTAAGCGAGTGGTAGTCCCGAGGACGCTTCCATTTGAGCATCCCGACGGCGCGTCCATTCTCTTTCTGCGCTTTGAGCGTCGAAAGGTTGTCATAGACGCGCTTGACGACCATCTGTAACACCTTCGAGTGAACGTCTCGGAGGCCATCCCACCACGATTTGAGATCGGGAAGCGTTCCCTGCACCTTGTATCGGGCGGGAATGTCGTCGGATTCGTTGAGTTTGAACAAGCAGTGGTTGTACAGTTGCCTACAAATATCGATGTGGCGCAGAAGCTCCTCGCGGATGGCGTCTGTTGGCTGAAGTCGGTATTTGTAGTTGTACTGCATGAGCTATTCGTCGGAATCGGGGTGGGAGACACGAACGACTTTCACGTCGGCTCCGCGCCACCGTTTTGGGACGATGACGTGGGCACTGTTTCCGGACGGTTTGGCGGTACCGTCAAGGACTTCGTGCCCCTCGATTTCAAACCGATTCATCACTGTTGTATAGACTATGGATAGACATGAAGATACCGATTGGCCTGTGAGCCAGCCGAAGTACAGTGATGAAAGACGATGACGGCGTTGTATCCCCTCCCTACTCACTCGCCACGCACCGCGCTCGCTCCTTGAGGAAGGGGACTTAGCGCCTGAATACAGTTAACCGGAACGTAGTACGTTCCTTCGCGTTCACACTTGCAGTCGAGCGTCTGGAGAAACGTACCCATGCGGCGGATGCTCGGTTGCGTGAGTTTGAGTTGAATTGCATCATTCCGGCGACGTTCAAGTCTTCAACGGCCACGAGGTCGTACTCTTTGGCGTAGTAGTTCGACAGCTTGTGCAAGAAAGTCGTGACGCTTCCGTTTCAGATCGGCGTGACGCCGGGCGACGATTTGGCATTGCTTCTTCCAGTTGTTCGACCTGCGTCGCTTCCGCGAGAGGTCGCGCTGTCCGCGTTCCAAGCGTTCGCGTTCATCGAAAAGGTCAAGCAATCCGACCGCTGTGCCGTCGGTGTCGTGGGCGTACTTGAGTATCCCTACGTCGATACCGATGCACTTCTCGGGCGTCTCCAGCTTCTCAGGTGGGTCGTCGGGTGTCTCAACATAAAGTACAGCGAACCATTCTCCGGTCGGTTCGCGTTTAACCGCTACAGTCTTGATGTCAACGTCCTTTAGAAGGTCGCGGTGGAAAGTGAGGTGGATCACCGATTTTCGATAGCCACAGGCTTGTCCGGCCACTCGTGTTTTTGAGTCCGAAACCGGACTGGCTGTAGGTGAACGAACGGTACTCGCCTTGACCTTTCCACTTGAGCGTCCCGACGCAATGGCCGTTATCCTTTCGACTATGGAGTGTCGAGAGGTTGTCGTACAGCCGTTGGACGACCTTCTGGAGAACTTTCGAGTGAACTTGTTTCAGGTTGCTCCGCCACTTCTTGAGCTCGGGGCGTCGCTTCTGTTCGGAGTATGCCGAGGTTCCGTCGTTCTGATTCAGGTGGTGGAGAAAGTGGTTGTAGACCTGTCTACAAGTATCGACAGTCCATGCTAACTAATCTTTGAGCGCCTCGGACGAGTTGAGTCGATACCTGTAGTTGTAGTTCATTGTGAACGTTCTTCGATGAGTTCATCGAGTTTCCTACGAACGATGAGAGGTTGAGGTGGTTCTCCTCAATCTACTCGGCCTCCGCCCTGAGGACAGGGCATTAACGCCTGAAAATCAGGTAATATCCCAACCGCAATTGGGATTCTAGCGTCTTTAGGCATAGGTGAATGTCAACGCAGGAGGAAATCACATGCCCGTTGTGTTTGGCTGGGTTGTCGTTGTGCTTGTTCCGAATTGCACGGTTGAGGTCATACTAAGCATATCCGTACCGGTGGTTGTGGTGGATAGAGGTGCTGTCGTGGTGGTGGTCAATAGTTGCGTTGTCCTAGTCGTCATGGATGAGGGTGTTGTCGTGGTGGTGGTCGATGGTTGAGTCGTACTAGTTGTAGACGACGGAGGTTGGGTTGTCCTGGTTGTGGTGGATGGAGGTGCTGTCGTGGTGGTGGTCGATGGTTGAGTCGTACTAGTCGTAGACGACGGAGGTTGAGTTGTCCTGGTTGTCGTGGATGGTGGTGTCGTAGTGGTCGATGGTTGGGTTGTCCTCGTCGTTGTGGATGGGGGTGTCGTGGTGGTGGTGGTCGATGATTGGGTTGTCCTGGTCGACGACTGAGATTGGGTTGTTTCTTCCGCTGGCGTTGTAGACGGAGGTGTCGTCTCTTCCGGCGGCGTTGTAGACGGTGGTTTGGTCGTACTGTCCGGCGTCGTCTCTTCCGTGGTTGTGGACGACAGGGATGTACTGTCCGTCGTTCCAGCGGGTGTCGTACTCGCTGGTGGCTGTGTGGTCATGTTCGGTGCTGGGTCAGAATCGCCGCCGAATCCGGGATCAAGGAACGCATATCCGATTCCCGAAACGAAGAGCAGGATGCCGGCAACGACCATCATCTTTTGCATTGAGTCGGATGACATTGTATCTTCACTAACGTTCGTTTTGAGCGTTTCAGCAGTTGAGCCGAGCGGTTCTGGGAGTGGTGTGAGTAAATCTAAGACCTCATGGAGGTCGAGTGCGCCGAGCGCAAACGCAAAAAAGAGAAAGATGATGAGACCAAGCAGTGGGATAATAATGAGCGCTAGGGGAAGTTCGACACCCAGTAGGGTGGGGCGTACGTCAAGTAGATGAGCGAGCACGAAAATTGGTGGTGCGGAGAGCAATGTGGTCGCCAAGATACGACCAAGACGTGCATCAGACAGTGGATCGAACCCAACTTTTCGAGCGCTCCAAAGGTGGAACACGAACATCAGGCCATATCCAATACTTGTGGAGACTGCTGCGCCGTGCATCCCAAACTGGGGAATGAGAATGGCATTCAATACGAGATTGATACCTGCTGCCGAGCCGGTCGCAGCAATTGGATATTTCAATTCTCCTTTTCCTTGTGCAATAGCAAGGACGGGGCGGGCAACGGCGAATCCAAGTGCACCGGGCAGTAACAAGAGCAATGGCATAATTGCTGGGTTGTACTGCGAGCCAAAATACACAGGGACGGCAATATTTGCGAGAACGGCGAGACCAAGTGCCATGATTGCCGTTAGGAGGAAGGTATATCGGGTTGTCCGTGCTGCCAGCTCGGATATCTGTTCTGTTTTATCGTTTGACCAGAGTTCTGATGTCGAGTGAACAAAGACGGTCTGAAGGGCCAGCGGAACGAACCATAGGAACTCTGCGAGCTTGAGTGCGGCTCGGTAGTACCCGACCTGCATGTTGTCCGCAAGGGCCTGGAGCATCAGAATGTCCACGTGGTACAGGGACATCAACAACAAAATCAGGACGATGGAAAGTGAGTTAAACGCCAACATCTTGCGGCGTGGGAACCCTTCCGGCGTCGGACGAAACAGGCTCCGAAGCGACACTCGCTGGAAAATGAGAATGAAACCGATGATCGCAACTGCGGCTGCGGACGCTATCTTTCCAACAAGCGCGCCAGCAACAGCAATTTCGAGAAGGCCGCGATCCTTCATTACGTAGACCAGCGGCAATGCAACGATTACGAATGCTACTCGTTGAACGACTTTCAATGGTTCGGAGTACCGTTCTAATCCGAATCCCATTAGCGTTCGACGGCTATATGCTCTGAACTGACTCACTATCGTCATTATCGAGAGCAGGTAAAAGTACAACTCATACTGCGGCCCAAAAATCCAGGCAACAACACCACTCCATGTAAGGAGTGCGAGAATTCCAGCCCCAACACCGGCGAGAAGGAGTGCTAACCGGAAATAGAACCCGACAACATGCGCCTCCCAACAGTCCATCTCTCGCTCTTCGGCGATGAATTTCCGGACACCGTCTGTCACACCAGAACTGACGAGAATCATAAAGAGCGAAAAGACCGAAATAACGGTGGTATAGATGCCGACTCCGGCCGGTTCGAGCAACCGATACAGAATCGGGGTTGTGAGGATACCGATAACGAGTGTTAGCACTTTAGTACCGGCAACCGAGATGACGCCACTTAGAATACTTCGTTGCACAAGATCACCGTTGATGCGCTACTTATCATGTCAGTACCTATCATCACTATATCTTTATGGAACTTTATTATGGATGAGTTAGTGCTCAGGCATAGCCGAGATCCTGAAGACGTTGTTCAACATCGACTGATACCTCATCCATGTCTTCATCTTCCGTTCCTGCCGTAATAGTCCGTCGATCGCCATTTTGATAGACGAGCCACGGGACAGTGGTTAACGCTGGAATGTAGATTCCATTCGGGTGGCCGTACTCCGCCATCGGAATCGGCCGAGCCCGTTCACCGAATGCTTCGCCGTGGTCTGCCGTGACAACCGTCTTCCCTTTGAGCGTCGTCAACAATTGATTGACGTATGGATATACCAATTCGAGGTTCTCTTTATATGCCTTATAGAGAATGTCGATGGGAACGTCGACTTCGCCAGTCATAAGCCGGTTCCAAAAGTCAAGTGAATCCAGGTTCAGATACTTCTTTCCAGTTGGCCCGATAAAGGGGTAGTGTGGTTGAATAAAGTGGACAACGATTCGCTTATTCGGGAACTCTTCGGCAGCCTGTTCTGCGATCTCTGTGACTGTTTCTGGGCGAACCGTTCTAAACTCGTCGTCCCATCCTTCATCTTGCCAAATGTTGATGACCTTATGCAACTTCACATCTACTCGGTCGCGTTTTCGGTATAGCTGTGGATTCGCCGTCACATAGACCGTGTCACGGAGGTCTGCGCCATCGAAGTATGTGTACAAAAAGTCCGGTGTCGAACTTGACCTGGTTTGTCTCGATTGGAGTTCCCCTGGGAAAGAATGGGTTTCCTCGAATATATCAAATCTGCAAGCATCAAGGATGATAAGATTATCCCAGTCTTCTTCGAAGAACTCCACAGCGTCGTCCGGTTCTCTCTGTTGATAGTAGTATTTATTTAGCTCTCGCACGACAAGATGTGGTTCTCTAATCCCGCGTTTAATACGCCGAACCTTGTCTGAAATAGTCATGTACCTTTGTGAATGATACGTTTCTATATTATTATACGTCTCATAATATCTACTCCCCTCGATTTCGGCAGAATTCAGTCTCGCGGTATCTGTCCCAGTCGGCTCAGTCAGTACTATTTTTACTGCGAAAGATCCCATCACTTGCGGCAGGAATACAGCACCGTCACAGTTCTACGCGTGGTCTTAATAGGGATGGACTGCCGAGTCAGCACCTGTGAAGACTATGTTCGTTGTCGATACGGTTGTGTCTGCAAAGCATGTCTTCAAACCAAGAGACCCCGATCTTTAAAATTAGAAAATATTATAGATTAAGCAGTTCGGCATAGAGATGCGCGATATTAACACAAACGCGTTCCCATGTGAACTGTTTAGCGTGTGCTTCAATACCGTCACGGTTCCACTCTTTGTGCAGTGCGCGAACCACGGCATCTGCCAGTGCATCGTGGTTTTCTGGGCTGTCAATGAGGAACCCGTGGTCTTCGGAAGTGATAACCTCCTCACTCCCGCCATTGATAGTGGAGACGACAGGTGATCCGCAGGCCATCGCTTCAAGCTGTACGAGCCCGAAGCTCTCACTGTAACTTGGGAGGACGAAGGCATCACAGGCACTCATCCAATATTTTAAGTCATCGTTTGATACGTATCCAAGGAGCCGAACATGGTCTTCGACGCCCAGCTCTTCAATTTTTTCTTCGAGTTCAGATCGCATCCCGCCGTGACCACCAATTGCACAAACAACTTTTTCATTTTGTTCAATGATGGCAGGCATGACGTCGATGAGATGCTGGAATCCTTTTCGCTTTTTAAGGTGTCCAAGTGCGAATAGTAATTTTGTCTCGTCACTGATTCCGAGTGCCGTTTTTGCTTTGGTCTGTGATACTCGATGAAGTCTATTTTGACTAAATCCGTTTGGAATGTAATAGACCCCGTCATTGAACTGCTGTAGTGTGCTTTTATCTTTCCGGTTGACACGAATAATGGCGTCAGCATTTTTCCAGGTCCAATTTATCTTCTTATTTGAGGACTCAAGCTGTTCGACGAACAGGTCGTGATTTTCGTGAACCGTGAGAATCGACGGAATTTCGAGTTCCCGCCCGAGGACACTTCCGACGTAGCCGGCCGTCCACGTCAGATGGCTGTGAATCACATCGAAATCAACAGGAAGGTCAGCGACGATTTTTTTCACCTTTCGAGCGTGCTGGTCGCCAAGATACCGCCGGTGGAGATCGATCGGCAAGTAAAGCAGAGGAGTACTGATAACGGTGAGGTTGTCAGGTTTGTCCTCCTGATTAACTTTCGCGCTCTTACTGAACGGTTTCGCGTAGTCGATGGGGAGATATTCAGAAATATCTGCAAACCGGTTGTACCGTACAAGCACGTATATCTCGTTAAAATAATCCGCCAGAATATCTACTTGTCCTTTGACGAAATGATTGTAACTGTGAGAGATGATGAGCAGATTCTTGTCCCCTAATCCCTCTAGGTTGTGATCCAAGGGTATATCCCCGGTATTCGGCGGTTCGGCTACTTGAGAATGCGCGTCGCTCGACATGCTCCACGGTAAACCTCCATCGATGTTTATTATCGGGTGACTAAGCATGCAGGTCTTCCTCCGAATGGATATCGTTTACATAACGCGAACTAAAGATCATTGTTGATAGAATTATTTTTCTCGCGGGAAAGAACTGACCCATATCGTCAATACCGGTCTTTTGGCGTTTTCCATCATCTACGTACGAGTTCGTAGGTGGGGTAGCCCAAGCCAATCTCTTG
Organism: Haladaptatus litoreus; assembly: GCF_900156425.1. Lineage (GTDB taxonomy): Archaea > Halobacteriota > Halobacteria > Halobacteriales > Haladaptataceae > Haladaptatus > Haladaptatus litoreus. Next base: position 390,487 of record NZ_FTNO01000004.1, read on the forward strand.
TTTGATTCGCTCACACTATTACTCTTATCAGCTATTTTGTTCATGGTGATCTTCTCCAATTAGCAAGTCGATAATAAAGCCCCGAGAAATCGGAGTACAGGATAACAAAATGCCCCCGACTGTGAGCGTTATCGTACCGACGTATAACCGGGCACACTCCCTACCTCGAACTGTCGAAAGCGTCCTCTCACAGACGCTCGAAGATTTCGAACTTATCATCGTAGACGACGCGTCAGCCGATAATACGGCGGAGGTCGTCGCGTCGTACGATGACGACCGAATCCGGTTTTTCGAACACGAAGAGAACCAGGGTGCGAGTGCCGCGCGAAACACAGGTATTGAGCATGCTGAGGGAGAATATATGGCGTTTCTTGATTCAGACGACGTATGGCTTCCGACGAAACTTGAAAAGCAAGTTCTTACCCTTGAAATGCGATCCGATGATTGGGTTGCTGCTTACTGTAAGGCGGAAACTGTTCACCCAGACGGCCAAAATCCAGTCATGAAGTGGGCAACACAGCTTATTTCACGACGGAACAAAACGGAGGGTGCAGAAGGAGGCAAAGAACTCATTGGTCCACTTCTTAGTGATAGTCTCCATACTAGTGCCGGTTCTACGTTGCTCGTAACGAGCGAGGTAGTGCAAAAAATCAACGGGTTCGACGAGTCTTTTGACCGATTTCAAGACCCCGAATTCCTCATTCGTGTGCTCGAACATGGGAAACTTGCCTGTGTGAATGAAACGCTTCTCATTCGATATGAAACTGGATCCCCCCCAGCAGATTCAGTCGCGAAAGCGGATGCACACTATCTCCGAACTTTCGCTGACGAGGTCGAACGTCTCGAACGCCAGGGTATCGACATAACGGGTGCCCATAACTACATTCTTGCAAGACAGTACCTCAATGAGGGACAGTTCCGTACTGGATTTCGCTATCTCCAGAAGTCGCGAAGACCTGAAATACGCCAGGTTCCAGGATTGTTGTTGAATCTGTATTCAGGGATTAAAGCGAACATTGGATGACTCTACGCAAACTCCACTACGCACACTATTATCTCGGTTTGTCAATCCTTTCGATGCTATTATTTACTTGTACAACGCTCAATTTGGAACCGTTCAAACAACTTACGACCATGTACTCTACCGCTATTGTCGTTATTTTATTCACATTATTGACTGTTATACAATCGATAAACGATAGTTAGATACTCACTAACAAAATACGAGCTTCTAACTATTTAATGGGGGGTGTTATGTAATTTGTGGACAATTTCAATCCGTTCAAATCGTACAATCGCAAGACGTGAACGGTATGAAACGGCCTATAACAAATTGAGAGAAACATAATACTTTATGTAGCGTCCGTGTCTGGCCTGTTTCGAAGTCAAATGAGCGCTACGACGCAGAATCTCTCTGATTCACCCACGTTACGAGAAGACGAAAAGACGAATACCCTTTCGAAGGACAAAATATTCCATATCCTGCAGACACAACGCAGGCGGTACGCACTTCGATACCTCAAAGAGCAAGGTAGTAAAGTTGAGATGCGCGATCTCGCCGAACAGGTCGCTGCGTGGGAAAATGATACCACAGTCCAGGCACTCGCTTCAAAAGAGCGCCAGCGTGTCTATATCGCACTGTATCAATCGCATCTCCCGAAACTTGATGAAGAAGGTATCATCAACTACAACCAAAGTCGCGGTATTGTTAAGCGCGGGCCACTTGCTGAGCAATTTGATCCATATCTTGAAACAACCGATACAAGCACCGATGAAACGGCCAAACCTGATTCAGAAACGGATGAAGATCGCTGGTTCAGCTATTACCGCTGGGCGACGGCTGCGAGTGCTGGAATATTTGGGGCCTCATGGCTGAATCTCCCGGTTATTTCTACCGCATCTACCAATACCCTCGGAGCGGTTATCATTAGCCTCTTCGCGCTGATCTCCAGCGCTCAGTTCGTGTTCCGCTAGAATTATATAAAATAACTCGGTCATTAGTCCATCAGCTACTTTGATAGCACCTGCTATCTTTTATCTGCAAAGCGTATCGTTAAAACAGGAAGCTCCGCCCTTTAGGGCGGGGAGGAGTCACTGTTTCGCCCTGTTTCATCCGTTTAGCTACTGGATAATAATAGTAGTACCTTGCGAAAGAATTGATACGATGTCGATAGATCTGAACGCAACGAGACAGAAGGGGGACAATAAGACGGCAGATACCCAGTGCCGCAACTGTGGATCGTTTGTGACACCCCAGTTTACTCGTGTGTTCGGCAACAACCGGAATGAGGTATTTGGCTGCTTCGAGTGTATGACTGCGACTGAAGTGAAGCGGGGGCATGCAAACCACCCCGAGACAGCGGCTCGCGCTCGTAAGGAAATGCAGTAGTGTTCAAGAGCGCTTTTTTCTCCCCTTATCCATCAACGCAAAACAATACCTGAACAGCTATTTCGCTGTGTTACGTAATTACAGGCGAGAAAGCCTCGCGCTCAAGAGCGAGGATGAATCGCCGTCTTTGTTCACTTTCGCTATACGGTACAGTCTTAGGTGCTCTCCGTGCGTTTTTCTGGGTATCCGACGCGGCATGTCCGCGCCCATACCGGGATAATCGGACAAATTCGGACTTCCCGACCGAGGCTCGAAGTACCCCTTCGGGATAGGTTGGGTACCGACGCTAAACAACCAAGTACCTCCGAATCTACCGACAATCGTTCGTACCCTGCCGGAAATGGTGGGAGCGTCCGATTCGAGGATAGGAGTAACGGCCACGTGACATAGCCAGCACCTCGTCGGGGTGCGAACCGTAAACTCCCAACGCAGCCGCCTTTGTTGTGGCTCAGGCGGTGGGAATCCTCGGCCTTTAGGGCGGGGAGGATGTCACTTGTCTCGCGTTACGACTTCGCCTGGGAGCGTTGTTGCTCCCATCGAGAGCTTTAATCCCGGTGTGAGGCTCGTATTGATGCCAGTTTTCGCTTTGTCACCAGCTATGACGCCAAATTTCCGTCTGTCGGTCGACACACGACTCCCTTTCACGGTAAACTTAATGTCTGCATCGTCATGACGGAGGTTCGCCACATTCGTTCCTGCACCGAAATTCACGTCACGCCCGAGGACACTATCACCAACATACGAAAGGTGGCCAACGGTCGCACCTGGTGAGAGAACGCTGTTTTTAATCTCAACACTGTGTCCAACTTTTGCTTCTTCATCGACAAGCGTCGTGCCGCGAATATAGGCGTTCGGTCCAACGCTCGCTCCCGACCGAATCAGTGCGGGGCCTTCGATAGTGACACCTGCTTTCACCGTTGCACCTTCCTCAACGACGACTGCCCCATCAAGTACAGCCTGCTCGCTCACGTCACCGCGCACATCGCGTTCTAGTTCCGCGATCTTCCATTCATTCGCTTTGAGCAATTCCCACGGTCGTCCAACGTCAAGCCACCGTTTGACCTCCACTGCAGTCACGTCGTACTCCGAGATAACGCGTTCCACTACGTCTGTGATTTCGAATTCACCACGTTCGCTTTCACCAACATCAAGCCAGTCGCATGCTTCTTCGGGAAAAACATACGCACCAGTGTTAGCAAGGTTGGTTGGTGGATCATCTGGTTTTTCTACGATTCCTGTCACGCAGTCTCCTTCTGTTGAAATGACACCATAATTCGAGGGATCATCAACGCGGTAGGTTCCGACGCTCGGATCGTTGCTCAGGAGGCGCTTCACAGCAGCTGTATCGTAGAGATTGTCTCCGTTGAGAACTGCGAACGAGCCATCGATGTGATCACGTGCCGCGCGAACAGCGTCGGCTGTTCCACGTTGTTCTTCTTGAATCGCGTATTTGACCGGTATTCCAGCATATTCTTCGCCGAAGTACTCACGAACTGTGTCTGCCTCGTATCCGACCACGAGGACGAGTTCGTCGGCCCCGGCTTCGATGGCAGCGCGTGCTGTGTGAGCAACAAGTGGTTCCTCTGCAACCGGTAGCATCGGTTTGGGAACCGACCCAGAAAGCGGTCGCATTCGTGTCCCTTCACCCGCCGCAAGAACGATTGCCTGCATAACAATACGTTCCGCTAGAAGGCGTATAATTATTCACGGGCTAACCGTCGGGATCCGTCATGAATCAAAATGAATCCATGAATTCTACCTGTTAGTTGGACAACGTCTTGATATCCTATTTTGACTATCAAGCGAAACCCGCTATAACCGGTAAGCGAAGATGTGCTTCGAATTTTCTACACTGATAGCCATCCTATTTACCTTTATGTAGGGTGGTGCAATAGTATGTATAGAACGGAATGAACAATCTAAACCATAAGGGTGAGACGCCATAATAGTTTTCTATTAATGAACAGAACGGTGTGAAACCGTATCTTCCTTTTTTACCCTCTGTGGTAATAAGATTGGGTAACATGAGTGCGACCGAAAGCAACCACCGGGTTTCCGACTTAGTCGATGCCTTTGTCGATCTCAAAATTGAAGACTTCCTCCGCGTCACTGTAAGTGATGTTACTATCAAGTGCCATGTTCATGACATTGACCGAACAAGCGATCGATTTACGCTCTTACTGAAAACATTTTCAAACGATTATCTTCGTATTGAAACACAATGGGCAGGTGGTTGGCTCGACCCGCAGGTAGATCGACTTAAGCCCATCGCAGAAGAGCGACAACCGCTTGGCGAGTTACAAGCCATCGAATTGACTGGAAACAAAAAACTGTCTGAGCCGTTCAAGCAGAAGAAATTATAACTCCTTGAGAATATCCTCAATAATCTCTCACCTTTTGGACTTAGCTCGCCCAGATATCACTTCCTCGAAACACGATCCAACTGTTCGGTCAGAGTGCCATTGACTAATTGCGGGTTGGAAACATTTGAGATTACAAGATCCATCGTCCCTGACCCAGCAGTGTAGACGGTGACATCACCGTAACCGAATATCCGTTCGACCAAGGACTGAGAATACGTCGTATTTTGTATTCGGTCAAGCCGTATTTGGATAGTATTTGTCGACAAAACGCCTTTTTTGTGGTATATTTCCTCAGTGGTAAGAACGTACCACTCAGTTCGCCACTGGAGAAGAGGCGGCATAGCGATAATGAGTCCGGATAATGCTAGTATAACACCAAGCCAATTCGATAAGGGGAAAAAATTGCTTCCGGCTAATCCCGTACCAAGGAGAACAAAGAGAATACCTACCGTTACAAGCGGCAGAACGCGATAAACGCTTTGGTGGCCCTTCCAGAGTATTTCTTCGTCAGACGTGAGGTGAAGCCACGATGCGTTGAAATCTTTTGCCATCGTATTTCATAGCAATGAAGCCGAGTACTTTACAGTTTATCTCAAATTATCTTGAATACTGGCGGTGAACTACCTCGCCCTGCTCGGCCTGATGGCCTCGCGGAGGACGGGGCTTCCTGTTTCAACGACGTGCTTTAGGGTGTGGAGAGTTACCTTGTTGGGGCGAAAGTGGCCTGGTGTGTCTTCGTCACCATCTCTACTGTATTACATGATACACACGATTAACACTTATGTGTTCCAACGATGTAGGCTATGTATGGAGCGAAGAAACATCACAATCCGGGAAGAGCAGGACAAATGGATACGAGAGAACCATATCAATCTCTCAAGTCTCGTTCGTGAATGTATTGACAACCGTATGGAATCCGGCTTAGCCGATTAACGGCAGCAAGTCAGTAGAGCGTACGCGATTCACGCCCGCCGTAAATGACGGGATTCTCTCGCTGTTAAAAGATAGAACAGCAAACAGCAATCCTCTTCGGAATAGCCAAACGTAAATCGCTTGCCTTCGATACGCCACACATGAACGAATTCGAGAACCTAAAAGGCTTTTACGACCGCTATCCGTCGGAGTGGGTGGCGTGGCGCGAACTCGTGGATACGGTCGAGGAGACGGCCCGCGAGTTCGGTTTTCGCGAACTTGACGCACCGAGCGTCGAACCAACCGACCTATTCCGAGTGAAATCAGGTGAAGATATTGTTGAAGAGACGTACAGCTTCGTCGATAAAGGCGGACGCGAAGTAACACTCATTCCCGAGCAGACACCGACCCGTGCACGGTTAGTGCAACAACGAAAGGACCTTGGGACGCCAATTAAGTGGTTCGACACCTCGAAACGTTGGCGATACGAGGCAGTACAGAAGGGACGCGACCGCGAGTTCTTTCAAACCGACTTTGATATCTTCGGCGTCGAATCCGTAGAGGCGGATGCAGAAATTATCGCCTGCGCAGGTACTATCTTCGAGAAACTCGACGTGGCGGATTCAGTCGAATTCAAACTAAACGACCGCCAACTGCTCGACGCATTGCTCCGCGGACTTGGCGTCGGCGAAAGCAAGGATGTAATGCGCGTTATCGACAAAAAAGAGAAAATCAGCCGGAAAGAGTTCCTTGGTAAACTTGAAGCCGAGGGAGTTGATCGAGAAACAGCCGAAGAAATCGACGAACTCACCGCTATCAGTGGCGAGATGGAAAGCGCACTGGTCGAACTCTCCAATAAAGCGCCCGAGAGTGAGGCTGCGGACGAAGCAATTGGCCGAATGCACGACCTCTACAATGCCCTCTCGGCCTATGGTGTCGAGTCGATGTGTCGGTTCGATCTCTCTATTGTCCGCGGGATGGACTACTATACCGGTCTTGTATTCGAGGCGTTTGCCACTGAGAGTGACCTCCGTGCTTTATTCGGTGGTGGTCGCTATGATGATCTCATTGGCCAGTTTGGAAGTCGCGATGTCCCTGCAATCGGGTTTGCCTTTGGTTATTCGCCGACAATGCAGTTGCTGAAAGAACTTGGCGAATGGCCCGACGAAACAATTTCGACCGATGCCTACGTCCTGACAATCTCCGACTCCGTACACGAAATCGGATTGAAATACGCGATGGATCTCCGTCGTGGCGGGTTGAAAGTCGAAACTAACCTTACCGACCGCAGTGTCGGCGAACAGTTCGGCTATGCCGACCGTATCAATGCTAAGTACACTATTGTTGTTGGCGAACGGGATCTGAACGAGGGTGTCGTAACGGTACAAAACATGGCTTCGGGCGACGAAAAACAGATCCCGAAAGACCAAGTCGTTGAACACGTTCTTAATCTCTTGTGACATTTCCCCGGGCGAACACGATGCTATGCGGGATGCGTTTTTGATGAGTACTCGTGTTGAAGCCGCATTTTAGCTGAAATGCAGGCGGGTAAGCCCCCTTCCTCAAGGAGCGAGCAACGCGAGCGAGTAGGGAGGGGATACGTCCGGTGTTCAAACGCGACAAGAAGCGTGCATCGG
>NZ_FTNO01000005.1 GCF_900156425.1 Haladaptatus litoreus
CACTTAAGAGCATTGGATTGGGTTTTCTTTTGCCCGATTCCGATTTTCAGCCGCGATGGCGTGGGAGTCGAGCAGTCACGCGGTGGCAGACCACCGTGCGACCTTCGCATTTGTACGAATGGCAGGCATACATTTAAGGCCGTCGAATGAGATGTTGTTTGGGAAGTCTCGACACGTCATGCGTGGTAATGTTGCAATAACGGCTACGGAACTGTGGTTGTAACGGGCGCATACGCGTGCGAAAGTACACTATAATATGCTGCATTGAGGATATGTTGGCCGACAGATTTCCGTTCAAAAAGGATCAGCAACCGATTTTAACCGAATACAGCAAAAACGAACATTCGGGTTCGAGGACACCCCGTACCAACTCAAACGGAACAGCGTTTTCAGGAATCCACTCCTGTCGCGTCAGGAAAATCAGCCAAAGCTCGTCCAAGAGAAGAACAGGAATGGCGAGCAACGCCTCGGGCGCGTTTCGATTGCAAGTACGAAACCACGAATCCAGAAACTGTAGTATCATTTCGTCACCTGATTCGAACCCGAACCAATATATAGATTCGCGGACATAGCCGTAACCGGAGTATCTGAATGTCATCAACATCAGCAGACCACGAGAAAAGCGTCTGTTGCGTCGTCGAATCGTTCGAGCAAATCGGGTCGCAGTGGCGACTCGTCGTCCTCCACGACCTCCAAGACGGTGAAAAACGGTTCAACGAACTCAAACGCTCTACGGGGGCGAGTTCTCGGACACTGTCACGCGTGCTGGACGACCTCGGCGAAATGGGCTTCGTCAGCCGTCGAACCGAGGCCGATGCACCGATTGCGACCTACTACAGTTTGAGCGACAAGGGACATTCGCTCGCCCCGGTTTTCGAGGAAATCGGAACGTGGGCCGACGAGTGGCTGTAATTTTGTAATCTTCGCGAAACGAAAACGTCAGTGGTTGCAGTCGCAGTCGAATTACGACAGTGATGATAGCGTAGTCTCCTCGCCGAGAGGATAGGTTTCCCGGAGGTGGGAGCGGATTTCGCCGACGATGCCGGAGTCATACGTCCAAAAACCGTAGAACCGATTCGGTTCGCTCTCTTCCGCCAACAGAGCACAGTCGGTTGCTCCGTCGGGAGCGTCGAAAACGACGAACCACGTTCGTTTGATTTCGTTTTCTTCGGTTGCGTGAATCGCAAGCGATGATTCCGGAAGGTCACAGTCGAGGGAACCGTAAACGTGCGCTTCGCACCCCGATTCCACAATTTTCTCGTACAGGTCCCACTGGTCACGCAGAAGCGAGAGTCGCTGGAAACCGACATGAAGTTCCCCGCCGCCAACACGCCACGCGCGTTCTTCGATTTCGCGCGACGCGAGAATCATTCGGCGCTTGCTATAGGAGGTAAATACAGTGTCGTCCACGTGCGTGAGTACTTCGGGGTTCGGAAGCGAGTCGAAATCGGTCGTGTCAAACAGTTTCCCTTCGAATGCGAGGGCCTCTCGGAGGTCGGAAAGAGGAGACGCGGCGAGAAATTCTGCACCCTTGTAGAGGACGGCGAAATCACGTGGCAGTCCACTCTCCGTTTGCGCTTGTCGAACCGCGACGTTCTGTACTGCGAAGTGAGTCTCGATGTCTTGGAAGACGTGTTCCGGAACGTCAGAATTGAACACCGTGAGCGTCTTCTCACGGGATTCGACGCGACCGAGGATATCCATCAGTGTCATCTGGTATCTTTTCACTGGTAGTAACGGATTAATGATAAACATTCACTTACAGCAAGGCTGATAGAGTCTGTGGGAACGAATCCCATTCCGCAAGCGACAACTATTCGGCGTATCCGTCCTGAGAACCGATTATGACAACCGGCGTCGTCGTACTCAACTTCGGGGAACCGGCGGAACCGACGCGAGAGAACGTCCTCGACTATTTGGAGCGTATCTTCATGAACAACGCCGATTTAGAGGGAGACACCACCGAGGAAGAAGCGCGCGAGCGCTCACGCCAACTCGCCGAACGCCGCGTGTCGAGCCTCATCGAGGAATACGAAGAAATCGGCGGCTCTCCGCTCGACCCGCAAGCGAAAGCGCAGGCAGACGCGCTACAGACCGAACTCGACGAACGAAACCTCGACGCGAAAGCCTACGTCGGCATGCAGTTCACCGAACCCTTCATCGCCGACGCGGTAGAACAAGCCCACGAAGACGGCGTGGACGAACTCGTCGGGCTTCCCATCTATCCCCTCTGTGGAGCCTCCACGACAGTCGCTTCGCTCGAAGAGATGACCGACGCCGTCGCCGAGTTGGACTGGGACGTACCGGTTCACGAGGTCACCGGCTGGCACAAACACCCGACCTACAACCGGATTCGAGCGAGCAACATCCAGCAGTACGCCGACGAAGAGGGACTCGACCTCACCGACAAGGATACCGAACTGGTCTTTTCGGCGCACGGAACCCCGACCCACTATCTGGACGAAGGCAGTCGTTACGACACCTACGTCGATGAGTTCTGCGACGTGATGGCTAGCGAACTCGGCGTCGAATCCTACTCTCTCGGCTTCCAAAATCACGGCAACCGGAAGATTCCGTGGACGGAACCCGAAGTCGAAGACGTGGTCACCGAAGTGGACGCAGAACGCGTCGTCATCGAGCCAATTAGCTTCATGCACGAACAGAGCGAGACGCTCTCGGAACTGGACGACGAACTCCGCGAGGAGGCAGAGGAGGTCGGACTGAACTTCTACCGAGTTCCGGTTCCCCACGACGACGAGCGATTTTCCGGCGTCCTCGCCGACCTCGTGGAGCCCTTCGTCGCGGATTTCGACCCGTCCTACTACCAGTTCCGCCAGTGCCAGTGTAAGGACACGCCGGGCACGATGTGTCTCAACGCCCCGTTCGAGCAATGACGGTCGGTATCGTCGGCGCGGGAATTACAGGACTCGCACTCGCGCACCACCTCGAAAAATCGGGGACAGACTACGTCGTCCTCGAAGCGGATTCGGAACCGGGTGGGGTCATCCGGAGCGGACGAGTCGATGGCTATCTGCTGGAGTGGGGACCACAACGACTTCGGAGAACAGGGCCAGTTGATGAACTCATTACCGACCTCAGAATGGACGACGAGGTCATCGAGGCCGGAGAGACGAAACTGTTCGTCTATGCCAACGGCAAACTCCGGCGCGCACCCTTCTCGATAGAGGAGTTCGGCACGACCGACTTGCTCTCGTGGCGCGGCAAACTCGACGTGCTGAAAGAACGGGAAACCGACCCGGCAGACCCCGACGAAACCGCGGCAGAGTTGTTCACCCGGAAGTTCGGCGAGGAAGCCTACAGAAACCTCATCGGACCGCTGTTCGGCGGGATTTACGGCTCGGAACCCGAACAGATGCCCGTCAAGCACGCGCTTTCCGGCGTTCTCCTGATGGAGCAAAAGTACGGCGACCTGCTCACCCCGGTTCTCAAGCGCGCGATGGCGGGCGGAACGTCCGCCCCCGCGATTTCGTTCGAGGACGGCGTCCAACGACTTCCGAAGGCGCTCTACGACGCGCACGCGGAAAACGTCCACCTCGAAACCGCGGTCACGGAAATCCGAAAATCACGACGGTCGGACGATGGCTACGTCCTCGAAGCAGAATCCGAATCACTCGAAGTCGATGAACTCGTCCTCACCACGGCCGCAGAAGTGAGCGCCGACCTTCTCGATGGACTCGCCGATTCCGCGGACGCGCTCGCACGCCTGAACTACAACCCCCTCGCGCTGGTTCACCTCCGCGCCGACTGCGACCACGACGGATTCGGCTATCAGGTGCGCCACGACGAAGGACTCGACACCCTCGGCGTCTCGTGGAACGCGAGTATGTTCGGGAGAGATGGCGTATATACGGTTTTCCTCGGCGGAATGAAGAACCCGGAACTGCTCGAAGAAAGCGACGAGGTGCTGGGTGAAATCGCCCGAACAGAGTTCAACGACGTGATGGACGCGAACGCAGACGTGTTGAGTGTTGCCCGACTCGACCGAGGATTCCCGGCCTACGACACCTCGTGGGACGCACTAGACGAGTTCGAAGCACCCGATGGAATCCACCTCGCCACGAACTACATAGCCAGAATGGGCGTTCCGAGTCGAATTCGGGAAGCAAAGAAGGTGGCGACGGCGCTGGCCGAGTCGCCCGCAACTCGGCCAGCAGGTCGAAAATAGGGAACCAAGAGACGCCACCCGTTCTCGGCGTAGATTTATAACCGAAAACGAAGCCAGTTCGGGTCGGTGATTCGGATGAACTAGTAGCCCATCGTCTTCTTAGCGCTCCACTTCCTTCGCCGCCTCCACGAACGCTTTCGCGTTCTCCACGGGCGTGGTTCGGTCGATTCCGTGGCCGAGGTTCAGAATGTGTCCCGAGTCGCCCGCCTTATCGATGACCTCGTGCGTTTTCTCTCGGACGAACTCAGGGTCGCCAAGCAAGTAGGACGGGTCGAGATTTCCTTGGACGGGCGTGTCACCCAGTTCCTCCCGAGCCTCGGTTATGTCGATTGTCCAGTCCAGTCCGACCACGTCTGCGCCCGACTCTTGAAGCAAATCGAGTTTGCCGCCGGGATGGCGCGCGAAGACGATAGAGGGCACGTCAATACTGTCGAAAATGCGCTGGTGGAGCGGCAGGACGAACTCGCGGTAGTCGTCCGGCGTCAGCACGCCCGCCCACGTGTCGAACACTTGGACGACATCCGCGCCGTGTTCGACCTGATATTCGACGTACTCACAGACCACGTCCGTAAACGCCTCCAGCAGGTCGCGGAAGGCGTCGGGGTGGTTCGCACGGAAGCGACGAATTGGTTTGCGGGAAGTCGGTTCGTCGCCGACGACGTAGGACGCGAGGGTGTACGGCCCGCCAGCGAAGCCGATGATGCTCGTCTGGTCGCCGACGCTGTCCTGCAATCGAGTGAGCAGCTTCCCGACGTAGTCGATTTCGGTGGCCACATCGGCGGACTCCGTCGGCACGTCGTCCGGACTCGTAACCGGATTCGAGACGACGGGGCCGACGCCGCTTTCGATGTGGTAGTCGAAGCCGAGCGGTTCGAGAACCGTCAGGATGTCCGAAAACATCACCAGACCGTCAGGTTCGAACAGTTCCCACGGAAGCAGCGTAATTCGTTCCGCGACTTCCGGATTTTTGATAGCCTCCTTGAAACTGTACTGTTCGCGGATGTCGCGGTACTCGGGAATGTACCGGCCAGCCTGCCGCATCAGCCAAACCGGTGGGCGCTCGGTGCGTTCGCCGCGTGCCGCACGAACCAACAGGTCGCTCATGGGACCAGATTGGTCGGTGACCGTCTAAGCATTTCGACTCCGGGAGACGTTCGTCGCAAAAATACGAAATCGAAAAACGAATTTCGAACGACTACGCCGAGGCGTCGTAGCCAGCGTCCTCGACAACTGCGACGAGTTCGTCGGTGTTCGTGTCCGCGTCGCTTTCGACAGTTGCCGTTCCCGCCTCGTGGTCGGCGCTCGCATCGGAAACGCCGGACAGGTCTTCCAGCGCATCGACGACGCTCTGTTCGCAGTGGCCGCAGTTCATTCCATCCACCTGAATCGTGGTTGTCATGCACGCTACTCGTTTCCAATGGGTTTTTTCAGTTTCGGAAGACGTGAGAGTAGCCGTAGAATTTAACACAGGTTACTACAAAGGATAATTCATTTATTAAATAAGTGAAAATTGAACCGATGGGTCGGAATACACAGGTCAATCCGGTAATGACGTGTGATAGCGAAAACTGTTTTTATTCTACCACTCCAAAAGGAGTGTAATGCGACAACTCGACGACACCGACCGGGAGATAATCCGGTTGTTGGTAGAGGACGCTCGCCGTCCGTACAACGAAATCGCCGAAACCGTCGGTCTGTCACCGCCGACCGTTTCCGACCGTGTCGAGCGACTACAAGAAATCGGGGTCATCCGCCGATTCACCGCGGATTTGAATCACGACATCCTTTCCGACGGACTCTCTCTCCTCGTCACCGTCAACGCCAAACCTGGCCACGTCGGCGATATTCGGGAATCGCTCGCGTCGTTCGACGGCGTCGAACACGTCTTCGTCACCGCCGACGCGCACATCGTCTGCAAGGCAAATCTGCAAGAGCAAGCGATCGAGACACTGCTATCGAATGCCATCGGTGAAGAGGCGGTTCGAGAGTACGACGTGCAACTCTTGGTTGACGACGAATGGAACCCACAACCCGGAACCATCGAGTTCGCGCCGGACTGCGTGGAGTGCGGCAACACCGTCACGGAAGAAGGCGAATCGACTCGAATCGAGGGGGAACTCTACCACTTCTGTTGTTCGTCCTGCAAGGCGCAGTTCGCCGACCGATACGAACGCCTGCAAGAGGGTGCGACGAACTGATTGAATAGATACAGTAATTCATTTCAGCGAACCGTTTTGATGCCGTGTGACTAGTCATCATGCATGGCAACAGACGAAACGGGCGATTCGACGAAACCGGGAACAGACCAATCGTTCGTCCGCGTCGCGGACGCCGACGAACTCAGGGAGGAAGGCCGACTGCTAGTGAACCGAAACGGAAGATCGTTGGCCCTGTTCTACCACGAAGGCGAATTTCGCGCGGTAGACAACCGCTGTCCACATATGGGCTTTCCATTGACCGAAGGAAGCGTGGAGGACGGCATTCTAACCTGCCACTGGCATCACGCCAGATTCGAACTGTCCTGCGGCGACACGTTCGACCCGTGGGCCGACGACGTGCAGGCGTTTCCAATCGAGGAACGCGACGGCGACATCTACGTGAACACCACGCCGAAACGCGACGCACCGCCGGAAGAACACTGGACGGAACGACTCGAAACCGGCCTCGAAGAGAATCTCCGACTCGTCGTGGCGAAATCCGTCATCGGCCTCTCGAACGCTGACGTTCCGGATTCGGAACCGCTTCGAATCGGCGCGGCGTTCGGCACTCGCTATCGCGAACAGGGATGGAGTTCGGGCCTGACGATTCACTCTTGCATGGCAAACGTCCTCCCCGACCTCGGAGCTGACGACCGACCGCGGGCGCTCTACACCGGCTTGCGACACGTGGCGTCGGATTGTCAAGGCGAATCGCCGCGGTTCGACCAACCGTCGTTTGAGACGGAAGAAGTCCCGGCAGACCGACTCAGGAAATGGTTCCGCGACTGTGTGGAGGTGCGCGACCGAGACGGCGCGGAACGCTGTCTGCAAACCGCAATTGCTACCCTCGAACCGGAACAGGTCGCGGAAATACTGTACACCGCGGCGACCGACCACCTCTATCTCGACGCTGGACACAGCTTCGATTTCATCAACAAATCGCTCGAACTGCTAGACCACATCGGCTGGGAACACGCGGAAACCGTCCTGCCGAGCGTCATCCCGCGACTGACCGACGCTCAGCGGAGCGAAGAACTCTCTTCGTGGACACAGCCGATTGATTTGGCGGAACTGCTGTTCGACAGTTTCGACCAACTTCCCGAGTTGGTCGAAGCGGGCAATGAAAAAACGTGGAACGAACCCGACGACTTCACAGAAATCCTCCTTTCCGACGACCCACACGAAATTCTCAACGCGCTGAAAGACGCGATTCGGTCGGGCGCGACCTGCGAAGAACTAGCGGACAGGGTTTCGTTTGCCTCCCTGATGCGAGTCGCCCAGTTCGGTACGGCAAACGAGTTCAGCGACTGGAACACCGTCCACCACACGCTCACCTACAACAACGCGGTTCAACAGGCCGCGAAACGCGCGAGTTCGACGGCACTCTACCGCGGCGTCCTCGCGGGTGCGATGAGCGTCTACCTCGACCGATTCCTGAACACGCCGCCGACGCCCGTGCCGACCATCGACTCCTCGGATGCCAACCCCGAAGACCTCCGCGAGGAACTGCTGGAAACGTTCGACGAGGAGGGCAACGTCAACGCCGCCGGGGCCATCGTCGCGGAGCATTTCTCGGCGGG
Source organism: Haladaptatus litoreus (assembly GCF_900156425.1). Lineage (GTDB taxonomy): Archaea > Halobacteriota > Halobacteria > Halobacteriales > Haladaptataceae > Haladaptatus > Haladaptatus litoreus. The sequence continues at coordinate 7,965 of NZ_FTNO01000005.1, forward strand.
CGGCGACCCCGGAAAGTTGAAAGAAACCCTCGGACAGGCCCTCCTCCGCGAAGATGCCGGATTCCACACGCTCCAAAATTTGGAAGCCTCGTTCGCGCAGTTCGACCTGCGCGACGACGAGGAGGAGAAGGAACTGGCGCTGATTTCGCTGGCTCGCTACATGGGTGCGCACTTCCCGACGCGTCGGGAGGCCGAACAGACCTACGTCATTGCGGATAGGCTGAATCGCGGGGAGAAGATTCACGAGTCGAACTGAGGGAATCGATTTTACCGAATTTTCGTTCGGCGGTTCGTGTCGGAAGTCGTCATTTCGATTCCACGGGAATATGTGGAGAATCTACAAACAGGTACCAGCACAGTCATCCAGCGTCCGTTTCATTTCGACGGGGTTATTATTCTTGACTGAATCGAGTATCAACCCATGTCGAACCAGTCAGAATCCGAGACGGATGACCCGGCGAGGTGGTGGAACGAGGTATACGAAAGCGAAACCGCTCCTCCATGGGATACCGGTAAGCCACAGCCAGCCCTCGTGAACGCTGTCAAGAGTGATGGGCTATCAGGTCGCGTCCTCGACGTTGGTTGTGGAACCGGAACGCATGCACTCTGGGTAGCAGCGGAGGGGCATACAGCCGTGGGCATAGACTTCTCCGAGAAGGGAATCGAACAAGCACGGGAGAAGGCCGAAGAACGGGGTCTCGACGCGACGTTTCGGGTCGCAGATGCACTTGACGTTCCCGAGGACATCGGAACGTTCGATACCGTGCTGGACAGCGGTCTGTTTCACGCGTTCCAGAACGAACAGCGCGAGGACTACGCCCGTGAACTTGCTGGTATCGTTCCGGCGGGAGGTCGTGTGTTCCTCGTCGGATTTGCTAAAGGTGCACCGGAGGATGGAGGGCCGAATCCCCTCACTCCTACCGACGTATCTTCCGCCTTCGCAGAGGAGTGGAACTTCTTGGAAACGCAGGAAGTAACGTTCGAAACGCGCGAGACCTCATTTCCGGGTTTACTCTCGGTTGTCGAACGAGTCTGAGCGGTGGTGACCGACACACAATTCTAATCTATCGACGTATTGAGCCACTCCACTTTAGACCAAATTCCGTCCGTCTCTAACAGTATCCTCGATATCCAGCATGCAGTTCGTATCATCTGCCGAGATTTCCAACTGAGCCAAAAATCCATCTCCGCAACTCATTTTACATGCGTCCTCGTCGGTTACACCAGCGAATACAATTGTAATTGTATTACTCCAATTTAATTGGGTAACCTTTATACACACACGGCCAGACACCATATATTGCGGCTAAAACATCGACACCCCACATAGAGGGGTTCAAGCTGGAGGCCCACGTAGTGACAACTATGAACTGCCCGGACTGCGGGAACGAGCGCACGCGAGTTATCGACACGGAAACGAGCGCCGACGGAACGTCGGTGCGACGACGGCGCGAGTGTCAACGCTGTTCGTTCCGATTCACTTCCTACGAGCGCCCGGAGTGGGACTCCCTCCAAGTCAAGAAACGCGACGGAAGCATCGAGTCGTTCGATTTCGAGAAACTCCGCGCGGGTATCGAACGCGCTGTCGAGAAACGCCACGTACCCGAAGAGGATGTGACGAATCTCGTCGAAGAAGTCGAGTCCGACCTGCAATCTCGTGAGACTCGTATCGTTTCGTCCAGTTTGGTCGGCGACCTAGTCTCCGAGCGATTGCGCGAGCTAGACCAAGTGGCGTACATCCGATTCGTCTCGGTGTACAAGGCCTTCTCCGAACCGGAGGAGTTCCTCCGCGAACTCGACGCGGTTCTCGATTCCAAACTCGATGCATCCAGTTCAATCGATTCGACCGACAAATCCGATACATCATGAGCCAACACGCTACCGCAACGACCACCGAAGACGTTCGGTCGATTCTCGACCGAGCACGCACGGACGACGAAACTATTCTCCCCGACGACGAGCGCGACGACCTCTGCACCGAAATCGAGCGCAGTCTCTACGACGGCGCATCGACCGACGAGGTCTATCGAGCAATTCTTCAGGCGCTCACCGCACGAGTCGAACGCGAACCCGCGTTCAAACGCATCGCGGCGGGCGTCTTCCGCCAGCGATACTACCGCGAAATCATGGACGACGACCTGACGGGCTACGAACTCGACCGCGAGTACCGTGCGACCTTCGTCGCCAACCTCGAACGCGCCGTCGAAATCAACCTGCTCGATAGCCGACTCGTCGAGCGATTCGACCTCGAAGGGCTTGCCGAGTATCTCGAACCGAACCGCGACGAGAAGTTCGAGTACATGGCAATCGAGACGCTCTATCAGCGATACTTTCTCAAGACCGAGGAGAACGGCGAGCATCTCGAACTGCCACAGGCGTTCTGGATGCGCGTTGCGATGGGTCTCGCAATCGAGGAGGACGACCCACAGAAACGGGCGAAGGAGTTCTACGACGTGCTCTCGAAACTGGAGTTCACACCCTCGACGCCGACGCTGTTCCACAGCGGCTCGACCCACCCACAGCTTTCGTCGTGTTACCTGACGACCGTGCAGGACGATTTGGAACACATCTTCGACTCCTACAAACACCACGCACAGCTTTCGAAGTGGAGCGGCGGCCTCGGCAACGACTGGACGAACCTCCGCGCTGGCGGTGCACTCATCGAATCCACCGGCGTCGAATCCACCGGCGTCGTGCCGTTCCTCCGCATCAGCAACGACGTGACGGCGGCCATCAACCGCTCCGGCAAACGTCGGGGCGCGTCCTGTGGCTACCTCGCCTGCTGGCACATGGATTTCCCCGCGTTCATCGACCTGAAACGTAACACGGGCGACGAACGGCGGCGCACGCCGGACATGAACACGGCGGCGTGGATTCCGGATTTGTTCATGAAGCGAGTCGAAAACGAAGCGGAGTGGACGCTGTTCAGCCCCGACGAAGTGCCCGACCTCCACGACCTGTCGGGTGAAGCGTTCGAGGAGCAGTATCTCGAATACGAACAGCAGGCCGAAAACGGCGAGTTCCGCCAATACGAACGGGTTGACGCCCAAGAACTCTGGCGCAAGATGCTCACCCGCTTGTTCGAGACGGGCCATCCCTGGATAACGTTCAAAGACCCGTGTAACGTCCGCTCGCCGCAAGACCACGTCGGGACGGTTCACTCCTCGAATCTCTGTACTGAAATCACGCTAAACACGAGCGAGGACGAACACGCCGTCTGTAATCTGGGAAGCGTGAACTTCGCAACGCACGTCTCGGAAGGTGAGAGCGCGGAACGGAGTTCCGCGGAAACCGAGCGGGCGGACTCGCCCGCGAGGCTCGACCGCGACCATCTCGCGGAAACCATCGAAACCGCGATGCGGATGCTGGACAACGTGGTTGACCTCTGTTTCTATCCGACCGACCAAGCCGAATATTCGAACATGCAACACCGCCCGGTCGGACTCGGAACGATGGGATTCCACGACGCCCTGATGGAACTGGAGATACCGATGAACTCGGAAAAAGCGGTCGAGAAATCGAACCGCTGGCAGGAGTTCGTCTCCTATCACGCGATTTTGAACTCCTCGAAACTCGCCGAAGAGCGCGAGTCGTACCCCTCCTACGAGGGGTCGAAGTGGGACCGCGGACTGCTCCCGCAGGATACGGTTGACCTGCTCGAATCCGAGCGCGGACGAACGATTCCGACCGACCGCGAGGAATCGCTCGACTGGTACGTCGTCCGCGAACACGTCGAAGAACACGGGATGCGGAACTCGAATACGATGGCAATCGCGCCGACAGCGACGGTTTCAACCATCAACGGGACGACGCCGTCCATCGAACCGCTATACTCCAACCTCTACGTGAAATCGAACATGTCCGGCGATTTTACCGTCATCAACGACCAACTGGTTGCTGACCTGCAAGACGAGGGGTTGTGGGACGAAGAGATGGTGGACAGAATCAAATACCACGACGGTTCCATTCAAGAAATCGACGCGATTCCCGACGACCGACAGGAGTTGTACCGCGGCGCGTTCGAAATCGACCCGCGTCATCAACTCCGACTGACTGCACACCGCCAGACGTGGATAGACCAGTCGGTTTCGCACAACGTCTTTTTCCCGTCCACGGACGGCACGCTTCTCGACGACATCTACAAAACCGCGTGGGAGTTGGGCCTGAAAACGACCTACTACCTTCGAACCCTCGGCGCGTCACAGATAGAGAAATCGACGCTGGACATGGCCGAGTACGGGAAGAGTCAGCGCCGGGACGATTCGCAGTCCGAGTCAGCCGAAACAGATGGCGGACGGCGAACCGGCGACCAACAAAGTGCTGAAAACGAACTCTGCACCGTCGAAGACCCCACCTGCGACGCCTGCCAGTAAACCGAGACAGACGATTTTCCACAATCCATGCCGATTATCAACAACGACGCGGAACACGACCCGAACAAGATACTGCCAATCGACTACGACTGGGCGCGCGAATACTACGAAGCGGGCGTCAACAACAACTGGGTGCCACAGGAAATCCCAATGCAGGACGACGTGTCCCAGTGGAACGGTGACGCCCTCACGGACGCCGAGCGCCAACTCATCGAGTGGAATCTCGGCTTCTTCTCGACAGCTGAATCGCTCACCGCTAACAACATCGTCCTCGCGCTGTACGAGTACGTGACCGCCCCGGAATGTCGCCAGTATCTCCTGCGGCAGGCTTACGAAGAGGCGATTCACACGGACACGTTCATCTACTGCTGTGATTCGCTCGGCTTCGACCCCGACTACCTCTATGGAATGTACGAGCGAGTGCCCTCCATCGAGGAGAAAGACGAGTTCGTCGTTGACCTCACGCGTGCAATCAACCGACCCGATTTCACCATCGAAACAGACGAAGACGTGCGCGAGTTCGTCCGCGACCTCGTCGGCTTCTACGTCATCATGGAGGGAATCTTCTTCTACGCCGGATTCGCCATGATGCTCGGTCTGAAACGTCAGAACAAGATGGTCGGCATCGGCCAGCAGTTCGAGTACATCATGCGCGACGAGTCGCTCCACCTCGGGTTCGGCATCGACCTCATCAACGAGATTCGGGCGGAGAACCCCGGCATCTGGACGGACGATTTCGGCGGCGAAGTTATCGACCTCATCACCGAGGCCGTCGAGTTAGAGAAGATTTACGCCTACGAGGCCTGCCCGGACGAAATCCTCGGTATGAGCGCGGAGCAGTTCGCCGACTACGTCGAACACATCGCCGACCGCAGGTTGGGACAGTTAGACCTCCCCGAGCAGTACGGAACCGAAAATCCGTTCCCGTGGATGTCGGAACAGACCGACCTCAACAAGGAGAAGAACTTCTTCGAAACGCAGGTCACGGAGTACCAAAGCGGCGGGTCGCTAGACTGGTCGTAAGCCAAAATCGAGACGCTACGCCGAGTTTTTCGGCGAACCCAACGCTTCCCTGCGTTTGCGACGACGCCGGAGGGCGTCGTCGCGGAGCGTTTCCTGTTCGCCATCCGGACAGCGAACGTCCGCCACCGACGCCGGTTTCTCGTCTTCGTCCAGCGCGACCATCGTGAAAAACGAGGTTGCAGTGTCCTGTTTTCGTTCTCGCACGGACGCTCCGCCCCGACGTTCACGACGACTTCCATGCTCGTCCGTCCGGTTTCGAAGACGTATCCTTCGATGGTCACGATGTCACCGAGGTCGATAGGGCCGAGGAAATCGACGTGGTCCATCGACGCCGTAACGACCTGCCGCTGGGAAAATCGGCGGGACGAGATGGCGGCACAAATGTCCATCCAGTGGAGAACCGACCCACCGAGTGCCCGCCCGAGGTTGTTCGCGTCGTTCGGCATCAGGATTTCACTCATCACGGTGTGCGACTCCGAAAGTGGCGCAGTTTCGCGCATCAGAACCGTCTACACGACCGACACAGATAAAGCAAGTGAATTTGTAATAGTGAAAGTAGAGTTGCTGATACAGCCGTTCGACTTATCGGCAAAACGGTCGTCTGAGAGACAGAGGTGGGATACGATATGAAGGAAAACACGATGGGAGGGAACAGAACGGTTTTGGTGGGTATCCCGTTGGGGTTGTGGTTGCTGTGCGCTCCGTTCGTCGTCTACGAGGCGATGTTCGCGTCGAACTTTTGGAACGACATGGTCGTCGGCGTCACCGTCCTGTTCCTTTCCGCCTATGGACTCGTCTGCTCGTGGCGAAACCGCCGGGTGAGCGTCGCCGCGGGCGGACTCCTCGGCCTACTCGGCCTCTGGCAGGTGACGCGGCCCTTCGTCGCTCCGACCGCCGGGCCGCTTCCCCTCTGGGGCGACGCAGTCGTCGGCGTCCTGCTGGCCGCACTCGGTGGACGCGTCATGCGAAACGCGCGAAACGCTTCACTGCCGGAGCAGGCACAGACGAGTCGGCGATAAAATCATGACTCCCGAGAACTGTTCCCCGTTTCCATCGCCCGTTCGTACCACGACGGCCGCGAAACGGTCGTTCGTCCGATGTCCGAAAGCCGCATCGACTCCGTGATTCGTGCAGGTCGGTCGTCGGCCATTCCGGTCGCTTCGAACTCATACTGGTGAATCAATCCCCACGTATCCACGACGAAGACGAGCGAGGCGTTTTTCACCGAGTCGAGATAGTATGGCGTAAGCGCGTCGGGATTCGTGAGTTCCGACGCCGTGACGCGGTACCGTAATGTCCCCGAATTAGTGTCGATTCGTTCGACGTTCGTGACGTTGACCGCCAGCAAAAGCGACTGGAGTTGATTACGAGTTTGGGAGTACAGCGGAGGACGATTCTGCGATGGGTTCAGATGGCCGACTGAGGTACGTTTGTACGACGCACTGTTGTTTCTCTCCTGCATCGAGAGTCGCAGTTCGCCGTTCGACCACGCACCGCCTCGATAGGTGGCCGTGGAGTTAGCACGCGACGAGGAGTTCATCGTATGCCAAACCGAGAGATCGTAGTGGCTACCGTTCTCCCCGCGGTGTTCGGTCGCGTTGTACCGAGACGAAACGTTTCCATCGAGTTTCCCGACGCTCCGAACCCGCATCGTGTAGGAATCGTCCTGTAAAACGCGAGAGTGTGCATCAACGAGGTTAGATGGGTTCGTCAGACCGTCCGCCGAGAGGCCCGGCGCAAGTTCACCCGAAAGGGACTTTGTCGTCGTATCGGGGGTCGAATCCGGATTGCGACCGTCGATGCCGAGAAACGAACTGCATCCTGCGGTGGAGAGCAACAGCGCGAGGACGAGTGCGAGGAGGGCGCGACTCATCAGTCGAATTTGACTTCGTATTGACTTAAAAAACTACGGATAGATTGAACAAACCGCGACAGGAAACGGATTTCGAAAAAATATATTCTGAGTTGAGACTGTATTCGCGGTTCGACTCAGTATCCAAGGTTTCACGGATTCAAATCGCTCGTTTCTAAAGGGCAATGTGAATGAAGAAGCATCCCGTATGTGAACGCAAGGAGACAATCATGGCGCAAAAAACGCAACTCGATATCCAGGGGATGAGTTGTGCGAACTGCTCGGGGACGGTCACCGAGGCGCTCGAATCGCTCGACGGCGTACGGGAGGCGAACGTCAACTTCGCCACCGACGAAGGCACCGTCGAGTACGATTCGGAGGCCGTCTCGTTGGCCGAAATCTACGCGGCCGTCGAGGACGCTGGCTATGACCCGGTTCGCGTGACGACGACAATAGGCATCACCAACATGTCCTGTGCGAACTGCTCGGGCTCGGTGGAGAACGCGCTGAAATCGGTTCCCGGCGTCATCAACGCAGACGCCAACTTCGCCACCGACGAGGCCAGCGTCGAGTACAATCCCGCCGAGGCGACCGTTTCAGATTTCTATGCAGCCATCGAGGATGCGGGATACGCCCCGGTTCGGGAAAACGGGCAGGCCGAAGGTGCCGATGGCGAGAGTGGAAGCAAAAATAGCGGCAAAACCGAGAGCGCGAGCGACGCGCGCCAAGCGGCGCGCGACGCCGAGATTCGAAAACAGCTTCGACTGACGCTGTTCGGGGCCGTGCTCGCGGTTCCGCTCGTTGCGTTCATGTTCGAGCATCTGTTCTTTCCGGAACTGCTCGGCGAAACGCTGTTCGGCGTCGATATTCAGATTATCCAGTTCCTACTGGCGACCCCCGTCCAGATTTTGCTCGGCAAGGAGTTCTACGAAAACTCCTACAAGGCGCTCGTGAAAAATCGGACGGCGAACATGGACGTGCTCATCGCGCTGGGTTCGACCACGGCCTACCTCTACAGCGTGACCGTCATGCTCGCGCTCATCCCCGGCGGAACCTACTTCGACAGCGCGGTGCTCATCCTCGTGTTCATCACGATGGGCAACTGGCTGGAAGCGCGTTCGAAAGGCCGGGCCAGCGACGCCCTCCGCGAACTGCTCGAACTGGAAGCCGACACGGCAGTGGTCGTCGAGGATGGGGAGGAGCGCGAAGTTCCACTGGACGAAGTCGAAGTCGGCGACCGACTCCGCGTTCGCCCCGGCGAGAAAATCCCGACCGACGGCGTCGTCGTGGACGGCGAGAGCGCGGTTGACGAGTCGATGGTGACCGGCGAATCCGTCCCGGTCGAAAAGGAGGAAGGCGACGAAGTCATCGGCGCGACCATCAACGAAAACGGGGTTCTCACGGTTCGCGCGACGAAGGTCGGCGGAGAAACCGCTCTCCAGCAAATCGTACAGATGGTGAAGGAGGCCCAAGCCCGTCAACCCGAAATCCAGAACCTCGCGGACAGAATCAGCGCGTACTTCGTCCCAGCGGTCATCGCCAACGCACTGTTCTGGGCCGTCGTCTGGTATCTCTTCCCTGACGTTCTCGCCGGATTCGTGAACGCACTTCCGCTGTGGAATCCGGTCGCCGGCGGCCCGGAAGTCGCGGGTGGAAACGTCTCGGGATTCGAGTTCGCCGTCGTCGTCTTCGCCAGTGCGGTGCTTATCGCCTGCCCCTGTGCGCTGGGACTTGCGACCCCGACGGCGACGATGGTCGGCACCGCAATCGGCGCGCGAACTGGCGTCCTGTTCAAAGGCGGCGACGTGCTTGAGCGCGTTCGGGACACCGACACGGTCGTCTTCGACAAAACCGGCACCCTGACCGAGGGCGAGATGCATCTGACCGACGTGGTGGCCCTCGAACCGACGACCAGCGGGGAGACGACCGACGGAGGGACGGCAGATAGAGAGGCAGCAGGCGGGAAAACGACGACTGACGGCGGAACCGAAACGCTGACAGACGAACTTGAACCGGAGGACAAACTCACGGAGGAGTTCGTCCTCGCCGCGGCGGCCAGCGCGGAACACGGAAGCGAGCACCCACTCGCCCAAGCAATCGTCGAGGGTGCGAGAGAACGTAGAATCGACGTGGAAGAGCCGAGTTCGTTCGAAAACGTTCCAGGCCATGGGGTTCGTGCAGAGACGAGCCACGGCGAAGTCGTCGTCGGCAACCGGAAACTCGTGCGCGACGAGGGAATCGACCCGAGTCCCGCGAGCGGCGTGATGGAACGCCTCGAACGCGAGGGGAAGACGGCCATGCTCGTCGCCGTGGACGGCTACCTCGTCGGCGTCGTCGCGGACGCCGACGAGGTGAAAGAGAGCGCGAAAGAGGCCGTGAACGACCTCAAAGAGCGCGGGCTGGACGTACTCATGCTGACGGGCGACAACGATCGAACCGCCAAAGCGGTCGCCGAGCAGGTCGGTATCGACCGCGAAAACGTCCGCGCCGAAGTCCTCCCGGACGAGAAGGCGGACGTTATCGAGGACGTGCAGTCTGGCGGCAAACGGGCGATGATGGTCGGCGACGGCGTAAACGACGCGCCAGCGCTCGCCTCGGCATACGTCGGAACCGCCATCGGGAGCGGAACCGACGTGGCCATCGAGGCCGCCGATGTGACGCTCATGCGAGACGACCCGCGAGACGTGGTGAAAGCGATCCGGGTTTCTGCGGGGACGCTCTCGAAAATCAAACAGAACCTGTTCTGGGCGCTGGGATACAACACGGCGATGATTCCGCTAGCCTCGCTCGGACTCCTGCAACCCGCGCTCGCGGCGGCCGCGATGGCCTTCTCCAGCGTGAGCGTGCTGGGCAACAGCCTGTTGTTCAGACGATACGAACCTGACCACGATTACGAACTCCTCGGCTTCCGCCGCTGAACAGCGGAAATGGCGGGGTTAGTCCCCGTACCGTCTCCGGATTTTCGGTGATTCTCGCGGAATGAAAACGGTGCCAGTAGTCGAACCAATTATGTATTGAGACGCGGAAAACGCAATCGAATGGTGCGGGATTTGGCAGACGACGCGCCCGAGTTGCAGGACGTACTCGCCGCCCTCGACGACCCCGCTTGCCGACGAATAATCATGGAGTTAAACGACCCGCAGACCGCACGCGAACTCGCCGAGGAAACCGACATCCCGCTCTCGACGCTCTACCGAAAGCTCGATTTGCTCACTGCGGCATCACTCGTTAGGGAGTTAACCGAAATCCGCGAAGACGGCCATCACACGTCCAGATACCGACTCGCCGTGGAATCGGTGAACATCTCGCTGACCGACGACTGCGAGTTCGACGTGACGATAGAGCGCCCGCCGCGAACGACCGACGAGCGACTCGAACGGCTGTGGTCGGAGGTACGAAAAGAAACATGAACGTCTCACCAATCGTCATCGTACTCAAAACGCTCACGCTCGCCCTCGGAGGGGTGATAACGTACTTCGCGTTCAAAGCGTACCGTCGAACCGGGTCGAAAGCACTTCGATTGCTGGCAATCGGGTTCGGCATCGTCACCCTCGGCGCGTTCCTCGCTGGAATTGCCGACCAAGCGTTCCAAATCGACCGCGATCTCGTCCTCGTCATCGAAAGCGCGCTGACCGCGATTGGCTTCGCCGCGATTGCCTACTCGCTGTACGCCGAGTGAATGAGTGAATGAATGATTGAGTAGGTGAGCGTTCCCGTCTTCTGTCGCTTTGCACTACAGAGTATCCACTCTGTAAGCTAGGTGAAAACTTATCCGACCGCAGAGTGAGATAGAAGCAATGGACGAACTCCGCGGCACGGACGGGCCACCTGCGGAGCGATTCGACGAGCGCGTTCGAAACGCGCTCGAACTGGCGACGGGAGACTTGCTCCGCGAAACCGAAACTGCCCCGAGCGCGGCGTTCGACGCCGCGCTCGTCGGTGTGTTTCGTGCACTCGTTTCGAAATTTGCGGCGGAGCGAGGACGCGATGAGCCACCGTTTGCACAAGGAAACGAACTCGAAGAACGGCGGCACCGGTTCGAGTCGCTGTCGCCGGAGGCGACGACGCGACTCGAATCTACAGTTGGAAAAATCGAGTACGAGCGACTCACCACGCGCCAACTCGGCGGGGTGTACGAGCGACTGCTCGACTGCGAACCGGACGTTTCCGACGGCGAGGTACAACTCACGGAGGACGCGACCCAACGGGCGTCCGTCGGCGCGTACTACACGCCCGAAAACGTGGTCGAGTACGCCGTCTCGCAGGCAATCGACGGGAACCCCGAGGCCACGGTCCTCGACCCGGCGATGGGAAGCGGCCACTTTCTGACCTGTGCCATCGACCAACTGGCCGAACTCCGCGGCGACCAGTCGGAGGAAGTGCGAAAGAAAGTCGCCGAGAACTGCGTTTTCGGCGTGGACATCGACCCGCTGGCGGTGGAACTCGCCCGGTCGTCGGTGTGGCTCGAAACCGGATTCTGGCCCGTGGAAAATCTTCGAGTGGGCGACTCGCTGGCGGAAACGACGAACTGGCCCAAACTGGGGCAGTTCGTCACTGAAAAGAGGCAACGGTCGGGAGGAAATCGGCGATTCGACGCAGTGGTCGGAAATCCGCCCTACGTCCGCAGTCGGCACATTTCGGAGGGACGAAAGAAAGCCCTGAAATCGCGCTTCGACACCGTAACCGGCGCGTTCGACCTCTACGTTCCCTTCGTGGAACGAATGGCCAAACTCGGGGGGCGGGTGTCCTGCGTCGTCCCGAACAAATGGACGACGGCGCGGTACGGACGAACCCTCCGCGACCACCTACTCGACCGGCATCGACTGGTGGAACTGCTGGACGTATCGGATGTCTCCGTCTTCGCCGACGCCAGCGTCTACCCTCTCGTGGTCACGGTCGAATCGGGTAGCGGGCCGACGGAGACGATTCGGGTTCGACAGGGCGAAGCAGTCGGGACGGGAGGAATCGAGACGGAAGGAATCGAAACAGCGGTCGAAACCCGCCTCTCGCGGTCGTTCGTGGACGAACTCGGTGACCGAGTGATTCCCGTCGGCATCGACCCGGCATTCGTTTCGATTGCGGAGCGACTCAGGCACGAGAACGACGAACTGGGGTCGCACGTCAGCCAAACCGAGGGCATCCACACCGGAAACGTGCGTGACAAACTCGTCGTGGACGACCCCGGCCCGGATTGCGAACGACTCGTGAGCGGCGGGAACGTCTCTCGCTACGGGGTAGAGTGGGACGGGGACTGGATTCGTTTCGACCGGTCGCTCATCGGCGACGACGAGTACGGAAGTCTGCGCGACCGGAAAGTGTTCGAGGACGACAAACTGCTCCTTCGGGACATCAGCGAGCGCCCAGTCGCGGCCTACGACGACGAGGGGTTGTACGCCCTGAACACGCTGTACAGCGTTCGGTCGGAATCCGACCTGCCGCTTCGCTACCTCCTCGCGGTCATCAACTCGACGGTGGCGACCTGCTGGTTCCAGCAGGTGTACGGCGGCACCCACGTCAGCGGTGGCTACCTCCGGTTCAAACCGATGTTCGCGCGACGACTACCGATTCCCGCGGAAGTCGGCGAGAGCGAGCGAAAGACAGTGGTCGCGCTCGCAACCCGAATGTGCGACCTTCGGCGCGAACGCAAAGGCATCGAAATCCGACTTCCAGAAGCAAACGGCCAGCAGTTGGGCGAACTAGCGCGGAGACTCCGAACCGATTCGGTGCTATTCGAGACGAGCGAAACGCGGGACGGCCTCCGACTCGGAACTGTGTCGGTGGCCGAAAATGGCACCGAGGGAAAAAACCGTGAACTCGTTATTTCCGCGACGGCGCGATACCGACCCGAGGACGGGAGGGGAAATTCACCCGACGAGGAGGAAGAAACCGATTCGTGGGGGTTCACGGAAACCGACCCGATTCCGGTGTTGGTGGTCGAAGGGAATGCGGAATGGCGCGAGTTGCTCGAATGGTACGTCCCGCGTGCCACTGCGAGCGAGAGGTTCACCACTCGGGCGATGAAAACCATCTCACCACTCGACAGACTGGAATCGCTCCGCGTTCCGGAACCCGAGGATGCCCGCGAGTTCGTAGAGACGAATCGACGAGTCGAGGAACTGGAACGGAAAATTGCCAGAACGGACGCCGCCATCGACCGACTGGTGTATCGGGCCTACGGGCTTTCAGTCGAGGAAGTAGAGACGGTAGAGCAGTCGGTGAGATAGAAGCAAAACAGGTTCAAGCGAAACTGGTCTTCCGACAGAGTTCGATTTGCAATTTCCGACTCTATGTCACGCCTGCGAGACAGTGACTTTGGCGGAACGACGGCCGCAGAAGTCACGACTGCAATCGTCGTCTCGCCACTAACAATTTCATCGCAGAGGGGGCGTGGAATCGCACGCTCAATCGCAAAACCGGACTTTCCGTTCGTAGATAGCACACACTGTACGACGGAAACGAAGATTTGAAAACCGACACCGCGAACCGTTCGGAGATCTATTTTCGAGAATCGTACACTCAACAGAAAACCGTTATCAGGGAACCATTCGTACAGTAAACCATGTTGCAGGTAGGGGTTGCCGGAGTGACGACTGACATGCTGGTAGTGTTCGCCGTCGTCTTCCTCGCGCTCGTTCTGTTCGCGACCGAACTCCTTCCTGTCGATGTGACTGCAATTCTGATAATGGTCACACTAATCGTCCTCGAACCGTGGACGGGAATCGACCCGGAAACGGGGATTTCCGGCTTTGCTAACGAGGCGACGATTACCGTGCTCGCTATGCTCATTCTGAGTTCCGGGGTGAGCCAAACCGGGGTCGTCCAACTGCTCGGAAGCAAGTTGGCGAACTTCGCAGGCACCGACCTCAAAAAGCAGTTGTTCGCCACGATTGGCGTAGCGGGGCCAGCCTCGGGATTCGTGAACAACACACCAGTTGTTGCAATCTTGGTTCCCGTCATCACCGACCTCGCCCACGAAGGGAAAACGTCGCCCTCGAAACTGCTGATTCCGCTTTCCTACGCCTCCATGCTCGGCGGGATGCTCACCCTCATCGGCACTTCTACGAACATCCTCGCCAGCAACGTCGCGGGGCGGTTGGCTACGACGACACCAGACCCGCGACTCCATTCGTTTTCGATGTTCGAGTTCACTCAGCTCGGCGTCATCGTCCTCGTTACGGGGAGTCTCTACCTCCTCTTTGTCGGCCATCGACTCCTGCCGGAGCGCGTCCCGCCGGAGGAAGATTACATCGAGGAGTACGAGATGGGCGAGTACCTGACCGAAGTGGTCGTCAACGAAGGGTCGCCACTCGTCGGGAAGACCGTCAACGAAGCCATCGACGCGGAAATTTTCGACGCCGATATCGTCCAAATCGTCCGCGACGACGAGACGTTCATCGAACCCATCGGCCAGAAAACGATTCGCGGGGGTGACGTGCTGAAACTCCGAACCGACCGCTCTACCCTCCAGTCGCTGGTGACGCTCGATTATTTGACGCTGGTCGGCACGCCGACGGACGAAACGTTCGACCCCGGCGAGGAACAGACGTTAGTCGAAGTCGTGATTCCGTCCGGTTCCGAACTCGTCGGCGAAACGCTTTCGAGTTCGACGTTCCGCGAACGCTACAACGCGACCGTCCTCGCGTTTCGAAGCCGCGGTGAACTCATCCGCGAGCGCCTCGACCGGGTTCGGATTCGCGTCGGCGATACCCTCCTCATGCAGGCCTCCGCGGACAGCATCGACCGCCTCGCCGCGAATCGGGATTTCATCGTTGCCCATCAGGTGTCCGACCCCGACTACCGAACCGAGAAGATTCCGGCGGCCCTCGCCATCATCGCGGGCGTCGTCCTCGTCGCCGCGCTCGGCATCTACCCGATTCTCGTCAGCGCCCTGGCGGGCGTCGTTGCGATGGTCGCAACTGGCGTGCTGAAAGCCCACGAGTTGTACGACTCGGTCGAGTGGAACGTCATCTTCCTCCTCGCGGGCGTCATCCCGCTCGGTATCGCCCTCGAATCGTCGGGGGGGGCCGAACTCCTCGGCGGATTCGTCGCGACCAGCGCGGATTTCCTCCCCGTCATCGCCGTCCTCTGGGTGTTCTACATCGCCACCGGCCTCATCACCGAGGTCATCAGCAACAACGCCAGCGTCGTCGTGATGATTCCCGTCGCCGTCGAGGCCGCGCTTCGCATCGACGCGAACCCCTTCGCGTTCGTCCTCGCGGTGACGTTCGCGGCTTCCACGTCGTTCCTCGGGCCGGTGGGCTATCAGACGAATCTGTTCGTCTACGGGCCGGGCGGGTACAAATTCACGGACTACTTCCGAATCGGCGCGCCGCTCCAACTGCTCCTGTCGGTCGTGACGGTACTCGGAATCGCCGCGTTTTGGCCGCTCTGAATCGAATCTGGTGGAAAGAAATTATTTTATCGAAGAGCGTGCAACCGAATTCATGATGAAATAATTCGCGTAAGTTATTAGCCGTCGGGTGGCGTACTATGGTCATCGTTCGGTGACGTTCGATTTCGGGGCAGAGAGATTAGACAGCCGTCGCCGACCGGGGGTTGGGACATGAAAATAGGAGTCGAAGCGGAATACTGGATTATCGACGAGTCGGGTGAGCTAGCGACCGAAACAGGGGGACTGCTGGACGAGCTGTTCGACGTGAGCGAGTACGTCGTCCCGGAGTTCGTCGCGCCGCTGATAGAGGTGCAGACGCCGCCCGTTTCGGGAGCAGAAGAACTCCGACGCGAGTTCGGACGAACACTTCGAACCGTCTGCGATGTGGCAGAAAACAGAGGCCTGTCGCTCGTTCCACTCGGAACGCCGCTCACGCGGGAGTCGCTCGAAATCACGTCGAAGCGGGGGCGACTGCTGGAGAGCATGTACGGCGACGACATGGAGTACGCGATGAACTGTGCGGGGACGCATGTTCATTTCGACCGTGGGAACGTGGTTCGGCAACTGAACCTGCTCACCGCGCTCGACCCGGCGCTCGCGCTGGTCTGTTCCTCGCCGTACATCAGCGGAAACAGGGTGGCGTGTTCGTCCCGCGCGGCAGTGTATCGCTACGAATCGCACACGACGTTCGCCCGCTACCGCGACCTGTGGGACTACGTCGAAACCGAAGACCAATGGGAAGCCCGCATCGACGAACAGTACCACACACTGCAAGTTCTCGCACGGGAGCGCGGCATCGACCCGGAAACGTTCGGGAACTACTTCCACCGCGACGACACGGTGTTGACCCCGGTTCGACTTCGCCACAAATCGCCCACTGTCGAATGGCGCGCGCCGGACACCGCATTTCCAAGCCAAATCGTTCGGCTCGTGAGTGAAATTACGAATCTCCTTCAGCAGACCGAGTACAAGGAGGTGACCATCGGAGAAACCGGCGTGCGGACGGAAGAAATCGGGATACCACCGTATGCAGAACTGCGCGAACTCAGTGAAGAGGCCATCAAGGAGGGCATCGCGTCGCTCCGCGTGCAGGATTATCTGACCACGATGGGGTTCGACGTGTCGCGCTATCATCCGATTTCACAGCGTATCGAAAACGGCTGGACGCTTCCCCGCGAGGAGGCGCTTCGACTCCGACGCGAGTACGCAGACGAGTTCGAGAAGGATGTCGAAGCGTTGCTCGGAAATGCGTAAACCGCTGGGAGAGACAGAAAAGGGCCGCTCGAAGCCACCAGAGTTGGCTTCGAGCGGCTAGTTCGAACCCGACCGGAATCCGCTGACCACGTCGAGCCACGAGACGAAGACGAACGCGCCGATAAGGGCAGTCGTCGTGCCTCCGAACAGGGTCGCCATCCGCTCGGTGATGTGTTCTCGTTCGCTGATGTCGATTCGGTACACGAGGTCGCCGTCGATGACGAACGAGTTTCGCAGTTGGTCGGGCGGTTCTTCTTCCATCTCGTACGACTCTTGAAATTTCGCGCGTCCGAACGCGAGTCGCGCCTCGTCGGAAAGGTCGCCGTACTGCACCGACGAAGAGCGCACGCCCGGTTCGTTTTCGTTCACCTGTTCGACGGTGAGCGTGTACGTCGTGGCGCTTTGCGGCGGCTGGAGGAGTGCGTAGCCGGTGAGGACGAGTCCGGCAACGAGCAGGAGCGTGGCAAGCAGTTGAATGACGAGTCCGTCGGACCGCATCTGATGTTCGTTTTCGTGCAGTGTGGCGACTTAAAGGGTTTCCATCCGTCCGTCGGAGAAAGAAACGGGTCGCAAAAACAGATGACAAAAATGGATAATAAAGGCGAATAGCAAGAACGCGGGAGCGTGAAAATCGAAGGTTGGTCGATTATCGGTGCGACGGAAGTACGTCCTCGACCGGATAGAGGTCTTCGCGGATACCCGAGCCATCACAATCCTCGTTCGGGCACCGATACCGCCAACCGTCGTCGGTCGCCGTATCCGCCTCGAATCGCTCCCCACACTCGCGGCAGAACAGTCGGTCGATGTCAGTTGCGCGCTCCCGACTTGCAAGTTCAGGCTGCATACTTACCTATTCACAGTCCTCAATGATAGAACCTACGCTTTTCGGCGGGTGACATGGGTGACACCGGGTTACCTGTGCGTTAGCGAGCGGTTTAGTGGATGGCGTCCGTCGGTTTGTGCATGGAGAAGCAGACCCTGACGAGCCTGTGTGACCTGCCGCCGAGCGCGAAGCTCGTATTCAAAGTGTTGGAGTACAGCGGTGCCCACACACAGAAAGAAATCGTCGAGCGGTCACGGCTGTCGGCGCGGACGGTCAGAAGCGCGCTGGAGAATCTAACGGAAGTCGGTGCCGTCACGGAAGAAGTGTACATTCCGGACGCCCGTCAGCGACTCTACCGATTGGACGACAGCCGCGACTGGGAGCAGGTGAGCTGTCTGGAAAAAGCGCCAGTGTAGGGAGAGCAAATACCAGCGGCGTCTTCTACGCCCGTCTGCCGACCGAGGAGAGCCATTTCGGTCTGTCGCCGGTTAGCAGATACAGACTAACTCCGAACAGCGCGAGCGGGATGACGACCGTGAGAAGCCACCCAACCAGTCCCGCGTTAGAGGCGAGCGCGTTCGCGACGAGGAAGAACGCGACACCCGGCGTCGCCAGCAGTAGCAGTCCGACGAGCACTGCGCGGGCGAAGGTGAGACTTGTTTGGGAAAGCATACTGGATGGTACGAAGCATAATTGTAAAATATGTTTTGTTTTCAAAATACTGTCTCGTATGAGTGAAAGAAACACCGATTAGGTAGCGGTGCGACGAGACGAACGCATGAACACCCGACGGGTCAAAACGCTCCTCTTCGTCGCGTTCGGCGTGCTGTTCATCGCCATCGGCGGGGTCGTTCTCTCGAACCTTCGAACAGTTTCCGGCCCATACGGCCAGCGGGTTCTCATCGTCGCGGGTATCATCTGTTGTTCGATGGGATTCATTTTCTTCGCGCTCTGCTTAGACGAGTATCGAAACGACGACTAACGCGAAAACTCCACGACTTCGATTCCCGACGTTCCGAAGTCGTTCATGGCGTCGAGTCTGTCCGGCACGTCTTCCAACGAAACCGTCTTCGTGACCAGTTTTCCGGGCGAAAGCACGTCCCGGTCGAGCATCCGCAGGAGTTCACCGTATCGGGTTTGTGGCATCCCGCGCGACCCAAGGAAGGTGATTTCACGCATCGTCATTGCGTCGGTCGGCAGGGACACCTCACCTCGTTCCTCGTCGGTGGTCAACCCGAGTTGGACGTGCTGGCCGCGCTTTCTGAGACAGTCGATGGAGTTGCGACAAGTTTCGGCGATTCCCAATGCATCGACCGAGACGTGCGCTCCGTCCCCGCCGACCAGATTTCGAATCGCCGTCGGAACGTCCGCCGCATCG
Source organism: Haladaptatus litoreus (assembly GCF_900156425.1). GTDB lineage: Archaea > Halobacteriota > Halobacteria > Halobacteriales > Haladaptataceae > Haladaptatus > Haladaptatus litoreus. The sequence goes on from NZ_FTNO01000005.1 coordinate 27,060, forward strand.
GCGCGCGCCGGTTCGACCTGAATCGTCTCGTCCGCGCCCAGTTCCCTCGCAGTGTCGAGTTTGCCGTCGTCCATATCGACCGCAACGACGTTTGCGCCGAGGGCGTCCGCGACGTGAACCGCCGAGAGGCCGACGCCGCCACAGCCGTGTACTGCGACCCAGTCGCCCGGCGTGAGGTCGGCGCGGTGCGCGAGTGCGTGATAAGCCGTTACGAACCGACAGCCGAGTCCGGCCATTTCGACAGAGGAGACGTTTTTCGGGAGGTGAACCGCGTTGTAGTCGGCGTAGGGGACGTGCACCTGTTCGGCGAACGCGCCCGGTGCGTTCGCCTCGAAGCCGAGCGAAATCCCGTTTTCACAGACGTTTCCGTGGCCGTTCTGGCAAAACTCACAGTGGCCGCGTCCGAGGTTGAACGGTACTGCGATTCTGTCGCCCTGTTCGATTCCGCGCACCTGTTCTCCGGTGGCGATGACCGTTCCAGCGGGTTCGTGACCGAGAATCTGTCCGATTGGAACTTGGTCGTCGGCCCATTCGCCGTGCCCCTGCCACGCGTGCCAGTCGCTCCGGCAGATGCCGCAGGCTTCGGTTTCGACGACGACGCCGTGCGGTTCCGGAGTCGGTTCGGGGACATCCTCGATGGAAAGCGGTTCGCCATAGGCTTTCAGCACTGCGGCGCGCATGTGTGGTGGATTCGCGTGGCAGGGGATTAAATCGGTGGGGAGCGGCAAGACGCATTTTACCGAATTTACGTTCCTGCGTTGCAGTTCGTCGTCTGCCAGATGGAAACTCTCGGAGTGGGCTCGTCAATATTTCCGACGAGGACTTTGAAGCCGATGCATTCCGTTTCGTACTCACTGAAATCGAGTTCTCGCCGCTGTTCCTCCGATTGGTCGTCACGCCACGCATAGAGAACGTCGGCACCCGACTCTGCCGGATAGTCGCCGAATTTACTCTCAGAAGGGTCGTCAGAACGACCAGCCTCCAATCGAAGTGACTTCCGGTAGGCGGTTTCGCCATCTTTGTAGAGAAGTACGTGGACGGTGTGCGGTTCGTCGTCGAAATTCATAGTTCTGAAATCCACGATTCGTGGAGGGTCGGGTTCCGACCACGAAGCGAGACGGGAACAGCCAGCCATCCCGGAGGCAAGTGTCGTGCCACCGAACCGGAAAACTGTACGACGGGAGAACGAGGACATAGGAATATCGTTATCATCACGCCTCGATGACAAATACTTTCTCCAAAAATGGTAGCATCGGCGAGCGAGTTATTTCGACCGTTAGCAGGCGAGAAACCGATGATTTCGACACAACTGTTTTTGTCGCGGAGAGTGAAAGAGACAGAGTACGGGGAAACAGGAAGATGCCAGACAAGCCACACCAGAACCTAGCGATTATCGGTCACGTAGACCACGGAAAATCGACGTTGGTCGGACGCCTCCTCTTCGAAACGGGAAGCGTTCCAGAGCACGTCATCGAACAGCACAAGAAAGAAGCAGAAGAGAAGGGCAAAGGCGGATTCGAGTTCGCCTACGTGATGGACAACCTCGCGGAGGAGCGCGAACGAGGGGTTACCATCGACATCGCCCATCAGGAGTTCGACACCGACGAATACTACTTCACCATCGTGGACACGCCGGGTCACCGCGACTTCGTGAAGAACATGATTACCGGCGCGAGCCAAGCCGACAACGCGGTCCTCGTCGTCGGCGCTGACGACGGCGTTCAACCACAGACGCAGGAACACGTGTTCCTCGCGCGGACGCTCGGCATCGGCGAACTCATCGTCGCCGTGAACAAGATGGACGCGGTCGATTACGACGAAGACCGCTACCGCGAGGTCGTCGCGGAAGTGAAAGACCTGCTGAATCAAGTCCGATTCAACACCGACGACGCCGAGTTCATCCCGATTTCAGCGTTAGAAGGCGACAACGTCGTCGAGGAAAGCGACAACACGCCGTGGTACGACGGCCGAGTCGTCCTCGAAGCGCTGAACAACCTGCCGGAGCCGGAGCCGCCGACGGATGCACCGCTCCGCCTGCCGATTCAGGACGTGTACACGATTTCCGGCATCGGAACGGTGCCAGTCGGCCGCGTCGAAACGGGAATCCTGAACGTCGGCGAATCGGTGTCGTTCCAACCGAGCGACGTGAGCGGCGAAGTGAAAACCATCGAGATGCACCACGAAGAAGTGCCGGAGGCCCAACCCGGCGACAACGTCGGATTCAACGTCCGTGGCGTCGGCAAAAACGACATTCGCAGGGGCGATGTCGCTGGCCCGGCGGACGACCCGCCGAAGGTCGCCGACACGTTCAAAGCCCAAATCGTCGTGATGCAACACCCCTCGGTTATCACCTCGGGGTACACGCCGGTCTTCCACGCGCACACGGCGCAAGTCGCCTGCACAATCGAAGCACTCGATCAGAAAATCAACCCCGCCAGCGGCGAGGTCGAGGAAGAACACCCCGACTTCATCCAAAGCGGAGACGCCGCCGTCGTAACCGTCAGACCGCAGAAACCGCTCTCAATCGAACCGTCGTCGGAGATTCCCGAACTGGGCAGTTTCGCGGTGCGGGACATGGGCCAGACGATTGCCGCGGGGCGAGTGCTGGAAGTGAACGAGAAGTAGGCGATTCGGCGCGGGACAGTCAGCTCGCTCCGACAGTCACGCCGAACTCGTTTTCGAACCGACTGCGAACATCTCGAATCGTTTCTCGATTTTCGTCGTGGGCGTCGTTCTCGAACCGTGAAAGCGCAGTAGCGACCATTTCCGCCTCTCGCTCCGAAAACGCCACGATTTCGGAACTTGTGTCTTCGAAGAACCCTTCACCGTACTGTTCGAACAGCACGTCGGTCGATTCGTCCTCCTCGAAGTCGAATTCCTCCTTTAGGTGTTCGCGGACGTTCGACGCCTGCTCGTCGGACGTTCCGCCTCGCGCTTGCTGTTCCGAAAGCGCCGAAATGACGACCCGTGCCTCGGGTCGAGTCAGTTCGAGTGATTCGTTGTTCGAGTGCGACATCCACGGGGTTCATCCCCGATGTCGCTAAACCGACCGGCCAAATTCGCACCAAACCGTACTGCCTTTAACCGCTACTAACCTACGAAATCCCGTGCAGAACGTCACGGACAGAATCAGCAACCCGTTCGGAATGCGCCCGCCCTGCCAACACGAATGCGTCCCCGGCGGAACCTGTACGGTGTTCGGTTACGGCGATGCGAACGCGGATTTTCACCTCGTCGGCGACCACCCCGGCGTCCACGGCGGCCACGAAACGAGCATACCCTTCACGGGAAGCGAGGCCGGTGAAACGCTTCAGCCAGTGCTAAACGATGTCGGCTTGCTCGGCGACGCCTACAGCGACGAACCGGCGATTCGGAACCTGTTCATGAGTTATCTCCACATGTGCTGTCTGCCGGGTGACCGCGAACCGACCCCGGCGGAGTACGGCGACATGGAGCGGTTTTTCGACGCCGAACTGCGGGCAATTGCGGCCCACATCCTGCTTCCAGTGGGGGAAAAAGCGACCGAACACGTCTTTTGGGAGTTCACCGCGCAGGCCGGAAAATACGGATTCGACGGCGGTACGCCGGACATGGCGGCGCTCCACGCAGAGGAAATCAAAGGACGCGGATTCCTCGTCGTGCCAGTGCGTGACCCACGCGAGTGGGAAGACGGAGATGCCGAAAAACTCAGAGTACGATTAGACGCGATTCTTGCAGGAGACTACCAGCAGACGGTGGATTTGGGTCGGTTCATGCCGGACGACGACCCATACGAGGTTCGGTAACTGTCGAGACGATTGTGACCACGATTCCGGCGAGTATCTCGACGGCGAGCAGTGCGACCGGAAGGACGACGAGCAAAAGCACGACGACGCCGACGACGGCGCCCACCCCGATTCCGACCTGTTTGACGCGCGATTCTGGAACTTGAACGTCCATACGAGATGGGTGCGCTCGGAGGGCGTAAAGCCCCGAGAACGTTTCCGCCGGATTCGATGGTTACTCGGGGTAAAACGACTCCTCAGTCCAGAAACGGCCCCGTCCATTCGTCCAAACAGTCCTCGCTACAGAAATGAAGTGTCACCCGTTCGATGTCGTTTGCGGTCGCGCCGTATCTCACGACGACCGTGGGATGGTGTTCCGCGATGTTCACCAACGTTCCGCAGTTGGCGCAGGTTTGAAACTCCTCGTTGTCAGCGTCGGTCATAGCGGGGGCACAACAGCCTCGTGAGTAAATCTACTGCCCGGATTTCTACCGACCGAGATTCGGGATACGAATCTATTCGAGTAACTCGCGCCGACTACCTCGCAGTTCAGCAGGGGTTGCGTCGGCGTTGACCGTATTCTCGACCACGTGGCGCACGTCCTGCGCGAGGACGGAGAGCGCCATAGCGCGGATGTACACCTCGTAATCGGCGTGCGTGACACTGTCGTCCTCGGCGACGACGTCGTTCACCACGTCGATTTCCGGTTCCCGCTCGGACAGTTCACAGATGCGAAGCGACACCTCGCGGTTCCAGAGGTCGAAGACGCATCCCCCGAGCGAGCGATACAGGGCGGAGCGCATGCTCATCCCGGCACCCATTCGTTCGTGGACATCGCCAGCGAGTTGGCGGACGCCGTGCCGGTACGAATCCCTGTTAAAGTGCTCCATCGTCGTGGAAAGCATCGATTTCCAAATATTAAAAGCCCGATGACTGTCCCGGAAACGAGAGAATGTTATCGTATCCGGTAGTACCATCGCAGATTTATTTATAAATTAAACCATGCCCATTGACCCAGACCCAACACCTTTTTAAAATCTACCAGAGATATTGAATCACATGGCACGCGAGCAACGAAACGACCGATTACCGGAACGAATGAGAACGCCGGTACGAACCAACGACGATAATCCGGGCTTGAACGACGCGAATCGAGGGGTAAGCGACAACTACCGGGACAAACGATGAGCGTGAGCAGCGACTCACAACCGGTAGACGAGTTCGAGAGTGCGGTCGAAGACCGACCCGAACCGCTGTCGCGCGACAAAATCTTCCACATTCTCCAGACACAACGTCGGCGGGACGCGCTTCGATATCTCAAGGACACCGATGGTCGCATCGAAATGCGTGACCTCGCAGAACAGGTCGCCGCGTGGGAAAACGACACGACAGTACGAGAACTCTCCTCCAACGAGCGCCAGCGCGTGTACATCGCCCTCTACCAGTCCCACCTCCCGAAACTCGACAACGAAGGCATCATCGACTACAATAAAAGTCGGGGAATCGTCGAACGCGGCCCGCTGGCCGACCAGTTCGACCCGTACCTCAACGCCCCCGGCGAAACCGCGGGCGAGAACAAACCCGACGCCGACATGGGAGACGGTTCGGACGACACCGAACTGCCGTGGCTTCGATATTACCGACGTCTCACGGCGGTCGGAATCGCCCTCGTTTCTTCCGCGTGGGTCGGCGTCCGACCGTTCTCGCTCGTCCCCGACCTGGTTTGGGGTGCGCTCCTCGTTTCGGCGTTCGGGGCGCTCTCGCTCGCACAGATTCTAACGGACGATTCGTAACGCGACACAGTGTTTTGCGATCTGCTTTGTGATGTCCGAGTAGTGACACCGTTCGAGTCGAGAACAAAAGTGACATCATATCCGACAGATGACTCTAACTGTGAATCGGATTCGACTCGGAAACACGGAGTTCGAGGGGGAAAACAGCGTTTACGTGCTCGGCACCGCAGCGGACGAGCAGACGACGCTCATCGACACGAGTGTGAGAACGCCCGAAACCCTCGACGCGCTCCGGTCGGGACTGGCCGAGCACGGCCAGTCCCTCGCGGACGTAGAACAGGTCGTCCTCACCCACTGGCATCCCGACCACGCCGGACTCGCCGGAACGGTACAGGAAGAAAGCGGCGCGACGGTGTTCGTTCACGAAGCCGATGCGGCACTGGTGGCTCAGGAGGACGAGGCGTGGGACGTGTTCGAAGCGCGCCAGCGAACCCTCCTCCGCGAGTGGGGCCTTCCGAAACCGATTCAGAAGGCGGTGTTGGCGACGGCGGAGAAGGTCGGCCGACTCGACGGCCCGGCACCCACCATCGAGCGAATTTCGGCGGGCGACGAACTCGACTGTGCCACTGGACTCGAAACCGTTCATCTGCCGGGGCACACCGAGGGACTCGTCGGGTTTGCCTTCGACGGTAACGCAGGTCGAGAACTGTTCTCCGGGGACGCCCTCCTCCCCGACATCACGCCGAACGTCGGCGGTGCCGACGTTCGACTCGACAATCCGTTGGCGGCGTATCTGGACACGCTTTCCCATTTCATCGACTCCGATTACGACCGCGCGTGGCCGGGCCACGGCGACGTGATGGAAACCCCTGCGGAGCGAGCGCGGGAAATCCGAAACCACCACCGCGAACGTGCAGAGAACATTCTCGACGTGCTGGCCGACCACGGGTCTGCAGACCCGTGGTCGGTTGCCGGACACCTGTTCGGGGAACTTGACGGCATCCACGTTCTCCACGGGCCGGGCGAAGCCTACGCCCACCTCGAACATCTCGCGGAATCGGGCGCAGTCCGCCGAGTTGAAAACGAGTACGAACTGGTCGAGCATCCGGATTTGGACGCACTATTTGGGGATGCTGTGGCGGTTCGTCAGTAGTCAGCGATAGCTTCGCTTAGAGTGTTTCCGCGACCGAAGTAAATGATGAAAGACATTTTATGCTATTCGACTCGATAGCCGAGCATGACCCGCCAGTCCGCCGCCACCGATGCCGCCATCAACGGCATCGTCGGTATCGCTGTCCTCTCCGCTGGAACCCTTTCGGCGTCGGTAGTCGCCATCATGCTCAATCCGTGGCTTACCGCCATACCGGCACTGCTCATCTGGGCCACGTTCGCCTTCTACGGATTCAAGCAGTTTGCCTACGGCCTTCACACGGTTGTGGGAGATGCGACGAGAAAATAGAGAAACTGTTTCCTTATCCTTCCATCCCGCCGAAGGACAGACCGCTTTCGATGTAGCGCTGTGCGAACAGATACACCAGCATGATGGGCGTGGCGAAGGTCAACGCGAAGGCCGAAAAGCGCGCCCACGGCGTCGAATACTTGCCGACGAGGCTGTACAGTCCCACCGGAAGCGTGTACTTGTCCGCGTCGAGCAGGAGTTGCGCGACAATGAACTCCGTCCATCCAGCGAGGAAACTGAAGACCAGCACGGTTGCCAGTCCGGCCTTCGACAGCGGGAGGATGATTTCCCAGACGATTCGCCACGAGGACGCGCCGTCCATCATCGCCGCCTCCTCGTAGGAGGTCGGAATGCTGTCCATGTACGTTTTCAATAGCCACGTGTTGAACGGCACGGCAGTCGCGGCGTAGTACGCCGACAGCGCGAGTTTGCTGTTGTCCAGTCCGACCTGAACGAACGTGGCGTACAGCGCGATGAGCGCGGCGACGCCCAAGCCGCCGCCGACCTGCGTGAACAGGACGTAGCCGTACAAAATTTTCGAGCGGAAGATGAACTTCCGACGCGACAGCGCGTAGGCCGCCGGGACGACGATGCACATTGTCAGGATGACCGTCGGAATCGCAACCGTGAGGCTGTTCCAGAGGAACACCGGGAAGTCCGAACAACCGCCGTACTGGGCGCAGTCCACAGTGGTCGAGATGCCCGGCGTGTTCAGCGCAATTTCGTAGCCGAGCAGGCCGATGGCGATTTCGGTGCTCGGAATCTCCATCCCGCCGAGAACCCAGAGGTAGGCGTCCGGGGACGGATTTTTCGGCCAGAGCCGAATCCCGCTGGACGAATACAACGACCCGCCGCCGCCCGACAGCGAGGCGAGGAAAATCCAGTAAATCGGGAACAGGAGCGCGCCTATCATCAGCAGTGCGGACGAGGTGGCGAGGACTTTCGCTGCCACCCGTCGCGGCGGAACGTCGCCGTTTTGCAAGCCGACGATGGTGTACCGAACCGTCTCACCGGCGCGAACCGGCGCGCCGAGAACGTGTTTCACGTCTTCGGCTAATTTTCCTGAAATGCCGTCGGCGCTCATTCGTTCACCCCCTCCGCGAGGCGGCCGCGCTTGACGTTCAGGAACATGAAGCCGCTGATGACGATGAGCGTCAGCGTCATGATGGCGGCACCCATGCCGTACTGGTCGAAGCGAAACGCTTCACGGTAGCCGTACACGATGAGCAGTTCGTTCTGCCGGAGCGGGCCGCCCTTGTTCATCACGAACGGGATGAGGAACTGCTGGAACGACGCCGCCGCCGTCAGGATGGATGCGAACAGAACTGGCCGTTTGATGGACGGGAGCGTAACGTGCAGGAATCGGGAGAAGAATCCCGCGCCGTCAACCATCGCCGCGTCGTGGAGTTCCTCGGGAACGTCCTGAAGCGCGCTCACGATGATGATGACCATGAACGGGTAGGCCAGCCACGCTTCCGTGATGTTGTAGGCGAGGAACGCTGTCCAGCGTTCGTCCAGCCACAGTATCGGCTGGAGGTTGATTATTTCGAGCAGTTGGTTCGCCAACCCGTACTGGGCGTTGCTGAAGATGCCCCGCCAGACGGTGATGGTGAAGATGGCCGGAAGCCCCATCGGGATGATGATGAACGAGCGCATGTAGCGCCGACCGACGACGTGTTCGTTGGTCAGAACGAGCGCGATGGCGATGCTGAGCGCGATTTTGAGCGTCACGCTCGTGAACACGAACAGCCACGAAACGCCCATCGAGTTCCAGAAACTCGCATTGATGGGGAGTTGCGTTCGATAGCCGAACAGGTCGAGGGTGAAGTGCGGCGTGCCGAACAACACCTGCATGTAGTTGTCGAATCCGATGAACGAAAAGGACTGGTTGAACAGCGTCACGTTCGTCGCGTCGGTGAACGAGAGGTACACCGAGTACGCAATGGGGTAGAACATGAACGCCGAGAACAGAAACAGCCCTGGCAGTACGAGGAGCAGGGGCAGGTCGTCCCGGTCGAACACCGGATTTTCGAGCGCTTGCGCGCCGCGTGAGAACGTCGAGCGAATACTCATTGAAATGGTGGGTGTGTGGTGTTAGTCCCAGTTCTGTTTGATGGTCTTCTCGGCCTGCTGGAACGCCGGTTTGGCGTCCTGATTACCCTTAGCAACCTTCGTGAAGGCGTTTTTGAGTGGGTCCCAAACGCTGGCCATGTGCTTGTGCGTCGGAATAGGTTCGCCCATCTGGACAGTCTGTGAGTAGGCCTTGGTTGCGGCGGACAGTTCGTCGCTCCCGGCGAGGTCTTGGTGAACCGGAATGAATCCATGTTGGTCGGCGAGCGCGGAGAGAACGTCCGTGTTCGTGGTGTGCCACTCGGCGAATTTCCGCGCGGCCTCGGCGCTCTTTCCGCCGTCGTTCATCTTCTTCGAGAAGTACCACATTTTGACGGTCGTGTACGGCTTCGGCTCTCCGCCCTCAGGTTTCGGAAGCGGTGCGACACCGACATCGAGGTCGGAATCACGAACGGTGCCGAGGAACCATGGGCCGTTGATTGCGAACGGGGCGTTACCTTCGTTGAACACCGCGGCCTGCGGGTCGTAGGCGTGGTCTTTCGGGATGTATTTCATCAGTTCGTCGCGGACGAATCGGAATCCCTGCAGGGTCTTTTCGTTCGTTAGACCGAGTTCGTCGTTCTGTTCGTCGTAGTAGAATCCGCCGAACGCCTGCACGTAGCCGCTGATGAAGTACGGGTCGATGGGGAACGAAAGTCCGTATTTTCCGTTGCCTGGGTCGTGATGTTCGTCCATGATGGACTGCATGTCGGCCACCGTCTCCGGCGGTTCGTCCACCAGTTCCTTGTTGTAGAGCAGGCTGACCGTCTCCGCGGCCCACGGCAGGCCGAGAACTTCGCCGTTGAACTGCACCGCCTTCGCGGCGGCATCCGTGTACGTCGATTCGAGGTCGACGGACAGGTCGCTTTTCTGGTCGGAGAGGAAGCCGGATGGCTGATATTCGCCAATCCAGTCGTGCGCCCACTGGAACATGTGGGGGCCTTTGCCCGCCGGAATCGCGTTTTCCAACTTCTTTTCGAGTTCCGAAATCTCGGAGAGTTGTATCGCGAACTCCGTCTCGCTGCCGAACGTTCCAACGTTCTCCTCCAAATTCTTCTTCGGGCCTTTCGGGCGCGAATGCCAGAGTTGCGCAGTTCCGCCGGAGGAATCGCCATCCCCGGAACCGTCTCCTGACGTGTCGTCGTCCGAGTTGCCGTCGTTTACGCTGATACAGCCAGCCAAGGTTGCACCAGCCAATGCACCGCCAGTTTGGATGAATCGTCGCCGTGGGTATGACATCGGTTTATCCGTTATGAAATATGACTTCACGTATTTAATCCTTAGGTATTTTCGTGTCCTTTTGAATGGCACGGACTCACATTGCCCTCACATCCGCCGGTTTTCGGCGTCTCAAAAGCAGTATGAAAAATCACATCACGGATTTAGTACGATGGGAAAGGACTTTACCGTGGCACGACACCACACGAAGTAATGGCAAGCCTTCGACTGAAGAACCTCAGAAAGGAGTTCGACCGCGGCCAAATCGTCGCGGTGGACGACCTGAACCTCGATATCGAGGACGGCGAGTTCGTCACCCTCGTCGGCCCGTCGGGGTGTGGAAAGACGACGACCCTCAGGATGATTGCCGGACTGGAACGCGCCACCTCCGGCAACATCTACATCGGCGACGACGACGTGACCGACGTGCACGCGAAAAACCGCGACGTGGCGATGGTGTTCCAGAACTACGCGCTCTATCCACACAAAACCGTCGAGGAGAACATGTCGTTCGGCCTGCGGATGAGCACCGACCTCTCGAAAGACGAGCGCTACGAGCGCGTCTACGAGGCCGCCGAGATGATGGGCATCGAGGATTTGTTGGACGACAAACCCGACGAACTCTCCGGCGGGCAGAAACAGCGCGTTGCCCTCGGCCGCGCAATCGTGCGCGAACCCGACATCTTCCTGTTCGACGAACCGCTAAGCAACCTCGACGCGAAACTCCGCACCACGATGCGCACCGAAATCCAGCGCATCCAGCAGGAGCTCGGTATCACCGCGGTGTACGTCACGCACGACCAAGAGGAGGCGATGACGATGGGCGACCGAATCGTCATCCTCCGCGACGGCGAACTGCAACAGATGGGCGCGCCGACCACCGTCTACGAGAATCCGACGAACAGTTTCGTCGGCGGATTCGTCGGGTCGCCGAGCATGAACTTCATCGACGTTCGCGCGACGAACGATTCGGGCGAAGTCGTGCTCAGGGACGGCGAGGGCGACTTTTCCTGTCACCTCTCGTCTTCTTTCTCCGGGCGAATCGAAAGTGCGAACGAACAGTTCACGGTCGGCATCCGACCCGAGGACGTGTTCCCCGCAACAGGCGAGGAACGAAACGTCCTCGAAACCACTGTCGAAGTTGTGGAACCCATCGGGAGCGACAACTACCTCTACCTCGACCTCGCGGAGGATTTCATCGCTCGCGTCGGTTCCGACGTGGAACCCGCACCGGGCGACAGGATTCAGGTGACGTTTGCGGAAGACGACGTGCACGTCTTCGACAGCGAGAACGGGAAAGTCGTTGCTGACGAGAAAGAAAGCGCGAAAGCGTCGGTCTGAGGGTCGAATCTATCGGAGTCGAACGCCGCTTTCAGTCCAGCGCCGTTTTCACTTCTTCTGCTTCCAGCACACCGTGTTCGTCCAGTGACGCCACCGTCGCCAGTCGAATCGCATGCGGCCATCCGAGCGGTGTCGCGCTGTCCGCCGCACCCACGTCGAAGAACTGCTCGGGCAGGTAGCCGGAATCAGCACAGAGCGGGCCGTCGGGCAGGAGGAGCGAGAGGAGTTCGCGCGACCGACGCGCGAACTCGTCGGCGCGCGCGTCGTCGCGCGCCGACAGCAGGTGGGCGAGTTCCGCCGCAGCGTTGGCACCCCACGCGGTCGAAACCGTCCAGATTTTCGATTCGTCCTGCTCGCGCTTTCGCCAGTCGTCCTCGTCGAATCGCGCGAGGCCGCGAATATCGCTTTCCGCCGGGTCGCGCCAGAGGCCGTCCAAAACGGCCTCTGTGTGGGAAACGAGACGGTCAACCTGTTCTGCATCGAGGTCGGCAACTTGGGAGTAAGCGCGATGTGCGCCAGCGAGGGCAAGGGCGCTGGAATCGAGGCGAGCGTCAATCTCGCCGTCGTCCAGTCGAAGGGCGTAGAACTCGCCCGTCCAGAGATTGTCGAGTCCGGACAGAACCGCCTCCGCCTGCGATTTCACGCGCTCGCTGAGTTCCGTGTCGAGTGGCGCGCTGGCGAGTGTGGCGTAGGCTTCGAGGTATGTCGCGGCGGTGTGGGCAAATCGTCCAGTCATGTTCTCCCACGCGTTCTGGCAGTGAATTGGCAGGCCGTCCGATTCGAGGGTGTCGTCCAGTCCGTCGAGAGCGGAGTCGAGGGTCGTCCGAATTTCGGATTCGAGTGCCGAATCCACGTCGCCGTCGCGGAGATAGCTCGCGAGGAACGCGATGACGCTACCCGTCTGGTCGGCCTGATAATCTGCACCGTCTCCCGCCTCGATACGGGCGTTGGCCCAACCGGGCGCGATGGTTCCGTCGCGGGGCCAGACGCGGTGGGGCCACGTTCCGTCCTCGTGCTGGGTGTCGCAGTAGAACTGCGCGCTTCGGGCGTGCCAGTCCGAAAGCGAGAGGCCGAAGTGGCTGTCGGACGCGAGCAGGAAGCGCGAAATCTCCCCGTCGTCGCGAAACCACGTGTAGCCGTACCCGCCGGAGTAGGCGTAGAACGGGTCGAAATCCGGCCCGGCGATTCGCGCCCCGGTGTCCGCCGAAAGGAGCGAGAGGACGCGCAAATCGGAAACGACTGCTTCGTTTTCGGGCGTGTTGGGCCGTTTCGGAATCTGTTCCGCCGCGGCGGTCTGAATTTCCTCGGACGAATCGTATTTTTCGGCGAGTTCACGGATTCGGTCGAGAGCATCCTCACGCAGCGTTTCACCGTGGTCGGCGAGAAGCGAGACGAAGGTCACGCCTTCGTCGTCTTCGTCGCCTTCGCTAGTCAGTACAACCGGAACGACGAGTTCGCCGCTGAGTCTGCTCTCCTCATATCGCCCGGCCTCGTCGGTTTGGGGAACCTCCGTTGCCCGGTCGGAGACGAGAGAGGCGAAATCGGTCGGCACCTGCCCGTGGATTGCTTCCGGTTCGGGGCTGATTGCGAGGTAGTCGTGTTCGTCTGCGTGGAACATCTCGATTACGTCGCCGTGTCGCAGTTGCCCGATTCGGTCGTCACGGCCGTCGGGCGCGAAGCCGAGATAGGCGACCAGTTCGGCGGACTCGTTGGGGAAACCATCCGAAACGAAGTGCGTGACATGGGCGTCCGAAATCGTCAAATCGTACTGCGTCACCGACCAGTCGTCCGCTTCGTGTTCGGTGACGACGAGTGCGGTTTCGCCGTCGTATCGCTGTGTGGAGTCGATGTCGTCGCTGTCGAACCACGTCGTCTCGCCGTCGCGTCGAACCCCGAATCGGGAGCGGTCGATTCCGTACTGCCCGGATAGGGGGTAAGAGTAGTCGCGGAGCGAACCGTCCGGGACGACGTGAACGAGTCGGGCATCAAGGCCGGAAAACCGGCCTGCGGGCGTCCTGCGCTCACCGGGGAAGCGTGTCTCACTCCCACGATGGCGCTTGTAGTCTGCGAGGGTGTCGCGGAGCGTCATCAGTTGCACCACGAGTGGCTGTACTAAAATACTTGGTGAAATAATCGTTCACAGATTAACAAAATTCCAAACGTTGTTACCCCCTGCGTGAGGTGTGTCGAGTATGCACGAATTAGCCCCACCGCGGTTTACCTCCGTCGGCGAGGCGGTCGAACTCGCGCCTCGTGACCCGAATCCGGAATCGGAGTACGAATGGTCGGTCGAAAGTCGGCCGGACGAGAGTTCGGCGACGGTCGGTGATTCACCGGTCGTTCACTTCGAACCCGACGAACCCGGCGTCTATCGGCTTTGTCTCTCCGGGACAGAAGACGACAGCCACCGACTCGTGCGCGCGTTTCCCGACGAGCGTCGAACCGCGCGGTTCGAACTGCCCGTCAGCGACCTCCCGATTCCGCAGGCGGAACTCGATTCCATCTGCATCGCCGGGCCGTTCAACGAGCATCTGGTCGGAAGAAATCGCCCGACCTTCGAGGACGGGCGCTACGTCTTCGAAACCCGACTTCCGCCGGGTGACTACCCCTACGGATTCCTGATGAACGACGACCTTACCGAACAGGTGCAGGACACCCTGACGGTTCCGGGGCCGGGGCGGCCACGGATTCGTTTGGATAGTGAACTCGACGGCGACGAAATCGTAATTTCGGCAGAAGCGAGTTCGGCACCGAATAGCGAATTTTCGGACGACGAACTAAAAACGGAGTTTTACGTGGAGGGCACAGCGGACGACCGAGACAGCGTCTCGGTCGTCCGAAACCAGCGAAGCCTCCGGCTTTCCCGCGAGGAGAACGGGGACGAAATTCGAGTTCACGCCGTCGCAGTCGGCGAGCGCCACAGCGTCGCCGACTGCGTGGAAATCGCCGAGGGAAAAGAGGAAAAAGTTCGGGAGCGCGAAATCCGAAGCCCCAACGACGCGCCGGAGTGGGCCGAATCGCCGACAGTGTACGAGATTTTCGTCAGGTCGTTCGCGGGCGAAACGGTGGATACGACCTTCACGGAACTGGAACGTCGAGTTCCCTACCTCGAATCGCTGAACGTGGACTGTGTCTGGTTGACGCCGATTTTGGGCAGTCCGACCGACCACGGATACCACACGACGAACTACTTCGAAACCGCGGACGACCTCGGCACGCGCGAGGAGTTCGCGTCCTTCGTTTCTCGGTGCCACGAGGCCGACATTCGAGTCATCTTCGACCTCGTCATCAACCACTCCTCGCGCGACCATCCCGCGTTCCAGATGAGCGCGGCAGGGGTGCCGGAATACAGGGATTGGTACGTCTGGGAGACAGACGAAGAGACCGGCGAGAAGCGCGCACAACGCTACTTCAACTGGGAGCAGATTCCGAACTTCAACTTCGATTCGCTCGCGGTACGCCGATTGCTCCTCGACGTGGTTGACGAGTGGGCCGGAATGGTCGATGGTTTCCGATGCGACGTGGCGTGGGGCGTGCCACACGAGTTCTGGAAGGAAGTCGCGGAGCGGGTTCCGGACGATTTCCTCCTGCTGGACGAGACGATTCCGCGCGACCCCGACTACCACGAAGGCGAGTTCACGATGCACTACGACACGACACTGTATCACACTCTGCGTGAAATCGGACAGGGTGAGAGACCTGCCACCGCGATTTTCGACGCGCTGGAAGACGCCGGGCGCGTTGGATTCCCCGACAGTGCAGTACACCTCAGATACGTCGAAAACCACGACGAATCACGCTATCTGGACGAGTGCGGTCGAGACGCACTGAAAGCCGCGACTGCCGCGACGTTCACGCTTCCGGGCGCACCGATGATTTACTACGGGCAGGAACGCGGCATGACCGAGTACCGTGGAACGATGCAGTGGGAACACGGCGACGACGAGTTGACTGCGTTCCATCGCGCGCTGAGCGAACTGCGCGACGAGTATCCGGTTCTGCGTGATGGAGCAGTGGAGCAGGTAGAATTTGAATGCGACTCGGAGAACGTCGTCGCGTTCACGCGCGAGTCTACGGACTCGCGCGCAGTCGTCGTCCTGAACTTCGGCGAATCGGCGCGAGAGGTGACTGTGGATACAGCAATCGAGGACGTGAATCTCGTGACAGGCGAGGGGATTGCGGGCACAGAAGACAGAGACGGCGAAGTGGCCGCGGAAGACGACAACAGCAGAACGAAATTCACGGTCGAAAGCGTCGTCGTCGCTCGCGTCACCGAGTGAAGTTTATACTTTCACGGAGAAGACCGGACAACGAATGGACGACCGCACGCTCTCCGACCTGCTTCGGCAGTTCGGTCTTTCGGAGAAGGAAGTCGATACGTATCTCGCGATTTTGGAACAAGGCGAGGCGAAAGCCAGCACCATCGCCGACGATGCTGGCGTCTCGAAACGCTACGTCTACAGCACCAGCGAAAAGTTGGCCGAGCGGGGTTTCGTGGAAGTCAACGACCACGTGGTGCCCACGATGATTCGCGCGAACCCGCCGGAACAGGTCATCGGGACGCTGTCCGACCGAGTGGAGACGATGCGCCCGGCGTTAGACGCGCGGTTTTCGGCGACGACCAGCGACCCCGACCAGTTCGAGGTCATCAAATCCCGGGTTACCGTCATCAAGCGAATCGAAGACAGACTGGCGGAAGCGAACGAGGAAATCACGCTCTCGATTCCTTACGAACACCTCCCAGAGGTGGCGAACGAACTCGGTGCGGCGGTCGAACGCGGCGTCCTCGTCTT
Source organism: Haladaptatus litoreus (assembly GCF_900156425.1). GTDB lineage: Archaea > Halobacteriota > Halobacteria > Halobacteriales > Haladaptataceae > Haladaptatus > Haladaptatus litoreus. The sequence goes on from NZ_FTNO01000005.1 coordinate 43,477, forward strand.
GCTCGTCGTCAGTGGCATCCACCACGAAGACATCGACGCATCGGAGTTCGAAGGACTCGCCAGCGCCGCGCGTGCGTGGCGCGAACCGATGCCCACGACGCTGACAGTCGACCAGCGGTTCGGCCTCGTCGCACCGACCGAGATGATAGTTCGCTCGAACAGCGACAAACAGGCGATTACGTTCGCACAGGAACAGCTCGTTCCCGTCCTCGTCGGGTCGTTTCTCGGGAACTACTGGCCGATGGCGAACGAGGTGTACGCAACCGCTCCGGCGAAGCTTCCGCGGACGTTCCACGACTTTCGCCATGCAGTTTTGCACGCGACACTTCACCGCCGAGGAAATCACCCGGTTCTCGCGCGTGTTCGCGCACGGCCAGTCGGCGAGAAAAACGGCCCGGTGACCGTCGAGGGAAAAATCGTCGATGTTCGGCAGGGGCTCGTCGAACCGGCGTCGAACGCCTTTCCGGTCGAAACCGCGCTCGTCCTCGAAACCGAAGAAGGAGAGGTGAGCATCGGCGGTTCCGGGTCGTTCATCGAGGATTTCGAGGCGAAAGACGTAACGCTCGAACTCGAAGAGTAGTCCGAGTCGGCGCGTTCGAACCGGAAGGTTAGACGTTTCCGACGTGTTTTTCGAGCAGTTTTCGATTTCGCACGTTCGCCTTCCATCCGGCGTCAAACAACGACCCGAGGAGTGGCACAGACCCGCCGAAGGTGTCGATGAGGATGTTCATCAGCATCCGGGCGAGTGTGTGCCGAGGGACGCCCATCAGATAGCCCTCGAAGACGATGTAGAGGGAAATCAGGGCGGACGCCACGTCGCCGCCGACCGGCAAAATGCCCATCACGGGGTCGAGTCCGAATCGGAAGTTCGTGCCGGGGACGCGAAACGCTTCGTCCAACAGATTGCTTAGCTTTCGCACTCGTCGGATTGAACCGCGTTTGTTTCGAGGAACGTTGGAGAGGTCTGCATACTCAGTCATAGAGTAAATAAGTCATCCGAACCGGTTATGCACTCTGCTTGCGTATTCGGCGAAACTCAACTCGGCGAGTGGAGGCGGACAACTCGTGCGGACGTGTTGGCCAATTCATTTACACGAGTCACCGACGAGAGACTGGTCATGCGCGAAGTCGAAATCACGTCGATTCATCAAATGACGCCGCAGGTAAAGCAGTTCGAACTCGTCGCCGACGACGAGTTCGATTTCCGACCCGGCCAGCACACCCACCTCCATTTCGAAGAGGACGACGACGAAGTGGTTCGGCCCTACACCGCGGTGACGCGACCCGGAACGGATAGCATCACGCTGGCGATAAAGCAGTACGACGACGGAACCGCGTCGGTGTACATGCACGAGCGAGAACCCGGAGACACCATTCAAATCGAGGATTTGGACGGAAACCTCTACCTTCGGAATACGGATTCCGACGTGGCGTTCGTCTCGACCGGCACCGGAATCACGCCGATGATGGCGATGTTGAAACAGTATCTCCGCGAAGGTGACGGAGAAGCGACGTTCCTCTACGGCGAGAAAGCGCAAGAAAACGTTATGTTTCGGGAAACACTCGACCAACTCGAATCGGCGCACGAGAATCTGACTGTGGTCTACTCGCTTTCTGAAGAAGACTGGGACGGGAAAACTGGGCACGTTCAAGAGCACATCGAGGAAGTCGTTTCGTCGCCCGAGGAAACCGATTTTTACGTCTGCGGCGTTCCGGGGATGGTCGTGGATACGAAGGAGAAACTCGCGGACATCGGCGTTTCCGACGAACGCGTTTACAGCGAAGGGTGGGAAGATGACGAGGTGTCGGAAGAGTAGGAGCGTTGTATCGACGGGAGTTTAAAACTCCCAGTACGGATTCCACGCGACTTCCCAGAGGTGGCCGTCCGGGTCAGCAAAGTAACCGGAGTAGCCGCCCCAATCCGCCTCTTGCGCCGGTTTTACGAGTTCGCCACCCGCGGAAACCGCCTCGCCGAGCACGTCGTCAACCGCGTCTTTGGATTCGACGTTGTGCGCGAGTGTGATTCCGTCGAACTCGCCGACACCGTGGGAAACTGTCGCATCCTCGGCGAGCAGTTCGCGCGGGTAGAGCGAGAGCTTCATACCCGACATCTCGAAGAAGGCGATTGAAGCGTCCGGTTCGCGGTCGTCCATCGGAAGCGAGAGGCCGTCTCGATAGAACTGGATGGATTCGTCGAGGTCGGAGACGCCGAGCGTGACGATGCTAATTCGTGGTTCCATGAATGGAGTTCGCAGGGAAGGAGAATAAACGGCAGTGGTGGCACTACTGCCGAATCACGTTCCAAAATACCGAGATTCCGAAACAGTGAATCGGCTCTCGGGAGAGGTGTATCCCATGAGCAAACCACGCGTCACGGTGTGGAACGAATTTCGACACGAGCGAGAGGGCGGAGCGGCAGAAGAGTGTTATCCGGAGGGAATCCACGCAGTTCTCGCGGAACTGTTCGAATCGCGCGGCTTCGACGTGGAAACCGCCACGCTGGACGAACCGGAGCACGGCCTCACCGAGGCCGTGCTCGATGACACGGACGTACTGACGTGGTGGGGGCACGCCGCCCACGAAGAGGTGGCGGACGAGGTCGTAAACCGAGTCCAAACGCGCGTTCTCGACGGGATGGGCCTCATCGTCCTCCATTCGGGCCATTTCTCGAAAATCTTCAAACGACTCATGGGAACGACCTGCGACCTGAAATGGCGAAACGAGGGCGAGCGGGAACGACTCTGGACGGTGGAACCGAACCATCCGATTGCACGGGGAGTCGGCGAGCAAGTCGTCGTTCCGGAGGCGGAGATGTACGGCGAACGGTTCGACGTTCCCGCGCCGGACGAACTCGTCTTCACGAGTTGGTTCGAAGGCGGCGAAGTGTTCCGAAGCGGTTGTTGTTACCGTCGCGGGTCGGGTCGAATTTTCTACTTTCGACCGGGTCACGAAACGTATCCCATCTATCGGCAGACGGAGATACGACAGATTCTCGAAAACGCCGTCGAATGGGCTGCCCCAGAGAACGCGGACGCCCCGTCGTTTGGCGAAGTTCCGGTCGGGCCGGAACGTCGCGACTGACGAGGGAGGAGAAGAGAGGAGAAAGAAAAACGAGAGAGACGATAAATGACAAATTTTGTTGAACTGTGAAAAGAGACGATGAAAGTTTGTAAAGAGACATCTTAGTGTATTTCAATTGATATTGTTGGTAACAGCCAGATGATATTAGCGAGTAAAAAGAGAGGAGCAGGACAAAGTTATTTATTGGTCACATACAAGACCAGTAGTGTAGAATGGAACGTCGCCCGATTCGGGTGCTTCACGTCGAGGACAACGAGTTCTTCGCAACGGTTGCGTCGGACATCCTCCAGCAGGAACTCGACGACGTAGAAGTTCACACCGAAAACGCCCCATGCGACGCCCTCAGTCGGCTGAAAGAGGAGCAGTTCGATTGCGTCGTTAGTGACTACGAGATGCCGGGGATGAACGGGCTTGAACTGCTGGATGCCGTCAGGGAGATACGTTCGGAACTACCGTTTATTCTCATGACCGGCGGTGGAAGCGAAAACACCGCCAGTAGAGCCATCTCGGCCGGGGTCACCGACTACCTGCAAAAAGGCGACGGACGGCGGCAGTTCGTCGCGCTCGCCAATCGAATCGAAAACGCGGTCGCCCACCGCCGCGCGGAGAAAGCAGTTCGGCGACAGATAACCATCAACGACCTTATTTGGGACGTGAGCCAATCGCTCCTCGAAGCGTCCACGCGAGAGGATATCGAACAATCCGTCTGCGAACGCCTCGCCGACTCCGAGTCCTATCTGTTCGCGTGGGTAGGGAAAGTAGAAGACGGATGTATCACACCACGGTTTTCCGCCGGAACCGAAGCAGGCTATCTCGACGCAGTGTTCCGCACCGACGCGGAAGAAAACGAGTCGAAGCCAGTTTCCCGCGCACTGGAAACCGGTGATCCGATTTCCCGCGCATTAGAAACCGGTGAAATACAGACTGCACAGGATATTGCGGGTGATGGCTTTTCAAAAGTGGATATTCCCGGTGGAACCGACACAGATTGCACAAAAGAGAGACAAGAGATAGTTCGCACAGGAGAGCCAGAGACATCCGACTCCTCGCTAGAACACTGGCGCGAAAAGGCGCTCGAACGCGGGTATCACTCCAAGGCAGCCATACCGCTCCGGTACGAAAATTCCCTTTACGGCGTTCTGAACGTCTATGCCGACCATCCACATGCGTTTGACGAAACGGAACGACAGGTGCTTTCGAAGTTCGGAAACAGTATGGCCTACGCGATAAATTCGGTTCGAACGCGACAGGAATTGGTGCGACGAGAACAGCGATTGCAGGTGTTCAACCGTATTCTCCGGCACAATCTCCGGAACGACCTGAACGTCGTACTCGGGCACGCGGACAACATCAAGGAAGCCGTTCCGGGGGCGGCGAAGAGCGCAGAAATCATAAAGCGAAAAGCGACCGAGTTAATCAACATCAGCGAGAAGGCCCGCGAGGTTGGGAAAACACTCGACAGAAGCGGTCAAACGGGAACGGCCGTAGAAATCACCAGCATCATCGAACGCGCCTGTTCCGACCTTCAGGAGTCGTATCCAAACGTCGTTCTTTCCACCGAACTACCCAACACCGCGTGGGTCTACGGAGACAAAACGCTAAATACAGTCGTCAACGAAGTCGTAGAGAACGCAATCGAACACAACGACCGGGACGACCCAGTCGTAACGCTTTCGGTGACAGCCGTGGATTCGGAGAGAGAAAACTGGACGGAGATAATCATCTCGGACAACGGGCCGGGAATCCCGAAAGAAGAACAGTTGGTTCTCATCGAAGGACGGGAAACCGCGCTCCAACACGGGAGCGGACTCGGCCTGTGGCTGACGAACTGGGTCGTCGGCAAGTTCGACGGTGAACTCACGTTCGGCACCAACGAACCACGTGGAAGTGTCGTAACGATTCGGCTCCGACGAGCCGAATCGCCGAGCAGGTAGAATCTCCGGCTGTAATTGAGTGCTGTTTCCCGTTGTCTGAACGTTTCTACCTGCAGTGCTGTTTCCCGTCGTCTGACCGTTTTTATCTGCTATCGAACTAGTTCAACAATAAGTATATAATGATGAAGCAAAATAGTAGGAACGAAATGAGTACACAACTACCGGGATTCATCGACCGGTTCAGACAACCGGAATACGTGGGAGAAAATCGTTGCACTCCCTGCACGATTGTGAACGTGACAATCGCCGTGGTCGTCAGCACAGCGCTGACGTTTGCGGCGATGCCAATCGGTATCGCCTTTTTTATGTTCAGTATGGCGGCCATCTACCTCCGGGGCTATCTCGTTCCCGGAACGCCGACGCTGACGAAGACGTATTTCCCCGATTGGTTGCTCCGAATGTTCGACAAAAGCGAGATGGGGACGCCGACGCAGACGCCGAAAGAAACCGACCGTGAACCGGAAGAGGTGCTCACGGAAGCGAACGTCATCGAACCCTGTGAAGAAATCGACGACCTCTGTCTCGATGACGAATTCCAGACGGCGTGGCAGGAGAACATGGAGCGCGTCCTCGAAGAGGGTGCGGAAAAAAGCGACCTGAGTCGTATCCTCGATGCCAACGAAGAGGAGTTGGAGTTCGAGGAGCACGAGAGCGCCTTCCTCGCTCGAATCGACGGCCGCCGCCTCGGACAGTGGGAGTCCCACGCCGCACTAGTCGCCGACCTCGCCGCAGCGCGTGAACTGTCCGACCGCTACGGCGACTGGGACGAACTCTCCGTTGACAACCAGAGCCGAATCCTGAGCGGCCTCCGAATCTTCCTCGAAACGTGCCCGGAATGTGGCGAGATGATTACTGCAGAACAGGAAACCGTCGAGTCCTGCTGTCGTTCGATGAAAGTCGTGGCGGCGACTTGCGAGGGCTGTGACGCCCGCATTCTGGAAGTCGAGCAGAACTAATTTAAGACGAATACACCGTTATTTCCGCTGTTTTTACCACGCACACCATTATTTTCACTGCCTACCTTCGCCGTCTTCGACATGCTGTTACATTTACTCTGTTTATGTAGTGTGAATCTGCAACAGAAATATACCGAATAGCCGTAGATAGCGTATTGTCATCAGATAAATCACCATTACACAAACACCACTGTTTCCGCTGTTTTTCGGTTCGATTGTAGCGGAGCTATTCGCGATAGTCCGTGTTGGAGACACCCGGAAAGAGCATTTCTAACATTCGTGAGAGTTCACAATGGTATCCGGTGCTACAGGCTAGAAGTTCGTCGGAATCGGAACGTTTCGCTCCTTCGCTCGGTTCCGGACGTTCAAGACGAAGCCGCGATATGAGTAGATCGATGGGAGCACAGCCGCTACCAGAAGAGTAGCGTAATAGTAGTTCTTTCATCGACGTAGGTGGGCGACCATGTCGCCCACCGTCGGACAGTTCGTCAGGCCAAACCCTCCCACCCCACGATTTCCGCTGTTTTTCGGATAGCGTCGTTTCGTCTCAACACCATGATTTCCGCTGTTCAGTCGGGTGAGGGTACTGTATAGACAGTCAACGGAGCGATTGAACCGGTCGAGCAAAAGAGCGATTTCAGCGGTTCGAAGGTTCTCGGAGAACCAGATTTCGAGAGTCGCGGTCTTCTACAATTCACGGTTCTAAAACAACTACAGTTATAGAGCATCTGTATCTTTGGGAGCATCGATTTCTGCAACCAGACAAGAGTCAATCTTATACAGTATCGGATATAGGTCGAATGCAGGATTGCGGCAGGTCACAAAGCTGTGTAGTAAATGTTGTATGTTAACAACCAACAATAACACCCACCCCATGATTTCCGCTGTTTTGGGAAGAAGGTGGGTAGGGGGTGAGAGCGGAGGTGGGAATGGGGGAACTGTTGAACACGGAGGAAAATTGTCGATATTTGTTGCGAAACCCGATTTGATAGATGCAACCCACGGTTATTTGCACGACAATGAACCAATAGTCGGTGATAACGGTGATAAATTCATATTCTCCCATTTATATTGTTGGAGACGAGAAAAAGGTGAATCTCGAAAACTATAGTCTGATCTCTAGAGTATATATTTATTGAAGCAATTTTAATTAGTTCTGAATTTACCCACTACGGATATGGTTATATATCTATTTGTATAAACCTGTCGTTCTAGTAAATCCCTTTTCACCACCCCACCCACTCCCACCCAACTAGACACAGGAAATAGTGGGGTGGGTGTGTCTTTATAAACAAAACTGTTCCTTCACGACAACTCCATATCTCGAATTCTCCGTCTTCTACCGCGAAAGCGTCCCTACTCTCACTTCCCGACAAAGACATCCACCCGGCACCCCCACTGTTTCCGTTGTTCTACGCGTTTCGCCCTTGGATGCGTGGATGGGCAGGGACGCGGAACTAACGTGGAAAGAACGAAAGTGATCGAAGAGAGAGAAAGGTAACATAAGCAAGAGGAGAGAAGTACAGAAGCGAGAGGAAAGAAAGGAAGACAACGTGCATTTATCAGTGTAAACGATTTGATGAATCCTCGAATCGTTGCGCCATGAATCGGTTATATCGGTTATAAAATCGCAAGCGCTCAGTCGCAGTCGTACTGGTCGGTCAGTCGTGCTAGTCGGTGGCAGTCGAACGAAGAGGACGAAAACACCGGAAACATCACTCTCCTCCGAAACCAGTGATTATTTATACCTGGATAAACAGAAGAAACAACGGACGCCCCACTTTTATATGCTCTTCCGTGAAACAATCTTGCAATGTCATCGTTTAGTTTCGACCGGGATAACTCTCTCTACAAAAACCGGGACGCATTACTGGAGGAGTACACGCCCAACAATCTTGTCGGGCGGGACGACGAACTCGAAGAGTATCACGCCGCCCTGCAACCGATTATCAACGGAGAAGCGCCGTCGAATATCTTTCTCTACGGAAAAAGCGGGGTCGGGAAAACCGCTGCGACGCGATTCCTTCTGAACCAACTCCAGGAGGACGCCGCCAGATACGACGACATTTCGCTTTCTGTCATCGAAATCAACTGCGACGGACTCAATTCGAGCTATCAAGTTGCGGTTCGGCTCGTGAATACGCTCCGCGACCCCGCCGACCAAATCAGCAACACGGGCTATCCGCAGGCACAAGTGTACAGCTTTCTCTGGGATGAACTCGACAAACTCGGTGGAACCATCATCATCGTGTTAGACGAGGTTGACCACATCAACGACAACTCCATCCTCTATCAGATTCCACGCGCCCGGAGTAACGGCTACCTCGAACACGCCAAAATCGGCCTCATCGGCATCAGCAACGACCTCTCGTTCCGCGACTCTCTTTCGGCGAAAGTTCGCTCTTCGCTCTGTGAAAAGGAAGTTTCGTTTCCGCCGTACAACGCAAGCGAACTACAGAAAGTGCTTCACCAGCGCGACCAAGTCGCGTTCCACGACAACGCCCTCGCGGACGACGTTATTCCACTTTGTGCGGCCTACGGTGCACAAGACGCCGGTGACGCTCGGCAGGCACTCGACTTGCTTCTCGAAGCAGGCGACCTCGCTCGAAAAGACGCGGCGGAACAGGTCGTGGATAAACACGTTCAGGAGGCACGGCGGAAACTCGAACGCGACCGAATCATGGAGGGTGTCGCCGACCTCACCCAGCACGCGCGACTCATTCTGTACGCACTCACGTCCATCGAAGCCGAGGGAAACACCCCTGCTCGCTCGCGGGATATTCGTCCGCGATACGAACAACTGTGTAGTCACATCGGAACCGAGGCATTGACGAGCAGACGAATGCGTGACCACCTTGCAGACCTCGCAATGCTCGGCGTCATCTCTTCGACCGAAAAAAACGAAGGAATGTCCGGTGGCAAATACCGCGAGCACGCGCTGAAACAAGACCTCCAACTCGTGGTTAGTGCATTGGAAGAAACCATCGAACTCGCCGGAGTGCACGAGAGTATTCGTCCGTACTATCAGTCACTTCTCGACGACCGAGAAACCTGAACGTCTCCGTTCACCGGCGGGCACGCGTTCTTCGAACTGCACTGGCTATACTCCACACTGCACCCACTCTATCTTAACTGCACCCGCTCTACCCCACTATTTCCGCTGTTTCCGCGACAACTGCCACTCGAATTAACCCCACTATTTCCGCTGTTCCTTTCTTTTCATCCTTTCCTCATCCTTTCCTCATCCTTCCCTCATTTTTTCTTATCTTTTCCCCATATCCTACTCTGTTTCACAGCGATTCCATCTCACGGTGATTTCATTTCACAGAGATTCCGATACGTTCTCGACTGGAGCGTCTGGGGCGTTCACCGAGCGTAACCCATTCATTCATTTGTTTTCCATCTCGAATCAACGCCACTTCGACTCGTTCTCCGGGCCGAGTTTCGGTGATGAGATACCGCATCAGCTCTTCGTGCGAGCGAATCGACCGTCCATCGACGCCGACGATAACGTCTCCACCGACGGGAATTTCACGCCCGCGCAGTTCGCGAACCGTTTCGCAGCCGATGAACGCGCCGCTCGCGGGACCGAGACGCACGTCCACGACGAGGACGCCGTTGGGTTCGGCGAGTCCGTTCGCTTCGGCGACGAGCGGTGAAACGTCGATGGTCGATATTTTGAGGTACGGGTGGCGGTAGTGACCGTCCTCGACGAGGTCGGGGACGACCCGCGCGACGATGGCTGCGGAGATGGCGAAACCGATGCCGTCTCCCTGTCTCGCTCGATTGACTCCGACCACTTCGCCATCGAGCGTCACCAGCGGGCCGCCGCTGTTGCCGGGATTGATGGCGGCGTCGGTCTGCACCGTGTCGGGGATGGCAAACCCGTTCCCGGTCGGAAGTGAGCGGTTCGTCCCGCTGACGATGCCCGCAGTGATGGTTCCATCCAACCCCATCGGATTGCCGAGTGCGGCGACCCGTTGGCCCGGTTTTGGCTCGCCAGTCGCAATCGAAAGCGGGTGTGCGTAGTCCGGCAAATCCGCCACCTGCACGACTGCGAGGTCGGTGTTGATATCCCGTCCGACGACGTTTCCGGTACGCCAATCGCCATCGCTGAACCGGAGTTCTACCTCGCTTGCTTCCCCGACGACGTGCTGGTTGGTGACGACGTGCCCGTCGTGGTCGTACACGAATCCCGACCCTGCACCGGTTCGTATTCCTTCTGCCACGTTTTGCGGCGTGACGTAAATCGAGACGACCGACGGAATCGTTTCCTCGTACAACTGTTCGTATGTGTTCTGTTCGTTCATACTCCGTTCCGGCGGGTGATACAAGTCCTATTCGCCGGGTTCACCTAGCGTTAGGGGTGACCACGGTTAAGTGTGTCACCTGTTTACATTCGTCACTATTTTCGAGTAACAAGACTCGTACTGATTCGCTCCTCGCCGAGAGCACGAACCGCCACTATCGGTTTGGATTTACCAAGTGCTGGAGGAGTTCGAAATCATCTTCGCCCCACTCCGCTGGATTTTCGAGCACTTCCGCCAGCACCGATTTTCCATCCTCGATTTCGCCCTCGATACCCGTTTCCGCCGGTTCTTCCCACATTTCGCCGACGCGGGCCGCATCCTCGGCCTCGAAATACCACACGAGATATTCGTCGTCGCTTCCTTGCTCGATGAAGACTGATTCGGTGTACACCCCTTCTGTTTCCAATATTTCGCTCACGTCCGAATCAACGCGATTCATCAACTCTGCGATTAATTCCTTACAGCGCTCCGTCTTTCCCGGTTCGATTTTTTGTTTCAGGAGGAATACGTCGGTCATACCCAGATAGATAACTGCAAAATATGTATTTTTTGTGTCTTGATTTTGCCTCATTACTTCACTCCAGTCGCCTCACGTAAACCGGCACGTGCTTGTACGTCGGAATCTTCGATTCCGGGTCGAGTTCGTCGCCGGTCAGTCGGTTGACCAGCCGCTCGGCGAAGTGGAACGTGAGGAAGACGACGCCGGGACGAATCGACGGTGTAACCGCCACGGAAGCCTCAACTCTCCCATTTTCGTTCTCTACGACGACGCGATTCCCGTCTTCGATACCTCTCTCTGCGGCGTCGTTCGGATGGATTTGCAGGGCGTCGGTGCTTCGGAGATGTGTCAGTACGTCACTCCGCCGGGTCACGACGCCGCTGTTGAAATGCTCGATAACTCGTCCAGTCGTCAAAACGAGCGGTTTGCGTCCGCTGTTTTTCCCATCTTCCCCATTCTCTTCGTCCACCAGTTCGACGTGTTCGACCGGCACGAGCGGTGCGCGGCGCGCACCGCTCGAAAATCGCTCGCGGTGGAGGACGCCAATTCCTCCACTGTCTTCGTCTGCACCCTTCGGAAACGGCCAGCGTTGACTTTTCTCGCCGATTCCTGCATAGCTCATTCCCGCGTACTGCGGCGTCACCCGCGTCAATTCCGCAAAAACCGCCTCTGGTTCGTCGTAGTCGAACGGTTCGTCGGTCAGATTCGCCAGTCGCCCGCTTAACTCGCAGAGGATGTCGAGGTCGGTGCGCGCGTTTCCCGGTGGGTCGCTGGTCGGGCGCATTCGCTGAACCTGCCGGTCGGTGTTCGTGACGGTTCCGGCCTTTTCGGCCCACGAACTCGCTGGTAAAACTACGTCCGCGTGTGCGGTCGTTTCGTTCGGAAAAATCTCCTGCACGACGAGACAGTCGAGCGAATCGAGTTCCCGCGAGATGCGGTTCGCGTTCGGCTCTGTCGCGCCGATATTTTCACCGAAGACGAACGCGCCGCGAATCCCGTCGCCGAACTCGTGGGTCATCTCGACTTCCGTCAGTCCCGGTTTGGCTGGCGGTTCGACGCCCCAAGCGTCCGCGATTTCCGCGCGAGCGTCGCCGTCCGTCACGGGCCGATAGCCGGGTAGCACGTCCGGTAAGGCACCCACGTCGCTCGCCCCCTGCACGTTGTTCTTCCCCCGAAGCGGATTGACGCCGGTTCCGCGCTTTCCCACGTTGCCGGTCACGAGCGCGAGGTTGAGCAGGGCGTGAACGTTCGCGGTTCCGTATCGGTGCTGACTCATTCCCATGCCGGTAAACGCCGCGGAGCGGTCGGCACTGGCGTAGATTCGTGCGACTGTCCGGAGTTCATCCGGGTCTACTCCCGCGACTTCCGCCTGTTCGTGCGGGTCGATTCCCGAAATGAACTCCCGAAACGCAGAAACGTCGGAGACGCGCTCCCGGAGAAATTTCGTATTTTCCAGCCCATCCTCGAAAATCACGGCACACATCGCGTTCAACAGCGGAATGTCGTATCCCGGCTTGACAGGGAGATGATGGTCTGCAAGCTCCGTCGTTCGGTTTTCTCGCGGGTCGATGTGAATCAGCGTGGTTCCCTCGTTCACTGCTGGCGCGAGATACGAACTGAAAATTATCGGATGCTGTTCCGCGGGGTTCGAACCACAGACGAGAAAGCAGTCCGCTTCCGTGAGGTCAGAAAGCGTGTTCGTCATCGCGCCCGCGCCGAACCGCGACTGCATCGCGGCGACGGTGGAGGAGTGACAGAGTCGCGCGCAGTTATCGACGTTGTTCGTCCCGAGAACGCGAGCCAGTTTTTGAAGGATGTAGTTTTCCTCGTTCGTACACCCCGAGGAGGCGAAAAACCCCAGCGCGTCCGGCCCGTGGTCGGCTACGATGCGACCGAACTCGGTTTCGATTCGGGCAAACGCCTCGTCCCACGAAACGCTAATGAGGTCGCCGTCTTCCCGAACCTGCGGTTCGGTCAGTCGGTCGTCGTGTTCTAACACGTCGTAGGCGGCCACCCCTTTCGGACAGAGTTCACCACGACGATTTACGGGTGCTTTCCATCCTCGTCCCTTTCCGGAATCCGCTCGCAAGACGCCACAGCCGACGCCGCAGAACGGACAGATGCTTTTCGCGTTTTCTCCACCCATGTTCTGCGATGCGACGGGTGTCTGCTAAGGTGTATTGGGGGCGTCGCTTTGCTTGCTTTGCTTTCCATCTTCGAGATGGTCGCGCAGCGCCGCAACTGCCGGGTCGAGCATTTTCGGGAGGATGGTTTCGTACTCTACGCCCGAATTCCATTCTTCTTCCGTGATGAGGTCGCCGATGTCGAACACTGCCGCCGCGTCCACGCCGCGATACTCGGCGACCGCGAACAGCGCGGCGGCCTCCATCTCGATGCTGACCACGCCGTCCTCGACGTACTGTTCGATTTCGGCGACGGTTTCGCGGTAGAATGCGCTGGTCGTCCACGTGGTTCCGCGGTGCGTCTCGAAGCCGGAATCGACGTACTCCCGTTCGAGGCGTTCGACGAGTTCGATGGTCGGTTTCGCCTCCTGCTCCGGTGGGAGATAGTGATACGACACGCCCTCGTCACGAATCGCTTCGTCTGCGAGTATCACGTCTGTCGGCCCGATAGAACGCTGGAGTCCCGCGCTTCCGCCGACGATGCAGAGGACTTCGACACCCGCCGCAATCAGATTCTCCGTGATGGTCGCCGTCATAGGTGCGCCGATGCCGAAATCACCGACGATACCGACCATTTCGTCCAGCGGGTACACCTTCTGACTACGGACGAGATGTATCGGGTCACCTGCTCGCTCCGCGATAACATCCTCAAAAAACCTTTCTGAAAGGTGATGATGATGGCTTTTGGAACTTCCGCCTCGACATCGCCATCATGCTCCTCGATTGCCTCTGATGGTGAAAACAGTGCGACCGCATCGTACTTTTCACCGTAGTTCGGAATAGTCATATGATAGTTAGATGGCTGATGTGTCATCTATTCTCCGATTGTGTTAGTAGTAAATTGTCCTCGCTCAAACGATATTGCGAAATACAGTATATATTTCCATAAATTGTCAATTTGGAGAATTCGTCGCTTTCCCGTCGCTCGACTCAATACGTCTATTTTATCGATTATTACTGATTCACGAGTAACCGATTCAAGCGGATGCCACGAGCAGGAACGTTTCCGGTCGCTCGGATTCGTATTCGATTTCGAACCCGACGGTTTCCAGCAGTTCGCACGCCGTTTCGAGGTCGTACCGCTCGTCCACTGGAGGGCCGCTTTCGCCCCGTCCCTCGGCAGTCCAGTCCGCGATGACGAATCGACCGCCCGGCTTGAGACTACGCGCAACCTCCGCGAGTTGCTCGTCGCCAGCGAACTCGTGGAAGGTCATAGTCGAAAATACGGCGTCGAGTTCGCCGTCCGAAAACGGCACGTCGGCGACGTCCGCCGTGACGAGCGAGACGTTTTCGGGGACTCCCTTCGCGCGGTAATGTTCGTGCATCGCGTCCTGCACATCGACGGCGAACAATTCCCCGGCGAATGGGGCAACATCGTCGGTGTAGAATCCGGTTCCGCTTCCGAGGTCTGCGACGGTTTCCGCACCGGCGAGTTTGAGGTTGCCCACCAACTCCTCGCGGGAGACGAACCGATATCGCTCTGCGTCTTCGAGCTTTTCGGCTTTTTCGGGGTCGAACGTATGAAATCCCATCTGGTATCCGCCTCAACGAAGCGGAGGATAAAGAGTGTTTCAGGCGACTCGTTCGACGAGTTTCGTAAGCGTCGATTGTCCTGCTGACAATTGCTTTGTCGCTCATCTGAACGGGTTAGAAATATGTCGAGACCAATATTATTGCACGTTATCCACAACACTCGTTTACAAAACCGTCACAGATCGACTTTCTTCGCAATATTCTCCCAGTTTGATGCTCATATTCATCTCTGAATATCTGAATATCTACCCGTATTTATATCTAACAATCTATCTGGAAAACTCTTTAGAAATATATCTAGATAACCAACGGAAAGAAACGACTTACCGACGCCCGTATCCCCACTCTTCCATCACTCTTTGAACGTCGTCCATGTTCTCCAGTCCGGCACGCATGAGGGCTTCTCGAACGTCCAGCGCCATCACTTTGTCACCATCGAATCGTTGACTCAGCTCCCGTTCGAGGTCGCTAATTTCTCCTGCGGTTGTGTCCTGAACGTACACAGGCATCGCCTCGCGGTCGGCCTTCACGGTTCGCCGCGCGAAGATGAACGGCAGTGTGTCGGCTCCAGCATTGCCGTTGGTTTCGGCGTTTCCACCCGCATTCGAGGATTCCGATTTCGAATCTCCCGTACCCGACTCGGCTACCGTCTTCGATTCCGTCTCGGAATACTCCCCATAATCGTCGCCGTAGTCGTCGTCGGTCGCGCCGTAACGGTCGTCTTTGGTCATGCTTCTACCTCCACATCCACGGTTCCCTGTTCGACGATTCGTGCCAACTGTTCGAAGTTCGCAAGTAGATCTTTTTCGTACTCTCGCAGGTCACGGGTTTCCTCGCTTTCCGCGAACTCGAACAGATTCATCTGCCCTTTCCATGCTTCTTTCAACACGTCCCGTTTTCGCACGCCGAAGGGAGTCACCGGCTTTCCACCTGCTTCCAACTCGTCCCGCGTGTCGCGGTAGATGTTAGAATCGCCGACTTCGTTCGGAACGACGGCGAGAATGCCGAGTTTAAAACTATCGTCGAACTTCTGAAACCCACGTTCCATGCTGTCGAGGGTGTCTTCGAGTCCTTCGATGGAGATGCTCCCTTTCCGCGTAAGCTCGATTGGAATGAGAACGTTCCGCGCTGCGACCAGCGCGTTGTCAACGAGAACGTTCAACGTCGCGGGCGGGTCGATGATAAAGTAGTCGTAGTCGCCCGCGACGGTTTTCAGCGCGGAACGGAGTTGGAATTCCCGAAGCGAGGTGTTTCTGGCGGCCATTTCGCTTTCGATATTTGCCAGTCCCTCGTGCGACGGAACGAGGTCGAAATCTGCAGTTTCGACGATGAGCGAACGAATGTCCTTTTCATCGTCCAGCAGAACGTGACCGAGATGGTCGCGGTCGCCCGTTTTCAGTTCTTGGTAGCCGACGTGGTCGGTCAAACTTCCCAGTTGGGGGTCTAAATCAACCACGAGAACCCGTTCGCCTCGCCGTCCCAACGCGGCGGCCACGTTGGTCGCCATGGTCGTCTTACCGACCCCGCCGGACTCGCTCCACAGTGTGATGGCTCGTTTCATACAGTCGGTCGTTATACGCTTACCACTCATAAATTCTCGTCAGACAAATGAGTCAAACTATACAAATAGGTGTCCAGATAGCTATCTTTGTGGATGTCTTTCTAGATATCTATCCAGATAACCACTGTACGGAAGACGATTTATCTCCTATCTACGGACTCCCTCCGAGAATGGATTTTTAAAAATCTGTATGTCTTCCTGGAGAGCTATTCAGAAATCTCTTCGTCTATCCTCGTCGCCCCTGGCTGATTTCGGCTTCCTGCAATCGTCATCTGCTCATACATCTATACAGCCATCTTGCCAGCTATCCTGCCAGAAATCTCTCGGGAACTCCTTACAGTTCGACTTCCTCGCCGATACCGTTCTCATTCGCACGTTCGTACACGTGCTCGCTCGCGGCGGCGTCCAACACGGCGGTTCCGACGCTTTCGACAACGATGATTTCCGATTCGGATTTTCGTCCTTTGTTTTCGAACACATCGGAAAATAACACGAGGTCGTCTTCCGTACAGTCGGTCGCTCGCAGGTCGCCGATTTCTATCACCTCTTCCGGCACATCCGCGAAGAGTCGGTCGGCGCGGTCTATCGTCGTTCGGTCGAGTTCGCGGGTTTCGGCGGTGTACGCACCGACGGCGACGACGAGCGTCCCATCTTCGAGGACGTTTCCGGAAAAAACCGGTTCGGTGGCGGTCGTCGCGGTGACGACGACGTTCGATTCCGAGACGGCGTCGTCGGCCGATTCGACCACTTCCACTCGGACGCCGAGTTCCGATTCGAGCGTCTCGGCGCAATCGTATTTGGAATCGCTCGGGGAGTACACCCGGATTGTTTCGAGGTCCGTCGCGGCGGCGATACAACGCGCTTGCCACCGTGCTTGTGTTCCCGCACCGATGAGCGCGAGTTCGACTGGGTCGGTCGCGAGTTCCTTCGCGGCGAGGCCGCCGATGCAACTCGTTCTCGCGTTCGTGATTTTCGTCCCGGCGAGGAAGGCCGAGGGGATGCCCGTTTCGGCATCCGTGAGCGCGATTTGTGCGTTGACGGTCGGCAGTCCTCGCTCGGCGTTTTTCTCGTGCACGCCGACCAGTTTCGTGGCGTAGTGGGTCGCACCGTGGATGTACGCGGGCATGACGAGGCCAGTTCCGAGCGGGCCGTCTGCGAGCCCGGTACCGACTGGAAAGTGCGGTCGCTCCGGTCGCTCGACCTCGCCCCGGCCCTGTTTGATGAACGCGTCCCGAACGATTGGAAGCAGCGATTCCACGTCGAGAACTGCCGCCACGTCATTGTCGGACAGGATTCGAACCATACCCCGGGTTCGTTCCGAACCATCTTATTTTACGGCGGTAGAACGAATATTACCGGAGATTCTAACGCGTGATTCGAAGACGGAGAGACGGCTTCCGAGCGAAACGTCGTGAGGTCGCAGTCCGGCGGTTTCGCGTGTAACTTGCTGGCGAACGTACAACTATATGTCTCGCCCGAGATGTGCGACCGATGACTGAAACGTTTGAAACGAGCGATTTCTACGATTTGACGCTCGCCACCGACCTCGCGCTGTCGCCCTCCGGCGACCGACTCGCCTTCGTGGCGAGCGAGTTCGACCGCGACGAAGACGACCGTCGAACCTCCTTATTCGTCGTCTCGACGGACGGAAGCGATTCCCCGTATCGACTCTCCCGTGCGTCCGACGCAGGGTCACCGAAATGGTCGCCCGACGGGTCGAAGCTCGCATTTTTGGCGGCGCGAGACGAGGACGCCGCGCTTTCCGTCCGGAACGATATCGGTGATTCGGACGCGGAGGAAGGAGACGAGTCGGGGGACGAGAACGCCGCAACTGACGACGACGAACCGAAATCGCAGGTGTGGGTGTTCGACCTCGCGCGTGGCGGTGACGCCCGACAGGTGACGACCCGCGACGAGGGCGTCGGCGAGTTCGATTGGGGACCGAAAAGCGAGCGAATCGTCATCTCCGCGCGCGACCCGACCGAGGAACAAGCGGAGTATCTCGCGGAACGCCGGGATGGCGGGCCGGTCGAAATCTCCCGGCTCCAACACCGATTCGACGGAAAAGGCTTCTTAGACGACGTGACGACCTATCTGTTCGTCGTGGACGTAGATACTCGCGAGGAACGCCGACTCGACGATGCCTACGGCGGTGGCGCACACGAAGCGGGGTCGGGATTGCAACCCGCGTGGGGGCCGGAACGAATCGCCTTCCTCTCGAACCGAACCGAGCGACCGGACGACTCCAGTGCGGTAGACGTGTACACCATCGACCCCGACGGAGAAAATCTCCGGAAGGTCACCGACATGGAACTCTACGCGAGCGCACCCCAGTGGAGTCCCGACGGCTCTCAACTCGCCTTCATCGCCAGCGACGCAGTCAACTGGCACATCCCGACGCAGGTGTTCGTCGCAGATACCGAAACCGGTGAGTATCGGTCGATTACCGAGTCGCTCGACCGAACCGTAGCGCACGCGAACCGCGTCCGGTGGCTGGATTCGGACACCCTGCTGGCTCCAATCGGCGACGAGGGAAGTACCCGACTCGTCCGCTGTTTCGTCGACGGAAGCGACCCGGAGTTTACTCTCGAATCGCAGGGCGATTATCAGACGATTCGAACCTTCGACTACGCGGGCGAGACGGTTGCCCTGCTGTCCACCGAACCCGAAACGGTCGGCGACCTGTACGCGATGGACGCGGGCGACCTCGAATTCGGCGAACCCGCACGGTTGACCGCCCTCAACGAGGCGTTCGAGGAGTCTCACGCCATGCCCGGTTGTCGGCGCGTAGTCTACGAAAACGAATCCGGCGACGACATCGAGGGAATCGTCTACTTCCCCGCCGATTTCGACCCGGAGGACTCCGACCCGCACCCTCTCGTCGTCTCCATCCACGGCGGCCCGATTTCCTACGACGCACCCGAGTTCGTCTTCGATTACGCGTACTGGGCCGACAAAGGGTACGTCGTCTTTCGTCCCAACTACCGCGGAAGCAGTTCCTACGGCCGGGAGTTCAGCGAAATCCTCCGCGGCGCGTGGGGGTCGTGCGAAGTCGATGACGTGACGTCCGGCGTCGAACATCTCGTCGAACGAGGGTGGGTCGATGACGACCGCACCTTTGCTACTGGATTCTCCTACGGCGGTATCACGACGGGCTATCTCGTCACGAATACGAACCGATTCGCGGGCGCCGCGGCGGAACACGGCATCTACGATTTACGCTCGTGTTACGGCACCGACGACGCCCACAAATGGTGGGAGAACGATTTCGGCCTGCCGTGGGAGAACCCGGAAACCTACGATTCTGCATCTAGCATCACCGACGTCGGCAACGTCGAGACACCCTTGCTGGTCACGGCAGGTGGCGACGATTGGCGCTGCCCGCCGTCGCAGTCCGAACAGCTCTACATCAGCGTAAAGAAGCAAGGCGTTCCCGCGAAACTCGTCGTCTATCCCGACGAACACCACAACATCGGCGACCCAGACCGCGCGATTCACCGCCTCGAACAGTTGACCGAGTGGTTCGAAACCCACGACCCGGGGCAAGTGTAAGGTTCAAAACAGCCAGTTTTGTGGCTAAAAAGTTACCGTTCGTCACCTGTAATGGCTCATTAGTTTGTGAACGGTCGCTCGCTTTATTCGCTCGCTCAATCTACTTTGACACGGAGGGAAAACCATGAGTGAAACCGAAACAAGGGAGCGAACGACACGCACCACGGACACTGACACGTCGAATCTGAAGTGGCTGAGCGGGTTCGTCTCGCTCGTCGGGGCGTGGATATTCATCTCGTCGTTCATCTATCCGGCGATGTCGATAACGAGCTACTGGAACAACATCATCATCGGGGCCGCGATTTTCCTCGTCGCCGGATACAACTACTATCGCATGACGAAGGGACTCACGGCCAGTATCGGCAGTTCGTCGTTCGTCGCGCTGTTGGGACTGTGGATGATTCTCGTTCCGTTCGTGATGACTGTGGGAGCGGCGTTCTGGAGCGATATCATCTCGGGAGCCATCGTCGCCGTAATCGCTGGCTACAACGCCTACGCGGGCCGAGAAGCGAGGGCTGGCGCGCCTGCCGGAACCGCCTAACTGGAACGAGTTAGGTGCGCTCCAGTTTATCGAGTCGGAAGGTTGCGAGGTGATAGCGCGTGACGAGCACCGCGAACGCGACCATGACGACGGCGAACAGTGCATGGAACGAAACCGTCGTTCCATGGGCGAGGCCGTTCCACAACTGAGCGAGTCCGATTGCCACTGGCCCGAAACTGAACAAGCCGGTCTGAACCGGCAGTTCGCGGCACAGTTCGCGGAAGGAAACGGTTGCTTTGTCGGTCATCAATCGGTCCTTGACGCCATTCACGGGCGCGCCGTCAATACCATTTCGAAACGTCCCCACTATTGGTCGGAATCGTGAGTTTCCGGTACGTAGATATGAATCTCGCCGTCCCCGTGAACGACGACCTCACACCCTCTTGCGGTAAAAACGACTTTTCCATTCTCCCGAGAACCACCGCTGTGTTTCTGGCTGAACAGTGCGTCGAGTGCGTCCGGGTCGACGCTGTCGTAAAGCCACGTTCGTCGGTCGTCGTCCGTTCCGACGATTTCTTCGACGCCGCGAACCACTCTCGTACTCACTCTATCGGTATCACTGGTAATTCGGTAGGTGATACGTTCGTCGGTATCCAATTTTTCGGCTCTCTCTGTCAGTTTTTCTCCTTTCATTGTCTCGTCTCTACTCGGTTAGTTAGCAAGTCAGACTGGTTTCAAGAATAAAAGAATCTCGATTGACGATGAAACAATTCGATGCTTCTCCCGGGGTTTCTGTCCCAAAACCCCGTACGATTCCCATCTCCACATTCGGCCTACTCCCGTCGTCGCCAGAGGAGGACGGACAGAGCAACCGCGGCGATTGCAAGGATACCGGTGAATCCGGGGAGA
Organism: Haladaptatus litoreus; assembly: GCF_900156425.1. Classification (GTDB taxonomy): domain Archaea; phylum Halobacteriota; class Halobacteria; order Halobacteriales; family Haladaptataceae; genus Haladaptatus; species Haladaptatus litoreus. The sequence continues at coordinate 64,476 of NZ_FTNO01000005.1, forward strand.
CTCGTCCCAGTTCGTTCGTCTCCCGACTGCGCGGTCGATGCGGAACCGTTCGCTTCGGCGGTTTCACCCGACTCCGAACCGCCGCCACCGTCCGTCGTTCCGCCCGATTCGGAAACCTGTCCACCGGAACCGAGATGAAGCACCCAGCCATCCATTCCCTCGGCCCCGAATCCACCCGTCTGTCCCGCCAAGAGATAGCCACCGCCGTGTGCGTTCACCGCGGGGAACGGCTTGTCCCACTGCGCACTCCCGTAGGCGCTCTCCCACTGAACCGCTCCGTCACCATCGGTCTTTACCACGTATCCGTCCGCACTCCCGATTCCGCCGGTCAGCGTCCCGCCGGTGAACAGGTACCCACCGTCGTCCGTTTGCATCGCTGAATCGAGCCAATCCACGTCATTTCCGCCGTATCGGTTCTCCCACGCCAGTTCGCCGTTCGCGTCGTATTTTAGCACCCACCCATCCCGCGAATCGCCGCTTTCGGATTCGCCGGAGAGGACGATTCCGTCGTCATCGCCCGTCGCGGCCCAAATCGCTTCTCTGTCCGACCCGCCTGCAGTCTTCTGCCAGCGTCGTTCGCCGTCGTTTCCGACGCGCATCGCCCACGCATCTTGACTACCGCCTTCGACTTCGCCCGCGACGAAATAGCCGTTCGACGCCGGAACGACGCCTTTGAATTGTCCGGAGGAATACGAATCCGGCGCAGCGTAGGTTTCCTCCCACGCCCGCTCGCCCGAACCATCGAGTTTCAACAGCCATCCTTTCGTTCCCGAATCGCTCGTCCATCCTGCGAGCACGTATCCGTTTCCGTCCCGTTCGAGTCCGTAAAACGCGCCCGCTCCGGGCGTTCGCTCGTTCCGCGTTTCGCCGTTCGCGCCCAGTTCGACGACCCATCCGGTCGCAGCTCCGCCACTGTCGGTTCGTCCGGCGACCATCGCACTGCCGTCGTCGTTCGTCACGACGGAGTAGAATCGGTCGGTGCCCGGCCCGGATAGCGTCCGCTCCCACTCCTGTTCGCCCTCGCCGTCGATTTTCACGACCCAGCCGTCGATTCCACTGCCGGAGTTTTCGATTTCTCCGACGAGGATGTACCCGCCGTCCTCGGTTCGAGCGACGTCGTTGAAGATGTCGTCGCCGGAACCACCATAGGTTTGATTCCAGCGTTCGGTCGGTTCCGGTTCCGCTTGCAGTTCCGCCGCGCCGCCGGGGAGCGAAATCGCTCCCGCGGCGACGACGACGGAGAGAACGAACACAAGTGTCGCGGTACGTGGCATGCGCAAGTGGTCGGGACTTCCGGCATTTGTTATGACCGCCGTACGCCGAAAGCAGGTCTGTGCTGTCCTTCCACAGCGGTTCTCTGCTCGCTAGTAGCTGTCGTCTATCTGCCAACAGGTGCCTGCTGGCCATCGACAACAACCGCCTGAAACGCCGGAATGGGAACCCATTCCTCCGTGCGGTTCCTGGCCGAGCGTATGGTTCGTACCGCAGTTCTCTTCGCTCTGCTCGGAATGCTCGCGTGGGGCGTGTGGGCCGTGTTCGCCGACTACGCCACGCAGACTCTCGAACCGGAAGTCGCGATGGCGATTTCCTACGCTATCGGCGTCGGCGTCGCAATCCTCTACATCGCCGTCCAGTCCGGCCCGGTGACGCTGACTAACTCGGGGGTCACGTTCGCAATCGCTGGCGGCCTGTTCTCAGGCATCGGGTCGATAAGCTACTACGCCGCGCTTCAGTACGGAAGCACGGCGATTGCGACGACCATCACAGCACTGTATTTCATCGTCGCCGCGGTTCTCGGGGCCGTCTTCCTCGGCGAATCGGTGAGCATGCGGGATATGGCGGGCATCGGCCTCGCAATCGGCGCGGTTGCGCTACTGGCGACGTGAATCGGGGCTATAAACTGTATTCTGCGATACTATTCTGCTGTGTCGGACATTGGCTCGTAGTGGTTGGTGACGTTTTCACGGACTATTTTCGTCGCTCTTGCTCACCATCTCTTATACTTTAGGCCAACCTAAAATCCGAAACGCATTTAACGTTTTAGGCGAGCCTAAAAACATGGTTCGGGAGACGACGAGAGACGAAACTCCGTACACTACACCCCGCCGAGTCGAAATCGGTGAATACGGTGGCTAAAATCCATGGTTGGAAGCACCCTCGGCAAACTCCGCCGACATATCGAAGCCCTCGAAAGCGACGGCGGTCGATACTACCCCGTTTGCGGGCGCACGGGCGACCGACCGGTTCCTACCGTCGGAAAGCGGTTCGAAAGCCGCGAAACCGCGGACAGAGCAGTGCGTGCAACTGAACGGTATCGAAGCGCACTGCGACGATATGACCCGCAACTCCCGTACTACGATTTGATAGTTTGTGAGGAACCGGTCGTAAATACTCCGCAAGAACCGGAATCGAAATCGACCGCACTCAGACGACGACAGTTAATCGAGTTCTGTCACACGGTCGCAGGTGCGGTGTTCGAAACCGTCGCCGAGTCGCCCCACGACGCGGTCGAGCGAGCGGTGATGGACACCTACCTCGATGCCGCGGAATCCATCGAAAGTCCCGACGAACTTTGCCTTCGACTGCTCGAAAGCATGAGCACGGAACTCGAAAACCACCTGACGACGGAAGAACAAGCGGCCATCATTCGAACGGCTGCGGAGCGAATCTCACCGCACTCTCCCTGCGAAGAACCGCTTTCGGAAACGCTTGCCCGACTGCACTCTGCATCGCTCGTGTCGAATTATACGCTTCGGCCGTCTTCGACCGATTCCTGCTCGGAGGGACGAATGTGGAATGTAACGTTGACCGCATACGCACTCGACACGGTCGATGGCCGGATATCCACCCTTCCGCTTATCGTCGAACTTGTCAGTCGGTGTCCCGATTCGACGCTCCAAATTTCGCATGCGGAACGGTTCGAGGCCGATGACTCGCCATTGACGTGGCGTTTTCGCGTGTCGATTGCCTCCGGTGGTACTCCCGCTGGCCTCGTCAGTGTCCCCGAGGTGTCGAACTGATGGTGATGGTGGCCGATTCGGTTCGCATAAACGGAGAGAAAGAAGCGAAAACCCGTACCTTTTTATTTTAGGTCTGCCTAAATCACTTTGATGCCTGCACGAACCGAGTCTCAGTCTGACGGAAGGGAGAATTCCGATGCTCCCTCCCGTCCGGAAATTGCCGCCTGTCGCAGTTGTCCCGAAAAGGTCGTATTCCTCGAATCGGACAACACCGACGGCTGGATTTCGAGCGACCTCACCGTCGATTTGATTCGATAGCTCTTCCCAGCAGTTTCCGGAATTTTCCACCGCCGAGCGCCGCCCGACGAGTTTTCCTTGCGGCGTGGCGTACACTGTTTTCGATGTCGAACGACACCCAAACCAACGACGACCGCACGACGATTCGAACCGGGCGCGACTTCGAACAGGAGTACCGTTTGAGCGCGAGCGAAGTAGGCACGTTCCTCGTCAAACTCGGCGAGCAACTCCGCGACGACGACGAACTGACCATTCTCACCGACGAGTGGGAACTTCCCTTCGCGTTCGGCGACCCCGTCGGACTGGAAATCGACTTCAGCGGCGTCGGCGAACCGGAACTCGAGATAGAAGTAGAGATACCCGGACGTCCCGGCGACGAGGCACCGGACGTTCGGTAGCGCTTATTTAAGCGCAGATTCGAGGACGAGCGTGTCGTCTTCGAGGTAGTGGGCGAAAACGTGGGCGTGTTCTTCGAGGTCTTCTAAGTGTTCGCGAAGCATCTCCGATGTCGCGTAATCGCCGAGGCCTTCAGCGAGTTCGATGTGTTCGCGGTAGCTCTCGATGATGTCGCCGTACATTCCGAGGTCGTGTTCGAACGACGTTCGAATGTCGTACACGTCTTCGTCTTCCGGTTCCACCGTCGCGGCCTCCGAGAGTGCGGTCATGCTCGCGTGGGGAACACCGCCCAGCGTTTGCGCTCGTTCTGCGAGTTCGTCAGCGGCCTCCTCTACGTCCTCGTAGGCTTCCTGCAGGAACAGGTGGATGTCGAGGTGTTCGGCGCCCTCGACGTTCCAGTGGTGCTTGTGAAGTTGGTGGTACAGCACGTAGGCATCCGCGAGGTCGGTGTTGAGCGCATCGATTATCTGCTCCGCCTTCTCCTGGTCGAGGCGTACAGGGTTTTCCTCGACGGTGCCCGCTTCTTGTCGAACGGTTTTCTGGGTACTCATTGCATCTCTAGAATGGTGCTTCATCACCTTATAAGTTCCCAAAACGGAAATAATTTTTCAGCCCACCTAAAAATCAATAGTATTTCTTCGAATTTCAGTTTGGCTCTGAATAGTTCAAATCGCTGTTCTCCCGGAGAGGCTTCGTTCTCAACAGTGTCAACTATTCAACTAAAATTAATATCTGCTAACACTTTTTACTACCACCAAGGACTGTTATTACGGGAATACGTTCGTCACCCGATTCGAAACTCACGCTAATATATCCATGCTTCACGACACTTGGACGCGTCCGCCGCCTGTCATTCTGAAATACTATCTCTTCCAAGCGACGATGAGCTTCGGGTTCTTTTGGCCCGTGTTTACGATTTTCCTCCTGAACCGTGGCCTGAACTACACGCAAATCGGTCTTCTCGGAAGCGTCTCGGCGGCGTTCATCGTCGTCGGCGAAATTCCGTCCGGATACCTCAGCGATTACATCGGTCGCCGCCGGAGCCTCCTGCTCGGAAATATCCTGCTCGCGCTCTCGGTGTTCGGCTTCGTCGTTGCGCAGACGTTTGCCGCGTTCGCAGTACTCTGGATTCTGTGGGCGCTCGGAATCGCATTCCAGTCGGGGAGCGGCGATGCGTGGCTCTACGATACGCTGCAAGACCGACTTCGCGAAGCGGAATACACTCGCGTCCGAGGACGAGGCGGGTCGGTGAATCAGTGGGTGAGCGCCGGAACGATGCTCACTGCCGGATTTCTCTACAGCCTCGACCCTCGGTTACCGTTCGTGGCGGGTGGCCTCCTGCTTCTCTCTGGAGTTCCCGTTTTGCTCTCTTTGCCCGCATCGGGTCGCCACGCAAACGACGATGACGACGACAGCACCGATAGCGACGACACCGACGATGACGATACTGTCGATGATGACGATGACGACGAGTTCACGATTTTGGACGCGATTCCGGTTATCCGGCGAAAGCTATCGGAACCACCGCTTCGCTCGTTCGTCCTGTACACAGCGCTGTTTTTCGCCATTATCAACGCGGCGGACGAGTTTATTCAGCCGATTGCGACGCAACGGCTTTCACTGCCGCAGGAGGGACTCGGCCCACTCTACACCGCGTTCAGCGTCGTCGCCGCCATCGCAAGTTACCACGCCGGAACCATCGAGAACTACCTCTCAACTCGCTGGGCAGTGCTCCTCATCCCCGCTCTGGTCGGGATTTTCTTCGTCGCTCCGCTGTTCTTTCCGCTCGCGGCGTTTCCGCTGTTTTTCGTCATGAAATCCGCGAACACGGTGATGAAACCGATTGCGAGCGGCTACATCAACGAACACACCGAATCCGTCGGTCGGGCAACGGTGCTCAGTGCGGTTTCGATGGTGTACGCGCTGGTTCGCCTTCCGCTCAAACCGCTCGTCGGCGTCGTCGCCGACGTTCGAACGCCGCTCGTTGCACTCGCGGCGCTGGGTTGTTTCTTCCTCGCTTGCGTCGTCGTTTTTCACACGCTCGAATCACCGGTCGGTTCCGTCGAAGCGGAGACTGGCGTCTCGTCGGACTGAGCTTTGCTCCGAAAACAAAGAAAATCGAAAACAGAGCGGGTGACGCTACGACTCGTCTTCCGTCTCGTCGTCTTTCATATCGCCGAGTTTGGCGATGAGTTCGTCGCTGGAGGCATCGCTGTCGAACGTGATTTCGCCCTTATGGTCGTTTTCGTGGACGTTGACGGCGCTCGACTCGTCCATGTTGGAGTCCTGTTCTCGGTTCTGTTGCTCAGATTCGTCGTAGCTTCCAAAACCCATATTTGAACTTATCGTCCGAACTCACTAAAGGCATGCGGTATTCGGACGCTTCGTGATACGGTTGTATCGTAGACCGACGTTATTTACGTCCACTCGCTCCAACCTTCGCAGATGAACCGGAATCGACGTTCGACCGACAGTCCAACGGGGTCGATTTCCGTCCTCGTCGTCGGCGACCCACACTGGCGACAGCGTCTCGTCTCCGGACTCTCGGACCCCGACGAAACGCTCGTCACGACGGCGGTTCGCGGCCACGACGGATACGAATGGCTGACCTCACAACCGGGTGAGGTTGACTGCATCGTCTGTTCGCTCGACCTTCCGGATATGACAGGTGTGGAATTTCTGGAAGTCGTCCGCGCTGTGTATCCCGACCTCCCCGTTATCCTCGTCGCTAGTGACGGTGACGAAGCGATAGCGAGTCGTGCCGTCGCGGCAGATGTGACCGACTACATCATCAGCGACGGACGACCGACCCTCGATGACGACCTGTTTCGACGGATTCGACAAGCGGCGGTCCAGTACCAAGTCGATACGACGCGCCGTCGGCAGGCACACCAGTTCGAGGCACTGTTCAACGACCCGGAAACGTTTACATGGGTCGTTGCACCGAACGGCCGACTCCTCCGGACGAATCGAACCGCACTCGATTTCCTCGACACCACGCCGAACTCGTTCACGGGAATGTCCTTTGCCGACTCCCCGTGGTGGGCGGATTCCGACACGACCGCGGAGGAGATTCGCGACGCCCTTCGAACCGCTAAGCAGAGTGACGTCACTCGATTCGAAACCGAGTTACGAAATTCGGATGGTCGTGTCGAACTCGACCTTTCGTTCCGTCCCGTGACGAACCGAGACGGTGCCGTCGTCAGCATCGTCGTCGAGGGAACCGACGTAACGCAGCGCGCTCATCTCGAACGTGAACTCCGGGAATCGGAGGAACTCCATCGAGTCACGCTCAACAACATGACCGACACCGTTCTCGTCACGAACGACGACGGGGAGTTCACGTATATCTGTCCCAACGTCCACTTCATTTTCGGCTACTCAGTCGAGGAGTTACGCGAATTTGGAACCATCGACGCGCTTCTCGGTGACGACCTCTTCGAACGAGAAGTGCTCGAAGGCGAAGGCGTTCTCACGAACGTCGAATGTACCGCTACCGACAAAGCAGGACGGGAACACACGCTTCTCGTCAACGTTCGTCGCGTCTCGATTCAAGGAGGGACAACCCTCTACAGCTGTCGTGACATCACGAAGAGAAAGGAGCGAGAACGGGCACTGACAGCACTTCATCGGACGACTCGCGACCTTCTCTACGCCGAAACCGAACAGGAAATAGCAGAACTCGTCATCGACGACGCAACCGACATTTTCGACCGCGAAGAGTGTGCCATCTACCGTTTCGACGACGTGAAAAACGAACTGTGGCCCGCGGCGGCGACTGACACAATGTCGGCAGTTCACGGCGAACTGCCGACCGTCGGACTCAACGAGCAAAGCAGCGCGGGACGGTCGTTCATCGAACAAACCTCGTTGCCGTTCGATGATGGAATCGTTCCCGGCGACCCCTTCGCTTCCGTCGTCAACGGACGGGACGGACTGTTCGTTCCGCTTCGCGACCATGGGATTTTGATCGTCGGCGACGAACGGGCCACGCTCGACGAGGTGACCGCCGAGATAATCGACCTCCTCGCCGCAACCGTCGAGGCGGCACTTGACCGTATCGAACGTGAGGACGAACTCAGAGAGCGCGACCGGGAACTGCAACGGCGAAATCGACAGCTCTCTCGACTCAATCAAACCAATGAAATAATTCGAGACATCGACCAAGCCCTCGTCCAAGCGGCATCGCGCGAGGAAATCGAACACGCCGTTTGCGAGCGACTGACGACGGATGACAGGTTCGAGTTCGCATGGGTCGGCGCTCCGGACCCGGGTACCGAAACCCTCCGTCCGCGAGCGTGGTTCGGAGACGACGGTGGGTATCTGGACACTGTCGAAATCACGTCGGACGAACCCGCCGAACGAGCGTTTTCGACGGAATCTACCGCCGCGGTTCCGAACGTCGCGGACGACCTCCAAGGCGAACCGTGGCGACGGGAGGCACTTTCGAGCGGATTTCAATGCGTCATCGCCGTCCCGCTGGTTCACGACGGTGTCGTGTACGGGGTGTTGGCCGTGTACGCTGGACAGCCGAATGCGTTCGACCAACGAGGACAGACAGTTCTTTCGGAACTGGGTGAAACCATCGCCTCTGCGATTCGCTCTGTCGAGCGAAAACACGCGTTGTTGAGCGATTCCGTCACCGAACTCGAATACAGGATTCGGGATTCGAACTGTGTCCTTCGAACGCTTGCGCGAAAAGCCGGTTGTTCCCTCGAACTGAAGGGTGGTGTCCGTGAGACGGAAACCGGTGTCAGACTACTCGTCGCTGTCGATGATGGCTCTTCTGAGGATGTCGTTTCCGTCGCGGACGAAACCGTCGCCGTCAAATCGGCATCTGCTGTTTCCACGAATCACGATGCTGCTCTCGTTCAGTTGACGATTTCCGCGCCGTTCATCGCGACGAAGGTGGCCGAACACGGTGCGACGCTCGAACGGTTCGGAGCGAACGGCGAGGAAGCGACTGCGACGGTGTTCGTTCCCTCTCCGGTGACGACGCATACGGTCGATGACATCGTTTCACGCGAGTATCCCGACTCGGAGTTGGTTGCACAGCGTGAACGCGAACACCCACCGACTACCAATCGTCAGTTCCGAAACGAGTTTCTGCAGACGGTTACGGATAGGCAACTCGAAGTCGTCCAGACCGCATACTACAGCGGCTATTTCGATTCTCCCAGACGGAGTGACGGGAAAGCGGTTGCGTCCATGCTCGACATCTCCCCGGCGGCGTTTTACGAGCACTCTCGGAAGGTACAACGGAAACTCTTCGAGACGGTGTTCGACCGAACGATTTCCGTTTCGAACACCGGTTGACTATCTAGGCTATTTTGATCCTGCAAACCTCACTATTCAACGAGCTATTACTTGCCACTCTCGCAAAAATTGCACGACGTGGCGACGACAGAGTGGTGCTGTGAGTACCCAGTTCGTCGCTCAGGAGCAACCTCGATGCGAGATATAGAACACGACTCGACGACCGAATCGCAGTACGAATGTGTTGGCTGTGGAACTATTGTAACCGCCGGATACCACCCCGGTTCGTGTGATGACTGTGGCATCGGTTTCCGAAATCGGCGAACACCGCTCGAATGACCCCGATGGCAAACACTGCAAACTCCGGAACTACGACGGAGCGCGACGAATCGAACGACGACGTGTCTGAATCCGCGCTCGACACCGCTCGGCGACAGTTGAACAGGGCGGCGACGCACCTCGACATCGACCCGAACATCATCAAGCGACTTCGCCACCCAGCTCGCGTTCAGCGGGTCACTGTGCCGCTGAAACGTGATGACGGTTCCGTCGAGGTGTTCACCGGCTACCGCGCCCAACACGACGACGTTCGCGGCCCGTACAAGGGCGGTATGCGGTACCACCCCGGTGTAACCGAGGAGGAGTGTATCGGCCTCTCGATGTGGATGACGTGGAAATGCGCCGTGATGGACATTCCGTTCGGCGGCGCGAAAGGTGGTGTCGTCGTCAACTCGAAACAGCTCTCTTCGGCGGAAACGGAGCGTCTGACGCGCCGATTCGCACAGGAACTTCGGGAGGTTGTCGGCCCGACGACCGATATTCCCGCACCGGACATGGGAACAGATTCGCAAACGATGGCGTGGTTCATGGACGCCTACTCGATGCAGGAAGGGGAAACCCAACCCGGCGTCGTCACGGGAAAACCGCCGGTAATCGGTGGTTCGTTCGGGCGCGAGGAAGCGCCGGGTCGTTCCGTCGCGCTCATCGTTCGTGAAGCATGTGAGTACTACGAGTACGGACTCGACGGAACCACTGTCGCCGTGCAGGGATTCGGAAGTGTCGGTGCGAACGCCGCCCGACTTCTGGATGAGTGGGGCGCGACGGTGGTCGCCGTTTCCGACGTTAACGGCGCGGCGTACAACCCGGACGGTATCGACACCGAAACGGTGCCATCGCACGAGGAAGAACCTGAAGCAGTCACCCAATACGGCGACGAAACCATCGGGAACGAAGAGTTGTTGACGCTCGACGTGGACGTTCTCATCCCTGCCGCGGTGGGGAACGTTCTTACGCAAATGAACGCCGACGACGTGCAAGCGAATCTCGTGGTTGAGGGGGCGAACGGACCGACGACTTCGATGGCCGATACTATCCTCGAAGAAAACGGTATTCCGGTCATCCCGGACATTCTCGCCAACGCGGGCGGCGTGACGGTATCGTACTTCGAATGGTTGCAGGACATCAACCGACGCCAGTGGTCGCTCTCCCGCGTCAACGACGAACTCGAATCCGAGATGCTGGGCGCGTGGAACGACGTTCGCGCCGAAGTCGAAGACCGAGACACAACGTGGCGCGACGCCGCCTACATCGTGGCATTGTCGCGTATCGCGGACGCACACGAAGCGCGTGGACTGTGGCCCTGAGTTCTTCCCCACTGTTTCGTTCCGACGGCTGATTTCCGCGAGGCGACACATTCACTATTTTCGCCCGACCAGTTCGACCCATGTCGGAAGTCGTTCTCGTCAGACAGCAACTCCGTCCCAGAAAAACAGAGAAACTGCGGGAGTGGTGCGCCGAACTCGAAGCGCGGGAAGACGAAGTGATGGAAACCCTCGACAACGAGCGCGTTTTCACCGAAGCCAGATTCCTTCGCTCGAGCGAGGACGGGGACTTCCTCTTTACGTTCATGGAAGCGGACGATATCGAAGCGACGAAAGAAGCGGTCGAAGCGTCGGAGTTCGACATCGACGACGACCATGCCGAGGTGATGGACGATGTGCTCGTATCGGGGAGTACTGAACTGCTCACGCCGCTCGACTATTTCTCGAATTCGGCGAGGATGTAGAACAACGGAAACGATGGGGTATGGTCGTCGCCTTTATGATTGTATCGTTTTCTCCGACTCCGTCGCCTCGTCTATCTCATCGTCGGTAAACAGGAGGTCTTTGTACTCGAACGCGACGAACATCTCTAGTTGGTCGTCGTAATGTTCGTCCGGCGTTCCGTCGGGGGCGACGTAACCGGAATTCCCCGGCGGAAGGATGTTTTCCCCGCGTATTTCCGCACCCATCCGGACGATGTGATTTTCCGTTCCGCGATTCAAAAAGGGCATATCGCCGGCATCGCCAACCCCAATCGGCATACCGAACAGGGCCATGTTGTCGAGTTCATCGACCTCCGCAGACTGTTGCCAGTTCGAAACGTCGCACCCATACTCGTCTTCGAGCGCGGTGACCGTTTCGCGGAATGCATCCCGAAACACGCAGTCCGGTTGACCGTCGAAGTAATCCACCGCGGTTTCGAGTGTAGTTTCTTCCGGGTGGAGCGCCCGCATTAGGGTTCCGTGGCCGTATCGATAGTCGAGGAAGTAGTTCGCTTGGTCGTATGCGTCGCCGAACACCGGACTGAAGGTCTTTTCCAGCAGACGCGGAAAAAACGCGTCGAACACGGTAAATCCGACCGGATACGACCCGCCGAATTCCGCCCCGTCACCCTGTCGATAGTCGTTCCATCTTCGGAGCGCGTTCAGGGCATCTCGTTCGATTTTCGAAAGCTCCGACCCTTTGAGCGAATCGAGGAGGTGGTCTTTGTACCGAATCGCACGCAAATCGACGAACGAGATGTCGTAGACGATGTCTTTCACGTCTTCGTATCGGACGCCCCCACGCTCGATGCGGCGTTCCACGAGATTGATGATGCGCTGAACGCGGTGGTCGGTTCCCCACGAATAACTCAGGTCGCCGTTGTCCCAGTCCGGCGCGGGTTTGTTGTTCCACTGCGCCGAGTATCCAGAAGGGGGGTTGATGGCGTACGGAACCTCGTCGTCCGCCGCTCGGAGATAGTCGTCCTCGGTCAGTTCGTGTTTCGTGCCGTCCGCCGGAAGTCTGGTGTCCCACGGGACGTTCTCCGCGTCGGGGTACCGACCGAGATGGAAGTATCCGATATCGTCCCCTCCGGCCCACATGAAGTTCAGAGCGTAATCACACTGTTGGGCGGCCTCCCCGTACTCGTGAACGTCGCTTGCGAACTGCGCGTCGTAGAACGCTCGCCAACAGTTCATGTCGCGTCCTTCGAAACCGCGCGTTTGCGCGAGTGCTTCGCCCGTATCCGGACTGTACTGCGTGACGGTCCCGTGATGCGTCCACCGGAGTGTGATGGTTTCGTCCGGTGCATCGGCGATTGGTATCGTCTCATCTCGTTCCTTTACATCGCGCAATTCACCACGGAACTCGTATTGGTCAGCAGACTCCTCGCGTGGAACGATGGACTCCACGAACGTCTGAATCGAGTTGTCGATTCCTGCCGTACTGGTAAACGCTCCGTCCTCATTGTGGCCGAACATCACGAACGGATAGCCTGTCACGGTCGAGCCGGAAATATCGAAACCGGGGCCGTGAAGGCCGATTTCGTACATCACGGAGGGCGTGGAAAAGCCCATCTGCGGGCCACCCATCAGCAGTGGGTCGCCGCTTTCCGTCACGTCCCCGTGAACGGCGAGGGCGTTGCTCCCCAACTTGATTGGTAGCCCGAGTCCGTCCAATCCCTGTGCGATGGTTCCGATTCGTTCCATCTCGGCGTCGTGTACCGCGCTGGCATCGTTCGGAATTCTGAAATCGCCGCCGGTAACGCGGTTGCTTCGTCCACCGACGACGCTGCCGTCCATCGAATCGGTTTTATCTCGACCGCTTGGCGTCGTTCCCGCGTTTTCGTAGGGTGGTACGTACCCTTCTCCGGACTGCTCGGTCGAGGTCGGCGCTCCGGGGTCGTCACCCCACTGAAGGTCACGAAAAAGGGCCATCGCCTTCTCCTCGGAGTAGGTTTCACGAAGTCGCTCGAGAACCGCAGAACCAAGCGTTTCCAACTGAAATCCCGAAAAGTACGCCATCGTGCCGACGAAGACGCCCGCAACGTCTTCCATCGTCCACTCGTCGGGTTCGAATCCTGCCTCGACGAAGCCCTTGTGCCACTCCCGCTCTCCACCTTTTACCGCTTCGATGTACCGGTTGATGCCCTCGGCGAATGCCGAAATGACGGTACGATGTTCGCCATCCAGTTGGGTCGCTATCTGCTCCTCGAGGGGTGTTTGGGTAAAATGCGTCCGCCGCGATGCTTTGTCGAACTCGACCCAGTCGCTTCCGAGGACTTCCGAGACCGTCCCGTGGTAGAACCGCCGCGAAAGTTCCAGTTGATACAGTCGGTCTTCGGCAGTCGCGTAGCCATACCCGAAAAACGTCGGTGCGGAATCGTCCGCCTCACGAGCGTACACGTGCGCGACGCCGTATTCGTCGCGCTTTATCGTCACCTCGTCTGTTTTGGTTTCATTCCGTTGATATCCGAGCGATTTCGAACTGACGATTGTTCCCGCCGCGATACCGCCGCCGAGTTTCAGAAGCGACCGTCTGGTGGTCATGGGTTCGTATACTGTATCTAAACATTACGGTTTATAATTATAGTATCCGGAAAAGCGGGAATATATTTATAAAATTTGAAAAATAATTAGGAGACGAGTGGTTTGACTTCCTCACCCAGCCGCTCGATACACTCGACCATCGCGTCGGTGCCGATGCCGGGATGGTAGGTGCGGAAGATGAAATGGATGTCGTCGCCCAGTGCATCGCGGTATTCGTTCAGTTCCTCCGCGACCTGTTCGGGCGTGCCGAAGATGGCCTGTTCTTTCAGTTCTTGCTTTCGCTCGTCGTCCAACTCGTCCACCGATTCGCCGGAGAAAATCTCCGCGTACCGTCGCTGGATGTAGAAGTACCCCGGTTTCATCGCTTCCCACGCCTCCTCTTTCGAGTCGGCGATGAAGCCGTGCTGGAGGACGTACACGGAGAAATCGCCCTCGATACCTTCTTCTTCTCGAACGCGCTCGATGTCCTTTTTTCGTTTCCTGACTCCTTCGATTGAAATCGAGGAGGGCGCACACCACGCGTCCGCGACCCGCGCGGCGCGCCGAACGGCGGGTCTGACCGACCCGCCGAACATGATGGGTACGTCGGATTCGGGTTTCGGCGTCACGCTCACGTCGGGCGAGACGTCGTGGAATTCGGCATCGTAGTCGAGTTCCCCGTCCGACCACGACGCTCGCAGAAGCTTCGTCAGGTCGGTCATGCGTTCCACTCGTTCCTCTCGCGGAACGCCGAAGGATTCGAACTCGCGCGGGTTCGACCCGATTGCCAGTCCGAGCGTCAGTCGTCCGTCTGCGAGTAAATCGACCGTCGCGGCATCCTCCGCGAGTCGGACGCCGTCATAAAGCGGCGCGAGGGCGATGCAGGTTCCGAGTTCGACGTTCTCGGTTCGCGCGGCGAGTGCCCCGAGCGAGGGCATCGTGGCCGGGAGATAACCGTCCTCGGCGAAGTGGTGTTCCGATACCCACATGCTGTCGAGTCCGGCGGAGTCGATGGTCTCGCCGAGCGTGAGCATCTCGTCGTAAATCTCGGTCATCGAGCGGTCGTCGTCGGGTCGTCGCTGGCAGGTGAACAGCCCTGTCCCGAGCTTCATGGTCGCAAATCGCAGGCCGTCGTCTTAATGGTTTATAAGGATGAATCTCGACACAACTTTATTCCGGGATGAAATTCTTTCCATACAAGACTTATACCGAATCTCGATGGTGCTAGAACCATAATGAATGGTCCAAGCACCAGTACCGGCCCGAAAAAGCCGGATGACTCGATTCTCAACGTATTCAAGCCCGTGGTGGTGCTCGTCGTGATGATTCTGTTGTTGTTCGCCTTGGTATATTACGTTGGATAGTACTAGGTAGGTGGTTTTTCTGTGGTTTACTAATCGAGTGTCCGTAGAGCCAGTTTCCTGTCTGTGGAACTGTCGCTAGGTAGTGCCGACAGCACATAACCGCCACCGTACCACAACAACCCATACCCTCCCCAACGACTGCGTTTCTCGGTCACTCTCCTCTCGCTCACGAGAACGGAATCGCCATCTCTGTACAACAACGAAAAATCCACAAACGATACTGAACACCCGTAAAACTGACTTTCTGGTGCTTAGTGGCTAATCTCTGTAATCTCCTCAACAGGCCACTGACTGAGAATCTCCACACCGTTTTCGCGCACGACGACCATCTCTTCAACACGCACACCCTGTCTGTCTGCGGGTTCCATCGTCTCGACGGCCATAGTCATGCCTTCCTCGATTTCGATTGGGTGGTCGGGCGAGATGCCGCGCCAGATGAGGGGGACTTCGTACAGTTGCAGGCCGAGTCCGTGCGCCCAGTGGTTGGTCGTCATCTGCCAGTGGTCGGTCGCGTCGTACCAGTCGGCGTGTTCGCCCTCCATGTCGGGGAAGCCCTGCGAAATCTCGTCTGTGGTCGCGCCGGGTTCGATTCGCTCCAGCACGTCGTAGAGGTTGTCGCGGGCGATTTCGTAGGCGTCCTGCTGGGCTTGCGTCGGTTCGCCCAAGCTAAACGTTCGGTAGTAACAGGAGCGATAGCCCATGAAGCCGATGTTGTAGAAGTCGGCGTAGACGAGGTCGCCGGGACGCATGATTCGGTCGGTCGTGTTCGCCTGATGCTTCGGCCACGTGTTCGGTCCCGAAGTTACATAGCCGCCCTGCACCATCGCGCCGAGACTCCAGAGTTCGCGGGTGGCTTCGCCCCAGACTTCGGACTCGCGCTTGCCGGGTTTCGCCGTCTCGGTAATCCGCTGGAATCCGGCCTCACACAGCGCGGCGACCATCCGCAGACATTCGATTTCGTCGCGCGTTTTAACCTTGCGTGCGCTCTCCATCACTTCCGCGCACTCCTCCGTACGCACGTCCACGCCGCGGTCTTCGAACTTCGAGATGAGCGCGCCGTTGCCGATGTCGATGCCCATCGGTTCTTTCGCCACGCCGTACTCCTCCATCGCCTCGTAGACGAGTCCGGCCATCTTGTCTTTCAGCCAATCGCGGGCCGAATCGCGCCCGGAGGCCCGCGGGACGTTCCCCAATCCGGGGCAGGCGTAGCGAATGTCGGTGAGCCACGGGCAGTTGAATCGCTGGTTGCTCGCGTGGTCTGCCGTGTCCCAGTGGACGATGTCACCGTTTTCGGTCAGCAGAGTGTAGTGGTCAGCACCCGACCCGCCCGTCATGGCCAGTCCGGTCACGTACCGAACGTTCGGGTCGTTGATGAGAAGCATGCTTCCCAGTCCCGCCTCCTGCATTCGTTCGAGAGCGCGCTCCTTTCGCTCCTCGCGCATCCGTTGCATGTCGATTCGTTCCTCCCAATCGACGCCCATCGTCCCGCGCGTTCCTTCCATGAAATCGCGTTGGTAGAATCCCATGTGGGAGGCTACTCGGAGCGCCGTTATGAAATTTCCCGAAACGTCCGTGAGGAATTACCGCCGTTCGCGACGCATTCCGCCTACAGATTCAAGATGGTTCTTCACGTCTCCCCGACGTATGAACACATCCGACGCGCCGATTCGACACGAGACGCCGATTCGGGTAGACCACATCGGCATCGCCGTCGAATCCGTCGAGGAGGCGGAGCCGATTTTGTTCGCGCTCGGATGCGAGCGGATTTCCATCGAGTCCGTCGAAGACCGTTTCAACTGGGCGTACTACAGACTGGGCGACGCATCCAGATTGGAACTCATCGAACCGATTGCCGACGACACCTTTCTCACCGACTTCCTCGACGCGAACGGGCCGGGTCTTCACCACGTCACGCTCGAAGTCGCGGACATCGACGCCGTCATCGAATCGCTCCGGGAAAACGAGATTCGCGTCATCGACCGGGCGGAGTTCGACACGTGGACGGAGGCGTTCGTTTCACCGCGAAATCCGACTGGCGCGCTGTTTCAGTTGATGGAGTATCACGACGATTATCACGAAGAACGGCTTCCGCCGCAGGAGTTGTTCATCAACGAGAGTCGAGTCGGGGAGTTGTTTCAGGGCTAAGAAGGAAGAACTCGAAAACGACCGTTACACGCTGATTCCGAGGTGTTTGTCCATCAGTTCCTCGTCCGCTTCCAACTCCTCGGGCGTTCCCTCGAAGACGATTTTCCCGTGGTCTAATAGATACACCCTGTCCGCCAAGGAAAGCGCGACGGCGACGTTCTGCTCCACGAGAAGCACCGTGATGCCCTCCTCGTTCAAGTCGCGGATGAGGGCTTCGACCCGTTCCACGATGAGGGGCGCAAGCCCCTCTGTCGGTTCGTCCAGCATGAGCAACTCTGCACCGCAGACCAACGCCCGCGCGATGGAGAGCATCTGCTGTTCGCCGCCCGAGAGGTCGGTACCGCGGCTGTTCTGGCGTTCCTGCAAGTTCTCGAACGCTCCGGCGGAAAGCACCTCTTCGACCGTTTTTCGATGCGTGGCGTCGCCGCCGCCGAGGGTTCCGACCGCGAGATTTTCGCGAACCGACAGGCCGGGGAACACCCGGCGCTCTTCGGGCACCAGCGCGACGCCACGTTTGACGGTTTCGACCGGCGAGAGTCCGGCGATGTCCTCGCCGTCGAACCGAATTTTCCCCGCCGTCGGCGGGAGCGCACCCGTGATACTTCGAAGCGTCGTCGTCTTCCCGACGCCGTTTCGCCCGATGAGCGCGACTACTTCGCCCTCCGGAACGTCGAGCGAGACTCCCGACAGCACTTCCGTTTCGCCGTAGCCCGCGTGTAGATTTTCGATTGAGAGCATGACTTACATACCTCCGAGGTACGCTTTCTGCACCTCGTCGTTTTCCGCGACTTCCTGTGGCGTTCCCGTGGCCAGTTCCTTGCCGCGATTCAGCACCGTGATTCGGTCGGAGACGTTCATCACGAGGTCGATGTCGTGTTCGATGAGCAGGAGCGTCCTGTCGGCCAGCACCTCGTCGATGAGTGCCATCGTCCCCTGCGTCTCCTCCACGCTCATTCCGGCGGTGGGTTCGTCCAGCAGGACGACCTGCGGGTCGGTCGCCAGCACCAACCCGATTTCCAGTCTGCGGCGGTCGCCGTAGGCGAGCGCCGCCGCCTGCTCGTCCGCCCGTGCCCCGAGTCCGATTTGGGAAAGCACGTCATCGACGCGCTCGTTAATTTCGGGGAAACTGTCCGCCGGGCGGAACATTCGATTGCCCGCCGTAATCGACTCCCCGGCCATCGCCTGGGCCGAAAGCCGAACGTTTTCCCGAACCGAAAGACCGCCGAAGACGGTCGTGATTTGAAACGACCGTCCGATTCCGCGCCGAACGCGCTCGTGCGGCGGGAGATTCGACACTTCCTCGTCCATGAACCGGACGCTTCCGGAGGTCGGAAAGAGCGCGCCGGTAATCAGGTTGAACAGGGTCGTCTTTCCGGCCCCGTTCGGCCCGATGACGCTCCGGAACTCGCCCGCTTCGACGGCGAGATTCACGTTGTCTGTTGCGACGAGTTCGCCGAACTGGCGGGTCAGGTTCTCGGTTTCGAGCAGTGCCATCAGTTGCTCACCTCCGAGTCGGCGTCAGCGACTGGTTCCGGGCCGCCGCCAGCCTCCTGATTCGTGTACCGGGAGAACATCCCGGGAACCGAAACGAGGCCCTGCGGGACGTAGATGACGAACAGGACGAAGATGAGTCCGAGGACGCCCTGCCACTGTTCCGTGAACGACTGAAGAATCTCTCGTAGACCGAAGAAAACGCCTGCACCGACCATCGGCCCGTAGAGGGTCCCCATTCCGCCGAGGATGGTCATCACGATGACCTCGCCGGATTTTATCCACGCGAGAACCGAGGGCGACGCACCGCCGGTGTGAATCGCCGACAGACCGCCTGCGAGTCCAGCGAGGCCGCCGCTGATGACGAACGCCCGCCGTTTGTAGGCGGTCACGTCGTAGCCGATGAACGAGGCGCGTTCCTCGCTCTCGCGAATGCCTTGTAACACGCTTCCGAACGGCGCGTTCATCATCCGCCGGGCGAACAGATACGACCCGATGACGGCGGCGAGCACGAAGTAGTAGAACAACTCTATTTCGCCGAGTAAGGCGACGTCGCCGACTTCCGGCCCGCCCATGAGTCCATAGACGGGGTCGAAGCCGAACAGGCCGTCTGTTCCCCCGGTGAAGTCCGCTTTTCGAACGAGTTGGAAGAACAACTCCGCGAAGCCGAGCGTGATCATCGAAAAGTACACTCCCGAAACGCGAATCGAGAGGTGGCCGACGACCCACGCGGCGACTGCCGCTACGAGGATTCCGATGCCGAGCGCGACGAAGACCGAGGGCATCCCGTTTTCGACAGTGAGAACCGTGCCGTAGGCTCCCAATCCGAAAAAGAGGACGTGGCCGAGCGAAACGAGTCCGGCGTAGCCCATCACGAAGTCGAGGCTCAGCGCGAACAGCGCCCAAACGAGGATTGTCAGGAGGAGCGAATTGACTTCGTACGAGGTGTACAACACCCCGATTCCGAGGGGTGCGAGCGCGAGCAGACCGACCATGGCCGCGCCGAGACGGAACCGGGTTTGGTCGTCGAGCACGCCGCCGCCACCGCCGGTCAGCAGTTTGCCGCCGCCTTCTGCATCCCATTCAGGGCTTCCGAACAAGCCCTGTGGACGAACGAGCAGAACGCCTATCATCAGCAAGAAGACGACCAGCCCTTCGAGGTTCGGGAGCACCGCGTCGAGTCCGAACGGTGGGCTTCGGAAGAACGTCTCGATAATGCCGACGCCGAAGCCGCCGATGACCGCGCCGCGGAAACTGCCTAAACCGCCGAGAACGACGATGACGAACGCGGGGATGATGACGGAGTTACCCATTCCGGGGTTGACGCTCTGTTTCGCGCCGAGGACGATTCCGGCGAGCGCCGCGAGGAACGCGCCGAAGGCGAAAACCAGCGTGTAGTAGCGGTCGATATCGATGCCGAGGTGGCGAACCATCTCTCGGTCTTGTGCGCCCGCGCGAACCACGAGCCCGAATCGGGTGCGATTCAACAAGAGCCACGTTCCGACGGCCATTACGACGCCGACGGCGATGATGAAGAAGCTGTACTTCGAGTAACTAAAGCCGAGCACGTCCATCGGGCCGCGAAGCAGGGGTGGCTGTGCGAACTGTCTCGGGTTGTCGCCCCAGATGAACGAGATGGTGTCCTTGAAGATGAGCACCAATCCGAACGTGAGCAGGATATGGTACAGCGGATTTCTGCCGTACAGTGGTCGGATGGTACCGCGTTCGATGACCGCCGCGATGACCGCGACGAGGAGCGGCGCGACGAGGAGCGCGACCCAGAATATCGCGCCGCCGGAACCGACGGCGACGATGGCGAACGCGAGATACGCGCCCAGCGCGAAGAACTCGCCGTGCGCGAAGTTGATGACATCCATCACGCCGAAGATGATGGAAAGACCTGCGGCTAGCAGGACGTACACCGCTCCGATTGTGAGACCGTTTAGTAGTTGTTCGAGAACTGCTCCTGCCATATCAGAGCTGACAACCGGTTTGGTCGCAGGCCGGGATGGCGTCGTCACCGCTGACCTCGGTGATGAGTTCCACGTCGGCCATCTCGCCGCCGTTGTAGACGTTCTGTCCGACCCACACCGGGTTTTTGGCTTGGTGGTCGCAGCTTCGGAACTCGTTCTCCCCGAGGAGCGACTGCATCTTCAGTCCGGGAAGCGTCTCGATTACATCGTCCGGGTCGGTGCTTCCGGCCTCTTTGATGCCGTTCGCGACCATCGTGATGGAGTCGTAGGCGACCCGCGCGAAACTGTCGGGTTCGCTGTTGTTCGCGCTCGTGTAGGCATCGACGAACTCTTGATTCGTGCCAGAGTCGAGTTGCGGCACGTATCGCGTTCCACTGTAGATTCCGTCGGCCTTCTCGCCGAGCGCGCCGCGGACGACTTGGAACGACGCCGTCGTGGTCATGATTTCCTTTTGGCCCGTGAGTCCCTGTGCGTTCGCCTGATTGAGGAACTCGATGAGGTCGCCGCCGGTCGAACCGACGACGACCACGTCGGCGTCGGAGTTTTTCATCTGACTGATGAACGAGTCGAAATTCTTCGCGCCGAGTTGCGCCCGAGTGACGCCCGCTTCCGAAAAGTCCGCGTTAGATTCCTGCATGCGCGAACGCCATTCCCGAAGCACCGATTGTCCATAGGCGTAATCCGCGATGTGGAACCAGACGTTGCTTCCGAGGTTGTTCAGCGTCCACTCCGAACAGGCTTCCGCGATTTGTGCCGTGTTTGTCTCGCTTCGGAACACGTACTTGTTGCAGTTTTCGCCGGTTATCGGAATGGCCGCCGCGCCGGGGGAGTAGACGACGCTTTCCTCGCTTGCAAACTCGTTGAGTCCCAACGCGACGGAACTCGAAATCGCGCCCATCATGTACGACGCGCCGTGCTGTTCGACCATCCGTCTCGCTTCCTGTTGGCCGGTTTCGGCGTCCGCCTGCGTGTCGCCGTACTCGGCGTCGATGGTGAAATCGTAATCGTCGCTCTCGTTTATCGTTTTCACCGCGAGTTTCGCGCCCTTTCTCTGCTCCTCGGCGAGTCCGGCGTACGGTCCCGTCATCGGGTTGAGCATCCCGTACTTCACCGTGTCGTCGCTACCGCCACCGCCACCGATGTCGCCGAGACAGCCAGCGACACCCGCGAGTCCCCCCGCCCCGACCGCGCCCAACACGGCGCGGCGAGTCGTTTCGAATCTGTTCTCCTGCCCCGGATTTCTATCCGCCATGGCAACAAGGAACAAGGGGTGGATAATAAATGATTGTATATAATTGACTGACTGTTTTCATGTGAACAGAATTATCTGATTGCATTTGCTCGGATTCGAATAGTTCGAATATTGTGTTCGCTGCCGCTGTTTGGTGTTGCTATCGTTCTGCGAGTTGTTTCTCCCGTCAAACATCGGAAACGACGGTGTCAGTTTTCACGCCGATGTTCGTTTCACCGTCTACGTTCAGTCGAATCGACATACTTCGCGTGTTTTATCACATGTCGAATCCTGCCTTCGGGTGGTATGTACAAACACGTCGCGTTGCTGGTTCGCAAGGACGGGATGACACACGACGAATTCGTGGATTACTGGCAGAACAATCACACGAAAATCGCCCGCGAAATCGAGGGTGTCACGAAATACTCCACAGTCCTTCCGGTCACGCCCGACGCTGCCGAATTTGACGGTTTGGCGGAACTCTACTTCGAAGATTTGGACGCGCTGCACGATGCACTCGGTAGCGAGGGTTCTCGGGATTACGACCCGGACAAAGGCAAGGCGAAGGAGGCCCGCGAGGACGTGGACAACTTCCTCGCCCTAGAAGAGCGCCCGCGATTCATCGGCGAAGTCGTCACGCAGAAAGACGAAGTCGATGGCGACACCGACGGCTTGTACA
Organism: Haladaptatus litoreus; assembly: GCF_900156425.1. Lineage (GTDB taxonomy): Archaea > Halobacteriota > Halobacteria > Halobacteriales > Haladaptataceae > Haladaptatus > Haladaptatus litoreus. The sequence continues at coordinate 86,877 of NZ_FTNO01000005.1, forward strand.
AACACTCCGCCTTCCTCGTCCGGCAGGAGGGCATGTCCCACGAGGAGTTCGTGGACTACTGGCAGACCAACCACACCGCCATCGCTCGCGAAATCGAAGGCGTCGTAAAATACGACACTGTTCTCCCAGTCACGCCCGAAGAATCGGAGTTCGACGGCATCGCAGAACTCTACTTCGAGGATTTGGACGCCCTGCACGACGCACTGGGGAGTGAAGGTTCGCGGGACTACGACCCGGACAAAGGCAAGGCGAAAGAGGCCCGCGAAGACGTGAACAACTTCCTCGCGCTGGAGGACAGACCGCGGTTCATCGGCAAAGAAACCGTTCAGAAAGACTAACGACTAGGTTTTTCAGACGGACGTTTTCTTTGTGTATCGTTAGTAGTCGCCCACTCTGGTCGAATTTTCATCGAGATAGTTGACTAATATGTAACATATTAATAACGAATCACGTCAACAAATAACCGCAACCGCCCCCGCACCGCGACAGCCACGTCCTCCCCAACCGACTCTTTCAACTCGCTGTCGCTCGTTTCAGTCGTCCCTCGCGTGATAATCGGCAGGCCTTCGGGATCCCGAAGGCCTGCCAACGCACGCGCCACGGTACTGGTGAAGATTCACGCAATACTGATTTTTCAACATGGCGCGCGAAGGCGAACCACTGGTTCGCCCGCACGAGGGATGACCGGAATGAGCGTCAGCGAATGAAGGGAATCGGTTGGGGAGGGACGTGGGCGGTTGCGGGGCGGTTTCAGTGGAGTCGTGATTTGCTACCAGCAGTCTCAGGAACACGTTCTGTCGGCTCTCATGATTGGAGTCATGCTCTGTTAGTACAAATCTCAACACATGGTTCTGTAGCGCCATTCCTGATTCCAATTTCCTGTTTTTTCACGAATGCACGAACCATTAGGTACCGGCCCACAAACAGCACAGTATGACCGACTACCCCAACTACCGCGAACAGGTCGAAGACGCGTATCCGGAACTCGAATCTATCGAGGATGACGAACTGCGAGAGCAAGTCATCGAAGCGTGGGTCTTGGGCCTCGAACGCGGCGGGTGGAAGGACATCGCCGACATCCCCTACGCGTGGAACATCCACGAGGTGACGAACGTCGAACACGTCCGCGGGGTAACCCGAATCGCCATGCGTGCCGCCGAAGAACAGCGCGATTTTCACGGTGCCGACCCCGACGAGGACGTCATCATCGCGGCGTGTCTGCTTCACGATGTCGGAAAATGCTACGAGTACGTCGATTTCGTTGACGAGGAAACCCTGCTCTCGCCCGACCCGACCTACGCGACCGAAGAGATTCCACACTCGATTTCGGGGTACGCGCTGGCCCACGAAGTCGGCTGCCCGCTCGCGGTTCAGCGCGCGATTCCGCATTTCCTCGGCGAAGTGCCGAAACGAACCTTGGAAGCCGAACTGGTCAAAAGCGCGAACTCGGCGAGTTCGAACGCGATTACCCAGTCCGCGATGGGCATCACGCTGAAAGAGTGGGTCAAGGAGTACAGCCAGACGCAAAACTGAGTTCGCTCCCTGCGGGACTGAAGAAACTCACTTTTTTGTAGCCACAACGGCTATTGAACACCCTCTCTCATCCCCGCCGGGGTGAGGGAAATGCAAGTCAATTCACTGCACGACCTATTCGTGTACGAACTGCAGGAGATGTACGACATCGAGAACAAACTCGTCGGTGCGCTAAACGACCTCGCGACCGAGACGAGCAACGAGGACATCAGCCGAGCGTTCGCGGAACACCGGGAGGAGACGGAAAATCACGTTTCGAGGGTCGAAGAGGCCTTCAACGCGCTCAATGAAATCCCCGAACGGCAGGACAATGACGTGGTCGATGGGCTCATCAACGAACACGACAAGTTCGAGAGTATCGCCACGAACGAAGACGTTCGGGACATGTTCGCGCTAAACGCCGGAATGAAGTCCGAGCGATTGGAAATCACCGGCTACGAAGGACTGCTCATGCTCGCCGACCAACTCGACTTCGGCAGCGACGTCACCGACCCGCTTGAGTCGAACATGAGCGACGAAAAGGATGCATTGAGCGACCTACAGGACTTGGCTGGCGGTTCGAAACTCAAATCGCTCGTCAGCAGACTCACCGGATAGCTGATCCGTCTCTTCGATTTTCACTGTTCGATACGGATCCTCGCCGCTTTTGAGCCGTTCAAACACCGATTTTTCAATAACTACCCAAACAGATATCGAGACGGCTTTCTGGATAGGTTTCTGAAAAGCTATCTAGATGTATATCCAGATAGTCATGGGGTATTCTGGTAGTGGGTTCTCTAAAACGAAGACGCATCTGTCTCGGGTTTCGTCTCCCCAAAACTTCGAAAAGAGCGATGAATTCGCGTGTGTTCGGCGTTTTAGACCAGTTCCACTTAGACTTGCTCTAAGCCGTTCTCCTCCCGCAGCACGTTGATGTACTTTCGGAACCCGCTTTCCAAATCGTACTGTGGTTCGTAGCCAAGTTCCTCCTGAATCGCGGTCATGTCGAGCTTCTGTGTCCACGGCAGTTCGCCCTCGTCGGACACCTCCAAATCGGCGTCGGGCATGATTTTTTCGACCGTCTCCGCGGCCTCTCGAATCGTCGCCACGGTTCCGCGAACGTTGTAGACACGCTGTTCGATATCCTTCTCGGGTGCGAATGCCGCGAGGCGGAACGCCTGCGCGATGTCCTCGACGTGTTGCCAGTCGATGACTTGGTCGCCGTACTCCACGCTGAACGATTCGCCGAGTGCGGGCTTTTCGATGATGTTCGCGAGGAACGCCGAGCCACCGGTTTCGCGGTAAGGTCCGTACGCAACCGTCGGGCGGAGAGCGACGTGCGAAAGGTCGTAATCCTCGAAGTACACCCGCGCTTGGTGTTCGTTAAACTCCTTCGTCGCGCCGTAGAGCGTGTCGGGATAGACGAGGTCGTCTTCCGTAACCCATCCGTCGTCGTAGTTCGCTGGCGGGGCGAACACCGCCGCGCTGGACGCCCACGCTACGCGCTCGACTTGGTCTGAAAGGGTTCGCGCGGCCTCGAACACGTTGTTCGTCCCCTGAACGTTCACGTCGATTGCGAGACGCGGGTTCTCACGCGCCGTAGTTGTGAGGAGCGCCGCGAGGTGGACGATTCGCGTTGCGCCGGTTTCTTTTACCGCTCGAATCACGTCCGTCGGGTCGGAGAGGTCGCCGCGACGGACTTCCACGTCCTCTTCGACGCCGAGTTTCTCCAGAATGCGCGTGTCGGTCGAAAGGTCGTATGCGACCACGTCGTGGCCGTGTTCCACGAGGTCTTTCGCCGTGTACGACCCGATGAAGCCTGTGCCACCGGTGACGAGCACCGTCTCGCTTTGAGCCATGATTTTTCAGTCACGGGGTGACAGGAAAAGGTTTTCTTCCCGCTATCAGGCTATGTCCGGAATTGGCTGACCTAGAAAAACTCGCTTCCAATTCCCTATTCGTGCAGTCCGCCGACTTCCGCGTAGAACGACGACTGCAACTGTTCGGCCATATCCTCCTCGCGGTCGATTCTGGCGTCGATGACGAAGGGCAGGTCGCTTTCCTTTCCTTCCCGCAGCGCGTCGGCCAGTTCGTCCGGCGTCGTCGCGCGGGTTCCATCGGCACCGAAGCCTTCTGCCACTTTCACGAAGTCGGTGTCGTGGAACTCGACGCCCGCGATGTCGCCGTCTTCTTCTTGCATCTGACGCACCATGCCGAGGCTGGTGTCGTTCAGCACGACGAAGGTCGGAGCGACGCCGTATTCCACAGCGACCTCCACGCTGGTCATCGTCATCGTGAATCCGCCGTCGCCAGCCACGCTGATAACGTCCTTGTCGGTCGAGAGCGCGGCGCTCACGGCGGCGGGGGCCGACCAGCCCATTCCGCCCACTCCGCCACTGCCGAAGTAGGTGCGAATGCCGGGCGTCTGCAAGTAGTTCAACAGCCAGAATCGGTTGTTGCCCGAATCGGCCGTGACGATCGTGTCTTCGTCAACCAGCGCCTCGATTTCTTTCACCGCGCGCTGTGGTTTGATGGGCGAGGTATCGCTCTCGCATTTCTCGGTGAAAAAGGATTCGCGCGCCGAGGAGGCGCGCTCCCGTGCCCAGTCGTTGTTTGCGCTTCCGGCGTCGGAAAGTGCTTGCAGGCTCTCCTTTGCGTCCCCAATCAGGCCAACGTCGGCGGGGTACACCCACCCCGCGTTTCGCGTGTCGATGTCGGCGTGGATGATGGTCTGTTCGTCCGGGCGGATGAACGACGACGCCTGCCAGTTCGTGTCCATCGGGTTCATCCGACACCCGACGACGAGGAGGGTGTCGGCCTCGCTGACCACCTGATTCGCGCCTTCGTGGCCGAACGACCCGATGACGCCCGCCGCGAGGTCGTGGGTTTCCGGAATCGTGGACTTGCCCAGATAGGACGTTGCCACTACTGCGTCGTAGGCCTCTGCGACGGATTCGAGTTGGTCGTAGGCGTTCGCGGAGTGAACGCCGTTTCCGGCGACGATGACGGGACGCTCGGCGGATTCGAGCGCCTCCGTCGCTTTCGCTACGTCGCCGTCGGTCGGTTTCGACTCCCAATTTTTGACTTGCTCCTCGCTGTCCCATACCGGTGGAACCGGATCTTTCGGCACGTCGTCGGTAATCGCGTTCCCGTCCAAAATGACGGCGGTCGGTCCCGACCGACCCGCCGTCGCGTGTTTAAACGCCAGTTGGACGCTGCGAAGGGTTTCGGTCGGGGTTCTTGGGAACCAGTGTTCTTTCGTCACGCCGTCTAGAATCTTTGGAAGCGAGAGGCCGCCGTAGTCGCCGCGAGACTGCTGGTAGGGTGCGAGCGTCGAATAATCGCCGCGCTCGCTCGCCTCCGTCAGGACGACCATCGGTGAGGAGGCGAGGCGGGCCTCCATCTGTCCGATGACGCCGAGGCTTCCAATCCACGGCCCCTGTCCGGCGAGCACTGCGGGCTTCCCGTGCAGGCGACCGTACATCTCAGCCATGACGCTCCCCTCGCGTTCGTCACGTGGTCGGACGACGTCCACGTTCGACTCCGGCAGGTCGTCCAGCAGTTCGATAACTCGTCCGCCGGGATAGCCGAAGACGTACTCCACGCCCAGCGATTCGAGTACGGAAACCAGCGATTCGCTCGTCGTTTCCCCGTCGGTGTCGTCAACACCTGTCATGCTAGTCGAAGCCATCCACTCCCGTCTCTTTGTTCTGTCGGTTACGACGGTTGGATACGGTTCTATCCTCACTCCGCACCGCGTTTCCGGTGTGGATTCCTGGGTACCTCGTTTCGTGATTAGGATTGCTCGTTGTCGGAACACACTGTACACTCGATGAGCGTCTTCACTCCACGGCGGAACCGTTCCGACGCCGCCGTTTCGGAGATGTCGAATTCGTCGCTCAAATCCGCGAGCGAACTCTCCCGCGGAATCTCCAGATACCCGCACTCGACGGCCATAACTAGGGTCTCTCGCTGCACGCCAGTCAGTCCGAATCGGGGCGTGTCGGGGTGTTCTCGTTCCTCATAAAATCGGTGGACGACGAACTCTATCTCGTGCTCTCGACAGAAATCACGAAACCGGCCGAATGCTTCCCTGTCGGGAAACGCCGCGCGGAACTCCCATCCGTCATGCGTCGCGGTAACCCGTTGTAAAATACTCGCTTCGTTGACCAACAGGGGATAGATGCTCGTTCGTCGTGCTTCTCCTTTCAATTCGGTCTGGTACAATCGCTGTTCGCCGAGTTCGATAGTTCGTGATGGAGTCGTGACGGTAGAGTCTTCTTCGAGCGCGTCCTCGAACGCTTCGAAATCGCCGCCTTCCGTCCAGAAAAGGAGTTTGTGCCGGCCCTCCTCGGTTCGGTCCGATTGCTCCCACGTAAGCTTCATTTTGGGGGCACGGCTTAACGCATCTCGCAAAACCGGATAATCGAGCCGAAATTCGACGATTATCATTCTAATCTCCCCAGTTTCATTCCGTGGTTGCTATTCTATGTCCTCTGCTAGCAATTGACAGTGACGGGTTAAAAAGACTACGAATATTGATGCAGATTCGTTATTCTGTTCGCGAGGGTGGTAGAAGATGGAGAAAGAACGTGAACATAGAGACGGAAACGATCAACAAGTTGTTTGAAATCCTCAGCAATGAGCGGCGGCGTCGATTGTGTGTCTACATGGTAGAATCGGACGACGAGATATTTTCGTTCGAGGAACTCGTCGGTCAGTTCGTATCGGGAGCGTCGAACGTTGACGTGACGGTAGACGAGACAGTAGCGAAACGCCGCGACCGTATCGCAATCGCGCTTCATCACTCCCATCTGCCGAAACTGGCTGATTTCGGTATCATCGAGTACGATATGGAAAGTAAGACGACGCGATACGAGGACTTTCCCGTAGACAATCTCGCTGACTGGATGATGGAAAACCGCCGAATTTCACAATAATATCGGGGCTGTCGGTACGCCCCCGACTCGATTCGGGCGACCTTTTATAACCGATACCGAACCAACACCCACTGTGAACAGTAACGACCGAACCATCGTCGGACTCGCGATGCTCGCGCATGCGATGGTTCACACCTACGAACTCTCCTTTCCCATCTTCCTCACCGTCTGGCTGTCGGAGTTCGGCACCACGACGGGAACGCTGGGAATCGTCGTGGGCGTCGGCTACGCGCTGTTCGGACTCGGGGCACTACCGGGCGGTGTCCTCTCCGACTCCTACGGTTCGCGTAGCCTCATCGTCCTCTGTCTGTTCGGGATGGCCGGGTCGTTCCTCCTGCTCTCGGTTTCGCCAACGCTCCCGGTGGTCGCGTTGGCACTCGTGTTGTGGGGTCTCTCGGCCAGCGTCTACCATCCCGCCGGACTCGCACTGTTGAGCAAAGGCGTCAGCGAACGCGGAAGCGCGTTCGCCTATCACGGTATGGCCGGAAACTTCGGTATCGCCTTCGGCCCCTTGGCGACGACGCTCCTCTTACTCGCGTTCGATTGGCGAACCGTCGTCGGAATCCTCGCTGTTCCGGCGATTGTTGCGGCGTTCCTCGCGTTCCGAACCGACATCGACGAATCCGCGGCGGTCGAGGGGCAGGAAACCCGCGCCGACGGCGGGGTTTCCTCCCTTTCCGACTTCCTCGGCACGTCCCGAACCCTGTTCGCCGGATGGTTCATCGCCGTCTTCGGCGTCGTCATGATGTCCGGACTGTACTACCGCGGCGCGCTCACCTTCCTCCCCGACCTGCTCGGTGACCTGCCGATGTTCGCACCGGTCGATTTCGCCGGGGAATCGCTGGAACCGGCGCGATACCTCTACGCCGGACTGCTGACCGTCGGCATGGCCGGACAGTACGTCGGCGGCAAACTGACCGACAGGGTCGAAAACGCCCGCGCAATCGCGGTGTCATTCGGACTGTTGGCGGTCATCGCGCTGGTCTTCGTACCCGCCTCGAACGCCGGACTCGTGCCATTGCTCGCGGTCAGTTTCGTCCTCGGGTTCTGCCTGTTCGTCGTGCAACCGCTGTATCAGGCAACTGTCGCAGAATATACGCCGCCGGAAGCCCGCGGAATCTCCTACGGTTACACCTATCTCGGCGTCTTCGGCGTCGGTGCACTCGGCGCGACAATCGCAGGGGTCGTCCTCCAATACTTCTCCTCCACCGTGCTGTTCGCCGTCCTCGCCGGATTCGCGGTCGTGGCGTCCCTACTCGGAACTCTGCTGGCGTTCCGAGGCCCGAGCACCAGTTGAGGAGAGACGGTTTCCGACCTCTTCCATCACTTTCCCTTCTGCACGGGCGAGGTGCTCCCACGCGGTTGTCGAGGCTATCCCAACTGTGTCGGCGATGTCCTCGATACTCGTCTCCTTTTTCGGTCGGTAGTAGCCGAGTTCGATGGCGGTTCCGAGCACCTCGCGCTGTCTTCGGGTCAGTTCGGACAGCACGCGGGAGAACTCCAACTGTTCTTGTTCTCCTACTTGATCAACTTCGACATTCCTGACGAGGTCGGTTTCGTTGCCCGCCCGTTCGAGGGAGGCGACGATTTCGTTCAAATCGTCGGATTCATCCAAAAATAGAGTCCACTGCTCCCACCCTGCCGTGATGGTTGCCCCGGTTCGATAGTGGACGCCCAAATCGGTCAATCGCTGTGAGATGCTGTCCCACTGATAGCTGTCGATGGTGACAGCCACAAGGACGCGGGGAACGTCGAGTGGCGTCAACGGGTTCACTTTCAACACTGCTGGTGCAGCAGCGAACTCATCGAGGAATCCAGCGATGGCGGATTCCGGGCCGGTTAGCTCGATGATACGCTTTCGCTCGGCGGCACTTCCGGTCATCGAGGAGACGGAGCGAATCGTAATCGTTGGATAGTCGGCGCTGATGTCGCTCTCGGGTTCCCCGTGATGGCGAATCCGGAGCGTCACTTCTCGCATGCGCGTAGTTTACGAAACCGAACGAGGTGAACCTTCGCATTAGAGAAGTTAAAAAAGCCTCATCAATTACTATTGATATATTATGAATTTTAGAGGAATTTTGGAATGCGGATATATTCGGGTGTACAACGAAGTGGGTATGTTGATGTGTACCTGTATACCATGGGAAAACGTGGCAACATTTCGGACGAAGACCTAAGCGGTCCGGTGGTCGACCGCCGGACGACGATGAAACTCCTCGGCGTGGCAGGTATCACCAGTTTGGCTGGCTGTACCGGCGGCGGCGACGGCGGGGATGGCGGTGGCAGTGGTGATGGAAGCGGAAACGGCGACGGAACGACCGGCGTACCCTCGAAAGGCCAGCGCGGTGGCCGACTCAGCGCCGGTTGGTTCACCGGTAGCATCGACGTGTTAGATCCGCCATACATCAGCGTCGGCCAATACTTCCAAGTGGCCGCGAACGTGTTCAGCGGCCTCGTTACGCTGAAAGAGGATCTCACGATTCGTGGCGACCTCGCAAAGGACTGGACGGTCAGCGACGACGGGACGAAATTCACGTTCAACCTCCGCGAGGGTGTGAAGTTCCACGACGGGTCGGATTTCACCGCCGAGGACGTGGAGTACACCATCAACCGGACGATTTCCGAGGAGGCCCCCGCGGCCTCGAAACTGGAGTCGCTCAAGGCAATCGACGACGGCGGCGTCGTCGTTCAGGACGATTACACCGTCGAACTCAGCTTCAAGGAACCGATGGCTCCTGCTCTCATCTATCTCACGCGGGGTCCCGGCCGTGCGGCGACAATCGTCTGCAAAGAAGCCATCGAGAAGATGGGCGCGGAGCAGTACAAGGTCAAACCGGTCGGCACGGGACCGTTCAAGGTGACGAAACACCAAATCGGCTCCGGCGTCACCCTCGACGCCTTCGAGGACTACTTCGAAACGGACAGCGAGGGGAACGCGCTTCCCTACTTGGACGGCATCGACATCAAACCGATTCCGGAACCCGCGACCCTCGTGAACGCACTCCGGAGCGGCGACATCGACTTCGCCAACCTCGTTCCGCTTCAGAACGTCTCGAAGGTGGAACAGTCGAGCGACGTCGAAAAGCTCTCCGCGCCGGGAATCAACTGGTACGGGTTCGCGATGAACCAGCGCCGCGAACCGTTCAGTTCGCGCAAGGCCCGCATGGGTATCGCAAAATCCATCGACAACGAAGCCTTCGTGAACGCGGCCTACTTTGGCAACGCGCTCCCCGACACCGGGCCTATCAACAAGGCGACTAACTGGGTCTGGCGCGACGACAAACCGACCGACCAGCAGTACGACCCGGAGGCCGGGAAGCAACTCCTCCAAGAGGCGGGTGTGGAAGGGGCGTCGTTCCACATCCTCACTGACCAGAGTAGCCTTCGCGGCGCGAAGGCGATGCGCCAGCAGTTGAACAAGGCCGGATTCAACGTCAGCATCGAGCAGGTGACGAGCTCGACCTACTGGGAGCGCTACGAAACCGGCGACTACGACACCACCATCAGCGGCAGTGTCGGAGACCCAGACCCCGACCAGTCGCTCTGGAACTTCTACCGCAATCCGGACGACGGCGGCGTCTGGAACTGGGTGAACTTCGAGAACCAGAAAGCCCACGACCTGCTGGCGAAACAGCGCACGGCGCTCGACCGTGAAGAACGCAAACAGGCGCTTCACGAATTAGAAGACCACCTCATCAAGCAGGTTCCACACGCCTACCTGATGCACCAGAACGACATCGCCGCAAAACGCTCTACCGTGAAGGGTTTCACCCACATCCCCTTCTTACGTAACTTCCACACGACGTGGGTCGAGGAGTAGATGCGCCAGTACGTCGCAAAACGGGTGGTTCACGCTGGCTTTATCATGTGGCTCGTTGCGACCACGGTGTTTTTCGGCCTCCGCATGATTCCGGGCGGCCCGGTTCGAACCATGCTCGGACAGGAAGCCACGCCGCAGGCCGTGGCCGCCCTCCGCGCCGAACTCGGCCTCGATAGGCCGCTTTACGTGCAGTATTTCGACTGGCTGTTGGACATGGCCACGCTGAACTTCGGCCAGAGCCTCAGCACCGGCCAAGCGGTTTCCACGCTCGTGGGACAGGCCGCGCCCAAGACACTTTCCATCGGCGTCCTCGCCATCATCGTCGGCCTCGGAGTCGCAATTCCGACCGGAATCATCAGCGCGACCCGCAAAGGCGAGGGTGTCGATTACGTCGCAACCGTGGCGGCGTTCCTCGGCGTCTCGATGCCCGCGTTCTTCGTCGGCATCCTGCTGGCGCTGGTGTTCGGCGTCTGGCTGAGCATTCTCCCTGTCTTCGGCTACACGCCGCCGAGCGAGGGGATTCGTCCGTGGCTTGAGAGCATCCTGCTCCCCGGCATCGCGGTTGGATTGCCCTATGCCGCCGTCGTGATGCGAATGATGCGCTCGTCGCTGTTGGAAGTGCTGACCAAGCCGTACATGCGAACGGCGCGCGCGAAAGGCGTCAGCAACCGCGTGATGCTGTATAAACACGCGCTACAGAATGCGATGATTCCTGTGATTACCGTCGCTGGCATCCAACTCGCGCTGGTTCTGGTCGGCAGTGTCACGGTCGAACTGGTCTTCGGCATCCAAGGCCTCGGGCGCTTGCTCGTGGATTCGATGCTCGATAGAAACTACCCGGTGACGCAGGCGGTCATCCTTATCGTCGCCGCCGTGATGGTGTTCACGAATCTCGCTGTGGACCTCATCTACACGGTTATCGACCCGCGCATCGGCTACGGAGACTCACAATGACGGAACACACCGAACCGGGCGTCGGCCCGAACACGCCCGCCGAACCCGGGCCGTCCGACGTTCCACCCGAATATCAGGAGGAAGAGCACTACGAAGAGCACAAAACCACCCGAAAGCGAGTCGTCGAAGGCATACTGGGGGACAAGATGGCGCTGTTCGGAGCCATCGTCGTCGTCCTGTTCATCTTCACGGCGGTGTTTGCGCCCTACGTCGCACCCCACGACCCGGAAGCCACTTTCGGCTTCATGCAGGGACCGAACAGCTATTCGGAAGGGAACTACGACGCGGACGCCAGCATTGACCGCGTTTGGCACCCCCTCGGAACCGATTCGTTCGGCCACGACGTTCTCTCACGGATGATTTACGGCGCACGCGTTTCGCTCCTCGTCGCGCTCGCAACCGTCGCAGTCGCGTTCACGCTCGGAACGGCGATTGGTCTCCTCGCCGGGTTCTACGGCGGGTGGGTAGATAGCGTGTTGATGCGCTACGTGGACTTCCAGTGGGCGTTTCCCGAACTCATCTTAGGGGTCGGTATCATCGCCCTCTCCGGCGGATTGGGCGTCACGAACGTCGTCATCGCAATCGGTATCGCGTACATCGACGATTTCGCCCGCCTCGTCAGGGGTGAGGTGCTGTCGCTCCGCGAGGAGGAGTACGTCATGGCGGCCCGCGCAATCGGCATGAGCAACCGCAGAATCATGACCCGCGAAATCCTGCCGAACGCGGTTGCCCCGCTCATCGTGCAGGCGACGCTGATGATTCCGCTGGCAATCCTCGCCGAGGCAGGTCTGTCCTTCCTCGGACTCGGAGTCAAGCCGACGACCCCGACGTGGGGCCTGCTCCTCTCGGACGGACGGCAGTTCATCGGCGATGCGTGGTGGATTAGCGTCATGCCCGGTTTCGCAATCATGCTGACGGTGCTCGCGTTCAACATGCTCGGCGACGGCTTGCGCGACGTGTTCGACGTGAGCGAAGGGGAGGTAGAGAGCAGATGAGCCTCCTCGAAGTCGAAAACCTGCACACGCGGTTCCCGACGCCGAGAGGCACGGTTGACGCCGTGAACGAGGTTGACCTGCGAATCGAACCTGGCGAAATCGTTGGCCTCGTCGGCGAATCCGGGTCGGGCAAGAGCGTTCTCGCCGACACAATCATGGGCATCATTGAGGAACCGGGAGAAATCGCGGGCGGTGACATCCGACTACACGGCAATTCACTGCTCGAACTACCCGAATCGGAGCGCAGGGAAATCCGCGGCGGGACGATTTCGATGGTGTTCCAAGACCCGATGAACAGCCTCAACCCGACCCTGACCGTCGGGGAGCAGATTGCAGAAATGGTTCGTCTCCACCAACCAGTCGGCGAGTCGATTAGCCTCCCCGCCGAACTCAAGCGCAAACTCATCGGCTCGGCGAAAAACGGCGAAGCATGGCGAAAAGCTATCGAGATGTTAGAAAGCGTCGAGATTCCGGAACCGGAAAGTCGGGCGACCGACTTTCCACACGAGTTTTCGGGTGGAATGCGCCAGCGTGCGATGATCGCCATGGCGCTCGCCGCGGAACCCGATTTGCTCATCGCGGACGAACCGACGACGGCGCTGGACGTGACGATTCAAGCCCAGATTCTCGACGAACTCAGGGATTTGAAGGATGCATTCGACACGGCGATTTTGCTCATCACGCACGACCTCGCGGTCGTCGCGGAGGTGTGTGACCGCGTGAACGTGATGTACGCCGGAAAAATCGTAGAGCGTGCGGAGACGGGAGAACTGTTCCGCAATCCACAGCACCCCTACACGCAGGGATTGATTGCCAGCACGCCCCGACTTGACGCGCCGACGGAAGCACTGCAACCGATAGAGGGGAACGTCCCCGACCTCATCGATATCCCCTTCGCGTGCCACTTCGCGCCACGCTGTCCCGAGGCGACGAGGGAGTGTTACGAAATCGACCCCGATTTCCGACCGGTCGGGAAGTCGGCTGAGTACGGGACGAACGACGACCACGTCGCGGCGTGTCTGCGCCGCGGGCCACAGGAGGAACAATTATGAGCATGCAGACGACCGGACACAAAAAACGAACCGACGGCGAACCGCTCTTGACCGTGCGCGGACTGAAGAAGCATTTCGACCAGTCCAGCGGCGTCCTTGACAGATTGGTCGGCGACACTGGAAGCGTTCGGGCAGTCGATGGCGTTGACCTCACGGTTCACGAGGGGGAAACGCTGGCAATCGTCGGCGAATCCGGGTGTGGGAAAAGCACCCTTGGTCGCACGGTTCTCAACCTCCACGACGCTACTGCGGGTTCGGTGACCTACCGCGACGAGGAGATATCTGAACTGTCAGCGGGCGAGATGCGCCCCTACCGCAGAAACCTCCAGATGATATTCCAAGACCCGCTGGCCTCGTTGAACCCGCGCCAGACAGTCGGCGAAATCCTCACCGCACCGATGGAGGTTCACGGAATCGGTGCGGACGGCGAGGAACGATTGGAACGCGCGAAGGAACTGCTCCAGCGAGTCGGACTCAAACCGGCGCACATCGACCGCTACCCGAACCAGTTTTCCGGTGGCCAGCAACAGCGCGTGGGCATCGCTCGCGCGCTGTCGCTGGAACCGGATCTCATCATCGCGGACGAACCGGTGTCCGCGCTGGACGTGTCGGTGCAGGCACAAATCCTCAACCTGCTAGACGAACTGCAGGACGATTTCGGCCTGTCGCTCGTGTTCATCGCGCACAACCTCTCCGTGGTTCGCCACGTCGCGGACCGCGTGGCGGTGATGTACCTCGGAAAGGTCGTGGAAACCGCGCCCGTCGAGGAACTGTACGACGATCCACAGCACCCCTACACGAAATCGCTGCTGTCGGCGGTGCCGCGAATCGATCCCGGCGACCGCGACGACCGAATTATCCTCGAAGGGACGGTTCCTTCGCCGCTGAATCCGCCGACCGGATGCCGGTTCCACACGCGCTGTCCGATGGTGATTCCACCGGAAGATTGGGCCGGAAGCGAGGAGAATTTCCGGGCTGCATTCACGTTCCGAAACCGCGTCCTGTCAGGCGAACTCGACCCGGACGCGGCCAAAACCCGACTGTCGGCGGAGGGGAAGAATACCGACGACGAAACCGTCGCGTCGTATCTCGTTGAGCAACTCCTTCCCTGCAATCCGGCAGACCTGCCGCCGAACGCGGCGGATGCAGTTTGGGAGGCTGGAGACGCGCTGGCAACTGAACAGCGCGAACGGGCGGAAGAGGTCGTGACTGCGGCGTTCCCGTCGCCCTGCGAGCGGGAAACGCCGCAGCCAGTGTCAGCAGGCGAGGGCCACGTCGCGGCCTGCCATCGCGTGCAGGCCGAAAATAACACTTAGTCGTCTCTCGGTTCCGTCTGCTCCTCGTCGGAACTGGCCGAGTCCGATTCGTCGTCCCGCGAGACGACGTTTCCTCCGCACTCCGGACATTCGGATTTCTCGACGTAGAACCGCTTTTCGCAGTTCTCACACTCGTATTTCGCCTCCTCGGCCGCGATGGACTCGGAGGTTTTCTTGAACTCCTCTACTTTCCGACCGAGGTTCTTGAACAGGCCCATCGCTATCACTCGACAAGAGGCGAATCTGCGGGATAAATCTTGGGTGAAATGTCGCACGTTCGACCGACACAATACGCCTCGGAAAATACTGCATATTACCGCGTACAATCAGCTAAAATGCGTGTCGATGCCATCCACCGTCAACCGGAAGCACGGCACCTGTGATGTAGTTCACGGCGGGCGACGAGATGACGACGCTCGCGCCCTCCCGAACCAGTTCTTCGGCGACTGCGCGC
This sequence comes from Haladaptatus litoreus, assembly GCF_900156425.1. GTDB lineage: Archaea > Halobacteriota > Halobacteria > Halobacteriales > Haladaptataceae > Haladaptatus > Haladaptatus litoreus. The sequence goes on from NZ_FTNO01000005.1 coordinate 101,920, forward strand.
CCCAGACCGCTACTCGCCGCCATCACGTACGCTCGTTTTCCGTCGAGTTGTAAATCCATGAGAGCGATGTATCCGAGATGAATATATTATTTTTTATTTATTAATATAACTCACACGTATGTCAATTGATGTCTAACGAACATCCGCTTGTTCGCGGATTTTCAGTCGAAAATCCGCTCCTTTGAGGACTCGCTGAATCCATCACTCGCTGATTTTGCCGTCTCGTAGACGCTTCGTAGTTCCGAGATTGGTTCCTCGTGCGCATCGACCCGCAAATCGTGGTGCGCCATCGTCTGCGGGGCTTTCACCATCACCGCCGCGGACGTGTGGCCGCGCTTGTCGCCACCTGCTTCCTTTCCGGCGGCCAGCGCGTCGATGAGTCGGGAGACGAGGTCCCCTTCGCTCGCCAGGAAGGTTTCGACTAGCGCGTCCAGCGTTTCCTCGCCGACGAGCATGTTTCCGGCGACAGTCAGGTCGTGTTCCTCGTGAACCTGATGTCCGAACCACCCGTCACACCCATCCCCGGAGTAGGCAAAGGCGTTGCCCCGCGCGTCAAGTCCGTGAACCTGTCGGAGGTGGCCGTGGTCGTCCTGTGCGAGCAAGCCTTCCAGCGCGTCGTTTACCGCAATGTCCGGGAGGAGCGCGATGCCGCGCCGCCCGAGTCGGACGTTGACGAAACTCTGCGTGCTGATAACTCCGTCGTGGCTGATGCAGGGCGCGAGCGCCCCGACAGCGGGTGCGTCGGTCGAAACGGCGACGCCGAAACTGGTTTCTTCATCTCCTTTTTCCCGGACACAAATCGAGAACGTCATACGATTTCGGACGCACCACCCTCTCCTAAGCCCGCCCCCGAAACTATTTGGTGGGTACTTTAGGCCTCCTTCCGAGTATGGCATGGTATGACGAATCCAGATTTGGACAGATTCTCATCCCGACGTTCTACCGCCTACGCGCCGAACGGAATCGTAGCCACGAGCCAACCGCTCGCGGCGCAGGCAGGCGTTTCGATTCTTCAAGATGGAGGCAACGCGTTCGACGCCGCAGTCGCCACCGCCGCGGCGCTCAACGTCGTCGAACCGACGAGTACCGGACTCGGCGGGGACGTGTTCGCGCTGTACCGAACCGCGGACGGCGAAGTCGGCGCGATGCGAAGTTGCGGCGGTGCGCCCACCGCCGCAACCATCGAAAACGTTCGTTCGTCCATCGAAACCCACGACGACCCGTCTGCGTGGTATCCCGAAAATCGTGGTTATGCGGTCGATGAAACCGACGACACCGACGACCTCGGAATGCCCTTCCTCGGCCCGCACGCAGTAACCGTTCCCGGAACTGCGCGCGGGTGGGAGGCGACCGTTGAGCAACTCGGAAATCTCTCGCTCGACGATGCACTCCAACCGGCTATCGACTACGCAATCGGCGGCTACCCCGTCTCGGAAGTCATCGCCTCCCACTGGACTGGTGCGGAGAGTCTCTTTACCTCCGACCACGCTCGGGAAGCATTTTTGAAGGACGGCAACGCGCCTGAAGTCGGCGAAACGATGACACTACCGCGACTCGGTGAAAGTCTTCGCCGAATCGCGGAAGAGGGTGCTGACGTGCTGTACGAAGGCGACATCGCCGAGAAAATCGCCGAAGAAGTCCAATCGCAGGGCGGTTTCCTGACGGTGGACGACCTCGCCGAGTTCGAACCCGAGTTCATCGACCCGGTTTCGACCACGTACCGAGGGGCAGAAATTTTCGAACTCCCGCCGAACAATCAGGGTCTCATCGCCCTCGAAGCCCTCAACATCGCGGAGGAAATCGGTGCAGGCGAACACCCACTCGACTCCCCGGAGCGCATTCACTACTTCGCAGAGGCGATGAAACTCGCCTTCCACGACGGTCACCGCTACATCACCGACCCGGAATACGAGGAAATCCCACCGCTCGCCTCCGATTCGTGGGCGAAAACGCGAGCAGAACACATCGGCAAAACGGCGAACCACGACGTTTCCTTCGGGGTTCCAGATGCTCACGCAGAAGACGCCGACACCGTCCTACTCTGTGTCGCGGACGACGAGGGCAACGTCGTTTCCTACATCAACTCCCGATTTGCCGGGTTTGGCTCGGGACTCGTCGCTGGCGACACCGGAATTGCCCTCCAAAATCGCGGGGCGTCGTTCTCACTCGACCCCGACCATCCGAACAGCCTCGAACCCGGAAAGCGTCCGTTCCACACGCTCGTTCCCGCGCTCGCCAAATTCGGCGAGGACGATTGGGCCGCCTTCGGTGTCATGGGTGGCTACATGCAACCGCAGGGTCACGCGCAGGTCATTTCGAACATCGTGGATTACGACATGCCGCTACAGGCGGCGCTGGATTACCCGCGCTGGCGCTACCGAGAAGAAGGAACGCTCGCAGTCGAGGGACGAACCGACGGCAATCTCTCGTCAAAACTCGTCCGAAAAGGACACGACGTGCGAGTGCTTCCGCCGTCGCTCTTCGGCGGTGCGCAAATCGTGCGAAACGAAAACGGTGTGCTTTCCGGGGCGACTGAACCGCGAAAAGACGGGACTGCAACCGGTTACTGAGCTACTCTTCGTCGTCTTCGTTGTCGTCGGTTTCTTCGTCTTCCGCTTCTTCCGTTTCGTCTTCTGTCTCTTCTTCCTCGGTTTCTGCTTCGTCCTCGTCTTCGCTTTCGTCTACTCCTTCTTCCTCGCTTTCGACTTCTTCACTGTCTTCCGTTTCCTCTTCCACTTCCCATTCGTCTTCTTCGGCCTCGGCACTGCTGTCCGTATCCTCGATTTCGATTTCCATCGGCCCGCCACTCCGCCCGAGATCGCCGAGTTCTTCGCGTAGATTCGGCTTGCTTCCCTTCTTCGCGAAAAGGTAGCCCGCGATGAACGAAAATCCGAGGAGCAAGAGCGTTTTGAGTCCCGACCCCGACCCTGTTGAACTCTCGCTCGATTCCTCGCCGTCTGCCTCTGTCGTGTCGTCGGCCATACCCTTCCGTTGGCGGGTGAGTGACTTTTCCGTTGTGGTCGGGCGGCGAGGTTGCCGTCTTCGTGTAGTTGCCACTCATCGTCGAACTTCCTCGAAAAACACCGTCGGGCCGGGTGTTCCCGGTCCCCCCGAATCCGTTTAAACTTCCGCGTCCGCTTCGACGGCCGAATCGTTTCTCGTCTCGGTCGTCGAGTCGGACTCCTGCATCTCGCGGAGTTCGGTTTCGACTTCCTGACGCCCTTTCTTGAACTCGCCCATCGCTTCGCCCGTCGAGCGTGCGAGTTTTGGAATCTTGTTTGCACCGAAGAGGAGGACTGCGATGAGGAGAATCACCGCGAGTTCCATCCCACCGGGAATTGGCCCGAACAGCGGAATCGTTTCAACTACCATCTGTGATAAACAATCACACGTGGGTATTTATAGGCTTTTTGCCCTACGATAGATGATAACATACATATCGTGTGAAAGTAACGCACGAAATCGAGCAGTCAATTCGCAGCTTCTTCCACGAACCCCACTACCGCATCGGTTCCCTGAAAGCCGTCCGCCATTCTCCCGACGAGGTCGCCGTCTTCGAACAGAAGGAGTGTCGGAACGCTCCGAATATCGTACGTTTCCACCAGTGAAAGGTCGTTTCCGGGGTTGACCATCACCACTGTCGCGTCGGTTGCGCGAGCCACGTTGCCGACCACCGGTTCGATGGCTTGACAGAGCGTGCATCCTTTCGTGTAGCAATCGACCAACACGAGGTCGTGGTCGTCGATAACCTCGTGGAGTTCATCGCCGTCTTCCACTCGAAGCGGCTTTTCGGGGCTGTCGCTCACGTTCGCAAGTACGAAGCGACCGCATTTGTCGCGTTCGCTTTTCCGGAGAGAGCGACTGACAGTCGCTCTCTCCGGGTAGAGGATGTTTACGAAGCGTACCTGACCGCGTCAATCAGGCGTGTCGCTCGATTTCGGTGTGGAGTTTCGACTCGATTTGGCTCACGCTCTCGTTCGTAAACGAAAGCTGTGTCCATCGCTCGTCTATGTCCGCCATTTCGGCGAGCAGACCGCCTCGTCGGTCGATTTCCAGCCTGACTTCCAATCCGTTTTGGGTTTCAGTCGGAACGACTTCGAGTTCGTCCAGTTTGCCCGAGAACGGGCCGGAGTGGGGAACGAACTCCAATTCCTGTACGAACTTGCCCGGGAAGATGCTTCCCGGCGCTTTCTCGCATTTGGCGGTTCGAAGCGTGAAGCCGAGGGAATCGAGTGCATCGAGGAACGTCGAAAGCTGTGGGCCGGGGTCGATTTGTACCGGGTCTTTGTCGTCAGGGTCAACCGCCCAGTCGATGTCCAGTCCGGTTTCGAGCCAGACGTTCGTTCGACCGACCGTGACGGGCGTATCGACTGGAACGTCGATGGTAATCGGGAAGGTCTTCTCCTCGTCCGGGCCGATGGTGAACGGGTCGGCGACTTGGAACTTGTCGATGACGCCGGTTCGGGTGCTGTCGTCGGTTTTGTACCGCGTCAGCAGGGCGAAGTAGATTGCATCGACTTCCTGTTCTGTCGAACCACCTTCGACGTGAACCTCGGCTTCGACCGACTCACCGGCGGTGAGCGTCGTTTTGGGGAGGACGGTATCGACGCGAGCGGAGCCAACTCCAACGCGGGAGAGAATTCGTTTCATTCCATCGGTAGTTCTGTCCATTTCGGATATAAGCTTTCTCGATGTGGATAGCTATCGTCCGACACGGCTTTGTACTCCCGTGACGCGCTTTCGAGCGATGACCGACCCGGAACTAGCCGTCCGAAGATACGTCCTCTCGGAGCACATGGAAACTGTCACGTCTCTCCTTCGCTGTGCGGATTCCGTCGCCGAATCGTGGAACAACGAGGCGACGGCTGACGGAACGAACGCGACAACCGATGGAGAACGTTCGACGACCGACCGAGAGGCGGTTGTCGAACCGTTCTCACACGAACTCCGCGAATCCGGCCTGCTGGCGGAGTTCCCAACGATCCTCTCCGGAGCGGTGTCAGCTGGCGGATTTTCGATGCAGGCCACACCGGTTCCCGCCCCGCCATACGTTGCCATAACCACCCGCGGGCCGGTTCTCCGGGCAACAGTTTCGGCGGGTCGATTAGTGATTTCGTTCCGGGTTTTCGATGTGGTTCGCGATGATAAAGTTCGGTATGTTCGCGGAGCGGACGACCCGGAAACCGCGGTTTCGGTCGAACTCAAATAGGTGGGTCGCGTGTGCAGGATTGGCGGCTACGGGATTCGTGGGTATGGGATTGACAAGAGTACGGAAGGGAGAGTGACATCTATGGGTATTGCTCGTGACAGCTCTCGCTCTCGAAACAACGACTTTCGGCAGGAGTTACTTCGAGTTCGAACTGCCGTTACGCCGACTCTTCATTTCTCAGTTCGCTGTCCGAAATCGCGGACAGAACGTCCGCCACCTGCTCGGAATGTTTCGACAGCCCCACCACATCCCGCTCTTGCTCGTACTCTACAACCTCGGCGTCTACCAACCGCGGAATGTGGTTGTGATAGAGACTCATGTAGGTTCGCAGCACTTCGTCGTCATCGACTTCCGGCATCGAAGTGTCGTTTTCGCGTATCGTCACCTCTTTGGCTAAATCCGCCACTGCGAGCGGCGGTTCGTTTTGCTGCAAGGTGTCGATGATCAGACGGCGGCGTTGCTCAGTGAGGAGGTTTAGCGTGGTGGTAATCGAAAGCTCGTCAGGTGGTTCGTTCGTTTTTCCGCTGTCTTCGGAATCCGCAGACATAGGTGTACTAACGTGCCCTGTCGGCAAAAGCTGATTGCGGAATCCCCACCACAGGTTCTGTGCATACAACAGCTGTTGGACGGTTCTGTACCAATTTTTCACAATTCATCGTCGCCGACTCGGTTCCGTTTTCGCGGACTGTTCGACCCGTACCACGTCAGACTTTCATACTGTGACTAGTGTCAACAAATTCACCTCTCGGTAACTTCCTTGCCGAAGTGGTCGAACGGCTGAACACGTTCGATTTTTATGATGTTAGTACTCACTATGTCCAACCCCAGTTCGTGTATCTGCTCGGTGATTGAATCCACCGTGTCGGAATCGACGGCAATCGCCTCGATGTGTATATTCTCGGTTCCGGTCAGCAGTTCCCGAATGGTGACGACGCCCGTGATTTCCATCACCTCATCCGCGAGCGTCGAACGCTCGTCGGGCGGGGCACGACAGACGATGAGAACGTGCAACTGGTAGTTCGCTCGTTCGTAGTCGATGTCCGGATTGTATCCTCGAATGACTCCGGCCTTCTCCAACCGTTCGATACGATTTCGGACGGTGCTCGCCGATACACCAACCTGCTCACCCATCCCTGCGGCAGTGCTGTTTCGCGCGTCGTTTTGAAGCACGTGGAGTATCCCCCTATCAACGTCGTCGAGTTGAATCGGTTCCATGGGCACAGCGTAGACTGGTTTCACAGAAGAGGATTGCGCAGGTTGATTGTCGTCTCGAACTCTCTACAAATAAATAAAAATAAAAAGCCAAAAAATTAAAATGAATTTACCGTATCGTTCCCCTCGTGCCACACAGTACCAGACGTAAGGTTCTCGCCAGCACAGGTGTCCTCCTCTCGGTCGGCGTCGTAACCGGCGACACGACCTCCGGGGCAGACCCCGAAACGACTTCCTCACCAATCCGTGAACTCGACGGTCGAGTCGCACAGCAAAATTCCGCGGTCGAGGCGGTCGCTACCGACCTCGAAGTTCCGTGGGGAACCGACTTCGCTCCCGACGGAACGCTTTATTTCACGGAGCGAACCGGTCGCGTCAACCGACTCGGCTCCGACGGCGTCGAACTGCTCGCCGAAATCGACGACACGAATGTCGTCGGCGAAGGTGGCCTGCTCGGTCTCGCGCTCCATCCGGAGTTCCCGACCACGCAGACCGTATTTCTCTTCCAAACGTACGAAGACGATGGCATTTCACAGCGCATCCTCCGCTACCGTCTCGTAGACGGCGAACTCGAACGCGAAGCCGTGATTTTCGACGGCATTCCCGGCGCACAGCGACACACGGGTGGGCGTCTCACCTTCGGGCCTGACGGCTACCTCTACGCGACGGTCGGTGATACGGACGACCCTGAGATGGCTCAGAACCTCGAAACCCTCCACGGGTCGATTCTGCGACTCGAACCGGACGGGTCGGTGCCCGACTGCGAACGAGCGGTGTTTAGCTACGGCCACCGCAATCCGGAAGGACTCGCGTTCCACCCGGAAACCGGAGTTCTGTACAGCACGGAACACGGCCCGGACACGGACGACGAAATCAATCGCATCGAAGAAGGGAACAACTACGGCTGGCCGACCGTGACTGGCGAAAGCGACGACCCGGCGTTCACCGACCCGCTCGCCTCGTACACCCCGGCCATCGCACCCGCGAGCGCGGCTTTCTACGACGGGGCATTTTACTTCGGCGCACTGGCGGGCGAACACCTCCACCGAGTCACGTTCGGTTCCGACGGTCGAACGGTCGAATCGGACGACCGACTGTTCGAAGGGGAGTTCGGTCGCATCCGAAGCGTCATCGCCGGTTCCGACGGTCTTTACTTCGCCACGAGCAACCGAGACGGCCGCGGGTCACCCGGAAACGCAGACGACCGAATCCTCCGATGGACGCCTTAGGGCGGTTCCACACTGACGCTTCCGGCCGCACCACCTGCGACCGCGCCTTCGATTGCGACCAGCAACCCTGCTATCGCGGGAAATAGGATTCCCAGTTGCTGGTCGTACACCGCGGCCAAATCGGTCGGGATTCCGCTCGTTGCTATGAGATAGTTCAGTCCCCAGAGCGCGCCAACCTCACTCCCCGGCGTCGCCATGGTGTAGCCGAGAACGAGCGCGAGTGCGAAACCGCCGACGATTCCGGCGAACAGGCCGTGGCGAATACCATCGCGCCAGTTCCCATCGGCGACTCGTCCGGCGACGTACCCGCCGACGAGTCCGACGGTAAGAAGCGCGAGCGCGGCGGTTATTCGGACGTCCGGTGGGAGCGGGAGGGTCGCACCGACCGCAACCGCGAACAGTTCGACCAGCACGCCCGCACCGACCGCTTTGACGTGCATGGCGTACCGTTTGCCTTCGACGCGGGAAGGCGTTTCGACGCGGTTGATTTCCCTACCAATTTCGCCTCCGGGTGTTAAGTCCCCGTCCGCCGTAGCGGATGTATGGCGCAGGAACTCACGAGAGGTGTCTGGCTGCTCGAACTCGGTTTTCCCGTCTTCGGCGCGAACGCCTTTCTCGTGGACGACGGCGAAGTGACGCTCGTCGATGCGGGTCTGCCGTGGTTCGGCGTGCGCCGCGAACTCCGCGACGCGGGCTACGAAGTCGCGGACATCGACCGCGTGCTGGTTACGCACTACGACATCGACCACGTCGGTGGCCTTCGAAACCTGTCCAACCTCGACGCGCCGGTGTTCGTCGGCCAGCGCGATGCCGACCTGCTTTCCGGAACCTACGACCCGCCGTTGTTCCACCATAAGGGCGCGTTCCATCGCCTCGCTCGCGTGTTGGTTCCGATTCCGGAACGATTCGAAATCCTGCCGTTGGAAGACGGCGCAGAAATCGGCGGATTCACGGCGTATCACACGCCGGGCCACAATCCGGGTCATACCGTCTACGTCCACGACGATTTGGGAGTCGGATTGGTCGGCGACCTCGTCTGGGAACGCGACGGCGCGCTGACGCCGCCGGAATGGTGGGACTCCTACGACACTCACGAAATCCGGCGGAGTATCCGCCGATTCGCCGGGTTGGTCCCGACCATCGACGTGCTCTGTATGGGCCACGGAACGCCGATTCCGCGCGGCGGGTCGGACGCGCTTTCGAACCTCGTCCGTCGGCTGTGACGACCGTCACGAAATCGAATTCCTCTCGCCGAAAATAACATTCTTCTTACACAAAGGTCAGTATCCTCGAAGCCGAATCGTACCTCGGAGAGTCGAATGGGGGTACGCTATCTTGTCACAGGGGCGACTGGCGCACTGGGGAGTGCCGTCGTCGAACGACTGCTCGAATCGGACCCGGACGACCAAATACGGGTGTTCGTCCGGAGCAAACGACGCTTCCGCGAGCGATTTCCGACGCCTCGCGTCGAAATCGTTCGCGGAAACGTTCTCATCCCGCTGAACGTGCGTCGGGCGGTTCGGAACGTAGACGTGGTGTTTCACTGCATCAACTTCCCGCTCACGAACTACTATCACACGCTCGAATCGGCGCGCCTGCTGGTCGCCGCCATCGGTGATGCCGACACGCACGTCGTCTATCCCGGAAACACGTGGGTGTTTGCGGTTCGCGAATCCCAGACGGACGAACCACCGATTTCGCCCGACACACCAATCGACCCGCCGTCCCGCGTGGCGAGAATCAAAGCGGAGGCCGAAGAGACGCTGTTTCGCGCGCCGTTTCCGGCGACGGTGGTCAACCTGCCGGATTTCTACGGCCCGGGCGTGACCAACGACCTCGTGCGCCCGTTGTTCGAACGTCCCATCGCCGACAAAAACGTGCTGTTTCCCGCTCCTGTGGACGTTCCACACGAGTTCGTCTTCATCGAGGACGCGGCCCGTGCGCTGATTTCCGTGGCTGCTTCGTTCGATGAGGAATCGACGCAGCGGGTCGAGAATGACCGCCGATTCACCGTCGGAACTGAACCGACGACGGTTAACTCCTTCACGCAAAAGGTCTACGATATGGTCGGAACGAACGGACGAGTCAGGGGACTCCCGACGTGGATGCTTCGAGGTGGTGCCCTGTTCAGCGAGCGAATCGAGGTACTGAGCGAAATTCTTCACGCCTTCACACATGATACGACGATGAACGGGACTGCGATTCGAGAACGGGTCGGATTCGAGCCACAAATCGACTACGAAACGGGCATCGACCGAACTATCGCATGGTTCGAGGGGGCAGGATAATGGAACTGTGGAATCGGCGTTCGCGGGCGCTGTTCGCCGCCATCGGCCTCGGATTCGGTGGCTATGCGTTCGCTGTCGTCCTCGTCCTGCTCGCCGCAGGCGTGCTTCTCGCAGTCGGCGTTCCGGTTCTCGACCGGCCGTCTCTCACAGTGGCCGTCTCAATCGTCATGGGGCAAGGTGTCGCCTTCGGCCTGTTCGCGCTGGCGTATCTGCGATACACCGGCAGAGGATTCAACTACATCAAGGTTCGAGTTCCGACCATCCGCGATTTCGGCTGGACTGTTGGTGGGTTCGTCGTCTTCTACAGCGGCCTCATCGCTGTCTCTATCGTCCTCGCAACCTTCGGCATCCAGTCGGCACAGAACGAAATCGCCACGCTCGGGGAGCAAGACCCGCGGGTTTTTCTCCTCCTGATTCCGCTCTCGTTCCTGCTCATCGGCCCGGGTGAGGAACTGCTCTATCGCGGAGTCGTCCAAGAACGACTCCGTGAATCGTTCGGTCGTTGGCCCGCTATCGCGCTCGCTAGCCTCATCTTCGCGTTCATTCACGTCTTCTCACTGCAGGGCCAAGGGACGGGTGTCCTCGTCTATCTCGGCATCCTATTCGTCCTCTCGCCGATTCTCGGTGCGGCCTACGAGTACACGAGAAACCTCGTCGTTCCGTCCCTGATTCACGGCGCGTTCAACGCACTTCAGTTCGGACTGGCGTATCTGATGACGACTGGCCAACTTCCCTCCTAATTTCTCGCCTCCGTTTTTCAGTTCGTTCGCTCCCACCGGACGATGAGAAACTCCGTGTAGCCGCCGTATGCGATTCCCAGCGACCCCATCCACCAGTTCCACTTTTCGGGAAGCGACTGCTCTTCGGGAGCGTCGCGCAGATTCGAGATGATTCCTTCGGCGGTCAGTTCGACGCCAGCGTCCGTTCGATACTCGCCCGAATCGACGAGGTCGCGCGCCTGTCGAACGACCACTCGTCGCGCTCCCTCGGGCGGGTCAAACTCCTCGCGCAGTCGTCGGTCGAGTTCCGTCGCGTCCATTTAATATCCCACTCCGCGTCGAACTACCCATGCCGACGGTTTTCGCAGTGGACGAATACGAGGCACAGGAGTACGACGCCGTACTCGTGCAAGAAAACGCCGTGGTCTGTCTTAACGATGACCCACCACTCGCTCGCGTCATCCCCTTCGAAAAGGTGAACCACGTCGATGCAGACCCCGAACTGCTGTTGACCGACTCCGAAATTCCGGATTCTTTCTTCGGCGGCGCGGAGTACGCTTTCGTAGATGTCTCCAAGTTCAAGCGCATCCGCCGCCATCTGGAGGAGTTGGAACGAGAACAGTACTGATTCCCGGCTACGCTACAACTGCGACCACGTCGTCGTGATGTCGTGTCCCGGAACGTGCCACCGTTGCTCCGCAACCAGCGCGTCACGCTTTCGGAGTTCGATACGCGCGTCGAACAGCGGAGACAGTTCCTGCACTACCGGCGATTCATCCGATACGGGGAGGTGAACGTGTTCGATGCCGCGAACGCCGCGAACCAGTGCCGAAATCCCGCGAAGAAATCGGACCGTTTCGGGGCGGCCGTTGGCTTCGAGTATCGGTTCGAGTGAGTCGATGCAGACCCTGAGTTCCGCGGCACCGAGTCCGTCGGAAACGGTATCGAAGTGGCTGATTGCTCGCGTGAGTTCGTCTTGAAGACGGCCGACCTCGCAGTCGCTTGTTTCGATGGATTGGCTTTCTGGTGGTGTCGAACGGTCGTCTCCAACCGATTCGATGATTTCGATGCTCTCGTCGTTTCGTCGCACGTTTGGCGGGAGACTGCGCTCTACGTGTTCGGGAGACGCATCGGTAAACACGAGGAGTCGTTTGCGGTCACGGTGCGGGTCGCCGAGCAGTCGCTGCGTCGCTTGCGCGGTGACGTACTCCGGCACCGCACCCGTCACCAACAAGGTACATCCCTGTCGTTTCAAGGCTTCTAGCGCGATGTTGAAGTCGCGGTCATCCTCGCTCTGACCTCCTTCCCGCACGAATAGCATCTGTACTGACACTCCGACGGATAATAATAAAGCTCTTACTAATCCAAAGAAAAATGATGGGTATTTCCAATGATATATTTCGCATCTTGGGAATATTGCACGGTCCTCCGCCTCCCATTGTTTTCCCGGTTAGCTCTCATCGCCCCCGTTCGACTCCGTTCCGTTCGGCTTTGTTCCGCCCGCCTCCGTTTCTGATACCTCCCTCCCTTTCAGTTCATCCCGAGTTCCCGATTCGCCCACCGCCGCTCGTTCGCCGGACACGGAATCAGCGACCGCAGACGCCGCCGGAATCGACTCCCCCTGCATCAGTTCCGGAAGCACGATACGGTTGAACTGCACGAGTAGTACGAGCAGCAACGGCCCGATAAACAGCCCGTACCATCCGAACAACAATGGGCCGAAGATGTACGCGAACAGCATTAAACCGACGTGTACGGTTCTTCCGCCTGTGTATCGTCTGATGAGTGCCTCCGTTGCGACATCCAACACGAGGGCGACTCCCAATACGAACGCGAGGGGAAACCAGAGGGCGGTAATCCCATCGCCGAGCGCACGAACGACGAGAAACAGGGTGATTGGAACGTAGACGAGTTTCGTCCCGATGTGTGGCACGAGGCTGGCGATTCCCGTCAGCAGTCCGAGCAGGGTTGGGAGCGGAATCGACACGCCCGCCGGGGCAACGACGTTGGCGAGGTTGTACGCAATTCCGGCGACGAGTGCGACGACGAAGGCATGGAGGATGCTTCCGAAGTACACTGTCTGGAGGTTGCTATCGACCGCCCTTCCGTAGGTGTAGGCCGTCTCTTGCTCGCCACCGATTCGGTGGCGGAACCAGCGAACGAGTTTGTCGTCGTCTCGGAGCAGGTAGAACGCGAACGCCAACGCGACGAACAACTGCAAAAGCGTGAGTCCGAACGCGCTCGCTATGTTCGCGATACCGTCGAACAGTTCTGCCCCGCCGAGTTGGGTGAACAGGCTTCGATTCTCGCGCGCGAGTTCGAGTATTCGCTGTGGGCGAACCGTCTGCGACGACAGGTCGAGATACGGTTGGAGCACGCCCTCGTAGCCAGCAATGGAATTCCCAGCGATTCTCACGACTTCCAGCGCGCTGACCGCCACGGCGTAGGCGACCAACAGGAGAATTGGGAGCAAAATCGCAAACAGCGACGCGATTGCAGTGACGCCCGGATAGCCCAGTCGTGCTTCCAGTCGGTCGTAAATAGGGCGGGTGGCGTAGTACATGAACAGACCGAGTGCGAACGTCCCCGCGAAGGCGTAGAAGACAAACAGCATCACCACTCCGAAAGCGACACCGACGACCCACCACGCCAGACGGGCACGCTCGCGCAGTTGCCCCTCCTCTCGACTCATGTCACAGAACTACGGTTCTCAGGCGTATATGGCTCCGGGTCGGTAGAGCACGAAAAACCAATCCCGCACGAACCGCCGAATAGGTGAGACTTTTACGCACACCCCGCGACAGCATCACCCATGATGGACGCTTTCGCGGAACGAACCCGTCGGTGTCAACAGCGACTCAGAACGGTCGATGCCGACGCCGCCGTTCTGTTCCCGAGTACGAACCTCTTCTACGTCTCTGGATTCGACGAACATCCCGGAGAACGACACCTCTTCCTGTTCGTTCCGGTTTCCGGTGACCCCGTTTTCGTCGTTCCGGACATGTACGGCGAGCAAATCGCCGACGAATCGTGGGTGTCCGACATCCGCACGTGGAGCGACGGGGACGACCCCCTCGAACTCGTCGGCGACGTCGCCGACGAGTTCGACCTTCACAGAGGGAATCTCCTCGTGGACGACACGATGTGGGCGCTGTTCACCCAAGACCTCCGGAGCGCACTCCCGGAGGCAACTTTCGGCCTCGCCAGCGAGGTTCTCGAACCTCTCCGAATGCGAAAAGACGAAACGGAAATCGAGGCGCTCCGACGCGCTGGCGAGGTCGCAGACGAGGTCTGCGTCGAAATCCGCGAACTCGGCGAGGATGCAATCGGGATGACCGAGCGCGAACTGGCGCAGGAAATCGAGTCCCGATTGAGCGATGCGGGCGGCGACGAACCCGCGTTCGGCACCATCGTCGGTTCCGGTCCGAACGGGGCGAAACCGCACCACGGCCACGGCGAGCGTCAAATCGGGTATGGTGACCCCGTCGTTCTCGATTTCGGCGCGTTCGTGGACGGCTATCCGGGCGACCAGACCAGAACCGTTGTCTTCGCTGGGACGCCGCCGGAGGAGTTCGACCGGGTTCATCGCGTCGTCCGCGAGGCCCAACAGGCAGGCGTCGAGGCTGTCGAACCCGGCGTCACTGCCGAATCCGTGGACGAGGCGACTCGGGAGGTTATCGAATCCTCCGGCTACGGCGAGCAGTTCATCCACCGAACCGGTCACGGCGTCGGATTGGACGTACACGAAGGCCCGTACATCGTTTCTGGAAACGACCTGCAACTCCAGTCCGGAATGGTGTTCAGCATCGAACCCGGCGTCTACATCCCCGGCGAGTTCGGCGTCCGAATCGAGGATTTGGTCGTCGTCACGGAAGACGGCTGTGAACGTCTGAACGACTCTCCCCGGACGTGGCAGGGGTTGTAGAATAGCGGTTTTCGGCTCGCACTCCCACATCGAGCAGTTCGAAAAAATCGTGGTGTCGTTCGAATCAGTTAGCAGTCGGCCTCTTCGTCGGTTTCGTCACTCGAATCGCCGTCGTCCGTCTCGTCGCCAGTGTCGTCTTCGGAATCGTCTGTCGTCTCGTCCGACTCGGTGTCGTCAGTGTCCTCCAATTCGTCCGTGTCGTTTTCGCTCTCGTCGGAATCATCACTGTCGTCCGTGTCGTCGTTGCTTTCGTCGGAATCCTCGCCATCATCTACGCTATCTGAATCATCGCCGTCATTCGAGTCCTCACTGTCGTCCGAATCACCGGTGTCGGAGTCGGTTTCGTCCGCGCTCGACGCGATTACCGTGTCACCGTCGAGGAGTCTGACGGTGTCCGGGTCGTCGTCGTTGAGCATGTGAGTTTCGTACTCGGCGGTGTAATCCGTCTCTCCTTCCGTTTCGGTTCCGGTTCCGACCGTGATACTATCACCGCCTGCTACTGTTTCGTTGTCGGAGAACGCAAAGGCCGTCTGGCCGTCATCAAACGACAGCGTCAGTCCCGAGAGGTCATACGAGGTCTCTCCCGTGTTTTCGATGGTGACATATTCGTCTTCTGCGTTCACCTTGATGTTTAGTCCGTCGTCCGTCTCCTGCGCATTCACGAGGCCGAACCCCATAACCGACACGAGCAGTACCAGTACAACGCCAATCGTCGTTCCGCGTCCGTTTCGTTCCATGATTTGTGTTCGTATGAACCAGATAGACTTTTTAACTGGTTGATAAGAGTATCCATGAAACTATTAGCACTTATATAATATTGGCTTTCCAACATATTTTCACACGGTGGATATATCTATCAATTGAACTGGTTTTTGAGCGTGATTGTCGCAAAAAAATAGCGGCGCTATCGGAATTTCCTAGCAGTCCGCATCCGACTCTTCGTCATCCGAGTCGTCGGAGTCGTCGTCTTCACTATCGTTGTTGTCATCCGATTCACCCGAATCGTCGCTGTCGTCTCCGTCATTCGAGTCATCGGAATCATCGGAGTCGTTACCGTCGTCCGAGTCATCCGAATCGTCGCCATCATCCGATTCGTCGTCTCCGGGTGCGGTTTCTCCACCTTCTCTGTCGTCGCCGTCACTCAGGCTCGCCGTGATGAGCGTATCTCCATCTTGTAGTTCAACGACATCCGGCTCTCCGTTGTAGAGAACGTATCCGTCGCATCCGGCGTTGTAGTCCGTATCGGTTGCTGTTTCACTCCCTGTTCCGACCGTTATCGACTCTCCCGGGTCGATACTCGTCCCGTCCGGGAACGCAAACCGCTCGTAGTTATCGCCGAACGAAACCGTCAGTCCCGATAGGTCATAGGATTGGTCGCCTTCGTTCTCGATAACGACGTACTCCTCTTCGTCGTTGATTTCCGCGACGTCGAGGTCGAGTGCGGCGTCTTGGGCGCTTACGAGGTGGAACCCGGCTGCGGACGTTAGCAACGCGAGTACCACCACGATTACTGCACCACGTCCTTTCGATTTAATGATTTACTCTATTATGTGTGAACGTGCCGGAAATTTCATTTCGATGCACTGTAATTATTCGCTGTCTCGCGGTAATTCCGGCTCGTTCGTATGATAATCATGTTGTTATTTGTACTTATATAATATTGGCAGAATAACAAGTTATTCAGATCTGAAATATGATAATAGTGCGGTAAATACTCTGCTGTAATGATTGTCTCATGGAGATGAATTTAGAACGACGCAGCCGGAATTACAGCGGCCGCCGGGGGGTGACAACTGGCCCTTCCGGGCCGATTCCGACTGTCGCTTCGACGCCGAACACGTCGGCCAACAGTTCCTCCGTCACGACTTCGCTCGGTGGTCCCCAGTCGTATGGTTCGCCGTCACGTAGGGCGACGAGGTTGTTAGCGTAGCGGGCCGCCTGTGAAATGTCGTGGAGGACGATGCCGATCGTCAGGTCTTCTTCCTGTGCGAGGGTACGGACGACTTCCAGCACGCGAAGTTGGTGGCGCAGGTCGAGGTAGGTGGTCGGTTCGTCCAGCAGGAGAACGTCCGTATCTTGGGCCAACACCATCGCAATCCACGCGAGTTGCCGTTGGCCGCCACTGAGACTGCCCATCTCCTCGTCTCGGAGATGGGTGACCCCCGCGAGTTCGAGGGCTTTTTCTACGGCCTCGTGGTCTTCTTCCGTCTTCGACTCGAAAAAGCCGCGATGCGGGTAACGCCCGTGATACGCGAGGTTTTCGACGGTCAGGTTTCCGGGGGATTCGTTCTCCTGTGAGAGCAAGCCGAGTTTTCGGGCCAGCGTTTTGGTTCCGAGTGAGTGTACGTCCTCGCCATCGAGCTGTACGACTCCCGATTCGGGATGAAGTTCCCGCGACATCGCCTTGAGAAGCGTACTTTTTCCGCTTCCGTTCGGCCCGACGAGGGCCGTGATTTCGCCCGCTGGAACAACGATGGATTCGCATTCGACGATGATTCCCGAGTTGGGATAGCCGATTTCCAAATCGACTCCGCGTAGTTCGCTCGCGTTTTCGGGCTTCTGCTCTTCGCCAGCTTTCCCTTTTTCGCGTTCTGCCACCATTCCACCGTCTGTTTCTCGTTTTTTGTCCGCTGGTGTTCGTTCGCTCATGGTTCGATTTCCTCCACGTGTTTTCGGACGAGATTCCGTCCGCGCTCCGCTCGTTTCACTCGCTCCTCGTCGTCCATCTCCAGTGAGGTGTATTCGTGCTTGAGTCGCTCTTTCATTCGCTCTCTATTCTCGGGAGTCGCACTCTCCGGCGCGTGCTCGGCGATTAAATCGTCCAACCACTCCCAGTTCGTTCCGCTGTAGCGTCCCTCTTCGACAGTCCAATCGTAGTAGTGCTCGGCGGCCTCATCCCAGAGTTCCTCGTCCTCTCGCCGAACGTCGCGGACGAGCGCCAGCGCAGTCCGCGCACCGTCGCCCGCGCTGACGATGGCTTGGTGTTCCGCTTCCCCGAGCCACCCAGTGACGTACAACCCAGGAACCGGCGTTTTCCCGTCGTGTTCGACGGATTCCAACTCTGCTTCGAAATCGGACAGATATTCGGCATCGTAGACCGACGCGGCGACCAGCCGATTCGTTTCGACTTCCCGCCCGTCCTGTGTCGTCACGCGAAACCCGTCGTCGGTTTTCTCGGCGGCGACGACCATCCCGTCCGTAATCTCCGCCCCTGCGAGTTCGGCTTGCTCCCTGCTCATCGCAAGGAACGTCTCCGGCGGAATGCCGCCGGGAAAGCCGAGATAGTTCTCCAGATGCACGCACTGACGAATCGCGGCGGTTCCGCCATCGAGTACGAGCGTATCGAGTCTATACCGGGCAAGAAACACCGCGGCGGAGAGGCCCGACGCACCGCCGCCGACGATGACGACATCCCGGTTCGAAGCCGTTCTTTCGCCCTCCGTCCCTTCTTTTTCCACCATCAGAGTTCACCCAGTTGTTGTCGCTTTCGCATGAGATAGAGGAAGTACGGCCCGCCGACCAGTCCGGTGACGATGCCGACTGGAACCTGAACGGGGTTGAGCGCGAGGCGCGCGCCCACGTCTGCACCGACGACCAGTGCAGGCCCCGCGAACAGACAGCCGATAACCAGTTTTCGATAGTCGGTTCCGACGACGTTTCGGACGATGTGCGGGACGATGAGGCCGACGAAACTGACGATTCCGGCCACCGAAATGGCGGTGCTCGCGGCGAGAATCGCCAATGTGGAGAGCATAAATCGGACGCGTTCGACCGACATTCCGAGCGACCGGGCGGTTCGTTCGCCAAGTAGGAGGAGGTTCAACTGCCGCGACACGACGAGGGAAATCGGGACGATGAACAGCGTCGGAATCAGAGCGGTTCTAACTTGCTCCCACCCGGTTCCCGTGAGCGATCCGGTCGTCCACGCGAGGGCGGTCTGCACCACGCCGATGTCCTGTGCGAAAAAGAACAGGCCGCGCTGGAACGAGTAGAAAATCGTTCCGACGATGAACCCGGCTAGCACGAGGCGGACGGGACTCGTCCCGCCTTTCCACGCGATAGCGTAGACGATGATGAACGCGACGATGCCACCCAGTGTGGCGAATATTGGGAGGAACATCGACAGACCGCTGAAGACGATGAGCGTGAGCAGGACGGCGAAACCAGCGCCGTGGCTCACGCCGAGGATGTACGGACTGGCCAGTTCGTTGCGCGTGACGGCCTGAAAGATGGCTCCCGAGATGGCGAGGTTGGCACCGACCAGAATCCCGATGAGGACGCGCGGGAGTCGAAGGCTCCAGACGACGGTGGTTTCACTGCTCAACTCCACCGGAATTTCGTTCCCGAGGAGCAGCGCCATCAGCACGTCGGGATTCGTTATCACCTTCGGGTCGAACACCGCCCCCCACGCCTGTTCGAGCGACATCGTAAACGCCCCGAAACTCACCTGCACTAGTCCGCCAATCACGACGATGGCTGTGCTGACGACTGCGACTGCCGCCAGCGCCCCGTCGAACGTCTTCGTTACCTCGTTCTCGAAATTCTCGCTCATATATCCTCTCTGTGTGACTCGGTCGAATCGAGTGCCGCTGCTTGCACTTTGCCGATTTCGAGTCCTCGTTCTTGACTTTAGGTCTCCCTAAACGCCGATAAGAGCTTTGGTTTTCCGTACTGCACCGAAATCTGCTTTATTTTCCGCCTTCCGACGTGATATTCATCTCAGTTCAGATTTGTTTGTCTGAAATTATATAGGCCACTTCGCGCTCATCGGTTGGTTGACTTTCGGGGAGTGTTCTCTCGTTCTCTGCTGTGTAAAAAATGAGGGTAATTTGTGATATGGGATTGAACACGAGCGCGATGCCCACCGTGCTCGCGTCGTTCGGTTGACGATACACTGACGTTCCGCTGGTTTCGTGGTTACTGCTGATTTCTCCTTAGCCGGTGATGATATCGGCCACCTTCTCACGGTCGAACAGTTTTCCGCTGAAAGTGTCCGGATAGAGCGACGTTGCAGCGCTCTCGGTCGTGAAGAGGTTGATAATCGGTCCCTGATAGATCGGGCCGCCGCGGAAGACGCGGTCGTTTTTCACGGCTTGCAGGTCGCTCGCCACGTTGTGGTTTTTCATGAACGAGACGACGGTGTTCTGGAACTCCTCTTTGCTCTTCGTCTCGTGTCCGCGCAGGAGGATGACTTCGGGGTCAACCTCCAGCAGTGTCTCGTAATCGACCGTTCCACGTTCGGTCGTGCTGAGGCCCTCGATTCCGGTGCCGTCGAGGGCGTCTTTCACGCCGAGGTCGTGCCACTGCTTTTTGTTCGTCCCTTTGTCGCTCAGGCGATAGGGGGAGAACTCCATGGGTTCGTTCTCCGCCTGCCAGAGGAGCATGGCGCTCGGACGGTCGCTCTCCGCAGGCAGTTCCGACTGCAAGCCGGAGATGTAGTCGTCGTGGAAGGATTTGAACTGCTGGTATCGCTCTTCCTGCTTGAACACCTTCGCAATCTTCCCGAACGCTTCGTACATCGTGTAGTACTGGTAGTCGTGCCACGAGTCCGTTCGGCGGAAGATGGTGTTACCGAAGAAGGGAGCGACCTGTGACCCGATTTGGTCTACGTCTTGCTGCTCCAGTCCGAACGCGGAGTTGTTGACCAGCCAGTTCGGGTCGATGAGGTGAACGTCGGAGTCGAGTTGGAAGAATATCTCGCGGTCTACCCCTTCGCTGTACAGGGTGGTTAGCGAGGATTTGTCCATCGAAACGCCCGACAGTTCGTCGTAGTACTGCGTATGGAATCGACTCGGGAGGCCGATAGCCTGCAAGCTATCACCCATGCCGAGCGCGACACCCATGTCGGCGTATCCGGCTTCGTATGTCAGCCACGTTTCCGGCACTGATTCGAACTCCACTTCGCCGACCGGTTCCATCGACACCGAGTACGGCCCTGACTGGGTAGTCGTGCCGTCACTGCCTGTTCCGCCGTCACCGTCGCCGGTTCCGCCGGTACTTGTCTGTGTCTCATCACTATCGTCGTTGCCACTGGTACACCCGGCAAGCAGCGCCGCGCTAGCGACACCGCTTCCCGTGATGAATCGTCGGCGGGTGACGGGTTTCGACTCGTCTGCTACCATACTCATGTTTTAGGCTCGCCTAAAGATACGTAAAACTTCCCATTTTTCGGCAGGCCTAAAATCTCCTCCCGGCGCGTCTCAGATAATTTTTCGTGTCGATTGCTGAACCTGACGGCCGAAATTCAAATACTTGCCCATCGTACCGGGTATCGAGAATGGGGAGACGACACGATGGGACACAAAAACGACGGAGAGCGACGGCCAGCGGCGCGTTCGACACTCGACAGACGTTTCGGAACCATGGGCAGACGGCGCTTCGTTTCGACGCTTCTCGGGGCCGGATTCGGTTCGATGGCGGCGTTACTCACACCGGACGATATGGAAGCGGCGGGGCGAAACGAAGTTCCACTCGCGTACGCGCGCGGGAGCGACTTCGAACCCCGAACGACGACGGTTTCCGCGGACTGGTTCGAAAACCTCCGCTCCGCTTTCGACGCTCACCGCCGACTCGCCCCGGCTTCGATTCCGGGTGTGGTCGGAAGCGCCGTCGTTCCGGGGGAGTTCGGCGGCCGAAACGCCGCGCTCTCGGTCGACGTGACCGGAAGTGAAGTGAGTGGCGCAGTTCCGGAACGCGTCGGCGACGTGCCAGTCGAACTGAGCCGCGTCGAATCGAATTCGACGAACGCGAATCGGAACCACAGTTCCGATTCGCTCGGCGGGAAACTGGTTCCGGGGGGTATCAGATGCGGCACCCGAGAGTCCAGCGGAACGCTCGCGCCCGCGATGTACGATGGAACGTCCCCGTTTTTCGCCACCTCGAACCACGTTTTCGGGGGCGATGCGGAACAACATCACGGAGAATCGTTCTTCGCCTTCGGCGACGACGGCCCGCGGAAAATCGGTGAAGTTCGCAGAGGCTACCAACTCGACGATTTCGTCCGTATCGACCCCGTGAACGGGTTTCGCCCGGCGAGCGAGATTCACGGCGTCTCACCGGCCACCGTCGTCGGGCAGTTCACGCGCGAAGGGCTTGCCGAACTCAAAGCGCGTGGCGGAAAACTGGAAAAAGTCGCGTATCGGTCTGGCCACTCTACTGGAACCCTCCACGCCATCGACGGACTGACCTGCGCCTACGGAAAAGTGTGCAAACGCGGGCAACTCAAATGGGGGTCGCAGTCGGATTTCGCCGACGGCGACAGCGGCAGCGTCAACTACCATCCCGACCCGGAAAAACCGGACGACGGCGTTCTCGTCGGTGGATTCAACAACGCCCGAACGTGGTGGCCCGGCGAGGATTACATCTGGGGAACGTCGGCCTACCACATCACGACCAATTACGGCTTTACGTTTTCACCGTTGACCGCTGGCTCTC
The DNA here is from genome assembly GCF_900156425.1 of Haladaptatus litoreus. Classification (GTDB taxonomy): domain Archaea; phylum Halobacteriota; class Halobacteria; order Halobacteriales; family Haladaptataceae; genus Haladaptatus; species Haladaptatus litoreus. The sequence goes on from NZ_FTNO01000005.1 coordinate 123,936, forward strand.
GGTGAACTCCACTTCGACTATCGTTTTTCCGTCGAGTCGCCCGGAGATTTTGCTCGCAAGTCGCTCCGACAACTGCGGATACGGTTCGTTCGTCGGACGACGCACGACGACGGTAATCTGTTGACTGTCGTCGAGGGTTCCCATGTCGTCGAACTCGACCTGTATCTTCACGAGTTCGAGCTGCTGGTACCGCTCTTGTTCGAGTACCGACTGCACTTCCTCGTTGACGGCGTTTTCCGTCTGCATCTGTTTGCTCATCACCAGCCCCGACCCAGCGAACGCGACGAGCAGGACGGCAACAGCGATGAGCGTCGGGGCCGCCTTTCGGATCGTTGTTCCTTCGACCGGTCGATAGCCGAGTAGCCACAGGACGCCGCCGCCTGCGGCGTTGATGGAAACGGCGTTCACGACCAACAGGACGAACGCGCCGAGTGCGATAACCGGCGGCCCCCACGCGAGTCCGATTCCGACCGCCGCCGCCGCGGGAATGAGCGCCGCGGCAATCATGACACCGACGAGCGAAACCGGTAAGGCGGTTGCAAGCCCTAACGCCCCCGCCGCTCCTGCACACAGACCAACGGCTACCGAGAGAAAGCCGGGTGAAATGCGCTGGCTTATCTGATTCACCGTCACCACGTTGAGCGACGGCGGAATGAACTGTGCCGATTTGAGCGCCCAGCCGAAAATCGTCGCACTGACGATGGCGACGCCCAACCCGAGAATTTGGGAGCGTAACCCGTCGATAATCATGTGCCGGTCGTTCAGTACGAGGCCGACGCTCGCCGTCATCGCCGATCCGACTTGTGGCGCGATAACCATCGACCCGACCACGATGGCGGGCGAATCGAGCAGGAGTCCGGCGGTTGCGACGATTGCCGATAGCACGGTCATCGCGTAGTAGGTCACGGGACTCGGATTCATCCCGAGCGCTTTCGTGCGGATTTCGTCGGTAGCGATGCTGTCGTCCTCGTCGCCACCCTTGACGAACTTGTCCTCCAATTCCTCTATGTTCGGCGTCCGTGCCGTTTCTACGCTCCCGATGACGGTGTAATCGTCGGATAGACCTGCCTCTCGAAGGTCGGAAAGAACCCTATCCACGGCCTGCGCCGGGAGTGGAAACTGAACGATTGCCGAGTTGTCGCCGTTACTTTCCTCGCGCGTGAGAACGTAATCAATACGCTCGTCGTTCAACACGGCGAGAACGGCGTCCCGGCAGTCGTCCGGAACGAGGACCTGAATGAGACGCATGCCGGAACAACCGAGCGGATGATAAAAACCTCACCGGTCGAAGAATGTTCCGAGTAGCTTCAACTGCGCACGTCGCAGATGTTGGTGAAACGTCGGCGGTGACACGCCGAGTGACGCCGCTACGTCCTCGCCCGTGCTGTTTCGCGGCCACTCGAAAAAGCCAGCGAGATAGGCCGTCTCCAACGCCGTCCACTGCCTGTCGGTCAGCGATTCGCCCAACGTCGTCCGAAACTCTGTCACGGTCGGTTCGGGCGTGTCCCGTTCGCGCTGTGCAACGACGTACATATCCGGATACATGTCCCGAATCGCTTCGACCATCCCCCGAACGTTCGCGGTCGTCGGGAGTTCGATGACCGCTCGTGCGCCGTCTTCGTCCGCTTCCGCGCTCGCGACCGTCGCACCCCTATCCGCCAGCGCCGTGACGAACGGCGCTTTTTCGTACCGTAGTTCGAGGACGCACTCCGTCTCGGTTTCGTGGAGGATGCGACTATCGGTTATCCTGTCGAATCCGGATACCCAGTCGATAACGTCCGAAGATTCTGCGCCCGACACGGTTACGAAACAGAGGAGCGCCCCATCCGACGCGAGCGTGTTTCCGAGCAGGTCGAGTTCGCATCCCAACTCCTGCGGTAGCTGGACGAAGACGTTGTTCGCCTCTTTCGATTCGATTTCCACCTCGACCACACAGTCGGAAACGAGCGCCTTTCGACTCTCGATTCCGGCAATCGCGAGACCGATGGTTTCGCCGAGTTCGGCGAGCACCGCCCGTTCGCGCTCGTCGAATGCGCCGGTTTGATTCGCATGAACGACGAGGACGCCGTAACACGTCTCGTCGTACCGAATCGGGATAGCGGCGAGCGAACGAAATCCCCTGTCGAGTGACTCCTCGCGCCACGGTTCGAACGTCGGGTCGGTGGCGATGTCCGCGATGACGACCACGTTCTCCGTTTCCAACGCTTTCGTCGCTGGCCCCCGGAACTCGTCGTTCGGCCTGATGGCCGATTCGAGATACGCTTTGCCGCCCTCGTCTCCGGCGTGTGCGACCGGGTAGACGCTTTTTGCGCTGGCGTCGTACTCGCCGATCCACGTGAACTGATACGGTTCCACCGTCACCAACCGCTCTGCGACCGCGGATTCTATCTCCTCGCGGCTCGTCGCCTGCACCAGCGTTCGGTCAACGTCGCGGATGACCGCGTTGATACGGTTCAGTTCCTCTAACTCCTCGCGGTGCTTCGACAGCGTCTCTTCTCGCTCTGCTCGGTCGAGCGCGGATTGCACGTTGGCCGCCAGAATCTCCGCGAAATCGTGGACGTGTTCGTCGAGTTCGGTTTCGAACACCGACCCGACCACGAACACGCCGTGGTCGGCCAGCGGGAGGATGAGTTCCGTTTCGACCGGCGTTTCCGAATTGCACGCCCGCTGTTTGTCGCTCAGGTCATCGAAAACAGTCGCTTCGCCGGATTCGAACACCGACCACGCAAGTGTGTTTTCGGCCTCGGACTTTGGTATTTCGTCCAGTATCTTTTCTGCTCGTCCCGTCACTGCGGCGGGTCGAAGGACACACTCCTCGGCATCCACGAGATAGATACCACAGAGCGACAGGTCGAGTATCTCGCTCGCCGCCGACACCGCTACCTCGCAGATTTCGTCTTTCGTTTCCGCCCGCATCAGGTCGCGCGTCGCAGAGCGAAGCCTCGATAGGCTTCGCTCGCGCGCGTTTCGCTCCGATACGTCCTTGAAAATCGCGTGAAGTACCTGCTGGTCGCCGAGCTCTGTCACGTTCGAACTGACTTCCACCGGAATTTCAGTTCCGGAGGGTCGGGTGATGTTGATACCTGTCGCGTCCTTCGTGACGCCGCCGCGTTCTGCGTGCTGGTCGAAAATATGTCGATAGAACGCCCGACGCCCGACGGGATGGATTTCCGAGTGGTGCATCCCGATTATTTCGTTTTGCGGGCGTCCGAGGAGGGTCTCGGCGGCCGGATTCGCTTCGATGATGGAACCCGTTTCCGTGTCGGCGACGAGAATCGCCTCCGGACTCGTCTCGATTACTTTTCGATACCGTTCGCGCGACTGTTCGAGTTCCGCTTCGACCCGTTTGCGTTTGGAGATGTCGCGGACGATTCCGGTAATCGTTCGCTCGCCGTCGTACCTTCCTTCGCGGAACGACAGCCCGACCGGGATTTCGGCTCCGTTCCTGTGCTGTGCGGTCGTCTCAACGTATCCCCAATTGACCCGCTGCTCGCCGGTTTTGACGTAGCGAGCGAGCGATTTCCGATGTGTCGATTGGAGGCGTTCCGGTATCAGTTCCGTCAACGGCGACCCGACGAGTTCGTCCGACTCGTAGCCGAAAACCCGTTCGACACCATCGTTGGTACATTTGATACTGCCGTCTTCGCCTATCGTGATGATGGCGTCCGGCATTCCTGAAAGCAGCGCTTCGGTCTGTGATTGCCTGTGTTGTGTCCGATACTGGTCGATTGCACGCTCGATTCGATGTGCTAACAGTTCCGGACTGCCGGGTCGAACGCAGTCGGTCGCACCCGCCGAAAGAACGTCGGGGACGACGGTTTCGTCGGCAGTCAGAACGAGAACCGGGAGGGCCGAATCGCGTTTACGAATCGTTTCGAGAGACGACAGCGCATCGTGGTCGGGGGGTGCGTGTTCACAGAGAACACAATCGGCCGTTTCTAAGCTCTCTATAATTTCTCGCTCTCCTCTCACTCGCTCGATATGCCCCGATTTCCCTATCTCGACGTGGCTGTCACCAAGATGAAGAATTCTCGATTCCGATTTAGATTCTGACTTAGAGAGCATAATATTAGTACAGCACCAACTGTCTTTACATTTCGGTCGAACGGGAATCGTTAATACCGGTGCGTGTCAGCCGACAGGTATGAGGTTGGAGGACTACTGGGGCGTGGGACCGAAAACGAGCGACCTGCTCGAAACCGAACTTGGCGTCGAACGAGCGATTCAGGCCATCGAATCGAGCAACGTCCGCGTCCTCTCGAACGCAGGCTTGTCGAGGGGCCGGGCGACTCGGATTCTTCGGCAGGCTAACGGCGGCGAGGGAATGGCGGTACTGGCGACGCGGGACACGCGCTCCGTCTACAAATCGCTTCTCGACCTCGCCAGCGACTACGCCGTGACGCCCGACGCTGGCGACCGGATTCGCGTCATGACGCCAGTTCGCTCCCCCGAAGAAGCGACCGATCGACTCGATTCAGTGATGGACGCCGTCACATCGTGGGACGACCTGTCCGACGCCGAGCGCGAATCGGTGCTCGCCGCGTTCGAGGAATACGACGGAAGCGAACGAACGGCCGTCGAGACGGCCCTCTCACTGCAAGCGACCGAAACGACCGAGGGCGCGTTCGCCCCCGTCGCGGAAATCGACCAGTCGGCCCTCGACGCCGCGGTCGGTGCCCTCGGCAAACTCGACGGCAGTCGAGTCGCCGAGGGAGCGGACGACGAACTCGACCGCCGCCGCGAACAGTTGACGGCGGTCGAACAACTTGAAAGTGGCGCGTTGGACGTTATCGAAGCGGTTCAGTCCGGAAACGTGCGAAACCCGGACGAGTTCCGCGAGAGCTACGTCGAGTACGTGGCCCGTGAAACCGACATCGAACCACAGCGAATCCGTGATGCAACCGTCGGCGAAGCCACCGACGCCACGGATTTTGTCGGCGGATCGCTCCGCGAACTCGTCGCCGAACAGCGCGAGACGGTCGAGGAGCGCGAATCGACGGTTGCGGCGGAACTCGAAGCGAAAATCGAGGACGCGAGAGACGCAATCGACGCCGCCGTTTCCGCTGTCAACGACCTCGCCGTCTCGCTCTCGTTGGCTCGATTCGCCGACGAATTTTCGCTCACACGCCCCGAGTTCGTGGACGAAGGCTTCGCCGTCGAAGACGCGCGAAACCTCTTTCTCGCCACCGGAAACGACGTTCAGCCGATAACTTACGGAATCGGCGAGCACGGCGTCGCCGGGCCGCCGAAAGGCGACAGAGTGACCGTCCTGACCGGGGCGAACAGCGGGGGGAAAACCACCCTGCTCGAAACGCTCTGTCAGGTCGCCCTGCTGGCCCAGATGGGACTTCCGGTTCCAGCAGAACGCGCACAGGTTTCGATGTCGGACACCATCGTCTTCCACCGTAGACACGCCAGTTTCAACGCCGGGGTGCTGGAATCCACGCTTCGAAACATCGTCCCGCCGCTCACGGACGACGGGCGCACCCTCATGCTCGTGGACGAGTTCGAGGCGATTACGGAACCCGGAAGTGCGGCTAACCTCCTGCACGGCCTCGTCGGCCTGTCAGTAGACCGCGGCGCGCTCGGCGTCTTCGTCACCCACCTCGCGGAGGATTTGAACCCGCTTCCCGACCAAGCGCGGAAGGACGGTATCTTCGCGGAAGGACTGGACGACAACTTAGAACTGCTCGTGGACTACCAGCCCAGATTCGATACCGTCGGCAAATCGACCCCCGAGTTCATCGTTTCGCGCCTCATCGCCTCCGCGAACGACCGCGGCGAACGCGCCGGATACGACGTTCTCGGGCGGGCGGTGGGTGAGGCGGCGGTTCAGCAGACACTGAGTTCGTGGGCCGAAGAGCAGGAGAAGTAATCGAAAATCAGTTGTCGAACTATTCTCGTTCCCGAAGTCGCTCACGCTCGTCTGCACGAAATCGGTCTTCTACGTCCTCTATCGTCTCGGTTTCCATGAGTCGCTCCAGCTTTCGCTCGAACTGCTCGTCCGTGAGTTCGCCGTTGGCGTACCGGTTCCTGAGGGTGTCGAGGGCGTTTTTGTTGTTCGATTCGGTCGGTTCCTCCGGCTTTTCAGCTTTGTCCGATTTCGCTTCCCCGAGTCCGCCGAATCCGTTCCACCAGTCGGGTTCGTTCCACGAATCGTTCCACCAGTTTTCGACTTGGTCTTCTTGGTCGAACAGCATGGAGACGATTGGAATGACGACCATGTAGCCGAGGAGCAGGGCGTAGAGCCACCAGCCTTGCCCGCTAAGGAGGGCCACGAGCCAGATACCCGTGACTACCATCGACGTGATTCCCGTCGCGTTTTCGTAGAGTCGTTCACGAGGTGTATCGCCCATAGGTGTGGATTTTCGCTACTAGTTATAAAGTATCACCTTTGCTATGTTGTCGAAATACTTCGAACTACAGAGCGGGCAGGCCAGCGGCCTGCCCGCCACCATCTCGCCACAAACCTTTACGCTGAAACCCGACGAATCCAAACCCAACGTGCCCGAACTGGAAGACCCTCTCGAAATCGCGGGCGTCGAACTGCCGAACCGCCTCTATCGCGCCCCGCTCCTCGAATGCGCCGGAAACGGCCCGGACGCGGTAGACGCCTTGATTCGGGAACTCGAACCCGCGGCGGAGTCGGGAGTCGGCCTCGTCTGTCAGGGTGCAACCATCGTTCGTGGGAAGGGTGGCTGTGCTGCACCGGGGATGACGCGGGTGCACGACCCGAAATTCGTCGCGAAACTGGAACGGCTAACCGACGCGATTCACGACCACGACAGCCGGATTTTCGTCCAGTTGGAACACGGCGGGCTCAGGAGCATGGAGACGTGGCACGCGGGCTATCGCGCCGAACATCCCGACCTCCGGCAACTCGCGGTTTCGCGCCCGCCCGCCGTCCTGCGGGCGCTCGACCGCGTTGGATTTCTCTCCTACGACGCGCACGTCCTCGACACGGCCGAGGTGTACGACCTCGCCGAGGATTTCGGTGAAAGCGCGAAGCACGCCATCGACGCCGGATACGACGGAATCCACATCGCCGGGGCGAACATGGGTATCGTCCAGCAGTTCCTCTCGCCGTTTTACAACCGCCGAACCGACGAGTTCGGCGGGTCGCTGGCCGAACGAACGAACTTTCTCGAACTCGTTCACGACGAGATTCGGAAACGAGTCGGCCCGGACGTGCCGATTGTGACGAAAGTGCCCGCCGAGACGACCGCGCCGCCGTTCGTCAGAAAACATCTCTCGCTCGCGGACGGGGTTCGAATCTGCGACCGACTCTCCGATGTCGGATTCGACGCGCTCGTTCCGGTACAGGCCTCCGTGTTCTGGGACGCGAGCATCGTTCGCGGCGCGTTCCCGGCCCGCGCGTGGCGCGACGAGCGATTTCGCGAGGGCTACGCCGACGCATTCGGAAGTAAATGGCGGGCGAGTATGGTCGCCCTGCTGAACTGGCTTCAGTCGAAAAAGTACGATTTCGACCCAGCGTGGAACCGCCCGTTTACCCGCCGGGTGACGGACCGAGTTTCGGTTCCGGTGCTCGCAGAAGGTGGTATCCGAACCCGGAACGGAATCGACCGACTGCTCGATGAAGGTGACTGCGATGCTGTCGGAATGGGCCGACCGTTTTACGCCGAACCGCGACTTCCGGCCCGGATTCTCGGGAACGGGAGCGAGAGGAACAAAGGAGGCGAGGGCAACAAGGGAAGCGAAGGAGACGAAAAAACGGGAACCGCCGTCGTCTGTGAAAACTGCAACAACTGCACCGTCCCGCAGGCGACCGGTGCCCGTGGGGTCTGTCGAACGCCGACCGTTCTCGAAAAGCGCGGCGAACTGCGGAAGGCAGGTGTCTACGACGTGGACGATTCGGGCGGTCGCCCGAATCGGTAACCCGAGTCGTAACGGGTATTCCGCGGGAGAACCAACCGTAGGGCAGTGACCGACGAGGATTACGGGATTTCGGACGTGTACGACGCCGTCGAGGACATCGGTCGTCCGGTGCTCACTGCCGACGAAGTCGCTCGGGTGCTCGACTGCTCGCACGAGGAGGCAAACCGCGTGCTGGAACGATTGGCTGACGAGCGCGAGGTGTCCCGCCTCGACGTGGAACGCGACCCTGTCGTCTGGTTCCCGACCGAATGGGAGCGACTGGCCGACCGGGAGCGAATCGTCGTCTTTCCGAAACGCCGGGAAATCGTCGCCGACCAACCGCGGCAGTTCACCCGGGCGCAACTCTCGCAGTTCGCGCACCTGACGGAGACGACCCGCGAGGGCGGCTACAGCTATCGGATTCGGCAAGAGGACATCTGGTCTGCGCCGTACGACTCCCTCGACAATCTGATGCGGACGGTTCGGCAGGTGCTTCCGGAGCAGTCGCCCGATATCGAGCAGTTCGTCGAACAGCAGTGGAAACGCGCGAAACAGTTCCGACTCTACACGCACGAAGACGACTACGTGGTTCTCGAAGCCGCGAGCGACGACCTGATGGGGAACGTGGCGCGGCAGAAATTGGACGACAGTCACCTTCGCGCGCCGGTTTCCGACAACGAAAGTTGGGTCGCCGAGGAGAAAGTCGCCGAAGTCAAACGAATCCTGTACGAAGCAGGCTACCCGGTGCAGGACGAGCGAGATTTGGAGACGGGCGACGAACTGGCTATCGACTGTTCGCTCTCCCTGCGCGATTACCAGCGCGAATGGGTCGAGCAGTTTATCGACCTCAAATCCGGTGTCCTCGTCGGCCCGCCGGGAAGCGGGAAGACGGTCGCCGCGATGGGCGTGCTGGAAGCCGTTTCGGGTGAAACCCTGATTCTGGTTCCGAGCAGGGAACTCGCCGGACAGTGGCGCGACGAACTGCTGGCCCACACGACGCTCTCCCCTGAACAGGTCGGCGAATATCACGGCGGCGAGAAGAACGTCCGTCCCGTGACGATTGCGACCTACCAAACCGCCGGAATGGACAGGCACCGGCAACTGTTCGACCAGCGACGCTGGGGACTCATCGTGTACGATGAATGCCAGCATATTCCAAGCAAGGTTTTCCGACGAAGTGCGAACCTCCAGAGCAAACACCGCATGGGATTGTCTGCCACACCTGTCCGTGAAGATGACAAAGAAAAAGATATTTTCACGCTCATCGGGCCGCCAATCGGCACCGACTGGGACGCGCTGTTCGAAGCGGGATTCGTCGCCGAACCCGAGGTGGAAATCCGGTACGTCGGTTGGGACGACGAAACCTATCACGGCGAGTATGCCAACGCGGGCCAGCGCGGCAAACGTCAGATTGCCGCGTCGAATCCCGCGAAGGTGGACGAAATCCGGTTCCTGCTTGCCGAACATCCGACCGCGAAAGCACTGGTGTTCGTGGAGTATCTGGAGCAGGGTGACGAAATTTCCGACGCGCTGGGTGTTCCGTTCATCAGCGGCCAAATGCCACATCCGGAGCGCGAGCGACACCTGCAAGCGTTCCGCGACGGGCGACTCGACACTCTCGTCATCTCCCGCGTCGGCGACGAGGGAATCGACCTGCCGGATGCCGAACTCGCAATCGTCGCGTCGGGACTCGGCGGGTCGCGGCGGCAGGGTGCCCAGCGTGCCGGGCGAACCATGCGCCCCGCCGGACGCGCCCGAATGTACGTACTGGCGACCCGCGGAACGCGCGAAGAGGAGTTCGCGCGCCAGCAGTTGCGCCATCTCGCGTCGAAGGGAATCCGGATTCAGGAATCGGTTGCAGAGGAGACGATTCTGGAGGAAGGAGTGGTCAGCGAAGAGTAATCCCCGAAACGCCGATTTCACGCCGAAATTGAAGTGTCGGGAACGACAACTCCGCACATGGTCCGCGAAGTCAGACATACCGCAACCAGTCCGCGGATAATCGACGCAGACGACATCGACGAGAAGAAGGGTGACATTGCAATCTGCCTCTGCGGACTCTCCCCGGAATATCCGTTCTGCGACGGGTCGCACCGAGCAACCCGCGACGAGGAATCCGACACGGTGTATCGCTACGAGAACGGCGACCGCCGTGAAATCGAGGAACTGGTTTTCGCCGACGAATCCCGCAAAGCCGAAAAAACCGGTGAATCTGACAATTCAATAGAGTGTGACAAATAGCTACAGAACCGGTGGCAACAACGCCTAACCTGACGGACGGCGTGATGGTGGCATGGGTTTTGGGGGACACACACTGACCAAGGGGGCGGTTTCGATACTGATTATCGCGGTCGGATTCGGTCACGGGGTTGCGGTGCCAGCGACCGGACATCCGACCGAATCGGGCGAGCGAGCGACCGATCAGTTCGTCACGCCGACTGCCGACATCGAATACACTTGCGACAACGTCACTGTCTCGGTGAAACCGAAATGGGTCAACTACAGTATCGTGGTTTACTACCGTGATACCGTGACAGGCGACGAGGGGAAGGCACTGCTCGGGCCGATGAACGGAACCGTGACGGAACCCTACGGGCCAGACATCCTGTTCACGAGCGTTGAGGTGATAGTCAACGGAGGAATCATTGCGACCGACTACATATTGGCGCGCTGTACGCCCGACACCAGCGAACGGACTCGCTCTGCGAGGTCAGCAAGGGGAATCGATTGTGGCGCGGTTGGCATCGCCCCCTGCTCGCGGAACCCGGTTCCGGTCGCAATTGCAACGACGTAATCGTCCGGCGAAATCTCACCCGATTTCGAAAGCTGGCGTATTCCCGCCAATGTGGTCGCGGAGGCGGGTTCGACGCAAAGCCCTGCACGGCGGGCGAACTGCTGTTTCGCGTCGAGAATCTCGTCGTCGGACACCGACAGCACCGCACCACCGATGTCACGAACCGCGGCGAGGACGCGGTTACCGCTCGGTGGGTCGGAATTGGCGATTGAGTAGGCTACCGTCTCTTCACCTTGGACAGGACGAACCTCGTCGGCATCGGCGCGAAACGCCTGTGCAATCGGGTCGCAGGCGGACGCCTGCACGAAGTACAGTCGCGGAACCGAGTCGAGCAGGTTCGCCTCGCGGAGTTCCCGAAGGGCTTTCCAGATGGCGCTCGCGTGACCACCGCTGCTGACCGGCGCGACGATTGCGTCGGGAGCAGTGGGGGAATCGGTCGAATCCCGGGATTCGACCGATTCCGACGTTGAAACAGAATCCGAACTTTCGGCTTCGAAACCAGCGAACGGCGACCCCGCAGGGTCGCCGTGAGCGGTCGCAAACGCCTCGCAGATTTCCAGCGCCGTGGTCTTTTGCCCCGCCACGCGATACGGCGTGTCGGAGTTGACGAACCGAACGTCCGGTAGTTCCAAACTGTCGTAGTATAGTTTTCCGTACTCTCCCCCGACCTGCACGAGTTTCGGGTCGTACTGTGTGATGTGTCCGAGGCGCTCCGCCGGAATGTCGTCGGGCACGAGAACGAGGCAATTCACGCCTGCGCTGGCCGACATCGCGGACATGCTCATCGCCATGTTTCCGTGCGAGACGGTGCCGACCCAGTCGCCCTCGTCTTCCGTTGTCTCCAGCGCGCGGGCGACGCCCACCGCGCTTCCGCGGTCTTTGAACGTTCCCGTCGGGTTGGCGCTCTCGTCTTTGACCCACAACCGACATCCGGCGTAGTCGTCCACTCTCTCAGTTCGAATCAGCGGCGTTCCCCCCGCCGTCAGACCGACTCCCGGCAGCGGTTCCGTCGGGAGCAAATCGCCGTAGCGCCACAGTCCGGCTTTCGACCGAGCGACAGTTGGCCACGAAAATTCGCTCGCGTCGGTTTTCAGCCAGAGCGGTTCCCCACACGCACAGCGCGCACCGGTTTCCGTCTCGTTGCCGCAGTGATAGCAGACGAGAGTCATCGAATCAGTTCCTCGTATTCCCGTTTCGCGCGCGTTGCTCCATCCAGCAGATAGTCGGCGTCGATACCGACGACCTGAAAGTCGAACCCGGTTTCGGCCCAGCGCTCGACGTCGGCGGGGTCGAGGGCGATGGTTCCGACCGCGGTGTCGGATTCGCCGACGGCGTCCAAAACAGCGGAAATCTCGGTGTCGAGGGAGTCGGTTTCGCCGAACCGACCGAGGGATGCCGAGAGGTCTGCCGGGCCGACGAACAGCGCGTCGATGCCGTCCACCGCCGCAATCGAACCGGCGTGTCCGACGCCCTTTGCGGATTCTATCTGCACCATCACGAGGAGGTCGTCGTTCGCGCGTTCGAAGTAGTCACCCATTTCGAGTCCGTACTTCGCGGCCCGTGACCCGGCGACGCCCCGAACCCCTTCCGGCGGATAGCGCGTCGCTTTGACCACTGTGCGGGCCTGCTCCGCCGTTTCGACCATCGGAACGATAACACCGGAAACGCCGGTGTCGAGGACGCGCTTGATTCGGGTCGGGTCGTCGTCCGGCAGGCGGACGACGGGTTGCGTTTCGCCGCTCGCCGCGTCCACCGCTCGAACGAGGTTTTCGACGGTTTCGAGCGACATAGACGAGTGTTCCGCGTCGATGACGACGAAATCGAATCCGAGTTCGGCGCTCATTTCCGCAACTGCCGGATGGCCGATTGTCACCCACGTTCCGACGACGGGGTCGCTCGCGCGCACTGCCTGCCTGAGTTTACTCATGATTCTGCAAACGCTTGGCGGACAAAAATAGCTAGTCGGTCGGCGGTGTGGCTGGTTTTCTGCTTAGTCGGCACCCGTCACGCTGTAGATGACGAACAGGTACCCAATCGTCGAAACGCCGTAGTTCACAGTCAGCAGCACGCGACTGTTTTGAAAATCGTACAGAAACGCGCTGAAGGTTGTTGCGATTGCGGCCGCGACGAGAATCGAAAAGCCGATGCAGAGGACGAGCATCGACCGACGATTGGTCTGTAAATATGCCCGCATCGCCAGTCCCACCATGGTAAGACCGGTCGCCGCGAGAACGGCACTGAGTACGATATAAGTGATTTCGATAACTTGCATCTGGTGAGTCGCCCTCGGTGTTCGTCACCTACAATTCAGGCAGTAGATTTAAATTTATTCAATACCGCAAGTCAGTAACTGGACTGGATGGTTTGGCGACAGTTTCGATAGCGCACCGAACTGTTCGACGCACGATGCGCCACTTGCGACGACACATTCTGTTGTCGTATTTTCGACAGCAGATTCACCGACTGCGATGCTGAGGTCGTAGTAGTCGGATTTGTAACCAAAACTTCCGGCCATGCCACAACACTCCACGTCGGTCGTCTCGATTTCGTAGCCGAATCGGGAGAGGACGGCGACGGTGTACGGTTCGAGGCCGAGCGTTCGCGCTTGGCAGTGGGGATGGTAGGTAACTTGTTCTTCGGCCTCACCCTCGGCATCGGACTCCGATGCCGAGGGCGAGAGCGCGTCCGGATTGGCACCGTTTTCCAGCAGGCCGTAAATATACTCGAACAGTTCGTAGCTGTTCTCGTCGAGACGGTCGAAATCGGGCGCGGGCAGCAATTTCTCGTAATCTCGCCGGAACATGGCGAGGTCGCTCGGTTCGATGACGACCACGTCCCGATTCGAATCGAGGTGTGGCGCAAGTTCGTCCGAAAGCGCCCGAGCGTTGCTTCGCGCCGTTTCGACCATCCCCTGCGAGAGCGGCGCACGTCCGGTCGGTGGCAAAGTTGGAATCCGCACAGAAACTCCCAACGATTCGAGGACTCGCACGGCGGCTTTGCCCCGCTCGACGAGAATGTAGTTCGTATATGGGTCGGGATACAGAATCGCTTCGCGTTCTGCTAATTTCGAAGTTGATTCTTCATTCGTATGGAGTGGTTCGCGGGCCGCGAACCACTCCACCAGCGTCTCGCGTTGAAACTCCGGCAGTTCCCGTCGCGGGTCGATACCGAACGCCCACGACAGAAATTGCCGAGTCGCCGTCGAACCGGCGACCCAGTTCGAAACGGGAGCGAAACGACTTCCGAGTTTGGCGAGCGTCGAAAAGTTACCGAACAGTCGCTTTCCTCTGTTGAGAGAGGCGGGTTCGTCGTCCGGCAGGAGGCCGTGGTACACCGAATCGAGATTGCCACCGCCCTCGCGGTTGACTCGGTCGCGGATAGCGGTGTTTATCCACGGAATGTCTATTTCGACTGGACACGCGTTTACACAGCGAGAACAACCGGTACAGAGGTCGTTGAACTCGCTCGCGCTGTCGAGGCCGTGAACGCCGGCCTCCCATCCGGTTGCGATTCCGCCGGTGTAGGTTTCGCCGCCGAAGGCGTGGCCGCCGACGTGCTGGAAGTTCGCACAGGAGTTCGCGCAGGCACCACAGCGCACGCAGTACAGCGTCTCGCGGAGGACGTCGTCGTCACGCATGGCCATCCGTCCGTTGTCCAGCAGGACGAGGTGGAACTCCCGATTTTCGTCGGAATCGGTCATCGTTTCGACCGGGGGCGTCAGAAACGACACGTAGGAGGTGATGTCCTGTCCGGTCGCGGAGCGTCCAATGAGTTCCACGAAGGGTTGTAAGTCGCCGATTGTCGGAACCAATTTTTCGACGCCTGCGACTGCGATGTGGGTATCCGGCGCGCTCGCTGTCTTTCTGGCGTTCCCTTCGCTGGTGACGAGCGCGAGCGTTCCGGTTTCTGCGGCGACGAAATTTGCACCAGTGAGGCCAACGTCTGCGTTTCGAATCCGCTCGCCGAGGTAGTCGCTGGCGAACGCCGTGAGGTCTTCTGCGGTTTTGAGCGGTTCGTCCGGGTCGAAATGACCGTTGAACAGTCGCGCGATGTCCTCACGGGAACGATGAATCGCGGGTGCGACGAGATGTGACGGTGCTTCGTCGGCAACCTGCAGGACGAACTCCCCGAGGTCGGTTTCGTACACGTCGATTCCCGACTCCGCGAGATGGTCGTTGACCTCGATTTCCTCCCCGGTCATCGTCTTGCTCTTGACGAGCAGTTCGGCGTCAGCGTCGTTTGCGACTTCCGCGACGTACCGATTCGCGTCTTCCGCGTCGTCCGCGAGATACACCGTTCCGCCGTTGGCTTCGACCGATTTCCGCACGGTTTCGACCAGTTCCGGCAGACGCTCGATTGCGTCTTCCTTGATCGTTCGGGCTTTGGATTTCAGTTCCTCGTACTGTTCGAGTTCCGCGGTGGATTCGTATCGTCCGTTGTTGAACGTTCGCGTGTTGGTTTCGACGTTTCGTCCCTCGGTCGCCAGTAGATTCCGGATGTTGTCGGCTTTCCCCGTCATCGGTCGGAAATGAGAATGACGTGGACGTTCTTCGGCCCGTGGACACCGTGAACGAGCGACCCCATGTCTGCCGTCGCGCTCGCCCCAGTTGCGAAGATGGCGCTCCCGCCGGACCGTGCAATCGCTTCTAGTCGGCCGAACGCGCCCGTCATTCCGGGAACTACGTCGCGCTCGGCGACGACGGCCACGTGGCGGTCTGGATGGAGACTAACTCGTTCTTCGCCCGCTCCGGTCGGCCCAATCACCACAGTTCCGTAGTCCGCGATTGCGAGGCTGGCGTGCGTGACGCCGGTTTTCGCGTTTTCGAGCGCGTCAACGGTCGAATCACGTCCTTCGAATCGAGGAATCGAATCGGGGAGCGAAACGCCGTCGAACGGCAGTTCTGTCCCCAATACGGGTTCGACGATAGCATCCGAGAGCGCCCGGTCGAACTCGACGGTCGTCGTCCGGGTGAATCCGACATCGAGTTCCCGCAAGGAGTCTCGAAAAACCGAGACGGTGTCGGCTGACATGACCCAACGTGGCGCGTTCTCGAATAAATAGTTACGGGCGCTAACGAGTCATGGTCGATGCAGTGCCGCCGCGACTTTTTCGATTGGGTGCGGCGGACGCTCACCACGGCCTTCGAGTTGTGTTCGACAGGACGCGCCGGGCGCGACGACGGTTTCGGCGTCGCTCGCTTCCACCTGTTCGAACAGGATTCTCCCGATTGCCTGCGAGAGGTCGTACTGCTCCGCGCGATAGCCGAAACTCCCCGCCATGCCACAGCATCCCGAATCGAGGGGGTCAACCTCGTATCCTGCTCTGCGGAGGACGCCGACGGCGTGATGGTCGCTTCGAATCGCTTTCTGGTTGCAGTGGCCGTGGTAGGCGAGCGATTCGTCAACCTCTCGAAACCGGATTCCGTCGTCCAGCCGTTTTTTGTCGATGAATTCACAGACGCCGAAGGTGTTCTCCGCGACTGTTTCGACCGCCGAATCAGAGAGTAAATCGCGGTATTCGTCCTGAAACATCACTGCGTCGGAGGGTTCCACGAAGACGACAGACCAGCCGTCTTCGACCCGGTTTTCGAGGGCCGAAACGTTCGTTTCGGCCCGGTCGAGCGCTCTGTCGAGGAAGCCTTCCGAATAGGCGGCGCGACCACTCGGCGCGAGATTGTCCGGGACTTGGACGTGAACCCCCGCCGCTTCGAGCACGCGAACCGCGGCTTTTCCGGGTTCCGGATAGCTGTAGTTGGTGAACGTGTCGGGGACGAACAACACTCGCTCGGTGGCGATTTCGGGCGAGATTCGCGGCCCCCGCGATTCGAACCAATCGGTGAACGTCTCGCGGGTGAATCGCGGCAAATCGCGCTCCGCGGCGATTCCAAGGGTCTTTTCGGCGAGCAATCCGGCACCCGGCAGTTTCGTCGCCCAGTTCGAAACCGGCGCGAGCGCGCTTCCAAGAGCGGACGCGCGCTCCGCCTCGGCGAAGAACTTGTCGCGGAAACTCGCCCCCTGTTTTCGGTGGCTGGCGTGTTTCACCTCGGCTTTCAGTTTTGCGAGGTCTACCCCGGTCGGACAATCTCGGGCACAGCCCTTACAACCCAAACAGAGGTCTAACACTTCCTCCTGAAATCTGTCGGTGTACAACTCTTCGGTCGGAATCTCGCCGCTGATGGCGGCCCGGAGGAGGTTCGCCCGCCCGCGCGTGGTCGTCATCTCGTCCTTCATCCCGCGGTAAGAGGGGCACATCGTCTCGCTTCCGGTTTGTCGGCAGGTGCCACAGCCATTGCACAGTTCGACGAGATGCGAGAAGCCACCTTCCTCCGAGAAGTCTTGAACCGTTCGCGGTTCGATGGAGGCGTATTCTGGGCCGTATCGGAGATTTTGGCGCATGTCTGCCTCGTCATCCTGAAAGACGACCTTCCCCGGATTCAGCCGCCAATCGGAGTCGAACGCGGTTTTGAGTCGCTTGAACGCGTTCCACAGTTGCGGCCCGTACAGTTTCGGATTGAACTCGGTTCGGGCGAGGCCGTCGCCGTGTTCGCCCGAAAAGGCTCCGTGGTGGGTGAGGACGAGCGACGTAACGTCCTCCGCGATGGAGTGCATCGTTTCGATGCCGTCCTCGTCCTTCAGGTTTAGAATCGGTCGAATGTGGAGCGTCCCGCTTCCGGCGTGGGCGAAGTACGCCGCCGTGGTATCGTGGTCGTCCAGAATCGCCATGAACTCGCGGACGTACTCCGCCAACTCTTCGGGCGGCACCGAGGCGTCTTCGATGAAGGGGTAGGGTTTCGGGTCGCCGTCCATGCTCATCAGGAGCGGAATCGCGGCTTTGCGGAGCTTCCAGAGGCGCGCTTGGTCGCCGTCCGAGTAGGCTTCCAGCACGTCGAAGGCGTCTCCTGCGTGGACGAAATGAGCGTTCGTCTCTGCGATGGCCTCCTCGAAATCCGAGTGCAGTTCGGAGTCGAACTCAAGCATCAGCGCGGCTTCTGCGTTCTCCGGAATTGGTTCGGCGTACTCCGCAAATTCGGTCGATTCGCGGGCCAGCCGAAACACCTCGTCGTCCATCAACTCGACCGCACTGACATCGAAATCGAGGGCGTCGGGAACCGCCGACAGCGCCGAAACCAAATCGTCGTAGCAGTAGAGTGCGAGCGCGGTTTCCTCGGGCCGGGTCACCAAATCCAGCGTCGCGCGGACGACGACGCCCAAGGTTCCTTCCGCTCCAACGAACAGTTTCGAGAGGTTGATGTACGTCTCGCCGTCGCGCTCGTACACGACTTTGTGGAGATTGTAGCCGCTGACCGAGCGTTGCAGGGTGGGATAGCGCGATTCGATTTCGTCTTCGTTTTCCGAAACCAGTTTTCGGACGATTCGATACAGTTCGGCTTCCTTCCCGCCGCTTTCGATGATTTCGTCCCACTCCTCGCTATCTACCCTGATTTCGCGAGTGCGGATGAGCGACCCGTCGGCCAGTACCACCTCCAGTTCCGCGGTGTAGGCGTCGGTGATGCCGTATCGAACGGAATGCGCGCCGGTCGAGTTGTTGCCGATGCCGCCGCCGATTGTCGCCCGGTTCGAGGAAGCGGGGTCGGGCGCGAACTTCAGCCCCCACCGTTGGAGGTGGTCGTCCAAATCGTCCTGCACGACGCCAGGTTCGACGGTTGCGCGTTTCGAATCCGGGTCAACGTCGAGAATTTCGCTCATCTCGCGCGAAAAGTCGAGAACGACACACCCCGGCCCGACCGACTGCCCTGCAAGCGACGAACCGGCACCGCGCGGAAGAATCGGCGTGTCGAACTCCGCGGCGATTCGAACCGCCGCCTGTACGTCCTCGATGCAGGTCGGAAAAACGACGCCGACGGGTCGGGCTTGGTAGATACTCCCGTCGGTGGCGTAGAGTATCTGCGTGTACTCGTCGAAGCGAACGTCGCCATCGACAGCAGAGCGGAGGTCTGACGCGAGTTCGGGGCGGGCGTCTGCGGGGTCGTGGCCGAGCGACTCTCTGTGCGTTTCGAAGTCGGGATTTTCGTCCCGTGTTGCCATGGTAGACAAAACCATACATGGCAACATAAATCCGATGCAGATTCCGAGGACAAAAGTATAAGAAAGTATACTTGACTGTTCCCGGAGTGGTTTTTACCGGTTCGCCCGTTCTGTCGGTGTCGGACAGTCGTAGTCGTGGTGTCACCGGACGACGCAATCCAAATTTCGCGTGGTTTCCACGCGAGATGTGACGGTCGGGAAACTATCTTCGCAGTTTGGATAGAGCGGGAAAACATCGTTTGGACAACAATTTTGGCCGCCAGAGAAGACGGGAGAATCGGGCGTATAAATCGCAAGCAAGCGGTCTGGTGCACTTTGTTTGGCCATCACTCTTTTGTCTATTGCATGAATCTGTAGTATTAGGGAGAACCATGCACGACCTGACTGGTTTCCAGCGAGACTTGCTGTACGTCATCGCTGGACTAGACGAACCTCACGGACTCGCCATCAAAGAAGAACTCGAAGCCTACTACGAGAAAGAGATTCATCACGGGCGACTGTACCCGAATCTCGACTCGCTCGTCGATAAAGGACTGGTGGAGAAAGGCCAGCGCGACCGCCGAACGAACTACTACACGCTCACCCGCCGTGGCGCGCGAGAAATCGAAGCGCGCCGGGAGTGGGAAGAACAGTACGTCGGCGAAGACGTGTCCCAAACGCAGACCGTTTAAGGGGACAGCGCGGTGCCGAGAACGGCGGCGTTTAGCGCTCTCACGTTGCCGAACACCGGATTTGCCTCGTCGAGCACGTAGCTATCGCCGGACGCTTCGAGTATGCCGAGATTCGCGAGTCGTTCGACGTGCATCCACACCGATTTTCTGGACAACCCAATGAGTTCGTGGAGGTCGTCCTGTGTAATTTTTTCGTCCATATCCATGGAGAGCAGTGCGTCCAACATCAGGCGAACCGCCTCCGGACTCGCGATGTCGCGGAATCCGTCTTCCGCACCGTGTTCGTCCGCGGTGACGCGCAGACGCTCGGCAGTCTGCGCGACGACGCTTTCCGCGTTTGGGCGGTAGGCGTCGTCCTCTTCCCGAAATACGCCGAGCGCGACGAGGTCGTCCAAGCTCTGTTCGACGGTTTCCTCGCTCTGGTCGAGTTCGTGCGCGAGTTCCTCTGCCTCCCACTCGCCCCCAGTCGCGGCGGCGAGGCGAACCAGTTCGCGGGTGGCACTGTCGCGGGTCAAAAAGAGCCATCCGGAAGGATACGCGAGTCGTGCCTCTCGAATGCCGTCTTCGTCTGCGAGTTCCCACATCTCGTCTCGGTTGTGGGCAGTGCGGAGAGTCCAATCGTGGGCGTCTGCGTGAAGCGCCATTGGTTTTCATCTGTACGTAAAGGTATTTAATGTTGTACTCCTGCACCTGCGTCAGGTCGGTGTCGATTCGCACGAAACCGTCCACGAAAGCCCTGAACAGTCGGAAAGCCGGTGGTACATAGCCAGCAGGCCGGACGAGCGCGTGTCGGGAAGCACGTGCAGTTCGACCGATTCGTACCTCACGACGACGCGAAACGTCGTATCTCGGTCGTGATCACGGACGAGATACATCGGTACCGGCAGGTCGAACCAGTCGCCGTAGGTGTACGGGTCTTCCTCTAACACGTCCTGTACGAATGCGGTCAGACGTTCCTCAGAGCACTCCGACCCCGGCGACAGGCGAAAGATAGTCTCCCCCTCGTAGCGGACGCCACCGCCGCGCGGATACGTCCGTTGCGGGCGGTGCGGAATCGAAAACGATGGGTCGCTATCGTCTACCATCTTCACGAAATATGCCGTCATCAGTTAAATAGTTCAGCCACGGGTGCGAACGAAAACCGCACCACCGGAGACGAACAGCACCGCAACGACGTGTCCGACGAGGGCGAAGACGAGCAGGTCGTAGCCCCACACGAACGGAACGAGAACGAGTTGGAGCAGGGAGAATCCGATAACGAGCGCATCGACTTCTCGAAGTCGGGCGCGAGTTTCGCTGTCAGTCGGATGTCGAACTGCGACCCAGAACCCAGTGACGCTGGTCCACCACGCGGTTCCGATTCGGTAGCAGACGTCCCAAAGGACGAGCAGGGTGAGAAACACTGCCGGAATCGGTGGTTCGGTTCCGAGCACCGATTCGAGCAGTGAGGTCCCACCCTGCCGCGGATTGTAGACGAACAGGTAGGTGACCAGTCCGACGTAGGACAGCAGGCCGAGAACGACCTCGATGCTCGACCCGAACAGCAGTTTCCGGTAGACTCTCGGCGTCGTCAGCGTTCGAATCCGCCGCGCAATCGCGAGCATCAGCGCGCTTCCGGCGGTGGCCACGACGACTGCCGCAGTCCCAGCGAGGAAGCCACCCCAGAGGTCGTAGCGCCACGCGAGGAGTAAGAGTAGTCCTTCGAACAGGACGAACTGAACGGTCAACGCGAGCCAATCTGGAAGCGTCACGCCCGGAATCGCGTCCACGATGCTCTCGTACGTCCACTGGTACGGCCCGCGCTCCGCTTGACTCATCCCGTCCGCCGGGTTCGTCTGCTCCATCCGATTCGTCCGGCTCATTCGACTGCCTGCCGGACTGCGTCCTCAAACGGCGTTAGTTCGACCGGAATCGCAGAGCGAATCCGGTTGTCTTCGACCACGGTGCGCGTTTTCAGGCCGAGGATGAGCGGATGGGCAACATCCTTCGGCACGTCCGTCACGAGGTCAACCCAGTAGGCGGACAGCTTCGGTGTCAGGACGGGTACCGGAACCATCGTCGCTTTCTTGTCGATGATTTCGCCCGTCGTCAGCACCATCTCGCCGTAAGTCAGCACGTCTGGGCCGCCGATTTCGAACGTTTCACCGGCCGTTTCGGGATTGGCGAGCACGCCGACGAGGTACGCGACGACATCGTCGATGGCGATTGGTTGACACTCGGTTCTGACCCACTGTGGCGTAATCATCAGCGGGAGACGCTCCGCCAACTGCTGGACGATTCGAAAACTCACGCTATCGTCCCCGATGATGATGGCCGCCCGAAGGACGGTGAGGTCGTAGTCACCGTTTGCGAGGATGTGCTCGACTTCGCGCCGTGATTTGAGATGGTCGGAGAGCGTCGCTCGCTCGCCACCGAGGCCGCTGAGGTAGACGACGCGCGAAACGTCCGTTCCGCGCGCCGCGTTCGCGAAGTTTCTCGCCGCGTTGCGGTCTTGCTGCATGAAATCGCCACTTTCGCCCATCGAATGGACGAGGTAGTACGCGGCGTCGATTCCTTCGAAAATTCCGTCGAGACTGTCTCGGTCGTTCAAATCCCCCTCCACCACCGAAACCCCCTCCGGCGGGTCGTAGGACGAGGCGTCACGAACCAATGCAGTCACGTCGTTTCCCGCTGCGAGGAGTTCGGGCACGAGGTGGCGGCCGACGAATCCGGTCGCTCCCGCGACGAGTACCGTCATTGTTCATAGTGGGTTCGCTATCGTTCAAAAGCTATCGGGCAACCCGTGAGGTTATGACTTGGGAGTGTAATATTTTCGTATGGATTGGCTCTTCGTCGTCGCCGTTGCGCTCCTCCTCGCTGGCGTCCTCGGAAGCGTCCTGCCGCTTCTCCCGGCGGTTCCGCTGTCGCTCGCCGGAATCTACGTTTACTGGTGGGGAACGGGTTTTTCCGAGCCCGGCCTCCTGTTCGTCGTCGGAGCGACGATTGTCGGTGTCATCGCCTTCGTCGGAGAGCATACCGCGAGCGCCGTTTCGGCCAAAGCGAGTGGCGGGTCGCTCTGGAGCGCGCTCGCCGCAGGTGTCGTGGGAGTGGCCGCACTCCTGACTACCGGTCCAGTTGGGATGATACTCGGCGTCGCGCTCGCCACGTTCGCAGTCGAGTTTTACCGGACGAAGGACGCGAAAAAAGGCGCGAAAACCGCAACCTACGCGGTGGCGGGACTGCTCGCGTCGGCGGTGTTCCAGCTGCTCGTCACGGGGTCGTTGCTCGTCGGATTCGTCGTCGCAGTGTTGGTTTGAGGCCGATTTTAGTGATTGACCACGTTTTTGTCGATTGGTCACGTTTCTGTGGATATGCGCGTAACTCCCGCCCTGCTGGTCGCCTTCCTCGTCGTCTGCTCCGGTTGTATGGGCCTCGGAATAAACTCGGATGGGTCGGTGCAGTCTCCCGACCAATCCGGTGACCAGTCGGCGACGGCAGGGACAGCGACGCAGGAAACGACCAACGTGGAGGAGAACGTCTCCGCGGCGTTCGTCACGAACGGCGAGCGAACGAACGTGACGCTGGAAGTGGCAAATTCGCCGGACGAGCGCTCGCAGGGATTGATGCATCGTGAGTCTCTGCCGGAAAATCACGGCATGGTGTTCGTCTTCGATGAAGCACAACCACAGACGTTCTGGATGAAAAATACGCTTCTCCCGCTCGACATCATCTTCATTTCAGCGGATGGCACCGTCATCAACGTCGAACAGGCCGACCCGCAACCGAATGCGAGCGATTTGGAACTCAAACAGTATTCGAGCGACGAACCCGCAAAATACGTGGTCGAAATGCGCCAAGGATTCGCAAATCGGAAGGGTATCGAATCGGGAACGAAGTTCGTCTTCGATGGGGAGCGTCCGACGACCGAAAACTGAGCTATCGAACTGTCTGCTGAAAGCAGGATTTACTTTCTTCAACCTAGCTGGTGATTCAGAACTGTTACCCCGGCGCATGGCGTACAGAAGGCGGAGATGAATGGAATGGAGATTCGACCCGCGAACGAGGGGGATTTCGGCGCGATTCGGCGAATCGCACACCGAGCATGGGACGAAGCCTACGACGACATTCTGGACGAAGACACCATCACGGAAACCGTTTCGTCGTGGTACTCGAACGAATCGCTTTCAGACGCGCTCGATAAGCCCGGAACGGCGTTTCTGGTTGCAGTCACGGACGACGAACTCGTCGGGTTCTGTCACGCCGTGTTCTACGAGGACGAAGGCGACGTACTCAGACTCTACGTGGACCCGGACGACTGGGGGAACGGCGTCGGAACCGCGTTACACGAACGACTCCGCGAAAATTTCCACGATTTCAACACGAAACGGATGAACGCGATGGTGCTCGCGGACAACGACATCGGCAACGAGTTCTACCAACGAATGGGATTCGAAAAAACCGACGAGGCGTCGGTCAAACTCGGCGGCAGGGAGTACGCCGAGAACGTCTACACCTACGCATTCTAAGCGACGCACGACGAATCGAGAACACAAAGCATATACATCATCACCGACAAATCGCTGATACCTCGGGTAGGGGTACACGAGGTTTTCTTTCGGACTACACGGCCAGCGACTGCTCTGCTCTTGCCCGACTGACAACTACTGTTCCGACCAGTCGTCTTCGAACAGTTGGTACGC
The DNA here is from genome assembly GCF_900156425.1 of Haladaptatus litoreus. Lineage (GTDB taxonomy): Archaea > Halobacteriota > Halobacteria > Halobacteriales > Haladaptataceae > Haladaptatus > Haladaptatus litoreus. The sequence goes on from NZ_FTNO01000005.1 coordinate 148,001, forward strand.
GCTCGCGAGATTGAACAACAGACCACGCTTTTTTGCTCCGTCGTCGAGCGCCTGTGCCGTCGCGTGAACGATTTGCGAGTACTGTATCGTCGCTTCACTAACCTCCGCGTGGTCGGAACCGAACTCTTCCTCGGTGAACGCGGCACGAATCGCGGCGCGTTGATACCGCTCGACCAGTTCGAACAACTGCCAGTACTCCATTCCGTCACGCCGAGCGTCTACCATCGCGGAGAGCAGACGGCGTTCGAATCGCGACGCCGGAGATTTCGGTAGTTCATCGTCGCCCATCCCCAGCGCGGTCAGAATGTCGTCCGTGTCATCCACACCCATGTTCGAAAACTGTGAGGTCACTTCCTTTATTATTTTGGGTGGATGGCTCCCAATCGGTCAGCAAAAAGGACTACGTGAGGTCTTGGAACGCACCGACGAAATCGTCGTGGTTGGAGAGCGTTTCTCGTGCGTCATCGACGGAGTTACGGAGCGTTTCGACCTTCGATTCGAGTCTTCGATATTCGTCGTTGTCGGCGAGTTCCTCTTCGCTTTTCTCGGTTTCGAGCACTGCCTTCTTCGAAACCAAAGAAAAGTATTTCTGCATTTGGTCGTCGTATTCGACGCGCGTGAGCATGCCCTCGACGGTCGTGTAGAGGTCGTCTTTGGAAACCGGTTTGACGAGATAGTCGTCGAATCCCATCTCGATGATGTCGAAATCCGGTTTGACCGCGGTGACCATCACGACGCGGGAACGCAAATCGCGGTTGCGGAGTTCTGCGAGCACTTCGTCGCCGGACAGACCGGGCATTCTGCGGTCGAGGAGAACGACGTTCACCTCGTTGTCGAGTAGGTTTAGCGCCTCGTGGCCTTCGTAAGCCCGTCGAACATCGAAGGAATCCTCTAGCCACGTCGCATAGAGGTCCGTTACGTCTTTCTCGTCATCAACGACGAGAATCGTTGGTTCATCAGCAGCCATAGTTGATCTCGGGTGTCCAAGTTTTTCCAGCGGGAGCAGTTTGTTAATGAATCATTCGCCATAGCATCTTTATATCTTGTGGTTACGGAATCCGAGAATAGCTAAATATATTTTGTCGCTTGTGTATATTCTATACGAATACACCTCATCGAAATAAATAACTAGTTCGGGTTCGAAGTGGGGGACGGAATGTCGAAAACCAGTGGTCGTTTTTGCCGGATGTTCCGGCAGTAACACAACCCCCGAAGAACGATTCGAACGACTTCTCGAACTGCCACCGAGTGCGAAACTCGTCTACCGGGTTCTCCAGGAGAACGCACCCCAGACCCAGCGACAGGTGCGCGAAGAGGCACTCCTGCCCGCCCGGACGACGCGGGATGCACTGACGAAACTCAAACAACAGGAACTCGTCGCGGAACGACTGTACGTTCCCGACGCGCGAAAACGCCTCTACGCGCCACTTCCGACGACTCGGCCTGACGACGCGACTGAGTAGCGATTTGCTTCGTTCGAAGCAAACCGCTCAAGCAGAGTGTTACACCTCGCTTGTCGTGCGGTTCAGCGTTCTCGAACGGTGACTGTTCATATTTCCTGTAATCGCACAAAACAGCGACCGGAAACAGTATCGTAACAACTGCCGTTCCACGTCGACTTCGCGCGAGAAACGAAAACGCACCGTGTCGGTGCGCAACCTGACTGGGCCTCGGTGACTCGCGCCAACCGCCACCCACCGAAAAGTGTACACAACTACCACTATTCGTCATTCGGCTTTACTGTGCAAGTGATTTATCTATGACGAGCATCGGTTCCGCCGACCGCTTCATAATCAGTCGTCGCGTGTACTGTGACTAGCACAATGCCGTCGGACGAACAACCGTGGTTGCGAAAGCGACGACCGCGCATCGACCCATCGGCCCATCGGACGGAACACGACCAGTCGAGCCAGTGCGCTCAACTGCAGGCTGAACTGGAAACGCTTCGACAGCGTCTCGCCGAAACGGAGGCCAGATTGGCATCGCTCGAAGCGGAGTGTGAACGTCGAGAACGACTCGTCAGGGCGTGTTCGATGTGCGGGCGCGTCAGCACCCGCCCGGGACCGAGAGCACTCTGTCCGTACTGTGAGCACGGAACGCTTCATCAAGTATAAGCGTGAACTCCCGCCGACGGTGGGAGTTCGCCGCGCAACAGAGGGATTCCTATCGCGTCCCAGAAAGACCGCTGACGTTCTGTTGGAGTCGAATCGTCGCCGTCAGCAAGAATGCACCGATCATCACGACGAAGACGCTTTCGATGCTCCGAATCACGAACGACTCCACTCCGAGAAGAACGCCCAAATCCGTGAGGCCGAGCAGCCCGGAGCAGACGAGCACCGGAAGCAGATGTCTGCGGAACGTATCGCCCGAAATTTTTCGAACTACTGACTCGAACGGCGGACTTCTCATCAAATTTGAGGAAACCGTTATGCGCCAACAGGTGGTTGCTAGCATGAGACATGAAAAAACTCATCAACGATCCATCCGCCGTGGTTGACGAGATGCTGGACGGAATGCTTTCCGCGCACCCGGACGAACTTCGGCGACTGCCGGACACGAACGTCCTCGTCCGAAAGGATGCTCCCGTTTCGGACAAGGTCGCGGTGGTCAGCGGCGGCGGAAGCGGCCACGAACCGACCCACGCCGGATACCTCGGGCCGGGAATGCTGGACGGGGCGGCGGCAGGCGAGATGTTCACCTCGCCGACCGCCGACGAAATCAGCGAGATGATTCAGGCCTGCGATTCCGGGAAAGGCGTCCTGAACGTCGTGAAAAACTACGAAGGCGACGTGATGAACTTCGAAACCGCGGGCGAGTTGGCCGAGATGGAATCCGACGTGGAGGTCGCCGAAGTCGTCGTCAACGACGACGTGGCGGTCGAAGATTCGCTGTACACCTCGGGACGGCGCGGCGTCTGCGGCACGATTCTGGTTCACAAAGTCGCGGGCGCGATGGCCGACAGCGGCGAGGATTTGGACGAGGTACGGCGCGTCGCGGAGAAAGTAATCGACAACGTGGCGACGATGGGAACTGCCCTGACTTCCTGTATCACGCCCGAAAAAGGTGAACCGACCTTCGACCTCGGGGAGAACGAAATCGAACTGGGCATCGGCATCCACGGCGAACCCGGCGTCGAGCGCGTCGAAATGATGTCCGCGGACGAGATTACGGAACGACTGACCGAACAGGTGTTGGACGACCTATCCCCCGATTCCGGAGCGGAAGTCCTCACCATCGTCAACGGAATGGGCGGCACGCCGCTTTCGGAACTGTACATCGTGAACCGCAAACTACAGTCGCTGATGGACGACCACGACCTGACGACGTGGGATGCGTGGGTCGGCGACTACATGACCTCCCTCGATATGCAGGGCTGTTCCGTGACCGTGCTGGTGTTGGATGACGAACTGAAGGAACTGTTGTCACATCCGGCGGAAACGCCAGCGTTGACGGTTCAGCAGTAGCTTCCGACGCGATTTTTCAGTATCGGTTCTCCAGTCACCAGATGTCAATTCCCGCTCATTCGAGGCAAACCCTGACAAGCGCACTGCACGTAGTCGAGTCGAACGAGATGACACGGACGCTAACGCTTCCGAACGGGGACGATGTCGCCGAGGGCGACATCATCCTTTACAACGGATACCCATACCGCGTCAAATTCGTGGACGGGGACGAGTACGAGTTCGAACTGTCGCCGCTGTACTGGGGAAACGGTGGGATGGACATCCCATTCACCGACCGAGAAGCCCTCGTTGACCAGTGGGAAGCCGACTCGCGAGGCACCCTGACGAGCAGTGAGTGGCGACAGTGGTTGCAGGAGGCCCGTCACGACTCGCATTTCTCCGACGCAGAACTCGATGAAATCGCCCGTGAACTTCGAATAAACGAGAACCTGCTAGAACGCCTTCGTCGCGTATTCCGTCGGTGACCCATACGGCGAATGAACTGGTCGGCCGCCCGAACCAGAGTACGCTCGTAGTGCTCAAATCGGAGAACCGATACCGGAACAACCAACCGGACTCGGTATTCTTACCACGTGCAGTTACCGACGTTTAAACGATGGGAACCGAGTCACAGTCGGTACGTGCCTCGAAAAGTTGGCAATCGGTCGCGACAGTCGTGGGGTGGCAGACAGCCGCGAGTTTCTGTTACTACACCATTTTCGCCGCGACCGGCTTTCTCCGCGATGCGTTTTCGCTCTCGGAAACACTCGTCGGCGTCTTCCTCACAGCGGCGTTGCTCGGATATACGCTCATGCTGTTTCCGAGCGGCGCCGCCGTCGACGGGTTCGGCGAAAAATACACGATGGTAGTCGGACTCCTCGCCCTCGCTATCGCAGCCGTTGGCGTCTCGCTCGCACCGTCCTATGGTCTCCTCCTGGGCGCTGGCGGAATACTGGGTGTCGCCTATTCGACGGCGATGCCGGCCTCAAATCGCGCCATCGTCGCCAGTTCACCCGACGGACGACGAGGTCTCGCGATGGGGTTGAAACAGGTCGGGGTCACTGCGGGTAGCGGGGCAGCGTCGCTCGTCGTTACGGGCGTCGCTACCATCGCCGCGTGGCAGGTCGGATTCTGGGTTGTCGCGGCTCTGGCGGGAGGGTATGTGCTCGTCTTCGTCGCCCTGTACGATGGGTCGCAGGGGAGTGGTGAGTTCTCGTTGCCAAATCTCTCTCGGCTCCGTAGAAACCGGGCTTATAAAGTTCTCGTCGTGGCTGGTCTCTTCGTCGGTGCGTCGATTTTTTCGATGTTAGGCTACACCGTCCTCTATGTGCAAGATGCCGTCGGTGCGAGTGCCGCCGCTGGCGGTATCGTGCTCGCAGTGACGCAAGTGGCGGGGAGCGTCGGCCGAGTCGGTGCGGGAAATATTGCAGACCGTCTGGGCGGCGCGAAGGGTGCGGCCACCGTCGCTCTCGGGCAGATACTACTTGCAGTCGTTCTCTTCGCGGTTCTCGCTGTCGGTGACTGGTCGCTCCCAGTCACCATTCTCCTCTTCATTGGTCTGGGCATCTCGATTCACGGGTCGACTGGCGTGTTTTACTCGTGTCTTTCGGAACTCGTCGATGCCGACGACATCGGCGGCGCGACTGCTGGCGGGCAGACGGCAATCAATATCGGTGGACTGGTCGCGCCGCCACTGTTCGGCCTACTGGTCGAGACGAGTGGCTACGGCTTCGGCTGGGGGTTGCTCGTCGGCATGACGCTCGTGGCGACCGTGTTGTTCGTGGAAGTTCGACGGCAGACGTGAGTCCGCGACGACACCGTCAGTATCAGTCAGCCGTCGGGAAGTCGCTGACGGAATGGGGGAGAAATCTTTACCCCTCCCGCCGCGTGCTACCACATCATAGATGGGAACCACCGAGCAAGAAGCAGTCCGCGCGGCAGTCGAACGCGTCGCAGACCGGATGGCCGATGAAAAGGAGTACCTGACCGACCTCGATTCGGCCATCGGCGACGCAGACCACGGAGCGAACATGAACCGCGGCTTTCGGGCGGTTCACGAAAAAGTCGAGGGGATGAACGACGCGCCGCCGGCCGAACTCGTCAAGACGGTCGGGATAACGCTCGTCTCCGAAGTCGGCGGGGCCGCGGGGCCGCTGTACGGCGGGTCGTTCATGACTGCCAGTGCGGAACTCGAAGACGGAGTCACGGCTGAATCGAGCGTGGCGTTCGCCGAGGCGTTTCTGGAGAAAGTGAAAGACCGAGGTGACGCTCCGGTCGGCGCGAAAACGATGGTCGATGCAATTACGCCCGCGGTTCACACCTACAAGAAATCTATCGAGGAAGACGACCTCGAACCGGTGGAAGCGCTGATGAAAGCGGTTGACGCCTGCGAACGCGGTGTGAACTTCACGACGCCGATTCGGGCGACGAAAGGGAGAGCTTCCTATTTGGGTTGGCGCTCCGTCGGTCACCAAGACCCCGGGGCGACGAGCACTCTGTTCATCGTCGAGGCGATTCGGGAAACTGCGGTCGAGTATCTGGGCGACGGCGACCTCGAACCGGACGCCACCTCGCCGACCGTGCCGGACGAAGCGCCCGCGGAAGCGAAGGACGATGAGGAAGCGAGAGGAGCGGAGGAGAAAAACGAAACACAGGAGGACTCATAGATGGTCGGACTCGTCGTCGTTTCACACAGCGAGCGCGCCGCCGAGGGAATCCGAGAAATCGCCGCTGAAATGGCTGGCGACACACAAATCGAAGCAGTCGGTGGCGACGGAGACGGCGGAATCGGAACCAGCGCGACGGACATTCAGGACGCCCTCGACTCGGTTTCGGACGGGGAAGCAGTCGTGCTGGTCGACCTCGGAAGCGCAGTGATGAACGCCGAACTCGCCATCGAGATGTCGGACAGCGACGCGAAAATCGCGGATGCGCCGGTTTTGGAGGGCGCGGTAAACGCCGCCGTTTCCGCGACCAGTCCGAAAGCGACGCTCGATTCGGTGTTGGAATCTGCGGAGGAAGCGGGGGAGATTTCGAAGGTGTAACCATCCGACGCCGAACTGACATCCTCTATGTTTTATTTCACGTAGTATAATTGAGTCCGTATGAATATTCCGGAGGACTGGACGGCGGACACCGTTCGTGCGAATGGAGTCGAGTTGCAGTACTACCGAACCGGCGACGGCCCGCCGCTGGTCATGGCACACGGGTTTTACGACAACGGACGATGCTGGGAACCGCTCGCAGAAGACCTGTCGAATGACTACGAACTGGTGATGTACGATGCCCGCGGTCACGGTCGGTCGGACGCTCCTGAATCGGGCTATGCCATCGAAGACCGCGTCGCTGACCTCGTGGGCGTCGTGGAAGGACTCTCGCTCGAAAATCCACTGCTGTTGGGACATTCAATGGGAGGTTCGACCGTAGCGTGGACGGCCGCAACCCACCCTGACTTCCCCCGTGCTATCGTCCTCGAAGACCCCGTCGGAATGCTCGAAATTCCCGACCGAACGCCCGACGAGTGGGAAACCGTCGTCCACGACAACCTCGAAAGATGGGGCAACAAGTCTGTGGCCGAGTTGACGGACGAGTACGCTGACGAACGACCGAAGTTGGCACGACGTATCGCAGTCGCACGGAACGAATGTAGTCCGCAGATAGCTAAAATTCCTCGCGAAGGGTATCCACGTTCGACGGCGGCATTCGAGAAAATCGGGTGTCCGACGCTGGTGTTGAGAGGTGATGTAGACCCCGAAAAACGGGTGGCGGATCTCGACACTGCCGACGAGTTGGCCGATGGCCGACTCGTTCACGTTGCTGGTGCCGGTCACTGTGTCTTTCGTGACCGGTACGATGCCGCATACAGAGAATTACGCACGTTTCTTCAGCGAATATAGCGTTATTCGGACTATTCTCCCGATTCGTTCGTGTCTCCCGATAGCAGGCGACGGATTTCGGTTCTCGTTTCAGCTTCGAGAACGCGCTCCGAACGTTCTCGCGCGTCCTCGCTGTCGGTTTTCTCAACGTTCGATTTCACCTCCGGAATCGTCACGGCGCTCATACTCAACTCGTCCAATCCAAGGCCGACGAGCAGTTCCGTCAAATCCGGATCACCAGCCATCTCGCCGCACATACCGACCCACGCGCCGCCGTCGTGCCCCGCGGAAACAGTCCGGCGAATCGCCCGCAAAACCGGCGGATGAAGCGGGTCGTGCAGGTCTGCGACCTGTTCGTTTTCGCGGGACACTGCCATCACGTACTGTGTGAGGTCGTTGGTTCCGATGCTGAGGAAATCGACCCTCTCGGCGAGCGACGCTGCCATGAACACCGACCCCGGCGTCTCTATCATCACGCCGAGTTCCGGAATTTCGTAATCGATTCCATCCTCGTCCAACGCTTCTGCGACCTGCTCGACGCGGGCGAGCGCTGAATCGAGTTCTTCGACGTGGGAGACGAGCGGGAACATCACGGCGAGGTTTCCCTCTGTCCCGGCGCGGAGCAGGGCACGGAGTTGCGTTTCGAACAGGTCGGCGTCGGTTCCGAGCGAGCGCCGAATCCCCCGCTCGCCCAAAAACGGGTTGTCCTCGTTTGGCGTGTCGAGGTACGGAATCGGTTTGTCGCCCCCGATGTCGAGGGTTCGGACGATGACCCGTTCGTCCGGGAAGGTGGACAATGCCTCGACGTAGGCCTCGTACTGTTCGTCTTCGTCCGGAGGTGATTCGCGGTCGAGGAACAGAAATTCGGTTCGAAAGAGACCGATGCCGTCTGCGCCCGCTTCGTCCGCCGGGTCGAGTTCGGCGAGGGTTCCGACGTTCGACGCGACTTCGATTTCGCTCCCGTCTTGGGTCGTTACGTGGTCTGTGATGATTTCGGACTCTTCCTCGGTCGCGCGCTCTCGGGCGGAGTCGTCCGGGTCGATGACGACGAGGCCGTCCGTTCCATCGACCAGCACAGGTCGCCCCTCGGCGACCTGTGCCAGTTCGTCGCCGACGCCGACCACGGCGGGAATCCCGAGCGACCGGGCGAAAATCGCGGCGTGCGAGGTTCGTCCGCCGAAAACCGTAGCGAATCCGGCGACTGTTTCGGGGTCGAGTTGCGCCGTATCGCTCGGCCCGAGTCGTTCCGCGAGGAGGATTGTGTCGTCGGGCAGGTCGCTGAGGTCGGTGCGGTCTCGGTCGGTTAGAATCCGCAAGAGTCGGTCGCGAACGTCTCGAAGGTCGTCCGCTCGTTCGGCTGTTCGACCCTCCAACCCTTCAAATTTCGCGATAGGGTCTTCGAACGCCTGTCGAACAGCGTGGGGTGCCGGAATCCCGTTTTCGATGGCGGTTTCGACGCCTCCGCTAATCGCGGGGTCGTCGAGAAACGCCTTGTGCGCGTCGAAAATTTCTGCTTCGTCGTCGCCGACGCGCTCGCGCGCTCGCTCGCGCTCGGCGTCTAGTTCCTCGTGGGCGCGTTCGCACGCCGATTCGAACCGTTCCAGTTCGGCGTCAGTATCGACGGTTTTCGGGTCTGGGAGGTCGGACAAATCCACCTTTCCGCGATACCAAATCACGTGTCCGAATCCGGTTCGGGGCGTCACGCCGACCCCCGATAGTTCGACGGACTCGGCGCTCACGACTCGCCCTCCGGCGTCGTGAGAACGTCTTCCAGTGCGTCGAGAGCCGATTCCGCGTCCTCTCCCTCGGCGACGAGGTTCACCTCGTCGCCCTGCCGAGCGTCGAGGGTCGTGACGGAAATCATGCTCCCTGCGTTTACCGGGCCGTTTTCCTCGGTGGCGACCGTAATCTCGGCGTCGAACTCGTTCGCGGTGGTGACGAACTTCGCCGCGGGTCGAGCGTGGAGTCCGTCTTCTGGGACGATGGTTACTGTTCGCTCCATGTGGTCTGCTGTGGGTTGAACGGGAACCCGCTTCAGGTTATCGCCGGTTCGATATTCCGGCTTCGACTACTCACCTTTCCAGCGTTTCAGTCCCCACTGTGCTCGCGTGTAGCCGAGCGCGAACAGCACCGTTCCGACCAGCATGAGCGACCCGCCCAGCATCGGGCTTTGAACCGGCGCACTCGGGTCGGAGATGGCAACCAGCACCATTCCGGTTATGAGGACGATAAGTCCGGTAAGCGTTATCGGGTCGAAAAACACCAGTCGAAGGTAGTCGCCGGTAGACCCTTTCGACTTGTCGGAATCGGACACGGTTGACACCTAACTCCCTCCCGCCGGTCGTTCTTGTTCTTCGTCGTGAACTGCCGGTTCTTCGGGCTCGATGTCCTGTTCTTCGAGTTGCTTGACGTACCGCCGTGTCAGCAGGTCGTACAGACCACCGCCGATGATGCCGCCGACGGTCGTAGACGTGGCCGGGAGCCACCACCCGCCGCGCGGGCCGGGGAAGGCGATTTCACCCCATCCGGCGAGATAGCCGAAAATTCGCGGGCCGAGGTCGCGGGCGGGATTCAACGCGGCCATGCTGACTGGCGCTTCGTACTGCACCAGCGCTGCGACGAGCAATCCGATGAGGGCCGCCGCGATACCGGGTGTCGCTCGCGTTCCCATCGGGTTCCAGTCGTCCACGAGCGCGAAGATAACGCCAACCAGAATAGCCGTGATGACCACTTCGCTGAAGAACGCTTGCGGGAATGAGACGAGAAACGCCGCTTCCTCAAGCGTCTGGAAATCGCCGATTTTCACGCCCGCAAATGCCGGGTTCGGGAAGAACGTCCAAAGCGTCATGCCCGTGATGGAACTGCCCGGTTCGCCACGAACCACGTTGTTCGCCTGACTGAACTGCTGGTAGTAGCCAGACCACGTCACGAACAACGTCGCTGCGGCTAAAAACGCCCCGACGATTTGCGAGGCGACGTAGCCCGGAACGTGTTTCCACGGAAAGTCGCGCCAGACGGCGTTCGCAATCGTCACCGCCGGGTTGATGTGACCCTCCGAAACGCCGCCGACCCAGTAGACCGCGAACATCACCGCGAATCCCCACAGCACGGCGACGCCGAACAGGTCGAACCCGCCCGTCAGTACTGAGACGACGACTGCACCGTCGCCGAGCAGAATGAGAATGAAGGTTCCGACGAGTTCGTTGATGTATTTCGCTCGCCAGTACTCTTCTGCCATCTCATCCACCTCCTTCCTGCGCCCAGTCGAGAGAACGCTCCACGGCATCGACCCAGCGCTCGTGTTTCCTGTCCGCTTCCTCGCTCGCCATCGAGGCTTCGAACTCGCGGTCAACCTGCCAGTTGTCCCGAAGGTCGTCCACCGAATCCCAGTAGCCAACCGCGAGTCCGGCGGCGTAGGCCGACCCGAGCGCCGTCGTCTCGTCTACGACCGGGCGAACGATGTCCGCCCCCAAAATGTCGGCTTGGAGTTGACAGAGGAAGTTGTTCTTCACCGCGCCGCCATCGACTTTCAGCGATTCGACTTCGATACCGCTGTCGGCCTCCATCGCGTCGGCCACGTCGCGCGTCTGGTACGCGATGCTTTCGAGCGTGGCCCGAACGATGTGTTCTTTCCGGGTTCCGCGAGTCATCCCGACGACGATTCCGCGAGCGCGCTGGTTCCAGTGTGGTGCGCCCAGTCCAGTGAATGCGGGCACCATGTACACCCCATCCGTCGAATCGACGCTTCTAGCCATCGACTCGGTTTCCGCCGCGTCGTCGATGAATCCGACATCGACCAGCCATTCGATTGCCGCGCCCGTGACGAAAATCGAGCCTTCGAGCGCGTACTGTACCGGTTGTCCGGAACGCTGGAAGCCGACCGTCGTGAGCAAGCCGTGCTCGCTCTCGACTGCTTCCTCGCCCGTGTTGAGCAGGAAGAAACTGCCCGTCCCGTAGGTGTTTTTCGCGTCCCCTTCATCGAAGCAGGTCTGCCCGAACAGGGCGGCCTGCTGGTCGCCGAAGGCACCCGCGACGGGCACTTCCGCACCGAGGAATCCCTCCGAATCGGTCGAACCATACGTCTCGTCGTCGCTGGATGGCCGAACCTCCGGAAGCATCTCTCTCGGAACGTCGAACTCCTCGCAGAGTTCGGCGTCCCAGTCCATCTCGTGGATGTCGAACAGCATCGTCCGCGAGGCGTTCGTCACGTCCGTGATGTGTTCGCCCGTCAGGTTGTAAATCAGCCACGAGTCGATGGTGCCGAACAGGATTTCGCCCTCCTCCGCCCGTTCACGGATGTCCTGCGGCCGGGCGCGCTGGAGTTTTATCGGGTCGGCGTTGTCCAGCAACCACTCGGCTTTCGTCGCCGAGAAGTAGGCGTCCGGTTCGAGGCCGGTTTTCGACCGAACCATCTCGACTTTGTCCTCGTCCTCGATTTGCTCCACTCGGTCCGTGGTTCGGCGGTCTTGCCAAACGATGGCATTGTGTACCGGTCTCCCCGAATCTTTGTCCCACAACAGCGTCGTCTCACGCTGGTTCGTGATGCCGATTGCCTCCAACTGGTCAGCGGAAACGGTGGCGTCGGAAAGCGCAGTCGTGACTACATTTTGTGTGTTCTCCCAGATTTCGAGCGGGTCGTGTTCGACCCATCCCGGTTCCGGATAGTTCTGTTCGTGCTTCTCGTAGGCGCTGGCGACGACCCGACCGTCGTGGTCGAACAGCATGAACCGCGTGCCGGTCGTTCCTTGGTCTATCGCGCCGACGTATGTGTCCGTCATTGTTCCCCCATTCAGTGTGCCGGTTTCTCCCCCACCCCGCACACCTCGTCAAACACACGGCACGAAGAATAATTAGTTTTCCCACCGATTTCGCCGGATTAGCTCGCGTCGGCGATTCGGTCGTACTGTTCCGCCGAAAGCTCAATATCGGCGGCACCGACGTTTTCTTCCAACTGCTCCGTCGTTCGTGCCCCGACGATTGGAATGCAGGAAAAGTCGCGCTGTTGAATGAGCCATCGAAGTGAAACCTGTGCGGGTGTCGCATCGAGGTCGTCCGCGATGGATTGAATTTCGTCCAACACCTGCCAGCCGTCTTCCGACATGTAATAATCCTCGAATCGGTCGGTTAGGTCGCCACGAGAGCCTTCCGGAACCTCGCCGTCGCGCTCGTATTTTCCGGTCAGGAACCCGCCCGCCAGTGGAGAATACGGGCAGACCGCGATGTCTTGGTCGGCACAGACATCGAGATAGTCCTGTACGTCACCACCCGCTGCGGCGTGGTACATCGGTTGGGTAACGTCGAACCGCGCCACATCGTTCACGTCGCTCTCCCAGAGCGCCTTGGTCAACTGCCACGCCGCCATCGAACTGGCGCCCAAATAGTTCACCTTTCCGTCCTCCACGAGGCCGTTCAGGGTCGAAAGCGTCTCCTCGATTGGCGTTTCCTCGTCCCAGCGGTGGATGTAGTACAAATCGAGATAGTCGGTTCCGAGTCGGTCGAGCGTTTCTTGAATCTGCTTTCGAATGTGTTTGCGCGAGAGGCCGCGTCCGTTCGGGTTGTCGCTGTCGAACGAGAAGTAGACTTTCGAGGCGATGACGAAGTCCTCGCGGTCGTAGTCCGCGAGCCAATCGCCTATCCACTCCTCGCTGGTTCCGTTCGGGTCGCCGTAGACATTTGCCGTGTCGATGAAATTAATGCCGTTCTCCCACGCCGTATCGAGCAAATCGTGGGCTGTCTTGCGGTCGGTTTCGACCGTGCCGTTGGATTCCTTGGCGAATCGCCACGTACCGAAACAGAGTTCCGAGACTTTCGTACCGGTTGCACCGAGTGTTCTGTACTCCATGCACGGGAGTCGTCGGGAAGGGAGGTAAAAGTCGGGAAAGCGGTGAGATGCGGAGTCTGCGTTCTCCGGCTTTTTGACTGTCGCGTTTACCCTGAATATTCCTCCCGAAGCACCACGTCACCACTCTCATTCCGGACGATAATCGTATCCCCGCCGTTGTTCCAAACCGCACTATCAGACCCCCAGTACAGTTCCGCCGCCGAATCCGACCCACTCCCGGTGTAGAGCGTGACGGTCGCGCCCGATTCCAGCGAAATGCCGGACGGAACGCGGTAGGTGTGGCCGGAGTCGTCCGAAATCGACCACCCGGAAATGTCGAGTGCGTCGGTTCCGCCGTTTCGCAGGACGATGTACTCGTCGTTCAGATTCTCGTGGTCGTTCCCCTCGGCATCGGCGTGAATCTGGGCGATGGTGAAGTCGGTTTTGCCACCCGTGTTTTCCGTAGTTCGAGAACTACCAGAACCATCTCGGCACTCCCACAACCCGACGTTTCCCTGCTGAGCCTCCGATTCAGCAGAGTAGAATCGCTCGCGCTGTTCGAACTCGCTGTCGTAGACGCGGGCGTAGCCCTGCTTTACCAACTGATAGTTGAACGACTTCCCGTCGTCGTGGATGTACACCAGCAGTCGGTCGTACCTATCACGCGGGCCTTCGTTCGGGTCGAAAGAAATCGTCACCTGTTCGTCCGCGAGTTCGCTTCGAGCGAACTCACTCGCTTTGTGGCCCCAATCGCGCAGGCATGTCGCTCCGGATTCGTCGTTCGAGACGCCTTCGAACTCTTCGGGGTCGTTTGCGGTGTGCACCTCGGGCGTGTCCACGCCGAGCAGTCGGGCCGTCTCCTGTGTTCCGTTTCGGTATTCGAACTCCACCGTGTCGCCGTCTACGATTCTCGTGATTGTGACAGTCCACGCTTCGCCTGTTGTTTCTCCGGCAATCGTTTCTCCGGCGCCCGCTTCGTCCGTTTCGTCTGCGGGAGTGTTCGTCTGCGTCGTCGGAGACGGTACAGACGAACAGCCTGCGAGGACGACTGCCGAGACGACTACCAAGACCAGAAGCGACGACTTGACAGACACGATGTTGAAACGGTGCTGTTCCCGATTAAATCTATGTCTTCGTGCGTTTTTCCCCGAGAATCATTTATCTGATTGCACGGCGTTACTGCTTCTATGCGTTCCATTCGCATCGAGCGCGCCATCAGTCGCGCTCGTCACGCCGCAATCGGCGGGGCAATCGGTGGTGGACTCGGCGGACTAATCAACAGCAGAGCGGCGAGCACCGGCGGTGCCATCGGCGCGTTCGTCGGCGCAGTAATCGGGGAGAAACGTCCGGTCGCACGCGCCAAATTCGAAATCGCCAAAGAACGAGGGCAACAGCGCGTCGAACGAGTTCGGCGGTAGACCGCCGAACTCGGTGGGCAAGGTTGCTGAAAGACGCCGTTAGAGGCTCTGAGAGTCGAAAATTCAGTTCTTTTTCTCGCCGATACCGAGGAACGCGAGTGCCGCACCCGCGAGCGCGACGTTTTTCAGGAAGTGATTTTTCTCGTTCTGGCGCTCTTGGCCGTCGTGGCTCCAGAAGTCGTGTATCGTCGGGGTGACGCCCGCGAAGAACGCGACGATAGAACTGGCCGCGAGGGCGGGGAAGCGCCAGATGCTGATACCGACCCCGCCGAGAAGTAGCAGTCCGTGCGAGGAGACGACCGACTCTTCCGGCATCGGGATTCCCTTCGATTCGGCGTACGCAGTTTGGGCTTCGATATTCCGAAGCCCGGAGATTGCAGTGAACACGATAACGCCGCCGTACAGCAGTCTGGCGACCCTGAACGCGGTCGATTTTGAAACGTCATTCTCGGATGTGTCGTCAGTTGCTTCGCACATACTCACACGGAGTACACAAACCCAGTTATAAACGATGGCTGCATGATTCGGTTACGCTCGTGTCCCTTGCAGACACAGGTGTTACCGCGATTTTCCCCGTGAGAGATTACTTCCACTTGATGGAACAGCCGCGCGAGGGCAGGAACTCCAACGCCACGTCCTCGCCCGCCAGCACGGACTCGATTGCGTCGTGGATGTGGAACTCGGTGGGTTCGTCGTCCGGATTGAGTGCGTCGTCCAATCGTCCGTGATAGGCGAGGGTGAACTCGTCGTCTCGCGGCTCGTCACCGCTCGACCGTTCCGAGGCGCGTTGCGCCTCGTGCCCTTCGTTACGAAGGAGGAACGGGTCGGGCGTACAGACCGCGCCGTAGGCCTTGGCCACTTCCTGCGTCTCGTCGTGAAGGTAGGCGTCGTACTGAATTTCACCGTCCTCGACCCACTCCTGCATGGCTTCGAAGGAGTCGTCCGGATACTCCTCGGCGTCGTTCGAATTCACGCCGACGACGGCCACATCGCCGTACTCCGCCGCGATGTCGTTCAGCAGGTCGAACTTTGCCTGCGCGTAGGGACAGTGATTGCAGGTGAACACCAGCAGGACTGCCTCGTACTCCGCAAAATCGCCGAGGGTGTAGGTTTCCTCGTCGGTGCCGCGAAGTTCGAAGTTCGGCACCGGGTCGTCGCGCTCGATTTCGGCCTCGGACTCTTTCATCACCATGTCAAGGGATTGCTCACCGAGCCTAAAAATACGTTTTCCCCGGTTCGGCCTTTTTCACCGACTTCGAACGCGATTATTCGACTTCGATTTCGACGACGTCGTCCCTGTTTTCGAACCCGTCGCCCCACGGTTCCTCGGCGAGGTCGGAAAGCACCAGTTCGAGGTTGCGCTTGTTCGCCTTCCACACCGCGTCCACGATGCCGCCAACTATCGGAATCGTCCCGCCGACCACGTCGATTGCGATGTTCGCAATCATTCGTAGCAACGTGGTGAACGAGACGCCCAACCACGCCGCTTCGACGACGATGTACAGCGAGAGTCCGGCGCTGATGACGTCGCCGACCCCCGGAAGCGCGCCGAGAATCGGGTCGATTCCGACGCGGAAGTCGGTTCCGGGGACGCGAACGAGGTCGTCGAACACTCTCGCGACGGTTCGCATCCGCTCGATTGCGGCCCGGTTGACCGTCTCCGGCAGTTCGCCGTCGAAGTCGAACTCGTCCGCTAAATCGTCTCTGTCGGTGTTCATGCTGGTTACTGTTTCCGAGATACAATAAATCCGGTGGCGGATACGTTTCGAATCTCACGACACACGAACTTATACGAGATGCTCCGAAACATAGTGGCATGACTTGGCATCTCGCACCCGATTTTCTCTCCTACGAGGACGCCAAAAACGAGTTCTCGTGGGACACTATCCCCGACGACTACAACATCGCTTACGACTTGCTTCGGAAACACGACGATTTGGACGCCACCGCGCTGGAACAGTATTATCTCGACGGTCGGCACGAAACCTACTCCTTTCGCGATTTGGACGTTCGCTCGAATCGACTGGCCAACGGTCTGTCCGACCTCGGCGTGGGACGAGGCGACAGAGTTGCCGTCGTGGTTCCACAGAAACCGGCGAATCCCCTGACCCATCTCGCCTGCTGGAAACTCGGTGCAATTTCGCTCCCGCTTTCGATTCTGTTCGGCGAGGATTCCCTACGCTATCGACTGAACGACAGCGGGGCTAAAGTCGTCGTCGTGGATTCGTCCGTCCGAGCAACGCTCGATACGGTTCGGGAGGACTGCCCGGACTTGGAACACGTCATCGAAGTCGATAGGAGCGATTCCGTTGCCGACGGAATCGCTCCCGAGGGCGGGGATGAAAACCACAGCAACGATAGCAACCACAACAACGATAGCAACGACAGCTACGATTTCGATGAGTTTTGCACAGACCGGTCAGAATCGTTCGGCATCGCGGAAACGACCCCCGACACGCCCGCCATCATCATCTACACCAGCGGTTCGACCGGCCCGCCGAAAGGCGTCCTGCACACTCACGACCTCTGGCTTGGCCACTGTCCGGCGTTTCATATGTACTTCGAGCGAACTGGTAAAACCGTGGAATCTGGCGACTCTGTTGAATCGGCGGAATCGGCAGAATTGGCTGAATCGTCGGGTTCGCCCGCCGATTCGGTGTACTGGACGCCCGCGGATTGGGCGTGGATTGGGGCGCTGGGCGATGTGCTGTTTCCGGCGTGGCACTACGGCGAAACCGTCGTCGGCTGTCCGATGGGCGGCTTCGACGCCGAAACCGCCTACGAACTGCTGGAGCAGTTTTCGGTCACCGACACGTTCCTCCCGCCCACTGCGATTCGAATGATGATGGGCGTCGAGAATCCCACGGAAACGTACGAGTTGTCGCTCCGAAACATCTGTTCGGGCGGCGAACCGCTCACTCCCGAAATCATCGACTGGGCCGCAACGGAACTAGACGGCGTCTCGGTCAACGAACTGTACGGCCAAACCGAGGCGAACCTCCTCGTCGCCAACTGTGGTGATTGGTTCCCGGTTCGCGCCGGAAGCATGGGAAAGCCCGTTCCGGGCCACGAAATCGCCATCATCGACCCGATTTCCGGCGAGGAGAAGGCCATCGGCGACGTGGGGATGATTGCTGTCAAGCGCGAAGACGACCCAATCGTTTTCGAGGAGTACTGGAATCAAGCCGAAAAAACGGGGGCGGTGACCCTCGATGGCTGGCATCTCACCGGCGACCTCGGCTCCCGCGATTCGGACGGCTACTTCTGGTTCAAATCACGTGACGACGACGTAATCATCACGAGCGGGTACCGAGTCGGGCCGGGCGAAGTCGAAAGCGCAATTCTGGAACATCCGGACGTGGAACAGGTCGGCGTCGTCGGCGTTCCGGACGACACCCGCGGCGAAATCGTCGCAGCGTTCGTGCAACCCGCTTCGACCCGAGACGGGGACGACGCCTTCCGGGAGGAAATCCGAACGCTAGTGCGCGACAAACTGGCCAAATACGAGTATCCCCGAAAAATCGAGTTCGTCGCCGAACTCCCGCAAACGACGACCGGCAAGATTCAGCGGCGCAAACTCCGGGAGTCCGACGAGTAGTGTGTAGACTTCACGTCAGAAAACCACGTTTCGGAGACGCTACTGTCGAAGTGCTTCCGGCGGCCCGCCAGCCAACCGTTCTCTGTCGTGTGACTCTTCGAAGTCGAGTTCCGGCCCCTTCGGAACGATTCCTTTCGGATTGATGTCTGTGTGACTTCGGTAGTAGTGTTCTTTGATGTGGTCCATCCGCACCGTCTTCGAAACTCCCGGCAGTTGATACAACTCCTTCAGGTAGTTCCACAGGTTCGGGTAGTCCACGATTCGCCGGATGTTGCATTTGAAATGCGTCGCGTACACCGCATCGAATCGCACGAGCGTCGTGAACATGGCGAAGTCGGCCTCCGTCAGTTCGTCGCCGACCAGATACCGCTGGTCGGCGAGCACGTCCTCCCAGTGGTCTAACGCGCCGAACAACTCGGTTACCGCCTTCTCGTATGCGGATTGGGTGTCGGCGAATCCCGACCGATAGACGCCGTTGTTGATTGGTTCGTAAATTGCGTCGATGGTTTCGTCAACCTCGTCGCGGTACTCGTCGGGATAGAACGTCACGTCTCGTTCTGCAACGTCGTCGAACGCGGTGTCGAGCATCCGCATGATTTCCTCCGATTCGTTGTTGACGATGGTCCCTTTCTTTTTGTCCCACAGCACCGGCACCGTCACGCGCCCGGTAAATTCCGGGTCTGCTTCGGTGTACACGTCGCGCAGATATTCCGCTCGGTTCACTGTATCGGCGGTGCAGCCCAACCTGTCGGGCGAGAACTCCCAGCCATCGTCCTGTCTGTAGGGGTCAACGACCGACACCGAAATCGCGTCTTCTAGTCCTTTCAGCGCCCTCGTGACCAGTGTCCGATGCGCCCACGGACAAGCGGAGGAGACGTAGAGGTGATAGCGTCCCGACTCCGCCGGAAATTCGGCGTCTTCGTCCGCTTCGACCCAGTCCCGAAACGTCGTTGTTTGGCGCTCGAACTCGCCTTCCTCGTTCGTCGTCTCGTAGGCATCCGTCTGCCACTCGCCGTCCACGAGCATTCTCATGGTACGAGATAGGGTCGTTTTCGACTTAGCCCTGCGGTTCCCCCACGTTCCTTCCGGGTTTGCTGGTTGAACTGTGAGGAGCTAGAACCGGCTTCAGAGTAGCTATCGGAATGGTACTCTCGATGTATTCCCGTCTGGATATTTTTTATATATCTGGATAGCTTTCTATATTTGTTCTTGGTTACCTTTCTGTATATATCTCTAGAAATCCAAAAGACTGCACCGATTTCGTCCGACCCCGGCGTTCACTGTCTCTTGAATTTCAGAGCAGATAGAATGCTGCAATACCCACGACTCCGCCACCGAGAATGAGCGTCACTGCTTGTACTCCGCGGACGAACAGCGCGAACGTCACGACTGCGAGTGCGGCGGTGAGGGGGTCGATAATCGCTTCCTGTGCCAGCGAGACGGTTGCACCCAAAATCGCCCCGACGACTGCGGCGTTGATACCGACGAGTGCGGTTCTGACCTGTGGATTGTCGCGCACTCTCGCCACGTAAGGAAACATCGCCACGATGAAGACGAATGAGGGTGCGAACGCCGCAAGTGCGGCGACGAACGCGCCGAGAACCGCCATCGGAACGCCCTGTGGAAGGAGTAGTTCGTAGCCGACGAACGCAGTCGTCATCACAACCGGGCCGGGCGTCAGTTGGCCGAGCGCAATGCCGTCCACGAACGTCGCGGTGGTCATCCACCCGAACTCCGTGACGACGTACTTCTCGATGAAGGGAATGAGCACCAGCCCGCCGCCGTAGATGAACGACCCGGTGTAGAGCATGAACAAGACGAGTTTCAGCCACGTGTTCGCCCACAGCGTTCCGGCGATGCTGGTGGCCGCGGCATACACGCCGATTCGTCTGGCCCCCGACCAGACGAGTTCAGCGATGCTATCGCGGACGAGATACAGTCCCACAAGCGAGAGGCCGACGACTGCCGCGAGCGACACTCGGCCGAGATTCGACGTGACCCACTCTCGGCGGTAGATGACGAGGGCAAGTATTCCCGCCACGGCAAATTCGAGCACCGGGTTCGGATTGAACAGCACCGTGGCGACGAGTGCGGCGACCAGCAAGAAGAGGAGTTTCGTGTCTATCGTCCACGAATCGCCGCCGATTTCGAACCCGAAATCGGCGTCAGCCTGCCCCAGCGCGCTCCGGGCCATCGAATAGGCCGACCCGACGATGAGGCCGATGACGATTGGGTTGACCGCGTAAAGGAGTCCGTCCTGTATCGCGGGCAGTTCCCCGTAGGCGAAATAGAGATACGAGAGCGCGATGATGATGGCGAACGCCGGAAACATGAAACACGCCCCGGCCACTATCGCGCCGGGAGTGCCGCCGCGAATCCATCCCATGAAAATCCCGAGTTGCGTCGAGGCCGGGCCGGGAAGCATGTTGCAGATGGCGAGGCCTTCCATGAACGTCGATTCGTCGGTCCACTCCCGACTGTCCTCGCCGACGAGTTCGTCTTCCATCATGGCGATGTGGACGAGTGGGCCACCGAATCCGACGAACCCGATTTTCAAGAAAAACCGCGCGATTTCGCGGACGTTTGTCGGAGAGGGGCGGCCCTTGTAGCGAGGCGTCGGATTGCGCGACTCGGGACTCCCGGTTTCGTCGGCCATCGCCTTCGACTGCTTCGTTTTCGGCTATAAAGCTTCGCTCGGGTCGTCTCCGGAGAGAGGGAGTGACAAACGGCGTCCTATCGATTACTTGTGGGTGCTATCTCGTGGTTCCGCCCGACTGATTTCGGTGACAGAGCAATCGTCGCCGAACAGAAGGCGCAGTTCGTCTCCCGCCTCTCGAATCGTCAGCCGTATCTCTACCGGCTCTTCCGAAATCAGTTCGACTCCTTCATCGCTCGTACAGAAATCGAGTTTCCAGTGAGGAATCGACGTGATGTCTTTCCCGCGGTCGTAGAAGAACGAAATCACGGCCGGATGGTCGATGACGTTCTCGCCGACGGTCGTTTTCAAGAATCCGCCACAGCGATTGCAGGTATGGACGATTCGGACGTTCGACCCTCCTTCGCTTTCTGCTGAACTTTCCGTCGAATCCTCGACGGAAAGTTCGTGGTTGACCCTGCTCGCACACCATGGACAGACACCGTCGCGGAGGTTCCCGACCAGTCGGCGCGTCCAGCGGTCGAACGCCCAGAGGCGTTCGTCGTCGATTCGGTTGTCGAGTCCGGCAGGGAGAAACGGCGAACTCAGCACTGTCTCGTCGCAGGCCGAACAGCGCGCGAAAAACACCTGATTTTCGTAGGTCAATCGGAGGCGATTTTCGCAGTCGGGACAGAATTCATCGAGCGGAATCGAGTCGATTGATTCGGTTCCAGCCACACTCCCGAGCATCGCCCGGTAGAGGGCGATTCCGCTAGCAAGGTGGGTGTAGCCGTCATCGGTTCGTCGGATGAACGTTCCGGCGAGTTGGTTCAGATGGTACTGAAACTGGCCACTGTCACGCATTCCGACGGCGTCTTTCAGTTCCGTAAACGTCGCCGTCCACTCCGGCGCGTTCCAGAGCGCGAAGAGGATCTCCAGTCGGGTTTCGTTCGCCAGCAGCTGGAAGGCGTCTCGAATGCGCTCGTTGGTTGCCTCGACCGGCACAGAATCCATCGATTGAACCGACACGGAGAACCGAACAAAAGCTACTGATTGGAGTCGGAGGCGAACGCCATTCGTGTAATCTCGGCAACTGAACCGATTTTCTACGAGCGATTATTACCCCCGTCTGCATCTTCGATTACGAACACTACGCTCGATGTCACAACACACCCATTCGTCCACCGATTCGCTCATCATTCGGTTCTACAGCTATCGCGGCCTCACCTCCGGCGGTTTCGTCTATCCGATTCTGACGGTGCACGCGCTCTCACAGGGCCTCGACCTCGCTGGCGTCGGCCTCGCCGCCGGGATGTTTTTCGCCGGGACGCTTCTCGGCGAGATTCCGACGGGCTACGTCGGCGACCGAATCGGTCGCCGAAACAGCCTCTTCGTTGGTTCTGTCCTCATCTCCGTCACCCATTTCGGCTTCGCGTTCGCCGATTCTTTGGCCGGTTTCGTCTTCTTCTGGGGCTTCTGGGGCGTCGCAGCGACCTTCCGCTCCGGAAGCACGGACGCGTGGCTGTACGACACGCTCACCGACCACGACGCGACCGAGACGTACACCCGGGTCCGGGGCAGAGCGACTGGCGTTTTCTACGCCTCTGCCGCGATTTCCGCCTTGGTCGGCGGCGCGCTCTACGAAAATTGGTCTGCCTTGCCGTTTCTCCTCGCGGGCGTGCTGACCGCGATTGGCGCGCTGGTCGTTCTAACGCTTCCAGAACCCGCCGCCTCCCGCTCGAACCAAGGGTTCTCGCTCGCGGAAGCGAGAACCGCCCTCGTCTCGGTCGTTTCGAACCGAACGGTTCGCTCGTTCGTCCTCCTCTCCGGAATCGTCCTCGCGGTGCCGGAAACGGTCGAGGTGTTCGTCCAACCAGTTGCGCTATCTATCGGCTTTCGGCCGTCCACGCTTGGCCCGCTGTACGCGGGCCTGATGCTCGCCGCGGCGGTCGGTTCCTCGACTGCCGACGCGATTGGCCGTCGAATCGGGGTCGGGCGCTGGTTCGTCGTCGGGCCGACACTGCTCGCCGTCGTCCTCCTCGTCGCCAGTTCGGTTCACGCCGTCGCTCTACCCGTTTTCTTCCTTTCCCGCGGCGCGAACACGGTCACGGACACGCTCGGAAGCACGTTCGTCAACGACCGCGTCGCCTCTCACGGACGGGCGACTACGCTCAGCGGCGTTTCGATGGTTCACGCGCTCGTCTTTCTGGTCGCCAGAACTGCTGGCGGCGCGGTGGCTGACGCCACCTCGCCGTTGGTTGCACTGGCCGGATTCGGCTGTCTCGCCGTCGGGGCCGTCGCCGTCATTCGTGCGGCCGCAGACCCGTTTTCTCCGCGTTCGACCGTGCGCCCCGAACAGGCCGACTAACAACTGGACTGCGTTCGTCAAACCGGAGTCGTCTCACTCGCTAGAATTTCCGGAACTGTCGTCGGGGCGCGGAAGAGCGACGAACGACGTTCGCTCGATGCTGAAGGGGTCGTACACCGACTGGTGGCACGGACAGTAAATCTCGTCCGCGGCACCGAACTTCGCGCTTCCGGGGTCGCCCTTGAACAGCGGCACGCAGCAGAAATGCGTGCATTTGTCCATGATAGCGATGAAGCCCTGTTGCGTGCTCGCCCCTAACCACTGATTGTTGTTGGCTGCTTCTTCGATTCGCGTGCTTCTGATGATTTGGACGGGAATCGTCCCGCTTGCGGGAACGTCCTGCGAGCGCCACGTCGCCACAGCGGGCTTTCCGAGTCCTGACTGACCGATTTCGTTGCCCCACGTCTCGTAATCTTCGAAGTCGCTGACGTTGACGATTGCCCCGCCTTCTACGTCCGACGACTGCCATTCGTATTGGGATGAATCCGCGTACCGGAAGTAGTTGTCTTGGTCTGCATCCGGCGCGATACCCGGATACGTCTGGACGCCACAGTATTGGAACCACTCCGACGAGTACGTGACGCCGCCGATTTGCTGTTCGGCGACGGTGATAGTTCGACCCTCCTGCTGTTGCTGTTGCACCTCCGGCCAGACGCCTTTTATGTCCCCGTTGTCCTCGATTTCGACCGGAATCTGCGGCATCGGTCGCGGCGCTGGTCCCGCGGTGTTCTCAACGCCGTAGTATTGAATGATACCACCGCCTTCGCCGGACGGTGCCGTCGCGGAGTTTAGCGTTGCCACTGTTCCAGTCCCGATACCTGCCAACGCCGCGCTTCCAACGACTCCCTTGACGAAGCGACGACGGGACGTGTCTTCCGGATATTTGTCCGCCTCTGACATCGTGTTGTTCACCTTGCGTGGTCTGTTACTGGAACTCTCGTGATGGCACGCGGTTGGAACATCGTGTCATCAATCGTGTCATCACGAAGGTTTGTACACACGCAATCGTGGAGGGCTAGGGATTCACCGCTCTTTGTTATTCGTCGCCAATTCGCCAGTCCGCACCGATTACTCGGAATATCGTTTGAGTAATTTTCTATTTACTGATGTTTTTGTCCTCGGCGACTGCACCCACTTTTATCAGATTTGGTATTATCTATTACAAATTTACATACCGAAAACGACTAAAACAGTGTTACAACCTCCCCGTCTGGTGATTTCTTCCTTTCACGCCCAATAGAGATATATGCGAGTTACAGTGATTCTATACTAGGGTATGACTCACAGTCCACCAGAGCGAATATCGACGGGCGTGTCTGGACTGGACGAGATACTACACAGTGGTCTTATTCCAGGACGGAGTTATCTCGTTCGGGGCGACCCGGGAACAGGAAAGACGATTCTCGGAATGAACTATCTCACCACTGGCGTCGAGGCCGGTGAGACGGTTCTATTCGTTAACTTAGAAGAATCGGAGGAGGACATTCGGGACAATGCATCGACGCTCGACATCGACCTCTCGGACGTTCACTTCCTCGATTTGAGTCCTGATTCCGATGTCTTCGTTGACGAACAGTCCTACGATATTTTCTCGCCGAGCGAAGTCGAGCAGGAACCGCTTACCACGGCGATTACGGAGCGTGTCGAGTCGATAGAACCCGACCGGGTGTTCATCGACCCGTTGACGAAACTTCGCCACCTCACGTCGGACACCTACCAATTCCGAAAACAGGTTATCGCATTTATGCGCTATCTGAAAGAGCAGGGGGCGACGATACTGCTCACGTCGGAGAGCACGCCGGATTCACCCGACCACGACTTGCAGTATATGACCGATGGCACCATCCAACTCGAACGGCCGGAGATGGGCCGCGTCATTTCGGTTCCGAAGTTCCGCGGGTCGTCGATTCGAGAGGGCAAACACTCGATGCGAATCGAGCAGGGCGGCCTCGCCGTCTATCCGGAACTGGCGACGAACGGTCACGACCGGGAGTACGTCGCCGAACCGATTCCGTCCGGCGTCACCGAAATCGACAACCTGCTTCACGGCGGTATCGAGCGCGGAACGGTCACGGTGTTGAGCGGGCCGACTGGAGTCGGCAAAACGACCGCCGGAACGCAGTTCATGAAGGAGGCCGCGAGCAGGGGTGAACGCTCGGTCATCTACATGTTCGAAGAAAGTACGCAGACGTTCATGCGGCGGAACGAGGCCATCGACATCCCCGTCGAGGAGATGATGCAACAGGGTACGCTCAAAGTCGAAGAAGTCGAACCCCTCGACCATTCGGCCATGGAGTTCGCCCGCGAAGTTCGGCGCGAAGTCGAGGAGAACGATACGGACATCGTCATGATCGACGGTTTGCAAGGATACAAGCTGTCGGTCAGCAGTGAAAGCGACGAGATGCTCGTCAGAAAACTCCACACACTGTCGCGCTACCTCAAGGATATGGGTGTGTCCGTGATTCTCGTGGACGAAATCCAATCCGTCACCGGCGAGTTCCAAGCGACGGAGGCGGGAATCAGCTACCTCGCGGACAGTATCGTCTTCCTCCGTCATCTGGAAATTTCGGGCGAGATGCGCAAGGCCATCGGTGTGTTGAAAAAACGGACGAGCGACTTCGAGCGCACGCTCCGCGAGTTCAGAATCACCGACCACGGCCTCGAAGTCGGCGAGCCGCTCACCGGACTTCGAGGCGTTCTGTCGGGTGCACCGGAGTGGACTGAAGTCGAATCCACACTGGACAATGGAGAATGAATCGCTCGTTCTCGTCCTCAGCAAGAACGAAAAAAATCTCGAACTGCTCGCCGACCTCGTTGACCAGGAAGGATGCACGGCGCGCATCACGACCACGGTCGGGGAGTTCGACACCGTTCTCCGCGGGGACGAACGAATCGAAATCGCCGTCCTCGACACCGAGGGGTTCACGGCAGACTTGTGGAAGCGATGTGGCTATCTGCACGAACAGGGTATCCCGTCCGTCGTTCTCACCCCATCGACGCCTGCGCACGTCCGGCGCGAGGCAATCAGCCGTGGGGTTCGCTCTATCCTCGAAAAGCCGGTCGATACGGCCGACCTACGGGCGACGATTCGCGGCATGCTGATGCAGTGAATCACTCCCCTTCCTTGTTTTCGACCATCTCTAACTGTCTGATTAGTTTATATAGTCTGTCCAGTTACACACAATTTCTTACCTGTTTGTAATTTGTCTATCACAGTATCCATACCATACTCCCCGAGCGATGATTTCACGGATACATTCAGACGCCGACTCGACTGACCTGATCTCCGGTCGCACCATCACGAGCATCGTCGTTGTCGCCATCGTGCTGTTCTCGGCCGTAGCCCCGGCAGTTGCTCACGTTCCGACGACAGCAAGCGAACCGACGCCAGCGACGATGACAGACCCGACAACACCACTGGCGGCATCGACGCAAACGACGACCACCGGACGACTGACCACCGCTGACGGTTCCCCACTCACCGGCGACTCCGTTTGGTCGTTCGACGGTGGGACACACCAATACGCGTCGACCGACGAAACCGGTTCGTTCAGCCTCGATGAAGACGGAACGGTCGGTTTCTACCAGCAAACTGACGACCACTACTGGCAGCGCGACGGAGTCGCTGATATGTATGAAATCTGTCATAGTTTGGAAAATATGGGTAAAATTACTATTCCGAACGCGCACGTTCTCGACGTGCGCGTTCTCGATGCCGACGGAAATCCGGTTTCCGACGTGAGCGTTCGTCTGCGCGACCACGCGGCGGATTCGAGCGCATCGGTCGGCATCGTCGGTGAAACGAACGAAGACGGATTCTACCGCGCCGACAGCGCGCCGTTCACGGGTGTCGAAGTCGCCGGAAACGTCTCGATTGCGGTTCGCTCCCCGGCGACGCAAGAGCGGTTCGTCCAGCGTCAGTATCGCCGAAATCTACCCGTCACGAATGAACAAACGCTGACGATTCGGTTGGACGAGGGGAAAGAAACTATCGACGTGTCCGGTAGTTTCAGCCGATTCGATGGGACACCAACGTCGGGTTCGGTCGATATTCGAACCGAACGCACGTTCGCTGACACTGAGAATCGTTCGTTCGCGCTGGACGATTCCGGCGCACTCGACGCGACGCTTCCGTTCAATCAGCAACTGGAAGGGATGACGTTCCACCACGTTTCGTTTGCCCAATCCGACTTCCGGCACGATGGCGCACCCGACCTGTTCGCCGTCGATAGAATCGACGGCACGGAATCCGTCGATTTCGACCAGCAACTCCCACAGGCCCACACGACGGCGTTGTCTGTCACCGACGACGACGGGATGCCGGTTGCGAACGCGGACGTTACGGTAACCCACCGAAGTCCGACGGGAGCGACGGCGAGCAAAACGTTCCGAACAGACGAAAACGGGCGACTCGCCGCCGACGAGTCGCCCGGACTCGAACTCGCCGGACGTGTGATAATTCGGGTGTCGCCGCCGGATTCCGACCGATTCGTCGGCGGTGCGGTTCGCTCCCTCGACGTTCGCGATTCGACGAACGTCTCGGTTTCGCTGGACGAAGCGCCGCCGGAACTGTCCGGTCTCTCTGGCCCAAGTTCGGTCGAACTCGGCGATTCGACTTCGCTCACCGCGGACGCGAGCGGCGCTGTTTCCGAATACCGATGGGATTTCGACGGCGACGGGCTGACCGACGAGACGACCACGAAACCGACGGTTTCGCACAGCTACGCCGAAATCGGGACGTTCTCTTCGACCGTGACGGCGGTTGCCGACGATGGCGCAACCGCGAGCACGAGCGAGACGATTTCGGTGGCGGACACGCGCGCACCGACTGCGAACATCTCCGTTCCGCCGATGATACTCTCCGGCGTTCCGGTCACCTTCTCCGCCGAGGAGACGGCGGACGAGGGTAAAATCGCTCGGTACGTTTGGGAGTTCGATGACGGAACGACGAAAGAAACGAACTCTCCGACCGTCTCGAACACATTCGAGACGGTCGGCCTACAAACGCTGCGGGTTACGGCGTATGACGACGCCGGAAACGCCGATTCCGCGGCCCGAACGTTCGAAATTGGAAATTGGAGCGAGGAAGGCGGCGGTGCCCCCGGGAACAACAGTAGTGCTGGGAACGGTACTGACGGCGGCGCTGGCGGTGCGGGTGGAGGCGGCGGTGCCGGGTTCAGCGAAGCAATCGTCGAAACGTCGCACGGCGACGACGGCGTGGCAATCGACGTGCTGAACGGTCGCGACGGCGAAACCGCGTGGGCCGACCTCTCCGGCGAGGAAACGGCCGCCGTTTCGTTCACCGAGGTCGGCATCGAGTTCGACCGAAACGACGCGAATATCGCGATTACTGCGGACGGAAACTCCGTCGATGACGCTTCCGACGCACCGGAGAATGCCCTCGCACTCCTCGACCTGCGGGAGCGATACGTCCGAACCGGCGACGTGGATTCCGCGACGGTTCGGTTCTCGGTTTCGCCTGCCAAACTACCGGCAGGAGCAGCCCTTTCTGACGTTATCGTCTCCCAACGACGGGGCGGCGAGTGGCGCACCGTTCGCAGCACGCGGGACGGAGCCGAATTTTCGGCGACTGTTTCCGCCTTCTCGACCATCGCGGTGAGCGTCGCTGGTGAGAACGCGGAAACGGAACCCGATTCCGGAACTGGCACCGAAACGAACTCCCCGGACGACCGGCAGTCGGATTCGCCAGAGTCGAACACGGACACTCAAACCACGAACGCCGCGAAAACGACACCGACGGTGACGACCACCGGCACGGCGCAAACACAGGACGTGCTTAGCAATGGCCAACCCGGATTCGGATTCGTAGTCGCTCTCATCGAGCTGGTGGTTCTCGCCCGCGAGAGGCAACGTCTTTAACCCTCTCGTCAAATGGTTCGGCAATGCGAATCGAGAACAGTTTCATTCCCGTCCGCGGGGTGGGCGAGAAGACGGAGCAGAAACTGTGGCAAAACGGCGCAACAGATTGGGACGAGTTCGACCCGTCGCTCGTGGGCAGCGCGACGGGCGACAGAATCGAGTCGTTCATCGCCACGGCGAGCGAGCATCTGGACGACGGCAACTCGCGATATTTCGCGTCCGAATTTCCGAGCGGCGAGAACTGGCGACTATACGAGAATTTTCGGGAGAACACTTGCTTTTTCGACATCGAAACGACCGGCTTGAGCAAGTATTCGAGCGTCGTCACGACCGTCAGTCTGCACCGCGGCGGTGAGACGAAGACGCTGGTTCGGGGCGACGACCTCACGACCGAGGCCCTCCGGCGCGAATTTTCGGAATCCGACCTGCTCGTCTCGTTCAATGGCAAGCGGTTCGACCAGCCTTTCTTGGAACACAACTTCGACCTGTCGATGGACGCGCCGCACCTCGATTTGATGTACACCTGCAAGCGACTCGGCCTCTCCGGCGGCTTGAGCGCCGTCGAAAACGAACTCGGCGTCAGCCGCGGCGGCATGGACATCGGCGGACAGGACGCGGTTCGACTCTGGCACCAGTACGAAGCAGGCGACGAAGAGGCACTGGAGACGCTCGTTCGGTACAACCAGTACGACACGCAGAATCTGGAGACGATTCTGGAGACGGTTTCGGAGACGCTTCACGACGACGTGTTCGCGTGTCATCTGCGCTGAACGTAAACGCAGGAGAACCCGCGTTTACGTTCAATGCTCCGCAACTGCACGAACCGGCGCACCGTCAGCCTCCGCCACAGAAAGCGGAAATGCGGAAAGCGTAAACCGCCGCGGCAACCCATCGAGATTGGTCAGATTTTCCACGATGAGGTGGTCGGTTCCGAGGAGTTCGTGGTGGGCGGGAACTCCTTCGGGTTCGTCTTCGGCGTCTTCGCGTCTCGATTCGTCGCCACTTGCGTTTTCGCTGGGCGTCGGATCGACGTTCAGCGCGTCGATAGCGACGTGGTAGTCGTGGACTGCACACCATCTCGCGGTTTCGGCAGCTAGATACGGATGGTCGAAATAGTCGTCCGTTCCCCAGTACGTGTCCCATCCGGTCTGAAAGACGAGCAGGTCGTCGTCGGTCGGTTCCGGGAGGTCGGCGGGGCGAATCGCTTCTCTAGCCGCCTTTTCGCGGCAATCGACCAGCAGCGCGTCGAAAACGAACGTCTCGACGGGGAACGAATCGAGCGTTTGCCCCTCGGGTTCGGTGTGACACGGGGCGTCGATATGGGTTCCGCTGTGGCTCCCGAGTTCGAGGTCGATAACCCGATAGCCGTCGGTTTCGTGGGTCGCATGTGGCGTGCGGTTTACGGGTGGGTCGCCGGGGTACACCGTCGCGCCCGAGTCGAGCGGGTGGGAACAATCGAGGTACATCCTCGTTCGTCCGAATGTGGCGTTGAAATAAAACTGCGCGGTTCGGTCGGGATTTTATAAATCATGGTACGACTACCACTGCCCCGAATTTTCAAGAGTGCAGACTCCGGTAGAAATATACCGCTTCACTGAGCAGGTATAGCAACGCAGCGTATGAGTAACACTCAACTGACAAAAATATCGACCGGAACAACGGGGCTTGACGAAATTTTGCGAGGGGGGTTCATCGCAAGACGAAGCTACCTTCTTCGGGGTGACCCAGGAACAGGAAAGACGATTCTCGGGATGAACTACCTCACTGCTGGCGTCGAGGCTGACGAGACGGTTCTGTTCGTCAATCTGGAGGAATCCGCGGACGACATTCGGGACAACGCATCGACGCTCGACATCGACCTCTCGGACGTTCACTTTCTCGATTTGAGTCCAGATTCCGACGTGTTCGTTGACGAACAATCCTACGATATTTTCACACCCAGCGAAGTCGAACAGGAACCGCTCACACAAGCGATTACCGAACGGGTCGAATCCATCGACCCCGACCGAGTGTTCATCGACCCACTCACTCGACTCCGTCATCTGACATCGGACGAGTACCAGTTCAGGAAGCAGGTCATCGCGTTCATGCACTACCTGAAAGAACAGGGTGCGACGGTTCTGTTTACGTCTCAGCACAGCGACGAATCGTCTGACGACGACTTGCAGTACATGACCGACGGCACGATTGAACTGGAACACTCGACGCACGGACGCACCATCAGCGTCCCGAAATTCCGCGGGTCATCGGTCAACGCGGGCGACCACGCGATGCGAATCAAAACGGGTGGCCTCGCAGTTTATCCGGAAATCTCTCCCACCGAACACTCCCGCACGTTCGAAATCGAATCCGTTTCCTCGGGCGTTCCGGAAGTTGACCAACTGCTTCACGGTGGTCTCGAACGCGGAACGATCAGCATTCTGAGCGGCCCAACGGGTGTCGGCAAGACGACTGTCGGAACGCAGTTCATGAAGGAGGCCGCGGGACGGGGCGAACGCTCGGTCATGTACATGTTCGAGGAAACGGTGGAGACGTTCCGTGAACGGAGCAAAACCATCAACATCCCGGTCAAACGGATGCAAGAGCAAGGGGCGCTCGAAGTCGAGGAGATGAAACCGCTCGACTGTTCTGCCACCGAGTTCGCCTACCGCGTTCGGAAAGACGTGGAGGAAAACGACACCAGCATCGTCATGATAGACGGTATCGACGGCTACAAACTCTCCCTTCGAGACGACGACGAACGCGTGTTGGTGCGGAAACTCCACTCGCTCTGCCGGTATCTGAAAAACATGGGCGTCACCGTCATCCTCGTGGACGAAATCGACACCATTACCGGTGAATTCCAAGCGACGGAGGCGGGAATCAGCTATCTCGCGGACAATATCGTTTTCCTCCGCCACCTCGAAGTGACGGGCGAGATGCGCAAGGCCATCGGCGTGCTGAAAAAGCGGACGAGCGACTTCGAACGCACGCTTCGCGAGTTCAAAATCACCGAACACGGACTCAAAGTCGGAGAACCGCTGACCCAACTCAACAGCGTCCTCTCGGGTTCTCCGGAGGTGGCGCAACAGCCATCGGAGATGCACGATGGGTGAGGCGGCCCTTATCCTCGCGCTCGGGAAGCGAGAGCGGAATCTCGAACTGCTCGCCGGACTGCTCGAAAACGGTGGTTACGACGTCGAAATCGCGACGAGTATGTCCGAGTTCGACGAACTGCTCTCCGTTCGGGACGACGTGGCACTCGCCGTCCTCGACGTGGACGGCTTTACAGAGGACATCTGGAAGCGCTGTGAGCAACTCAACGACCGCGATATTCCGATGCTCGTCCTCGCCGCACAGATTCCGCCCGCAATGCGTCAGAAGGCGGTCAGCAGGGGGGCACAGACGATTCTCGAAAAACCGGTGGACAAAGCGGACTTGCAGGCGACGATACGCGGATTGATGGAATACATTCGAATGAACTGAAGGCGGGTGAAGTAACTCCAGTGGAGTAGCCGTATTTTTCGTTTCGAGCAGAAGGAGTCGTGATAACGCTATTTTCGAGGGGAGAGGGGAGGGTGCAAACCGATGACGAGTAGAGTTTGTCCGGCGACGATTGGTGTGGGGGGAGGGCCGAAGCGTCAGCGGGGAATCAGGGGGCGGATGGAGGTTCGGTGGCGGACTGGACTCCGGTTGCGCCGGAGTCCAGCGAGTGCCGAGGGGGAACCAATGGGGTTCGGGTATCGTCGGGGGCGGACAGGTGGGGTGGGTGCTACGTCGTCATCAGTTACTGCTTCGTGGGATACCTAATTCAGCACTACCACGAAACTATCGACAGTATCGAAACTACTCGTAGTATCAAAACCATCTATACTATTCTGACTGGTGATTGTTTTCGGAGTAGCCTCCCCCGTTATAGTTTGTGCCGAAATGCACGAAGCACGTCTCGACCCGTTTCGGTCAAGGTGACCTGCTTCTGCCGGCCAACTTTCGAGACATCGACGTAGCCGTCCTCGGCGAGTGGGTCGACGATGTTGGCGTTCAACAGCGCGAACTTCGCCTTGTCGTTCGCCGGACTGCTCTCCGAGATGAACGACAGATTCGCACTCTCGGCGTAGTCGATGATGTCCTTTTTCTTCGGGGTGTACACTTCCGTATCTGCTTCTTCCAGATAACCCATCACGGCGACTTGGTCGCGCGACGGTGATTCGATGGGATAGGTCGGAAGCACTTCTTCGCCGACGTAGCCGTAGCTCTGTCGCTCGTCTCGGTCTTGGTGTGCGTACCCCTCTGGTTGGACGTAGTACGCCGTGGCGTCCGTCGCCATGCAGGCGATGGCCGCGCCGACCGCGGAGAGTTTCGACCCGCTCGAAACGTTCACGCGCACGATGTCGTCCACGTGGTCGGAAACGAGTGTCGTGACGACGCCGAGAACGTCGTAGATGTCGAGCAAATCGACGGCCTTGCTTCGAACGTCGATTCCCTCGTCCGCCAGAACGGATTTCAGTTCGTCGTGATAGGTCGGGCGTTCGCTCGCCGGGCCGTCGTGTTCGAGAAGATAGAGGACATCGACACCGTGCTCCCGGACTGGTTCGACGATTCTGTCGTACTCGTAGCCGAGTGGTGCGATGTGAACTTCGTCGATGGACTGCATTACTCGGTCGTTCACCTCCGACTCGTTAAATCCACTGGATGTTGTGGTTCATTCCGCGCTACTCGTCTTCGTCTCCGAGGAGGAGGGCGAACGCGACGACCGCCACGAGGAGCAGTGCCAGCGCGAGATAGCCACGCCACGTGTCCGTCGGAAGCGAGATGGGGCCGACGAACGAGAGGGCGGCAACCGCCAATCCGACACCGACGCCAGCGGGACAGACGTTCCGGTTCCGACCGTCGCAGTCACCCAAACGGCCGTCCCGAACGCGTTTACGGTCGGTGGGCCGCGAAGCGCGACTATCGTCGTTTCGACCGGACTGCTCGAATCGCTTGGCGAGGACGAACTGGACGCCGTTCTCGCGCACGAACTCGCGCACATCAAAAATCGAGATGCGATGGTGATGACGCTCGCGACGTTCGTCCCGTCGCTCGCGGGTGACTACTCCCTGCTCCGCGACCTCGGACTGAGTCAGTCCGCACGATACACGGTGTGGTCCGTCGCGCTTGCTCTGCTTTACGTTCCAAGCGCCACCGTTATTGACGCGCCGCTTTTCAGCCTCCAGTACACTCTGCTGTTCGGCCTGCTCGTCGCGTGTCTCGTCCTCTTCGGTGGCGTCGCACTCGGCATCGTGGCGATGCCGGTCGTCTCGCTCGCCAGTCGCCTCTCCCACGACCGGGAGTTCATCGCCGACCGCGCGGGTGCGGTTCTCGCCGGGAGTCCAGCGTCGATGGCCTCCGCGCTCCGAACGCTGACAGAGGATGAAAACTTTCCAGAACAAGACGCTCGCGCAGTCGGCGGCGTTCGGCAACTCTGTTTCCTGCCCGGTGGATTCGGGACGGAAACGGGCGATAGCGACCTCGAATCGCTTCCGATTTCGGTGCAATCCCATCCATCCACCGACGAGCGAATCGCTAGTCTGCGGGCGTTGGAAGCCGAAAACTGACCTGTCGATTTGGAATGTCGATTCCGAAATGTCTATTCTGCGGGCGACGTTTCAGCAGGTGACCGGTCGGGTTCGAAAAACCAGTACACTGCTATCCCTATCGCCGCTTCGAGCGGCCCGATGAAAACCGCAGCCGGCATAAAGAGGAAGAATGCTGCCATTCCCAGATGGTCGGCAAGCGTGGACTCCGTTTGCTCCATTGTCATGTCTAAATAGTACGTTGTATTATATTTATTCTTCGGCGTCACCGTCTCACTACAGAAACCCTCATCACAGATACTGGGACATCCGATACGTCGTCCCGAACGGATTGTCGGTGACGAACCCGACGTCGGTGTACAGTTTCTGCGTGCTTCCCTTCCACGATTCGACGGTGAGCCAAACCTTCGAAAGTCCCTGTTGTTTCGCCTGACCGAGGCCGGTTCGAAGCAACTGTTTTCCGATTCCCGCGCGCTGGTACTCTTGATGGACGAAAATCGCGAGTTCGTGGCGGCCAACCCCATCCGGAACGAACATCACATGCCCGACGAGGTGGTCGCCGTGAAACGCGACGACGGACACGCTGTCGAGAACCGTCTGTAACCATTCCCGAACCGCCGGTTCGCCGAGCGGCGGCGTTCCCTGCGCGCGGTCTGCCGGGTCGAACGTCACGTACAGCGTGACCAGCGATTCGAACAGCTCGTCTTCGTAGGTCCGGAGGCGAATCTCGCGGTTTTTCCCGTCAGTAAACGAGTGAGGCGGAAGCGACAGTTCCGGCTTTCTGCTGGGGGTAACGCGGGAAACGAAACTCCGAACTGCGTCGAGGCGGTGTGCAGTCATCGGATTTTCACTGTCCCCTCTCGCGTCTCCTTCCCGGCGTGAATCGATTTCCGTGGTCGAAACCGGCGTCCGGCATCGCGGGTAACTGCCGCTTGTGATAAGAGTCGAGATACCAGTTTACGATGTCCCACACGGTTTCGACGGGGACGCCGAGTTCGTGTGCGATGGCTTCCGCGCGATATCCCCTGTCCACGGAGTAGTGGAGCACTGTGTCGATGCGGTCGTAGGATGCACCCAACTCCTTGCGGTCGGTCTGCCCGGCCCACAGTTCGGCAGTGGAGGGTTTTTCGACGATTCGGCGAGGAATCCCGACGTACCGCGCCAGCGCCCTGACTTCCGTCTTGTAGAGGTCGCCGAGCGGAAGGAGGTCGGCACCCCCGTCACCGTATTTCGTGAAGTAGCCCAACAGCAGTTCCGAACGGTTGCTCGTCCCGACCACGAGTCCCGACGTAGCGTTCGCCAGATAGTACGCACAGGTCATTCGCAGGCGTGCAAGGACGTTGCCGAGTTCCCGACCCGTGTCGTCACGAACCCTCTCGTTGTCGCCGAACTGACTGGCGACGGTTTCCGTGAAACCTTTCAGCAGCGATTGGAGGTTGATTTCTCGGCGTTCGATGCCGAGCGCTTCGGCGATGATTCGGGCCTCGTTCGTTCCGGTTTCGCCGCAGAGATTGCACGGAAGCAGGAGGCCGGTCACCCGGTCGGAACCGAGTGCATCGACGGCGAGAGACGCCGTCAGCGTCGAGTCGATGCCGCCGCTCATCGGGATGATAACATCATCTACGCCTGCCTGCGCTACGTACTCTTCGATGAACAAGGTCACCTGTCGGTGGACGATTTGCATGTCCTCGTCATCGGTGCGTATCTCCGCAGAGGGAAAGGAGGCTGTCGTCATTCGAACTCTCCGTCGAGAACCGCCGGTTGTTCCTGAACAACTGTTCCACAATCTACCAGCAAAAAACTCAAACTAGGGTTCTTGGTCTTCATTTTCACCATTTTGTAAAACTAAAAACCGGTATAAAACGCTAATCGTTGAATAAATTGTATTCAAATAGGTCGTATAATGTCTTTAAGGACGACGAATCGTCCGATTTTACAGATGGAAATAGTATTGTCGACTGACTGATTATCCTCCGGAAATGTCCGCCGACCCTCCATCATCCCAACCAACTCTTTCGCGCCGACAACTGCTCGGTGCCGGTGGTTTCGCTGCCCTCGGCGCGTGGTACGTCCGTCCTTCGGAGTTCACCGACGAGCAGTCACTCGATTCGACGGTGCCGGACAACGCGTGGCCGATGGCCGGTCGAACCCCGTCCCGGTCGGGATACGCACCCGCGTCGGACGCACCGACGAACGAGGTGCGCGCCGTCTGGCAAACCGACGTCGGTGACCCCGGTTTCTATCTTTCTGCAACCGTCCGCGACGACACGGTTTACACGACGACGCGAAACGAGTTGGTCGCGCTCGACGCCGAGCGGGGAACCGAACGCTGGCGGTTCGGGAAGGAATTTGTACAGGGCGGCCCAGTCGCTATCGAGGGGGGAGCATGCTACAGCGCAGGAGTCAGCCTGTACGCCGTCGCCGGTGGTCGTGCCGAGTGGAAGTTCAAGACGACCAGTAGCTTCAGCGAAATCCTCCCCGTCGGAAATACGATTTTCATTCCGGCGCGGGTTGGCAGTTCGGACGGCCTCGTTGCACTCGACGCTGGAAGCGGGATTCCACGTTGGAAAGCAACGACGGAGTGGATTCCCCTCGCCTACGCGAACGACGTTCTCGTCGGAACCGGCGGTTCAGGGGTCGTGGTGGGACTCGACGCGAAAACAGGCGAGAAACTGTGGGAACTGTCCAGAGTCGGATTACCCGGTAACATTTCCTCGCCGCTTCGTTTCGGCCCCGTTATCGCAAACGGAACGCTCTTTGGCGGCACCGAAACGCTCTACGCGGTGGATCTTCAAGCCGGGTCAGTACAGTGGTCCGCCGACGCGGTCGGGCCGTGGATGGCGAGTGACGGAGACGCCGTCTACCGCGCCCGAGACGGCCACGTCGTCGCGCTCAACGCGTCCGACGGTAGTATGCGCTGGGAAACGTCGGCCAACGCGTTGACCGTCGTTTCCGGCCTCGCAGTCACGGACGACGCGATTTATGTCGGCGTCGATTCCGGCGTGGTCGCACTGGACACCGAAACCGGCGACGAATTGTTCGCGTTTCGTTCGGATTCGACAGCCGGCGGTGGGCCGCCTGCTGTCGTCGGCGAAAGAGTGTACGTCGGCATCGGCGAAACGATAGTCGCACTGGAGGAAGCATGACGAGCGAGAACACAGCAAGCGCAAGCGATGCAGGTGGAGATGGCGTCATCCGGCGCATCAACACTGCACTCGACAAACCGCTTCGAATCATCGGTGTTTGGTGGTGCCTGTCCATTTCCATCAGCGGTTTTCTCTCCCTGTTTCTCGATGCGTGGTTCGTTCACCCGCTCCCACTCTCTTCGATGGCGTTCGCACAAATCGGAGCACTTTTCGTCGCTGTTCTGTTCGTCGCCTATCGCCCCGATGTCGGATTCGGGAAAACGTTCGCGTTTAGTGTCGCTTCGCTGGTCGTGTTTGTCGTCCTCAACTTTGCTACCGGAGGCGAATTTTTCCCCGATTCGGACGTTTCCGGGTCGCTGTACCCCGCCCTCGACATCGTGTTTCTTTCGATAGCCGCGACTCTGTTCGGCTACGCGCTGGTTTTGCGGCCGAACGAATCGCCGGACTGATTCAGTTATAATTATTTCGAGAGCGCGGTGGCTCCGGCAAAAACGACCGCTCCGGCCATCACGACGGCGAGCAGGCCGAACGCGGCGGCGAATCCGGCGGTGTCGGCGATTATCCCGACGATTGCAGGGGCAATCGCGCCGACACCCATCAGCAAGGTTCGAACGAGTCCGAGGCCGCCACCAGCCACGTCGCCCGGAATCGTCGCCGACAGATAGGCCCCGCGAATCGGGCGAAAGCCGTGACTGCCGAGTCCGAACGCGACGACAGTCGCGCCGAGGACGAGCGCGCTTGCCTGCCCGACGACGACTAACGCCCCGAGCGCCGCCGCCGCGACGGCGAGAACCGCGATGGTGAGTGGCAATTGTCCGATTCGGTCGGAGAGGTCACCCGTAACGATTTGAACGAAACTCACGGCGAACAGCGCGCTGTAGACGAGTGACGCCGTTCCATCGGTCAGTCCGTTGTCGGTGAGATACAGCGGGAGGAACGCGACCACGCCGTTGTACGCGAAGCCGAAACAGAGCGTCACGCCGACGAACAGAGAGAATCGACGATTTTGGAACAGCGAGAGATACCGTCTGAGGCCGACGTTCGTCTCCGAGTTCGTTTCCGGATTGGGATGGTTCGTGTCGTCGTCGCTGTTCGTGTGGTCTGCATTGTCCCTGCCGTCAGCATCGCCCACTCCGTTGGACGCTCTCCGTGGGACGTGCGAAAAGACGC
The DNA here is from genome assembly GCF_900156425.1 of Haladaptatus litoreus. Lineage (GTDB taxonomy): Archaea > Halobacteriota > Halobacteria > Halobacteriales > Haladaptataceae > Haladaptatus > Haladaptatus litoreus. Next base: position 186,910 of record NZ_FTNO01000005.1, read on the forward strand.
CACCGGCGAGTGCAACCCCCACGACTGCGCCGACGAGGAACAGCGCGTGCCAGTTTCCGGCGTCGGTCGCGATGACGGCCGCGGTGGGTGCTGCAACGCCGCCGAATGCGCCGAGGGTGTCGAACAGGCCGAGCGCACGCCCGGTTCTGTCCGGATACACGCGCGCGAGCAATCTGATAGAGACAGTCTTGTGAACTCCCGTTCCGAGGCCGATGAGGAGCATTCCGCCGAGGAGAACGACCAGCGGCGCGGAAATCCCGAGCACCAGCGCGCCGCTGGCCGCGACCACCGCACCGGCCACGATGACCTGCACGGCCCCGAAGCGGTCGGCGAGCACGCCGCTCGGAAACTGCATGAGCGAGTAGCCTATCATCATCGCGGTGAACGCGGTTCCAAGAAATGCGTTCGAAACGTCGAACTCAGTCTGGAAGACGGGAAAAAGGGCCGGAAGCGCGTACCGGAGGAATTTCGCCAGAAACCAAATTCCGGCGGTCAACAACAGCGTGTCGTAGTGGAAAACGCGCGAAAATCGGCCGGACACACCTGTTGCCATCACCCTACTGCTCTCTATGCGACCGATAAAAAGTGGACGGAACCGGAGATACAGACCGTTCACAGGAAATACAGACCACTCACGGGAGATAACGAGCGGTAGAACGCCTCTCGTATCAACTCCTTGTCGCGTAAACCACTCAAACGAAAAATGAAATTCCTTTTCGACGTTTTTCGACAGCGAAGCATTTCCCCGTCCACCACCAAGGATGCTCGGGGGAGCTATGACAGACGCAGTTATCGTCATCGACATGCTGAACGACTTCGTGACGGGGGAAATCGCCGCCGAGCGGGCACAGCGAATTATTTCGCCGCTCGACCGACTTACCGACGCGGCTCGGGAACACGGTATTCCGGTCATCTACACGAACGACGCCCACCGACCCGAGGATTTCGAGCTCGACGTTTGGGGACTCCACGCGATGCGAGGAACCGAAGGTGCGGAGGTGATTCCGGAACTCGAACCCGAATCGGACGACCACGTGTTCGAGAAGCGAACCTACGATGCGTTCTACGAAACCGGATTGGACGAACACCTCCGAAGCCTCGGGATCGACCGAGTCGTGCTGACCGGACTCCACACGAACATGTGCATCCGGCACGCCTCCGCCGGCGCCTTCTTCCGGGGCTATCCCATCCTCGTCCCCGAGGACTGCGTCGATGCTTTCACGGAGGACGACCACCGCAGTGGACTCCAGTATCTCGACGATGTGTACAACGCCGAACTGACGACCGCCGACGAACTGATCAGCGAGTGGGGACGCGACGAGGACGCGGACTGATTCCTTCGTCGTTCGCGCACGAAACTGAAAATTCTCTTGACTTTCCAATCAGTATCCCTATCTCGGCTCCGTTTCACAGTTCTCCATGAACGGAGTGATTCACCGATATGAGCGGGCTTTCCAGCGTTCGACGTTCGCCCGATTCGGTGCCGTAGGTCTGCTCATCGTTTACGGAACGCTCATCTCGGTAATCGCGCTGTCGCCACGTTTCAGTGGACGGGAAATGCGCTCTCCGACCTCGGCGCGGTCGGTGCGGACAGAAGTTGGCTGTTCGACGGTGGCTTGATTGCTGGCGGGTCTTTTCTCTCCGTTATCGCTTTCGGCGTCTTCTCGAATAGCGACCGTAGGGGTGAATGGGTGGGTTCCGCGTTCCTCATGCTGGCATACGTGCTGAACGTTTTCGTCGGTCTATTTCCGTATCCACAGCCACTGCATACGCCGATTGCGCTCGTCCAGTTCGTTCTGATTCCGGTCGGATTACTGATTTTCGGTGTTGGGAGCGTTCTCCGCGGTGCCTCACGACTTGGCGGAATTGCAGTCGCTCTCGGAATCGTCGCCGTCGTCAGTAACCTCTGGTTGTTTAGCATCATTTCGGCGGGTTCGGAGGCGATTGCGCTTCCGGAACTCGCCGTCGTCCTCCCGCTCGACAGTTGGGCCGCGATGATGATTTGGCGACAGTATCGCGGAAAATTGGCGTAGTCGCTAAACTTCGCTACTCTTCGCTCGCGTTGAACCCGAGCGCGTTGACTCGTTCGACGAGCAAACTCGGATTGATAGTACCCCTGACCTCGACTGTGCCTTCGATGTGGTTGGCGCTGACCTGCTGGACGCCGTCCTCGTGTTTCAGTTCGTGCTGAATCGTGTCTTCACAGCCGTTACACATCATGTCCTCGACCGTGAACTGCATCGTTTCGGTTGCCATGATTCCGGAACATCGTTCAGCAGCGATTTCCATAACTGTCACGGCAGCAGTGATTAGCTCCATCTGTGTGACGAAAACGAAAAACGAGCTTCGACAGGTCCAACAGTCAGCGGTGCCTAGGATTCTCGAAGACGATAGTCCGAACGAAATCAGTCAAAGTCGGCAAAGCCGGGTCAGCAGTTTCGATAGCGGCGTCGGATTCGACTCGTGAACCAACATCCTCATTCGAACACTCACACAACTACCTCCCAATGAACCGACGAACGTTTCTCCGCACCGGCACAGCGTTGGCAGGAGGAACCGCCCTCACGGGTTGTCTCGAATCACTCGGATTCAGGACACAGTCTGCGTGGCGCGACCCGCCGATCGTCGAAAACCGTCCCGACGCCGTCTACTACCCCGCCTACATAGAAGGGATGGAGATGTACGGGATGGCCAAAGACGGTGATTTCCGCTTCGCGCTGATGTACTCCTATCCCCACCGATTTTGGAACGTCACCGGCCAGTCGAGCAACAAAGTGCTCGTCCAGTCGGACGATTCCCTCCACCTCATGCTGTCTCTCTGGGACGCGAAGACGAACACCGTCGTTCCGGCGGACATGCAGGTGACGATTACGAAAGACGGCGAAACGGTCGATGACCGCGCGCCGTGGCCGATGCTGTCACAGACGATGGGGTTCCACTACGGGGACAACGTCACGCTCGACGGCAACGGTTCGTACACCGCAACGGTAGCTGTGGGGTCGATAGGCGCGCGCCGAACCGGGGACTTTGCCTCCCGATTGGAAGGCGGCACGTCCACGACCATCGACTTCGATTTCGATACGGAGCAGATTTACGACGTGGAGTACCGTGAAATCGGCGAAAAACAGGGTTCCCGCGATGCCATCGAACCGATGATGGAAAACGTTCCTGCGGGTCGGGCACCCGACCCGCAGGAACTGCCGGGCACCGTCGTCGGAACGAAATCGTCCGGGGATGCTGATTTCGTCGCGACGGTCGTCGAACCGTCGAACCGATTCACCGACGGTGACAAATCGTATCTCGCAGTATCGCCGCGGACGCCGTACAACCGAATCGTGCTTCCCCGGATGTCGCTTTCGATGGAACTCCTACGAAACGACCAAACGATTTCTACGGGGTCGCTTTCCTCGGCTCTCGACCCGGAACTCGACAATCACTACGGAACCGCCGTCGAGGACATCCAATCCGGTGACACGCTTCGATTGACGGTCGATTCACCACCACAAATTGCTCGCCACGACGGCTACGAGACGGCGTTCATGGAGATGCCGCCGATGGAGTTCTCCGTCTGAATCTCTTTTTCGAATTTCGAATTCTCACGACACGAATGCCGGGTCGGCCGTCCGAAGCGAGATGAGCCACAAACTGATGACAGTGTAGGCTATCATCACGACGACGAAGGGGTACTGGCTTCGAACTGCTTGGATTCGGCTCGGAAACGTCGCGTAGGCTTCCGCGTGCGCGAGCCAGACCGCGAGGACGTGCCCGACGAGGATGAACGCGATGGTGAGGCCACCGAACCACGCCGGCTGGGTCAACACGAGTGGGTTCGCTGGCGGCGAGAACGGCGAAATCACCGAGTTGACGAACGACGGAAGCAGCGAGACGAAAAAGCCGAAGTAGTGCGCGAGGTGGTATCCCGCGGCGATGGCGAGCAGGGGCGGCGCGAACTGGACGGCCATCGTTCGCGGCGTGAGGTAGGTTTCACCGGTTTTTCGGGCGAACTGTGACGCCAGCCAGAAGGCGCCGAGGAAGAGGAGGTAGCCACCGACGAACAGTGCGGCGTAGACGACGAGCGGCGGGAGTCCCCATCCGACGACTGTCCTGACGAACTCGACGCCGGTCGTCGTCGTGACGAACCCGCTGAACGTAAGTTCCCAAATTAACGCGACGACGAACGCGATGTCGGCCCGACTGGACACGATTCCGGATTTGGGGAGGTCGAACCCCGGTGGCCGGAGCGTGATGCCGTTTTCCGACCAGTTGAGCGGTCCGACGCTTCCGTAGAATCGGAACGTGACCGAAATTGGGTCGGCGTTCGAAAACCACGATTTCGGCGTGTAGACGAGCGCTCCGGCTAGCGTGACGACGGAATATACGCAAATCGCGGTTGCGAGCAACGCTGGTTCCTTGTTGACCGGCGTAACCGTCTCCAACCACACGAGGGCTAGCAGTCCGACGACTGCTGGCCACCGCCCGAGACGGACCGGATACTGACGATTGAGGGTGGGAAGCAGTTCGGCTATCGTCCGCCACGGGTTCAGGGCGGGCCAGACGTTTCCGACGAGGTAGACGAACATCGTCAGCCCCGCGCGAACGCCCGCAAACACGAGGATGACGGCGGCGTTCGCGGTCGGAACCTGTGGCCCGACGAATCCCCGATAGACGATTATTACGAGTCCGGCAACACCGATGAACCGGGTGAGATAGCGGATTCCCTGCCGGAGGGGTAGTCCTGTCGAAACCGGTTTCCGCCAGTCGTGAACCGACCGGATGAACTCCCGGTCGGTGACGACGCTCGCCAAGAGGGCCGATGCACCGATTACCGCGCCGCCGGTCGCCAAGTACAACCACTGTGGGACTGCGAGCGTCCCACTCGAAGCGTCGGAAAGCCCGACGGCCGCGTTGCTCGCGAGTACGACGTCGATGAGCGTCAGACCGAAGAGACACCCGAGTATGGCGGTTCCGAGCGACCGAGCGGTCGCGTGCCAAGGAGACTCGTTTCTGGCCATCGAATATGGATAGTTCGTGGTGCACTGCTGTTGTAGTTGTCGAAGGAACGTCCGGCGAGACGGTTCGTTCGCCGTTCCGCTACAGTCGGTCGTACTCCACCGACAGCGTTCCATCCGTCCGCTCTTCGGCCCAGATGATACCGTCCGCTTTCGACCGGAGTGCAGTCAGCGTTTCGTCATCGTGGGCTGTAAAATCGACATCTAGTAGCGTACAGCCGAAATCGGCGGACTTCCCCGTGACCGAATCGACGAAGCGAGACGCCTGTTCGAGGGTCGTGTCGGCTAGAATCGAACTGAACGACGAGACGAGCAGATGCCGTCTCCCGTCCGGACGAGAGAGCACGTCGTCCAGTTCCGAGATTGCGAGCGACGTTCGGGTTACGTCGCCGTGTCGCGGCGTGTAGATGGTCGGTGTCGGTTGATACACCATCGTGAGACTCTCGTGTTTCGACGTCGTATCCACGATTCCGAGTGCGGGCAATCTACTCCGTTCGTCGGGAATGTATTCCGTGGTGAGCGTCTCGGCGGACAGTTCCGTCGTCACGAGGGTGATGGAGTCCGATTCGTTCCGACATCGTTCGAGTAACCACAATCCGAGAAGGGTTCGGTGGCGTTCCACCGACCCCGTGAGGAGCAAAACCGCTTCCGAATCGGCCATCGACGGGAGGTCGTCGACGACGGTCCCCTCGAAATAGGAGTCGATGGGGTCGGATGCGGTCATCGTTTCCCCGCTAGTCGGAACGCTGTGCCGGATGGAACGTGCCGAATGTGGCGGCAACCCCATTCGACGATTTTTTCCAGTTCCGCCGTTTTCGTCGCGGCGTTCGCCGATTCCACATCGACCGACGTTTCGAGCACTATACCGGATTCCGGAGATGGAAGGCATTTCATGGGTAGAGATGAATACTGTTCGCACTACAATCTCGCCGAAGGATGCGTGCTGACCGAGCGCCTTCGGGAGAAAGAAAGGCCGAACCGAACTGTCTAGACGTCTTTTCGACGTCGGTAAATAACTTTCGTTAAATCAGAGCCTCCATGTATTTTGACAACTCTGTAACCACTCTTCGGGAGATTCCACAGATGTCGCCGACCGACGCTTTCATCGACTCATCTAAAATCTAACTCGTCTGCTGACGGAGCTTGCGACGACATGTTCGTCCTGATCGTTAGCATACAGTACCCCGCACGGCGTTTCCGAATCCTTTTTGGGATATTTCCGCAACTAGTGAAAGATGAATACGACCAGAACGCTCTCTCGGTTCTCCCTTGCTGTTCCCGTGACGCATTTCACAAAACTGACGACCTGCACGGATTCGGCGAGAGCGACGGTACGAATAGCCGACCAGAAGTCATGGTGAGGCTGCTCCCGAGACGCCTGCACGAGGCAGTCGAGCGACTGTCCAACCGACTTGAGAGAGTGGTCGGCGGTCAGTACGTCGTCATCGGCGCGGTCATCGTCAGTACGTTCTTCATCGGCTTCGGCGGCGGCGTGATTTTCCCTATCTTGCCGAATCTCGGTGCAGTCCTCGGCATCTCCCCGTTTCTGGTCGGGATAATTCTGAGCGCAAATCGATTCTCGCGGCTGCTCGCGAACGCACCGGCCGGGAGTCTCGTAGACCGAATCGGAACGAGAAAACCGTTCGTCATCGGCATGTTCGTGCAGGGGTTCGCCACCTTCGGGTACGTGTTCGCCATGCTCGCACCGATGCCTGAAGCGTGGTTCATGGTCGCTCGCCTCCTTTGGGGCGTCGGAAGCGCGCTCGTCTTTGCAACCGCCTACACGATTGCCGCCGACGTTAGCGACGGCGGCTCTCGTGGAGCGAACATGGGACTCATCAGGGGTGGCGTCCTCTTCGGATTCCCGACTGGTGTGGTGATAGGCGGCGTCGTGAGCGAACTCTCGGGAACCGTCGTCGCCTTCGCCGTCGCCACCGTCTTCGCCTTTTTCGCCAGCATTGTCGCCTACGTGACGGTTCCCGAAACGCACGTCGAGGGTGGAATAGACAAGTCGGTCAAACCGTGGGACATCAACACGAGCCTCCCAGCGCTCACGGTCGGTTTGGTGAACTTCGCCGTCCTGTTCGTCTACATTGGCGCGCTGTTCGCCACGCTCGTCGTCTTCCTCGACCAGAATCAGCTCAGCGTCTTCGGGTTCGACGCGCAGGGGTCGTCGGGCATTTTCATGGGTATTACCGTCGTCGCCGCGGGCGTGTCGATGTACTTCGGCGGTTACGTGAGCGACCGCAAACAGTCACGTGTTCCGATACTTCTTTGTTTTCTGGGTGCTACGTCGCTCGGATTCGTTCTCTTCACCCTCGCGGATTCGATACCGACCTTGGTCATCGCCTGTCTGTTCGTCGGTATCGGACAGGGCGGAACGAGCGGCCCGCTGATGGCACTCTTGGGCGACCTCGTCCCCGACGGCGAGATGGGGCGCGCCGTGGGAACGAACAACGTCTTCGGCGATATTGGCGGCGGATTCGGCCCAATCGTTACACTTCCGCTGGTCGAGAGCATCGGCTTCGAGCCTATTTACCTCTCCTGTGCCGTTCTTCCGCTGGTTGCGGCGATTATCCTCCTCGGTGGTGTCCGCCGAGAAACTGGCGACTTCCTCCCGAGCGTCGAGTCGTAAATCGTCATCCGCGGCGCTCACGCTCACTGCAATCGGCTGTCAGTAACCTCTCCTCTCGGTGGTGTTGTACGGTCGGCATCAACGACTGCCAGAAACGGGTTAAGGCTATAGGGCGACTACCGTTGTCATGCCAATCGAGGACATCGCGCAGTTCACAATCGAATCCGTACAGGTTCTCTCCGAAGAGGGAACCGTCGATGAAGATCTCGTCCCCTCATTGACCGACGACCAACTACTGGAGATGTACGAACAGATGAAACGCTCGCGTCGCCTTGACGAGCGGGCTATCTCGCTACAGCGTCGCGGCGAATTGGGAACCTACGCCCCCGCTATCGGACAGGAGGCGGCACAGGTCGCCAGCGCGTTCGCCTTGGCGGACGAGGACTGGGTCGTTCCATCATTCCGTGAGCAAACCGCGCTCTTGGTTCGCGGTATTCCGCCGCATCAAATCCTCTGGTATGCACTGGGAATGGAAGAGGGGGCCGAAATTCCGGAGGGCGAACACGCATTTCCACCGGCCATTCCCGTCGGAACCCAACCACTCCACGCCGTCGGGGTCGGCTGGGGGGAGGCATTACAGGGCCGGTCGAACGTCGCGATTACGTATTTTGGAGATGGCGCGACCAGCGAGGGAGACGTTTACGAGGCACTCAATTTCGCCGGGGTCTACGACGCTCAGACCGTTTTCGTCTGCCAAAACAACCGATACGCCATTTCGACGCGGCTCGCGAATCAAACCGCCGCGGAGACGCTCGCACAGAAGGCCGTCGCGGCGGGAATCGACGGTGTCCGCGTTGACGGCAACGACGTTCTGGCCGTCTATCGCGTCGCACAGGACGCCATCGAGAAGGCTCGAAACGGGGAACCGACGCTCATCGAGGCACTCACGTATCGCCGTTCGATGCACACGACGTCCGACGACCCGTCCGTCTACCGGGAGGCCCAAGAGGAAGAGGAGTGGGAGGCACGCGACCCAATCGTTCGTTTTCAAGTGTACCTGATGGACCAGGGGATTCTCGACGAGGAGACAAAATCCGAAATCGACGAGCGTATCGAAACCGAACTCGGCGACGCAATCGACCGGGCAAAGGCGGGACGCGAGGCAATCGACCCGGCGGACATGTTCCGGTTCGCATACGAGGAGATACCAGCGGAAGTCGAACGGCAGTTCGAAGCGTTCGAGGGTGGTACGCATGGCTGAACGACTCAGGATGATAGAGGCCGTTCGAGAGACGTTGCGGTCGGAGTTGGAACGCGACGATGACGTCGTCGTTTACGGGGAGGATGTTGGTCGCGCTGGCGGGGTGTTCCGAGCGACTGAAGGACTCGTTCACGACTATCCAAATCGCGTGTTCGACGCGCCTGTCGCGGAGGCCGGAATCGTCGGCGTCGGCGTAGGGCTCGCCGCAACTGGAATGCGGCCGGTTCCGGAAATCCAGTTCCAGAGCTTTCTGTACCAAGGATTTCATCAACTCGCTCAACACGTCGCACGCATTCGAAGTCGAACCCGAGGAACGATCGCATGTCCGATGACGATACGAACGCCCTACGGAGGTGGTATTCATGCGCTGGAACTACACTCCGAGAGCTTCGAGGCAGGATTCGCCCACGTTCCGGGTTTGAAAGTCGTCTTCCCCTCGTCGCCGGCGGAGACAAAAGGCCTGCTCACGGCTGCCATCCGCCATCCTGACCCTGTCATTTTCATGGAGCCAACCCGTCTGTACCGGTCGTTCCGCGAGGAAGTTCCCGACGAACACGAAATTCCGCTGGGCGAGGCACGGGTCGTTGACCCCGGCGAGGACCTTACGGTCATCGCGTGGGGTTCGATGTTGCACGAGACGCTCGACGCCGTTGAAACTGTTGACGCGGACGTGGAGGTTGTTGATCCTCGAACGCTGTATCCCCTCGATACGGAGACGATTGTCGATTCGGTACAGAAAACAGGGCGCTGTGTCGTCGTTCACGAAGCACCGATGACCGCCGGGATGGGCGCAGAAATCGTGGCCCGAATTACTGAGGAGGCGTTTTTCTATCTCGAAGCACCGATGGAGCGAGTGACTGGGTACGACGTACCGTTTCCAATGTTCGCGCGGGAAGACGACTATCTGCCCGATGCCGACCGAATTGCGGCAGGAATCCGCCGAACTCTCGACTTTGGGTGAATTCGGGATGCGGTGTCGGAAATGACCATCGTGGATTCGAACCTTCACTTTCTGTACTACGCTTTAGAACCCTCCGACCGAATTTGATATAGCGACATTTAATTTATAGTTTGAAAGACGGCTGTTTCAAGCCCTAAACCCCCTACTTTCGCGACTTCTATTGAATGGCCATCCACTTCCGCTTAGAACCGTAATGAGAAGTGAATTGCCCCCTGGTCGATGCTGTCGGCGAAGCACGAGACGTAATTCCAAAGAGAAGGATTCTACAGGTTACGGGATTTTCCGTGCACGATACGAGGAAGGCTCGTATCGTTTGGACATCGAATCAGATGCGAGAGGTGACCGAACCGGCGAGCGGTATTCTACGGTTGCAGAGCATTGTCGGCAAACGTAAGAACGGACCGTATTCACGGACATCTCTTCGAACGTAAGTATCGCTTCCCACCTCTCTCGGCACTTCGTATTTAGACAAAATTTGGCACAAATCGTTTAGCTTGTCGAACAGTACTGTGGACATGGTAGACTCGGAACAGGAGGACGAAGAGACAGTTCGAGACGCTGTCGAAAGCGCGCGAAGCGGTGCTCCTGCCGTCGGAGCAGTCGTGCGAGATCGGTTTTCGTCCGACGAAATCTTTCAGCGGATTATCGCCGCTGCCGACGAAGAAGTCACTTCGAGTTCCCGTGAACTGTTTTTCAGCGCGCTCGCGGGTGGTTTTGCTATCACGATTACGTTCTTACTGTACTCCTCTATGTCGGCGACGATGGACGGCGACCCGCTTTTGAGCGTCCTCCTGTACCCTCTCGGATTTATCTATATCATCATCGGTGGCTACCAACTGTACACTGAAAACACGCTCCCGCCGGTTGCACTAACGTTAGAGCGACTCGCCAGCATTCCAGAGTTGCTTCGCCACTGGCTCATCGTCCTCAGTGGTAACTTCGCGGGCGGTGCCATCGGTGCGGTCGCGCTCACGTGGGGGGATGTTTTCTCTCCTGAGGCGAAAAGGGCGGCCTTGAGCCACGCTGAACACGGTATCGAGACGCCAGTGGCATCACTGTTTGCGAAGGCGGTCTTTGCCGGACTCATCGTCGCCGGTGTCGTTTGGGTGGTGTACGCCTCCCGTGATACGATTTCCCGGCTCGTGGTTATCTACCTGGCATTCCTTGCGATTCCACTCGGTGACCTCTTTCACGTCGTCGTCTCCTTCACGGAATTGGTGTACTTGGTTCTCGCAGGGGACGTTGGACTCTCCATCGGAATAACGCAGTTCGTCGGGCCGGTACTGCTCGGCAACACTGTTGGCGGCGTCGTACTAGTGACAGTCGTCAACTATTTCCAAACGAGCGAACGCCGACTCGAATCGGCGCGGTTCGAAGGGGTCGACCGCCAACTGTCGATTCGAGAGTGGTTGTTCGGCACGCTCGTGGGTCGGTCGTACGTTTCGATGATAGACACCAGCGAGGCGGTTGTTGACGACGATACATATCGAATACTGGTTCCAATCGGCAATCCCCGCACCGAGTCAGAAATCGTAAATCTGGCGTGCATCCTCGCTAGCGAACGTCCGTCCGCGGTCATCCACGCGGTTCACATCGTGCAGACGCCACCTCGTGCGTCGATGAGCTACGACCACAATCAGCGAGAGCGAATCATTACGGAATCAAACGAACTCATGGAAAGCGTCCGTGAAATCGTGGATTCTTACGATGTGTCGTATGAGTCATCGACGGTCGTTTCCCATCGCTCGTTTCAAGAGGTGTTTACGACGACCGAACGCGAACGGGCCGACCTCGTCGTTATGGGATGGGGAACCGACCGGCCGTGGGGAGATGCTCGCGCAGAGCGGCCGATAGACGAGTTGACGAGTCGGCTTCCCTGTGATTTTCTCGTACTCAAAGACCGTGGATTCGACGCCTCGAAAATCCTGCTGCCGACCGCAGGAGGGCCAGATTCGGTGTTGGGTGCCGAGGTTGCACGAGCATGCAGATCTGTTCTCGGCTCGACAATTACCGTACTGCACGTCGTAGACAGTCCCAACGAGCACGAATCGGGTGAACAGTTTCTCGCCGAGTGGGCCGCAGATAACGATTTAGGCGATGCCGAACTCGTAGTCGACGATTCGGGTGACGTTGGAGACGCAATCTGTCGTGAATCGAGAGAACACTCGTTGGTAATCGTCGGCGCAACCGAAAAAGGACTCCTCTCGCGACTCGTAACCGAGTCCCTCCATTTCGACGTTCTCAACGAGGTCGATTGTTCCGTGGTGCTCGCGGAGCGTCCCGACAGTCGAACGATATTCGAACGGCTGTTCGGCGACTAATTATACGATTTACTGCTGTACTGGCCGTTGAGAGTGCGATACCTGAGTGAGTCCTGCGAGCAACAAACCGAGGGCGATAATTAGCTGGCGACCATGCAATCGTTCGTGAACCGTCGTTTCTTCATTATCGGACTGTTCGGAGTCCTCGCGACACTCTGGGGATTTTCGTTTCTGGCGATCTCCGTCGGACTCGAATCGCTCGAACCGATTCTCTTCGCGGCGTTCCGGTACGACATCGCTGCGATTCTGTTACTGGGGTATGCAGCGTATGGCGATTCCGTGTGGCGTCCGACCGACAAATCAAACGCCGGTGCCGTCCTCGCGGGCGGCGTCTTTCTCGTTGGCGCGAATGCGTTCCTCTTTATCGGCCAACAGACCGTTGCCAGTGGAATGGCCGCCATCCTCCAGAGCCTTCTTCCAATCATGACGTCGCTATGGGCGGTCGGACTCCTCCCTGAAGAGCGCGTCTCGGCAACAGATGCGGCCGGTATCGTGCTGGGATTCATCGGTGTCGGCCTCATCATCCGCCCGAATCCGGCAAACTTGCTCGGAACCGATGTCGTCGGCCGACTGCTAATCTTTGTTCAGGTCACGGGCGTGGCGCTCGGGGGTGTTCTCATTCAGCGATTCGAACCAACCCTCGACAAGGCCGCACTCTCAGGCTGGTCGATGTTCACGGGCGGCCTCCTTCTCCACATCGTCAGCACCAGCACTGGGGAGGCGTTCTCACTCCCGACTGGTGTTAGAAGTGGTGCCGCCGTCGCGTATCTCGGAATCTTCGCTACAGCCATCGCCTTTTTGATTTATTTTACACTCCTCGACGTTCGGGGCGCGCTCGAAACGTCTCTCGTCTCTTATCTGATACCCATCGTCGCAACTGTCGTCGGCGTCGTCGTGTTAGAAGAGTCGATAACGTCACTCACCATCGTCGGATTCTTCGTCGTTTTCACCGGGTTCGTCCTGCTCAAGCGGCGAGATATTGCCGACGTGGTAGCTGGAGCGACGTGAGAGGAGAACACGCGAAACGGTAGAATTGCGGCACATTTTTCTCTCCGCTCTCCTTCGACCTCCTCCTTGCCTGAAAGCGAACGCTTATATGGTACTCATTCGCACGCTATCGCATGCCTGCGGCCCGTTGTCGTCACTGCGGTTCGGAAATGCTCTGTTCGACCTACCCGAAAGCGACGAAGTGGTACCACGACCATCTTCGGAAAAATCACCCGAAGGCTTGGCTCCGCGCGTAGCGGCGGTTGATGGGTGAGAGCCCCGTTCGACTGGTTTCGTCCCCTCGGCCAATTCGTTCAGTGAACGCTCAGTTCGTCGTCTTCTGCCACTTCGTCGCTGGCCCACCGAAGGGTGAAGCTAACGCTTTCTTCGGCACCCGACTCCATCAGTGAGGAGTCCGAATCGACGGCGACACTGAACGAGAGCATCTCGGGTGGGTTCACGGTTGCGCTGTCGTTGCCGACGAGAATCGTGACTTTCTCCGAACTGCGTGTCTCGGACGGTTGTTCCGTCCCGTCATCCACCGAGTCCGTCGGGGACGCAGTCTCGGCGGAGTGAGACGTTCGACCACCCGACTCGGTGAGGGACGCTTCGTTCGCGTCCAGTTTGGTCGCGAACTCACGAAGGTACGACGCGATTTCAGACCGGCTTTTTTCAAACTCGGCTTCAAGTTCTGCCATACGGCTTAACGCAACGTATTTTCCGATAACCGGCTTGGTTGCTGTGGCAAGTCGTTTTTATTACAGAATGCGCAACCGCGGACGAGCCGCGTAGATTAATTTTCCCCGCTCACTCCGTTCGCACCGTCGTTCAGCGAACGCTCGAACCAACCGGACGGAAACGAACTCACGAAATACACACAATCCGTTTGTGTCGTACACAAAAAGGTTAAACAATATCCGGTTGAGCACTAGAGTGACGTTGTCATGCCACAAGCCGTTTTCGACAAAAGCGAATACGAACGGCGGATAGAGCGGACGAAAGAACGAATGCGCGAAGCGGAGTTGGACGCACTCGTCGTTTCCGACCCGGCGAACATGAACTACCTCGCGGGATACGACGGCTGGTCGTTCTACGTCCATCAGGCCGTTATCGTCACTCACGACCGCGACGAACCAGTTTGGATTGGACGAGAGATGGACGCGAACGGCGCACGCGCAACGACGTGGCTTTCCGAGGAGAACATTCGCTCGTACAGCGACGACCACGTTCAGTCGCCGTACGACCTTCACCCAATGGACTTCTTCGCCGCGATATTGGAAGAACTCGACGCCGACGATGCTCGCATCGGCGTCGAGATGGACGCCTACTACTTCACCGCGAAATCCTACACTCGCCTCCAGAAGAACCTCCCCGACGCCGAGTTCGACGACGCCACACTTCTCGTCAACTGGGTTCGAATCATCAAATCCGAACCGGAGTTGGAGTTCATGCGACAGGCCGCCCGCATCTCCGAAAACGCGATGCAGGCCGGACTCGATGCGGTCGGCGAAGGTGTCCCCGAATACGAAGTCGCGGCCGAAATCTACGACGGCCTCATCAGAGGAACGGACGAGTTCGGCGGCGACTACCCCTCTATCGTTCCCCTGATGCCGTCCGGCGACCACACCGGTACGCCACATCTCACGTGGACCGACCGCCCCTTCGAGCGCGGCGACCCCGTCATCATCGAACTCTCCGGTTGTCGAAATCGGTACCACTCCCCGTTGGCGCGAACGACCTTCGTCGGTGACCCACCCGAGGAGATGCAACGCAGGGCGGAAATCGTCGTCGAAGGACTCGAAGCGGCGCTCGACCACGTCGAACCCGGTGTCACCGCCGAATCCGTCGAGCGAGCGTGGCGCGACGTTATCGAGAAGTACGACATCGTGAAAGAGGACCGAATCGGCTACTCGATGGGACTCGGCTACCCGCCGGACTGGGGCGAACATACAGCCAGTCTCCGCCCCGGTGACGAAACGGTGCTCGAAGAGAACATGACGTTCCACTCGATTCCCGGACTCTGGTTCGACGACTTCGGCGTCGAACTCAGCGAGACGTTCCGCGTCACCGCGAACGGTGTCGAAGTGCTGGCCGAGTTCCCACGGGAACTGTTCTCCACCTGACGGCTCTTTTTCTCACTTTTCGCCTCAGCGCGACATCACCTCGTTTCGTCAGTCGGACTCCGGAGCGAGAACTTGGTTGTCCAGCGTCTCGCCGTCGGCGAGACGCTGGACGTTTTCGGCGACGATGTCAGCAAGACGCTCCCAGTGTCGCGGCGTGTGTCCGCCAGTGTGGGGCGTGACGAGACAGTTTTCGAGATTCCAGAGCGGATGGTCTTCCGGTAGTGGTTCGGGGTCGGTCACGTCGAGCGCCGCCCCGCGAATCGCGTTCGACCGAAGCGCGGAGACGAGCGCGTCAGTATCGACGATAGAGCCGCGTGCGGTGTTGACGAGGACGGCGTTCGTGGGGAGTGTTGCGAACTCCGATTCCCCGACGAGGCCGCGCGTCGTCTCGGTGAGCGGGCAGGCGATGACGACGTACTCGCTTCGGGAAAAAGCGTCGTGGATGGCGTCCTCCTCGAAGCCGACGACTTCGTCCGTCGGGCCGCCTTTCTCCGGCGAGTACCGGACACCGATAGTCTCCACGTCGAAGCCCTGTAGGCGTTGAACCACGGCCTTTCCGATAGAGCCTAGCCCGACGACCGTAACGGTGCTATCGGTGAGTTCACCGGATTGAAAATGCCGCCACTCGGCGCGTTGCTTGCGCCGCCAGCCTTCGTGGAGGCGGCGCGCGAAGACGAGCATATTGCCGATGGCTTGCTCGGCGATTCCGGGGGCGTGGATTCCGCCAGCGTTCGTTACGGCGATGCCGCGCTCTGCGAAGGCGTCCATCGGGACGTGGTCGGTTCCGGCGAAAGTGCACGCGAACAGTTCGAGTTGCTCGGCGCGCGCGAGGAGGTTTTCGTCAACCGTGATGCCCGTGACGACCCGCGCGTCGGTGACGAGTTCACGCTCCTGTTTTGGCGTCCGAGCGAGCGCGACCGTTCGGTCGGGAAGGCGTTCGCGCAACTCCTCGGCGTACGATTCCATCGAGAGTCCTTCGGTCCCCTCGCGGAGGACGACTACATCCGGATTTGTACTCATTCTTTCACCACCGCGTCAGCTGACGCGAATCGATAATAGAATCATTGTCACTGTCCACCTTAGCCCTTTGTGTAGTCGATGTCCACGAAAAGCGTTTACAATTAAGTGTATTGAGGGTGTCACTGTCACACATGGCTGAATCGATACGAGAACGTCTCTCCGATGTTCGGCGCGAGTTCCACCGCTATCCGGAGCCCGCGTGGTGCGAGTTCCACACGACTCACCGACTCGTCGAAGAACTACGCGCAATCGGCGTCGACGAACTCGCCGTCGGAACCGAAGTGTACGATAGCGACGACCGGATGGCCGTTCCCGAAACGGACGAAATAGAACGCTGGTACGAAACGGCGCTCGAACGGGGTGCCGACTCCGGCCTCCTCGACGAAATGGCGGGCGGAAATACGGGCGTCGTCGCCGTCCTCGATAGGGGTTCCGGGCCGACGGTCGGACTCCGAGTGGACATCGACGCCCTGTTCATTGAGGAATCGACCGCGGACGACCACGCACCTGCGGCAGGAGGGTACCGGTCTGAAGGCGACGGAACCATGCACGCTTGCGGACACGACGCCCACATGACGTGGGGACTCGCCACCCTCGAAGCTATCAAGGAGAGCGACTTCGACGGGAAACTCGTCGTCTTCTTCCAACCCGCCGAGGAGGTGTCGGGCGGCGGCCACCCGATGGCTGAAAGCCGGTTCGCGGACGACCTCGACTACCTCTTCGCCGTTCACGTCGGTCTCGACCACCCAACCGGCGAAGTCGTCGCCGGTATCGAGCGACCGCTCGCCATGTGCCACCTCGACGTGACGTTCGAGGGAACGTCGGCGCACGCGGGGAAAGCGCCGGAGAAGGGGGACAACGCGATGCAGGCGCTCGGTACCGCAATTCAGAATGCCTACGCCATTCCCCGCCATTCGGAGGGGATGACCCGTGTAAACCTCGGAAAGGCAGAAGCGGGCACCGCGAGCAACATCATCGCCGAACGGGCGCACGTCGCGGCGGAGGCGCGCGGGGAAACGACCGAACTCAAAGAGTACATGAAATCCCGCCTGACGAGGACGCTCAAATCCGCCGCCGAGATGCATGGTTGCGACGCGGACATCGACGTGGTGAGCGAGTCCCCTCGTGCAGACAGTGACCCGGAACTCGTGGAGGTGGTGGCGGACGTAGCCCGCGGTGTCGAGGGCGTGGATTCGGTCGTCCCGACCGCGGATTTCGGTGCCAGCGAAGATGCGACGTTTCTGATGGAACGGGTACAGGAAGAAGGCGGTTTGGCGACGTATCTCATCGTCGGCACCGACCACCCGACGAGTCACCACACCCCGACGTTCGACGTGGACGAGCGGAGTCTCAAAATCGGCGTCGAGGTGCTGACGAACTCGATACTCGCCGTCGCGCCGAACGAGCGATGAGTTCCGACGGGTCGAACGACGGCATTTCGGACGCCGACGAGATTCCGGCCGCGGAGGAGGTCGTCACGCTCGCCGACGTGGAAGCCGCTCGGAACCGCCTCGAAGACGTGGTTCACTGCACGCCCCTCGACCGTTCGACGACGTTCGCGGAGCGAAGCGGAGCGGCGTCGGTCGGACTCAAACTGGAGAACATGCAGCGAACCGGGTCGTTCAAAATCCGCGGCGCGTACAACGCGATGGCCCAACTTTCGCCTGCGGAGTGCGAGCGCGGCGTCGTCGCGTCGAGTGCAGGCAATCACGCCCAAGGAGTCGCCTTTGCGGGCCAACTGCTCGACATCGAGACGACCATCGTCGTCCCCGAGGTAACTCCATCCGCGAAGCGGGAGGCGACCCGCGGGTACGGCGCCGAGGTCGTCGTCTCCGGCGACATCTACGAACGCTCCTACGAGCACGCCCTCGACCTCGCCGACGAGGACGAACTGACGTTCGTCCATCCGTTCAACGACGAGAGGATAATCGCCGGACAGGGAACGGTCGGCCTCGAACTGCTCGAACAGTTTCCCGAACTGGACACCGTCCTCGTCTCCATCGGTGGCGGTGGTCTGATTTCCGGCATCGCGACCGTACTCAAGGCCCACGACCCGGATTTCCGGGTCGTGGGCGTCCAGCCAGAGGGGGCGTTCCACGCCAAACCGTCGCTCGAACGCGGCGAAATCCACGAACTGTCGGACGTGAACACCGTCGCGGAGGGAATCGCCGACGCGCGCTTGTTGGAGAAAAGCTTCGCCGTCGTCCGCGAGCGCGTGGACGACGTGGTCAGCGTCAGCGACCGGGAGATGAGCGTCGCCGTGACGCTCCTCGCCGAGCGCGCAAAAACCGTCGCCGAGACTGCTGGCGCAGCGCCGCTCGCGGCGCTACTCTCCGGCGCGGTGGACGTGGAGGGTGAGAACGTCGCCGTCGTCGTCTCCGGCGGAAACGTGAACCTCGCGGAGCACGCCGAACTGACGCGCACAGGACGGATGGAACTCGGGCGATACGCCGAGGCACGCCTCGGCGTTGACGACTGGCCGACGGTTCTCGACATCCTCGCGGCGACGGTCGAACGTCACGGCGCAGAACTCGACGTGCTGGAGCGCGCTCGCCGCACCGCCGCAGACGACCCGAATCGAACGCCCGTGATTGTCGGTGTGGAGGGAAGCGGGCCAGACCATCTTTCGGACGTACTGAATGCGTTGGACGAACGGGACGAAATTTCGGTCGGGAACAGTACGATGGACTGACGAGGTTTTTCAGGTGCTCAGGCCGCCTCGATGGCGTCGTTCAGAATGCTGATGCCGAGTTCGATTTCGCGCTCGGTCGAATCCAGCGGCGGGAGCAGGCGGATGGTTTTCTCGCCGCATCCGAGGGTGAGCATTCCCCGTTTTACTGCCTCTCTGACGACCGAATCGCGTCGCTCCGCCGTGTCGAATTCCACGGCGAGCATCAGCCCTTTTCCGCGCACGTCGTCGACTTTCGGGGAGTCGCCGTCACGAAGTAGCTCTTTGGCCTGCCGACCGCGTTCGGTCGCGTTTTCGAGCAGGTCGTACTCTTCGATAGCCTCCAGCGTGAGCGCACCCTGCATCGACGACAGGAGGTCGCCGCCGCCGAACGTCGAACCTAACCGATTCTTCTCCGAGGGAAAGACGTCCGAGCGCGAAATGGTCGCACCGACGCGGAGGGCTTTCGCGCTAGCGATAACGTCGGGTTCGATTGGGTAGTGGTCGGATGCCCACATTTTTCCGGTTCGACCGACGCCGGACTGGATTTCGTCCACGACGAGGGGAATGTCATACGTCTCACAGACATCGTCCACTTCGGCCATGAATTCGGTGCTCGGGAACCGATAGCCGCCGACGCCTTGTATCGGTTCGACGGCGAGGAACGCCACCTCGTCGGGGTTGACGTGGCCACCCTCGGGTTGAAGCGCGTTCCGAAACTGTGAGCCGTCTCCCGCGAAGAACCCGCAGTCGCAGGTTTCGGCGGTGCAGTCGCGGTCGTCGCAGAACGGTATCGTGCGAACTCCGGCGATTTCGGGGTAGTGGCGCGTGTAGACTTCGTTCGAGCGGGTGATAGAGAGGGTGCCCAGCGTCCGGCCGTGAAAGCTCCCGTCGAACGCGAAGGCGTATTTGGCAGGGGGATTCCGGTCGTGGGTTATCTTCATCGCGTTTTCCATCGCCTCTGCGCCGGAGTTCGAGAGAAAGACGGTGTCCATCCCGTACTGACTGGAGACGGAAACGAGCGTTTCGACGAGGTGGCTAGACGCCGGGAAATCGGCGGTTTCCGGACTCTCTCCGGCACCAAAATACATATCCTGTCCGGCGATTTTCATCGGTTCGACCAACGAAAACTCGCGGAGTTTTTCGAGAATTTTCTCGTTGTTGTATCCGAGCGGTGCGGCACCGATGTGACAGGTAAAATCGAGGAGGACGTTGCCGTCCACGTCGGAGACGAACGGCCCGTCCGCCTCGCCCGTCACGTCCCAGACGAACTCGTGTGAGAACTCGCTCGGTGCCGCGTGCATATGGTGGAACTCGATCCACTGCCGCGCGTTCTTCCCCGGAAACACGCCAACGTCGGGAAGTGCAGTGTCCCTATCCATATACAGCAATCGTTGATGCAGTACATAAAAACTTGGTAAAAGAGAAATCAAACGAGGTGGTCGCATCGCTGTTTGAGCACTCTTCGATAGTGAGTACGCCTTGTCGAAATTTCGAAAGAAGAGAGCTACAGTCAGGCGGAGAAACCGGGCGTAGATACCATCTACCGAGCCCAGAACCCGTCGATTCGTCTCGAATAGTCCCGAATAGTTCGGTCGTGAGGGAGCAGTAATTTTCCCTTCGACGAAAAATGTACTATTTTAGTCGTCGTCCTGCCCGACTACCGGATGACCTGTCGGTTCGTCATCCTTCGTGGGCGAACCGAACAGTTGCGTTTCCTCCTGTAAGAGCACGCTTCCGTATTCGTCTTGGAACGTTCTGATGAGGCCGAGAACGGTCACCGTACAAACGACGAGGAACGGGCCGCCGGTCGTAATCGCGGCGGCCTGAAGTGCGTCGGCACCGCCGATAACCATCAGGATGGACGCGACTGCACCCTGCAGAAGCGCCCAAAAGATGCGGTTGACGGACGACGGGTGTTCTTTTCCGCCGGTCGTCATCATCGAAACCGCGAGCGTCGAGGAGTCCGCCGACGTGACGAAGAACGTCGTCACGAGGATGAGGAATCCCAAGAGGAGAAGTTGGCCGAGTGGAAGCGCACCGTACAGGATGTACCCGGAGACGGCGGAACCGAGGTCGGGATTACTAATCGGGCCGAGGGCGTTTACGGCACCAGTGTGCTGTAGCCAGACGCCGGTTCCGCCGAGAATCACGAACCACGGGATAGTCGCCAGCGCGGTCGCGCCGATGCCGGTGAATGCGACTTCTCGAACCGAGCGACCGCGCGAGATTCGCGCAATAAACAGTCCCGCGAACGGTGACCACGCAAGTGGCCATGCCCAATAAAACACCGTCCAAGAGTTCGTCCACTTATCGGCACTCCGTTGGGTCACTTCGGTGAACAGGCTCATCTGGAAGAAATCACCGATGAAACCGCCGATGGCCTGTGTTCCGATTTCGAGGATGAAGAAGGTCGGGCCGACGATGAGCGTACCGATCATCAACACGAAAAAGAGCACCATGTTGAAGTTCGACAGCCGACGGATACCACGGTCAACACCGAACAGGAGTGACGTGGTGAAGATGACGGTCATTCCCGTGATGATAGCGATGGTTCCGGCGTCGCCCAGTTCGATACCCCATTGATACTGCAATCCGGTGAGGAACTGACTTCCAATGAATCCCAGCGAGGTTGCGACACCGCCGAGCGTGGCGAACACCGCGAGAATGTCGATGAGCGTTCCCCAGAAGCCATCGACGTTGTCGGCTCCGAGGAAGGGCGTCAGCATGGCGGAAACGCGGAGCGGCGCGCCGTAGTTGTAGACGAAGTAGCCGATACCGAGACCCATCACGGTGAAACACGACCACTGAGTGAGACTCCAGTGAAACAGCGAATACTGTACCGCGATAGGCATCGCCGCTGCGGACTGGTCTGCTGCGTTGTACAGTGGTGGAACGCTCCCGTAGTGTGTGAGTGCCTCGGCAGGTCCCCAGAAGACGATACCCGCCGCGAGTCCGGCGGAGTACATCATCGAAAAGTAGGCGAAATAGCTGTATTCGGGCGGTTCATCGCCCAATTTGAGCTTTCCCCACGGCCCGAGGATGAGGTACCCAAGGAAGAGGACGAATCCGAGCATGCCGACGAGGAACGCCCAACTGAAGTGAGCGAGCATGAAGTCCTGAATCGCATAGACGATTTCTGCCGCCGTGTTAGGGTCGTATGCGAAAATCGCCACGAATAGGAGCGTGATTCCCGCGCCGAACGCGAAGATGGTCGGTTCGATTTCCTCGAAGAACTCGGAGAACGCATCCGATTTGTCGGCGTTGCTCACGCGAAATCACCTCCGTCGAACCCGTGACTTCGCACAGCGTCGTCCATCGCCGAATACGTCGCGGCGGCAGAGTGGCATTTAAGCCGAACTCTGAGGTGTTCCTCCGGCGGTACCCCGCTCCGTCCGAACCGTTCGCATCTGTGTATGCTATCGTTCATGGATTACCCCCATTCGCCATGCTGTATGATGACGTTCCTCATGATAGTCGTGAAATATCGTGATAAAAGTTACGCTTATTGAATCCTATGAATACAGAATACGTTTACAAAATCAGGTTCGGAACGCTATCTGTATATATCTATAACAGTATACCTGTTTGTCACTTGTTGTCTGCGAGAACACGCTGACGAAAGCCATTAGACCATGAACTTTTGATATGATATAGTGGATTTAAAATTGACCGCAAACGGTCGCCGAGCCCAATTCACATCACTTCGTCGTCGGTACGAAGGGGTAACAGAACCCGAGTAACTGTTCGACCGACAAAAGCCGAATTGGGGACTTCGCAACCCTTAATCAGAGCCATACACAAAATCTGTATATGAGTAACCATTCCGATGCTACCGAGTTCCCGAACGAACTCGCCTATTCCGCCGACAGGGACAGAGGCATTCTCACGCCGAGCGATAGGGAGTTCCTCATCGGACGAAAATCGGATTACACCGAACACTCGAAAAAGCAGAAACGAAACCGAATCCGCCGCCGCCTCCGCAACGCCATTCTCGACTGTACGATTCTGTTCGAACACCTTGAACACCGCGACCGAGAAACCGTCTTCAATCCCGACGACGACGCCAGAGACGCTTACACGCGGGGAATCACCGATATGCTCGCGTTCCTCCATCTCGGGACGATGGGCTACTACACGCCGTTCAAGGACATGCTCGGGCAGGGTGTCAACAAAGCAGAACAGGAGTTGGCAGGGTCGGACTACCGGATGGTGAACGTGGAGTTCAACGTCGACCCGGTCGGACAAATCGACGTAGACGAAGTCATCGACAAACTCGAATTTGGCGACTTCGAAGATATAACCGACGAAGAACTCCGCGTATTCGTTCGCCTACTCGCCGAGTCGGAGGATTTCTCGGCAACGTCCATGCGCTCGGATATGAAAGAACAGATGAGCGAGTTCATCGAGAAAATCAACGCCGCGGCAGCACAACGCGACCAGCGCGTCGAAGAGCTGAACGACTGATTTTCGCCCTCAGCCGAGAGACGCTATCGCGTCCATCTCGATACGAACGTCTCCCGGCAGGCGAGCGACTTCGACGCAGACCCTCGCAGGTTGGTTCTCCGAGAATCGTGCGCCGTAGGCCTCGTTGACTTCGTCGTAGTCGTCTAAATCGGTCAGATAAACGGTTACTTTGACCACGTCGGCGAGTCCGTCGCCGCCCGCCTCGTTGACGACGGCGGCGACGTTGTCTAGCACTTGATTGGTCTGGGTTCGGATGTCGCCCGCAACATCGTCGCCGGTTTCGGGGTCAACCGGGCCGTATCCGGACACGTACACCGTCTCGCCAGCGCGGACACCTTGTGAGTACGGATTGTCGTTACGCGGTGCGTCGTCCGTTACGATTGGGTCGGTGTCGCTCATGGTCGCTGTTCTATATGATGGTGGAAATCCGGTTCACGCGGTCTGCTGTTCGGTGGTCGTCTGCCGAATGCCCTCGACGATGATGTCCATCGCCGTCTCGGCCAATTCTTCGGTGATAACCAACGGCGGGAGGAGGCGGAGAACGTTCCCGTGTCGTCCGGCTTTCCAGACGAGGACGCCGTGTTCGTAGCAGTACTGCTGGACGGCTTTGACGGTCGCTTTGTCCGGATTTCCGTTCGCATCCACGAACTCGGCGCCGACGAACAGTCCCTTCCCTCGAACCTCGCCGATACTATCCGTTTCCGCTGCAACATCGCGCAGGCGGTCGCGGATGGTCGTTCCGAGTTCTCGCCCGTGAGCGAGCAGGTCGTGGTCTTGAATGTACTCTATCGCTCGCGTTCCGGCGCGCATCGCCACGACGTGGCCGCGGTAGGTTCCCGCGTGGTCGCCCGACCCCCACGTGTCGAAGTCCTCGTGATACATCGTCGCGGAGAGCGGGAACCCGATACCACCGAGCGCTTTGGCCGTCGTCATCGCGTCCGGGGTGACGTCGTACCACTCGCTCGCCCACCACTGCCCGGAGCGACCGAGGCCGCTCTGAATCTCGTCGAAGACGAGCAGCACGTCGTTGTCGTCGGCGATTTCTCGCAATCCTGTGAGAAATCCCTCGGGCGGTGCGATGACGCCGCCTTCGCCTTGAATCGGTTCGACGAAGATGCCCGCCGGATTCGCCAACCCGCCGTATGGGTCTTCGAGAATCGCCCGCACCTCTTCGAGCGCGTGGTCAACCGCTTCTTCCGGCGTTTTGTCCTGGCCGAACGGGTGCGGATACGGAGCGTGGACAACGTCCGAGAGAAGCGGCGTGTAATGTCCTTTGAAACTCTTGTTTCCGGTGAGACTCATCGCGCCGCTGGTCGCACCATGATACGCGCCGCGGAAGGCGATAAGACCGTCTCCGCCCGTGTTGTACTTGGCGAGTTTTATCGCGGCCTCGACGGCGTCGCTCCCAGTCGGGCCGCCGAAGACGACTCGATTGTTCCCTTGCAGTTCGCCGGGAGCAATCTCGTCGAGTTTTTCGATGAGTTCGAGACGCACCTCGGTCGGAAAGTCAACGGTGTGAACGAACTTATCGGTCTGTTCGTGTACCGCATCGAGAACGTAGGGATTCGAGTGCCCCACGTTCAACACGCCGATGCCGGCGAACATGTCGATGTACGTATTTCCGTCGGCGTCCCGAACCGTCGCACCTTTGCCCGATTCGAACGCGACTGGGATGTC
The DNA here is from genome assembly GCF_900156425.1 of Haladaptatus litoreus. GTDB lineage: Archaea > Halobacteriota > Halobacteria > Halobacteriales > Haladaptataceae > Haladaptatus > Haladaptatus litoreus. The sequence continues at coordinate 211,979 of NZ_FTNO01000005.1, forward strand.
TTCGGGATAGGCAACTGCGCTGCTATCTATCTCTCGTTGCTTTTCCAGCAATGCCCGCGTGTTCGGTCCGGGAACGGTATCGACGTTCGGCGCATCCTCGTAGTGTAGTTGGTCGATTGGTGGACCGGCCGTCATATGCCATACCATGTGAAACGATTATATATAGGTTGTCCACGGATTTTATGGAAAATATACACAGATTTTGTATTCGGAAATCGAACTGATTCCACACTGGCTGCTTTCGGGCGCTGTTCTTCCGCGCCTCCCTCGACCGACTGCCCGACTAACGAGGCGTGAGTCCGACGCCGTCGGCCAGCAGTTCGTGAGACTGAACTCCGTCGTCGTGGTCGGCGACGACGTGTTGAATCATCACCTCGTCAACCCCGACGCGGTCGGAAAGTTGCTCCAACAGACCGGCGAGCGTCTCCGGACTTCCGGAAATCGCCCGCGGCCATTCGTCGGAATCGAGCGTCGCGGGGGTTTGCTCGGGGACGCCGCCGAGTTCGTCGATAGACTCTTCGATTGACGGCGTGGTTCCGACGACGCCACGTCGCATCCGTTTGTACGACGCTTCGGCCACCGCTCGAAGCCGCGCCGCTTTTCCGTCGGTTTCGGCACAAATCGCGTTCACCGCAATCATCCCGTTCGGGTTCTCGGTGCTTCCGGCCAGCCGCGACGGTCGGAACTGTTCCCGGTACACTTCGAATGCGCGGGTGGCGAACTGCGGTCGAATGAACGCCGCAAAACAGTACCGCAGGCCGAGTTTGCCTGCGAGCGCCGCGCTCGACGGACTCGACCCGAGAACCCACGGAACTGGTGCATCTTCGCCCGAGCGTGGAATTTCCAAGTCGCTGTAGTCGTGCCCGTCGGGGTAGTCGTCGTAGAGGTGATTGACGACGGCCTCGATTTTCTCGGCGTGGTCTTCGTCCGGATTCTGCACGTGGCGCTCGGTTCCGAGGGCGCGGTCGGCGGCCGGAGAACCGTTCGCCCGGCCGAGGCCCGCGTCGATACGCCCGGGTGCGAGCGAATCCAGCGCGCCGAACGATTCCGCGACCTTGAACGGGCTATAATGGTTGAGCAACACCGCACCCGACCCGAGTCGAATGGAATCGGTTTCGGCGGCGAGATGGCCGAGCAGCACCTCGGGCGTCGTCCCCGCGAGGGTGCCTGCCATCCCGTGGTGTTCGGCGACCCAGAATCGGGAGTAGCCGAGCCGTTCCGCCTGTTGGGCGGCCGCAACCGTGTTCGCGTAGGCGTCGGTCGCAGTGCCATCGTCGGGAACTGGCGAGAGGTCAACGACAGAGAGATTCACATCCGGTTTCGGAGATTGCAAAGGATAACGGTTTGGCTAGCAGCAGTTTCTCGCTGCAAATTCCTGTCCGAAGCCTCGGTCTGTGACATGGCGTTACTGGAGTCTAATAAACTATATCGGGCGCAGTAACCGTGCCAAATTCTTTTGTCAGTAGCTGGCATACCTGTGACGATGCTCGCACATTTTCACCAGTACCAACACGAACAGGTCGAATCCGGAAATCGGACGGCAGGGGAATCACAAACCGAGGATTCGGTGAACAAAGATGCAGAGGAGTACTTCGGCAAGAGCATGAGCGAGTTCGACGCCAACGTCTGGGAGACGGTCGAACACGAAGGCAATCCGATTCAGCGCCGAGCTATCACCATCGACGAAGTCGTCGCCATCTCCGTTCCGGAGGAACCGACCGACGACGACCCCGACCTCCCCGGTCAGACGATTCAGGTTCGAACTGGCGGCGACGAGACGGTTATCCCACAGGCAGAAATCGTAGAAGTGCAGGACACCAATCCGGAGGAAACCTAAACCCTTCCTCTCTCCCAATCGAGTTGAAATCGTCCCGCCTCACCTCGTCGACTACGCAGCTGTCCGCCAGTCGAGAACTCGTTCCCGAACCGCGAACAGACACGGAAGGAGGATTACGCACGCGACGAAAGCGTAGACGATACTCAACCCGGTCACGATACCGAAGCGCTGGAGCGGCGGCGACAGCGCGAGTGCGAGAACGCCGAAACCACAGGCGGTCGTGGCGGCGCTTCCCAACAGCGCGCCGCCGGTTCCGGTGACCGCCGCCGAAAGCGCGCTTCCGAACGATTCCCGGCGACTGCGCTCGTCCACGAATCGCTCGCTGAGGTGGATGCTGTAATCGACCCCTAAACCGATGGCGAGGCTGGTGATGACCGCAGTTTCGCTGTTGAACGCGATGTCGAACACGGCCATCGTGCCGAGCAACCACGCGAGCGCAACCACCACGGGTGCGAGCGTTACGACGCCCAAACCGGGTGCGCGATGTCGCCACCAGTACAGCGCGACGAGGAAGACGAGAATCACGACGAGCGTGACGGCGAATCCTTCGATGAGCGTTTCGAGCAGCGCGTCTTGCAGTCCGGCGGAGATTACCGGCCCGCCAGTTGCAATCGCCGTGACCGGCGCGTTGCCCGCTATCGCGGAAGCGAACGCTTGTACGTCCTCGTTTATCGACTGCGACGACGCGTCGGCCTGCACGCCGACGAGCAGTCGCGCCGACTGATAGCCACCATCTTCACCACGAGCGAGCACCGACGAGGCTCGTTCCGAATCCGCGTCGAACAGCAGGTCGTACACCGCCACAACGTCCCTGTCGGGCAGGCCGTCACCGTCGGTATCCCGCTCCGCAACCGCGTTCGCAACCGTTTCGTTCTCTCGGGCTACTGCGCGAATGACTGACGCCGGACTTTCGACCGCCGCGGTTCCGTCGGAGCGGCGGACGATGGTGCTCCCTTTGCCCGGACTGTTGGCCGCCCGCTCAATCGCGTCGAGCGTGGCTGGCGAAGTCACGTTCTCACGTAACAGAATTTGGGCTTCCGAGCCTTCTCCCTGCTGCCGGAAGTTGTCGCTGAGATATGCGAGGTTGTCCCGAACGTCGTAACTGTCCGGCGCAAACGGGCCGGGCAGCGATTTCGCCCACTCCGGCGCGTCTTCGGGGAGGAAGTCGGCTTGGTTGAACTCCGTGTCGATGGTCGTCGCGCCGTAGCCTCCGGCCACGGCAGCGACGAGCGCGACGGCGATAATCGCCACTGGCGCGCGCTGTGCGAGCGTCACGGTTCCGGAAAGCAAGTAGTTTATCGGTCCCGAACCGCCGCCGACCGCCGGTTTTCGCCGGTCGCGTCCGAACCGCTGGAACAGTCGTTCGACTTCCAGTTTCATCGCCGGAACGAGCGCGATGAAGACGAGAAACGTGGCCACGATTCCGGCGGCGCTCAGGACGGCGAAATCCCGTATCGCGCGGAGCGGACTCACGTAATTAGAAAGGAAGCCGATGCCGGTCGAGAACGTGGCAGCGGCCAGTGCGAGCGCGACCCCGACGACGGCGAGACGCATCGCCGTCGTCTGGTCGCGGATGCCGGTGGATTTTCCGTCCGTGTCGAGCGACCCGTTTCGGGCCTCTCGATAGCGCATGACGACGTGAAGCGAGTAGTCGATGCTCAGTCCGATGAGCAGGAACGGAACCGCAATCAGCAGTTGACTCGATGGAACTTCGAGCCAGCCCTGTACGCCCGCGAGCCACGCCATGACGATGGCGATGCCGAAGACGCTGACCAGCACGTCTGCAACGTCTCGATAGGCGACTCCGAGAACACCGAGGACGAGGATGAGCGCGACGGGCGTGATGATGGTGAAACTGTCACCGACCGCCCGCGAAGAGGCGTCGTCGGTGATTCCCTGTCCGAAAACGAAGGCGTCGTCGAATCGCTGGTCGACCAGCGATTCGATTGCCAACTGTGCGTCGTACGCCGCCGTCGGGTCTTCGTCGGAACCGCTCTCGTCGGCTTGGAAGACGAAGGTGATTCGCGCATCCGCGCTGGTCGCACCGGGTTCGTAATCCGACGGAAGGAACTCGTATGGATCGCCGCCCGGAACGGTCGCGTCGGGGTCGAGTACACGCTGGAGGAGGTTTTCTACTTCCTCGTCCGACCGCGATTCGAGCGCCTCGATTTGCGCGTCGATTGGCGGGAACTGACCGCTTTCACCCGCTTCGGCGGCACTGCCGTTTCCTCGCTGATTCCGTCTATCCTCGACGTATGCGGCGGTCGCAATCACGTTCTCGATGCCGACCATTCCGCCCGTTTCCCGAAGCGTCGAGTTTATGGACTCGTTTTCGCGGATTTCCTGCTGAAGGCGCAAACTGTTCAGCAGTGATTCTCGCGTGAGAACGTTCCCGTCTTCCTCCCGCACGACGACCTGTGTTACGATTGCGTCGTCGGTGTCGTAGGTCGATTCGATTTCCTGAAGCGCGTCACGCTCCGGCGAATCGGTTTCGAACTGGCCGATTTCTCCGTCCTCGCTCTCGCCGACGATTGCTCCTGCCCCGACGAGGGCCGTGACGACGAGAAATGCGAGAATGACGAATCGGCTGTTCGACGCGACGAACGCCGCGTATCGCTCTGCAATCCCCTTCGACATTCGTCAGCGTCCTCTCGTGCTGTCCTGCGTCTTCGTGTCGGTCTGACGCCTGTCCGAGAACCGACCCGGAGATACTCCGTCTCGTTCGTGAGTAAAAAATCCGGCTGGAATCATCTAGCCGATACTGCACAGAGTGCGGCGAAATAGATTCGGGTTTGTGAAAATTGCATCTGTAAAATACGAACACCGCGACGGAGTTCGTGGCGAACCGATTACTCCAGCGCGTCCAGCGCGGCCTTCGTGTCGAGGTGGCCCTCGCCGTGGTAAGTCGGGTCGCGGGGCGTGGCCGTTTCTATCAGATGTTCGCGGACTTCCTGCGGCGACATGTCGGGTGCGAGACTGCGAATCAGGGCCGCGACTCCGGACACTGCCGGGGCCGCCATGCTGGTTCCCGCCTTCCACGAGTAGGTCGGGGCAAACGAATCGTCGAACGTCGTGCTAAGTACGAGGTCGTACTTCGCCGCGTCGATTTCGGCGAGTGCTTCGAGGTCGGCGTCTCCGCCGGGTGCGCTGATGTCAACTGCGCTCTCGCCGTAGTTGGTGTAGAACGCTGGCGACCACGTTTCGTCTTGGACGTGGTTCAGTGCGGCGTGATAGTTGCGCTTTTTCTGCGCGTTTCCGTTGCCGGGGCCGCCCCATCGGTAGCCGATTGGGCCGGTTGCGCTGATGCTCATGTAGTTGTCAACCTCGTTCGGGAGGCTGATGACGTCGCCGTCGGTGTCGAGGTTCGCACTGTCGTTGCCTGCGGCGGCAACCATGAGCGTTCCCTGACTGTTGGCGTAGTTGGCGGCGCGAGTGTAGCCCTCGATTCGGACTTCCGCGGCTTCGGTTCCCTTCGGCACGGGGTACGCACCGAGGCTGAGGTTTGCAACGTCCGCTTCGACGTCGCCCGCGTAGACGATGGCCGCGAGGATGTCCCCGAGATTTGCGTACGGCCCGGAGAAGACGCGCAACCCGAGCAGTTCCGCGCCCGGTGCGGTGCCGACGACGCCTTCTCCGTTGTCGTCCGTCGCCGCGACGATACCCGCACAGTGGGTACCGTGGTCGCTGTCAACCGGTGCGAAGGTGCCGCCGTCCGAGGTGAAGTTCCGCGAGAGGTCTTCGTTGAGCGACTGGAGGTCGGGATGTCCCGGCAGGATACCGGAGTCGATGATGGCGACGCTCGTCCCCTCTCCGCGCGTTTTCGTGTGCACTGCCGGTACGTCCTGTGCCTGCTTGTCCCACTGGAGGTCGTACAGCGGGTCGTTCGTCTTCTTCTTGCCTTTTCCGAGGTTTTCCGGCGGGCCACCCGCCTTGCTGTCGCGCTCGACTGCAGGGCCGCTGTCGCCAGCTTTCGAACTCAGTTCCAGTTTCAAGTCGGGCTCGGCTCTGACGCCAGCCAAATCGCTCTCCGACCCACGAACGACCGCGATATCGATCTGGTCGAGGTCGTGAACGACTTCCACACCAGAAAGCGCACCTGGGGATGCATCCCGTGTATCGACGATGTACCGTTCGGTCGAATCGACTGCGGAAACCCGTCGTGTTCCGATTATCGTGCTTGCCAATGCCGCCCCACCTGCCGCAAGGAAAGATCGTCTGCTGTGTTTTCCCATATCATTCTAGCAGTGTCTTGTGAGTATATATTTTTGGATAACGGTAAAATAATAATTTATGAACAAAATATCGGTAACTCGGAAACGTACTGTTTTATCGTTGGAACTCGATAAAATACGTTATGTTTTCTACGATATTCTCATCGAATCCGTTTCAGCATCTATTTTCGTCGCAGTCGCGTTATCGGTGATTTCGTTCTATTCTGTCTTCCACTGCAAATCGAAGCGCCCGGACTGCTTCGAGAACGTCGTTCCACTGCGCGAGCGTTCCGGGAATCGAATCGGTCGTCGTCTGCCTGTCTATCGTCGCGCGAACGTCCCGCGGGGTTTCGATATTCTGGAACTGGACACCACCGCCGCCAGCCACCTCGATGGAGACTGTTCCGTAGTCGAACATCGTCCCGCGGATTCCCTGCCGGAAATTGCTGTTCTGTACCCTGTCTATCGACAGCCGACGGACGTTTCGGGAGAGAACTCCGGTTTTTCGGTAGAGTGCGCGGTCGGTCACGACGAATCGCGTGTTGGAAACAGAAAGATAGGAGAACGCCGGAATCACGATTCCGAGCGGAACGAGCAACAGCACAAGCGGTTCGCTCGTCGCCGCGACGACGAGCGAACCGCCGATGAGAATCAGTCCGACGACGAGCGCGGGAAGCACGCTCATCAGTCGTGGATGGCCCTGCCACTGGATTTCCTCGCCGTCGTCCAACACGAGCCAGTCGGTGCCAGTCATAGTCGGTCGTCTTCGGATTCGTTCCAGTCCCAGTCTCCGTCCGCACTCGGATTCGTATTCGGATTCGCAGGTTCACCGCTGTTCTCGACGGCGTCTCGAATTGCACGCAGTTCGACCAAAATCTCGTCTAAAACGGCGTTTTTGTCGTCTCCGGAAGCGGCTCCCGTTCCTCGCTTCTTGTTTCGCTCGTTGATGAGCGACTGCAAATCCCGCGGCGCATCGACGTTGTCGAAGCTCATTTCGACGCCGCTTCCTCCGGCAGTGCTTATATCGACGGTTCCGTAGCCGAACTGCGCGCCGAAAAAGCTCTGGCGGTAGGAAGTGTCCTGCACCTTGTCGAACTCTATTCGCTGGACGTTCCGCGAGAACACGCCCGTCTTTTTGTAGAGTGCTTCGTTCGTCACCAGATAGTTCGTGTTCTGATACGTGAGATACGCGCTGATGATGATGAGAAGTCCGAAAACGACGAGGGTAAGCGGGATTCCGACGGCGAACACGGGAACGAGACTGTAGGGATGCTGTTTGCCTGCCCAAATCACTTCCTCGCCGTCGTCCGGCGAAAACCAGTCGAATGATTCGTCCATATTTCGATGTCAAACCGACACGGGATAATGATTCCGTGCGGCGAAGCGAAACGCTACTACTCAGCGCAGTTCGACGGCATCGGCGGTGACGACGACGGTGTAGCCGCGGTAGTCGAAATGGACCGCCGTTTCGTTGTGCTGTCGTCCGGGGTGGGAACGAAACAGGTCGTCCAGCGCGTCCGGGTCGATGTGGTCGTACAGGGGGTCGTCAAACTGCAACTCGGTCGCGTTCGCGCTCGAAACCGCTCGGACGACTGCCTCGCTCGCTCGTTCGTTCGGTCGTATCGCGTAGCACTGCGGCGATTTCATCGCATCGGAACTCGTCTCTTTCGGTATTGTCGGTTGGTGTGGTGGCATGATGATTTGCTCTCGTTGTCTGAAACTGTGCGCAACGAGGTTATATTTAAAACCCCGTCAGACGTATCTGCCTTTTTCGCTGATATTTTAACTATTCTCGACAACTCATTTAGATTACTACTAAACATACGCTTATATGCAACAAAGTTGCGATGGTGGTATGGCAACCGGACTGACCGACGACGATTTGCGACAAATTCGAAAATTCGCACAGACGCCGCGACATCGGCGAACCCCCGAGTTGCTGTGTTCGAAACGCAGGGGTAGACGGGACGAGGACGGCGACAGTGCGAATTTGGCTCAGTCCAGTTCGGAAAAGAATCGGCCGTGAAAATCGAACGGAATCGCGTGCGGAACCCGCGCCTTCGCCAGTTCCGTGAACGATTTCCCGTCCACCACCACGAGAAACGACGTTTCCGCCGAAACGTCGAGCATGACGGAGAGGACGACGCCCTCGTCCTCGTTCCTTCCATCTCCTGTCTCGCTTTTTCTGCTCCAGTCGTCTTTGGGCACGAAAATCGGTTCGCTGAACCGATTTTCGCCGTCGCTGAACGACGTGACTGCTCCCGTTTCGGTGTCGATTTTGACGAGTTCTCGCGGCCACTCGGTCACCGGTTGGTCGGTTCCTTGGGCATAGACGTAGCGATGGTTCCGACACCATTTCGCGGGCGAGACGGTCGGTAGGGAGGTGCCGTCGCAGAGCAGTTCCCGCTCGATTTCGACGCCGTCTCCGAGCGTTACCCGAAACCGTTCTAACTGCCCGGCAAACGCACCGAGTTCGCCCGCCCGAAGACGGTCGAGGGTGAGCGTGTCGATTGCGGCCGTATCGGGAACTGTTTCGAGGTCGATGACCAGTTCCTCGCCCGGCGAGTCCGCCCGTGAGTCGGATTCGTACGCGTTGACGTGATGAAATCCGAAAAACGCCTCCGTTCTCGGTTCGGCCACGACCTCGCCGCTAGCTCGGTCGATAACGAAAAACCGGGTACCGCGCTCTGGTTTCCATTCGAATTGGTCGATGAACGGCCCCTGTTTTCCCGGACGAAACAGGTCGAGCGGGTTCACGACGAACGGAAATTCGGTCAACACGACGTAGTTCGGCGTCAGCGCGAAACTGTGCATGTACGCCGGTTCGGAGACGGAAATCGAGCAGATGTGGTCACGTTCCCGCGCGCTCGGCATCGAATGGACGTGGTACTTGCTGGTTCGTCCGAATTCGATTTCGAAGTTCACCATCTCCCCCGTTTCTGGGTCGCGATTCAGATGTGCACACGCGAAGTTTCCCGCCGGTTCGGGGCCGTCGTACTGGACGTGGTTTTTCGTGGCCAACGTTTCTGGGTCGAATTCGACCCGGCGCGGCGTTTCGGTGAGTGCGAGATACCGCCTGCCGATTCGTTCGGCGATGATGTTCACGTTGTCGTAGGGAGCGTCGAGCAGAAATCCTTTGATTCGCTCGAACAGCGTCGTCGTTCCCGTCGCAAAGCCGCTTTTGACCGCGCCGTTTCGCGCGCTTTCGTACGCTTCGGTGTGGAGGAACCGATTTCGATACGTCACTCCGCCGTCCTCGAACGTGAACTTGTGGAGCATGGCCAAGCCGTCAAACCAATGTTCGACGCCCACGTCGCCGAATTCGAACGCACCCGGGCCGTTTCGGACGAGGCTTCCCGAGAGCCAGTCCGGAACGGTTCCGGAAACTGGGAGTTCTTCCGCAATCTCGTCCGTGAGCGAGTGGAATCCGAGCGTCTCGTGCGCCATTCTTCGATATTGAGACTCGGTGACACCTAATCCTTCGGGCGCGCTTCAACTACCTCGGCACTTTCCTACTCCGCACCTCCTTACTTCGGCACTTCCGCCTCGCCGAGCGGTTCAGACCGCTCTCGATACACGTCGTAGACGCGCTCCGCCCACTTTCGGGCGATGGTCGTCTCGGAGTCCACGAACACCTGCATCGTTCCGGTTCGTTCGTCGTAGCCGCCGATTCCGACTCGGTCGTCGAAGATGGCGAGCCCGTAGGGGAGCGCCTCCCGCGTCCGAAGTTTGAGATGCCCGCGTTCTAACGCGTCGGTTGCAGGTTCCGGATACGTCTCGACCAGTTTCTCGACGGCATCCGGAAGGTAGATGATTTCCGTATCGACGTTCTCGAACAGTTGTTCGTGAAACGCGCCCAGCGAAAGCGGCACCATGTGCGTCGTGTTGAATCCGCGGAGGGTGTCCGACTCGTCGAGAAGCGTGAGGAATCGCTGGACCGGGCGATACGGGTCTGCTGGCGACGCAACCGTGATGGTTGCGTCGGCGAACGGTTCGATGACGAACTCCTTGTGGCTCTGGCAGATGGCTTCGAGCAGTGGCGCGAGTCGTTCCGCAGTTACGAGATTTCGCTCGAATCGCCGTACTTCCTCCGCGACCACTTGGCCGTAGCCCGTCAGTTTGAATCTGCCGTCTACCTTTTTTGCGAGGTCGTGTTCGCCGAGCCATCGGGTGAACCGATGGCTCGTCGCCCGCGAGACACCCAACTCGGCTTCGATTTCGCGCCGGTCGAGTGGCGCGTGAACGAGGGCTTCCAACACCGGCCCGTGCCGGACGAAATCGACCAACTGGTCGGTGTCGATTCGCTGTTCCGACTCGCTCGAATCGTCGGTCTGTAGTTCGAGATTCGTCTGAAGTAGTTCGTCGAGGATACTGCTGCCGTCGCCCGCCGGTTTTCGCTTGTCGTTGCTCTTCGTTCGCTCGTCTCCACTCGCGTTTTTACCCCGTCGCTCCGCATCCCGGTTTCGACTTTGGGGTTCCGCTCCGCGCTCTCCCATACCATATGTTTGCTACCGTGTGCCATAGCGATGTCGTGTCTCACGTGGTGAGACAGGTCGCAAGTCGTGAACAGTTGCGTCACGCGCTGAAACAGGGGTTGACGGATGAGGCTAACGGGATTCCAGTCGTCCGTTCAACTGTGGTACGAGAAACCAATGGACAAGGAGATCTCGACATGACTTCCAACACCACCGACTCGACTTCCCCCCAATCGACAGAATCGAAACCGACCTCACCGTGGCGTTCGCCGACGGTACAAATCGTCCTCGCGGCGACGCTTCTCGCGCCGCTCGGCGTGCCACTCGTGAGTCCGACCCTGCCCGTGTTTAGGGACGCCTTCGGCATTTCCGACGCGCAGGCGAGTCTGCTCATCAGCACGTACTTCCTCGTCGGAATCGTGCTGTCGCCGTTCATCGGCATGCTCGCGGACAGAATCGGCCGACGAACGGTTCTCATCGGCGGCCTCGTCGTTTTCAGCCTCTCGGGTGGGGCGATTGCGGTCGCACCGAGTTTCGAGGCCGTTCTCGCACTTCGTCTCATCGGCGGCACCGCCGCGGCAGGAATTTTCATCACGACCGTGACGCTTATCGGCGACACGTTCGAGGGAACTCAACGAAACGCGGTTCTCGGGATGAACAACGCCGTCCTCTCGGCGGGGGCGGCGATTTTTCCGCTCGTCGGCGGAGCGCTCGCGACCGTTTCGTGGAACGTGCCGTATTTCGCCTACTTGGTGGGACTTCCGCTCGCTCTCTACGCCGTTCGACACCTCGAAGAACCGTCCCACGAGCGCGATTCGCAGGGAATCGCGTACCTTCGCCGTGCGGTTCGGGTGCTGAGCGGCACCGACGCCCTCGTACTCTACGGCGCGGCCTGCATGACCGAACTCCTGCTGTTCGGCGCGGTTGTCACCATCATGCCGTTCCTCCTCGAAGGAAATTTCGGCATGTCGGCCCTCGCGATTGGCATCGTTCTCGCAATCTCCGAAACCTCGTCCGTCGTCGTCTCCGCGAAAAACGGTTGGTTCGCTCGCTATCTGTCCAACTACGGACTCATCGCCGTCGGGTTCGCCTGCTACGCCGTCGGTTTGTTCGGTGCGTGGCTGGTTCCCACTCCGGTTGGTATCACGCTCTCCATGCTCGTCTTCGGTGTCGGACTCGGGCTTTCGATGCCCGCGGTCGATGCCGCAATCAGCGACCTCGTTTCGGCGGGCCTTCGCGGCGGCGCGCTGAGCCTTCGAAACAGCACCACCTTCCTCGGTCGCTCGGCCGGGCCAGTCGTGTTTACCGGTATTGCTGCGATTACGGGATACTACCCCCTATTCGTTGCCAGCGCAGTCGTCGCCCTCGCCATCGCACTCTCCGTCCTCTCGATGGGTGTGATTCGAGCGCGACGAGTTACCCACGTCGAAGAACCGGCGTGAGAATCGGCACGGAACTCCGACAGCAACAACGCTCTTTTCGTCGCCTCTCGTTGGTAGCCCATGGCAACTGTCGTTGGAGTCGTCTGCTCTGCGGGAGGCGGAGTCGTTCTCGCTGGTGACCGCCGACAGACGAAGGACGGAACCGTCGTCTCTGACTCGGTACGGCGTGTGTTCGACTACGATTTCGCCGGTTGTGCAGTCGTGGGAAACCCCGGTTCAATCGAGGAGTTCGACCGCCAATTCGACGCCGAACTTCGTACGTATCGAACCGAACGCGACGAACCGATGTCTTCGAGCCGACTCGCACGAACGGCGAGCGAAATCGCGACGGAAGCAGGCGTCGATGCGCTCGTCGCGGGCCGAGACGAGGACGGTTCCGTCGTCCTTTACGAAGTCGGAACCGACGGGCGAACCGTCGAAACCGAAACTGCGGCGCTCGGGAGCGGTTCCCCAGTCGCGTTCGGACGACTCGAAAATGGGGAGATGCCGGACGATTTGGACGCCGCGGAAACACTCGTCCGGGAGACGCTCCGCGCCGTAGCGGAGCGAACGACGGACACGGGAAGCGACATCGACGTGTTCCGACTCGAACGCACCGAATAATCCGAAATTCGAATGACGCCGTCTACTCCTCGGGTGTTACTTCTATCGTTCCATCTGCGTACACCGTCACATCGTATGTCATGTACGTGAAAGATATCGTTCCGAGATTGTGGCCGCGACTCCCAATCTGCGGTGAAAATATCGTATTCAGCGCCTCCGGCTGGATGTACTGGTACAGTGGGTCGAGTTCGAGAGGGTCGGTTTCGGCGGCCTCGGCAACCGTCTGAACGACCGAGATGCTAAGTGATGTTCCGCCGTTCCAGTCGTGCCTCCTTCGAATCACCATTGTGAATCCTCCCTCCTCGCGAAAACGTTGACAGTTGTGACTGACTATCGCTTCCCATTCTGCCAGTTCTGCGGATGGTAAGTCGTTATCTGCTTGCTTGCAGCGTCGTATTGGATAACGTCCATATCAGCAAGCTCCGGCAAATCGTGGTGATGAAGCTGTAGCGTCGTCGCTTGGCGATCGGTCGGATACTCAGAGCGGGCGAGTATGTAATCAGTGAGTTCTTCGGTGGACACGGATTCTCCGTCCGACTGCTCTACGTATTCGAGTATCGTCCTTTGACGACGGACAGTTTGTTCCCGTGCTTTTTCGTAAGCACTCTGCGTTGGCCGTTCGAAATCCGTTTGCTCGGTGGATGCCGTTTCGGTAGCTGATTCGGGCGTGAAGGCACCACCACGAGACTCTTCTAGCAGCTGGTTTTCCTGCCGGAGACGACTCACTTCGTAACGACCTGCAACAATCCCAAAAACGCCTCCTCCGGCGGCTGCCGAAGCGAGAATAAACGGGAAGTTGACGATTGTATTCCCAACGATAATCTCGTGCAGAAATATCAAGAGGGTTAGCGATAAAAACGTGAACGAGCCGACGAGCCACCATCGAGTCACTTCCCACGCCTCTTTTCCGGCAAAACTACTCGTCGCCAACTTATAGCCCAGAAACACGAGAATCGCAGACACACCAATCCCCATCAGCAACTCGACAGCCATCTCCGAAGACGAAGCCGGATCCCTGAATGTGTACACTGCACTGACGATAGCGAGCGTTGCTCCGACCGTCGCAACCACCAATCCGGCCCCTTCCGGATTGATTTCATGCCGTTCGAGTAGACTGCTCTGTTCCATGCTCACATATCTCTACTACGAAATAGCCAGTAATAACGATATTGGACTTGTATGAGGATTAGAATTATTAAAAAATCAAAACTTTTGGAGTGTAAATATTATACTATTTTTGAGTATACTGGTAAACTTCCGGACGCTGTGATTCGGACAGTTCACTGTCGAGAGGAATTCGCCGAAGTTACAACGGCAGTTACCTCAAAATAGCCGAAAAACGAGCAGTTCGATAGCGTGGTCAACCACTGGATTCGCCAATACTGGTGTTCGTCAACCACTGGTATATCGGTTGCCCGCGTACAGTGGCTATGGACGTAGACCACCACGAATCGCTTTCCGGCCAAGTCGCACTCGTCACAGGGGCAAACCGGGGTATCGGCGCGGAAATCACGAAGCAACTGATCGAACTCGATGCGACGGTGTACGCCGCCGCGCGCACTCCGGAGGACGTAGAAACGAGTCGTTCGAGAACCGTCCGACTCGACGTCACCGACGAAGCGACGATTCGAACCGCCATTGAGACGATTTCGGAGGAACGGGGCCGACTCGACATCCTGATCAACAACGCTGGCGTCTACGGGGAAACGGGAAAACTCGGCACGCTTCCGACCGACGACATCGACACGACCCTTCGGACGAACCTCCACGGGCCGATGATTTTGACGCGACACGCGCTGACGCTGCTCGCCGAGCAGAGCGGTGCCCGAATCGTAAACGTCTCTAGCGGTTCCGGGCAGTTCAGCGGCGGCGGGATCGACGCCGGACACCTCCCCTACGGCGTTTCCAAGGCAGGCCTGAACGCGTTCACCAACTCCCTCGCGTCTCAGTATCCGGGTTTGCTCGTGAACGCCGTCTGTCCGGGGTGGGTTCGAACCGAAATGGGTGGTTCCGGCGCGCCGCGAAGCGTCGAGAAGGGTGCAGAGACGCCGGTTTGGCTCGCTCGATTTCGAAGTGGCAATCCGAGCGGTCGGCTTTGGCGAGATAAGCGACTCATCGAATGGTGAGCGACAAATCGAACTCGACGAAATAGACCAACCTCCGGTCGGAACTGCCAAATATCGGATATTTTAAATATATATTTGACATTATCGTAGCAAATATGAATTTATCTCGAAAATAGCCAGACTTGCGGGGTTTTGGAACTATTCAGAAGAAGTTATTATAATGGAAAATAAAACTAATTGTGTGAAAACAACGACGAGTGAGGGATGGCCAGATGAAAAATCGCTTTTTAACTCGTTAATTCGGTGACCAAAACCTGCATATGCAATCAAAAAATACAAGCTCGCAACCGAGAAAATATTCCGATGAAAATAACAGATATTCCTCCCTCTCGGCTCACAGAACAACAGTTGTTCGCCGAATACGTCGAACTGATGGATGATTTTTCACGAACCCTCGAAGGATACGACGCCGTTCAGTACGAGAAACGACGGATGGAACTCCTCGCCGAAATCGGCGAACGATTGGAAACGCTGGAAGCGGTAAAGGCACTTATCGGGGACGAGTTCGCACACGACCCGGAGTTCACACAACCGAGCCGTGACGAGATGAAGCGGTGAGACGGCGGACGATTTTTCCAAATTCCGACGACGAATCGTGCTACTGGTTCGTTCGACGACGAACGGTCATCGGGATTACTTTTTTGGGACGAGCGGTAACCGTCGCCATCAGGTCGAGTTCCGTCTCCGGCGTCAGTTCGAGGTGGTACTGCTGGTAGATGGTCGCAAGCAAGAGTCGGGCTTCCAACATGGCGAATCGGTCGCCGATACAGCGCCGCGGCCCCGCCGCGAACGGGAAGTACGCCAGTTTCGGAAGCGACCCCTCGAACTCCTCCGTCCAGCGTTCCGGTTGGAACGCGAGCGGGTCGTCGTACCATCGCGGGTCGCGGTGGACGACCCACTGGTTCATCTGTACCGTCGAACCCGCGGGAATCTCGTAGCCGCCGATGATGTCGGGCTTGACCGGTTGGCGGATGATTCCCGGCACGGGTGGATAGAGTCGCATGGATTCTTTGACCACCTGCTCCGTGTAGGTCAGGTTCGGCAGGTCTGCCATCGTCGGCGGACGCCCGTCGAGGACTTCGTCCAACTCCGCCACCAACTTCTCCTCGACTTTCGGATGTTCGCCGAGAACGTACATCGTCAGGGTTAGCGAGAGCGCAGTCGTTTCGTGTCCCGCGAGCAGAAGGGTCACCACTTCGTCCCGAATCTGTTCGTCGGTCATCCGATGTCCGTCGTCGTCGGTTACATCGAGAAGCGTCGAGAGAACGTCATTTTCGCCCGGATTTTCGCGTCGTTGCTCGATGAGATGGTACACCACTTCGTCGAGTTTCTTTCTGGCCGCTTTGGTTTGCATTCGTGACGGCGTCGGAATCCCCGGCGGAAGCACCATGTTCGCGAGGCTTTCCGTGGCTTCCATGAACTCTTCCAACGATTCGGCGATGGGTTCCACGTAGTCGTCTATATCGACGCCGAACAGCGCCTGTGCGACGATTTTCAGCGTCAACGTCATCATATCCTCGTGAACCAACCGCGTCTCGCCATCCGCCCACGTTTCGAGCATCTCCTCGGTCAGGTTCGTCATCATCTCGGCGTAGGCTTCGATTCGACCGGGATGGAACGCCGGTTGGATGAGATGTCGATTTCGACGCCAAACGGCACCTTCGCTGTTCAAAATGCCGTTCCCTGTCATCGGGCCGAGAGTGCCCTGAAAGATGTCCCCCTTGACGTAGTTCTGGTTGTTCTGCACGAGTACCTGTTCGATGTACTCCGGATGGTTGAGTTGGTAGAGATTTCCGTGTGGCTCCTCCATATACGCGATGTCGCCGTACTCGCGCGCGGTTCGCGTCATGAAACCGAACGGGTCGCGGAGGAAGGCTAACCGAGTTCCGACTATCGGTAATCCGTCGGGACCGGGCGGCGTTTCTTTCGTGACTGGGGGTGTGTCGCTACTCATTCTTATTCGACTAGTGTCACCCGCTCCCTCTATCTCTGTAGCCGAGCATCCTAGGTGGATTTAAATGTAGTCAAATCGGACTTCGACCATGCGGTCTGCCACTGTCGTACTGACGTGGGACGACGTGCAGGTTCACCCCATCGACGACCTGTTCGCACGAGACGACGACCTGACGGTTGAGGCGATTCGGTACGTGAGTCCCGTCCACGAGGGGATGTACGTCGAACTGCTCGAACTGCGGGGTAACTTAGAACGCGCCAGAACGCTGCTCGCGGCGTCCCCGGACGCAGTCGAGTTCGACGTGGTCGGTAGCGACGGGCGCGGCGTCGTCTACCTTCAGTGTCGAACCGCCGGACTCGTAGACGAACTCCTTTCGCTCCTGCACGAACACGAACTCGTCCTCGACTGGCCGATGCAGTACATCGACACCGGCGACTCGCGGGGACTCCAACTCACCGTCCTCGGCACGGACGGGGCGATTCGAACCGCGGCGAGCGAACTTCCGGACGGGATTCACCTTCGACTCGAACGACTTGGGGAGTACCGACCGAGTGCGGGACGACTCTCCTCGATGCTAACCGACCGCCAGTTAGAACTGTTCGAACTCGCCGTGCGTGAGGGGTATTACGAGGTACCGCGGGAGACGACCCACCGAGAACTTGCTGATGAACTCGACATTGCCACCGGAACCGTGAGCGAACATCTCCAGCGAATCGAAGCAAAACTCGTCTCGGGCTATCTCGGATAGGTCGGCGAACACGAAAAACTCGGCTCCGACGAAGGACAATTTATTTAGCTTTCGTCTGTGGCAATTTCTGGTATGAATAAAGCACTCGCCGTCGTCGAAGCGTCCGAATCCGCAAAGGAACTAGTTACGGAAGCGGGGGAACTCGCAGAAGGCGTCGGGGCGAATCTCGTCTTGCTCCACGTCACGAGCGACGAAGAGTACGAAAAAACCCGAAAATCGCTCGAAAATATCCCGAAACTCGAAACGTCCTACACCGCCGGGCAGGCGCTCGAAGGCGCGCGCCAGTTCGCGGAGGACATCGGTCGAGAAGTTCTCGAAGGTATCGAAGTCGAATACGAATCCACAGGCCGCGTCGGTGACGAACGCGACGAAATCCTGTCCGCCGCCGACGAGTTCGACTGCGACCACGTTTTCCTCGCAGGGCGCAAGCGGTCACCGACCGGAAAAGCCATTTTCGGTGACCGAACGCAGTCGGTCATCCTCGACTTCGACGGCGCGGTTACCGTCGTTACGGAGTAGGGTTTCGAACCGGAATCCAACAAACAGCAACAAACATCGAATCGGAACTGGTAAGGTGACGCTTCGATGACAATCAGACCGAATGTTGGGTCGATTACTCGGCAGTAGTCCGGTTTCAAAGCCGATAGCTCTGTCTGCGGACGAGCTATTCAATCTCTGCCGTGTAGAACGTCGGAGACACGCGATTTTTATTCTGTCCGAGGTGGACACTCCGATACAGATGCGAACACTGGTTGATGAGGTAACAGCGCGGGAGTTCGGCCCCAATGCTACGAGCAACCAGCGAACCACGGTTTACACGACGTTCTATCAGCAACACATTTCGGTGCTAGCGGACGCAGGTGTCCTCTCTGCGCCCGACGGCCCGAGTCGGATGCTCCATCCCGAGGAGAACGCAGAACCCCTCGCCGAACTGCTTTCGTTCGTCGAAGATGTTTCCGAGTGAGATTGCGACAAACCACCAATCTCCCCCGACTCACCACTCGTCGCCGAGTTTTCTGCGCGCGACCAGATACCCCGCGTGGGTTCGCCAGCATCGCCCGCTTTCCGTGTGTTCGACTCGATACCGCGAGCCACAGGCTCCGCACCGGCGTTTTGCCGGATTTTTCACCGCCTTCGATGCGCGATAGCGGCGTGCATCCCAGTCGCAGGACGAACACCGCAATCGGAGTCGAGCCTCCGAAAACGCTCGACAGTGTCGCGGTGCGTTCACCTCCTTCGCTTTCTCCGCGAATCGCGTTCCGTGACCGGACTCGCCGAACTGCTGGAACTCCCACGCGTGAACCAGTTCGTGCCGAATCGTGCCGGTGAACTCCTCCCACCCGAAGGCGCGGTAGGCGCTCCACGTCAGTCGAATCGTGATTGCCTCGGTTCGGCGGTCGTAGATACAGGCACCTGCACGACGCACCGCGCGCTCCGAACATTCCCAGTCGACGTTCGACGGTTCGACCTCGATTGGAACCGTCTCTGCGTAGCGTTCCGCGGCCAAGAGCAGCTCGTCGCGCGTCGCCGGTTCCATTCGCCGGGGCATTCTCACCAGCGGGACATAACTCCTCTTGAACTCACCACCGTCACGCTCCAATTCGACTCACGGTTTTTCTCTCCTGCCCTCGAACTCCCTGTATGACAGGGGAGCAACTGACGCAATCGTTCTGGGAACGCCATTCCAACCCGAAAAGCGGCTGGACGCGAGTGCTGTCGTATCCCATTTTGATGATTTCGTTGTACCGCCACAACTGGAAACTACTGGGACTAACCGTGCTGTTCGTCATCGTCAACCCAGTTCTGTTTCCGAAACCCGACCCCGACAAAGTCGGAGATAGCTGGATGTACAAAGGTGTTCTCGGCGAACAGCTCTGGCTTGCCCACGGCGACAAATCGGGCTATCCGAACGCGTTGAACAGGCTCAACGTTCCGATTTTCCTGTATGGGCTGTATTCGGCATACCGTCAACAGCCGCGAAAAACGGCGATTTGTACCGTCCTCTCCGCTGGACTCAAGTTCTGGTTCGTCGGCGAGATGGTTCGATACTACGAGGCGAATCAGGCGGCAGAAGCCGCCTGATTCGTTTTTATTACTCCTGATTCGCTTTTATCACTCAATCCAGTCGCTCCATCTCGTCCGAGGATAGGTCGATGGAAGCCGATTTGATGTTCGCGTGAAGGTGGTCAACGCTCGACGTGCCGGGAATCGGGAGCGTGACGGGCGAATGGTGAAGCAACCACGCGAGCGCGACTTGCCGCTGTGAGGCGTCGTGGTCGTTCGCAATCTCGCGCAGTGCGTCGGCTTTGTCGCCCAAATCGCCCGCGCCGAGCGGATACCACGGGATGAACCCGATTCCGGCATTTTCGCAGGCCGAGAGAACGTCCTCGTGTTCCCGATTGCCGACGTTGTACTGGTTCTGTACCGTCGCAATCTCGACGATGTCGCGGGCTGTTTCGAGTTGGTCTACGTCCACGTTGCTCAGCCCGACGTGTTCGATTTTCCCTTCGTCTTTGAGTTCTGCGAGGGCGTGAACCGAATCCGAAAACTCCACGTCCGGGTCGGGACGGTGGAGTTGATACAGGTCGATGCTGTCAGTTCCGAGGCGGTCGAGACTACCCAGAATCGCGTTTCTGAGATAGTCCGGGTCGCCGTTCGGAAGCCAATCTCCCTCGTCGTTCCGCAGGAGGCCGCCTTTCGTTGCAACCACCAGATTATCGGGGTATGGATGGAGAGCGTCCCCGATGATTCGCTCGCTGACACACGGACCGTAAGAGTCCGCCGTGTCGATGAAATCCACGCCGAGCGAAATCGCCTCGTGGAGGACGCGACGTGCTTCCTCTTCGTTGTCGGGTCTGCCGATGATGTTCTCGCCGGTGAGTCGCATCGCGCCGTAGCCCAGTCGGTGGACAGTTCTCTCCCCGCCGATGTCGAACGTGTCGCTTTCGTTTTCGAGTACCATGCAGGGACGGTTGTGAGACAACGGGTAACCTCTTTTGGCAAACTGGGTTGGATAGAATTGATTTCCCACCGAGAGGGCAGTACTTATAAATCACTTCCGCTCCTGCCTGTTAGTATGTCACAGGAAGTCGCTGGATTCGACGACGAATCCGGCCTCCCACCTGCCGTTTGGGAGGCACTCCAAACCGTCAAGGCGGGAATCCTGAGTACCGGCCTAATGTTGTTCATCTTCGCCATTGCCGAGGCGGAAACCCGATTCGCGCTCGGCGTCCCCGCCGCTGTCGCGGAGTTCGTCGGCATGCCCGGCCAACTGTATCTCGGATTCGCGGTGTTCGTCTTCGCGGGCGTCGTCGTCTGGCCCCTGCTGTTCGCGGCGATAGACGACAATCTCAGAGTCGTTCCATCCGGCGAGGACGTTGGAATCCGCGGTATCGTCTTCGCGCTGATTCTCTGGGGTGCGTTCCTCCTGCTGGGCTCGGCAGGCTTGCAACTCGCGGGGCCGTTTTTCGTCCTGTATCTGGTTTTCACTCTGCTCGCACATCTCGCGTATGGCTACTCGCTTGGGATTTTGTACGCGCGGTTTACGCATCAGCCGACGACGCAGTGACCAGCACGTATCAGTATTCAAAATTCGTTTTCCGATGGTATCTTCACGAAAATTAATGCTAGTTTGATGACTTACTCTTTTTATGCTATGGTACTATGTCTACAGTAGCCCCTGAGGAACAAAAATGAGTTTATAAGATCAACAAAAAACTTCTACCTCACTTTCACTCGACCCGTTCACGGGCGACTTCCGACCAGTTACCCTCGTCCAATTTCTTCAGTCGATTTTCGAAAACCCGAACACTCTCGGTGGCCTCACCTTCGCGGGTGCGTTCGGGTCGCTCGTCTTAATCGGAGAAAATGCTCGGCGTAGACAATTTCTCCCAGTCTCGATTAATGTAGAGGTCACCACAGCATAGACGAATGGAACATCCTCCAGTCGACCAAACGGTTCTCGTCACCGGCGGCGCGGGATTCGTTGGCAGTCATCTCGTAGATGCGCTCGTTCCGGAAAACGATGTTCGGGTTCTCGATAACTTTACCACAGGCAAGCGTTCGAACGTGAATGAAGGGGCGACGGTGATCGAAGGCGACATCTGTGATCCCGAAATATTAGACCGCGCAACGTCGGGCGTAGACCTAATCTTTCACGAAGCGGATGTGTGAGCGTTGGGAAATCGGTCAAAGAACCAGTGCGTTCGAACGAGGTTAATCTCGATGCGAAGCTTCAGCTGTTAGAGTGTGCGTGAGAAAACGATGCCCGCTTAGTCTTGGCGTCGAGTTGTGCGATTTATGGACAACCGACAAACGTCCCGATTACGGAGGATGAACCGATTTCATCATCGTCCCCGTATGGATTACAGAAGTCCGCTCTCGACCGCTATGCAAGTCTATACGAAGATCTGTACGGGCTGGAGACCGTCGCGCTCCGGTACTTCAACTCTACGGCCCGCGACAATCAAGCGGCGATTACAGCGGTGTCATCAGCATTTTCAGACGCCAAGCGACGAACGGCGAACCGATAACCGTGGACGGTGATGGCGAGCAAACACGCGATTTCGTCCACGTTGACGACGCGGTACGGGCCAATCTGCTGGCCGCGACAACGGAGCACGTCGGGGAAGCGTATAACATCGGTACCGGAGAAAGTGTGATGATAAACGAACTCGCCGAAACTATACGGCACGGTTCTGGGTCATCGGAGATCGTTCACACGGATCCTCGCCCGGGGGACATTGCGGAGAGTGAAGCAGATATCTCGAAGGCGAAGAAAAACCTCGGTTACGAGCCGACGATTCCATTGGATGAGAGACTTTCGATCCTCTTATAAAGATATTTCTCCGTATTCGAGTCAGTTAATAATCTATTTTGACCAGTTATATTTTTAATATAGTGTAAATATATACTATAAGTATACCTGTTGTAGTAGTCACTAATAGCGTGGCCCAAATGCAACTAACTGAAAAACGAGTCCTCGTTACCGGCGGTGCGGGTTTCATCGGTTCGAACCTCGCAAACCACCTCGCCGAAGAAAATGATGTCATCGTCGTTGACGATGGCTATCTCGGAACCGCCGAGAACCTCACTGATGCCGTTGACTTCCACGAAACAAGCGTGCTCGACGACGATTTGCCGACCGACGTTGACGTCGTGTTCCACCTTGCCGCCCTCTCCTCCTACAAAATGCACGAGGAGAACCCGACGAAAGGTGCTCGGGTGAACGTCGAAGGCTTCGTCAACACGGTCGAGCAAGCACGAGACGACGGCTGTGACACCGTCGTCTACGCCTCCACCTCGTCCATCTACGGGAACCGAACGGAACCGTCGCCGGTCACCATGGACGTGACGGTCAACACCGGATACGAAGCATCGAAACTCGCTCGCGAACGCTACGCCGAGTACTTCGCCAATCACTACGATATGAACATGGCCGGAATGCGATTCTTCTCGGTGTATCAAGGCTATGGCGGGGCTGAAGAACACAAAAAAGAGTACGCGAACGTCATCGCACAGTTCGCCGACGACATGGACAAAGGGGAAACCCCCGTGCTCTACGGTGATGGCACACAAACCCGAGACTTCACGCACGTTTCCGACATCGTCCGTGGATTGGAACTCGCCGCAGAACACCAACTGACGGGAATCTACAATCTCGGTACGGGAGAGAGCTACGACTTCAACACAGTCGTCGAAATGCTGAACGAAGAACTGGGGACGGATATCGAACCGGAGTACATCGAGAATCCGATTCCAGACGACGTGTACGTCCACGACACGATGGCCGATACGACGGCGATGTACGAAGCAACTGGGTGGGAACCGGAGATTTCGTTCGAAGAGGGTCTAGAGCGGGTGTGTAGACAGTACACCTGAACTGGAGTCTCGGACGAACTCCTCGCAGTCGGATGAGTCGTGATTGTCGATAGGCGGAAAACCAAAATGCAGCACCAATTGCCAGGTTGGAAAACAACTACTTCAGTCGCTTCTCGAACCACTGCCATTCGCCCGAGAAGAAGCCGTACTCTTTGAGATTCCACACGTCGGCGTCCGTAACGACCGGCCCTTTCCGGTAGGACTGAAGCATGTTCCACATCCAGACCATCGTCCCGAGCGTGATGATGACCGCGCCGACCGTGGCAACCTGCTGGAGCAGTTGGAACTCCGGCGGATAGTTCGCGTACCGGCGCGGCAGGCCGAGCATGCCGAGGACGATGAGGATGTTGAACGTAATCGTCACGCCGATGAACGTGAGCCAGAAGTGGACTCGCGCCAGCGTCTTGTTGAACATCCGGCCCGTAAACAGCGGGAACCAGTAGTAGACGGCGGCGAACATGGCGAACGGAATCAGCCCCATGATGATGAGGTGGAAGTGGCCGACGACGTAGTAGGTGTCGTGGAGCACCAAATCGACGGGAATCGACGCGAGGAAGATGCCTGTCACGCCGCCGATGATGAACGTCGCAATCGACCCCACGCAGAACAGCATGGGTGCCTCCAGTCTGACGTTTCCGTTCCACATTGTGGAAATCCAGTTGAACACTTTCACCGCGCTCGGCACGGCGATGGCAAGCGACACCGCCATGAAGCTCGCGCGGATTCGCGGGTCGATACCCGTGGTGAACATGTGGTGTGCCCAGACGCCGAACGAGAGGACGCCGATTGCAAGTGTCGAATACACGACGAACTTGAATCCGAATAGTCGTCGTCCGGCGAACCGCGGAATGATGAGGCTGACAAGCCCCATCGGCGGCAGGACGAGGATGTACACCTCGGGGTGGCCGAAGAACCAGAACAGGTGTTGCCACAGAATTGCCCCACCACCTTCGGCCGCGAAGAAGGTGGTACCGAAGTTGCGGTCGAGCAGGAGCATGATGAGGGCACTGCCGAGGAGTGGGAACGCGAACAGGATGAGTCCGGCCTGCGTGAGGAACGTCCACGAGAGGATGTCCATTTCGGCCCACTCGATTTCCCGCAGTGTGAACGTCGTGGCGATGATGTTAATCGCGCCAATCGTGGTACTGACCCCGGACAGATGTAGTCCGAGGAGCATCAGGTTAATCGTCGGATTCGGCTGTTCCGCCGATAGCGGGGTGTAAATCGTCCACCCCGTTTCGGGCGGCTTGAGTTCGAAAAACGGCTGTGCGGCGGCTTGGCCCAGAATCGGCTGGATGATGTGGCCACCGACGTCGGAGATGAGGCCGAACCGAACCAACAACAGGGCGGGCGGCAGGAGCCAAAAGCCGATTGCGTTCAGTCGGGGGAACGCCATGTCGTCAGCCCCGAGGAGCAGGGGGAGGAAGTAGTTCGCAAACCCGAACAGCACGGGCGTAGCGAAGAAAAAAAGCATCGTGATGCCGTGCATGGTAAACAGACCGTTGTACGTCTCGGCGTTCCACACCTCCACCTGAGAGGTGAACAACTCTGTTCGTATCATCATGGCGTCCGTACCACCCCAGAGGAACGCCACCGCGCCCAGTAATAGGTAGAGCGCGCCGATGTCTTTGTGGTCAACCGTCGTTATCCATCTGACGAGGCCGGACGGCTTGCCGTAGCCGGATTCGAAACCGGTGGCGTATCCCCCGTCGGGTTTGGGAGTCGGGGATTGTGTTTGTTCGTCTATCGAACGGGACAGCCAGAGTGCGACCGCTACCAGTGCGATGCCGAGTCCTGCACCAGCGGCGGCTTCACCGAAGAGGTTCATTGTAGTCGAGTACGCGATGTCGTCGAATGCTGGCGATGGTTACCGCGCGATACGGGTGTCTTGGCCGGTGGTTAGGACGGACATCTCTTAACCCTCCGGGCCATTCTCACCGAGTGAAAACGGAATCAGGTTGGAAATCCGAATCGAAACCGAAGTTTGAATCCGAACCTGAACTGGAACCGAATCGAAATTCGAATCGGAACCGCAACCAAATCCGAACTGCAATCGGAACCGAAACGCCCGTTCTCAGTCGGATTTCAGCGGTACCCCCACGACTGGATGTCCTGTCTGGGTAAGCACCGATTGTGTAATGCTACCGAACAGCACTTTCTGGGCCGGACTCCGCTTTTGACTCAGTCCGATGACAATTTCGTCGGCGTCTTCTTCGTCCGCCAGCGTGAGAATGTCGTGTGCCGGGTCGCTGGCCCCCGTGTTCTGTTCCGTCTCGACGGCCGCGAGTTCCCCTAGTTGTTCTTCGAACACCGAGAGGGCGTCCTGTCCGTCTCTCACCTTCTCCTCGTCGTTTCCGCCGTGGAGCGAGTTGAGAACCGAGATGGATTCGTTCCCGTCGAGTCGCGACTGGAGATACGCACAGATTTTCTCGCTCGTCTCGGCGCTGTCGGTTCCAACGACGATGTGGGTCATGCGCGGAAAGAGAACTGGGGACGATATAAAGCAGATGGCAGGGGAAAATGATGATACTCTCGCCCGAAAGAAACGGCCCGCCGAAACTTCCACAGCTATTCAACCCCGTCATGCCTGACACAGTCGTATGGAACAGGTCGCACACCTCGCGGCGGCAATTCGAGATGCGGACTCCGTGGTCGCACTCACCGGAGCAGGCGTCAGTACCGCGTCGGGAATCCCGGATTTTCGGAGCGATTCGGGCATCTGGAACCGATTCGACCCCGAAGATTTCCATTACCGCCGATTCTGCAACGACCCCGAGGATTTCTGGAAAGACCGCGTTTCCCTCCACGAAACGATGTTCGGCGACGGAATCGAACCGAACTCGGCCCACGATGCTCTCCGCGAACTCTCCAAGAATGGTCACCTCCACGCGCTCGTCACGCAGAACACCGACGGCTTACACGATACAACCGCCACGAGCGCCGAACTCATCGAACTACACGGCAATGCCCACCGCGTCGTCTGTGATTCCTGTGGTCACAAAACGGATGCAGCCCCGATTCGAGAGCGCGTCGAATCGGGGGAGCGACCGCCGCGCTGTGGGGATTGCGACGGAATATTCAAACCCGACGTGGTGCTGTTCGGCGAGCAGTTGGAAAAAAGTGACCTCCAGCGCGCCCGCAAGCGGTCGCGGAACGCGGACGTGTTTCTCGCAATCGGGTCGTCGCTGTCCGTCGAACCGGCGGCCTCACTGCCGCGAATCGCCGAGCGAAACGACGCGACAACCGCCGTCGTGAATCTCGACGAAACGCCGTTCAGCGCGCTCGCCGACTTCGATATTCGCGGCGACGTAACTGACGTACTTCCGACGCTGTGTGAGGAAGTCGCCGACTGAGTACAGTTCGTATCACATCGCCGGGCGAACAGTTATGCGGTTGGGCGTGCAATGTGTCATGATAGCGTATGGCACCGTTCGGTTACGTCGTCAGCGCCTTCGTGATGGGATTTCTGCTCGTCCTGCTCGGAGTCGGACTGATACGTGGGAGGGACTGGCAACAGTACGCCACGTCGAATCAGTCCAAACCTGATTGGAACGACGGCGAAGCCGAGTTCCAACTGCTCCAAAGGATTGCCACGAACTCGACCGTTTGGGTGGTCTGTTTTCTGTTCCTCACCCTCGGAATCGGTGCGGGTGCCATCCTCTTCGTCAGCGGCACCGCAGTTCCGGCGTCCATACGGCAATCCGCGTGGCTGGCGCTCGTTTCGCTGTCGATTGTGCTGGTCGCCGGATACATTTTCTGGGGAACCTACCAATCTATCCGCTATCGAGGGTTGGACAGCGCGAAGGCGACGCTCACAGCGTTGTGGCTGTGGGGAATGCTGTTCGTGGTGGTCGTCATTCTCCAACTCGTGATGGCGTGAGTTCGTGTCTGTATATTTCGCGCCGTTCACAGAATCGAATACGAGGCCGCAAGCGTGAGCGCCAGCGCCGCAAGTAGGCCGACCAGCACGACGAGCGAAATCGACCGCGGTTCGGAGCGAAGATGCTGGTAGTAGCCCGCGACGAGCAGGGCTTTCACGAACGATAGTGCGATGATTGCCCCGAAAGCAGTCCAGTAGGTGAGTCCCGCGAACTCCACGAGAACCTGTACGGTCGCCATCACGAACAGCACGACGTAAATCACGGTGTACAGTTTTGCGTTGGTCATGGATTTTCGTCGATCATGGGTTTTGCGTTGGTCGTATGGTCACAGAATGTAGAACAGGGGAAAGAGAAATAGCCAGACGATGTCCACGAAGTGCCAGTAGAGGCCGAAATACTCCACCGGCCGTTCGTCGTCCAAATACGCCCCGTTCCACGCTCTGGCGACGAGATACAGCACGATGAACAGGCCGACAATGACGTGCGCGGCGTGCAGTCCCGTCGTCAAGTAGAACGTCGAGGTTCGGACGCTACTGGAAATCGTTAATCCCTCGTGGAACAACTCCTGCCATTCGAGCGCCTTGTTCACGAGGAAGGCAACCCCGAGAGCGAACGTGACGAGGAGGCTTGCGATGAGTCCGCGCTTGCTGTTTCGCTCCGCCGCGACGAGCGCCAACACGACGCTGAAGCTGCTGGTCAGCAGGAGGTAGGTGTTCACCAGTCCCGGTAGTGGGTCGTGCGGAACCGGTTCCCACTGCACCCACCCGCTTGCGACCCGGATGAACGCATACGACCCGATGAAAGCCCCGAACAACACCACGTCGGAGGCGAGGAAAATCCACATCCCGAGTTTCGTGTTTTCCACGCCCGCGAACGGCCAACTTTCGCCGAACGGCCCTTCCGGGCCGTGGAATCGCTCCCTCGCCATCGAAACGAGGGCGACCCCGTCGAGCGCGATTCCAGCACCGAGAACGACGAGGTACATTATTCCACCCGTAAGTTCGCCCTGTTCGAACCCCGACATACCGAGGAAAGTGAAGAACGCGCCGACGCCGACGACGAAGGGCCAGATGCTCGCGTGGTCTTCGTCGTGCTCGCCGTGGGTCGCCTGTCCCGATTCAGTTCCGTATGCGACCATTCCTCCGTCGGTCGCACCGTCTGCTACTACGCTATCCAACGGGATTCGCTCGCCGCGCTCACCCCGTTTGAATCGAAGTGTCCCGTCCGCGAAACTCGGGATTCCGGGGAAGTTTCCGAGCGGCGGCGGCGAGGGAATCGCCCATTCGGTCGTCGTCGAATACGACCACGGATTGTCGTCCGCCGGGGCACCCGCAACGAGGCTTTTCGAGAGGTTGTAAAACATCACGAGGAACGAGGTTCCAAGGATGAACGCGCCGATGGTGGACAGTTGATGCCACGGAATGAACGCCGGGTCGTAGACGAAATCCCGCCGCGGTGTCTCCCACGCGATGAACATCGGGAAGTAGAGGAGGTTGAAGCCGACGAAGTACATCGCGAAGTGCACCTTCCCGAGGAACTCGTCGTACATCTTCCCCGACATCTTCGGGAACCAGTAGTATAGACCACCGACGAGGGCCGTCACCCCGCCGACCATCACGTAGTGGAAGTGTGCGACCACCCAGTAGGTGCCACGGAACTCGTAGTCGAGGACGACTGCGCCGAGGAAGACGCCCGTGACGCCGCCGAGAATAAAGAGGAGGAGCGCACCGAACGAGAAGAGGAACGGCGTGACGAACCGAACGCGACCCTTAATCATCGTGTAGATGAGTGCGAACACCATCAGGTCGAAGGGGAGCGAGATGCCGATGGTCGTCGCCATGAACAGCGTCTTGATTTGCAGGTTGATGCTCGTCAGGAACATGTGGTGCATCCAAACCATGAAACTCTGAATCGCCACGAGAATCATCGCCCAGATGAACCACCTTCGCCCGACGATTCGCTGACCAGTGAACGTCTGAAACGTTTCGGCCATCACGCCGAGTGCCGGGAAGAAGACGATGTACACCTCTGGATGGCCGAAGAACCAGAACAGATGCGCCCAGAGAATCGACCCGCCAGCCTGCGCGGTGAAGTAAGTCGTCCCGAGCAGTCGGTCGGAGGCGAGGATGAACAGCGCCGCCAGCAGCGCCGCGAACGCGAACAGCATCATCCACACCGTGAGCAGAATCGTCCACGAGAAAAGCGGCATCCGCCAGAGCGTCATGCCTTCCGCTCGCATTTTGTGCATCGTCGTGAGGAAGTTCACGGACGACACCGTTACGGAGGCGACGAACAGCATCAGCGCGAGTACTGCCGTCGATGCCCCGATGTTGGGCGTGTAGACGGGCAGGTTCAGCGGCGCGTACATCGTCCATCCGCCAGCCAAACTCCCACCCTGAAAGAACGAGACGCCGAGCAGGATGCCGGAAAAGAGATAGAGCCAGTACGAAAGTGCATTGAGTCGGGGAAAGGCGAGGTCTTTCGCGCCGATTTGGAGCGGAACGACGTAGTTCGCGAAACCGAAGGCGAAGGGCGAGAGGAACCAGAAAATCATGATGAGGCCGTGCGTGGAAACGGCCTGATTGTACGACATGGACGAGAGAATCCCGATTCCCGGCGTCCACAACTGGAGTCGCATCAACAGCGCCAGCACGCCGCCGAAGACGAGGAAGAAGAGCGCAGTAATCGTGTAGAGGATTCCCACGTCCTTGTGGTTGGTCGTGACGAGCCATCGCCGGACGGAACTCGTCGGGGGAAAGTCGCCGTGGGCGTGGGTTTCGTCGGTCATGTTGCCCTCGTCTTCGTCTGATTGTCAGAACTGTCCGCGGAGTCGTTCGCAGAGTTGGCTGTCGAACTAGTCGCTGGACTGTTCGTACTCTCGTACCACGACTCGTACTCGCTTCGTTCCATCACCACGACATCAGCGGTCATGTAGGAGTGGCCCGCGCCGCAGAGTTCGAAACACCGCACTTCGTAGGTTCCCGTCTCGTCCGCGACGAACCACGTATCGGTCTGCTGTCCCGGTATCGCGTCCGTTTTTACGCGTAGCTCGGGAACGCCGAACGTGTGGAACACGTCGGTGGAGGTAACGGTGAGATGAACCGTCTTCCCCTCCGGAACGCGGAGCGTGCTACTTTCGTGGCCGTTCGGATAGACGAACTCCCAGTTGAACTGCGAACCGACGACTTCGACCTGCATCGAATCTTGGTTTTCGACTGACGTGTCGTCCTCGACGTAGAGGAGCGTCCCGTACGTCCAGAGCACGAGCGAAACGACGATGATGGCGCTCAGGGAGAACGAAAAGAGCAGTTTTCGTCCGTCGCCGCTTTCGGTCGGCAGTTCGCCGAGTTTCGGCGGGTCGAACTCGTGTGTTCCGTTGCCGTCTCGGTATCTGTACGCCGTGTACAGCATGTAGCCGATGACGACGACGGTGACCAGAATACCGAGGAGGAGAAAGACGCCGAAAATTTGCTGGAACACCTCCGCACGCGTTCCGCGTGGAATCAGGCCGCTCACACCGTCGTGGAGTGGGAGAAATCGAATCTGCTCCAGCATCCCGCTATAATTAATGAATTTCCATTATATTAGTAGTTTCGGGGAGGGCGCTGGGAAGGTTTTTGCCGTTTGAAATGGTACCATATATCATGGCAGATAATGACACACAACCAGTCGTGGATGTCGATGTAAGCGAGGGTGCCGCCGAACCGGATTTCGACAACCTCACCGGAATCGTCGTAGACGGGGTCATCGGCGCTGTTGGCGGTTTGGTCGGCACCGCGGTCATGACCGCAGTCCTCTTGGTCGCGGCAACGCTGAACGCGTTCGATTTGAACTCGTTCGTCGTTCTCGCCGAACTCACCGGAACCACGGCGCTGTTCCCCGCAAATCCGGCGGCGATTGGGTATCTGGTCTTCCTCGGCGGCGGTATGGTGACGTGGCCGCTCTTGTTCGCCTCCATCGGTTCGTATCTGCCGGGCGAAAAGTACGCCACGAAGGGAATCCCGTACGGGTTCGTCCTCTGGACGGGATTCGCCCTCGCGTTCTACGACGGCTACACCGGCCTCCTGCTCGTGCTCTACCTCGTGTTGACCCTGCTTTCGCACTTCGCCTACGGGTTCGCACTCGGGGCCGTGTTCGATTACCTGTCGAAACGTCCGACGACGCTGGTCTGACGACGCCACCTCTGTGGCGTCGTAAGCCGTCCACAACCGCTTCTGCCACCTACGACCGCTACTGCCGTCCACAGCCGTCCGTTTCCTTTTCACTACTCCCACGACGATTCGTTGTCGTCGGTTTCACCGCTCTCGTCGGGTGGTCGCGTCGGCGTCGAGTACACTTCCTCCGGTTCCTGTTTTTTCTCCCGGAACGTTTCGAGCAGGTCTTCGACGTCCTTCCCCGTCTGCATCTGGTACTCCGACAGTATCGAAACGAGACGGTTGATGTCGCTGTTACTGAGGTCAACTGTGATCATCGTATTCGAAAACAGAGCTTGCAAGTGAAAGGCCCCATGCCTGAATGAGCAGGGTAAATAATTTGACAATTGGGTGCCGTCTACCGGCTACTTCACCCGATTTGAGTTACTCGTCGTATGGCCATCTGCCGCCGAGTTTTAACTCCTCGACGTACCCCTCGTCGATTTCGTCCCGGATTTGCTCGCGCGATTTGTGCGGAATCTCGCGGTCTTCTTCGGCAACTGCGACGACCACGTTCGAGAGTGCGAGCGCAATCGCCCGCAGGTCGCGGATGTCGAGTTTGTCCAGCGTGTCGGCATGGGTGTGACCCCATCCTCTCCCGCTTCCCTCCGACCGCGAGTAGGCCATCACGGACGGAACGCCTTCCTGCACGAACGCCCACTGGTCACCGTGGGGACTGATTCGTTCGTGCATCGAGAGTGGGAGACGCATCTCGTCGGTTACTTCCTCGAAGGCGTCACCGAGTTCGGTGAAGCCGTTCGTTCCGACGCCGAGATTTCGAGAGTTCCCCGCGCCGTCGATGTTGATAACGCATTTTATCGACTCCAAATCGTGCGTTTCGGCCGCGTGGTACGCCCCGTAGAGTCCGATTTCCTCGGAGCCGAAGGTGATGAGTCGAACTCGACACGCGAGTTCGACCTGTTCCAGTAATCGCCCGATTTCAGCGACGAGCGCGCTCCCTGCGCCGTTGTCGTTCGCTCCCTCGCTGATGTCGTGGGCATCGACGTGCGCGGTGACCAGCACTTCTTTTTCCGTATCCGGGCCGACGACCGCCTCCACGTTTCGGGAGTTCGTCGGTTCGTTTCGACATTCGACGGAAATCGTCGTCTCGCTTCCACTGTCTTCCTCGCCTTCATTGCCCTCCGCTGCGTGTTCGCGGAGCAGTCGCGTTCCGACCTCCTTCGAGACACCGACTGCCGGAATCGGGCCGGGACGGTTGTGATAGCCGATTTCTCCTGTCGGGGGAAGACAGCCCTCGACGTGGTTTCGGAAGACGAACCCAACCGCACCGGCGTTCGCGGCGCAGACGTACTTCTCCATTCGGTGAATCCATCGCCCGTGGCCCTCGGGCGTCTCGCTGGACGCCATCACGATTTTGCCGTCCAAATCGCGCTCCTCGAAATTCTCGGCGAGTCCGTAGCCCACGTCCACGAGTTCGCCCGTCGCCTCGCCGCTCGGCGTTCCGGGGAGCGCGATGACTTCGTGGTCGGCGGCGAGCGTCTCGCCGCCGACCGAAAGCGAGGACGACCCACGCCACCAGCCGGGAATTTCGAACTCGTTGATTTCGACCTCGCGCGCGCCGCCGCGCTCGAAGGCGTCGGCGATGATTTCCGCGCCCTCCGCTTCGCCCGCCTGTCCGGCCATTCGGTTGCCGACCGAGACGAGCGCTTCGAGGGTGTCCCACGATTCGGTGCTCGTAACGGCGTCGCCGACGACCGAGTTGGGTATCCGTGACATGGTTTGTCGTCCAGCGCGGGAACCAAGAACCTCCGGAACCCGGCACGCCTTACAGCAATCGGTCGGGGTTACTTCACGTTCGACGGCCAACCGCCGGTCCGCGACTGTCGCCCAACTTGCGGTCGATAACTGAACTACTATCTTTCGGCAGGACGTACAAACCCGCATGGATACCGCAGACCAGACTCGCACGGCCCGGCAGGCCGTCGAGCGTCTTGCCGACCCGGTCGTCGCGTTCGACACCGACTGGCAAGTCACCTATCTGAACGACCCGGCCCGCGACATCTTCGGATTCGGTATCGGCGAGCGACTACCCGAAGCGCTGCCGACGACGGCGGGCGAGACGATGCACGAACGTTGTCAGGCGTCGATTGCGGATGGCGACTCCTGCTCTTTCTGGCTGTCGCTCGGCGATACACAGTACGAAGCGACGACGCATCCCGACGAAGACGGGGTAACCCTCGTGTTCCAGGAATGCGACGTGTTGGAGGACGTGGCCGCGGAACTCCAACTGAAAGAGCGCGCCATCAACGAGGCCCCGGTCGGCATCACCATCGCCGACGCGCAACCGAACGACGAACCGCTCATCTACGTCAACGAGGCGTTCGAGGAGTTGACGGGCTACGACTCCGAAGACGTTCTCGGACAGAACTGCCGATTCTTGCAGGGGGAAGATTCCGACCCGGACGCGGTTGCGGAAATGCGAACCGCAATCGACAACGAGGAACCCGTTTCGGTCGAACTGTGCAACTACCGGAACGACGGTGAGAAGTTCTGGAACCGGGTCGATATTGCCCCGATTCGGGACGACGCAGGCGAGGTCACCCACTACGGCGGGTTCCAAACGGACATCACAGAGCGGAAGGACGCCGAGTTCGCGGCCCGCAGACGGGCGAAGGAGCGCGAACACCTGCTCGAACGAATCGAGGGACTCCTCGGCGACGTGACCAGCGCGGTGGTCGAAGCACCGACCAGAACGGCAATCGAAACGGCCGTCTGTGAGCGCGTGTCGAGCGTCGAACCGTACAACTTCGCGTGGGTCGGCGAGCGCGACATCAGAACCGACAGCGTCGAAGTGCGGGCCGTCGCGGGCGACTGCGACCCGAAACCCGACCATCCGCTCGTCATCGACGCGCTCGAAACCGGCGAACTACAGGTGGACGAACTCGGCGTCGAAGGCTGTGAGGCAGTCGCCGCGCTCCCCATCGCCTACGACGATACGGAGTACGGCGTCCTCGTTATCTGCGCGACGAGACAGGATGCCTTCGACGAACGGGAACAGGTCGTCCTTCGGTCGCTGGGCCGAGCAATCGCCAGCGCCATCAACGCCCGCGAGACGCGCAGAATCCTCATCGCCGACAGCGTGGTCGAAGCCGAATTCGCCTTCCGGAGCGCCGACCTCTTCTTCGTTGACATCGCAAAGCAAACCGGCGCGGACATCGAGTATCTGCAATCGACCAACCGGGATGACGGCTCTGTCGTTTCATTCTTCTCGGTTCGCGGCGCGTCTCCCGACGACGTGATTGCTGCCGTCGAGGACAGAGAAAGCGTCACCGAGGCCAGGTTAGTTGCTGAAAACGACGGCGAAGCCCTCTTCGAGTTCGTCCTTCCGTCGGGGACGCTCGTTTCGACAATGTCCGAGTACGGTGGCAAGACCCAAGCGATTTCGGCGACGCCGAACGATTCACGGGTCGTCGTGGAGTTCCCACAGGAGGCGGACGTTCGCGGCCTCGTCGAGCGACTCAAACAATCGTACCCCGGAACGGAACTGCTGGCGTACCGCCACCGCGAGCGACCTGCGAAAACGAGACAGGACTTCATCGAAAACCTCACCGAAAATCTCACCGAACGCCAGTTAACCGCGCTCCAAACCGCCT
The DNA here is from genome assembly GCF_900156425.1 of Haladaptatus litoreus. GTDB lineage: Archaea > Halobacteriota > Halobacteria > Halobacteriales > Haladaptataceae > Haladaptatus > Haladaptatus litoreus. The sequence goes on from NZ_FTNO01000005.1 coordinate 246,943, forward strand.
ACGTCAGCGGTTTCTTCGACTGGCCGCGGCCCGTCACCGGCGAGGAACTCGCCGAGTCGATGCAAATCTCGCGTTCGACGTTCCACGAGCACCTGCGGGCCGCGGAGCGAAAACTCTGCGGCGAGTTCTTCGGCGACGAACCGGTCTGAGAGACGATTCATCTTCGAGTCGTTCCTATTTCTGAAGATAGCGACTCAAAGTGGGGTTCGGAGGGCGGGCACTACGCCAGAGTAGTAACTATTCGGATATAAATATATTTCAAAAATCCGTTCTCAGTAACATCGTTTGAACACCTGCTCCGCGGTTGGAGAACGGGCCGAACGAATCAAAAATAGTGCTTCTACGCCGATGGATTTCGGTAGTCACATGTAACCGCTATCTTCATCGAGATTGATTCCACGATTATTTTCAGATTTTGGCGTTAGAGTCCCCAAAGCAACCAAATTCAATCTCTCAGAGTGCTGTTGGTAGGCACGGTATTTTTACTCTCGAACAGTCAGACCGAACTAGTTGGGTAGTTCTGATTTATTACAGGCACTCCATCACCAGAACGGGGAGATTCGATGCAAACAACCCGACGTGATACAATAAAAACCATCGGCGGCGCAGGCGTTTTGACTATGCTCGGCGGCAGTGGCGTAGCAGCGGTCGTCGGTGCAGACGACCACCAGTCCGACAGCGACGACTCGGACAGCAACGACTCGGAAACGGCGAAAGTGCGTGTCGCCCACGCCTCGCCCGACGCCCCGAACGTGGACGTGTGGGTAGACGGCGAAAAAGCCCTCTCCGACGTTCCGTTCAAGGCCGTCAGCGATTACCTCGACGTGCCGACGGGAACCCGCACGGTGAAAATCACCGCCGCGGGCGACCCGAGTACGGTCGCGTTCGAGGGTGATTTGACTCTGGAAGCGATGACCTACACGGTCGCGGCAGTCGGCGAACTGACGAGCGACGACACGGCGTTTAAGCCGTGGGTGCTTCAGGACGATACGAGCACGACCGAGGGCAAAGCGCGGATTCGACTCGTGCACGCCGCACCCGACGCGCCAGCAGTCGATGTGACCGTGATGGACGGTGAAACGACCCTGTTCGATGGGGTCGCCTACGGCGAATCGAGCGACTACCTCGAAGTTGACCCCGGCCAGTACACCCTCGAAGTCCGCGGCGATACGGACTCGAACGACGGCGATGTGGCGGCAACCTTTGACGTGACGGTGGAAGCCGGAACGACGTATACGGCCTTCGCGGAAGGCTACCTGACGCCCGACGACGAACCGACGAACGAGATGTTCGACCTCGTCGTGGCACAGGACTCGATGGAGAGTTCCGACGACACGGACGACATGGGCGACGCGATGGTTCGCGTGGCCCACGCTTCGCCTGACGCGCCAAATGTGGACGTGTGGGTGGACGACCAGAAAGTCCTCTCCGACGTGCCGTTCAAGGCCGTCAGCGACTACCTGAGCCTACAACCCGGAACGTACACAGTGACAATTACCGCCGCAGGTGACCCGGACACGGTCGCCTTCGAAGGTGACCTGACGGTGGATGCGATGTCCTACACGGTCGCCGCGGTCGGCGAGTTGACGAGCGACGACACGGAGTTCAAGCCGTGGGTGCTCGCGGACGATGCGTCCCCGAGCGACGACATGGCCGCAGTCCGTCTCGCACACGCCTCACCGGACGCGCCAGCGGTCGACGTGACGGTGATGGACGGCGAGAAGAAACTGTTCAGCGACGTGGCTTACGGCGAGGCAAGCGACTACATGGAGGTGCCTGCCGGAAGCTACACGCTCGCGGTGTGGCCCGCAGAGGACGCAGGCTGTGACCCGGTTGCGACGTTCGACGTGGAAGTCGAAGGCGGACAGGCGTACACCGGCTTCGCGGAGGGCTACCTGACGCCCGACGACGAACCCGACTGCCATTCCTTCGACCTCGTCGTCGCACAGGACGCGACGACCGAATCGAACTAGTCGTTCGACCAATTGGCTAATTGGTCGATTGGCCGACTGACCAACCGACCAACCGGCCGAAGTAAGCAGTCCCAAACCCGTTTTTCTCGACCTACGATTCGCGGAATACGCGGCCTAATTCCGTCGAAGGCGTCTCATAACAATATAGGCAGTCGTGAACGGTTCTGCTATGCCCGGCGTAACTGGTGGTACTGTCAGCAGTCGTGCTCTCGATGAGATGATAGGCACGATGGACGACGAATCGTGGTATGGCACTGCCGAACGCTCGACTGGCGACTGTCGAATCGGACTCGTCCATCACGGCGAGCGAGACGCACGCGGATGGACGACGTGGCGAGACGGCGACCGAATCGGCGTCCTTCACGGCGTGATTTCGAATCGCTCCGAACTGGGGTTGACGACCGACGAAATCTTCGAGCGAGTGCTCGCCGACCCAGACCGCACCCTTCCGGAACTCAGCGGCCCGTTTTTGCTCGCGGTGGCGGATGGAAGTTCTACTGTCGTCGCAACCGACAAAATCGGCACGCGACCGTGTTACTATTCGACGGTTAACGGTTTCCTGTTCGGGAGCGAACTCAAATCGCTCGTCACGCAACTTCGCGAACCGCGAGTGGACGAACGAGCGGTAAGCGACATGCTCCACATGGGATACGTGTTCGGGAAGAAAACGCTCGTCTCTGACATTCGTTCACTCCGCCCCGCGTCGTACATCCACTACGAGGGCGGCAATCTCCGAACGAAGCGATACTGGGAACCCGACTTCGGCATCGCACCGCAGGAAGGATACGTCGATGAAGCGGTTCGGCGCTACCGCCGGGTCGTCGGCAACGTCGCGGATACAATCGACGGACGGACGGGTGTGTGGCTCTCCGGCGGACTCGACAGTCGAACACTCGCTGCTGCGCTGAAAGAGGAAATCGGCCCCGTTCAGACGTTCACCTACGACAACTCTGCGACGCAGGAAGACCGACTCGGTGCGGAACGCGTCGCCGATTCGCTCGAACTACCCAACCAGTTCTACGACTACTCCGCAGAGGAGTTCGTGAGCGCCATCGAACGCGGCGTGGACATCATGGATGGGATGTTGCAGTGGTCGTTTTTCGTCAATCTCGCGCCCTCGCTGAACAACGTTTCCGGGCAGGTTGACGTGCTGTTCGAAGGAAGCAGCCAAGGCGAATTTTTCGGCGACGTGATGTATCGCTCGTATCTGACCGGAAAACAACCGGTTGACGCCCTCGCCGCCCTGAAGAGTCAGCTACCCCCCGCTGACGTGCAAACCCTCCTCTCCGCGGAAATTTCCCCGAAGCAATCGCTGGGCCGTGTGGTCGAACGAAGCACGCAACCCCGGCGAGAACACAGGACGCTCGATGCACTCTGGGAAATCTTCGCGGACTCGCATTTTCGCTCGAACCGCCTCTATCGGAGCCAAGCCGGAACTCGCGTCCCGTTCGCGGACGGCGAGTTCATGAACCACGTCGCGCGAATGCCGTACAATCGGTACCGAATCGGGTCGATTCCCGGCACTCGCGGCACGGTTCCGTCCGCCGTCGCGCCACTCAAACTCGAAGTCGCTCGCCGAGTCGCTGGCCCTGCCGCAAAAGTTCCGTACAATCGAACGAAACGTCCGCCCACCTCGCCTCTCGCGCTGCACGCCGCGGGATTCGTTGCGGACAACGTGAAAAAGCGAGTGCTCGGTCAAACCACGTCGCAGATGGGAACGTGGTACCGAACGAACAGCGACATGCGAGCCTTCATCGACGACCTACTCGACGATGCGTGTACTCGCGACATCTTCGATTCGAACGGGGTTCGTGACCTCCAACGCGAACATCTCGACGAACGTGGTGACTACATCAAACCGATTTCGGCGCTGACGACCGTCGAACTCTGGTTACAGAAGCACCTCGACGCGCTTCGTCCGTCCGCGGGCCAGCGCGTTCCAGTGCGATAGCGAATACAAATATATTTTAATTGTCATTCTACGGCTTTTGATATGTTTCAGGTTTCATTCTATTTGCGCCGGTTCCTCTACTTTTCAGGTCGTCTGACAAAAGTTTATAAACCTTGGAGAAGCAGTGGGAGACAGGCTGGTCACGAGTGGACCGACGAACAAACGACAAACAGACAAACGAAACATCCGAAAACCGCCGGAACACACTCATCCTTCCCGCGCTGGGCGTCTGCTGGCTGGCGTTTCTCGGCTACTCCGAGCTGTACGGCGGCGGGGCGAACGTGGACTTCGTCGCGATGACGCTCGGTGCAGGACTGATGGTTGCTGGCACGTTCCGGTTCCTTCGCACGACCGATTCCGTGGAGAGAACACCGGAAGAACAAGGCAGATAGGGCGCGTACATCGCCCGATGAACGTCGGGGTATTCCTCCTCATCGAACTCCTCGTCGCAGTTGTACTCCTTTCGGTCGGTGGCATTCTCGTCCACCGCTGTCGGGCGTCCGGCGAGTGGCAACCGCGAGGATTACAGGACGCGGAACGTGACGCTGGAATCGAAGAGGAGTGGCGTTAATTTCTCCGATTATTCGCGCCACTGTCCGTGGAGTTCGGTGTTGTGCGCTCGCTCGTCCGGGTCGTTGATAATCGAAACCATTCCTCCTCGGTCGAGGGCGTACTGTCGAGCGTCGTTTCGCGTGGCGAGCGACCGAGTTCTGAGTTCGGCGAGGAGGCTCTGAATCTGTTCGACGGACGCCGTCACACTCTCTTCGATTTCGTGAACCGTCATCGGGCCGTCCGCCGCGAGTGTGGCGATAACGTCCCACGTATGGTCGTCGTTACAGAGCGATTCCCGCCGCGCCGCGTCGATGCGAACCACCACGGGGTCTGCGTTCGCCAGTTCCACGAGCGATGCGGTGTCGGACACCGACTGCTGTGAAACCGATTTGCCGAGTTCGTAGCCGCGCTGACGGAGTCGTTTTCGATAGGCTTCGACGGAGTCTTCGCTCCCGGATAGTTCAGCGGCGGAAGATTCGACGGTGTCGGCGGACGAGGTCGATTCCTCGACCTCGTCCGCTGTTGCGGTTTTCTCGGGATGTTTGGATTGCTCGGTTTCTTTAGGTTTCCCGGGTTGTTCGATTCCTTCAGGTTGCTTGGTTTTCTCGGCTCCTTCGACTTCCTTGTTCGCCTCGAACGCGTTCAGGTCGGTCTGCTCGTTTTCCAACTCGGCGACCTGCGCTTCGAGTTCGCGGATTCGCTCGTCTTTCTCGCGGAGTTGTTGTCCGAAATCCTCCGGGCCGCCAACCTCCCCGTGGGCGAGGGCGTTGGCCATCTTCCGCGCGGCGGCGGACACGTCGCGCGCGGTTTGTAGTTCGTCTTCCAACGACGCGATTCGCTCCTGCTTGCGCTCCAGTTGGCTTTCGAGTTCCGCAACTCGGTTGTGTTCTTGTTCCTGAAGCTCCGTGATGTCCTCCAAGTCGCCCATCAGCGCGTCGCTGACCGATTTCAGTTCGGGGCGCTCGAAGTCGTCCAACCCGGGGGTTGCCCCCGCGTCGAAGGTCTGTTTTCGGTTGAACTGCACGCGACGAATCCCGCCGTCTGTCCAGTCCGTTTGAACGAATCCCTCCCCGGCGTTGAGGTCTGGAACTGCGTCACCGTACTCGTCGCCGACGATTCGGCTGACGACTTTCGTGTCGTTTTCCCACGTCAGTCGATGCCAGACGAGCCAGTTCGCCTGCGTGATGAAATCCTTCTTCACGTCGGCGGGGCGCTGGCTGATGCCCATCACGCCCAGCCCGTGTTTTCGCCCGCGCTTGCCGACCTTGATGAGCATCTTCCCGGTTTCACCCATGCCGCCGCCTTCCGGGATGTATTCGTGGCACTCCTCGACCACGAGCAAAAATGGCTTTTTCAGCTTCTTTTCCTTGGCGAACAGATGCCGCGCCGTCTCGCGGATGAGTTCGTCGGCCTCGTCCTCGTCCAGATAGCCGGACACGTCCACGATGACGGGAACGTTCTGTTCGAGCGCGAGCGACGCGATTTTTTCAGCGTGTTCGGCCCCGACTTGGATGTCGCACTCTTCGTCCGCGCCAGCGTGGAGCAGTTCGTACTCCTCTTTTAAGCCGTAGTACTCCCCGTCAGCGTCGATGATGGCGACCGGATAGCCCGCGTCCAGCAGTTTTTCGACGATGACCGACGCGGTGTTCGACTTCCCCGACCCGGATTTCCCGGTGACGAACCCGCGCCCAGTCAAGATTTCGACCACGGGAATCGACACCTCGGTGTCGTCGGCGACGAGGTGGCCCACCGGCAGTTGTTGTTCGTTGTCCATCTTCTTGGTGCTGGATTCGGCAGAGATTCCTTGAATTTTTGCATCACGCTTCGGACTGTTGACCATTGGTGAATCGGGTGGTTGGTTAGTTGGTTAGACGGGTGGGTAGGTAGGTGGTCAACGACTGGCTCTGGCTTCGTTTTCGGATATAAACGTTCGTTTCCTTGGAACGTGGCCGAAATCTCGACACTACAATCCGCGACATCGCCACAATCGCTTTCCTGCCTGCCTCCGAACCGTCGGACGATGAATTCCCCTGCCGACAGTGAGAGACGACGCTCGTATCGAGGGCAGAGAGGAGGCTCTGTAGCATGACCCGTATCGCCGTCGTCGGGGCAGGTGTCGCGGGACTCGGCGTCGCCTACGCGTTGCGAGATGCGGCACCCGTTACCCTGTTCGAGCGGCGCGAGCGCGTCGGCGGCCGCGCCGCCACGCGCGAGCAAGCAGACTGTGTCTACGACACGGGGGCGAACTACGTGAAAAGCGACGACGAGCGTGTTTCCCGCGTCGTCCGCGAACTCTCGGACGGATTGGTCGATGTCGAGGAACCGGTGTGGACGTTCGACGCGGACGAAACGATTTCGGAAGGACGTGACGAAAATACGGAGAAGTGGACGTACCGAAACGGAATCGGAACGCTCGGTCAGCGACTGCTGGATGCCAGTGATGCAACTGTTCGAACCAATACGCGGATTGTTGGGAGTCAAAAGGACAAAAGCGACGGGTGGTACGTCGAAGACGATAGCGGGAACGAACACGGCCCATACGACGAACTCGTGTTGACACCGCCTGCGCCGCTTACGGCATCCCTACTGGAGTTCGCCGCGTGGGGTGACGACGAAACCCGACGAGAACTCCGCGAACACGTCGGCCACGTTCCGTACCGAACGATTCTCTCCGTCGTGCTCCACTATCCGTTCGAAATCGACCGACCCTACTACGCGCTGGTGAACACGGACAAAGAACACGAAATCGGCTGGCTGGCGCGCGAGTCCTGCAAACCGGGCCACGTTCCGGACGGCGAGAGTCTGTTGGTCGTCCAGATGGCCCCCGACTGGTCGGCGGAACACTACGACTGGGAAGATTCGGAAATCGTTGCGGCGGCGGCAGACCACGTCGCGGACTTGCTTTCCGACCACTCGCTTTCTGCTCCGGATTGGTTCGACGTGATTCGCTGGCGCGACGCACTGCCGGATTCGGGTGCTGATACGGACGTTCTTCGACGGGCAGCGGAAGTGAACCTTCACTTCGCTGGCGACTGGGTCGCCGGAGATGGACGAGTGCACCGCGCGCTGGGGAGTGGACTCGACGTTGGCGAGCGAATCCGCAACAAAAATCGTCGAGGGTAATGACGAGACAACGTCGAAGTTTGCTGTGTATTCGGACTGCTACTCACTACTCGACCGGAGTCCCTGTTTAACCGAACGTACGAAAGATAACAGAGAGCAAAGGCGGGAATCAAAATCGCGGAGAGGAGGAAGTTGCCGATAGTCATTCCAACCAGTTTGCCGGGAGACATATCAAGAACCGGCTGTGGCGTCAGTACTGACACCAGCACGCACAGGCAAAAAGCGATTCCCAGTGTAAATTTCGCGTATCGGCGATAGAATCATCCATCACCAGTCGTTCGAGAATAGCCAGAAATAGAACTCATACCATCGTAAAATGCGTCACCTGCCTCTCTAATGACCCGTATCCAGTGGAGCAGGGAGGAACCCCAGAATACGACTCCGACGAAGAAAAAGACGACCAGCGGTGCGAGTCGGAACAACGCACCCCACGTGGAAGCCGTTTCTATACTAAATGTAGCCGAATGTGAACAAAAAACATTTTGGCTGAATTCCCACTGAACCACACGTAACCGCCGAGCAACCTCCTCAGCACGTCTTTTTCCTCTTAGAATTGAGGTACAATTTGTGACAGTTTCACTTTCACTCCGCTCTGGTGAACTATTTGGTTGTCACCTTCGAACCGCCGGCCATGGGACTGATGCGACGACTCGGAGTGGGTTCAGAGTCGGAATCGGACTCGAACGAACCATACGAGTGCCGAGGATGCGAAGCCTCGTTCACGGTTCGGTATCAGGTCTGTCCCGAATGTGGTGGCTACACCATCGAACGGGACGACTGGGACTAACGAAGGACGAGTTCGTCGCCCGGTCGAACGTCCTCCGCGACACCTGCCGGAAACTCCATCACACCGTCGCCCCTTCCACGCGCGAATCCCATCCACGGATTCAAACGAGCCACTCGCGTCACCTGTCCGTTCTCCGTCCACACTACGTCGAGCGCCAGTGGTGTGAGCAGCGTCGAAGCACGACGTTCCGCAACCGAATCGAAATCGAATACGAGCGCGCAGTCCTCACTCCGAAAGAGACGAAGCAGCCCTCTCATCCGCGAACCGAGCGAATCCATTCGGTCTGCCCGCGAGGAAAGCGTCCGTTCGACTCCGTCTCGTCGCCGAATGACGCACATAGGATAGCTTTCGGTTCGTCCCCCCTCGAAGGTTTCGACCGCCGTCGTGGAAATCAACGAAAACAGCAGTAGGCTCAACGCAGGGCGTTCGTTTTCGGGTCGCTATCGCACGCCGGGGCGTTTCTATGCTTTTTCCTGTCTGTAATTTCGCCCCAGAAAGAGCGTTACGAGGTGGAGCGACAGCAATCCAATAAACGACGGGAGAACCTTCGCACCGAGTCCATCGAAAATCAATGGGATGTAGAACAGCGGAAGAGTAACTGAAAGCCAAAAGCTTGCGATTTGGACGGGGGCGGCAACGAACTGGTGGCTGACTGCGGTGGCGATTTCGACCAACGACATGAAAAATCCTACGAGATGTGATATGAATACTATTGACCAGTTAAACGGTTCTAACTAGCTGTTAAGTTAGCTGGTAAGTGGGCGCGAAGCCACAGCGTTCGATGGTGAATGGGGGTGGTGCTCATCTGTCCTTCGCCCCCTCGTTTTCGTCCTTCGAATCGGGAAATCGAATGACTGCGGCGTGTAAGACGGGGAAAAGGCGACGGGAGTGGTCCCTGCTTGCCTTTTTACCTTGTGCGTATGACCACAACCGGTTTTTCGTCTGACAGGGCTTTATGATTTTTCAGGGTGTATGTGTGACGAACACGAACCACGTGTTTCGAAGGTGTCCCCAATGAGTAAATCGAACACATCCCGACCGGGAGCACTCCCGGCAACGTACCACACGACTCACGACTGGACAGACGCGGAATCACTCAGTACGACAGTCATGACGGCGGTTGCGGAAGCGATGGACAAAGAGCCGACGGAAATCGGCCCGCTGTACGACCAGTTCGACCCGGACGCCTTGGATGGACTGTTCTCCCCGCGACAGGGTGGGAAAATCCGGACGGACAGTCACGTCGGATTCACGTTCGAGGAGTACTACATCTTCATCCAAAGCGACGGCCTCATCGCGGTTCATCCACCCGAAGAAGGAACGTAGATTTTTATCCCTCCCGGCCCCACGAAACGACAGATGCGATGATTCAGCTACCGATACGGCGATGCTCCGCCTGCGGCTATCTCGGCCCGGTCGGACGGTTCGTGGGAGAAGATCGAACACTGACATGTCCCCGGTGCGGCACCGAACTGAGTGGGACGTTCGACCCACGGCTAGCATGACAGGGACGACGCTCACCGCCGCAATCGAGGAGTATCTCTCCAGCATTGAGGCCGGAAACTACCGCACCAACGCCGGTTCCGCGCTCACGCAGTGGTCTGAGTGGCTCGCACGGGAGCGAACAGTCACCCAACTGAACGATGTGGAAGTCATCGACTGTCGTCGGTACGCCCGCCACCTCAAACGGCAGGTGCGCGAAGACGAACTGAAATCCTCGACGGCCCACACCTACTACGCCTACGTTCGGGCGTTTCTCGGGTTCTGCGAGGCTGACGAACTCCTCTCACGGAATCCCGCCGCCGTCTCGCGGGCGCAAGCCGAACTGCCGGAGAACACCGCCGACGCGAACCGCCAGTTCTGGTCGGAGCGCGACAGAAAAGCCATCCTCGCGTTCATGGATAGACGCGTAGAGCAGGCGTTGGAGACGGATGGCGACAGCGATGGCAACGAAATTTCGCGCGAACGCGCCTACCGCGACCGGGCGCTCGTCCGCTTGCTCGCGCTGTCGGGAGTCCGGGGCGCGGAAGTGTTCCGCGCCCCGGCGGACGACAAGCGACCCGGAATCACCTGGAGAGACGTGGACATCGAAGGCGGGTCGCTTCGCGTGTTCGGCAAATCCCGCGAGTACGAATATGCACAACTTCCGAAAAAAGCAGCGGAGGCGCTGGAGCGCTATCACCGGGTCTCCGACCCGCCGACACCACGGTTTCCGGTGTTTCCGACCGACCACGCACCGTCGAAATATCGGGCCGTCCGCGAGCAGTTGACTGGCGAATACACGGAGAGCCGAATCGAAACCATCCTCGACGAAAACGACATCGACGACGTAGTACGCGAGTACGAAATCGTCATCCCCGCGATTTCGACCCGCGGCGCGCGCAACCTGATGAAACGCCTCTGCAAGGAGGCCGGACTGGACATCGACGGCGAATATCTGAAACCCCACGGGGCACGCCGGGGACTGGGCCATCAGTTGTACAGCGAGGGCCACGCGGAACTGGCCCAATCCGCGCTCCGCCACGCCTCGATTGCGACGACGCACGAAAGCTACTCGAACATTCGGGCGAGCGAAACGGCGGAGCGCGTGGATGACGTGCTGGACGACTCGTGACGGTCTGCAGCCTCCACTCCTCTCCACCGACATCCACATCTCCATCCCTAACAGTGCAGGGTATGATTGTTTATTATTCCCCTCGCTAGCGAGGGACATGAGTCACTGTGAATGGCACGACAAATCGGCACAACTCGACGCGGTATTCCACGTGCTTTCGAGCGCCTACCGGCGACGAATCCTGTTCGAGTTGAAAGCGGGACGCCTCCGTGTTTCGGAGGCATCTCGTCGATTGGCGGCTGAGTACGGCGATGACCGCGACCGAATCGAACTGGCGCTGTACACCATTCATCTGCCGAAACTCGACGATCTCGAGTTTATCGAGTGGCACAGCGATTCCGACGAAATTCGACGGGGAGCGCAATTCGAGGAAGTCCGTCTGGTGCTCGACGGACTCAACTGAGGTGTCACGGCGGCAAAAATGCGATTCGAAATCGAAGATTCGAATCGCAGACCAACAACCCCTTTTTCCCGCATCACCGATTTCGATTATGCGACTTCGCCGGACGCCCCTCCCCATCTTCGCTTTCCTCGCTTCGGTAGTCCTCTTTGCGGGCGTCGCAACCGCCCACGGCGTCACCACGCGGTTCGACGCGCCGATTCCGCTCACCTTGCTGTTCGGCGGTGCGGGGGCCACCGTCGCGCTCACAGCGCTCTTTCTTTCCGCCACGGTCGAGCGCACGCCGACCGGAATGCGTCGGATTTCCGTGCTCTCCTCCGGCACAGTTGCCGCCCTTCGACTTACCGCCCGAGTGGCGTTTCTCGCGATTTTTCTGCTCGTCCTCGCCGTCGGTTCGGTCGGCCCGGCGAATGCGCGGGACAATCCCGCGACCCTGTTTACGTGGTCAGTCTGGCTGAAAGGCATCGGCCTGCTCGCGGTGCTGTTCGGCAGTCCGTGGCGCACGCTCGCGCCGTGGCGGACGATTTACGACGGCCTATCGAAACTAGAGGGGAAGCAGTTGGCGCTGTTCGACTATCCCGACCAACTCGGTGATTGGCCAGCCCTCGTCGGCTTTCTCGCCCTCGTCGGTATCGTGGAGAATCTGACCCGGATTCCGGACTCCCCGCGACTGACCGCCGTGCTTCTCGCAGGCTACGCACTCATCATGCTGTTCGGCGGCGTGCTGTTCGGAACGACGTGGTTCGAGCGCGCCGACCCACTGGCGGTGCTCTACCGACTGTTCGGGCGAGTTGCACCGCTGAAAATCGACGGCAGTGGAATCGACCTTCGCCCGCCGTGGCGAGGGTGTCTTCCACGCGTCCGCTCGCTCTCGCTCGCTGGATTCGTCGTGGCGAGCGTCTACACCGTCAGCTTCGACGGATTCACCGAGACGCCCGAATACCAGACGATTCTCTTCTGGGCGCGGGACGTGACTGGACTCGGCTCTGTCGTTTCGGTTCCGCTGTATCTCGGCGGGTTTCTGGCGTTTCTCGCCGTCTTCGCGCTCGTGGCGATGGTGACTCAACGAATTTCGGGAAGTGCAAAACGCGGGGGAACCCGCGAATCGTGGCGCGAAATGGCCCTCGCGCTTGCGCCGACCGTCGTCCCAATCGCGGTGGCCTACGAAGTTGCGCACAACTATCCCTTCGTCCTCCAGCAGTTGTCGCGTCTGCTGACGGTTCTCGGCGGGACGGAAATCGAACTGCTGGGTTGGCTCTCCCTTCCGGCATTCTGGGCCTCGCAGGTGCTACTCATCGTCTTGGGACATCTCGTCGCGGTCGTCGCGGCGCACTACGTCGCGCTGGAGCACACGAACCGCGTCGCCAGCGTCGGCCGAACCCACCTTCCGCTGACCGCGTTGATGGTCGGCTACACCGTCCTTTCTCTGTGGATAATTTCGCGTCCGGTTGCGACCTGAATCCGGTCGATTTTGTTCAGCGGTGATTTCGACGGACGTACCAGAACCCCTTTTCTCGCGTGGTCGCTAGAACTACCCAATGAGCGACTCGACGCGCGGAATCCCCCGACGCGAGTTCATGAAGGCCGCGGTCGCCATCGGCGGGTCGGCGGCGCTGTCGGCCTGCCTCGACCGGGGCGGTGGAATGCCCGACGTGGAGCAAGGGCCGGACGACCTCTCTACCCTTCCGGAGCGCCAGCACGCGTGGAATCAATTTCTGGCGACGGACGACCACGATAACGATGTTGCCCCTCGGCATCAGGTGCTCCTCTTTCTGAACTACGTCGGGAACGAAAATGACGCCGGAGCGAAAACGACGCCCACGGAATCGGAGCGCGAAACCGTCGAATCCGCGTTCCAAAGCCTCGAACGCGCCTACAAGCGAAGTCACGATGGACTGCTGTTTTCGGTCGGCTACTCACCGTCGTACTTCGCCCGATTCGGTGCCGAGAACATGCTGCCGAAACCGAAAGCCCTCGCGTCCTTCGAAGACCCCAAGCTGGACGAACAGGACGCCGTCGTCCACCTCGCCAGCGACCACCCGGAACTCGTGCTGGCCGTCGAGGAAGCCCTACTCGGCAATCGGGACGAGTTGAACGGCGTCAACGTGATGGGTCTGTCCGACGTGTTCGAGAAGGCAGACCGCCGAACCGGATTCGTCGGCGACGGCCTCCCCGCCGACCATCAGGACGTAAACGGTATTCCCGATTCGGAACCAGTTCCGGAAGACTCCCCGCTCTACATGGGCTTCAAATCTGGCTTCCGGAAGAATCAGGCCAGCGAGGACAGCGTGACGATTCAGGACGGCCCGTTCGCTGGCGGCACCACACAGCACGTCTCCAACATCAGCCTGCATCTCGACCAGTGGTACGAACAAGACAGTCGTGACCAGCGCGTCGCAAAAATGTTCTGCCCTGTTCACGCAGAAGAGGGACGCGTCGAGGGCGCAGGCGACAACCTCGGCGATTCCAGCGGGATGGGCGATGATTGCATCGGACAGGTCGAAGAACACGCTCGAACCCGCGGGATGGTCGGCCACTCCCAGAAATCCGCCTCCGCGCGAAAGGACGATTCCCCGCTCATCCTGCGCCGGGATTTCGATTCGACCGACGGCGGCGAGGCAGGCCTGCATTTCGTCGCGGTTCAGCGCGCGATTTCGGACTTCGAGGAGACGCGAGAAGCCATGAACGGCGACGACCTCGCCGGAAATTCATCGGTCGGCCAGCGTGTGAACAACGGCATTCTGCAGTACATGACCGTGGAGCGCCGGGGGAATTTCTTGGTGCCGCCACGCTCGCGTCGGTCGCTTCCGAATCCGAATCGGTAGAAGATTATTGGTTTCTTGGTTGGCGTTTGGTTACGAGTTATCTGGTTTTGCTTTTGTATCTTCTGAGACATTTGGTCGGTATTGCAGCTAGCTACTTCCGACTCCCATGAAAACCGCCACCGCACCCCCGCTCGCGGTTGCACCGCTCGCCACCGAGATTTCGCAGAAATCTCGTTCGCCACACACCTCCTCAACTGATTCGTTCCCTCGCTTCGCTCGGTTACTCATCCCTCGCGCGGATAATCAGCAAGCCTTCGGACGACGAGTCCTCAGGCTTGCGAACGCACGCGCCACGTGGTTTATGTCCATCCGAAAATCCCGAATTGACCACGCGGCGCGCGCTGGTGCGAGTCGGAGGGCACCTCGCCCGGAGGCTCGGGCTGATAGCGCGCGAGGGATGAGTGAGCGACGGAGGAGCGAACGAATCGGCTGGGGAGGTTGGTGGGCGGTTGCGGTGCGGTAGCGGGTATTTGTTGTCGGCAACTGTCTACGAACACAAAAAACAGTCATTTAAAACTGAAAACAGCCATTATATAAAACTAGAAAGAAGCACAACCGACAGAGTACTATCAGATACACAAAACCAGTCGTCCGCTCCAAACACACTCTTTTCGATGGGTGTACCAGAACCCCTTTTCGGAGTCGATGACAAATCCCATCTAATGAATCGTCGCAGGTTTTTGCAGACTGCGGGCCTCACGGGCGCAACTGCGCTCGCAGGGTGTGCCGGACTGTTCGAAACGGACACCACACCGACCGAACCGCCGCTGGTGGAAGACCGGCCGGATGCAGTGTACTATCCGACCCACTCCGAAGGGATGGAGATGGCCGGAATGGCAAAACAGGGGCGCTGGCGACTCGGACTGATGTACTCGTTCCCGCACCGCTTCTGGCTGATGGGCGGCGGAACCTCCCAACAGCAAGAAAAGGTGACTATCGAGGACGGCGACGACGTGCACCTGATGGCCACCGTCTGGGACGCGGAAACGATGACGGTGCTTCCCGCCGGAGATGTCCGCGTCGAACTGTCGAAGGACGACTGGAGCGACACCAGAACGATGTGGCCGATGCTCTCCCAAAACATGGGCTTTCACTTCGGCGACAACATGGGGTTGGACGGCGACGGCACCTACACCGCGGACGTACAAGTGAGCGGGTTAAGCATCCGCCGAACCGGCGCACTAGCGGGGCAGTTCGGTTCCGCCGCGACGCTCTCGACCGAGTTCGAGATAACGCAGGAAAAACTGGACAACCTATCGTTCGAGGAGTACGACCAGAAAAAAGGGTCGCAAGGCGCGTTGCCCATGATGGAGATGGACATGATGCCGATGAGTCAAGTCCCTCCAAAGAACGACCTCCCGGGGCAGTTCATCGGCGAGCAGCGAAGCGGAGACGCGAAATTCCTCGCAATCGCCGTGAATGACACAGAAATGGCCGAAGACACCTACCTTGCTGTCTCGCCGCGGACACCGTACCGAAGCTACCCGATTCCGATGATGTCGCTCTCGGCGACGGTACATCGAGGAAGCGAATCCGTCTTCGACGGGACGCTGAAACCGACGCTCGACCCCGAGATGGGCTACCATTACGGCGCGAACGTCTCCGGCATCGAATCCGGCGACGAACTGGTCGTGTCGGTCGATTCGGTGCCGCAGGTGTCCCGACACGAAGGGTACGAAACGGCGTTCCTGCAGATGCCGGAGATGACGTTTTCGGTGCGATAGTCTCGGTTTAGAGACTGAAAAAGAGCGGCCACAGGAGGACGCCAACCCACAGGGCGAAACCGGTTTTCACGAGTAGATTCCAGCGTCCATCCGTTTGCTGTCGCACCCCACCAACCGCAAGCAGTCCGATGACGGCGAGCACAGTGAGACGATGAAGGACGACCGTAATCGGGAGAACTGTAACGCCGATACTCTGGTAGTCGAGCAGAAATCCGAGGCCGAGAGCGAGGATTGCGACACCGAACCAGTCGGACGATTGCTGTCCCGTGGGGAGGATGACAGCGGAAAGCGGTAGGCCGACAGCGAGTACGACGTAGCCAATACCGGCGACAGCCTTTATCGGAATCGTCGGAATCGTCGTCTCGACAGCGATACTCGCGCCGCGCACGGCGACTGGCAGACTGAGAAGCAAGAAACCGAGCGCAATGCCACGCTGGGTGGTTTCAGCCGACAACCACGACAGCAACTCCCGAACGAACGAACGCATGGATTGCTGGACGCCGACGGAACCAAGGAGCAACGCGACCCACAGGAGCGTTATCGGATACACATCAGTCGGTGCTCGTAACTCCACGACCGAAACCCAGCCATCAGTGTCGGCGATGCCACCGTTGGCGAAGCGTTCGCGGGAAACATCCTCTACGTACCATTTTCCGTAGAACTGACTATCGAGGTAGTACTGTGCAGAAGACAGCGACCCGACGGAGTGTCGGAGGCGAAACCAGTCCCAATGTTCCTGATGGGCTTGGATAGCAGTCCACGTGTCCCCGCCAGTTCCACCTTCGTACAGTCGAAGATGGTAGCGCGACCCGAAATAGGAACCGTCGTGGATTTGCGCCGTCTCCGCGACCCAGCCGCCGCGCGAACCGGGTGCGTCGATGTAGGTGTAGCGCACCGCCCCCGTGGTGTTGTGCCACTCGATAGCGACGTCATCGTCAGCCGTCGATTCGTCCTCGTGGCCGATTCCTTGCCACTCCTGCGTGTCGTTTCGCCAGTCCGCTCCCCGCTCATTTTGAAGATGAGAGACTACTCGTGAAGAGCGGCCTTGAACGATGGCGTTGATGGGGAGCGTCAGCGAATCGAACGACTTCCCGCGGCTCGTAAACGGCCACAGCTTTGCTTCGCTGTCCGGATGTGGTGAGACAATCCGAACGTCGTCGGGGCCTTTCGACTCTTCGTCATCGTCTACTGAGTTCGGTACGAGAACCCCGGGGTGAGCGAAGAGGAGAGCGCCGACTAGAAGTATTGCGAGAATCGTCGTGACGTACCGACGGAACCCGACTCGTGACTCGGGCATATAATCAAGAGCTACCGAACCGCAGAAAATCAATGTACCGGTCGTGTGCTAATGAAGAGAAAACGAGATAGACAAGACAGATGAGGTAGACAGCGGTTACAGCAGTTTAGGCGACTGCACGACGGTCTTCCTCGGATTCGAGCAGTTCCTGATAGCGGTTGCGGATGGTGACCTCGCTCACGCTGGCCACGTCGCTCACTTCGGACTGGGTGACCTTCTCGTTGGTGAGCAGGGCACCGGCGTACACCGCCGCGGCGGCGAGTCCGACCGGACTCTTGCCGCTGTGGACGCCCTGCTTCTTCGCGGTTTCGAGCAGGTCGTGCGCTCGGCGTTCCGATTCGTCGCTCACGTCGAGGTCGGAGGCGAACCGCGTCACGTAGCTCTGTGGGTCTGCGGGCTGAATTTCGAGGCCGAGTTCGCGCACGATGTAGCGGTAGGTGCGTTTGAACTCCATCGCCTCGATTCGGCTGACGCTCGCTACCTCGTCGAGACTGCGCGGAACGCCGGACTGGCGGGCCGCCGCGTACAGCGAGGCGGTCGCCACGCCTTCGATGGAACGACCCGGAAGCAAGTCTTCGTCCAGCGCGCGGCGGTAGATGACGCTGGCCGTCTCACGGACGTTCTTCGGCAGGCCGAGGGCGCTGGCCATGCGGTCGATTTCACCGAGCGCCTGCTTGAGATTTCGTTCCTTGCTGTCGCGGGTTCGGAACCGTTCGTTCCACGTACGGAGTCGCTGCATCTTCTCGCGCTGGCGGGAGCCGAGGGTGTTGCCGTAGGCGTCTTTGTCCTGCCAGCCGATGTTGGTCGAAAGCCCCTTGTCGTGCATCATCTTGGTCGTCGGGGCACCGACACGGGATTTTTCGTCTTTCTCCGTGGCGTCGAACGCGCGCCATTCTGGCCCGCGGTCAACGTTGTCCTCGTCGACGACGAGACCACATTCGGCACAGACGGTTTCGCCGTGGCCCTCGTCGTTGACGAGGTTCCCACCACATTCGGGGCAGACGTTTTCCTGCTCCTGTTCGTCCTCGCTCTCGCGCTCTTGGTTGTGGGTCGCTACGCCGGACTCGTCGTAGCGTTGGATTCTGGTTGAAGTCATGGTTAGTGCGTTGGCGGAGGCTCCCGGCAGGGTAAATCCTGAAAAACCCGGAAGCTTACTTCCTAACTATCGGTTAGGACGAAATATACTTAAGTGTTTCGGTGTATGGTGCAGTATTCACTGTACCGTATTTCGAGTTAATGAAGCCTGTACCTCGCATTAATCGCAGTTTGAGCGCCTAACATTCCACGAAACGTGCATCGAAACGGACAAAAATCTGTCGGTTACCGTCGGACGGTTGCGGTTCCGGTTGCCGAGTTGCTGTCAGTTGTGTCCTCGCTCTTCGGTCGAAAATGGGTGCATACGCTGACTGTTTGCACACCACACGATTTGCGGAGATATCGGTGTGTCGTCTCACTCCTCGCGCAGATACGTCCGTGCGACTTCGTCCGGAACCTGCTCGAACACTCGGTAGAACTGCCCGACTGCACTGAAATGCGGTGGCGCTTCGAGACACATTACATCGTCCGCCTCCCCACGCAGTTGCTCGATGGAGCTGGGCGACCCAACCGGAACCGCGAGAACGACGTGGTCTGCACCCGCGTTTCTCACCTGCCGAAGGCACGCGATAGTCGTCGCACCGGTCGCAACGCCGTCGTCCACGACCACGACTCGCTCGCCATCGAGGCTCGGTATCGGCCCGTTACCACGGTATTGTGTGGCTTTCACACGAGCCTGTTCTGCTTTCCGTTCCCGCTCTCGTTCGACGTAGGTGTCATCCACCCCGATTCGCTCTATGAGTGCGTCGTTCAGCCACACGCTTCCGTCGGCACCGACGGCCCCGATTGCGAGTTCTGGATTCCGTGGTGCCCCCAACTTCTTCGCAACGACGACGTCGAGCGGCGCTTGTAGCGCGTCGGCGACCGGTCGCCCAATCGGCAATCCGCCGCGTGGAATTGCGAGTACGATGTCCGCACTGACACCTTCGTGTTGAACGAGTTCCGCGAGTTGCTCGCCTGCGTCAGTTCTGTCCTTAAACATGACCTTCCACCCGTTTTAGATACGAGCGAAGCGCGGATAAAGATGGACGCCTCACCGTACAAGTCAATTATAAATCAAATATTCCATTCATAACAATTATGGCAGTATGCCATCTCTATCGAGTATCCTGAGCAAAATGAGTGATACGTCCCCCATCGTCGTTCTCCACGTTGACGACGACCACAGTTTGCTCGACCTCACGAAGACCTTTCTCGAAGGAGAGTCAGAACAGCTACGCATTCACACCGCCACCTCCAGCGAAGCGGCGCTTTCCGTGCTTCGAGAGACGGCCATCGACTGCATCGTCAGCGATTACGAAATGCCCGAAATGGACGGCCTCGAACTCCTCGATGTCGTCAGGGAAGAGTATCCCGAACTTCCGTTCGTTCTCTTTACCAGTGCTGGAAGCGAGGAAATCGCGAGCCGTGCGATTTCCGCTGGCGTCACCGACTATATCGAAAAGGAAATCACGTCTGACGGCTGTGCGGTGTTGGCAAACCGAATCGAGAACGCCGTTCACACCTATCGCACCGAGAACGCGCTTCGAGAGAGCGAGGAACGCTATCGAACCGTCGTGGAAGGAAGCCACGACGCGATATACATCTATCAGGACAACCGCTTCGCCTTCGTCAACGAACGCGTCTGCGAGATTACCGGCTACGACGCCGAGGAACTGCGAGGGATGAACGTCTGGACGCTCCTGCATCCTGCCGACCACGAACGCATAAAAGAAATCGCGGCGAGTCGAAAGCGCGGCAACCACTCCGTTTCGACCTACGAAGCGAAGTTCAAAACGAAGGACGATGACGTTCGATACGGCGACTTCTCCGTGCGCAGAACGAGTTACGACGGCAAACCGGCGACAATCGGAACCGTTCGCGACGTAACCGACCGCAAACGAAGCGAGCGACGCCTGCAAGCCCTCATCGAACACTCACAGGACATCGTCACGCTCATCGACGAAACTGGCATTATCCGGTACGAAAGCCCCTCCGTCTCCCGGCTCGGCTACGACATGGACGACCTGTTGGGCGAACTTGCATTCGATTACATTCACCCCGACGACCGCCAGCACGTGATGGAAACGTTCTACCGGGCGCTAGAAGACCC
Organism: Haladaptatus litoreus; assembly: GCF_900156425.1. Classification (GTDB taxonomy): domain Archaea; phylum Halobacteriota; class Halobacteria; order Halobacteriales; family Haladaptataceae; genus Haladaptatus; species Haladaptatus litoreus. The sequence goes on from NZ_FTNO01000005.1 coordinate 267,376, forward strand.
GACCGTCACACCGACGATTACCTATCGGTTCCAGCACGCGGACGGGTCGTGGAACTACCTCGAAACGACGGGTGAAAATCATCTCACCGACCCCGCAGTCGAGGGCTTGGTTCTCAATTCGCGGGACGTGACCGAACTCCGGCGGATGAAAGAAGAGCGTAACGAAATTCTCGCCCGAATGACCGACGCCTTCCTCGCGCTGGACGACGAATGGCGATTTACGTATCTGAACCGACGAGCGGAGCAGATTCTTCGCCGAACCGCTCCGGAAATCATCGGCGAGAACATCTGGGAACTGTTTCCCGAAACGGTCGATTCGTTCTTCTACGAAGGATTTCGGGAGGCTATGCGGACACAGGAACCGACCACGTTCGAAGGATACTACGAACCCCTCGACGGGTGGTTCGAAGCGAACGTCTATCCGTCCGACAACGGCGTGTCGATTTACCTTCGGGACGTAACCGAGCGCAAGAACCGCGAGGAGACGCTCGAATCGCTCCACGATTCGACCCGCGAACTCATGCAGGCAGAAACGAGCGCCGACGTGAGCGAACTCGCGGTCACAATCGCAACCGACGTTCTCGAATTGCCGGTCACCGGCATCTGGCAGCACGAAAACGACGAGTTCCGACTGGCCGCCAGAACCGAAATGCATCGAGAGGAGTACGGAACGGGCGTCTCCATCTCCGACCGGCGTGCCACGTTGGAAGCGTTCGAAGCGGACGAAACGATCATCAGACGTGAACAGGAAGACGGGGAAGTACGGGAGGGCGAGGAAGACGGAGAAGAATGGGAAGAACGAGACGGTGAGGAAGAACGGGAAGAAGAATGGGAAAACGAAACCGAATCGAAAAAATCGGAGGCGTTCGTCCCGCTCGGCAGTCGCGGCGTGATGGCGTTCGGTGGCGACGAATTGGACGACTTCGACGTGTACTACGCGCAACTGCTGGCCGCGAACACCGCCGCCGCGCTCGACCGAGCGGAGCGAGAGGACGAGCGCAAGGCGAACCAGCGCGAACTGGAGCGCCAGAACGAGCGACTCGAGGAGTTCGCAAACCTCGTTTCACACGACCTGAGAAACCCGCTCAACGTCGCACAGGGCTATCTCGACCTGTACCGGGCGACGGAAGAATCGGAGCATCTGGCGCGAGTGGACAACGCCCACGAGCGAATGGCAGGAATCGTAAAGGACGTGTTGACGCTGGCGCGACAGGGCCAGACGGTGAGCGAGACCAAACCGGTGTACGGGTCAGAAATCACGACGAACGCGTGGGCGTCCGTCGAAACGGGGTCGGCCACGCTCGATGTCTCGTGGGAAACCACCATCGACGCGGACGCGAGTCGCCTCCAGCAGGTGCTCGAAAACCTGTTCCGAAACGCCATCGAACACGCCGGGTCGGACGTGGCGGTTACCGTCGGCGAACTGAATGCAGTCGGCGAGGGGAAAGTCGGGAGAAACACAAGCGGAGCAGGAACTGCGAGGAGCGTTTCGTCCATCGACTCCGGCGCTGGGTTTTACGTCGAAGACGACGGGCCCGGGATTCCCGAATCGTCGCGCGAATCGGTGTTCGAAACGGGTTACTCCACCGCCGAAACCGGCACCGGATTCGGGTTAACTATCGTCAAACAGATTGCCGAGGCGCATGGATGGAACGTGTCACTCCGAAAGGGCGAAACTGGAGGCACACGATTCGAGTTCACTGGCGTCGAACTGGCAGAGTGAATGACGCGCGTTTCACAGGAACACGTCATCAAACGGTGGCTCGAACTCGAAACTCGAAAATCCGACGTTCCCTCGGTGGACGCCGAGTCGCTCACAGAGCGCGAGGCGCTGGACGAACTGCTGAACGCGAAACCGGGTGCCGCATCGTTCCTCTGGCGCGAGGCACCGATTGAGTGGAGAGAAGTGACGCTCTCTCGACACGCATTCGAGCGACTGCGCGTCATCGACGGCCCGGAAAACCTGTCGTGGCGGGCGCTCTCGCCGGACGAAACGGTTCTCGGGGCGGCGCGCAATGTATCGACTGGAAACCCGGACGACCTGACCGCAAAAACCGGAGTCGATGTTCGTCAGGTACGTTCGATTGCCGAAAACCCGCCCGACGAACCACTGGTGTTGGTTGACCGTCGGAACTGCCGCCCTCCGCGCGTCATGGACGGAAACTACCGGGCGACGGCGCGGGCGCTGAACCTCGTCGAAACAGGCACCTACGACCCAGTTTCGGCGTATGTCGGTGTTCCATCCCGACCCGTTCTGAAGCCGATTCGGAAGTTCGTCTGTGAACTCGTTCGCCGACGCCGTCGGCGAACGTGGTAGCCGAAAGGAATTTCTTTAAATCCGTCGCATAGCATACGTGCCATCAGCACAGACGGTCTACTTCACGGGGCCGCGCGAACTCGACGTTCGCGTGGAAGGGGTTTCCGAACCGGGGCAGGACGAGGTGCTCGTTCGCGCCGAGGTGTCGGCAGTCAGTCCGGGCACCGAACTCCTCGTCTATCGAGGGGACGCACCGACCGAACTGGCGACCGACGCGACTATCGACGCGCTGTCCGGGTCGCTTGCGTTCCCACTCAAATACGGCTACGCGACCGCCGGGAGTGTCGTCTCGACCGGCGGGAACGTTTCCGACGATTGGATTGGCGAATCCGTGTTCGCGTTCCACCCGCACGCGAGTCATTTTCTCGCGTCACCGTCCGACCTCGTCCGGATTCCGGACGGGGTCACTCTGGCGGAAGCGGTCTTCCTACCGACCGTCGAGACGGCGGTGAACTTCGTCCTCGATGGGACACCGCGAATCGGGGAGCAGGCCGTCGTTTTCGGGCAAGGACTCGTCGGATTGGTGACGACGGGGCTGCTCGCTGACTGTCCGCTTTCCGACCTCGTAACTGTTGATTGCTATCCCCAGCGGCGCGAACTCGCGGAAGCGATAGGTGCGGATTGCAGTCTGGATGCGACAGGCGACGTGTGCGAAAAAATCGACGCCGAACTCTCCCGTCCAAAAACGCCCGCGGGTGCAGATTTGACATACGAACTCTCCGGTAATCCATCCGCACTGGACGACGCAATCGCGGTGACGGGATACGACGGACGGATTCTGGTCGGGTCGTGGTACGGCGAAAAGCGCGCCGACATCAATCTCGGTGGGGGGTTTCACCGGAGTCGCATCGACATCGAGAGCACGCAGGTGAGTACGATTTCCCCGGAATTGCGGGGACGATGGGATGCAGACCGCAGACTCGCGGTGGCGTGGCGGCGACTCTCGAATCTCGATGTGACGTCGCTCGTCACTCACCGAATTTCGATTGGGAACGCCCACAACGCATATCGACTGTTGGACGAACGCCCGAACGAGGCAGTGGGCGTCCTTCTGACGTACGACTAACAGCAATGGAGGACATCAGATTACCGAACATGTACGAAGTAACCGTTTCCAAACCGTTCGTCGCACAGCATTACCTGACAGTTCCGAATCCCGGCCCGGAGGGGGAATTGCACTCTCATCGCTACGGGGCCGAGATTCGTCTCCGGGGCGAGTCGCTGAACGAATTCGGCTATCTCGTGGACATCGACCGATTGCGTGAGTCGTTGGACGACACCATCGCCCACTATCGAGACGAGACGCTGAACGACCTGCCGGAGTTCGAGGGATTGAACCCCAGCGTCGAGCATTTTTCACGGCTGTTCTGTGACCGCGTTCTCGCCGGAATCGACGCCCCGGAGGTCAGCGAAATCGAGGTAACACTGCGAGAGGACGACGACGCGTGGGCTAGCTTCGAACGGTCGGTGTGATGAATCTCGGACTCGTCGTATACGGTTCGCTTTCCGAGCGTTCCGGTGGATTTCGGTACGACAGGAAACTGGTCGAGGGACTGCGGAAACGAGGCCACAGCGTAGAAATCATCGGCTTTCCGTGGGAGTCGTACCGGCGCTGTCTCCTGCACAATTTTTCGCGCCGACGTCGCTCCCGACTTTCGGGATTCGACGTGCTGCTCGAAGACCACCTCTGTCATCCGTCGCTGGTTCGGACAAACCGCGAGATAGACGCGCCAATCGTTGCCGTCGTCCACCATCTTCGGTCGGACGAACCACGAGCGGCGTGGAAAAATCGGGGGTACCGTGCGATTGAGCGTGACTATTTCCGGCATCTCGACGGCGTGATTTGCAACAGCGAGACGACGCGACAGTCGGTTTTCGACCTGCTCGATTCGCAGGAGCGAAGCGACCTGAAGGCAGCAGTGGCATACCCCGCAGGCGACCGATTCGAGCGATTCGTTCCAGTGCTGTCGATTGGCCGGGAGTTCGAGGGCACGCTTCGACTCGTCTTTCTCGGAAACGTCGTTCCCAGAAAGGGGCTTCACGTCCTACTAGGTGGTCTTTCCTCCGTCTCGGGAAACTGGCATCTCACGGTTATCGGCGCGAAAACGGACGGGAAGTACGCCACCCGAGTTCGTCGTCTCCGCGATGAACTCGGCCTGCGCGAGAAGGTTTCGTTTGCGGGCCGACTGCCGGACGAGGCCGTCGCCGGACAGCTCGCCCGGAGCCACGTTCTCGCGGTTCCGTCGCTGTACGAAGGCTTCGGCCTCGTCTACCTCGAAGGGATGGCGTTCGGTCTGCCCGCGATTGCCACGACGGCAGGGGGTGCGAGAGAAATCGTCTCGGACGGCGACGACGGATTTTTGCTTCCCCCCGACGACCCCAGTGCGATTGCCGACGCAGTTCGCACGCTTCGGGATGACAGACGCCGACTCGCGCAAATGAGCATCTCGGCGCGGGAGCGGTACGAACGCCAACCGGGATGGAATGAGGCGACCGAATCGGCCGAAAGACTGCTGAGAGAAATCTACCAAGATAGAAGGGTTCCACCGGAGCAATGACGTTTCAACAATATCTCGACGCGAAACGAACAGTGGACGACCGGGCGCTGAATCGGCGGGTACTCCGCCGATTTCAGCGCGAACTGTGCGACGCCGCCGAATCCGCCACCCCTGCCGACCGCGTGCGAGTGCTCGAAATCGGGGCCGGAATCGGCACGATGATAGAGCGACTTCGCTCGTGGAACTGCCTGCCGAATCAGGTGCAGTACACCGCACTCGATATTAATCCGGAAAACGTCGAGATGGCCCGCGAGCGACTACAATCGGGTGGGTTCGAACGAGACGGCGACGGAGACGAACTCCGGTACGAGCGAAACGGGCAGTCCCTTACGGTTCGTTTCGAAGTCGCGGAGGCAGTCGAATTTGCACAGAAAACCGATAGACAGTGGGACGCCCTCGTCGGGCACGCAGTCGCCGACCTATTCGATTTGGAGTCGGCATTTCCGGCGTTCCGTTCGGTAGTCGACTCCGGCGGATTGTGCTACTTCCCGATTACTTTCGATGGAGAGACGATGTTCGAACCGGCACACGAACTGGACGAACGAGTCACGGAACTGTACCACCGGCACATGGACGACGGCGACGGGTCGAGCAGAGCAGGGCGACGACTGCTCGCCGAATGTCGAAACCGAGAGACGGAACTGCTCGCTGTCGGAAGTTCCGACTGGGTGGTGTATCCCGAAAACGGGTCGTACCACGCGGACGAGGGGATTTTCCTCCGGCACATTCTCGGAACGATTGCGGGCGTTCTCGACGGCCATTCGGAAATCGACACGGAGGCGTTTTCCGACTGGTTGGCGACGCGCCACAGACAGGTCGGTGAAGGGGAACTCACCTACATCGCCCACCAGTTCGACGTGCTGGCGAAGATGGTGTGACCGCGGTAGGTGGGGGAGAGAATTGCTTCGGAGAAGATTCACCGGTTCCCGCCAAAGAGTGGTCTACTTACTAACCAATTCGAGAAATTATTTTCGAACTGTCCATTTCGTATCCGGGTCGTGTCACCGAAATCAGCAGTCGGGAAATGGTAGAGAAAACACAAAATATACAAAGTGAAGGTTACCGAGTATAGCTTATGGATTGGACGGAACGACTCCCGCCACGGCCGTGGCTCGTGCGCGGAGTCGTCTTATTGTTGGTCGTCTCCCTACTCGCCCCCTCCGCCGTCTCCGCGATTACCTACGACCAGGAGGAATCGAATCTGACCAAAGGAACCATCGAAAGCCCTGCTAACGGCACGACAGTTATCAGTGTTCAGGGATACCACTTCCAAGGACAAGGAAACAAGAAAAAGCCCGCTCGCCTCGTCGCCGTCGGCCCGAACGGAAACGTCGAATGGGTTCACAACGGCTCGAAAGAAGGTGCGTCGTGGTTCTACGACGTTGACCCGCTGGACAACGGCAACCTGCTCGTCACCTCGACACAGCGCGGTGGCACCCTCGTCTACGAGTACAACCCCGACACGCAAGAAAAGGAGTGGGAGCAGTTCCTCGAAATCCACGACACCCACGACGTTGACCTCATCAACGGTGACCAACTGCTCGTCGCCAACATGCGCGCCTACAACGAGAGCACCGGCCAGAACGACGACCGACTGTTCATCTACGATTTAGAGGACGACGAAATCACGTGGGAGTGGTACTTCCGCAGCCATTACGAGAAAAAGAACGGCGGCGACTACACGGACGACTGGACGCACGTCAACGACGTTGACAAAATCGGCCCCGGTAAGTACATGGCCGACCCGCGAAACATGGACGAAGTCATCGTCGTCGACCGTGAGTCCAAAGAAGTCACGATGAAGCTCGGAGAGGACGGCGACTACGACACGCTTCAGGAACAGCACAATCCGGACTATCTCGAAAGCGAATCGGGCAACCCGACCATCCTCGTCGCCGACTCCGAGAACCACCGCATCGTGGAGTACGAAAAACGCGGTAACGAGTGGGAATCGACGTGGGAGATGGGTTCCTCCGAGAAGTTCAACTGGCCCCGTGACGCAGACCGCCTGCCGAACGGCAACACGCTCATCACCGACTCCTCGAACCACCGCGTCATCGAAGTGACGCCGGAAGGCGAAATCGTCTGGGAGTTCTACTCGCCGTGGCTTCCCTACGACGCGGAGCGCGTCGTTCACGGTGACGGTTCGAACGGCCCGACGATGGCCGACCACGGAACGACCGGCGACTACCAAGTTTCGGGTAGTGCGAACATCGACCCCGGAACCGGTGACCGCGTGAAGATGTCCGTCCTCCTCGGCAACACCTTCTCGGGAACGGCCATCGAGGAAGACATGCGAGAATACGGCGAGGTGTGGGACCAAGCCACGCCGTTCATCCGCCCAATTTGGATGAACGAGTACGCCTTCATCGCCGCAATCTTCGCCATCCTGATCGTGCTGGGCTGGCTCATCGGTGAGTTGGTGTACCAGCGACGCCGGATTTACTCCGGCGTGAAACACCGGTTCGCCTGATTACTGATAATCCACGTCCCCCTCTCCCTCCCCAATCCACGCACCCCTATCTGGTTCGCGCGATTCGAGCGGGTCGATATCCTTGTACCACGGGACGTTTTTCAACTGTTCTTTGTTGTACACCAAGTCGTCCTTCGTGTCCCCCGTGAATTCGAAGTTCTGCGTGAGCAAAATTGCGTCCACTGGACAAACCTCCTCGCAGAGTCGGCAGTAGATACATTGCCCGACGTGGAGGTTGTACTGTTCGCCGTTTCGCTGGTCGTCCATCACGATTTGGATGGTGTCGTTCGGACAGACGTTTTCGCACTGGCGACACCAGATACATCGCTCCTGACTGAACTTGTGAATCCCGCGGAATCGCGGGCTGACTTCCGGCGGTACGTCGGGATACTCCACGGTGAACGTCTCGCCGTCGAGCGCGTGTTTCATCGTCGTCGCCATTCCTTTGAGTAGGCCAATCATCGGTCAACACTCCCGAGGACGATGTCGAGACTTCCCAACGAGGCAATCAAATCCGGCACGTACTCTCCGTTCGCCATCTCGGGAAGCGCCGAGAGGTTGTGGAAACACGGGCTTCGAATCTTGAACCGTGCTGGCTTCGACGTGTTGTCAGAACGGATGTAGACGCCGAGTTCGCCCTTCGCGGCTTCGACCGCGCGATACGTTTCTGCATCCATCGGCGGTTTGAGCGTTCGCGGCACGTTCGATTGGAGTTCTCGGTCGTCTTCCGGCCAGTCGTCGAGTATATTGACGCACTGCTCTACGATTCTCGCGGACTGTTCGACTTCCCGCAGTCGCACGAGGACGCGGGAGAAGTTGTCGCAACCGGGTTCCGTAACGACATCCCAATCGAGTCGGTCGTAGTAGCCGTAGGGGTCGTCTCTACGGATGTCGTAATCGACGCCCGAACCGCGAGCAACCGGGCCGGTGACGCCGTACTGCTTCGCAACGTCGGGTTCGAGGACGCCGGTTCCGACGCACCGCAGTTGGAAGATTTCGTTGTTCGTGAGCAAGTCGTGGTACTCTTCGAGTGCCTGCGGCAGTTCGTCGACGAAATCCATCGTCTTGTCGAAAAACTCCTCGCGCGGTTCCGGGAGGTCCCAGATGACACCGCCGATGCGGAAGTAGTTGAACATCATTCGCTGGCCGGTCAAATCCTCCAAGACGTTCTGTGCCTTCTCGCGGTCGCGGAACGCGTACTGGAAGATGGCGGTAAAGTCTCCGTACACGTCCAGCGCGAACGTTCCGAGGGCGAGGAAGTGACCCGCCATCCGCGAGAGTTCGACGCCGAGCGTTCTAAGCACCTTCGCGTAATCGGGAACGTCGATGTCCGCGAGGTCTTCGATGGCCCGCGCATAGGCCCACTCGTTGGTCATGTTCGCAGTGTAATCCCAGCGGTCTGGGTACGGCATGATTTCGTGCCGGTAGTTGCCCGACTGGGCCATCTGTTCCTCACAACGATGGAGGTAGCCGATGTCGGGTTCGACGTCGAGCACCTGCTCGCCGTCGAGGACGGTTTCCAGATGGAGAACACCGTGCGTGGCCGGGTGGTGCGGCCCGATGTTGATGAAGACGGTGTCGGAGTCACCGCCGACGTGGTCTTCTAACAGTGGGTTTTGATGTTCCTCCAACGCCACGACCTGCGGTCGGTCTTGGTCGTAGTCGAGCGAAAGCGGGTGGCCCTGCCACGTCTCGGGCAACAGAATCCGGCGCATATCCGGATGGCCGTCGTACTCGATTCCGACGAGGTCGTAGGCCTCGCGTTCGTGCCAGTTCGCGGTCGTGTAGACGGGTTCCGCCGTCTGACTTCTCGGTTCGTCTATGGCCGTCGGGACGACGACGCTCACCTCCTGTCGCGGGTCGTCGTACTTTTTCAGATGGTAGATGCTCTCGTACCGGTCTTCGTACTGCTGAGCCGTCAAACACGAGAGATGGTCGAATCCGGCCTCGCCGCGAAGGACGCTCAGCACGTCCTGTACCTCGTCCGGGCGGATAACGAACGCGGGCGCGTTCAGATGCTCTTCGCGCCCGATGACGAACTCGCCGAGTAGGTCGGCGAGTTCGTCGCCGTCCACCAGTTGTTCCTGTACGCTCATGGCGAATCCACCCAGTTGTACCGCATGACGAGCGTCTCTTCGTCGATTTGGTCGGCGAGCGACTGTACCAGTTCGTCACGTTCTAAATCGCCGAACTGCTCCAGTTCGTAGGGCTTCACGACGACTGGACTGGCTTCCCCGTGGGCGATTCGTTCCTGTAGCTTGGCGACGCCGTAGATGAGCGCCTCCGGGCGCGGCGGACAGCCGGGAACGTGAATGTCGCACGGGATGACCTCTTCTGCACCCTTGATGACGTTGTATCCTTCCTGAAACGGCCCGCCGGAGCAGGTACACGACCCCATGCTGACGACGAACTTGGGTTCCGGCATCTGGTCGTAGATGCGCTTCATCCGCGGCGCGAACTTCGAGACGATGGTTCCCGGCACGATTATCACGTCGGCCTGCCGAGGCGACGCTCGCGGAACCCCCGCACCGAAGCGGTCCAAATCGTGTTTGACCGCGTAGGTGTGCATCATCTCGATGCTACAGCAGGCGATACCGAACTGGAGCATGAACATCGACGACCCTCGTACCCAGTTCATGAACGCGTCGAACTTCGTCAAAATGAACGGCGACGTTCCGAGCGCATCGCGGAGTTTCGAATCGAACCGACTCGGCAGTTGGTCTTTCGCCTCGGAGCGACTGGCTTGGCCGACCGGGCGCTGGTCTGGCGGACTATCCATCCCTGTTGCTGACGGTGAATCGTGGCTCATATCCCCTTCCCCCGAAACCCGTGTTACCGGGCATCAGTGGGCGTAAGGGAAGGACAGTGATGAATATTTGGTGGCTATTTCAAGGGTCAGTTTCGAAACGGCGTTTTGGCTCTACTCACGCCGAAATCGTGTCGGCTTTCACCGTCGCGCGCTCGGCTATCGCGGGGTCTGCGGCGAACTCGACCACCACGTCCTCGCTCTCGCTCGGGTACCACACGGCTTCGACGCGGGCGTGGTCGTACAGCCACGAGAGGAGCGACATCGTTTCGCTCGTGTTGGGAAGCGTCAGTCGGTCGGTTTGCCACTCCGGTAGTTCGTCCACGATTCGCTCCCGAAGCGCGTCGATACCGTCGTTTTCGGTCGTACTGACGACGACGGGATTCGACACGAGGTCGGACACGCCCGAAACTCGCTCGTCCAATTTCTCGCCCGAAACGCAGTCGGCCTTGTTCAGCACCGTTACGATTCGCTCCGCGTCGCCGTCCAGCAAATCGAGCGACGTTTGAAGCTTCTCGCGTAGTTCGGGAAGCGGGTCGCTCACGTCGGCAACGAGAAGCACGAGGTCGGCTTCGTACGTCTCCGTGAGCGTCGTTTCGAACGATTCGACCAGCCAGTGGGGCAGGTCGCTGATGAATCCGACCGTATCCGTGATGAGTGTCCTCCGGCCCTGAATCTCGGCCCGGCGGGTCGTCGTTTCGAGCGTCTTGAACAGTCTGTCTTCCGCCGCCGCACTCTCGTGGAGGTCGTCGTGAGTATCCGAGTCGAACGCCATTTCGTCTGCCAATCGACGCAGAAGCGTCGATTTCCCGGCGTTGGTGTAGCCCGCGAGTGCGACGAGGTCGAAGCCCTGTTCCCTGCGCTTTTCGCGTCGCTGGTCGCCCACGTCGGAGAGACTGTCCAATTTCGATTTGATGCGGTCGATTCGGTCTTTGATGTCCGTGATTCGCCTGTCTTCTTTCTCGCCGAGTCCGTTCCGAGAACGGCGTTCGTTGGCGACTTCCTTCTCCAAGCGGATTTCGGCCTGCACCCGCGGAAGCTCGTACTGCAACTGCGCGAGTTCGACCTGTAGTTTCGCCCGGCGAGTTCCGGCCTGCTGGCTGAATATTTCGAGAACGAGTCGATAACGGTCGATGAGTTGAGTTTCGTCGGGGCACAACTGGCCGAGTTCGTAGGTCTGCTGTGGCGAAAGCGGGTTGTCGAAGATGACGTTGCGTGCGTCGCTCGTTTTCACTCGCTCCGCTAGCGTTTCGGCCTTTCCGCGCCCGAACTGGTACTTCGAATCCTCGACCCGTGTTTGCGTGACTTCGCCAACCACGTCGTACCCTGCCGCGTCGGCGAGCGCGCGAATCTCCGCCGTGTCCCGCGGAGTCGTCGTTTCGCCGCCCATATTTTCGTCGTCCGCCGTTCCGTCATCCGCCGTTCCGTCAGTTGCCGCTCCGCTGTCCATCCGTTGTGCGATAATTGCTGAACCTGATTGCATAGTGATTGCTTATGTGGTGTATTTCTGTCAAGCCGACTGTCGAACATCGACAGTCGACGCTATTCGACGGTAACGAACGAAACCGGGAAACAGGGGAGACAGCCGTGGCTATCCGAAGATAGACGGTGTACTACCCCGCAGTGGCCCGGTCAGTGAAGGAGAGAGGTGGTCATGATTCGACCTTGCTTCCCGATATGACGACACCCATGAAAAGCTTTGTGGTGGTGTCAACGATGGGAACTAATTGGAAACCGAGAACGAATCGTCAGACGAGCAGTTGGATGTCCGCCTCGGCCATATGTTCGAGGGCGGTGGCCGCGCCGACGCCCGAAACGACGCCGTCGTAGAACTCAGTTTCGTCGTAGTCCATCAACTCCATCGTCATCTGGCAGGCCTGCAGTTCCACGCCGGTTTCTAACGACACGTCGATGAGTTCCTCGATGGTCGCGGTGCCGTTCTCCTCGATTTTCTTCTGCATCATCTTCGTCGCCATGGAGTCCATGCCGGGGAGCGCAGCCATCGCGTTCGGCATCGGCATACTCGGATTGCCGACCGCGCTGAGTTTGAGGTTCTTGGATTTTTTCTCGTGGAGGATGTCTAGTCCCCAGAACGTGTGGAAGACGACCACGTCCCACCCGAACGCGGCGGCAGTGCTGGCGAGGATGAGCGGGGGGTATGCCATGTCGAGTGTGCCCTTCGTAGCGATGATGGTCATCTTCTTCTGACCGCCGATTTCGTCTTTCAGGTCGGCGAGTTCGCCCTCCAACTGCTCGATTCGCTCGCGGAGTGCTGTTTCGTTCGTCTCGTCTGCTTCCGCGGTGGATGGCGTATCCGTACTCATGCTTACTCCGTTTTCCGGACGAAATGGCGGTAGACCGCTTCGCCGCCGTCCTCGCCTTCTTGCTGTTCGAGCAGTTCGACGCCGTCGGTCGTGTTCGCCCATCCCTTCAGGTCGCTCATGCTCCCGGAGTCGGTTGCGACGACTTCCAGCACGTCGCCTTCGGTCAGTTCGTCGGTCGCCTGTTTCGTCTTGACGACCGGCATCGGGCAGTTCAGTCCTGTTACGTCCAGCGTCTCCGTGATGTCGAATTTCGTACTCATTGTGAGGTCACCAATGTGTTGTCTTGGATGTATTGGACAATACCGCCCGAACCATTAAAAGTGTGTTGGATATTGTGCTTAATGCGCACAACAAAATAGTGCGAAAGCAGTGTTTAAAGGCCTAATTGAGCCTAGCAAAAGCGAATCCGATATTGGTATTGCAGAGAATTTGGAATACTATGCGAACCCTTTTGTGTCTGTGTCCGATACCTACTGCTGTCCATGAGCGAATCACCGTTCCCATCACCGAGCGCCGAAGTCGCGTCGGTAACCCCGAACGAACTGTACGAGCGAATCGACGCGGGCGAATCCGTCACGCTACTCGACGTTCGCGCGACCGACGAGTACGAAAAGTGGAAAATCGACGGCGAAAACGTCGAGAGTAGCAACGTCCCCTATTTCGAATATCTCGCGGACGACCCGGACGACGAACTGTTCGACCCGGTTCCGAAGGACGAGGACGTGACCGTTCTGTGCGCAAAAGGTGGGTCGAGCGAGTACATCGCCGGGCTGTTCGCCGAGCGTGGCTACGACGTGAACCATCTCGAAGACGGAATGAAAGGCTGGGCGCGCGTCCTCGAACGGCGTGAAATCGAAAGTGAAAACGCAGACACAGCGATTATCCAGTATCAACGACCCTCCAGCGGATGTTTGTCCTACCTCGTCGTTTCGGACGGCGAGGCGGCGGTCATCGACCCGCTTCGAGCGTTCGAGGAGGAGTACACAGAAGACGCAGAGAAACGGGATGCCGAACTCACATACGCCATCGACACGCACGTTCACGCCGACCACGTCAGCGGCGTTCGAACCGTAACGCAATCCGGCAGTGCTGAATCGGTCGTTCCCGCACCCGCAGACGCCCGCGGCATCGAGTACGACGTGCCGTACCGAACCGTCGAAGACGGCGAGAAACTCCCGCTCGGGAACACCGAAATCGACGTGATTCACACCCCCGGCCACACGACGGGAATGACCTCCTACGGGGTCGGCGGCGTGCTGTTCACTGGAGATACCCTCTTCACCGAGAGCGTGGCCCGCCCCGACCTCGAAGAGGGTGACGAAGGCGCGCCGGAGGCCGCGAAAATCCTCCACGAGACGCTTCAAGAGCGGATTCTGTCGCTTCCCGACGAAACCGTGGTCGCGCCGGCACATTTCAGCGATTCGGCGGTTCCTGCCGAGGATGGCACCTACACCGCGACAATCGGCGATTTGGCCGACTCGATGGACGCGCTCTCGATGAGCCGCGAGGAGTTCGTGGAGTTCGTGCTGTCGGATATGCCGCCACGTCCTGCGAACTACGAGGACATCATCGCAACGAACTTGGGTAAACAGCACACAAAAGACGAAGAAGCGTTCGAGCTCGAACTCGGACCGAACAACTGCGCCGCGAGTCGAGACTCGCTCACGAGCGACTAACGCGGCGGGGGAGAATATATGGCAATTTCGTTACTACAATCAGCACTCATGCCAGCACTCACGTTCGCAGAGCTATTCCCGAACGGCGTTTCCCACTACGCCATCGGCGGCGTATTCATCGGACTCGGCGTCGCCGTCATCTACCTCGGCACAGGCATCATCGCAGGGGCGAGCACGTTCTTGGAGACGACGCTGTCGTACGTCTCCAACGTGCCGCGATTTCAGAGAGGAAAATACGTCGCCTCCCGCGATTGGCGCGTCGTCTTCACGCTGGGAATCATCGGCGGTGCGGCAATCTACCAGGCCGCCTTCCACGGCGAAATCTGGACGACTGATGTGGAGTGGTGGCGACTCCTCGGCGGCGGTATCCTCGTCGGTATCGGTACGCGAATCGGGAAGGGCTGTACGTCCGGCCACGGTGTTTGTGGCGTTGGTTCGGCCTCGTTCACCTCCATCGTCAACGTGGCGACGTTCATGACGATTGCAATCGGAACCGCACAACTGATGCAGGCGATGGGAATGGGGATTTCGCCATGAGCGGGAAATCGAGGGCGGGAAAATCTGGCGTGGACACGAACGAACGCGGGCCGCTGTTCATGCCCTTGGTACTGGTCGGCGGCCTCGTTTTCGGGTTCGGACTCGGTTTCAGTCAGATGGCCAAACCCGAAGTCGTGCTGCAGTTTCTCCAGTTCGACGATTTCGGCCTGCTGTTCGTCATGGGTGGTGCGGCGGTCGTTACTGGAACGACGTTCGCCGTCGCAACTCGACTGTCCGGGAACGCGCCGTTGACCGGGAAATCGTACACCCGACGGCTGAAATCGTTCGACAAAAACGTCCTCGTCGGCGGCGGAATCTTCGGCGTCGGCTGGGGTATTTCGGGCATCTGTCCGGGGGCCGCCTACGCCAGCGTCGGCCTCGGAAACTACCTCATCCTGTTCGGCATCGGCGGAATGTTCCTCGGTGCGTATCTCCAAGGGTTGTGGCGAAAACACCGTGCAGACGCAACCAGTCCGGCGACGAGTGCAGACTGAGCAAGCTGGGTGAGCGATTTATCCACCTCTGCCGAGTGGAGTGTTGTGAAAACCTTGCAAAATCCTTTTACGTCTCAGCGACCAACTTTCGCGTAGACAATGGCAAACTCGATGGCGGAGTATCTTCAGCAGGATATGGAGTGTGAAGGCCTGCTGGAGTGTATCCACGGACTAAAAGAACTCGACAGACAGTGCTATCAGGTCGTCGTCGAGAGCGAGGAATCGCTGACCATCGACGACATCGCAGACCGCATCGAGCGCGAGCGTTCGACCGCCTACCGCTCCATCCAGCGACTGCTTCAGGCAGGCTTCATCCAGAAAGAGCAGGTGAACTACGACCAAGGCGGCTACTACCACGTCTACCGGCCGACCGACCCCGGCGAGGTATCCCACGAGATGCAGCGAATGCTGAACGAGTGGTACGCGAAGATGGGCCAACTGATTCAGGAGTTCGAGGACAAGTACAACGAAACCGAACGACCCGGCCAACCGGTCTAACCGAACTCGTTCGTATCTGTCTGCTGTCCACTTGGTATTTCGTGGTCGATTCTACGCTTTCGAAAGTCATGGGAAGCTATTTGAGGAGTCTGTGACAACTTCCGGAAAATGGCAGTAATCGACGTACTGATGCAGGTTTTGCACACCGTTTTCGCTGGCGTCTGGGCAGGATGGGCGCTGTTCATGGCGCTCCTCGTGATTCCGGCGGCGCAGAAAGGTCATCTCGGAACAGAGGGCCTCAGATGGCTCACGAAACGATTTTCGCGGTTTTCCATGCTAGCTTCGTTCGTTCTGTTCGCCACAGGTGGCCATCTCGCTGGAACCCGGTACACCGTCGAACTCCTCGGTGGAAGCCCGCGCGGCCACCTCGTCCTTACGATGGTCGCACTCTGGTTCGTCCTGACCGGCATCAGCCACGGCGCAAGCAGCGGTCTACTGAAGAATCTCGATGATGGCGCGATGCGTGCCGCCTCCAAATACGCATCGTGGTATTACGCCGGAGGCGTCGTGGCTATCGGCCTGCTCATCGTCGCCGGGCGATTGTAAAGTTTAGACGATAAATTTCGAACGTTAGGGGTTGTGGGCGCACCGTACTACTCGGAATCGAGGACGGTGAAATCGGTCGCTAAAAAGGGTGACGTGCCGAGGAGGACGAATCGGTACTGACCGGGACCGAGTTTGCCAGCGACGTTACCTGATTGCCGTTCGAGGCCGGATTTCGACATCGTGACATTCTGTGTGTACAGATCACCCGAACCGACTTCTTGTGCGCACATCTGGTAGTATCTGTCTTTAGTCCACGCGACGTGTCGCCATTTGCCGTCCGAAAACCGCTGTATCGCCCACGGATTGTTGCATCCGAGAACGATTTTCGAATCACTCGTATTGGTCACCTCGAACTGGATTGTATCTCCAAGATTGGCACTTTCCTGCCGAGGACGCAGTTTCATATTGTCGTGTTCGTAGACAATTCGGTCATCATCTTGGTAATCGGCCTGCGATTCGTCCTTCGAGAACTGCGATTTGAAACCGAGTGTAGTTCCTGCGACACCACCGAGGAGGGCGACCGAACCGGATGCAATGAATGTTCTTCGTTTCATGTGTTGGAGGGGATTACAGCCGTAAATCCTAATTTGAATAATATATATTTTCTGTTTGAATTTGGTAATGGAAATTTAATCCAGACTATGTGAACCACCAGTAGCCATTTGCCGATAGGGAACGTGAAAGAGATGGATGTACGAGCGAATCCTCCTGCCCACGGACGGGAGCGACGCCGCGGACAGAGCAATCGAACAGGCCCTCAATCTGGCAGAAACCTACGACGCGCGGCTGTACGTCATTTCGATAGTTGACCAAACAGCGATTCCGCCGGACGTTCGGGCAGATATACTGTATGAAGAGCTACAGGAGGAAGGCGAGCGGGCGGTGGACGACATCGAGCAGAAAGCGAGAGACGCGGGAATCGACGTTCGAACGTCGATTCCCCGCGGAACGCCGTACAGGGCCATCCTCGACTTCGCGGACGACCATGACGTAGACCTCATCGTGATGGGAACGCACGGGAGACGCGGCATCGACCGCTACCTCCTCGGAAGCGTGACGGAGAAGGTCGTTCGCCTCTCCGAGCGACCGGTGCTAACGGTTCGAATGGACGAACCGTCGTAAAATCCGCGAATAGTCGATAATCTCGCGTTTCAAGCGTTTAAGCCCGCGTTTCCGGTCACAAGCTTTTGATGGATGCTACCGTAGAGCGTGACGGGTAGTCGAGAAAATGAAAGACACAATGAACGATTGGGGCGGATGAACCTTTTCGAAAGCCTTCGAATCAGTTGGCGAAACATCCGCGAACACAAACTTCGCTCGACGCTGACGACGCTCGGCGTCATCATCGGCGTGGCCGCAGTCATCACGTTCGTCACGCTCGGCGCAAGTTTGCAGGCGGACATCATCAGCACCGTCGCGGGGGGAAACGCCGCGACGATGTACGTATCGGCGCAGTCGGAGAGTGAAACCGGACTTCCGGACATCGGAGACGGAGGGCAAACAGTTCTCACGGAACACGATATAGACGGAATTCGGTCGTTGCAGGGAGTCGAGGCCGCCGTCCCCGAAAGTGGCGTTGCGGCTTCGACCGTCGAGTTCAACAACTCGACGGTCGGGCGACAGTGGGTCGTAGTGACGACGCCGCCGTATTTCGACGTGAGAAACCAAGACTTCATTTCGGGCGGGTCGTTCCAAAGCGGCGAGCGGGAAGTCGTCTTGAACCGCCCGGCGGTGAGCATGTTCGGCGAGGAAAACGTCACCGTCGGGGACAACATCACCGTCACGCGCGCCGCGGGCGGGGAGCGAGTGAACGCGACGGTGGTCGGCATCGTCGAACCCACCGACCAGTCGGCGCTCGGCATCAGTGAGGGTGCGTCACCGCAAATCTACGCGCCGACCGACCCGTTCTACCAGCGGACGGTGTACAGTCCCTCCGCGAACGAGAACCAGCGCGTGTATGGACGTGCGCTGGTGCTGGCCGAAAGCCCATCCCAAGTCGATGCGGTGCAGGGGCGCGTATATACGTATCTCGGGGAACAGTCCGACGCACGGGAACTGAAATCCGATAGCTATCGGTTCAAAGTTACGACACAGGACGAACTCGTCAATCAGGTCAGACAGGTAAGCAACACCTTCACGGCGTACATCACTGGTATCGCGCTCATCTCGCTGGTCGTCGGCGCTATCGGCATTGCGAACATCATGCTCGTCAGCGTCACGGAACGAACCCGCGAAATCGGTATCATGAAAGCCGTCGGAGCGCGGAACAACGACGTGCTCCAGTTGTTCCTGTTCGAAGCGGTTCTGCTCGGCCTGTTCGGGTCGGCAGTCGGCGCACTCGTCGGACTCGGCGGCGGATACGTCGCCGCTTCGATTATCGGCCTGCCGTTGGCGTTCCGCCCCGAGTGGTTCGGTATCGCGGTCGTAGTGGGTGTGTTAGTCGGCGTCCTCGCGGGAATCTATCCCGCGTGGGACGCCGCCCAGACAGACCCCATCGACGCGCTGCGATACGAATAATTTTGATTTTTGTGCGTTCGGGCCGCGACGACCGTCGCAAGCAACCGTTACCGCGGCGTGAACGAACACCTAGCATCACTTCACAATCAGTATTCGACGGTATCATCCGGATAGCCACTGGATAACAAAGAGTGAATCCTGCGATAGTTTTCTCGAACGAGAATACCGCCGCCACGCGTTCTTGAGCGGCCGCTCGGATTCCACCCATGGCCAGCCATCAGACGGATTCGAAAACGACGCCGGAATCGCGCGGACTTGGATACGAACTGCCATGGCTCGTTCCGGGACTGCTGGCCGGAATCTGTATTCTTTATTTTTACGTGAGTTCGCATTCGTACCCGTCGTTCGGCGCTGGACTCTACCTCCACATCGCGGAACGTATCGTCGAAAACGGATACGCGCTCCCCGAAACCATACCGGGGTACACCGCCGATGGGGTGCCGTTCGCGTACCCACCGCTCATGTTTTACGTTTCTGCGGTACTACTCGACGTGACCGGACTCGACCCGTTTACCATCGCGCGGTATCTTCCTGGACTGGTCAGCATCGCGTACCTGATTCCGCTGTACTTTTTCACGCGCGATTTGCTGGGGTCACGCCCACAAGCGTCCTTGGCGACGCTCATCGTCGCCGTCAGTCCGCCGGTTTTGCAGTGGCACATCTCAGCCGGAGGCATCGTTCGCGCACCAGCTCTGTTGTTTTCGCTCATCGGACTTTACGCCGGATTACATCTCTTTCGGGAACAGAATACGAGGTGGCTCGTTCCCGCGCTCGTCGCCTTCACGCTGACGATTCTCACCCATCCGATGTACACTATTTTCTTCGTGATGAGCTATCTCCTGCTGTACGTTCGGTTCGACCGGTCGCTCAACGGTTTGCTCCGAGGACTGTTCGTCGGCGTCGGTGGCGTTCTCCTGACGACACCGTGGTGGAGTTCGGTACTGGTCGCACACGGTTCGACCGTGTTCACCGCCGCGGCGGGAACGCACGGCGGAATCGGGAACACGATTCCGACGCTCGAACGACTAGTCGAACAGCAGTTCAGCGAATCGCCACTGTTGTCGGTGTGGCATCTAACCGCCATCGTCGGCTGTCTCTGGTTAGTGTTGAAACGCGAGTATTTCCTCCCAGCGTGGCTGTTGCTCATCGCCGTAACAATCGAGGAAGCTCGATTCATATTTCTCATCGCGGCGCTCGTGAGTTCGCGGTTCGTCTTCACCGGACTCGTTCCGTGGCTTCGACGAGAATCGTCGGGAATGCTTGGCCGGGAAGAAATCGTAACGCTCTCAGTCGTGGTACTGGTCACCATCAGTCTCAGCGGCGGCGCGCTGTACGCGACAGGTGGGCTGAATGCCCACGCCGGAAGCCCGTCGCTCCCGCAGTTCGTGACCGACGGGGACGTGGAAGCGATGGAGTGGACGAAAGAGAACACCGACCCATCGGCGGAGTTCGTCGTTCTCGGTGATGCCGCGGAGTGGTTCCCACAGCAAACGGACAGAACGATGTTGGTGGCTCCGTGGGGCGTCGAATGGAAAGGGCACCAACAGTACAGCACGCAGTTACGACAGTTCCGCCAACTGTCGCGGTGTCACAGTTCTAACTGCCTGACCGTGCGATTGATGCAGATGAACGTCCATCCGGATTACGTCTACATCCCGAAGGGCACCTACACGGTTCGCGGGATGCAGCGGGAACAGCCGAGAGAAATGGTGTCGAGGATGGTGACATCGCCACAGTATCACCTCGCGTTCGAGAACGAAGATGTCGCCATCTTCAGACTGTCCGACGGCTGGCATCCACCGAGGCCGGGAACGGCGGGGCCGGTTCCAATATAGTCGGCGACGAAAATCGACTGATAACCGTGGTTCACGGCTCGAATCCGGCCACCGATGGACAGGGCTTTTGCCCGATGACTGCCAACTGTAACCGATGCGCTTCGCAACCGGAGCAGTCCTCCTCATCATCGTCGCCGTCCTCGCGGGTGTCGGCGTCGTCGCGTTTACGGGAGACGACGGCGGAACCCTCTCGGAACGCTGGGTGAGCGACACCGGCCGAGATATGAAAGGAAATCATCACGCTCCGGCGGCGGCCACGATTGGAAATCAATCGTTCGTCTTCGCACCGATTAGCGACCGAGGAAACGGAACTGGATGCGGCCTATTCGCACTCAATGGCGAAACCGGGGACACCGTCTGGAAATACCAAGTTCCGCCCGCAAACTGCACGATTCACGCCGTCGCCGACCCGACCGTCTCCGATTTCGACGGCGACGGCACGCAGGAGGTTCTCGCCGCGAGCACGGAAGAGCGTGTGACAGCCTACGACGTACTTTCGGGAGACGAAGAGATGCGACACGAACTCGATGAGTACGGCTACACGAAACCGGTAGTTGCGAACCTCACAGCGGATTCCGAGCCGGAAACCGCCGTCGTGGACGTACAGGGACAACTCTCGCTCGTCCGAACGAACGGAACCGAACTCTGGTCGCGGGATTTGGGCGGCATGGTGTGGGCACGCCCCATGGCGGATGATTTCGATGCGGACGGCAGCAACGAACTCGCGGTCGGTGTCACACCCGGAGGCGGTAGCCACGTCCGTCTGTTGGACGGCAACAACGAAACCGTCTGGAAAAACGACGACATCACCGGCTCCGTTCTCTGGATGGGTTACGGACAAGCGGACGACGACCCCGCGATTGAGATTTCGGTTGCGACCTCGGACGGCGAAATCGTCGTTCTCGATGGCGCTGACGGAAGCGTCGAATGGCGGCGGTCGGTCGGCGACCTCGCCGCAGTGCACGACATTACGGACGGAGACGGGGACGGAACTCCGGAAGTGTACGCCGTCTCCCGCGAAGGCACGCTGTTCGCGCTCGACGCGACCGACGGGAGCGTCGAGTGGGAAACCTCGCTGACGACGGAAACGCAGATGACGCCGCCGCCAATCGTCGGCGACGTGGACGGCGACGACGAGACGGAAATCGTGGCCGCCACGAACGACGGAAAGGTAACCGTCGTCGCGCCTGACTCCGGAAACGTGTTGGCGACCTACGAACGGTCGGTGCCAATTTACACCCATCCGGCGCTGGCGGATTTCGACGGCGACGGTGCCGAGGAGATATACGTCATCTACGGCGACGGGCGGGTCGTCTCGCTCTCGTACGAATCGTAAGTGACGCGTGTGGAAGCGGTACTGGAACTTGCCACGAGGGCATGAATTAAGCCCCTCCGCACTGTACGACAGTACGGATTTTTGTCCTCGTACGGTGAAATTATGTCAGGAACAACCACAAATCCCGAAAAGCTCCGCGTCGGCGTCATCGGCGGTGGCTACATCGGCACGACAGTCGGTAGACAGTTCGAAGAAGACCCACGTTCGACGGTCGTCGCGATTGCAGACGTGAGCGAACCGGCCCGAGACGAGGCCGGAGATACCCTCTACGTCGGTCAAGGTTCGCGGTACGAAGAGTACACCGAAATGCTGGCTGCCGAAGAGTTGGACGCGGTTCTCATCGGAACGCCGCACGTCTTCCACTACGAGCAGACGATGGCCGCGCTGGACGAGGGACTTCACGTCCTTTGTGACAAACCGCTTACGACCGACCGCGGGAAGGCCCGCGAACTCACCGAGCGAAGCGAGCAGAGTGACCAACTGCTGATGGTCGGCTATCAACGACACTTGAATCAGGCGTTCATCCGGGCGCGAGAGCGATGGGACGAGACGAATCTGACGCCGCGGTTCATCAGCGCCGAAATCACGCAGAACTGGATTTCCCGGTTCGAGGAGACGTGGCGAACCGATCCCGACCTCTCCGGTGGCGGCAACCTCTACGACACCGGCAGTCACCTCATCGACGCGGTTCTGTGGACGACCGGGTTGAAACCGACCTCGGTGCAGGCGGAGATGAAATTCGCCGACGAGGAAAATCGGGTGGACGAACGCGCACAGCTCATCGTCGAGTTCGAAGGCGGGTCGTCTGCCAGCATTTCAGTGTACAGCGATGCGCCGTGCGTGCGCGAGCACATCCACGTTTGGGACGACGAGGGCGCGCTCTATCTCGAAGGAAGACAGTGGGAACCGCGTCAGTTGACCGAAATCGAAGAGGACAGCACGACCGTCATTCCGTACATGGACAACCGAGTCCACGAGAGCAAAGCCGGAGCGTTCATCGACTGCATCGAGAGCGGGAAGGAACCGCCCGCAACCGCCCGCGATGCGTTCGCCGTGACTGCGCTGACCGAGGCCGCATACGAATCGGCGCGAACCGGCGAACGGATTTCGATAAATTTGGACTGAGAGCAGAAAAGCTATCTGACGTAGTGGGCCGCAATCCACGTCAGTAGGCCGAGCAAGACGAAGGGGATGATGGTCAGCAGGTGGGACATCGCAGAAATCAGCGGTTCCCCCGACCACGGCGTCCAGACGACAAACAGGACGATAAAGAAGAGGAGAATGACCATCGGGACGATGTTAACCGAGATGTCGAGGAGGGTTTCGCGGTCGAACACGACGTCGGATTCCGATTCGGGGTTGGCTTCCGTCTCGGCCATCAGTTATCATCCTCCGTTGATTCGCGCTCGCCGTCAGATTCGCTTTCCCCCTCCAATTCGCTATTAGCCGTTTCGCCACCGTCCGCCAACGCTGTCTCGCGTTTCTTCTCGAACCACGTCCACTCCGGTGATTCCATTCCGTCGGCTTTGAGATTCCACGGGTCGCCGTCCTCGACAACTGGGCCTTCGAGCCACGATTGGACGATGTTCCAGATGAAGATGAGTTGACCGATTGCGAGGATAACCGCCCCGAGGGTCGCGACTTGATGCCACGTCGTGAACTGCGGAAGGTAGGTCACGTATCTGCGCGGCATGCCGCCGTAGCCGAGGAATATCATGGCGAAGAACGTGACGTTCGAGCCGATCATCGTCAACCAGAAATGCCAGTGGGCGAGTCTCGTCTGATACATCTTTCCGGTGTAAATCGGGAACCAGTAGTAGACGCCTGCGAACAAAGCGACCGCGATGGCACCCATTACGATGAAATGGAAGTGGCCAACGACGTAGTAGGTGTCGTGAAGCACCAAATCCACGGGAATAGACGCCAGAAAGACACCTGTGACGCCACCGATGATGAAGTTCTGGACGAACCCGACACAGAACAGCATCGGCGCAGTCATCCGGAGGTTTCCGTTCCACATCGTCGTAATCCAGTTGAACACCTTCACGGCACTCGGAATCGCAATCGCCATCGACACTGCCATGAAGCTAACGCGAATTCGCGGGTCGATTCCAGTGGCGAACATGTGATGCGCCCAGACGCCGAACGAGAGGACGCCGATTGCGAGCGTCGAGTAGACGACGAACTTGTAGCCGAACAGTTTTCGACCGGAGAAGCGCGGGAGGATGAGGCTAACGAGACCCATCGGCGGCAGGACGAGGATGTACACCTCGGGGTGGCCGAAGAACCAGAAGAGGTGTTGCCAGAGGAGCGGCCCGCCACCGCCGTCCACCGCGAAGAAGGTGGTACCGAAGTTTCTGTCGAGCAAGAGCATGATGAACGCACTGCCCAACAGCGGAAACGCAAACAGGATGAGCCCTGACTGCGTGAGCATCGTCCACGAAAACAGGTCGAGTTCTGGCCATCCGATATCGCGTTCGGTGAAGATGGTAGCGATGAAATTTATCGCCCCCATCGTCGCGCTGATACCAGAAAGGTGCAGGCCAAGAATCATCAGGTCAGTCGCGGGGCTCGGCTGTTCCGCCGAAAGCGGTGTGTACATCGTCCAGCTCGTCTGCGGGGCTTGAATACCCGTTCCCATCGCCGCGAGCGGGAAGCCTATCCAGACGAGAATTGCGGCGGGCGGCAGGAGCCAGAACGCAATAGCGTTGATGCGCGGGAATGCCATGTCGTCGGCCCCGATGAGCAGCGGGATGAAGTAGTTCGCAAACGCCGCAATCATCGGCGTTCCGAACAGGAGAAGCATCGTCAACCCGTGCGTGGTGAGTAGCGCGTTGTAGAACCCCGCCTGCATGAGGTCGATGTCGGGAGCAAGGAGTTCGATTCGCATCAGAAGAACACCCAATCCCCCCCAGATGAACGCGATGAGACCATACAGGCCGTACAGCATGCCGATGTCCTTGTGGTCAACCGTCGTCAACCAGCGAAGGATTCCGCTCGGTTTCTCTGCGTATTCGACGCGTCGCTCTTCGACTTGCCCCAACCCCCCTCCCGCGGGCGTGTACGACCGCCAGTCTTCGACCCGGAGGACGAAGAACAGAACGGCGAGTAAGAACCCACCCATCAGGACGGTGAGCGCCAAGTCCATTGGTAGCGCTGCCATCGTACTGTAGTTGGGCGGAGTGGGGTAATTCCTTTCGGTGAATTGTCATTTGTTTCGGGGAGGATAGCGTCCAATCTATTACCTGAATTGTGTGCGACGGGAGGAGTTCGAAAATCCTGAGTGAAATTCGAGTTACGGAATTTCGATAAACCATGATGGCGCGTACGTCGGCAGGCTTGAGGCAAGCGAGATTTCTCCGAAATCTCGAAAGCGAGCGGTGTAACCGCGAGTCACGCCGAGAGCCTGCTGATTTCCGCGCGAGGGATGACCGGAATGAGTGAAACGAATGATGGGAATCGGTTGGGGAGGCATGTAGTTTGCGGTGCGGGGCGGTTTGCGGTATGATTGGAGTCGTGATTTGCTGAAACACTGTACAATCAGACGAGAGTGAGCAAATCACGACTCCAAATACCGCCTCCGCACCGTAGTCTCCCCACACCTCCCCGCCAGCGCGGAAGTACGCTCGGTGTTCGCTTCGCTCACCCCTCACGCGAATCACGCTGGCGCACCCTTTCGGCTGAACAATTAAGACCTCACCCAAACCCAGTTATCGTGAGAAAAACACACGGTTCAGAAGAGCCACGAGAAAGAGGCCGATAGTTACACCCGCGCCGACGAATAGGCCGTACAGTGCAATTCCAACAACGGTGCCACTGGAGGATGGCAGTTCCAACAGGGCAAAAGTCGCGGAGACGACGAACCACACGCCGAACCAGAGTTCAGGTCGGGCAGTGGGACGACCATCGCCACGAGAGGCCCACTCGTTAATCTTCGCGGCGGCGAACAGGTACAGCGTCACACCCCCACCAGTCAGAGCTCCCGGCCACGCCGCGTCTCTCGTGTTCCACAGGAGAATTGTCAGCGTGGAAGAAATGGTGACGAACACCATCGCCCACAGTTTCGGCTTTCGGGCGATATGCTAGCCCTGTCCCTTCGATTCGACGTCATGCGATCTAACGACAACGCAAGTGATAATAAAAATTACCAGAATTTGAGGTTTCGCTTCACCGCTTCGCGCTTGAGTTCCTGAATGTGCTGGGTCAGCGGGATGTCCTTCGGGCACACCTCGGTACAGGAAAACTGGGTTTGACAGCGCCAAACGCCGTGTTCTTGGTCCATGAGGTTGATTCGGTGTTCCGTCGCCGCCTCGTCCTCGCGTTCGTCCATGGCGAACCGGTAGGCCGTGCTGATGGCCGCCGGGCCGAGGTACTGATTGTCCCCCGCCGCGATGTTGCAGGAAGACATACAGGCACCGCACCAGATACAGCGCGTGGCCATCTTGATTTCCTCCCGGTTCTCGCGCGATTGGCGCTGTTCAACCAATTCGTCGTCCGGAAGCGAGTCGGTCTGTAAAAACGGCTCTATCGCGTGCATCTGGTCGTAGAAGTGTTCCATATCCACGACGAGGTCTTTGATGACTTCCTGATGCGGAAGCGGTTCGACCTGTATCGGTTCGTCCAGTTCGGTGACCTGCGTTTTGCAGGCGAGTTGTTGGCGACCGTTGATGAACACGGCGTCGCTTCCGCAGATGGCCTGCCGACAGGAGTGGCGCACGGTCAGCGTCGAATCGAACTCGTCGCGGGCGTAGAGAAGCGCGTCCAACACGGTCAGCCCGCGCTCGTATGGAACGTGAAAATGGTCGAATCGCGGCTTTTGCTTTTCCGGAACGTCCGGGTCGTACCGGAACACCTTGAGGTGAACCGTGTCGGCCGAGGTTTCTTCTTCCGCCCGGATTTCGGCTTCGCGTTGTTCCCGCCGTCGTTGCCGTTTTTCCGCCATGCGACGTTCCTGCGGCGATTGGCTGGCCCGGAACTCCTCGGCCTGCGTATCCTCCATCGGTTCCTCCGCTCGCATCTGTCCCTCCCCCTCGGACTGCTCCGCTTCCTGTTGACTCACTGGAAACCCCTTCTAAGTCTCTGTCGGGATGAAGAACAATAAACCTCGTCACCGCCGCATGCTCTTCGATAGCGTTCGGCCAGTATCAAGCACCGTGAGTTCTATTCACTGGATACGGCGCACGACAATCGCCTCGACGACGATGTCAACCACCAGCGGTCAATCGTTGAGGCGGTCTTTTTGGCGCTGAAACAGCGGTGCGGCGACACGCTCCGGGCGCGAACGTGGGTCGGACAATTCCGAGAGGTCGTTCCGAAAACGGCTGTGGAAAATTTTGAACGTGCTCTCTAACTTTGATCAGTACGGAGGATGTCTGTTGCAGAAGATATGCCAAGGCAACGTGGACAGGTGAGTCTCCGATTCAGTATCTATCCGACACTTACAATACGTCAAGTATCCACCGGGTCAGGTTTATCACTACGAGCACTGCCCCTTCGAGCCGACCTAACTTTCCTTTCGTTCCGAGGAGTACGACGGTGAGCACGGAGAGGCCAAGCAGCCAGATTGTAGTCCCAACGGCAGTCTCGACGACCTCGATAGGCGTTAGCGTCGACGTGATACCTAAAATGAACAGTGAGTTGAACACGTTGCTCCCAATGAGGTTGCCAGCGGCAATATCGCCCATTCCTTTCCGGGCGGCAGCGGCGGAGGCGACGACCTCCGGGGTTGACGTGCCCACTGCCACGATAGTCTCCCCGATGACCCACTCGGAGAGCCCCACCGCCGCAGCAATGAACACCGCCGACTCCACGAGGAAGTGCGCGCCAACGACGATGATGCCAAGCCCGCCGACAAGAAGGAGGGCCGTGTGCCACGTTGTCGCACGTTCATCAGTCGGCGGTTTCACCGGTTCGTCCGGTCGGATAAACAGGATGGCGAGATAGCCGACGAACGTAACGAGAAGGACAATCCCATCGAGACGGCTCACTTGGAGGTTCCACAGAAGCGCCAACATCAGCAATGCCGAGAGTATCATTGCCAATCCGTCCCGGCGAACCATCCGAGAAGAACTTCGAACGCCGACGGCGACAGCGATTCCGCCGAGAACGACCCCGATGTTGAAGAAATTTGAGCCGACGACGTTCGCGACTGCGATATTACCATTTCCGACGAGCGCGGCGTCGATACTGACGGCAGCCTCCGGTGCCGAAGTTCCCAGCGCGACCACCGTGAGACCGACGACAAGCTCTGAGAGGCCGAAGCGACGTGCTACCCTAGCTGCATTGGACACGAATACTTCCGCACCGACCCACAAGGCCCCGATGCTCAGACCGAACGTGACGAGTGCAATCAATCCGCCGTCCGTCATCCGCCCACACACCAGGGAATGCTCGTTCCTATCACACTTTTACAATCACCATCCCATAGTTCAATAAACTCTTGGTCCCGAACTGGACTACTGAGCGTAACTAACAGTTAGCATCGGACTCATCACGCCTCTAAACGACCCCCTTACAGAGGTGCCAACAAGAACTAATCGCCCTCCGTCGTACCTCCGACGATGAAAGCATCCGACTTACTTGTCGAGTGTCTCGAAATCGAGGGAGTCGAGTACGTGTTCGGCCTTCCCGGCGAAGAACTCGAAGACGTATTATTTTCGATTCGTGATTCGGACATCGAGTTCATTCCCGTGCGTCACGAGCAGGGCGCGGCGTTCATGGCCGACGTTCACGGGCGCGTGACCGGGCAGGCAGGGGTCTGCCTCTCGACGCTCGGGCCGGGCGCGACGAATCTCTTGACGGGGGTTGCAGACGCCCATCTCGACAAAAGTCCGCTCGTGGCAATCACGGGACAGGCCGGACTCGAACGACTCCACAAGGAGAGCCATCAGGCGCTCGAAATCCTTCACACCTACCGGTCGGTGACGAAGTGGAACGCACAGTTGAGCGACCCGGAAATCGTCAACGAATCGGTTCGGAAGGCGTTCAAACTCGCCGAGTACGAAAAGCCCGGGGCGACCCACCTCGAATTTCCGGAGGACGTGGCGGGCGAGGAAACTGACGCCGAACCGCTCGAACCGCGAAAGCAGGTTCGACGGCCCGACCCTGACCAAAAGTCCGTGGAGCAGGCCGCAGAACTGCTCGAAAACGCGAACCATCCGCTCGTCATTGCCGGAAATGGTGCGGTTCGGACGCGCTCCGCGAACAGCCTCCGCGAGTTCGTCGCGGAAACCGCGGTTCCGGTCGTCGGAACTTATATGGGAAAAGGGGCGCTCTCGGACGCGAACGACCACTCTCTTTTCACGCTCGATTCGGGGGAAAACGGCGAATCCGCGGACGCCATCTCGCGGGCGGACTGCATCCTCGCCGTCGGCTACGACATCGCGGAACACGACCCCGAGAAGTGGAACCCGAACCTCGACAAGAATATCGTCCATCTTGACCACGAACCCGCCGAAGTGTACGAACACTACAACCCTGACGTGGAAATCGTCTGTGACATTTCCGCGGGGCTCGACGCGCTGCTCGACAACGTCGATGTGGCCTGCCCCGAAGCTTGGTACCGCGACCAGCGCGAAGCACTCGTGGAGCAGACGACGAGCACGCCGGGCGAACCCGACCCCGTGACGGTACGGAACCTCCTGCCCATCCTCCGCGATGTGATGGCCGACGAAGACGTGCTCATCTCCGATGTCGGCAGTCACAAGATGGCCATCGCGCAGGCGTTTCCGACCTACGAACCGAACTCGGTCATCATCTCCAACGGACTGGCCAGCATGGGAATCGCGGTTCCGGGCGGAATCGCAGCAGACCTCGCGGTCGATTCGAACGTCGTGGTCGCGACAGGGGATGGTGGTTTCATGATGAACGCGGCGGAAATCGAGACGGCGACGCGACTCGGTTGTGGCTACACGATAGTCGTGTTCAACGATTCCGAGTATCGACTCATCACCGAAGAACAAGAAGAAGACCGCGAGGAACACTACGGCACCAAACTGACAAATCCGGATTTCGTGGCGTTCGCCGAAAGCTTCGGTATCGACGCGATTCGCGCGGAATCGTGGAACGAAATCGGAGATGCACTGCAATCCGCGGTCGAAAGCGACGAGATGATGCTGGTCGAAATTCCGATGTAGCGACCAACCATCGGCAGTTGGCTATCAGCATACATCCGCCATCGAACCTCGGCGACCCCGCCGTGGAACTCGGAGTGGAGAACAGCTTTCGAGTCGGGTCGCGGATAGTGAACGGATTGCGAGTACAGTGAAACGAGAGAAGTGAGGAAAGCGAAAGGCGAGAAAAGGGAGACGTGAGCAACCAAAAAGACGGTGAGCGACTGGTCAGTCGCTCACCGTCATGCAGTTGACTGCCGAAGTCGATTTTCCGGTTCCCAGAGCGAGTACGGCCCAGTGCCGAGAGCGAGAACGACGAGCGACGCGAGCAGTATGGTGAGATTAAGCGGGTTCGCCCCGGCGGTGACGATGGCGACGAGCATGATGCTCGTCAGTGCGAGCGCCGCGACTCGCCCGGCGATTCCCAGTAGAAGCATGACAGCAGATGCCGCCTCGACAGTGCCAACCACGAGAACCATCAGTTCGGGTGCCGGAATACCGAGGCTGGTGAAAAACTCTACTTGTCCGGCGTAATCCAAAAACTTGCCAGCGGCGGGAAGCGCGACGAGAAGGGCAATCAGCACTCGAAGGACGAGCGGAAGCCACGTTCTGAGTTGGCTCGTGACGCTCATTTTACACCCCGAATCGACCGCGAAGCATCGACAGCCCGGTTCGAACGCGCGACGGGCGACTGATGACTTCCATCTCCGTTTCGGTCAATTCGAAATCGAATATGTCGAGATTTTCTTCTAAATGCGCTCTGCTCGTTGATTTCGGAATCGTCACTACGCCCTCGTGCTGGACGACCCAGCGAAGCGCGACCTGCGCCGGGGTTTTGCCGTATTTTGTGCCAAGTGTCGCGAGGGGTTCATCGTGCATCGCCCCGCCGTGGGCAAGCGGACTGTAGGCCGTCAGCACCACGTCGTTTGCTTGGCAGTAGTCGAGCAGCTCACGCTGAGGGCTGTACGGGTGGAACTGTACTTGGTCGGTGAGAATCGGTGCATCTGCGCTCTCTTGCGCCGATTCGAGCTGTTCTGCGTCGAAATTGCTCACGCCGATATGTCTGGTCAGTCCGCGACTTCGCGCATCCGATAACGCACGCATCACTTCGCTGGTGGACGCTGCCGGATTCGGCCAGTGAATGAGCAGTAAATCGACGTACTTCGTTCCGAGTCGCGCCAGACTTTCGTGAATCGAGTCGATAATCGCGTCGTATTTCCGGTGCATCGGCCACACCTTGGTGGTCAGGAAGACCTCATCGCGGCTGACATCCGAATTCCGGATGGCCTGTCCGACCTGTCGCTCGTTTCCGTAGGCTTGTGCGGTGTCGATATGTCGATAGCCCAAATCGAGTGCTGTTGCGACCGCGTTTCGGCAGGTCGCGCCCTCCATTCGCCACGTTCCGAGGCCGATTTTCGGAATGTCCGTGTCCTGTATCGTCTCGTACTCCATGGATGGCAGTCGCTACCGAAGTGTAAATAGGGAATGGCGGACTGGTGCGGGAACCGATTCGAGGTGGCGTTTCTACTCCTCGCCGTCGTAGGACACCACCCGTCCCCACGAACTCTTTTTCCCCCACAGGCCGGAGCGCATGCACTCCAACTCGACGATTTGGGAGTTATCCACGAACAGGTTCACCTCGGGCCCAAAGTTCTTGATGTACCACTCGAACACCTCCGGGTCTGCGGCCTCGAACACGCAGTTTTCGATACCAACCTCGTTGGCGATAGCGAAGGCCACGTCGGTTCGCCACTCGCGCACCTGCTCCGTGATGCCTTCCGATTCGACCATGATTTTGTATGCTCCGGCGTCGAGATGGCGATTTGCCTCCCGAATCGCGCTCGCCGGGTCGATAGCCTCCTCGCTCTCCAGTTCTTCGACCGCCGAGGCCCCGCCAGCGCCGAACTGGACGTTGATTTCGGGTTTCGCCTTGAGGCCGTGGTCTTGCACCAGTTCGGTCAGCGCCACCAGATCATCGGTGTCGATGGCGATGAACCCCGAGGAAATTTCTACGATGTCGAAGCCGAGGTTTCCGGCTTCCTCGACGTACTGTTCTACCTTGTCGCTGTCGCGTACGAGAACGTTCTCGATGAATCCGCCCGTCGAAACTTGGACGTCGTAGTCGTGACACACCGAGATGAGTTCTTCCACTACGTCCTCGGGCATCAGGGCGAACGACCCGCCCGAGAACTTGTAGATGTCCACGTACTCGCCCATCGTGTCGAGGATGTCCTGTAGCTCGCGCGGCCCCATCGGGTCGTAGTACGGCCCGCGCATCTCTGTGATTCCCTTCTCGCGTGGTTTCGATTCGCGCTCGTTGACGTGCAGAAAGTCGAATGCTCTGTCGGTCATGAAACCCCCGAATCCGGTACGACGAACACCTACAAAAGAAGTGGGGCGGATAGAATAGTTCGACACCACTTAAATCAGTGTTCTCGAACGTGTGAAGTGAAACGAACGACGAGCAGTTCCCGACTCCACAGTAACCGCCTCCGCACCGCCACCGCAGTCTCCCCCGCTCCACCCCGCCAACGCGGGGTTGCGCTCACGGTTTGCTCCGCTCACCGTTCGCGCGAAGTGCGCTGGCGCATCCTTGTGATTGTCGAATCTGCCGTTCGACCATCCCTCTCAGCGTCGATTTTCACGGCGAAGAGTCGATTCCGTTGGTTCGCTTCCCCACAGGAGAACCGCCAGTTTGCTCTGGACACCCGGTACCGTAGCGTTCCAGATGCCACAGAACAGTGTCGCCTTCGTCAGGGACACACGCATCCGCGGTATCCTCGATAGGTGCGAAATCCCCTGCTGGCGGCCCACTCTGAACCGTCGAACTGGCCACATTTGTCCCAACCATCGCGCCGAAAACGACGCTGACCGCCAGCACGGAGAGCAAAACGACGCAGATTATGATCGTTTCGTGGTTCAACTTATTTATCTGATTACTCCCACTCCGCCGTCCGGACATACTCCTCCGAAAGAGACACTCGTCCTTTGTTATTCGGCGGACACCAGTACCGTACTCCGGATTACCGAAACGAAAAGCACGGCCATCTCTGTCGTGTCGTACAAAAAAACCGAAAACGCGATTGTGTGGGGAGAATTCCCCTCGATGATTCAGCGCCGAGTGTGCTGCGAGCTTATGCCTTCTGCTTCTGCTCGTTTTCGTTTTCAGCTTCGGAGTCCGCGTACTGGACGTTCGTGTTGTACTGCTCGTTTTCTTGCTCGGCCTCGGCTTCACCGTAGTACGCCTTAGCGACCGCGTAGCTCTGCTTGTTGGCGTTGGACTGCTTCACGTACTGCTTCTGGTCAACGTCGGAGTCAGCGTACTGCCAACTCGATTGTTTCTGCTCTACTTTTTTCCACCATTTGTCCTTTTTGTCGTGTTTGTCGGTTGCGGCGGCGGTTCCGGCGAACCCGGCGGCGAACAGCGCGCCGACGAGCGAGAGTGCGAGTAGTAGCCTGATTGCTTTCTTCATGGTTGTAACCTCGGCCAACGTCGGGAGCACCGTTGTGCCCCGTGTCGGCCAATTACTCGTGATGCCGCGACTGTATTTCAACCCACAGTACCGTTCAATTCAGCCGCCACCGGTGACGGGAATGGCTAACCTCGTATAAGCAATTAAAACGCCCGAGGAGCCAAATTTCGGCGGATAAACGCGAATAGATTTGGAAGCGCTTATCGAATATGCTCGTTCTACTCGCCGATATAATGACACTCAGGTGGTAACATTGACACCCCATCCACAATGTCATAGGTTACCAGGCAACAAAGACTATCCGAGTTAGTGAGAGATTAGCGACGAAAAATCAGTCGAGGAGCGCCACGAGGTCTGCGGCATCATGATTTTCGAGTTGCAGTATGGTGTCCACGATTCGTTCCCGCCGTGAGTGGTCGTATCTCGCTTCAGTCATCCGCTCGAACTTCGTCTCTATCTGCTCCCACGACATCGAGTTGTTTGGATGGCCCTCGAAATCGTCCTTTTCGACGCGGTGTGTCGTTCCATCCGCCATCGTTATTTCGATAATCGCTGGCATCTCGCCCGTCTCAAATCGGTCGGTCAACTCGTCGTCCTCCGCCACGTCCACGGTTCGAAGCAGTTCCTGCACGTCGTCGCGCTGGATTCGTTCGGGGTCGTACTGCGCGTTCGTCATCTCACGGTCGATGAGCGCCGCGGCCAGCATGTAGGGAAGAGAGTGGTCTGCCTGCGCCTTCGTCTCCACTTCGTATCGGCTTCCCTCCCCGCCGCCGATGATGAGTTTCGCGCCCGCGAAGGTGTCGAGATGAATCGAATCCACGTCTTCGGGGTCGATGTCCTCCCCTTCCGCCAGTTCGATGATGCCCTCGACGGCGGATTGGGCGTACGTCTCGGCAACGTATTTTTTCGTCATCACGTCGTGGACGCGCTCGCCCGGCGAGAAATCGACCTCGAAATCGCCGGAGACGATTTGTTTCCACCCTTTCTGGCCCTCGAACAGGTTCGTCGGCCCTTCGACGCCGCTTTTCGCCAGCATGGCCGAGTAGACGCCGTTTCTGGCGGCGTTCGCCGAAGCGATTCCTTTCCACTCCGAAATCCCCCCGGTTCGCGTCACCCGAAGGGCGTTGTGTGCGGTTCCCGCGATGCCGATTGCCGACCGAATTTCTTCCGAACCGAGTCCGAGCAGTTTCGCCGCACCCGCAGTCGCCGAGATGACCGTGTGAGTGACGTGGTCCCACCCCCGGTCACGAACCGGCGCGTTCCACGCGAGTTCGGCCTGTACCTCGTAGGCGATTCCAATCGCGGTGAGCAGGTCTTTCCCTGAACTGTCCTCGTACTCCCCGGCCGCGATTATCGCCGCGATATTGTCGCTAGGATGCGGCGTTTCGCCCGGCGCGAGAAACGAATCCATGTAGTCGAGATACCGGACGTATGCAGTGTTCAGCATGGTCGCATCCGGAGGAGAGGCCGCGCCGCCGCCCCAGAGTGTGCATCCCTCGCCGTTCATCTCCTCGACTGTCGCGCGAACTGCTTCGACTGGGTCTTCTCCCATCGCCCCCACCGCGATGCCAATCGAGTCGAGAACGCGCTTTTTCAGTTCATCGACGGTTTCGCCCGAGAGGTCGTCGAACTCAGTTTCGATGACGAACTCTGCGATTTCTGTTGTCGTCGTCATGTGAGGCCCCTGCAACCGGCACGACCAAAAGCACCCTTGGGCGTTCAGCGCGGTTCGTAGCGGAAAGTCGGCGTTACTCGGGTGACCAAAAACTGTCCGCGCCGTGGTCGTCTTGCCACGCGAACGCGAACAATCTCCGGGCCGGGAGTCGCGTCAGTTCGCGACCGTCCTCGCTTTCGCCGCTCGCCGCGTGCCAGCGGGTTCCGTCGGCGAAAAAGTACGGCCCCTCGTCGTGTTCGAACTCGTAGTCGGGGGCGGGATTTTGGTAGGCGTGAATCCCGTCGCCGGAAAGGACGACCACATCAATTTCGCCGATTGTCGCAGTAACAACGTCACCAGCCACCTCCACCCGAGGAAGGGGGAATCCGACTGCTTCGCCGTCGGATTCCACGCCGAGGACGACCGTTTTCGGGCCGAAGTCGTCACGATTCCATTCGCGCGAATCGCCGCCGCGGTGGGCATTCAGTCCGAACCCGTCGCGCTCGAAGTATGCCCGGTACGGTTCCTCGTCGTAGTCGATTGGCTCCGGGTCGTCGCCGGGGCCGCTCGCTTCGCTCTCGCCCCCCGGCGACTGGAGGACGAGGCCGTTCGGATACCGGTCGCGGTATCGTTCCCACGAAAGGAGTCCGGCGGGGAGGACGGTGAGCGATTCGCCACGGAGTTCACCCGCGATTGCCTCGCCGCTCGACTGTTTCCATTCGGTTTCCGTCTCGCGGTCGTACATCACGAAGTCGTCGTCCGCGAGCTTGCCCGAGACGCCGAACTGAAGCGTCTTCCCGTCACTATCACGGGAGTAGACGACCGCACTGCCACAGAGGGGACACCACGTCACCGCAATCGGCGTTCCTCCGGCCCGGTCGTTGACGATTTCGTGATAGTGGAGATACCGAATCGGATACGCCCTCGCTGGCCCCTCTTCGGGGGCGAAGACGACGACTCGGTCGTCGTCGTCGCCGTCGTACGCAGAACCGAATTCGGGGTCGTCCACGCTCGGAATCGCGTCGCGTGGAATGACCTGCCTGACGTTCATAAGCGGGGATTCCGCGTGATGAGATAAAAAATTGAGGAAGATGGCGTTTCCGGGCGGTTATTTCGGATACCGGACGTAGGGACCGGGAAGCAGCGCGCGGAGCGAAAACGACCGGCGACGACGCGGTTTTTCGTCCGCTTCTTCCTGCGTCATCTCGGTCGTTTTCGTCTTCTTCGATTTCGTTTCTGTGGCAATCATCATGTGTATAAAACACCTCATCGTCCTTTATTATGAACCGAATAACCCACCGACAGGGAACGACTGAATTTGAACATAGAACCGACTAATCGGTTACCGTGAACATTCTAGTGGGGGAATTTCGATGGTGCGTTCTCGGAGAAGTTGTCGCTCGCCGTTCGAGAACAGGTAAGTGGCGGCTATTTCCACCGAACGAACATTTTCGAAGATGAATCCAACGGGTGGCCCATTTTGCCGATGGGGACACCATCACACATATCTAACCCGAGTGAAATGTAAATGGTATGAAGTTCAGTGACGCAAGTTCCTCGGTTCGGGCAGTCCTCCTCTCCCGGCCTGCGACGATACTCCCAGTATTTTTCGCCGGGACGAGCGTCGGCATGGTCGCACAGTCGGTGCCGATCGTCGGCGTCGTGTTGGCCTATCTGCTCCTCCTCGGGTCGGGCCGCATCGAATCGGTTTTCACGACGATTCAGGGCATTGATTTCAACCAATCGACCCTGAGCGAGGCGGAAAGCGAGCGAATCAGGGAAGCGATGATGGAGTTGTTCACGCCGGAAGTAATCGCCATCCTCGTCCTCTCGGTTATCGGCGCAATCGTCGTAGGAATCCTCGGCCGCGCCATCGCAGAAGCGGCACAAGTTCACACGACCACGGCGGCGCTTCGAAACGAACCGGCACTCCTGTCGGGAGTCGCCGGTGCGAGCGACGACTGGTGGACGTTTATCAAACTCGCGGTCGTCCGCGTGCTTGCGTACCTCTTCTTGCTGACTCCGATTGGAATACTGGCGTACCTTTCAGTCACTGTTAGCCCTGCGCTCTTTCTGTTGGTCTTCCTTGGTGGCCTCCTACTGATTCCGGGCGGATTCCTCGTCTACCTCCTGTTCATGTTCGTTCCGCAGGCTATCGTCATCGACGGCGTCGGCGTCCGAACGGGAATCCGCCGGAGTGGACGCTTCGTGTGGAACAACAAAGCCCGCGTCGGAGCCTACTTCGTCGTCGTGATTGGCCTCGTGGGAATATTCGGCTTCGTCTCGTTTTTCTTCCAACTCCTCGGCGTTGGCCGCCTCCTCGGAATCGTCGTCGCGTTCTTCCTGCTACCGACGCTCGGCGTGCTGAAGACGGCGCTCTATCTCGATAAATCGCCCCTCGAACCCCGAGCGCGCGGGTCGGTTCGCGGCGCGTTCGGACGCGGACTCGGCGAACTCAAATCGTTCGTCTTCGGACGCCCCGGACTCGTCGTCGTTTCGACTGCGCTGTTCGCCGCCGGAACTGCTGGCGGCTGGCTCGCAACCAGTCAGTTCGCGCTCGAAAGCCTCCAGACCGACGTCTCCCAGAACGTGTTCGGTGCCCTCCCCGTCGATACATTCGTCATGCTGACGGCCAACAATTGGCTCGTCTCCATCTCCGCGGCGTTCTCCGGACTCGCGTTCGGCGCGCCGACGGTCATCGCACTCGTGTTCAACGGACTCATCGTCGGCGCTGTGGTCGGACTGCTTCCCGACACGTCGCTCGCCGTCGCGCTCATCGCGCCGCACGGTATCATCGAAATTCCCGCACTGGCGATTGCAGGCGCGCTCGGCCTCCACCTCGGCGGTTCAGCGTGGTCGTACGTTCGCGGTTCCGCGACTGCAACCGACCTCGCGGGAGAACTCGGCCGAGCGTATTACATCCTCCTCGGACTCCTCCCGGTGTTCGTCGTCGCGGCGTTCATCGAAGCGTTCGTGACGTGGTGGGTCGCCGCCGCGCTCACGTAAAGCAGGCAACCGTCACTGTGCGAGTTCGGCAAACTGATTCGTATCTTCGTCAGTCCCGGCGACGATGAGTTGGTCGCCCGCCCGAATCGTAAATCTCGGGCCGAGGTCGGTAATGACTTCGCCGTTTCGTTCGACTGCGATGACGGTACATCCCGTTCGAGAACGGATTTCGGCATCTCCGAGACTCTTCCCGACGAGGCCCGGTGCGGTCGTTCGGACGATGTCTACCTGCTTGTCCGGCGAGATGACTTCCTCCTCGTCCAGAATCGTCGAGGCGAGCATCCGACCGCTGACCGTTTCGAGTGCGAGGACGTAGTCCGCACCCGCGCTGTACAGTTTGCCGATGTTGTCCGTCTCGTTGGCCCGAGCGACGATTTCGACGCCGGGCGCGAGTTCGCGCGCGACGAGCGTGGCGAAAATCGTCGTCGTGTCATCGCCGAGCGCCAAAATAAGCGCGTTCGCGTGTTCGACACCGGCATCGCGCAGAACGTTCTCCTCGGTCACGTTCCCGATGACATCGACGCCGGGTTTCTCTTCACTATCGACCACGACAGGTCGCATGGCCGTCGATTGCATTTCGCTCTCGACCGTCGAACCGACTTCTCCGTATCCTGCAACGATGACCGAACTGCGTGCCGTATCGAGTTCGTTCGAGAGAGTCATCTCCTTTAAGCGTTCGAGTTGTGCCCCTCTACCCGCGACGAGCAGAATCGTATTTTCGTCCAGCAGGACATCGGGAGACGGTGAACTCTGGAACTCGCCGCGCCGCCAGAGGCCGATGATACTCGCCCCTGTTCGTTCGCGAATTTCACTTTCCGCGAGTTTCGTGTTCGCAACCTCACTGCCGTCTTGAATCGACAACTCGACGATTTGGAAATCCTCGCCGATGGTGACCGTCCCGCCGAGGTCGGTAGACACAGATGCGGTTACCTTTTCCGCGAGACTGCGCCCGAGGAGGTGGCGCGGGGAGAACACTTGGTCTGCTCCGGCGTATTCGAGATAGCTGGTGAGACTGGCATCCTCCACAAGGGTGATGATCCGCACGTCCGATGAAACTTCTCGAACCGCCAACGCGATACTGGCGTTTTGTTCGTCGGTCGCATCCGCGATGACCGAGTCCGCCTGCTGGACGTGAACATTTTCGAGTACGTCAGCGGATTCGGGGTCACCGTGAACGACGTTGACGTTCTGTTCGTACAAATCGAGGGCCGACTCGCGGTCGCTAACCACGATGACGTAGTCGTGGTTCCACGCCAGAAGTTCATCGATGAGCGTCTCGGCTCGTGGTGAGTAACCACAGATGACGACGTGATCGTCCAGTTCGTCCACAGAGGTCGGTGGACTCGCGCGTATCACCTCCTGTATCCACGGCGCGACGAACAGCGGCAAGGCAATGAAAATGAGAATGACACCCGTCATCTGCATCGCAATCATGAGAAATTTCATCTCCGAGGAATCCCAATAGATGGAGTCTATCCCGTATCCGGTCGTCGTGAACGTCTCGATGACGATAGCGAATGATTCGATGAAGCTCCGGTCGACATTTTCGAAGGTTCCCATCGCCCACGAATAGAGAAACGTGTACACGACGAGAATAGTGAAGAATGCGCTGATGTAGAGTAGCGCCCGTCGCCATTGTCGTTTCATTCTTATGTTCGGTCTATCACCCTATCCCCTTTACCTTGCCGCCTTTACCACAACAGCCTCCTGTGTGAGTGGGCATAGAATTATACCACAAACCGACACCAAAACCGCTGGATGCCCGTACCATCGTTCGTGTTCGCGTTTCTTTCGCACTTCCCGTATCACAACTCGTGCGGGCGATTGAACACCATTCGGTTCGTTATTCAGCGTAATGGCGAGCTATCGCGGTGCAATCGTGGATATGGACGGAACGTTGGTTCGGGGCGGCAGCCTCCTTCCCGGGGCAAACGAGGGGATACGAGCACTCCGAGAGAACGGGACAGACCTCCTCCTCTTTTCGAACAATCCGACACAACCACCCGAGCGGTACATCGAGCGACTCGCCGTACACGGCATTAGCATCAGCAAAGAGCAGGTGCTCACGTCGGCGCTCGTCACCGCCGAGTTTCTGGAAGCCGAGTACGGCGAACGCGACCTGTTCGTCGTCGGAGAGACGTATCTCTGCGACCTCCTGCGCGAACGGGGATTTACGGTACGTGACGACCCAGACGCCGCGGAACTGGTCGTCGGCTCTATCGACCGCGAGTTCGATTACGACGAACTCACGCGCGCACTCTGGGCGCTCGAAGACGGTGCACCCTTCGTCGGCACCGACCCGGA
Organism: Haladaptatus litoreus; assembly: GCF_900156425.1. GTDB lineage: Archaea > Halobacteriota > Halobacteria > Halobacteriales > Haladaptataceae > Haladaptatus > Haladaptatus litoreus. The sequence goes on from NZ_FTNO01000005.1 coordinate 307,841, forward strand.
CGTGACGATTCCGGCCTCGAAACGTCTCGTCCCCGGGTCGGGTGCCATCATCAACGCCATCGCGGGCGTTGCCGGGAGGGAACCGGAGCACATCCTCGGTAAGCCAGCGCCGGAAGCGGGAGCGGCGGCGCTCGGACGCCTCGGTGTTCGAGCGGAAGACTGTCTCGTCGTCGGCGACCGATTGGACACCGACATTGCGCTCGGGGAGCGTATCGGCGCGACGACGGTGCTCGTGCGGTCAGGAGTAACAACGCCGGACAGTCTCGACGAAAACGCTGTGCAACCGGAGTATATTCTCGACAACGTCGGACAGATTAGAGAACTGCTTGAAAACTGAACTGCTGATAGGAATCGAAAATTGGTGTTCGAAGCGTGAGATGGAGATTATATCAGCATCAGCGAGAGGATGCTAACCAGAACGAGCACCACGAGGACGACGCTCATTCCGATGCCCGCACTCAAGCGAACGCGGCCGTGGCCGGTAAGCCGACCGAGGGCAGAGTCGGGATGTTTGACGGCATCGGTCGAAACGCGTGACAGTTTCACTACCGCACGGTCAACGCCAGCGTACAGATTCGTCGTCCCGACGACCACTGCGCGAGTTCCGTACAATGCGAGTGGATTGTACAGGTTGTCGATGTCAGGGACACGACCGACTTTCTTGAGCGGTTTTTTCAGGAACACGTAGCCGACGGCACCGATAGCTGCCAGTATCAGCCCTTCTTCGATGTGCCCGAGAGTGTAGGTCGTGTAGTCGAACCCTTCCGTGGGAAGGATAGCGAACAGCGCCGAGGGGAACAATCCGTACACCACACACAGCCCAGCGACGAGAATCATGCCGACCGACTGCCCCCAGTTGGCGTCTTTTACCGAGCTATCGTACTCACCTTCGACGAAGGCGCTGTAACCCAGTTTGATGAACGAGAGGAAGGTTCCGACGCCACCAGCCAGTAGGAGATACCAGAGAATGTCGTAATGTTTCTTGTGCGCCGCCGCGAGAACCATCCCTTTCGAGACGAAGCCGTTGAATCCGGGGAATCCAGCGATAGAAAGCGCCGCGATGGTGAACGTGATGGCAGTAATCGGCATCTTCCCCGCGAGGCCGCCCACCTTCTTCAGGTTCTCCTCCCCCGTCCGGAAGATAATCACGCCGACGGTCATGAACAGCAGGCTCTTGTAGAGAATGTGGTTGAAGACGTGGCCGAACGCGCCGCCGGTTGCGAGCGCGCCGCCGATACCGACGCCAGCGACCATGTAGCCGACCTGCGACTGAATGTGGTAGGAAAGCAGTCGTCGCATGTCGCTCTGCAAGAGCGCCATGCTCGCGCCGAAGACGGCCATGAACGCACCCATGTACGCGATGGTGAGGTGACCGTCCGGGAACACCCGATACATTCCGTACACGCCGGTTTTGGTCGTGTAGACACAGAGGAAGACGCTCGCGGCGATGTGCGGTCGCGGGTAGGTGTCCGGAAGCCACGCGTGGAGGCCGACGAACCCGACGTTGACACCGATACCGATTGCGGCCAGGATTGGTGCAACGTCACCCGCCATACCGACATCGGCACTGGTCGCCGTGAACAGGAACGACCCGACTTCGGTGTAGTGCCACACCACTGCTCCGAGCAGGAGCGTCCCGCCAACGCCGTGCAGGAGTGCGTACCGGAAGCCTGCGCGAACTGCTCGACCACCGTAGTACCAGACAAGCAGGGTGCTGGTAATCGCCATCAGCTCCCAGAACAGGATGAGCGTGAGCCAGTCGCCGCCGAACACCGCGCCGAGGCTCGTCCCGACGTAAGAGAGCGCGAACGCGGTCTGAATCGAGTCCGCCTTCGAGTAGAACGAGTAGAGGACGGCGACTGCACCGATGAACCCGAAGATGAGTCCCATCAGCGTTGAGAAGCCGTCCACGTTGTACAGAACCGCGTCGAAACCGAACAGCGAGACGGGGAGGTGTTGGCCCTCCGGCGACAGCCAAACGTATGGAACGACGGCGGCCGTGGCCAGAATGCCGAGCGCGTGGCCGACTTTCCGACCGACGAACGGCAGTAAAATGGCGGCGAGCAGAACCGGAACGAACGGCGGAACGAGTGGGTCTACCATCAGACGGTCACCCCCGTAACGCCGGAGACGATGAGCCTAACGATTCGAAGGAAGACGGCGCTGCCGGGCACGATGCCGAGGACAATCGACCCGGCCGCCGCGAAGAGAATCGGTCCGAGCATGAACCACGTCGATTCGTCGCCGTTCCATCTACGGTGTTCCCACGCGAGGCTGTCGTCGTGACCGTGTTCCGGTCGAATGTGCGCCTCGGCTTCGCTCCGGTCGATGGCTCCTTGACCCTCGTGGTCGGGTGCGTATCCGTGGTCGTCTCGCTCGATAGAGTCGTCGTCGGGGGAACGGCCGCCATCGGTGGCCGTTCCGGCAGTTGCGTCTGCTTCACCGTATCGGCCGCCCAGCACGTTTTCGACGACCGGTTTCGGGTCGGCCTTCCCGGGCGATTCAAAAAAGGCGGTGTAGATGACCGGCCAGAAGTACGCGATGTTGAGCACGCCCGAAACGAGCAGTGCGCCGGTGAACACCACGTCCCCGGCGGTAACGGTTCCGATGAGCAGGTAGTATTTGCTGACGAATCCTGCGACCAGCGGGATTCCGGCCATCCCCAACGCCGCGATGCCGAAGGCGGTCATCGTCAACGGCATTCGCTTGCCGATACCTGCCATGTTGCTGATGTCGTCGGTATGCGTCTCGACGTGGATAGCTCCCGCACAGAAGAACAGCGTGAGTTTCATGAACGCGTGTGCGGGGATGTGGAGTAGACCGCCGACGAGCGACATCGGATTCAGCACCGCCAGTCCGAGGACGATGTACGAAAGCTGACTCACCGTCGAAAAGGCGAGTCGGCGCTTCAAATTGTCTTGTCGGAGCGCGATGATGCTCGCGGTGACGAGCGTGAACGCCGCGACGCTTGCCAACAACAAACCGAGGCCGAGGTCTGCGACCACGTCAGGCCCGTACACGTCGAGGATGACGCGGGCGATTCCGAAGACGCCGGATTTGACGACTGCAACGGCGTGCAGGAGTCCCGAAACCGGCGTCGGAGCGACCATCGCATCGGGAAGCCACGAGTGGAGCGGCATGAGCGCGGCCTTGACGCCGAATCCGGTCATCAACAGCGCGAACGCGGCACGAGCGAACATCGGGTCGGCGTCCGCCAAGTCGGCGATTCCGCCGGGCGTGAACGTCGTCGTGCCGGTCATCCAAAACACCAGCACCGCGCCAGCGAGTACCGCAACGCCACCGCCGAAGGTGTACGCGAGGTACTTTCTCCCGGCGGCGCGCGCCTCGTCGGTCTCGTCGTGCGCGACGAGGGGATAGGTCGCCACCGTGAGCAGTTCGTAGAAGACGAAAAGGACGAGCAGATTAGAAGCGAAAGCGACTCCCACTGCCGCGGAAACGCTGGCCGCGAACGCCGCGAAGTATCGCGTCTGGTCGTGTTCGTCTAAGCCGCGCATGTAACCGATGCTGTAGAAACTCGTCACCAACCACAGCAGACTCGCCAACAGGCCGAACAGGATGCCGAGAGCGTCGGCTTGTAAGGAAAACTGCACGCCCTGAACGAACGTTCCGAAGTCGGTGACGTACACGTTTCCGTCGAGGACGCCCGGAACCATGCTCGCCACGATACCGAGGTTTGCGACGGCCGCGAGGATGGTCCAAAATTCTCGAACGTTCGGCCGTCCTCGCGAGGCGAGAATCGGAACGATAGCGATAGCCGATACCAACACTGCCGCAAACGGTCTGAGGGAATCTATTTCTGTCATGCGAGAAGGCGTTCAATCGTTGGTTCGAGGAGCTGTCCGTACTCGAAAGCACCGAGGCCGAGAACGATGGCCAGCACTGCCGCCGCCAGAATCGTCGCTCGCATCCCCGTCGAGACAGGTGCTAGTTCGGCATCGGTTCCGTGTCCATCCGCAACGACGCTTGCGGCCATCTCGGTTTCCGCGGTTTCGACTGCTTCGGACGGTTTTGCGGGTTCACGGAAGTACATCCGCTCGACAATCCGGATAAAGTAGGCGAGCGTGAGAAGCGTACTCGCGAGGATAACGACCGCGAGCGGCCACGCTTCCGCTTCGACTGCACCCACCGCGATGTACCACTTCCCGACGAATCCGACTGCCGGGGGAACGCCCACCATCGCGAGCGCGAGGACGCCGAACACCGCCGCGCCGATTGACGAGCGCTCGGCGAGTCCTTCGTAACCGTCGATGGTGCGGTCACCGGTCGAGTTTGCGACCAGGCCGGTCGTCAGGAACAAGCCACCTTTCATGATGGCGTGGCCGACGAGGTGAATCATCGCACCCGTCAGCGCGGAGACGTTGGCGACTGCGATAGCACCAACGACGAGGCCGAACTGCGAAACCGACGAGTACGCGAGCATCCGTTTGATTTCGGTCTGCGTGACCGCGAGAACGCTTCCGAGGATGATGCTCACCACGGCACCCACCACGAGGACGGTGCGAGCGAACGAATTAGCGGCCAAGAAGTCCACGGTGAAAACCGAGAGGACGATGCGCATCAGCGCGTAGGCCGCGACGGTCGAGACGAGCGCGGAGATGTACGCACTCACCGAATCCGGTGCCCCGGCGTACGCCTCCGGTTGCCACGTGTGAACTGGGAAGACAGCCACCTTGACGAAGAGGCCAGCGACGAGGAGTCCGAAGGACGCCTGCACGAGCGTTGACGTGTACCCCTCCACCGCGAGTTGCTGTGAGAGGTCGGCCATGTTGAGCGTTCCCGTGGCGACGTAGGCGTAGCCGATTCCCAACAGGAACAGCGACGCGCCGACGGTTCCGACGAGCAGATACTTCAACGCCGCGAGCGCGGAGCGTCCGCCCCTGCCGCTTGCGACCAGCGCGTATGCCGCCAGCCCCGTGATTTCGAGGAAGACGTACATGTTGAAGATGTCGCCAGTGATGCTCATACCGGTCAGTCCGGCGACGAGGAGCAGGTACGTCGCGTAAAACGAGTTTGAACGCGGGCCCGCAACGCGTGCATAGCCAAGGACACCGAGTGCGACCACCGCGATGAGCACGACCATCGTCGCGGAAAGTCCGTCGATGACGAGTTCGATGCCGTAGGGTGCGGTGAACCCACCAACGACGTACTGGACTGGCTGTTCGCCGAACGCCCGAATCGCAATCATTCCCGCGGCACCGAGTTGCGCGAGCGACGCGAGCACTGCAATCGGCCACCCGGATTCCGACCGGACGAGTCCGGCGAGGAACACCATAATCGACCCGAAGATGGGGAGCGCGACCAGCAAGGGAGCGAGGTCATTCATCGGTGGTCACCTTCTGGATAGCCTCCTCGTTCAGCGTTCCGTACTCGTTGTAGATGCGGACGATGAGGCCGAGTGCGACCGCGGTGAGACTCACGCCGACAACAATGGCCGTGAGTATCAGCACGTGTGGAAGCGGGCTGACGTGCGGTTCCGGGGCGGTCAGCAGTGGGGGACTTCCTCCCTCGACGAACGCGGTGACGATGAAGAAGAGGAAAATCCCCGTCTGGAAGATGTTCATACCGATGACTTTCTTCACGAGGTTCTGATTTCCTATCATCATGTACGTGCCAACACCTAGCAGAGAGAACGCGACGAGGTAGTAGATTCGAGACGCGAGTAGGTCTATCATGCAGTCTCACCTCCGCTGTTCCGCATTCCGGCCGCGATGGCGAAAAAGAGGCCGGTGACGATGCTGGAAACGATGAGGCCGATGGCTAACTCCACGAACTCGATTCCGTATTTCGACGCGTGGTGGATACCGTAGACGGAGTACTCCAAGAATCCGCCGCCGAGTATCACCGAACCGACGCCAGTCAGCAAGAAGGCAAGAACGCCGATGCTGATGAGTGCGACCGGAAGCTTCGGGCCGACCCAGTCGCGCGTCGTTTCGATGCCGAACGCAATACCGAGCATGAGGATGACGGTGCCGACGATGACGCCGCCTTGGAAGCCGCCGCCCGACGTGTCGGCACCGTGGAACATGATGAACAGTCCGAACGTGAACACGAACGGCGTGATGACTCGGACAGTCGCCATGATGATGGGACTCTCGACGTAGGGTATCCGTGAGTCGTTCACCGCGGCCTCGTTACCCTCGTTTGTGTCTTCGTTCATTCGAACGCCTCCTTGTGGAGAACCAGCAACAGCCCAACGCCTGCCGAATAGACGACGACGGCCTCACCGAGCGTATCGAACCCACGATAGGACGCGAGGACGGCGGTCACAGCGTTTTTCACTTCCGTTTCCTCGTATGCATTTTCGAGATAGTACTCCGTTACCTCGTCGGTGGCGACCGCCGAGTCGGCGGCGCCAACCGGCGGAAGCGCGAACAGCGTCGTCGAAAGCACCGCGACGAGCGCGACCGCGACCCCCAACGCACGGAAATCGATGTTTTCGAGGGTCTGATTGTCCGTCGGTCGAACCGTCTTTGCGATGGTCAGCAGGAACAACACGGTCATCACTCCGGCACCGACTGCGGCCTCCGTGAGGCCCACGTCGGGCGCTCTGAGGAACACCCAGACGATTGCGATGCCGAGGCTGTACGCGCTGAACGCGATAATCGAACCGAGAACGTCCCGAAGGAGCGCCGTCGCGAGCGCACAGGAGAGGACGAACACCAGTAGTGCGATTTCTATCGCGCTCATGATTCGTCCTCATCTACGGTCCACGGTTCGATACCCTGTTCGGTTGCGGCACGAGTGATGGCGTGTGCGGCGGTTGGATTCGTGATGAACATGAACAACAGGAGCAAGACGACCTTCACGGTCGAGAGGTCGATGCCGAACGAAATTGCGACCGCCGTGAGCGTCAACATAGCGCCAAGCGTCTCGCTCTTCGACGTGCTGTGGGCACGCGTGTAGAGGTCTGGAAGTCGAACCAGTCCGATGACGGCGACGACGGCGAAGAAGACGCCGCCAGCGGCGAGCACGAGCACCGCGATTTCCCGTGGCGTCATCACAGGACACCTCCGCGTTCGACGGTGAACTTCGAGATGGCGATGCTCAACAGGAAGTTGAGCAGTGCGTACACGAGCGCGATGTCGAGCGCACCGGGTTCGCCGATAGCCGCCGCCAACAGCGCGATGACGATGACGACGTTCGAACCGATGACGTTGATGGCGATGACGCGGTCGGGCATCGTCGGGCCGCTGATGATGCGGTAGACGCCGACCAAGGAGGTGAGGACGAATCCCGCGGCGGCCGTCAACAGAATATCGTTGATGAGCGTCATCGAGTATCCTCCTCGTCCCTGTCCATTCGCTCAACCGGACTCGGAATGCGTGCGGCCGAGAGTCCGTAGAAAACGAATCGAACCGCTCGTTCGAGGGAACCGTCGAACAAATCCTCGCGTGAGCTACCGGTGAGCGTGTGGACGGTGAAATGTCGTCGAGAAACGTCCACCGTGAGGGTACCCGGAGTGAGGGTGATGCTGTTTGCGAGCGTCGTCACTGGCAGTTCAGACCACACGGCGGCGTCGAACTCCACCATTTTCGGGTCGATTGGAAGGTCGGGGTGGAGAACGACCCGAGCGATTTCGACGTTTGCTTTCACGATTTGCCACAGCAGATACGGGATGTACAGTGCGAACCGTCCAAGCCGTTTAATTGTCCGGATGGGGTGAACCGGGGTCGTAAGCGAGATGCCCCAAAGTGACACCGCGACGATACTGGCGGTGATTGCGCCCGTCGCGAGTTCGAACGGCGCAAGGGAACCTGCGAGCAGCAGGTAGAACAGATACGAGACGCTGAACAGAGAAAAGAACTGTGCGAGCGTCCCGCGTTTTACCAGCAGTGGACTCCGTCGTTCTCGCTGGACTGGTGCCTCTTCGACGGAGAGACCCGTCCTGCGGACTTCAGCCTCCAACGGTGGCAGGAGCGGCGCTGTTCCAATCGGATTGAACCCGGGGTCGAACACCGCACAGTCGAGGTCGTGGTCACGAGCGTACCGGACGAAAACATCGGCGTAATCTGCAGGGCTGAACAGGTATTCGCGGGCGCCGACCATCGTGGTTTCGAGGGTCACGTCGTCGGCATTGTCGCCGAGGTCTTCTTCGGCCCAAACGGCCACTCGGTCGAGAAGCGTGTGAGCCGTCTCCGTTTCCTTCGTCTCCGAATCGTACGTGAGTCGCTCCGAGAGTGGATAGACGAAGTGGATTGTTGCCGATGAACCGGTTTCGGTGGCACGTTCGAGAGCTTCCTGAACGACATACGCAACCGTGTTCCGGAGGGTTCTCGACTCTGAAACCGGGACCAGTAGCCGTGAACTGGTCAGCGTGACCACCTCGATAGAGGCGGGGTTGCTGTTCGAACGAGAGTAGGTGACATCGATGCTTCGCGTAACGTTTTGACCACACAGTTTAAAGGGTTTCTTTATCGAGTCAGTTTCGCCAATTCTCATCTGATAATCTGCGACCTAGTCAAAAAATCACCCCATAATTCGACGCAACGTGTGTAGAACGGACGGTATATTCCTACTTACGCGAGAGTAGAAGTCAACAGTTCGACATCCAATCGTCGGCCAGTGCAGTCCGGGTTGTACGGACTCTCGTATTCAACAGGCATATATTCCACGGATTCGAGAACAGGTACATGACACTCGAAGGAATTGACGAGTTAGACCAAACGATTCTTTATATGCTCCAGCGCGACGCGCGGAAAACGACCTCCAACGATATCGCCGAAGCCGCAGGCGTTTCTGCAAGCACAGTCCGGAACCGTATCGAGCGATTGGAGGAAAACGGGATTCTTCAGGGGTACGATGCTGATGTGAACTACGAACAAGCGGGCTACCAACTCTACACACTCATCATCTGTAGCGCGTCCGTCCGTAATCGGGAGGAACTCGCCGAAGCCGCACTCAACGTTCCCGGCGTCGTTCGCGTGACGGAAGTAATGACCGGGGAGAACAACGTCCACGTCAGCGTCGTCGGGAACGATAGCGACGATTTGAGTCGTATCGGACGCGAACTCGACGAACTCGGCTTGGAGGTGGTGGACGAAGACCTCATCAGAAACGAGTACACCTGTCCGTCGGATGACTTCAAATGCTGAAGAGGACATAATAGTAAATTTTGCCCGTATTTTTCCGATAGGCGCAGAAAATAAGCTACATTTATATTCGTTCATCTCTCAAAAGAGTTCAAGGTGCTTCTCGTAGCCGAGCGAGAACAATAGAGAACTATACCATGAGTCAGTCACAGAAGGATTCGATTAACGACACACGACAGACAGACAGTCCCGACGCGTGCATCGTCGGCGGTGACCACGTCGGCCGCGACGTTGCGACCAAACTCGTCGACAAAGGAGTGTCGGTTACGCTGGTGGATTCGATGCCACCGAGCGACCCACCCCCTGAACTGACGGTTCATCACGTCACATCGCTCGATGCGACCGAACTCCGTCACATGGACGTCCACGAAGAAACGACAATTTTGGCGATTAGTCCGAAAGACAGCGCAAATCTGTTGATAGCGCAACTGGCCCGGACGAAGTTCGGCGTCAACCGGGTCATCGCACGAGTGAACGACCCACAACGTGTGAGCGCATTCGAAGACCTCGACATCGAGGCAATCGACGCCACGGCCGCTCTTAGCCACGTGATTACGGAGCGATGGTAATGTCCACAATCGCAGTACAAGAGCCACCACAAGTTGTTACGCTCGATAACAGGAAGGGATTTCATATATGGTAAAAACGCTCGAACGGGACCTCGGACTCGGTGCAGTGTTCGCTATCAGTATCGGCGCGATGATTGGCAGCGGTATCTTCATCCTCCCCGCATTGGCACTCAAAATCGCAGGGCCAGCGGTGATTTTCGCGTACTTGCTCGCCGGGGTGTTAGTCGTCCCGGCCGCCCTCTCGAAATCTGAGATGGCGACAGCAATGCCCGAAGCAGGTGGCACGTACATCTACATCGAGCGCGGAATGGGGCCGATTTTGGGGACGATCGCGGGCGTCGGAACGTGGTTTTCCCTCTCGTTTAAGAGCGCGCTCGCACTCGTCGGCGGCGTCCCGTACCTCGTCCTGCTGTTCGACCTGCCGGTGAAACCCGTCGCCCTCGGACTGGCGGCGTTTCTCATTCTCGTAAACATGCTCGGCGCGAAACAGACCGGTAGACTGCAAGTCGGCATCGTCGTCATCATGCTCGCGGCGCTCGGCTGGTTCGTTGCGGGAAGCGCTGGAAGCACCCAAACGACCAACTACGAGCCGTTTTTTGTCGGAGGCTTGGAAGGGCTGCTGGCCGCAACGGGACTCGTGTTCGTCTCCTATGCCGGAGTGACGAAAGTCGCAAGTGTCGCGGAAGAAGTAGAAGACCCGGGGAAGAACATCCCGCTAGGGATTCTCGGGTCGCTTGCGTTCACGACGTTGCTGTACGTCGCAATCGTCGCCGTCATGGTCGGCGTAACCGAGGCAGGGAGTATCGCAGGGTCGGATACCCCGGTTGCGGTCGCCGCGGAAGCGACGCTCGGGCAAGCCGGTGTGTGGGCGGTCATCGGCGCAGCAATTCTCGCGCTGGTATCGACCGCGAACGCTGGCGTCCTTTCGTCGTCGCGATACCCGTTTGCCATGAGCCGCGACAAACTCGCTCCGCCCTCGTTCGCGACGATAAATGACCGTTTCGGCACCCCGGTTTCCGCTATCACGCTGACCGGCGTCGTCGTACTGCTACTCATCGCCTTCGTTCCAATCCTCGAAATCGCCAAGTTGGCCAGCGCGTTCCAGATTCTCGTGTTCGTGCTGGTGAACCTCGCCGTCGTCGCCTTCCGTCACGGAGCCGCCGATTACGAACCCGTCTTCGAATCGCCGCTCTACCCGTGGATGCAGGGCTTCGGCGTCATCAGCGGCCTCCTGTTGCTCACGCAGATGGGACTCGTCCCGCTCGTGGGAGCGGCGATTATCATCGTCGGGAGCATTATCTGGTATATAGTTTACGCGCGCCCACGCATCGAACGCGAGGGGGTCGCAACAGACGTTGTCCGTCGCCGAGTCGGCAAAAACGTCCTCGCCGAAACGGAGACGCTAATGACGGGAGAATCGGTCACCGAACGGAACGGGAACGAGATACTGGTCGCACTGACACGAGACGTAGAATTGGAGCGCGAGCGGTCGCTACTGCGGCTTGCGGCCGACCTCGCCAGGCCAGACGACGGCCGCTTGATCGTCGTTCGGTTCGACGAAGTCCCCGACCAAGCACCGCTCGACCATGCCGCAGAAGTCCAGTCGCCGGCGGACGTTCGCTTCGAAGAACAGACCGACACGCTCGCCGACGAACTGGATGTCGAGGTCGAGTACGGTGAAATCGTCAGTCACGACACGAAGCGCGCTATCGTCAATTTCGCGAGCGAGCGCGACGTATCCGCAGTCGTCGCAGAACACGAACGACTGCGTCTGCGGTCGCGGCTGTTGGCCGACCCAATCGACTGGGTCGTTCGACACGCTCCGTGTGACGTGCTGTTGGTCGAAAATCGCGGGTACGACCGACCACAGCAGGTCGTGCTCTCCAGCGAGGGTGGCCCGTATGACCCGACGACGGTCGCCGTGGCCGACGCCATCGCGCGTGAAACTGGCGGGCGCGTCACCCTCCAGTTCAGCATGGCGGACGGCCAATCAAATCAGCGCCAACAGACGATAGAGGAGTATCAGGCGGAACTCGCCGAACTGCTCTCCGCGTCGGTGTCCGCAAACGTCGTCCGGTCGGACGGCGGCGACAACATCCCGAATCCGGAGGTCGTCATCCGTCGCGGCGTCGTCACCCGAGTATGGGGCGGAAGCGACTCGCAGGAGCGCACCGCCGTCGATTGCACCGAGGTAACGGTCTATCCACACGAATCGCGTCGTCCCGGCCTCTTACGTCGGTTGGTAGACCGAATCGTCTTCTAGCCGCCGTCGGCATTTTTTCTCTAGACCTCTGTCACGACCGAACGGCATCGACCCGAATTTGCCCCGTATTTCGGGGTGAGACGATGACGCTTAACTTTCCGGCCACGAGACGGTCGGTATGGAACCGGACGACAATCATCGCAGTTGGGCCGAACGGTCGGGGGATTTTTCGCCCGCCTACTACGCCGAAATCGGCTCGAACGAGGTGAGCGACACTCTCGCCAGCGTGTTCGAGTACTACGCGGACGAGGACGCCAAAATCCTCGAAATCGGCTGTAGCTCCGGCCGTCACCTCGCCCGCCTCCGCGACGATGGCTACACAAACCTCACCGGCATCGACATCAACGACGAGTCGTTCGACGTGATGGCCGACCGGTATCCGCGACTCGCGGAGACTGGGACGTTCCGAACTGGCGCGATAGAGGACGTGCTTCCCGAATACCCTGACGATGCCTTCGACGTGATTTACTCGGTGGAGACGCTGCAGCACATCCACCCCGAAAACGAGTGGGTGTTCGAGGAACTGATTCGCGTCACGAGCGACCTGTTGATAACCGCCGAGAACGAGGGTAACAGCCCGCAACGAGGCCGAGGAGATGCCGAAGTCAGTTACGTGCACGACGATTTCCCGCTCTATCACCGGAACTGGAAACAGGTGTTCTCCGGCCTCGGCCTCGCCCAACTCGTCTGCGAACCGGGGAGTCGCGACACGGTTCGCGTGTTTCGAGTGCTCTGATGGCAGTTATTCGAATAACAACAAAACAACCGAGGTGTTAGGAGTCGGCGTCGAGCGCCGACTCCAGCGACATGAAGAAGGCGAAGTAGCCGATAACGCCAGCGAACAGGGACAGGTGGTACGCCCACGTCGGTCCCTGAAGAAGGTCGAACAGGGCGGTGACGACCGCGACCCAAATCACGGCGAAGGCGAGGTCTGCGACCATGCCAGAGCGATGTTCCCTGACGTGGTCGAGTATTGTTCCGGTGAACTGCACGTTACTCACCGTCCTCCGGTTCGGCTCGCTCGTCCACGACAAGAACCGAGCGATGCGTGGAGCGGAGGACGCGTTCTGTGACGCTGCCGAGGAGCATCCGCCGGACACCGCTCCGACCGTGACTGCCCATCACGATGAGGTCGATGTCGTAGTCCTCGGCGAAATCCGCGATGACTCGGTGGGGCTGTCCAGCTCGGAAATGCTCTTCGACCGAAAGGTTTCGGTTTCGACCCTGCTCGACGACGTACTGGGTCGCTTCTCCCGCTCGGTCTTCGAGGTCGTCCATCTCGCCGAATCGACCGGCCCGGATGCGGTCGATTTGCTCGGTGCCGAGACTCACGTCCATGGCGTCGGTATCGACGACGTAGAGCGTGTAAACCTCGGCCTCGAACTTTTCGGCGATGTCGAGCGCGGATTCGACCGCCAGTTCCGCCGTTTTGCTCCCGTCCGTGGGAATGAGGATGCGTTCGTACATTGATTAGTGGCTTTGGGATTCGTTGATAGTTCGGTGGTGATTATCTATCGGTAGCTAGTCGTCTGCGGGGCTGTGTCCGCTCTTTGCATCGACGATGTCCTCGGCGCTCTGCTGTTGGCCCATCGGTTCGGGGCTGTGACACTGCCGAACGATTTGTTTGATTCGCTCCGGCGGTTCGCTGGTCGCCATCGACACGCCGATGGTGACGGCGAACACGATTGGCGTTCCGACGAGTGCAGCCCCGACCGCTGGGAACACTTCGGCGTAAATCGGCACGAGCGGGCCGGATTCGGTGGCGAGGATGAGTTCGTTGAACACGGCGGCAGTCCAGATGAGGAGTCCGGTCGTCATGCCCGCGAGCGCACCCTGTCGGTTGGCGTTCTCCCACCACAGGCCGAGGAAGAACATCGGGAACAACACCAGTCCGGCCAGCGAGAAGGCGAGCGCGACGAGTTCGCCGACCAGCGCTGGCGGATCGAGTGCGGTAACCGTCACGATGGCCCCCAGCACGATGATGGTGGTACGACCGATGAGCAGTTGTTGGCGCTGTGTCGCATCGGGGTTGATGATGTTCGTGTAGATGTCGTGCGCCGCGGCCGACGAGGCGGCGATGAACAGCCCGGCGGTCGTCGCAATCGCGGCAGCGATACCGCCCGCCGCGACGAGGCCGACGAACCACGTCGGGAGGTTCGCGAGTTGCGATGCGAGAACGACGATTACGTCACCCTCTGCGCCGCTCATTCCATTCGCTCCGTAGACGGGGCCGACATTCTTCGCGTAGAGGTCGGTTCCGAACGCCGCGAACGCGGGGGCGCTCAGGTACAGTAGGCAGATGAAAAACAGCCCCCAGACGGTTGACCAGCGAGCGGTTCGCTCGCTTTCGACCGTGTAGAACCGAACCAGCACGTGCGGAAGGCCGCAGGTGCCGACGATGAGCGAGAACGCCGTCGCAATCCACAGGAAGTAGCTAGTCCCGCTGAACGGTTCGGTGAACTCCGAATTCAGTTGGCTCAACAGCGCGCCGTACTCGATTTGCGGCAGGAAGGTCGAATAACCCTGTGTGTAGCCGACGGCGTACAGGCCTGCGAGGAACGCCACTATGAGGATGACGTACTGGACGGCCATGTTTTTCGTCGCTCCGAGCATTCCCGACAGCGCGAGATAGCCGACGGTGATTCCCATCATGAGAATCACCATAGTGGCGTAGTCGCCACCGAAGACGTAGATACCGACCAATCCCATGCCGCGGGCCTGTCCGACCGAGTAGACGAACCCGATGAGAATCGTCGTCAGCGCGCCGATTGCGCGTGCGGTGTCCGAGTTGAATCGGTCGCCGACGAAGTCGGGTGCGGTGTACTTGCCGAACCGGCGCATCTGCGCGGCCATGAAGATGAGTAGGACGAAGTAGCCGGTTGACCAGCCGACAACGAACGCGAGTCCGTAATACCCCGACAGCGCAATGAGTGCGGCCATACCGAGGTACGACGCCGCCGACATCCAGTTGGACCCGATTGCCATCCCGTTTTCGACGTTACCGATGGAACGACCGGCGACCCACAGGTCTTCGGTGTCGGCCACGCGGAATGCGTATCCGATGCCCAGAAACAGCAGTAACATTCCCGAAACGATGGCGGCCGGGACGATTTTGAACGACGCGTTGAGCGCGTCCGGAAGCAGTTGAAGCGGCGTGAAGGTCATTGTTCGGTCCCTCCGTCGGGCGCGACGGTTTCGGTGTCCGGCGCGGCCTGCTTTGTGGAGTGGTCGATACCGTACTTCTCGTCCAGTTGGTCACGCTTTCGCGCGTAGATGAACGAGAGAATCAGCGCACCACTCGGCGCACCCATCGCGGTCAGCAGGTAGTGCAGTGGGAACCCGAGGACGGTGATGCTCGTCATGACGTCGGGTGCGAGAAACGTCGCCGTTACGGGGCCAAATACGATGATGGCCCACACGACGAACATCGTCCACACGATTTTGAGGTGGTCGCGCATGAACGGTGTCGCCGGTTTGAAAATGTTGATTTGCGCGTCGAGATAGTTGACGTTCCGCCGACTGGTCTGGACGCCGCCGTCCGTCTCGATGTCGGGAGCTGTCCCGTCTGATTGTGAGCTATTATCTGTCATTGTTGACTGGTTTCGATGAGTTGTGGTCGTCCCGATTCGTGGTCGTCCTGATTCGAGCGGCGTTCAGTCGTCTCCGACCGTTTCCGCGATGTCTTCGACGACATCCGGATTGCGGAGGGTCGAAGTGTCGCCCAACTCCTCGCCGTTGGCGATGTCTTCCAGTAACCGACGCATGATTTTCCCGGAGCGCGTTTTCGGCAGTTCCGGCGTGAACACGATTTCCTCGGGGCGCGCGATTGGACCGATGGCGTCTTCGACGCCCTCGACGATTCGGTCGTGCAGGTCATCGTTGCCCTCGGAATCCTCCTCCGTGATGACGTAGGCGTACACAGCCTCGCCTTTGATGTCGTGTTGGCCACCGACGACGGCGGCCTCGGCGACGCCTTGCACGCCGACGATTGCGCTCTCGATTTCCATCGTTCCGAGGCGATGGCCGGAGACGTTGATAACGTCGTCCACGCGCCCGAGAACCGTGATGTAGCCGTCCTCGTCTATCTTCGCGCCGTCTTCGGGGAAGTACACCCAGTCCGCCGGGTCGTCGCTCTCGGTGTCCGAGTATTCGGCCCAGTACTCCGAAATGAAGCGCTCGTCGTTGTTGTACAGCGTCCGGAGCATCCCCGGCCACGGCTTGTTGACCGTGAGGTAGCCTGCCCGTCCGGGGTCGACTTCCTCACCGCGCGTATCGACAACGCGAATGTCGATGCCGGGAAGTGGCGGGCCAGCACTGCCGGGTTTCGCGTCCTTCACGCCGGGAAGCGTGGTGAGCATCATGCCGCCGGTTTCGGTCTGCCACCACGTATCCACGATTGGGCAGTCCTCGTTTCCGATGTGCTTGTAGTACCATTTCCACGCGCGCGGGTTGATGGGTTCACCGACGGTGCCGAGCAATCGGAGCGAGGAGAGGTCGTGTCGTTCCGGATACTGACTGCCCCACTTCATGAACGCGCGAATTGCGGTTGGAGCAGTGTAGAGTTGGTCTACCTCGTACCCGTCCACGATTTCCCAGAGACGGTCACGGTCGGGATAATCCGGCGTTCCCTCGTACATCACGCTCGTCGTCCCGAGCGCGAGCGGGCCGTAGACGATGTACGAATGGCCGGTAATCCAGCCGATGTCCGCCGCACACCAGTAGGTGTCCTCCGGTTTGATGTCCAGAACCGCCTGCGATGTCCACGACGCCCACGAGAGATAGCCCGCCGTCGTGTGTTTCACGCCCTTCGGTTGTCCGGTCGTTCCGGACGTGTACATCAAAAAGAGCATGTCTTCTGCATCCCGCGACACGGGTTCGACGTCTGCTCCCGCGTTTTCGGCCACGAGGTCGTCGTAATCGTGGTGCGTCTCGGCCATCGGATGGTCGTACTCGTCGCCGAGTCGATCAACGACGGCCACCGCGGATACCTCGTGGTCTACGCCCGAAAGCCCCTCGTCGGCCTTCGCTTTGTGTTCGAGGGCGTCACCGCGACGGTAGTAACCGTCGCAGGTGACGAGGAACTCGGAATCCGCCGCATTCATCCGGGTTGCGAGCGCGTCCGCGGAGAATCCGGCGAAGACGACGCTGTGGGGTGCGCCGATTCGCGCACACGCCAGCATCGCTATCGGCAGTTCCGGCACCATCGGCATGTACAGCGTAACGATGTCGTCCTCACCGACGCCGAGGTCGCGTAGTGCTGCTGCGAACTCGTTGACCTCCCGATGGAGGTCGTTGTAGGTGTAAGTTCGGTCGTCCTCGTCGGTCGGTTCCCCGACCCACTCGATTGCGACCTCGTCCCCGCGATTTTCGAGATGGCGGTCGAGGCAGTTCGCCGAGGCGTTCAGCGACCCGCCCGTGAACCACTCGTAAAACGGTGGGTTCGAATCGTCGAGAACCGTATCGTACTCCGCTTCCCAATCGAGCAAATCGGCCGCTTGCGTCCAACACTCCGGCCAGTTCTGCTCGAACTCGTCGTAGATGGCGTCGTCCACGATGTTCGCCTGCTCGACAAACGACTGTGGGGGCTCGAACCGCTCTCGGTTTTCGAGACGCGCTTCGAGTTCGACATCGTTATTTTCCGTCATGGGCCAAGTTCACAAGACTCACGATATTATATAAGTGGTGGAGCTAACTATACAAAACAGTCGATTTTCCAACACAGAGACGCTCCTCGGGGAGGGTAGGAGTTCACTACCGACGAGAGAGGACGAATCCGACGCCAGCAGCCGAGTGAAATTAAACAGTTAGTGTCTATTTGCGTCCGCCGACCCGCTGTCGTCCTCGAACACTGTATCGAACACTTTCTGTTGTGCCTTCCGGAGGTGGTTGTGAAGCGTCGGCGACGAAACGTCCATCGACGCCGCGAGTTCCTCGGCGGTACTCCCGCGGGGCCACTCGAAATATCCGGCGAGATAGGCGGCCCGGAGAACCGTCTGCTGGCGCTCGGTCAACCGGTCGTGTACCGTCTGCTGGACATTGACCGTGCTCCGGGCGGGTTCGGAAACCTTGCGTTTCGAGCGCAAATCCGTCGCCGGAAACGACCGTTCGACGGTTTCCACGACGCGACGAATATCTACCTGCTCCGAAAAAACGCCGGAAACGTCGAGGACACCCGATTCGGCCGACAGTTCGCGGACGGTGCCGCCGCGTTCCACGAGTATCGTCGCGAGCGAGTCGCCGGAAACGACGAACTCGAAAAGCGCGTCGTCCTCGTAGTCGCGGATGAGACGAGCATCCTCGACAGCGTCCGCGGCGGTTATCCTATCGAGAACGTCGCCGACGGCGGCCCCGCTGGCCGTGACGAAGTAGAGCAGCGAATGGTTCGCTATCGGCACCACACCTTCGAGCGCGAACCGACAGTCGAGTTCCGCCGAAGCCGAAACGAGAAAGACACCATCGTCGGTGCTGCGCAGCGAAAGCACTACGCCGGTGTCCGCCAACAACAGGCGTTTGCGCGCAATCGACGTGATAGTTCGGCCGACTCGTCTGCCGACATCGGCGAGGAGCGTCCTGTCTGTCGGCCGAAACGCGTCGTTGGCGACACAGAGCAGTCCGTGAACGGTTTCGTTCGACCGGAGCGGCGCGACGGCGAACGAACACCGGGACAGCGGCCCGGTAAGCGGCACTTTATCGACCGACGAAGTAGCCGACATATCGGCCGACACACCGACCGACGACCCATCGGCTGATGGGTCGTCGGTCACCGCTTCGCCGACTATCGTCACGTCGGGAATCTCGTCTTTCAGCACGCCGATACCGTCGAGGACGGCATCGAGAACGTCGTCAGTGTTGTTTCGTTCGGGCATAGCACTCGTTCGTGGCGAGCCGTCCGCGTCGCAAATCCAGACGGCGCGGTAGATGCCCGAGAGATGGTCGCAAACGGTGCGTTCCACGGCTTCAGTCGTGGACGCCTCCGCGAGGGTTTCGCCCAACTCACCCATACATCGAAGCAGTTCGGAGCGGCGAGAGTCCGCCCGGCTATTGTGTTCGCGGTGGTCGTGTTCCCAGTGGTCGTCTTTGCAGGGGTCGTGACGGTGTTCGCGGTGGTCGTAACGGCGGCCGACCCGGCCGCCGTTACGACTCGATTGCCGGTGCGGCTTCGCGAACGCGTCGATAATGTCGGTCGTGGTCGGCCTGTCGAGATACGGGGCGAGGCTTTCGAGGCTCTTCCACCCACCGACGGTCTGCACCACCCGCGTGTCGATGTCCTCCTCGACGAGGCTCCGCCACGCGAAGTACTTGCGGAGGTCGCGGCAGGTAACGTCTCGAAGGTCGTCAACGCGGTCTGCGACGTCGCTTACCACCATCTGAACGCGGCGTGGTGACACCGCGATAAACGGGTCGTACCGGGAAACGTCGTTCGCGGTAGCGAACTTTCGGAGGTCGTGGGCGATTTCGGGCGGGACGTATGCCGCCCGCGTTTCGCCGTCTCCATCTGGGACGGAGAGGAAATAGAATCGTTCTCCGTCGCGTTCGCGCTCGGTGATGTCGGCGGGACAAATGCGGGTCAGTTCCGAGGGACGGAGTCCGACGCGTCCTGCCAGCGCCACGACGAGGTCTTCACGGTAGGTTTCGGTTCCGCGACGGAGACGCTCGTACTCCGGCGTCGTCAGGAACTCCGTGTCTTCCGCACCGCTCATATTTCGTATTTCTCTGGAGAGACGAATAAATCTTCGGGTAAGAACGGACAGCTCTCGACTGTTCTTCCCCTCGAAAGAAGAGAACTGCACAAAATTAGGTGAGAACCGTTTTCCAGAGCGGGAACGAGTCGTTTCGTCTTTGTGCGAAAGCGCGAAACTACTCGTTCAGAAGCGATTCGAGTTCCCCGACGACCTCCGGGTTTCGGAGCGCGCTCGTGTCGCCGAGGTCTTCTCCGTTTGCGATGGCTTTCAGATACCGCCGGACGACTTTGCCCGACCTCGTTTTCGGTAGAGATGGCGTGAACGTGACGGAATCGGGTGCCGCAATCGACCCGATGGCCGATTCGACGGCCGACTGGACGCGCGTTCTGAGCACCTCGTCGCCCGCGACGTTCGATTCGGGACTGACGAACGCGTGAACTTTCGACCCTTTCATCGTGTCCGTCCCGCCGACGACGGCGGCTTCCGCGACGCCGTCTACGCCGACGATGGCCGATTCGATTTCCGCCGTACTCAACCGACGGCCAGACACGTTGAGCACGTCGTCGGCCCGCCCGAGAAGGTGGAGATAGCCGTCCTCGTCCCGGACGGCGTTGTCGCCGGTGTCGTACTGCCACTGGCCGTCGGCACGACTCGTTCGGCGGACACCCCATCCAGCGTCTTCGCAAAGCGACCGCGCCATCCCCGGCCACGGGCGAGTGAGAACCAAGCGTCCCGATTCTCTGGGCGGGACTTCCTCACCGACTTCGTTGACGACTGTCGCCCCGATTCCGGGGAGTTCCCGTCCGACTGCACCCGGTCGCATTCGGTCTGCACCGGGGAGCGTCGAAAGGACGACGCCGCCGGTTTCGGTCTGCCACCACGTATCCACGATTGGACATTCGCCGCCGCCCACGTGTTCGCGGTACCAGCGCCACGCAGTTTCGTCGATGGGTTCGCCCACGGTTCCGAGAAGTCGAAGGCTGGAGAGGTCGTGTTGTTCTGGATATTCGCTTCCCCACTTCATGAACGCCCGAATGGAGGTCGGCGCGGTGTAGAACACGTCCACCTCGTTGCGCTCGATGACTTCCCAGAGACGGTTCTTTTCGGGATGGTCGGGCGTCCCTTCGTACAAAATGGTCGTCGCCCCGAGCGCGAGGGGGCCGTAAACGGCGTAGGAGTGGCCGGTAATCCAGCCGACGTCGGCAGAACACCAGTGCGTGTCCTCCGGCTTGAGGTCGAACACCGCGTGGCTCGTCCACGCGACGTGTGACAGATAGCCACCGGTCGTGTGCTCGACTAACGTCGGTTCGCCCGTGGTTCCCGAGGTGTAGATGAGAAACAGAGAATCGTCCGAATCGCGCTCGACGGGGTCGATTTCGACCCCGTCGTGGTCGGCAACGAGGTCGGCGTAGGAACGAGCGTCACCGATTTCCCCGTCGTCACCGAGTCGATTGACGACGATTTGTTCGACGTCCTGTTCGACGGAGAGACAGGCATTGTCGGCCATGCTTTTGAGATGGAGCGCGGTTCCCCGGCGGTAGTAACCGTCGCAGGTGACGAGATATTCGGAGTCTGCACCGGCCAACCGAGTTGCGAGCGCGTTGGCCGAAAAACCGGCGAAGACGACGCTGTGGGGTGCGCCGATTCGCGCACACGCCAGCATCGCAATCGGCAGTTCCGGAACCATCGGCATATAGAGCGTGACGACGTCGTCCTCGCCGACGCCGAGATTTCGGAGGGCCGCCGCGAACGCATTCACTTCATCCCGAAGTTGGTGGTAGGTGTAGGTTCGCGTCTCCCCGAGTTTTCCTTCCCAAATAAGCGCCGTCTCGTCGCCGCGACCATTCGCTACGTAGCGGTCGATGCAGTTGTGCGAGGCGTTCAACCGACCGCCGGGAAACCAGCGCGTCGAACCATCGTCGTCCAGTACCGCGTCGAACGAACGATGCCAGTCCAGAAGTTCGGCGGCGGTCTTCCAGCACGACGGCCATCCCGTTTCGCGGAGGGCGTCGCGGTCGCCCGCGGTGACGTTTGCTCCGCTAACGAACGACGATGGCGGCGTCTCCCAGTCGCGTCCGTGGGTTGTCTCCTTTCTACTCCCGTTGGCCATTCGTTTCGAGGTTCGTGCAAAAAGACAAAAATCGTTCGCCTACACAGAGTTGACGAAAGTGACAGAAAGAGACGTGCGAAAAGCGGGCACGTTTCCGCTAGGTCGGATTATCGGAGTGCGAGCGCCCGGTCGAGCAACCCGTCGTCGTACCGTTCTTTCGTCTGCTCGTCCTGCATCCCGTGGACGATAGCAACCGTCTCGACCGTGTTTTCGAAGTTCTTCAGCGTCGCTTCGTCCACCATCTGACCGTCGATTGCGACCGCCCCCGTCCCGGTTCCTTTCGCTTCGACGAACGTCTCGATTTTCGAAACCGCGGTGCGAAGTTCGTCGGTGGTCGGCAGGTGGATGCGGTTCGCTTGCGCGGTCTGATTGGGGTGGAGCGACCAACTGCCGTCGAGGCCGACCCGCGCTTCGCGCTCGACGTGGTCGGCGTAGCCGTCGCCGTTGTAGAACGTGACACCCGCGCGCTCGCGGAACAGGCGGTCGAACGGCCCGCCAATCGAAAGCAGGTCGTTCGCGCTCGCTTCGTTCGAGAGGGCTTCGCAGAGTCCCGACCAGTCGGGTCGTTTCCCGATTTCGCGCCCGCCGAGTTCCGCGGTGTAATCGACCGGCCCGAACACGAGCGCGGTCAGAAGGGATTCGTGCCCGAATTTGGATATCTCCCGAAGGTCAGAACGGGCGCGCGCCGATTCGACGATGACGGCCAGTTCGATGTCAGTGCCGGTTTCGCGGCCCGCGGCGGCGACCGCCGATTCCGCGGCGTTCACGTCTTCGAGACGCCCGACTTTCGGAACCACGAATCCATCGACGTGTTCGCCGACGGTTTCGGCGAGCGTCTCGATTTGTTCGACGCCGCGCTCGCGGAGCGATTCGCTGTCGTAGGCCCACTCGACGCGCGGCCAGATCTCGCCGGAGAATGCGGGCGCGTACTCCGGAAGCAACTCCCGGACGTTTTCGAGCGCCTCGTCTTTCATCTCCGGCGCGGTGCCGTCTTCGAGGTCGGGCACCAGCCAGTCGGGGGCCGAAAATCCCTCCGCGGTGAGGCCGGAGCGGAGGTATTTCGCGCTGTCGTCCCGGGGGACGGCGGCGGGTGCGGTCTGGAACGTTCGGCAGAGTCTCGTCTTTGTCATTGGTATTTCGTGGGTGTGTTTCGTGATTTCGCCTACTGGTTTCGTTTCTGAATCAGTGCGGTTCGGGTGCCGGAGTACACCGGTTCGTCGCGCTGGTTGAACGCGTAGTGTTCGAACGTGACTTCCCCGGCCTCCGAGTCGTCCGTGTCCTCGGTAGCGAGGACACGGGTGAATCCATAGATTGTGTCGCCGACGGTCACGAAGTCGTGAAATTGCTCGTCGCCGTATCCGATTTCGCGGTAGGTTCGTTCGTCCGAGCGTGCGTGCCCGAGCGCGACCGACCGGGTCACGTCGCCATACGCAACGATTTCGCCGGATGGCGAGTCGGCCATGTAGTCGTCGTTGTGGTGCTGTTTCGCCGTGTTGAGCGTCACGAGCGGCAGTGTCGCCACCATCACGTCGTCCATCGTTCGCCCGCGTTCGTGGCGGTAAGCGACCGCCGCATCACGGTTGGTCGTTCGTTCGTGAGCGTCGCGGAAGTCCTCGAAATACGGGCCGTCGGGCGAAACGAACTCGCTCGGGAGGCCGGAGTCGTCGGTTTCCCCGGTCGCGCGAGAGTCCGTCGGACTCTCGCGCCCGCCGTCCGTGGCCATCGGTTCCCGGCGCGGAATCATGTTCGTTCGGGTGTACGACAGGAGGGAGTCGCCCGTTTCGGCGTCGAATCCGGTCGTCTCCCACGTCACGATGCCGTAGTCGGGACGGGAACTCGATTCGCGTTTGGCTTCGACCATCGATTCGACGCGAATCTCGGTTCCCGGCGCGACCGTCGGGTCGTGAATCGACACGTCGTCTCTGCCGAGGAAGTAGCCGCCTTTCTCGCTCAAATCCTCGACGCTCGGCCCCATCACGCTGGCGAGCAGGTAATCCGGATGAATCGGGGAGTCGTCGTAGCCAACTGCTCGCGCGGCGTCGGACCGCCAGTAGACCGGGTCGTGATTGAGCGTTTGGCTCATCCACAGCTCGTTGGCGTGCGCCGAGAGCGTGAGTCCCGCCGCGTGTTCGATAGTCTGTCCCTCGCTGAAATCCTCGAAGCAGCTCCCCTTTTCCAGCGTCTCTGCTCGCTCCAGCGCGTTCGAAAACGTTCGTGAGTCTGTCCAATCTGTCATCTGTTATCTCCGAGTTTCATTCGGTGTCTCTTTCGTTCCTATCTGCTTCGTCCGTGCTTTGCGGCGGGAAATCGCCCGCCGCATTTCGTTTTCCATCACCATGTACCCTTCATCGAAGCCCATGCCCGGTTTGGCGAGGGTCTGGGCGGCGTCGGTGGCGAGCGCGACGTGCGCGCACGCTCGCGCGGAGGTGACCGTTTCGTTGCACGTCCCGCCGAGATACGCGCGAGTGTCGGTACCGTCGCAGTACAGCACTGCTTCCGCGCTTCGCCCGATGCCGCCGAGGTCGGGCGTCTTGATTTGCACCACGTCGGCCGCGCCCGCGTCCACGAATGCCCGCACGTCCTCGAACGTATTGCACCATTCGTCGGCCACGATGTCCACGTTAACGCCCGCGTCGGCGAGTCCGTCGCGGAGTTCGGCCATGGCGTAAATCTGTTCTTCCCGTCCGCCAACGTCCATCGGCCCTTCGACCTGCAACGGGAACGGGGCCGCGGCCTCCCGGAGGTCGGCGAAGTAGTCCGCGATTTCCGCGCGGTCGTACGGCGGCACGAAAAGTTCCCCGAGGATGCCGTACACGTCAACGTGGAATCGCGGGTCGTAGCCCTCCGGGCCGAGTTCGACCGCACGGTTCGAGAGCCACGCCAGATACTCGACCAATCGCTCGCCGTCCGAACCCACCTTCTCGACGCTGTTGAATAGACCGTGGGGGAGGACGGGAACGCCCTTCAACAGCATCTTTTCTGCGTTTTTGCGCCGATTGTCGCCCGACTGCCCGAAGACGGGAACCGGGTCGCTCGCGGGAACAGTCCCGTAGGTGTCGGCCAGAACGTCGGTTTTCGTACCGTGGCGGGCGATTGCGGCGGCGTCGAGCAGCGCCTGCGAGACGCCGTACCGAATCGCGGTGTGCAGTCGTTCGCCGTCGGTGGTGAGTCCTTCGAGGATGTCCGCGTTGTCGCGGAACTGTCCCGCGGCGCGTCCGACGAGTGAATCCGAAACGATTTCTTCGATTACCGGCGCGAACTCCGGCGCTCGAAAGAGCGAATCGCGGCCGCCCGCGCCGGAGTACTGAACTGCGGCACAGTCGCCGCGAGCGACTGTGCCGTCGGAGAGTTCGAGCAGGACACTGACGGCCTCTCCGGCCTGTCGAACGCGGTCGAAACCGGGCGTCACCGGGTCGCCCCGATACGCGAATCCGTCCTGTTCTGCGCCCGCCTTGATGGCGCGCTGGTCGTCGAAGAAAAATCCGGAGACGGCGGGCACCGCACGAACTGATTCGATGATTCTCGTGTGGCCGGATTCGGCGGAAGTCACGCTCCGCCACCCCCGGACTGACTGCTTCCGCGACGGCCGATGAGTCGGCCGTCGCTGATGGCGTCCACGTCGTCCGCGACCATCTGAAACGAAGTGGTTCGGTTCTCCGCGCGCGCCCGGCGGTCGAGTCGGTTGGTGTGAACCGACTTGAGTTCCGGTTCGAGCGCGAGGTCGCCGAATTCGAGGATTCGAACCCGCCCGTCGTCGTCGCGGGCCGGTAACACCGCGCTCTTCGCGCTATCGCTTGGAGCGAACGGAACGTCGATGGTTCCGGTTTCGAACGCCGCAACAATGCCCTGTGCAACGTCTTCGTCGCCGAGTTCGAGAATCGTGTCCAGCAGCGACCGCACGGAGTCCTCGATGAACTCGCGCTCCTCCTCGATGCCGTCCACGTCGATGTCCTGTTCGCACACCATATCGAGTATCTGTCTGGTGGTTCGCAGTCCTGCGGCGTTTGCCTCCTTCGTTGGAACGCCGCCGAACTCCTGCGGCGATTTGGTGATAACCTTGTCCGGGTTTGCGATTGCGGCGGTGGCCGCGCCGAGCGCGATGACGCCGTTCGCGCGGGCCTCGTCGGGTGGGAAACCACCCATCCATTCGTGGAAAACCGTCGTCACGGTCACGTCGCCGGGAAGGTATTCCTCGCCGAGTTCACGAAGGGCTTGCAGGGCAGCGATGTCCTGCACGAGGTTGCCGACTTGTCCGTAGCCGAGCGTGATGCTCCGAACACCCTGCGTGACGGCGAGTAAGCCTTCGACCACCCCGATTGCAATCGCGATGCACGGCGGGACGAGCGTGCCGGTCAGCGGGCCGAACGGTTCGCGGTTGATTTCGACGCCGCGTGCGGTGTAGGCCCCGGCGAGGCGGTCAACGTACTGCCAGTGTTCGATTGTCTGGGCGAGGTCGCGCTCTTTCGTGTACGGAATATTGTACGAGATTGGGCCGCCCTCGAAACTCTGAAACCCGCCAGCGAAGGTGACGGCCGCGAGGAGGCGAGCGTCGGGCGTTCCGTGGCGCACTTCGATTGGGGCGTCAACGCCTTCGATGAGTTTCCGACAACCTTCGACGCCGTGGTTGACGGCGGGAAACCCGTTGAGCGTGTCGTCGCCACTTTCGCGGGCGTTTTCGAGGCCCTGCTGGGCTTTTTCGTACTCGTTGTCCCGCGTGTACGAGTCGATGGTCGTCGGGAGCAAGTCCGCGCCGCCCGCGCCTTCGAGGTGGCGGAGAAGTGCGATTTGGTCGTCCAGCCGCGGAACGCCAGCGCGGGGTTGGAGAAGCGGCCGGTCGGCGCGCTGGAGCACCTTCGCAAACCGCTTTTTGTCGGGAAGCGAGTCGTGGTAGGCGACTGCTTCCTCGAAATCGAACGGCTCGACCGACCAGTCGTCGCGTATTCGTTCGTCGATTCGTGACAGCTTCTCTGCGGAAAGTCGTGTATCGCGTAACATGGGGAGGGGATTCAGGACGTGAGCCTCGTTCGTTCGGCTTCGGATTCCGTGATGTTCATGTCCGCTTTGAGGGCGGCAATCGCTTCCATCGGCTTCGTTTCGGAGTCGAAAACGCGGTCGAACCCCATCGCTCGGAAGCACGCCTTCGTCTGCTCGAAGTCGTCCTGCCCGACGGCGAGATTACCGCCGATGTAGGTGATGGGGTCGAGACCGGCGGACTCGATGGCCTCGTGGAAACCACGGCAGTCCTGTTCGGCGTGGCCGTACAACGAGGAGACGAGTACCGCATCACCCTCGTGTGCTTCCACCGCGCTGATGAAGTCCTGCTGGCTGGACTGGACGCCGATGTTGACGACATCGAAGCCAGCCGTCGAGAGCGCTTGGTCGAGTATCGTGATGCCGACGGCGTGTGCGTCGGACCCGATAACACCGAGGATTATTGTAGCAGACATCGCATCGGTATCTACAATGGACAGAAGTTAAAGGTAATGTTTTTTCATGATTAATGCGTTTAAGGCCCTTTAGGGAGCTAGTGTGTGCCTAATTCACAAACCACATTATTAATTGATAAGGTTTTTGTTTCGGGTTAGCGACGGATGGAGCGATGCCAGCGCTCGATGACCTGCGCGTTCTCGACCTCACACAGGTGCTCGCCGGGCCGTACTGCACGATGCTTCTCGCGGATTTGGGAGCCGACGTGGTAAAAGTAGAACGCCCCGGCGGCGACCTCATCAGGCCGAACCCGCCGTTCGTCGGGGACGACGACGCCTACGGAGGGTATTTCCAGAGTATCAACCGTGGTAAACGAAGTCTCGAACTCGACCTGACCGACGAGGACGACCGCGCGGATTTCCTCCGACTGGCCGAGGACGCCGACGTGGTCGTGGAGAACTTCCGCGCCGGGACGATGGAGAAGTTCGACCTCGAATACGAAACCCTCCGCGAACGCAACTCCGAACTGGTGTACGCGTCAATCCGCGGATTCGGCGACCCGCGCACGGGCGAAACCCACCGCCAGGGGCAACCTTCCTTCGACCTCATCGCGCAAGCCCTCGGCGGCGTGATGCAGATTACCGGCGACGAGGACGGCCCGCCGACGAAAGTCGGGCCGGGAATCGGCGACCTGTTCACCGCCACGCTGAACGCCGTCGGCATCCTCGCCGCGCTCCACCACCGCGACCGAACCGGCGAGGGCCAGTACGTCGATACCGCGATGTACGATTCGATGATTTCGCTGTGCGAACGAACCGTCTATCAGTACTCCTACACCGACGAGGTTCCGAATCGCCGCGGCAACTCCCATCCGACGCTGTTTCCCTACAACGCCTTCGAAACCGCGGACGGCTACGTCGTCATCGCCGCGTTCGGCGACAACCACTGGACCGCGCTCTGCGAGGCGATGGAGCGCCCCGACCTCGCCGCCGACTATCCAACGACGGCCGACCGTCTGAAGCACCGAGAGCTGCTCCGTGGGGTAATCGCGGAGTGGACGGCCGTCCACTCCGCTGACGACGTGTGCACCGTCCTCGAAGGCTCGGTTCCCTGCGCCCCGGTGCAGGACGTGGCCGACGTGTTCGAGGACGACCACGTCGATGCCCGCGACATGCTCGTGAACGTCGAACAACCGGGAACGGACGAGTCGGTGACTATCGCAGGGTCGCCCATCAAAATGAGCGAAACGCCGCCGAAACCCGGCACCCGCGCGCCCTTGCTGGACGAACACCGCGAGGAACTGCTCGGCGAGGAAAAATCCGTCT
Source organism: Haladaptatus litoreus (assembly GCF_900156425.1). Lineage (GTDB taxonomy): Archaea > Halobacteriota > Halobacteria > Halobacteriales > Haladaptataceae > Haladaptatus > Haladaptatus litoreus. The sequence goes on from NZ_FTNO01000005.1 coordinate 336,327, forward strand.
GAAGGCGGAAACGGCCGGTTACAGAAGGCGAAATTTCACCCGACAGTTATCCCCCTTGCCACCGTTTTCAACCTATGGCGCTCTACGATGAAGTCAAAGACCTCCCGCTCTCCATCGAAACCTGCGAGTACGAAACCCACGAACGCGAAACGTCCAGCGATTTCACGCGTGTCACCACAGAAATCGTTCTGCGCGGCGCTGACGAAACCGGCAGAGGTGAGGACGTAACCTACGACGCGGACGACCAGTACGCGCTGGCCGACGCGGCGTTCGATTTGTCCGGGGAATACACGTTCGACGAGTTTTCCGCGAAAATTTCAGACCTCGATTTGTTTCCCGAAGGGCCATCGCGCGACGATTTCCGCCACTACAGACAGTGGGGATTCGAGAGTGCGGCGTTGGATTTGGCGCTCCGGCAGGCCGACACCGACCTGCCGACCGCGCTGGGTCGCACGCCGTCTCCGGTGACGTTCGTGATGAGCACACGACTTGGCGACCCGCCAAGTGCGGAGCGCGTGACGCGATGGCTCGACATCGACCCTTCGCTGGCGTTCAAACTCGACCCGACGCCGGAGTGGTCTGCCGACCTGATTTCGGCACTCGCCGACACCGAAAAAGTCCGAATCGTGGATTTGAAATCCCAGTACGAAAACACCGAGGTCGGCCAATCCGCGGACCCCGAACTGTATCGTCGCGTTCGGGACGGACTCCCGAGCGCGATTATCGAAGACCCGGCGTACACCGACGAAACCGAACCGATTCTCGACGCCGCACAGGAGCGGATTTCGTGGGACGTGCCGATTACCGGCGTCGAAAGCGTGGAGTCACTCCCGTTCGAACCCGACTGGTTGAACATCAAGCCGTCGCGGTTCGGAAGCGTGAAATCGCTGTTCGACACGCTGGAACACTGTGACCGCAACGGAATACAGTTGTACGGCGGCGGCCAGTTCGAGTTGAGCATCGCCCGCGGACAGATTCAACTGCTCGCGTCTCTGTTCTACCCGGATTCGCCGAACGACGTGGCTCCGCGCGGCTACAACGACCCGGAACCGACCGAAGGCCTCCCGTCGAGTCCGCTAGATGCGCCGACAGTCGAAGGATTTCGGCGAGAGTGAAACGAACTCAATCGAGTTGAATCCGAAATCGTGCACCGCCGTCGCTCCCTTCGTCCGCCGAAATCGTCCAGTCGTGCGCTTCGGAAATACCTTTCACGATTGACAACCCCAACCCCGACCCACCATCAGCGGTCGTGTGACCGTGGTCGAACACCGCTTCGCGCTCGGCGGGTGGGATGCCGTCGCCGTCGTCTTCGACGTAGAAGCCGGTAAAATCGTCCGTTTCGGCGTCCACCGACTCGTCAGCTATCTCGCCGACGCGAACCGTCGTTTCGCTCCCCGCGTGTTCGACGGCGTTGCGAAACAGATTCTCGAACAGTTCTTGCAGTCGTCCCCTGTCCGCGTCGATTTCCGTCTGCGTCTCAACGACGAGCGTACTTTCTTCCGTCTCGACGTTCGCCCACGCTTGCCGAACGATTGTTTCCAACTTGACCGGTTCGGTGTCGCTGACGACCAATCCCTGCCGGGCCAGCGTTAACAGGTCGGCGATGAGAGTTCCCATTCGGTCGAGGGCGCCTCCAGCCTTCTCGAAATGGATTTCGTCGCCGCGCTCTCGTGCGAGTTCGAGATGCCCCTGTGCGACGTTCAGCGGATTTCTGAGGTCGTGTGAGACGACGCTCGCGAACTCCTCCAGTCGCTCGTTCTGACGTTTGAGTTCCTGTTTTCGCTCCGTCACGTCGCGGGCCGACCCGAGTTGCGCCGCTTCTCCCTCGTACGTGATTTCGCGCACGTTGAACTCCGCATATCGAAGGTCGCCATCTTTCGTCACGACGCGGGCGTCGTAATGTGGCGGATGATTGCCGCGACTACGTTCCCGTGCGATGTGTTTGACCCGTTCGCGCTCGTCTGGATGTATCAACTCCCAGAGATTCATTTCGGCGAGTTCGTCGCGGTCGTAGCCGGTGAGTTCACACACGCGCCGGTTGACGAACACGAAGCTGTCGTCGCGGTAGATGTAAATCGCGTCGTGGCTCTGTTCGACCAGCGTCCGGTACTTTTCTTCGCTCTCGCGGAGTGCGGTTTGCGAGTGGATTCGACGGAGCGCCTCCGTGGTGTGTGAAAGAAGCAGCTCGGCCAGTTCCGCGTCGTCGTGGTCGAACGCGCCGACCTCTCGTGACCCGGCTTGGAATATCCCTTCCTCGCCAATCGGCGCGCTCAACAGCGACCGGTATTCGGCCTGCGCCGGGGCTGCATCTGCCTCCTCGCGCACGTCATCCAGCACGCACGTTTCGTGGTTCTGGTAAGAACGCCCTGCAACGCCTTGGTCGGTTCGGAGTTTGGTGTAGCCGTCGTCGGTCATCCCCGTCGAGATTGCTTTCGGAATGAAGTAGCCGTCTTCGGCGAGGTCAACGCCGCAGATATCGAATTCGAGGATACTTTCGGCGGCATCGACGGTCAACTCACAGATTTCATCCGCGGTTTGACACGCCTCCATCTCGGAGGCGATTTCGTGGAGGTCTTCGATTTTTTCTTTCTGTTCGCGCAGCGCCGCTTTGATTCGCTCGTGGTCTGCGATGCTCCGGAGAACGCCGACGGTGCCGCGAAATTCGTCTCGGTGGGTCAGCAGGCCGATTCTGGCCTCACACGGAATACCGCCACCGTCTGCGGTTTTGAGTTCCGCTCTGAGTTCGCCGACATCCGCGTCACCCTGAAGCAGACTTTTGATGAGTCGGTCGCCGCGCGATACGTCCACGCCATCCAAGAGAAGCGAGATATGTTCGCCGACGAGTTCGTCGCGGTCGTACAGTGACATCTCCAACAGAGTGTCGTTGACGGCGGTGACATAGCCCTCCGTGTCCAGCGTGTAGACACCGTCCCCCATCGCCTGCACGATAGACTGATACCGGTCGAATCGCTCGGGGGGACGCCGAGCATCGGTGGTGACGCGCGTAATCGTCTTGGAAAGTGTGGTAACGCGCGATTCGTCCGTTTCGGTCGGGACGTAGCCGTCGATTCCCGTTTCGAAAGCGTCGCTCGCAATTCGCTCGCTCCCGGACGTGGTACAGAGAACGAACGGAACGTCCGGGAACTGGTCACGGACTCGTTTCGATAGCGAGATTCCATCCCCCTCCGGAAGTGTATAGCCACTGACAACGCAGTCGACGTTCTCGTCGGAAATCGCGTCGAGAACAGCGCGTTCGTCGTCCGCGGTACGAACCACTAGCTCCGGTGCATCTCGCTCCAAATCGCTCGGAATGACGCCCGTGTCGGCAAGTGGGTCAATGTATAGCACCCGGAAATTCGTCGTCATACTATCGACTCTTCCTACTGTAGGAGTTTATCCCTAAAAACTAATACTATTTGTTTTGTTCGTTTATTGCCACTATCGGACTGATAATTAAGCAGAGGGTCAAATCACATATATTGTTTATACTGCAGTATAGAGCAGTCACGTCGAGTTGCGACACGCACCGAGTGAAGACGGTAAGTTCTCCCTGCCGTACCTTTTTGCCATCAGCACGCGAGAACCGAGGTATGGAGTACACGACGCTCGGAGACACGGGAATGGAGGTCAGTCGAATCTGTCTCGGTTGTATGAGTTTTGGGTCGAGCGACTGGCGCGAGTGGGTGCTGGACGAGGACGAAAGCATGCCCATACTCGACCGAGCAATCGACCTCGGCATCAACTTCTTCGATACCGCGAACATGTATTCGCGGGGCGAGAGCGAACGAATCCTCGGGAAAGCGTTGGAGGGACGGCGCGACGAGATGGTCGTCGCCACGAAGGGCTACTTTCAGATGGACGAAACCGACCCGAACTCGGGCGGCCTCTCGCGGAAAGCTATCGAGCAGGAACTCGATAACTCGCTCTCCCGACTCGGCATGGACACCGTGGACCTGTATCAGACCCATCGGTGGGACAAAGAGACTCCAATCGACGTAACCCTGCGAGCGTTGGACGACGCGGTTCGGCGCGAGAACGTTCGATATTTCGGCGCGAGTTCGATGTGGGCACACCAGTTCGCCGAGTCGCTTCACACGAGCGAACGCCTCGGACTCGACCGATTCGTTACGATGCAGAATCACTACAACCTCGTCTACCGCGAGGAAGAACGCGAGATGCTCCCGCTCTGCGATAAAGAAGGAATCGGCGTCGTTCCGTGGAGTCCGCTCGCTCGCGGCTATCTCACCCGGCCGCACGAGGAGTTCGAAGACACGACGCGGGGCAAGACCGACGATTACGCCCACGAACATCCCTACGCCGATAACGGGGGCGCGGAAATCAACGAGCGCGTACAGGAACTCGCCGCGCAAAAGGGCGTGACGATGGCACAGATTTCGCTCGCGTGGCTGTTCCACAAGGAGGAAGTTGACGCGCCAATCGTCGGTACGACCAGCATCGAACATCTGGAGGCCGCTGTGGAAGCACTGGACATCAGCCTCTCGTCGGGCGATATGGCCTATCTCGAAGAACCATACGAACCGGTTCCCGTGTCGGGGCATCAGTAGCTGACTATTTCAACTGTGCCATAGCTTTGAAATCCCTGAAGAGCGACAGCGTTCTGTGGGGTATCATGGGGCATCCAACAAACTATCTATCACGACGGCAATTGCTCGCAGGAGGGACGGTTCTTCTCACGGGAGCAATCGCTTCGGGAGTTGCACAGCGAACGACGAGTTCGACCGGCGGCGGTTCACAGTCCGCGACCGGAAGCCAACTGCTCGTGGAAAATCCGACGGAACAGCCACACCAGTTCTCGCTTTCGGTGTCGAATCGGCCGATTTCGGCGTATCGAATAACGAGTCGGGATGGAAAAACGGAGACGATAGAACTCGGAAACGAGGACGGAGACGAGGACTTCCCGTTCCCGGTTCTCATGCAGGCCGAGGCGAGAGCAATCAAGCCGGCAAGTAACGTGATTTTCGACCGAGAGTACAGCATTCCACCCGATTCCGCACACTCGTTTCTGTTGGAGGGGATGCCGGAACAGGGCGAACTGCTCTACACGCTACGAGAAAGCCCGAAATCGGCGGACGAGGCTACCGTCGTCGAATCGTGGGGAACGATGGGATGCGATTCGCGCTTCGAGGTGTACTTTACGCCGTCCGAAACCCGGAGTTCCTGTGGCAGTCCGCTCCCGGACGTGGACGAACCGAGAGGGGCGAAACAGCATACGATAGAACTGCAAGGTGCATCACAGTAGCGCGCTCTCACTCTCACGATGTTGATGAGAACGACAAAAAACGCGGAAAGTAGCGGAATCTCTTGCAGTCGTCCCTACGACTAACTCCGTGCCGAACTAACTCGACACAGCATGCCCTTCGATTCCGAGCGCGTGACGACCCTCACGTTCGACTCCTACAGCACGCTGGTTGACGTTGACGCCGCCGAAAACGCCCTCGCAGAGCGTGTCGAAACGCCGGAACCAATCTCGAAACTCTGGCGCGCCCGCTCGCTCGAATACACCTTCGTCGCCAACCACACCGACTCCTACCAGCCGTTTTACGAGATGAACCGGGACGCCCTCCAGTACGCGCTGTCGGCCCACGACGCCGATATTTCGGAGAGCGAGCGCGACGAAATCCTCGCCGTCTACCACGAACTCGACGTATTCGACGACGTGCGCGACGGCATCGAACGCCTCCGCGACGGCGGCTACGACTGCTACGTCCTTTCGAACGGCAATCCCGAAATGCTGGATTCGATGGTCGAACACGCCGGCATCGACAACCTCCTCACGGACACCATCAGCGCCGACGAGATTGAGAGGTTCAAACCCGACGCCGAACTCTACCGCCACGCCGCGGGACGAACCGGAACACCAATCGAGGAAATCGCACACGTCACCGCCGGGTGGTTCGACGTGCAGGGCGCGAAACACGCCGGAATGCAAGGGGTGTGGGTAGACAGAAAAGGAACGCCGTGGGAACCGTTCGGCGACGAACCGGATTTGGTTATCGAATCGTTCTACGATTTGGCCAACGAGTTGGGAGTCTAAACGTGTTCATCCAAAAAGTCCGAAATTCGTTCGAACTCCTCGATTAGATTCGCCCGCGAGGTCGTGTGGTGGCCCTCGTCCTCGAAGATACACGTCTCGACCGGAACGCCGCGCTCTCGAACTTTCTCCGCAATCTGTTCGGCTTCTCCGACCGGAACACGGGGGTCGTTCGCGCCGTGCTGGATGAACAGCGGGCAAGAAATCCGGTCGGCCTTGTGAATCGGGCTTATTCGTTCGAGCAGTTCTGGCTCGTCTAACGAACCGTACTCCTGTGCGCGGTGCGAACGCCGCCACTCTCCAGTGTTTTCGAGGAACGTTTCGAAGTCGGCGATGCCGACGAAATCGACCGCGGCAGACCAGAGGTCGGGATACTCCGTAATCGCGGCGAGTACCATGAACCCACCATACGAACGACCATACGCGACGATTCGGTCGGAGTCCACCGCCTCGTGGTTGTGAAGCCATTCGACCGCGGATTCGATGTCGGCGACGGAATCCATCCGCTTTTCCACGTCGTCCAGATGGGTGTATTCCGTGCCGTAGCCCGACGACCCGCGGACGTTCGGCTCGAAAATCGCGTACCCCTGTTGGAGGAAATACTGCTTGGTCGGGTAGAACCACGGCCTGCGCTGATGTTCCGGCCCGCCGTGAATATCGACAATCACTGGTGTTTCGCCGGGAGATGCGTTTTCGGGAAGCGTCCAGTAGGCCGGAATCTCCCGCCCGTCAAACGTCTCGTATCGAATCGTCTCCGGTTCGAGGAGACTCTCTTCGGGGATGCCGAGCGTTCCGGGATTCGTCCATCGCTCCGATTCGCCCGTCTCCAAGTCGAGAACGTAGACGCTTCTCGGGTCGTCGCTTCGGCTGAGCGAGAGGGCACACTGCTCGCCATCCGGGGCGAAGGTCAGGTCGTATGCGACGCCCTCCGGAAGCTTTGGCTCTGCAAGTGCTTCGATTTCCCCGTCCGCGAGACGACCAGCGTGAACCTCGGAGTAACCATCGACGTTGCGACTCCACACGACGTTCCCGGTTTCGCCATGGAGCGCGAACCCTTCGACGTTCCAGTCGCCGCCCGCCTGAATCGTTCTGTGCGTTCCGTCGCCGAGGTCGATTCGGGCGATATCGGCCGTGTCCGAGTCGTAGTTCGTCACGCAGTACAGTTCGTCCTCCGGACCGAATCGGACGTTTCCGTAGCGAGTTTCGGTGTCATCGCTCAGTCTTCGATGGTCGCCCGTTTCCGGGTCGAGCAGGAACAGGTCGTAGTCGAAACTGGCGTAGGCCTTCGAGAGGACGATGCCGGGTTCGCCCCACGTTTCGATGGAAAGGAAACCGCCCTCGCCCTCGTGGACGAGCGTCGCCTCCGAATCGTCTCGGCCCTGCACGTACACGTCGAAGGTGTCCGACTGGCGGCGATTCGCCGTGAACGCGAATCGCTCACCGTCGGGACTCCACCTGCCCCAGAGGTGAATCGAACTGGGGTCGTCCGTGAGCGGCGTTTCGGTACCATCTCGCAGGTCGTACCGGAACAACTGGTCGTGTTCGTTGCTTCCCTCGTCCATGCCGAAGATGATTTCCGGGCGAGTCGGCGAGGCCGAAACGAACGAAATCCGTTCGTCGTGTGCGGTGCGTCGAGACGGGTAGGTGTCCGGCGCGTCGAGCGACCAGACCTGCGGCGTCCCGGTCGTGTCGGAGCAAAAGACGAGGTCGCCATCGACCGAAATCGTCGGCGACTCGGTGCTGTCGATGCTCAGATACCGTGCGACTGAATACCGTGGTTCGGACATGCTGTGGTCGAAGAACGGGGACGGCAAAAGGATTCGGCTGTGGTGCGTGTTTCCCCGGTACTCACGTCGAGAGCAGTGGTTAGCAGTAGGCAAATTTTTTGAGAGGGTATTGTACGAGCTGAGCAATACGAATACGGGCACCTTCACAGGAACACCATTACAGGGGGTGGGACGAACTCCGAACCACGATAGATGTTTGCACGAAACGACCTCAACTACTAACTACTCACGCCGTGTAGTCAGCCGCGATGACCTACTACGACAAGCAGCACGTCAGCGGCGAGTTCGAAGAAGTCGTCGAAGAAACCACGGACGCCCTGAGCGACGAGGGGTTCGGCATTCTGAGCGACATCGACGTGAGCGAAGCGTTCGCGAAAAAACTCGACATCGAAGAGTATCCCGAATATCGGATTCTGGGCGCATGCAACCCGCCGCTGGCGAAGGAAGGATTGGATGCCGAAACCGACCTCGGAGTGCTCCTGCCCTGTAACGTCGTCGTCTACGAAACCGACGACGGCGTCGTGGTCAGCATGGTTGACCCAGAAACGATGCTCTCGGTCGTGGACAACCCCGAGTTGGACGACATCGCAGAAGACGTTCGGGCACGTTTCGACCGCGTTCTGGATTCGCTTTCTGCGAGCTAGCGATTCGCTTCGCGCTCTTCACCGAAGGGGACACGAGGGAAGAGGAGTAGGGAATTTGTCCACAAACAAAACAATAATACGAGCTTATATGTTTGAATGACCAACATCCAAACTGCGGTCGAATATGGCAGAGAGTGAAAGAATAGACACAGACGACTCGGGAGAGGGCGCTGGGGGCGTCTTTGCAAACGAGTCACGCCGAACGTTCATGAAAAAGGGCGCGCTTGCGACGGGTGCGCTCGCACTCGGTCTGGGCAGTGCTGGGACTGCTGTCGCGCAGGACTCCACAAGCGTCCTCGTGTACACGTATGCCTACCACCCGAACGTGCCGTTCCGCGTCACGAACGCGCTCGAACAGTCAACCACGGTGCGACTGCTCGAACGTCCCGGTGGGGGCGACGTGGACGAAATCAGCCAACCCGACGACTACAGCGGGTGGGTCATCCGCTACGACCTCGGAGGCCGGAATGGGGCAATCACGACGATAATGTTCTCGCGCGATGCGAGCTTCAGTCAGGGTGACCGACGGCGGTTCTCTGGAGACGCAACCGTCTTCAGTAGCCAACTCAATCTGCTGAGCACCACGGTTCGGAGTCCAGAGTAAAACTGTGGGGAATGGGGGACTCCCTCGCCCACGCTCAATTTTACCTACCATCGCGTTAGCCAGCAATCGCTTTACCCGTTATCACGAGTCGAGAGAGCGAGCGAACGCGGTCGCGAACCTCTCAACTTCGTCCCAATCGGTGTACTCGTAATCGCGCGAGGTGTCCGTCCCGCCGCCCTTCTTCCGTGCGACGTACTTCATCAGCAGCCGCGTAAGAAGTCCGTATCGACTGTATTTCAGCGCACCGGCAACGACCGCCGTTCGGTCAGGGTTCCAGCCGGTAGCAGCGAGAAATTCCGTAACCAAGTTCTCCGCGGTCATCCGCGCCTCGTCGGTATCCTCTACAGCGGTCAGGCTCACCGAGAAGAACGCCGACGGCAATCGGTTCAACTCTTTTGCGTGCTCCCGGACGAACTGTTCAACGTATTTCTGATGATGTCCTTTATGAACCGACGCGCCGACGACGACTGCGTCGTACTCCGACAGTCGAAATTCCTCCGGAACGCGATTGCCGTGAATCAGCGTCGAGTCGTGACCCGCGGAGGCCAACACCTCGGCGGTTCGCTCCGCGATTGTCGCGGTCTGGCCCTCCGTTGAACCGTAGAGGACGAGCACGCGCGCCATCAGCCGTGCCTCTCAAGAAGTGCACAATTGGAACCACGCCATACCCACCGATTTCGATGTGACCGGGAATCGTATGCTACCATCGTACCACTCCAAATCAGCATCGACAGCTATCGACTAAAACGTCCGGTGGTCGAACCTCCGTGGACTGTGAGACACTTCGAAGTCGAAAAAATCACTGATAGCCGAGCGCCTTCAACTGGTTCGATACCTCGGATGGAACGTCGCCCGATTCGTCGTCCCCGTCGGTTTCGATTCGCTCGATTCGCGTCTCGACCGCGTCGTGAAGGCGGCTTGCGAGTTCGGAACCCTCGTACTCGTCCCACAGATTGTCCTGTTCGGTCGGGTCGCGGCGTCTATCGTACAGTTCCCGATTCTCGGAGTCGGTGTGGTAGATGTACGACCACTCGGCGGTTCGGGCACTCACAAGGAGTTCGCCGTCGTCCAGATGGCGCGGAATCGGTTGCCGAGTGACGTGTTCGCCGCGAACGGCGACGGAGGTTATCGGCGTCGTATCACCCGGAGCACCGGGGTCGGTTTCGGAACCGGATTCGACAACGGCGTCAAGCAAACTCGGGGCCGAAAAGTCGTGTTCGACGCCCATCGCGTCACAGATGGTCGCGGGAATCGACGCCAAACCGACCGCTTGCTGGACCGATTTCCTATCTGCGCTCTGTTTTTTGTCGTCGGGGTGCTGAACGATGAACGGGACGTGGGTCAGTTCCTCGTACAGTTTCGGATAATGCGCCAAATGGCCGTGTTCCATGAACTCCTCACCGTGGTCGCCCGCGAGAACGACGCAGGCGTCGTCACGAAAGCCGCGTCGGTCGAGTGCCGACAGCACTCGGCCGACGCTTTCGTCCACCTGCCGAACCGCGGCCCGGTACAGCGATTCGAGGTCGGCAAGCGCGTCGTGGCCGACTTCGCGCCCCAATCCGGCCCGGAGGTGGGCGCGAAGCATCTTCAGCGACCCGACGTTCGCGCCGGTTTCGTCGCGGACGAACTTCGGCGCGGGAACGTAGGGCGTGTGAACGTCCATGTAATGAACCCAGAGGAAAAACGGCGGTTCTGCCCGTTCCACGAAGTCGATTGCGCTACGTTCTACGTCGAGCATCCGCGAGATATTTTTCGCGCCGCCTTTCTGTCCGAGTAGTCGCCGAACCGGCGACGTGACGACTTGAAGCCACGCCTGCACGGTCGGATGGGCGGTGAGATATTTGCTGTAGAGACTGTCGCCCGTCCCGGAGGTGAACGTCTCGAACTCGTCGAATCCACGGTCGTACCCCCAGTGTTCGGTTAAAAATCCGTTCGCGCCGTTGAATCCCGCGGTCGAAACGCCCGCTTCCGAGAGGGTTTCGGCCAGCGTCGGGGCATCGGCGACGCCGATGCCCCGCGAATCCGTAAACACCTGTTTCGCGCCGAGAATCGACGGGAACGAGAAGGGCGTCCAGTTCCCGTGAGCGAATGCGTTTTCGAAGGTGGTTCCACGTTCACCGAGAGCAGCGACGACGCCGTCGGACGTGAAAGCGTCCGCTCGGAGCGAATCGACGGTGAACAGCACGGTAACAGAGGTGTCATTTGCGCTCATTCTGTCGGGCACGGTGACTCCGCTACCCGAAAATTCGTCACGGAGGTAAAATACCTTTTGCGCGAACAGTCGATACCATCGGACGAGATTCAATAGCACTCCATATTCCACAGGACAGCAAGGGTGTTTTTCAACTACTTTTGCTGCGAAGCGGCGGGAGCGAAAGTCGTTCGATGAGGCCCAACTGACCGAACAGGAGTATTACCATCGAGACGACCACGCCGCCGAAAAACACGACAAGAACGACAGGGCCGCTCTCGATAAAGGGAAGCGAAGAAACCGAAAGCGAAAACAGCACCCACCCGAACGCCAGCCATTTTTTCCCTCGTCGATAGCGAACGAATCCGCTGGCGAGGCCGAGAAGGATGAGTAACCCGAGGACGATTTCAGGAGGGACGAGTTCCGAAACCATGAGAGCACCGAGAACGCTCATTGAGATAAATCCGAGATTGTCAACATCGTCCATCATTCGGTGAAAAAACACGTTCGGGCGATATAGTCGTTTCCGTGTTTTCAGCGTTTATTCTACAGGTTCGAGTTCAGCGCTGAAGTGGCGCAGTTCCTCCATCTCGGGTTCGGCGACGACTTCCAGACCCGTGAGTTCGTCGCGTCGCTCGGCGACTTTCTCGAACGACTCCGCGATGTGCACGAGATGGTCGCGGAAGTACGACCGGCGGGGGAGACACAGACGAACGAGTTGCGGACGGTCTTCACCGGGGAAGGCGAACTCGCCGAGTTCGACGCCGCGAACGCCACCCTCGCGGTAGAGTTCGCAGGTGAGAACCTGTCCCGGGAACTCCTCACGGGGGATTTCCGGCAGGAACTCCTCGGCGTCCACGTACACGGCGTGGCCCCCCGTCGGGGCGAAAATCGGAACACCTGCTTCCTGAAGCAAGTCGCCGAGTTCCGCGACCTGTTCGACGCGGTCTTCGATGTAGCTCTCGGTGACGGCCTCACGGAGGCCGACCGCCATCGCTTCCAAGTCGCGCCCCGCCAGTCCGCCGTAGGTCGTGAATCCTTCGTAGAGGATACCGCGCTGTTTCGTGGCTTCGAACAAGGATTCGTCGCGCACGCCGACGAATCCGCCGATGTTCGACAGTGCATCCTTCTTGCCGCTCATGACGATTGCGTCGGCGTAGGAGAGTTCTTCGCGGGCGATGTCGGCGACACTGGCGTCCGAAAATTCGTCCTCGCGCTGTTGGACGAAATACGCGTTTTCGGCGAATCGGCAGGCGTCGATGACGAACGTGGCGTCGATTTCGTCTGCCACGTCGCGCGCCTCGCGGATGTTCTCGACGCTCACGGGTTGGCCTGCCATCGAGTTGTTCGTGATGGTGACCACGAGTGCGGGGATGTTCTCCGCGCCAACGTTGTCCGCCAGTTCCCGGACTTTGTCGGGGTCGAGGTTCCCTTTGAACGACTCTTCGTCCTCGGCATCCACGTCGATTGGGCAGTCGACGGGTTTCCCGCCGTTGTTCACGATGTGCGCCCGCGTCGTGTCGAAGTGCGTGTTGTTCGGGACGTAGTCGCCCTCGGAGATGAGGACACCGTAGAGGACGTTTTCGGCACCTCTGCCTTGGTGAGCGGGGACGATTTTCTCGAAGCCCATCACGTCGTCCACGCTCTCTTGAAGGCGTTTGAAACTGTCACTGCCAGCGTAGGCCTCGTCGCCGCGCATCATCGCGGCCCACTGTTCGTCGCTCATGGTTCCGGTTCCGCTGTCGGTCAACAGGTCGATGAAAACGTCCTCCGCGTCGAGGTTGAACACGTTGTAGCCCGCGGATTCGAGGTTGGCCTCGCGTTCGTCTCGGTCGGGAAGGTGAATCGGTTCGACGACTTTCGCCCGATAGGCTCGCATATCCGACAACGCGGCGGCGTCGTTCTTAACCTTGCTGAGATAACGTCGGGGGAAAACGAGCGATTCCGGGCGTCAGGGGGCGAAATTGACCATCGTTAGTAGGGGAAGTCCATTGCTAATTTCTCGCTAATATGGGTAGTCCATCTGTACTTTGATAGCGTCGCGGGTTTCCTCGTCCTCCAGTTCGGCGCAGAGCCACAGGCCGAGGTCGATACCCGAACTGACGCCACCCGCCGTCGCCACTGTCCCATCCACGACGATTCGCTCTTCGACAACTTCGCAAAAATCCGCCAATCGTTCGTAGGCGTCGGGGTGCGTCGTCGCTTGTTTGCCCTCCAAGAATCCCGCCGAACCGAGCAGAAGCGACCCAGTACAGACGGACGTGACCCACTCCGCATCCGCGGTTGCCAGCCACGAAGTGAACTCATCGTCCTCGGCGAGTTCGCGGGCGATAAATCCGCCCGGAACGACCAACATGTCGTAGCCCGAAAGCGATTCGTCCACCACGTCGGGAACGATTTCGAGTCCTGCGTTCGCGGTAACGCGTTCGGTTCGGGCGCACACGTCCCACGAAACGTCGTCTCGGAAGCCCATTGTATCGAGTCTGGTCAGTGGGTCGTAGATGCCGACGAAATCCAGCGCGGTCATGCCGTCGTATGCGACGAACGCGATGTGCATGTAGAAGGGTTCGGAGGGGGACTGCTTGACTGTTGGCGTCGGAATCCACAAAACCGCTTATCGCGCCTCTTCGACCCGCCTCGGAGCCTCGATTTCTTCCAGGCGCTCGACGGTGCCATCGAGGATATGAACGATTCGCTCGGCGTGCTCGGCGATGTCGCGCTCGTGGGTCACCATTAGCACAGTGTGGCCGTCGTCGTTGAGTTCCTCGAACAGGCCCATAATCTGTTGGCCGGTTTCGCTGTCGAGGTTGCCGGTCGGTTCGTCCGCCAGAAGGATGGCGGGGTCGTTCGCCAGCGCGCGCGCAATCGCGACGCGCTGGCGTTGGCCACCCGACAGTTCGTTGGGGCGGTGGTCCCCCCGGCCTCGAAGTCCGACTTTGTAAAGAAGGTCGTCTGCCCGTTCCGTTCTCTCGGAGCGTGAAATTCCTCGAAAGATGAGCGGGAGCGCGATGTTCTCCCGAGCGGTCAGTCGCGGCATGAGGTTGAACGTCTGAAAGATGAATCCGATTTCCTCGCCGCGAACCTCGGTTCGCTCGCTATCGGAGAGTCCAGTCACTTTCTGCCCGTTGACGTGAACCGTCCCCTCGGTGGGCGTGTCGAGACAGCCAATGAGGTTGAGCAGGGTGCTTTTCCCCGACCCACTCGGCCCCATGACTGCGGTGTACGACCCTCGCGGAATCGACAGTGTCACGCCATCCAGCGCGTGTACCGGTTCTCCGAGGTGGTACGTCTTTCGAACGTCGGTCAATGTCACGGCGTCCCTCGGCCCCTCGTCGGACTCCGTCACCGAGTGGCTGGCGGCCATACCCACAGTTACCACTTCGACTGTCTAAACCCTGCCCCATAGCACGAATGTCGGATGGCGGAAAATAAGCGAGGCGGAGGGCGACACCTCGCGGCAATCGGCAATCCGGAACCAGCACCCGGAACTTCTTGCCCACACCTCACGACCATCCACCTATGAAAATCGACGGCGACCGACTACGGGAGGATATCGAAGCGAACGCCGAGTTCGGTGCGCTCGACGTGGAAGGCCACGGACGAACCGTTCTCACCGGAACCGACGCGAACCGAAAGGCGCGCGAGTATTTCGTGGAACGACTGGAAGATGCCGGACTCGACGTTCGCGTGGATTCGGTCGGTAACATCGCGGGACGCTGGACGCCCGAAAGCGCAGACCCGGAATCCAAACCAGTCGCGGCGGGGAGCCACCTCGATTCGGTTCCCGAGGGGGGAATCTTCGACGGGCCACTCGGCGTCTACGCCGCACTTGAGGCGGTTCGGGCGATGCAGGACGCCGAAATCGAACCCAGTCGCCCGATAGATGTCGTTTCGTTCACAGAGGAGGAGGGCCAGCGGTTCGCCGACGGACTCCTCGGGTCGTCCGTCGCGGTCGGAGAGCGGTCGGTGGAGGAGGCACTCGAACTGCGGGACGGACGGACGACGCTGGCGGATGCACTCGATACGATGGATTTCGATGGCGAGGGCAGAATCGACGCGAGCGAGTGGGATTCGTGGCTCGAACTCCACGTCGAACAGAGCAGGCGACTCGAACGCGCCGACTGCCCGGTCGGGGTCGTAACGACGATTACCGGAATTACGCACTGCGCCGTCGAAGTACTGGGTGAAGCAAATCACGCGGGAGCGACCCCGATGCCGGAGCGAACGGACGCGCTGGTCGCCGCGAGCGAATTCGTTCGGGATGTCGAGGACGGGGCGAACGAAGTCGGCGAAACCACGGTTGGCACGGTCGGTAAACTCGACGTTCGTCCCAACGCGACGAACGTCGTTCCGGGCGCAGTCGAGATGGGCGTCGATATTCGAGACGTGAGTTATGATGCGATGAACGAACTCGTCTCGCTGGCGCGAGACTCGCTTTCCCGCCTCGAATCGGAGCGCGGCGTAGAGACGACTTTCTCCCGCGAGTTCGACCTCGAACCGACCGAGATGAGCGCCCGCTGTCGGCGGGCGCTCCACGAAGCGGGGGACGAAGCGAACATCGAACTGCTCGATATGCACTCCGGGGCGGCCCACGACACGATGCACGTCGGAGACGTGACAGACGCAGCGATGCTGTTCGCACGGTCGCGGGACGGCATTTCACATAATCCGGCAGAGTGGACAGAGTGGGGAGACTGTGCCGCCGCGACGCGAGTGCTCGCTGGCGCACTCACGTCGCTGGCGCGGTGAGTTTCGTACTTTCGTCTTCGTTTCAATGCTTCCGTTTGACTGCGTCGTAGCCCGTCAACTGCCGAAGTTCCTCTTCGGTCAAACCATTTGCACTGGCGTTCATCTCGTCTAATCCGACGCCGCTCGTCACGATGCCGCGGAACGCCTCTTCCAACGTGAGGTCGACGTCCACGAGATCGTCCTCGGGGACGTTGACGACGAATCCGCCCATGACGGGGTTCGGAGCCATCGGGAGGAAAACGGTCGTCATCGGGCCTTCGTCGAGCGCGCTTTCGATACCTTCGGGCGTGTCCGCCGTCACGAACGCGAAGGTGTAGGTGCCGTCGGTCGGAAATTCGAGCAGTTTCACGTCGCGGAAATGGTCGGCGTCGCTCTCGACCATGGCGTCGCCCATCCGCCGGAAACTGCGGTAAATCGTGCCGAGTCCGGGAACTTGGCTGATAGCTTGGTCGAAGTTGTCGATTGCTCGTTCGCCCATCGGAGAGTGAGCGATGAATCCGATGACGAGAATCAACGCGGAAACGGTCGCCATGGTGACGCCGCCCAAGACGTATATCGAGTCGATAGAGACGAATTTGAGGAGCGGCCGCAACACTTTCGCGACGAAATCGAGCAACACGACGAGTACGTACACCGTAATGAGCAGTGGGACGACGACGGTGATACCAGTCAGCGCCGCCTCCCGAAGCATACCGAGTGGAGAGAGACTCTCGGAGTCGTCCATCGTTCAGGGAACTCGGACGCTCCATAAAGAGCGTACCGCCTGCGTGTGCCGGCAGAAGGTGCAGCCTATCCGAAATGTCAATCCCATTTGCCAGCAGAGTCATCCGTGAGAAGGCCCTAAGACGGTGTATGAGTACAATCGCCATCGTGCGACTCCCTGCCGATGGATTCGCACTGCAGGCGACGCTCGAACGAGTTCCCGGCGTCTCATTCGAAGTCGAACGCGTCGTCGCCTCGGAGGCCGGGCGAGTGATGCCGTACATCTGGGCGACGGCGGAATCCGAGCAGTTCGAACCCCTCCGAAATGCGCTTGAAGAGGACCCGACGACCGAGGACGTGGAACTACTCGTCGATTTGGACGACGAGTGGCTGTACCGAATGTCGTGGGTCAGCCAAACCACGTTCGCCATCCACCTCCTCGTCGAGGAAAATGGCACCATCATCGACGCGAACGGAAAGGGCGAGGAGTGGCAACTCAGAATTCTATTTCCCAACCGGGACGCCCTCTCCGCAACCTACGAGTTCTGCGAGACGAACGATATCCCAATCGAAATCGAGCAGATATACCAGTTGGACGAATCCCCGCGGCGGGGCCAGTACGGACTCACCGAAGAGCAGTACGAAACGCTCGTGGCCGCGCTCGAATCAGGGTACTACGACATTCCCCGCGGAATCTCCGGCGAGGAACTGTCGGACGACCTCGGCATCTCGCATCAGGCGCTCTCGGAGCGCCTGCGACGAGCCTACAAAAACCTCATTTCGAACGCGCTCGTCGTCGGAGAAAACGAACTGCGGTAGTTGCAGATTCTGTCACGATGTTCTAACTGCGGTAGTTGCAGACGCTTCCACGGTTTCTCACGATGTCACGACCGGGTCGAGGAATCCTCGGAACCGAACTCACCACGGTCACGTTCCTCAAATTTCGACTTTCTCGCACCACTCTCTTCTCCCGTATCGCTCTCCCCCGTTTCGGACGGCGCGTCGGGCGCGCCCGACGCGCCGGGGAGCATGTCCGGAAACACCACCCAGAGGAACTGGACGGCGATGACCATGATGAGCGGGCCGAGAAAGATGCCGTACCAGCCGAAAATCGGCGGGCCGAGGAGGTAGGCGAACATGATGAGTCCAGTGTGGAACATGCGCCCCGAGAGATACGGGCGGACGTAGGTGCGAATGACGTTGTCGAAGACGAGCGCCATGAAGAGGTAAAAGAAGATGGGAAACCAGAGCCGTGTCGGGTCGGTTTCGACTGCAATAATCGCGAGGTAGAGGACGACCACGAGGTAGACGATGGAACGTCCGACCAGTGGAATCAAGGTTGCGAGTCCGGTCGCAACCGCGACGAGCATCGTCTGTGGAATCGCCATTCCGGGCGGTGCGATGAGATTCAGACCGTTGTAAATCAGTGCGGACGTGATGATGATGACGAAGATGGTCAGTGTGTAGCCGAAAAAGACCGAGTTCAGGCCGCGGTCGATGGCGCGAAGGTACTCGTGACTCGTCGTCCCGCTTCCGGCCACGGTCGTTTCGAACCAACCCGAAATCCGGTCTTCGTCGCGCACCAGAAAGAAGACGAAGACGAGCGCGAGAAACAGGTTGTACGACTGTGTGGCGAACGTCCCGACGAAGCCCCCGAACTGGCCGAGTACGTTTCTGATGGACGGTTCGCGGAGCAACTGCGTGGCAGCGTCGTACAACTGCGCTGGGTCGGTCGGAATCGTTCCCGTCTCGAATCCGGGAAACAGCGTTTGCGCGAGTTGCTCGATGTCGGCGGGTCGAATTGCAGACAGTTGTCCGAACGTGACGACGACGATAGCCCCGAGCAGGCCCACGAACGGGAGGATGATGAGCGCAAGCGTGAGCAGCGACGCAAGCCCGGGCGACAGTCCTCGATTCCGCAACCGTCTGGCTATCGGCCGGGCGACGTAGTACAGAAACAGCCCGAACACTATCCAGCCGAGATACGTATCGAGCGAGACGACGAGAACGATAGCCAGGGCGATTCCGAATAGCCACCAGCTGATTCCTACACCGTCAGACTCCCGTTCATCCCAGAGTTTCACCGCGCTCCCCCTCAGAGGGGACGAGTGGAACGAAGATAATGTATTCGGAGAAGAATGTGGGTCACACGACGGACGATTCCGGGGTTTCTGCGGGAGCGAGATACTCCGTTCCCCAGTCGCGCATGGAGACGATGACCGGGCGAAGCGATTCGCCGTGCTTCGTGAGCGAATATTCGACGCGAACCGGTTTTTCGTTGACAATTTCCCGCGACACGAGCTGTTTCGATTCGAGGTCTTCGAGACTATCGGAAAGAACTTTACTCGAAATGCCATCGACGGCCCGTTTCAACTCGTTGAAGCCGCTTGGGCCGTATTCGAGCAACCGGTGAATGATTACCGGGTGCCACTTCTTCCCGATGAGTGTCGTCGTGGAAGTAATCGGGCACCACTCATCACCCTGATACCACACGTGGAGTTGATTGAGCGTCTCTGTCATCCTACTCTGTCTATAGTCGCTCAGCGAGCATAGCGGTACCTCAGGTAACTCAGTTTTGACGAGTAATCGGATATGTTCGAGTCGAATGAGATGCGCGGAGATCTCCCCGGCGCAGTGGATCGTTGATTCGTCAGGTACAACTCAGGTAGGCGGGAACTACAGCCACGCAATTCACATATACTCTTACCACGGACGGACGTGATTCGAACTCGACCGTCGATGAATCAAAACACTATCGAAAGCGAAAGCGAGCACCCGTCTCGCGGCCGGAAATCCTGCAAACGCTGTCGAAGCGACGCGATATTTCGGGTCGTTCGAACTGCAATGGACGGAGCCTCCCACCCGGTGCAAAAGCCCTCACCCGCCGCATCAACGCTGTGTCAGGACTGTTTTGCACAACTTCGTGCAGACCCGAACGAATCGTTCGCAACGCTGTTCGACGGGGAATTTCAGGCCGTGAATCAGTATATAAAAGTCAAACGACTGTAGGTGCTCGGCACGGTTCTCTATTCCTCGGAGACACCGCGGAACGGAATCCCTTATCCCGAAGGCGCTAAAAAACGGCGTCAGTCCGCCGTCTGACGCGGTTTGAAGAGGGATGCGAACGTCAGTAACCGACGATGACGCGGAGGCGGCAAAATCGGGAGTCGTTAGCACACTGTTACGGGTCGACTCTGCTGACAGTTCGCAGTGCCGGACGACCCGACGTGAGCGTCGGGCAACTGCTCGCGTGGGTCGTCTCGCATTCTCCAATACATTATCAAAAAGGCGATATGCGGCGCGATTACGGTTGGACGAGTGCCCTGCTCCGCGCCGTTTGTTCGGTCAGCGCGGTAGGACTGGGTATTCGAGCGCTGCTGACGGGACTGTTCGTGGCGTTCGTTACGACGAATATCGCCCTCGTGGTGCTGTTCAACCTCTGCCTGACGGCGTTCGTCGGGCGACTGCTCCTTTCGAGCGTGAAAATACATCCCAAAGACCACCGCCAACGACAGCTACGAAACGGATGGACGCGACCGCTGCGGACGGACACCCGCCAGCAGTCACGCAATTCGGGGACGAAAATAGACCGGTTGTAGCGACTGTACCGCAAAAATCACGTTTCGCGTCCGTTTCTACGACTACGCTTCGGTGAGCGTATCGAACGACGCCGGATTCTCCCAGAGTTCGCCCAGCGTCGCGGCGGCCAAATAGCGCGTCGGTGCGGCGACCCACTCGGTCGTCACGCTGGAATCGGGGGAGGGTGCCGTCGGCTCGAACCACCACGCCACGTATCGACCGTCGGTGAGTTTCGCGGTGGGATACATCTGCCCATTTACCGAAACATCGACCCGGGAGTTGGCTTCGACGGCCGGGGCGTCCTCCGGCGAATCCGCGATTAGCACCTCTATTTGAACGCTTCGTTCGGTCATACAGGCTCACCGGCGACTGTCGCATCCGCTGTGTCGGTTCCGCAGAATGCGACAGTTACGAGTACCATATCACGACCCAACGACGACTACCTACAAGAAAGTCAGTCAGGCGTGTGTCTGACGGAGCCGGTTTCTGGCGGAGGGATGTGCTACTGGCGAACTTCGACCGCCGTATCCGACATCAACCACTCCTCGTCTGTTTCGTCCGGGTTTCGAATCTCTATCCAGCCGGTTTCGGAGACGACCATCTCACAGGTCGGCTCTTGCGTCATTGGACAGCCTCGCAGTGGTCACAGACGGTTATAAGACGGTTCTCGGTTCCGTGTTGTGTGTGATTCGAGGCGAACATGGGCATTTCTTCACCGAAAGAGACACTCGAAATCCACTTTGGTATGACTAGCCTGTTGTGAAGTAGTCGGTACCTACTCGACAATATATGTGAAATTTTTGAAACCCATGGCCTAAGTTTGGAATATGTGTAATCGGCAGTTTCGCGCGCGAAACTGACGACGAACTCGCCCATCATCTTTATTCTCGTTCTGCCCGTTTCGGGTGTCTATGCGAATGGGGAAATCAAAGATGCGAGAGGCGGGCGAATCTGAAGCCGAACGAGCGACCGAAACGAAAGAAGCAGGCATCCGAATGGTTGCCCTCTGGATACTGCTCACGATTGCGCTGTTCGTCCTCGGCAGACGAGCGCGCAGACGCGGAGAGTAGATGAGAAAAAGATAGTGGGCCGAGTTCACGAACCACACACCGAACGTTAACCGCGCCGCCATCGTTTCGTCCTGTATGACGGACATCCTACCGGAGGAGACGGAACGGTTCGTGCGCGCAGCGCTCCCCGAAGCGGACGAGACGCTGAAAGCGATGGAAGAACGCGGAGAGGGGTTTCCGACCGTCGGGCGCGAAGTCGGGCAGTTCCTTCGATTGCTCGCACACGCCGTGGACGCGGAGCGAATCTTCGAGTTCGGGTCGGGATTCGGCTACTCGGCGTACTGGTTCGCCGACGCGCTTCCCGAGGACGGTGAAATCGTCCTCACCGAATACGACGCAGACGAACTGCGCGAGGCCCGCGAGTTCCTCGAATCGGCGGGATTCGCAGACCGCGCGGTTTTCGAAAACGGTGATGCGATGGACGCAATCGAGCGCCACGACGGGCCGTTCGATGTCGTTCTCATCGACCACAACAAAGACGGCTATCCCGAGGCGCTAGAAGCAGTCCGCGACAAAGTCGCACCCGGCGGCGTCGTCGTCGCAGACAACGCGATGGTCAGCGGGATACAGGATTTCGACGCGATTCTCGCCGCACTGGAGGGGGACGACCCCGAATTAGACGAGGACAGTCGCGGCATCGCGGAGTACCTACTGACGATGCGCGAAGACGAGACGTTCGAGACGTCAGTCGTGCCACTCGGCGAGGGCATCGCGGTGAGCTACCGTCGATGACGGGTTTCGATAGCGGAAAGAATTTCGTAAAATTCGAGGCTAATTTCGATTAAGTTCTCAATCGAGTTGACTGACTATTTTTATTCTTTTTTCCTGTACTAAATTTATTACTATTTTTCTGTAGAATTATTGAAATGGCCGAAACTGTTTTTCAGTGAGGAATGTATTACTCACATCAGTACCGTCGAGAGAGAAGCCATGAGCAGTGGAACGGAGGTCACCCCCGATTCAGGAGTAGGACAGACCGAGAACCATCTCGATTCCCTGCTTCAGCTTTTGGACGGCACCGACTCGCTCGCCATCGTCTGTCACGACAATCCCGACCCCGACAGCATCAGTAGCGCGCTCGCGCTCTCGGCCATCGCGGATTCGGTCGGCGTCGAAGCGGTTACTCTCTACTATGGCGGTGAGATTACGCATCAGCAGAACCGCGCGATGGTCAACGTTCTCGACGTAGACCTCCATCGGTTCACCGAGGGATGTCTCCGTACCGCTTCGCTCGTCGCGTTCGTCGACCACGCCAAACCC
Source organism: Haladaptatus litoreus (assembly GCF_900156425.1). Taxonomy (GTDB): domain Archaea; phylum Halobacteriota; class Halobacteria; order Halobacteriales; family Haladaptataceae; genus Haladaptatus; species Haladaptatus litoreus. The sequence continues at coordinate 358,965 of NZ_FTNO01000005.1, forward strand.
GGCGTCAACAACTCCGTTCCTGAAGGAACGACCCCCGACATCGTCATCGACCATCACCCCGTCTCAGGAATCGATGCGCAGTACATCGACCATCGGGTCGATGTCGGGGCGACGGCATCAATCCTCACCGACTATCTCACCTGCCTCGACATCGAACTCGACACGCGACTCGCGACGGCGCTCCTGTTCGGCATCCGCCGGGAAACCCTCGCGTTCATGCGAAGCGCCACCCCGGCAGAGTACACGAGCGCCCGATTGTTACATCCGCACGCGGACATCAACCTCCTCCGCGAACTCACCGATTCTCTGTTCACCCACGAAACGCTGGATTCGCTCGGGAAGACGATTCAAAACCGCACGGTTCGAGGCTCGTATCTCGTCACGCACACGGGAAGAACCGACGAACGGGATACGCTTCCGCAGGCCGCGGATTACCTGCTCAATCTGGAAGGAATCACTACGACGTTCGTGTTCGGCATCATCGAGGATACTGTTCATCTCAGCGCCCGCACCCGCGACCCGCGGATTCACATCGGCGACGTGCTGACCACGGCGTTCGACGGATTCGGAAGCGCGGGAGGTCACCGCGACATGGCGGGCGGCATCGTTCCATTAGGTGTTTTCGGGGAGTTGGACGACGACGACGAACTCGTCTCTTTGCTCGCCGAGGCGCTGACAGAGCGATTTTTCGACTGCACGATGGGATGAACTCCTCCCGAGTTACGGAAACAGGAGAGCAAACCCGGCCGCGACGAGCACTCCGCCGAGCGCGAGTTTTAGCCGCGACGGGTCGAGGCGGTGTGCGACCCGCCAACCGACGACGACGCCGACGAGTTCGGGAATCCCGATAGCGACAGCGAGCGGAATCGACACCGCACCCTGCATCAAATACGTCGATGCCGCAAACGCGGAGAGAAACACCGACTGCACCTGCGCAGCGGCCAACGCGTCGAGCATCGAGACGCCCAACACGACGAGGAGGGGAACGGCGATGACCGGGCCGCCGACGCCGAGTAGACCGCCCAAAACGCCGACAGCGAAGCCGAGTGTGCCGAAGACGGCGACGCCGACCGTCGAATCAATTCGAAACGACCACTTCGAACCGAGGCCCCGTTGCTCCCGATAAACGATGCTCGCGCCAGCGAGCATGGTGAACCCGGTCAGCATGAATCCGAACAGGGCGTCGGAGAGAATCGTGTTGACGAGCGCGCCGACGACGGCACCGGCGACGCTCGGAACCGTCACGAGGGCGGCGAGACGTCTGCCTGATTGGGTGCGCAGTTCGCCTGATTGGAGATAGGTGATGCTTCCAAGGATACCGGTAAAGACGAAGGTCGTCATCGCAGTTCCGGCGACGACCGAGGACGAAACATCGGTGAGCGCGAACAGGGCGACGGTGATGAAGATGCCGCCCGGCCCGACGGCGGTGATTCCGATGCCGGAGAGGAAGGCGATGACGACCAAAACCGCCAGCATCGTCGGTTCGGGGAGCATTCGTCTCGGGTTTCAGAGTCCGCCCGATGTCAGTGCGTCGATGAACCCTGGAAGCGAAGTCACGGCAAGGTACGCCGAGAGGGCGACGAGCAGGAAGTTGAGCGTCGTGAGGGCGATTCCGTTTCGGTGGTCGCCCATCGTTTTCTTGTCATTGACCGCCCAGAACAGCAAAAGTGCGGTAATCGGCAGGCCCACGATGGCGTTGTACGCCGGGAACAGGAGAATCATGTCGATGACGCTCAGCCCCAAGAACTGGTGAACGAGTGGGGAAAGACTGCCGATGCCGACGCCGACCGCGTAGATGATTTTAAACTCCTTGCTCGCGCTGTCGGCGACTCGGCCGCGTGCGTTCTGGAACAGATACGCGGGCGTCCACATTATCGGGACGATGCTGTTGAAGGCCGCTGCAAGCGTTCCGAGGAGAAAGACGACCATCGCCCACTCGCCGAACACGTCGGCGAGCGCGCGTCCCGGCGTGATGAACGTCTCCAGTTCGGTGTATCCGGCGGGGCGCAGCACCGCCGCCGCGACGACGACGATTGCCACGGTCGTCAGACCGCCGACGAGGTAACCGATACCGAGGTCGCGCCGCATCTCCGAGACGCCTTTTTCATCGACCCATCCCTTCTGTTTCACGAGATTGGATTCGAGGAAGAAGTTCGGCCACAGCGCGGTCGTCCCGATGATGGCGGCGGCGAGCGTCAGCGCGCCGCCAGCGGGGACCGAGGGAACGAACCCGCCCGCAACGTCGGCCATCGACGGGTTGCTCACGCCAGCCACGCTCATGTAGATGACGAGCAGGATGAGCATCATGGCCGTCATGATTCGCTCGACCCCGTCGTAGTTCAGCACGCCGATGAGGATGGCGAGAAGGCCTGTAACCAGCGCGAGCGGTTGCCAGCCGATAGCTCCGTTGAGTAGAATCGAGACACCCTTTCCGACCGCGGCGGTGAGTTCGAGCGTCCACGCCACACAGCCGATGGAGAGGAGCGCGGCCAGCGCCGTCGCACCGGTTCCCCCGATTTTTCGGCGGGCGAACGTCATCAGGGGTTCACCGAAAATTCCGAGTCGGGCACTCATATCCTGCGCCATGAACCCGAACAGCACCGCGCCGACGACGGCCCAGAGAAGGCTGTAGCCGTACCGAACCCCGGCGGAACTGGCGATAAACACTGACCCCGAACCAAAGTAACTCGCAACCATCACGAATCCCAGCCCGTACTTCTGGAAGAATCCGCTCGCCGTATCACGGAGGCGCCTTCCGTAGGAACTGTGCGCCGATTTTGTTTCCATTACTGTTTGTTGCAAGGAGCGTTATGGGTTATTGCGGTATGGCTGTCTACGCAAGCCCTTTTTATGACCGACAGTAATTTTAAAATAGTTGTGGCTATTTCAGTTGGCAAATAAAATGGCGATAGAAAGTTCGAGAATGAGTAACACTCCACCGAGTTTGAGAAAATATCAACTAGTAAATATCCAACGCCGCTACCCCCGCCGACTGCCGGGTTGCGGGTCAACGTGCGGTTTCGCCATCAAATCCGAAAATCGCGCGTCGTCCACCCAGTCGAGCAGTTTCACGAGTTGCTCCGTCGCGGCCTCAAAGATTTGTTCGCCCTTTTCGGGCGTTGCGTCGGTTTGGTCGCCGAGGACGCCGTTTTCGGTGTTGTCGATGGCGTCGTAGTAGTTGCGCGCGCCGTGAATCATGAAGTTCCCCTCCCCAAGGTTAGAGAGGCCGCCGTCCCGAGCATTTTCAAGTTGGTCAGTTCTGACCAACTCGCCCGCGATGTGCATAATCATCGCCGTCTCCTTCGGCCCGCCGTGGGGGCCGTTGTGCTCGAACAGGTCGGAGACGAGGTCGGGAATCGACTCGTCCCACATCCACTCGACTGCGAAGGCGACTTCGTCCTGACGAAGTCGCCGACCAACCTCGCGCAGGTGTTGCATGTTCCCGCCGTGGGCGTTGACGTACACGACGCGGTCGATGCCGTGGTACGTCAAATTGCGCGTGAAGCTTTCGACGTAGTCGCGGAACACGCGCGCATCGACCCACATCGTTCCGTGGAACTGCTTGTGGTGCGGGCTGACGCCGATGTTTATCGTCGGCGTGCAGAGGTAGCCCGCTCGGTCTGCGGCCTCGCGGGCTAACGCCTCCGCGATGAGGTGGTCGGTCGCAAGCGGCAGGTGCGGGCCATGCTGTTCGGTCGAACCCAGCGGCACGACGGCGACGGATTCTTCGGCGACGTAGTCACCCAGTTCCGGCCACGTCTTGTCGGCGAGGTACATGCTGAAACAAGCGTTGGGAGAGGGTATAAAATTCCGCTCGGCGGAAAACGGGTCTTGTTAGAAGCAGTAGCAGTTCGAGAGAACTACAACCGCTTCGTCATCCGATGTCGTTTGATTTCGAACTCGTCTCGCCGGTACAGTGATTGGGCAATTTCGTTGTCAGCGTGAACGTCGAGCGAGAGGTGCTCACAGCCCTGTCGTCGCGCCCACGACTCCGCGCGGAGCATGAGTCGGGTGGCGATTCCGTGCTTTCTGCGACTCCGGACGACGTACAGGCTGTCGATGTACCCCCGCGGGCCGCGGACGAACACCGGGGGAGACGCCCGCTTTTCGACGGTCACGTAGCCGACCAGTTCGTCGCCGTCGTCGGCGACGAACGTGGCGATGTCGTCGTCCGAGTAGCGGTCTTTGATGTACGAAAAAACGTTCGCACGAACCCCGTGCTCAGCGAGGGTGTCGAACTCGTCCATCGTCGCCATCTCGCGGGCGAACGGCAACCAGAGGTCGTCAACGAATCGGACGAGTTCGGTCGCACGGAGTCGCCGGATTCGCATCAGGCGAGTTCCTCGTCGGCGTGCTCCGCGACGTACTGTTCGACTTTCGGGCGCGCTTCCTCGCGCTTTTGCTGGTGGTCGCGCAGGAAGAGTTCCAGTCGGTCTTTGGCAATCGCTTTCAGTTCGCCCGAAAGCATCGCGCCGGATTCGTACTCCGTGCGAATCCGGCGCAGTTCGTCGTCGTCCTCCACGAGGTGGTACGCGAGCAGTTCGAACACCATGTCCTCCTCGACGTTCGCGCCCTTCTCGCGGTGTTCCTCGATACTGACCCGGCCGCCGGTTTTCGCCTCGTCGATTTTGCGCTTCGCGTCCGCAATCGAATCGGTGAGGGCGATGTAGCTTTTCGGGTCGGACGAACTCATCTTCCCGCCCTGCAATCCGCGCATGAATCTATGATACGTGCTCGCGGGCTTTAGGTACGACGCATCGCGGTAGCGCGACGCCACGTCCCGCGTCAGTCTAACGTGCGGGTCTTGGTCGATACCGACCGGAACGACCGTCGGTTTCGGCCCGCCGTGTTCCGGCGATTGCGGGCGAAGGATGTCCGCGTACTGGGTCAGCGCCGACACCATCTTTCCGGGGTCTGCGTTGCCGTAGGTCGCCTCGAACTCGTTTTGCGTGACGTGCTTAGCGAACAGTTTGCTTCGAACCTGATGGTCGTTGCCCGCCTGCGACTGGAAGTAGAAATCCGTCGAATCGAGGTCTAACCCCAGCGCGACGTAGTTCAGCAGGTACTCCTCGACCACGAGTTCGCGGGCGTCTTCGAGCGACATCTCTCTGGTCGCGTAGGACTCGATGTCCGCCGCACAGAGCGTGAGTTCTGCGCCCATGTCCTGAAACATGAGCACCTGATCGACCACGCCGAGGTGGCCGAAGTGGAACACCCCGGAGGGCATGATGCCGGTCATCATGGCGAAGGGGTCGCCCTCGTCGCGAGCATCCAGTACGGTGTCTAAGTCGCGGTGTCCGAAGACGATGTTCCGCCGAACGAGGCGGTTGTCCGGCAGTCGATCTGCGAGGTCGGCAATCGGTTCGATGCCGAACTGTTTCATCGTCGCCTCGTAGTCGGTGATTTCGACGTCGCCCCACGGGTCGATTTCGGGCATCGCTATCGCTCACCTCCATAGTGCTCCTTCGCAGTCGTTCGCGGTCGCTCTATCGGTACAACAGAAGTCGTGTTACTGTGCCGCGGTCGGCCAAAATCGACCACCGGCAGTGGCAGATGGGTACATGCCGGTTTCTACTCCAGCGGTAGCGGGCAAAAACGTTTCGTCCGGACGACAGCACGCTGGCAGATTCGGTTCGGCCGCTTAAGCGGCCGAACCGACCATACGACTCGGCAACGGAAGTCAAATCATGGTCACCGGGGAACCGACCATCGAGACGAAGGAAATCGTCGCCGCGATTCGAGACGCGCCAGCGCCGGTCGTAAACACGCGGTATCTCGCGGACGAGTTCGACACCACGATAGAGCGGATGAAAAATCGGCTCACCGAACTGGTCGAAGAGGGCGTCCTCGAACATACAGAGGCCCGCAATCGGGGGCATCTGTGGTGGCTCTCCGTCGAAACAGAGATGGAGAGCTGAAACCGCAGACACTCCGCAATCCGCTGTGAGAATCAGAGTCCGAGTACAGTCAAAATCCGAGTGCAGTTTACTGTTCTGCCATGGTCCGGTTTCGTCTCCGATTGATGGTGAGCAGTGCGAAGCCGATGAGGGCGAGGGAGGCGGCGAGAACGCTAGCAAACCAGAGTCCGATGACGTCGCCGAGGAGGATGAAGTTCGGAATCAGAAGCAAAGCCAGAATGAGATACTGGCGTCGCTTGATTCGGTGAAGTCGATTCTGGAGGGCGGATTCGTCCATATAGAACTGAACAAAAGTGGAACATAAAAAGTATTCTTTTCGATGACATTTGGGGAGGTCGATTGGCGTGCCGGATTGGGATTTCGACGAGGCCGCGATACGCCGTGCTACTGCGACGATTCCTCATCGGGAAGCATCGCGTACAATCCAAGCGCGACGGCCGACAGACCCGCGAGCACGAGAAACGCGAAGTCGAACCTGTCTGCGTCCGCAAAATAGCCGACGAAGGTGGAACCGGTCGAACCGACCAAGAAAAATCCGGTTCGAAGGAAACCCCACGCAGCGCCTTCGATATGCTCCGGAAGCGCCCCGACGACGTAGGCGTTCGTGACGGGTGCAATCGCCATCCGGGAGCCGAGGATGGCGACGACGACGGCGAGAACGGCGGTTCCCGACGTGACTGTGAGAACCGCCGGAGTGACGACGCCGATTGCGGTGATGACCAGAAGAACTGGCTTGACCCCGACGCGGTCTGCGGCGCTCCCGGCGGCGACCTGCGAAATCGCACCCGCGATGAACATCACGCCGAACAGCAGGGCGGCGGTCTGCTGGCTCATTCCCTTCGTCTGGAGATACGTCGGCAGAAACGCGGTGAGGCCCTGAAACACGAACAACAGGAGCGCCATGGCGACGACCGCGAGGAAAATCGAGCGGTCGGAGAGCGTTCGGCCGATGTCCCGGAGCGCGCGGCGGTTCAGAAGCGGTGTCGATTCCGATTCCGATTCCGACTCTGACTCCGACTCCGATTCCCGACTTTTCTGGGTCGTCCTCTGCTCACGCTCGGGGACGACCCGCCACGCCAGCGCCGCGACGACGAAAAAAGGAATCGAGAGTCCAGCGAGAATGTATCGCCAGCCGACCACACCGACCACGGTGGTTGCGAGGTTCGGCAGGATTGCCGAACCGATGCTTCCGACGGCGAGCGTGACGCCGAACGCCGCGCCAGCGTTTCGAGTGTAGGTGCGCGAGAGGACGGTGCCGCGACTCGGGCCGTACAGGCCGGAACCGAGGCCGAATGCGGCGCTTCCGGCGAAGAAAACGAGGAAAACAGGGGAGAATCCGATGAGGCACAAACTGATTCCCGAAAGGCAGAGGCTCGTCGAAAGAAGCGTTCGCTCGCCGACGCGGTTGATGAGCACCCCGGCAGGAAACTGCATCAGGGCATAGCCGACCCAGAGGGCGGTGATGGCGAGTCCGGCAGTCGCGTTGGTGACTTCGAACGCCGATTTTATCTGCGGTAACAGCGCGGGAACGAGAAATCGAAGACCGAGCGTGAACGCCCAGCCGAGGGCGACCGCGGTGAGAATCCAGCCTCGGCCGTCGCCGCGTAATCCGCGAACCGCGGTTTGCAGGTGACTCGTGACCGACCGGCGACTGGACGACATCGGATGACTCGCACGATGTGTGGCGGGGTGTTAAACGAGTGGGTGCATACCCAATGTTTCCGCAAATCGTTCGTCTACGCGGACAGGTCGGCGTTCCGAAGTCGCTGGGCGTTGATTGCCACGATGACCGTGCTCGCGGACATGAACACCGCGCCGATTGCCGGTGAGAGCAGGATGCCAACCGGGGCGAGGATTCCGGCGGCCAGCGGAAGCGCGAACACGTTGTATCCGGTCGCCCAGACCAAATTCTCCTGCATTTTTCGATAGCTCGCACGACTCAGTTCCACGAGTTTCACCACGTCGAGCGGGTCGTTCTCTACGAGAACGATGTCGGCGGATTCGATTGCGACGTCGGTGCCGCTTCCGATTGCGATTCCCACGTCGGCACGCGTCAGGGCAGGCGCGTCGTTGACGCCGTCGCCGACCATGGCGACCAGTTTTCCCTGCCGTTGGAGTTCGACGACCTTCTCGTCTTTCTCGTCGGGCAGCACCTCGGCAAAGAAGGTGTCGATGGCGAGTTCGTCCGCGACGAATCGGGCGACCGCTTCGCTGTCGCCCGTCAGCATGGCGACCTCGATGTCCATCCGATGAAGGGCGTCGATGGCCCGTTTGCTCGCCTCGCGGATGACATCCGCGAGGGCGAGCGCCGAAACGACCTCGCCGTCGAAAACGAGGTATACGACCGTCTGACCGTTTTCTCCGGCGTTTTCGGCGAACTCAAAGAGGGTCGCCGGGAGGTCTGTATCGACCAGTTCGAGTAGGTTCGGCCCCCCGACGAGCAGTTCGTGGTCTTCGACCGTCGCCCGAACGCCCCTGCCTTTGATGGCTTCGAACTCGGTAGCGTCCGGAATTTCTGCACCGGTTTCCTCGGCCTTACGGCGAATCGCCTGCGCGATGACGTGTTCCGAATCGCCCTCGACACTGGCGGTGAGCGCGAGTGCGCGTTCGTCGTCCCAGTCCGTCACGGTTTCGACGCCGACGACGCCCTGCTCGCCTCTCGTGATGGTTCCGGTTTTGTCGAAAATTATCGTATCGAGGTGCCGGGCGTCCTCCATGGCGATGCGGTCGCGGACGAGGACGCCGTTTCGGGTCGCCAACGAAGTGTTGATGGAGACGACCAGCGGAACCGCCAACCCGAGCGCGTGCGGGCAGGCGATGACGAGAACGGTGACGACGCGTTCTACGACCGCGATGTCGAATCCGGTCGCGAGAATCCACGCAACTGCGGTAATTCCGGCGACCGAAAGCGCGATGTAGAACAGCCATCCGGCGGCCCTGTCGGCCAACACCTGCGTTCTGGATCGGCTTCCTTGGGCTTCCTCCACGAGACGCATGATTCCGGCCAACGTCGTCTTCTCACCAATTGCGGTAACGCGAACGCGAAGGCTCCCGTCGCCGGAGTTGACGGTTCCGGCGATGACTTCGTCGCCGGGTTCCTTGTCGATTGGCCGGGATTCGCCGGTAATCATCGACTCGTCGGCGGTCGAATCCCCCTCTTCGACCACGCCATCTGCCGGAATACTCGCGCCGGGTCGAACGAGAATTTGGTCACCGTCTCGGAGATTTCGGGTCGGAATCTCTTCGATTGTGCCGTCTTCTTTGATTCGCTCCGCGGTGTCGGGCATCAGTTTCGCCAGTTCGGAGAGCGCACCGGAGGCTTGCCGGACGCTTCGCATCTCCAACCAGTGGCCAAGGAGCATGACGTCGATGAGCGTCACCAATTCCCAGAAAAAGCTCATCGTGCCGGGCAGAAAGAAAAACGCCGCGATACTGTAGACGAACGCGACGGTGATAGCGAGCGAGATGAGCATCATCATCGCCGGTTCGCGGTTTTTCGCCTCCACAGAAGCCATGCTGAGAAATGGCAGACCACCGTAACCGAAGACGATGACGGCGAAAATTGGCGTTATCCACGCACTGCCCGGAAACGAAATCGCGGAGTAACCGAACGTATCCTGAACGAAGGGGCTGAAATACAGAACGGGAATCGAGAGAAAAAGGCAGACCCAAAAGCGCCGCCGGAACATCGTCTCATGTCCGTGGTGGTCAACGTGGGGCGGTGTGTCTCACTGCGTTCGTTCTTCCCCTGTGGCGTTCGGTCGTCATGTTTCGGCGTTGCTGTCTGTTGCCGATGGTCGTGTCGCTCCTCGTGAGTATCCACCATTTTCCCCACCGACAGAGTTACGCGCGATAGAGACTTGACTCTGCTCTGCATCCGGAGACGGGCGGAAACGGCCGGAGAGCGAGACATAAGCGAATCGAGAGCGAAGAAGGACGTATGGGGATATCGGGCCGAAATCTGTCGGTGGGGACGAAATAGAACTGCTCCAAATAATGATGCGCACGGCATGAGAACACGATATATTTCGACGGAGCGGTTCGAAAACGGGTGGCTCGGAACTCGTTTTTCGGTTCCGAGCTGGGAGAGCCTTCGCTCCGACGTTCCCGCAGGAATCGCAGTTGCACTGGTCACGATACCGGAGGCAATGGGATACGCCATCATCGCGGGTATTAATCCGATTTACGGACTGTACGCAGGGATGGTTACGACCGCAGTCGGGGCCGTGTTCGCCAGTTCGCGGTTCATGATAATCACCGCGACCAACGCGATTGCGCTCATCATCGCCGACTCCTTCGGCGTGTTTGACGGCGGTATCCAACTGCATACATTGTTCGCGCTCACGCTGTTGGTCGGCGTCATCCAGGTGCTGTTGGGCTTATTTCGGTTGGGTAACCTCCTCAAGTACGTGAACGACGAGGTGATGACTGGTTTCATCGTCGCCGTCGCAACGCTCCTCGCAATCGACCAACTGGACCTGCTCGTCGGTTATGAGGGAACGTTGAACGGAAGCACGCTCGTGCAGGCGGGGAACGTCATTCAGCATGCCGGGAGATGGGACATGGCCACGATGTCGGTCGGAGTCGGAACGCTTCTCCTCATTATCATTCTTCGGCGGTTCGTAACACGACGATATGCCGCACTGGTAGCGATTGCAATCACGAGCGGACTCGTCTTCGGACTCGGCCTGTCGTCGGTACAAATCGTCGGCGATATTGCGCGGATTCCGACGACCCTTCCGGTGCCGAAACCGGCGGTTCCGACGATTGATTCTAGACTCGTAACGAGCGCCGTCGCAATTGCAATCGTCGCACTCGTGGAGAGTTCTGGAATCACGGCGGCATATCCGAACCCTGGCGAATCACGCGCTGACCAGTCACGGAATTTCACCGCTCACGGGGTCGCCAACATCGTCGGGAGTCTCTTCCACGCGATGCCGGGTGGAGGGTCGTTTTCGCGAACCGGCGTCAATGTAGAGGGTGGTGCCGAAACTCGCTGGGCGGCGGTGTTCTCGGGCGTCGTACTCACGGCAATCGTAATTTTTCTCGGGAACGTCGTGGAGTACATCCCGATGGCAGGCCTCGCGGGATTGCTGGTCGTCATCGGTGTAGAAATCATCAGCAACGAGTGGAACGATGTCGTCCAGTCGTGGCGCGTCTCGAAACACGCAAGCGCCGCGATGATAGCCACGTTTCTGGTCGCTGTCGTGATGTCGCTGGAACTCGCCGTTTTCGTCGGCGTCGGACTCTCCCTACTGCTGTACGTCGTCACGTCGGCCACCGACATCGAACTCGAACGACTCGTTCCACGTGGCTACTGCCATTTCGAAGCCCGGTCAGTTCCCGACGAACTCCCATCCGATGACGTGATGATTCTGTATCCGAGGGGAAGTCTGTACTTTGCAAGCGTCTACGCGCTCGCCGACGCAGTCCCGGCGGACGAAAACGCGACGAACACCATCCTCGTCCTGCGACTTCGGGGGCGCGAAAACCTACCCAACACGTTGGTCAATTGGCTCGAAGAGTACATTCAACGTCTTCGGGCGAACGGGAACAAGTTACTGTTATCCGGCGTGAGCGACGAACTGATGGACGAACTGGAGCGCGTGGATTTGACGGACAAAATTGGGGCGGAGAACATCTTCACACAGGAAGCTGTTCTCGGTGCATCGACGCAGAGAGCGCTCGAATCCGCATACGAGCGAATCGCTTGAACCTCCGAGTGGCGATAAAACCGCGGGGTCGATGGATGACCGAAACATCTCTCTTCATTCGATACACCATTTTTTGAATAGGTGGCCACCATCGTTTTACCGTAGTTACGTATTTGCAGTACTAATGTCCCCCGCTGAAAGAGAAGCAGAGACTTCGACGCCGCGAAACGTCGTCGTCGTCTGTCTCGACACGGTGCGCGCTGACTTCTTTTCGCAGTACGCAAAGCGTCTCCAACGTCTCGCGGATGTATCGTTCACGCAGTGTCGCGCGGTGAGTTCGTGGACGGTTCCGAGTCACGCGAGCATGTTCACCGGAACACTGCCGTCGGAACACGGCGTTCACACGCACAACCGACGGTTCGACAGCGTTCCGCGCGAGGAGACGTTTCTCGCCGACCTCGACCACGCCACCTTCGGTGTGAGCGCGAACGCCTTCGTCAGTTCGACCTACGGCTTCGATTCGTGGTTAGACGAGTTATCGGAAATCGAGCCGAAACACCGCTATCCGGAAGCGACCAGCCTCAACGAAGTGGGAACGGAAACCGACACGACTGGCGTGAAAAAGTACGCAGAATACCTCCAGCAGGCGGTAAAACACGAGCATCCGATTCTGAGCCTGAAAAATACCGCGTTTGGCTACCTCCACGAGATGACCAAAACGGGGCCGATTTCGAAACAGGTGGACGACGGCGGCTCTGCGGTGGTTCGAACCGCAAAACAGCATATCGACAGCATCGAGGAACCTTATTTCGGATTCTGCAATCTCATGGACGCGCACACGCCGCTTCATCCGTGCAAGTGGTTCGATTCGTCGCTAAACGACGTGCCGGATTCGTGGACGTCCAGCCAGTACGACGTGTGGGAGTTGATGAGCGAGTCGGAACAGCACGACGAATACTGGCACCTCCGCGAGCAGGTGTACGGCGCGACTATCGAGTACTTAGACCGTATTCTCGCGGAGTTCGTCCACGACGTTCTGGATTCGGGAGGAAGGGAGACGACCATCGTCGTCACCGCAGACCACGGGGAAAATCACGGGACGGAAGCCGACGATTTCCTCGCAAATCACAAAAGTAGTCTCTCGGAAGGCCTGCTTCACGTCCCGCTGTTGCTCATCAATCCGCCGGAGGGCTACGACAAGGAAGAAGACGGATACGTGTCCCAACTCGACTTTGGCGACCTCGTCGTTGGACTGGCGAACGGAGAGACGCCCGACGTGTTCCGCGACAGATTCCCCGCCGAACTAGTCGGAATGAGCGCCGGGCCGGAACCACCGGAAAACCGCGAATACTGGGACAGAATGATTCGCTGTGTGTACGACGGAACGAGGAAGACGGTGTGGGATTCGCTCGGGACGAAGACCGAATACGAGTTAGACCCAGACCGACTCTCGTGGCAAAAGAAAGTCGAGACGGGTGAGGGAACACCCGAAGTCGAAGCGGACTTCTTCGACACGCCAATCGCGGAAGCGAAGGCGGCTGCGTCGGCAGGTAAAAATGTCACGGAAGAGATAGATTCGGCGACCGAGTCCCGTCTCGAAGAGTTGGGATACCTGTAAGAACCATCGGTACGCCAGTTTCACGCCGACTCCGTATTCAGTTCGACTGCTCGACAGTTATTTCGCGTGTGCGACACATACGCTCACATACGAGGGGCGAAAGCGCAAGAGATAATCGGCTCTAATCGTATAGCCCTAATCTAAGATAATGGCTGACCAATCGTCGGACTCATCGCTCAAATCCGTTTCTCGCGGTGCGTCTTTTTTTATGGCCGGGAAGGGTCTCGACAATGGGCTTCGATTTCTGCTGAACTGGATACTCGTTCGGGGGCTGGGCGGGACGCTGTTTACGGTGTACACCCTCGGATTGGTCGTTCTCACTTTCGCGCAGGTGTTCACCAACCTCGGGACGAACCAATCCATCATGAAGTTCGTTCCGAAGTACGACGATGACCCATTGAAACGCCGCCGGATGCTCGGACTCTCCTATCTAACCTCGTTGGTCGGCGGGGTTACCGTCGGTGTGGCAATCTACCTTGCCGCCCCGTGGATTACGCAGTTCGTTGACCCGGAGTATCAGGAGTACTTCGTCGATGTGCTGCGCGTTTTCGCGTTTTTGCTCCCCCTCGATACGCTCATTAGCTGTTTCGGGAGCCTCTTCAAAAGCCTCGAAATGCCGGAGTACCAAGTCCTCATTCGAAACATTCTGACGCCACTGCTCCGCGTCGTCGGCGTTGCTATCGCGATTCTCCTCGGATTCGCCCTCATCGGGACGGTGGCCGCGACGGTCGTCGCCTCGGCCATCGTGTTCTGTCTCGCCATCTATCTGGTGGTGGAGAAATCGAACCTCAAACCGAAGTTCGGTGCCTCGCGTAAGGAGATGATAGAGTTTTATGACTTCTCACTGCCGCTCACCGCCAATCAAACCGGACAGGTTCTCGCAAGCAAAGTTGACCTCCTGATGGTCGGATTTCTGGCGGGAGCGTACATCACGACCCAAGACGCGGCAGGTATCTACAAAATCGCCACCGTCCTCGCGGGGATACTCCTCCTCCCCCTCAGCGCGTTCAGTCAACTGTTCCCGCCCATCGCGTCGAAATTGTACAACAACGGGAAGATGGACGATTTGGAATCGCTGTACAAGCGAATCACTCGGTGGACGTTCACGCTGGGATTGTTTCCGGCAATCGGTGCGACCATCTACGCCCACGAACTGCTGGTCGTGTTCAGCGACTCGTTCGCACAGGAAGGAACGTCCGTCCTGCTGTTGCTGGTCGTCGCCCAACTCGCAAACGTGAGCGTCGGCCCGTCGGGATACGTGCTGATGATGACCGACCATCACTATCTCACGCTCGTCAATCAGTGGATGCTCGGGGTCTGTAACGTCGTTTTGAACTATCTTCTCATCCAGCAGTTCGGACTCATCGGCGCCGCAATCGCAACCGCAAGCGTCATCATCACCATCAACACCCTCCGAATCATCGAAGTCTGGTATATGGAACGGCTGTTTCCCTACTCCAGACGGTACATCAAACCAGTGTTAGCTGGGGCCGTCTCCGCGGCCGTAATGGTCGGGACGAAAACGGTGCTCGAAGGCTACGTGACGGGATTGGGTTCCAACGCAGTCGTCGCGCTCATTCAGGGTGCCGTCGGCGGCGTCCTCGGACTCGTCGCGTTCGCTGGCGTGCTGTACCTCCTCGGGATCGAGCAGGAAGACCGAGACTTCTTCGCGGAGAACCTCCCGACCTAAAGGAGCCGACGACCCACGGACGGCTATCCCACTTCTCCGACTTTTTCATCGACTACCCCTTTCGCAACCGCTCGCCCACCCATCGCAGTCGCAACTATCGACAGACCGCTAGTAAAGAGGCCGATTCCGAATAGAAGTCCAACCGCCCACAGTGCGGAACTCGGATACTCAAGCCAGACGAACAGGGCGACGGCCAGCGAGATAATTCCGCTGATAACGACCAACAGCCACCCTCGGGCCGGACGCAGACGAAGCCCCATGCCGATTTCCACCAGTCCTTCGGCGAGGAAAAAGATGATCAACAGCAGGGTCAATGCCGACAGTCCGACGAGTGGATTCAACAGGAATGCAATCCCGGCCACGACGAAAACGAGCGCTA
Organism: Haladaptatus litoreus; assembly: GCF_900156425.1. Lineage (GTDB taxonomy): Archaea > Halobacteriota > Halobacteria > Halobacteriales > Haladaptataceae > Haladaptatus > Haladaptatus litoreus. Next base: position 374,224 of record NZ_FTNO01000005.1, read on the forward strand.
AAATCGTCTGTCCGAGAAATCCGGCCCACCCTCGCCCCGAAACGGCGTGAGCGAGATGTGCGATACCACCGACGACGAGATACGCGCCGAGCAGGAACGACAGCGCGATACTCGTAAACAGCGGAGTGAAAATGGCCGCCAATCCGACGACGGTTAGCACGACGCCGACGCCCATCAGCAGTCGCCACGTGTCCTGTACTGTGCTCGCTAGCTCCTCGCCATCCCGTGTCCTGACGGTACTCATTTCGATTTCCCCCATGCCCGTGCAACGCAGACGAACATAACGGCAGTGGCAGGACGATAACGGCAGTGGCGGGATGATAACGGCAGTGATAGGATGCGGGTATTTGGGGACGAAAATGCGAATATGTCACGAGTCGAGACTCGTGGTTCAATCGACGCTCATGATTCGGTATTCATGACCCATCCAACGTTTATGATTCGAACGTCTCCGACGCGAGGGCGTCGGAAACGTGAGACAGATACCGCGCACCCCAGAGTGCGACCACGACGCCGCCAACCGTGTCGAACACCAAATCGAGCATCGTGTTGCCGAGCGAATACTGCGCGAGGACGCTCTCGGTTCCGGTCGTGGATGCAATCCCGTCGAGTCCGAACTCAAGCAGTTCCCACAGCACGCCGAAGGCGAGCGTAAAGAGGAGGATGAAGACGAACATGAACTCCTTCGGCAGATAGATGGAATCCGCGTGAACGTCAAGCGCGCGAACGACCGTGTAGCCCGCCGCCGCGACGACCGAGGACGAAAGCGCGTGGGTCAGTTGGTCCCACAGGCCAATCGACTGGTACAGGCCGACCGTCCCGATTGCGTGCAAAAATACGGGAACGACTATCCAGAGTGTTAGTCGCGTATCCATCGGCAATCCGTAGTTTCGTTCGAGCAGGGCCGGAACCTCGGTCAACACCAGCGCGACTGCCGTGTTGACGATGATGCCGACGTTCACCTCGAACAGGCCGAAAAGCAAGACACCGACGAGGACGAGCTGAAACGCACGAACGACCTGTCGCTGGCGCGTTTCGGACAGGTTCCAGCCTTCGGTCGCTCCGACGGCGGTCGTACCTTCCGTTCGTGCTCGCCCGTCGGCGGGCCGAAACCCGAATCTGGCGGTATCGACGCGCCGGAAGTAGACGGCGAAAACAACCCCGGCGACGATGCCTGCGCCAGTCGCCGCGAGAAGCGACCACATCACACTGCTGAGACTGCGAAGGTTTTGTGTGCCGAGCATGCCGTCGGCAGTCCACTGCACGACCGCCCACAGCCCCGCGCTCGCCATGGTCGCGACGACGACGAACAGCACTGCAAAAAACGGCGAGAGTTCGACCGCGGTGAACGTATCCAATTCGACGGCCACCACGAGCGCCAATCCCGCGACGGCGACGAATGTCGCAATCGAGCGCGGAAGGAGCGACCCGAGTGGAACGCTGATGAGGCCGAGTGCCACCGCGAGGAGCGACTCCCACGGAATCATCGCAGTCGGTCGCCGGAAGGCGAAAACTGGTATCAGCGCGAGGAGAATCGACGCGACGCCGAACCCCGCCCACAGGTAATCGCCGCGGAGCGCGCTGGCGAGGACGGCGACGGCCATGCTCGCGACGAGAACCCACGCGAGCAGTGCGTTTCGGTTTCGTTGGGTTGCGTTTCCGTCGGTCGTTTCCGACCCGAGCATAGGAGAGCTACGTCGGGGAATAGCTAAAGTGTGGAGTGTGAGATAGGGACCAGAATATTAGCGATGGAATTGTCCCATTTAGACACGCATCAGGCGGGATTGTTTCGGAAGCGTTCGATAAGGTGTGAGAACCCCGCTGTTTCTTCGAATACATCATAGTCATCGTCCGCTCCGACGAGAAGGGTTACATTTTGTTCGTCGTCAGTATCTATAGCTTTAGCGGCGGCGACGGCGTATGCGTCTCCGAGCGATGGACTGTACGAGGCTTTCAAATCTGATGCTGATTTCCATAGGTCGTCAATTCCGCACTCAGTAACTCCCATCTCTCGAAGGTCGTTGATATGGGCGTCCGCTGCCGTTGCAGACGTTTGACGAGCGGAAATGTACCGAAATTCCGCGAGATTGACCGTCGTCACGTAGCCGTCGATTTCGCTGTCGTACACGCGGTTGAGCCAATGCTCAACTTCGGCGGCACCGGGTTCATCGAACGAGAAGGCGAGAAGCGGCTCGGCATCGAAGACGACCGTCATTCATCGCGCTCCGACCGGCGTTCCTTCTCTTCGGCTTTCTTTTTGTCTCGCTCTCGTTCCTCGCGGAGCAGTTCCGTGGCCGACTGTTCTCCGTCTTCAGCCTTGGCTGCGAGTGCGCCTCGAATCTCGGACGGGCGCTTGACCGGTCGAATCACGATTTCTCCCGTTTCGTTCTCGACGAATCGAACACGCCCCGGCGTGTCGATGTGGAGCTTATCGCGGAACTCTTTTGGAATCGTTGCCTGTCCCTTGCTCGTGACGGTAACAGTGGTTCCCTCTTCAGCGTCGGTCATATGTAATGAGTAGTATTCAGTAATACTTGAATCTTTGTAATACATTTATGCGGTATTTCCACTCCGAGGCCATCACTCGCGGGAGAGTTGCATCCCACGGGAGACGACGTACAGCAGAACGATACCGGAACCGACTGCGAGGATGAATTGACCGACCAATGTAAACAGCACGCCGACTATCGAGTAACCGCCCAGCAGAAACGCTATCGCGAACGGAACGAGTGCAATCGCCGCAAACAGTCCAATCAGTTTGGCGAGCGGTGCTGCTTCGACAAGAAGTTGCGTCGTGTCTATCGTACCGGTTCCACGGTCGAAGAACGGAGCGGAGGGTGGCATCTTTCGCGTGTTTATGATTCTAAACCTATAAATATTCTCTAACAGATAGCAAATCGAGAACTGCACATCGACATCGCCCACATTCCAGAAATCCCATCCGAAAGGTCAGTTTCACAGGAAAATCGAATGGTGACCGTGAAAATAGTTCGGACGAGCCAAATCGAGGTCGAAAAAACGGGGACAGAACGATAACCCTCCTCGCCAGAGATAGAGACAGGATGACGAACCGCATCACGGTGTCGCTCGACGACGACGCACAGACGGCGCTCGACAACCTCGTCAATCAGACCGGCAAGGCCCAGAGCGAACTCGTCAGGCAGGCGCTCACCTTCTACGCGGCGAACTACGACGCGGCGACGGCGGACGCCGGGGAGAATCTGGAAGCCTACCACCAGATGCTATCGAGCGGCGAACACGTCCTGCTGGACGTGGATTTTCTCCACTGTTTTCTGGATTACGTGGAGGACGAGGCGGGCGAACCGAATCAGGCGTTCTTGGAACAGGCCGACAAAGTGTCCGAGTACCACGCCCGCGAGTACGAAAACCGGTTCGACAGCCTCGGCGAACTGCTCGATTGGCTGTCGCTGTGCGGGTTTTTGACGGTTCGGGCGACGAAGGGAGACACCTACCACGTCGTGTTCCCCACTGAGTCGGCGAAGTGGTTCATGATGCGGTTCGTCGAGTTGAGTACGGCCCGACTGCCGTTCGAACTCGAAATCGAAGAAGGAGTTTCGAAGGTGCTCATTACGGAAGTTCGGAACGGCTGAGAGAAAGACGAGAGCGCGAAAATCGGGTGACACGGGGAAGGGAAGGGAAGGGAAGGGAAGGGAAGGGAAGGGAAGGGAAGGGAAGGGAAGGGAAGGGAAGGGAGAAAATTTTGAAAAATATATGAGTGGCTCATACGATTTCACACTATTTCACAACAGCCACATAACCGCGCAGACAGCAGTACACGGCGTTCTTAGAGGGGTTTTAAGTTCGAATATTGGGTTGTGACACCATAGCACGTCAACAACCATGAACATTATAGATAAGATACAATCGATCGGCCCGGGTGCGATGGTCGCGGCGGCGTTCATCGGTCCCGGAACGGTGACGACCGCGAGCGTGACGGGAGCGGAGTTCGGCTACGCCCTCGTCTGGACAATTGTGTTCTCCATCGTCGCAACCATCGTGTTGCAGGAGATGAGCGCCCGTCTCGGCGTCGTCTCGCGCAACGGACTCGGCGAGGCGCTCAAAGAGCAGTTCGACAACCCTGTCCTCTCGACGGTCAGCATCGCGCTCGTGGTGAGTGCAATCGGCATCGGAACCGCGGCCTACGAAACCGGGAACATCCTCGGCGGGGCCGCCGGACTCGCCGGAATCACGGGTATCAGCGCAAATATTTGGGGGCCGCTGATGGGTCTCTGTGCTGGCGCACTGCTGTGGACTGGCCGGTACAAACTCATCGAAAAGGCCCTCGTCGGCCTCGTGGCGCTCATGGCAGTGGCGTTCGTCATCAACGCGATACTCATCGGTCCCGACCTCAATGCGCTGGCGATGGGATTCGTCCCGAGCGTTCCCGAAGGTTCTATCTTCCTCATCACTGGTCTCATCGGAACCACCGTCGTCGGCTACAACTTGTTCTTGCACGCTGGGAGCGTCCAAGAACGCTGGGCCGGGCCGGACGAGTTGGGCGAGTCGCGCGCCGACACGATACTCTCGATTCTCGTCGGCGGTGGCATCACCATCGCCATCCTCGTCACCGCGGCGGCGGTGTTCCCCGTCGGTACAGAAATCAGCGACGTGAGTACGATGGCGGAGCAGATAGAACCGCTCGCGGGAACGCAGGCGACCGTGCTGTTCAGTATTGGCCTGTTCGCCGCCGGATTCACGAGCGCGACGACCGCGCCGTTGGCCGGAGCCTACGCGACTGCCGGGGCGCTGGGATGGGACACCGACCTGAAAGCGACGAAGTTCCGCGCAGTTTGGGGGTCGATTCTGCTCATCGGCATCGTCTTCTCCGGACTCGGCCTCCAACCTGTGGAGGCAATCGTCTTCGCGCAAGTCGCAAACGGAATCCTTCTTCCCATCGTCGCCGTCTTCCTCATCTACGTGATGAACGACCGCGACATCCTCGGGGAGTACGTGAACAGCACCGCACAGAACGTCATCGGCGTGGTCGTCACGCTCGTCGTCGTTTGGCTCGGACTGCGCTCGCTGTACGGCGTCGGGCAGAGTTTGGGGGTGTTCTGAATGGCCGGGAACACCCGCGTCGGCGTGGATGTTGGCGGAACGTTCACCGACGTGGTTCTCCTCCCGCCGGACGACGAACTCGTGACGGCGAAAGTTCCAAGTACGGACGACCAGAGCGTCGGCGTCATTTCGGGCATCGAAAAAGCCTGCGAGGAGGCCGGAATCGACCCGAGCGACGTAGACGCGTTCACTCACGCGATGACCGTCTCGGTCAACGCTCTGCTCGAAGAAAACGGCGCGAAAACCGCGCTCGTGACCACCGAAGGCTTCCGCGACGTGCTGGAAATCGGGCGACAGGCCCGACCAGACCTGTACGACGTGAACGTGGACAAACCCGCGCCGCTCGTTCCACGGCGGCGCAGGTTCGAGGTTTCGGAGCGAACCGCAATCGACGGCGTCCGAGTCGCACCCGACGAAGACGAGGTTCGGCAGGTCGCCGAAAACATCCGCGACTGCGACGCCGAAAGCGTCGCAGTCGCCTGTCTGCACGCCTACCAACATCCGGAAAACGAGCAGACAATCACAGAAATCCTCCGCGAAGAACTCGACATTCCGGTCTCCGCGTCGCACGAAGTGCTCGCGGAGTTCCGTGAATACGAGCGAACCTCGACGACGGTCGTCGATGCCTACGTCACCCCGGCCATCGACGCCTACATCGGGCGGTTGGAGGAGCGCGCCGAAACCCTCGGCGTTCCGGTGCCGCGAATCATGCAGGCAAACGGCGGCATCGCTCCGGCGAAAACCGTCCGTGAACACGCCGTGACGACGACGATGTCCGGTCCCGCCGGGGGCGTCGTCGGCGCGGCGGAGACGGCAAATCAGCGCACTCTCGACGGATTGGTCACCTTCGACATGGGCGGCACGTCGAGCGACGTAAGCCTCGTCCGCGACGGCGAAGTCGAGCGGACGACGAACGCCGAAATCAACGGGCGGCCAATCAAAACTCCGATGGTTGACGTGAACACGGTCGGCGCTGGCGGCGGGTCGATTGCGTGGGTTGACGCGGGCGGCGCGCTCCGTGTCGGCCCACAATCCTCCGGCGCGAACCCCGGCCCGGCCTGCTACGGTCGCGGCGGGGAGAAACCGACGGTCACGGACGCGAACGTCGTCCTCGGCTACATCGGCGGGAGTTCGGCGCTCGGCGGCGAACTCGAACTGGACGAGGAGGCGGCCCACGATGTCCTTTCCCGACTTGCTGACGAGGCTGGACTCGACGGCGCACTCGACGCCGCGCGCGGCGTCTTCCGGGTCGCAAACGCGAACATGACGCGAGCGATTCGGGCCGTCACGGTCGAACGGGGTCACGACCCGCGCGGATTCGGACTCGTCGCATTCGGCGGGGCGGGGCCGATGCACGCCGCCGCGCTCGCGGACGGATTGGATATGGATTCGGTCGTCGTCCCCCACGCCTGCGGCGTCTTGTCGGCCTACGGCCTCCTCGCCGCCGACGAGAAACACGATTCGGTCAGAACCCTGCGAAGTCAGCTTTCGGGACTGTCGCTGGAGTCGGTCGAATCGACCTACGACGAACTCACGGCGGACGTGCTGAAAGATGTAGAGACTCCAAAAGATGCCGTGGTTCAGCGGGCGGCAGACCTGCGCTACGTCGGTCAGAGCTTCGAACTGACGGTTCCAGTCGGGGAATCGTTCGATGCGGAAGCGGTCGCGGGAAGATTCCGCGAGGCACACCAAAACGCCTACGGCTACACGATGGACGACCCGATAGAACTGGTGAACCTGCGGGCGACGGCAGTCGTAGAACGCGAATCGCTCTCCGTTTCCTACCGAACTGCGGGCGAAGCCAGAAAGGGAACCCGCGAGGTCTTTTTCGGCGACGAGTTCCACGAGACGGCGGTTTTCGACCGAATTGGACTCGGCGAAGGGAAGACGGTCGAAGGCCCCGCAATCCTCGAACAGAACGAAAGCACCGTCGTCGTTCCCCCGGCGTGGTCGGGAACAGTGCAAGCGGATGGGACGTTCGTGCTGTCGGGAGGTGAGGACGAATGAGCGAACGGAAATCGGCAGCGGACATCGACCCGGTGACGCTCGAAATCATGCGCAACCAGTTCGAAGGTGTCGCCGAGGAGATGGGACAGGTGCTCATCACCTCGTCGTACTCGCCGAACATCAAGGAGCGACGGGACTGCTCGACGGCCCTCTTCGACGAATCGGGCCGTCTGGTCGCGCAGGCCGAACACATCCCGGTTCACCTCGGCGCGATGCCTGCGGCGGTGACGACGGTGTTGAAGTACGACCCGAAACCCGGCGACGTGTTCGTGCTGAACGACCCGTTCGAGGGTGGCACCCACCTCCCCGACGTAACCATGGTGTCGCCGATTTCCATCGACGGGGAAATCCTCGGCTACGCGGTTTCCCGCGCCCATCACGCCGACGTGGGTGGAATGACCCCCGGAAGCATGCCCGCCGGAGCGCGCGAAATCTATCAGGAAGGTATCCGACTCCCGCCGGTTCGACTCGTCAAAGGCGGCGACGTGAACGACGACGTGATGAGCCTCTTGCTCGCAAACGTCCGGAATCCGGGCGAGCGCAAGGCGGACATTCGCGCGCAAATCGCCGCCAACGAACGGGCGGAAGAACGACTCGGCGACCTCGTGGAAGAACACGGAAAAGGTCGCGTCGTCGCGGCCTTTTCCGCCGTGATGAATTACTCGAACGACCGAATCAGCGCTGAACTCGCCGACCTGCCGGACGGCGAGTTCAGCGCGCGGGACGTGATGGAAGGCGACGGAGTGACCGACGACGAAATTCCAATCGAAGTTGCTGTGACGATCGACGGCGACCGAATCGAGGTCGATTTCGCCGGAACCGCTGAACAGGTCGCCGGAAACGTGAACGCGCCGCTGGCAGTGGCGAAGAGCGCGGTGTACTTCGTCATTCGGTGCGTGACTGACCCGGAAATTCCACCGAATCAGGGCTGTTACGACCCGATTTCCGTGGCAGTTCCCGAGGGGTCGCTGTTGAATCCGCGACCACCGTCGGCAGTCGTCGGCGGCAACGTCGAAACCAGTCAGCGAGTAACCGACGTGGTGTTCACCGCATTTGCGGAGGCGGCCCCCGACCGAGTGCCCGCGCAGGGACAGGGAACGATGAACAACCTCACTATCGGCAGTCGAGACGGTGGCGAAGACGGCTTCACCTACTACGAAACCATCGCGGGGGGATTCGGCGGCAGGCCGACCAAGGACGGCATGGACGGCGTGCAGGTCGGGATGACCAACACACTGAACACGCCGGTCGAGGCGATGGAAGCCGAATATCCCCTGTTCGTAGAAGAGTACGGACTCCGCGAAAACAGCGGCGGGCGCGGCGAACACCGGGGCGGCCTCGGCGTCGTTCGTTCCGTGACGGTGGAATCCGACGCGACGGTGTCCCTGTTGACCGAACGCCGCCGAGTCGCCCCGCGAGGAATCGCGGGCGGCGAGGACGGCGAACCGGGCGAAAACCAAATCTCGGGCGAACTCGTTCCGGCGAAGACGACGCGAGACGTACCCGCCGGAACGACGATTACCGTCTCCACGCCGGGCGGCGGTGGCCACGGATTCGCCGAGGAGCGCAACTCGGCGGAAATCGACCGCGACCGCGAGGACGGGAAGATGGAGTGGGACGAATGACGACGGATGGAGAGAAGCAAATGATGGAGGTACGCTGATGTTCGGCTGGCGCGCCCGCCTCGGCGTCATCGTCCCGTCCTCGAATACGACCGTCGAGGGCGAGTTCCGGCGGGCGCTCCCCGACGGCGTGAGTCTGCACGCGGCGCGGATGCCCCTCGAATCGGTGACCGTGGAAGAACTGGATTCGATGGCGGACGACGCCGTTTCCTGCGCGGAGCGACTCGCTCACGCGAACGTTGATGTGGTCGCCTACGCCTGCACGACCGGAAGCCTCCTGCACGGGAAGGGGTTCGACAGCGACCTCGAACGGTCTCTGTCGGAGACGGCGGGAACACCCGCGGTGGCGACCGCGCTCTCGGTCAAACGCGCACTGCGGGCGCTTGATGCGAAACGAATCGCGGTCGTGACGCCGTACACCGACGAGTTGAACGACCGCGAAGAATCCTATCTGACCGACGCCGGATTCGACGTGGTCGAACTCGACGGACGCGGCATCGAGGCGAACACCGGAATCGGGTCGCTCAGACCCGAGGACGCCTATCGGCAGGTTCGGGAAGTCGTTGGGGAACTCGACGCCGATTCGGCGTCGAGTTCCCCATCTAGGTCGGCGAACGATTTCGAATCGCTCGCCGACGCCGTAGACGCCGTGTTCGTCTCCTGTACGAACTACCGGACGCTTCCAGCGATAGAACCGCTCGAATCCGACCTCGGGATTCCGGTCGTGACGAGCAATCAAGCGACGCTCTGGGACGCGCTTCGGCGACCCGGCGTTGCCGGAGACACGCCGGGTCGCTTGGGCGAGAAGGGCTGATCGAGCGGGTTTTCTCGGTTTTTACCGCGCTTATTTCGGCGGGCGCAGTCGGTAGTACCGCCGGTTGAGTTCGAACATGTACCCCTCGCGCATCGCCTTGAGAATCGCGTAGGTCATGAATCCGCCGACGAACGGCAGGAGGAACGTGAGGTCGAAGAGCAGGTTCGCGTCGATTGGAACGAGGTTCTGCACCGCGAAGGCGCTAATCGTGGCGGCGAAGATGACGCCGAACACGCCGACAGCGGCCCAAAACGGTTCTTCGACCGGGCGCCGGGCGCTTCCCTTGTTCAGGAACGGCACGATGGCGATAATGCCGACGACGATGATGTTCGCGATGACGCCGTAGGTTCGGTCTGCCATCAGTTTGTCCCCGCCGAGGATGGCGAGTTCGGGATTGAGCGGCCCGAGTTTCAGTAGGCCGAACGACCAGTACAGATACCAGTCGGGCAGGATAATCGCTGGCGTCGAACTCGGGTCGGCCGGTGGGCCGAGATGCGGCGGCAGTGTCGCCGAGAGGAGCAGAATCATTCCGACGAAAAAGCTCACGATGGAGAGGTTGCGAATCATCTCGTGGGGCCACGTCGGAAACGCAAGCACGTCGCGTTCGACGTAACTGGATTCTTCTCGCAACTGTTGGTCTTCGTAGCGCGCGCGTTCGAAATACTCGTAGGTCAGTCGGGCAAGTCCCTGCGTTCGCTGTTTTCGTTCGAGCCACGTCGGCGATTCGTCGTCCGGCGGGACGATGAGCGAACCGTCTGTGCGTAGCTCCTCGTTCGTGTCGTTTGAATCCCCCATGCTAACATCCCCCCACTCAGTCCGTACTAGGTCTGAGTCGCTGTTCGGGCATGAATCTTTTCGAGAAATGCTCCGTACCGCACGATTATCTCAATCGCTGTGGCTGTGACTGAAGCGTTCCGACCGGACTTTTCGTGTCCTACCGAGAGCTAACGACCGCGACCGAACAGGGCGCGTTTTTCAGCACGTATTCGACATGATAGCCGAAAAACGCGCGCTGTGAGAGCGACCGCAGTTCGCTTCCGAGCACGATGAGGTCGATTTCGTTCGTCGTCGCCCGGTCGATGACCGCACGTTCCGGATTGTCGTCAACGAGAACGTCAGTCAGCACGTTCGCACCCAGTTGCCGGCCGAGCGTCGCTTCTCTATCGACGATTTCCGCCCCGATTTCGACCGCTTCGGACACGTCCGCCTCGCCGACGAACAGTTCGTGGAGTCGCCTGAGGTCGATGACGTGAACGATTTCTACCAGTGCGTTGCAGTCGAGCGCGATTTCGAAGGCGATTTCGGCGGCGTGACGGCTGTATTCGGTTCCGACCGTCGGAACGAGGATTCGGCGAATCGGAACCGAATCGAGCGGCCCGTCCGCGTTCTCGACGTTGGCGTTCACAGCCATGACGGGCGTCGATGTCGCCCGAAGCACGTCTTCGATACCGAGTTCGAACAGCGGTCGGCCGTTGCCATCTCGGGTTTTACGACCTGTTCCGTTTTCGTCTCCAGGGTTGCGACCGCTTTCGCCGTCCGCGATACCCATTCCGAGCGCGAGGAAATCGTATCCGCGGTGGAGTTCCCGAGTGACGGTTTCGCCGACGGTTCCGCGTCGGGGTCGAACTCGATTGTGAACCATCTCTTGGGAAAGCGATAGCTGTCGCGTGGTGTTGTCGAGACAGTCCTCCGCGACGGCGTTTGTGGTTGGATCTGGTGAGTTCGTGGCCGAAGGGCCACCGTTGCTCCGAGGGCTGGGCGCGTCCGACGTATATTTCGAGGATGTGTACTTCGAGAGGCGTCGGCGTATTCTGCCCGCGAGCGAATCGGTTTCCGATTCGCTCGCGCCGACGACGTACATGTTGGTCACTTCGATGTCCCGATTTCGACCGATGTGGCCGAGCAACTGCGCGGCGAGTTGAGCGTGAACGCTACAGCGGGTCGGAAGCAGGACGCGCGAAACCGACCCCAAAAAACTCCGTTCGTCGCGCTCTTTACGCTGTAATCGTCGCTCTTCTTCGCCCGAAAGTTCGACGCGGTCGATAGAAAATCGGAGAATCGGCGGCGCGAACAGCGAGGTGACGATGGCGATGACGACGATTATCGTGTACATCGTCTCCGTCAGCACGCCGAGGCTGAGACCGACAGTTGCGACGATGATTTCCAGCGCGCCGCGGGCGTTCAATCCCGCGCCGATGGCGATACCTTCCCAGTTCGACAGTCCAGCACCCCGTGCACCGACGAACGCGCCGATGAACTTTCCGGCGATGGCGACACCCAACACGGCGGCACCGACGAGCAGGATGGACGGCGTCGCGAGGGCCGTCAAATCCACGCGAAGCCCCGCTGTGGCGAAAAATATCGGCGCGAAGATTCCGAGCGTGATGACCTCGAAGACGTGGCGAGCCCCTTGGTCGAACCGGTTCACTCGGCCGACGAGAACTCCGACGACGAACGCGCCGAGGACGGCCTCCAGTCGGAGCGCGTGCGTGAGCGTTCCGACGCCCAGCGCGAGAATCATGACCGTCGTGATGAGCGAGAGGTCGCTGTTGAACGTGCTATCGACCCACCGAATCAGGCGGGAAACGAGGCGAAGACCGACGGTAAACGAGAGGACGAGGAAGATTGCGAGGAAAAGAATCGTCGTCCCGGCGGTCGTTATCGCCGTCTCCTCGGTGCCGCGCGCGAGTCCGGCGACGACGGCGAGGAGAATCCACCCGACGGTGTCGTTTATCATCCCCGAGGCGATGGTCAACTGGCTGATTTCGCGGTCGATGATGCCGAGGTCGAGGAGGATTTTCGCGATGACGGGAATCGCGGAGATGGAGAGCGCGGTGGCGATAAAGAGGCTGAACACGAATCGGTTTCCGTCCGCCGCGAGGAACGTCGCCGGAAGCACCCACGCGATGCCGAATCCGAGGACGAACGGGACGACGATGCTCGCGCTCGCAATCGAGGTTGCTCTGCGGGCGCGACTGGCGATGAGGTCGAGGTCGGTTTCGAATCCGGTGACGACCAACAGCATGAGCAGACCGAGCCACGAAACCGCTTCGAGCAGGTGATACTGCGCCGGGTCGGGGGGAAATAGCGCGACGAACAGGCCCGGAAAGAGCGCCCCGAGAATCGACGGCCCGAGGACGATTCCCGCGAGCAGTTCGCCCAGCACCGACGGAAAATCGAAGTATCTGGCAACTTCGCCGAGAACGCGGGCCGTCAACAGGAGGACGAACAACTGTCCGAACAAAAATAACAACTCGTGATGTCCAAGCGGCGGAATGACGCCACTCGAATCGATTTGAAACATTGACATCTCTCCCCCGCTCCCTGTTCGACAACCGAACGGAAATACTCTTGTGCGAGAGGCGGGTGAATCAGTCTCTCACCAGTAGGGTCAGTCCCAGAAGGCAGGCCAGCAGCACGACGATGACGATTCGTGTGTTCGTAATGTGTGCCATTTCCGTCATCGTGTTGATGAACGTCGTGAGCATGGTAACGACCGTGAGCAGTTCCTTGAGCAACTGTGGCGTGATTTTCATGATGGAAGGCCGAAGGGGGAAGAATGCGGTTTCGGAGGCGGTTCAGGTCGGCAGGTCGGGCGGCTTCGATTCCTGACTCGGGCGAATCGCGTGGTCGTCGCGTGTCATTTGGTTTCTCCGTGTCGTTTGGCCGTGTCGGGTAATCGGATTGTGTCGTTTGACCGGGTTGGTGTGTCGCGTGCCATGTGTCGTTTCGCTCGCGCCGGGGTGGCGCGCATTCGACCATGTACCCGCAGGCCTTATCAGCACCATCGACCGTTCTCGGTTCACGAACGGTCAGAACGGGTTAGAAACCGGCTAAAGCGTCGAAAATCGACGATTCGACGGGCAAAGCGCGATACCGACCGCGACGGACTCGAACCGTCGATGAACGAAATAAATGGGTTACGTCTGTCCTAAGATCGTGAGGATTCGCGCCGTTATCGAAATTCGCCGAGACGGTAGCGAGTGTCGAGCGGGTATCGTCGATTTCTGGCGAGGACGAGGTGCACTCCGATGGCCACCGCGAGCAGGCCGAAGTTCCAGAGCGGCGAATCGTAGTAGATAACGTCGATGATGATGGGGTCGCTGTGCACCGGCCAGAGGGGCGACAGCGGGGCGGCGATGTCAGGTGCCGAAAGCAAGTCGGCGAAGATGTGGCTGATTCCGCCCGTGAGAAGGCCGCCAGTTGCGAAAACGAACACCGTTTCGCGCGGAATGTCGGTACTTCGTATCCACCGATTCGCGTTCAATGACGTAGTGAGAAAGCGCGCGCTGGCCGCTCCGCCGAGGAGACTCACGATTATGACGAACAACAGGGTGTGCGTGATACCGTGGTGAGTGACCGGGAGAACGTGCCGAAGCGCCAAATCCACGTCCGGGAGCATCGCCGTCATCAGTGTGAATGCCGTGAATCCGAGCGCCCCCCGTCGACCCCAGACGAACCACGCTGGCCCGGCGAACAGCAGTGCCATCCCGAAATGCCCACTCACGTCAACCATGCGAGAACCGAATACGTCACGCAGTAATACGTGTTCTGGCTGGTTAGACTATCTCTTTCAGCAGTGCAATACGAATTGTGTGACAAAAAAGTATTTATTGGAGTGTCGTGGATGGCGGTCGAACGTGTGTGAGATATATCAACACTAGCATCGTGATTCAACCAGACGGAACCGCCATCGGGGAATAGTTTGTTCACCCTTGAGCGCGAACGCAAGGTATGAGCAGACGAGTTGGTCGCCGTCAGTTCCTCGCAGGTGTCGGCGCGAGTGCTGGCGGACTTCCCGCAGTCGCGGGTAGTACGCTATTTGGAACCTCCACTTCGAATCGAACCCGAAACCCGAAAAATCGTAAAAGGCAAGTCAATCTCCCGCCGGAAACCGACGCACCCGTAGACGTTCGCGGCGCGATTTACATCCCCGCGAGGGCGTTCAACCGGTATCAGATGTGGCGGGATTACGACCCCGAAATCATCGAACGGGATTTGGGCTACGCCGACAGCGTCAACTTAAACGCCATTCGGACGTGGATGAGCTACGAATACTGGCTCGAACATCCCGACGAACATTGGGAAGCGCTCGAACATTTCTTGGACACGGCCGACAGCTACGGCATGCGCGTCCTCCTCGGCCTGTTCGACAGCGTCGGGCGCGAACCCACCTACGAAAATCTCATCAACGACGACCCACTGACCGCAGTACAGGCGTTTTCGCCCTCCACGAGAACGATGGCGAATCGGGCACTGTGGGACGACCCGCGCGATTTCATCGTCGAATTCATGGAGCGGTACCGCAACGACGAGCGCCTGTTGGCCATCGAGGTGACCAACGAACCCGGCTGGAATCAAAAGGACATTCGGTTTTTCCGCCAGATGTCGAAAACCTTCACGCTGTATCAGGGCGAACTTCCGCTGTCGATGGGTTCGACCAGTCTGGCGAACAACGCCGACTATCTTGACTGGGGGATGGACATCCTCCAGTTCCACTACAACTTCGCCCGGACGACCGACCGCTACGAGCGCGTACTTCGACAGGCGAACCACATTCAGGACAAAATCGGCGCTCCGGTGTGGCTTTCTGAGTGGCAAAGAATCCGCCCCGGAGATTCGTTCTTCGCGGAGGTGTCCGGCGAGGCCGCAGTTCCGGATTACGCCTCCCTCGCGCCGACGATTCAGAAATTCGGTACGGGGAACTTCTTCTGGTCGCTGATGATAAAACCCGCATTCTCGCTCTATCTCCGCGAACACGGCGTTCTCAATGGATTATTCCACGAGGACGGCGCAGTCTGGGACGTAGACGACGCACGCAGTATCAAGGCCATGTCCGGTGACCCGGAGTACGAGGGCGAAGAGCGAACGGAGTACCCGGACTGGGCGAACGAGATTGAACAGAAAGCGGAGCAGGCACCCGGGGAAGAGCAACCCGAGTAAGGCACCGCCGACGAACGTGCCGACTGCTGACTACTACACTTCGCCCGTCCCGCGCGTGCTGTTCGCCGCAGAGTTGTCGCCGTACCGAGCGGCTGTGAGGTTCACCTGCTCGCTTCGGTTGTCCACGACGACACCGAACAGATTACGGGAAATCCACGTATTTTTGACCGTGACGTCAGTGCCGTTCCACACCGTAATTCCAGTCGCACTCCGAACCGTACTCGCGTTTCGAATCGTCACGTCCGAAGCGTTTCTGAGGTGAATCGCGCGATTCCAGCGCTCGACTCGTACCGAATGAATCGTCACGTTCGAGACGCCGGATTCGTTATCGACCACGATTCCCGTGGAGTCGGTGACGCCTCTTCCCAACAGCGTGTGTCCGGAGCCGTTTATCCGAATGTCGCTCGAATTGATAACGAGGCAACTGCTCGCCAATCCGGTCGCGCCGCCGAAATCGTCGGTGAGAACGTACTCACCGGGACTCGAAATCGTTCGGCAGTGGTCGAGGGCGGTCGGTTCGACCGACTTCTCGCCGGGTCGGTCGTCACCCGGCGACAGTTCGACGAAATCGACCGCGACAGTCAGTGCAACGAGGAGAACCAATGGGGCGATGATGAGGAGGAACTTTCGCCCGGGAGACGACGCATCGATAGAGACCATTCCTACCGGTAGTATTCTTCGCTCTATGTATTAAATATCGTTGGCCACGACCGGCACCGAAAGCCGTCGCATCTCTCGAAAATCGAAAAGAGAATTTGGCAAGGTCGGGCGTGCGCGCACGCCCGACCCAACAGCTACGCCGTCCAACCCGGTTTTGCCGAATCAAGTGGCAAATTTGTAGAAGGAAATCAGCCATTTTCGAAACACGAACGACGCAACCAAAGCCACAGCGTGGCCAGCGACACACCACTCGGCGGCAATAACAGAGCATTGCCGACAGTAACGCGTCGCTAACCGGTCGTTTATTCCTCGCTAATCGACCTGAGTTGCCCATCTGACGCACCGATGAAGACGCGACCAGCGGCAACTGCCGGAGAAGATTCTACATATGGGGAGTCCTCGCGTTCGCCCTCGAAATCGAACCGCCACGCGTTTTCACCATCGACTGTCACCGCCGACAGGCCGTTTCGGCATCCGACGTAGACGACGCCGTCCGCAACTGCGGGTGATGAGCGCGTGTCCGTCTTTATTTCTGCCTTCCACCGTTCCGTTCCAGTTTTCGCATCCACCGCGTACAGTCGCCCGCGCGTCACGCCGGAGCAGTTGTCGTCGTCCGAGCCACCTGCTAGCGAACAGATTCGAGTCGATGAGGCAGGGACGTAGACGGTTCCGTCCGCCACTGCCGGAGAAATCTTCTGACTCATATCCTCCATTCCGTACGTCCACCTCGTTTCGCCGGTTTCGGCGTCGAGCGCCCACAACCGACTCGGAGAGTCACCACGGTAGGGAGTCGCGTAGTACACCAGTCCATCCCCAACTGCCGGAGAAGCGTACGAACCTCCAATGATATTCCGCGACCAAGCGACTTCGCCCGTTTCGACATCGAGCGCATAGACTGTTTCCTCGCCACTGAAGTGAACCCGGCCGTCTGCAACGGCAGGCGAGGACTCGATGTGGTCGCGCTCGCCGAAATCGTCGTAGCGCCACAGTTCGTCCCCGGTTTCCGCATCGAGCGCGAGCAGGGCGCAGGCCTCGAATTTTTCCTCGTCCTCCGGGCCAGAGACGAGGAGCGGGCCGTCACCTATCGTCCCGACGAAGATTCGTCCGTCCGCGACGACCGGCGAAGACGAATTAAATCGGTGCCCGATATCGACCGTCCACCGCTGGTTTCCGTTTTCGATGTCCACTGCATAGAACTGCTTCCCCCACGTTCCAGCGTAGAGAACACCATCGACGACTGCGGGTGCCGACGAGACGTACCCATCGGTGTCGAACTTCCAGACCTGTTCACCGCTTTCCGTATCGACCGCACGGATACCGCCGGGGTCACCCGTTCCCGTCGTGTAAACTACGTTATCAACCACGACCGGCGAGCTGTTCATCGTCGGCGTTCCCGCGTCGAACGTCCATTCGATTCGCGGATTTTGGGCTGGCCCACTCGCAGTCGGTGCCGACCCTCGATTCCCCGCATCGTAGCCGAAACACGGCCACGAATCCGACGCGGAAGAATCTTCCTCGTCTTCTGGCTCGGGAGTCGTATCCTGCGCCGGTGGAGACTGCTCCGGTTTCGACTCGGTGAGACATCCTCCAACCGCTATCATCCCCCCGGCCGCGGCAATTGCGCGACGGCGTGACCACCCGCCGCTCGACACTTTATCATCGCTCATAGTTCACGATAGACGTGTTATGTGAAAAACATCACGGAGAGTGAAATAACGATTGTACTAACGCAGTCCCTGCCGTCTCGGCACAAAAATCCTCCAAAAATCCGGACTTATGCACGAGAGGCATAGTAATGACTCATTGAAGCAGTATGACAACCTATGAAAATGACTGAGCGTGACCACTAATGGCGCTCGATAAATAGCAAAAACCCACCGCGAGCGCTGTCGCTCGTGGTGGGTTATGAATGCAAGTATGAATGGGAGGCGGCGAATCGGATTTCCCAGAGGCTCGCGCACTCCAGTACTGACCGAAACGCAGACAGGCTTAACTACCGTGTTCGGGATGGGTACGGGTGTGACCCTGTCGCTCTGGCCGCCTTAACGTCAACTCACGGAATCGAACCGTGACTACGGATACCAATCGTTGATGGTTCGGACAACCGTATGTAATGTGCAATCCAGTTTGCGCCTGGACTCACACGCGTGTGCGTGTGAATTCCAATATGCGGTATGATTGTGTGGCATTGACCTGTTAGTGCTCGCGGACTGAACGCCTCGTTGCCTCGGCGCGTACATCCCGAGTCTATCGAACTCGTCTTCTACGAGTGGTCTCGGTGGTATCTCTTTTCCAGGTGGGTTTCGAGCTTAGATGCGTTCAGCTCTTACCCCGTGGTGCGTGGCTGCCCAGCACGCGCTCTTTCGAACGACTGGTACACCAGTGGCACCCATTCGTAGTTCCTCTCGTACTATACGAACGTTCCCGTCAGATACCGTAACACCCCCAATAGATAGCAGCCGACCTGTCTCACGACGGTCTAAACCCAGCTCACGACCTCCTTTAATAGGCGAACAACCTCACCCTTGCCCGCTTCTGCACGGGCAGGATGGAGGGAACCGACATCGAGGTAGCAAGCCACCGGGTCGATATGTGCTCTTGCCGGTGACGACTCTGTTATCCCTAAGGTAGCTTTTCTGTCATCAATGGCCCGCATCAAGCAGGCTCATTGGTTCGCTAGACCACGCTTTCGCGTCAGCGTCCCTCGTTGTGTAGGACACTGTCAGACTTCCTTATGCTCTTGCGCTCTTCTCCGAGTCTCCGACTCGGGTGAGGAAATCTTGGGGCGCGCTCGATATCTTTTCGAGCGCGTACCGCCCCAGTCAAACTGCCTGGCTACCGGTGTCCTCCGCCAGGAGTGAGAGTCACAGTCACTACCGGGTAGTATTTCACTAATGCCTCGGTGGCCCGCTAGCGCGGGTACCTGTGTAGCGGCTCCTACCTATGCTGCACAGTAGCGACCGTGTCTCAGCGACAGCCTGCAGTAAAGCTCTATAGGGTCTTCGCTTCCCCTTGGGGGTCTCCAGACTCCGCACTGGAACGTACAGTTCACCGGGCCCAACGTTGGGACAGTGACGCTCTCATTGATCCATTCATGCAAGCCGCTACTGAAGCGGCAAGGTACTACGCTACCTTAAGAGGGTCATAGTTACCCCCGCCGTTAACGGGTCCTTCGTCCCATTGTACTGGGTGTTCAGATACCCGCACTGGGCAGGATTCAGTGACCGTACGAGTCCTTACGGATTTGCGGTCACCTATGTTGTTACTAGACAGTTGGAGCGTCCGAGTCACTGCGGCCTGCCTTTATACAAGGCAGGCATCCCTTATCGCGAACTTACGGGACTAACTTGCCGAATTCCCTAACGTCGGTTGATCCCGACAGACCTTGGCTTTCACCGCCAGAGTACCTGTGTCGGATCTCGGTACGATTAACACACTCACCTTTTCACGGGCCCCGGGTACCATCGACTTGCGCTATCTCAACATTCATCCGCTTCCTGCCATTACGGCTTCCACGGATTTTGATGATTCGACCGGGCGAAAACCCGGTTCGATGTTTCCTGAGGCGTCGGCTTTGAATGGTGTTAGCACTGGAATATTAACCAGTTTCCCTGTTGTCCCACTCGAATTACGATGGGACTTAGGATCGGCTAACCCTCAGCTGATAAGCATTGCTGAGGAACCCTTACTCGTTAGGTCGTCGGGGTTCACACCCGACTAACGCTGCTACTATGGCCAGGATTTTCTATACTGAACGGTCCATACGAA
>NZ_FTNO01000006.1 GCF_900156425.1 Haladaptatus litoreus
AAGTTGTAGTGAGAATCTCACCGAGAGCTTTTAGCTACTGCGGTGCAGCAAGCGGTTCGTAGATGAGGACGGTATGGTTACTTCGGACGGTAATGAGATAGTTCTCAACCGTGAATCGCACCTCGACGCCACTCTTTTTCGACGCGCTTGCTTCGATGATGTCTTTGAGGGCATCTGGGTTCACGTATTCGTACAGTGAGAGCGTGGTCTGGCCGCCTGCTGGCTCCATTACGTCAATGAGTATGTCGACGACACTCGTAACGAGCTCCGAACTTGAGGATTCGAGGTCAATCGTCTCGGATGCGACCAGTGCATATTGTGGTGGTAGACTTGGTTCAGAGTGCTCTGTGGTGGAGCCGAACCAGCTGGTCGTTTTCGTTCTCATTGATTCACTGTTCATATCTTCTATTCATCCTCCAGAACCTTGAGTAACGGCTGCTTACCGCAGAATTCAATGAATTGAAAGAAAGAGGCGCTAGATAATTGAGTGTGATGAACACCGTCTGATTATTTAGGTAAATTGAACTGTGCCGAAGGGATTTCAACCCATGGATGTATATCATCTACTAATATGTGTGCTAATAACGCTGAAACAGTTATCAACAATTATTACGAAGCGCTTCGGCAGGGTGACGAGTTGGCTGTGTTCTTCGCTCCCGATGACTCATTAGTCAAGTTCGGCATTTCTGAGCAACTGACTGGCTACGAAGAAGTAGCTGACGGACTCGGTGAGCAAACACGCCACTCCAAAGAGTGGAAAATAACAAGTCATGACTTGCAAGTAACTGAACGAGACGATCATGCTTGGTTTAGCGACACAGTCGATATGGCGTGGACAGATACCACGACCGGTATCCGTCGGAGTTTTAATTCCCGATGGAGCGGCACATTAGAGGATCGAGATGGCTGGAAAATTGTCGGCATGCATGTAAGTGCTCCTCATACTCTCTGATCGTTTCAAAATCGAGACTTTCGAACACAACTCATTCTGCGATTCCAACTATTCTGCCGAGTTCGTCTGAAGAGAAGAAGTAACTGATGTCGATTCAGAAGCAGAAGCAACAGGTCCATTGACAAAGAGTGCATGCCCGATCAGGAGGACAGAGACGGTTGCACCGACTGGGACAGCAGCTGTCAGCGAAAGTCCAGCAGCGCTGACTATACCGGTTACACCAATCAATGCGAGTGGGATCAAGCCGAGAATGAGATCATAATATCCTGTCATAACCTATTCTATAAAATGAGACGTAGGTCCATAAGAGTTCTGCATAGCTACTCTAGAGGTTCTCCATTCTCATTGTATAACAGCTGGAGATTCAACCCATAACTTATGAACGATAGTTAGTTTTGTTGCAGCTCTCAGTCAGAAAGGATACTGTCTGATAGCAACGGTTAAGTGTGGTAGCATACCACGTAATACTGTCGTCGTATAGTTGTGTAATCAAGCCGGTTCAGGATTAGTTCACCTGTCATCCACGCCAGAGGTAGACGTCGTCCTGTCGTCTGCTTTCAATGCGCTCACAATTTTATTAACTTCGATTCTTACTCACCAGGACGCATCGCCGCGATCCTTGCTTGCATCTTATCGAGTTGTTCATCGAGGTTCTCGATAAACGAGGGAGTCTGATCAGTGCTTACGGCCCCTTGTTTCGTTGGGTTGATGAGATTCGCTTCCTCGAGTTTACGAAGTGAGTAGCGAATTTCATGACGGGCATGATCTGATTCGTTCGACATCTTCACAATCCCAATCGGTTCGTTTTCGCGTACCATTTCGAGGACGTGTAAATGCCGCTCGAGCATGTCGACTTCCGCCTTCACCGTATCGATCATTGTACGGAAACTCAGGAGTGTGATGAGTTATTCCTTCAGATCGCGGCAGTGTTTGACTCTCTAAATAAGAGCAAATCCACTCACGAAGAACTGGAGCGAATAGTCAGCCTTCGATGTCGTGAATTACTATGCTGTCTCGAGTGGTTCATAGATGAGAACGGTATTGTTACTGCGAACGGTGACGAGATAGTCCTCTACCGTAAATCGAACTTCGACGTCACTCTTTTTCGATGCACTTGCTTCGATGATGTCTTCGAGCGCATCTGGGTTCACGTATTCGTACAGTGAGAGTGTGGTCTGGCCAGCTGCCGGTTCGATCACGTCAATGAGGACGTCGACGACACTCGTAACAAGCTCCGAACTCGAGGATTCGAGATCTATCGTCTCAGAGGCGATCAATGCATATTGTGGTGATGGACTCGGTTCAGAGTGTTCTGGAATGGAACCGAACCAGCTGGTCGTTTTGGTTCTCATTGATTCGCTATTCATACTTTCTAATAGCTCCCCAAATAGTTGATTAACGGCCCCTTACCCCAGAATTCACTGGATCGAAAGAAAAAGACACTAAAAATCGAGGGTGATGAACGCCGTCTGGTTATTTGATCAAATTATATAATAAAATCAATCTATGTCTGACAAACTTATTTGACTCTTCGGATCGTTGGTGGAGATACGCTCTCACAGAGACCACCACCACGACACCGTCTGGCGCCATCACCCGATCGTGTCGTCGTGCTTGGTTGTGAGGGCTAGTTCTCCCTTTCCCCCGCAGTCTCTTCCGATACATGAATACATTTGTTGGTCAGTGGTTGCGTGTTGAGAGTCGTAGTTTCGGAAGTCCGAATCGGAAACGATTGGAAGAGGTCGAATTTCGTGACCACTAGCTGGTCTCTCGAATCGTGATTGACGGTGCTCGATCCGTGCACGACGCCGTCAACGGAGGGGGAATCGAACCATCTATAATTCTCCTTCGAACGGCCCTAAAAGTGGCGTGAAATTTCCCCAAACTCATCGACCAATATATTCGACATCATCACGCCCGCATCGAGATTTTGCGACCGGAATGTGAGATTCATCCCGACCAAATTTCAGGAATATCTCGAGTTTCCAGTGGGCTCCTACCGATGTAGTTGACCGGTCGAAAGTAGCGAGTAGGCAGAGTGTGTTCTTTCTCCACTGTGACGACTAGCACGACCGACACTCACTCCAATTACCATCGATATTTCCGGTATTGGAATATTCGGAAGCGACCCGGGCTTGCCTATCTGATACCCGGTAAATATGTTATCCGTGATGATGAACCAAACATCACCAGAACTTCCCTCACTTGAGCCTGGAATCACACTGCTCGAAACCGACGAGCGCATGACTGGCTCGCTCCAGTCACTCGTGCTCGATCAACTGCTCCTTGAGCAGGGCTCAGCCATTTGGATCGACGCCCACGGGCACGGAACAACACACCCGCTGACGCGAATTACTCCCTCAATGCGAGTCCTTGACCGGATTCACATTGCTCGAGCATTTACTCCGTGGCAACACCAGAGTCTCGTTCGAGATCTTGTTGGAGATATTATGGACGAAACCACGATTGCCGTCTTACCCGCTCTCGACTGGTTTTACCGATCAGAGGATCTGCCGCGTGGCGACGATGAGCGTATGCTCTCGACTGCGGCTGAGCGGATCGAATCACTTACCAAGCGATTCGAAATTCCGGTGCTGCTGACGTTGCAGACGGACGATACGCTAACAGCACCAATTCACGAGATTGCTGATCAGACGATTCAGTGTGAGCAGACCAAGTTTGGCCCACGATTTGCAGGGAAGGAGTACGAGACGTTGGTCTACCCGCTGGAGAATGGATTGGTACAAACAACGCTCGCGTATTGGAAGCGTATTCTTGCGAATCGACATCCCGCGATCGTTGATGCTGACGTTTCACCGGAGGTGAGCGTGAATGGGGCGTACTAACGCGACGTATCGTGATTTGCTCCAGGCGATGGAATCACGATGGCAGGAGTACCGACGTGCACTCCGACAGGCTGACCAGGCTGTATTCGATCGGCTCTTCGAGTATGCCAGGTTGCATGCGGACGCGAGTGGGGTTCAGAACCACCAATTCATCGAGATTCCCGCGCTAATTTCGATGCTCGTCGAACAGCAAAAGCAAATTGAGGATTTAGAAGAACGGCTTGATCACTTAGAGGACGATTTGAACGATCGAGGATGAGGTCATGGTGTACAAAATCGACTACATCGACGGCGACGTACTCCGGTGATCGGTAACTGAGACAGGAGTGAGTTGTGAAGCGGATGAGTCGTATACGCCGACGATCTACGTGTCGGTGCATGGAGACGGTGATTTTTCGACGGCACGTGCTGCACTTCGTGATCATCCTGCCGTTGTTCGGGTTGCTGTGGTCGATGAACGCGTGAGCTTTCGGCACGACCCCGAGCAGGTACTCCGAGTGGATGTGGTCGACCTCAAGGCGGTGAATTCGGTGGCACGGATGGTGAGAAAATGGGGCTCGTCCGGTGAGTATCGCTGTTACAACGTCGATCTCTCGCGGGAGTTCCGCTACTGTCTGGAAGAGGGGGTTGACCCGCTGCCAAAACACGAACTCTCACAGCTGCAGATAGCTGTCTCGGAGACGGAACTTGCGAGTGAGAGGGTTACCGAACTCACGATCGACGATGAGGTGGTGACTGGGAGTGGGGCAGACGTGTTAACGGCATTGTCGGCTCGCGTTGAGTCGGTTGACCCTGACGTTCTGTTCTTGAATACCAGCGACCTCATTCCAGTCCTGTTCCAGCAAGCCGATCGACTTGACGTAGAGTTTCAGCTTGGACGACGGTCGGGGTGGCAGCAATTGGCGGGCGAATCGACGTACGAAAGCTACGGGCAAGTCGGCCACTCCCCAGCACGCTACAATCTTCCCGGTCGGGTGATCGTCGACAGCTCGAATACGTTCATGTGGAATCAGACGAACCTCGATGGCTGTCTGTATCTCGTTGAACAGTCGGGCAAACCACTCCAGGAGTTGGCGTGGTCGTCGATCGGGAATATTCTGACAGGGATTCAGATCCAGGAAGCCCGCGAACGGGATGTCCTTGTCCCGTGGCGGTCGTGGCGTCACGAGAAGTTCAAAACGATGCGCCAGTTGCACGACGCCGACCGGGGTGGGTTCACCTTTGCACCGGACGTCGGGTTACACGAGGACGTTTACGAACTCGATTTCTCCTCGCTGTATCCGAATATCATCGTCACGCGGAACGTGAGTCCGGAGAAGATTCGGTGTGAGTGCCATGCCGGTCGGGAGGACGTGCCGGGCATCGGGTATTCGATTTGTGACGAGCGTGGCTATCTTCCGGATGTACTTGAGCCGTTGATTGAGGATCGGGATGCGATCAAAGCCGAGATTCAAGAGACTGAGGACGAAGACCGTCGCGACGAGTTGGAAGGCCAATCGAGTGCGATTAAGTGGATTTTGGTCTCGTGTTTCGGCTATCAGGGCTTTTCGAATGCGAAGTTCGGGCGGATCGAGTGCCATGAGGCGATCAACGCGTATGCACGGGAGATTCTGTTGGAGACGAAAGCAGTGCTCGAGGAGCATGGGTGGCAGATTGTGCATGGCATCGTCGATAGCGTGTGGGTGACGCCGATCGAAGGCGAAGAACAGACGTCGCTGTCTGCACTTGCATCGGAGATCTCTGAAGAGGTGAAGATTCGGCTTGAGCATGAATCCCACTACGACTGGATATCGTTTGTGCCGTTGCGTGATTCGGATGCTGGTGCGTTGACGAAGTACTTCGGAAAGGTCGCTGGGGAGGACGAGTACAAATATCGGGATATCGAGTGTCGACAACGGAGTACGCCGTCGTATATCGATGCAGCGCAGAAGGAGCTGATTCGAGCGGTGGATGAGTCTCGTGATCCGGAAGCGGTTTCTGAGGAACTGCGGCCGTGGATTGATCGCCTTGAGCGGGGAGCGGTTGATCCGAATGAGTTGGTGATCACGAATCGTGTCTCGAAAACGAGGGAGGAATACACGCAATCGACACGGAGTGTGGCGGCGCTACAGCGGGCGGCGGATTTGGGGCTGGCTCGTGCGCCTGGTCAGAGTGTGTCGTATGTAGTGGTGGACGATTCAGAGGGGTCGCGTGAACGGGTAATGCTGGCAAGTGAGGAGTTAGACGAGTATGATGTTGGGTTCTATCGAGAGTTGTTGGTTCGTGCAGCAGCGAGTGTACTGTCGCCAATGGGTTGGCGAAAATCAGATATTGAGGAAGAATTGGGGCAATATACCGAGTCGAGTTTGGCGTCGTTTGGTTGAGGATTGGAGAGAATCTCTATGAGATAGCGCAACTTTGCGCTGAGAGATGGAAGAGAAAAACAAGTGGTGAGTTGAGAGTAGTCTCCCTTCTCGTCATAGTCAAAAATATTCTCTGAGTGGGCCATAAGAATAAAAATCCGGATAGCCGTGTGTACAAAAAATGGGATTTGACACTGTTGATTCACACCTTGTCAAATATCAAAAATTAAATGGATCTACTGATGTCTACCTTCTCCTCAACTAAGTGATCATACAATGATACGGGAACACAGTTCAGCTGAAACGTCGCTTAACGCACTTTTTGAAATATTCGCCAATCAACATCGTCGGTATACCCTTCACCATCTCTCGAACATGGATGGCGTGACAGCAACGGTCTCTGCGCTCATTGAGACGCTTGCCCAGTTCAGCACGACATCCTGTAAGCGTCTTCGAATACAGTTACATCACTGCCATTTGCCGAAGATGGCTGCGTACAACTTGATTGAGTACGATTCACGGAGTCAAACCATTCGATATCATGGCGATAATCGCGTTGAGACGCTTCTAGCGGTCAGTCGGACCCATGAGATAGAGTGATCGGGAAAGTAAGCTCGAGAGTTGTATTCTCTTTGGAGGCAGTGCTGAGCACTATTGGACAGAAAAGCTCCAATAGTTACTTAATGATGGCTCCAGTTTACCGACTCGTCAAGGACAATCGCTCAAAGAACACCTTGCACGATCAGGGTGGTTGTTCTTGTGGGAGACACAGACGAATATGGATTCAACTGATGTCAGGAATGGATCAGCGACTGGTGGTGCATCTGATTCACTAACTGAACGAATCGTCGCTGCGGTCGCAGAAACAGACGACCAATCGGTGGACGACCTCGAACCGCTATACGAGGTAATTGATCCAGATGCACTGAATACACTCTTTGGACCGCATGTAGATGGCTCGTCACGAACCGTGGGTGAAATCTCGTTTCAGTATGCAGGCTATTGGGTGACTGTGTCGAGTGAATACGTCATTGACATCGAACCGAAAGACGGCTAAGTACGAAAAGTCGTGTGTGTGTAAATATATTCTCCCAGAGACACTATGTGGAGTCAGAGTGAACAACAGACAAATCGATGGCTACTATTGTTGAACTCTCACTCCCAGCGACGGAGTTTCCGCTCGGTCGCTTGCTTACCGCAGGGACAGAAACTCAAATCGAATTTGAGCGCATTGTCCCCGTCGGAACGAATGCTATTCCCTTGTTTTGGGCCTGGAATACGGATTTAGATGATTTCGAGCGACGTGTTCGGGCTCATGAGCAGGTGTTAGAACTCTTGGAGGTGGAGGAGGTCGACAATCGTCGATTGTATCTCCTAAATTGGGACGTGCCTGAAGGCGGATTTTTTGAGGGGTTTACTGCCGCCGAGACGATCATTCGGAGCGCATATGGCTACGACACTGAAGCGTGGGAGTTCGAGATCCTTTTTCCCGATCAAGAAGAGCTTACCATATTCCATAATCATTGCCGCGAGAACGATATTCAGTACACTCTCGGCCAGATGCACACGCTCACCGAAGCGGGAGACCATCTCCTTGAGGATGTCCTCACCGAAAAACAACGTGATGCCCTGTTGTTGGCCCTTCAACGGGGCTACTTTCAGACGCCTCGCCAAGTCACGCTTTCAGAGTTGGCGGAGGAATTTGATATCAGCCAACAGTCGCTCTCCGATCTGATCCGACGTGGGAATGAGGCACTACTCGAGCACGCGCTTTTGAACGCTTCTGAGACGACGCCACCCGAATAAGACGTTCTGTCGTAGTTAAACAAAAACACCCTGTTCGAACAGCCCCAGTGTATGTACAATTTGTCCTGGTACATCCAACGAGATGGCCCAGCATCAACGTCCCTCGCTTCCACTGAGTGAGGCCTGTCAAATTTTATCAAGCCATTATCGACGCCAGCTTCTTTGCTATCTCCAAACGAAGGATGCTGACGTCGCAAATCTTGACGAGCTTGTCACACACATCCACAAAAAGAGTAAGAGGGAAACGACACCTGAGCAGGTGCGAATCTTACTTATCCATACCCATATTCCGAAACTCGCTGATTATGGGGTCATCGAATTCGACCGGCGAAACAAGGATATTCGCTATCGTGATGGCACGAAACTCGAAGATTTTCTTGAGCTTCTGCCTGCGCATACTCATTCAACGTAATACAGTGTGGAGCTTCTCAGAAGAAAATGTACCTCACTGCATCTCGGCCGCGAATGTAACCGTGATTCTTTTTATCGTGCTGAAAAGCTTCACATTCTGTCCTCCAAGACTACTAGAATAGTTCAACATATGTAACAAAATGGCTCACGATACATGGTTATACTTGACACATCCATCCAGTACTATTGGACGCAGCTGTTCTGCTCTATCCGAACTGTAAGTGACACTCGAGATTGTGACTCAAATAGTCGGTGTCTATTTGCGAATGTCGACACTGTGGGAGGATGCTGACGGCCACTGAGCAGGCGTGTTCTATCTGTGGGTCAACCGAAATCGTCGAGTTCGATGTTTCCTGATCCCCTAGCTACGTACTTAGATTACTTATCACGAGCTTTCAACCACTGATCGAGGAGTTCACGTATTGCCGCATCACGGTTCTCTCGATGATGAGCAAATGCAATGTTATCAATTTGATCGAGTTCCTCGGCTGTAAATTCGAGGGTAATCGAGTCCATATCAAGAAAATTCTGATCCATTGAGAGAGGTCTTGGACGCTACCGTTAAGTAAATTCGTCAGACGTCCGTCTGGCTCACGGGATAGGCACTCATCGGTTTTGCAACTTTCCATAATTCGGGCCACACCAGATAAAAATTGTCCAAAGTATTATATTGATTCTCACTCTCTATTTCTTCCATCGAATACTGCTACGTCACCGCATATCACCATGACTCACCAACCTGATCACGACACAGATGCCGAAGAGTTTGCAGCACGCATCGGTACTGAAACCACTTTTTTTCGTGACCTCGTCGAACATGCACTCGATGGGTTTCTTACCCTCGATTCGAGTGGAACCATTGTATTCTTAAATCACGCGGCTGAACGCCTTTTTGGGTGGTCTGACGATGACCTTGTTGGTCAATCAATACTGCAATTGTTCCCAGAGCGTCACCGCGAAGAGTATTATGACTCATTCTCTCGACGCGTCCACGATGATACGCGGGAGATAGATCACGAGTACGTCGAACGAGTCGGAGTACATGCAGATGGATCTGAGCTTTCCTTGGCGTTCTCGTTTTATGAACACGAGTACGAAGGACTGCAACTTTTCACGGCGATTATCCGTGATATCTCGGAGCGAAAGCAACGAGAGACAGAACTCAAGAATACCAAGGAGAAGTACGCAAAACTCATTGAGACCGCTCCTGATGCAATCTTCATTGCGGACGCTGAAACAGGAACGGTTGAGGACGTTAATCAGGCTGCAGTATCGCTCACGGGCAAGACACGTGAAGAACTGTGTGGACTGCATCAGTCGGAGTTGCATCCCCCAGAACAGGCCGAGCAGCATAGGGCTAACTTCCAAGAGCATGTCGAGCGTGGTGGCGTCCGCGGTGATTCGACAGGTGTGATTCGGCACGATATTGACCAGCACGTTGTCCAGGACGACGGCTCTTGGATTCCTATCGAAGTGAGCTCTGGTGTCACTGAATTGAACGGAAAAACAGTCATACAGGAAATCTTCCGTGATATTTCCGAACGGCAAGACCGGGAAAAAGAGCTCCGACAAGAACGCGATCTCACCGAACGAATTCTCGAAACGAGTCCGATCGCAATCGGCGTCTTCACACCAGACAGGCAACTCGTTCGGGCGAATGAACAAGTCGCAGAGATTCTCGGGCATTCCGTCGATGAGTTGCTGGGTCTTCCGTCACTGTATGATGACTTTACGCTGTACGATTCCGAGAATCAGCCTATCGATCCTCAAAACGGTATAATGGCAAAAGTCATCGAGACTGGGTCCGCGGTGTATGATTATGAAACGATTCTTGAACGAGCGGATGGAAAGCGACTGTGGATTTCGCTAAACGCTGCACCGCTCTGGTCGCCAGATGGTGAACTCGAATATATTGTCCTCGTTGGCGTGGATATCTCCGACCGAAAAGAGCGTGAGGAGGCGCTTGAACAGCACCATGATCGCCTCGAAACGCTGAATCGAATTAATCGACTCATCCGTGAGGTCAACCAAACACTCGTTCGAACGACAACGCGGGACGAAATTGAGACCAGCGTTTGTGAGCGACTCGCTGCGTCTGATCTCTACCAGGACGCGTTCATCGGTGAACGTTCGTTACCGAGTGGCGGAATTAAGCCCCGCACAGGTGCAAACCTTGATGCAAATTATTTTGACCTACTAGACGAAATGGATTCGGTCGAGACGAGCACTGGTGGTGCTGCCGAAGCGATCCGGACCCAGAAACCACAACTGATCACGTCGATCCAATCTGACCCTCGATTTCCCGATTCATTGCGAGACGAAGCACTTGCACGTGGCTATCGCTCTGTGCTGTGTATCCCGCTTGTCTATGGTGAGACGGCGTATGGTGTGTTGGTCATCCATGCCTCCCGGTCTGATGCGTTCGGCGAACGAGAACAAGTCGTCTTCGAGGAATTAGGCGAGACAATTGGCTACGCAATTCATGCCGCGGAGAGTAAAAAGCTCCTCCATACGGATAGCCACTATGAGCTTACGTTCGATCTCACCGAAACGACCGCGTTCTTTGTCACTGCATCTGCTGATTTAGAGTGTTCAATCACCCTTGAAGACGTCGTGCCTTCAACAGACAAAGAACTGCTCTACTATATCACACTAAAAAATGCTCCAGCCGACGCATTTCTCGAGCTCGCACGCAACCAGCCGATTGTTAAAAAGGCACGCTGTATCAGTACAGAGGCGGAGACCAGTTTGCTTGAAATCGTATTTATGGGTGCCTCGACGTCCCCACAAGTTCTCATCGAACGGGGTGCCCGCATCGAACACGCGAAGGTGACTGAAGGGAGGGGGTCGCTTGTTGCTGAGGCCTCTGCTGATGCTGATATCCGTGCGCTTACGGATGCTGTGCAGTCAATTTATCCAAATGCTCGTCTCACAGCGAAACAGGAGGTCAAGCGTTCTCCCCCACCGCTCAGAAAGCAGCACGCGCGCCTGAGAGATCAGTTGACTGACCGCCAGCAAGCATCTTTGACTGCAGCATATAATGCAGGCTTCTTTGAATGGCCGCGTGAAAGTACTGGTGAAGCGGTCGCAGATTCTCTTGGAGTTTCGGCACCGACGTTCCACCAGCATCTCAGAGCAAGCGAACGCAAGCTTTTGGCAGTGTTCTTTGGAGAAGCAGAACGAATGGACTAGCACGTCGTTCCTAACTGTTTAGGAATGCTGCTTTTTGAGGGGAGTATACAATCAGGATCCATGAGTACACCGCAATCGACAAGTACGGAACATCTCTCCAAAGAGCAGGTAGCAGGCCTGTTGCGACATAAACAGCGCCGTGCGATCATTAGGTATTTCAATCAGAAGACGACCGATTACACCAGCCTTGACGACCTCGTTGAATACATTGTTTCTTCGGACTCGAAGAGAGGAGCAACGTCAGTTGGGCACAGTAAGCGCATAACGATCGGGTTGCTCCACAACCACTTGCCGAGATTAGCGGATGCTGGAGTGCTTGAATACGATCAGCGGAGTGAAACGGTACGCTATTGGGGTGATTCTCGACTCGAAACCCCTCTCGAGACTGCTCCCAGCAATAAAAAATCGATTTGACTCTTCACCCAAGCGCCGGAAAGCGGAATTGAGCGAGAGAACGTACGTTCTATACTAGGCGGAAGTTACACTCATGAGATGTTTGTGGGTCACCAAACGCTGTACGATCGTGATTACGTCCTCTCTTTCCGCGGTTGTCGCCAAAGTGTACCGTCGATTATACCGTTGTAATAGAGGGGGATCGCGAGAGCGACCCCCTCCATTTCGCAGAAATAGACGCAGAAATAGACACACTCCACAGTAGCCGTACAACCGTTACCACCGTGTGTCACCAGCAATGCAGTGTGAATCTCTTGTGGTGGCGTCGCCGAAATGGGGGTTCGTTGAACCCCCGTGATTACAACGCTCTAATCAGCGTCCTCAGTTTCCTCCCGCGTTCACTTCGTGGGTGTGCATCCACCCGGCTAAGTCGGGATGGGCGAACGTGATCTCGATGTGATGCCCGCCAACACCCATTGCGTCGTCAACACACAACGTTCGAGATTCCTTGTAGGTCACACCGGGTACACGTTCAGCCATCTCCTCCATCACCCGATAGCCGTCGTTCTTGTACGCACAGCCGTAATGTCGCAACCTCCCGATAGCCCAACCGTGCGACCATCACGTCGTTCGTCTTGGCGACGTTCTTCGCGTGTTCGAGGACATCGAGGTACTTGTCCTCGACTTGTTGGCTCTCTGCGCGCTTCTCGCGTCGACCTTGACTAAATGTGTATATGGGTACTTGCCACGAATGTGGGAACAGAGTTATACATGCCCACTCCCAATCTAATAATGGGTATGTCGGAAATAGCTACTGACGAACGGGGTCGTATCACGATCCCGCAAAAAACACGCGAACGATTTGGCGAGCATTATCGCCTCGTCGAACTAGAGAACGGGATCAAACTCATTCCGATTGATGATGACCCACTTGAAGGCCTTCGAGACGCTGTCGGGGATGCGTTTGCTGACAAAGATGCCGCCGAGCTGAAAGAAGCGGCTCGAACGTCTGCGACTCAACAGATCAACGAGCGGCATCGCGATCGTAGCAAAACAGAACACGAACAGAGTGAGGAATAGCTTGTGTACGTTGAGACCGATTTTCTCACCGCCTTGGTGAAAAACGACGACTGGCTGCAAGACTCGGCACTGGATGCCCTCGAAGAGTACGATGACATCCACACCTCCATTCTTTCGTACGCCGAGGTTCTGGTCCTCTTCTATGACCACATTGAGGCAGAGTATGAGATCGATGCGCCGCGAGCTATTACGAACTTGCTCGAACTCGTTCCTATCGTCCCAGAAATTCACGAAGATGCGATTCTCGCAGCTGCAACGTATATCGACGAGTATCATATGACGCCATTCGATGCTCTCCACGCTGGTCTTGTCGCGACGAAGGGCGAGCAGATACTTTCAACCGAACTAGATTATGATACTGTTGGTCTTGATCGGGTACCGCTTGCTCCATCAGAAGCGGATGACTGATTCTACGGTTGGTTCTCGATTGACTGGCTGTTAGTATTAGATACTAACGCAGACGATCAATTGGAGACGAAAGCAGTGTTTGAGGAGAACGAATGGCGGATTGTGCATGGCATCGTCGATAGCGTGTGGGTGACGCCGATCGAAGGCGAAGAACAGACGTCGCTGTCTGTGCTTGTCTCTGAGATTTCTGAAGAGGTGGCAATTCGGTTTGAACACGAACACTACGACTGGATAGCGTTTGTGCCGTTGCGGGATTCGGATGCTGTGCCTTGACGACGTACTTCGGGACGGTCGCAGGTAAAGACGAGCACAAATATCGGGGCATCGAATGCCGTCAGCGGAGTGCGCCGTCGTATATCGATGCGGTGCAGAAAGCGTTGATTCGAGCGGTCGATGCGTATCGTGATCCAGAAGCGGTTTGCGAGGAATTGCGGTCGTGGGTTGATCGGTTTGAGCGTGGAGCGGTCGATCCGAATGAATTGGTGATCACAAACCGTGTTTCGAAGAAGAAAGAGGACTACACGCAGTCGACACGGAATGTGGCAGCACTAGAGCGGGCGGCTGATCTGGGGTTGGGGCGTGCCCCTGGTCAGAGTGTGTCGTATGTGGTGGTGGATGATGCAAGGCATTCGCGCAAACGGGTGCTGTTGGCGAGTGAGGAGTTGGGCGAGTATCATGCCGGGTTCTATCGGGAATTGTTGGTTCGTGCTGCAGCGAGTGTAGTATCGCCATTGGGCGGCGTGAGAGACGCATTGAGCAATTCCTCGCGAGTCATGTCGAAATTAGCCTCAAATCGTATCTCTCACGACCACAGGGTAGAGACTGGATCAGTTGCACACTTTTTCTTCTAACGAATCACAAATTACAGCTTCGCTGGAAACCCCTCAATTGATAACCGATTTCGCGGTCGTGCTGATTGCAGAACCGAATCAAGCCAGCCACGAGCAGACACAGGAGATGGGTGGGTTGTTCAATACACAGAAAACAGATTTCATATCAATACTGAACAGGTAGCCAACCAGTTCTCACCGCCATTCTGGCTGGAATTTATGTTAGTTTAGAGACAGCACTTTGTAGAAGTCCATCGTATAGAGTGCGAGTCGAGTGAGGCAGTGTTGTTGGGCACCGCACGAGAGAAAGGAGGACATGAGCCATGGACAAAGACACACACAACAAAACGGCTGAAACGGAATTCGAACCACTGCAAGCAACACGTCGAACCGCACTTCGCGGGGCAGGCCTCGCCAGCTTGCTTGCGATGGGTATCGGTAGTGCCAGCGCTGACCAAGACACGCCAAGCCAGACTACCACCCAAGCCGAGCAACAGACGACGGACAAGAGTGGTGCAGTCCCTGTGACATGGGCGAACTACCCCCGCGCCAACTGTCATGCGTCATTCCAGGCAACCGTCGACGAGGGTGGGTTCGGACAGCTCTATAATTTCAGAAATATAACTCCTGTCAGTAACCAGTTGGACGTCGAGCCAAATCGTGACACGATCTACTCACTCGGGGTGTTCGATCTGACCGAGCCAGTCACCATCACACTCCCAGACAGCGATGACCGATACATATCAATGAATATCCAGAACGAGTGCCAATATGCGAAGCTGAGCGTCACCGAGCCTGGCACGTACACGATAACACAAGATATGGTAGGGACTCGGTATGCTGGCGTCCTGATCCGCATGTTTGTTGACTCGAACGACTCGGCCGATGTAAAGCAAGTCCGGCAACTCCAGGACGAGATCGGCGTCGAACAAGCATCGGCTGGCTCGTTCGAGATTCCCAACTGGGAGCAACAATCATTCAAACAACTCGACGACGCGCTCACGGCTGTCTTTACCACGCTCGAGAATTTCTCGGGCGCGTATGGTGACGTCGGCCAGGTCGACCCGGTGAAATTTTTCGTCGCCAGTCCGTCGGGGTGGACCGGCGTCCCGCAGCCGTCAGAAGCGCTCTTCCTCCAACGGATTCCCACCCGAAATGATGGCACAACGCCATACGAACTCACCGTCGACGAAGATGTTCCCGTCGACGGGTTCTGGTCGGTCACCGTCTACAACCGGGACCTCTATCTCGAGGAGAATAAGTACGACGCGTATTCGATCAACAATGTGACCGCAGAGCGAGCCGATGACGGTAGTGTCACGATCCATTTCGGTGGTGATCCCGACCAGCCGAACTTCATCTACACGCCAGAAGGATGGCACTATATCGTCCGGCTCTACCAACCGCGCACGCCAATCATCAACGGGAGTTACCAGTTCCCCGAAGCCCAACCGGTCGAGTGAGGTACGCGGGCGGCTGGCAGCTGTGAGCGCTATTGGCGACCGTTTTGCTGTGATGGCGAATTTCGATTTTTCTCATCTTCTACAGGCGGAGCAGGCCGAGTGCCCCGGGGTCGTTTTGAAGACGACGTCTTCCGTAATGACAAGAGACGGTATCTCTCGAACCACTTGACCCGAGACGGTTCACTGACGGTCGTGCTGAACTTATCCTCTATATTCAGCAAGCCGGTTGTGACAGCAGCTCGGTAACTTATCATGCTGGTGTAAGATCCGAGGTGAGAATGCAGCACGCTCACGATCTCGAAACGGAACGAATCTGGCTGTTCGGTGGCGAGAGAACCGATTTCAGATTTCAACTGAATTGGTTGCCCAAAAATTACTATTTCTATTCTGTAAACATATTATGTGATTAAGCCACCCTCTCTTTATTTGGAGTTGTCGTAGGAGAGTGGGAGTTGGGTGGAGCAGTACCGCTGGGCACTAGATGAGAGAAGGGGGACATGACCCATGAACAACGAGACACACGACACGCCGGCTGGCGCCGAATCGGGCTCCGAACCACTACAAACAACCCGCCGCACCGCACTTCGCGGGATGGGCCTCACCAGCTTACTTGCGATGGGCGTCGGCAGTACCAGTGCCCGCCAACCCCGGAATGAGATGTCTGCAGATGACGGAACAGATGCCAGGGTGGCATCGATCGCAGAAGACGCCTACCTCTACGGCCTCCAGCAAGTCATCTTCTACGAGACGCGCTTCTCACGAACGTTGACGAACTCCGTATTCTGTTTTGAGCGCTAAACTGTCTCGAAGAGCTGCACGCATGGTGAGCATGGTGAACAAGCGGGGCACTCTCGCTGAGTATCGATGCTACAACATCGACTTCTCGCGGGAGTTCCGCTACTATCTCGAACCGGGATTGATTCGCTTCCGACCCACTACCGCTCGCAAATGCACATTGCTATGCCGGAGACAGTTGATTGATCTTTCGCTAGTCAGAATTTTGGCAAACCTAAAAATTCAAGACAACCTCCTGTCTACCTGTAGTTGTGACTACTGCGATAGGAGAAGGGTCAAACTTCACCTTTGACGATGTGAGCGTCGTTATGGGCACGTACAACGAAGAGGCTGCAATCGAGACCGTCCTTGTCGATATTGACAGGGTCACAGATGGCCAAGCAGAAGTGGTTTGTGTGGACGGATCAGATGATCGCACGCCAGAAATCGCTAATGAACTTGGCGCCCGAGTGATTCGACAACCTCCGCGTGGGTATGGCGTTGCGGTGCGCGAAGCCCTCGAAAGTGCATCTCGACCGATTATCGTTACCACGGATTGTGACGATACGTATCCAATGGAGCGCTTACCAACGATGCTCGACGCGATCAACGCAGGCTACGATGTGGTGAGTGGCGATCGCCTCTACTACGGCGCTGATGCAATGCCACGGTTAAATCGAGTAGGAAATCGCCTGTTAGCGGTTCTAGCGAGTTTGGTCGTCGGTCGGCGTGTCTACGATGTCACGACAGGAATGCGGGCCTACCGTCGCGACGTCATCGAATCGATCGACTGGACCGAAAATACTGGGCTCTCCGCAGAACTCCTCATGCGACCGATCAGACGTGGGTACAATGTTCGCGAACTCCCGATCGAGTATCGAGAACGCCGCGGTGCAACCACGCTTGACCCGTTTTCCGGTGGTCGAGAAATCGCGTCGTCCATCGTCAAAGTGGGACTCGAAGAGCGATTTGGGTAGCTACAATGAACGCACCACGTGATCGGCCGCTTTTAAGGCCAGTGCAGCGATTGTGAGCGTCGGGTTCATTGCGCCACTCGTTACGAAGACGCTGCTCGATGCGATCCAGAGATTGTCGAGGTCATGTGTCTGCATCTTCGCGTTGACGACGCTTTCGGTTGGATTTTCCCCCATCCGCGTTGTCCCCATGTGGTGAAAGGCAGGGCCTGTGTTCTCGGGCCCGACTGTCCACGTCACGTCGACGCCGAGTTCCTCAAGAATCGCGCGTTGTATCTCGTTCGCCCGTCGAATCGTTCGCTTTGACCGCTGATCCACCTGCCATTCGATCTGTGGAACCGGGTTTCCGTGATCATCAGTCGTTGAACGGTCGAGGCTGACACGGTTTTCTGCCCGTGGAAGTTGGCCAACTAATCCACCCATTGCGATGTGGTTGCCATATTGGTCACGAAGGGTCTGTAATAATTCGTCCCCCCACGTGTCACCGTTTAAGGCGATCTCGACAGGTGACGGACCTGCGTAGTTGAGAAATTCAAGTTTTATCGGACCGTGGTCGGTATCACTTTCTGGAATCCCGTTCTCGGTTCCTCGCGTCTTTTGTCCCGGATTGTCGTAGAATTGATGGCACTCGCTAGTAATAAACCCGATGTGATTTTGGCGAGTTTTCTCACGAAGGGTTCCACCCATCCCGACGAATAGATGATCCATGAAGTATCGACCGACGAGACCACTTGAGTTAGCGAGTCCCTGAGGGTAGTGCGACGATTCCGAGAGCAGTAACAGTCGAGGAGTCTCGACGCCACCACATGCCACTACGAACGCTCTTGCTTCTTGTCGGTGAGTGCTCCCGTCGGGAGTCGCGTAGACGGCTGCTTCAACTTGCTTGCCGTCGGAATCGTGCTCTAAACGCTGAACAGGCGCTCGATCAACGATTCGAGCACCCGCCTCTGCTGCCTTTTGGGCATGAATGTCGGCGCCGTATTTCGCCCCGGATGGACAGACTGGGTTACAAGTACCGTATCCAACGCATGCGCTCCGGTCGTCGTAATTCGTCGAATTACGAGCGTTCGGGACGGAATGCATCGTAACGCCGAGCCGTTCACACGCTGCTGCGAACAGCGAATCGCTATAGGATGGCGGAAATGCCGGTTGTGGGAACGGTTCGTCCCGCAAGGGTGCAAACGGGTTGTCGAGTGCTCCTGCAACACCGAGTTCGCGTTCTGCTCGAGTATAGTACGGTGCTAAGTCAGCGTATTCGAGAGGCCAATCGGCGGCAACACCGTCGTGCGTTGATCGGTTGAAATCCTGTTCGTGCAGGCGCATTACCATGCCTTGCCAGTGAAGCGTTGAGCCACCAACTCCCTTTACACGAGCGCGGTTCAGCGGATAAAACTGCTCTCCCGTCGAGGTGTACGCGTCGCGGGGGCCACCCATGTTCCACACGGAGAGCGGATCGTGTGCCGATCGGATATCCCGTTCCATTCGTTCGAGTCGATCGTCGGAATCGAACCGTTCACCTGCCTCCAAAACAACGACCTCTAACCCCTGATCCGTAAGCTCGGCGGCGATTAACGATCCAGCCGGTCCCGAGCCAATGACGCACACATCGACACGCCGATGAGGAGTGCGATCCATTACCGAGATCTCCGTTGGTAGCTTGCAGTACCGCCTGGATACCCCTGCGGATTTTCGATGCCGACGAGTGTGCCGCCAGTCGGGGAGGTGTAAAGCGCATACAATAGTTCGTTGATCAAATAGTATCGAACTCGCTCGACGTCAGTACCGTCCGGAACGGGATCCACGACATTGAGTCCCATCTCCGAGAGCAGACGCGCTTGTGTTTGCCTCTCGAGCTTGCGGTACGCGTCATCGTACCACGTCTGGGCATATTCGTCCAGTGTCGCAATCGCTTCGAGTATTCCTCGCCTATCGGTCGACCGATCCTGAAACCGACCGACGACGTACGTCTCCACGAACCGTGGAATTTCAGAAACGGTCGAGGGATAAATAACGCGTGCGACCGCTTCGAGCGTTCTGGATTCGTGCTCACCCACGCCATCATCATCGATATTAGCCCATCGAAGTGCCGCGGTACCACCGATAACCGTGCCGCCGGCCGCAAGCGCCGCGAGCGCGTCGCGTCGCGTGAGCTTCATTGATGAACCACTAGGTCATCCTGACCTAATGGCTTTCTGTCTCCCCGCTGATTCGTCTCAGTTTGGTTTTTCACCAGTCGTGTCTCGACCGACACGTCGGGGACTGTTTCGCCAGGAATATACATCGCTTCTCCGCCACAGCGCCGTGGATCTTGGCAAACCTCGACGTACGGCGTGAGTACACCTACCGTCCCATTGGAGCGTTCGACCGGCATCCGTACCCGATAGTTGAACCCGGAGCCAGTTCCTTGATCGACGAACGCCGTTATCTGGACGCTATCTTGGGGGCCAATCGGTACCGAACGGTTTCCAAGCGACTCGACTTCTCCTACTAGATGGACGTTCCGCTCGGTTGTGACGAGTCGGAAATCGAGTGACTTTCCGGGATCATCCGCCGCATAATACGCATAGCCCTGGTTAGTGGCGAGGCGAATTGAGATACTGCTGGCAGTGGCCGGAACCGTAAGGTGGTTCTCGAGGACGATCCGCTCGCCGCGGACGACCTGAACTCGTTGGAGATTTGCGTCGACCGGCGAACCAAAAAATGGACCCCATTGTCCGCGATAGCCGTAGCGATAGAAGGTGCGGTTAGGGTATGCGTCGACGACTGCGAACTGATTTTCTTGAATGGCGTAGAGTACATTCCCGTCAAATTCGGGATCGTTTCGAAGTGCTTGAAACGGGTGATTGAGCCAATCACCGTACGGTGTCGGGAGAAATACGAGTGCGTTGTCGAACGAGCGGTTCTCGAACGGCTCGTAGCCATCTTCGAGCTGTGTCGAGACCGCAGCATTCTCCCGAAGCGGCTCTGCTACAGTAACTGCCGCTACCCCACCGAACGTTACTGTGGAGGCGAGCAGCACAACTGCAAGGATTGAACCGGTGCGACCGGTGTCGAATCGCCCGGAAATACGGTGTCTCAGCCGTTCCGTTCCGACTACCGCCCCATGAGCGGCAAATGCTGCCGTCGGGACGAGAAGATCGAAGTGGTACTGTGGCCCGTAATAATTGATTAGTCCATCATCAGAGCTCTCGAGCACTCCGAGAATATTGAGATTCCCCCAGAAGCATATGTTCCCTACGATTATCGAACAAAACAGTGCTGCGAGTACCGCCTTTTTACCGTCCCATTGGCGGCGAATCGTGATCGCAAACAGTCCGCCTGTGGCAAGTGCGGTTCCGAGCGGCCCAGCAACGACCCAGTCGCTAAATAGCGCACTGACAACTCGGGCGTTCGCTTCGAGCGCGAGAGCCGGTGTGTATATCCGTTCGTAACCGAGAATCGCTCGATGACCGAACCCGAGGCCGTCATGCGGTGCGAACGCCTGGTACGGAAACAATAACGGTGATCCAGTCATCAGCGCGTTATAGCCCATGGCAATCATGACACCACAAAGACCGACTACGGCGGTCGTGGCTTGCCGCATTCTGGCAGACCGATTATCGCCATACAGCGTCCAGATCGCATGAACGATGAACGGGATAGCGAAGAGAACCGCCGTGTAGGGCCGCGAGAAGAATGCAACGCCGATGAATAGTCCAGCGAGCGCGGCGGTGTGAAGGTCACCGGTACGGTTGGCGCGAAAGTACGCGAACGCAAATGCGAGGTTCAAAGCGGTTGTTGGTGCGTAGGAAAGAAACAGCGCAGACTGTATCAAAAACAGCGGCGACAAGACCAAGAGGAGAGCGGCGATGATACCCGTTCGACGATCGAACACCTCGGTGACGAGGCTGTACGTCAGCCAAACGTTACTACCGGCGATGAGCGATAGGGCAAAGCGATAGGAGCCAAGGAGCTTTCCGAAAGCGAACATCGCGGCTGCGACGGGTGGATATTTCGGGTAAAGTACCGATTTGCTGGACGACACAGCGTTCGACTGAACGAAAAACCATGGGCGAAATGACGCTTCGATCGGTGGTCGTAGCACAAGGGTTCTGTCGAGTATCATCCCTGCTTGCTGGAGATAAACGGCTTCATCGTGATTGGTCGAGTGATACGGAAAAATGTCGACAGATATGTAAAAAATACACCCGGCTGTAACCACTGCAAGTACACCAGCCAGAAGTGTACGACGATCAGCCATGTAACTTACTCGCCCGGATACCAAGCGAGTGTATGGTCGGCAACGAGGTCAACATTCACTCGCTGGTCTAGACTAAACTCTGTTGCATGGTTGTGTTGGCAGTGGACGAGATCGCCTGTGTCCAATTCGACTTCATAGACGAACGACGGTCCTGTGTACTGACGATTGATAATCGTACCGTCACCCATCCCCTCCGTCGGTATCGCTCGAAGATCATCCGGTCGTACGAGAACATCGATATGAGCACTATCGTACTCGTCGGAGATTCCTTTGAGCATCGATCCCCTGAGTCGGCCGATTCCGGTTTCGATGACCCCGTCTTCGAAGCGGCCGGAGATGAACCCAGCCTGCCCGAGGAACTCCGCGACGAACCGTGACGTGGGGTGTTCAAACACCACTTCAGGACGGTCGACTTGTTCGATGTGACCGTCGTGCATAACAGCAACACGGTCACTGATCGACAACGCTTCCTCCTGATCGTGTGTAACCGAGATGGCCGTCACGCCAGCTTTCTTCAGTATACGGCGTACTTCCTCGCGCATCTCGGTTCGGAGGCGTACGTCGAGATTCGAAAACGGTTCGTCGAGCAATAGCACTGCTGGCTCTGGCGCGAGTGAGCGAGCGAGTGCGACACGTTGTTTTTGTCCGCCGGAAAGTTGGTCAGGAGTACGGTCGGCATAGCCAGCAAGACTCACTAACTCGAGCAACTCCGCGACTCGTTCGTGACGCTCGTCTTCGCTGGC
The DNA here is from genome assembly GCF_900156425.1 of Haladaptatus litoreus. Classification (GTDB taxonomy): domain Archaea; phylum Halobacteriota; class Halobacteria; order Halobacteriales; family Haladaptataceae; genus Haladaptatus; species Haladaptatus litoreus. Next base: position 22,455 of record NZ_FTNO01000006.1, read on the forward strand.
GTCGGATAAGCCGAACGCGATATTCTCCTCGACTGTCAGGTGGGGGAACAAAGCGAAATTTTGGAAGACTAGACCGATATCGCGGTTCTCGGGTTCGAGAGTCGTACCGCTGTCTGCAACGACCGTGCCATCGACGTGGACTGCTCCGTCGGTTGGACGTTCGAGCCCGGCGATGAGCCGAAGCGTCGTCGTCTTTCCGCATCCGGATGGCCCAAGCAGGGTCAGTAGCTCTCCTTCACGAACGGAGAGTGAGATCTCATCGACCGCGGTCTCCGAACTGTACGACTTAGTGACGGCGTCGAGTTCCAGCACCGATTCTGAGGGCGACCCGTCCGGGTTGCTGTGCTCGACCGTCGAAGTGTTTGCTTCTGTGTAGCGTTGTTCATTCGACATTGTATCGCTCCTTTGCAATGATGATCATCATGGAGAGACTGGAGACTCCGACGAGGACGAGTGCAGGCACCGCAGCTTGCCCATAGTACCCCGCGCCCGTGACGAGCCAAATATGGGTGACGATCGTCTCGAAACCGGTCGGGTGCAGCATCAACGTGGCAGGAAGTTCACGCATCGTCGTGAGGAAGACAAGCGCGGCTCCGGCGGCAATGCCGGGCGCTATCAGCGGTAGCGTCACGCGACGGAACGCGGACGATGGTGAGTGATCGAGTGTCCGCGCTGCCTCCATCAGTCCCGAATCGACCTGCAGTATCGACGACCGAACGGTACCAACCGCTTGAGGCAGAAAGCGAACCACGTACGCGAACAGCAGCACTGGAATTGACTGATACAGCACCGGAATTTCTTGAGAGGCGGAGACGAGCGCAAATCCGAGAACGATTCCAGGCACGGCATACCCGACGTAAGTGGCGCGATTCGCGAGTCGAGGGAATCGCGTATCGCGACGTGCAGAGAGATATCCGACGGGAAGTGCCGCAAGCACGCAGGCAACCGCCGCTACACCCGCCACAGCGATTGTATTAAAGACGACCGTCCACTCGAATGTGAATCCGCCGCCATAACTCGCTTCGGGACGTACTAACCACATCAGAAGAATTCCTAGCGGAACAATCAGCGTCATGAAGGCAACCAGCGCGCAGAAGGCGACCGCGGGCAGCTTCCACGCACCCAATTCGAAGGTACCCGCTTGGCCACTGGCACCGATGCGCGTCTCACTGGCGTCACCAAGTTGTGATTCGAGCGAGAGTATGGCGACGGTGACGACAACCAGCTGGAGCGACAGCAGCGCGGCCATCTCCGGGTTAAACGCGTTCGACTCGACGTAGATCGCTTGTGTGAACACCTCGTATCGCATAATGGCAGGTGTTCCGAAGTCTGAGAGCGTGTACAACGCCACCAATAGCGCGCCCGCACTGATGCCCGGCATCAGTTGTGGAAGCACGACCCGCCGGAACGCCGAGAGTCGCCCGTGGTTGAGAGTACGCGCCGCCTCGATGAGTTGTCCGTCGAGAGAGAGTAGTGCGGCTCGCGTTGCTAAAAATACGTACGGATAAACGAACAGCGCAAGCACGAGTGTCGCTCCCGGAAATCCGTATATCTCCGGAATGCGCTCGATGCCGACGGGTGCGAGTACGGTCGTGAGGACGCCGTGTGGACCGAACGCAGAGACGAACGCGAATGCACCGATATAGCTCGGAATTACAAGGGGGAGCGCTGCGGTGACGGTCCAAAATCGACGGAACGGAAGGTCACTCCCGGTCGTCAGGATCGCGAGCGGAACCCCGAGGAGGAGTGACCCAGCAGTGACGCCCACCACGAGCGTAACGCTATTGAACAAGATATCCACATTCTGCCCACTTGTGATCGTCACGAGTGCTTCTTCGAAGCCGACGCGGCCTGCGCGAATGAATATCCAGAGCAGCGGCGACAGGACGGTCGCGGCGATAGCGCCACTAAGAAGAACGAGTGCGGTCGCTGGGCCATCTTCATCGGCTTCGAACCCATCGTACTGCGTGATGCGCTCTTGGAGCGACATCAGAGGACGCCCACCTCCCGCATGAGAGAGAGCGTCGGTTCGAGATTCGATAGTTTTTGGAGGTCAATGCTGGGCGGTGCAAGTTCGTCGACGCGTGGAAGTCCACCCACCGGCGGTACCCCTGAAATCATCGGGTACGCAAACGCCTTCGTCGCAAAGAATTCCTGTGCTTCAACCGTGAGGAGGTGGCGCACGAAGTTCGTTGCCAACTGTTCTTTCTCGGTTCCCTGTATGATTGCTGCCCCAGCAACGTTGACGAGTGCCCCGGCGTCGTTTTTCGTGAACGCGATTTCGATGGGCGCTTTCGGTCGGGATGCCTGTACCCGAAGCGCATAGTAGTGATTCGCAAACCCAACATCGACCTCTCCATCTGCGACTGCGTTAGAGATGAACCACTCGTCGCGGAATCTACTCACACTTTGGTTCTGTACTCCAGTAAGCCACTGCCTCGTCTTTTCGCGTCCGTCAATTATGCGCATGGCGGTGACGAACGCTTGGAAGGCTTCGTAGGTCGGTGCCCAGCCAATCGCGTTTTTGAACTGATTCTCGCGGGCAAACGCAAAAATATCGCTAGGTACCTCCGACGCCGAGAATTTCTTCGTATTGTATGGAATGCTTCGAGCTCGACCAGCGATCCCGACCCATCGGTTGCGCTTTCCGCGGAATGGCTTTGGTACTGGTTCAAGGGCATTCTTCGAAAGTTTCGTCGCAGCACCGTTCTCAGCAACAAATCCGAGTGAACCAGCGTCGACAGAGAGAAAGAGGTCTGTGGAACTGTCACCCCCTTCGACTTCCTGTGTAATCCGCTGAGCGAGGTCGCTCGATGGCTCGATTCGGTGGTTCACTTTGAAATCCGGGTAGTGAGATTCTAATAATTCGATAAGTTCGAGATACAGGCCGCCTTCCCCCCCACCGAGATACAACGTGAGTGTTCCCGAAAGGTCGGGGATCTCATCTATGTGTGTTCCTGATAACTCGGGTCGGCTCTCTACGAGTGGCCCTGACCCACGAAAATCGGATAGGGTTACTTTCTTCGGCTCCTTAGAGTTATTCCCAGAGAGAATACCGGTACAGCCAGCGAGAGACCCGAGTGTCGCTGCTCCGCCAGCATGGAGGAACCGTCGACGCCCGAAAGCAGTTCGTTTCATCATAATCATTTAGGCCCGCCTAAATCGTTTATAGATATCGGTTTTCGGTTAGTCATCCGCGGGAAGGGGACGACGGATGCTATCGAGTTCGGCTAGGCAGTCGAGCCAATCCCTCATATAGGCACCAACGTGATTCAGAAACGCGCCGTTGTTGTACATGCTCCAGTCGCCGTCAGCCAGCACGTCTGCCATGGCGGCAAACACCTCCGCGTAGCTATCACCGTCTGTGCCAACGTCATCGATGATTTGCCAAAGATACTCGTTGAGTTCGAGGCCTGGGGCTTCGTTCGCAAGGTCGTCGAACGTTGGACGCGGTGCTTTGTTGTGTTCACAAAGGGGGCCGCCAGTGAGTATCTGTTTGTCGAGGACGTCCGCGGCGCGTTTCAGGAACACACCGCTCCAGATGTCATCGAAACGTCCGACGTCCCACTCGTTGTCGTCCATCGGGAGTTGATAGAACGCCGGAATAACCTCACGCTTGAAGGCGAGGTTCATCGAGCAGACCGTCAGGTACTGGTCTGGTGCCGTGGCAAACGTCCCCGTGAAATCGCTCGCCGTAGTGCGCGTCTGAGCCTGTCCTTGTAAGTCACCATCCATCAAGATACGAACGGCGTCGAGGTCAGGTACGTTGGTCCAGAGACCCTGTGATGCGACGACATCGTCGACGTATCTCGTCTCTGCTGTGATTGATTCTCCCATCGCTGTGTAGGGGTACCCCCGTGGATAGAGGCCGTGGTCTTCGACATTCTGATAGAGTACGTTCACCCAATTCGAATTGGAGCTGACGCAGTCGATCTCGCCTTCATAACCAAGATTGTTCAGGTGGGTGCCAAAGTAATCGAACTCTAGATGAGGGAGCGTGTCATCGTCGATGAATAGTCCATACGTGAAATCGTTCGCCCACATATATAGGAGCCCAAAGCTTGTTTGGGCGTGACTTGCCTCGGGGATGAGGTGAGTGTACTCCGCGATTTCGTGCTCTTCGAACCACTGGCGGCGGCGAGTGCCATCAAATACTTCCCCATCAACGTCCGCATCGTCAAGGAGTGATTGCATTTCTGCAGTCGAGCAGAAATCTTCGGTGACGAGAACGATATGTAAGCGGTCGAGATCGAAGTCGTGTTCTCTCGCATTCTGGAAGTACGAACGAAGACATTCAAATTCCCGAATGGTTGGCATTATCACACAGATATCTGGGCGCATCAGTTGCTCCGTATTTTTAGGCAGTCCTAAAATCATTATCGCTTTCGACTCCGACCACAGACGCGGTGGCCGGTACTACCTCTCCCTCACCCGCTGGTTTGTAGCCGATAGATACCGATACAACCGCCGTACTTACGAGTAACCGTACGGCGTCAGTCCCGAACTGTGTCAATTCGGGGCGTCCACTTCCGCGTTTGTGTGGGGTTTCGTGTTAGATTTGTGTCCCTCTCGGGCGTGAGTTGGTTCCGACCACGTTACTTTCCGGCAACCCCGTCTGTGGCCGGACTGTCGTCCGTGTTGCCGTTCGTCACCTCACCGGGAAGCTCAACGTCCGACTTGAGCACGAGACGTGTCTCTTGGTATCTTAGTCCGTCTTTGGACCGCTGACGTTTGATTTTCCCGAGCCGTCCGTTCGAGAGCTCATGCATTGCGTCTATCGTCCGGCGAGCGAGTTCCTGGCTGTACTTCTTGCTCACACCAGACTCTTTGAGTCGAAACCATTCGGCGAGATCCGATGCATCGAGATAGGCACGGATCTCTCCACTGCCCTTCGACCAAAGAGAATAGCGACCCGAGTCGTCACGTTCGCGCCACACCTTGGCGGCGAGCTCGTCGGGTTTGCGATTCGTGACGGACGCCAGCATCTCGTCGTCATAGCGGGCGAGTCGTTGCAGTGGGAGGAGATCCGCAGTCGAGTGAGCGACGGCACCCCCGCGACCGAGCGCATCGTCCTCACCGGGGAGTCGGAAGTAGGTCTCTCCGTCGTCTTTCGTGATGCGTTCGAGTTTGTTCCCTTCGACGAAGATACGGTCTTTGTCGACGTTGTCGGCGAGCAGGTGAGCACCTTTCTCGAACTCGCGGGCTTGCAACTCATCGATGCGTTTGCCAGCGGACTGCGTTTTGCGGGCAATCGCGTTCCTGTGGGCTTTCGCTTTGGCTGCTTTGTCTTCTCTGGTATCGACTCGCTGTTCGAGTTCATCGATTCGTTCGTCTTTCTGGGTGACTTCTTCTTCGAGGTCGTCGATACGATCACTGAGCGATTGGACGTGCTTAGCGAGGTCGCTAATCAAGACATTTTCGAGCGTGGTAGCTCCGGACGTGGTGGGGTCACTCATTGGCAGGCACCTTCACTGGAACCGCAGTGTCCTCTGTTGGCGTGGAGAGACGCGGGAGGTGGGCGATGGTGGTGAGCGAACCGATATAACGGGAAGTCTTGTCAGTGGCGGTGTGAATGTACTCGAGAACAGTCATGGCAGAATCGGGCTGACTGGTGCAGTGGAAGGTGGCTTGCTGAATGTCGTCCTGTGCCGTCGTGGTGATCGGTGGAGCCGTCAGAACGAGATGCGGTCCACAGCATGTCGGTGGATTCGTCTCCCTGACGGTGAGGATCGTCCGCGGGAGCTCTGTTGTGGTGATACGAACGCGGTCACTCGGTTCGAGGTGTGTAACGAGTGCGTCGGCATCGCGAGGATTCAACGGCGTCAGGGCATACCCACTCACGCCTGCTCACCTCCCGTTGGATTGGTTGTTGACCACTGGGGTGATTCGGGTTGGTTGATTCATTCTTCGGCTTCCGGTACCTGCCGTGGCAAGAACGTCGATGCGATAAGCAGGAGCAGCACAAACAGTACGAGGAGGAGCAGCGCCGCCTGTTGAGCGTCGAACATCGCAGCCTCAAAGATGCTGCGGAGTAATCGTCGTTGCGGAGGAGTAAGTTGGTTGAGGAAGTGTTGCTGCGTGGCTTCGGTCGCTGTCTCTGCTGCATTTTCGAGCGCTATCACCAGATCATTTCGTTGTCCCACTGAAACGGTCACGTGTTCTGCTCGTAGTACTCTATCGACGACACTACCATAGAACTGGCCGAGAAAAAACGAGCCTACAACTGCTGTTCCCAGGGCAAATCCTATTGAACTGCTCACGTTCAGGACGCCGGATGCCTCGGCGGAGTCCCCGGTAGGGACAGCCGACATTGTCATATTGGTGATCTGTGCCAATATGAGTCCGACACCGGCTCCATAAAGTGCCACTGGGATAGCCATCCTACTGATCGTCTGACCGGGGCCTGTTTGCTCGTACAATAGCATCAGCCCAAAGCCCATACACACGATGCCGACCTGGATAAGCGTCTTTGGCGAGATGTACTTCCGCCAGCTGGGCGTAAACGTCGCAAAAAGGATCGACGCAAGTGAGTACGGTAATAATGCTAGCCCCGTTTCAAAGGCGGTGTATCCGAGTACGGCCTGGAGATAGACCGGGAAGATAAAAAAGAAGCCAGCCGAGATTATCGAGCGAATATTGTATGCGATAACACCAGATAAAAAAGGGCGGTTCGTCAGTACATTCAGTGGAACGAGCGGCGACTTCCCAGCACGTTCCATCCGGCGTTCGTACTGAACAAAGGCGGCGAACGCGAGCATTCCGACCCCAAGGAACCATATCGCCGGGGATGTGCCGAGCGGGTTGAACTGCACGTCACCGACGAAAAACGGTCGCCTCACGAGGAGCCACCCGTACTTCCCGCTGAGAAGGAATCCCGTAACGAGCGTCGTCGCACCGACGATAGACAGAGCCGTCCCACCTTTGTCCAGCGAACTACGTGTTTCTGACAGTGGTTGCGGACTCACATACCGAACGAAGAAGAGAATAACTCCCACACCGATAATTTGGAGCGCAAATCCCCACCGCCAACTGGCGTATGTGGTTAGTGCTCCACCGATAATCGGTCCAAGAGTTGATCCAACCCCGCTCACGCCAGCCAACAGTCCGAATGCCTTCGCCCGATCATCGTCTTCGTAACTGACTCTCAATACAGTGTATGTCAGGGGAAATATCACAGCGGCCGCGGAACCCTGGATGAATGACCAGCCGATATAGAGGACCGTCGTATTCCAGCTCATCGCCGCCACCAGCGTCCCACTGGCAAATACGATCAGTGCAACTGCCATTACACGCCTACTACTATGCCGAGACGGCAGCGTACCGGCTGGGAGAATCAGCGCAGCTATCACTAGCGAGTAGAGTGACACTGCCCCTTGAATCACGGTGACGGTGGTACCAAATTCATCCACCATCGTGGGAATGGCCACGTTCATCAGGGATGCATTGAGAACCACAAGGAACGTCGTCAGACTCACGGCGATTGCTGGGGCCCAGTATTGGATCCTTGTCTTCACGTTCGTAGAGAGATGAGAACTTCCGTTGGAAGTAGACTCATCTGGAGACATACAGTGGTCTACAACTTTGACCCTCAAATAGCATGGACGCGGTTCGATCGTTTAGTGTCGATCGAACCTATATCAGATTCCAATTGAATTGGTCGTTCAACTATTCTCACCACCATCATATGAAAAATTATGAAATTTTGACACCATCTCTTTATCTGGGGTTGTCGTAGGAGAGTAGGAGTTGGGTGGGGCAGTGCTGTTGGGCACTGCAAGAGAGAAGGAGGGTATGAGCTATGACAAACGAGACATACGACACGCCGGCTGACGCAGAATCGGACTCTGGACTGATGCGGACAACCCGCCGCACCGCACTTCGGGGAGCGGAGCTTGTCGGGTTACTCGCGATGGGTGTCGGCAGCGCTAGTGCCAACCAGGAGACGTCGAGCCAGACCACCAAACAAGCCCTGCAACAGACGACGGATAAAACCGAGACGGTTCCAGTGACGTGGAAGAACTTCCCACGCGCACAATTCGGTTTCGAGATGGCGAGCTACGTCAAACGGGGTGGGTTCGGCAAGTTCTATCATCACCGAACGCTCTTTCCCATCAACAAGCAGGTCGAAGCGGCGACCAATCGAGACACGCTCTATTCGGGTGGGTTCTTCGACCTGACCAAACCGGTCACCATCACCAAACCGGATACCGATAATCGCTACCAGTCGATGGTTGTCATCAATGCGGACCAGTACCTCAAGATGCTCGAATACGAGCCTGGCGAGTACACGTTGACTGAGGACGATATCGGAACGCGGTATGCTGGTGTCCTAGTCCGCACGTTCGTCGACCCGAAGGATCCGAACGACGTAGCGACCGCCCACCGATTACAGAACGAACTCACAGTGAGCCAAGACTCGGCCGGCACGTTCGAGATTCCAAACTGGGACCGCCAATCACACGATGAACTCTTCGACGCGCTCACAACAGTCGGGAAAACGATGGACAACTTCGATGGCGCTTACGGCGACGTCGGCCAGGTCAATCCCGTGAAGTTCTTGCTCGCGAGTGTGACACCGTTTGGGTTTCCGGCATCTGAGACGATCTTCCTTTCGAGGGTTCCCGCCCAGAACGACGGCACGACGCCATACGAACTCACCGTCAAGAACGTCCCCGTCGACGGGTTCTGGTCGATCACCGTCTACAACCACAACTGGTATCTCGAGAAGAATAAGTACGACGCGTATTCGGTCAACAACGTGACCGCCGAGCGGAACGCTGACGGGAGTGTCACGGTGCATTTCGGTGGCGATCCTAATCAGTCCAACTTTCTCTACACGCCAAAGGGATGGAACTACATGGTTCGGCTTTACCAACCGCGCAAGGCGATTCTCGACGGCAGCTATCAATTCCCCAAAGCCCAACCGATCAAGTGAGGCGAGCGTGAAGTGCCTCGGGGACTAGACCCGAGGCACTCGCCTTGTTCGTCTGTAGATCGCCTGCTCGATGGGGATGTCGCCACCGGAGATCCTGATTGTTTCAACAATTATCCACTCGTTTACAAGATAGGTGACGACCGTCTGGGCGACATCGACACGTGGGATGTCCTCTCCACCGTCGCCACGGTAGTCGAAGCTAGCGAAATGCGTGGTCTCCGCTTCATCGGGTGCTCTTACTTGGGTTCGGGTGCGCGAAGCGCTAAGAGGACACCAATGAAGGCGACCCCACCGGCGACGAGGAACGCTGGACCGTAGCCTGCACGGTCGATAATGGTGCCGGCGGCGATGGGTGCGGCAAACGCGCCCAACAGGCCAACGCTCGTCAGCAGCGAAACAGCTGTGGTTCGCACCGGCGGTGGGACGAGTTCGACGATGTACGAAAAGAGTAGTCCAGTAACGAGCTGGATGGCGAAGCCGACGACGACCACCGCCCCGCCGACGAGCCAAAGCTGTGAGACAAACGCAAAGGCGACGACGACGGGTGTGGCGACTACGAACGACGACACGACAACGGGGCGACGTTCCCCGCCGAAAACTCGGTCGGAGACGACACCGCTGCTTGACCGTCCAAGCGCTCCAATCGCCGGGAACAGCGCGGTCAGTAGACCGCTTGCCGCTAGCGAGATCCCGAATCTGTTGACGAGGTAGCTCGGTAACCACGTGTTGACAAAGAGATACAGCGAGTAGGCAAGAAAGCAGAGCACACAGACAATCCAGACCGCTTGATTGGTGAACAATTTGCGCAGCGTTGTGCGGTCCGGCGCAGACGCATTAACGCCGGGAACGTGGCGACGGGTCGCGAGCAAGAAAATAGTGACGCCGACGACACCCATAGCGGCATACAGTGGGAGGATTGCAGGCCAACCGGCAATGGTTGCGATGAGGGGACTGCCGAACTGGCCGAGCGCGAATCCAACGGGTGCGCTTGCGGTAAACACGCCGACTACGGTTGCCCGATGGTGAGATGCAACGGCGCTTCCGACGACGTTCGCACCCGCGTTCCAGAAGATGACATACGCGACCCCGCCGAGCACGCGCGAGACGAGCAACCAGAGAAAGGTGCCGGCGGTGGCCGCATACCAGCCCCAGACACCCGCGACAACGAGTGCGACGGTGCCGAAAATGATCATCCGACGCACCGAAAAGCGGTCGATGGCGATACCAGCGGGGACGCTGGTGACGACCGCAGTCGCGTACATAATGCTGACAAGCCAACCTGCCGTGCTCGCCTTGAGCTTGAGGGATTCTTGAATCACCGGCAAGATGCTCGCCGGGGCGATCTCATAGGCTGCGGCCGCTGTCGAAAGCAGAAAAAAGCCGATGAGCAGACCGAGCGTCTCCCGTTGAGAAGCACCTGTAGTTGGTCGATCACTCACAGTCTGTGTACTCGGTTCTCGGAGCGTTGTCAAACCCTTTCTGTTTCTTCGTAAAGACAGAAATTCGAAGACCCGGGGGAGACAAAGACAATGAATTTGCGCTATATATTCACAACTGGACGCACTGCCGAATTGCTGTTGAGAGCACCATGTGGTGGATAAAGGTTGCATCGAGCGAGGTCACATCCTCTCGAATCACGCTTCTAGAACTCAACTGCTAACGAATATCCCGTTTTCAATCAAAAACAGTTTCCAGTCTCAAAAAGAGGACTCCATTTTTGGTCGATGGAGCCGTATGTGATCTATGGCGGGGATCATCACTATTTTTGGAACTGGTGAGGGACAGACAGCGAAAGTGGCCGAGCGAATCGACGCCGAACTTCGAGCTCGCGGCCACGAGACGACGACAGTGAACGTAAAGGAGATCGACCCCGGTCTTGACATTGACGACTTTGATGCCGTACTCGTCGGGGCGTCGATCCACATGGGCAGACAGCAAAAGGCGGTCCGCAAGTTCGTCAACGCCAACCAGGCCGTACTGGCGAGAAAGCCAAACGGCTTCTTCCAAGTCTCTGGGTCGTCCGGCGAGGAGACCGAGGAGGGTGCAGCGGAGGCAGCGCGGTACGTCGATGAGTTCATCGAGGCCACAAACTGGCACCCGGATAGGATCGGTCTCTTTGGGGGCGCGCTGCGGTTTTCAGAGTATGGGTTCCTGATGCGTGCGCTGGTTAAATTCGTCGCTCGAGTGGAGTCATCGGAGGAGAATCCCCTAGCCGACGTCGAGTACACCGACTGGGAGGAGGTTGAGGCGTTTGCCAACGAGTTCGCAACGTTCGTCGAGGAACGGTTGGGCGAGACGGCTGAGGATTGAACGGTATTCGTTCGGTACAACGGCGGGTTTACATCGGAGATCCCCGAGCAGATAGAGATCCGACTCGAAGACGAAGCCCTCTACGACAGGATTACGCTTGTCTCGTTGCGTGATTCGACTGTACGGATTCTCCGACAACGATGCTAAGCCACTGTGTAGCATAGAGAAAAACGGGGGTGAATCATCCTATGGCAGAAGCAACACCACCAGATTCAGGTGGAGAAACGGAAACGGTCACATCAGCAGATGGTACGACGATTGCATTCGAGCGGACGGGGAGCGGGCCACCACTCGTGCTCGTGCACGGGGTTACCGATGTTCACGAGTTCTGGGACTTGACTGGCGTTCGGTCTGCCTTTGCAGAACACTTCACGGTCTACGCGCTTGATCGACGTGGTCGCGGCGAAAGCGGCGACGCCGTCGAGTACGAACTGGACCGAGAGGCCGAGGACGTGGTTGCGGTCGTCGATTCGATTGACGATCCAGTAATCTTGCTCGGCCATTCCGGTGGCGCCCTCTATTCGTTGGAGGCGGCCCTGCGAACCGATAATCTCCGTAAACTCATCGTGAATGAACCACCAATTCAGGTCAGCGAGCACGAACTTGAGGTCGAAGAGGTGGTCGCTGAAATGAAGCAGCTATTGGACGACGGTGAAAACGAGCAGGCGCTCATGCTGTTCCTGCAAGCAGAAGCCCACCTCACACCGGATGAAATCGACGTGGCTCGCTCGGCTCCGATCTGGCAGGATATGGTGGACGCGGCTCATACATTGCCCCGCGAGTGGCAAGCGATCGCCGAGTACGAGTTTAATCCTGCTCGGTTTGCGGACTTGACCACGCCGACCTTGGTGTCGGGCGGCGGCGAGAGTCCATCATTCTACAAAAATGCGACGGATGCGGTCACCGAGGCACTCCCGAATAGTCGGCTTATCAGGTTCGACGGGCAATCACACGAGCCGATGAACACCGCGCCAGACCGTTTCACCGAGGAGATACTCATGTTTATCCGTGACTCGAACTAAAACCACAAGGTCACGAATCACCCGCTTACTGGGACGTTCAGCTCACTTTGGCACTCTACACGTCCTATTTCGAATAGAAGGACAATGAGCAACTTTCTTCCGGTAGTCCCGGTATCACCGACTCCACTTGTCGGAAGATCCTGGTGAGTCGATTTTGGCCACCACTTGGCATTTCAACGGAGACACGCTACTCTCGCTTCCATTTGAAATATTCCATCGCCGTGAAAAGAAGCAAACTCTTATCCCCGCAGAAATACTATTTAATCAAATGGACGATGTCTTTGTCGGGAGTCTTATGTCCTCGCCGGTGTACACTGTAAGTAACGACACGTCACTCCAGAACGCTGGCGAGACAATGCGCGAACACAAGATTGGGTCGACAATCGTCGTCGGTGATGACGACCATCTCGAAGGGATCATCACTGCAACTGACTTCATTCATGTCGTCGCAGAAGGCGATCCGGATCCGAATGCAACTGTTGCCTCTGTTATGAGTACAGAGGTCATTACAACGACCGCAAGTGAATCGGTTCAAACTGCGGCGGATATAATGATCGAACACGGCTTTGATCATCTCCCTGTTGTTGACGGAGAAGCGGTCATCGGTGTTATCACGACGACTGACCTCACGGCTTATCTTTCGACGACAGAGGATCCGAGCCCATCATAAGGGCATCTGAGTCGGGAAGAGTCGATGGTCAGTTGGCGAACAGTAGCGTTCCACACGATGGCAAACAGAAGTCGGTACTCTGACGATGTCGCTTAAGGCAACGGCTGGTGAATGTGGGACCGAAACCAGCACAAAGGTTGTTCACTCCTCGAACGCTTCGTCGTGTTGATCGTAGTGGATAGTCAGCGTGCCTGGGGTAGGACGTCTGGTCGCGTTGCGTATGGCCTCGAACGTTTCGAGCATCTCGGTTGAACTGTCTTCGTCTCTATATATTTCTCGTGTTTCTTCACGTAAGGCGTCATAAACCTGTTCCGCAAGGAGTCTGATTGCTTCTGCGTCGGATTTTGATTCGATTTCGAAAACGGCCTCGTAATGGGACATGTAACTAGTTGGTTCCCCAATGAGTAAACCCATACCCTATAATCGTTGACAAGGAAAGGTCTCCCTGAGTACCGCCTTCTCGTAGGATCGAGATATCTACAATGCTTTACAAACGTTGATTTGTGTTCCACTCCTTTAGATTGCATGGCCGAATTCCCTGACGAGAGAGAACTCGTACTGCGAGTGCGTTCCCAGTTGGAACAATGGACGAACAATGCCCGAACACAAGCATATAGTGAATTGTTCGAAGGCGATGATCCACTCCTTACGACCGAAGAAATGCAACGGCTTGATGCGCTCGATTCTGTAATGGAACGGAACGGTGGCGATGGTGTGTGGGGCACCGATCAGTACGGAATCCACACAGCGGGAACCACGAGTTCGGACAGTTCGATCGGAATCGTCTGTGTGTATCACCCGCAAATCACCAAAGATTCCGTCCTTCAGGGAGACGACGGTATCGATGACGAGACCGAGGAGAAATTCAACGCAGCACTCTGGCAATATAGCGAACGCGTTGTGACACTCATCGAAGAACGGCTTGACGAGTTCATCCGCCAAACACAGAGGTAGCTCTGTGTTCGATTCCGTTTCCTGAAATTGGTCGACTCATCGATAACTGGAATGGCCCTCCCAGCCAATACCGCCACAAACGAGGAGAGGAAACGACGACGATCAGTACGACACCGCTTGTCCTTTAGAGGAACAGGTCACCAAGTTCAGCCCCGCTTGCTAGCAAGCGAATCGTACCGCCCGGAACGATTGCCTCCCGTGTACTGGAAGTCAAGACCGTTACCCGCCGAGCCACCACCCGTAGAGTTGCGCTTGTTCCTCTGTGTCCGGATGCTTCTTCGACTGGCCGTAGGTTTTACCCTTAAGAAGTTGGCGTTCGACCGCATTCGCGGCGAGACGAAGTGCATGCGTAGCGCCGTAACCCTCTCCTTTAGCGGTGAAGTAACCACGGTCAGTGACTAGTCGAATCCGTGCCAGCACCAGTGGCACTCCTCGACTCTTTTCTTTGTGCTCATGCAGTTCGATACTGGCCTTGATCACACTCATCTCCCCATACTTCGAGGTCATGCTGTCGATCAACGCAGAAACGTCATCGTAGTCCATCCCATCGAGTAATTCGAGACCGAACACCTGCACGGGACGTCGTTCTTCCTGCTCCCAGGTGAGTGCCTCGATGACGTCCGTCTTTGTGATGATTCCGATCGGTTCGTCCGTCTTGTTAGCCGTGACGACAAGTGAAGAAATCTCCTGATCGAACATCGTTTCGACTACCGCATCGAGCGGTGTGTCTCGCTGAACTGTCGCAGCTACATCGGACATCAGGTTCCGCACTGGCAGATCGAGCATCCGGTCGGAAGTACCGTCCCGTTCACCAAACCCGCCGCGGCCACTAAACTCGTCTGACGAGCCACCCTGACTCTTGTTCCCGCCGCGTGTCGTGAATTCGATGACATCGTATAGGCTCAGTATGCCTACGAGTTCGTCATTGTCGATGACTGGTAGGTGTGCGATACGTGCTTCCCGAAGCGTGTTGAGGGCTTTACCCATCGTGGACGTCGGAGCCACACTGATCAGCGTTGTCGTGTATGCATCGTCGACAGTCACCGCGTCGAGAAACGGGCTCACGGCCTCCAAGACGGCATCTGCGGTCACCACACCAACGACGCGGTCTTTGTCCAGCACTGGGAGCGTCTTGGCGTTACTCCCGATCATGAGTCGTGCGACTTCACGGACATCCTCGGTTCGGTCGACGGTTGGGACGTGTTGCACACGTGAGCCAACCTTCGCCGAGGGTTGATTGGATGACGAGGCCAGTTGTCGGCGGCTGACGACGCCACGATACTCCTCGCCGTCCGTAACGACGACGGCGTCGAGTTCTTGATTCTCGAACGCACCGGCGACCTTCGAAAGGGGTGCCCCGATATCGAACTCGGTGAACTGTGTTGAAACTATCTCAGAGATATCCATTGTGTACTCACTATTAGGAGGGTCCGCGGACGGTTACGCTTGCTTCACTTTTTGGTGACACGATGCCGCTGATTTGTGGTGGTCCCATTTAGATGTGAGGAGACGTATCGTAACACGGTCCGGAATTCGTCGGCTTCGATATCGACGATGGGAGAGAAAGTCCACAGATTTTGACGCAGAAAATGGCTATGGATGGTCAGCGATGAGTATACGTATGGGCCTCACGGAGACTGTCAAACATCGACTCGAAGTTCGTGAATACGCTGATAAGCCCGTTTCCGACGACATCGAACGTGCTGTGATAGAGGCTGCACGACTGGCTCCCTCAAGTCGAAACCGCCAGGACTGGCACTTTCATTTGATCGATGGCGACGCTCTCGACGATTTGGCTACGGTGAGCACCAGCGGGAAGTGGGTCGCGGATGCTGCCTTTGTTGTCGTTGTCCTCACTGACGATTACCCCTCCTCCGGCGTCGATGTCGGACGTGCAGTCAGCCACATGCAATTTGCAGCTTGGGATCACGGCGTCGGCTCTTGTATCTACACTGGCATTCAAGAGAAGGCCCTGAAGAGTCGGTTTGGTATTCCACTCGAACTCGTCAGCGGCGCTGTTGTCGGCTTTGGCTATCCCAAAGGGTCCGGGATGGGAACGAAACGACGGCGATCGATTGCGGAAGTCGTCTCGAAGAATCGGTTTGGAGAGTCGCTATAGGCTAGTCGATTTCGTCCTTGATCACACTATCCTCGGTTGTCGCCACTGTGGATGGCTGATTACACCAGTGTAATAGAGTAAAATCGCGAACGAAATCCCCTCTGTTTCGCAGAAACAGACGCACTCCACTGTACCCAACCGACTAGTACCATCATGCCACCGGCAACGGTGTGAATCTCGTGTGGTAGCTCGGTTCGAAAGGGGGTTCGTCGACCCCCCGTGATTGCAACGCTCTAATTAGCGCCCTCCGTTCCTTCCTGTGTTTGCTTCGTGTGCTCGCATCCACCCGGCGAGGTCGGGATGGGCGAACGTGATTTCGATGTGATGGCCACCGACACCCATTGCGTCGTCCACCGACAGCGTTCGTGACTCTTCGTAGGTTACGCCAGGGACACGTTCGGCCATCTCCTCCATCACTCGATACCCGTCGTTCTTGTACGCACAGCCGTAGTGAGTCGCGACTTCGCGATAGCCTAACCGTGCGACCATCACGTCATTCGTCTTGGCGACATTCTTCACATGCTCAAGGACGTTGAGATATTTGTTCTTGACTTGCTGGGTATTTATTCACGTTAAAATGAGGCAAACGCCGGTGCTTACCGGTTCGATAACGTCATCTATGAATCATCGATGATTTCTTCCGGTGAACGCGCTCCTGCTTCAATCAGTTCCTTGTCGAACGAGACCAATGTCGTGTCTTGGCTCTCGGCACAGGCTAAAATAAGACAGTCCATCGGATAGAGCAATGTCTCTTGATGGCGTTTGTTGGCAGCAAGCATATCGGATGCATCCGGGACGACAATTTCAACTTGAGAGGTAACTCGCCGCTCTAATTCGGCCACGCGCTCTTGTTTGAGTTGCTTCTTTTTCCCGAGGACACTCCGCAACTCCATTACATTCAGGAGCGAGGTGTAGAAGTCTGCCTCGTGATTTAGAAAGTCGACTGCAACATCTCCTCGGTTGGGTTCGTCTGTGAGTGCTGCAAAAAAAATTCGTATCGATAAAATATCTCATTCGCGTTCCCGTAGCTCCCGAACCGCAGCAACAGAATCCACGTCCAGTTCGCTTGCCTCACCAGCAAGCGCGTCACCTAATCGCTCTTTTTCATCGGTG
Source organism: Haladaptatus litoreus (assembly GCF_900156425.1). Taxonomy (GTDB): domain Archaea; phylum Halobacteriota; class Halobacteria; order Halobacteriales; family Haladaptataceae; genus Haladaptatus; species Haladaptatus litoreus. The sequence goes on from NZ_FTNO01000006.1 coordinate 39,578, forward strand.
GTTTTCGTCAGATCCGTGAAGTCGCTCGCTAAGATACTCATTACGTAGCCATTTGTGTGCCAGCCTAAGAAACCTTCCCCCGTATTTGCGGACCAGACGTAGCACTCAAGCAATCACGGGATTTCGGTGTCCCGCTCCGACCACAAACGCGGTGGTCGGTCCCACCCTTTTCCCCTCCCACTGGTTTGTAGCCGATAGATGCCGATACAACTGCCGTACTTACGAGTAGCCGTACGATCGGTGACGTTCCCGCCGCTATAGAGACTCAATTACAACGTTTCGGGCTTGGTCGTTCGGAAGCTGCGCACAAGATTGACAAGTTAAAACAGAAAGGAGAGGTGTTCGAACCTCAGACAAATCGCTTGGCGACGACGTAACTTGGTGCTGCCCCAAATCCCCTTTGTTAACTATATTTGCTAAGCACAGAGAACGATTTGCACGCATTTGTAGTCCTGTTAAGCACTCATCACTGATACGAATCACGTGCGGAATGTGGGAGCATATCGACTGTGGAAACCTTCCTGATTTCGACGTTACTACAGACGAGATAGATATCACGACTGCACGAAACGCCCGCACTCAATCCTTGACTGTTATCTGGACTGATCCGACTTCTTGGCCTTGAGGAAGTTATCGCGGAGGTATTCCAACTCGTCAAATCCATAACTTCTTACAAGGTCCTCGACTTCTTGTTTACTACTTCCCAGACGTTCTAATGGCTGGTCGTGGGTTACGATGTATACCAGCCGCATTTTTGGCGATGAAAAGGCCGCTGAACCGCCACGAAGTAGATTAATTTCTTCGCCAACGATATCCGACATGATAACAGTAGGCGATGGGACACCATCATCCCTGATGACGCTATCGAGCGTTCGAACTGGTGTTTCTTTCCCCTGGCCCGAATGGCGAACTTCTCCCATTCCACCCGGCGTATCGTGTTGAGTGTCGAACGCTATTGTCCCATCTGAGTTTGAGATGGCACAATCCATAACGAGGGCGTCAATCTCATTCAATTCAAGGTTCGTCTCTAGGCTCGCTCGTGTCTGGGGATGAGGTTCGAAACAGACGATACCTGTCTCAGGGTACCTTCGACCGATTACACAGCTGTTGAGGCCAATGTGAGCACCGATATCGAAGAAGACATCGTCTTCATTCATTTCGGAAAATATGTTCCTAAATATCTCATCATAGATTCCGACATCGTCGGGACGAAATCGGCGTCCTTTCTCTGACGCCACACGGAACTGCACGTCGACGCCGCAGATCGTCGTTTGTACGGATTTCTCGAACGGCTGCTCTTCGTCTCGGTCCATGGTTTTGATAAGCAGATAGTAGGGAAGACGCGATATAACGATACGGCTCGGTGGTTCCGTTTGTCGGTGTGATACACGGGGGTGGTGAACTGGTTCATCACCCCGATCGGGTCTTAACCGCCGAGAACACCACACAAAAAACCACACTACGGTGGGCGGTCCGAAACCTCCGCTGGACGGAGGTGAGAAAAGAAAGGTCGATTACTTGGAAGTAAACTTGTTATTGCGGAGTTTTTGCGGTAGAGGGCTGCTATTCGCCGTCTGCTGGCAAACCGAATTTCACCCGGTAGGGGTGATGAACCAGTTCACCCACCTGCCGTGTGAAGCTCAGCAGGTGAACTCGTTCACCCCCCTTCCCGATTTCTCGGGAAGGTCGCTCGTCGCACCGAATCGGGAACAGACCCGCCGAGGGAGTCGAACCCTCGTGTTGACCGTGCGCAAAAGGAGTCTAATTCGAGTGGTCGATGAGTATCGTGATCCAGAGGCGGTTTGTGAGGAACTACGGTCGTGGGTTGATCGACTCGAGCGTGGTGCGGTCGATCCGAGTGAGTTGGTGATCACGAATCGAGTTTCGAAGAAGCGGGAGGACTACACGCAGTCAACGAGGAGTGTGGCGGCATTAGAGTGGGCGGCTGATTTGGGGTTGGGGCGTGCTGTTAGCGGGTGAGGAGTTGGACGAGTATGATATCGGGTTCTATCGGGGGCTGTTGGTTCGCGCGGCAACGAGTGTGTTGTCGCCGCTTGGGTGGCGTGAGTCGGATATTGAGGGGGAATTGGGGCAGTATACCGAGTCCAGTTTAGCGTCATTCAGATAACATTCGGGTATTGCTGCGGATTTTCACCAGTCACACTATAGTGAAGGAGCCGGCTAGGTCAGGAGCGACCGTCCAAGATACAGAGCGCTTATTCATCATGTGACGATAGGAAGTTCGACGCCACTGTCTCTGACTACTCGCCCATGGGCTCAGATGTGGAAGCTCCGTTTCCGCCCGAGTCCCCTCCGGCGCCACCGCGCTGGCCGAGTTCCTGATCAATCATCAGGAGGCCGGGACCGTCGTCACCGACGTGCTTGAGTTTATCCAGAACGGCCTGTGCTGTCGCCTCCTCCTCGACCTGCTCCGCAACGAACCACTGGAGCATGTTCTCGGTCGCGTTGTCGTTCTCTTCACGGGCGAGTGCGACGAGGTCGTTGATCATCTCGGTTATTTCGACCTCGTGTTCGTAGGCTGCCTCGAAGGCGTCAGACGGACTGGACCACTCCCTTGGCGGACTGTCAATAGTATCCAGAGTAACCCGTCCGTCGCGCTCGATGACGAAGTCATAAATTCGCATCGCGTGAGCACTCTCTTCGTCGGCCTGGGCCCGCATCCACGACGCGAACCCGGGCAGACCTTCATCCGCGTAGTAGGCCGCCATCGAGAGGTACAAGTACTCCGAGTAGAGTTCAGCGTTGATCTGTTCGTTCAATGCCTCCTCGAGCGAATCTTTGAGCATAACTTCTAGGTTGACGCTCGGCCATGGCATCATTGTTGGGGTCATCGAAGCCCAACCTTATTCAAAGTCCATGACTGGGAGGAGATTGGTATGTGCAGTACTGGAGATACTGACTACATCCTCTCTATTCAGCACGCCGTTCCTGACAGCAATCGATCAGCGAAGTCAAAATACATGTCTTGTTATGGGGTGCCTCTGGTACGACCCGACCCTGGCTTTCGCAAGCCTTTCAGGCAGCACGCACTTCGTCGGTTTCAAGGATGGTCTTCAGATTCTCGCCTTCCTCTCTCATGTGCACCCGGACAGCATTGAATTCACGCCGGTTGAGCCACGCACCGATCGGGCCGGTTCGTACCTTGATCCGTTGAGTGAGATCACAGCCGTTCTCGTGGGGTATGATCGTAAAACTGATCAACGGCATAAGTATCCCGACCAGCCGTGAGGTGGGTTTGAACTCGATGTATCGGTCGGGAACGACCTCCGTGAACTGGACTGTCTTCTTCTGTCTCTTTCCCGCGATTCGTTCCTCGAAGGAGGCAATCGCTCCTTGTTCTAACCCGTCTCCAGTATTCCATCGGAACACGATATGATCGGGATGCCACCGTTGATAGTTTACATCCATCGTTTCGAAAAAATGGTAGACTTCCCCCGGAGATGCGTTCACTTGCGTGGTTTCCTCTAATATCATCTCTGTCCCTATAATTGTCTACGCAGACGATAGCTGTTTGTTCAAGAAGCGGGTGGTTTCCCGTATCGTACTACGATGAGGGACGCGTCCTCTCTATCTTGCACACCATCCCTAACCGATGATTGGACGGTGTCTTCTAACTGCTGACTCGTTACTTTGAAACACTTCAGCACGGTCTCACTCACCTCGTTCTTGACTATCGCTAGTGGTGCTTCAACTGTCGATTGATTGGTTCGTATTTTATATGCCAAAGGAGAGACTCATGATCTGACAGAACCGCCGTGCAAGATGTAGAGGATATACTCAGCAGAGTGTGGGAGAAATAGTTCACCTGGAATTCCGGCTCTCGATCAACATTTTAGAAAGATGTAGGAGTTAGACTGTCTCACTGGATGACTTCCTGACGAGCAAAAACTCGATTTAAATGGCTGGCGTAAACGTTTGGGAATACCTGTTATCGACCACAGAGCTATCCGGATGGAGAGTCCAAGTCCTAGGATGGCAGACGATAAGCGCGGTCGAGACAAGCAAGCACACGACGCTGAAAGACGCCAGCAAGAGCGTGAGGTCGCCACAGAACTGGAGCGCGAGGACGAAATAGAGCCACCGGTGGAAGCGGAGAAAATCGCCGATTTTGAGGCAGAACTCGAAGAGCTGACATTCCCGGCGACGGGGATTGAGATCGTCGCGGCGATCGGCGATCGTGAGATCGAATCGGTCGAGGGGAGCTACAGTATCGAGGAACTAGTACCGGAGATAGACGAGGAGACGTTCGACTCTCCAGCTGCCCTCCGGGTGCAGGTACAGCGGCCGACAGTTGCCGCGGCCATGAAACGGGTCGTGGAAGCCAGCAAGACGCTTCGGAATACGGATTTCAGTTGGACACAGCGCAAGGCTTACGAGAAGACCTTCCAGGAACTCAAAGCGATCGACGCCGATGACGACGATGAAGGGATCCAAGTCATCAGCGACTGGATTGTCGAGCGAATCCGCGACAAAGAAACGCTCCCGACGTCCCGGGCGGTACGCCGAGAAGCGGCGAAGTTCTGTCGGGCGAACGGATATCAGGTCCGAAACGACGAGTGGCTCGGGATATAGACCGACGATCACGGGCGATTGTTGCCATGACTGCTGTCAAGCTCCAAGCGTGACCGATACGCGCCCTCTATCCAGTAACGGGATATTCTCTTGCGAGAGGCGTCTCATTTGGAACTGCGATGGGCTTTATTGTGTTACCAGTGAAACCACAGGTATGGCGCTCGATATAGAGGTCCCGGAACCACCAGACCTCTCGAACCGAGGAATGCCGCGCGAGTTCGAGTGGCAAGAAGAGACGCTCGGGTCAGAGGACTTCTACCGCGAGGACATCGAAGACCTGCTCCAGGAAGGTGCGTGGAAGGAGGGATTCAACGAGTGGACCGAGTACACGAATCTCGATGAAGAGCACGTTCGAATTGTCAGCGACCTCGGCCTGTTCCAAGCGTTCGACTTCTACTGGGACCCAACCGAAGACCGCCTTCGCTTCGACGCCCCAATGATTTCGGACGACTGGAGGGAGCGAAACGCGACTGAGTCGCTCGATTCGAGCACGGTTTCAATGATTGACGGTGAGTTAGATGATCTCGGCCGAGCGGTACAAGAGGTACTGGAGGGCTACCTCGAACGGAACGACGAAGCGTCAGACTATGGTTGGGGTGAGGAAACGTACAGTAAACGCGAGGAGTGACTGGAATCACTCCACCCTGTTCGACGGCGTCCGAGATACAGATTTTCTCGGTAGTAAGCAATCGGCTCTGCTCCTCGATTGCGATCGGAACGTGCTGACTATGCGCTCTGTATCTCGCACACCGTAAGAGAACTATCTGCTATCGGATATCAGAGCGTAGCACTTTGAATCCATCAGTCCCTGGTTGACGGACCACTAGAGGGCGTAGTTGATTATACTGTTGTAATAGAGGGGAATCGCGTAAGCGACCCCCTCTGTTTCGCAGAAAATGACGCAGAAAAAGACGCACTCCACCGTATCCAACCGACTACTACCACCATGTTTCACCGGCAATGCGGTGTGAATCTCGTGTGGTGGCATGGTTCGAGCGGGGGTTTGTCGAACCCCCGTGATTACAACGCTATAATTAGCGCCCTCCGTTTTCTCCTGTGTTTGCTTCCTGGGCTCGCATCCACCCGGCGAGGTCGGGATGGGCGAACGTGATCTCGATGTGATGCCCGCCAACACCCATTGCGTCGTCAACACACAACGTCCGTGATTCCTTGTAGGTTACACCAGGGACTCGTTCGGCCATCTCCTCCATCACCCGATAGCCGTCGTTTGTGTACGCACAGCCGTAATGCGTCGCAACTTCCCGATACCCGAGTCGTGCAACCATCACGTCATTCGTCTAGGCAACGCTCTTCGCATGCTCGAGGACATCGAGGTACTTGTCCTCGACTTGCTGGCTCTCGGCACGTTTCTTGCGGAGGTTGGTGACCTCAGTATTCTTTCCAAGCGCTAGGCTGTCTCGAGAAATTGGCGGCCAGCATTCGCTATTTACTCAGAATTCGGCTGTAGCAGTTCGATTCCGCGTTCCACAATTGCATCAGTAATAAAGAGACTCGTCTCTGTCTGGAGGCTCCGCATGAGTGATGCAGCCTCGCTGCTGGGGACGATCTCTCGATGATACGCAAGTGCGATAATGCCAATCGAGCCGTGGACTTCGATATTCTGGTCCTGCGCGAACTCTCGTGCTGCCAGATCGTCGGTAAGAAAGACGACGTTGTCTCGCTCGAGAGCTACTGCCAGTGCCGCTCGCTCACCTGCGTCCAGTTCAGCAGTGATCTCGACAGGATCCACAACCTCGATTCCTTCCCACTCAAGATCTGAGAACTCGGGTGGAATCCCGCTTTCTTCGAGTTCTTCATACGCTGTTTCAGGGATTAACAACTCGTCAATTACCGTCAGCAAGTCGAGTGCGTCGATTTCTGCAAAGGTGGATAAGTGGGCCTGTATCCGCGACTGCAACGATTGTCACGAACTGAGGCCCCAGTCAATGTCTTCTTCAACAGCTGCTGCTTCGCGATCGGCTCGCCGGACGTTTTCCAGTCCAACCTGTTCAATCGCTTCCTCGCGAGATAGCTCGCCATCCACGTATTTTCCGAGGACGACGTTCTCCCACAGGTCCGCGATTCCGAGTTCAAGTGCTTGCTCGAAAACCTCCGACTCAGGGACTCCTCGTGCGTCGGCGATTTCACGGACACGATCGGAGATTTCAGCTGCCATAGTAGAGAATATGGGTCGCGTCACTTAACCATCATCGCCATTCCCGATTTGACGGGGACGAACTCGGTTGACTCAATCATGTATTCCCGACCACAGACGTGGTGGCCGGTACCAGCTCTCCCCCTCCCGCTGGTTTCTAGCCGATAGATGCCGATACAAATGCCGTACTCACGAGTAGCCGTACGGCGTCTGTCCCGAACTGTGTCAATTCGGGACGTCCACAACCGCGTTTGCGTTGGTGTTCGTGTTAGGAAGAGCGAACGCCCGCCGGCCTAGCTCCTCCTCCTGCCCGCCGCCGATGAAGAAGACGACGACGTGGACAGCGCCGGCGACCACCGCGAAGGGCGGAGGTACCACGAGCGCATAGGCGTACCACCGAATCGGGATGCGAACTCGAATGTTCGGGATCCATTTTGGGATACTCCGTCTGGACGCAGCCAGTGCGACGACTGCCCCGACGAACGGTCCGAACCCGCCAACCCTGACGAGTACCCCCGTTACGGACGACGGAACGATCTCCAGCAATAGCAGTGCCCAGAGGGCCCAGGAGAATGCGAACGTCCCTCCGAGGAAAAGACTAAATGCCGGAAAGGAATTAATACGAGCTGTCTCCGCGTGTTCTACGGGTTCTGACTCGGTACCGGACTGCGGGGGCGTTTCGTTCGTCATAGCCGTAATCGAAGGTAGACGAGCAGGCGTCGGACATTCTCACGTGCCGAACGACCGTCGCGTTCCACAGACTCCTCCGGCGTCACATCTCACACCTCCGCATCCTGCGACTCGGACGACGTACGTGGATACGGGGGTTCACTGAACGGTCCAGCCGCGGTGCGATAGCCAGCGTATCCGACCGCAGCGAGGACGCCCCCGGCAACACCGGGTGCAAGGAGTCGGAGAAGCGATTCGCTTCCGCTACCGGGAAGCAAGGCGAATACCCCTCCCCCTGCGCCGATCACGACGAGAAGCATCACGGCGAACATATACCCGACGAGGGCCCACTGGCTCGGCGTCGCCACCTCGTAGCCCTGATACGTCCGCTGGGAGTCCCGCGACGGGAGGACCGATCCGATGCCGACCCCGACGCCCGCGCTGGCGACCGCCAGTACAATGGCGAGCGTCACGAGAATCGCGGCCGTCGGTATCGAGACACCCAGCGACATCGCGAAGACGGTAGCACCGACCACAGCAATAGGTATTCCCGCGAGAAGTCCCGCGGTCAGGTGCCCGAGCAGGAGTGTACGAAGTCGCGTCGCGGAGAGGTACTCCAAAGTTCGCATCTCGCCTGCTTCGCCCATCGGGTTCAATCCGAAGATTGCACCGGAGATGTAGACGCCGGCGAAGACGAGTACGCCCCCCACCACAACCGGCAGCGACTCGGGGTCGCTGACGGCTCCGAAGAGGGCGGTCACGATGACGATCACCAGCGGGAATAGCGGAGAAAACCGCGTGGGAATCCGCATCCAGCGAATCCACAGGCCGAGGGCGACACTCAAGGTTCGTGATTGGGTTCTCGGCGGGAACGATCGCCCGGTCTGCTCCGTCGTCTCCAGAGACGGCGTCGCTCCCGTAGCCGTGGTCGCATCACGCTGCATCAGGCCGGTCGGCGTCGCGTCAGCGAACCATAGTAGCGGTGCGAGCTGATTCGCCACCGCGAACAGGACGGGGATGCTAGCGACGACTATCGCCCCGACGACTATCGCCCCCGCATCGAGTTCCGGACCGAGCGGTGTTCCGAAAAACGCGAGCGTCAGGTACTCGATAGCGGGCAGCGCCAACCCCGAGAGCGCGGCGAGCGGTTCCGCTGCACCCGTCACTGGCGCCATGGCGGCGTAACTCAGCGCCATCAGCACCAGCAACAGCACGAGACCGAAGGCCTGACTGACTGTCCGGAGTGTCTGGCTCCGCAGCAGACCCAGGACAACCAACTGACCGACTATAGTGCCTAACACTGTTATCGCCGTGAACAACGGAACGACCGCCAACACGGCGGTCGGAAGGATGGAGAACATCCCAGATCCGAACGCGAAGCCGCCGGCGAACAAGAGCGTTGGGAACATCACGAACCCGACGAGTTGTATTGTCGAGTGAACAGTCACTCCGATGAGAACGGCGCGCGGACTCGTCGCTGTCAACAGCAGAGCGTCACCCTCCGGTCGTCCCTGCTGGACGACGCGCAGGGCGCCCATAACGATAAACACGACGACGAGGAGGGACACCTGTATGCCTAGGACGTCGAGCGGGAGGGTACCCTGTGCCGCGGCCTGTTGGCCTGCGGAGTACGCGATACGGTACCAGAATATCAGTAGTGGTGTAAACAGGGCGACGACCCCGAGCACCGTCAGCTGCCGCTTTCGGGTGCCGAACGACTTCCGGAGGGAACGCCGAAGTTCAATACGTGCAATCCCCAGCCCATGTCGGACGTCGTTCCGAAGCGAACTCATGTGGGGACCTCGGCTGACTCTTCGTCTCGATGGTCGGTGGTCACCTCAAGGAACACCTGTTCGAGGGTGCGTTCCTCGCCCGTTTCGGCGCGGCGTTTGAGATCTGCCGGCGATCCCTCTGCGACGAGGCGTCCCTCATGGAGGATGCCGATGGTGTCGGCGAGTTCGTCGACGACCGACAAAATATGCGTCGAGAGGAAAACCGTAGTTTCCTCGTCAACCAAGTCCTTGAGCACATCCAGCACTGTCCGAGCCGCTCGCGGATCGAGTCCGCTGGTGGGTTCGTCGAGGAAGAGGACTGCCGGTCTGTGGAAGAGCGCCTGAATCAGACCAATCTTCTGTCGCATTCCCTTCGAGTACGTCGAAATCGGACGATCTGCAGCGTCGGTGAGGTTGAGCTGGGCCAACAACTCGTCGATGCGGTCGGCTGCGACACTGTCGGGGACGTCCTGGAGGAAAGCGACGTACGACAGCTGCTCCCTCCCCGTGAGCTCCTCGTATACCGGCGGCTCCTCAGGGAGATACCCGAGGTGTCGCGTGACTGCCTGGCGTTCAGAGAGCGGCGTACCTATGATCGCCGCTGTGCCCGCTGTCGGTGGCATCAGCGCCGTCAGCATTCGCATAGTGGTAGTCTTCCCCGCACCATTGGGCCCCAGGAACCCGTAGACGTGTCCCTGCGGGATTGCAAGATCGAGCTGATCAACGGCGACGTGATCTCCGAAGCGCTTGGTAAGTCCCTTTGCCTCGATGGCTAACACCTCGGGCTTTCCAGGGAGGCGAGTGGTGTCTTCGTCCATTTGTGTTTTCCTAATTGGTGATTGGCTTACGTCTCGGTGTTCCAGTCCGGGCTGACCCGGTAATCGTAGAGGTGGGCGCCGGTTACTAAGACGATGAACAGAATGACCGCCCACGTGAGAACCGCATGCGACCCGTTCAACGTGACGAGCGTACTCCAGTCAATGGTATCACCGACGAGGACGACATCAAGGTCGAGCGGGACCTGCCCTGTCGTTGCGTTGTCCGTTCCGTGCATCAGCATCGCTAGCAGTACGCTCCCGTTCGAGCCGTTGAACACCCACCCGAGGAGCACCGAGAACGCGATAATCCCAACGAAATAGGCGACGACGAGTTCGAGCGGCCAGTCGTCCCGGAACCCGCCGGGAACGAACTGGGGCAGATGCCATAGCCCCCAGAACACGCCAATGACGAGGGCCGCGGCCAAGCCGCCATACCGTTCTTGTAATTCGGGCTGGGCGAATCCCCGCCAACCGAACTCCTCTTGGCCACCGCCGATGAACGTCCCGAGGACGATTCCGATGACGATCGTGATCGGGTCGAAATCGAACGCCGCCCAGTCGATCGGACCGCCGAGAGCCCACGACGCGACTCCTGCTGCGTAGGTGATAGCGAACGGGATCAGGATTGCTGCGGCGTACCACTTCGGATGGACACGCCAAGTGAAGATGTCTCGGAGCCACTTCCTGACACTCTCACCACTCGCCCATAGGACGATCGCAGCAGCGACTCCCGGTGAAAGCGGGCTCAGGAAGCCTTCGATAAACCACCGACCCCAGGACGGCTCCATCCCGAGGAGCTTCGGGATCGCATCGAGCGTCCACGAAAGCGCGTACGCCAGTACGAAGAACGACGTGATTCGATACTGACCGATCTGTTGCTTTAGTAGCGATGCCATGGCTCCTTAAACGCCTCTGTCGAGAGAAACCGATTTCGTCGGGAGGCGGGCGATTTTCGTATTTTCGTTTATCATCATCGTAATTTGTTGTGCGGTATTTGGACAGTTGGGGCTACAGGTCTGCGACGTTGAACCGGTAATACCCAATGAGGAACGGGACGACGAGCCAGAGTGCGAGAACGACGATTCCCACCTCCGGGCTCAGGTAGAACGGGTCCGGCTCAACTGCTTCGACTCCGACGCCCGTTTGGGCGGGCGTTGCACCGGCCACCTCCGCGAACCCGGGCAGGAGAGCGACGACCGTCGAGAGATACGCCGAAGACGGCGACACCTGACTGACGAGGAAGACCCACTCGGGCATCGTAGACGGAAGGCCGAACCCGTTGACGATGTAGACGACCGCCATGGGGACGACATCCCATAACAGTTCGAAGACGACGAAGAATCCGAGGGCGAGCGTTGTTGCTCGCGAGGTCGACCCTGTTGACGCCGAGATCCCGACCATGATGCCCGCATATACTGCAGCGAAGCTTAGTGTCACTGCCAAAAACACAAAGGCAGCAAAAATATCAATCCCTCCAAGCAGGAACGACCCAACCCCGAGTCCAAAGAGGAGGCCGACCCCAAGACCGACCGTGAGAACAGCGGCTCGACCGAGGACCTTGCCAATGAAAACGTTGAAACGATTCGTCGGCAAGGAGAGCAAAAGCTTGATACTGCCGAGTTCGCGTTCGCCAGCTAGTGACTTGTAACAGACGACGATGGCGGCGAGCGGCACAAACAATCCACTTAACCCGATAGTGAAGAACAGCAATCCCGCGAACGAAGCTCCGCCGGCCCCACCGAACATTTCGGGGACCTCCACGTACGCATACGTCGAGAATACTGAGAGGACAACAAATACGGCGACAAGTGCCCAGAGTGCTCGAGACTGAATGGCATCTCGGAAGTCCTTTTTTGCCACGCTGAGCCACGTCATATCTGGACCTCCTGGGCATGGTTAGTATAACGGACGAATAAGTCCTCAAGTGAAGATTCTACGACTGAGAAGTCCTGGACGGGGATTACGTTGGCGTTGATGGCGTTTAGTACAACGAACTTCGAAGCATCAGCCACCGTTACCCGGAGTCGACCATCATCAATCGACGCAGTTCTGACTCCGTCGATTCGAGTGACCTCTTCAATACTCATGTTGTTGAGTTCTGCAACGTCGACGTAGAGAACTTCTCCTGTCTCCGTTGCGTCCCGAAGTCCGTCGATTGAATTAACGGTCACGAGTTCACCGCGATCGATGATTGCTACACGATCACAGACAGCTTCAACCTGCTCCATCACGTGGCTAGAGAAGAAGATGGTCGTCCCCCGCTGGTTTTCCTCGCGGATGATCTCACGCATCTCACGAGCGCCATTTGGGTCCAGACCCGTTGAGGGTTCGTCGAGAACAAGGAGATTTGGATCACCGACTAACGCCATTGCCAGCATGAGTCGCTGGCGCATTCCCTTCGAGTAGCCGCCAGCTTTTCGGTCAGCGGCATCAGCGATTCGAACTCGTTCAAGCAACGCATCAGGGTCCTCGTTGACGTCCTTCATTTCAAGGACGAATTCAAGGTGTTGGCGACCAGTGAGACGGTTGTAAACCTGATATCCATCCGGAAGGACGCCAATCTGCCGACGGACAAATTCACCCTCTCGCTGAGCGTCATGACCGAGGACACGTACTGCTCCCGAGGTTGGTCGTATGAAATCGAGTAGAATGTCTATCGTTGTCGATTTGCCTGCCCCATTCGGTCCGAGGAAACCGAAGATTTCGCCTTCCTTGATTCGGAGATTGAGGTCGTTGACAGCGACGACGTCGCCGAATTGTTTTGTTAGGCCGTCGATTTCAATTGCAGCCATCAAAACACCTCATATTAGTATAGTTCTTGGTCTTACATAGTCTCATGGGATCCATAGAAGGTCAGAGTCGTTGTCACGCTATAAGTATTGTCATATGGATTACATTTTGACAACGGGCCAACTCAAAAATGTTTGAGTTACAGATAAGAATTGTACGATCTCTGGAATTGGGTGGGAATTGACACGATAATTGGGATCAACAGCCGCAAACGCTTACTCGTCGTTCTGCCACGATGTAACCGTCATTTGCTCATCCACATGCAGAGAGAGCATCTTATTGTCCAGCGTTATTTCAAAATCTGCTTCAAACGGATCAGAAGAGACGATATCCACTTCAATTACATCGGACACGATGTACCCGAAAAACTCCCAGAGAGGAATATCCAGGAGAAGAACGTCGTGTTCCCAAAACAGATGAAGAACAGCAGGATGGAAGATAATTGAAACTTCTATTGGAATACTCAGTACTACCCCACATTCACGGCATGAATTAACGTGAATCGGGCGTGTCTTTCCATTGTGTTCATACACGTCAACGAATCTGTCAACATATCCGAAACATTCAGGACAGATTCGTTTCTGTAGTAGCATGCACATGCTCCAAATATGGTGGCCAAAGCTCTCAATGATCTCCGAGGTGCTTCTGTACCGCGTTTGACTCCGGGGAAAGAAGTCGGTTATAAGAATCGCATCACACGAGGTACAGCGAATAGTAAACCGTTCGTCTTCAAGTGCTGCTAGAAGAGACTCATTTTCACAAAATAGACAAGTGCCAGTGAGTTCATGGCTTTCAAACTTCGAAGTGCTTTCGTACACACCCGAGTTGATCACACGAGCAATTTTGTTACCACTATATGTAAGTCTGTATCCTTCAGGTGTTTCACAAATAAACTTCCCAATGAGCCGATCAAGATGATAGGAGAACTGTGACGAACTCCCGACATCTACAGCGTCATAGAGTTCCGTAAACGTCATCATATGCCACTCATGGTGCTCCCATTCTGGCTCGTACAAAGCAAACAAAATCTCTAATCGAGTTTCATTTCCAAGCGAGGCTATCGCCTCAATTACCTCCTCAGTAATCTCTGCACTTTGATCAGCTACCATGTTCAGCCTTCTACTAGTCCCCTGTACTCCTATGGGGATAAGAACACTTCTCCCACCGATCGACTTCTCCTTATCCGTCTACTGTCTCGTATCGACAGGCGTGCGGAATCCATCCTCTATTTCTGGCACACCATTTCTAACAGATGACGAGTGAGCAACGTTCAGCCGCTAGCTCGTCAACTCGGAACACTTTGTCACGTTCTCAACCAAGCCGTCCTCGACGATCGCTGGTGGGGTAGTCGATTATACCGTTGTAATAGAGGGGGGGGGGATCGCGAGAGCGACCCCCTCCGTTTCGCAGAAGTAGACGCAAAACAGACGCACTCTACCGTACACAACACACTAGTACCACCATGTGTCACCGGCAACGCGGTGTGAATCTCGTGTGGTGGCTTAGTCCGAGAGGGGGTTCGTCGAACCCCTGTGATCACAACACTATAATCAGCGCCCTTCGTTCCCTCCAGCGTTGGCTTCGTGGTCTCGCATCCACCCTGCCAAATCAGGGTGGGCGAACGTGATCTCGATGTGATGGCCACCAATGCACATTGCGTCGTCAATCGACAGTGTCCGTGATTCCTTGTAGCTCACGCCAGGGACGCGTTCGGTCATTTCTTCCATCACCCGATAGCCGTCGTTTGTGTACGCACACCCGTAGTGAGTCGCCACCTCTCGATACCCGAGTCGTGCGACCATGACATCGTTCGTCTTGGCGACGTTCTTCGCGTGCTCAAGTGCATTGAGGTACTTGTTTTCGACGTGTTGACTCTCGGCGCGCTTCTCACGGCAGTTCACGAGTTCGGTGTTCTGTTCTGAGTGCTAGACTGTCTCGAAGATTTGACGGCCTGCAGTGGCTGCTTCCGCGGCGAGATTCAGCGAATCATCGTCAACACTCTCTTCGGTCTCGTAATCCCGCACGAGATTGATTTTCTGCTATTGAATTCTTGTGGTTCGATATCTACTTAGAAATATCCCCAAAGTAAAATTAATCAAATAAAAATGGGTCTCAGTTATTTGTTTTCACCTCGACTGGAATTCTCCCTGATTGTTGTTTTTCTGCCCTCTGTTCTTAGCTGCGTTTCCGGTCACAACCTCAAAAGGACGCATCATCGCATGGTCTTCGTGTTCAAGGATGTGACAGTGCCAAGGGAACTGGCCCGCAAAGTTGCCAAAGCGAACGAGAATCCGTACCGTCTCGTCCGGATTGACCCGAACAACATCTTTCCCTATTCGTTCATTTGGAGCAGGGTCGTCAGTTCCGTTCGGACCACGTCCGATAACACTGAATTCGACTAAATGAAGATGAATTGGGTGCGTGTGATGGGTCTTATTTTCCAGTTCCCATATCTCGGTTGTCCCAAGCTGCGGTTTCACAATTGTTTCATCATGGAAACGTGAGTTGTTCAGCAAATGCAAGGCAAGCCCATGTTCATCTCTGATCATGTTCATGGTCATGTGCCGAATCTTCTTAGCAGCCTGTTCATTGACTTTTGACCCACCAGGAAGATCCAGATTCGTTGGATCTGCACTGGAATCCGACTGCCCTTTAGCAGAATCCAAGACCCGAATCTGGAGAAGCTCCCCGAGGTCGCTTCCTTCAGTCTTCCCCTCGAAGGGGAACTCGGCATCATTGGTGACAGTGAACGTTTCGCCTGCGTACTCGGAGAAGTCGACGACGATGTCAGCTCGTTCGAATGGGGACAGGAGTAGTGAGTCGAGGTCGTGGCTTGCCCCGATTGGAACTGTCGACTCAAAGAAGCCATGGCCAGCTCCGGTCTGATACAGGGTCGGGACGTTTGTGCCAGATTCATTACTAAGGCGGAGGTTAAACGTACGCCCGTTCGACTGATTTATACATCGGAAGCGATATCGACGCGGCTCGACCTCTAGATACGGCCAGACGGATCCGTTGACAACGGCTGTGTCACCGGCGAAATTCGGTACAAAGGACTTCGGATAGTACAACGAACCGTCCTCGTTAAACGTCCGGTCTTGGAGCATGAGCGGAATTTCGTACTCGCCACTGGGTAAGTCGAGTTTTTCTTCCGCTCGACTCCGGATAAGATAGAACCCCGCAAGTCCAGCGTAGACATTGAGACGACTGATACCAAGTGCATGGTCATGGTAGGTCGATGTCAATTTGGATTGGCGGTTCGGAATGTCATGTATCTGTTTGACAAATCTCGGGCCAGTGATCTCTCCCGGGGATTTCCACATCTCGGCCTGTCCGTCACTTTCGGGCTCAATATTGAGCCCGTGGAAATGTGTCACCGTTCGGACTTCAGGGACAGGCCCATCGTAGTTCGGATAATCCTCTGGTTTCGTTCCATGAATCTGCTCATCCACGCTTAAGAGGTGTTCTGTTGGAAGCTGACTATTGTCAAAGCGAACTTTTAGCCGTTTGTTCCGCCGTCCCTCGATGATCGGGCCAGGAAAAGTGCCGTCGAATCCCCAGAGGGTGGTATCAGGGAGATCCGGGTGGAGACTTTGGGTGAACTCCGTTACCGATACTTTGTGGTAATCCGCTCCCCTTCGTTTCCCTTCTGGTTTCCTTACTGTTGGGATTGGCAATGGCTGCACATATTTTTCGAGGGAAGGCGATGTCTGTGCGACTGCCGTCTCGATACCCTGTGGAATACTGCCTGCAATTCCTAGTGCTGTGCTTGCTTTTAGTAATCGGCGCCGTGTGATTTCATCCATTATTCATATCATTATTATTGACTATTTACCGGTCCCCCCGGACAATTCGATTCTAGCCGAAATCACGGCCAGGTTACTGGCCGTGATCCGGCTTGAGGAATCTGATACCGCTTCCGATGTCGCTTACTACGACGAACCCACGTGCCCGAACCGCTGTCCAAAATGACGATCCATCTGGATCGTAGCGATACCGTTGCTCAGGGGTTGATGGATCCGTGATATCGAACACCGTTGCTCCCCCGTCGTACCATGAGGTGTACAGCCGATTTGCCGTGACATCGAAGTTGTGCGATGTCTTCCCGAAGATGCCTTCGTTGACATCCGGTGGCTCAACCTCCGCGACCTGTTTTGGTGCATCGAAGTCAGTTACATCGAAGACCTTGATCTTACCCGACTCGATAATGTACGTCTCAGCACCGACATAGACGTGATCTCCGTCGGGCGATGGTTGGACATAGTGGGCATTGCCGGGCGGACCATAGATTCGATCATTGACATTCCCGCTAGTTCCTTGATCAGCACCTGGTGCCTCACCAAATGCGCTGACTTCCACAGGGTCGGTTGGATCACTCACATCGAGGACGCGCGTCCCAGCGTCCCAGTACGCGAGGTAGGCGTAGCCGTCCTGGGCGTAAACATCATGGACGAAGTTCGTCGGCGAATCGAGTTCGGGATGTGCATCTTCAACTCGCCATTCAGAAAGAAGAGTCGGATCAGTTGGGTCGCTGATATCCACTATGAGAAGTGCACTATCATCGAACGGCGCCTCCTTGCAGATATAGGCAACGCCATCCACGAGGTGGGCGTTGTGAACTCCAGCCGGGAGCACTTGGAATGTGCCCTGATACTGAGGATCGGTCGGGTCACTGACGTCGTAGAAATGTGTCCCAATCTCACTGTCTGGAACCGTGTTCCCGCCGTTGCCATCGTGATCGTGTTCCTCGCTTCCCTGACTACATACCGCAAGGACATCGTTTTCCACTTTCACGTCTGCGATACCGACGCCCGGTGCGTGCATATCGACGACTTTCTCGGGGCGGTTCGGGTTTCGCCAGTCGATAACAGCGAAGCCATCGCCGGTGGCGACGTATGCCCACGTGTTCTGTGTGACGACTTCTTGTGCACCGGCAACGTCCACTTCGCTGAACAGGCGCATGGTGTCTGTCTTGGAAGTACGATTCCGGCCTTTTGCGACCGCTGAACCGGCGCTGGCGAGGGTAGCTGTACCGGCTCCGAGGTACTTCAAAACTGTTCGTCGAGACGGAGTCATTATTACTGACCCTCCATTCCTGGTTCATTCGGTCGCTCACTACCATCGAATGCTGGCGGTTCTCCCCTTCCGCGATCTGCGTGTAAGAAGACAACACCTCCGCCAATGTCGCCAGCGACGGTGAAGCCACGACTTCGAACGGCCGTCCAGAATGACGATCCTTCAGCAGCGTAATGGCCGAGTTCGGTTGGCTCACTGGGGTCGGTGATATCATGGACTGTGACGCCGCCGTTGTACCACGATGCGTGCAATCGGTTGTTGGTCACGTCGAAGTTGTGTGATGTCCGGAAGACATCGATTTCGGGGGGCTCAATCCGTGCCACCTGTTCTGGCATTTCGTAGTCGGAAACATCGAACACCCTGATTCCACCGTAGTCGTCGTTATCCGGATTCTCCACAAAGCCGCCAGGGAATGTCTCTGCCCCGACGTACACGTGTTGGCCATCAGGTGATGGCTGGACGTAATGAGCGTTTCCAGGTAGCGTGAGATAGCGTTCAGACCGAGTGGAATCTGGCAGTGGTGTGTCGGCTCCAGGGGCGTCGCCAAACTGTGAGACTAATGTTGGGTTCGCTGGGTCGCTAACGTCGGCAATGACGACACCTGCGTCCCAGAACACTTGATACAGGAGGTCATCTTGGACATAGATATCGTGACATGGGTTGACGCCAGCCGCTGCAAAATCGGGGAAATGGTCCGAAAGTCGGAATTCTCCGACTTTTTCCGGGCTCATTGGATCGCTAACGTCGACAATGTCAGTCCGGGCTTCGCTAAAGGGCGCCTCATCGGATTCATTGATCGTCAGATAGGCGTACCCATCAGCCAAGAAATTATTATGAACGGAATGGCCCGCATTATGGAACGCCACCTCTTGTGGATCAGCTGGGTCATTAATATCCACCAGCGTCACTCCCGGCCCACCGTTGCTCGCTAAACTAGCGAGGTCACCATCGACTTTGACATCGAGGATGCCTCCTGCCGGCTCGTTCGCGTCAAGGGTTGCAACGAGTTCGGGTCGGCGTGGATTGCGTCCGTCGACAACCGCCATTCCCGATCCAGTCGCAGCATAGACATAATTTTCCTGTGTGACAACCTCCAACGTCCCGTTTACAGCCTGTTCGCTGAACAGGCGCAATCCTTCGGAATGGTTTTCGCTACCACCACCTGGAGAGGGATGTGCACTGGCAGTTCCGAGGATACCAGACGCTGCGAGGCCGCCGGTTACTTTCAGCATTGTACGCCGCGTTGATTGTCTCGTTGGTTTTCGTGTCATTGATTGAAATTGTCATTTGGTAATGGTTACTTCGAGCGGGCTGGTGTCACTTTGAACACGTAAAGACCGGTCTGCATGTCACTCGTGACTACGAGATCGCGCTCTTCGCTGTAATCGGCTCCCCAGGCCATTGGGGGCTCACCGACGAAGCCAGCACCGTCAGCCTGGTCTGCCTTGTCATCGGTTCGGTACTGATCCGTCGGCGTCGGGTCGGTCGGATCACTGATGTCATAGACAACAGTGCCTTCGTGATAGTCGCCGCTGACCAGCAACGAGTTGCTGCCTTTCGAAATGACCGTGTGGTTATGGGTGGTCCAGTCGAACAGTTCCTCATTTTCGTCCATCACTTGGGCATTCGGTGAATGGGTAAACCCGATATGCTGTGGGTTTTCGACGGATCCGTCTCCCCAGCCAATGTCAAGAATGTGTTTGCCGCCGGGAATCCCAAATCCAATCTCATCGCCGAGGATGACGAGATCACGCTCGGGATCGTGGCTCGCGTAGTGACAACTCTCGAATCCAGCTGTGCCGATTTCAGTGTAATTCGGGCGTCCCGCATAATCGAATCGCCCGGCTTCTGTCGGACTCAGTGGATCGCTGATGTCCAGCGCGACATAGCCAGTGAATCCACCGCCAATAAACGCACAATGGAGGAGGTCACGGCCAGCGTCTACGACAATGTCGTGACAGTCGCCGCCGATATGAACCATTGCTGCCTCTTCTACGTTCGAGGGATCGCTGGTGTTCCACACGCCGACACCGTCATGTTCGGTCGTGTAGAGCACGTCACCTTCCGGATGCGCATCGACGTTGTGCGTCGAGCCAGCAGGGATACGATCTATCTGGACAGGATTCTCGGGAGTTCCCTCTCCGTAGCCGTAGTCGATAACGTCAACACCGTTTTCTTCTCCGTTTTCCCGACCCCGATAGTAGAGCCCGTTTCGGCGGTCGAATTCAACATCTGCGTGGGTGACATCATCAGTCGTCGGAAACTCGTGTACTTCCGTTGGATTCGTTGGATTACTGATGTCGACGAGGAATGAGCCACCGGGAGAGGAGAAGTGGCCAACAAGCGCGTACTGACCGTCCGCCCGAATGTCTTCTTCTGCGTAGCCACCACCGGGATCCGACAATAGCGAATGACCCATCTTGCGGATGCGTCCTTTTTTAGGTGGCCCCGCCCAGTCGGGCTTCGCGCTTGCAGCACTTGTTCCTCCAATGGTTGCGGCTGCACCAAGCAGTTTTAGTAACGTTCTCCGTTTATTGTTTGTCATTATCTACTCTTCAGATTAACAATTATGTTATTCACATTTATTATTTTCTAGGTTAAAGTGATACATACTAACATTACTTGAATATTTAAGCAATTTGTTTAAAGTCTCTCGAACCAGTGTTCGGCTCTTCAGCGCTTGATGGCACTGGCTGGGACGTGAACAGCCTCGATTATATGTAGGGTTCTCTCAAAATCGGAGCTAGACTGTGGCCATAGTACAGAATTGTGTTTTCTACTATTACGGGGGTACAAAAATATCCGCAAGGAGACTATCTATTGACTCCTCAGGTTGCACTTGGCTCGCTCGATTCAATCGTCAAGATGGTACTGCCATGAGGTGTGACTCTACAGAAACCACAATAGACTACTCGAGGACACGAGCGTACTGCTTACCCTGTTTTGACAGGACCCTCATTTATACACTACTTCGATCTCCCTTCTTTCCGACCACAGACGCGGTGGCCGGTAGAATCTCTCCCCCTCTCGCCGGTTTCGAGCCGATAGACGCCGATACAACTACCGTACTTACGAGTAACCGTACCACGTCCGTCCCGAACTGTGTCAATTCGGGACGTCCAGTTCCGTTTGTATGGGGTATCGTGTTAGAGTCGTGTCCCTCTCGGGTGTGTTTTCGTCCCGACCACGCTACTCTCCGGCAACCCCGTCTGTGGTCGGGTTATCGTCAGCGTCGGTGCTCGTGATCTCACCGGGAAGTTCCACATCGGCCTTGAGCACGAGACGCGTCTTTTGGTAGCTTAGTCCGTCTTTGGATCGCTGGCGTTTGACTTTCCCGAGGCGATTCTTCGAGAGTTCGTGCATCGCGTCCATCGTCCGCCGAGCGAGTTCCTGTGAGTATTTCTTACTCACCCCGGACTCTTTCAGACGAATCCACTCGGCGAGGTCTGAAGCATCGAGGTAGGCACGGATCTCTCCACTGTCCTTCGACCAAAGTGAATACCGACCAGCCTCATCGCGTTCACGCCACACCTTCCCTGCGAGTTCGTCGGGTTTGCGATTCGTGACGGACGCCAGCATCTCGTCGTCATAGCGGGCGAGTCGTTGCAGTGGGAGGAGATCCGCAGTCGAGTGAGCGACGGCACCCCCGCGACCGAGCGCATCGTCCTCACCGGGGAGTCGGAAGTAGGTATTACCGTCGTCTTTCGTAATACGGTCATGTTTATTTCTATCACAACCAATATAAATTTTTTAATATCTAACCAAGGTGCAAACTGCAATTTTTGCTGAATTATGAAGAGTATTAATCCTAATTGTCTTTATATTCTCATGAAGCAACGGCTCTAACTGCAGTGCGGAACCACGAGAATTCCGTTCTATCCATAATCCCGTGTATTAGATGCTAGTACAATATATTTTATCTATAAAAAACAGAATATCGCGTAAGAAGAGGCTATTCGCCGCTGATAGCGTGCCGGAGTTTCTCCGTAGAGAGGTTTCGCCCAGAAACAGGTACGACCACGGTGCTGTCGGAAACGTCCATCTCACGTATTGCACCGAGTGCAGCGGCCGAGGCTCCCTCTACTATCAGTCGCTCGTCGGTGAGCATATCTCCGATTGTTTGTTGAATGGTAGTCTCGCTCACGAGTCGCATATCGGTGAGACGCTCGCGCATGATCTTCATAGGGAGTGCAAACGGAACTCGTGAAGCAATACCTTCGGCCATTGTTGTGACTCGTTCGCCCGGGTCAAGATGCCCTTCGTGGAAGGCACGGTAGGTAGCATCCGCGGCTTCCGATTGGACGCCGATGACTTCCGCACCGCCGATTGCACCGATAGTGAGACAATAGCCTGCAACACTACTTCCACCTCCTACAGGACAAACGACCGTGTCCACTTCGGGAAGATTTTCAAATACCTCTATTCCGGCGGTTCCGACACCAGCAATGAGATCCGGTTCATTTGCCGAGTGAACGTACCGATATCCTTTCTGGGCTGCTTGCTTCTCGGCCCACTCCCGAGCGTCGTCATAGTCGTCTCCATGTTTGATTACAGTTGCCCCCAGCGTTTCCATCGCCGCGACTTTTTCTGGGTTTGGATCTTCTGGAACGGCGATTGTCACTGGGACGTCAAACTCCCGACCAGCATAGGCGACGGATTGACCGTGATTTCCTGTCGAAGCAGCGATGAGGCCAGTATCGTAGAATTCGTTGCTAAGCCGTTGACCGAGAGTTACGCCACCGCGAACTTTGAATGCACCCGTTGGGAGCGTATCTTCACGTTTTAGATACACATCCGCGTCCGTCTCGTTGGAGAGCATTTCGCTCCGGACGAGCGGAGTTCGTGGGAGATATCGACTTACAACGCTCCGAGCCTTGTATACGTCCGCGGGTGTCGGCGGTGTGAGGTCGTGGTATGGAAAGACAGTCGTTGCATCTGGGGATTCAATAGGCTCGTATTTTGTCATAGTTTGTTATTGGCTTTGTATTATGTATTAAATACATACAAATAATTTCAGGTGAATCATAGCGTGCACCGCGCTGTGTATTTCCCGCTGTTGTATCGCACTCTATATTCCTATTTTCTATAACCAGATAGGAAAACTCACTACCTTACATGAACGGGCAATTCCCAATCAAAATTTTATCCGACAATATAATTATAATAATTATATTATTTATATAGAGATAAAAAATCCACTTCTACTTTACGAAGGTGATTTAAGCCCTATTAGATGGGAAAATTTGTCTACACTCACGGATACAGAAATCTCACGGGATAAGTGTAGTATCCTCTGCTGAGCCAATTCGAGAACTTTCCTCTGCGCTCTTTTCGTCGCCTGTGTTTGGTATTACGAGGATTCGATTAGTGTCGTAGTCGACCTACAAGGGAATAACACACACGAGAGTCATTCCGCTATCAGCGTAGCGCCATATTCAAAGGTGGCCTGTTCGAAGGGATCGCAGTATCCCTTATGAATAGCTAATACAAAGTAACTTCATGCTTCTCAAGATTATATCAATAGCTACGGTGGCCACAAATTCCATAAGAATTTTGTGGCGCTCTTGCAGTCTGATCAAAATTTTCATTGCTACCTTGATCGACCAACACATATTTACTGGACAAAATGCCATGAGATGGCATGGCACACGCAGGTGAAGATACTGGACGTATTGACCCCCATTCATCACAGTTGACGTTACGTATCTGGCATCCTAATTGCTGGACCCTTCAAACAACGGCAGCAACTGACGCGGGTCTTATTGCACACGGAGTATATCATACTGGAGGCGTGACGAACGCACGCTGTACCGCGTATGCTGACTCTCGAAAGCAAATCAATAGTCTGATAGACGAGATCAAGTCGTCACCGCTTACAACTGAGATCCAGCGTGTGCAGGAATATTTCAATCTGCGTGCTCGGGGAAATGCTGCCGCGGGAAACACCACTGAAGAACTCCTTGTCAAGTATGAAAGCTGTAACAGCATTCATGATGCGTTCATTAAACGTGGATTTATTCCAGAAGAAGAAATTCGCGTCCACGACGGTAGGGAGTATTGGACAGTAATCATTACGCAAGATCGTGCAGAAATCAGCCGTCGACTCGACGAGATACGCTCAGAGATGAACGCTGAAATAACAATTGAGGGAATGAAGTCACCAGACACTCATACTCAAAATAGTTCCCCGGCAGTAGAACTTTCCGAGCGCCAGCGCGAAGTGTTCGAACTCGCACAGCGGCGGGGGTATTACTCGTGGCCACGAGAAACGTCCGCAAGTGAACTTGCCGACGAAATCGACATCTCGAAGACTACCCTCCTCGAACATCTCCGGAAGGCCGAGGTAAAGCTGCTAGGCTCGGTCTGACCCTCGTCAGTCGAAGTTCGAACAATTCCATATTGAAACAGTTGTATCAACACTCATGCCTTGGTTCTCTGTTTGTCTCAAATACGACAGTAGTCGACTTTCTAGAGTGAGAACGAACCCGTAGAAAACCGAAATTATGGTAACAGAGGTAGTTTACTATGCTCGTCGTGCGGTATTTCGATTACTGGATGTAACGGTCACATTTGAGCCTAACGTCTGGTTACATAGTCATGGTGTGTTCACCATCCGAATGGCCTCATACTCTACACCAGCCACCAAAGGTTTTCATAAAATTTTAGACTAACCTACGGATTAGAACTCAGGTATTCGGTGAGATAGATCACCCACGACGAACCAACGCGCATTCGAGACGACGTCAAGCAGCAGTCACTGATCATCCACCACAACAGGGTATAGGTGGGCGATCTACTTGACTAAATTTGTTTTGAGATGGACACCAAAATTGAAGTCGAGAAGCTTTCGTAGGTTGACCGCTTCGTGATTACTGATTCACGTCCTCAGCTGACTCTCAGTTCGCCAGTGCGGGGATTTCATCCTCGCCTAGTAGAACGTACTCTTGTGGCTCCATGAATCCACGGCACGGAATTTCACTACAATATTTAGTGTTTCAAAATAGCGTATCTCGAACACCTCCAGAAAGATGGAGCTGAACTTCTCAACAGTGTTTTGTGCGCCTGTTCCGAGCGACGGATTGCGCGAGTATCCGCTCATGGGAGGGTGTAGTTATACTGTGAGACGGAGACGTACTTATAGTATGGATCACGTCACAACGCTCGCATGTACGCTCTGTGGAGAAACATATGATCCTGAACAGATAATCTATACTTGTCCGAACCACAAAGGGGTAAAGGGGATTCTGGAGGTTGAGTATGACTATGACGTTGTCCTTGACCAATTCGATGCAAATCTCGACGGAAAGATTACTGACCAGTGGAAGTACCGCGCCTTCCTCCCTGTCAGCGAGAATGACGAGGTGGTCAGCCTTGGCGAAGGCGGCACCGACCTACTTGACACACCCCGTCTCGGCGCGGAACTCGGTGTCGAGATGCGAGTCAAAGATGACGGCCGGAACCCGACAGGCGTACTGAAGGATCGCGCTACTAGCGTCGCGGTCACAAAAGCGAAGGCCGCCAACAGGGATGTCATCACCTGTGCTTCAACCGGCAACGCAGCGGCGTCACTAGGTGGTTACGCTGCCTGTAGCGGTCTCGCATGCCGAATATTCGTGCCTGAAAACGCCCCAGAAGAGAAGCTCGCTCAACCGCTTGTCTACGGTGCCGACGTGTTAGGAGTCGATGGAAGTTACGACGAGGCATACGACCTCTCACTCGAAGTGAGTGATGAGTTTGGCTGGTATAATCGTAACGCCGCCATCAATCCATTTCAGGTCGAAGGCAAACGAACCGTCGGCCATGAACTTGCTGAACAAACCCGCGGCAACTGCCCCGACTGGGTGGTGTTCTCGATGGGTGACGGCTGTACGATATACGGCGGCTGGAAAGGATTTAGGGAGTTCTACGATCTTGACTTCGTTGATAATACACCAAAGATGCTCGGCGTTCAAGCCAAAGGGGCCTCGGCCATCCACGACGTATTCCACAACCACGATGATACAGCGGCCGTCGCTCATACGCTAGCCGACAGCATTGCAGTTAGTCGTCCGCGAAATACGGTCAAGGCGTGCAAGGCTCTTGAAGAGAGTGGTGGCGACTCGGTTCTCGTAAGCGACGAAGCGATTCTAGAGGCGGCAGTGACTCTCGGACATACTGAAGGGATCTACGCCGAGCCAGCCGGTGCCGCGCCTATTGCTGGCATTCGCCAAGCCCGGGAAGCAGGCATCATCAAAGAGGGAGAATCCGTTGTAGCCGTCGTCACGGGCAACGGCCTGAAGGACACCAAGAGCGCTATGCGTGCAACTAGAGAGATCAAGAGAATCAACGCAAACCTTGAAGACGTGGTTTCGCTCTACAACAGCTAATTCATCCCTTGTGGGGCCGAACAGATTATCACCCAAACAAGTCGGGTCAGATTTGTCTGTTCTACTAAGCGGCAGATTGGAGCGCTTGTCAGGAGTATTCGTCCGTTGACTTGCTGGCCTCAACAACCGGAATGCTGTAGACGATAACAAGTTCTCTCCGTCTAAAAGTCGGAGTAAGTTCTTGTAGGTCTCATTTTCACGGATTCTGTTGAAATCAAACAGCACGCGGTTAGCGATATATACCTCATCGATGCGCCCGTCTGCAACCGCCATGCACTGTTGCGTGCTGAAACTCGATACTGTCATCCTATTCTCCCATACGAAAGCTGCCAAAAATCACGTCCTCCCATAGGAGGGCACAGATTGAATGGCCAACACACGAGTCAACATGTATGAAACAAACGGTCAATTCCGAACGATTGCGCCACCGATTTGAGATTTTCAACGAGATCGGTGCGACTGAACGTGGCGGCGTGAACCGTCCGTCGCTCTCGGAGGCAAATCAGGAAGCGCGTGACCAGCTTGTCAAGTGGTTTACGGACACAGGCTTAGATGTGGCGATCGACGAAATGGGTAACGTGTTCGGTCGGCGCGACGGTACGGATGACTCGCTCGCCCCCGTGTTGGTCGGATCGCACATCGACAGCCAGTACAACGGCGGACGGTTCGACGGAGTCGTCGGTGTTCTCGGCGCGCTTGAAGTCACCGAAACACTAAACGACCAGGGCGTCGATACCAAGCGTCCGATCGAGATCGTCGCGTGGAGCAACGAGGAAGGTGTGCGTTTTCAGCCAGATATGCTGGGAAGCGGAGTATTCGCTGACATCTTCGACCTGGATTACGCTCGCTCGCGGGAGGACAAGGACGGTCGCACGTTCGGGGATGAATTGCGGCGCATCGGCTATGATGGCGAAAGGTCGTGTAAACCTCGTGACCTTCACTGCTACTTCGAGCTGCACGTCGAGCAAGGCCCATACCTCCACGAGATAGGGCGGAGTGTCAGCGTTGTTGAGGGTGTGTACGGTTTCTCGTGGATGAACGTTGTGTTCGAGGGGAGCGCCGATCACGCTGGCCCAACGCCCATGAACCTGCGCTATGACGCATTGGTCGCGACCAGTGATGTTGTTGAGTCGGTTCGGCGCATTGCTGGAACGGAGGGCGAAGACCTCGTCGGTACAGTCGGATCGCTCGACGTTTTCCCCAATTCTATTAACGTCATCCCCGAGCGCGTCGAGTTCACAATTGACTTCCGATCGTATGACAATGATGTGGTCGACGCAGCCGTCGAGCGAGTTCAACGCGAAATAGAGTGGGCCGCCGAACGAGAAGGAGTGGACTGGGAGTTCGAGGAGATCATGCGCGTGGATGCCGACCCCTTCGCCGATGAATGTATCGAGACAGTTGAGCGGGCAGCACGGGCGGTTGTTGGTGAAGATGACTATATACGCCTCGTTAGCGGTGCTGGCCATGATGCGAACTACCTGAACACAATTTGCCCGACGAGTATGATATTCGTCCCAAGCGTCGATGGTATCAGCCACGTTGAAGAAGAATACACTGAGTGGGAGGACATCGTGGCTGGTGTGAACGTCCTCTACAACGCAGTGCTAGAGAAGGCTAATGAGTAGGCTACGGTGGGCAATCCGCGGTTCGTAACTCCCTCTTATTATCGGGGGCGTGTTTTTCGTTCTGCTCAATAAATACCGCGTATGACTATTGACCTTCTCTTAGAGAGAGCGAAAATAGTGGACGGTACGGGCGCCCCATGGTTTCGCGGTGCGGTCGGCGTTACGGACGATGAAATCTCACACATAGTCCGCGAAGTTGATCATGATCTCGACGCCGACGAGATTATCAATCTTGAGGGCGCGGTGGTTGCGCCCGGTTTCATCGACACTCACAGCCACTCTGATATCGAACTGTTCGAGGATCCCACGCTCGCACCCAAACTCCGACAAGGGATTACGACTGAGATTCTGGGACAGGACGGTTTTTCAATGGCGCCGATGCACCGCGACGGCGGCGCCGAAGAATGGCAGAAACAACTCGGCGCGCTCGCTGGGCGCTCTGATAGGGAATGGACATGGGGTTCGACTGGAGATTACCTCGACGCGGTTGAGGAGAACGGCGTCGCTCCGAACGTCGCGATGTTGGTGGGTCACGGCACGGTACGATACAACGTGCTGGGGATGTCTGACCGCGCCCCTACCGAGGGAGAACTAAACGAAATGGCCGACTTGGTGACCGCCGCACTCGACAATGGTGCTATTGGCCTCTCAACGGGTCTCATTTACACGCCCTGTACGTACGCCTCCACCCATGAAGTCCAGACGCTTGCGTCCCAACTCGCTCCGTACGGACGCCCGTTCGTAGCACACATCCGAAGTGAAGGTCGGTGGATTTGGGAGGCGCTAGACGAATTCATCGATATCGGTGCCGAGGAAGACGTTCCGCTTCATCTCTCGCATTTCAAGATGGGTGGGCCGGTTCAGCACGGCAAAACGGAGCGGGCGTTCGGTATCATCGAGGCTGCCCGTGAGCGGGGAGTGGATTTCACTGCCGAGCAGTATCCCTATACCGCGGGGAGCACTATGCTCTCGGCGGTGTTACCGCCGTGGGTTCACGCCGAAGGCCCTGAAGGGATCCTCGAATACTTGCAGGATGAGGACGCTTGTGATCGGATCCGAAAGGACATCGAAGAGTGGCGTATCGACGGCTGGGAGAACATCGGCGCGCTCTCGGGATGGAATAACGTGGTCATCGCTAACGTACCAAGTGAAGAAAACAACCAATACGAGGGGATGAGCGTCATCGAAATTGCGGCTGACCGCGGCACCGATGCGATAACAGCCATTGCCGAACTACTGGTTGAGGAGAATCTAGGCGTGAGCATGACGCTTCACATGCTCGACGAGGACGACGTGCAAGACATCCTCAGATACGAACGAGTCTGTATCGGGTCGGATGGCCTATTCGGCGGTAAGCCCCATCCCCGCGTCTACGGCACCTATCCCAGAATCCTCGGCAAGTACGTTCGTGAAGAAAACGTTATGACATTGGAAGAAGCAATCCGGAAAATGACCTCGCTCCCGGCCCGCGCGATGGGTTTGGACGAAAAAGGAATCATCAAACGCGGCATGGACGCCGATCTCGTTGTCTTCCAGCCCGAGGTCGTTGAAAGTCGCGCGACGTTCGAAAATCCCTCTCGCCATCCGAAAGGTATTGATCACGTTCTCGTTAATGGTGAATTCGCGGTACGAGACAAGGAGACAACTGATGATCTGCCCGGGAAGGCGGTCACGAAGTAGCCGGTCGGGCGAGAACTCGAGCAGTCAAAATCGTCTCTCAGAGCAAATTAGTGTTTAGGAAAGCGGATTCTATCTAATTGCCTTAGGCTGCGTTTTCTTCTACTGCCTCACCCAAATCGACAGTACCGCCGAAACGGAATATCATTGTAATCTGTTATGCCCGAATTACATCACCGGGAGTTGCGCTGGTGGTCTCGCTGTCCCTGACTACGAACTCACCGTTAACAATCACGTGTTGGACACCACGTGGATGCTGTCGCGGACGGTCATACGTTGCAGTATCGGTGATAAATGCGGGATCGAACACCACGAGGTCAGCATCCATGCCGGGTCGGATTACTCCCTTCGAGTCGAGATCCATAACTCGTGCAGGCAGTGAAGTCATCTTTCGGATCGCCTCCTCAAGCAAGAGGACCCCCTCCTCACGGACGTACTTGCCGAGGACGCGAGGGTACGTGCCGTATGTTCGCGGATGCGGTTCGGTCCCGAACAGACCATCGGTGGCGATACCCACTCGCTCGTACTGCATGATTTTACGCACATCGTCCTCATTCAATGTGTGTAAAATCATCGAGGGTGTGAGGTTCTCATCGTACAGCAGATCACAAACCGTCTCGACTGGGTTCTGGTCGAGCTCGTCGGCGATAGCGGCGACGCTTGCGCCTTCGTAGTCCGTCCATATGTCTGTGTTGAGGTTCCGAACGTCGATATTTTCCCAGCCAGTGCGGGGTCCCTGATTCTCCCAGCTGTCGATACGCCACTCTTCGATGTCCTTTCGGATACGCTCCCGACTCTTGTCATCGGCGAGATATTCAAGCGCTCTGTCTGGCCCGTCGGCGTGAACCCATGGTGGCAGAACCGCTGAGAGGAGCGTGTTACCGGCGAGATACGGATATTGCTCGGCGGTGATGTCGACGCCGCGATCGCGCGCCGACTCAAGCAGATGGTTTGCGCGGTCAGCGTGCCCCTTTTTCGCGCCTCCAATGACCTTATAGTGTGAGAGATGAAGCGGAACGTCTTCCTCGGCACCGATATCGATGAATTCATCGAGTGCTTTCCACATCTCGTTCCCTTCGCTTCGAATGTGCGCCACGAACGGACGTCCGTACGGAGCGAGTTGGGCGGCCAGCGTCTGAACCTCATGGGTAGAGGCGTTCACCTGCGGCGAATACACCAGTCCGGTTGAGAAACCAATGGCACCGTCGTTGAGCGCGGCGGTCACCAAGTCGGCCATTTCGTTTAGTTCTGCTTCGTTAGGAGTGCAGTTAGACATCCCCAGCACGTTGTATCGTACCGTGCCGTGACCCACCAGCATCGCGACGTTCGGAGCGACGCCGTTCTCCTCAACCGCGTCGAGATATGAGGCGGTATCGTCCCACGACCAGTCAAGCGTCACGTCGCCGGCGAGACCCGAGAGGTGGCGTTGCCATTCTTCGGCACCGCCGTCGCGGTGCATCGGCGCCATTGAAAAACCGTCCTGTCCCAGAATCTCAGTCGTAATCCCTTGGTGTACCTTTGGTGCAAGTAAGGGGCTTTCGAATAACTGAAGGTCGGAATGACTATGAGTGTCGATGAAACCGGGCGCAACTACTTTGCCCTTGACATCAATTATTTTTTGTGCTTTCACGTCACCCGTGTCGCCCCGGACGATACTCGATATTTTGCCGTTCCGCACCGTTACGCTCCCGCGGAACCACGGTGCTCCCGTCCCGTCCACGATGTGGGCGTTCTTTAGTAGTAGGTCGATATTCATTGGGATACCTCGAAGAACGTCGTTTGTGTCTTTCGCATATGCCTTTTATTCGCGTAGGGTATGTTAACAACACACCTTCTCATTCGAGGTATTCGTTGGTACGCAACAATGATCTGAAAAGAAATTAGCTCAGTCCCAACTGAGCATGAACGGGTGTTACTTTAAAGAGGTTTAGTTGGTACTTGTTCACATGACAGACAAAACCGTTCTCGTGGGGAACTTCGCTCATGAAACAAACACGTTCGTAACTTCTAAGACTGGCAGAGATTTGTTTAAGGAGCGCCGCGAGTACTTCGGCGACGAGATCCCCAAAAAGCTCCAGGGAACTAATACGCAAGTTGGCGGTGTCATCGATGTAGCCGAAAACAACTCCGTGGAACTGATTCATACGGTCGCGGCCACTGCGACACCGAGTGGGCTCGTCGAAGCCGACATCTATGAGTTTTATTGTGAGCAGATTCTCGACGGAGTTCGAGAGCACGCCGCCGACCTAGATGGCGTGATGTTGTGTCTTCATGGCGCTATGGTGCCCGAAGGACTGGATGACGGCGAGGGACCGTTGATTTCGAGCGTACGAGAAATCATCGGTGAGGAGGTTCCCATCGCGGTGACGCTTGATCTCCACGGAAACATCACCGACGAAATGGTTTCTAAGTCAGATGTGCTCATTGGCTTTGAGTCATACCCTCATACGGATATGGCCGACACCGGTCGCACTGGGATGCGTGAACTCATCCGGACGATTCAGAGCGACATTGACCCAGTGAGCCACATCGAGCGCCCGCCCGTTCTCGCTATGGGACCCAAGCAAAATACCCGGGAGGGACCGATGGCAGATGTAATGGCGAAAGCCCGTGAGTACGAGGAGCGCGACAACATCGTGAAGGTTAGTGTCTTTCCTGGTTTTCACCAGGCCGACATCCCTTCAATGGGATGGTCAATTCCGGTCATCGCCGACTCCAATTCCGATGCGGCACGGGAGGTCTCACGCGAACTCGCCGAGTATATTTGGGATCGCCGCGAAGACTTTGTCAGCGACTATCCTGAACCACCGGAGGCCGTCGCAGAGGCAAAGCGGCTTGCCGCCGATCTTGACCCAGACGACGGCTTCGTCCTGATGGCCGACGTGGGTGATAACCCCGGTGGCGGCGGTGCGGCGGACGGTACGACGGTTCTCCGTGAGATGATCGACCAAGAACTTACGAATGCTGGGTTCGCTATTGTTCGCGACCCGGAAACGGTAGCTCAATGCGTCGATGCGGGTGTCGGCGAGCGCACGAATGTGAATCTCGGGGGCAAGACCGACGACTTCCATGGCGACCCCATCGCCGATCTCAACGTATACGTGAAAGCCGTCACCGATGGTGAGTTCCGCAACACCGGACCGATGGGAACCGGCGGCGAGAATCACCTCGGTCGGACAGTGCTTATTGAGTGCGGCCAGGACGATGGCGTCAGCGTCATTATGACTGAGAACCGGATGCAACCTCTTGACGCTGAAATTTGGCGGCACGTGGGTATCCAGCCCGAACGCCTCAACGTATTGGTTGTCAAGTCCACGAACCACTACCGGGCTGACTACGAGCCAATGTGCTCGACAAACATACCTATCAACAGCATTGGTCTCGTAGCGATGGACCCACGAAAGTACGAGTTCGAGCGGATTCCGCGGCCTCAGTTCCCGCTTGACAAGATGACAGATGAAATGTACCCAAACTGGTGAATTTCGGAAGAAACGATGATCAAGTTCAGTAGATTGGCAGTCTTTTCTACTTCTATCTACCTAGATTGATATGTCAGACAAAAATTATGCGGAGAAATGTTCTAACCTGCTTGGGGTCGTTGACCGAAACATCCGCGCATTGTCACAGTATTTCCTTTCTGACAATGTGGGGGAATGTCGCTGAAACGACTACATCTTTAGAGGCGACTGAGAAGCCTCTTACAATTCTGCGATTGCTATTGTCGATGATCGCTTTCAGTGGATTATGTTCTCGGAATATGACTCTGCAACACGGTTTAAAAGTGAATCGCAGTTTTTCTACCGTGTTACTTCGGCGTACGTATTCCGAATAATATAACTAATAAAAGTTCCCATGAGGAGGAGTGTCATCGCCAACAGCGCGAACAGGAATGTTTTGCGTAGCCCAGACAAATATAGCGATCGCTGAATAAGGACGGCGTTGTACCATCCGACGAGCGCTGGAAAAGTGTAGACAACGAACCCGGTGACGAAGGCTATAAGCGACGCGGCAAAGACAACGAGCAGGCGATCGAGCATCGACCGAGTGATGTAATCGATATATGCGCCGAGGAGAATGACACCTACCAGAGTGTACCGAGGAAGCGGAAGCGATGAAATAGGGTAGATAAGTATATACCCGATCCAACAGCCGGTGATGAATCCTACGAGAAGTGCGATGAATGCACTTCTGCGACGTCCCGTGAGCAGGTGGTTCCGCGTGACGTCGTCGCCCACGTCAGTCGCTTTCCGCGTTATGGCTGACCTCTTTGTCGGGTTCCTCGTTGAGGCTTACCTTTCGGTGGGGATTCTGTTTTACGTCGTCGCGCACGTCTTCGCGCTCGCGTAGTTGCTGTTCGAACTTCTTGGCATCGTCGGACTCGTAGTAGGCGTGACACGCGACATCGCGGGGCTCGCCCTCATACTCAACTTCACAGAGAGGTGGATCGATATAGTCGCAGATGGCTTCACGCTCGGGACATCGACCCTTAAACCGGCAGCCAGACGGGAGATTTATCGGATCGGGAATAGATCCCTGAATCTCGACGTGCTCGCGCTCGCGAAAGGGGTCAGGCTCGGGAGCTGCCCCGAGCAGCGCCTTTGCGTAGGGGTGCGTTGGGGTTTGGATGACCGTCTCGGTCTCCCCGAACTCAATAATGCGACCTAGATACATGATGCCGATACGGTCGCACACTTGTCGAAGTAGAGATAAGTCATGGCTAATGAACAGGATGGTAAGGTCGAGTTCCTCGTTGAGCCGTTGGAGCAGGCTCAGCACGCCCGCTCGGATCGACACATCAAGCATCGAAACTGGTTCGTCGGCCAGCAGGAAGTCGGGTTCGAGCACCAGAGCTCGCGCGATGGCGACCCGCTGTTTTTCGCCACCTGACAGTTGATGAGGGTAGTTTTCCAGATATGCCTCGACCGGTTCGAGTTCGGCGCGTTCGAGCGCCTCAACCACCCGAATATACCGCTCGTCGGGGTCACCGATGCCGTGAATCTTGAGGGGTTCGACC
Organism: Haladaptatus litoreus; assembly: GCF_900156425.1. GTDB lineage: Archaea > Halobacteriota > Halobacteria > Halobacteriales > Haladaptataceae > Haladaptatus > Haladaptatus litoreus. Next base: position 74,136 of record NZ_FTNO01000006.1, read on the forward strand.
ACAGTATCATACACTGTCATTCGGGGATTGAGGCTTTCAAAGGGATCTTGGAAGATTATCTGAACGTTCCTGCGGAACTCCTGTAGTTCTGCTCCAGTGATGTCGGTCACCTCTTTGCCTTCGAACCGAATCGTACCATCGGTCGGTTCGAGGAGTCGGATGAGCGTCTTGCCTGTCGTGGTCTTTCCACATCCAGACTCGCCAGCAAGGCCGACAATTTCACCCCGCTCTATTTTGAGGTCGATGCCGTCTACCGCACGGACATATTCGGGTTCGCCGAATAGGCTATCGAAAAGTCCCTGTTGCTGGCCGAAATACTGTTTCAGCCCTTCACATTCCATAATAATGTTACGATCAGTCATGAGTCATTCCTCCAGTAGCCGCTGATTCCTTGCCAGTGTCCTGCAGTTGCGCCCACGTTTCCCGTTCTTTCGCATCCTGTCGCATCTGTTCGACGCGTTCGTGATGATAGCACGCCGAGAAGTGGTCGTCGCCCACCGACTCTAACGGCGGATGCTGCGTCGCACATTCTTGACTGGCGAACGGACACCGCTGCATGAACCGACAGCCGCTTGGGAGGTCCACAATAGACGGCGGACTACCGGGGATGGAAATAAGGTCTTGTTGCTTTCCTCGGAGTGATGGGAACGCGTTCTGTAGCCCGAGGGTGTAGGGATTGTACGGACTCGCGAAAATTTCTCTAAGATCGCCGTACTCCATCAATTTTCCCGAATACATCACGCCCAGTCGATTGCATGTTTCGGCGATGACGCTGATATCGTGAGAAATAATGACAACTGAAATACCGAGTTGGTCTCGAAGCTCTTTAAGCCGCTTGAGAATTTGATCTTGGACGATTACGTCGAGCGCAGTTGTCGGTTCGTCGGCGATTATAAGATCAGGGTCAAGTGCGAGCGACATCGCGATATATGCCCGCTGTTTCATCCCTCCAGAAAACTGGTGAGGGTAATCATCCATTCGATCAGGATCGAGACCGACGATTGTGAAGAGTTCGGCTACGCGCTCTCGCGCCTCGGCTGTCGATGTGTCCCGATGGGCCTGAATCGCCTCGATTATCTGTGAGGAAATACGATGGACAGGGTTGAGCGCATTCATCGCGCCCTGACTGATGAGTGAGATGTTCTCCCAGCGAAGGGCGTCCATCTCACGCTTGTCGAGGTTGTTGAGTTCGACACCCCGAAATTGAATTGATCCAGAGGCAACCTCACCGTTCTGTGGTAGGAGACCAAGGATAGCTTGAGCCACAGTCGATTTCCCACAGCCAGATTCACCGACGAGACCGAAGATTTCGTCCTCGCCGATTTCAAAGCTGATTCCATCAACTGCGGTAAGATATCCGTCGCTTGTCCGATAGTTCACGACGGCGTCCTTGACCGCCAACAGCGGTGCATCTTCGTCGAAGTTCGAGTTTGATTGATTCATTTACTGCTCCTGAAGCTGTGGGTTGACAACTTCCTCGTAGCCCCGTCCCACGAGGTAGGCTCCTGTCACAACGAGCGTAATAGACAGTCCTGGTGGAATCACCCACCACCACGCGGTACCGAACGACTGGGTGACGAACGCCCGCTGAAGCATCACGCCCCACGAGGGAACCGACGGGTCGCCGAATCCGAGGAAGGCGATGCTTGCCTGCGCGACGATAGAGTATCCCACTGCGATGGCAGCGTAGAGCGCCGACAGCGGGATAACGTTCGGGAGAATGTGGACTGTCATGATGCGGAAGTCGCTTGCTCCCGCAGCCCGCGCGGCCTCGACATACGGGCGCTCGCGCACCGTCAACACTTCAGACCGGATGACACGGGCGGTTGAAAGCCAGTACAGAAGGGCAATGCCAAGGATGATGTTCCACACACTCGCGCCAAGTACCGTCACTAGAACGATAACGAACGGGATGAATGGAAGGCCATAGAGGATGTCCACGGATCGCATCACCACTTCGTCGACCCAGCCGCCATAATACCCCGCAATAACACCGATAGTCGTTCCGATAACTGCGACCATGAACGCACCCAGTAGACCGACGAACATTGCGATCCGAGCACCCAGCAACAGTTGTGAAAGCACATCATGGGCGGCCTCAGTCGTCCCAAGCGGGTTAGCCAGCGTTGGCGGCTGGAGACTAGCCCATGACCCGTCTGCAGCGTAAATGCGCTCATACGGCGCGTACGGCACGATGTAGGGTGCTGCCAAGGCGACCAGAATGTAGAAGGTGATGATAATTAGACCCGCAACTGCCATCTTTGACTGGACAAAGACACTGGCTTGCTCGCGGGCAGTTCGGCGGAGGTTCTGGAGAAATCGCCGCCATCCTTTCTTAGTCTCAATGCGTTTCTGTGTCGATCGTGAAGTTTCCTCATTCATCTTAGGTTCCTCCAAGTTCAACCCGTGGATCAAGGTACGTATATGCGATGTCGGCTATGAAGTTCATCGTGATCACGATAAAAGACATAAGTGCGAACGCGCCTTGCGCGACTGGGTAATCGCTCCGAAGCGCTGCTTGTACCATCTCACGGCCGAGGCCAGGCCAAGAGAATACAGTCTCGATAAGCACCTGTCCACCGACTGCGAATCCGACCGCAATGGCGAACGCCGTTACCACTGGAAGAATCGCATTCCGAACCGCGTGCTGGAACAAGATGCGTCGATTCGTCAGTCCCTTGGCACGCGCTGTGTCGATGTAATCTTCCGAAAGTACTTCGAGCAGATTATTTCGCATTAGCAGGAGTGGTAGTCCGGTATAGTAGGTACACAGTGTGAAGACCGGGAGTGCGAGGTGATAGAGGAAGTCGACACTCAGGAATTTATCGGCAGTCCCTGAGTAATTCGCGGTGACTCCGCGCATCCCACCGAGCGGGAACATTCCTAATTCGAACGAAAATATATAAAGGACAATCATTCCGGTCCAGAATACAGGTGTTGAACGGAGCAAGAGAACAACCAGCATGCCAGCGCGCTCTTTGGTCGTTCCGCGGATCCACCCAAGTTGGGCGCCGAAGTAAATGCCGAAAGCGTACGAAATAGTGAACGCAGTCAACATTAGTGCCATTGTGTTGATGAACCGGTCGCCAATGATGCTGGTCACTGGTCGGCTATAATAGAATGATTGGCCGAAGTCTAACTGGACAACCTGAGCCATGTACAAGAGATACTGTTTCCAGAGTGGTTCGTTGAGTCCGAACTCCTCTATGACGCGACGTTGAGCTTCTGGCGACATACGTGGACTCATGATTGCTGACATTGGTCCACCAGGTACCATCCGGAAGAGGAAGAACAGGATAGTGACCACTGTAAATAGTGACACCACCATCAGTGCTAAGCGTCGAGCGACGTATCGTTTATTGACCATTTTTATTTTTAGATTATATTAATGGAGGAATTGTGGAATACGTTAGCTATGCACCAGTTTTCCCTTCAGGATAGTAGAGATTTCCGTCATTGTCCCACACATACCCGGCATCTTTTAGGATTTCAATGGCTCCATTAACACCGTTCTCAAAGTACGGCGTGTCGGGATTATGCCAGAAGTTAAGGGTTTCATTGATCGGTGAATGTGCCTTGTTGCCAAAGCCGTCGTTGAGTTCCTCTATAATGACTGTTTGGGCACCAGTGATGAGCGCATTTGCAGCTTGTCGGAACGCAACGTCATCGAACGGTGGCTTTTTGGTATTGACCCACGTCGCCTGTCGGCAGTCGTCGGAGTTTTCAACAAGCGTGAGGTGTCCGCTATTTTTGACTGCGTCTTGGAGCGATGCAGGACTACCGAACCAGTAGTCAAGCAAGTCGTAGTCACCGTTTCGCATTGCTTCGAGTTCGGCGTCGCGAGTTGAAAGTGGCCGCTGGATGCGGGTATCGATATTTGGTGCAGCGAACGAATGATTTTTGAATGCAGGCATCTCAAAGCGTGAACCTTGATCCCAGTTGCCCCACTGGAACGGACCACTTCCCACAACAGGTGTGCCATTGGTTATTGACACCTTCCATGGTTCGGACTCATTGCCTGTCTCAGAGAGTATTTTCTCCCAATAATGCTGGGGCAGGATTGGCGTTAACCCAAGCGTGATCGCGATGTATGGTGCGTACGGTTCGGTTAGATTGAATCGAACCGAATGGTTACCGGTTTTCTCGACGCTCTCGGTCGTGTCGACCACATAGTTGACGTAGGCTGGTGGCTCAGTCTCTAAGATGAGGTTAAATGTGTACACTACGTCATCGGCGGTCACCGATTCACCGTCGTGGAATGTCATACCCTGCTTAAGATTCACGTTGAGCGTGGTATCGTCGGCCCATTCGAAGTCCTTCGCAGCCCACGGCTTCATTTGTTGCTTGGGGTCTGCTCGGAATAGGAAATCATGCATAAACCGAGTTGGCGTCCAATTTCTACTCGGACCGACCGCGTTGATGTGGAGCGGGTTCAGCTGATCCGAGGGATCCCAATTATTAGTGACAATAGTTTTACCCTTATTATTCTTAGGTTTGATTTGGGTATAATTCCATATATTGCGTAACCCCGTGACGTTCACTACAATTGAATCTTCCTCAAATCGGTCACTGTTGTAGGCGTACGGGTAGACATTGTAGAGATACTGATTCTCAACTCGCTGCTCACCCAAAATTTTCTGGGCCTCATGAACCAGTTTTTGTCGAGCATCTTTGTCAGTCTCTTTTCGCTGATTTCTGGCGACCTCGTTATAGCGGTCGTGGTTGAATCCGTAGTCGTTTTCCGCTCCTCCTTTGGCAAAGCGGTTGATGAGGATAGTATCAGGATCCCCGTTGTTTGCGCACCAGTTGTAGGTGGTTAGATGGAAATCTCCCTTGTCCTCACGAGAGGTAAGCACCGTGATTTCGACCGCATCGGTCACGACGTTCGCGCCAAGTTGTTCCCGAAACCGCTTGTCCACTAGGCGATTTGCTTGATAACGTGCGGGGTGGTACTGTTCAGTATTGCTAACATGATTGATTTTGCCAATTTTTCGCTCCTGAGGCAAGTTTTCTTCTATCTTCTTATTAGCGGAATTACCGCTTCCGTTTGGATTATTTTGGTTTGCACAGCCGGCTATACTCAGGGTAGCAATAGACGCTCCAGCAGCGCCCATTTGTCGCATGAATTCACGACGTTCTGTCTCCATGTCTAACCTTTTCGAATTTTATAGCTTATAGACACCCCCTATCTATGTGGGGGGTTAACACAACACTTCTCGATAGTCCAAAATTTTGTGACTGAGTGAAATTTTCTTCATGACTCAGACTATATATGCATTCAGAATAGTCATGTTCGTGCCGAGGCCTTCAACCGCCTCGTTATGCTTTTTAAGCGCCTCTCCCGCCCGCTCGAAGTGTGGCTGGGGATTCCCACATACTGCCTCCCTTCCATTGGCCTCCAACGTATCGAGGTTAGTTTCGACAATGTCGAGCGCTCGAATCATCTCAGCATGGAACGTCCGGAGATGTTTGTTGTGCTTTCCGAGCTTATCGACAGTCTCTTCACGATGTTCAACCGCCTGCTCAACAGTCAGAAATTCCGTGTACTCAACTAGTTCCTCGATGTTTCCTTCCTCACTGTCAAGCTCACGTTTGAGTTCATTGAGAGTCTCACGCTCGGCGGCAAGGGTATCATTGGTTTCAGTGAATGACTCGATTTCTCCGTCGTCGTACTGTTGTAGCTCCCGGCGAAACGCCGCCCGACGAGCCTCATCGTCCTCACCGACTTGTTCGGCAATTTGAATAATGGTCTCTAATCCCATGGAGGGGAAGGTCTATCGATGTGCTTGAATCTTCCCCCTCCTGAAATCAGGAGATGTTTAGGTGAAGGCGCCAGCGAAGATCGGTAGTGCGTGAACTTCACCGTATTTGAGCGACGGTGATGACTGCATTCCTTCAGTCGCGTACGTCGCGATCGCTGATGTGAAAGTTTTAAATTTCATAGCAATGACCACCCTGAATCGCTACCCACGGAGATAATTGAACAAACGCGGCAGGTAGTACCTTTTTCAGTTCCATTCAGTAGTGGTGTGATTGGGTTTGTACATGATCACTCACCACAGCACCTCTGACCCGAAAATATTTGTTAGTGCGCGGATGTCAATATTGTAAAATAATATTTGACTACCGTATATTTGAGGTGGATAATGTTTTACGCACTCCCTCAAAGGGTATGATGTGCGTTTCCATAACCCACGCTATACTGGCACGAACCGCTGTTGGCCTTGCACCGCAGTCAACGTGGTATTGCTTGGATTAGGAACAGCGGCACTCTATGCGGTCGGTGGCACCATTCTCGCAATTGCAGTGTTCACCCTCGGTGGGGCAGTCATTATGCTACACGGATACCTAATTCCCGGGACCCCGCAGCTAACACGCGCGCTCCCCGAGTCGATACTTGTTGCATTCGGCAAGAACGAGACCGATGTGTTTTCGTCCAATTTACCGGCGACCAAGGCACTACTCGCAGTGGGACTCCTTGATGAGGATTACCGGCTTCCGGATGAGATTGAAGAGCGAATTCAAGCCACCGCGGCTAAGGGTGTCAACGACTCCGACGTCCTTGAACGAGCAATTGTAAAGAAGTTCGACGGTGTAGTCGAGGTATCGGCGCGGCGGAACCTTGGTGGTGGCGAAAACTGGTTCGCCTTCGACACCGACGAGGTTGCAGTTCGCCAGTGGGAGGCCCGGGCAGTGGCCGCACTCGACATGGCAGTGATCGATCTCCTTGCCGAGCGTATTCCCGACTGGGACGACCGTTCCTCCGCGGATCGGACGGCGATGGCCGCGCTTTTGCGGTATGGACTACAGATGTGTCCGGTCTGTGGCAACGAGTTTGCTGAACCAGAGGGGCAACATAGGACCTGCTGTGGTGGCCGGTCGCTCGTCGGTGAGCGGCGATGTTCGGCATGCGACTACGCGCTAGTCGATCAAAACGACTTGCCGACTAACGTGGAGGATTTAGCGTGAGTCGGCGGGTCGTAGCGTCTCTTCTAGTTATTGCCTTGCTTTCGGGAGTAGTTATCGCCGAGGCTGAACAAAACTACGCTTCAGTCACCAGCCGCGACGAGACGTCCGCCGGGATCGCGGACACCCATATTGAGAACGGCGCTATTGTGGTCAACCTCCGAGTGAACAGCTCGATGAACGAACCCCTCCGAATTCAGTATGTCCATCTGACGGTTGCTCATCCCGGTTACAATGACAGCGCGAGCACACCCTTTAAAGGCCAGCGGTCACTTTTACCTGGTGAGAACGACCTTGCAGTTCACATTCCTGCACGACAAGTTTCTGGCAATTTATCGGCTGGTGACGCCGCGACCGTCTATGGCGAAATCGTGGTCTCGGTATACAACGGCTACGAGTTCGACATTCCTATCGAGAAGACAGAGGTGACGCTATGAGTGACCGAAATAAGCCGCGTGATGGACGCAAAGAAAGAAGCGTGCGCGATGTTGGTGCTGAATGGGACGAATGGACCCACCCCGCAATCAGCCATGGCGATGAACATGAGCGACCGGGGGAGGATGATGGCACCAGCGATAATAGAACAAGTGGTTACGTTTCATGGAAATCTCCTCCTTCTGAGCGTTCGCGAACGCCCCGTGAGGCGGTACGCACTCGCCTCAATCTCACCGACCGACAGTGGTACGTGGTCGAGACGCTTCTGCTGTTTGCGCCCTACCCTCTGTTCGTGATCGTATATATAAATATTCAGATAGATGGGGCTGTCTTTCTTGTCAGTACTCTGTTGTACTCGTTGTTCGCCATGTACGTAGGCATCTTCTCGTGAGCAAGGTCGGACCCTCTTGTGACCGACCTTGTGAGGTTCCGGACTTTAGGTAGGGGCCCGCGATTGGCGAGCCATGGGACACGATATCCTACTCAGAGACGGCCGAATCGTGGATGGTACAGGGTCACCGTGGTATCGCGGCGACGTGGCTATCACGGACGGTCGCATCGTTGAGATCGGACATTTCGAAGCCGACGCCGACGAGATTATCAATCTTGACGGCGCGGCAGTCGCACCGGGATTCATAGATATTCATACTCACTCCGACTTCACCCTTCCAGCGAACCGCGAAGCTCACAGTAAGGTTCGTCAAGGTGTGACCCTCGAAGTCGTAGGGAACTGTGGCACTAGTGCGGCCCCGCGGTACGGTGCGGCCGCCCAAGGTGTCGACGACTGGTTCGAGAGCAACGCCCTTGGCGATACTGTAGACGCCGACAATTGGGAATCGATGGCGGAATATCTCGACTACCTCGCGGCGGACATCTCACTCAACGTTGCATCACTCATCGGTCATGGCAACGTCCGGGCGGCGGTCGTTGGCTATGACGACCGAGTGCCGACCGAAAATGAACTTGTCGAAATGCGAGATATCGTCGCCGAGGCGATGGAGGACGGCGCAGTCGGCCTCTCATCAGGGCTGTTCTACCCTCCTGGATGTTACGCCGACACCGCTGAAGTGATTGCACTGGCGGAGGTGGCCACTGAGTACGGCGGCTTCTACGCTACCCACATGCGCTCAGAAAGCGACGATCTTATTGAGAGCGTTAAAGAGACGCTGGAAATCGGTCGTTGTGCAGACATCCCCGTTCAGATATCCCATCACAAGGCAATCGGTCCAAATAACTGGGGGAAAATACGCTACACGCTCCGGCAAATGGAGCTTGCGCGCGAACGCGACGGCGTGGACGTGCAGTGCGATCAGTACCCATACGTTGCTTCCTCAACTACGCTCGGGGCACTCCTTCCCAACTGGGCCCACGACGGCGGCGACGACGCGTTGCTCGAACGATTACAAGACGACAGGGATCGTGAGAAAATTCGTGATGAATTGGTAGCCGACGAAAAGAGCACGTGGGGCGGCATCCTCGTGACGAGCGTCCGGAATTCCAACCTGAAACACACCGAAGGGAAGACTATCGCCGAGCTCGCGGCTCAGGACGATAATAATCGTGACCCTGCGGATATCCTGCTTGATATAGTACTCCATGACGAGAACCGCACGATGCACGTCAACTTCGGCATGGACGAAGACGACGTGCGAACCGTCATGCGCCACGAGCTCACGATGGTCGGAAGCGACGGATCATCGCTAAAACAGGATGGGCCACTTGGCGAGGGGGTCCCCCACCCGCGAAATTACGGAACCTTCCCACGTGTTCTCGGCCACTACGCTCGCAACGAAGGAGTCGTTTCGGTCGAGTCGGCGGTTCATAAGATGACTGGAATGCCAGCTTCGCGGATGGGACTCGCCGACCGAGGTGTGCTAAAGGCAAATGCGAAAGCCGATGTAACCGTCTTTGATCCCAAAACGGTCGCTCAATCGGGCGACTTCCTGGATCCAGCAAACTATCCTGACGGCATCTCTTACGTGCTAGTCAATGGCCAGTTCGTCGTCCGAGAAGGCGACCATACGGGTGCTCGACCTGGGGAGGTGGTGACACTATGAAGGTAACTGATGTTAAAGTCATCCCGGTCTCCGTTCCCTCAGAAACCACCTATGAAACTAGCCTTTCGCTAGCGACTGCCGGCGAACAGACCTATGATCACGTGATCGTCCAGGTCGAGACCGACGCAGGCGTGACCGGCCTGGGTGAAGTTGCGCCGCTTTCGTCGTGGCCCCACGGTCTCTCGCAGGGCGCGATCTGCGTCTTAATTGAAGACACACTTGCGCCATTGGTTGAGGGACGACGACTCAATCATATTCCCCGAATTGTCGAGGACTGCCGGCAGGTGCTCTCTGGCGAGCCGTTCCCGCTCTGTGGCATAGACATGGCACTTTGGGATGCCCTCGGGAAGGCTCGCGGCCTCCCCGTATACGATCTGCTCGGTGGGCCCACGCGTAGCGACCCAACTATCGACCTCCACTATTCCATTGGTATCAAATCGCCAGACGAGGTGCGTGCCGACGCGACTCGTGCAGCTGAGCAGGGATTTTTAGCATTCAAAATAAAGGTCGGTAACCCCGACTTTGAAGCTGAGCGCGACGCAATCATGGCCATCACTGACGCGGTTCCTGATGCTAGAATCCGAATCGACGCGAATCAGGGATGGTCCGTCCCCGAGGCACTCCGAAAAATTCCAATACTCGACGATGCGGCGAGTGGTCTCGTCCTCGTGGAACAACCCATCGACTACGATGATATTGCGGGTCTTATCCGGGTTCGAGACGCTGTTGCGCCGCCAATTCTAGCTGATGAAGCTTGTTTTGCCCCACGAGATGTTGCTGCGCTCGCACAGGCCGACGCCTGTGATATCGTCAACATCAAACTCGCGAAAACAGGGGGTCTCAATCGGGCTCGAGAAGTGGCGACCGTGGCCTCTGCCCACGGCATGCCGTGTTTTATGGGAAGCATGCTTGAACTCGGTGTCGGTGCCGCGGCCAACGCCCACTTTGCGGCGGCGTGTCCGACCGTCGCGTATCCGACGGGCATCCTCAACGTCCACGCTAAAGACTCGCTTATCAAGGAGCGCGAGCAGTGGACTCCCAGCGGCGCAACGTTTACGCTTCCGGATGATCCTGGATTCGGCGTGACCATCGACACTGACGCCATTGCTAAGTACCGTGTAGAGTGACCCACCATAGGAGGGTGTAGGGTTTTCGTAGGGTGTGATTTATTTTAGTCAAGCCATGAATTTACGAGACAAGTTTGACGTGCCAGTTCCGGCGATAGTGCTCGCTGAGGGTGAATTCGGACGAACTGGTGGAAAGACCGCGAACGGTGTGGTGATGCACAGCGAAGTGTTTGACACGCGGATCGTTGTTGACTCCGAGACCGCAGAAGAGACACCCGCCGACGTGCTTGGGAGAGCCGACGCACCTGACATTCCTATTGTGGAGTCGGTTGACGAAGCTGTCGAGCGAGCACCTGAGGTAGAGGTACTCGTAATCGGGGTCGCACCCGCTGGTGGTCAACTCCCCGAGGCGTGGGTGACTGAGATCGAGACAGCCATTGAATACGGTTGTGACCTCGTTTCAGGCCTCCATGTCTTCCTCAGCAACGACGAACAGTGGTCGTCTTTGGCCGCCGACCACGACGCGCGAATCTTCGATGTTCGAAAACCACCTGCTGACGATGACCTGCGCGTGGGCGACGGGTCGGTGGATGATGCCTGCGCAGATGTAGTGCTTACGCTCGGTACCGACTGTGCTGTAGGGAAGCGAACGACTACGTTTGAACTCTACAAGGCAGCTCAAAACGCAGGTCTCAATGCTGGATGGGTGGCAACCGGTCAAACAGGGATCATGGTCGGTGCGCACCAAGGCGTGGTCATCGATCGCGTCCCTGCTGATTTCACTGCAGGCACGGTCGAAGACCTTGTCTCGAAAGTCGCCGAGAACCACGATCTGGTGTTTGTCGAAGGGCAGGCGTCACTCACTCACCGAGCGTATTCGAGCGTGACGCTCGCCATTCTCCATGGCACGTGGCCTGATGTGGTGGTGCTTGCCGACCAGCCTGACCGCGTCCAGCGGAGTCACTTCGAGCGCTTCCACGTAGACGGCGTCGAAACCGAGAAACGTGCTATTGAGAGCCTCTCGGACGCGACCGTGGCCGCGGTCTCGACGTGGGGTGACCCAGCTACTGAGGAGACCGAATACGACCTCCCCGCTGCGAACATCTATCACAAGGGTGGAGCTGCGGAGCTACTGTCCATGGTCAAACAGAGCTTGGAAGGCAGCGCATGAGCGAGATTACTAACGTGGCGGTCGAACCTCTTGACTTGCCATTGTCGGAGCCGTTCGAAATCTCTCTCGGCACTCAGTATGAAGCGTCGAACGTTCTAGTCACCATCGAGACGGCTGATGGTGTTATGGGCTATGGCGAGGGCGCGCCTGTCCCGACGGTCACGGGCGAGACACAGGGTGCGGCACTCTTCACCGCCGATACAATGGCCGACCTCATAATCGGGGAAGATACCGTGCACTACCGAAGACTTGTGAATAAGATTCGATCGGCATTTCCGGGGATGGCGGCGGCGGCGTTCGCTGTCGAAACCGCAATTCTCGATGTTTATTGTCGCGAGCGTGACATCGCGCTCTCGGAGCTGTTCGGCGGTCCACCGACGTCGGTCGAGACCGACCTCACGATTCCCATCGTTGACGTCGATACAGCCCGTGCGAGTGCGACGAATGCCGCTGCCGACGGCTTTGATCATCTCAAGATTAAGACCGGAAACGACGTCCACGAGGATGTCGAGCGTGTAGTCGCGATTCATGAGAGCGCGCCTGACGTCCATCTGAAGGTGGACGCAAACCAGGGATGGACACCCAAGGAAACCGCGTGGTTCGCAAAGGAAGTTGAAAAGCGCGACGTCCATCTCGACCTCATCGAACAGCCAGTTCTGAAAGACGACGTTGCGGGACTTGCACGCATTCGTGACCGCGTGGACACGCCTGTCGCGGCTGACGAGGCGGTGTTCAACTCTGAGGACGCAATCGAAGTTGTACGCCGGAACGCTGCCGACATTATAAACGTCAAACTTGGTAAGGCGGGCGTGCTGCAGGTCGCCGATATCGTCTCTATCGCGAAGGCCGCGAATCTTGAACTCATGCTCGGGTGCATGCTCGAAAGCGCAATTGGCATCCACACCAGCGCCCACGTTGTCGCTGGGACCGGTGCGTTCTCATACGTGGATTTGGACGGGAATCTTCTGCTCGCAGATGACGTTGCCGAAGTGGATCACGGTCCGACCATCGACATCGACGGTCCCGGACACGGCATCACACCTGAGTGAGTCTACCCTCGCCACATCAGCCCGGGTATACAGGCTGTGGTTACACAATCCCTAATGAACGAACACTACTACAAAAATACAATATGGATGAAATATTGACGGAGAAAATAGAGACGTTTGTACACAACTGGCTTTCAGACAGTCAGGTTCCAGGTGCCGCGCTCACGATAGTCGATCAAAATGGCATCCGGTACTCGAATGGGTTCGGTGCCCGCGAACTGAAGACGAACGCGCCTGCCACCGACCGAACCCTGTTCGGAATCGGTTCGTGTACCAAGTCGTTCACGACGCTAGCGATTATGCAGCTAGTCGAAGCAGGACAACTGAGCGTTGAGGACCCGGTTTCCAAGTATCTTCCACTTGCCGACGATTATCCGGGACCACCCGTCACCGTCCGCGATCTAATGACCCACTCATCTGGGATCCCAAGCGATGGCATGGCGGTAGTTCTCATTCAGCGTTACTCCGGTAGCGATGAAGGGTCAACGGCGCCACCACTTAGTAGTCGGTTGGACTTCGAAGCACATGTCCGTGGGTCGGCCGCCGCCCGCGATGACGGTGACCGCTTCTTCTACTACAACTCTGGTTACACACTCCTCGGCGAAGTTATTGAAGCCGTCACTGGGCAGGAATACGCGGCGTACATCGAATCAGAGATTCTTGAACCGCTCGGGATGGAACGATCGACGTTCGAGAAGAACGCGTTTGAGTCTGAAGACGACCGGTTGACCCCGTACTACAAAGATGACGGAACTCCGACCCCTGCTTCGTTCCCGTTTGACGAGCGTATGTACGCCCCCGGTGGCCTATTGTCCTCGGTTCGAGATCTTAGCTCGTATCTCCAACTCCAGATGAGCGGTGGTTCGTTCAACGGTGAGACACTCGTAAATGAAAGTTCCATCGCCGAAATGCACGACCGACATGCGACGCGCCGCGTCACACTTGACGGCGCTCGGCAGAAATACGGCTATGGTTGGATGATTCAGGATTTCCTCGGGGACACGTTAGTCGGGCACGGTGGCTCGGTCGGCGTCTCAAACGCATATGTTGGATTCCTTGAAGACGCCGGTATTGGGATTGCACTACTGTGCAATGCCGACGCAAATCCGCATCCAATGTATGTAGCTCCTGCTATTCTTGCCATCCAACAGGGTGACGATGAGACCGCCGTTCCGCAGTTTGCGCTCCGAGAGAAGTTCGCGCCGCTAACTAGAACTTACGAATCGTATCGAGGGATTATGAGAGCAAAGGTCGAGAGCAACGGAGGAACTCTTTCGCTGTTGCTGTCGAGTGGTGGACGAACGCGAGAATTGGTCTTGGTTCCGGAGTCGCTCGACATTGCCGACGGTCAGTTTTACACTGTGACCGAACATGGTGACCGCGTTTCCGCGACGTTCGAAGAGACCCCGAATGGATATGACCTCTTTTTCGAACGCTGGCGCCTCCATAGCACGGAGTAGCGAGAATTTCGACCTGTTGCAGTTCGAAGGTGACCTCCTTGCAATTCTTGATACTGCATTTACTCTCGTACACCGAGCTATAATTTCTATTTATATTATATCAATTCTAAGATCGACAGGTCATCAACTATTCGTTCTCTAATTCCCGATCGACGACTTCGGCAAAAGCGACAGTCGGTGTCACGTCCGTAATTTCGATACCCACACGTTCGTGTTGTTCCGTATCGGGAACAATAACAATATAGCCCCGTTCAACCTTGGCGATCCCATCGCCTTGGTCCCCAATCCCTTCGATTTCAACATTTCGGCGCTCTCCTTCCTCGACAGGCGGCCCAGAATCGTCGTGGGGTTGGGTCGACTCTACACTGTCTGTTGCATTTGATGCGGGTTTGATCAGAGCCACCCGGTACGTGCCATTTTCTTGGATAACACCATCTGTTAGCTCCTCTTTTGGGACCATGATGGTATAGGTCTCTTTTTGTTCCTCGATGCATTCGCTGAACAAGCAGAGCAACTCATCGGGGATCTCCATGACTTGTTTCGCCGGTGCACTAGCATAAATGTGTGCATGAATATTGGAGATAATTCAATTGAGGCCTACTGACGGTGTGGCTAGACGGACGCTTGCCGCTATCCACGCATGCGACCCAATATCTACGGTTACGATCGTTATTCGTTTGCGATAACGATGAGTAGCGTGTCATCAAGGCTCTCGATTACGATCGCTCTCGCCTTCATCGAAAACTCGTCGAATCCTTCGAGCGTATCATGGATGTTCGCGTGCAAACTGTCGAAGGCTGTCTCTGTCTTTGCACCCCCGTACTCATAGGTGTCACGCTGGAGTTTGGTAACGTAGATGCGTCCGGCGTGGTTCCCTCGACAGTGATGCGGTCTTCTTCAACGTCGCCAGTGAGCAAGTTTGTGCCTTTCTCGAACTCGCGAGCTTGCAACTCATCGATGCATTCGCCAGCGGACTGCGTTTTGCGGGCAAGTGCTTTTCTGTGGGCTTTCGCTTGTCTTTCTCAGCAACTTCTGCTTCGAGGTCGTCAACACGGTCAGTGGGTGACTGGACGTGCTTGGCGAGGCCGCTGATCGAGACGTTTTTGAGCGCACTGGAAGCTCCAGAAGTGGTGGTCTACCACGAACGAGGCTATCTCCGAACACGCTTGTACCACTTATCGGGGATCACGACGCAATCAAAGCCAAGATTCGAGAGTCCTTGTGACTGAGAACTCCCGGAATTCTGTAGGCTGATATTTTAGTGAAACCTCAGCCCGATCGACCGACTGATGGCAAGAAGTGACCGTCGTTGAGCTCGGCGACAATCTTTGTCTCTGTACCGTTAAGTTGGACTTTCAGACTGGGAGCAAGCGTTCCGCCAAAGAGTTCCTTTTGCTCTTCTGATGGAAGATAACCCACTTCGTCGAGGCTGATCGAACCGCGGGACGTATTGTCGAGCCCACGGAAGTTCTCGAAGCTTTCGACCAAGATGTTGTCCCCTTGGGGCATCGCAAGCCACGAATACGCTTGAAATGGTGCTTCTTCGGGATTTGCAATAACTAGTCCACTCTCGTTGAGCGGTTTGTAGTCACCATACAGTGAATCGCCCACGAACCCGTACAGAGCGTCAGGACCGCTCAGACCAGGCGCGAAAGTGAACTTGTGACTAATAGTGAACAGATACCACTTGCCGTCGTTGAATACAAAGTGAGGGCGCTCGAGCTGTTGGTTGGTTCCGATCGCTTCCATCACTGGCGGCAATAGTTCCCACTCGGTCAACTCATCATTTGTTGCCCGCATGACGCCGATGTTTCCGTTGAAGCTTTTTGGGTCGCTTGGATCCTTACTCCCAGTTGGCGTGTTCGCCTCGAACACGGCAAGGTCTTCACCCGTTTCAGGATGCTTGAAATACCACGGATCACGGAACGCATAGACGATACCTTGATCCTTTGATTGTTCCAGTGTCTGGTACATCTCACCGTCAGGCGTTCCCATGATGAGATGTTCTTGGTCGCCGGTCAGTTCGACGCCCTTTGGACTCGTTTCAATCGAAGCACCGATGCCCAGTGCGGGCCGCTGTCGGAACTCCGGCTCGGGACTGACAGCCGTGTAGAAGTGATAAATCTGCTCTTCGGTCTGATCATACATCGCAGAGCCGGCCCATTGATGATGGCCGAGTGGAGCGTCGAATGCCTTACCACCTTCTTGCCAATTCTTACCGTTCCGCGAGTAGAAGTACCGAATGGTCGCTGCATTGTGGCGGGCACCTGGGACGAGGTCGTTGGGTGCTGTGAGTGAGAAGACGATTTGCCACCCGTTAATCTTCACAATCGAACCATCGCGCGTCCGAAGTGGCCACGTGTCCCAAATCCAATAATCATCAGAAATCGAGTTGGGATTGTCGCTGATTACCGGTGCAGTGGTATCATCAGTCAGTTTGATCTGCTCTGCTTCTGCGCGTGTCCATTGGTCGGTACTGTCTGTTTCAACGGCAGCCGCTGAGCCATTCATCGATGAGAGACCCAGACTGGCAACACCAAGGCCAGCGGCTGTTTTCATGAAACTTCGTCGGTTCGTTTTCAGCGAGTCGTTCTCGTCTACCATTGCGATCAAATCTTTAATCTACCACTTGAATAAGTTTCTGGCGAGAATTTTGATTATAGAGATAACGATGCTTACGATTGCTATCTAACAAATTTAGCAATCTTCTACTACTAATAAAATAAAAAATTATTGACCTCATCTCTAACTCTCATGTAGATGATTAATCAAAATATGTCACGAGATACTATCGATGTGTCTGCGTCAAGGATTTGAATGGACGTGAAAAGTACTTTGTCCCGTGAACAAATCAACTAATCAATTCAGTCGAAAAGTGACCGACGTCGCTTCGTAATCTTCCAAAATCGTATTTTGTCCCCCAACACTGACTTCGCCTGCATCGGTCTCAATGTAGAGACTTGTCTCCAACGTATGTTCGTTGGTCGGTGGTTCAACGAGTGCCTGGCGGATTTGGCTCACTGTCCCGGAGATCGTCTTCCCGTTGGTCGTTTTGATGTCTGCCCAGAGATCCATCCCTGACTTTTGATGAAGCCGTGCGTGAAGGACTGCCTGCCAAAACCACTCGAACGTTTTCGGGAGCGAATCTGGTTCAGTGACGAAGACTTCCTCCCCTGCTAGCCAATAGACGCCAAAGAACATTCCGCGAACAGAGCCTGCTAAGTGTCGTTCCGAGACTGCGACACCGTCGCCACGATCGTGAGTTCCAGACAATAATTGGGCATCACCTATCAAAACCGACTGTGTTGTTTGATGCTTTCTTGACTGGGTATCTGTGGCAAACAGGAATAGGACATTCTCGCTCCAACACCGAACAACATCTGCGGCACCCCTATACCGCTTTCGCGCTTCTTCAAGGTCATCTACGTCTTGGACCAGGAGGAAAACAAGAAGATCTCGCCCGACTGCAGCCTGTAGTTCTGACTCAATTTCTGGGTATATTTGTTTAGGAATTGCAACGATAACTTCTCTTTGTGCTTTCGAGATGGCGTCTCGCAATCGTTTGATTGCAGTCTTTTGAGACTTCACCATCTTCAGCTCCGGAGTCCGAGGTTCTGTGTCGTTAAACCGATCTTTGAGAACTGGTGTTATCGAATCTATTCGACTTGCGAGGGTTGCCATCGATTCCTCCGGCGGTATGGCACGAATTGTCTTCGGTGACGCGTGATCGTTAACATGGACTAAGCCACGGTCTTCCAGCCGGTCGGTGATGGTGTATACCGCTTGCTGTGTGACGTCAGCGTCTTCTGAAATGGCACCCGTGGTTGCTTCTCCTTGCTCTAAGAGAGTGAGATAGACATCGATCTCTTTGTTCGAGAATCCGAACTCGCCTAGCTCTTCCCTAAGCATCCCGTCGTTTGGCTTACCGTCCCGAGACATTATGCTGGTCGTTGAGGCTCAGGGATAATTTGGCTGTTCATTCGTGTGTAGTTGTCTGGAGAGTAAACGACCTCGTCTCTATCGGCGCATACTCTTGTGAAATCATGTGCCGTTGGTGAACTCCATAGCAATCGTCGGTCAGAAAAAATTGCTACTGTTGGTAGCAACGAACGATATTGACGAGGACAACGTCGACACGATCATGACGGGAGGTTGTCGCCCTTCGAAATCCTATTCTTGACCGGCGATAGCGAACAGATTACACTGTCGTAATCTCCTTCAGCCGCCCAGTGTAATCAGCTAAACTGCTTCTTTCCTTCTCTTCAACCCACGAAGAGAAGAAGAAGCAATTACACCCTCCAGTAGTCACCCGTTCATTCCGCCCTCAGAGGGGGTGCAAGTTGCACCCCCTCCTCATCTCTCGAAGGTCGTCGATTACGGTCGGTGGCTCGGTGGTGATTACGACACCGTAATCTCCTCCGTGATGCTCTCGTCTTCGTCGGACGTGATTACTGACGCTGACGAGAGAACATCGAACTCTTCGTCAACGTCTTCCGCCACTACGTCTGGGTTTTCCTGATCGTTACTGCCATCGTCGCTTCTCTGGTTGTTGGCATCCGTGTTCTTGTCTCCTGTACTGATGTGCTCCATCTGTGCTACAAAGAACGTCTCCCACTCATCCTCGTCAGCTACGAGGACGTTTTTTTCGTTGCGGTGTTTCAGTGTGACAAGATTGCTGTT
The DNA here is from genome assembly GCF_900156425.1 of Haladaptatus litoreus. Classification (GTDB taxonomy): domain Archaea; phylum Halobacteriota; class Halobacteria; order Halobacteriales; family Haladaptataceae; genus Haladaptatus; species Haladaptatus litoreus. The sequence continues at coordinate 93,021 of NZ_FTNO01000006.1, forward strand.
GTCCTCTGGATCAGGCGTCTCACTCTGACTCGTTCCTCGTGCGACGAACTCCATGACACGGCGCACCGTGTTTGGGTTAGTGTCCAGATCGTGTTCGTCGAGGATCTGTTTAACGAGCCACGATGGCATTCGCATCTTACCGTGACCTCGTCGTGCGCGCTCGTGGAAGGCTGCCCAGACGAAGGTTGCACGCTCCTTGTTCTTCGAGAGGTCGTGACTGCCGGTCTTCCGAGCGGCTGTATCGCGTTGAATCTGCAGTTGGTTTCCTGTGCCATCAAGATCGAGGACGTCGCTCACGTCGACTTCACCGCGTTCAAGATCGTCGATGCGTTGGTCGTGGTCGTCCAGTCGTTCGCCGTGTCGTTCGACGGCTTTGCCGAGTGGGTATGGTCCAACCCAGAGATTCTCCGCTTTCTTTTCTTCTCCACGCCATTCGATGGTTGTCTGCGCTTCAAGCTCCTCAATTCGCTGGTCTTTTTCGGCGACTTCGTGTTCGAGATCGTCGATGCGGTCGGTCAGCGACTGAACGTGCTTGGCGAGATTCTCGATAGCAATAGGAGACTCGTTACCGACGCACTGAGTCTCCCACTGTGTCCCCGTCATCGTCGTTCACCCAGTGGTGTGAGACCGAGATCTTCGGGAGCTAATTTTTCGAGGTATTCAGCCAGTGCTGGTAGTCCATCGGTCGCTGGATCGTAGATGTCATACTGAATCAGCCACGTGCGAGCAGTCGATTCCGAGATCCCGAAGTGAGACGCCGTCCCAGCAATCGTTCTGATTCGGTCGTACACCGAACGGAGCTGGTCAGGATCTCGGTACGGGAAGCTCTCGGATTGTCCCGGTGTCGTTTGTGGGTGCTGTGGTGGGATTGATTCTTCTACCCACGATGCCGTTCCGTCGTGTGCTGAAGTCGTCCAATTCGGAGTTCCATCTTCTCTCTGAATGCAGCGACGGTTGTGTTTTGGCAGGGAAGCTTTACAACAGTCTCTCTCGAAGTTCTGATTGCTCTGGTGCATGATTGCAATGCTATTGCCAGAGGCGGCCGGTGTGTCTGCGAACGAGTGCTTAGAGTCCACTGATGTTCGCGCGGTTTGCACACCGGTGACTTCTCACCCGAGAGCCACGCAATTCGACACGGAGTCTATGTGTTGTCACGTGTTGAGCAACTCCGGTGGCAGGTATTGGCATCGACCTCTGGCGTGACTATCGCTACTCAGTGGGGTGTATTATTTGCACCGCCGTTTACACCGTAAAAGTGTGTGGAACACTGGAAAACGAGGAATCATATAATAGTTGATGTGTCAACATCAGGTGCATACTATTTGGCGTCTCACGTCAGCTATAGTCTCCCGATGTCTGTTTCCGTGGCGGGAGTAGCATCTGCACGATAAGATTCATACAAATCGATTCCCCACTCGACTAGTTTGTCATTCGAACTAACGATCATCGCGATATGATTTCCATCTCCGGACTCATTGTACGCTCCGACTGCGACTCGACGATTGTCGTAGATTCCGATACCAAGCGTATGTGGGTAATCGAGTGCATACACTTCGTAGTCACTGAAATCCAACGAATCGAGTATATACCGTGTTTCTGTTGCCTTCGTGATTTTCGCGAAGGTTGGCCAGTCGAATATCATTTCAGAGTCAATACTGTAATCGAAGAGCCGGTACGCGGCCCGATATGTATGAAACAGAACCGGGTTGTAAATTGAACATAGTCCGCGAAATTGGCTTGTATCCCAGTCATAAAGTGTGAGTGCTGCTGAAAGCACGGAAGCGGGGCGAGCAGGATCTGAAACGACTAATTTGGCATCAGAGAGTTCCTGTATGGGGAATGTAGCATCTTCTAACGGAAGACGCTGAAGCCACGGTGCTTTTTCGATGAGCTGTTGAACAGAAAGCGAGAGTTCATTGTATGCCTCTAATACTTGGCGTCCAAGCGCGGTGATTTGCTTCTCTCTATTGCTCTCTTCAATCCATCCATAGTTTTGGAGGTCACCAAGAATCCGTCTAATCGTTGATTGTGATGGTGTACCACCCATCGCTGCGTGTAGTTCAGCAATTCGATAGGGTTCTCCTTTGAATTCTCGCAGAATGGCGACCGGATGGTCGGATCTGGTCAGGAACGCTAATTCCTTAATCGATAATATTTGAAGACAAGATTCGAGTACATCCAGTAGTGCTATGCCGCCAGCCGTTAGCTTGATCCTTGCCTTCTGGCTACGGATGAATCCATGATTCTGAAGAACTGCGAGATGATTTGAGGCCGCCTGCCGAGTAATGTCCGCATTGCGGATGATCTCAGATTGTGTGACCGGATTTGAAATGGCGTCGAGGGTGCGTAGGGTGGCAAGACGTGCTGAATCAACCGTCTCGTTAATCACACTTTGTACAACGAATTCTTCATCAGTAATTGGGTTTTTCGCTCGTCGTTTTGCAGTCACGGTTTTTGATTCTGAGACTAGGTTCAGCCCACCTCATTTAGATAGTTGCTATTTTCTCCACAAAGTCTAGAAATCATAGAATATTCTATGGTATTTCCAATGCAATCAGATAATATAATATCAACACCTTCGTTCACAGTAACAGCGTAACACGTCCGACAACAAATGCCGCCACTGAAATATACATCCCGTACTTCAAAAGGGATTGGCTCTCCGCTGGATCGGTATAACTCAGATATCCAGCGTAAAGCGTCACAAGAATCGCGGGTGCTACGATAACGAGATACGCGACTCCAAACGTACCGAGTACATACGGGACAGGACTTGCGACTATCGCGACGAGTAACACTGCTGTTGCCATCGCAAGTGCTGATCGCTCTCCAATTGCGATGGGAAGTGTATTCAGGCCTTCTTCGCGGTCGCCTACAAGATCTTCAATATCCTTGATGACCTCTCGGGCAAACGTCGAAAGGGCTGCCAAGAGAAACAATACAACGATTGGTGTACTCAACTGACCAACTGCGGCAGCACCAAAGAGGAATGTACTCCCGCCAAGATAAGAGACAAGGACATTACCAACTCCGGGGAGTCCCTTGAAAAACTCCGTGTACGTCACGAGGGCAATTAGATTCACGACCGCAATGGCCGCTGCCAGCAACGGAAGCATAAACGCGAGTACACCAGCAATCGCGAAGAGCACGAAGCTAAAGACGAGTACCGTCTGAGGAGCGACAGCCCCGCGTGGAATCGGTCGCTCGGGGTTGTTGATCCGGTCAATATCCCGGTCGAAATAATCGTTGATTGCCATTCCTCCACCCGTTGCCAGAATGGTTGTTGCGACCGCTGCGCCAACAGTACCGCCGTCAGAAAGAATACTACCGCCGTCAGCAACGAATGCGCCAATGAACGTCAACACACCGGATGTGACAGCATTTCCTGGACGGGTGAGTTCGATGAGTCCACGAGCGCGCTCGACAAGCGACACGCCACGGAATATCTTCGGCTAGCCAATAAACCACTCGAAGTGAATAGTGTCGAAACACAGCAATACAGAAGCCGAAAAGTCGATTTGGGGATCATATCTCATATTGTCACCGAAACACTCCGACTGTATCCACCAGTGCATACACTTCCTCGACAGACGACACAGGCCGTTGAAGTCGATGGTTATCAGATTCCTCCGGATACGGAAGTTCATCTCCCGATGCTGGCCGTACATCGGGATGAACGCTTCTACGATGACCCAGAGTCGTTCCGTCCTGATCGGTGGACACCGGTGTTCGAAAAAGAACTTCCGGAGTATGCGTTCATCCCCTTCGGCGGTGGTCGACGGTCGTGTCTCGGTCGTGATTTTGCCCGACTCGAAGCGACGCTTGTTAGCGACGATTGGCCAACAATGGACGTTGGAGTGGGCGAACGACGAGACTCCGATTTCGTTCGGGCCGGAAATCACCATGCAAACGGAAGAGGGATTGCCGATGCGGCTTGAATCGCGGTAAGACCTCTAAGGAACAAACGATGTCCGCTGAAAGTGAATAGGATGGGAGTTTATTGCCATTGAGGCGGAGTGCATTCTCGTACTTACCCATCTTGTCTCCCGTGATTACGACGGTATAATTAGCGCCCTTCGTCCCCTCCCGCGTTGGCTTCGCGGGGTCGCATCCACCCTGCGAGGACGGGTTGGACGAACGTGATCTCAATGTGATGTCCGTCGACGCCCATTGCGCCGTCCACGGACAGCGTTCGCGACGGTTTGTAGCTCACATCAGGACACATCACCTTCGCCGTCACCGACGACTGATGCCAATGATGTTCACTAGTTGTGTTCACTACTGAATCTCACCACAGTCTCTCTTATTTTGGAGATATTGTTCATACTGATCGGATTCGACGGTCATGTATTAATCCTGATTTTGCTCGGCTCGAGGCGACGTTGGTACTTGCAACGATTGGTCAAGAGTGGACGATGGAGTGGGTTCAAGAAGAGACCGAAATCTCGTCTGGTCTAGTGATCACGATGCAGAGGACGGGTTACCGATGCGACTCATCTTGAGATACAGGACTGTCATGGAGGTGCTTAGGTCTCTACGCTATGCCAACCAAATACATTCATGTTGTAACCACCCAAATTCACGGAGATTTCGATGAAGATCCCCTGCTAATTGGATCACCGTATCTACTTGTTCTCTACTGGCAGCCTATATCCGATGCTTTTGCCACGTGGTTTAGTGAGTCGTTATCAACGTTCTCCTTGATAACGTACGCTTAGCCAAGGTTAATTACAAGCTGAAGTTATCTTGAATATCAAACCACACGAACTGGGATGTCAGTTTGGCCAAGAACACGTTTCGTCGTCGAACCAATGAGCGGCTTGTCAGGGTCTGACCGTCCTCGTCTTCCCATTACTACGAGATCGACATCATTTTCATGGACATACTCGACGATCTCGTTTTCCGGGATTCCTGATTTTACGACGGCAACGCAGTTGACTCCGCTTTCTTCGGCTTGTTCTTCTATTTCGTTTACAAATGCACGCCCCTTTTTCTCTAGTCGCTGCCGTGTCTCCTTGATGTCGCTCGGGATTGCAACAAAACTTGCGTCCCCCATGTCCATCACGTAGAGTGCGTGTACTGTTCCATTGCTCTCTTTTACGAGTTCTACTGCCTGTTCGGTTGCGCGCTTTGCCGCTTTGCTCCCATCCGTCGGCACCAAGACGTGTTTGTAAGATACTCCCCCCGTTTCGTCCATAGCTACTGCTTCAATCCGATGTCTAATGAAACAACACTCATTATTTCGAACGCCGTCTCCTTAATCGAACAGATGTGGCGTTTCAATAGCGGCGTGTCGGGTCACTCACCTGTCGTTCTTGTGGCTGTGTTTGTTTCAGTTTAAACATGGGCTGTTCTCGTCGGGAGTATTCGAACGAGAGTTTGTCCTTCACTGAATTATGCGGACTCGGCTGCGACACCGAAATTCAGAGGACCCTCACCATGGTTCCAAGGATTGTATCGTAGACACGTCCGAATGTATCGGTGTTTTCACGCCACCGCTGTCGGATGTTGTCGGTGGCGTCTTGGTTGGGGGTGGGATCGAACCCAGTCATTGATTTTAGAACTCACAAATATTTGCATCGGGTGGTGAGAGGAGTTCGACAGAATACGATCGAAGGGCGATCACTGTGATGTGTGGTTGGGTGTACGCCCCAAATAAGAGTGATATCACAAACAGTCGTGTTCTCGTCGTTCGAGTTTCTCCCACATTCGTCTGGGTGTAGGGACGAAACCGACGAAGAGAGACGGTTATTCTTCAACAACACGGAAGAAACACTACGGAAACTAGCAACTAAACAAAATTAACTCGCTTACAGTTAGAGAAAATACTAAGTGCCTATGTACTCTAGAAGTCCGTAGGACAGCGGTTGTAGTGAGGACGACTCATGGTCGTCCGGAACGCCGTGATTTGTCGGTGCTTCGTGTCCGTTCGTGGTTTGCGTGTCTTCGTGTTGCTATCCACCGTGAGAACCGTCTTCTGTTTCATCGACCGGACGGAGTTGCTGGAATCGTGTGGACGAGAAGAAGACCGACAATTGTGATATCACTCTGTTCGAGGGGTGGCTGGCGGCATCGGAGTCCGATTTTCTGAGGAATCGGGTTTCACGGCTGGACCACGATTCGCTGAGTGATATCACTTCTATCGAGTTGCCGGTAGGTGGATCGAGCACAGTCGAGGATTGGTCGGTACACAGCGATGGCTAGTCTCTTATTCTTTCCTCCGTTCGAGTGCGAACGGGCTGTTCATTCGCACTGACCGCCACGAAACCGTGGTCGCACGAGCGTAGAACCGCTTCGAGAACAAATCGGAAGTCTATTCGTAGTAGGCTTTTCGTTCGACGACCTCCGCGAAGGCGACACTGGGTGTGACGTTGTTGATCTCGACGGTGACCCGGTCACGTTGTTCTGTATCGGGCACGATAATCACGTAGCCACGGTCGATACGAGCAATGCCATCGCCTTGCTCGCCGATGTCTTCGATTTCGACTGTTCGGCGGTCGCCTTCCTCGACTGGGGTTGTTGTTGGGCTCGACTGGCGATCTGAATTCTGCTCGTCACGCGTGGGTGTCGATACTGTCTCTTGTGTTGGTTCTCGTTCCGTGCTATCCGCTGGCGACGGGTGTTTCAGTATCGCCACGCGGTATGTGGCATCCGGTTGGAGGTCACCGTCCACAATCTCTCGGGTCGGCACTGTAAGCGTGTATGATCCATTCTCTGCTTCGATTTCGCTGCTAAAGAGACAGCAGAGTTCGTCGGGGATTTCCATCTATCCGACTCATTGGTCTGAGAATACAAGAATCTGTGTTTGTACCCGCCACTAGAGACAGATGTACGGACGTGAGAAGTGACTCGACAATTAGCATGAGATAGCTATCGCTGCGACCGCAGGCGATCATCGCTGGAGTACTCGTTAGTCGAAACGCGCAGCGGCGAGCAACGCATCGTCGATGTCTTCGAGAACCTCGGCCTTTACCTCTGTTGGGAGAGTCCCGAAGGCCGTCCGCGCAGTACGGAGATGCTCATGGAGTGCGTCGAACGCCGTTGCCGGTGTGTCGTCATCATTGGCACCCGGCGCGCTCTTTCCAACGTTGTCGGCGTTCCAATCGGCCGTATCGTCTGTGTCTGGAGTGGGAATGTCGTACGCATCCCGCCGAAGTTCCATGGCATACGTGCGACCGATATATTTCGCTTGCAGAATCTCGGTCACCCAGTGGTGGAGATCATAGAACCACTGGTCACGCGTCACCTCGCCGCCTGCGTCGCTCTCACTCGTGTCACGCGTTTGTTCCCGTTCCCGTTTCCGTTCTTCTTCGTCCAGTTTCCACGTCTCGAAGTCGGTGATGGTGTCGGCCTGCTGGGCGAGCCGGTGAGCGGTATTCACTTCCGCCTGCAATCGCTTCGTGCGCTGTGTCCTCGTACAGAAGTATGAGTTGGCGACTGGTGACGGGTTTTCGTACAAGTGGTCGGTGATGAGCGTCGTGTACGTCTCACGGATATGTGCTTTCCCGCGTTCCTGCTCGTCGTCCATCACCCGATTGGTGAGATGCAGACAGTACTCATCAACGAGGTCGTCGATGGTCGCCTGCGGCACGATGCCGTTCTTGTAGGCGTTCGAACGAGCAACCCCCGTGAGAATGCGGGCCGCAGGACGGTAACTGGCTTTCAGCGTCGTCTCGTCAACGCGGCTCTCGTGGATTTCTAACTCGTCGTTCCAATAGCCACCCTCCTCGGGATTTTTCACGGCATCCCGCAGGGTTTCCCAGTCGAGTTCGGAACCGGGTTCAGCAAGGTCGTCGGGAGTGACTGTGAGATAGTACGAATCCGGTTCGTACTCCGTGACTGGCTCGGATGTGTTGGTAGTCAGATCGAGTTCCTCAACGGTGAGTTCGCCATTTGCGAGTGCTTGGAGATCCTCGACAGAAACCTGATTGTGTTCGATATGTGCTGGCTCGAGATCGTCGAATTGCTCGGTAAAGGCCTGGTCAACGAGTGACCGAAGGAGTGCGCCCTGCGAACAGTCGTTGAGTGCGGCGAGTGCATCGAGTTGTGCGTCACCCTGGCTGTCCGTCCAGAAGGTCTTTTGGACGTTTTTCGGACTCGGTTGGTGTGGCTGGGTGACAGAATCGGTTGTTACCGACATCTATCGATCACCTCCTGTACTCGGGTCTTCGAATTTCGATGGTTTCACAGCGGTTTTAGCAGCGAAGTCAGTGGAAATCGTGGTGTTACTCATTGGTAGACACCTCTGCTTTGGCCGTTCTGTCGTCTACTGGCGTTGAGAGCCGTGGAAGATGGGCGATGGTGGTGAGCGTACCGATACAGCGAATGGAGGTGTCTCTGGCGGTGTGGATGTACTCGATGACAGTCATGGCAGAATCGGCGTGGCTGGCAGTGCAGTGGAAGGTGGCTTGTTGCAGTTCGTCCTGTGCAGTCGTGGTGATTGGCGGTGCCGTCAGGACGAGTTGCGGTGCGTGGCTCGTCGGTGGATTCGTCTTTCTCACCGTCAGAATCGTCCGCGGCAAGTCGGTCGTCGTGATACGAACGCTGTCTCCTGGTGAGAGGCGTCGGGTAAGTATTTCCGGATCGCGTGGATTCAGTGGCTTTGGCACGATCGAATGTTCGGGGGAACTCACGCCTGCTCACCTCCCCTTGGGTTGGTAATGGCCCCGACACGCGCACCCGTCCGAAGCCAGGTGTATCGCCCACTCGGTGAGAGGTCGTAGTGTTCGAGTGTGGCTTCGGTGTGCTCGATATCCTCGTAGTAGGTGTACTGCAGGCGATAAAGGTCGTGAGTGGGTGTTGCGACGTACAGCACGTGCTCGCCGGGTTCGGGGCCACGGCAGGTGAGTTCGGGTTCATGGTGGTCACACTGATAGACGACACCCGTGAGCGTGCGATGCTTGGTGCGGATCTGGATTGGATCCGTACACGCCAGTCCGAGAACGGTGTCTCGGTCGGTCATTGGTTTGCCTCCCGTTTTTGGCGAATGCGTTCACAGCGCTGGCAGGGCGATTGAAGCTGGTCGTGTGCCTCTGCTCGTGAGAGGGTGTCAAATGTGCCGTCAGTGTGGGGCCAACAGAGTGGTTTGTTCTCGTTGTTGGGTTCGTGGTAGGCGTAGGCCCTGCTCGTCGGCTGATTGAGGATGAGCACTGTCTCATCGTCGGGGAAGGGGCTGGCCTCAATGCGACGGCGGCGTTCCGGCTCGTCTGCATGGGGCTGGTAGTCGGCTGGAATGCAGGAGTGTGACCCATCGCATTGAACGATGTACGTGCCACAGTGGGGGCACTGGTCGAATGTTTCTTCGATTTCGGCTGCCGTGATTTCGTCGTCTGGTGACCACTCGCTGTGGTCGTCTGTGGTAGGAGTGCGCGGTGGCTCACGATTGTGGGCCATTACGCTCGCCTCCAGTGGAATGGTTGCTCGTCGGGTGTGGGGAGGGTCGTGTGTTTGCTGGGGTTGTGGACGGGCTGGAGTCGTCGTCGCTTGCTGGGGTTCCGTGGTGTGTGTTTCATAGGTGGGAACCAAGTGTGGAGTTGGCGGTGGCTGGTGCTCTTAGAGTACGGTACGTTCTGGCCGCGTTTGGGTCGATAAGGATACGCCCGCTGGCGATTCAGGCTCGTATGCCTTGGTTGCTGGTTCCCGACGAGGGATAAATACCTTACGCACATAAGTGCTAATTCTGATAAGAATTCGTCCTGCCTCACAGACTGGTACTCGTCGTGGGGTTGTGTGCCGACAGCTAGCGCTCTTCGGGAAGGGCGTTCGGTGGGGAGCATCTACGCGCGCACCTCAGTTGGAGTGGTGTGGGTGGTGGCGTCGATGTCATAACAGCATTTGAGGATGCGTTGGTAGTGCCTGCGGGTTTCTGCGTGGGTTTCGCCTGGTGGTGTCGAAGGGAGGTTCGGATTGCCCGTTTTGGTGGTCGCGACCGAGCGATAGGTCTCGGTGTCCTCGGGAATCTGGAAGCTTTGTTTGTTGTAGTCGATCGGGCAGCGGCGTTCGAAGAACCGTTGGCAGTCCGGCGTGGCGTAGATGCAATACAGGAAGGGCGCTTGTCCGGTGGTCTTGGTGCGGGTTTGAAAGCCCACGCGGAGTTCGACGAGGTACGCGCGGGTGATTGGCTCGTCGGTAGTGGGCGTGGGTTGGTCGGGGTCTTGCGTGGTGGTTTCAGGAGTGGGTTCGAGGCGTTTGACTGGGTGGAAGGTTTTTGTGCCGAATTGGGCCTCAAGTGAGAGGAATCCGCCGTTGGTTTTCTCGTCGAAGGACGCCATTAGTGGAGTCCTCCGATACAGTGTGGTTGGTGGTCGATGCGTTTTTCTACGGAAAGGGTATTGCTAGTCATGCTTCTGGCAACCAGAAGCGCGGGCGGCGTTGCAGCGCCGTCCGGTTTTACACCGAAATTCCGCACTCCTTTCTCACTAGTCTATTGTCCAGCCACTAATAGATTACGAATGTATGGTCTAATGTATGGTCTATTGGACGGTCTTTAAGTAAGAAATTTACGATAGCAAAGACAAGCGTAAAGTAACGGTTAAACCGATGTCAAAATTAGTGAGCCTCAAACTCGACGGTGTCGATGGAGAGATCTTGGACGCACTCCAAAAAGGGCGAGCCGACAATCAACCATGGGGACGAAACACGCCAAAAAATCTCGGCGACGAGCTTGGATACTCTCGGCAGCATATATCTACGCGTTTGGGGATGCTCGAAGCTGCTGGATTGGTCAGAAATATTGGTGGGGGCGTCTACGAGTTTATTGACGATCCTCGAAAGAAAGAACATTGATTCCTGATTTGACCCACGCTTTAAGCTTGGAAGCTCATGTCCTACCGCTGCCACTTCGCGGCGATAGGCTGCGATTCTAGTGCTTTCTTACGGCTACTCACACATCAATCATACGGGTAATACAATGATATATTACAAAACCTCTACCCTGCTGAATTTAGATAATTAAGAATAATTATGGAGTTTCTTATTGGAACGTCGGACAGCCGAAGGACGTAACCCGTGGTCGGGTGAAAATGACAGGAAAGTACTGGGCCACACTACCTCAAAGGAATAAACACGCAGAGGGGAAAATAGAAAAGTAAAGTTATCCACATGATGGTGCACGTTGGTTACGATTTGGGCAACTCACGAAGATGTCTCTCCAGGTCAACTATATCAACTCAGAGGAGAACTTAGCACTACTCCCCCGTGGCATTCTACCACTGCACAGTTAGTTATCCGCCTCCTCCATTCCTTCTGTAGGAAAATCTTCCCGAAGATCCTTCTTAATCAACGCTTCTATTACGGCCGCCCGATACTCTTCGACTTTCTTATCAATGATGTCGCTCATTCGCATCCGGCCAACAATCGAGTGTACCGTTTCCTCTTCATCATAATTATCCGGGTTCGGGGCTGGTTTCACCATATCTAGCTCATACCACCATTCAATAAGATCCTGAGCGCGAGGCTTTGCTTCCTGTCTTGTTGGTTGGTCTGCAGACTCGGTAAGAAACTTTATGAGGTCCTCTTCGCTAAAGTATGAGTTTGTCTTGTCACGACCCGCATGCTGGTGAAATAGCCAAACATACAGATTCTTGAACAATTTCTCGTGATGGGAATCAGAGAATTGATCGATCTGAATATGCTTCGTGTCAATTAGAGGAAGACCCTTGTTCTCCAGTTTTGTGCCGAGTCCGCCTCCGGGAACGAAATTCAGCGGGTGGTCAGTATCATCCCATGTCGCCAGAGTCAGCCGCTCGCTATCGCCGCTGTCATCTCCACTTTGCAGTTCCCAAACAGACACCGGAGACCAATCGTCACCCCCTGCATCGTCAACAGCATTGCTGACGCGCTCACGGTCGACACCATAGAGGGCAATCGTACCCGCCACATCGTCATCAGCAAGAACCGTATCTAAGTCACCCTCGATACTGGAGATGTTGTCGGAGACATATTCACAGAGCCGTTGTACTCGATCGAAAACGTTCTCCTCTTCAGAGGTCATCGCAACGGCCAAAATTGCGATGCTTCCGTGGTTTTGACTTTCTGCAACGAGGAGGTCTGCAGGGCCAAATTCCATCTCACGGAACACAAACTGACCCTCAATGGTCCAGTCCGTACTGAAGAATGCACCTCCGTGTGCAAACGCAGTGATGAGCGTAGACCGAAGGATGAACCGGCGTTCGTGTGCGTCTCGCTCATCCGTATACTGTTTAAGGAGTTGTTCAGTGAACTCCTCATTGTCGGTTCGTATGTCAACCAGATCTTCGAACCTATCGGCATCTGCCTCGTTGGTATCTGTCTCAAACGTCTCTTTACTTTTTATCCAACCTCGTGCCTGGCCATTCATCGTCGTCATTCAGTAGTCACCTCCAACGGATTCTCAGTACCTTTCGCGTCCATACTTGTTGCCTGCTGGATTACATCTAGGACACCAAAAAATGCGCTCATGTCTTCACTTCCGTCACGGGGATACAGTCGAAGGGCCGACGCGTCCCCCCGGAGGTCAAAGTAAGACCGCCGTGTTACATCATAGAAATTTGATGTGAAATAGAGTGGATCAGACTCAATGTAGGGGTCGACTGGAATGTAGTTGTGGCTCGGGAGTAGATCAAACGCCGCATTGATATCCTCTCGTTCGAACTTCTCGCCGTCAACGGGAGTTATCAGTGCTGGACTGGACTGTGACACTTCTCTCTCGCCTAATCTGACTCGACCTACATCCGCGCTTTCGTATGCGTTCTTTCCATCAATCATCCGGTCAATCAGCGGCGTTACCATCTCTCTGAGAAGGTCAGAGACCGACCCGCTCTCGAGTTTCAGGACTCCAGCCTTATCGATCTTAAATCCGATTCGATGTGGAACGACAATTCGAATTGAGGTTGGATGGACGTCAAACGTCTCCCGAAAATAGTCGAGCATGTTCGCGGCGTCATTTGAATAATAGTTGATAGTCCGCTTAGCATCTGTGTCAAATCGGTCGGGAACCTCCTCGCTACTCGCTCCTCGCTTCCGCTTGAGAATAACCTCGTTTGAGTACGCAGACTCATGCTTAGACATAATATTAGAGGTAAGAGAGGTGATTTGGTATGAGGAGATTTGTAACGGGTACGTGTTCGGGGTTTTTTCCAAGTCGGGAATGAGATGGTCTTCGACAAAGCCTTTCTTGCGGTCGTCAGTATACATCGTGAACAATCCATTGTCCCCGTTGAGTGTGAGATAGGCCCCCTCTTCGGTGCGTCCATCAGTAATCAGCCGGACTACGGCATTATAATCATCCACTTCGCGCCAGCTGGATCCATACTCTGCTAGATTGGCTGTCAGTTCGTCTCTTGAGTACGTCGTGATTCCGGGGATTATTTGCAGGTCGTTCTTTGGGTAATAGTCGTAAAATCGATCTAGGTAGTCATGGAAAGCGGCTTCACTCTCAAACGATTCCGTATAGAAATCGTCCGGCCTGTCTTCCTCGGGTTCTTCGGGTTCTTCGGGCTCGATTTTAAATACCATGTGGACGCAATGAACTCCTATCATTTTAAACTTATATACTCAATAAGGGATTCAAGTAGCACCATTTATTGGTCATACAATAATTGCATTCAACTGAGTCAGTAGTGACCTACACTCCACGTTGCACGCATGATGGAAGCCGCGAACCAGACCGCGCAAAGAGCGCAGTCCCTCCACAGTCATGCAACCGGGAAGTGTGGATCGGTCATGATAATAACTACTGTTTTCTGCATTCCGACGAGTCAAACAAGTCGAACTCAAAGATTAAGTCCATGCTAGATGATGTCGATGGGATCATTACCGGAATCAAACTCCATCAAATCGATGACGGAACCGACCTCGATTTTGCCGATATGTCGATTCCGCGGGCAGATTTCGCTGAATCAAACCTCCGGGGCGTTTCATTCGATGGAGCAAATCTCGTCGGAGCAGATTTCGCCCACACGGATCTCAAATCAGCCACGTTTCAGGAGAGCCCAGACTCTGGAAACAAGCCAGCCCTTCGTAAGGCGCGATTCGATGGCTCCACTTGTAATCAAACGGAGTTCCAACTGACAAACTTAGACGGAACTACCTTCCATCGGGCGTCAATCGTAGATACGGAACTGTGGGGAATCGATGGAACAAATATTGACTTCACCGAGGCGTCTATCCGAAAGTCACGCCTGCATCAGAGCAATCTCGACTTGTCGATATTCGGTGGGGGGACGATTCGGGACTCATTCTTCACTGCCGCGGACCTCTCGGAGAGTGACTTTAGTGACTGCCGGATAATTAATTGCGATTTCACCGATGCTAACCTGAGTGACAGTCGTTTCTCAGGAGCAAATTTAGATGACGAAACAGAGTTCGGGAGTCGACTACTCTCTGAATATGAAGCGGATAAACTCGCTGAACCTGACTGCCTACACCAAAAATTTGACATCCCGAGCGTTTCGGACAGGGGGTTCGGCCGAGAAACTGAGCCAATAACCGAGACACCGCCTGAATCGCCATTTGAGTCTATTCCGAAGTGGCCAGCACGAATAAATCATATAGCTGGAACCCCGTTTCGGGTTTGGAACAGACATAGGAGTCGCAAGAAAGTATCTAATACGAGTACTGATAGTTGCGATAAGTCGTTACCACGTCAACTAGAAGCCCTTGATGAAGCAACAGAAGTCTATGGCAACCTCAAATCGGCGTACAGAGACGGTCCGTATGGGGGGAAGGCGCGGAAGTATAACGTTCGGGAGCGAGAGACCGAGCGGAAGCGACGTGTTCTCTCGACCGCGTCGATTCGGAACTCGCTGTTGAAATGGGGAATGTGGTACGGTGAGAGTCCTGGCCATGTGCTGAAGATGGTTGTTTTGATGTGGGCAGTTGCAGCTATTGTGTTGTTCTATAGTGGGATTCAGACGCCGACAGAAACCATTGTGTTCAGCTGGCAAGGATTGTTCCGGTTAGATATCGTGGATGATGTATTACTGTTCAGCTTCCGTCGGTTGTTTACGTTCTCCAACGGGAGCTATACTGTCTCTGGAGGGAGTGAAGTGCTTGGAATTGGCATTTCTGCGATCGGCAAAATACTGGAGGCAATGCTCATATTTACACTCGGTCGCCGAGCTGTCTCCTGACAAGCTATATCCGATCAAGCCACCGCTGATTGTGGCCACAATCAGTTGGCGACTCTAGCGCCACCGTTCGATGCCCTCGAAGCTGATCCGTTCAGACTGTTCCGTCGCCGAGGTGCTGGCAGCCGACGATATTGGGCGAGAACTTCTAAACTAAACAGCGCAACGATGATTCCTTTTCTCTAACTTACTCACCGTGAACGTTCTTTGATTCGCTCAAGAACGTTCCGCTTGATTTTCACCCCGTCCCACTTGTCCCGATCTTCTGGCGTAAGTTCGTCCTTTAATCGCCCTTCGTCTGCAAGAATGCTCTTGTACTGCTTGATGTATTTCCCCCAGACGACGCGAGAAACTGGCTCATCCAACTCTTGGTGCCACTCGATTACGTCCTTGCTCCCCTTCGATGAATTGCAGGACTTGCAGGCAGGAACCTGATTACTAATCGTATCAGCACCTCCATTGCTCAGTGGAATGACGTGGTCAAATGTCGTCTTGCCTTCTTCACCACAGTAGATGCACGTCCCGTAGTCTTCCTGTAGCTGGTACTTATCCTCCTTCGTAATCGACGACATACGGATTTCACCGTCTCGAAGCTCCTCGTACTTCGACCAGAGGAAAGAATTATCATCAATTCCCGTCGCGAGCTGGATGAGCCTCGCGTGCTGGTAGCAAATGAGTTGATGGTAGGTCTGGATGGTCTCAGGAAGTCCCCCGCTACGACGGCACAACCGTGGCTCTGGATATGCGTATCGTCTGACTCCGGCATTCTTAGCGACGCCCCACAGTTCATCAGCCGGTCGACTATCCCAGTCTGGAACCTTCTCTTCTAACTGGCCTTTGAATGCAACAATTGAGACCACCGCATCGGGTTCATATTCTGGATTGAAATCGGCGACCGTTTTGCCAGTTCCTGGAACGTCCCACTCCTCACAAACTGCATCTGGTTGGCGAATGACCACTGCAGGGGCTTGACCATCTTTAGCTCGGTCAATGACTTCCGTCCCCACAGAAATTCGGTCTCCATCTTCCGTATTCATTTCGTCCATGATTAATGTCTTTGACCCATACTTTCCATCAGTATATCGATATTACTCGAATGCCCTCGTACGTGAGTCAGGTACTCTCTGTCTTGACATGGTAAAATAATAAATCAAATACTTTTATCAGGGATTGTTTGGTGGAACCCACTATGGCAGTCATAATCTATGATAGAGAAGATGACAATGAAACATACGAGATTGACGAACTATCTCAACGCATTCTAGTGTATTTGATGACAGAGGGTGCAGCACGAATTGATGAAATACGCAATCCAGTTGGAGCAAATGCTAACAGCGAGGTTCAACAGCGAATAGACACTAAGATGGGTCGGAGCGGTTCCGGCTTCATAACTCGAATATCAAGTGATCAGGCAACTCTCGATGGGGAACTCATTGAACGGTATAGCTTGACGTCTGAAGGTGAGCGATTTGTCCATTCACACAAAGCAACACTCTCTCTTCCGACTACTCTGCAAGATCTGAGTGAGAAAGTAAGCCAGTTAGCAATTGATGTTGAGGAATTGTTTAGCTTAGTCGAGGAGTATAAAGAGCGGTAACTGTTGCTCTCGTCCTCGTACTCCATATTCCTCATCGCTGAGCGAACCCTCTCCGAAACCGTATGTCCACAGATTTGAATGGATTTTATATACTGTGGTGCTCCTGTATTCGACAATGAATAATTCGTCTGACGATGGCTACACAATAGAGGATGCAGAAAACGAAATTGGAATCCTACGTCGTGTAACAGACGACGTCGTCGATGCCATACACAACGCTGCGGACGAGCGAGTCCTAGAATACCTTGTTGAGGACGAGAAACTTGACGTCATCCACGACGGCAAACGAGGGCTTGGGCAGGTTCGGCGTGCTGTTCTTGAATCGTCACTCGCATCTGATCGGCTCAAACGTGTTGTGAGTCTGCGTGGTGATGAAACTCCTGAAGAGATACTTGTCCCCAACGATGTCGAGCGAAACGCGAAAGTCGCACTCGAAGCGGGCAAGCCAGTCGTCCTCTACGGCCCCACTGGAACAGGAAAGACAACCTTTGCAAAGCAACTGGCACGAGAGACGGGCATTGGCTATGCTCTCAATACAGCCACGCCTTCGTGGACGCCATCGGACATCATTGGGGGAATCAGCCCCGATTATACCGGCGACTCACTGAGCTATCGAACCAAACTCGGTTGTGTCTCCGAAGCCGTCCAACGCGCCCGGCGATTCGATGTCGAGTACGGCGTCATTCTAGACGAAATCACAAGGGCAGACATCTCGAAAATCTTCGGCCCGCTGTATACAGCTATCGAAAATCCCCACCAAACGATCTTCGAGACTGACGAGGGTGATACCATCGAGTTGGACGAACGGGTAAATATCATCTGTACGATGAATATGTCCGACCGGACGGTGAACGAACTTGACAACGCGATCACCCGTCGATTTGCAATGATTGAACTCGACGAGTACGAGGAAGACAAACGTCGTCAGTTATTCAAAGACTGGATCACCACTCACGTCACTGGGCAGACGGATCTCGGAGAGAGTGAAATTCTCCGACTCTTTGAACGCGACTACGAAGGAATCAATCACGGTCATGAATCGACGTCGCAGGGAGCGATTATGCGGTTTGGTCCGATGCACTACCGCGACATCGCCGTCTTCCTTGGCGTCGGCTGTCGGGAAGGCGGTGAGTACGAATACGACCAGACGGACGCAGTCGGACAAGCGTTCCGCACGTACATTGTCCCGCGATTATTGAACTCTGCGGCGTTCCCACAAATCGAACGAATCGCCGAACACTACCGGGCGCTGAACGGTGAGTTCGAGGAGTTCGACCTCACTCCTGCCGCCGAACTCGCTGAACGAGAACTCGAACAAGAACGGCGACAGATGGGCTCTTACGAGTAATGAGTACTGTTGACGAAGTCTACGAGTACGGGCAAGACACGTTCAACGTCCCCGAACGGGGCGAGATCCGAATAGAGGGCTGTCCGTCGTCCATTGGGAACCAACTTCGTCGTGCCTCGTTCACACAGAAGAGTCCCGGCGTGTTCACCAAGAGTCAGGCATCATTCGACTCCGATCGGGAGTACGAGGTCGTCACGGTTACCGTAGACGGCGACGAGAATGAGACGCTCCATGTCGAGGCGACGGACATCATCGGCGTCGTGAGCCTTACGCCATCATCGAAAGTGCAGGTCGATCCGAAAATCGACTGGGAGTACATCTTCGACATGCTACTGGCCGTCTACGACCAGAATCGATCTATCAAGTACCACGGCATTCCACTGCAGGACTTCCTCTCCGACGACATCCACCTCGACGATGTGTTTGTGGTGCTGGCGATCAACTATCTCGACGGACTAGAGACGATCCATCGACAGGGATACATCCGCGATTTGGTTATTCGGCGTCTCGACAGCCTCGACGGCCGGGGTGAGATAGACGTCGAACAGACGCTCCTGAACCACGCCCGAGGGACGCTGGAGCCACACTGGATTCGCAACGAGACGGAGTACAACAACGCCGCGAACTCGCTGCTCCACTACGCGGGAAAAACCCTGCTTCGACTCTTCCGACAGAACTCC
Organism: Haladaptatus litoreus; assembly: GCF_900156425.1. Taxonomy (GTDB): domain Archaea; phylum Halobacteriota; class Halobacteria; order Halobacteriales; family Haladaptataceae; genus Haladaptatus; species Haladaptatus litoreus. The sequence continues at coordinate 111,753 of NZ_FTNO01000006.1, forward strand.
GATGAGAACGATCACCCCGCGTACGACCGTATTTTCTCTGAGGTTCACCGCGAGGTGGAGCGGTTGGAGAGTATGGGCGTCGGGAGCGGACTGGATCGAATGGACGAGTATCGACGTATCTCGCTCAGTGATCTGCCGAAACAGCGTCGGTACTACCGCAAAGCGTTCGATGTCGCAAAGGCGGTGATGTCATCATCACTCGGCCAACAGCTCCGTGACGGACCGAGAGAGCTGGTCGTGGACTACGTCCTGAACATGGAGTCGCTGTTCGAACAGTACTCGCAGGTCGTCATCGAGCGCGAGCTCTCGTACATCAAGTCCTACGACTATCTCGACGACCTTGCTGACGTGACTCCTGTTCGCTCCCCATCGGTTAATCCGTTTGAGGGAGAGAACCAGATTTACCACGAGCCCGATCACGCGCTGCAAGAGGGTGACGAAACACTTGCCGTGTTGGACTCGAAGTACTACGCGGAGGGACACGATCCTGTGAAGGAGTCGCCTTCCCGATCCCGGCTGTTCAGTTATGCATATCTCCTCCACTCCGACCGGCTCGCGTTCTTGTGTCCACTGCTTGAACCGAAGCGTCGGAGAGTGGCCCAGACGGGAGCAGAACTGCGGATCGTTTCGCCGGAACAGCGGTTCTCACTGAAAAGATACGATGCTGTCGTACATGATTATCTGCACGACGTACTCGTCGAGAAATCCGCACAACTCGAAGCCTTTCGCGCCGTCGCGGAGAATCGACTATGCCTCGACGGCGTTGAGGAAGCGAACCTGAGTGAAGCCAAATCGATGAGTGGTCCGTTCACGTTCAGGGACGTTCGGGACTTCTCACTACGGGTTCTCAAGGCAGCTGCCGATGAGCACTCCTGGGAGGTTCGTAACCGGTACGACCTAGAGCAAGACGGCGACTGGACGCGGGAGCAGATCGAAACGCGTTGTGAGCAGCGCTACGTGCACACAACAACGTGTATCCCAGTGTTCTGTCGTGAACAGGGACAGGAATGGATCGATTTGTACTTTCTAGACGGATCTGGAAAAGTGGAGAAAGAAGGCCCATTGAAGCTGCTATAGTGGCTCAGAACGGTGCAACAAGCCACTCACCATCCTCTTTCCGTTCAAGTTGTGGGCCGAAGACCTGCTGGAGGGAATAAAGTTCGTCGTTATTCCGAAGGTCGTATGTTTTCCCGCTTCGGTGGAACGAACCCTCGACAACGAACTGTATAGTGGGGCTCTGGTACTCTAAATCGTTTGCGCGTCGATCCATCTCACGGGCGAGTTTAGTCGCCAGATTATTGTCCTCAAATGCCTTTGCAAGTCCAACAACGCTCACCTTGTCGGGCACGTCGTCCTCTTCGAGACGCTGGATGAACTCCTTCACGGGTATTTGGTGTTCGAATGTCTCGTACGCACCGTCAATAACTAGATTGTATCGTCCAGGTATCTGTCCGGGTCCTGCCATTATCTAAATAACAACTCCGGGGGGTCAAAAAGGGATACGGTAAGTCAGTCGTCGTGAAGCAAGTCGATATCTTCTCTACGATGTTGCGTTCGAGACCGGACTTGCCAAATCCGGCTCGGATTCCTCACCTACTGTTCGGCCCTCAGTAGCTTGTGATATCTCGATCTCCGAGCACACGCGTGTACGTGTCGTCACCACTTACGTCTGCCAGTCGTCCAGCGAGTTCCCGTAGATCGTCATCGACGTCCCACTTCTCGACGTAGTTCTGAACGGCTTGACCCTTCTCGTAGCGGTACCGCAGGAACTGTAGCTTGTCAAGGTTCGAAAGATGGTCACCGCCGTCGCCGTTGACGCGCTCCTGAATGTACGCTTGTCGCTTCTCGTTGTCCCAGGTTCCCAGTTCGAAGCCGTCGTCTTGGTTGTAGAGGCACATCTCCTTGAGTTCTTCAGGCTTGGCATTCGTTCCCCGGCAGAGCTTGTTCACGTCGTCGAACGAGGGATTCGACGTGTCGAGCAGGTCGATAAACACGTCCTCGACGCCGATGTCGCTGGCTTCCTGGATGATGCCGTAGATCTCCTGGACGACCTGTTTGGCGTTCATGATCTCGCCGTCACGTTGAACCTTCCCGTGGTGCTTGGAGTATTCACGGAAACACGCGCCCATCTCCATCACGCCGATATCGCCGCGAGAGAGGTCGCGGTTCTCTTCGAGTTGTTTGCGGGTGCGACGGGCGGTTCGGTAGATGTCGCGGCGGAGCGAGTTCCACGATGTCGAAGTGCGATTATCGGTCGGGCGTGCTACGACAATAATATCGAAAGAAACTGCTTCTCCAGTAGTGAGTTTCTGAAGATCAGCGGTAACGGGATAAGTCGCTGTGACTTCAAATCCAACTTCACATAGCGATTCAAGTAACTCACCCCACGACTCAGAACCACTGTGGTGATACGTGAAGGAAAGAACTCCATCCTCCTTTAGCGCGGTTTTAATCGTAGTGAAGGATTCTTTGAGCTCTTCCTCAAATTCCGATTCCCCCTTTCCTTCAGCCGGATTAGAGACAATACTCTTAGCCCGGGGAGTAGCATCTCCCTCAAACCAGGGGTAGTCAAGTGCCTGCTTTAACCATACATAGAAGAAATCAGACAGCTCAGAGTACATCACGTTGTGATAATACGGGGGGTCAGTAATCACTGCATCAAACTCGTTTACCGAGTCGATCTCCCGCATATCTCCCTGGAGTACTTTCGAATTATCTCCAACACTTTGGGCAAATCCTTCTGATTTCACCGTCTCGCTGTCTGAGACGTACCGCTCGGTTGGTGAATTAGCGTATTTCACGCCATCAATCACCATATCCCACACACTTTCGAATGTACCCATCCCGTATTCAGTTCCCCAGACGTTACCCTCGGTTGGTTGCTGAGGTGGGTCAAACGAGTTAGATTTGAATATGTGATTAGATTTATTTGCAGAGAATTGGTATGACGCCATCAAAGTGTTTGTTCGCAGACTATCCGAAAACGCCAAGATTAGGAACTCGCGTACGTTTTTATCCTCTATACCAGAGATCGCGCGAAGGAGTTTTGAAAGACAGAGTAGCTGACGCTCATTGAACATATCCCTCCAATCTTCAAGAGCATGGAGACTAACGTTACCACCACCAGGAGCAGATCCTTCAAAATTTGTCGAAGCAGTTTTCCAACCGGCACGGATCGGCTCAGATGGAATGTATTCATCTAATTCATCATTTGTAGCGAGCTCGTGCTTTGCCTGCTCAAATAAGTCAGTGTCTGCTTCTTCAGCCCGCTTATATCCTTTATACAAGGATTTATCTTCGCCAGTATGGTCGCATTCCGCACAATAATATTCAAGAGCGTAAAGACGAACATCGTATCCTCCTTGCTCCTGAATTGCGTCTGTAATCTTGTACTTCTGCCCGCAGTCAGGGCAATTATACTTACCGCCACGTGAGACGTTCCCCTCCTTCGGGACGAAGCCGTACCCGCAGTCATTACAGACGCTTTCGGACTGCCAGTCATCAACCAGCGTAACCGCGCCACAGTCCGGGCAGAGGACGTTGTACTTGTCGTCGTTTTCGTAGCGTCCCTTCGCCACCCGGTAGTCCTTGAAGAGCGGGACTGTGTGTCCGCAGGAGACGCAATCCAATTCCTTCACCCAAAAGTTGTACATCACGTCGGCGTCGTGGTCGCCGTTCGGACAGGGCGTTTTGTAATACTGCGTGATTTCGTCGGCGACATCCCCTTTCACCTGCTTGAAAGCCTCCTCAAGCTCTTCGACATCGGTTTGACCTGCTTCGAGTTCCTTCTTCGTGACGAACCACGCGACAGGGTTCAGGTCGTTACCGACGACCTCCGCGCCGAAGCGTGACGCCTCGACGAGCGACGTACCACCGCCCATGAACGGATCGAGCACCTTCTTGTCCTCGACGCGGACATCCTTCGGATAGAGGTCCCAGAGGCTCTCTGGGTCGGTCATGTCCACGCGTTCAAGCAGTGCGGCAACATCGAGGTCGGACTCGCCATCGGCGTCGTCACCGTAAGCCGCGAGTGTACTCCCCTCGTGGCCCGGTTCGAACACCGAGACCTTCTCCGGATCGTCCAACAGCGTGTAGAGAGAAATGGCGCGGAAGACGCAACCCAGTCGTCGCGCCCACCATTTGTGCATCGTGTAGATGGGACGATAGTACATCTTCGCTCGGCCTTCCTTCTCGGCGATCTCATTCACGCGCTCGATGGGGAACCCCCGTTCGATGGGGAGTTCCGTTCGCTGCTGCTTCTTCGAAGATCCAGATTGTTCAGACATTATTCAGTATGTGAAATAGATTACGTAGGAGACTTATAAGTGTAGGCACTCTGCCCCGAGTCAAAGAGTTTTGATGGTACTGCTAAGCGTAATGTCCCTGAGCATTTATATCAATTGAACTTGCAGGACAAGATAGAATGCAGATAGCAGAGCAGATTCGCCCGAAAGAGATGGGCGACCTATTCAGTCAGAATGAGCGACTGAAAATACCCTCGTACCAGAGGAGATATTCCTGGGAGAAAGAACAATTTGAGGATCTCTGGCGAGATTTAAATAAGACTGGTTCGGAGGGGGGTCACTTCTTCGGTACCATCGTCTTCATGTCGAATATTCACGTCGCGCAGGGAACAAACGAGATAGATATTGTAGATGGACAGCAGCGAATCACGACGGTTTCGATACTACTCTGCGCAATACGAGATCACCTTCGAGAATTCTACGATGAAGACGATACCAACCAACGTGTGGAGACTATCGAAGAGGCACTATGGATCGTCAATCGGGATGGAGAGAAACAGGGGATGCGGTTAACTCTCGGGAATCTCGATCACGATAGTTACGAGAATCTTGTCAACGGGTATGTTAACGAGGTTGAAAATGAAAAGATAGAATTGGCGTACAAGTTCTTCCAAGAACGGCTTGACACAGAGTGTAGAAATTTAAGTGAGGTGAAAGAATTACACGATCGGATTCTTGATCAGCTGATTTACGTCTCAATCACGGCGAAGGGACATTCTGAAGCATATCAACTGTTCGAAACGATGAACAATCGCGGTCTCTCACTATCCCCAATCGATTTGATGAAGAACTATCTCCTAATGAAGGCCTCCAAGCGCGGAGACACAAGCGAAAATCGTGTGGAAGATCTTTGGGGGGATATCATCCAAAACATCGATAGCCTGTCCGATATCCATGACTCAGGAGAGACGTTTTTCAGGCAGTATTTCATGTCTTCACACCTTCTCGGAATCAACCAAAAAATTACGAAGAGCAAACTGTACGACCCAACATTCACTGATACGATTGACGAATCCGAGAATGTCGAGGAATTGTTGGAAGACATCCGTGAGAAGTCCGCCCTTTTCCGCAGACTCCTCCAACAGGATATCAGTCGGTTCAGTGATAGTGAGAACTCCGAGATCAATCGATTACTCCGGGATGCAGAGATTGTTTCGATTACCCCGTTTACACTCTTTCTGAGAGCCTTTTCAGAGTCCGATGACGTGGATCTGTTGAAGGAAATCATTCGTAGATCGAATGCTCTCCTTATTCGACGACAGATCTGTGATCGTAATACTGGCCCTCACGACACCATATTCAATCACTTGGCACAGAACGCGTTCGAATCCGATAATCCAATACAGTATATTGTGGATTATCTAGAATCAGAGGGTCGCTTTCCGAACGACGACCAGTTCAGGCGGCACTTTGTACAGGAAGACTTCTCACGGACAGACCGAACCAAGTATATCCTCAGTAAGATAGAGGAAATCCACTTCGGTCATGGTGGAAAAGAAGTCGTAGAAAGTCGATACCGAGTCCATATTGAGCATATCCTTCCGGAGCGTCCAGGTAAAAATCTCACCAAACTTTGGTTAGAGCCGTTCGGTATCACTGAGGACGAACACGACGACTTCAAAAAGCGAATAGGGAATCTCACACTTCTGGAAGATGATCCGAACATTAGCGCCTCAAACCGGTCGTTAAAGAAGAAGCAAGAGTACTACACGGAGAACGCGACCGACTTCAAAATGACCCACGAGCTTGAAGACCAAGACCAATGGGGTATCTCCGAGATTGAAGCGCGAAGTGAGAGATTGGCACAAATCGCAGCAGAAGAAGTTTGGATACTCTAACTCTCGCTTAATATCGCTGTATTCGCCACGAAGTTATTTCTGGAAGCTGATCTCGACCTTTAGACTCGATGCTTCGTCGGGCATCCGCTCAAACAGATCCTGCACCTTCGTGTACTCCTGTTCGGACCGCAGCGTCAAGCTGACCTGCGTTCGATCGACATCCGCGGTTCCCTGAAGAGCACTGGGAACACCGTCCCTATCCGGAAGCATGAACGTGACGTCACCGTACTCGACGGTTCCTGTCTGGTGGTTGTTCCGCCACTTGCTTCGCATCGCGGCAACATCGTCGCCATTGTACTCGAATCGCCACGTCTCCACATCGGTGTCGGCCTTCCGGAATGGGTAGCCGGGTACCCAGTCAGATGCTTTTTCTGAACCAGTCGTATTGACAACGTACTTCGGATCCTCGTCCTTGCCAATGCTCTCCAGCAGGAACGTCCGCACCATGTACTCGGAGACACTGCTGTCGAACCGGTTGGTAACCTTGTTCACGGTGAACTGGTCGCCTGGTTCCAGCCCTTCGATGTACTCCAGAATCTGGTCACCGATCCGGTCGGATACCGTCGGGACGATCTTGACTGTCGTCGGCTCACGGTCGCCCAGTGACTCCAAGTAGCGACCACCGGCCTCCAACACGTAGTCGTCCACGAGGAACTCATTAACCGCCTCGCGGACGACGGATTCAGTCTCGTCCGGAGGCAGGAACACTGATTCATCAGCACGAATCTCACCGATGATGGTGTCAAGGTTCGCGTAGCCGTCTTCGTTGATCTTCTCCTCGATACGATCCACGAGGTAGGACGCGCCGATGGTCGTCGCATCACCAACGTCGCGGAGCGTCGCATCGGACTGTGGCTTGTCGAGAATTTCATTGCCGCGGACGATAACGTAGGGGTTCTCACGGTTCAGCCGACCGATGGCACGCATCACAATGTCTCGACTGTCGCCGTCAATCCAGATCTCGCCGTCTTCGACGAGTTCTATCTCGAAATCGCCAATGTCTAGCGCGGTTGTGCCACTCCCGAAGCGCTGACGAAGTTCCTGTTCGACGTCATCGACGCCCCACACGTCCACGTCCTTCTGCTGGACGAGTACGGTGTCTAGCGAGCTCCCGGAGAGATCGTCGCGGAACCCGCCGGTATCACGAGCGAGTACCGGTTTGTCTGAGAGCGCATCGACAGTCGCGTTCAACACGTCATTCGCGCTACCGGGAATCGGGAGCTCCGGGTCGCGGAGGAACTGTTCATAGATGTCTTCGACCGAAATTTCGCCCCGTCGCTTTAGAAGATCTTCTGTGATGTTCCAGACGTGCGATTGGAGGTCGAACGGATCGGCCGCAGCCGAGTCTGCGATGTTCGTCGCATCGAGTTCTGCTTCGTCAAGGACGAAGACATCGAGATCCATCGGAGCGGCGAGGTCAAATTCGTTGAGCAAATCGTCGCCGTCGAGTACTTCCCCGTACAGGAGTTGAAGTTCCTCGCGGAGTTCGTTCTCCTCCTGTTCCTTCATCTCGCGGATCGACGTGCGAATCTCGTCGTCAAGGGATTCGTCAGCAAGTACCTGTCGTGCACCCTCGATGTACCGTGCCTTGTCGATGTACCGCGTGCCTGATTCAATGGCCTTGTCGCCCGAGGGCTGAACGAATACAAGTGTGTTACGCCACTCTCGTCCACGTCCGCCGTTCGTGATAACCTGTTTGACCTCCTCCTGGGTCCACTGGTCATCCTTTACCACGACCTTCACCTCACGGTCGTCTGGGATGTCCCGCATATCGTTCGTGCGGAAGCCGACCGGATACGCGTTCGAACCGAAGATGTCGGTGATGAAGTCCGCGATCTCGGCCTTCGCCGACGTCTCGGAAACGTCAACGGCCGCGTTCCGGATAAGCGCGTTCGGGTTCTGTCGGTCGCGGATTGCGTACTTCCCGTTCAGCTTGTGGAGGTGCCACGCAACGCCGTGCAGACGTTCGAGGTTGAGCACCACGTCGGAGATTAAGTCTCCAGTTTGGTAGGCACCCATGACGATTTCCGAGACTTCTGCGCCTTCTCCTTCGCTGGGCTTCAGCGAGTACAGCAGAATGGTATTCAGGATGCGCCGGCCGTGAGGGACATTATCTGTGTCAACACGATTTTTGATGTCACCAGTTGCGGCATTCAGGCGTTCGTAGTTGATCTTCGCCAACTCGTCCTCGAACTCGATGGTGTCGATGTCCCCGTGGGTGATCAAATCCGTTTGGTCCTGCATCTCCAGGAGAACCTTCGAGAAGAGATAGATCATCCCCCGAGTGTTCTGGTTGCCCTCGTCAGCGTAGTACCGCGTTTCGAGCGCGTCCAAGAGCACGGGGTGGAACGGATAGAGGTCGTGCATCTCCGACAGCAGATTGTCGGGCAGATCGACGTGCCCCTCTGCCTGATCATACGCGTCGAAGTATCCGTTGACGATTTCGCGGGCGGCACTCTCGTCCACGGAGTCAATCAGGCGGTGGCGGAGAACCTCGCGCTTGTCCACCTGATTATTCATATTGACTTCAACCGCCTGCTCTCGATTCAGAATATCGTGGACTTCCGACCCTTCGCGGAGTACGGAGACGATAGTATAGAGTTCGAGATCTGAGAGTGCTGTCGATTCGAGGAGTGCCTGCAGGAACGCTTTGTTTGCACTCTTGCGGTCTCCTTGTAGTGTATCGAACCAGTCTTCCAGTTCGTCCACGAAGAACGCAACCGTCTCGTCGCCGACAGCCTCCTGAATCGTCTGCATATCGGGATATCCACCCGACTCAAACGTCCCAGGATCGTAATCGAGTGCCTCGAAGAACGGTTCCCAGAGGTACTCGTACTGTTCGTTCTGTATGGCAACCGTAATCGACGTAGCCGACTCCGGGAGCGCATCGTCGAACCCTTCGACCGAATCACTCGCCCACGCACCTGCTGCCGAGGGGTCGTCGAAACAGTGGTACAATGCTACCATCTGGTGGGACTTCCCACTGCCGTATGGGCCGTAGAGAATGTGTGTCCCTCGTGGGTCATCACCAGTCAGGGAATCGCGGAGAATTGAGAAAGCCTCTCGAAGGCCCTGCGTCATCAATGTCCGCTCGAAGAAGAGTTCAGCGTCCGATTCGAACTCATCGTCGTCGTCAACGTTGTAGAGTTTTACCTGACCGTCGATCTGTCCTTCTTCTCGAAGCTCACGGCTTAGTATGACCGTATCTTCAAGAGTATTTGACAAAGATCCTGTCTGTGCCATCTTGATAGTTGAATACACCTCAGTGGCACCCAATAAACACTATGGTCCTGGAAATTCAGATCGAATATTACTTCGGACACCGTGTGATGAGATTGAAAGAGCTTCTCTAGTCACAAAACGTATTTCACGCATACCTTATATTACAGATGTATGGGAAGTTACGACCTCGTCGATGTCGAGGTCAATCACGAGTCTGCTGAGGATCTCCTTGATTCGTTGTCGGAGGACGGAAACGATGGTGAGCACCTACAGAGTATTCAGGCGGCTCGACTCCAAGCAGGACAACCGGATTCAGAGCTTCGGTCGCTGAAAGAGCTGGACGAGAACTCCGTCAAGCTCCTCGAACATCAAGTGGATGCAGCCTACCGAGCCCTCTTCGAAATGGACGGGAAAGCCCTTCTTGCTGACGAGGTCGGACTCGGGAAGACAATTGAGGTTGGGATGATTCTCAAAGAGATGCACTTCCGGGAGACAGACGACTCCGTGCTCGTCCTTACGCCTGCACAGTTAGCAAAACAGTGGCAGGCCGAACTCCGTGAGAAATTCGGTCTCGACTTTGTCTGTAACTACGACGATGAGTTTGAGGATTTTGACGCCCACGACTACATCATCGCGAGCATCGACACTGCGAAGAGCGAAAGACACCGACAGACGGTGCTGGATCGTGACTGGGATGTTCTCGTCCTCGACGAAGCACACTACGTCAAGAACGAAGAGACGGATCGCTACGACCTGATCGACCGACTTTCGTACAACTACGCTTTCTTCCTGACAGCGACGCCGATTCAGAACGAACTGACGGATTTGTACAATGTCGTCTCATTACTTCGACCTGGGCTGTTTGGAACACGCGACGTGTTCCATCACTACTTCGTGAACACCAATCAGGAGACGCTCGTAAACAGGAATGAGCTCCAGGAGCGGCTGAACAAAGTAATGATTCGGAACCGGCGAGCGGACACAGATATTGACTTCACGGATCGAACCATCGATACACGAACGTTCGAACCCACACCCAAGGAACGCGAACTCTACCAAGTGGTTTCCGACTACGTCAAAGGTGCTTACAGCCAGGACCAGGGTCAAAAGTTGGTGCTGATGCTTCTCCAGAAGGAGGTTGTTAGCAGCCCAGTCGCACTCAAGGGAACTATCGAGAAACGACTCGATGAACAGTCCGTGCTCACGCACGCGGACGAATTGGAATCCATCTTAGACCTAATCGAAGAGGTCGATACGGTCACGAAACAAGAGCGATTGCTTGACATTGTTGAAGAGGCCCGTGAGAATGTCGAGATGGGGCGAGTCATTGTCTTTACCCAGTTCCGAGCGACTCAGCGGCAAGTTCTCGACCGACTTACTTCGGAAGGATACACAGTGCATGCATTCCACGGCGGACACTCCAGTAATGAAAAGGAACAGATCGTGAAAGACTTCGAAGAAGAGGGCGGAATCCTCGTTTCGACCGATGCGATGAGCGAGGGACGTAATCTTCAGTTCTGTAATATCCTGGTGAATATGGACCTGCCGTGGAATCCGATGCGCGTCGAACAACGCATTGGACGTGTTCACCGAATCGGACAGAAGCGGGACGTGTTCATATTCAATATGGCGTTGAAAGATACTATTGAGGAGTACGTACTAGAGCGGCTCTACCACAAAATCGATTTGTTCAAGCAGAGTGTTGGTGAACTGAGCTCGATTCTGAGTCGGTTGGAGGAATCCGGAACGAGCTTCGAAGACGAGATCTTCGAACGACTCGTCAACGCGAATTCCGAAGTCGATCTTGAGAACGACTTCGACGCGATGGCTGTTGACCTACAGGAACAACGTGACCTTGCTAACAAGCTGGAAGAGTTCAACAGCGGTGTCTTCGAGGGCTTCGATCTGGGGGCCAGCGATGACTGATGCTGAGGTCCCCGTTACACAATCTACAGTAGAGCGGTTTACCGAACGGTATCTCCGCTCTATTGGCTGTTCCATCAAAAGAAGCGAGAATCACTGGGTAGTTACGGTTCCCGATGGAACGGAGACCGATCTCTCTGCCGGAAGTCATACACTTGCCTGTGGTAAAGATTCAGATCAGGTTGATAACGCAGAGCATCTGAATCCAGAAAGCGAATTCTTCCAACGAATTCTTCGTGAAGCGATTGGACGGTCTCCAACCGGTAAACTGTCGATAGGGGGTGAAACGGATGTCGAACTCCCCGATTGGATTCAGAACAGTGCCGTCGAAGTGCGGAACGCGCAGTTCACTCCGTATTATGACCGCACAGCAGCCGTGTTTTTATTCCGAATAGGTATCGAAACCGTCAGTGAATATCAACAAGAATTCCTACGCGCTGTTGCTATGGACGCGCGGTCAGAAGAACATCTGCCGAAGTTGGAGGACACGTTCCTTGAAGTGACCTCGATAGACGCGGAGACAGACACTAATGATCGATCACACTTCACAGAGACGGATGTGCAGCCGCTCCTCGATATGGCTCGTGACCTGCTTCTCGATGGCATTGAGGAACGAATCGATGAAATCCATCGAGAGGCCTCACGTGCTGCTGATGCGGAAGTCGAAGAGTATCGTCAGATGCAACAGCAGCGGATTCAGGAATTGGAAGAAGAGCACTCGAATCTATCGTCCAAGATTAACGAACTGAGTGAGGCGATCAATACCGGGGACCCGGATGCACGTGTCCAGGCTCTCAAGAAACGAAAGGAACTCAAATCGGAATACGACGATATCGGGGATACGCTCAACGAGTTGCGAGAACGTCGTGACAAAGGATTTCCTGAACAACAGCGTGAGATCCGGAAGAGACATTCCCTTGATGTGCAGGTTACTCCCCTCACTGTGACAGAAGTCGAGTACGAGCAAGGCGAAGTAGATCTCGAACTGACTAAGGGTAAAACAAAACGAATCGAGACTATTGGATATGGAGTTGGAATCGGAATAACAGATACCGTAAGGTGTTCATCATGCGGCCAGGAGCTCACCAAGCAAAATCCACTTCATACGATAGAAGAAGGAGTTCGATGTATGGAGTGTATTGAAAACTTATGAGATAAAACAATAACAGTACGAATAATTCAGGCCTGTGTCAAGGAGGTAAAACCTGTTCGGATGTAATCGGTACTCTGGTTGTGGCTACTATTAATCGTCAATTTAAAAATTGCTAGCAATTCCAATCCGTAAAACTTCGGTCCAATCCATAGCTAGGGTGTATTTGGTACCTGATTTCTCGCTATCTCACTCGTTGGCGTGTGGATAACCATCTGTTCAATCATTCAACTGTAGATGGACCCAAGATTATGGCATCTTCGGTTCCTTAGATCCACTTGTGTCCTTGTACACTGCTAAGTTGTCTAAAACTCTGTTCGCAGAGCATTCAATAACTGCTTCAGCATCCAGCTGAACTATCGATTCCGATTGTAAAGATCCTGGAGGAAGATAATAAACCGTGTTTTGCTCTAGATCGGTATCTACACGTAAATAACACCACTTCTGGACATCTTCCCAATGTGGTTTGAATATATACGCTCCTAATTTGTGCTCCGATTCTATCTCTCCTATAACCGGGAGCTCGCTAGCCATTCTATCAAGAATATCTGTTACTCGATTTTTAATTTCTTTATATTCCTCTTCCGATAACCAGGATTGTCGATCGTGACCTAACATATTACGAACTGCTATCACATCTTCTTCCCCTACGAGTGGTTCATCAAACAGATTACAAACACTATTGATCCAGAGACAGTTTTCCATCGTCTCGGTATTCAGGAAATTTCTTAGTGCTCCGAATGAGAGCCGTCCTTCACTATTTTGTGAGTATTGATCTGCCCAATTTGGCCCAATTATCTTTTGACCATAATAGTCTGCGACAAATTCTAAAGTCTGTTCTAATAATTTTAGAAGTGCGAGGCCTCGATCTGAGAAATTATCTCTAGCTACTATTTCATCAGCCTCTATTTCCTGAAACCGTTTAACGACATGTATAGGGAATTTGAATTTCCACTGTTTGCTTAAGCCAATGTCATGAACTCCCCGCTCTTCTATCGTATGCTTTGCTTGGTCTGGAGCGAGGACATCCCGGAGAGATATTGCAATGAGATCATTTAGGAAAGAAGAATCAATGCCCAGCTTTTGAAGACGCTGAGCTGCAAGTATATTCGCTAGTGCTGGTCTGTATTCATGTCCGTAATTAAATGGAAATTCCTCGGCAGATTCTTCAACTTCTGGCAGAGACTCTAATTGTTCAAATACCTCTGGTGCACTAAGTTGCATGTTATTCTCGTAGCTATCAAGCACGTCCAAGAGGAGTTCAATATGATTGGCTTCTACACCTGCTATATTTTTACTATCAAGATGTGGTTGTATGAGTTTCCTTGCTTGTCCCCAATCAAGATCTACTAGTGCTTTTTTTGCCGCGCAAACTTCTGCTCGAGAGGTGTTAAAAGATTTAAAATATTTAGAATCTGCATTTTCAGCTACTGCTCTGTGAGCAATTTCTGCATCAGCAAATTCTCCCCGTTGTTCAGCTATCTGAGCGGAAATGAGTTTTTGTCGTCGAATCAAGTATGATTTCTTATCATTTCTTTTGATGGCAATATATTTGCCAATAGCTTGTCCATAGCTCCGTTTCGCAGCATCTAATTGATTTTTTGATAATAGTTGATCTCCTTCCGATTCATATTGAAGTGCTTCAAGATGAAGAATGCAATCCTGTCTAGTTTTCTCATCACGGACTACAGACAATGATTTTAAAAATGCTCTTCCCTCATTTGCGGTCTCTTTAGCGCTCTCATAGTTGTCGTCTCTTCTTGACCACTCAATACGAGTGAAAAACAATTGGAAAATTGCCCATTCTGGTGCAGTAAATCGTCTTTCTTCAATCTTCATACCTTCTTCTAAAGATAGCTCAAGAGCCTGTTTGAACTCATCGCAAGCATCTTCGTGGTAATTTTCTGCCCGATAGCGTCGTCCTCTTTTCATATGGTACTGATATTTCGCTGTTCTTGCGCGACCATAGCTGCCCACTCTCTCAGATAATTCTGATCTTGCTTTACACATCTCTTCATCAAGGTAGAGCGGGGGATTCTGTGAATCACGTGAATTCTGAAATTTATGAATATAGAGACTAGATACGAAATAGAGATCTTGCTCTGGTAGTGTTGCTGCCTTACGCAGGAGAAGTTGGCACGTGCGAATCGCTTTTTCTCCGCTCAAAGTTTTTGCATCCTCAATCTCGTCATTAATGTCATCTGCCTCTATCAAGGGACCTAGCCAATTAATTATAATCTGCTCAACTTTTTCAAGATCTTCTTCGATAAGTGCCCTTCCTAAAAGGGCCGTCATTTGTTCATCCCATAAGAATTCTCTCCAATAGTTACTAGCAAGTCCAAATCGCTGCTCAAGCTCCCAGAGCTGATTCATATCTCCATTTTTATGAACCATGCGGACTGTTTTCCTTATAATCTCGAATTTGTTAATGTGCGGAATGTATTGCAGCGATTCGCAAGTTGAGATTATCCGATCCAACTCTTTCTGAGACATTATATCAAAGGCCACTCTACTATCAGAATAAGCGAGTTGTGAAGCGAGGAAATCACCTATTCTATCCGCATTCAATTTTCGCTTAATATCATCTGAAATACGCGCGGCGGCATTCAGAATTTGGAAATTATTGGTAACGGTGATCCACTTCTCTAGATCCTCAAGTAAAGAAAAAGCAGCCCCCATGTCATTGTCCCTATCATATATCTCAGAAATACAATCTAATTCTTCACAACTATCTTCTCTACGAAGTAATTCTCCTGCTGTTTCTATTGCATCATATGGAGGAATAGGTATTGTGAAGGGTCCAACTATTGTTTGTTCTATTTCACAATAGACGCGAATATTTGTCGGGTCTATAGACGGTGAAATAATTGTAGATTTCTCAGTAATAACTTCCTTATTCTCTTGGAATTCGTTAATAATCGCAGGATCGATAGCGCCTCTATCGTCCTTCTCAAGTAGTATTTCGTTGAATTTCTCCTGATTTTCCATATGAATTGATAATTCAATAGAAAATCGAGATAGGTTAGAAAATATTACTTTATTATTACTATCGTCTGGATCAGGATGTTCAATTGAAGCACAAATCTTGGAAATAGAATCGATATTTGGATTCTGTTGGTGATAAAGCTGCATCAGTATTTTCCTCTTTACCACTCTCGTGTTATATGGTTTAACTTTGTTGCTGTAGGAAAAACTGAGTAAAACTAGGCTTCTATGTCTGGGTCCAGGCGCCCGATATTGACAAAGAATTCTATATTGTCTATTCCGTTGTGTTGGACACCCCCGGACAAATCGGCTGAACTCCCTCTTTGTGTGAGTCAACCAAAACCAGCGCTGGAGGTGATTAGGTTCAATCCGACAGATCTCACTGCCATATCAGCGGTGTCTTCACTCACTACCCACATTTGGTATCCAATGCAACAACGTGTACACGCTCCCGATGACAGGGACAATACAGAAACAAAACCACCGACTGACGTGCTTTCCGAGTTTCCCCCAAGTGCAAAACTGGTTGTAAAGACATTCGAATACAACAACGATGCGCTCACACAGGGTGGACTCGCCGAGAAAACCTTACTCCCAGTACGGACGGTTCGCTACGCACTCACCCAACTCGAAGACCACGATCTCGTCAACTCACGCTTCTCATTTACTGATGCACGAAAACGCTGCTATTCTCTTTCCTCGACAATAGTTAGCTTAGCTAACTATTGTACCTATTCCTCAGGAATCCACCAAATAACCACCCGCGGACTCAATATCCTGCGTTCTAACTCACCACGCTCATGCAGCTCCTCGAGCCGCTGATGGACTGGCCGCCGTTCCATTGCAACCGTATCTGCAACCCACCGAGCGGTCACTGCCGGAAACTCGGATTCACGAATCACTCGAAGAATCTCGTCATCAGTGATCCGAATTGCTGGCTCTTATTTCACCACTCAGACATTTATCTCCTGTAGTACTATCTCGTCTACGATCGCTGAGCCCGATCTTGAAACCAACATCCAAGAGTAAATTACATAACACAGACAAATAGCGAATATGTAATGTATCTCAACACCCCGGACGAAATCGACCACGAACGCGCCCATCACCAAGCGGTAATCCAAGGCTGCGATGACGTAGACGTCAAACGGATCGGGAACCTCGGTGAACTCGCGTTCGAACAGTTCTGCCGTGAATACCTTCCTGTCGAAATGTGGGAGTGGGAAAACGAAACAGCCATCCGGCGCTGTAATTCCGAGAGTTTCTCCGGCCACGACTTCGAGGTCTTCGGCTACAAAATCGACGTGAAAACATCACGGGATGTCTCTGCATTCCGGCCTGCGAACATCCTCGCAAACGACCCCGACGACGACATCATCGTCATGGTCTGGCATCGAGATAACGAAGATGCACTTATTCTCCTCGGCTGGGAGCGAACTGAAACGCTGAAATCGAAAGTCACGACGCAGGAAGCCTACTCGGGCGAGGAACCAGCGAAACTCGCACATCTTGCTGCTCGTCCGATGAATGAACTGCACGACCTGGGCCCGAACACCGCCCATCTGAACCAGAAGCCCGAAAACCCGTTCACGCCTGGCGACCGCGTGGTGAAAGCAGGTGACGAAGACGGGTCGGTTGCAGTGGTCGTCGAGGTACTCCCCCCAGAAAAAAACACCACCGCTTACGGGCAGGAGATGGATGGCGAAGCGGTGAATGTTGCGTTCCCGAACATGCTCGATGAGGGGCCGGGTAATTGGCGCGAAATCCATCCTGCGAAGCTCGCCTCCTACTGTGATGACCAGGATATCAAGCTCTACACGTACAAGCATACGAATCTGGAGGTTGCCGAGAATCCGTTTACGCCAGGTGACTACGTTATCAAGCCCGATTACGATGACCCGGATTTGGCGGTGGTTCTCACAGTCGCTAAGGAAAAAGACGATGATCGGAACATCAATATCGCGTTTCTCCACCATCTTGAAGGAGAGGTCGGTGACAATGCGTATATGTCTCCAACTGATCTCGAGTCATTTTGCGACGAGTCTGGTATCAAGTCGTACTCGTACAACTATGCCGAATTATGTTTTGAGCATCAATTTTAACATTATTTAGTCCCACGAACTTTTCGCTCAATATATAGATGGTTGCTCTTAGAACAGATTACCATCGAAAGCGAAAGTTTCAACCAGTGCCACACTTCTTTTCCTCTAAATGACGAAGCTCTATTTTCATCCAGTTAACGACCACTGGCTTCCTCACTTCGAGCGAACCGTCGAAACACCACTTAACCTATCTGAAGCAGTAGGATTGCCTGCTGAATTAGAGCATCTCGACAAAGCACGCGTCTGGGGGACGACGTATGAAATCAAAAAGGAACGCTACCACGAGGATATCGAACCAGAAGATCTCGTTCTCTTCTCGCAAGATGGCCGATTTTTCGCTGCAGGGCGTATCCAACACGCATTCCGAAGTCGAGAATTCGGAGAGTGGGCGTGGGATAATGCAGATAGCGAACTCGTATATACACTCATAGACTTCGAAGAAATGTCAATCCCAACAAATGCCATCACAGACCTGCTCGGCTATAGTGGTGGGTACAGAGTTCAGGGATTTACACGACCCACCAGTGAACGACTACAAAAATTACGTTCAGAATTCGGGTCTCTTGACAAGGCATTAAAAGCCCTCAAGACAGAGTACACTCCAACCAGCGTCGATGGGGGACAGGAGACGCTCGTCAGTGAATACGATACGCAGACAACCACCAAAGATCCACTCGATGACGACCCTATCACAGAGACTGCCCCGTACTACTGGGTAAACCAAAGCCACGAAGAACTCGAGGCGGGATATCTCCAAGCTCCTCGAACCAGCTTTCCGAACTACGACCTCCAGAAGCTCGAAATCGAGGATATCGTTTTTAATTATGTTGACGGCGAAGTCGTTGGTTACTCGGAGGTCACTAAACCAGCCTATCTCGTCGCAGATGAGAATGAAGAGAAACGACGAGTAGACATCGACGTCCATCCCTTCGATACCCCTCTCCAGTTCGTCGATGTCTTTCCCTACCTCTGGCGAGAAGATGTTCGACTCGAGAAGTACTACCCGATCAATCGAGCGGGCGTCAATCAGCAGTATCTGTTCAATTTGAGCAAAAAAGCGGGGGACTATCTCCTCGAGAAAGGCAACGAGGAAGAACCACTCTCCAACCCCGACCACCACCTCATCACACACCTCCAAAACACGCCCCACTCCGTCTACAAGGTCACCTCACCACCAGATTACTGGCTGACGGCATACGAACACGCTGCTGTGGGCTTAGAGGACAACGACCGACCGTCCTGGTCAGATATCGAAGCTGGCGACGTTCTTATTTTCCACTCACGGGAAAGTCCAAGTCGAAACGAACTCGCCGATCAGGGTAGTTGCATTCTCGGTGCTGGTATCGTCCGAGCAAAAACGACCAAACCTGAAGACGAAGCATGGTGGCACGACGAACACAAAACCGGGTCAGACGGCAAGAAACACTCCAACCTCATTACCTTCGAACGGCTGTACCTTGCTGGTGATTTCGACGCCATCGATCACACACAGCCCTTGACAGCAAAAGCACCCTCGACAATCGACAACGATCTCGAAGCTCTCACCGCAAATGCTCTCGATATCGCCGAAGCAGACTACCTCTGCAACCAAGTCGCTGACAGTGACTTTCCCCAGAACCACACTATCGAACCACTCGAGACATCCGATAACCATGCCAAAGCACTCGCGCTAGCAGATGCACTCGCTGACCACCTCGAAGAAGTCCCACCAGTTGCCCTGCATAAATCCTTCAATGGAGATATCGCCAACAACACTCTTGATGGTCTCTACTTCCCAAACAACCAGGGCGAAGCCATCCTCGCCCAAATCGAAGGCGCGCTTCGCTCCGGAAAACACATCGTCTTCACTGGCCCACCAGGAACAGGCAAGACCGAAATCGCTCGGCGAGTCGCCGATTACCTCGCAGCGTATTACCCCTATCTCTACACCGGCTCACAACTGACGACCGCGACCTCTGACTGGTCTACCTTCGATACCGTGGGTGGTTACATGCCCACTGAAGACGACACTGACTCGGGTAACAACCTCGAGTTCACACCTGGACTCGTTCTCAATCGCTTCAAATCCAGGAAAACGAATACCCAGAAGAACGACTCACTCGTTATCGACGAACTCAATCGCGCCGATATCGACAAAGCATTTGGCCAACTGTTCACAGTGCTCTCCGGACAGTCCGTCCAACTCCCATACACCAAGGATGGTGAGGAAGTCAACCTCGCACCAGCCAATAGAAACGCCCTCTCACAACCACACGAATACCGAATCCCAGAATCATGGACGCTGTTTGCGACGCTCAACACTTACGACAAAACCTCCCTCTACGAGATGAGCTACGCATTCATGCGGCGCTTTGCATTCATTCGTGTCCCTGAACCTGACCTTGTAGACCTCAATGACAGCGACCTCCGCCCACTTCTCAACGAGTACATGGACGCGTGGGGAGTCCACACGATCGATTTCGACGTCGACCACTCTAAACCCTTGCTGGACGTTGGACACGTTTGGCAGGCGGCTAACGGCGCTATCGACGACCGTGCTATTGGTCCCGCGGTCGTCAAAGACATCATCGCCTACCTCACCGAAACAACCGGTCTCGAGTGGGAACAAAGACTCACACAGGCTGTTATCAGCTACATCCTGCCACAACTCGAAGGCGTCCCGAAGCGCAAACAGGTGGTCACCGAACTCGCAGCAGTCGATCGAATCGACAGTCAACTGCTCGATACTGCAGCCCGTGATATGCTCCAAGTAAGCATCATCAAGAGCGATGGATAGAGACGATCTCCTCGATCAGCTGACTGAGGACATCCTCGCCTACGTCATGCACGGGGCGTTCCCAGAGCGGGAGTTCGCTAACGCGATCAAACCCGACGCACTTGACGAGCGTTTCACCGAATATGAGCTCTTGCTGGATCTCCACTTCATCCTCTCGCCAAGCGTGATTGAATTCGTCGAGCAACTTCCTCAACGCGTTCGGAACCTCCAGACCGACACCGAGTCGATCACCCGGACGAGACGGGGGACGATCGATGGGAAGATCAACTGGAGTGCCACCATCAAACAGCGCTACGCACAGAATCCCGGTGATCGGTCTGTCTTCGTCTGCGATAATCGAACCGAGGATTACGACACTGACGAAAATCTCGTGTTCAAGCGCGTCGTTGCCATCATCTACGAGACGCTTCGTGAGGCAGACGAGTATCTCCAGAAGGAATATGCGTGGGTGAACGACCGCTGGGATGCAACGCTCGTCAACCATCTCCGACGAATAGTAGAACAGAACGTCCACGTGCGTCGGATCCGAAAGCCGAAAGCATACGAACCAACTGATCGGATGGTCAATACCGCATCCGAATCACGCCATCCTATCTACCGTGATGCTGCAGCGCTGCTCGAACAGCGCCGCCGGTTGTTCGAGGGTGACCGCGAGCAACTTGAGACACTGCTCACCGAAACGGCGATTACACCCGATGACGACGAAACCCTGCTCGAACTCTTCGTTCTCTTTCGCTTTATCGCAACCCTCGAAGAACTCCACGAGACGAACGCACAGTTTGAGACGATCAAAACCGGCCGCCAAGAGGTCGCCCAACTCACGAACGATGATGGAACTGAAATCGCGGTCTATCACGACAACTCCGCTTCGAAGCGCGGTCTCTCCTTCCGAGCGTTTCCGGATGATCAAGACGACCTCTCTCGAACTGAGAAAGTGCACACGACCGGTTTCGACATTGCGAACGATTACTTCCAAGATCGCAATTTCCAAACGCACACTGGTCGGCCCGATATCATCGTTCTCGAAATTACCCACCCCGATGGTGAGCACGACTACCTCATCACCGAGGTCAAAAACAGCACGAACACGAAAACGATTCGACAAGGAATCAAAGAGACGCTCGAGTACCTTGCGTTTCTCCAGCAGGACGACAAATTCGTTTACGATGATAGAGAATCCACGGGAGAGTATTTCGGTGATGGATGGAACGGGCTCTTAGTCATTCAAGATCTCGTGGAAGAGACTGCCTCACTCGACGATCAGCAAGACAACGAAATCAAAATTTTGCAAGCATCCGAAATTGAACGAGAACTTGCGGACGCCCTCAAGCGATTCTTTTGATTCTCAGATAATTATATACACATCCTGTTACAATAATACTCTCACTTGTATGAATCAGAATCGAGTGACGGCAGTTGCAGAAGCCTTAGCTGCACTCGGCCATGATGGAATCGCTGCATTCGACCGTACGGAACCAGAATACGATACGCTCACAACCCTCTACGATGAGTACGACGACGAAACGTACGTCAAGTTACTCGGCATCGTCACTACGACTGAAGATTTTCAATTGAACGGCAACGCACAACGCTTTTGGAAGAAGCTCACAGAGGTCGCGCTTGACCACGGCGAGTTAGCGTCCATTCAGGACGTAGAAGGGATCATGGATGCCTTCATGAGTGCCTCCGTGAATGCCCGATTCAACAGCATGAAACGAGGTCGACTAACTACACTGTTCAACTCGGGGTTCCCACAATGGTTCGTCGAAAATCATCGCACTGTAGCTCCAGTCACAGTCTGGAACGAACTTGCCTATGGCCTAAATAACGAGCGACACAAGAAGACGGTTGTCCTCTCGATGAAGATCTTCGACATTGCGCATCTGATTCGTCACGGCGAGTACCTAGAATTCCCCCACGATATTCCGATCCCATGTGATCTTCAAGTGGAACGAGTCTCCCGAACGTCTGGCATCATCAATACTGATAAAACTACGAATATTCTCGAAGCTTGGGCCGAAGTAATGGCTTTAACAAGTGAATTATTGAACGAACATATCTCACTCCTTCGAATCGACTCGATCGTTTGGCAAGCAGGACAAATAATCGGCAAAGAGGAACCAGACCAGAGTGCAGCGAGAGAAGCACTAATAAGTCACTTCAAATCCGTCGGCATCGGTAGATCTGAACGAACTCGGCTGGCAGATGAACTCACTGCAGCAATGGTAGAATAACCAACTAAATGACGCCATTTTACTTATTGAAATTGAGCCATTGATCGATAGATCTCCTTCGCTCAATCAGCAGCTTGGTCACTGCTACTTGCGTTGTGAGAAATAGTCACAAGGACGAGTAAGTGTATTGACGGGGAAGTAGATACCGTCAGACGCGATGGGCTTGTACGATCACGTTCGGATCGAAGACGGACTCAAGATCAACCTTCCAGAGTTCGATGGCGACCCGACCGATGTTGATCTCATCCTCCGATGACAGTTTCACGAGACCCTCCTTCTCGAATTGTAGTCACACTGTGTCTGAGTCACGATCGGGTATTAAGTTGATTTTATTGACTCTTCGTCAAAAGCGATTCGTCGATGGTTTCAGAAGTACCCTTGTTGGGTTGGACCTCATCATCACACACCCCGAGACGAAACTTGACGGTTATATACGAAACCCCGAGGGACAATGATAGTTGGAGATACGTTCAACCCTGCGAGCGACCCCCTACCAACCGGGCGACGACGTACAGGTCTACGTCTCAGAGACTGACCCCGACAGCGAACACCACAGGAAGGAAGGCAACATCACGGATGTCCTGCAGGACACTCTTGGAGACAAAACTGGGCGCGAGCTAGACTCCCATAGTTACCGCATCGAAACCAATGGTGAGGAAATCGATGTCTGGTTCCGGCATCGCGACTTAGTGCCTGTATCACAGTAACCAATTACCGATACTCCACTGCAATGGGCGATAACAAAAGCAGACCAACGTGGCCACAATCCGAGATGCACTCGAAGCCAACGGGGATCGCCTTCTCAGTGCATGGCTCACGGGCAGTTTTGTGACCCCGACGAAGGAAGTCACACGAGAGAGCGATGTCGATGTTGTCCTCGCATTCGAGAGCTTCGATACTATGGACGAATTCGACTAGGATGGGCGCTATCTGGAGACGATTGCGATCGGTGGTATCAGCCGAGAGCTAGATCTCATCATCGGTGGTCCTGAGAGCAATTACGATGATGGTGAGAGCGAATTGCTCTATGCGCATCCCAACGACGAATTCGAACGACGTCACTCAATTGAGAGCGTACGAAGATCACGCTCTGAATGGCTTCTTTGCTATATTTGAGAAGGTTATCTCTCTCGTTAGCGTCATCCAATCAAGGAGTGACCGTTCCTCCGTCCGAATCCAAATCATACGATACGCTCTTGGCTTTCTACTCGTCAGAGATTAAGATTCAAAATAACCCACCGGTTCGCTGATTTCTTCTTGTAAATTATTCCGAGCAGATTCAACGGCATTAGCCATCTCTGTTTCGTTAAATAAGATATATTCGTCAGGGATTTCCTCACCCGGGCCCTTTTCGTCCGAATATCGCACATGCCAGCTAAAGAAGCCGTTAGCCCACTTGAATTCTTCCAGACCTTTGCCATTACTTTGACCTGATCCTCATCCAAGTAGATAGAGACGCGCCGCATTGCGTACTCGAAATCATAGAACCCTTCTAAGATGTCTGATTTGTACTCGTCTTCGTCCATCCGAGGTGTGTCTTCCCAGTTGAAACGATAGTTTTGATGGCACTTCTCTAATTGCATGTGTAACTCGGTCAGGCTCTCCACCTTTTGCTGTAAATAATAGTCTGCGCGCCGTCTCGTGGTATTCGCCTGTATTTGTTGCCTTGTCGATAGAAAGTGAAATGCTCCAGTTAGCAGCGAGCCGAGTAAGGCCCCGGTGACACCGATTGCCCCGCCGAGAACGGTCTCTGAAACCATGTACATTCGTGGAACTGTTGACATATAAATATAGTACCCCATCTCTCATCCATAGTAGTTCAAAGTAACAAACAATCATACAATAGATTTAATATTATTAAATTTCATTTCATCCTATGAGAATTCTTGGGGTCGTCCATGGTGGTAGCACTCAACAGAACGAAAAACTACCTGCCCGAGTGCAGTACAAGTCCGGTTATTATGGTCTCAAAGCCGAATATGCTGAGAAATGCTGTGATGATTGGGTCATCATTTCTGAAAAGCATGGTATAATTTCTCCAGAAAAAGAGATAAAACCGTATAATACTCATATAGACGATCTTAGCGGTCTAAATCTCCAAAACTGGAGGAAAGAAGTCCAAACAGGGATTGATCAAACACTCTTTGACAAAGATGGTTCTCTCCAATTTGACAAAATGGTCTTCCTCGCTAGTGGAAATTTTATTAAAAAAATCGAGCCAGTAATAAAGCAAACGAAGTCATATAATGTCGAGGTTGAGTCACCATTACCCGATCAAGGTCGTATTGGATATCAGCAACAATGGCTACGAAATCAGATTGATCGCACACGAAGAGCCTAGTTCGGAATCATATACTGACTCCATTCCCTGGAACTTCAACTACGACTGCAGGATCAAGATTGTCGTGTGAAGTCTTGATAACGTACTCACTAAGCATGAACATCTGCTATGCAAACACACAATTTGTGTTCGTAGACGTGTAGCGTGTGGTCTCTTGGTAGTACGATATGACGCTAACAATGCCGGATGAATTTCACACCAATCGTTTGATCCTCCATCAAGACTCCCAAGGAACGCTACACTGACCGCCTTACTGTCTATCGATTGCCCATAGAGATTCACATTTTTCTCTAGTGGCAGTACCTCGACGACGAATGGCACCTCTGTCTCGTCATCACCACTGTTCACAATTCGATTACCGGACGAGAATGAATTATACTAGTCCAAGACGCTCCAATGCAGGATACTGACCAAGCGTCTCAAACTCTCCAAACTCCTCTATGTCTATCCATAAGTGCGTAAAACCTCAACAATCGTACCGCTGTCAGATGGTTTTCCTATTTAGACAGTACTGATGCGCATGTCTTCAAAGTATATTATCTCATAGTTGTCCAGTTTACGTACTATTTGCGATCTAGGGGAGCGGACATGTCTAATAGCGTGGGAACATATTCTTCGGAAAAGTGCCTCTTAAGTGTTTGTAGCGCCTCTTTAATCTCCGGCCCAGTCTCAACAGGGAGATATACGATACCGGGAGCATGTTTCGCGTAGTGATGCCAGAGGTCGTCTCCGAATCGGAGTTCATCCCATCCATCTTGCGCCTCTGTGCGCTCTCTCACGGTCTCGAACCGGGATTCCGAGCCGTGCTGTATCTTGTACATTGCATAGCAGAGCGACCCTTCATAGGCTGCTTCTTCGTCTTGTTGTTCTGGCTTGACCCACTCGACTGCGATGTTCACCATCGGTCGATTACCGTTCTCGTTCTCGACGTTCATTTGGAACTCGGTGCGGATCGTTGCAAGCGTGCGGCTCTTTCCCGCTGCGAATACCTTTTCCTGTAAACTGGCGTCGTCGTCGACGAGTTTAGGATGGTCGTCGATAATTTCTTGACACGTCCCATTGATCACCTCCGTGATCTCTGACTCGAAGCGGTGAACGAGCTCTGTTGCTTTCAGGTATCGATTCGCGTTCAGTCCGTCGTTGATAAAGTTCTCATCCATGGGTGATCTCTTCCAGTAGGTTATCGAGATATGCAAGCTGGTCGTCGGGATCGATCGATTGGAACCGTTCGATGTCCGAAATACCGAACGACGATGCACGGTACGCCTCTAGTGAAGGGAGTGCGTAGAATCGGAGGATTTGCTCTTCGATTAGCGTAATGAACAGATAGGCGCTCCCAGCCCAGTGCGTGCTTGGTTCGACATCGGCGAGAAGTGTTCTCCGGAGGGCTTGAGCAACCTCTGACCAGTAGATAACCGTGATATCTCGCTCTTGCGCTGCTGTGGCGGTGATTCTTGGTCTGTGTTCGTCGCTATCCTTCAGCCGTTCCCCAAAAGCCCCCTGTAGTGCGTTCTCCTTGGAGCGGGGGAGAAGCAGATAGTGTGTCCAGTCCAGATCTCGTTGGTGATGTTTCTCAGTCAAGTATGCAGTTTGTGGCGTTTTCTCGTAGTGTTCATCTCCGATCTTGACCTCTATCGTCATACCTAGTTGCCCGAATTCAGCGAGGATGTCCACTCTTCGATCGTGGAGCTCTTCATCGTGGTAGGCGCGTTCGCGACGTACGTATGTTGGGCTCGTGTCGAACAGGGGGCCGAGGAGCTCGGCGCAGTAATCCCCCATAGAGTCTCGAAGGAGGTGTGCCAGCCATTGCGACCAATTTTCCTCTTGGTTCGTCCGCAGTGGCCCATCCTGGGGGTTCGTCTCTGTCCAGTCGCCGACGAGTGGATCGTCGTCATACGCACATGTGCTTTGCTCCCACTCCTTGTTAAGTGAATCCAGCCGCTCACGGAGTTCGATGAGACCGCTCTCCTGCTCGCGGACGTAACAGTCCCACCACGAGTCGATGTTATCCCATCGCGCGTCCAAATCCGGCATCAGAGACCACCATGCTCCATCCTGTTGATCAGCCGCATCGAAATTCTGCTTCGATGATTTACCATGGATTATGTTAAATGTTTACGCAAGACGACCCCTAATGGGCTTCTCACTGGGGTCGAGAATATCTCTTTGCAGTTCAATCATCACTCGAACAGATTCCCATCGAGACGACAGCCGTTGTATTTGCTGCTAAATCGAACCAGGATCTCGTTGAGGAGTGCATGTGGGTCCAGTCATCCGAGGCAGAGCGTGATCGTCTCGAAGCGACTCATATGGAGTTAAAAGGCCGCCAGTTGCTTGATCTGCCCCAACGTGCATCGACAGCTGTAGAACTCTCAGACGAACTCGGTCGGCGAAATAGCAGCAGCTAGTTTCTGAAACGTCTTTTCACTAAACCGTAGATTCAAGTGAGAATACTTTCTCTACAAACTCATGTCCCAACTTTGGCTTATCCCCGTAGATGAGCAGTCCTTCCAGCGGACGCTTGATCAACCAATCGATCTGAGTGACCGAGACGAGAAACCGGAGCGCTTTCCTGACCGAACTCGAGTGTGGGGCGTGCGGACTGATCAGGAGCAGGGCGATTGGAAACGAAACCGCCGTAATCTTGAGCGAATGGAGACAGGCGACCCACTGCTGGTGTATCGAAACGAAACGAGTCAGTACCACGCGAAAGGACGAATCGGTGAATTCTGGCAGACGGAATACGTTCGTGATGAATACTGGGGTGGTGGTCCAGCAATAGATGTCTTCTCTGTCGATCAGTACGAAGAGATAGACGTGCAACCAAACGAAGTCAATACAGTTCTAGATTACAACGAGCGATTTTGGCCGCAGGGACTCTGGCGTGTTGCGGATGATCGACCGACTGATCGACTCGTCCAAAAACTCGATATCTGATACTCTTGACCGAAGTATTCTCGTTACTGGTGACTCTGAGGAGACTACACCACTCGACGAACAGCAGAACAACGAAATCAAAATTCTACAAGCTTTCGAGATTGAGACCGAGCTTACAGACATCTTAGAGAAGTTTTTCTAGTATTATAATCTAATATTACTTATCCTAGGGTAGTCAGTGCCTTCATTAGGTTCCGTTGATGTGATAGTGATATGTCTGAGTGGCGTGAAACGATTCGTGCTGAAGTTGATCTCTACTGCCAGCAAAACAGTACTCAGGAGTTCGAACTACAGAGCTTTCTCGAATTTTCTCGACCGACGATTCGAGAGCAATTTCCGAAGAACAATAACTGGGAGGCAGCAGTTCGGGGAACACTGCAAGAATTACGTGACAGAGATGAGATTGAGTTTCTCAGCAACGGACGATATCGAGTCAGAAAAGAGAAATCATCACCGTCTGTATGGATTGAGAAGACCCAGGTGACAGACCGGCCATACAAGCAAGACGGAGAGTTACAGCTTGGTCGTGCAATTATGGCACCTAGCCGAGATACCGGTGGTGGCAAGCGGTATGAAGCACTTCGTGATGCCGATGTCGGCGATATTGTGGTTCATTACCTTCAAGACAAACAGACGATCGTCGGCGTTTCTACAATCGAGTCTGAATTAGAGGAGGACTTCGACGGGCCACCGACTGGTCGCTGGACTGAGAGGCAAGAACAAGAGGGTGGGTATCTACGGTGGCTCACAAATTATCAGGAACTCGACTCTCCAATCGCTATTTACGACGATATCCTCCATAATCCTGTATTTGAAGACCGGCTCCGGCAGATCCGCGAAGAGGAAGAGAAGATTCTGTATAGTAAAAATCTTTCAATCAATCAGGGTCACTACTTTACGAGATGCCCCAGTGACCTCGTTGAGATCCTTGCGGAAGCCTCGTCAGATCTTGCTGACCAATTGGCAGATCGAGGTGTCGAAGGGGTTGTCGACCAATCAACCGAGCCAGCGGATTCATACGATGGAATTGTTTCGGCTACAGAAGACATTCGAAGTCGTCTCGAACAACAAACAGGGGAACAGAATTGGCTTGGTGAACAGGTCGCCGAGACGATTGTCGCAGATTGGACCGAGGCACTCCGACGAAGTAACCTAATCAAAGGCAAAGTCACTGGAGCGGACGCCGTTAAATGCGACCAGATCATCCAGCTCTACGAAGACAATACTAACCGATTGGCTGAACAAGCAGCAACGATTGGCTCAGCAACAATTCAAAAGTCGAACCTCTCTGCGGATCAAGTGTTGTTTACCGTCCTCCTTCGTGACCTCCAAGAGGAGATCGTTGGCACGTCGAACATGAACCACGTGAAGTTCGACAAACTCCTCAAAGCCGTTCATAGAGGTGCGCAGGAGAGTGAGGAACTTCCATCGGTTGCTGAACAACCCGCGAATACAGAAACGATCACGCGCCAACTACAACGTGCAAAACAGGTCGTCTTCTACGGGCCACCTGGAACCGGCAAGACGTATACCGCACGGCAATTCGCTCGCTGGTGGCTCCACCAACACTCCCCACAATCCCCAACCACTGACCAGCTTGAAGTCGTAACGTTCCATCCGTCGTTCTCTTACGAAGATTTCATTGAAGGTCTAACCGCCGAGGCGAACGATGGCGCTGTCGAATACCGCATTGAGGAGGGCGTGTTCAAACGGATCTGCCAGCGTGCACAGACCGCATATGACTATGCGAACCAGCAGGAAGACACTGGCGAAGCACCACCCTACGTACTGATTATCGACGAGATTAACCGCGGGAATCTCGCTCAAATCTTCGGTGAAGTCATCACTCTTCTCGAGGCAGACAAACGCGGAAACTTCGAAATCGAGCTCGCACACTCCGGTGAGTCGTTCACCATCCCGCCGAATCTCTACGTCATCGGCACGATGAACACGGCTGATCAATCTATCGCACTGGTCGACACTGCACTTCGCCGTCGGTTTCGGTTCATCGACTTCCCACCAGATCTCGATATCATCTTCCAGCAGTACGAAACAGAATCACCCGACGCACAGGTCGCTGTCACTGGCCACTCAAGTGGAATCACCCGCCGGGAACGACTCTTGGGAGCGAGCGTACTCGCAACCTACGAACTCAACGAACGCATCCTCAACGCACCACAGCTTGGCAAAGGCAAACAACTCGGCCACACATACTTCCTCAACCACAATTCATCCGACGACATCGTCGATGCGTGGCGATACGACATTCTCCCGCAACTCGAAGAATACTACTTCGGACAGTTCGACCGTCTCCGCGATGAACTCCTCAACGAAACCGACACCCGCCTGATCGACTGGGAGACTGAACGGATTCAATCATTCGACGCCCAGGCACTCTATTCAGCTCTCTGTGATCTCGCCGGCGCTGAGAACCCGGCCTTACTCGTCGATGCAATGCAAGCCATGCCGGACGGAAACGGAACAGGAGCCATACAAAGACAACCAGACGATGCATGGGCTGCTGGAGACCGAACACCAGACACATTCCGCGAGCGAATACAATCTACCCTTGATGATGACTCGGTAGAAAGTATGGTTCGTGTCCTTGATGCCGGCGAAGAATTCGGGTTTCTTGATGCCGGGCGGGGCGACGGGGCATCGATAATGCTGAAGTCCGACTCAGTAGATCCTCGTGTTGGAATTATCAAACTCTCACAGGACGGTAAAATCGACTTCCGGTGGAATTGGCTTCTCGATGTGGATACGAATTCACTCACCCGCAAATTCATCGAAGATGCCTCGCGTGTCTTCACCGACGTCAGTGGCTACAAGCATCGATGGGACCCCAGTATGAGAGAAAACGGTGGATTCGTGGAACCACGATTCGATGTGGGTGACCTCTCTGACCAGGATATCACAGCCTTAATCGAGGGTCTTCGGTCGTTCACCGAACGGGCGGCAACGTTCCAGCATGACTGAGATCACACCGGTTGGGTATCTCGGTCCACCAATCAACCGAACAGATGCAGGCGAGACAGTTCCACCGTCAGATCCTATCTCGCTCGAAGAACACGATCGCACTGACCCCTTCGAGATCAGCCGAGAAGATGCAGTCTTCTTGGAATCACTCGAAGAACGATGTCGAGCGAACCCATTGAACATCTCGTTTACCAGCGACGGCAAAGCGATTATCAAAACCAGCAGTCACGTTGGCGTCCTCACGCTGCCGAGTGGCGTCCAAATCGAGGTCACACCCAAACAGACGGTGACACGCCTTCTGTGGGCGCTCAAATACGCGTTCGACACCCCCGTGGATTCACTTGAATTCGAGACCGAATTCACCGGTGCATCGTCCTTTTTCGATGCGATCGGCGTCCTCTTTCAGGCCGAGCTCCAGTCCGTGCTTGCGCAAGGACTTCATAGAGAATACGTTCGAACACACTCAGTCCGCGACCACGTCCAGGGTCGGATCGACGTCCAGCGACAACTTCAACGGCCGGCAGCTGTCACAACCGACTTTGCAGCCACTCACGACGATTTCACTGCAGATAATCTCCTGAATCAGGCTGTTCTCGCAGCAACTCGTATCCTTGTGACGCTTGTACGCGACAGCAGGCTCTCAAGCCGACTGCATTATCAAGAACAACGCCTTCGAGAGTTTGTGTCCGTCGAAAACGTCTCTCCGAGAGACGTCGATAGAATTGAGCTCTCACGATTGAACGACCACTACGAGGCCCTCCTCGGGCTCACACATCTCGTCCTCGACCGAGAGTTCTTCGATGACGTGCGCGCCGGTGATCGTCGATCCTTGGCGCTGTTCGTCAATATGAACGACGTATTCGAACGCATCGTCGAACGGGCGTTCACTGCAGCAGCACAGGAACTCGGGGATTTCACCGTCGAAGGACAGGCATCGATTCCAAACGTGGTTGAAGGACCGCATGCAGTTTCGATGCGACCAGACGTCTTCGTTACTCGGAGCGATGGCACACCCGTACTGGTAGTTGACGCCAAGTGGAAGACAGGATCGGCGTCGTCCAGTGATGTCTATCAGCTTACGTCGTACATCCTCGCACTCGAAGTGTCGGGAGTACTCATCTATCCCGGTCGAGATGATCGGATCGCAGAGGAATCCCGAGTAATGAATGAGTATCGTCTTCGCTCCGGTGCGTTGGCCACGAACGCAGCCGTCGAGTCCTATGATGACTACGCTGCAGCGATCGAATCGAGTGCACTCCAATTCTTGAAGGAATCAGCCAAACAATAGGGCAATTCACTATTATTGAGCTCTCTGTAGCTGCCCCACTAGTCTATCCATCACTGACTGTACTCATCCCGACCCGGCACCAGAGAGAATAGCATGTCCTCGTTAATATGCGTAGTCAATAGATATATTGCGTACTAACTCGTATTTCTGCGTATGAGCAATACAAACGAACGAGGCCCACCCAATACCGATTTTGCATCCGAGTTCGCCGACAGACTGGAGAACGCCCCTGCCGACGAACGAGTCTACAGAATCGCCCTCGAACTCACCGACCCAACCCGTGTTGCCGAGGTTGCAGACCGCGCAGACTGCTCTGCAAATGCGGCCCGTCGTCATCTCAAACGACTTGCCAAGATCGGTCTCTTGACCCGTGTGACAGAGAACCCGGCGACGTACAAACGAAACGAAGCGTATTTCAAATGGCGACGGCTGAATCGGTTGGCAAAGTTGAGCGAACAGGAGTACAAATCCCGTCTTGGTGATTTGCTTGCTGAGAACGAAGAGTACAAACAGACCTACGATGTCGAAAACCCCGACGATATCGATCCCCTAGAGTATGCAGAGTACGGAGATCCAGAACAGGTCTGGTTAGATATCACCAATTGGGAGGCAGTCAGACAGGAGATTCACGATCTCCGCCGTGTCAACCGCGATAGTGCGACGGATGAAGGGATCGTCTGAGTGTGGTGGACGGGAAGAGAAAGCGGACACCAAATCGTGCTTTACTACGGGAAATCGCATCGATTCTCGGATTTGAGGAGTGGATCGAGACGATTTCCGTCTTTCCATCGAATCGGCCGGATTCGATCGTCATCTCGCTTCGTGACGAACACTACCCAGAAGAGTATGTAAGAGATGCATACATCGAGATCCAATCGTATGTCAACGGTGATTTCCATATCACGTACTTGGAAGATCATTTCGGCGATGATTGGATGTGTCGGTGGGATCGCCACGAGAGTGAGGATTATTCAAGGGACCATTTTCACTCGCCACCAAACGCGACTCACGACGATGGGATGAATCGAGACTATCCACTGGAGTTGCCGTCGGTGTTCTCGCGTGTCGTTGTCCCTTGGGTCTATGATCGAATGGGAGACATTTGGACTGAATATGAGTGAACGAGGCCGCTGATTGAATCGGTGATGTCT
The DNA here is from genome assembly GCF_900156425.1 of Haladaptatus litoreus. Lineage (GTDB taxonomy): Archaea > Halobacteriota > Halobacteria > Halobacteriales > Haladaptataceae > Haladaptatus > Haladaptatus litoreus. The sequence goes on from NZ_FTNO01000006.1 coordinate 144,983, forward strand.
ACCTTTCTCGACGAAACGATTTTATAATCCGATTGTGACAATCGTCACGTGTCAATTACACGGTCGAAATCGATTACAACTATCTATGAAGAATGCAAGGATTTTGACCTTGTCCTCGTACCTGATGCCCCTCTCGCAAGCGCAATCAACCGCCGCCTTGACCGTCCACAATTCGGATCATTCGCAATCACCCCCCGCCGCCTTGCAGCAAAACGCCGAGAACAAGCTGAAGACCGACTCGCCTTTCTCCAACTAATTACCGAGACAGACCTCGAGTGGAAAGAGGCCGCCTATGCCGTCGAAAACATCCTCGCATGCTGGGAATTCCGCGGTCATATCGATGCCATTCTGGAATACGACGCGTTCGCAACCGATACCATCCGAACAGCGGTCGACGCCATTGCCGAGATGGACACCACAGTTCAGCGACTCACTGAGTACTCCATCGATGAAGACAAATCGGTCGCGGTTGTCGGTGAAAAACAACTCACGGAACTCGAACGCTCGATCCTCCCACCGGAATATACCACAATTGACCCCTTCACAGACGAATCGTTCGACCAACCTCCCTTCCATGTGCTCGACTCACCGGCTGCGATCATCGATACCGTTCTCGAGACGATCACCGCAGAGAATGCCGAGAATATCGCAGTCGTCCACGATCGAACGAGCGAGTACGGTTCGCTCATTCGGTCAGCTCTCGAAGCTGCAGAGATTCCCTATTATGGCGGGCTCGGATTCACCGATGAACCACATCATAGAGCCTTCTTACAGCTCCTCCGAAGTGCCCACGCTGGTCGTGATACTCGTGTCGGCGAGATCAAACCCCTACTCACTCAATTGGAGATCTCAATCGACCTGGAACATGACGAAAAACGTCTCTCCCATTTCGACAATCCAGCAATAGACTGGTTTCTTGATTTCAGCAACTCGATTAGCACCTATACATTCGAGGACGCGATCGAAGTCTACGAAGATGCTACGGATAGCCAGCTCACTATATTCCGAGACGAACTCTCGCAACTCGGCATCGAGAACGAGTTTGTCACCGAGGGTGCACTCGATCGACTCGAATTCTATCTTCAATCCTATGATGTACCTGTTGATCACGAGAATGAGGGTGTGCTACTCGCCGATGCCACATCCGCTGCATATGTAGATCGGCCACTCGTATTCTATCTGGGGCTTGATGAGCGGTGGACACACTCGACACCACACCGACCTTGGGTTGATCGCGAGCAGTATTTCGAACAGAATATCCGACAGTTCCAACTTCTCCTTCAAAATGGGCAAGACCAATACTACCTCGTTCAAGATTCCGCTGGTGGCACACCGGTCACACCGTGCCTGTACTTCGAGGAACTACTGGATGAGAAGTTCGAGCGATTCAGTGATCTTGACTCAATGTCACACGCACGAGCAACCCGGCCAACCCAGGATGGCTTCAAGAAAGAGTCCAACAACGCACCCACCAAAGAAATCGAGGCGATCAGCCAATCGAGTTTGAATACCTACGTCAATAGTCCACGGGACTATTTCTACAGCCGCCTTGTCCAGACGCCCGATAAGGAGCATTTCAAAGAAGGCAATATGTTCCACGATTTCGCGGAGTTCTACGTCAACCATCCCGACCAGATTACGCCAAGTACACTCGATGAGATTGCAATCATCATTCTTGAAGAGATGAAACCCTACCTTCGGAGCGTCGATCACAATGTTCGACGTACGAAGTACCGGATCGGACTGGAAACCATTACCGACTACCTCGATACCAATCCACTACAAACGGACGCGTTTCTCACACCTGATGGTGGCTACGGTCAAAATCACTTTGCGGAGTATTTCGACAAGCCAGTCCAGTCTCCTTACACCGAACAATGGTTCGAAAACACTGACCTAGGAGTGAAAGGGAAGATCGACCTTGTTCACGGCCCGACCCAGCTGCTCGATTACAAGAGCGGGTCGAAGAACTCCCCCAAGGATATCGTCAAAAATTCAGATATCGAATCACCCACAGACAGACCGAATTTCCAGGCACTCCTCTACCTCACCCAGCAGAGAAGCGAACACCCCGACCAACAACTCCAGTTCACATTCTTCCATTTCCTCGAGACACTCGATGATGTCGTCACTGGCAATGCGAACATCGACGACTGTCTCACGACGGTGACGTATTATCCGACAACGCACGAGGAGTACATCGCGACGGAAGTCATTTTCACTGAACTGCAAGAAGAAGCATATGGCGACTGCAAAAAGACGTTCTCGAAGATCGACTACGGTACCTACCAGGCGTTCCTCGACGAACACGACTTCCCCACCACGAGAGACAAGAACGAGCTCATCGAATCCGAGTTCGGCCACGCTCTCACTGACCGGATGGTGGACGCCGTTGGTGACTACAAGTACGTCAAAAATGGCTGTAAACAGGCGCTCAAATACCTGCTCGGCATCAGAAACCGGAACTACTTCGCCGAGGATCTCGATGCGTTCGAGACATACGTCCAGGACCGACTCACGGAACTCACCGATCGGCATAACGGTGGGGAACGCTTCCCCGTCGAAGGCCCTGGCGAGGAACCAAACTACCGATACGTGGATCACCGTGACTGCATTCTGGAGGAGGGATCACGATGACGGCACCAAATGACCAACAGCAAGACCTCATCGATAGTATAGAGGGAATTCATGTGGTCGACGCTGGTGCTGGTACCGGAAAGACGTTCACTGTCACACGACGGTATGCAGGCATCATTGATCAGGATGACGTCGAACCGGAGGACGTCCTACTGGTGACGTTCACCAATAACGCTGCGACCGAGATGAAAGACCGGATCGTATCCCAGTGTGAGTATGGGATGCGCGAATTCTCGGATGCACCCATCCAGACATTCCATAGCCTCTGTCACGACATTCTCATGGAACACGGGTTCGAGGCCCCGACATTGCTTGGAATTGATGACCGCATTACCCAATCGACACGCATCATCGAGGACGAGACCGTAGAGCAGGGGCTCTTTCGGGAGTTCATTCGTCGTTTCATGGACGACCATCCCGAGCATGATGACTTCTTCCGCGCGATTACCGACCCAACTGAACTCCTCGGCCTCATCAACCAACTCGCATCGAAAGGTGTGTTCCCAACTGCGGATGGTTGGTATCGGAATGGTGAACGCCATCTGGATGGGGACTTTGAGGCGTTCAAAAGCATGTTCGATGAGCTGAACGAGCCACAAAACGATGGGAACAAGCAATCGCGACTCCGGTACAAACTCGGTCGATACGGACACGAGAAATGCTTTCTTCCGGAGGCTCCGAAAAAGGCCGAACTACGAGGGAGCCGTGGCACGAAACAAGTCCCAGCAGACGTTGCCCGAGAGGCCTTCGAAGAGGATCGCGAGGACCTCAAACAATTCGTCCACGATGTTTACTATGAGTATCTCTCGTTCGCTCTCGGTCGGAACTACCTGAACTTCGGATCCCTCCAGCTGTTCGCCTTCGTCCTCCTCTGTGAGGATCACCAACTGCGAGAGACCATCGAGTTCGACTACGTGATGATCGACGAGTTCCAGGACTCCAGCGAAATTCAATTCAAACTTGCCCTCTTACTCGCCGGAACACACAACCTCTGTGTGGTCGGTGATTGGAAACAGAGCATCTACTCGTTCCAATATGCTGCCGTCGAGAACATCACGCAGTTTGAATCCCGACTCAATCGCTTCGTCCGGGAGTTGAATGCCGACTACGAGCGCATCTCCTTTTCGACGAGTCCAATTAGGGAGATCGAACTCATCGAGAACTATCGCTCGACACAGTCGATTCTCGACTTCTCCGAACAGAGTCTCGTCACACCTGCATCGAGTACGGATCGCATCGATACCGAGGCAGTCTACGACCGTGTCGTCTCCCTATCCTCGAATGCAACGCATGAGAACTCCCAAATCGAAGCGATTCAGCACGAAGACGAGGAAGGAGCTGTTCTCACCAAGATTCAGGAGATTGTTGGTAACGAAGCCTATCAGATCGAAGACGACGGTGAACTCCGACAGCCGGAGTACAAGGATATCGCCGTCCTCACGCGGACACGTGACTTCGGGCGAGAACTCCTCACTGTAGCTGAAGAGTATGACCTGCCGTTGGCCTACGAGGGCGGTATCGAACTGTTCCGCTCGGATCAAGCGAAGCTCCTCTTAGCGTGGCTTCGCATCCTCGAATCAGACTCAAGACGTGGCTGGGCAGCCGTCCTTGAGGAAGCAGGCTACTCCTTAGAGGAGGTTCGACATATTCTGGGCCACGAAGCATACCCATCGAACATGCAGGCGTTCAGAGCGGAGTTGCAGACAATGGAGACGATTGGAGGGATTGCCGAGCGTGTCTTTTCTCAGTATGGATACAACGGCTCGTATGCTGATGTTCTTTTGACGACGATTCAGTCAGTTCACAACTCGACAATTCAGACACGAGGTGACCTAATTCGATTTATCGAGACTGGTATTGATGAGGGGAGCAGACACGATGTACATGCGATTGCTGGCGTGAATTCAGTGACTGTCCAGACGATTCACGCGGCAAAGGGGCTCGAACATCCCATCGTCATCCTCGCCAATATGAACTCTCGTCGATTCCCGCCCTCTGGTGGAAGTAGTAGTGCAATCACGTTCGACGATCCGATTGGGTTACGCCAACGGAAACAGTATGCTGACGATTACGGCTATCCCCATATCCACGACAACTGGCGGACTGACGTCCTCCGCAAATGCTTGCCGCGTGGCTATGATGAAGAGCGTCGGTTGCTCTACGTCGCAACGACCCGTTCGAAGAGTCATCTCGTCTTTTCAGCAGGCGAGAACCCGAACACGTTCCTCGAAGAGATTCCTGTGGATATGGAAGCGTATTCTCCAGATGTCCAGGAATTCCATGACGGAGAGACGACACAATCTCATCTCCAGATTTCAATCCCAACTCCTGAGGGCCCAGTTGGCCACTCACCGCACTCGCTGATGAATGACGATGTGTTTGAGAAGGTAGAAGATGGTAGGGGTTCAGAGTTCGGAACACGGACACACGAATTCGCCGAGCGGTACGTACTTGGTGAAGCTGTGGAACCAGCGAACGACGATGAGCGTCATATCAAACGCTTCATCGACTCATTAGATGGTGACCTGCGAGTTGAACAAGATGCCTATCTACCGCTGACTGTTGATAGCGAACGAATTACCATTTATGGGATCGTTGATCTCGTCCATCTTCAACCCGAGACCGTGGATATCATCGACTTCAAAACAGATCGTAGTCGACTTGCCGAGTCAGAATATCGGAAGCAGTTGAGCATCTACTATCACGTACTCACAGAGTGGTTCCCAGAAAGAACCGTGACAGCGAGCATTTTCTACACAGCTAATGAACAGCAGGTTGAGATTGACCCACTCTCGAAGAATGAGCTCTGTGATCTTGTAAAACTCGCAGAGAGGTCTACTACCGAATCAGCACCTATACTTGACTAACTGCCCGTACCGCGGGCTACTCGGTCTTTTCAACGTTCCCGCAGTTCCGGCAGCGCTTCATCCCGCCGTGGACGTCGCCGTAGTTGTGTTTGATGCCCGTGATGCACAGCACGTCCTGGAGGAGTCCCATACCAGACAAGTACCGCGGCCGCCGGATTACGGTTTTCCGTTCTGCTTGTGGAGCCACTACCCATTGAGCGGTCACGGCAGGAAACTCGGACTCACGCATCGTCGTCAGAATATCGCCGTCAGTCGTTTCCTCTGTAAATTGACCACTCGTATCGCGTTCTCTCTCGCCTGTCATCGTAGCCATCAGTTCACAACACATGGTGGGCGTCGAAACCCCGTCGAGTGATGGTCGCTCGATGCCTTCCCACCGGGGAAAGCGACGAGTGTGAGTATCGGCGAGTCTGAGAGGGATTATGATGATAGTGAGAGCGAATTGCTCGAGCTCGTCAGTTCGCTCGTCTTTCTCGATTACTTCTGTTTCCAATTTGGTTTAATGTGGAAGTGAGCAAGCTTGGCGCTATTGGGTGACTCTCATTTCCGTTTCACAGTTTGAAATATTTCTATAGTTGGAATTATTCCGACCAATAAGTATAATTTGTCTTGGTTCTTATTTGACTATCTATATATAGGATTTGACGTACATAGAGACCAACATCATGACTACAACACCAGATAGAAACACACCGTTTGACAGTCAATCAACAGCTTGCGACACTTTTCCAGTCGACAGACGAACGCTCTTGAAAACTCTCGGGTTAAGTGTCACAACAAGCGTGGCAGGATGCAATGAAATACTTCATCCGACAGGTGGGGCCAATGATGAGCACGTCCCATTCGATATCTGGAAAGAAGTTCAGATAGCACTTCGGACAAGCCCGGATCATTTGCCCGCTCGCGCAAACCACTTGGTCACTAAGGGTGATCCCGAAGCACTCTTTCAGTTTGTGCGCGACGAAATTGTCACCTATCCGGACATGGTTGACCGGCTTAGCTACTCCGGAGATCAAATTCGGTGGGGCGTTCGTGGAACACTCCGTGGTGGAGCTGGGACACCTCGTGAAAAAGCCGAACTGTTAGCGACTTTGTATCGCCGTGCCGGCTGGGAAGCTGACATTCTAACCGGTGACGGACTACCAGACTCCGACCAGGTCAAGCGCCTGTTATGCCGGCCCGTTGACCGGCGCTTTGCCCCGGATATTGACAACGCACAGATCGGAGAATGGCAAGATCGGCTGAAACAACCCAAAAAAGAAAGTTCTGCTATCGAAGCGATCGATAAAAATGGTGATGAGAGCAAGCACCTCGGCAAACGACTCTATGAACAACTCCCAGACGAGGATCTATCACCGCAAGAATTTGACTGGGACAGTGGAAATTTGCCAATCGTACGTGTCGTCATTGACGGAACGGAACACTACGCCGATCTGTTTGCACTTAACGCAGCATTCGGCGAAACTCGTGAGTCAATCGAACGGCTAGACGAGGCTCCTGAAGCGTCCGAGACGCTGCCAGTTGAGGTCACGCTCTCGGCCGCGACAGCTGATGATCCCGAGGAACCAGTTGATCTCGTTTCAGGTTCGTGGAGTGCCGATGAACTCGTTGGCCGCCAACTGCTTGTCCAGACCCTCCCAGGAATCGATCCGTTTGACCAACCGACTGTTACCTTCCAGGACGTCCAAACTTTCATCCCCGCATTAACGGTGCAGGGGATGGATCTCAATCAAGAGAAGATGGCTGGTCTCTCAGTGATGGGTGACGCAGTGACTCGCGCTGGCGATCAGCTTCACATCGAGGAGGACGGCACAGTACTCCGTAATGGTGAGCCATTCGTTGCGCCTGATGGAGGAACCGGGGCGACTGCCGTCTCTGAACTCAGGGTGAGTGCTGATAGCGGACGATTCCCCGAAATTCAGCTTAATGTGCATGCACTCGATGATGCAGGCGATCCAGTGGAAGGACTTCCTGCAATGGCGTTCGAAGTCGAAGACGGGAAAGACCCAGTTGGTGTCGCGGTGACGGCGAACGAACAGGCTCCACGCGTGCTGATTCTCTCTGATACTTCAATCAGTATGCCAAGCGAGTACCGTAATGAGGGCATGGAAGCACTTGTAAAGACGCTCCGTGACAAAGTTGTTAGCGAGTATCCAAACGCAAAGGTCAAACAACAATATACCAGCTCAGATATTTGGACGTCACTCGGTAATAGTGCTGGCACTGACGCGAATCTTATCGTATACGCTACTGACGGTCATGTGAACGACGAACTCACTCCGGAAATCGAAACAGCACTCCGACAGGGACCACCTGCGGTAATGTTGAGTGTTACTGATGACCTCAAAGACGAAAATCTCCAGCAGATGGCGTCCCTCACCGACGGAACGCTGATTGCTGCGAGCGATCAGACCAACGCGAAAGACGCCATCATGGATTATCTTGAGACACTGGTCACTGACCTCCCGACCTACGTGTTAACCTATGGCTCTCCTGCACCCGAAGACGCATCGGGCAAGCGCCAGGTCTCCGTAGGTATCACTGATAGTAGGGCCAATGGAAGGGGTAGCTATCTGATTCCTGATTCCCCTGCACTCCCTCCCCATTTCGCTGGGCTCTATCTCACAGTAACTATCGGCAAACAGGAGGTCACACGAACCCTCGCCGGTTATGATCCTGTTCGACATAAAAATCAACCAGCCACACAGAAAATGGTTGACGAGGTCGCAGGCGCACTATTCGGAAACCATATGCTCGCATTCGAAGCCGCTGCACCATCATTTTCGGTCTGGTTCGACGACTTTCTCAGTGCAAAGCTCTCTGTGGCAGAGCTCGACAAAGTACTGCAGGACGGCGACAACAAAGCAGTACAACAGCAAAAGAGTGTAGGAATCGCGGCCCTGCCGCCAGAACTGTTCCAACTCGTGGCACCACTTCCAGACGCGGTCACTGATCAATCGCTCACCTTCCAAGATGGCCCTCGTGTGGTGTTACATCAACAGCGACCGGTCTTTGGCGCAGATCACATTGTTCGCCACGCCGATCTGTTACCCTTCTCGGGATTTGCCACAGCTGCCGACGATCCATCGGAGGCATTCCGTCTTACTCTTGAGCAGACTGCTCGATTAGCCATCGTTGAGAGCGCACTCTTTGAAACTAGTACGCGCTCGATGTTAGCAGGAGCCAGCCTCGGAGAGATTGGAGAGATAGACCGGGAGAAGTGGGATGATGAGAATTGGGACAAATGGGATCGGCTCCTTGATCCGTATTCTGGATCTGACTACCAGTTGTTACCTGAAAATGGGGCGTTCGACTCCGTCTTCGGCGCGTTCTGGAATATTGATCAAAATACAGGTGAACTAATGGGTATTCTTGGGGATGGGAGTGGTGGCGGGACGGCAAAAGATGGTATCCGCAAGCAAATCAAGGCAATCGATCGAGTCGTTAGCATGTTGAATATTCTCGTGATAGGTTCTGGGGCAGCGGGGATCGTCACAGGACCTGGTGCGCTCGCTCTGGGGATTGTCGCAGCATATGGCCAGACGCTCGCCCGTCTCTATGGTGCTGCTGCACTTGCAATTGCCATTATGGACGCTTCCAAGGTCAACAAGCAAGTCGATGCAGCACTAGCATTACTAGTTTGCAATGTCGCGAAGAAAATTACTTACGCTCTAACCGGGGCATGGGTCATAGCGATGGCCGAAAACCTCCTCGGTCTCGGTGCTGGAAATCCACTCTCTTGCACATAGTGATGAGTCCAGCCTCTAAAACATCAGGATGTTAAATAGTTAAACACACATATACCTAACATGGGATTCCCTTCCACGTTCTGCATAAGTGGTGTCACAGCAGAAAAGTCCATCTCTCCAATCGCATCCCGTTTGACATGTTCCGACAGGTTGAGATTAGTCCTGGTTCGGAAGCAACAGTCAGATGGAATAGTAGTTGATTCAGATCAGTAATTTATTTGTTGTCATCTCCAGGTTCTTGATTGAATAGTTCTACCAGGTATGTTGCCTACGTCATACCAGTGTACATGCGGTGCGATTCTCAAGTTCAAACAGAATCTTACGAGGGAACAAGGTGTGTTTATCCGACGTGGAAGTGTAAAAACTGTGGAACGCCAGTTCCTGAACAAATATACGAAGTTGGCGTTAGGAAGGCAGATGCTAGTGGTGCCTCACTCAATGGACGAGCCAGCAATTCAGCTTTCAAAGAAATTATCGTCAGTGGAATCGTCGAACATAATACGTCGTTTGATGTTGCCGAGGACAAATTGATTCCAACGTGTCGGTCGGTTCTTGATATTCTCGAAGAATCGAATGCTCCTGCCCCGCGAAAAGCAATTCTCGGTTCGGAAGTAACAGAACACGAATCAGGAATACACACAGCGGTCATGCTTCAAGAACCAAGCGTTTTCGAACCATTTGACCCTCATGTATTCGGAGGTCGTCGAGAATTACTGTTTGGCAAGGGTACCGGTGCCTCGGGTCCCTCAACGCTGTTACCTCGTGCTAGTATTGAACCGACGAAGCAACGAATTAAACGCTTTCTTGAGCTCTTCGCGGATGAAGGTCTGATGAATGAAGATGAGGCGCTTGTGCTTGCACAATCGATCATGTGAGCGCTATAGTTTTATTTTTAGTTAAATACAGGCGCTAAGCCCCTTTTGCAGTGATATATGACGAGTGAGGTTCTTCCCCGTCATTTTCTAAACTTATAATGAAATTTTCATTGGAATATCTGTTTCTCGGAAAGTCTATACGGTCTCTCCGACATCATATTGTATGGAACTGTTAGACCTTACACTACGTGAGGGTGAGCAACGATCCGGATATACGTACACCACCGAGCAAAAAATAGCTGTAGCAGAAAATCTTTCAGAATTAGGTGTAGAATATATCCAGCTTGGGTTTCCAGTTGTTGACTCCCAGACAAAGGAAGTCTGTACTGATCTTGATATTACGGCAAAAACGACTGGTATTGCGCGTGCAATTCAAAGTGATATCGATGCAGCAGCAGATGCAGGAGTTGATGTTATTGACCTATTCGCCCCGACGAGCGATTTGCAGCGTACTCATATTCTTGGAGTCGGTAAAGAAGAACTACTCTCACGTATCGAAGCCTCCCTTGATTACGCTCACGAGACTGGACGTGAGGTTCATTTCTCCGCAATGGACGGATTTCGAACAGAAATCGATTTCCTAAATGAAATTATCGAGCGTGTGAACGCAGATTACATTACAATTGCCGATACCGTAGGATCCCAAACTCCTAAAATGGTCGAACAAACGCTCACTGGTCTGACTACTGACTTGTCTGAGGTTGGGGTTCACTTTCATGATGACTTAGGCTTAGCAACAGCAAATGCACTTACAGCAAGTGATTGTGGTGTGGGTAAAATCGATGTGTCTGTTGCCGGCGTTGGAGAACGAGCAGGAAACACAGCACTTGAGGAGTACGTTATTGCCCAGTCTCGAGAAAGTGATCCTACCAAGCTTGGCGTCAACAAGAGTCAATTAATTTCTGCACTCGAATCAATTCTTGATATCCTTGATGAGGATATCGCACCACAGAAACCGATTTTAGGCAAGGGAGTATTCGAACATGAATCTGGCCTCCATACAGCTGCGATGCTAGATACTCCAGCAACATTCGAACCATTTGACCCTGCTGATTTTGGAGGACAACGGCACCTGCTATTCGGGCCATCAACGGGAACAGGGGCAGCGAAGAAATTACTAGAACGAGCAAATCGGGATCCAACTGACAATCGAATTGAACTCCTTCTTACCGAACTCGACAGTCAAAATGAAGATCTTCAACTCGAAGAGGCTGTTGCCCTCGCAAAGGATATCAGATAATCTGATCCGACGCCAGTTGTTCGATTGTTTCTGCTGAATATCCGAACTTGGTGAGAATCGCGATCGTATTTTCTCCTAACTGTGGAGGATCTCGATTTTTTCCCTGCTGAAATCCAGTGCTTTGTGCTGGAAATCGAGGTACTTGAATCGCTTTTTCGTTCCCTTCTACAGTGTTTATTTCTGTGAGTGCATCAGTCATGTTTAGATGAGGATCGTCGACAACCTCTTGGAGGTTCTGCACCGGCGCCACCGGGACGTTCACATCACGAAGTCGAGAAACAAGCTCCTCTCGATCGAACTGTTGAAATTCGGCCTGAAGTAATGTTACTAGCTCATCGTCATTTTGCCGTCGAGCCTCGATTGTAGCGAATCGGTCATCATCATCAAATGGAAGGTCAAATTCCGTGCAGAGCCATTTCCACTGACGTTCTGACGACGGTCCCACGAAAACCCATTCCTCGTCCTGGGTTTGGAAAACATCATATGGCGACCAATTTGGGTGCCCTGCACCGAGAGAATCCGGGATATCGTCATAGGCTTGTGTATATGCTAACCAATAACCCATCAGCGCAACCGTACTTTCGAACAGGGGAACCGTGATATGCTGTCCCGAGGCTGTTGTATCTCGCTGTAGAAGTGCGCCAAGGATAGAGATTACGCCATACAGCGATGCAGCCATGTCAGCAATACTTGTTCCGGCACGGACGGGTGGTTGTCCAGGATTACCTGTCATACTCATTAGGCCACTCATCGCCTCTGCAACCGGGTCAAGTGCTGGATAGTCCTCGTACGGTCCTGGATTAAAACCCTTAATGGAACAATAGATAAGCTGTTCATTGTGCTCTTTCAAATCAGTATATCCGATGTTAAGTCGATCAGTCGTGCCCGGCCCGAAATTTTCAACAATAACGTCTGCTTGCTTAACGAGATCAATAAATACGGCATGCCCGCGATCGGCCTTTAGATTCAGCGTTAGACTCTTTTTATCACGGTTGACGTAGTTGAACGAGCTATTTCCAGTTGGGCTTGAGTCACGAACAGCATCTCCCCCATTTGGATTCTCGATTTTGATCACCTCTGCACCGAGATCGGCGAGTGTGAGCGTACAGAAGGGGCCTGCAACGATATGGCCCAGCTCAAGCACGGTAATATCAGACAGTGGCAACTTTTCGGTTGTCATTGTTCTGACCCCCATTGTGCTTGTGACTGGTTTTCAGTAAGTTCCTCACCGAACAACCGCGTTGCTCCGTCCGCATCGAAGAAATATAGATGATCCTGGTCGAATGATGCTGTAATCGACTCCCCAGGTGAGAGATCATCGGCGGCATCAGAAACAATATCTAATCGTGTATCATCGAGTGTACGAGCATGAACTACAGACTCCGTTCCAAGAGGCTCAACGACCTCAACTGTCGCCTCAACTGAGTGGTCACCAGTTCCAAGCGAGAGATACTGTGGTCTAATACCGATTTTGATATCGTCACCAGTAGACGAGGATAGATCCTGGTTTGGTAATGGGATTTCTAATCCATGACCTGTGACCGTGGGTACCCCATCGATGATTTCTATCCGGCATTCAAGAACGTTCGTCGACGGTGTCCCAATAAATCGAGCAACGTATTCTGACTTCGGATAATCGAACAGGGTTTTCGGTGGATCGAACTGCTCAAGAGAACCCTCATTAAGCAAGACAACGTTATCACTCATTGTCATCGCTTCCGTTTGATCGTGTGTGACATAGACAACAGTCGTATCGAGTTCTTGGTGAAGTCGCTGAACTTCGACTCGCAACTCTGCTTTTAGTTTAGCATCGAGATCACTCATTGGCTCGTCTAAGAGAAGCACGTCGGGGTTCTGAACGAAGGCGCTTCCGAGGGCGACACGCTGCTGTTGACCACCAGAGAGCTCAGCTGGTTTTTTGTCAAGCTGATCTGTGATTTGCAGCGTCCGGGCGGCCTCTTTGATTGACTCGTTGCGCTTGGCTTGTGAAACCCCTGCGATCTTTAATCCGTAGCCAATGTTTTCACGAACACTCATGTGTGGATAAAGTGCGATACTTTGGAAAACCATTGCAATATTTCGCTCCTGTGGCCTGAGATTGGTCACCTCCTCCTCACCAAAGTGGATTTGCCCACTTGTTGGCGTCTCTAACCCTGCAAGCATTCGAAGTGTCGTCGTCTTCCCACAGCCGGAGGGCCCAACGATAGTCGTAAAGGACCCTGCCGGGATGTCGAGGGATAGGTTGTCGATTGCTTCGAACTCTTTGCCGCCAGATTTGAACACTTTGCGTACCTCTGTAAGGTGGATTGATTTTGCCATATTACTCAAGACCTCCAACGCTGAATCCCTGGAGCAGGTAATTTTGAAGGAACAATGCAATTAGGAAGGGTGGAATGCACATCAGAAACGAGACGGCCATCGTCTCGCTCCAACCGACAGATACCCGATCAAGGAACAAGCTCGCACCGACCGTAATCGTGTACATATTGTCGCTACTCATCACGACTCGAGCCATCGTGAAGTCATTCCACGCGACTGCGAACGAAAAAATCGCAGCTGAAATGTAGCCTGGCCGAGCCACCGGCAAGACAACATCTCGAACCGTGCGCCACCGACTCGCTCCGCGAACCCATGCCGACTCTTCGAGCGAAATTGGAATTGTCTGGAAGTACTGCCACATTAACCAAATCGCAAAGGGCGTTGAAATCGCCGTCAACGAGAGTGTGAGCGCAAAATAGCTATTCAACAGCCCAGCCGTATAGAAAAGCACGTACAACGGGATGGCGAGTACGATCGGGCTGAACATATACGAGAAAAGAACCGCACGTGCAGTGAGGCTCTTACCCCGGAAATCAAACCGAGTAAGCCCATACCCGGCCATGACAGCAATACTTGTCGAGAGAACCATTGAACTTCCAGTGACGATGATACTGTTGGTCATGTATCGAACCGTCTTTGTCGTAGTTAGCAACTCGTTGAAATTCTGGAATGTCAGCGTCTGTGGGATCAAATTCACTTGTCCTCCAGAGAATACCACCTCAGGCGGTTGGAACGATAACAAGAGCATGATGTAGACCGGAATCGTGACGAAGATAGAAACGAGAATCGCTGTAGTATAGACTCCAACTCGTTTGATTTGTTGCTGTCTCTTCTGAGAAACAATGCTTCCTGCACCTTTTGAGCTGGTAGCCATTAGGCACCCACCTCCTCACTTGGATTGAACACCCGAAAGTACACGGTTGCGACAACCGCGAGGAGGAAAAACATTATTCCAGCCAATGCTGTTGCAGCACCGAAGTTTACCTCGTTGAAGGCGAGCTGGTAAACCCGGATTGGGAGGGTTGTTGTTGCTTTTAGTGGCCCTCCGTTTGTTGAGAGGAAAATAATGTCGAATTTGTTGAACATCCATATCCCTCGGACGAGGAGTATGATAAGAATCGCACCTTTCAGATGCGGGAACGTGATATCACGGAATGCTTGCCACGTAGTGGCACCTTCAACCCGCGCTCGTTCATACAAATCGGGATCAATTGCCTGAAGACGGGCGAGAAGAATGAAAAAAGAGAACGAGCCAAATTTCCAGACACTCGTTACGACGACTCCTGCCATCGCCCACTTGAGAGACGAGAAAAACCCAATAGGCTGTGCAATGAGCCCAGCATCGACAAGAACCTGATTGAGGATTCCAACATTCGGATCAAGGATGAATTTCCATAGGAAGATCACCACTAATGTTGGGAGCAAATATGGGAATATCATCATCGTTCGTAGTATACTTCGACCTTTTATTCGCTGATTTACGACAAGTGCGAGCCCAAGCCCGACCAAGAGACTAAGAATTGTCGTGGAAAGGGCGTAGACAACGCTATTCCAAAGAAATGTCCAAAAGCCAGGACTCGATAATAATTCAGTATAGTTGGCGAGCCCAACAAACACAGCCTCCTGTGTGGGATTGGAGAAGAGACTCATATTAAGTGCATAAAGTATCGGAAGCACCCACACAACTGTGAAAAATATCACAAGTGGTAGAAAGCAGACTAACAGTAAGAACCGACGTCCGCCGAAAAACCGCCGAGAGTGGGCAGTTCGTGTTTCCATACTCATTAATTCTTCAACCCCTGTAGCTGCTTTGCGACCCAATCCACTGTCTGTTCAGGAGATTTTCCACCAACAAGAAGTTGGTCAGCCGATTGTCCGAGCAACTGTTGACCGTATGCATCAGCCGCAACGATATTTGGTGCCCCATCTTTTCCAGTTGCCAAGATCGTCGAGAACGAGTCCCAATTCTCTTTTACGAGTTTCATCACTGCTGGGTGGTTCTGAATCGTTTCATTGTTCTTGACCGCTTTGCTGTCGAGTCCTTTCCGTGTGGGAGGGAACTGAAACAGTGGTGCCGAAAGGACGAAATCCATGAATTTATCCGATCTTGAGAAAAAGTCGGCAAAGGCCTTTGCGCCCTCGGTTGCCTTTCCATCGTTCCGAACGACGTGCCCTTCCATATACGCCCACCACTTGCTCTGCTTTGTGCCCTGTGGATGTGGGTACGGTGATGGAGACAATTTTTCGACTAAGTCTGGGCGATTCTCAGCAATGGTTAAAATCGGTAGCCCGCCGACGCTTGCTATTGCTGCTGCATTTTCCTGCTGAAGCGCCTCAATTGCATCTCCCCATTCCCATCCGCTACCATTGGGGGAGTATTGGCTCATCGTTTTCAGCCACTGGTAGGTTTCGACTGCCTTCTGCCGATTAGCACCGTCGGCGATGGTAACTTGGATGTTATCGGATGGACCGTTATAGATATCTACATCATTTTGCCACAGATATTGTGTGATTTGCGTGTCTGCGTTGTTCGTCTGTCCAGATTGAATAACAAACCCTTTGATATTATTTGATTGGGAGACCTGTTTCGCCTCCGTTTCCCACTTAGACCAGGATTCTGGGTTCGAACTATAGAGATCGTTCCGATACCAGAACATCAGGGGCTCGACCATTGTCGGTGCGAAGTATGATTCCCCATCCACATTGACTGGGTCCGGGAGTTCACTATCTTGGACAACATTCGAAATCGCTGCCAAATCACCATCTCTTTGATATCGGTACGCATCGGCAGAAGTATCAAAAATAAGATCCGGTGGATTGCCAGCGGCCACCATTTTTTGTAATTGTTGATCTGTTGATGTCCCTTTTGATGTGTACGTAACGTTCACTTTGTAGTCATGATTCTTCTCGAATTCGCCAATGATTTCGTTAATGATTTGTTTCGAATCGCCGCGGTCGCTAAGATAGGAAATCGTTTTTCCTTTCCCATCACTATCGTTGTTATTTCCTGAAAGGATGCTTGAACATCCTGCTAGCCCAACAGCAGTTCCAGCGGTGGTCACTCGGAGAAACCCTCGTCTACCTATGTCACGAGTTGCCATGTCCTAAACTAACATATGTGAAGAGAGTCTACTTTGTCCCTACACACGTAGGGGCATTAAATACTATTATCGAGTATAAACTTACGTTCCGCTGGAGCGGTAGCAGATTGAGTCTTCTTTTCAAGTGCATCGATTAATAACTTTTTTTCTGCTTTCCGGAGATGCTCGAGGAATGTGGGATGCGCAATATCTAGCTTCGAAGCTAAATCTTGTGCTTCGATTTTTCGAGGCCAATCATAATATCCAGACACCAAAGCAAGTTCGATGACTTCTGCTTGTCTAGAAGAAAGTAGTCGTGATTGAGGTTCAAATGGGGATAATTTACCAAGACTTACTGAGCCAATTTCAGAGAGTTCCGCAATTATCCTTTTCAAGTCTTCACGTCGGAATACGACGATATCAAAAATCCGCTGACTACCGTTGACTTTATCCATCCCATCTAGCATCCCGTGGTTCTGACGGATGATTGGAAGCGCTCCACACGATTTTTTCGTTACAAGTAACCGGCTTTCATCAAGCGATTCGACCGATTTTACTTGCTCTGATGCTATCAATTTTCCTTTAAGTGATGTTTGTTCCTCACCCGCTTCAATTACGAAAGTGATAAAATAGTCATCCCGAACTTCTTCTTGTGTAACATTAAATGGTTGATCACTTAGTGATGTGATTTCGCTCAATATACAGTCCTTTTGTAAATCGAAATAAATCTTAGCCCGGAACATGTTCTGTGTCCCTCATCGTTATGTGCTCCAGCAAAATAGCCCTATCTTTTAAATTTCTGAACTATAGTTATTCAGCCGATAGAATGTAGATCACTGAATTACTGACATTCTCTCTTTTTCTTTGTTGAATTCGAAAAAAGCATGTCTTCATTGATTCCACTGTATGCCATCTAACAACCGCGAACATTCCTTATCGGTGCTAGTACAATTGTTGCTGGCGCAGGTGGCAACTGGATATCAATGCCGTTTGAAATATATGTACTTTCACCGACCGTCGTTAGACGGAAGTCAGACATACCTCAATAAAACTCGAAAATGAATATATTATTCAACCCAGTATAGTAATTATGCCTCGAAGTAACCCAACAAACTCGATCGGACAACCGATCTGTGGATACATTGATCACGTATCCGATGAACCATGCCAATGTGTCGTTCCCTCTCCTGGGAGAGTATGTCCACAACACAGAACGAAACGAGAGAATAATTGGTGATTTCCGACTCCTCCCGGAGATTTCGAACGTGGAGTTCGGTCGCCGTATTCCACACATATACACTGTTTCTCATTACCGTACAGGCGGTTCGGAGTGTCCCACTCCTACCAGATGGACACTCAGCCACCACGTCCGGTGCACGCTGTTTGTCGCGTTTGAACACCGGACGCATTGCAGTGAGTGTCTTACTACTGATTTCGACCGCCAAAGGAGTAAGGCTATGCCGTACAGTGAAAGTAACCAAAGACGGCGGGTAAGCCCCCTCCCTACTCGCTCGCGGTGCTCGCTCCTTGAGGAAGGGGGCTTACCCGCCTGCATTTCAGCTAAAGAAGGTTCTTGAACGGTTTTTCTGAGAGCCTTCTTCGTCTGAACGTGTATTCTATAGTTGGTCATCGTGTACTGATATCACTCATCTTGAATAGAAATCTCGGTGACTTTTTCCCATCGTTAAAACAGTTGATTGAATCAGCTTCTGGCTGCCAGTAGTTTGATCGCACTGACTGGACTAGCTGGCAGTATGCCACGACATTCGAACATAATTCGTTGCACCACCGAACATTGGACCGATACTTCGAATCCGCGAATCACTCATCCTCGACCCCTCTAGTTTTCACGGGCGCATCATCAGGCGTCCCACTCTTGTTCAACAACGTTTCTGGATATACGTCGTAGGCAAGCCCGATCAACAACGGTTCGACTTCAGCAAGTGTCGCTGGCACCCCATACGGACCATCGTTATCCTGACTCCAAGCATACACCCACAAATACGTCTGCTCTTTTAGCGTCCGACTCCCCGGCTCAAACAATGCATCCGCCCAGTGGGCCTTTCGCTCGTCCTCACCACGGAGTGCCATCGAGAGTTCACCACTGTGCCAGTAATTCCCGTCACCCCATCGTGCAAAACTTCGTGTCGCGTTTCGATTCTTCGAGATCTCGACGAAGTTCGAACTCAACTCGCGCTGTTTTCCGTACGCTTCCGCTTTGCCGATATACCGTGGAATCACATCGACTGGATCAACATCTTCGACTGGCGCATCGAGTTGGTACATCATGTACAGCAGACCCTCACAGCCATCCTCACGGACACCACCCGAATCGACGCAGTGTAATCCTGCTCGACGAATCTGCTCATCAATCGCTGCAGAGCGCTTCAGACTGCCGTCCTCCGTCAACTGCACCTCCAACCCATCCTCAGCGAAGATTGGAATCGGATCCGGACTCACATCTTCCTGTATGTCCGCGATGATCGTCCCACCGACCCACTGGTACCAACGATCGGCTTTCGAATCCGCTGCCTGAGGGGGTCTCTGTTCATTACTTGGCTGTGAGTCACCTACCGATTCACTATCCACTGCGACCCAGTCCGGACCGACTTGCCCGATCTCATAGAGGATACGATTCGGGACGAACTCCCGATTCGCACTCATCCGTTCGTACTGCGATTGTGCGTAAACGAGACCGACGAGTTTCGCTTCCAACTCCTGTCGATACGTTGGATAGCCGTATGGACCCGCATTCAGTTCGTCTACATCGATAATCCAGACGTATAGCGGCTGTTCGGTGTGTTCCTGAATCAGTGCAATGTGATCGTATTTCGAAAAACTCCCCCAATCTCCATCGTCTTCCCACGTCGACGTCGGCAGCGCAGCTCGAATCTTTCGCGAGTGATTACCGATTCGCGTACTGATGTTATTGGACTCGCCGATGTAAACCGGGGCGATCGCAGTCGCATCCTCAGCTGGTTTATCGAGGAGATAGAGCAAATAGAGATAGTCACCGTCGTTCTTCCCCCATTTGTATTTCCTTAGTGCCTAGCTGGTCTCAAGTTTGCCATCCATCGTCTCGAAGAAGGGAACTGGATCCGGTGTGTCACTTTCCCGGATATTATGGAGTACCGTCTCCGCGATCCAGTATTGCCATATGGTACTCTTATTGATCATCTAGGTACTGATATAAACAAGGTGTTGACAGGATTTATAGACACTTATCCAAACATGGTACGGTTATTAAGTGAGTATTTATCTATTTTCAGCAAGACTTTCACAGAGATCTCATTAACGGGTAGTTCATCGAATCACTATTTACTGCCCACCCCCTTCTGAAGGAGTCGTTGAGCGAGCAGGAATAGAAACCCCGACTTTCCTTGAAAAAGTAATGCTATATCGGAATACTGTATATGTATACAATATACATTTATCACATCCCTCGTGGTAAAATCTCGGTTTCAAATATATTCTACTCTAGCCCAATTTGATGAGTAAGTGTTTACCACCTTCAACGAAGGCTGGACCGTGATGGATGATACCTCACAAGAAGACACTGATCGCCGAGGAGAGGAGACACCAACAAGTTCCCGACGCGGATTTCTGGGTGCAATGGGGATCGGAAGTACCGCATTCTGGCCGTCATTTAACCAGGGCGATGATGACCCAGCTTCACACTACAACCGAAGGCATAGGCCATGGGCACCACGTGATCACGACCACAGCGGACAGAATGGATCGACGAGTCATCTGGGCAAATCATCTCCAGTACGATCGATCACGGTCAACGAACTCGAAGTAGCTCAACAGTCGAATATCGTGATCGTATCCGCGCTCCCAGTAGTATCTGGGAGTGGCACGCGCACTGATCCGTATGTCTCCCCCTCCCAAACCGGCGGCATGCAGGAGGCATTCGAACGACTAGATGCGATCGGAGGCGGTGTCATCTACTATCCGAGTGGCTACTATGGGAGCGGCACGTCTGCGTGGAAAATCGACCTTGCTGAATACGATAATTTGCGAAACAACTGGGCGATCTACGGTGATGGACTCGAATCGTCACGAATCCAATGTGGAACAGAGAGTGGAAACGGAATTCAGATCCACGATTCAGCTGGGACAGCGATGTTCTACACCGAAATAGTTGGAGTTCGATTCGAAGGCGATTGTGGTGACTTCACCTTCGTCTGGGGGTCAGATGATTTGGCTGATGCGTACAACAGCTGCTGGTCACGGTTCTCGACGTCGAACAGTAACCCAGATGGGACCGGTGCCTGCCAACTGAATTTCATCCTGAACTCCTACCATTATGGTGTTCACAATGCGGCAGGCGGCATCGGTGTAGAGATGCGCCGCGTTCAATTCTCTGGTATCGAAGGGAGTTTCAGTTCCGGCGAAAACGCTGATGACACCGCCCTCCGAGTTCGAGAGTATTCGTTTGCGAACCACTTCCGCTATCTGAATATCGAAGCAACCCACCACGGGATCCATATCGCCGACTCACGGGCGATCTACAACATCTTCCAAAACGCCTACTTCGCAAACGTGCGCGGAACAGCCGTTATCCAAGACATCGACGAGAATGGACCCCGATTCCCTGCATCAGCCGAACAGGGAACGTACTTCCACAACCCGTTCGTCGCGGGAGCAGTCGAGAACATCGTCGAGCATACCGGTGGTACACTCTACGTGGATGGATCGTCGAGAAAGTGGCCGTCTGCAACCCAACAAACCTTCGAAGGTGATCGATACGGCGGGAACTATCGCGATGCATCGTCTTTTGAATTCGAACCCCGATCTACCCCACCTGAACACCAACTCGGTCGTATCGCACTCGCTGATGGTCAGTCGTGGGATCCTGACGCCGATGGTTATCCGGAGCTTGTAATCTCGAACGGTACCGAATGGATCGAACTGACTGATCTCTCATCATCAGCCTCGTAGAAAACGACTATCTTATGCCTGCGAATCTGCTGATTGTGTCGCTTCTACGGTTATTTCGTGATCAGAACCAATGTGGAAGGCATCCTCACCGAGTCCTGCAGATTTGAGTGTAGTGCCATCGTCCGCAAAGAGATGGAGGTTCGATTCTTCGAAGAAGTAGGCTATTTGCTCTCCTTCCGTGAGATTCAGATCTTCATCCACGCGGGCAGTCCACGAATTTTGACCGACAAGAAGATAGAGGAAATCGTCACTCCCCATCGGCTCAACCACGTCAAGCATCGCGGTTTGCATATGATTGTTCGTCCCCTCGTCGTCTGCCACCGAGATATCTTCTGGTCGCACACCCACAGTCAACCTCTGACCAATCGTCAAATCACATCCCTGGACGATCGATTCGTCGATCGGGTACGCAAATGTGGGATCATCATCGTCGTCTGTTAGGACATACTGGCCGTCTGTCTCGCTAAGTCGAACAGCGAGGAAGTTCATCGATGGTTCGCCGAGGAACCCGGCGACGAACTGATTTACGGGATGATGGTAGACGTAATCCGGTGTTCCGATCTGCTGTAGCTCTCCGTTATTCATCACCGCAATACGATCGGACATCGTCATCGCCTCGGTCTGGTCGTGCGTGACATATATCGTCGTCACACCGAGTTTCCGATGGAGACGTTGAATCTCGGTTCGCATTTGGGCACGAAGTTTTGCGTCGAGATTCGATAGTGGTTCGTCCATCAAGAACACTTCCGGATCACGAACGATCGCACGTCCAAGGGCAATTCGTTGTTTCTGCCCACCGGATACTTGGGCTGGCTTTTTATCGAGAATACCTTCGATGTCCATGATCGTTGCTGCCTCGTGGACGCGAGAGGTGCGTTCCTCTTCCGAGAGGTCAGTGGTCATCTTCAGCCCGAAGCTCATGTTTTCCGCAGCCGTCATATGCGGATAGAGCGCAAAGTCTTGGAACACCATCGCCATATCCCGCTGTTGTGGCGAATTGTCCGTAATGTTAGTTTCGTCGAGTCTGATCGAACCAGACGTTGGTGTTTCAAGGCCCGCAATGCAGCGAAGCGTCGTTGACTTTCCACAGCCACTCGGGCCAAGCAAAACCAGGAACTCTCCCTCTTCGACGGTGATATCCAGGTTATCGACCGCGATGACTTCGTTGACACTATCCGCTGTTGTGAACGACTTGACTAATCGATCGATCCGAAGTATACCCATGATTAATTCTGTAATCTGTGAACGAGTACCAAAACGATTGGCCTCAAGATGGGGTGGTAACCAACATTTTTGGAAATAACCAAACAACCGTAGCGATTGACTAATTCGGCTTACCGAGTGCTCGCTGGGCCATATTCTCGATCGAAATAATCGATTTCATCAAACATCTTCGTCGCAGTGTCCCACTGGTCTGGCGTCAATCGACCGATGTTCGCCCCATCGGAGAAAAGCGAAACTCCGCAAGCGCCGCCATGTAGCGCGAGTTGAATCGCACTGACGAGTTCGTCGTCCTCCAACCGATTGAAGGGCCGTTCGCCTCGCCCGGTACGAATCGATGGTGTAATCGGCGTGTTCGTCTGTTGGCGAAGCGAGCGGACGACTTCACGGATCCATACCGGATGCATATCGAGGTCGATATGTGCTGTCCGCGGAGTAAGCATATCAGCGTATTCCGCAATATCACGTTGGTCAATGCCGAGAATTCTCCGGCTGTCGTTGATAGCAGTGTCAAGGTTGGAAAACGTCTCTAATTCGATATTGATGAGAAAATCCGGTCGGTCGTGGAACGGGTCACTGAGCTTTCTGAGGAGTGAATCGATCTGTTTGCACCGTCGATCAATCCACGCTGGGGATTGATCCGACACGCCCTGAGTCTCATCTTTATCTTGGCATTTCTCACAGTAGCAGGACAGATAGCTGGACTCTCCATTGACGATTGGCTGGAATTCGAAATGAGTGAACTGGATTCCATCGACCTCGTAGTCAGCGATCTCGTTGGTAATTGCTTGCAGGTGCTCCGAGACGATGTCGTGATTCGGGCACGCCCAGTGCATGTGCTCAGCCGAGACATTCGGATATCTGATCTCCGTTCCTTCCTTTGCTACCTGAACCGTTTCAGGGTACTGCTCGAGAAGGTACTTGTCGCAAAGGACGAAGATCGTCGGAACGATGTTGATGTCGTGTACCGCTGCTGCGTCGGCGAGCTCCCCGAGTAAATCACGACCAGGAACCTGGTTTGGTGCGACCTCAGAATCATAGAATACCCGACCGTCACTCTCCTTCGTAACAACGAAAATCGTATTCACACCGTTATTGGCGAGCCGTTTCAGTTCGACGTCGGGTTGCATCGTCGCCCACGGATAGAGGGTTACTGCACGTAGTAACTGAGCGTTCCACCATGGATCGACTGTGTTCCCTTTAGACATCGCAATATTCCATTCAAACACATACTGAAGTTTAACTCTGTGGCTCGTATCGACCGAAATATTCCATCTTTAGAACCATACGAATATGTTTGGCTATTATCGAACATCACCCCTAATTTCAATATATCCCGACTGAGACTCATTCACATGGCACGAGCTGGCCATCACTCACTATGAACAATTCACGCTTCACTCGGCAAGTCCCTAATGCACGGTCTCACCCTCGCCCCCAACGGACACTTGAGCCCGAGGAGTCCGAAATCCTCTCCGTTGCGACAGCGATGGGTTCCGAGACACGGTGGGAAATAATCAGAGCACTATCAACAGAGACACGAACGATTCACGAACTTACCGAACTCGTCGACTTATCGAAGGGGACGGTTTCGGTTCATGTAAAGCAACTCGAAGAGGCCGGACTCGCCGCATCACGGTTCAATGTGAGCGACAACGGTGGCGTCGAGAAAGAAATTTCACTCGCGGTTGACGAAATTACCGTCGATTTGCGTGATATCTAAGCCACCGTTTTGCTCAGGTTTCAAATCCCACCAAGTCTCCCATATACGTGAGAAACTCATCGAGAGGACGGAGAGCGTGAGCAGGAGGTTCGTCGCAGGTTTCGTTACTCTGGCTCCACTCTCGCCGAGAGATAGCGCGTCGCAAGGATCAGAATGGTCGCGATCATGCCTGGCCCGAGAAGCACAAAGCCAACTACGGTAAATCCAAACAAGACACCAACAGAGAGGCAGAAAGCTACTAATCCGATAGTTGGTATCAATCGCATGAATACGAGTTCTACCGATTGTCGAGCTGTCTTGCGAGCAGAACGGTTACCATCAACCAAGAGCGGATAATAATACAGCAACAACACCGAGAGAACGATCAGTATATCGACCGACAAAAAGGCGAGCAGACCGTATGCAAGCTCACCGGTTCGCAGAAACTGAAGCCACGAAAGGCCAGCGATGTCGATGAAAATCAACGTCGGAACGAGTGGAAGTTGACTCCGCCAGAAATACCTTCGGAATACAGACAACGCAGTGCGCAGTCTGAACCGATCTCCACGAAGTATGTTTCCAGCGGCGGCGACAGCGGTGGCGGTCGCTGGACCGAGGAGAACGATGGTTGGTGCTAGAAAACACCAGCAAACGCTTACGATGACGATGACCGGTAGCGATCGATACGCCGCAGCGACGGCTTCTTTCGAGAGGCCGATAAAGTTGACCCGATTTCGATGAGTGTCGACAACCATTGCTTTGGAACCTGTGTTGGATGATCGAACAACTATACCTTGAGTCCGGACATGGTGACTCCCTTGATGAAGTACCGCCGCAACAGTAGAAACAGCAGTATCGTTGGGAGTGCGAGGAGTGTTGCACCGGCCATCAACGGGCCCATGCTGTTACCATAGAGGCCCGTCTTGGCGAACAGGGTGATACTCACCGGCAGCGTGTACATGCTTTCGTTTTTGATCACGATGAGATCCCAGAGCATCTGGTTCCAGCGGTTCATAAAGGTGAAAATCGCGACCGTCGCGATAGCGGGCATCGAATTCGGCAATACGATACGAAAGACGATATCGAGTTCGCTACACCCGTCCATCCGTGCGGCGTCGATGAGGCTGTCGGGGAACTGTTTGAAGAATTGGGTCAATAGGAAAATGCCGAACGAACTAATCGCGAAGGGGGCGATCATCGCCTGATACGTGTTGACCCATCCGAGTTCGACGATAATGACGAATTGAGGAATCAACAGCAGGATTCCGGGAATCATCATTGTCGCGAGGATGAAGTTGTAGGTTACACCACGTCCATACCAGTCCAGCTTCGCGAGGGAGTAGGCGACGATGCACGACGTGATAACCACCGAGACGACTACAGCGCCGGTGACGATGATGCTATTGATCAACTGACGTACAATCGGGACGTTTTCGAGAAGGAATCGGTAGTTTTCCAGCGTGAATGTCGACGGGATTACCTGTAACGAGTAGATTTCACTTGCTGGTTTGAACGACATTGAAACCATCAGTGCGAACGGAAATACGGGGAGAATCACACCGATCGTCAATGCTACGTATACGAGCACCTTCTTGCCCGAAATCTCGGACAGTCGTTCCTGACCGTCGGCGAACACACCGGAATCGTCGGTTTCGATGCTCATTACATCGACACCTCCTGATCGACATAGTTACGTTCGACGTAGCTGATGACGAAGATCATCGCCGCGAGTACGACGCCGATCGTACTCGCATAGCCCATCTCGAGATACGAGAAGGCATTTCGGTAGATGACGAGAACGAACGTTTTGGTTGCGCCGTTCGGCCCACCACTCGTCATGATGAACGGCTCGGTGAAAATCTGGAATGCAGTAATCGTCGAGAGGATCACAACGACTAGAATACTCGGATTCAACAGCGGGAGAGTAATGTAGCGGAACTGTTGCCACTCGCTGGCCCCATCGAGCGATGCCGATTCATAGATTGTTTCCGGGAGTGATTGTAGATTCGCAAGAAAGATGATCGCGTAGTAGCCGATGAACTTCCAGGACACCATCATCGCAATGGCTGGCATTGCCCATGTGGTACTGCCCAGAAAGTTGATCTCCGTTCCCGCAATAGCGAGAATCTGATTGATGTATCCGTCGGGCGCGTAAATCCACTTGAAGACGACGGCTACGACGACGCCGCTTGTAACATATGGGACGAAATATCCCGCCATATAGAGTGCCCGTCCGCGGACGATCCGATCCAGTAGCACCGCTACGCCGAGAGCAAGCACTATCTGTGTCGGAACGTTCACGACGAAGAAGTACAACGTGTTTCCGAGAAGCTGCCAGAAGAGGTCGCTCGTCAGTAATTGCACGTACTGGTCGATCCCGACGAACACCGTCTCGGGGCTGATAATGGACCATTTGTGAAAACTCAAGTAAAGTGCGAACAGGAATGGGAAGATCAGAAATACCGACGCCCAAAGAAACCACGGTACGATAAGAGCCCATCCCATCAAGTTGTCGTCGTGATCCCCGAGGCGTTTGGTTGCAGTTCCGAGAAGGGGCAAATGTGCTATCCGTTGGCGAAGTCCACTTTTCGTGGCCGATGTGTCCGCTTTCCGTGCTCCTGGTTCGGTTGTCGCGTCTGGCATAGATGTTGAACCCGTTTCTATCCGTTGAGTGCTTGATTGATACCGTTCTCAGCGTCGTCGAGGCCTTTCTGAGGCGGTTTCTTTCCTAATGCAACTGGCACGAAACACTGTTCGCCAAACACGTTCATGATCTTCGTATAATCCGGCGTGTATGCCGGTGGGTGTGACGTTTCGAGTGCTTGTGCGTACGGTTTGACATCGGGGTTTTTGTCGAAGAAGCCGCTTGCGGAACTGACGAGATCCTTTCGAAGCGGCAGTTGGAGCGTCTTTTTCAGGAATTTCGTATCCCATTTCGACTGCTGCTCGAAACGGACGAACTTCCAAGCTTGGTTTGGCTGTGTGGCCGAGGCAAAAATCGTGGTGTTCTTCGGATCTGCGTACGTGTGACTGTTCTGTGAGACTCCGTCTGGAACTGGGGGATTCATGTGGGACATCGAGACGTCCTTGTTGACGCCTTTGAAGTACGGGATAACCCACGGCCCACCAGTGTTGATAATCGCTTCGTTGTGTGGGAATTTTGGCTTCTCGCTCCCTTGTGTCGGGGCGAGATCAGCGCTATAGAGGTCCTGGAAGAACTGGAGTATGGTCTTTGCCGTTTTGTTATTAAATGCTGGTTTGACATTGTCTCCTTTCTGAGTGAACATCGATTTCTTCCCCTCTGATGCGGCAAGATACAATGGGAGAAAGTCGAACCAACGCTCGTACCACGTCGGTTTCGGAGCTCGATCCCACAATACCTTCGCACCACCATCACCGACAATCTTCTTCCCAGCCTTAAGCAGTCCAGACAGCGTCGTCGGATACTCATCCGGGTTTTTATACCCTGCTTTCTTGAGGACGGTATCATTGTACTGGAACAACACCGGATTCGCCTTCCAGGGTGCCTGATAGAGCCCACCGTCTGGCGCTTCATAGCGTTTCAAAATAGTCTTACCACACCGGTCAGTCAGGGAACTCTTGGCCCCCTCGATTTCGTACAAATTCTTTGCGGCGCCATTTTCCTGGAGCTGCGCCGCGAACCCAGGGAAAACGTTTGCGAACACGTCGGGTTCAGTATTCGAGGCAAGTGCCGACAGGACCACTTGCTCGGAGCTGTCCCCTTCCGGAACCGGTCGCACCTTTAGCTTCGAATCGTGTGATTTGAGGAACGCTTTCTTTGCGTTGTTGTGAAACGCCAGTTCCTGTTTGTTCGGCGATGACCAAAATTCGGTTTTCCCATTGTTTTTCCCATTCGATCCACCACCCAATCCACCCGTACAACCAGCGAGGGTGAGCATTGCTGCCGTGCTTGTACCGGCTGTAGCTTTCACGAATTGTCGACGGGGAAGTGTATTGTGCCTCGTCATGTGTTTGCTTCACAACTGTGCAATCAATTGTGATGTATAAACCTCGCTCCCGAGTTTGATTTGCATCAAACGAATTTGAGAAATATCGATAGTTCATCGCCAGCAACCGATGTATGCGCACTGAAAGATAGCTAAGCTGACCGACAAGAAATGATGAGCTCTCAAGTATTAATACTGATTCTCGGAAAATGAGGCGCGCATACTGCTCGCTGTTGAGAGGGTAGAGTGTATCGCTACAGACACCCGCGAAGATACTCTATTGCCTGCGGAACCGCCTCGAAGTCATCGTCTTCGCCTTCGTATTCGAGCGTCACAAAGTCGTCATAGCCGCGCTCAGACAGCGCTGTCAGTGATTCATCGTAGTAGGGATAGTTTGGCTCGGATCCGTCCTCGGCAAGATCATCATACGCCGCGTGGACATGATCCGCTAAGTGCAACGTTCGATCGATCGATGGTTTCCCATCGATGTAGTTTGCCAGGTCTAGAACGAGACCGAGGTCGCCGTTAACGAGGCTTCGGATGTGGAAGATGTCGTCTGCCGTCCGAATGAGGCCATCATGGTTATGATTTTCAACGGCGAGCGTCGTCTCAACGGTCTCACCATAGTCGATACATTCCTGCAAACTCGTCGCCACATCTGTCCACACCTGTGGATCATCGTGTTCGCGGTCATGGAGCCCCGGGAATCCGGTAAATGCTCGAAGCACTGGTGCACCGAGTTGATCGCCGTGGTCCAACCACGTTTTGACCACCTCGACGTCTTCACGTCGCTCTTCAGGTGCTCCCTTGGCGAAGTCGTTGTAAAAGACGGATAAACACGCGATCTCCAGATCGTACTCTGAAAGAAGATCCGAAACCTCCCCGATCGTCTCTTCATCGTCTCCTGGAAGATGTCCATCGAGCAGTTCGACGCCCGAAATTTCGAGTTCCGAACTGCAAATTTCGAAGAACTCCTCGAGAGACATCTCGTCTTCGAGTTCGTCGTGGTAAGAATACGAACTGCAAGCAAGCTTCATTTGTCCGCCTCCGTTTCGAGCGGGAAGTGAACGCGTTGCCCGGATTCCGACGATTGATAGATGGCCATAACGACTTCGAGTGCACGTTTTCCGTCTCGACCAGTTACGGTCGGTTTGATGTCGGTTCTGACAGATCGGATAAAGTGTTCGACCGGACCGCCGTACTTCGATTGTTCCGGAATCGGAACGTCGACGGTTCCACAATTGCTACCCAATTCGAGCCGAAGAGAAGGCGCGACTTTGTCGACGTAAATAACGCCTTCTTCACCGACGATCTGCATCTCGATAGATTCGGGATCCGTTCGCCACGCTGTCTCAAAAGTCCCCAGTACACCATCTTCGAACCGAAGAGCAGCAACAGCCGTATCCTCAACGTCTGCATCCATCGATAAGGTGTCGCTATATCCTGATAGAGACGAAACCGAACCGAATAGATGGTTGATGAGGTCAGCATTGTGGACGCCAATATCGATGAGCGCACCACCACCGGATGTATCGGCATCCGTAAACCACGTCGACCGCGGTGACCATCCCTCCGGACCAGGATGACTAAACCGACTTCGCACTGACAGCACATTGCCGATTATCCCCTTCTCGAGTACCTCTTTGGTCTTCTCATACACCGGGTTGAAACGTTCGGTCTGGTCGATCATCAGGAATGCTTCACTGGCATCCGCCGCGTCGATCATCGCATCGGCTTCAGCTAAGGATGTGCTGATCGGCTTCTCACAGAGAACGTGGATATCGTGTTTGAGAGCGGTACAGACGACTTCTTTGTGAAGATGATTCGGAAGACACACACTGACAGCATCGACACTGCCTGATTCGATCATCTCGGTATAATCCGTGTAGTATGAATCGATCTCGAATTCCTCCGCGACCATCGCAGCTTTCTTTTCCTCGACATCGCACACGGCTACGAGGTCGACCAATTCGCTCGTTCGATATGCGGGTATGTGAAGCCGCTGAGCGATTGCTCCGGTACCGATAACTGCTGCTCGTAGATTCTCGGTCTCAAGACCCTCCATTTCGGAGGAAATCATAATCTCTTGGCTCATATTCACGCGACTGTCGTTCGACACTCCCAATTAATGTCTTCCTCAAATTTGATTAGAACGATCGATATTTGGAAACCATCGAATATCTATGTATTTCATTGATCTATATACTCCTCAAAATACAGACACTGACTGGTGGCTCCGGGGAAGAGGAAAAATCCCCACGGAAATTCAACCGAATTGGATGACAATATGGACGTCCAACGCAGCAACCACCGTCGGTCACCGGACATAACCCGGCCAGTTCATCGAAACAGGGATTGATGACGGCAGTAGCACACGATGTGCATGCGAGTGCTGGCATGAATTCAGTAACTGTCCGGACGATTCACGCGGCAAAGGGGCTCGAGCATCCCATCGTCATCCTTGCTAATATGAATTCCCGGCGATTCCCTCCGTCTGGTGGGAGTAGCAGTGCAATCACGTTCGACGATCCCATCGGATTGCGCCAACGGAAACAGTACGCTGAGGACTACGGCTATCCCCATATCCACGACAACTGGCGGACTGACGTCCTCCGCAAATGCTTGCCACGTGGGTACGATGAGGAACGCCGGCTGCTCTACGTCGCTATGACGCGTGCAAAGAGCCATTTGGTCTTTTCAGCAGGCGAGAAACCAAACACGTTCCTTGAGGAGCTTCCTGTGGAGATTGAAGAGTTCCAGCCAGACGTCCAGGAATTCCACGACAATGAGTCGGTTCAAGATCACCTACAGATTTCAATTCCAACTCCTGATGGGCCAATTAGCTACTCTCCGCATTCGCTCATGCGTGAAGATATCTTCGAAAATGTCGAGCATGGAATGGGAACAGCGTTCGGGACAGAGGTTCATGAGTTCGCTGAAGCGTATGCTCGCGGTGATGCTGTTCCAATTGATGAGAACGAAACGGAACCCGACAAACAGAACGTCAAAGCGTTTCTCGATGGGTTGTCTGGAGAATTGTGTGTTGAAGAGGACGCGTATCTGCCATTGACGGTTGATGGCGAGCGAGTCACCATCTATGGAATCATTGACCTCGTCCATCTTTGTCCCGGGACTGTGGAGATCATCGACTTCAAAACAGATCGCAGTCGGGTTGCTGAGTCCGAGTATCGGAAGCAATTGAGCGTTTACTATCACGTACTCTCAGAGTGGTTCCCAGAGCGAGACCTGACGGCAAGTATCTTCTATACCGCTGCTGGTGAGCAAGTCGATATTGACCCTCTATCGAAGAGTGAACTAAGTAGGCTTGTTGAACGTGTAAATGGATCTTCTATCGAATCGGTCTCTCTGCTTGAGTAAACACCACGGGAAAGAAGGCACCATCACGGACATCCCTCAGGACACTCTCGGAGACGAAACTGGGCGCGAACTATACTCCTATAGCTACCGCATCGAAACCGAAGACGAGGAAATCGATGTCTGGTTCCGGCATCGCGACTTCGTACCGGTCTCACAGTAACCAAGTACCGATACGCCGCTGCAATGGGCGATAACGAACCACTACATTGTACCGTCGGCGGACGCTACCTCGGCTTCTCTTCCAATTCACGCTCTTGCCCGATTACGCAGCCGTCGTTTCGTCTGCGAGTCCGGTTTCTGTGGCACTCTGACGGCTGGATACCCAGGTGCTCAGGGCCACTGACGCCCCGGTCAGGAGGCCGATTCGCGTCCCGAGTTGCTTCCCGCCGACTACACGGGCAACGGCAGTCGCGACTATAAACGCGATGAGACCACTCAGAAGGCTCTTTTTCAGGGCCATACGGCCATTATTTCAAGCAGATAAAAGGACCCATCGGTTGAGAACTGGACAGATATCCGTGAACGGTGCTCGTGATCTCCAGAGGGACAACGAGCCTTCAAGACTTACTCCTCTGTCTTCAGCACGCGATTCGTATCATCTGTTGAAGATTTCAATTGAGCCATGAATTCGAATATGATGGGCGCTCTCCGGAGACGATTGCGGTCGGTGACATCATCCGAGAGCTAGATCTCATCATCGGTGGTCCTGAGAGCGATTACGATGATAATGAGAGCGAATTGCTCTATGCCCGTCCCAACGACCAATTCGAATAACGTCACTCAATCGAGAGGGGACGCGGATCACGTTCTGAATGACTTCTTTGTTTGAGAGTGCCACCTCGCATCAGATCGTGACCCTCCATACTAACGAACGATTGTTATTCTGTTCGAATCCAGATCACTCGACGCGCCTCGGGCTTCTTCTTTCGAATCTCGCCGTTCTCATGCAGCCGGCTAAGAACGTTATACGTCGACCGTCGGAACCATCCAAGCTCGTCCGCGATCTCGCTCGTCATGTAGGGTTCGAGCGGTTCCATAACCTCAAACACATCCGCTGGTTTGCGTTCTTGAACGAACTTGCCCTCCTCCACGTACTTTCTCGTCTCCATTCAGTAGAGTTCGCTCTGACGTCACTTGTTCTACTAGATTCTGAGTTGGCACCAAGTTAGTATTATATTCTAACTCAGAGCCTCGCCATTTCTGACTATTCTCCAACCCTCGTTATCAATATGAGAAATAACTAGAGCGAAATCAATTCTTGGCGTTTCCCTACCATCACGGGAATATCGGTCGTATATTCTTTCCCAGTAAATACGACTGTTACGGTCACATGGTTCGGAAGTTTTGCTACCAAATCTCTGCGTGTTATCGATGGGCCAGTTGGAAACACAGTCACGTATGGCTGATCATCTTCAGACTCCAGTGCCGATGAAATGTCCTCATCCGTCCTAAATCGAATTGGAATCTCCTGCTGAACTGTCCGGGTTGCAATCGACCCAGCTTCGAATTCAGCCCACCATTTGAACGATCGCGTTGCAAACTCAACCGGGCCCTCAGCATTCCGTGCTGTCACAATCCGAACTTCATCCGTGTCAGGCAGATATTCCACATTCTTACTTTTGACCCGTTGGTGGGCAGTCAGTGGCTTTCCAGTCGCTCGGATTCCTGGAAGTGGCGATAGAACCGAGGTAATCCGTGCCTTCGTATATTCATTCGCTTGGGTACCAACCAGGCCAATACCTACAGAAGCGCCGCCCATTGCAAGGAATTTTCGCCGTGAATAGCGAGCCATGTAAACTCATTATCATAGTTATCATTAACTGTCTCGTACACTCAAATAGTGATTTAACCGATTACAGCACTCGAACACCACCAACCAGACAATGATCGCCAACCCGTAGAAAGTACGTGCCAACTATTCTGACTGGAGTGCGTTCCATACCACAGCCCCAAGCAGAACCGTAAGCCCACCTGCGAAAAAGATGAGACCTGGCGGTACCCAAAACAGGGGTTCCGGTTCTGCTGATGCACCTGTTGGGCTTGCGAGGCTGATAAAACCGTCCGAAACGGAACGAACATCAAGTAGCTCTTGGTTGGCCAACCACTCGACTACGAGACTGCCCACAACTAAGAGACCAATCCCACCGAGAAGATCCGACAGTCGTGAGCGCACTTTCTCAAGGCGACTTTCTGATCCACTCACGATAATGAGTGGATCATCAGTTGCCGCATAGACGTTCATCTCACTTCCTTTTGAGGAATACTCTGTGTCTGTGATTTCAACTAACTCTGCTTCTTGTAGCTTGGTGAGATGGTATTGGGTGTTTTGGATCGACGTATCCACTTGAGCAGCAATTTCTGAAGCAGTCGCGGTCGTATTCTGCAAATACAGATAGATCAAACGCGCTGTTTCGGATGAAAGTACGCTGAAGACGCGTGCTCCAGAGTCATCTGCAAGATCGCATAGCGTTCCTTGTTGTGCTGGTTGCGAGCGCGTTCCTGAGAGTTTCTGGAGGAAGTTGTTCATTTGGAGAAATATATTTTGGAACTGTCTTAAATACCATATCAACTCTATTTGATAGCTATCTCGTCCGCAATTTGCGTAGTCGACTCATCTCGAAACCACGCTGAAAACAGAAACGTGAAAAGCCGACAATCGCTACCTAAGGTACCTATTGTACCTATTTTTCCGGAATCCACCAGATGACCACTCGTGGACTCAATTTCCCACGCTCAACCTCTCCATTCTCGTCAACTCCTCCAGCCGTCGATGCGCAGACGGCCGCTCGATCTCAAGCGTATCCGCCACCCAGCGAGCGGTCACTCCAGGAAACCCTGACCCATATATTGTCAAAAGAATTTCAATAACTTATCAGTATATAATATATTGTATAGACAATATTCTGGGCATGATTATAAGTAGTTTTAAATTTATTATTGAACATATATCTCCCATCGTTAACGATTGGGAGATGTGATAAAGTATGACTGAACACACTCATTCCCATGACTGTTGTAATGGCATTGATCGACGTAGATTCCTGCAGGGCTGCGGAGCAGTATTCGCTCTCGCAGCGGCAACAACGGCGACTGCAGCGGAAGATAATCCACAACCCGGTGATTTGGACACACTTCTCTGTGGATTACCGACAAACTGGGGACGGTGGGGGGAGAGTGACGAACTCGGCGCGTTGAACTTCCTTGGCAGCCGTGAGTCTTTCGATGGTATGAAGGCCGCAATGAAGGGTGGGAGCAAGCAGATCGAACGATTCACCCTCCAGTTATCAGTCACCGGCAGTGCCGATACTGACCCATTGTTTGTTGGCCGCTTTCCTGCACGAAAGGACAATACACTCGACGCTCGCTTCGACGGCATGGACGGAAGTCCGATTCCGCTTCCTGGTGGACTGAAATACGCTGACGATACGTTCGTCACTCGCTTTTTCCTCCAAGGGACGACCCATGTCGATGCGCTCGGCCATGCGTGGTACGGCAAACACCTATACAACGGCTACCACCAATCGACGACGGCAACGGCGACGAGCTACCCCGAAGCAGTCACCGGGCTTCGCGATAGCAACGGTGACGGAGATCTCGAGGCGACGCCCATCGATATGACCTACGGACTCGGTGCAGCAGATATCACTGCTGCTGCGGGGGCAGGCATCGCTGGTCGCGGAGTATTGCTTGACGTTGGACGGCACATAGGCGACGATGATAACCGACTGCCGACGGATTACGGCATCTCGCTTGAAGACCTGTTGTCGACCGCCGAAAAACAGGAAACTGACCTGCGGAAACGTGATATCATCCTCATCCGAACTGGGTCTGTAGAGCGTGCACGTGATCCGACTGCGAGCTACGATCCACTCGATGAGCCTGGTCTTGTCTTCAGTGAAGAACTCGTCCAGTGGTTCCACGAGATGGAGACGCCCGTTATTGGGGCTGACAACGTCGCCATCGAACGCGCTTCACAGATGATCGATGGTTCCGTTTACTTCGCGCCACTCCACGGTGCACTGCTCCGGAATCTCGGTATTTCGCTCCTTGAGATTCTCGATCTACAGTCGCTCAGCGAGGCCTGCGCTACCGATGGTATCTACGACTTCCTGTTCACTACCGCGCCGCTGAACGTCCCTGGCGGTACTGGCGCTCCCGCTAATCCCGTGGTCCTCAAGGCGACACGAACTGATGAAAACGACGATGAGCGTTAACTGATGCCTGCTAATTCGTTCTCCTATCCCTCTTGAAACAGAGCATTCTGCTAATAATTTGGTCTGGAGCGCTTGAAGCTGCCGAGACGGCACAGCACCGCGCACAGGCCGAACAGTTCGGCTTTCGTGTCGAAGGATGTGCCGTAATACCATTATCTATGGATGATATCTTCAATCGTCATCAGAGTTCATTTCACAGTTTCCGTGGGAAGGTACGTCCTGATTTTCGATCGCATGTTGAGGTGGTACATCAATTGCCGGACTCTTCTCAAAGAAGTTTACTGGTTGTAACTTGAAGCTGTAGACTTGTGCTGAAAGAACCGGCCAATCTTCCGGGCGGGTGACGTGATTTACACCGAGCGTATACCAGAGCACGAGGTCTTCCTCCTCGATATTGCGGTTCTCTTGAGTCCATGCGGGAAGGCCATCTCCGCCAGGATGCTGATTCGGGTAGTTACCCGCGGGGAACTTCTCATCCTCGTGGAATGGCGTCACCCATAGATGGTTTTTAATGAACCCCGAACGCTCCATTACAGGAGAGTCGGGTTGCATCGCGGCTTCGACGTTTCCGCCGGGCATCAAGCGATAGCCAGTCGGCTTGCCGAGCCGATTCTTTTTCTTCGGATTGACTACCTTCCAGTACCGTCCTTTGAGTGGGTCGATTAGATCCTGTGCCTCCTTTTCTCTTGTGAGCTTCTCCTGCTTGGCATAGAAGGCGTTTCCACCAGGATTGAGTGTCCGCTCGTCGGCCTTTTCCAGTGGGTTGAGGTCACCTGGTCCAGTTGGAATAGGCTGGTTTTCGACCCGATAGAGTGTGTTTGGGCCATCGTCGACATTCATATCAAGCCGAAAGTTGAAGAAGTGTTGATGGATTGGTGCATTCAACTGTGGAGCAACAAGTTCGCCGTACCCTCCAGGATCTTCATCTGGGCCAATCGCAGAGACGTTATTGATCCCCGTCAAACGAACTTCAACTTCCATAGAAGCATCTTGGTAGAAGTACCAGTTAAAGACATAATCGTAGTTGCCGACAGCCGCGACAAATGAGACGACGAGTCGTCGTCGTCGCCGGACTTCGCTTGACTCAGTACGCCAATCGGATCGTTCCCATAGCGTGCCGTTGTCTTCCTCATGCAAACAGATTGCGTTATCTACGACGTTCACCTCACCATCGGCAGTGTTCATTACGGCGTCCCAGTAGTGCATGTAGCCAAGGCAATCACAGCCATTTGTCAATGATTTTGCGAGACGACCAATATTGTACTCACCGACGTCCATTGCATTCTTGAATCGATCATTGATGCTTTGTTCGCCATAGGGGACAGACATTTCCGCACATGAAGCGCGATCAATGACCGAGCGGATCTCATCGTCGTCCTCATAGGAGATATTATGAAGGACAAGCCCTTCTCGCTGAGTCCATCCTACATGCATCTGCCAGCCCTGCCACTCAAGCTTGTGACCGTCAACACTCCAGCTCGGGCCATCGGGCTGGTTGATATTGTACGCAGTTAGATCGTCTCGAAGCTCGACTTCACCCTCTCGATAAGCCATTCCCTCTGGTGGAAACGGCTCATCCTCGTCAGGAGGACCGTAGTCAGTGACCTTTACAACCTCCATGCAATCTAAGTCTACAAACACGTGAAGCCCCGAAACAGGTCGAGCGTACCCTTCATCGCCAGCATCCTCGCTCGGACGGAGGTAGGTTAGTCCATGGGCCAATCGCTTTGAACGGTCGATATCCTTTGGAATGAAGTCGTAGCCGGCCGACCAAGGGTCTACCATCCCACGGTCAGTGTTCTCGACTCCCCGTCGTTGCAGGGCTTCCTGCCACTCCTCGTTCGCTTTGACCGTCTCCTCACACGCTATGAACTCTTCAATCGCAATCGAGGGTTGAACTCCTTCGATATGTTCCCAATACACAACTGATTGTTCATTGAGCGAGACAACTGCCTCGATGGTTTTCCGATCCGAACTATTTCGCACAACGATTCGTGCTCGTCGATCCGGGTGTTTATTGGCGCCATCATCTGCCTTGAGAGCGTCTTTGGGCGGCTCTGAAAGTTCGATTTTAATACAGAGACTTTCCTCACCGAGATCGTATTCGGTAGTTAGTATTTCATAAGCCGTCTCAATCTCTTCTGGTTTGAGTGGTTCAAATGGGTTGTTATCGAACGGAATCTGTCCAGGTGCCATATGATGGCAATCATCGTATATCACTATATAGTTTAGTATATAAAATCATAAATATTATATGACTCACTATAATTACTGTATTAATATATGAATTAGATGAGGACTAATCCACGGAGATGCTGACACTTTATACGGCTATCGCCGTTACTTCTGTTACTATCTGAGTAGACAGAGGAGAATTCGATGTGAGATGCACTCGAAGCCAACGAAGATCGCCTTTGCAGTGCGTGGCTCACGGGCAGTTTTGTGAACCCGACGAAGGACATCACACGAGAGAGCGATGTCGATGTTGTCCTCGCATTCGAGAGCTTCGGTGCTATGGACGAATTCGACTATGATGGGCGCTCTACGGAGACGATTACGGTTGGTAGCATCACCTGAGAATTAGATCTCATCATCGGTGGTGTCGTTACTGCGTCTCGCTGGCTCGGACTTAACGTCGGATGACTTCGCGTTGTTATCTATCGAGGAAGGTTTCTACCGAGTCGTGTCCTTAACTACGCCGGCATTGAGTCATTAGGGAGGCAGGACGAAGTCTTCGTAATCGTGTCATTGCCCTCGCCTGGAACGTTTACCAATCGGTTGCCCTATTGTGAGGTCATACTGCTACACCGTACCTTTTAGGAACAATTAAAATATTTAATACAAATATAAAAATATTTAATATACAAATGGATGTATTAAAATGCTATGTTCGATGAGTTCCCACGGCGAAAGTTCATTCAATGGATCGGTGCCACATCGATTGGAACAGCACTTGGAATAAGCACTGGATCAGCAACTACAGGGACGGCCAACCAATACGACAGTCAATTCCCGTCTAGCAATCGCCCGACTCTGCTTAAGGCATGCTCGTTCAACATTCGCTATGATAATCCTGATGATGAGTATTCGTGGGACGAACGGTTAAGCCGTGTTGCTAAGACGATTACTGATATTGATTCGGGTCTTCTCGGCATACAAGAGGCACAACCAAATCAATACGACGATCTCCGTGAAGAGGTTGATGAATACAATTGGTACGGTGTTGGGAGAGAAGATGGCGATCGAGAAGGTGAAATGGTGCCTGTCGCATGGGATCCTGACCGATTTGAAGCGATCGAACGAGGTGCGTTTTGGCTCTCAGAAACACCCGATGAGCCGAGCGTCGGTTGGGATGCCGATCTCCCTCGTGTGACGACATGGGTGAGTCTTCGTCATCGGGAGACGAGAAGACGGCTGTGGTTTTGCAATACTCACTTTTCTCATGTCGGAGAAACCGCCCGAACTGAGTCTGCGAAACTCATTCGTAAGCGTGCCCGTGAGCGCTCAGAAGACGGTGAAGATGTTGTAATCACTGGTGACTTCAATTCCAAACCAAGTCGGAAACCATACCAAATCATGACTGGAACAGGTGGAAGTACCGAGGATCTTTTATTCGATCCTCGAAGAGAAGCCAATACAGACACTGTTTACGGCCCATGGGGAACCTATCACGGATTTACTAACGACATTGAGAATCGGATTGACTATATTTTCACACTTGATACTGCTACTATTAGCTGGTATCGAACACTTGATGTGCAAGAGGACAACTATCGGTCTGACCATCTGCCTATTGTGACAGAGTTTGAATATAGCGCTCGTTGCCGACGCTAAGAGCAGATTTAATAGTACTGTCAAGGCAATCCTTTTCTCCAAATGCAGCTTTCGTCGATTACCACGGGTCGACAATCAAATAAAAACACAAGCCGGTCGATATTAGCGATCCGAGTCATCGGTAGATGCTTGTACCGCTTGAATCACTTGATTGGATTCAAGACCGACTACAGGAACCGTCCCAGCAAGCTGGCGTGCAATGGTCGTTTGATCAACCCTTGCTGCCCTACTCAAGGGTCGCCTCAACGGTTGGTGCTTATCAGCGTCGGGAATCGAAGCGGTACCACCACTACGGAGAACGGTAATACCTCAATCAGATGTCAACACCTTCAACGATCTCTCAAAATTCGTAGTCCTCTTTCGACTATTTTGCCGCTGTCTTTTTGTAGTATTCTACCGTCTGGACGCTTGTATGGCTGATTTGATTGTCAAATCCGCGGTGAAAGAACAGCTCGAAGGACAGAATGTGGCCAGCGACTTCTACGATGCACTTGATGACGAAGTCGCATCAATTCTCGAGGACGCTGCTCGTCGAGCCGAAGAGAACGATCGAAAAACCGTCCAAGCGCGCGATTTGTAGCGATCCATCACTTCGCTTGGCGTCAAACCGTTCGTTTCCGTTTCTACGCGTAGAATCCACATCGTTAGCGACGGACTGCTATTCTTACTGAATCCAGATCACCCGACGAGCTTCGGGTTTCTTCTTCCGAATTTCTCCCTCCTCAGCAAGTCTATTCAACACCTTATACACCGTCCAACGTGGCCACCCAAGCACCTCCGCAATCTCGCTTGTCACACAGGGCTCAAACGGTTCCAGTGCCTCGTGTATATCCTTCATCGTAATTCAATGCAGCTATCCTCTCTGTCACTCAGTCGTTCTTCTGAATTAGGTGCTGATACAGTTAATATATAATACTAATAAGAACACAAACTATCATACAAGTAGGGGCCACTTTTACAATGGTTTTCACTTACACTACCCTGTTAACGAAGGTTTATGCGAGTATGTGTGCATTGGTCACATATGACAGTAGAGCTCAACCAGTTACCGGGAGTTGGTCCCACAACAGCAGATAAGCTGCTCGAGGCTGGTTTCAATTCCTATGAAGCCCTGGCCGTTGCGAGCCCTGGGAAGCTCACTAACACCGCTGATATTGGCGAGAGCAACGCCAATGAAATCATTCAGGCGGCGCGGAAGGCTGCCAACATTGGCGACTTCGAAACCGGAACTACGGTACGTCGACAGCGCGAACAAATCGGAAAACTCAGCTTGCTAATCGATACGGCTGATACGCTACTCGGTGGTGGTATCGAAACCCAGTCGATCACCGAATTTTACGGCGAGTTTGGCTCAGGTAAGTCACAGATCACCCACCAGCTATGTGTGAACGTCCAACTGCCCAAGGACAATGGTGGTCTCCATGGCCGCGCAATCTT
Source organism: Haladaptatus litoreus (assembly GCF_900156425.1). Lineage (GTDB taxonomy): Archaea > Halobacteriota > Halobacteria > Halobacteriales > Haladaptataceae > Haladaptatus > Haladaptatus litoreus. The sequence goes on from NZ_FTNO01000006.1 coordinate 186,448, forward strand.
CATCGACACCGAAGACACATTTCGCCCGGATCGCATCGACGATATGGTGCGAGGGTTACCAGACGAAGTTATCCAAGCAACGATGATCGACCGTGGTATCGATGGAGATGTTGACGACGCGGCTGCCTTAAACGAGTTGGTCGATCATGTTTTGAATCATATTCACGTCGCGAAGGGCTTCAATTCGGCGCATCAGATCTTACTCTCCGAGAAGGCCCGGGAACTCGCGGGCAAGTATGCCGATACTGAATGGCCTGTTCAGGTAATATGCGTTGATTCACTAACGGCCCACTTTCGGGCAGAGTACATTGGTCGAGGAAAATTGGCTGAACGTCAACAGAAACTCAATAAGCACCTGCACGACTTGATACAGCTCGCAAATTTACACAACACAGCAATCGTTGTGACTAACCAGGTCTCGTCCAACCCAGATTCGTTTTTCGGTGATCCGACACAGCCGATTGGTGGACATATCCTTGGACACAGCAGTACCGTTCGTATCTACCTCCGTAAATCAAAAGGCAATAAGCGTATTGTCCGGCTAGTTGATGCACCGAACCTACCGGATGGCGAGGCGGTGATTCGTATAGTCGAACCAGGATTGAAATCTGAATAAGACGGTCAAATATAGTACTTCTACCGACTCTAGTTCATCAGCCTTGTACGAACACCGTGTAATACCTTGTTCCACACACTTCCTGCCACGCCCCCGGACTCATCGAAGTCACCAATGAGAGCCACGAGAACCCCGCAGCCCACCAATACGTTGTCTCTATCGACGACGTGACCGACGAACTGATGGCCTGTACGTGCCCGCATCACGTCCACCGCAACGCTGTCTGCAAACACATGGCCGCCGTCGAGAATGCGACGGACGACGGGACGCTAGAGGCGTCCCCTCTGAGGACGACGACGAGACCGAACCCGAAGACTGTGACTGCGCTGGTCTCAATGGCTTCCCGTGCTGGCCGTGCGTGAGAACAGGACGAAAAGAACTGCCGAATTAATCACCACTTCAGCTGTTTTTATCCATGACACGCCAAGTGACGGTCTCAGATATCACCGGCCAGCGAACGCTGACGGAAAGCGCGAACGCAGCGACCGACAATAGACGCATTATCTTCGTTATCGAATAAGTCCAATCTGGCTTGATTTGGATCGTCGTTTGAGGAAGTATCTTCATTCCCTCTACTTATTGGGTAGGGTTCCCACCGGGGCCACCACTGCCACCCGTTTGAGTTGCAACCACCCTGATATCGAAACCCGTGGTAACTAGGTCACGACTACCTTATTTCGGTGGATGGCGTTCTACTAGGTATGACAACTAGGGCGAGTAAAGGAGCGGAACCATCAGTAATGAGCGCTAATAAAGCCGCCCAACGGGAGGGTGCAGCTCGTCAGAGATTGCTTGTCCGTCATCCGTTGACCTTTTACTTCCTTTTCGCCTACGCTTTCGCATGGTTCGTGTGGGTGCCCCTGGCGCTCTCCGAAGATGGCGCCGGCGTTTTGTCGTTTCGTAGTCCGGTAGGGGCCTCTGCGTCTATCGTCATCGCTTCCTTTGGACCATTCTTATCGGCGTTTATCATGACGGGCATACCGGAGGACGGGAGGGGATAGGCCGCTTGCTGCGCAGATGCGTGCTATGGCGGGTGGAGCTTAGATGGTACCTGTTCACCCTGATCGGCATTCCCATGATCTTAGTGCTCGGCGTGATTGTCTTGCTGGGAGCTATGGCATCCTTTAACGGACTCGCTTCCTTGGCCTCTATTCCCTGGCTCATCCTCATCGTTTATGTATTCTTCCACGGTCCGGTGGGCGAAGAGCCCGGGTGGCGCGGCTTCGCGCTGCCACATCTGCAGCGGCGCTACGGCCCTTTCACTATGCAAAGACACGAAAACCCCGCAAACTACCAATACGTGGTCTCCATCGACGATGTGAAGGACCATCGTGGGTTACAATCCGCTTAGGAGAAGTAGTACCGTATAGATTGTTCCGCCAACCACGAACGCTCGGAACCGAATCTTATGTTCCCCTGGAAGTCCTTCCCTGGTCACATTGAGGACGACACTGCCAGCTAAAAATGCGAATAGAATTGCAATCACAGCATCATTAAATTTAACCAAAAAACCAATTATTGCTCCACTCGCTGTTGCTATTGCCAGTATCCACCGTCCGACGTGATCATATAATTTGCTATGGGTTTCGCGAAGACCATAATCTGTCTCCATGAAATGAAGCCCCATTGCGAGAGCGAAGAAGACCAGACTATCCAGACCTGGTTGGTGCCGGTTGAAGAGTAGATACCCAATGAGACAACTATAGAAGGCAAAGGGACCCAATTGTACCCAGAAGGTGCCAGCATTCGTCCGACTGTTCTGACTGTCGCCAAGATATCTGGAAGAATCTTTTACATACTGTTCGAGTCCATAGAACAGGGTAAACCCGGCAAGAGCAACAACATAGACGTGCTGTTCAGACACCACGTAAAATGGGTCGGCTTGCTTAACAGTTCGGCTCCCCTCACTGAGTTCTGGAAATACGTGGACGAATACAAAAGCTGCCGAAGCGCCACCTGCAAACGAGAGCCAGCGACTCCGAGAGAGCATATCTAACCGGTTGAGCCGACGTATGAATAACGGGATCAGAACTAATAGGATAGCGCAGATCGATGGACGAACGATTGTTTCAGGGGGCAGCTCGAACATCAAATACCGTGTATACGTCGTTCCCTGCGCTCTTCATCGCTTCCCATCTCATACGTCACTCCTGAGTAAAGACTTGCTGTGAAATCTGGTTGAATGAGCGAAGGATCGCTTATCATGTAGTGTGACAATTAATTGCACGAAGTATCCACACAAATGAGCGCGTATCTGATGATAGCGTGGGTTACGACTGCTAACACAGGATAGGAGAAAGGACGCCATCAAAAGCCCTGACGACCAATCACTCCTCAAAAAAGGAATTGTGTCAGGCAGCGGGACGTCCAGCGGTCGTGTCCTCGCTGATCATCTTCTCCCGCTCTTCGTCCTGCCGTGCTTTGAGTTCGGTGTACGCGGTCGCAAGCACAGCCGTTGAGAACACCGTCGTAACGGCGCTGGCAACTTGTGCGAAGACTAGCGCAACAATATCACCCATGAGACTTCCACTCGCGAGGTCACCAAGTCCAAAGACGAGGTTGACGAGTAGTACGAGGAGTGTCACTGCCACGCCCAGCGCAAAGAGGTTGAGGCGGTAGCCACGCGTCAATCCCCAACTGCTGCGGAACGCTTTGATAAAGTTCTGATCTTCGACAGCCACGTAGACGGTCCAGAATACCAGGGTCACGAGCAGGAAGATGCCTGGAACAATCAACGCAACCAAGCCTAGTGAGACGATAGTTGCAAAGATAATCCCACCGATAACGAAGTTGATTGCAGCCCAGACCATATTCCGGGTGAAGTACTCACGAGGGAGGCGTTCTGTCTCATCGCTCACGAATACGCGTATGGCCCCGATGCTCACGACGAGCAGTGCGATGCTCAACACGGATGCGACAATTCCCCCTAACACAGATGGTAAGAGCAACGTGGGATTCATTTGGACAGCACCCGAAGCCAACTGCTGATCAGCCATCGACCGGGTGATGCTAATTCCCAATAGACCGTTAAGCACAGAGATGACGAAGATGATGCCCATGAGCATGAGCCCATTTTGCTTGATGCTTCGACTGTAGCCTTGTTTGAGAATCTGTGTGCTATCTATTGGCATACACATAAATCTACGCCATGAACGAGAATGTATTTGTTGGATGGTTATCATCTGATGAGATTCATGAGAAATGGTTCTCGTGTGCTGATCTCATCACTACAAGGTGCTTTGTCAATCAGGGATCGTTTGACTTCCAGTAACCTCCCATACGTAGTCTCCATCGACGACGCGCTTTACCCTCAAGAGTGTTCATAGGAACGCAGTCTCTACAGATAATTGGTCGAAGTAAAAATCGATATTTATGGGAGGTCACCGATGACTTCCCTGAATTCGTCTTCAGGAAATGCTTTGAGGGTTTCCGTCGTCACATTTCCTAAGCTGCCGAGTCGAAGGAGTACTTCTGCCGCGGTTTGATCGTCTGGGAACTCAACGACTGTTACCAGGTCGTGTCGACCCATCGTGAGGTAAAATCCCTTGAGTTCGCCACCCTGTTCATTTACCATTTCTTTAAATGAGTCAAGCCGCGTCGGACTCTCCTCAATGTTCTGAATTCCTTGCTCTGTATAATCGAACAGGCAGATGTATGTTGGCATCGTTCCACCCCCTCCCCTCAGTTGCCTGAGGCACGCTAGGTACGCTCGGTAGGAGTTTAATTATTGCTCTGACGGCACCGATATCTCTCTATGTTTCCATTATTTGGTGAATTTTCACTCGAATACGCAACTGAAGTTAGAACGTTAAACGCATTCCCATCGGAGGACGAAGACGATACCAAACCAGACGACTGTGACTGCGCTGGTCTCGGTGACTTCCCGTGCTGGCCATGCGTGAGAACGGAACGAAAAGAACTGCCGAACTAACCACCACTTCAGCTCTTTTTATCCATGGTACGCCGATTGACGTTCTCGGATATCACCGACCAGCGAACGCTCACGGAATGCGCGGATGCACCGACCGAGAGTGATGACACACCGACGACTGAGCGCGCCCTGTTCGACCGAGCGCAAGCACACGCAGCGGACGTCGCGGCTGCGCACTTCCTATCCCTGCTGGTGGACACGATTGAGTGGGACATCTCGATGCGGGCGCAACGAACAGCAGGAACAACGAACTATGACTCAGAGTGCGATCTCGCTGACGTGGGACGCCTACGATTCGCACCGCCAGGAGCAATTCAGTTCACCGAGCTACTTCAATTTCAGTCGCGCCGCGTCGCAGCACGAAGTCAGTAATGCAAATCTGGAGGGCGATGGTCATCATCTCACCTGGATTGTGATATCAATCTCAAAAAAGCCGTGAAGAGAAAGAGTATAAAACAGCCAGCTCTGGCAGCGTGTCGGGTGCACCCCTGACCGGTGAATCACCATCGCCCAAGATAATGAGTAACACGCTTTCGTCTTCATGGTGAGTATACGGTTGTGGCTGTGTTTCACTTCCCGTGCCAACACGTCCAGTTAGACACCGAAAAATTACCACGGAATCCTTGCTCATTTCAATCACCGCCACCACTGGTGCGTTCTCGCAGTCGTGGAGCTAGCATACTATTCTCACGCAGAACGCGATGGTACTCGTACGGATAGGATTTGAATATACAGCAGAGGGTATGAATATGGGCATGAAATATTTTTATTGTCCGGATCTCGGTTCGAAAAAGTGGAGAGGGACGACCACGATGCTGACGAATCAACTTCTGATCGTCGTCTTCCCGTTAGTTTCCGCCTCCTTCGATGGTAGTGCTGAGCAGGTTAAGCGTACTACTGAAGATCGACGCGTCGCCGGAAAAGCGGCGCGTGGTACCCGTACTCAGCGACAGATCGCGGCCAAAGACGATTGACGTGATTTGGCCTCGCCCTCCCCCACCGCCCAGCTGGTAGCGAATCACGTACGCGCTGTAGTCGTCGGGCTGGCTGATTTCGGGGACGTCCCCTCCACCGGGTCGTTCGAGCAGTCGCACCGTGGTCGACTGTTCGAGCGATGCGGTCACGCGGAACTGGACACCGGGGTGATAGTCGTAGGTGTACACCAGCACGTTCTGGCCCTGTGCCGACGCGCTTCCGGCGCTTCCGAGGCCCAACGCGAGCGCCCCCGTTGCGAGTGCGCCCTTCTTCATGAACGAGCGTCGTTCGGTCGATTCGACATCGGTTATCTCTTGTTCTTGGTTTGTCATTTAGTTCTCCCGATCGTTACTGATGCTGAGAACCCCAATAAACACCGTCGATAGTCTTTGTTATCACGAAATCCCTACTCAAGCGCTCGTGCTGGTACTCGGTGTTACCATGGGAGTAATCGTGATTACTCCCATCAACAACGATATTGGAGACATTGCCTTTGAGGCACATGATCTCGATCTTTCGAAACAAATAGCTCAGAAGATGAGCCTTTTCGCTCGATCACCTCGTGGTTCTTGTACTTTTCTTCGACGTCGAGGCTCCCGGAATGGTCGACGTCACCAACGAGAACCCCGCAGCCCACCAGTACACTGTCTTCATTGACGACGTAACCGAGAAACTGATGGCCTGCACCTGTCCACACCACGTCCACCGCAACGCATTTTGCAAACACATGGCCGCCGTCGAAACCGCAACCGGCGACGGGACGCTTGAGGCCTTCCCATCGGAGGCCAACGACGACGACGAGCGTGTCAGTGGCCCATACACTGGCTACGACAAGTACGGCAACGTCGACCACAGATACTGGGCGTGTGAGGACTGTGGCGCGGAAGCCACTCGGAAGCGCGCTCTCACCATCTGCTGATAATCCCGTCTCTCTTTTTCATTTCTGTCACGTCGAATGACGCTGTCCGATATGGGCACCCAGTGAACGCTCAGCGAATGTGCAGATATACCGACCGATGAGGAAATGCTTCTCACTACGCGTTCGGCTCTCCCTCATTCTCTCATTCGTTCGTTTTCAAACGGTACAGGCACGATTCTTGAGTTAATAGATTATACTAACTTCGTGTACTGTTTGCTCCGCAAATCGTCCCGGATCGTTAGGCTCATGATTCACACGCTATTCCTCGAACGCGATCGGTGACAGCTCAAGGAACTGCGACGCATCGCCGAGCGCGGTCAACTCGACGCGGTTATCGATTCGATGCTGCCGTTGGAAGAGGTCGCAAAGGCATACGAGATGGTCGAAGGAGGCAGACTCACCAACAAGGTGGTGCTGGACATCACAGGTGAGTGAGAGAGGATGGCGAACGGAGAGATCGGTATCTAAAAGTCGCGCTCGCTACCGTCTACATGGTGAGCGAGTCGAGTTGGTCGTCACTGATGGTCTGGTCGAGGATAATTTGTCCCGTTCCGCGCATCGCAGTGCTCACGAATTCCGTCACGTCGACGTCCTCGTCGTCGAACTCCTCTCGGAACTCTATATACTGAGCGACCGTGTAGAGGGTGACGCCGGTTTTGTACACCCGTTTTACGTACTCCTTCCCCGCGTCCGTCAACGTGTGGTTCGTCAAGAACTGCTGAAGTGGCGCAGCGTCAATATTGATGTAGATGTCTATCTCCTCGGTGGAGTCCATCACATGTACAACTGTGTCCTCGTCAAACGCACGGTCGTAGGCGTCCCAATCCTCTTCGTAGACGGGATGCGTGGTTGGTAAGATCGTCTTGCCCTCGCCAAACCCGTTCGTGTGCGAGTTCGTGTTTCGCGTTCGGTCGTCAATACGCGGCTCTAGATACTCGAGCGTAAACGACCGTTCGAGCGTCGTTCCGCCGTCCCTCCCAGCGGGACCGACTTTGACGTGAATCGGGAGGCGCTGTCCGGGCGACGCGTTCTCGATTGGTTTCAGTGTGAGTGCGAGAATACCGTTCAACACCCGCACGGATTTGACCACGTCACTCGGAGTGACGTCGATCGACCCCGGATCGCCGCTTCGCGTCAGATAATCGTTCGGAGCGTCAAGGACGAATCGTTGCAGAGCATACGCGTTTGAAGGCATCTCCTTTCCATATTCAAGAGCTGCGTCCGTCTCGACGTTGCTCTCGTCCGCCGTGTCAGTGGCGGACGTGCTCCGATCTGAACTCCATACGTCGTACTCGTCCGGACCGTGATACGTCTCGATGAGTTCGAGCCTGCTCGGATACCGGTCGCGTGAATCGACGTCCGCGTTCACATCGTGCACGGTCGGTCGTTCCAACCGGTCGCCAGTGGCGAAGTAGCGTTGTAACGCTGGGTTCCGTTCGAGAATCGTCATCAGAACATCCTCGACGAGCTCGTCGGGGTCGTCCGTCGGTAGTTGTTGGCGACGACGCCGTTCTTCGTCGACGAGGATGTCGTTCGTCTCGAGAAGCGATTCGAGTTCGCGCTTCAGCGTACGTGCGCTCTGACTGTTCCGGAGTCGGTCGCGTGATGCGGGAAAGAGGTCGACTACGCTCGAATCATCGAGGGTGGAGAAGTCGACGAATACGAGCACGTCGCGGGCGACGTGCGGGAGACTGCACCGATTCCGAATGAACGTCCGACCCTGGTCGCCGTGCGTTTGTCCGTTGATGACGAAAAAGATGGCTTGATCGCGGTGTTTCTCGCCACCGACGAAGTGTTTGTTCTTCGCCGTGACGGGGTCGTATCCGCATTCGTGTGTAAAGCTATCGTCGGCTTCGAGCGTCGCGTCGTCCTCGAAGAGGATTATGCGGACATCTCGGGTGTCGAGCGTCGCGTCCTCGAAGTTGTAGGCGATGGTCTGATCCGATGCGACTAACTCGTTGTACCGGTTGAGCGTATCGAACAACCCGTTCGTCGTCGTCACATCCGGCTGGCCGTCGCCCCGCATGTCCGCGAGCGTTAGCGGGACGGGCGTGTCGAGAAGATACCGTTCAAGTCGGTAGCGGAACGACGTCGTAAACCGTGTTTTCGCCTCAACGGTGAAGTCGAACAGTTTGACGATCGAACCGTTGATCTTACCGTTTACCGTCCCCGGAAACGTCGGTACGTCGCCATCGAGCGTGAGATACTCGTAGCGATCCTTCGTCCTGTTCTTTCGAATGAGCGTCCAACTCCACTCCTTGGAGCGATTGACGCCCGCAGAGAGGACAAGTTTGTAGCCCCGCTCTCCGCAGAACGGTAATACGCCAGAGCTTCCCATTCCGTACTTGCCCTGAAGGAATCCGTACTGCTGTTTGGTCTTTCCCGGCTGGAGGAATCCGAGGAACGTATTTTCGAACCGTTCCATCGGCTGGCCACAGCCGGTATCGGAGAGCGTCAACGATAGCGACTTTTCTCCCGTACCATCAGCAGCGAGGCGTATCTCCTCGACATCGGGGTCGATGAGCGTGTCGGCGGCCGCGTTGAGTGTCCCAAATTCGTCGCCGGTGGACTCGTCATCAACGTATTCGTGGTAGTTTTTCAGCAGGATGGCGTCGATGCTGTTGACGATGAGTTCCGTCAATGCGGCCATCGGATCGGCCTGCTGGTTCTCGACAATGCCGTAGTTGTTCTCGATACCGCCGAGTGGTTTCCACACGGCAGCTTCGAGACGACTGTCGGAGAGCGCAGCCGTAACGTCGGCCTCCGTTTCTGCCGTTAGGAACTGTGCAGCGTCCTCTTGTGTGGTGTTGAACTGAATTGACATGGTCTGGTGCAGCAGGTGTCTTTCGTGATGCTACAGGTGTGTTACTCGTGTCGTATCTCGTGAATATGCGGGATGGCTTGTGCATACCGACTATCGCTTCGTCCCTTATCAGGTCCGTAAATGTCTTGTTCTATCTACATGACGACAATTATACGCGACCGGCCAAATCGCATGTTATTGTTTCTCCCCCGGTGACGTCTCGTTGGCAGTGTGCGAACTTTTTGCTCTGTTTCGTCGCCCGTGAGCGGTAATACGATGGGGCTACTGCGCTATTATCTCGCTGCTTCCGAGGGATGTTCGACAAGGACAATCCCATTCCCATAGAGATCAGTTGCGATAGCTTCGATTCCGTAGGGCTGTTCTGTGGGCTCAGATGTGAATTCAACACCGCGTTCACACAGCGTTTCATACGTCGCCTGACAATCATCAACAGTAAAGGCGAGTGCCGGTTGCTCCCCAATCACTGCAGAGCGACGGTCAGCTTCCTCACCTTCAAACCAGTCAATCGGTTCGAGAACAATTTCCGCAGTGTCATCCTTTTCGGCTGCGACAGTAACCCACCGCTGATCATCGGGCCCAAACGTCTCGTCTGCTGCCTTCTTTAGTCCAAGCTTTTCTGTGTAGAAGACGAGTGCTTCGTCCTGGTCGCTAACGATGCGGGTCGTGAGACGGAGCTTTTCAATCATAGTTTTCTCCGACTCTGTAGATGCCGTTCAGGGGGAAATACGCTCGCCTAGCGGACCGAAAGTGACCATCTGTACCTTGTCATCGACGCCAAGCCCCTGGACTCATCCAAGCCACCAACGAATGCCATGAGAACCCTGCAGAGCACCAATACGTGGTCACTATCGACGACGTGACCAGCGAACTGATGGCCTGCACGTGTCCGCATCACGTCCACCGGAACGCCTTTTGCAAGCACATGGCCGCCGTCGAAAACGCAACCGACGACGGCACACTCGACGCATTCTCGTCCGAGGATGACGATACCGAACCCGAAGACTGTGAATGTGAGGGCCTCGGTGACTTCCGGTGCTGGCCGTGTGCGTAAGAACGGGACGAAGGGAACTACCGAACTAACCACCGCTTCAGCTGTTTTTATCCATGGTACGCCAACTGACGTTCTCGGAGATCACCGACCAGCGAACACTCAAAGAAGAATCAGACATAGGGGTGGCAACTCTCCGAATACTGGACAAACTAACCCCGGGTCAAACATACGAAGTAGACAGTATATTTATTGCGTCTTGTTACTATTTTGTCTATAATGCTTGAAGAATATGGGTACGTCGTGAACGTTGATGGTGTCGTTGTCAAAGGCGATGAGTACCTGTTCATTGAACGCGGCGAAAATGAAGACCATGCTGCCGGTCTATTGTCGTTCCCAGGAGGGAAAGTCGAACAGCCACCTGGAAGCACGGAAGCACTTGAGAAGACAGCTGCCCGAGAACTCTATGAGGAAGTCGGCATCGAAATCGGCGACATTGAGTATGTTTGTAGCACTACGTTTGAAGCCGACGACAGTACTCGCTGTCTCAATATTGTCGTTCTTTGTGAGTATATATCGGGTGATGCTTATCCTCGAGCTACCGACGAAGTTGCTGCAGTGCATTGGCTCTCCTATGATGAAATCAAAGCTCGAACTGACGTTCCGGGATTCGTCGAACGCTTCGTAGACTGCGCCGAAGAGGCTCGCAATTCTGCGTAAGATTCGTTTGAGCTCTGCCGAACACGTCCCGGACCTACCGTCGAGGCGATCGACTGGGGAGTCTCACATCGAGCCCAACGAAAAACAGGCGTCACGAAGTACGACCTTACAACGGGCGATATCACAATTGTGCTGGCCTGGGCGGCCTACGAACACGGTTGGGAGCAATTCAGCGCGACTGTCCGACACGAACTCATCCACGCCTAGTAATAGGTTGATTTTCATTTGAGTAGTTCTCGCTATAAGGAGTAGATACGAGGAAGATCTTTACGGAGTGGTGCTTCATGTTGGAGTCATTTCTATCGCGTTTGCTTCGAAATTCAGATGGAGTTTAGTTAGTAGCTCATACTAACATAGATATCTACCGTGAAACTCCTCTTCTACTACCACTCTATTGCTCCCAGCACAACGCTATTGCTTAGCGTCCTCCCATAATTAGCAACTCACTTATTCTGACCGACGGGATCATCCGATGCGCGAGGGTTAGCTAAACCAGGCCCAACGGCGGTGGGCTTAACACCCGCTCGCGGAGGCGTCCATGGATCCGAATCCCATCCCTTGCATTCCCATTCACACTTAATTAGAACGATATTGATGGGAGAGAAGTTTCGATCCGACAGACATCTCTGCCATACCAAAGATGTATTGAGCTGCTAGTCAGAGTTGTTGTCTAATGCAACACCGTGTACAAGCTCCAGACGACACAGACGATCCACAAACAAAACCACCGACCGCCGTTCTTTCCGAGCTCCCACCAAGTGCGAAACTGGTTGCGAAAGTACTCGAATACAACGACGATGCGCTCACGCAGGCTGAACTTGCCGATGAAACCTTGCTTCCCTCACGTACAGTTCGCTACGCGCTCACGAGACTCGAAGACCACGATCTCGTCGAGTCACGCTTCTTATTTGCCGATGCACGAAAACGCTGCTATTCTCTCACCTTCGACTAATTGTGTACGAGAGATGTGAAAGACGACAGCTCTACAGGGTCAATTCAAAACAAAGCTGAAAACAGAGAACAGAGAAGTGAATACCCGACAATCGCCAACTAAGGTACCTATTGTACCTATTCTCCCGGAATCCAGCAGATAACCACCCGTGGACTCAATTTCCTGCGGTCTAACTCATCGCGTTCATGCAACTCCTCGAGCCGCTGGTGCACTGGCCGTCGCTCCATCTCCACCGTATCTGCGACCCACCGAGCGCGGTCAACGCGAACCGATTATCGATTATCTCGTATCAATCACACAGTGAGAACTGTGTCATCGTCAGCGATCTCGCGAACGATATCTCAAAATTTTATTGTCATGTATTGTTCACTACCCCACGAATGCTTTTTACGCCGTTCATCGATGTCTATCCATGACCTTTGATTTACTAGTCAAAGACACACGAATTATCGACGGAACTGGTGCACCGTGGTTCCGTGGCTCAGTCGCTGTCACGGACGGAACGATCGACCAAATTTTCCGCACACCATCCCCACAGGTTTCTGCGAAAACAACTCTCGATGGATCAGGACTCGTTACATGCCCTGGATTCGTCGATACACACACTCACTCCGACCTCGAACTATTCTCCGATCCCACACTTGCTCCAAAACTCCGTCAGGGAATTACTACTGAAATCCTCGGCCAAGACGGGTTCTCGATGGCACCTCTGTACCGAGACGAGGTTGACGCCTGGGAAACGCATTTGAGCGGTATCAATGGACGACTCGACGACGAGTGGGGCTGGGAGAGTCTCACAGACTACCTCGATGCGATCGGAAAACAGGAGCTCGCTCCGAACGTCGCAACGCTCGTCGGCCATGGTACGGTTCGATTCAATGTACTCGGGTTCAGCGATACCGATCCGACAGCTGGAGATCTTGAGCAGATGGTCGAACATATTACAGAGGCACTGGACGACGGAGCGATTGGGCTCTCGACTGGACTCGTATATCCTCCGGCGAGATACGCTGATACGGCCGAGGTCAAACGACTCGCATCGGCTCTTCACGACTATGGGCGGCCGTTCGTCGCACATATACGAAACGAACGTGAACAGATATGGAGTGCACTCGATGAATTCATCGACATCGGCGCTGAAGTCGGGATTCCATTGCATCTCTCCCACTTCAAGCTCGCTGGGCCACCACAACAGGGCAAGGTCGACCGGGCATTAGCTATCATCGAGACGGCTCGTGAGCGCGGGGTCGATCTTACCGTCGAGCAGTATCCCTACACCGCGGGTAGTACGACTCTCACGAACGTTTTGCCGCCGTGGGTGCAAGCCAACGGCCCCGAGCAAACGCTTCGATATCTTCGTGACGATGAGAGCCGCGACCAGATTCGACGAGACATAGAGGAGTGGCGCATCGGGGGATGGGAAAATAGAGGCGCCTACACTGGGTGGGAGAACATCGAGGTGACAAGCGTCCAGTCGTCGGCCAACAAATCGGTCGAGGGAAAGAGTATCGCAACAATCGCTGCCGAACGAGACACCGATCCGGTTTCCGTCGTCTGTGATCTCCTCGTGGATGAGGAGCTCGAAGTGAGTATGCTACTGCACCAACTCACTGAAACTGACGTTCGGGAGATTCTCACCAATGAACGCGTCAATGTTGGCACCGATGGGCTATTTGGAGGCCGTCCTCATCCGCGCGTTTACGGAACCTATCCGAAGATTTTGGGTCAGTACATCCGCGAGGAGAACTTGCTCACACTCGAAGAGGGGATTCGGAAAATGACGTCACTCCCAGCCCGTGCGATGGGGCTCGACAGCAAAGGAGTACTTCGCCCCGGTCTCGATGCGGATATCGTCCTCTTCGATCCACGAACGGTCGGAACAGACGCCTCCTACGAACATCCACGACAGTTCCCGACCGGTATCCCACATGTCATCGTCAACGGCGAACTCGTGGTTCAGGATAACGAGTTCACAGAGGCACGTCCCGGACAAGTCATCCGAAAATAATCGTCGGGAAGGGTGCGGCCCGTTATCGGACTTTCCCTCGGGCTTGAACTGGCCAGATTTCCTCGACGGTGCCATCCCGGACACCGACGATGGTGTCGTGCAGATTTATCGTCGTACAGACGTGCGGTACGATGAACTCCAATCGATCGCCGACTTCGATCGGCTCCTCACTGTCGCTCGTATCGATCCACCCGTGTTCTTCGGATGCGTTCGCATAGTTGATATCGTCTCGATTTTTCGGAACGGGCATCTGAGGCTTGTCGAGCGAGAGCGTCTTACTGCCGGCGTTGACCACGGCACGGTCTTCCGTCGGTTTCGAGATGACGGTACTCACTACTGTGGCCGCACAGTCGTCTTTTCTGATATCGAACGGACGATGTTTGAGTTCCCCGACATCCATGAACGGATACATCCCTGGATTGATTTCGGTCACGACCGGGTGTTTCCCGCTATATTTCGACGTTGCAGTCCCACCCACTTTGACTTCCTCAACCGGGATACCTTCGGCTTCGAGGAGATCGACCGTCCCTTCAGCAACATCCATTGCGGCCATGCATTCCTGTTCGTACTCGTCTCGTGTCGCTGCGTCCCCCTTCACGTGTGCTTCATAAGCAAGTATGCCACACAGTTCCACATGTGACTGTTCTTGGATGAACCGTGCGACTTCGAGAGCTGGCTCTCCGGGTGAAACACCGGTTCGATTTAGCCCGACGTCGATTTCGAGGACGACGTCGATAGGTACGTCGTGCTCACTGGCGACCGTCTGCAGTGGTTCGATGTTGTCGATACTATCGACAGTAGTGGCAAACCTCTCCAACTTCCGAGCCAGCCAGACGAGTCGGTGCAGCTTTCGCTCGCTGACAACTGTATACGAGAGGTAGATATCCTCAAGTCCGTTTTTTGCCATCACTTCGGCTTCACTGATCGTTTGGCATACGATTCCACCGCCGTTCGAGATCTGACTTTGGAGACGCGCAATTTCAGCGTTCTTATGGGTTTTAACGTGTGACCGTAATCGGACGTCGTGTGTCTCCGCAAAGTTCGCATACTCTCGGAGATTGTCTTCCATCGTGTCGAGGTCGACGGTCAGTACTGGTGTTTCGAGTTCGTTTTTGGACGAGAACAATGATGGCGTCGTCCAGTCTGTTGTTGGTGTGGCCATATTCTATCTTTCCAAGATTGTTGTAAATATTGTCACTGGGTTCACTTTCATTGTTCGGATTATAGTTGTCGGATGGTCTTAGAGAGGACATTTACACCGAGGGGCAGTGCATCCTCATCGATATCAAATCGTGATGTGTGATGACCATATGGATTGCTCGCTCCGATACCGACGTATGTTGCTTTGCCACCGTTCTTTTGCACTTCGTTGATGAGGTAGGATGCATCCTCGCTTGCCCCAAGATCTTCGCGATCGACGACCATCTCGACATCCTCGACTGAATTTGCAGCCTGCACAACGATATCGACGAGACTAGAATCAGATTGGAACGTGGTCGTTTTCCCATATAATGCTGTCTCACACTCGACATCGTGCATTCCGGCGGCATGCTCAATGATTCGATGTACTTTGGCGAGCATATACTCGTTGAGATCGGCTGTTTCTCCCCGGACTTCGACCCGCATTTGAGCTTCTTCAGCGATCACGTTCTGTGCGTTTGGCGAATAAACCTGCCCGACATTGATCCGAGTCGCACCATCTTCATGCCGTGGGATCGCATACACGTTTTGAATCGCTGTTGTAGCTGCTTGTAGTGCATTTCGTCCTTGATTTGGTGCTTTCCCAGCGTGAGCACCTTCTCCAATAAACGTCACATCGAGTTTTGCATTCGAGAGGGGCCGTTCGTAAGCTGCTATCACTTTTCCCGTTTCATTATCAAGACCGAGATGAAGCGCAAGAAAATGATCGATGTCTTCGAGATGACCTGTTTTGCTCATTGGATATCCACCTCTCCCGCCTTCCTCAGCTGGCTGGAAAAACAGCTTCAAATGACCATCAAACCCACCATTCGCATCTAACTCACGAGCGATTCCGATTCCAATCGTCGTATGCCCATCATGGCCACATGCATGCATTACACCCGGATGACGGCTGTTAAACCCTTCGCGAGCTGGTCGATGCTCCTTCTCGCTTGCTTCGACTCGTTCGAGAGCATCCATATCTACCCGAACACCGACAGTGGGTCCTGCACCACTTCCGTACGTTTTCTCCGCTACAATTCCAGTGACGTCGCCAATTCGGTCGAGATACCTCTCGGAACATCCTGTATCTTGAATACGCCGTTTTGCTTCCTGTATCTCATCCTCTGATGGTACCCCAAGCCGTTCACTCGTCTCAACTGCATCTGCTCCAAGGTGTACAGTGAATCCTTGTTCTTCCAGCTCTTCTGCGACAAGCGCAGTTGTGCGAAACTCCTTCCAGCCAGCTTCAGGATACGCATGTAGATCCCTTCGGATTTCTTTGAGCGATAATTCACTTGTGTATGCCATACCATTACATCCGATAGCAGGTAGAAAAACGATTGGTAGCCGGCATTCTGCCTCACTCAGTGTTCGTAGTAACAATCATTGGCGGCCCAAAACGTCGATTTGTCTCTTTTGATAGAGAATGTACAACGCTTGCCATACAACTAAAGCGAAACTTTCCGATGTAGCTTGTATGTTGTTCGAGTCAATCGGCAAAAGCTCTCATTCGTGGGCGGCGAAGACATACGAAGAAATTCGAACCATCGCAGAGCAAGAGGGATCAATACTGCTCGTTCCGTTTGGAAGTATGGAACAGCACGGTCATCATCTTCCTGTTAGCACGGACACGATTCTTGTGAATGCCATCGCACATGCCGGTGGCGAACAACTTGAAAATGATATTCCGCTCCTGATTACGCCGACGCTTTGGGCGGGTCGTTCACCACATCATCTCCCATTCGGTGGCACCATTTCACTCGATACTGACACGGCACTCAAGACGCTTTGCAGCGTGGCAGAAACGGGACTCGAAAACGGATTTGATGCGTTGCTCTTCCTCAATGGCCACGGAGGCAATATTTCACTCATCGATGATGCCGTCAGTGAAGTTGGAGCAGCTAATCTAACGGCCGAAATACTTGGTCTCACCTACTTTCACTTGGCCAGTTCGTTCGTTGATGATATCCGTGAAAGCGATGTAGGCGGTATATCCCATGGTGGAGAATTTGAAACCTCCTTAATGTTGCATCTTCGTCCCGATCTCGTACACGAGGAAGCGATCACTGGAACGCATCGTGAGGCGACGTACGACACGGAAGGACGGGATTTGTTTGATAACGGAGCGCTTTCTGTCTATCGTCCATTCACGGAATACAGCGAATCTGGAGCGGTTGGCGACCCACACCTCGCGACTGCAGACAAAGGACAACGATTCTATGATGGATTGGGCAAAGAACTCGCTAAATTATTGGAGCAGATACACACCGAGACACACTCTTACTGACGAAGATAATTACACGGTTTCTGAAATATATTGTTATGTATGTCGGTATCCCATTGCATGCCATGACTGATTCGCTGTATGGGCGTGAAGGGAAGGAGCTAACACTCGCTGCTGCTGGTGATGCGATACTCACACGGAAACAATCCGTCTACGACGATGAACAGTTTGTACAGCTCGTAGATACGATTCGTGATGCCGATGCGTCATTCGTGAATTTGGAAGTCCTACTCCACGATTATGACGGATACCCGGCAGCGAACAGCGGGGGCACGTATATGCGAGCACCACCGTGGGTTGCCGATGAACTTCGTTGGAGCGGCTTCGATATCTTTGCCGCAGCAACAAATCATACGGGCGATTTTTCGCACGGTGGCATGGAAGCGACAATGCGAGCGCTTGATACACGAGATATTCCGTATGCGGGGCTTGGGGAGAACTTAGCGGATGCCCGACGGCCAGCTTATGTTGATACACCAGGTGGTCGTGTTGGCGTGGTGGCTGCCTGTTCAACGATCACACCGGGGAGCGAAGCTGGAGTACAGCGTCCTGATATACAGGGCCGTCCAGGTCTCTCACCGTTGCATCTCGAAACCCACTATTCGGTGCCAGAGACGGTTCAGGACCAACTCGAATCAATGAGTGAGTCCTTAGGGTTAGAAGATATCAAAGACCGTCACAGACGGCTTGGATTCCCCGTCCCGGGAGAGAACCGTTCGGAATTCTCGCTGCTGAATATCGGTGGGAATCAGCATCTACACTTCGAGAAAGCCGACGAATTTGGAGTCACACAGCGGGTAAATAACGCTGATCGAACAGCAATCCTCGACCAAATTCGGCAGGCACGCTCACAATCCGACTGGGTTTTCGCAAGTCTTCACATTCATGAGGGCGTCGGTGGTGCGATCAATGACAAGACAGTACCCGGGTTCCTCGAACAGTTTGCTCGGGAGTGTATCGATTCTGGTGCTGATGCGTTTCTTGGGCATGGACCACACGTACTTCGTGGAATCGAGATCCACGATGGAGCACCGATCTTCTACAGCCTCGGGAACTTCATGATGCAGAACGAGACTGTGACGAAACTTCCTGCAGAGATATACGACAAATATGATCTGCTCCAGTGGGATTCCCTTCCTGCTGATCTCTTCGATGCCCGAGTCAGTAACGATGAAAATCAACGAATTGGATTCTTGGCAGATGCTGCTTTCTGGGAAACAATCTTGCCAGTGTGCCACTTTCAGGAAAGCCAACTCGAACAGGTTACTTTGTACCCGGTCGATCTCGGCTACGAACAACCACGACCACGACGAGGGCGACCGGTACTTGCAACCGAAACCAAAGCGAGCAGGATTCTCGAAACGGTGGTGTCGTTGTCGGAACCGTACGGAACCGAAATCACGATCGACGGCGAAATCGGAAGGATAGAAGTGTGAAACACGGGTCTGTCAATTCTCAAAATCGTAGTCGTTTGGGTTTTCTAATCGGTATCCTCTATCGTGGGTGGTTTGCGTTGTTCACCCTGGTTCATCGCGCGTTTCGTCTTTCGTTCGAGGTCTTCCAGGTTGTGTTTCCGTGCCGTTGCAAGCGCCTTTTCGTATTCAGGTTCCTGCATCAACGAGATGCCGAAGAACAACAGAATCGACATCGGTAAGCCGATAAAGACGGGGTGAAGTCCCATGTATTCGGACGTTCCCGCGAAGTAGCCGATCCACCACCACGCGACTGTGAGTCCGGCGCCGACGATGAGACTCCAGAATGCCGCGTCGGACGTCCCTCGTGGCCAATAAAATGTCGCAAGCCACGGAACGAGGACGCCGCCGGTCAATGCAACGGCTCCAAACACGATCAGATCGATGATTCCCGGAACGACGAGTGCGAGACCAAGTGAAAATATCATCAACCCGACAACAGTGATCTGTGAAATCCTGGTTTGTTCATCCCGTCCGGCTTCTGGATTTAAGTATCGGATGTATATGTCGTCGACGACGTTTGAGGATCCAGAGAGCAGAAAACTATCACCACTACTCATGATCGCCGCTGCCAGTGCTGCCAGTACGACGCCGGCCAACCAGTCAGGCAGGATGTCCATGGCCATCTGAGGCATGATGAGTTGTGGATTCTGGATATCGGCATACATCACCAAGCCAATCGCGCCGATTATCAGCGGAACAGGTATAAACGCAAGTCCGATAATACCGTTCAGCGTCGTCCCCACGAATCCGTCTCGTGGGCTCTTCGCAGACATTATCCGTTGTAGATAGCCCTGTCGCACGAGCATCGTAGGAACGAGCGTAACGACGTACCCAGCAATGAGCGTCCATTTCATCGCAAACAGATCGAAGGCCTGTGGTGCTACGTCGGTGACCTGGGATGTCGCCGACGAAAACCCACCAAGATTCATCATCCCTATAATAGCCAGCAACCAAAGCCCAACGAACAGAATACAACCTTGAATAAAGTCTGTCCACATCACAGCCGACATCCCACCCATGACGGTATATGCTGTAATGATTATTGCACCGATGATGGCCGCCTCTGTGACCGTTATCGCATCTGCGAATAGAAAACTAATGATCGTCCCAGCGGCCAGCCATTGTGCACCAAGTGTGCTGATAAATCGAAGCAGATAGAACGGGACTGCTGCTGCTCGGGTTTTTTCGTCGTACCGATCTTCGAGCATCGACGGAAGTGTGATATTCCGAGTTTTCGGGAGTTTGTGGCCCAACAGGAACGCTACGATGAAGAAGCTGAATATCGCGATACCGTAGCTCCAGAACGCGGTGATACTCTCAGCTTCGAACGTAGACGCCGATAACCCGATCGTTCCCCCTGCTCCGATTGCTGTTGCAAAGAACGAGAGGGCAATAAGATACCATGGAGCCCCCTTCCCAGCTAAGAAAAAGTCTTCCAGGTCAGCAATCCCTTTTTGATGGAAGTAATATCCAATTCCAAGCATTCCGAGGATGTACACGATAACAATACCTGCGATTATTTCTCGAACCATGTGGTAGTGAATCACAGCCAAAGAATATAAAATTCATCTTAAAAGGAAAATAGTTTATAGCCTATCAATTGTGGGAAAAGACAGGGAAATTACAGGTAATGATGCTTCTTTGCGAAAGTGTTTAATGCAAGTGAGGAAGCGATCGATTATTCGAGAGTACCTATTGGCCGAAAATCCCGGGCCGTAATGTTGACGAGACGGCACAGAAACGCGCATAGGCCGAACTGTTCGTCTTCGACGTCGATGCCCCCGGACTACTCACTGTCACCAACGAGAGCCACGAGAACCCCGTAGCCCACCAGTACACCGTCTCTATCGACGACGTAACCGAGGACCTGATGGCCTGCACGTGCCCGCACCACGTCCACCGCAACGCCTTCTGCAAACACATGGCCGCCGTCGAAAACGCAACCGACGACGGGACGCTTGAGGCGTTCTTGTCGGAGGACGACAACGATACCGAACCAGAGGACTGCGACTGTGACGGTCTCGGGGACTTCCCGTGCTGGTCGTGCGTGCGAACGGGACGAACAGAACTGCCGAACTAATCTCCGTTCACCCGTTTTTTGATATTGTACCGAATGACTATCGTCCTTCTCAGGAGATTATTTCTCACAGGAGACACTGACTAAATAACTTCACTTACACTCCACTAGGCGCTCCTATTTCTTCGCTGCGAACCTCTGCTATACTGGAGGATTAATCTCCGAGCGGAGCACGTATCATGATTTACAAAAAGAGATACAGAGAGGCAATTACTGAACCAGAAACGCGAGTGAAATTCACCACCCTAGCACGATGGACCTTTTCCGAAGTCCGGGACACGACACGAAAACGATTCGCGGAGAACGGAGAGGCGACACAAAATTCTAGGAACGACATGCGATTGGTCCAGACGGCGCCGTCCGCTCCGTTGAATCTCATTGGCCGCCTAACCGATACAACACTAAGGAGGACGACGAAATGACACTCGCAATCGAGACCACCGGCCTGCGTAAGTCCTTCGGTGACACACTCGCCGTAGACGGCATCGACCTTCAGATACCCCGAGGGACCGTGTTCGGTCTCCTCGGTCCCAATGGCGCGGGGAAGACAACGATGATCCGAATGCTCGCAACGCTGCTCCGCCCAGATTCGGGCACCGCAACCGTCCTTGGACACGACGTTGTACAGGATGCAACTGCGGTTCGAGGCAAGGTAAGTCTCACTGGCCAGTATGCTTCCATCGACGAGGAATTGACTGGACACGAGAATCTCGTCCTGGTCGGGCGCCTACTCGGGTTCTCGTGGCGCAGTGCCGGTAAGCGTGCCGACAAGCTGCTCGCCTCGTTCGGTCTCACCGAGGCTGCCAGGCGCCAAGTACGGACGTACTCCGGCGGTATGAAACGTCGCCTCGACGTCGCCGCGAGCCTGGTCGTCACACCCGAGGTCATCTTTTTGGACGAGCCGACAACGGGTCTCGACCCGCGTAGCCGGAACCAAGTCTGGGCCATCATCCGAGCTATTGCTGCCGAGGGGACGACTGTACTCCTCACTACGCAGTATCTGGACGAGGCAGATCGTTTGGCAGACCGGCTTGCCGTGATCGATGATGGGCGAGTAATCGCCGAGGGAACCAGCCGCGAGCTGAAGGCCGCCGTAGGCGCCAGTACACTCCACGTTCGTCTACACGATCCGGAACAGCAGGCGGAGGCCAAAACCATCCTCACGGATCTTCTCGGCGTGGAAATCCTCGACGGAGACGATCGTGACACGCTTTCTGCGAGCGTCGCGGATAATGAGAACGCGGCAGCGGTGCTCTCGGCGCTAGCGGGCGCGGGGGTACGTGTCGCTGAGTTCTCGCTCGGACAGGCGAGTCTAGACGAGGTGTTCCTTGCCTTGACGGGGCACCCCGCTGAGGAACAAACCGAAGAGGTAGCAGCATGAGCACCGAGACCAAGGAGACATCGCTCATCACGGAGGAGGATCTGGCTGATGCCCTCTCACGCGATGAACGTCCGCCGCGTGCTGGGGCAGTCTCCGCATCGGTCACACTCGGGTGGAGAGCCCTCTTGAAAATCAAGCATGTCCCATTCCAGTTGTTTGACGTCACGGCGTTCCCGCTCATGTTCACACTGCTGTTTACATTCCTTTTTGGTGGGGCTCTCGCGGGATCGCCGCGCGAGTATATCCAGTTTCTCTTGCCGGGTATCCTCGTACAGTCCATCGTCTTCATCACTGTCTATACCGGATTTGGGCTCAATACGGACATCGACAACGGTCTGTTCGATCGCTTTCAGTCGCTTCCAATCTGGCAACCCGCGCCCATCGTCGGCGCACTCTTAGGCGATGTCATGCGCTACTCCATTGCCGCGGTGATGGTCATAGGGCTCGGCGTCATACTTGGCTTCCGGCCTGGGGCCGGTCTCTTGGGCGTGATCCTCGCACTGGCACTCGTTCTTGTGTTCGCATTCAGCCTCTCGTGGATCTGGATTGTCGTCGGATTGACTGTCCAAAAGCCCGAATCCGTCATGACGACGAGTTTCCTCCTGCTGTTCCCGCTCACATTCGTGTCCAATATCTTCGTCGACCCCACAACCATGCCGGGGTGGCTTCAGATCGTGGTCGACATCAACCCGGTTACACATCTCGCCGACGCTACCCGTGGTCTCATGCATGGAGGCGTTGAGTTCGTGGATATCGCGTGGGTACTCGTCGCTTCCGCCGTGATTGTCACCGTCTTCGCACCGCTTTCGCTCCGGAAGTACCGCAAGGAACGGTAGCTCCAATTCCGAGTGAGGCCACTTTTTGATTGTGACTCCGTTGGATCGCTGCTTACGAGGTGTTATAGACGTAAACTGTTCTTCATCTGTGAATAACCGTTATCCCTTATCTTCGGCATCACACTGTCATGAACTCGTTTGACACAGCTCGCGTTGAAACAGTCTTGGTAGATTCCTATAGCACACTCGTCGACATGCGTTCGTTAGAGGATGCACTCGCCGAATATACCGATAAGGCACGGGAAGCTGCGACGATCTGGTTTCAACGATCGAAGATTTACGGCATCGTTGCAACCCAATTCGAGGAATTCCGTCCTTGTAGAGACAAATATCGTCACTCGCTCAGTTATGCGCTTCAATCGGTGGGTGCTTCCGTTTCTCAAACAGACCAAGAGGAAATCCTCACCGCCCTCGACCGACTGACTGTCTTTGATGACGTTCGCACTGGACTCAAACGTCTCACTGACGATGGCTATGATGTCTATGTGCTATCGAATGGTGATTCGGACATGCTTGCGACGTTAGTTGATCACACCGAAATTGGCGACATCATTTCTGGAACGATCAGTGCCTCGGAGATTGGACTCTACAAACCAGACCAACGGTTGTATCGACATGCCGCTGTCCGAACGGAGATTCCTATCACGGAAATTGCACATGTGACTGCCTCGTGGAATGATGTGCATGGTGCGATGCAATCTGGAATGCAAGGAGTGTGGCTCAATCGAAGAGGAACAGAGTGGGAAGCGTTTTTGGATGAGCCGCATCTAACTGTTGAAAGCTTCCACGAGTTTGGTGACGTTCTCGATGTGGAATAAATAATTAGATGATCTGATTAGGGCGCTGTTCGATTCTTTCGACCCTTCACCTCTTTCGACCTCTCCTCATCGTATTCGAACGTGAGTGGACACCATTCGGCAGTCTTCTCGAGAATATTGTTCATTAAGCGAATCGAAATCACGTCCGAAAAAGAATGAGATAGTTACGACCAACGTCCGTAGGCGTCTTCATCGAATGTATAGTACTGTTCAGACCAGACAATGTCGATATCATCAATCGTTAGATCTTCATCAACTTGGAAGACCAAGATACCAGATTCGACGATACCGGGTTGCAGTTCGGCCCATTCGTATGCTTTGCCGTCGTCAAGCCAGTAGATCTCACTGTTGAACTGCTGGTTGCCTGCGAGGGCGACAACCGACATGTCGTCGGGAGAGTAGGCGGGCTTGTCACCAGTGTTTTCGGCTGTGATCGTCACGAAGAGGAATTTCTTCCCTGAAGTGGGCTCTTGTTTGTCCCATCCTTCGCCGTAACTGTCGACGAACTCCAATTCATCGACTGTTACTTGCATTCCGTTGGATGCAGTATATGCGTCACCAAATGCAAGTGACGACGGATCTTTCGTTTCTGATTTAGTTGTCTGCTCTTGGTTGGTCGTCGTTTGGGTCACTGTCGTACTGGTTGTTGATTCCATCTCCTCAGCCTGAGCAGTGGTCGTTGTTTCACCGAGAGTTGTAGTCGCTGTATCGGCGTCCGCGGTAGTGTCACCAGAGCATCCAGCAAAGACAACCATGATTGCAACGAGTATGAGAGCGATACCTCTTGTATGAGTGCGGTGATTCATAGGATAATCCACCAAACTCATATACAACTTATGAGGATATAAATGTTTGAT
Source organism: Haladaptatus litoreus (assembly GCF_900156425.1). Lineage (GTDB taxonomy): Archaea > Halobacteriota > Halobacteria > Halobacteriales > Haladaptataceae > Haladaptatus > Haladaptatus litoreus. Next base: position 211,291 of record NZ_FTNO01000006.1, read on the forward strand.
GAGTTAAATTATAGCATTGGACACTATTACAAAACAATGTCGGATCTTCATCGTCACTGCTTGTCTGACTCTGTTGTTCAGATACACCAGCAAATGGAGCAGATACCTCCTTAGAGAAGCGTACCAGATTATCTGCCAGTCGAAATTCTCGCCAATCAGGCAGACTCACACGCAAGTCCGTCACTGTCGGCATCAAGGCGATGTGGATCACTTGGATCTTGGTCAAACACTGCCTGTGCTTGTTCTGGCGAGTCAAAGCTACTGCAATCGTAATCACCGTCTGCTGGCGGTGGCGGAATGGTTACACCGCTTGAACGGGCGGACGTTGTGGTCATTATCGTCGATGTTGTGGTGCTACCTTGGAAATTCCACACCCCAACGTTGACTCGCTGTGCACGGGCTTCTGTACGTTCAAATGCACCGCGTTTCGAGAACGAACTGTCGTACATTCGGGCGTACCCATCAGCCAACAATCGACGGTTGAAGTTCTCGCCATCGACATAGATGTAGACTAAGAGTCGACCGAAACTCCCACGGCGATCAGCCTGGGGATCTGTCTCAATACGAACCGTCTTCCCCTCCAATTCATTGGTCGCAAACTGATCCGCACGCCTGCCCCACTCGAACAGATGATCTTTCCCTGCCGTCGTATCTGGAATACCTTCAAATTCAGATGGATTGACTCGGCTGAGGGTCGTCTCGGGTGTATCAACTCCCAAGAGTCGGATTGTATCAGTTTCGCCGCTTGGGAACCGTACTTCCATCGTATCCCCATCGACGACTCGAGTGACTGTAACAGTCCATTTGGTTCCACTCGCTGGTTCTCGAGCGGATTGCGTTGATGAACGGGGAATAGTAGTTGACGTCACTGTCGAAGATCGAGTCGTTGTTTGAACGGTGGTCATGATCTCTGTTGTTGCTGTCGTCGGGACGGTCTCACTCGATGTCGTGGCTGTGTCGACTACTGTCGTCGTCGGCCCGGAAGACAGATCACTTGTTTCCCCCTGTTGTGGTGTAGTTTGTTTGGTTTCTGGAAGCATAGCCCCCGAAACAATGGTTCCAACGAACAGAATGGCTATTACAGCGATGGTTGAGAATTCTCGCCCTGTCCTCGTACTAATGCTACGACGCACAGGTGGAATTGCGAACAATCCAACAGCAAGCATGGCCAGTCCCCCACCGACTGATCGAAGAACGTCAGGCTCGGGAACGAGGATAGTGACTAATCCAACGAAGATGAACAAGACTCCAAACGTCCAAGGGAAGATTGCGAGGTAGCGTTTCCAACGTCTTCCTTGATTATCACTCATAACCAATAGATACACTGATTAGCTATCATACATATTAAAGTAGATGGTTGGTTCTCGGTCTTCTCGGCTAGTTCGACCGAACGCGACGACTGAGCGCGACTTGCTCAACCGAGCACAACATACCGAACATATCCAAAATCAGTTGCAAAATTGTATGGAATATCTCTTACTTTCGCCTATACAAGCAATTCGAAAGACTGAAAATGGTCATTCAACGATAAGAGGTACTCTGTGATGTCGGATTCGCTTCGCAATCAAATTCGGGCTCTCTATGAGACTTCTCCAGCACAGTATGGAATGCTTCAATCATATTCTGACGAACTCGAAGCACTTCTCACAGGATGCTCGCATAATTATCCTACAGTCAAACAATTATTGGAATCATCTGACACACCAACTATTCCACCACAAGTAGTGGGAAATCTCCTTTCACTCTGTGACCAATTCGGGATTCTTGTGACCCACAGCGAGCGAAATACGAGCAATCGATATGATCTCACTCAGTTCAACCAGAACCGAATGCAGGAGTTGGTTCATTTGCTGAATCAGGACCCGCTCGACTGAACTCGTATCCATCATTTACACTCGAAATAGGCACTCTGTGACATCATCACCGAATCCATTTCACAGCATGGCGACCTGCTCCCTACACCGTACGTGCACTCCAGTTGGGAGTAAACTTATAGGAAAACCAGCCGTGCTATCGCCCATGTCCGATGTTACGATCGTCGGTGGCGGTCCAGCTGGACTTAGCGCGGCACTCTTCACAGCAAAGAACGGACTTGACGCGACTGTGTTCGATACCGACAAGACGTGGATGCACAAGGCACATCTGTTCAACTACCTGGGAATCGAGAGTATTGATGGTACTGAGTACATGGAGAAGGCTCGCGAGCAGGCCGATGAGTACGGTGTCACCCAGCATCTGGAGACAGCAGTCACAAGCATCGAACAGGACGACGATGGGTTTCAGATCACGACTGATAATGGTGATCATCACGCAACATACGTCGTCTTAGCGACCGGCGCAGATCGCGATAGTGCCGAGCAACTTGGCTGTGAATTCACCGATTCAGGGACTGTTTCAGTCAACCTGAGCATGGAAACGAGTATCGAAAATGCCTACGCTACCGGTGCGATGGTCCGCGATCAAGAGTGGCAAGCAGTCATCTCCGCCGGTGATGGAGGTGCAGCGGCACTTGACATTCTGAGTAAGGAGAAGGGAGAACACTTCCACGACTTCGATACGCCTGCAGACGCCGATTGACATCCTCCCGCGCCTAAAGACGCGGGAATCCCCCGAGTTGGGATATTAGGGTTCGCGGTTACCAACCTGTTCTCGTGGAGCGAAACAGCCCTCACTACGGTCGAACAAGTGAACCGCTGGCTGTGCCAACCAGCCGGTACTCCTATCTCCTCCATCGCAGACGAGACTCGGAGTTACTTTTTGTCGAATATTCTCAGCACCGTTCACATCGGCATTCATCGCCACCTCGCATTCGTCGCAGACGTACAACCCACGTTCAACCCGCTGGTCGCCATCGACCGTTCCACAAACCGAACACGACTTCGACGTATTGCGTTCTGACACCAGTGTAACCTCGATGCCTTCGGCTTCGGCCTTGTACTCAAGGAGTTTAGTGAACCGGTCAAATGCCCAGCCATGCAAGTCGAGATTGCCGTGCTTGCCCCAATTTCGAGAGTCGCCGTTTTCATCGTTGCGGATACCATCGAGGTCACCCACAACGATAGTTCCGACGCATCTCTCAACGCACTCGGAAACGATGTGTTTCGTGAGAGTGTGAAGGAAGTGAGACCGTCGGTCGGTGCGTTTGCGGTCAATCCGCATTCGCTTTCGAGACTGGGAATCGTCACACTTGGCCTTCTCTTTCCCGAAGTAGTATTCGTCCTCTTTCAAGACGTTGCCGGGAAACAGAATCGACTCGCCACCAAATGAAAGCGCGACGAAATTACAAATTCCGAGGTCAATTCCGGCTGTTTCGTCACCTGGTGGGTTCGGGTCGATTGTGGTTCGACAGACGAATTGAAGCCGCCACTCGTCGCGCTTGTGAACAGCACGAACCTGTTGGATGTCCCACTCGGTCAAGTCAACATCCGGGCGAGTCTGGTACTCACACAGAATGAAGTCCGAACGGTGTTCTTTGAGGTTGCGACCTTTCGAGAGGCGAACGCGCTGATACTGTGCATCATGCTTGAAGCCAGCCGCTTTGAACGACACGGTAGAACGTGGGTGTGAATCCCCCTGTTTGCGGAATCCGGGCGGTCGGCAACGACTATCGCCGTTGCGACGCTTACCGAGCCAGCCGGTGAACGCTTCAGCGAGTTCTTCGAGAACACGCTGACTGGATTGCGAATGTAAGTCCGTATAGCGTTCGTGGCCTTTGAGTTCGGCTTTGAGTTCCCCGTCATCGGGAATCTCGCCCGCAGCATCCCACCGTTCTTGTGCGTAGTAGCGACCGACGTTCCAGAGTTTGGACGCGGCCCATCCGAGCTGGTCGAGGTCGTCACTCACCTGTTGTTGGTTTGTGAGTGTAGCCTCGAATGTTCTGACGGTTCGCATTAAATTTTGCCTTCATAACAAGTTATGAACCGTGAAAAAAATTAACATTATCGGTTCAACGTGGAACATCCGGCCCGGCCATCGGCGGCGGGTGTGTAAACAAGCCTACGGCGCGTATCCACGGCCGAAAGATCGGGGAAATCAATGTGTGGATGTGCCTTTATGAGTGATTGATACACCTCGAGACTCCGTGCTTCGCTCAACGTCACGAGAACCTCTCCAGTAGATGTATCACGAATTACGAAATTCAAACTCGCGAGGTGACTGACCGCATTTGTCACCGTCGATGGGGCGTAGTCAAGTTCCGCTGCGAGGTCCTGTCTTGTTTTGGGACCATCGAGTGCTTCGATCACCCGTAACTCTTCTTTTGACAACATATAGTCTCAAATTCGAGGCAATGATATATAAGAAGTGCCCCGGATTTGAGACATATTGTATATTTTAATTCATATTGTGGGAGGTAAACATCGGGCACATATAATGACCGCTGTCAACAAAATAGCTCTCCCATACAATCGATTAGTCTTCGTCAACATTGGTGCTATAATCTGATAACAAAAATACGCTGAAATCTCCTACGGACAGTGAACTCGCCGAGACGGCACAGAAACGCGCACAGTAGGAGCAGTTCTCCTTCGACGTCGATGCCCCTGGGCTCATCGACGTCACCAACGAGAGCCACGAGACGCCTGCAGACTACCAGTACACCGTCTCCATCGACGACGTGACCGAGGAACTGATGGCCTGTACGTGTCCGCATCACGTTCACCGCAATGCCTTCTGCAAGCACATGACCGCCGTCGAAAGCGCAACTGAGGACGGGACGCCCAACGCATTCCCGTCCGAGGACGACAACAATGCCGAACTAGAAGACTGCGACTGTGAGGGCCTTAACGGGTTCCCGTGCTGGCCGTGTGTGCGGACCGGACGAAAAGAACTGCCAAACTAACCCTGTTCGGCTCGTCTACTGTTCCAGTCCACGGTCATTCCGCCGTTCATCCAAACGTCTATATGCCATCAGTTCCTTTGTATATATGAGCGCAAAGGTGCTGCGTGGAGCCTGTGTGACCATGCCCCGGAAGCCCGGCGGTGCAAACCAATGGGCGTTGACGACGGACGTGGGCACAGGAAATGCACCTGTTTCTAAATTTCAGAGAGTTGCATCGCCAGTTCTTCATACCCGTTCTCGCGCACATACTGGATAATTGGCTGTAGCGACTGCTCAAACGAATATGGTTCTCCGCCACCCATATGACCTTCAAACCAGCAACAGACGCGCTGACTAACAGTATCTGCACGACGCTGTTCAAGTGACTCTGTTGCAACTCGGTGCGATGAATTCACCATCGAATTGTATGCTTTGCCCCAGTAATTGTGATACACTTCTTTCGAAATCGGAGCAGGTGGTTCTACGGTAGCGCAATGACGGGGATGTTCGATTACATGTGCGAGGTGGCTGGCACACAAGTCCGCAAGCAGGGCTGTCGGGTAGTAGAGTTCAGATTGAATGCAGGTCGCAATCGGTGGTATGTCAGACGAAATCCCGCGAATAGCATTGCCAAATCGATTCGCCTTATCTTCATTGCCATCGAGGACCACTAATGTCTCTGGTGTTTGCAGTTCTTCGACGAGAATTGCCGATTGGACGGCTTCTACTCGCTCTTGATCTGAGCCGTCATGCCCCAGATGAGCTGTTGCCTTCAATCGATGCCCATTAGCAACGATGGCGTTTTCAAAAAGGCCGATACTGTCCTCGTGGTTGAGATTGTGGGATTTGTCTCGAAACGGGAAGAAAGAGTGTCCATCAGCAGCGGCATACAGACTATCAAGAACCGCAATTTCGTCCGTTCGTTCTGCATACGCAGCAACTGTGACAGTAACGTTTCCTACGGTACTTGCATCGATTACAACGGATCGCTCGTAGGTCGACTCTTCAGCTCGAAATGAGCGCACAGCTTAATTGTTTTTTCCGCTAATCAGTTTTTCAGCCTTCCGTTTTTACTTCGCTGAACAGAGGTTAGTTTCACCGCCATGCCGATTACACTGTAATCTCCGACCCAGCCCAACTGTGATCCCCATTGCTATGTTATCCATCGTAACTCTGATACCGACTCGGAGGTGTGCACAAATTCATGAGTAACTGAATCGATAACGAGAACACACCTATCCGGTGCTCTTGAAGCTGCCGAGACGGCACAGCAACGCGCACAGGCCGAACAATTTTCCTTCGACGTCGATGCCCCCGAAATGGTCAAAGTGACCAATGAGAGCCACGACTGCCCCGCTGAACACCAATACGTCGTCACGCTGGACGACGTAACCGACGACGGGACGCTCGATGCGTTCCCATCGGAGGACAACGACGACGAGCGTATCAGTGGCCCGCACACTGGCTACGACACGTACGGCAACATCGATCACACATATTGGACGTGTGAGGACTGTGGCGCGGAAGCCACCCGGAAGGGCGCGCTCACCGACTGCTGCTAACCCCGTCTCCCTTTTTCAGTTCTGTCACGCCAACCAACGCTGTCCGATGGTGCCCAGCGAACGCTAACCGAGTGTGCGGATACGACCAAACGCGAAGACGACATACCGACGACTAAGCGCGCCCTGCTCGACCGAGCGCAAGCGCACGCGGCGGACGTCGTCGCCGAACACTTCCCAGAGTTGCCGATTGAGTGGACAGTCTCACACCGCGCGCAACGAACGGCAGGAAAGACGACCTACCACCCCAAATTCGATGAAGACAGACGAGGAACGGATCAACGAAGATCCCAATATACACTCCTGTCCATCGTTAACTCACCCACCAGCCTCATCAGGCTAGAGCACTCACTTTTAAATATGAGTTCAGACCAGCATCACCTGCGCGATACAGACACAGAGGAACGGTTCGAGTTCAAGAAAGAACAACGAGCCGCGGTCAAATCCGACAAAGGACTGACCGAAGAGGTCGTCCGCCTCATCAGCGATGACAAGGACGAACCCGAATGGATGCTCCAGCGCCGCCTTCGCGCGCTGGAGCACTACCAGAATATGCCCCTGCCGACGGACTGGCCCGGCCAGCCCGACTTGACGCAACTCGACGTCGAAGAGATCATTCCTTATATTCGTCCGGACGTCGACAAGCGTGAAGGCGCGGACAGCTGGGACGACCTCCCGGACGACATCAAGGACACGTTCGAGAAACTTGGCATTCCGGAAGCCGAGCGCAAAGCGCTCTCCGGCGTCGGTGCCCAGTACGAGTCCGAAGTCGTCTACCAGAACATGCAGGAGCAGTGGGAGGAGAAAGGCGTCGTCTTCTGTAACATGGACGAAGCCGTCCAAGAACACGAAGACCTCGTCAAAGAGTACTTCATGACGAAATGTGTGCCGCCGAGCGACAACAAGTTCGCGGCACTCCACGGGGCCGTCTGGTCGGGCGGGTCGTTCGTCTACGTCCCCGAGAACGTAACGGTCCAAATGCCCGTACAGGCGTACTTCCGAATGAACTCCGAAGGGATGGGACAGTTCGAGCACACCCTCATCATCGCCGAGAAAGGCTCCGAAGTCCACTACATCGAAGGTTGTTCCGCGCCGAAATATGGCAGTCACAACCTCCACTCCGGCGGCGTCGAAGTGTTCGTGGACGAGGACGCTCACGTCCAGTATTCGACCGTGCAGAACTGGTCGAAGAACACCTTCAACCTGAACACCAAGCGCGCCATCGTCGAAGCCGGTGGCCGCATGGAGTGGGTGTCGGGGAGCATGGGATCGAAAGCTACCATGCTCTACCCATGCTCCATTTTGAAAGGGCGTGGAGCTTCTGCCAACCAGATCTCTATCGCATTCGCCGGCGAAGGCCAGAACATCGACACCGGCGCGAAGGTGTACCACAACGCGCCACAGACGAACTCCACCATTGAGTCGAAGTCCATCAGTAAGGACGGCGGCCGAACCAACTACCGCGGTCTCGTCCACATCAGCGACGGTGCGGTGGATTCGTCCACGTCGGTCGAATGTGACGCACTGATGTTCGACAACGAATCCACGTCGGACACCATGCCGTACATGGAAATCAACGAAGACCGCGTCGACGTTGCTCACGAGGCAACGGTCGGCAAAATCGGCGACGAGGACGTGTTTTACCTCCAGAGTCGCGGATTGGACGACGACGACGCGAAACAGATGATCGTGAGCGGGTTCATCGAACCCATCACGGAAGAGCTTCCAATCGAGTACGCGGTGGAGCTGAACCGCCTCATCGAACTCGAAATGGAGGGCAGTCTTGGCTGATTCTTTTGAGATAAAGATTAGAGCGAGTCATCATATTGGTCGGCCGGATCCTGCTGGTCATCGACAGCCTGCGTGAATAAATCATCACCCAGCTCCTCTTCGGATCCACTACCCGTTTCCTGAGCTGACACCTCGCTCAATCGATCGCAGCGCTATACACAATACAGACCGATGACTGCAATCCTCTTCAAAAGATCATCAGTCGTCATTCTTTTATGACAGAGGGATCAGAACCAGACGTATGGTTGACGACAATACCGATACAAGTGACGAACACACACAAGAAACTCCAGATTCCCAAGACAATTCCGAGAAACAATCGTTCCGAGAGCGTGTCGAAGAAATGCGTGAACAACGCGCTGAAGAAGGGGAAGGCGAACGACCTGAGAGCCCCTTCGGTGGTAGTGGGGGCCCTGGTATGGGCGGCGGCGGTAATCCAATGGCACAGATGATGGGAGGCATGATGGGCGGCGGTGCCCCCGGTGGTCGACCTGGTGAGAGCGAGAGTGGCGGTAATGAGGAACTCGTCAAGGAGGTTCGCCACCTCCGCGACGAGGTACGTGATGTCACTCGCCAACTCCAGCGTATCGCTGATGCAGTCGAAGAGAGCTAGAACGAGCCCACGTTCAATTGAAACGACTGTAGTTGCATTGCACAACAAGGAATGAGCGCTAACTATGGCGGCGGGAGTCGGTTGTCAAGGCAGTCGCTACAATCGATCGGGATTTCTTTCCTTCTCTAATCTGCGGTCTTTCAATCTATTCGATGGTATTTCGGAGGGAATGTGGCCTGCTGTAGATAATAGAAGCCGACGATGAATAAACTCTGTCCCAAGAACAAGAAAACGAGTACCTCGATTGGAACGTGGTATCTTCCGATGAGTCGGGCGGTAACGAGACCAACGAACACACTCCCGATTACGAACCACGAGGCTGTTTTCACAATTTGTTCAGAGAGAAGGAATTCCGCAAAACGGACGCTATTTCTGCGGAGAAGTGATTCCCCACCCACTGAATCAGTACCCTGAATGGACATCGTCACTATGATAAACGGTAGCAAATCACATTAATACCCCAGATTGTACAGTAACATTATCATCGGACAACGACCGCTTGTGACCGATTACACAATATCTTCTCCGAACGAAGACAGTGCGAAACACTTAGGCATATACGAGTGATTCGTATATTCGTGAATTCCGTATGAGTGTTACAGACGATACCCCCATCTCACGAAAACGGCTTCAAACGGTGTTTGAGCAACTGGCAAACGACCGGAAACTCGATATCCTTAGCTACGCGGCCGATCACGAGTGGTTTACCGTAACAGCCCTCAAAGAAGACCTCGGAATTCCACATACGACAGCGCACGACTATTGCCGTGAGTTGCACCAAGCGGGGCTCCTGCATCGCGAGCAAATGAAGCCTGCAACCTACAGCGCTGTTGAGTTTGACATTCAACTGTCACTGGATGCCATCGCGACGGCTGTCGAGACCGAGTCCGAAACAATCGACTACATGCTTGCGACGTATGGTGACGGTATCATCGACGAACTCCTCGATATCTGGGGGCGTGTCGAAGCAGGTGAACTCACGTACCGCGAGGCGAGTGGTACGCTTGACATGCAGCATGCTGACTTCCTTCGGCTGGCGGCTGAACTCGAGCTGTTCAACCGATGAGTGTCGTTGTACTGGATGCAAACGCAGTTATCATGCATGGTCGAGCGTTTCCGGATCGCGTTCGTACCGCCGTTGAAAAAGGGTCTACTCTCATCCTCCCGCGGTCGGTCAAGCAAGAACTCGTTGACGATATCCTTGCGAATGACGATGCACCAGTCAATCATCGTGCCTCAGCACGGGCAATCCAAGACCTCGTCGACGAAGGGTTCCTCGTGCTTCGGACACCGGATTTCGAAACGTACAGCGGTATCATTGATGAAGCGCGTCGACGCATTGCAGACGATACGCTCCCGGAACATACCGTCAAAGCCGATCAATACATTCCAGCCCTTGTCTGTGGTCTCGCTACTGACAATACCGTCCACCTGGTAACCGCCGATACAAAACTTCGTACTATCGTCCAAGACATTGCTGCTCGGAACGGGGTAACAGAGAACCTTATTTTGCGTGATCCGTTGACGGTGCTGTAGTAATCAAGAGCTGTTTTCCATCCTCTTGGTCATTCTTTGGGAATCCACCAGATAACCACCCGCGGACTCAATTTCCCCCGTTCCAACGTACCCTGCTCATACAACTCCTCGAGCCGCTGATGCACTGGCCGGCGTTCATCTCCCGATGAACTTTTAATACGTTCACTTTCCAATTTCTAGTATGGAACGGTCCCCTGAGAGAAAGATTATTACTATCGATTTTATCATCGTATCTTCGTGCGTTTTTAACTTTGTAATAATGGTGCAAATCGCCACGTCCTCGGTTGAGCTGTGGTGGATTGCCGTGAGTGTCGCCACTGTGACTGGCATGCTGAGCGCTGCTGCAGATCGGAGTCCTGCCGGCCTCTGGGCGATGATCGCTGTCGGGGCTATCGGAATGATTGGAATTCTTTACGCAGGGGCTACTAGTACACTTCCTATTGAGATCTTCCCATGGTTCTTTCTTGGATTAGCCATCGGTGTCAGCTTCAACCGAGTCCTCTTTGGTATCGTTTGGCCCATCCCAGACTTGCGCCGTCGTCGTACTCTATCCAAGTAGTACGGCGATTAGATTGAACAACGCGTCGCGAATTCCGTATCACGACACGACATGTATTCCTCTTTCTCCGAAACCATATCATGTCGCTATCGGGATGAAGATCTACAACCCATCGAGCGGTCATTGCCGGAAACTCGGATTCACGAATCACTCGAAGAATATCCTCATCAGTGATCCAACCTATTGGTCCCCTCTCGACTATTTTGCCGCCGTCTTTTTGTAGTATTCTACCGTCTAGACGCTTGTATGGCCGATTTGATTGTCAAATCCGCAGTGAAAGAACAGCTCGAAGGACAAAACGTGGCAAGTGACTTCTACGATGCACTCGATGAGGAAGTTGCTTCAGTCATCGACAACGCTTCTCGACGGGCCGAGGAAAACGACCGGAAAACCGTCCAAGCGCGCGATTTGTAGCTGCTCATCGCCTCTCTCAATCCCTGGTATTGAACCTGTTACTGACACGGATTGTTGAACGCCAGCCTCCAATGAGTCACCTCGCTCCAATTCTTACTCATTAGTTGCTTGCACATAGTTTTGGTTATAGTGATATCTGGTTCACACAAATTCTACATAATAATACCATACAATTATTAGGGTTGTCATTGTATTACTCCTTTGAGTACAAGTCCATGCCCATCCCATACTACCCATCCGACGACCCCGAGGAGGTGCCTGCCCCAGACATTGATGGAATCATCCAGCGCATCCTTCATCCGAAGGGACGACGATCGCCGCCTCCGGCCAGTATCTGACTCCATACGATCCATGGTAGATCCACAAGCAGCACTACATAGTGTTGTGTTGATTTTTGGTTGTCCATTTTTGTAGCTAATCACCGATACTCCACTGCAATAGGCGATAACGAACGCAAGCCAACGTGGCCACAGATCCGAGATGCACTCGAAGTTGACGAGGATCGCCTTCGCAGTGCGTGGCTCACGGGACGTTTTGTGAACTCGACGAAGGAAGTCACACGAGAGAGTGATGCTGATGTTGTCCTTGCATTCGAGACCGACGATGCCATCGACGAATTCGGCCTTGTTGAAACCCTTTTTCGGTGATCGGTTTCAGGAGTCGTGCTGAATGAATACGTATCTTGCCCAGAAACACTAATTGGACCTCTCGACGCCCGCGTGACTTGCAGCAGGTCAGTGATGAATTTGGATCGTTTACCATCCCACATTCCCGTTTCGGTACCGCCCAACAAAGAAGTAATCCGGCCACGAGTCTACTTGTACGATATGAGCGGTGACATTCGAGTCGTCGATCCGACGGATAGAGATCGAACCGAACCGATGGCTGGTCTTGTCGAGCAGACGTTGTTTCACGTTGCTGACTATCGGCTCGTATTGCTTCGGATCGACGAGAATACGCCGTGGCACGTCCGGGAAGGAGCCATCTATGGATGGGTTCGCACTGGCCAAGGACGGATTGCACATAGCGAAGGTCAATCGACAACTATTGAGACAGGCGACTTCCTCCACGTGCCTCCGACAACCGTTCACAGGTACATCGGTGGGGGTGATCAACTGGAGATTCTAGCAGTCGTCACTAGCGATTTTGACATTACGCAGGTTGCTGCATCGACAACTATTGACGAGGACGCCGAACCAGCTATCGTCGGTCCCGACGACCTTGTACCAACTGCCGAGAGTCCGAACCTGATCCGAGAGACACCATTTCCCGAAGCTGCGGTCCTCATGATGCGTGTCCAAGCGGCTGGGGGGGCCGCTGCTGGCTGGCACCACCATGGAGATAACGTCTATTTTGGTTATGCTGTCGATGGACCGAGCGAAACCGAGTATGGTCCAGTGGGCGAGAACAGTGCAAGGATTGAGATCGGCGAGAGTTTCCACGTTCCGCCGAGGCTGATCCACCGCGATACCAACCCGACTGATACTGCCCACACAGGGATCATCTGGCTCTGCGGTGGCGAACCCTGGGTTGTGAACGTCGAGGGTCCTGGGTAACGCTGTCTTCACTCGATTGCAAGGTGCGCTTGAGATGCAGAGAAGAATTTCTTCTCTGTATTCGGCACGCGATTCATTTCGTCTATTGAGGGTTGCTACAGAGCCTGTCCGAAAAACAATTATGAGACGAATTTCACGGCCTCAGGATCGGTTATAGCGTTAATTAGCCGAATCCATCGACAAGAAAAACACTTTTCGGACAGGCTCTACAGAGTCATGAATTCGAATATGACGGACGCTCTCCGGAGACAATCGAGGTCGGTGGCAGCACCCGAGAGCTAGATCTCATCATCGGTGGACCTGAGAGCGATTACGATGATGCGGAGAGCGAATTGCTCTATACTCGTCCCAATCAGGAATCCGTGAGTGCTGGGTTAGTATTGAATACTAACCTTGGCGATCCAAATCCTGAATGAGCGCAACGGCTCATTGCTACTAGGATTGTCGCTCCACGTTAGAAAACAGTATATGCATGTCTGTTACTCATACGATTGGCCGCCTACCGCGCCAATCGCGCCAGAATGAGCGAGCAGTGACGAAGACGACGTACAACGATAGGAGGGCAACGACAATGACAGGAATACCAACAAGCACGAGTCCTACATCACTCATTCCCTCTGCAACGTAGGTTCCCATCTGTGCAAGTCGGAACGCAACGAGCCCTCCAAGGAGTGCGACGATTCGAATGACTACTGATTGGCCATCGGTCCACCTTCCAAGCATACTGATTCGATTTTGAATCATGAACTCATATACACAATTTCATATTATAAGATAGTATGTTCGATTTCAGTATAATATTGATATTCTTGAGATCATAAATAACCATGTTAGCACGATAATTTCTCTATCCTATGAGTTAGATATTCTATTTCTTCACTTAGCATATATTTATCTCCTCGGCGAGCGTATCTGTCGCTGGGAAAGTATCCTATGAATTATCGCACCTACACCAGAAGCATCACTCTCGTACTCGTTAGCCTCATGGTCGTTTTTGCTGGCTGTACCGGTGAAGCCGACGTCAGCGGCGACAAAATAACGACTACAATCACCACCAGTGAGCCAACGACAACTGCCGACACGACGACGCTAGTATCCACAACAACAACTCCGACACCCACAACTACAATAGAGCCAACTACGGTTGAGACCACGTCTGTGGAACCAACGACGATGGCTCGTACGTACACTGAGTCGGATCTGACGGCGGATATTGGGGCGCACGGTGTCCATGTCGATCAAGCTGATATCGGCTCGAGTTCAGCGTTCTTGAACCACTATTCATCCCAGACAGACCCCTCCGAATTGGCCGGAGAAATTGGGACAGTCGCTGGAGGATGGGCGAACTATGTTGTCAGTAACAACGATGAACCAGAATATCTGATCGTTACAGTCTTTGACGAGCAAAATGGTGATGTTGCTGGGTCATACATCGTCTTTTCCAGTGATGCGAGAGCCTACGCTAGAGGCGATATTACGGCAGAGCAGTATGCTGGTCGGGTAATGGCCACCATTGAAGCATACTAAACTCCTCCTACAATCCGGGACAAGACTGTATTATCTCCCACCAGGTGGTCACTGCCGGAAACTCTGACTTACGAACCACTCGACGAATATCGTCGTCAGTCGTTTGCTCCGCAAATCGTCCCTGCTCGTCGCGCTCACTCTCGTCCTCAGTCATAGCGCATACTGGATCTATTCTTCTACTGATTCGTTATCGGACGATCGGGTTTCATTCTTGAGGAAAAGTGCAATTGCCAGCATAATTGCTAGAGGTACGGTGATATACGTCGTGATCCCGGCGATAGGCAGAATAATTAGTATGACAATCAGCAGTAGAACAACTCGACCAACTGTTGATGAGGGTAATTCCATAATTTTTCAATAATCATCCCCTATTAAATATTCTTCGCTGAAAACATCCTCTGAACTTCGCAACTCCCCTGACCATTGCTCGGAAGTCCCGTGAGACTCCTCCACCACACATACGACACTTAACAATCACCACAGGCCTGCCTCCACCGACAATGTTGAAATCGCTCATTCCGGTTCACTCTCTTCACAGACGATCTCCCGGAGTTCTTCGAGTTTGTCGGGTCGATGCTCAGCAAGTACAGCAATGTCCTTTGGGAGTTCCTCGGTGATTCGCTTACTCACGCGATAGACGGCCTGATCACGCTGTTGGTTCGAGGGATCGCTTTCACCGCTGATATGCTCTCGATCGGTCTCTGTCATGATCGCTCGGTATCGACTCATTGCATGCGGTTTTTGTACCAACATAGTTCAATCTATGCACCTCTGCCTACTTCAATTCTATGCACTAATGCAAAGTTGGTAGCTTTACTATGCATTAGTCCATAGCATTTGGTAGGAAGAACGGTGCCCTCGGGCGTGTGTAGAAACGCGCCGGGTGTTGGTGCACCCGGCACCGGTCTTCCGAATCCATGGAAAGACCATGTCAACGAAATCGCCTAGTAAACTTGAAGCTGCCGAGACGGCACAGAAACGCGCACAGGCCGAACAGTTCTCCGTCGACGTCGATGCCCCCGGACTGGTCGAAGTAACTAATGAGAGCCACGAGAATTCCGCAAACCACCAGTACACCGTCTCTATCGACGACGCGACCAACGAACTGATGGCCTGCACGTGCCCGCATCACGTCCACCGCAACGCTTACTGCAAACACATGGCCGCCGTCGAGAACGCGACGGACGACGGCACGCTTGAGGCATTCCCCTCCGAGGACGACAACGAGACCAAACCCGAAGACTGTGACTGTGACGGCCTCGGTGACTTCCCGTGCTGGCCGTGCGTGCGAATGGGACGGACGGAATTGCTGAACTAACTATGGCGTCAGTCTTTTCTATCTATGATACGCCAAGTGACGGTCTCGGTAATACTGACCAGCGAACGCTCACCGAAATCACAGTTGTCCCATATCTCGCCATTGGATCGAATTTTGAAACCAACGGAGCGGGGTAGCGACACAGAGATAAACGACCCAGTCCAAGGTCTATCTGAGGAGAATTACCGTCAAATGTAAACCTCAGTGAACCACAAGTCGTATCATCGCAGCATCTGACGATGGTTCTCCGGATTTAATGCGCTGGTCTGCCGATTCGGACCGGCACGTGGGTACGTCCCGGCTGACGGGCGTGGGCAAAGCGAGAAACCCACCGCTCACCCACTAGCCTGCTGAACCCCATAATACGGGCCTTCAGCCGGGTTTCGCTGTTCAGTCCATTGAACAATCATCGTACCACTCACACCCAGAACGTACTAATAGCAAGCGTTGCGCTGCGGTTTTCTTCGTTCGCGTCGAATCTCTAGTTGGAGAACATGGCCTTAACTTCGCTCATTGGTACCGAGCGTGGTGATCCCACTGTTATCAACAGGTAAGTTATGGTCCCTGATACCCCATCAAAGCGGTCGCATGGTTCTGTCACGTACTACGATCGTGATAGTGCAACCCGTCTTTCAATGATCCTCGCGCATGCGCTTGCCGAGGTAATGGATGTAGACGCTACCGAGGGAGAGGAGGTCTTGTATGCAAGCGTAGACCCAACCTCACTCGATAACCTCTTCAAAAATCAGTTCGATGGAACTGCTCGAGACCAGGGGCATATCACGCTCACCGTTGATGAGTACCTAATGATTGTGAGCAGTGGCGGCCGGATCGAAATCACGCCGCAAAATAATTCAGAAGAGTAATCTATTCTCTATTGCTCGCTAATTGGTTTTTGACTATTGGAACCATCTTCTTTGGTTACTCAGCGAATAGCTCCAATATAACTGGTTGAAATATGCTCTTGTTGCTGAGAAAGTGAGTAAGGATACTATCAGAAGGGTGGTTGCGTGAGTCGAGGGATGGTGGTATCGATCTCATTGCTCTTGGTTTCATTTTAGAAAGTGAATAAAAATAGATACCCGCACATGCTTAGTGTTTATACCGGCTCTCATCGAATTCATATAAATTCGGATCGAGCGATGTCGTAGAGTCCTCCCCAGTTGTAGAACGCTCGCTATCGTGATGTGTGATCGCATAAAAGAGCAATCCAAGCCCTAACGCTAGTAACACTCCTTCGCATGACTGGGTGATTAAAAGTTCGGTGCCACTCATATTGTAATCGACCCGAACGACCAGTTGATATACCGGTTCTACGAGTCCACCGAGGACAATAAAAGCAAATCCGATAGTAGAAACCCGGTACGAAGTCTTTCTCGGGTTTTGATAATATGCATAGAAACTCAACAGCATCAGAATACTGCTAATGAAGAATAAAAACGTATTTGCCAATATGAACGCCCACAGCTCGGGTGGTCTACTCATAGGGTGCTCTCCAGATACTTGGTGTACCCAATGGATCGCTCGTACTCTCGGTGGCTTGCTCGTACGAGGTTTGTAATCCTTCGAGGAACCCATTCAACCGCTTGACAAGACGTGAATCAGGCTTCTGGAGAATCCTGACAATTTCTTCGACGGCTGGATGATTTGCGTATGTTGCCTGCCCGGTTTCGGTGTCGTAATCGATGATCGAAGCATCGCTCAGTGTCGGGAGCTGGTTGTGATGGAGTGCTATCGCCGTTTCATCGACCGCTGCTTGTGCCGGGTCCGCTTCGTCGCTCTCCCACTTAACGACCTCACGAGCAAGTGCTGTCTGCGACATCGATGAATTCTCATCTCGAAGAATGGCGAGAACGAGGCGCTGGCGTGTCTCCGTGAGTTCAGCCAGCACATCATCAATTCCTTTGACCTCTGTCTGTAGAAGCCGTTGGAACCGTGGGTCTTCAAGTGCGATATGATCCGTTGTTGTTATCAGGTCTTCATCGCTCTTCCATCGAATGAAGTCTGTATCTTCTAAAATGGGAAGGTGATGATGATAGAGATCAATACGAGAGTTCCTGACTTCGTCGGGTGGTAAACTCTCATCCGGGGCCGTTTGTTCTGTTGTAGTTAATCGGCGAGCGAGCGCTTGCTCGGATATCTGTGGGGTTTGAGAAAGTAGCGAGAGAATCACCCGTCGTTGATCATTCCCTATGGCCCTGTAGACCGGGTCCTCTGATTTCCTTCTCTGTGTCTGATTTCGTTTTCCCATACTTTCCTCTCCGTTATGGGCCTATATACAGTTCTCGGATATATTACAATAAATTTCCATAATCGCTTTTTTGGGAGAGTGCAAGGACGCCCCTGATATCGAATAGTGGCTGTCTCACAGTATCTTCTTTGTATTCATCATCGCTCAATTCCATTTGGTCTTGGTTTGGATCAAATGAGTATCGCGACTGATTCAGTAAGTACCGACAACGTCAGTACGTTCCGCAGTCTATCTTTTAATAGAGATTCCCGAACGACTCTTCGGATCAGAGAATCAGGAAACTCAACGACCACGTGGATACCGGATAAAAGTGGGGGAGAAAAAATGAGCTCTGAGAAGTATTTGAAACCAATTCAAGTCACAGAAAATGATACTGCAGATGCAAACGGGGTGCGAACGAGCTACCTCTATGATATCTCGTCGTATATCACTCAGGGAAATACCTGCATGGGAATCGTCGCCGCATTAGCGAGCCGAAGTCGCCAAAGCGAGTTGGACCTTCCACCACTTGGGAGAGTAATTGACGCAGGAGCTCTTGACCGTCTTATCGAACAACAGATCGTCGGTGATCAACAAAATCCCGTGTCGGTGACGTTCCCTTATGAGATCTATTTGATAACGGTTTCGGGTAATGGGACGGCACTTATCCGTACATAAGCTGCTTCGATTGCTTTCGACAGATATTCATCGAAGAACCGTTCTTCCATTTGATGTTCTCGGACATCACCGACCAGCGAACGCTGACGAAAAGTGCCGATATAACGACCAACGATACCCTCGAGACACCGACGGATCTCCTCGACCGAGCACAACAGCACGCAGCCGACGTTGCCACCGGGCATTTCCCGGATTTGCCGGTAGAAGCGATCGACTGGGAGGTCTCACATCGAGCCCAACGACAAGCGGGCGTCACGAAGTACGACCCCTGCAACAGAGACAATCACGATTGCACTGACCTGGACGGCCTACGAACACCACGGGTGGGAGCAATTCAGTTCCACTGTCCGCCACGAACTCATCCACGCTTGGCAGTATCACGAGTTCGGCGACGCAGATCACGGCGCAACATTCACCCCCTGGATCGATGCTCTCGACACCTCGCAACACCGCGAACACTGGGGGTGCGTGAAAACCGGCCGTAAAGAGATTCCGAGTAACCCCTTAATAACCCTTGATTTTCCGGAGAGGAGATCTACCGCGTTCGGCTCTCCTCCTTTGCTGCTACTCCACGCTACGTCTTGAGAGACGTCGCTGAACAGCTATGTCTTGACTTCAAATAATGGGTGTAAGAACCAAATCACACATATTAGATAACAACCTTATTAGATGAAAAAGAAATATTTAATAATAAGTAATTGGTAACTGAATATGTCATGGTACGACATAACAGGCGGGCATTCCTCCAATTAACCGGTACAACACTCGGCGCGGCGACGCTCGGCGTCAGTACTGCGACGGCAACTACCTCGGACTCGCGATTCTTCATCAACCTCCGCGATGTCGATCGCTCGGAAGTCCCCGACGACATCGAGATCATCCATGACCTCTCGCAGGCGGATGTACTCGTTGCACGCGGCGACCAAGAGCGCGTGAATGGCACAACGGTCGCAGACCGTGTTATCAACCGAGGGGATGACCGCATCGGTGCTGTCCGATCGCGAGAGGGACCAACGACCAGCGGCAAGGGTTCGAGCCACAACCACGACGGCTCGGCCTCGAACAGCGAGTACCAGTGGGACAAACGTGTACAGAACGTCAGCAACGACTTGACGGACAAGCCCGGCAACGGCAAGACTATCCACGACGTGACGACTGGCGCGGGTACCCGTATCGCCGTCGTCGATACCGGCGTCTACGACGGTCACCCCGACCTCGCGGACGTCGTCAATGATGAACTCTCCGAGAACGTCTCAGAAGATGAGTATGACTGGCGGCCCAACGGCGCGGGCAGCCACGGAACACACGTGGCCGGCATCATCGCCGCAACCAATAGCAACGACGGTCCCGACGGCGGTGTTCTTGGGACAGCTCCCAATACTGAAATTGTCTCCTATCGAATGTTTTCTGGTGAGGAAGGAAAACAAGGTGACGGCTACGCCGGGTGGGTGAAAGCCGCCGAAGCAGGCTGTGATGCTATCAACTACAGCGTCGGCTTCCCGGCGCCATATGTCTACGTTGATCAGTACCCATTCTTGACGGAAGAACTCCGCATCGCAGAACAGGTCGCGGAGTACGTCCGTTCACAAGGAACGGTCATCGTAAACTCCGCAGGCAATGACTCGCTCGACATGAGTCCCGAGAACACCCTCAGCATCCCGACGGAGGCCGAGGGCGTCTTCGGCGTCGCCGCGACCGGCCCCATCGGAGTTGGCTGGGGGAACAAACACAGTGACAACGAAGAAAAGTGGCTCACAGGCAATCGGCTGGAAGAGCCAACGACCCAGCCAGCCTTCTACACCAATTACGGCGGTGCAGTCGATGTCAGCGCCGCCGGTGGTAATGCCGACCTCGAAGCATTCAATAATGAAGTTCCCGGTTCGGAAAATGACCTCGTCTACTCGACTATTTACGAGACCGACGAGAGCGGTAACACCGTCCCCGGCTACGGCTGGAAGGCAGGTACCTCAATGGCCGCTCCGCAAATCGCAGGTGCGGTTGCACTTGTTCGCTCGCTTCGGCCCAAGGCTAGTGTCGAAGAAGTCGAATCACTCATTCAGGAAACTGCGAGTAGCGCGCCCGGTGGGGAGACCTACCACGGTGCTGGCCACCTCAATCTGAAGCGCCTCGTCAAACGCGCCGGAAAGTAGTGGACACGATCCTCCCCGCCATTTACCTAGATGAATTAACAAGCACATAATTAGAATTTTATTTATCTATAAAATACTACATCCATAGAAAAACCTCCCACACTGCAAATGGTCGGTCTTGGAACCACATTCTTCTCGGAGTAGTCGGGGTCAGCGTTACTGTTGTTCTCACATGTCTTCACGTATGGCAATACCACGAGTTCGGCGACGCAGATTACGACGCAACATTCACCCGCTGGACGGACACTCTCGACACCTTGCAGCACTGCGAACGCTTCACCACGCCAAAGTGGTGGCTTGTGTGCACGGACTGCTGTAGTCGGATTGCTCGGTATCGACGCTCGAAAGCAGTACACCACACCCGGAGCAGTATAGTCTACCATGTCCCAATTGCTACCTTGCCAGGTTTCTCCTCCTGACATCTGAGATAATAACAAATTTTCTGAGATGTTTACTCCGCCATGAGTAACTATTTCTTGTTTGGGACTAACTTGCTGTGATGATGAGTGAAGCGTCAATTAAGTGCCCGACATGCGGTCGGGATGATTTTAGTTCTATTCAAACAATGAAACTCCATCACATGCAAACACATGGTGAATCAATTGCAGGCGAGCTTGTTACGTGTGAGTATTGTCGAAAACAGGTTCGAAAGCCCCCAGGAGAAATAGCCCAATCAACACATCATTTTTGTTCACCAGGCTGTCACGGTGCTTGGAGAACCATTGTGTCATTTAATCACGAAAGCGAATCAGAAGAGTCATAGACCGACTTCGCCCCCGAAAACTCGGGTACCAAATGATAGCATCTGGGTTTTCCCGATAGTATTGCCACGAAACCGAACCCCGTTGAATTTGCACCGAACACATTGAGAGAAAACTGACCACTAGGCTGGTGCATCTGTCGCGAGCAAGTCTTGTACGCCGTCTCCATCGACGTGACCAACGAATTGATGGCCTGCACCTGTCCGCATCATGTCCACCGGAACGCCTACTGCAAACACATGGCCGCCGTCGAGAACGCAACCGACGACGGCAGCCTGACGGCGTTCCCATCGGACGACGACGATGCCGAACCCGAAGACTGCGACTGCGACGGTCTCAATGGCTTCCCGTGCTGGCCATGCGTGCGAACGGGACGGAAGGAACTACCGAACTAACCGATGCCCGATTGACCCCACCCGTGCAAAAAGGTGGCCGCTCGGTTCCTCGATACGGACATCGAGCTTTGATCTTGACAGGCAAGATCGTTCCCACATCGTGCGATGAGCCTGTGTCGTAGGGCATCGCGTGCGTGGCCGGTCTGCCCGTTCTGCGGGCTATTCGGTTTCCTCGATGGTCCCACAGTTCCGACAGCGCTTCATCCCGCCGTGTACGTTGCCGTAGTCGTGCCTGATGCCCGTGATGCACAGCATGTCCTGAAGGAATCCCATACCAGGTAGGTTTCGCGGCCACCGGATACGGTTTTCCGTTCGCTTGTGTATCCACTACCCATTGAGCGGTCACAGCAGGAAACTCGAACTCACAGATTGCTACAAAAATACCAATGACATTAATCGAAAGACACAGTATTCTGTGTCTCCATAGTATCCTGTATGCCCACTATCACGGTCAACGTCGATGACGACCTCAAGCAGCGAATGGAAAACCATCCAGAGATCAACTGGAGCGAGGTCACTCGTCAGGCAATCGAAGACAAGATCAAGAAACTTGACCTAATGGATGAACTCACAGCTGGCAGTGAACTCACCAATGAGGATGTCGAGGAAATTTCCGCCAAGATCAACCAGAGTGCACGCAAATCCCTCGAAGAAGAGTCGAGGTAGTATTGACGAATGAAGCTGGTTGTCGACGCCAACGTCGTTATCTCCGCGCTTATCGCCAATTCGAAAACACGCGAACTTATTGTTACACTTGAACCCGATCTTCTAACCCCTGAATTTGTGCACAACGAAATCGGGAACTACGAAGATCTGATCGTCAAGAAATCCGGCATGGATGCGGACCGAGTCAATCAGTTCATTGGACTACTCTTTCAATATATCGACGTCGTTCCCGCTGCAGACTTCTATCCATTCATTGAGCAGGCTGACGAGGCGATTGGTGCGACAGATCCTGACGACGTATTGTATGTTGCATGTGCGCTTGCTTGTGAGGCAGGTGTCTGGAACGACGACTCTGATTTCGATGAGCAAGATCTAGTACCGGTGTATTCGACGGGCGACGTTATTACTTCATTCGACACAATTTGAGAATGAGAATGGCAGCAAGTCACTAAGAATCCCACAGAATGACGAGACGGCACAGAAACGCGCACAGGCCGAACAGTTCTCCGTCGACGTCGATCCCCGGACTCGTTAACGTCACCAACGAAAGCCACGAGAACCCTGCAGCCCACCAGTACACCGTCTCCTTCGACGACGTGACCGAAGAACTGATGGCGTGCACCTGCCCGCACCACGTCCACCGGAATGCCCTCTGCAAACACATGGCCGCCGTCGAAACCGCAACCGACGACGGCACGCTCGATGTCTTCCCGTCCGAGGACGAAGACGATATCGAACCAGACAACTGCGACTGTGACGGCCTCGGTGACTTCCCATGCTGGTCGTGCGTGCGAACGGGTTGGAAGGAACTGCCGAACTAACAACGGAAACTGAATTTGACATTTTTCCACTCATTAACCGGTCGGTGGCTCACTAATTACTGGGGAACGTTTTTGCCTCTGTAGGTACAACGTACCTACACGATGAGCACCCGAAAAGTCAACTTTCGTCTGCCGGAAGAACTTGTGACTCATGCAGATATCGCTGCTGAAGTTACGCATAAAAACCGAACCGAACTCCTCATCGAAGCGCTTCGAGAGTACCTCAAGGAAATCGAATCAGAAGAGAGCTTTCAACAAGCAGTCGTTGAACTCTATCTCGCAGACGAACTTGATTTCGAAACCCTCAGGGACATAATCGGTCGCCAGGACGCAGAAGCAGTCCGTACCTCAAAGCAACTTCTTGACGAGGGAGACGACCTCGCCGACAAACTTGCAGATCTGTAAATGCTGGTTATCGATACAAGCGCGTTCATTTCTCTCGCGATCGGTGATGTTCTCGATGACGTGCTAACCGAATACGACGTCGTGACGACGACACTCGTCACCGATGAACTCGAATCAACCGCAGAATACGATGATGTCCATGGTCACGGGGCAGTAACCGTCCTCGAACGTTCCAATCACATTGAGATTCTGGATATCCCCGCTCCAGAGCTTTCTTCGAGTCGAATCGATGCTGGTGAGGCGAGTTGTGTCGCGGCTATTGAAGAGACCGATGCAGCGTTTCTCATTACGGACGATTTTCGAGCACTTCCCGAACTCACTACTCTTGTCTCGGCTGATGTCGCTCTTTCACCAATTCTTCTCCGCGCACTCATCAAACGTGGTGCACTTACTGATTCCGAAGCTCGATCTGCACTCGATACCATTGCACGTGATCGGGACTGGCTTGGTGCGCCAATCTATCGCTATGCACAACGTCTCTTTGAAGAAGAGTCGGGAACGTAATCACCCGAGAGTGGTTACAGAATACGGGTCACAAAAGACATTGGGAGGAAGAACGGTGCCCTCGGATTCATCCAAGTCACCAACGAGAACCCTGCAGCCCACCAATACACCGTCTCCATCGACGACGTGACCGGGGAACTGATGGCCTGCACCTGTCCGCATCACGTCCACCGCAACGCCTACTGCAAACACATGGCTGCGGTCGAACACGCAACCGGCGACGGGACGCTCGACGCCTTCCCCTTGGACGACGACGATACCGAACCGGAAGACTGCGACTGTGACGGTCTCGGTGACTTCCCGTGCTGGCCATGCGTGCGAACGGGACGAAAGGAACTGCCGAACTAACGCTCTTCCCTCTTCTTATTCTGTAGACATATGAGATGGATCTGTTCGATGGACGATTCCATCGAAATCTGAGTTAAAACTGAGGATAGAATCAGTATCATACTGTTCACAGAGCGTCACGAGACTTGCATCAGTCACACTTAGATCGTGGTCTTGATAGTGGATCCATGTATCGACTGTCGCATTAAAGTCATCATGTCCCATCTGGATTATCTCGAATATCTCTGGGAATGATTCACGTCCAAGAATGCGGTCGGAGACGGTTTTTGCAGCCGCAAATGAACCAGTCCGCATTCGAGTTAATGTGACTGTTTCGTCATAGACATAGTCACTGGTGTACGGTTGTCCGTATTCACCAGTAAGTACTGTATTCATTGCAGAAACTGCAGTATCATGGCGTTCTGCGTCTTCATCATGATGTGCGTAAAAAACACCAGTGTCGATAAGAATGCTCATCCGTATAGCTCTTCGTCGATATCCGATTCCGATGTTTTCACGCCAGAGGAGATCATTCCTTGGTGGAACGCTTCTCGCTCACTTGGATCGAGTGCTGGCATTTCATCGCGAAACGAATCGATGAGATCAGCTTTCGAATCAACCGCGTGTGCAACAATCCGGGCGAGGATTTCCTGCTGTGTTACTTGCTTTCCTGCTTTTAGACGAATTTCTGCTTGGAGCTTCTCCAAATCAGACTTCGTTCCCTCGTCCATTTTCACTGACGTTGCCATGCTAGTAGATTCTTCTACTTAGCAATAAATGCTACTCTGTTCAGTAGTAGTATTGCAACGCCTTCTGCAAACACATGGCTGCCGTCGAAAACGCAACTGACGACGGGACGCTCAACGCCTTCCCATCGGAAGACGACCGTATCAATGGCCCATACACCGGCTACGACATGTACGGCACTGCCGATCACACCTACTGGAAATGTGAAAACTGTGGTGCGGAAGCCACCCGGAAGGGTGCACTCACCGACTGCTGCTAATCCCGTCTCCCTTTTTCATTTCTGTCACGCCAAACGATGCTGTCCGATGGTGCCTAGCGAACACTCAGCGAAGGCGCGGCTGGTTCGACCGTACGCGAGGACACACCGACGACTGAGCGGAAGTTACTCCGTGACCTCAATCGACCCTTCGAGCGTTCGGACTGGATAGGGCATGTCGATTGCCTCGGCATCAAGCCGCTCTTTCACTGCTTGTACCAGCTCGGATCGAATGCGCGTAAAGTTTCCTCGCCCAGGCTCACCGATCCAGAACCGAGTTTGCAATCCAACATACGAGTCAGCGAGTTCAGTCACCCGAATATCGGGTGCTGGATCTGCAAGGATTTCATCGTGCTGTCGTGCTTCGTCGAGAATCACATCCTTTGCATGGTCGATGTCATCGTCGTAGCCGATCCCGAAGACAAATTTCTGCCGGAGCTTATCATAGGCTACCGGATTCTTCACCGCATCATTCGCTAAGTCACCATTCGGAACGGTAATCCGCTCGTTATCGAATGTCCGCACTCGAGTTACACGCAAATCGATATCCTCAACTTGCCCCTCACCGCCGCTCCATTCGATCCAATCGCCGATCGTGAACGGCCGATCTTTGAGAATGAAGATTCCAGCAACGAAGTTGCCAAGGAGTTCCTGTGCGGCAAACCCGATCGCGAGTACGATTGCACCGGCAAAGACACCGAATGCGGCGATGACACCACCAAAGCCAGCGACCGTGAACGCAAGCGCGATAGCGAGTACCCAAACAAGGATTCCTGCTACATTCTCGGCTAAACTTCGAACAGCTGGATCGTGCCCTTGTTCTTTCAGTACTCGTGTGAGCAGTGGAATGAGGATACTCCGGCCGATCAGATATACCACGACGAGTGTGACGAGAAACAACGCGGCGGGAATGACATAATTGCTGACAATGGAGGGAGTTGAGAGTGTATCACTTGCCTGCAGTGGGATCATCGAACTCCTATTCAGCGCTAAATTCAGTACCATAGTCCGAATCGACAATCGAAGAGCCGTTTTATGAACGTTTTCCCAGATTAGTCCTCATTCTCGTTGCTGTTTTCGGTCCACCGCACTCGAATTTCATACTGCTTGCCATCGTCTGTCCTCGATATTTCCTCAATCAGTTCGACTGTGGCAGGTCGATTTGAAAGCGAATTCAAGAACGATTCTTCGGCTGGCATTTCTATCGCTTCCATGCGTTCATATCGTCCGAACACTCGTTCGCGAACAAGGCGAACATACCGAGCAGCTTCATCGTATGTAAGTGATCGTTGTCGTGTTTCTGTCTGATCATCTGCTGTTTTCGTTTGGTGTGAAAGGACGGCATTCAGCACTGCCCCAATGAGCAATACCAACCCACTGAAATAGAGCCATGTGACCAAAAGAAGTACCGCGCCGAGAACACCCGAGGCACTTGAGCCAACTACTTGCACATAGATCTGAAACAGGCCCTGCAGGGCTGTCCATCCTGCTGCTGCAAATATTGTTCCAGGCAATACCTCACGCGGTGTGGTTTCGACCCCGGGGAAGAGATAATACATCGGGAAGAATGCGATGACGAGTGCCACGATCAACACGATTGGGTTGAGCAGTTCGATGAATGGAACGGAAGGAAAGAGGGCGAGCAGTGTGCCTGCAACGATTGTCGCAATCACTGCAAACCCAATCGCGAACAGGACGATGAGCCCATTGCGTATCTGGTCGAGAATGGATCCATCTGTTTCAGCGGCATAGATCTCGGAGAATGCAGTATCCAATCCCCGGAAGAGCTTCAACGCCCCCCATGTGAGCGTTAGAATCCCGACGATGGACGCACTCGCTCGTCCTTGTTCACTCTCAAGAGTTGTTTCTGCGAGATCACCAATCGCAGGAGAAAGGGAATCAGCGAAGTTGATCACTTGAGTTTGTAAGTTAGTGCTTCCAATCGCTGCAAACGCTAGAAATGCAAGAAGCAAGAGCGGCAGAAGAGAGATGAATGCATGGTATGCGATACTCCCTGCGAGAAACGTTACCTGCTTTTCCTGTATTTCAGTTCGAACTGACCGAGCGACTGTGATACTATTCTGAACTGATGGGGACATAATCGAGAAACGTGGGTTAGTCTCAAAATTCTACCGACGATATATAATCCTTCTCTTACTCGGGTTTCCAGTCGAGTTTAACGGTCACTGATTCGCGACTCCCACAAAGGACCGATGACGATTCTCGAGTGCCGATTTCATACCCGACAGAGTCTGCTGGTGAGAGCGTTACCGTTTTATTGCCGACGTCGATGTTGGCATCTCCACCTTCGCGAAGTTCATGTGCAATTGCTTGCAATCGATCAGCGACTTCTTCTCGCGAGATTTTCTCCTCGTTGAGTATTTTTTCGGACATCGAGAGTAGCTATCTCAAATCGTTCAGACAGCTGTTTTGGGCAAGGAGTTCGGGTTGCTCATCGTAGTTTTATAAGTGGTCGCTCTTTCCTTCGGTTGCTCCGTGAGGAGGGGACTTAGCGCCTGAAAAAGTCAAACAAAGGTGGTCCGAGTATCCACTGGCTATTCTGCCTCAGACCTCCTATTTTCGGGTTCTGATCGCTTACTGCGATGCTCAATCTCTGCATATCGATCTCTCATACGCGCAGTAACGCTTGGAGGGACTTCGACGAACGCATTTTCGAAGTGCTCCTTCGTAATCCGGACTGTCCCGATCATCTCTGCAAGCTCTTCCGGTGAACTGCTGATAATGAGCTTTCGTGCGGCTGTCATCGTTGCCTCACGTACAACTGCCTCAATATCGGCACCAACATACCCTTCCGTTTCTGCAGCAAGCCACTCTAAGTCGACATCGCCAGCTAGTGGCTTGTCGCGGGTGTGCACCGAGAAGATTGCCTCTCGCCCTTCTTCGTCCGGAACAGGCACATGAATGTGCCGATCAAGTCGTCCTGGTCGGACGAGTGCATCATCAATGAGATCTGGACGATTAGTTGTCGCGATAACGACGACATCCTCAAGAGTCTCAAGGCCATCGAGCTCGGTCAACAGCTGAGAGACAACGCGTTCAGAGACGCCTGAATCACCCGTCTGCTGGCCACGCTCCCCGGCGATGGAGTCGAGTTCGTCGAAGAACACGATAGTTGGCGCATTCGAACGTGCTTTACTGAAGATTTCGCGGACACCTTTCTCAGATTCACCAACCCATTTGCTCAGGAGTTCCGGGCCTTTGACCGAGATGAAATTGCTCTCTGACTCGTTGGCAACTGCCTTTGCTAACAGCGTTTTTCCGGTTCCCGGTGGCCCATAGAGAAGGATTCCTTTTGACGTAGTTAGATCAAGCTCGTCAAACACCTCGGGATAGGCAAGCGGCCACTGAATTGTCTCGCGGAGGCGCTCTTTCGTGTCCTCAAGACCGCCCACGTCTTGCCACGTGATATCAGGGACTTCCACGAACACCTCTCGGAGTGCCGAGGGCTCTATTCCGCGGAAGGCCTGCCGGAAGTCATGTTCACTGACTTCGAGTGTGTCGAGGAACTCAGCATCAATTTCATCAGCGGCTAGATCGATCTGCGGACGGACGCGCCGAAGGGCGGTCATTGCTGCTTCCTTTGTGAATGAAGCGATATCTGCGCCAACAAACCCGTGTGTTTTTTCAGCGTACTCATCGAGGTCAATCTCTTCAGCTAATGGCATACCACGGGTGTGAACCTGGAGAATCTCTGTGCGCCCATCCGTATCGGGAACACCAATCTCGATTTCACGATCGAACCGGCCACCCCGACGGAGTGCTGAATCAATTGCATCGACGCGGTTCGTTGCACCAATTACAGTCACTTGACCACGGGTTTCGAGGCCATCCATCAGCGAGAGGAGTTGTGCGACAACGCGTCGCTCAACATCGCCGCTCGTCTCGCCACGTTTTGGTGCAATCGAGTCTAATTCATCCAGAAAGACGATCGCGGGAGCATTTTCTTCGGCCTCTTCGAACACATCGCGAAGTTGCTCTTCACTCTCGCCGTAATATTTCGACATGATCTCTGGACCGGAGATCGTTTGGAAGTGGGCATCGATCTCGTTGGCGACCGCCTTTGCGATGAGTGTTTTCCCTGTCCCAGGTGGACCATGAAGCAGTACTCCCTTCGGTGGATCGATGCCAAGTTGTTGGAATAACTCTGGATGACGCATTGGGAGCTCGATCATCTCTCGGACTTGTTCGAGTTCGTCTTCGAGACCACCAATGTCCTCGTAGGTCACCATCGGTGCGCTGGATTCTACCTCCTCTTCCGCCTCTTTCGATACGTGTTCTGTTCTGTGATTGCTTACCTCAATGGTTGTTGCATCGCTGACAACAACTGTGCCAGCCGGGTCAGTAGTGGCAATCTGCAGTGGAATCGTTTGGTTCGAGCTAGCAAATATTGACCCGATACCCAATGAAATACGGACTGTTTGACCTTCCTGAACGGCTTGTCCGGAGAGCCGATCCTGAATGAGGCTACTCACATTCCCCCGGATTCGAAGGGATTGAGGAAGTACAACCGTAACAGTGTCTGCCGACTTGATGTCGACTCGTTCGACTGCTACCTGGTCATCAATACCGACGTTCACTGCATTGCGGGACTCCCCATCAATGCGGATCACAGTCTGATCCGGCGATCCTGCATACCCCGGCCAAACCCGAGCAACGATACTGGTGTCGTGCGAACCGGCGATACGGACGTAGTCACCACTCTGTACCCCCAACTCGTCCATGATTGTTCGATTGAGTACGGCAAGCCCGCGACCTGCGTCTTTCTTGTGTACTGGTTTTACGGTGAGTTTCATTTGTGCTGTGAGAGTGTGGTTATTGTATCTCTATCCGGGAGCGGTCATCGTCCGAATCGTCATAGAACGGAAGATGCACTTCGAGGACGCCATTTCGATAACTCGCGGAAATGGCCTCTTTATCGATCGTCACCGGAAGGCGGATTTGCTCGCAGGCGTGGCGCTGTTGACCGTGTGCAAAGGCTCCTACACCGTCGGATGGTTCCTCTGAATGGTTCTTGAAACCCTCCATCGTGAGAATGTTATCCTCGAAACGGAGGTCGATTTCATTTTTTTCGAAGCCAGGTAGATCAGCAGTAACGATGTATTCACCATCCACCGGCTCAGCCATGAGATTCACCGAGGACTTTCGTACGGATGAAGAGTCTCTCCCGGTTCTACGTCTCTGCCTGGTGCCTGCTCCAACTGAGTTGCTCCCAATCATCGAGCGATGCATCTGTTCGATCATTTCTTCTAGTTGAGTGAACGTATTTAATCGATGCATTTTTACAACGTATTATGATTGTTTGAACTTCTATAAAAAGATATCGTGAGTTAGGATAGCATTCTACATACAAATTCCGGAAGAAGAGTCTCTGAGACACCATTTATGAGAAATAGGGAATATCCAGGAAACCACACTGACCGGATTCTATTAAAAAGAGTGTTGTTCTGTACTATGGTGCAACTTCAACTAGCCTATAGATTCATGCTTGAGTAGTCGAAGTATTATTGTTGTGACTCGTGCACAGCAGGTAGTTGACCATCTTCAGAATCAGGAATCCTTGCTCATCGTTTGCCACAACAACCCGGATCCTGACTGCCTAGCGAGTGCACTTGCGCTCAAACGGATTGGAGAGTATGCTGGAGTAGAACGAATCACTATTACGTACAATGGTGGCATTTCTCATCAACAAAATCGAGCCCTCGTTAATCGTCTTGACATCCCATTAGTGAACTTTGAAAACGAACTGTTAGAGAAACATGATACCGTTGCATTCGTCGATCATTCAGTTCCTGGCGAGAACAATGATGTCCGAGCGACTGCTAGCATCGATATCGTCCTCGATCATCATCCAGCACCGCATGTAACAGCTGATGTCATTGATCGGCGTGAGAACGTCGGTTCGACCGCGACAATTTTGGTTGAATATCTATACGATCTTCAGATCATTCCCGAAAGTGATCTTGCAACCGCACTGTTGATCGGAATTCGCTCCGATACACTCGGGTTTACACGTAAAGTATCTGCCCAAGAATATGCTGCAGCAGAGTATCTCCATCCATTTATTGATCAAGGCCTTTTTGCAAACCTGTTGAATGTCCCGTATACGCCAGAGACAATCGATGCATTGAGCGAGGCAATTGACAATCGCAAAATCCAGCAATCGTCCTTGGTCTCGTTTGCTGGAGAGACCACCGAGCGAGACGCGCTCCCGCAGGCAGCTGATTTTCTATTGAACCTCCAAGGGGTCAATATTGCGGTCGTTTTCGGCGTCATCAACGATGAGGTTCAATTTAGTGCACGATCAACCGACCCAGCT
Organism: Haladaptatus litoreus; assembly: GCF_900156425.1. Taxonomy (GTDB): domain Archaea; phylum Halobacteriota; class Halobacteria; order Halobacteriales; family Haladaptataceae; genus Haladaptatus; species Haladaptatus litoreus. Next base: position 243,260 of record NZ_FTNO01000006.1, read on the forward strand.
ACCCACGTCGGCGAATTGCTGGACCAAACGTTTGGTTCGATGGGAAGTTTAGGAGGACATCGTCAAATGGCTGGTGGGTGTGTCCCTCTCTTCAAAGATGACGAAGACCATGATGAGATAATTGAGATTGCAACCTCACTGATCATGAATCGGCTATTCAGCGAACTTACAGAGCCTGAACGATCACTGACAAAACCTGCTCACCGGACTTGGTAGACGAGGTACTCGAAGGCTACCGTGCCCTCGACACTTCGCGGCACTGCGAACGCTTCACTGCACCCAAGTGGTGGCTGGTGTGCGAAGACTGCGGCAGTCGGATTGCCGATATATCCACTCTCTCGATTATTTATTCGATATTTTCAATTGTGGATTATAGTGGGAGATTGAATTCAGTGTGATTGGCATTGGTTCGACCATTTTTTCACGTTCAAAACGATACTCTTTTTTAGACTTATACGCAACTGTAATTAATGGTGAGTGCCAGCGTATTCCGTGACCATACACAGATTGTCCTTCCAAAGAAGGAGGTGGGCGATAATCGTGACTACCTCGAACGCAAATTCAGGATCACAATTACCGAGGAGAAGGATGCAGTTCGTCTCATCGGCAGTCCCTGTGAAATCCCAAAGGTACGTACATGGCTCATTTCGCATGGGTTCACTATCTAATGAACCATGTTCGAGGATCCCATCGGCATCTCTATTTGTCGCCACTTATGCTGTTTAAGTAGTTCTTGCGACAAGCGGTAGATATGAGGAAGATTTTCGTGAACTGCTGCTTTCTGCGTGTGTCATTGATATAATTGTCTCTTCTATGTATAGTTCAAGGCGATTCCAAGGGCCATACCAATTACAATCCCCATCACAATTCCGAGTGTGAAATTATTCACTGCGATACCGAGTGCAACCCCAATACCAATTCCAACTGCGATCCCGATCCCTATCAGACTCCGGTTGAATTCATCGGGTTCGCTGGCCATACCTTTCTGATAGTCCCTCCCGCCAATAGTTGTGTGTGCTAGATTATTGATATAGAAAATACCACTATGTCGCCCCAATCGACGACGGAGGCCTATGACCTAATGGCCTGCACGTGTCCGCACCACGTCCATCGGAACGCTTACTGCAAACCACGGCTGCGGTTGAATACGCAGCAAACGATGAGTTATGTCAGGTAGGAAATGATGCTTTCCACGATTTTCCCAGGTAAACAGGGGATCATTCATGAGTTATCTTTTCAAAAGAAATATCTGAGTGAGTCTTAATGTCGAGATGAGAGATGAAATCTTGGGGGTTAAACACTCGTATTGATTCTTGTAGTTTAAGCTCCTCATTCAGTCGCTTCATTAAATAAACAATTTGGTTTATAGCTTTCTGCTTTGTAGCAACATAACCAATTAGATAGTTAGTTTTATATTCGTCTTTTATTTGGTGAACGAGATTTAGCTCCCACTGTGCTTCTTCGGGTCGATTTGCCCTCACGTCAATCGGCTCAGCTCGTAGTTCAAAATGAGCACTCTCGTGAGTCCCGCCAAATCCATCCCCTCGATGTGGTGAGTGTGCCCACCCTGCGGGAAGTTTCCGATTAGTAATGGAAGGCTCCATTACAAAAGTTACGAGACACTACATAATTAATCATTTGGCAATTTTTCACGCAGGAAGAACGATGCCCCCGGGCGTGTGTAGAAACGCGCCGGGTGCTCTAACACCCGGCACCGGTCTTCCGAATCCATGGAAAGACCATGTCAACGAAATCGTCTAGTGAACTTGAAGTTGCCGAGACGGCACAGAAACGCGCACAGGCCGAACAATTCTCCTTCAACGTCGATGCCCCCGGACTCCTCACTGTCACCAACGAGAGCCACGAGAACCCCGCAGCCCACTAGCATACCGCATCCATCGACGACGTGACGCTCAAGGTGTTACGCTTCGAAGACGACGATGCCGAACTAGACGACTGTAACTGTGATGGTCTTAGTAAGTTTAACAGTCGTTTTCGGTGTCGTCGTATTGTTCTTCCTCACCTGAATCCTCGGAACCGGTATCCGACTCATCCGTATCCGACCGGTCCTCGCTTGACTCATCTTTGTTTGAATTGTCACCATCCGAGTCATCGTCTTGTGAATCATCGTTGTTGGATGTCTCGGTTGCTTCGATGCGATAGAGGGTTTCATATCGGACGTACCCGATACTCTCGTACCATTCTGGAAGGATATCATGCTGTGTCGAAGAAACTAGAAGCATCCCATCCGTTACGACTGGTGTCGTGGCACTGAGTCCATCGTGAACATCTGTGAATTTAGTGCGACTGGGTAACCCGAGGTCCCACTTGGACTCGCCGGACATGGGATCAATAGCAAGCACTCTTGCTTCATCTTCACCGTCTTCGACTGTTTGTCTGCCACCGACGTAAACAGTCCCGTCAGCTACTGAGAGGCCGGCAAGAGCAGATAGCGGTTCACTACTCCACCGTTGCTCACCAGTGGTCGTATCAATAGCGATCAAAGTGTCACTACTGTCTCCGTGCGCAATGTAAAACACCTTTCGAGGTCAGTCTGTTCTGGCATTTATCCCCATTCCCTCGCTCCACGTCGCGATCCTCCTCACAGGTGGATTTCTGGCCGCCACGTCCACGCTGTATCGATACAAGCACCTGCTTTTACGTCGGATAATGGTAGTGGGTATCCGGCTGCTCTCAGTGCTGCGTGCACTGAGTGGAAATCGGACACAGCGTCTCCACCTTCGTCTCCGTCCAGTAAAGGCCCGCACCCGATTCATTCGCGAATATCTTCACTTACGAGTGCGCTCGTATTCGACCGAAATCAACCTCGTGCTGGAGAACCGCCGGCAAATCGGACTCGCACTCGGATGGTCAGTCATCGGGTGGATCTGTTTCTGCCTTCCCCTCTATGCGAGTTTTCTCGCACTTGACCGGCATATCTCGATACTACTCCCGCTTTTTCTGATTCCTGCGAGTGGGGTTGCACGAGTCATTCCACTTCCAGGTGGTCTTGGTGGTGTTGAAGTTATGCTCGGTGGGATGATTATTGCGCTGACTAGCTTGGATGCGGGAACCGCTGGCGGGGTTGTTCTCTTGTATCGGTTACTCAGCTATTGGGGGATTCTGGTGCTTGGTGGGCTGTATTCAGTGTATTTCCTGGATATTGGTCAACTCGTTCACATTCGACGAAAGCAAACGTCGTAACGAACGACACCGCTTAGCTGATTGACGTAGTGTGACCGATTCTTGTTACTTTATACCCTATAATACGATGTGAGATTATACCTCGACACACGGCTGCAATCGATGCCGCAATCAACGGTCTTGTTGGCTTAGTCCTCCTTTCGATTAGTAGTATCGTTGCATCGGCACTTGGGATCATATTTGATCCGGTGATCGCTGCGATTCCAGCACTGATCGTCTGGATTGTTTGTGCGTTCTATGGGCTCAAACAGTTTGCCTATGGATTGTATACGCTCATCGAAGATGCAACGAGCTAACAGGGCACCTCATATTATAAACAAATTCACGTAGTAGCGGATCGACTTCGGCGTAAATTTGGCTTTTACACAATTTCACTCTCGAATAGGTAGCGGACAGCTAAGGTGGCAATTGATCCATAAGCCGCACTACGTTGCGGGGTGTACTGTGTTTCGATTGCCAAACTTCGTAGCTAACCAACCACCAATTGCGGCTCCGATGAAACCCAATACGGCTCCGATAGCCAAGATAGCCATTATAACCAATGGAACGACGATCACCGTAAAGACGATTGCACCGGACCCAAGCCATTTGGTGGCGATGTCAGAGAGAGGACTGAACGCCATCACCAGTGCTGGAATAGCACCAAGAGCTCCAGCACCGATACCCGTACGATAGATCCTCAGTGCGTTACGTTTCGCCAGATAGCTTGCAATCATTCCCCCAATAGTCGCCATTATGAGTGAGTAGATCTCTGGTTCAAAGAACCAATTGTATCCGACAGTCAGTGGGATAGATATGAGTCCGCCAATAAGTGCGTATTTCCACTCTGACGACGTCTTGTTAGTTTGATTGAATCTCACCATACTAATTGACCCAAACGATATATGGTGGTAAGAGTACTTCATTCTCTCTGCAAATCGTCCCTGTTCATCGCGCTCACTCTCGTTTGCAGTCAGAGCGCATACTGAGACTATCACGGAATTCCAATATGCCGATGTCGAAAGTACAGATAGAGGCATGCAATTGGGACATTAAGCAGCGGAATGACCATGAAGTAATAGAGAATAGTTGGCTTCCACTCGGAGTGCTTCCGGACATATTGGCGGTCAGAATACACGGCAGGCAGGGAGAGAAGCGCCGCTGCATAACTAATGAGGATGATTCCCCCAGCAAGATACGTCGTCAAATACCCAGAGACATTGAGCGGAACAAATCTGGCGATACTCATTGTAAAGATCGTCACCACGAACCAGAGAGCGAATAGAACAGGAATTGCGAGGATCACCAGCCACCATCCTCTCGAGTGAAGATAGCACCTGAACAAAGCTCTTGAAGAGAGTTCTGTGGAGACCATAGATGTTGTATTGCTCCTTGAAGGTAAATCCATTCCTAGAGTGATGAATAACGACTTGAGTCCGCCAGCTGACTCAGAACATCACTGAAAGAGCAATTGCACTGAGAAACACAATCCCAAGACCGCCAAAGAGCTGCATAAGTCGCCGATACAGAGTCGGTCGTTCCAACGAATCACCAGTCGTTGCCCCAATTGCCCACACGAGACAGCCGAGACTGACTGCAGTGAATGCTCCTACAGTCGCAATAGCATCACCACTCCGCCAATCAATTCCGCTCGTCCAAATCTCAAAGAGTGACCAAATGGCCCACGCTCCAACCAGGAGGCCAAGCGGGGTTCGCGGTGATCGGTATTCGAAGTTCGTCATAGACGACAAAGAGACGCTCTATAAGAATAATAGTACCTACTATTATTGGTTGATAATTACCCCTCCGTTTGTCTATCACGTTTCAATGGGGCTCACTCTGGGGTGACCGGCTAGACAAATCACGCGGCAAAAGGTGAACCGTCGATAATTGGGAATATATAACACCATTTCATAAAAATGTATGAGGAAGGACGCTTCTCAGTTGTCGACGCCACAATAGTCGACAGCAACCCCAGCGATCGTTTTCGCTGTCTCAAGCAATTCAGGGACCGTGGTGTGTTCATCAGCTCCGTGAAGGTTCCAGCCCTCTGGGCCGACTGAAACTGCGTCAGTATCGTAGTAGAGTGCGTAAAACCGCTCATCGAGTGCGGCATTGCCACCTACAAATGACCCAGATTCTCCCGTAACTCGTTCCGCATTTTGCTTTGAGATCTGCGCAATCTCTGCCTCCTGACTGATTTCATGCGGGACTGCCTGCCACCCGAACCACTCAACCGATGGATGATGATCTTTGAGCCAAGGATCATCATTTGCTGCCTCCTGTATCGTACTCTCGATCTGCTCTCGAACGTCTTCTCGACTTTCACCAGGTGGCCATCCGACACGGCCTTGCAGAATTGCCTTACTAGGGAGTGTCGAAGGCCAATCACCGGCTTCGATCATCCCGATATTGATATTCGTCACATTCCCTTCGAGGGCTGGATCACTTCGATAGGCGGGCTCGTAGTCGATTGCAGCTTTTCGTTGTTGGTCAAGCTCTTCTATCGCTTGGTAGATCTTCGTTGCATTTCCAATGGCATCGACTCCCTCATGTCCCCAGCAGCATGAACACTCTTTCCAGGCACCTCTACTCGGAAATACATGACTCCCGCACTTGCAATACCGATATTTGGAATATCGAACGGCTCAGCTATTACAGCTGCATCAGGGACATAGCCCCGTTCGAGTACGGATAAAGCACCGCCGATACCGCCATCCTCTTCCTCAACAACACTTTGGAAGATGAGGTCTCCACCGAGCTCAACCCCTGTCTCCTCAATTGCTTCGAGCACAAGTAATATTGCTCCTAACCCACCTTTCATATCGGCCACACCACGCCCATAGATGGTGTCACCTTCCTGGGTCACCGTCCACGGTTCCCGTTCCCACTCGCTCTCAGTCACATCGACGACATTTCGCGACCATTCGCGGTGAGCTGTTGGCGATGTGGTCAGCTACTTTCGCGGTTTGTCCTTCACCAGTGGCGTAGCAGACGAGGATGGAAGCCATGGTTGCTCAGTTCCACATAAGTTTGCGGCATCGATAACCACGTAAGGTCTTTCTACAGACATCAGAAATAGAACGTGAACTGGTGAATGTCCTCCAAGAATTTTCTAATGAGCTTTTTTCATTTTCGGTATGGAGTTGAGCAGATGAATCGACACAAAAACGTGTGGAAGCCTGAAAACCCACCATTATCAGCATACCCCCGAAGCCTCTGAGTAGTCGCTGCCTACTACTGGTATGTGGTAGTATATAACAAATACTCTATAAATGTGCATTGGTACCATGGGGCCAAGCAATTCAGCATACAAAATTCGAATATTTCTACTACTCCAGTTGCTTTTCTGGATAGGAATTCTCTTCTTTGTCTGGATGATCGCAAGTACAGTAGTTTAGGTAAATTCGATAATTTTTGCAATTCTCAATAGATATTACCACAGCATTAGTACTGAGGATGATGCCGCACGTCACTACCAATAGTCAGATCACTATCTCGATAGCGATTCATTTGCGCTCGGTGGCTATCAGCGACCTTCCAGAATCTCCTTGAATTGCTCAATTGCGTACTGGATGTCGGCTTCCGTGTTGTAAATATGGGGTGAGACCCGAATCAACCCCGATCGGATGCTGACCTCGATTGGCCTGGACAGATTCTGGAGGCGCCGTTCGATCTCAGCACCCTCCATATCATCGACGGAGAACGTAAGGCGAGAGCCTTCAGTTCCCGGCGTAATGATTTCTGTCCCTTCGATGTTGCGTACTTCCTGGCGCAACATTGTGACCAACTCCCGATTGTGATCGTAGATGTTCTCGATCCCAATCGTTCGCAAGTACTTGATTGATTCTGCCATGGCGAGTTTGACGTCGTAGGCACTCGTGCTGTACTCGAACTTTCGTGCTGCAGGTGCATACGTGAGGGTCGTGGCATCAAGATTCCACATCTCCTCGACTGACCGCCAGCCCACGAAGGCGGGCTCAAGGTCTGTCCGAAGATCTTCATTGATATATACTACTGCGGCGCCGAAGGGAGCGAGCAACCATTTGTAACTCCCAGTGATATAGACGTCCACGCCCATCTCCTGGAGGTCTAACGGGAGGTATCCTGCAGCCTGAATGCCATCGACGACTACAATCGCCCCCATCTCATGCGCGTGTTCGATGATGCGTTGGAGGTCGAACCGCTGGCCCGTGAGGTACTCCACATGACTCAAGACGACGACTGCAGTGTCTGCGGTAATTCGACTGAGCAACGTTTCCTCTGGAACAATCCAGTTTTCGGATTCGACGAGTACCACGTCTAAATCCTGGGTTCGGGCAATACGTATCCAGGGATAAGTGACACTGGGGAATTCGACGTCTGTCGAGATAATCGTCCCATTCCCCAAATCGAGACTCCACGCGATTACGTTGAGCGCCTCCGTCGTACTACTGAAAACGGCAACGTTGTCAGGAGTGCAGCCGAACAGGGCTGCACTTTCCTCTCGCAGATTGTCGTAGACCATCGCCTCCCGTTGTTCGTTTAGTTCCCTCGTGCCCCCGCGGGCGATGTCCGCGAAGATCTCCGTCGCCGTTTCGATGACTGGTTCCGGGACGAGCCCGATATTCGCTGCATCGAGGTACGCAACGTCTTCTGTGAGGGCAAAATCATCTTTGAAATCGTCTCTCATCATCAGTCCCTGTTCGGAACCTATACCGAGAAGGAAGAGTGTATAGTTTCGCCTGGGATTTTGTTCTCTCATCATCCAAGAAGAAACGAAGAACGCTCGATCACAGCAGAAACTAGAATCTACACAACGAATCCCCTCATACGTGAACGACCGCGACATCGACTTCATACGCCAGGCTACGTGCTAATTGTCTGTGGTATGATGGTATGGAAGCGCAACGGGGGCGGCTCGTAAACACATCCCCATTGAACCTTTCCTTTGATTGGATGAATCGCCATCGAGCAACTATGCCCGACACTACTCTGTACAACGAGTAGGTTATTCAGTCTTTTCGTTGATTTTCGCAACTATTCATTAGAGTACTACAAGGCGAGTTGCCCGACCCTTATCGTCACCCAAGATACTAGATTCATCGGACATTCGATGTCATTACATATTCATCCCCGCGCTGTATAGCGTTTTAGTTAACCATGCAAATGAATCTGACATAGTTAAAAACGAGGAAAATTTCAGTTCTTTAGGGAAGTATGGAAGCAGAACGGGATTGGTGCGTGTAGACCATCCCGTCAGATACCCTGCTATTTAGTCGGCGGATACCTGTCGCAAGTGGTACCCGTGGAAATGTCTTTCATCGACCATCATCAGTCTTTGCATGCCTGCAAACTCATACATGCAAATAAATTTGTGTGGCTACACAATGGCCTGCAATCGGCCTACGCTCAACACATGTATCGGTGAGCTAGATTGTTATCTAAACTGAATGGACACCAGAACCACTACGTTTGGTTACCACATCAGTTGTCTCAATGCGGAGAATGCGATGATGTGGAATCAATTCACGTCCATACCGAGTTTCCTCACGGTCATCCTCCTTCTCGACAGATTCAGATTTATTTGTGATCGTAACATAATTCTCATTCGGAGAAAAGTCGCCATTTTCAATAGTTACTGATGCAAGTTCATCTTCCTCGGTTTTATGGCCGAACAGTTTTCCTTCGACGTCGAAGCTCCCGGACTCGTTGACGTTACCAACGAGAGCCACGACAAGCCCGCAGACCATCAGTACACAGTCTCCATCGACGACGTGACTGACGAACTGATGGCCTGCACCTGCCCGCATCACGTCCACCGAAACGCATTCTGCAAGCACACGGTCGCCGTCGAAAACGCAACTGACGACGGAACGCTCACCGCCTTCCCCTCCGACGATGACGAGACCGAACCCGACGACTGCGACTGTGAGGGCCTCCATGGCTTCCCGTGCTGGCCGTGCGTGCGAACGGGACGGAAGAACTGCCGAACTAACCACCGCTTCAGTGAAGAACTATGAGTTGACGAAGTGCAGTTGCATGCTCAGAATACGTGACACTCTACTTCGGTGATATCCTCGAAGTCAGAATCACCTGTACAGAGAAGATCACAACCTGCTACTTCTTCAGCGGTTGCAAGATGAATCATATCTGCATAGGATGGGGTTCTCTCATCGGCTTGAGAATAATATTTCCGTCGTAGCTGTGCGCCACGAATGGCGATTGAGGGTGTAACTGGGAGAATGTCAAGATGGTCGAAGCCACTGATCATCTCCATTGTTTTCTCAGCAGTGGTTGTTCCCTTCTCACGGTCGAGAATGTAGTATACCTCGGCCAGGACAGTTGTTGCGACAATCATCCCTTCTTCTTCCCCACGCTTGATCACCTCACGTGCTTGCGCTTCGTTTTCACCCTCAAGAGTAAGTTCCAACCAGGCCCATGAATCGGCAAAAAGCATCTAGTCGTATTTGCTCCAGGCACGTTTGGATTCCGAAAGGAGTTCTGAAACACTCTTATCGGTCTTCCGTGGCGTCTGTTGGATTTCTTTGAGTAACTCCCAAGAGTCTTTCTCTGGCGAGACGGTTACTGTGCCATCGTTGTGAATTTCGAAGGTGACCGTCGTTCCTTCGTCGATACCGAGCCGTTCTCGAATTGGCTTTGGGATTGTAACTTGCCCTTTGCTTGTTACCCGAGCTGATTTTTCAACTGACATGCTCTCTCAATCTCTGACTACGTGCTTCTTACTCATATCCCTTTCTTACATTCTCTCCTAAGTAAGGCGACGACGTGACCGAAGAACTGATGGCCTGCACGTGTCCGCATTACGTCCACCGCAACGCCTTCTGCAAACACATGGCCGCCGTCGAAAACGCAACTGACGACGGGACGCTCGACGCCTTCCCGTCTGAGGACGAAGACGAGACCGAACCCGAAGACTGTGACTGCAACGGTCTCGATAGTTTCCCCTGCTGGCCGTGCGTGCGAACGGGACGAAAGGAACTGCCGAACTAACCACCGCTTCAGCATTTTTTTATTCATGACACGCCAATTGACAGTCTCGGATGGCACCGCCCAGCGAACGCACACCGTCAGCGCGGGTGCACGATTAACAGATACGACGTAATCCCGACGACGATCGTACTACTTGATGTCGTCAAGTACTGACAGTGCATGAATGAGGTCATCCACTACGCGTTACAAATCTTGGGAGACCAACGCCAACAACAAGCAGTACGAAAAACGAGATCATGAAGGCCGTATCTTGAGCGATGTCGTTTGATTCCAGTAAAAAGTTGACAGCGTACGCTGCGGGGAGGGCTACGACAACAAAGGCAATCGTTATCCAATTTTCACGGCTTTCCATTGATATTTTCGGATGAACATTCCATTCAGAAATAGTTTGTGCGTAATAACGATCACGCCGCAGAACTGTTTCTTGTCGATTCTACTCAAAACAATTGCAGAGTAATAAGGGTGCAACAGAAGTGCCTGGCAGTACCACGAGTTCGGGGAAGCGGACCACGGGCGAACGTTCGCCCGTTGGATCGATGCTCTTGACACAACCCAGCACTGCGAGCGCCCAATTACTTATCCGTATTGCACCCTGCGACACTACACAATGAATCAATCAGATTTTCAGCAACAGTCGGAAATCACCGACGATCTCCCAGCTATCGATTGTGATGCGTGCCAATCTGCTCTCGATCCCGAGAGCCAGCAAGCCGTGTCATTTCTCCTCCTGGATCAGCTTCGAATTCCTGTGCTCAGTTGTGATGACCATCTTGAGCAGTTCAGTTCGGTTTGTGGACTCACCTCTGACGACACAGCAACGCTTCTCCATCACCACCCCGCTGGTGGTATCTCATGTCCTGGCTGTCGTTTCGCGTCATACTCTGCAGCCCAATCCATAGTCCCGGTCCAGGACGGGGCAATCGTACCCATTGCATGTCCAGAACACCAGTCAAAGATTATTCAGCGCTTCCAGATAGGGCTCCAGACCCATCAGCAACTAACCTCCAGTCTCGGTACTACCACTAGCTCATTCCTGTGAATTCTAGCGCCCTGACAGAGATTGAGAATACTGTTACAGTAGCGCAAAATAGAGTGGGTTGGTCATTTGATGATCTGTTCTCAAAAAATAGCGATATTATCTCGACTCTACTTCTGAGGAATCAACGAAGCTGTATAAATAACGTCGAAATCGTTTAGAGTGATTCACAGGCAACGCCGTCATCGTCGCCGTCAAGCCGATGAGGGTCACTCGGATCCTGCTCAAGCACGGCTTGGGCCTGTTCCTGTGTATCGAAGTGACTACAGTCGTAGTCGCCATCCGACGGCAGTGGTGGGATATCTACGCTATCAGATGGCGCTTCGGTCATTTCAGTCGCCGTTGGAGTTGGTTCGGGCGTCGAGGTTGGTTCGTCGAAATCCCACAATCCAACCTTGTTCTGCTGGGCGTTCGCTTCGGCAGTCTCGAAATCGCTTCGTTTCGAGAACGAACTCTCGTACAATCGGGCGTATCCGTCCGTCAATAGCTGTCGGTTGAAGTTCTCACTATCGACGTATATATAGACCAAGAGTCGTCCATAGCTCCCTCGTCGGTCGGCTTCCGGATCGGACTCTATCTGGACTGTTTTCCCGTCCAATTCGTCAGTCGCAAACTGGTTTGCCCGCTCGCCCCACTCGTAGAGATGGTCGCGTCCAGCCGTCGAATCTGGGATTCCCTCGAATTCACTAGGGTTCGTCCGACTCAATGTTGTTTCCGGCGTGTCAACTCCCAAAAGGCGGAGAGTGTCGGTTTCACCGTTCAGAAACTCGACTTCCATCGTATCCCCATCGATGACTCGGGTGACAGTGACTGTCCATTCAGTCCCACTTTCTGGCCCACGAGCTGCTTGTGTTGTCGGTGTTGGTTCCGGAGTTGTCTGCGTTGGTGTTGGGGTGGACGCTGTGGTTTGTGTTGGCGCTGATGTTGTGATTGTTGTCGGTTGCGCTGTCGTGGTTTGTGTTGTGGATGTACTCGTTTGTGCTGCTGTTGAAGATGTCGCTAATAGTGTTGTCGTCGTCTGTGTTATGCTAGGTATTTCGGTTGTCGATGGTTGCGTTGTCGCTGACAATTGTGTAGTATTGGCCGCAGGTGTTGTCGATGTTGTTGTAGTTTCGCTAGTAGTACTACATCCTGCGATGACGAGCATGAGAGCAAGCGCAACCGCAAATGGTACCTTCGAAGAGATCACGTTATTTATGATAAATTTTGGAATAGATAAAACTATGTTTTCTAGACTGGTTCTCTACTCCTCTCAACACGAAGTCATCTCTTAGCGTCCTCCCATAATTAGTAAACCACTTATTCCGAACGAAGTAATCGACCGGCAGGCGAGGGTGCCAAGCCAGGCCAACGGCAATGGGCTTAAGGCCCGCTCGCGGAGGCGTCCATGGGTTCGAATCCCTCGCATTCTCCGTGATTTACTCAACCAAGGCTTCCACCACATCTTCTCAACGATGGTTAAATATATCAAAAAACAATATTAATGTATTTATGTTAATATCTACAAATTCTCCTTCTTTCTAAATTAATATTTTCATGAATTTCTGGTGGCCGATAGCTTTAATCAGGTATTACGAGTCGAATTACATAATGAGTAAGAACAATCGCGTGAAACATCAAAATCAGTTTTTCGTATGTGATTCGACGTTTCAACCGGAGCCGCCAACCGGATTTTCTCACGCCGAGTATACGGACAAACTGGACATCTATTACTCCGAAGTGCTTCCGGTTCAGCAGGTGTCGGAGGACGGTAACGAACTCGCAGTTATCGGCGATGCAGTTATCCCGAACGGTCCGACAGTCCGGAAGTGGATACAGGATACTGCCAGCAAATCACTGAACGAAGTACTTCGACGGTCGCAGTCGCTCACGGGCCGGTACGTGCTTCTCTACTCCGACGGCGAGTCGACGACCGTGATTCCGGACGCCCTCGCGCACAAATCCGTCTACTACCACACCGATTCTCGGTTGGTCACCACCTCGCTGAAACTGCTGTTCGATTCGGTCGATGTCGAACAGCAGAAAAACCCGGACGCCGTGGCGTTCATGAACTCGTCACAGTTCAAAAACAACGAAAGCGCGTTCATCGGCGATAAAACGCTCTTTCAGGATGTTCGGTGCGTTCTCCCGAACCACGTTCTCGATATGGATGCGATGGAAC
>NZ_FTNO01000007.1 GCF_900156425.1 Haladaptatus litoreus
TTCGTGCCACTAGTTAGTTCATTGTGATAAGGGGAATGAGCACGCGATATGAGGGAGGATGGGTTTTGGGATGAACACAAGGCCCCCACATCACTTACTGAGATACGCTCACTGCATTCCATTCTTTGGACGCCATGGATAAAGACTTCAGCCAACCAGAGTGGAAGTGAAACTGAAGACACGAAAGGGGATTCACGGCCCAAACGCTTCTCGCCAACAACACCGAGTCGAGAGCGCATTATCAAGACGAATCTTCTTAGGTTAGTATACTATACTAATCACCAATGCCCAACACAATCAAACGATCCGGCGATGGCTTGGCTCTCCAGGTCACAAAGCCTGCTCGAGCCGCTGGACTCATTGAGGAGACCGACGACGAACCCACTCGTCTTGCTAACATTCGCGTGTTCACATTCGACGGTCTCCTTCTCGTCGTCGACACTGATCGAATCACTGATGAAAATATCGTCGAGCTCGCGACATCAGCTGCGCTCGATACGGTCTCAATCCACCGAGTTGCAAATGCCTCACTCCAAATCGCGGGGAATGGGTATCAGGTGCAACTCCCCGGTGCTGCAGATGCAGGATTTCACGTCGGTGATCGAGCGCCCTGCACCCCAGCGCCGAATCTGCTCGTGATTGCAGCGGAGGGCTCCGAACGAGTGGCAGCCGATATCGTGACGATTCGGAAAGAGCAGGTCTGAGAGCGAACGGGTAGTGGTTAGTATATTATACTAACCACGTCCCTTTGAGTACGACAGATAACAATCCTCGAGAACGCACCAAAAATAGAGTTCACTGGAGTATCTCAAAGAGAGCTTCCGTCCTCTTCCCAAGCAATCGACGTAAACGGTATACCGATTGAGAAACGACTAGTGGGTATGAGTGACGCTGCGAAAAAGAATCTAGAAAATATGGGCCGAGAATTGCTCAAGCAGTCGCAGCACACACCGCTCGAAGCCCGGATGAAAGCATTCCTCGCCGACCACCAAGCTCCCGATGATCTAAAGAAAGCGCGAGAGCAAATAGCGAAAGGTACACCCATCTCTGATCTCGTCTCTGAAGACCGCGACGAACGTCTCTAATTACAAATGCCGTCTTACTTTTTCGACACCTCTGCTCTCGTGAAGCGCTACTATGACGAACCGGGGACAGACGTAGTTGACGCGATAATCGAACCAGCCGAGAATGACGTACTCATCACCTCACTTGCGGTAATCGAAACCGTCTCTGCGTTTCGTCGAAAGCAGAACCGAGATTCAATCTCCCGCGACGAGGTAGATTCACTCCTTGCAGCGTTTTCGACGAAGCCCTCGCAGATTTCCAGATCGTTCCCCTGGACGAACAGCTGTTCGACTATGCGTTTGAGCTCATTCTTGAGGATGATCTTCGAACACTCGACAGCCTTCAACTCTCGGCTGCACGTGCACTAGCGACCAATGTCGAAGATCTCACGTTCGTTTGTGCGGACAAGAAGCTCGTTGACGTTGCACAATCAAAGGATCTTCCAGCGATCAATCCTACGACAGATGACGTCCAGTGACCGCCGAAAACAGATGGCACGAGCGCTTGCTCGCGGTGGAATGGAAGGCGTCCATGTCCTGAGCCACGAGAGCGCGGCTGAAATCCTCACACCAAAACGACGGGATCTCATTACATACCTCGCCGAGAACGAGGTTGCGTCAGTTCGTGATCTTGCACGACAACTCGATCGCGATAAGGGGCAAGTGAGTCGTGACCTCGAAACGCTAGCCGGCCATGGCGTTGTCAGCTTCGAGACGGATGGGCGTGCGAAGAAACCATATCTGCAGCACGAACACGTTGTTGTTGAGCCGATTGTGTGACATCGCCCCGTCTACATTTCCAATAACTATAAGGGATCAATATTCACAGAAGAATAGTGCTGTCGATTGTACAGAATTCAAACAGATCTCGTGACCACTGACCACCACAGCCACACCATGCAAAATAAAGAAAAGCTCGCGACGGCGATTGGGCTCTATATTCTCGGTGAAATCTCACTCGGGAAAGCCGCAGAGCGCACTGGTGTTACTCGCTGGGAAATGGAGGAAATCCTCCAGGATGCAGGCGTTGAGCTTCGCCTCGGTCCACAAACCAAAGACGATCTTGACGACGAAGTTGACGTTGCACTCGATATTGAATGAGCAAGCCATTCTCTCGCCCTCCTTTCCTTGACGCAACAGTGTTGAGTGACATCCTCACCCGCCCTAAAGGACGGGGGTGCCTACGATGGATCCTGTTTTTCTGACCGATGTCTGACGTAGAACTAAGTTCCATGCAGAACACGGATAATATAGGACACAGGTACCACCCGTATTACCCGTGTCACACGGACAATACACATGACACTTGCAATTTCAATTGCGATGCAAAAGGGCGGCGTCGGGAAGACAACAACCGCACTCAACCTCTCAGGAGCTCTCGCCGATCGAGGGAACGACGTGCTACTGGTTGATGCTGATCCTCAGGGCTACGCAACAAAATCCCTCGGTCTTGGAGATCAATACCTGGTTGACGACATCACGATGTATGATGTCTTCCTTGATGCAAACAATTTCAGCGACGTCAATGAGTTGGTCGTTGAGTATGACGAGTTCGATGTCCTGCCCTCGCATCTTAGAATGTTCAAACTCGAAAAGGAGCTTCACTTCGAACGACGAGCCGAGAAACGGCTGTCGATGATGCTTGCTGAACTCGATACCGACTATGACTACATCATCATAGACTCACCGCCAAATCTTGGCCCGCTCACGGACAATGCAATTATTGCTTCGGAGCACGTGTTGTTCCCGGCACAAGCTCACGAGGCGAGCAAAGACGCGCTCGAAATGCTCTTCGACGAAATAGAATCGATCGAGAGCGAGTTTGGGATTGATATCGTGACAATGGGGGCGGTTGTCAACATGATCACTCGTGACAATATTAACAAAGAGATGATCGACTGGTTCAACACCGCATTCGGTGAAGAACACGTCTTCGAAATCCCAGATCGGGCTGCCCTTCGACGAGCATGGCAGCAAGGGAGATCGATTTTTGGGTATGAAGGTGAGCGACACGAAGAAAAAACGATTGAAGATCTGCAGGACAGGTACAATCAGCTCGCGGATCACGTGGAGGGTTACAGATGACTGAGCAAGTCGACAAAAATGAGGAACTCAGCGACCGATTTAGCACGCGAAGCAAGCCGAAAAATAACACAGAGGATACGGAGAATACGGATGGCGAAGAGGAGACAGGTGAGGAAGACCAGACGGACAACAGAAGCCACACGGAGAATACGGGTGAGAAAGAGAACACAAACAACACAGATGATACGAGTGATGCAGGCCACGCGAATGACATAAGTGAGACAAATAATACGGGTCACACAGGTCACACAGGTCACACAGGAAACCCAGGTAATCAAAGTCACACAAGTGGCCAAAATGAAGTAGGCGAGAGAAATGACGTTGGTGGTACGGGTGATACGGGTCACACGGAGGATACGGGTGATATTGATGATACGGACACCACGGGCCATACGGGTCACACAGGTAGCACGCGGGAACGCACACAGTACGTGATGTACCTGCCAGACGACCTTCAGCAAGAACTCAACGATCTCTATGATCAGTACAACGGACGAAGCCTAGTCAACGGAAACGGCGGTATTGAAAAACACAAGGACTTCCTCGAAGGATTAGTCCGAGCTGGACTCGACAATGAGAACCTCGACGAGTACATCGGTGTGAAAGAGTAGTCGAAGAAAACCTCCAGACATTCACGCGTCGAAGAGATCGGAAACCCGAGCGTTACTTTGCTGCAGCGCATTTTCGACGATCTCCTGCCGAATATCCAGACTATACAGATAGTAACTACCGCCGTGGATACCGTCGTTCCGCTCATCGTGCTTGATGAATCCTTTCAGTCGAAGCTGACTGATACGGTCATGAATCGTGCGGTCAGAGACAATATCCGTGTCGATAAGATTTGCAACGAGTTGGTACCGTTCGTAGATATCCGACCGTTTGCATGGTGTTTTGCCTTCTGCCTCGAGCTGGAGTAAACTGAATAACGTCAGCTGGCTTTGCGTCGGGAGAGATTCGAGTTCGTCCTGCACTTTTCCCTTCTCGATGAGGTCTCGAGCTTCGCGAACGTGGCTTTCGCCGACCTCTGAGTCGTCTCTCGTTCGCGCCAAATCTCCCGCTTTGTATAGCAACTTCAGTGCTTGTCGTGCACTCCCCGATTCTTGCGCCGAAAACGCCGAACACAATGGAATCGTATCACCGTCTAAACAGTCACGGGCCGCGCTCGAACAAGGAGGTGAGGAAGAGCGATAATTACACCGTCGTAATTAACCCTAGAACGTGGGGCGTAAGCTTGCCCCGAAGCGGTTCTGGAGTGCTCCTCCACAGATAACAAGGGGGGCGCAACTTGCGCCCCCCTTCGATGCGGAACGGACGGTCGACTACTGTGGGGTGTAATTACTTTCACTTTTCTCACCGAGCTTTCGAGGTGGAAAATGGTTGGTGAACAGGTCTGGCGTGATTACGCTCCACTTCCGGGTGTTAATTACGACAGTGTAATCTTGGTTTGCATGGCACCGTTACATCAATACCATCCGTCGTTTCTTTGACCGTTAAGAGACAGCGTGTGGTCAGCTATCGGTGAGACGAAAGCCGTCCTCGACCTCATAGAGATGGCCGTGCATATGCAGTCGTTCGATGATATCCGCGGCTGCAGGCTGATTCAGATCGAGCTCCTCAACGAGAATGGCATAGGCTTGCTGCTCGGTGAAGGAGTCGTCATCCGAAACGGAACTTGCGAGGGTGTCGAGTGCTTCTTGGGCGAGTGGTGGCAGTGACGACCCACACACCCCACTATGTCCAGTGTCTCGGCAGAAATGTCCGGGGACAATTCCCGAGAGTACTTCTGAAATGGGGAAAATCTTATTACAACGCGTGTACAATGATTCCGAACGATAACTTTGGCATAAATTAGGAAGTGAATTCTAGAATATAGCGGTGAGTTTTTACTCCTCACCCTATTCTAGTCTTTGAAGACACTGGACATAGTGGGGTGTGTGGGTGGGTCAAGAAGCGGGACAGTGGACACACGAGACACAGTAGACGCGGTGGTTTATTATACCGTATGCTAACGTTTGGTTCAATGGGGCTGTTCGAACCGGACACGAACATCTATCGGAACCGAGATATTCTTCGGGAGGACTACCAACCCGAGAAAATCGTCGGTCGAGACGAAGAACTACAGCAATACGTTTCCGCGCTGCAGCCCGTCATCAATGGCGACCAACCTTCCAACATCTTCCTCTACGGCAAAGCCGGCGTCGGCAAAACCGCCTGTACCGGTTACCTCCTTTCTGAGCTCCAATCAGACGCCGAGGAATACAATGTCGATCTTACTACAATCCGCACAAACTGCGAAGACCTCTCTACAAGCTACCAAGTCGCAATTCAACTCATCAACGAACTTCGCCCACCCACAGAGCACGTCACAACAGGCTACTCTAAACGCCAAATCTACGATATGCTCTGGGACGAACTCGACACGGTTGGCGATACCATCATTATTGTTCTCGATGAAATCGACCACATCAACGACGATTCTATCCTCTATCAAATCCCACGCGCCCGGGCAAATGGAAACCTCACAGAAGCGAAGGTTGGCATTATCGGGATTTCGAACGACTTCAAATTCCGCGAAAGCCTCTCATCAAAGGTCCAATCGAGTCTTTGCGAGAAAGAACTGCAATTCCCTGCCTACGAAGCATCCGAACTCCGTGACATTCTCCGCCAACGAGCCGACATCGCCTTCCACGAAAACGTCGTTCCGGACGCTGTCATCGCAAAATGTGCAGCGTACGGTGCAAAAGACGCAGGTGACGCCCGACAAAGCCTTGACCTCCTCATGGAAACAGGCGACATCGCGGTTGAACATCAAGCCGAACAACTCACTGAAGCATACGTCGACGAAGCACGCGAATCACTCGAAAAAAGCCGTGTCGTCGAGGGAATCAATGGGCTCACCCATCAGGGTCAACTCGTTCTCTACGCCCTATTGATGCTAAATGAAGAAAGTAAAACACCGACACGCGCCCGTGATGTCCAGCCGCAGTAGGAGCTGGTTTGTGAACGCGCTGCAGTTGACCCGCTTGTTCCGCGTCGAATGCGTGACCATCTTGGTGAATTAGCGATGCTGGGAATCGCAAATCGTTCAGAGCGAAACAAAGGAGAGGCGGGTGGCCGATACTACGAGTATGGTCTTGATACGAGCCCTGAACTTCTCTTAGAGGCACTTGAGGAGACAGTCGACATCGTAGGGAAAACCGAGTCAATCCAACAACGGTTCCGTGATCAACTGTAATCCGACACCCCGCTGTGTCCAGTGTCTCTAATATATACACCCCACCATGTCCAGTGTCTTGCATGCGTCAGACACTGGACGCGATGGGGTCTTCTGGAAACTTTCGAGAGCCCATCAGCAGGATGGTGGTCGATGGTCGCTGCATGGGAAGCAAGGGGGGCCACCGTGAGACACTACAGGATCGCTTGACAACTTGGAACGTGATGGCGTCAATGGATTACATCCCCGGTGGCAGCCTTGATCGACCACAGATGGCATCGCTGGAGCAACGCCTCGAGGGCTGCTACCCGCTCGCTGGATGCACTCAATGCATAGAGAAGAAGCTCGTATCGCTTGTTAATTTTAATAAGTATTTACTGGCAGAATTGCGAAGTACTCCAGAATCGACAGTCAGCTCACTAGTGGTTGGACTGTGACGAATTTTATGCCGAGAAAGCGCCTGTTGTTCTGAATACATATATTACCGCTAGGGCGACCAATAGCGAAGTTATTGACCCGACGATATTCGCGGTGTATGTTCCAACAAAGTGTGAGAGAGTAAAATAAAGTACTGCAGGGAGACCCGTCACAGCCAGTAGTACAGCAGCCCCTATCGTGATCGTCTGATCTACATGCTTCGTCGACGAATTATTCATACTCACGATAAGACGACGTGATAAATGAATATTATGTATGGGTGAGGAATTCTTATTTAGCCTCCCGTAAGCACGCTGGAACCATATTTGATTGATTATCGCACAGACAGAAACATAATCGTCTCTCTGGAGTAATCTACAACGCTATTGCCGGTGTCGTCTCATCTTCCGGTGCGTGCAGAAGTTGAGACTGGCTCTCTCAATGCATTCACTCACGGTGTGGGGCTCAAACTTCGTGGGGATATTTCGGGGGGAGATGCTGCTGGGATGCTACCGTAGATGTTCCGAATGACCGTCGAACAGTGAGGTGAACCGTATCAACAGTACAAGCACGATGGCCAGTCCAAGCATGGGGTACTCAACCCTGACGAGCGTCCATTTCACCGTTTCAGAGGCGTTCATAAGGCTGATCAGGACGGTCGCGTAGTCTTCGGGATTTGTGTAGATCAGGATAACCCAGAGATTCTCCAGGGAATCGAAGAGCCGAGAGGAGATCGTCAGGATCATTCCGATCTTCGGTATCAGTACCAGCCTGTCGTGGCTATCCAGCGTGTTCAGGATGATCGAATGGAGTGAGAAAAACAGGAAGAACCCAGCCAGAATAAAGATATAATCGAGGACCGACAGGAGCATAACGTGATCCATGACTGGCTCCAGAGCCTGCAGTATCGTGTCCACTTCCGCCCGGCTCGTCGCGTCTTGCAAATCCGAGGTGGAATAGCCAGACATCTCTATCTGGCGTGTCACCGGGACGAACCCCAGAACAATCACCCCGATAAAGCTACACAACGACACAACGGCTACTATACCATGGGTTTTGGGCGAGACAGCATCCGCATATCGCTCGACAGGCCGAAAGAGTGCATTCAGTCGTTGCATGCAGGAAACAGTTGGTACGCGGTTATTAATGAGGATGGTCACAGAACTCCTCCCAATTGCGCCGGGTATTGTCTGCGGTCGCGGCGACTAGCGAAACCTCATACTGCGACCTACTCCGCTGGCATTGGCGCTTTTCGCCCGCTCCGCGTACCTCGTCGTCTGAAGTCGGTTAGATCGATTTGTCATGCATCGGTGTGTATGACACCCTCTACATCGATGGGTACTGGAATGTGCAGTTAGCCGTCCTAATTGCGGCTGTCTGGGGACTCACTGGCTGGTCACTTTCTCGGTATGTTTCGGTGTGGAAACAAATGGATACTAAAACAAGCATCTTGATGGTTTTTCCCTTCGTAGCTGTCCCTCAATTTGGGATCCATGCTGATCTCCCAATTCCGAGTAATCTCCGGATTGCGCTTTGGTATCTCTTTATGAGTGCCGGGCTCTCGTTTTGGGGTCTCGGTGTTACGACGGTATTTAAAACATCCAACCAATATCAGGAGTCCCTCACTGCGGCCGAGTAGGATGCCGAAATCAAGAAGAATGACAACTGCACCGAGCGCAAACGGAACAATATCGCCGTAGGTTTGACCGAGATAGCCCGCCGTAATCGACGCGAATGCGCCGCCAGCGGCCTCCACCGTCCCAAACCGCCGGTTCAGGCGGAAGGGTAGAACTGCCGACTCGACGTTAGTAACAGCCCCAGGTGAAGAACACGAGTCCGATTTGGAGCGCGCCGAGATCGAGGATGAGCGGAGTGTAGGTGAGTTACATGAAAAGCTGAAGCTGTAGAGGGAGGCTGTACTTGTACACGCTGAATAAATTCATTAAAAATTTCCATTTTATGATCTGGACTTGAAATGGAACATTTATATTCTATCGTTATGAACACGACATTTGTTATGCCCACAGAAACATACGGAATCATTAGTCTACTCCCAGCACTCTTTGCGATCGTTTTGACGCTGGTAAGCCGGCAAGTACTCCTCTCATTATTTACCGGCATCTGGATTGGTGCCACCATATTGATGGGCTGGAATCCCGTTGCGGGGGCAGCACACTCCCTCCAGTTGGTCATCGACAATGTGACTGCATCATTCAATAGTAAACTCCTCCTCTTCACCTTCCTTTCAGGCGCAATGCTCGGGATGATCTTCCTTTCGGGGGGTATGAATGCACTCGCCAGACGTATCATTGCTCGTATCAAGACGCGAAAACAGGCTGCCTTGGGAACGAGCGTCCTAGGAATGCTCATTTTCGTTGACTCCTATGCAAGCACGATGATTACGGGGTCAGTGATGCGTCCAATCACCGACAAGTTCGACATCAGTCGCGAGAAGCTCGCATACTTGCTTGATTCGACTACCTCACCCGTCGTGAGCGTTGCCGTCGTTTCGACGTGGGTCGGCTTTGAAGTCGGTCTTATCAGAGAGCAGTTTACGTCGCTTGGTATCGACCAAAGTGCCTTTGTGGTATTCCTCCAGAGCATCCCGTTTAGATTCTACAGTCTACTTGCTGTTGTACTCGTGTTTATCCTCGTTCTGATGGACTGGGACTTCGGCCCGATGAAGCGCGCCGAGCGCCGCGCGAAAGAAGATGGAAAGGTTCTCAGTGACGATGCTGACCCCCTCCTTGAAACGCGCGAGGAGGACATCGTTACGCCGGACCACGTGGATTCACGCTGGTGGTACTTCGCGGCGCCCATCGTGGTACTTGTCGCTGTCACCGGCTTTGGACTACTCTACTCTGGTGGGTGGCCCGCGAAGGTTCCAATCGAAGCGCTGAAGGGTGCGGCCACTGCCGACGCTATTCTCTGGGGTGTTTTCTCGGCGTGCGCACTACTACTCGCTATTCTCGTAGGACACGCCCGTGTCGAACTTGAAGCCGTGAGTGACGCCATCTTCGAGGGATTTAAAATGGTGATGTTCCCTGTGGCCGTGCTCTCGCTCGCGTGGACCATTGGCTCAGTTAGTGAAGCACTTGGCGTCGGTCCCTATGTCGTTAGCGTTGCCGAGGGCATCATCACACCCGAACTCCTCCCTGCGGTTGTGTTCCTTGCTGCGGCCATTATTTCGTTCTCTATCGGCACCTCATGGGGAACGATGGGAATCATGTTTCCTGTCGCAGTTCCCCTTGCGTACCAACTTGGCGCGCCGCTGCCAGGAGCTATCGGAGCGATCCTCACCGGCTCGCTGTTTGGTGATCATTGTTCACCCATTAGCGACACGACGGTTCTCTCGTCTATGTTCGCCGGGGCTGATCATGTCGATCACGTGAACACGCAGATTCCGTATGCAATTCTCTGTGGTACCGTTGCAACAGGATTATTCCTCGCGAGCGGCTACGGCGTCGGTCCGATTGTTCTCCTTGGGATCGGTGTTACTGGCCTCTTCGTTACCGCGTACTATCTCTCCCAAC
Organism: Haladaptatus litoreus; assembly: GCF_900156425.1. Taxonomy (GTDB): domain Archaea; phylum Halobacteriota; class Halobacteria; order Halobacteriales; family Haladaptataceae; genus Haladaptatus; species Haladaptatus litoreus. The sequence goes on from NZ_FTNO01000007.1 coordinate 10,314, forward strand.
ATTCAGACTTGAGTGTCGGCACTGCGTTCGGATCTTCGTCAGACTAACCGGAACGAATCCTCTATTTCGTATTTGGTTGCATCTCGTATTCTATTAGGATGTAATCAATCTATTGTACAATTATTAAAACTATTGAGTACGAACAGACGCCTGTTTTATTAGCAACTTTGGTCTCACGCTGTTGAAGCGGCTGGAATCGGCTAAGAACTATCAAGACAGTGAACGCTGGGTGAGCAGCGGCAGCTCTAGTTCAAACCATCGCCAATCCGCGAAAGAGTTAGAATAATAACTAGAAATGGCTTTTGAGAGTCAGTGTGAAGCGCTTGCAGACCAGCGAGAAAGCGCAAGCGAAACGGCTCTACCAGCGGGATCAGAACCGGTATGTGACCGATCGGAACCTCCATCTCGGTAGCAACGAGTGGCACAATACGACACTGATCTATCGCCGGAAAGAGGATACCGAGTACATCGATCACCGCCAGTACTCGGTGTTCATGTCGAACGGGGGCGAGAGATATCTCAGCGAGTACGCTTATCGTTGGGAGATTGAAAATGGCTATCGGACTATCAAGCGGTTCATGGCCGCAACAACGTCGAAGAACTTCGTCTTACGGTTTTTCTACTTCGCATTCGCCTGTTTGTTGTACTCGATCTGGCGAGTGGTCGATCTGCTTGTGCAAGTCGCGTTAACCGGTGAGTACCAGCATTCGCCGGTGGTAACGGCCGACAACACGCTCACGCTACTGAAGAAGGCGACGGGAATCGGATAGAAAGTTACTCAGTCAGACCGCACGTTGCATTTCCGAGTGGCGACACTGGTAGTATTTTCGAGAAATCCTTGAAATAGTAATTAAAACAACAAGATTGGGTGTTTGCGAGGCGATCCGAGGCAATTTCTACGTACTGACTCGTCCGAAACCACGCATCACAGGCCTACTAAGCACACTGTAGTCGCAACTTCCAAGCCTGCCAGAAGTTGGAACTAGCTCTCTCAATGCATACGGCTCTCGAACCTTTTTCTGGCTTAGAGTACTCGTCACCCATCATTAGCTTCCTCATTATCGTCGGTCTCACTCCGAACACTCGTCGCGGTGAGCGACGAATCCACCTTCAAAGATGTCCATCGGTCGAGATACCTTCGAAAACACGAATGAGAACAATCTTGAGACCGAAGTTGGGGGTTCTGTTGCTCTCACGAAACTAACCACGCTGCTGGCAGTGAGATTTCGACGAGAGCTACGACAAACCAAGAATTAGACTAGTCTAAATTGCAGTTTTGATAGAAACTACTATATTATTTGCCCTATCAGTGACTAGCCGACGATGGACGACACGAAGCAGTCGCAATCGCAGTACAGTTTCTCACGCAGAAGAGCCATTACTGCCGGTGCAGGACTTCTTGCAACTGGTCTCGCGGGATGCACGAGCAATGGAGATAGCAATGATACCAAACCCACGAGCGGCTCTGGCAATGAGGGTGCGTCTGGAGACGGCTCTGCCGTCGTAGTCGCGTCCTTTTTCAGTTTCTACGACTTCGCACGGAAAATCGTCGACGGGACGCCTATCCAAGTGAAAAATCTCGTCCCAACCGGATTGCACGGTCACGGGTGGGAGCCGAATGCGAGCGTCACGAAAGACATCATCGAAGCGGACGCGTTTCTCCACGTCGGTCCAGGGTTCCAGCCGTGGGCCGACCGAGCGATTCAGACACTTAAAGACGACAATGTCGACACGCAGTTGATCAACGTCCGAAAGGGCGTCGAACTGGTCGATCTCGCGGCAACTCTAGACCCTGAAGAGGAAGGTGTCGGAGAGCAGCAGGGCAAGGACCCGCACTTCTGGCTCGACCCCGACCGAGCGAAGAAATCGGTCGACAACATCGCCGATGGGCTCGCCAAACTCGCGCCCGATCAGGAAAGTGCGCTCCGAGACAATGCCGAGACGTACAAGTCTGATGTCCTCGAACGGATAGATCAGGATTACCTGGCCATCTTTGATGCAGCTGAGCGGGATGTCGTACAGCTGGCTGCCCACAACGCCTTCCAGTACATTGGCGTCAAATACGACGTCCAGATGGTTCCCCTCGTCACCAACCTCGCAGCCAGTGGTGACGTCAAGCCCTCGGACATCGCCGAGGCGAAGGAAGTCATCCAGAAAAACAACATCAACTACATCGCCAACGGCGTCTTCGAGTCGCGGAAACCCGCGAAGCAACTACTCAATGAAACACAGGTCAAGGGGTACTTCCCTGTAACCCCGTACGCAGGCGTCCGGAAAAATTGGGTTCAGAACAACTGGGGATACGAGGAGATCGCCTACAACATCAACATGCCCACGTTCGAGGTCGTACTTGGCAACAAACAGCCCGAAAAGGCCGGACCCGACGGCTGGGCCAACGAGTGGATGAACTTCCAATGAGTACACTGGACATTACAACTCCCACGGCTTCGAAGGCGGCGAGCAGTGCCGAACCAGTCATCGTGCTATCCGACGTTGACTTTGGGTACACGTCTACCCCGGTCGTTGAAGACATCTCACTTCGGATCGACCACGGTGAGTACGCTGCGGTCGTAGGTCCGAACGGATCCGGGAAATCGACGCTGATGAAGTTGATGTTAGGGTTGCTCCGACCGGACGATGGGGCCGCGAGGCTATTTGGCGACCCCTCGCACCAATTCGACGATGGCTCTCTCATCGGCTACGTCGCCCAGCATGCCAGCGCTTCGAAAGAGATGCCGATCACCGTCCGGGAAGTCGTGAAGATGGGACGATTCCCGCATGTCGGCTTCGGACGCCTCTCCAGCGAGGACTGGGACATCGTAGACCGGGCGCTCGACACGGTTGGCATGACGGCGTTCGCCAATCGTCGTGTCACACAGTTGTCTGGCGGCCAGCGCCAGCGAGCGTTCATCGCACGAGCACTCGCCAGCGAGGCCGACCTGCTCGTGCTCGACGAACCGACCGTCGGCGTTGACATGGAATCGGTCGAAGCGTTCTACGACCTCTTGGATTCGCTGAATAGCAACGGTATCACGGTTCTGCTCATCGAACACGACCTGGGCGCGGTCACCAAACACGCCGAACGCGTCATCTGTCTCAACCGCGAGATATACTTCGACGGGCCAGCCAGTGAGTTCGTCGAGAGTGACGCCTTGGCTCGCGCCTTTGGCACCACAGCGAACCTGTTGGGTGGTTCTCAATGACCCACCCACCTATTACTCCGCTTCAAGCGGGACCGTTGGATTCCGTTTTCGGACCACTGTACTGGTTCTTGGAGCTCTGGTCGGGATTCATGTCTTGGCTCGCTGGCGTGACCGGGTTGGAACTGCTCCAGTATGGCTTCATGCATCGGGCGATCTTGGTTGGGCTCTGTATCGGGGTGATGGCTCCCCTGATCGGGACTTTCCTCGTTCACCGTCAGCTGGCGTTGATCGGTGACGCACTCGCACATACCGGATTCGCTGGCGTCGCCGTGGGATTGTTCCTCAACGCCGTCATCGATCTCGGGGTTTCCCCATATCTGACGGCAGTCGTCGTTGCGATGATTGCGGCCCTGTTCATCGAGCTCATTTCGGAGGCGACCGACGCCTATAACGACGTCTCGATGGCCATCGTGCTCTCGACGGGCTTCGCGTTAGGGACGACACTGATTAGCATCAACGCGGGTGGACTTGCTGTCGGCGTGAATCAGTTCCTCTTCGGCAACTTGTCGACGGTCTCGAACGAGAGCGCAGCAATACTGCTGGCGCTGTTCGGTATCATCATCGGCGTGGTCGGGCTCACACGCAACCAGTTGCTGTACGTCACCTTTGACGAAACTGCCGCGGCGGTCTCGGGCCTCTCGGTGAGCTGGTACAATCGAATCATGGTGATGCTGACAGCGATGGTCGTGGTCGGCGCGATGCAGATCATGGGTGTTATCCTCGTCGCCGCTATGCTCGTCGTCCCCGTTGCGGGCGCGAGTCAGGTCGCCCGGAGTTTCAACGAGTCCCTACTCGTGTCGGTCGTGCTTGCCGAACTGGCCGTCATTCTCGGAATTGGAGTATCGTACTATGGCGAGGCGACTGCTGGGGGCGTTATCGTCCTCGTCGCAGTTGCGATTTACGTTATCGCCGTCGTACTCGGAAAGCTCCAGACTGCCTTCGGCGAGGACGCAACCCCTGAGATGGGGAGCATCGACATCGGTGAAACCGAATCGAGTGGGGACTGACGACTGCTCCCCGACCAGAAAGTGAAATAGTGCGAAAATTGACCATTCAATGATAACTAAACTAAATGAGTTCCGCCGATTCTGACCCCCCGGACACGCCCGAGTCGTCGCCAGCAGCCACGCCAAAGATGGAGGATTATCTCCGTCGTATCTACCGGCTTGAAAAGGAAGCCGACGGCCGAGTCTCCAACTCGGAGATTGCCGAGCGGTTGGACGTCACTCAAGCATCAGTGACGAGTATGCTCAGTACGCTCTCAAATCGGGGGCTGATCGACCGAGAACGGTATCGTCCGATTCGTCTCACGACCGAGGGTGAAGAACTCGCACTACAAGTGATCCGCAGACACCGACTCGCCGAGACGATGCTCTCGGAGTTGTTTGAATACACGATCAGTGAAGTCGACGCCGAAGCCGATATCTTGGAACATCACTTCAGTCCCCGTTTTTGTCGAGCAATCGAACAGAAACTCGATATGCCGGAGGTCGATCCGCACGGCGATCCGATACCCGACAGCAACCTAGACCTTCCCCAATCAGAAGACGTTACTTCGCTGGTCGAGGTCGAAGAGTCGGCAAGTGTAGAAGTGACACGGATTCTGACACAAAACGACGAGGTGCTGGAATATCTCGTTTCGATCGGGTTGGAACCGACTGAACGCCTTTACCTCGATGAAATCACGCCAATTGGAATGGTGGTCGTTACTATCGGGGACGTCGGTGAACAGACGAGTCTTCCACAAAAACTCGCCTCACAGATACTGGTCACACCGCTGGATGACTCATAATCCGTGGCCAGTGATAGCATGGGAACGCTGGCACTGCCTAGGCAAAGAGCGAACAGTTCTCGGAGACGGATGTTATGTCCACCCAAGAACCGTTCACCGTCACTTTGGAACCGATGCTTGAGTGCTGGAACGACGAGAGCACCGCGAGGGCCCTGAGAGCGAATCGTGAGTTCGACAGCTAGTATGTGCTGGAGATGAAGAAGACTGGAATCGGCTAGGAACCCTGCTTCAGAGCCATGAACGCCGGTGAGCAGCGGCGGCTCTGGTTCGAATCGTTGTTGATTCGTCTAATGGTTAGATGAGTGATTAGAGACGGCGTCTGTGGTTCGGTTTGCGACGTTTGTAGAGAGATGATTGTCCCAAATAGTGCATTCTGGGGCTGCTATTACCTGTGTAGTCTCATCTTCCAAGGGTTTACATTTCATATAGCGAAATGAACTTTATAAAATGCATCACAGGAGCCTGAGCGGCTGTAGTCCGCGATTTTGTCGGATTCGGTTTTAGGGTGGCCACTTCTGCATATAATCGTAAGCGGAAGTGGATCTGGGCAAGTCGCCGCTGTCTGCAAAGCATGAGACCCGTCTTCGCCAGCAATCGGCTTGTTCTCCGCATCTCTGCTCCAATCTATCTTAATGTAAAACACTAACCAACCTCTGGTAGAATTGTTTGTCATATCGATTGAACAAGCCGATCGGCTCGCCAATCCTATATCCAAGCGTCAGGCAGCTCGTCACCATAGCTGTGCATCAACTGTAAGAGCGGGAGAATTTCATCAAACTGCGGCCCTTTCCGTATCTTGCTCGCGTCACGATTCCACTTGTGAACCCTGCGTCTTTGAGCTTCGGGATCACAACGTGCAATTACCTTCAAGGACGAGGGGACTGAGGTCGGCACGCGCTGCATACACGGCCGCCGAGAGTCCGGCAACGCCGGATCCAGCGATGACGATGTCTCGGATGTCCTCGCCATTTATTCGGTGTAATCCCCGATCAGCGACCGGAGCTGATCTTCGCTCTGGACGCCAACAACCTTCTCGACCTGCTCGCCGTCAGTAAACAGAATGAGCGTCGGGACGCCCCGGACGCCGTAGGCAGCAGCGAGCTGCGGGTTAGCGTCAACGTCGATTTTCGCGACGGTGGCGGCCGTCTCGGCGGCGATTGTTTCGACGACGGGTTCGAGCATTTGGCATGGCCCACACCAGTCTGCGTAGAAGTCCGCGAGGACAATATCGTTGTCCGCGACGAACCCGTCCAACTCAGACTGGCCGTCGACGTGCCGTGATTCACTCGGCGTAGTCCTATCTGTATCGGAAGTAGTCTCAACTGTCATCACCTACTGATAGCCACCGCTAGTAGTTAAGAGTTTTGGGAGTAGTGCACAATACTATTTAGCCGAGTCTTCCGAGAAATATGATATATATTATAGAAAAGGGAAATCAACGGAGATAGATGGAGAGACAATGCTCTATAATCAATAGAATTGGTTATATCGAACGTTTCATCCGAGCTGAAATATGTTTATACAGAGACGATCAGAGAGGATTAGTGTCCAAGCCCACGATGGTAGTTAGCCTTCAACCGATTGGGCAACAGCGTCGTGTTGTTCGTATTTCGTTTCGAACTCTTGGATAAGCTGTCCCATCTTAGCGTACCATTCGTTGAGCATCCGCCGCATGTCCCTGGTAATCTCCACGGAACCAGTCTGTGAGTAGACATGATAGTAGCCGCCATGGTCGTAGTTCACCTGTTCTTTCTGGATAATCCCGGTTTGAAGCAGGCGCTGGACAGCGCGGTAGGCAGTCGAGCGTTCCCGTTCAACCCCCTCGGCGATCTCATCAATCGTTAGTGGCTCCTCCGCGTCCACGAGAACCTGGAAGCACTCTGTATCGAGTTCCTTGAGACCGTGAAAACAGTCAAATAGCCCCTCACACTCCATGTCCTGTTGAAGTTGTTCGGACATCGAATTCGGCATTGGTATCACCTCTAGGTTGGGGTTGCACTGTTAAAAGAATTGTGTATGAGTTACACAATTCTACGCCATTTTCATTTGCACCGTTGACGATGGGTTCCGTGATTTCGTGTCGGTTCGAACGATGTGCTCATCTCATCACGGCTTTTGGTCTTCGCCTATCGAACTCGTAGTTTGGGTTTTAATGCGCCTCACACTGCGTTCGGGATGGGTTTCCTGCATCCAAGCAAACGCAATACCGCCAGACACAAACATAGCGGCGGCGACACCGTAGAACGCAGCCTGAATCGAGACGAAATCCGCCGTCACGCCGATGAGAATTGCACCGAATCCGTAGCCTGCGTCGCGCCACATTCGATACACACCGAGACTGGTCGCCCGCCATGACGGATGGGCAGCGTCGCCAACGACCGTAATCAAATTCGGGTAAAGCAGTGCCATCCCAACGCCTGTCACACCAGCGGTTAAGAGCCAGAACCAGTAGCCCTCGACTAATACCGTCGAAAGCACACCAATTCCAGCGACGAACATCCCGATGATGACGGGGGACCGTCGCCCTACGTCGTCCGCCAGTTTCCCGGTATAGAGTTGGAAAATACCCCAGACACCGCCATAGACACCGACGACGATTCCAACTTCCCCGATCGTCAATCCGGCAGTCGTTAGGTAGAGTGGGTACGCGATCCAGACGAGCGCATCGACAAACTTCTCAACACTTCCCGCCTGAGACGCCGCGAACAACGTCTTGTCGCCCCACGTCACGCGTTTCAGTATCGACCGAAACGATAGCTCGGCAGCTGCATCATCGGCCTTGCTTTCGGCTTCGCTTTCCGCATAGGGGAGTGTCTCTTCGACCAAGAAGATCGAAACAATGAATGCGATTATGATGACCCCTGCGAGGAAGTAGAACGGTGTAGGACGGAGTCCGTACTGTGCGGCGATGACACCCGTGACCCACGTCCCAACGGCGACGCCGCCGTATCCGAAGGCTTCGTCGAGCCCGACAGCGAAGCTGCGTGCCTCACTTCCGGCGAGGTCGATTTTCGCATTCACGCTCATGCTCCACGCCAGCCCCTGATTTATTCCAAGCAGTACATTGCCAATCGAGATCCACCACCAGTTCGGTGCGTAGATAAGGATAACGGGAATCGGCAGTGCGACGAGCCACCCGGCGATGAGGATCGGTTTACGACCGTACGATTCGGACCACTTCCCACCGTAGAGGTTGAGCAGGGCCTTGACGAAGCCGAAGCTGACCACGAACGATCCGATGACGAGCATCGATTCGACACCGAGAACGTCCCGCCCGAGAACCGGCACGACGTTTCGTTCGGCTCCGATGGTCAACCCGACGGCGAACACGGTAACCAACTGGAGCGCAAATTGCGACCAGTTTTGTCGGATACCCTGCGTGCATGACATACTAGAAACGTCCGAAGTCGTTAGTTCGCGGCGCAGTTGTTGGGGCCGAGCTCCAGTGACTCGACGTCACCGTCAGGCTGTTCTTTTCCCCAGTTGATCTGTTTTATCTGGTTGTAGTTCGCGGGTTCGTCCGTGAGACTTTCGACGATGGTCTCGACGAACGAGTCCTCATCGTCATCATTGACGTAGCTGAGGTGCTCGTTGGTCGATTCTGCTTGGAGTTCACCGAGTTGCGTTGCGAGCGGTCGCATTTCCTCGTCGCTGAAGTGTCCCGGCAGGACGACTGTCTCGTCGTCGAGGTTAGTAAGGTCGGTCAGACTGTCGAACAGTTGGCTCGCAGCTGCACGGACGGCGTCCTCGGAGCTGTCCTCCAAGTCGGGGCGACCGACACTCCGGAGGAACAGCGTGTCCCCAGAGAGGAGGATGTCGCCGTATTCGAAGGAAACACTGCCAGGCGTATGGCCTGGGGTGTGATGGACATCGAGTTCGCGGTCACCGACTTGGATAGTGTCACCGTCCGCAATCTCGGTTACGCGGTCCAGTTCGCCGGTGTCTTCCTCATGGAGGTAGTAGGGGACGTCGATTTCGCCTGCGAGACGGCGCGCACCGGAAACGTGGTCTGCGTGGGCGTGCGTGTCCGCGACGCCGACGATGTCGAGGTTGCGTTCGTCGGCCGCCTGCAGATACTCGTCGATGTATTGTGTCGGGTCGACGACGACGGCCTCGCCGTCGTCGTGGGCGAGGTACGAGATACAGCCCGTCCCGGGGCGGACGAATTGAGTGACATCGTCGGCCGCGTCGATACCGTATTGGCGATGGACGCGTCCCCAGCCATTCATTCCGTTGTCGATAGATTCGGCGTCGTAACCGTGTTCGCGGAGGAAATCGGCGGCGCGTGCTGACGTGACGCCAGCGACACAGACAACGGCGATTTCCTCGTCCTCGGGGAGCTCGTCGAGGTTCGCTTCGAGCGTAGAGTAGTCGTACTCGAGGAGTTCGTCGTAAATCGGCAGGTTCGTACTATCCGGAATCTGCCACTCCTCGTAGTCCTCCTCTCGACGGACGTCGAGGACGAAAAGATCCTCGGCATCGTTCTGCACTTGCCGTGCGACTTCCGACGGAGCATAGTTAGTATTGCTCATTACATACACTACTACATGGCTCGGCGTTCTTATATCCGTTGGATTCAAGCGAGAGTCACTCAATGTCTTCCTTTCCATATGTCTACTCAAAACATCTCTACCGCCCATATATGGGTTCTCAGAAGGTATTGTGATATGGCTCGAAACATACATAGCGTATTTGGCGACTTAGGGATATTTCACAATGTGTACATCATTAAATGCAATAGTTGAAGTGTCATCACTGCCACAAAGGTGGATAGACCGAAAACGCATCTAATTGGTATACAGTACCGTTCTAGGGAGCGATTCCTATGTGGTCTCGTGTTCGGGGTGGAGAGCCGATCGCTGAATGTGGAGCGGCACTGAGCAGACTGAACGGGCTGAGTGCCCGGAATTGAACGTCAAGGCGGTTCACGTCGTCGTCAGCTGACACCACCGTCCAGTGCCATCGCCTCGGAGTTGACAGATAGCCGCGAGGACGACTGCTCCACTGACGAGAATCGCCGCACCGAAAATGAGCACGATACTTACCGTATTGAGCACCTCGATTCCATACGCCGTTCCGAGTTTCTTTGCAGCGACGGCGATACTTCCGGCGAGTAGCATTGCGGCAAAGTACCCCTTGATTTCATCCTCATTGACGAGTTTAGTCGCCCCTGCGCCGACACGTGCACCGAGCGCGCTCCCTGCGAGCAGTGCACCGACGACGGGTAACGCCACCGACCCGGCCCGCGCATAGACAAACGCACCGAACGCACCGGAGATCGTGATTTGGAGGATGTCCGTACCGACAGCGATTGCGGCAGGAACCCCGAGGCCGTACATCATCGCTGGCATCAGCAGGAAGCCACCACCAACGCCGAGGAATCCGGACAACACGCCGATGATGAGCCCAATCGCGAAGATGATCGTCGCGGACACGCGAATGTCACCGCGTAGTGTCACCATCGGTGGGATGTGGATAGACTGGACACGGTTAGCGAGTTCGAAGCTATCCATCTCGTCGGCATCCTCCTCGTTCGACCATGCGTCGCGCAGGGTGAGTAAGCCAACGAGGGCGAGGAGGCCGACGTATGCAATGCTGATGATGAGGTCAGACATCCCGGTCGCCTCGAGATAGAAGACGACGCGTTTCCCGCCTTCTATACCAATCGTCATAGCGACCGTCATGATGGCTGCGAGTTTGTAGTCGACCTGTCCGTGGTCGCGGTGACGGAGTGCGCCGATGACGCTCGTCCCGAAAACGAACGCCAAGCCGCTCCCGATCGCGACCGTCGATGGATAGCCCATTACGAGTAGTGCGGGCGTGACAAGGAATGACCCGCCCATTCCGAAGAATCCGAATAGGGTTCCGATGAGTAAGCCAAACCCGACGAACACGCTAATCAGTATGAGGCTTATCCCGAAAATCTCCATCACTGGTCACCTCCGATCATTTCGAGGACGGTCTCACCGGCAACGCTACTGAATATACCGTAGCCGACGTACAGCGTGATCGCCTCTGTGAGGACGAGTCCCACTGTGACAACTGCCTGTACGGAACTGCTCAGCGTTTCGAGTCCGAACATTTTATTTCACCCATTCGATATTTCTCGATTTATTCACTTCTATGCAATACTCCTTTCGAGGGGTCGTCGATTGGTTGTGTTGTTTCATGATGATCAGTTAGTGGATGGGTCGCTCGTGTTCGTGGCGTCGTCAGTGCCAAACGAGCGCACGTATCCCTGGACATAGGCACCGAGAAACATCCCAGCGATCGCCCAGAGAATGGAGTAGTTACCGATACCAAAACTGGCGTATGCGGCACCAGGACAAATACCGGAAATACCCCATCCGATGCCGAATATCGCACCGCCGAAGAGGACGTTTCGGTCGAACTCCTTGAGACGACGAGTGTACTCACGGGCAGTCAGCGGTGCCCGGTCGAGATACCGTGTCGCGACCGCGAACGTGATCCCAGTGACCGCTGCTGCACCTCCCATCACGAAGAGGAGGCCGAAATCCTTGAACTGGAGGAAATCAAGAACAATCTCGGGCTTTGCCATCCCGCTGACGGCGAGGCCAAAGCCAAACACGAGACCTCCGAGATAAATAATCGGGAGGAACAATCGGTTGCGGTTAGCGTCGCTCATGGTGACACCCCCACTGCTTGCACGAGTTGGGCGGTTCCGATGGCGACCGTGAGAAAGGTCACGACGCTCACCAACGACGTGTTCGACATTGAGCCGACCCCACAAACGCCGTGTCCGGACGTGCATCCTTTTCCGAGCCGAGTGCCGATCCCGACGAGGAAGCCACCGCCGAGGAGCCGCCACCACTGGACATCGGTCGTCCAGATACCAGGCTGGAATACGAGTCCGTAGATAGCCGCACCGCTGACAATACCCGCGGTGAATACGAGTCGCCACCCCCTCGACTTGATGTACTTGAAGCGGTTGAACCGCGGGACGTCAGAGGCGTACGAAAGCGTGGATTCGAGGAACGTGCTCGCACCCGCGATAATCCCTGTTGCCAAGTAGATAATCGCTGCACCCAACCCGACGAGGATGCCACCGAGAAGGTACGGCGTGATCCCTCGTGGAAAGAGTTCTTCGAGCGCGAACAGCGGTGTGAGGGCGTCTATCATTAGTTGGTTAGTGCTTCCCCACTGGCGGCGCAGTTGTTCGGTCCAAGCTCTAACTCGAACGCTTCCTGTTCGTCTGGCGCCTGCTGACCAAGGTTGGTAGAGATGATGTCTTCGTAGTTTGCAGGACGCGGTGGCATATCCGAGACGATGAACTCGACAAACTCGTCTTCACCCATCGTGAGGGCGTCCATGTGCTCCGCGAGGTTGCCCAGTTTCGCCGTGTACGTGCCATCGTCGTTCGGCGTCGCGGTGTCGCTGAAGTGTGCGGGTGCGATGACTGTGTCATTTGGCAACGAGAGAACCTTCTCGGTGAGGCTCTCGTGGAGCGTGCGTGCGGCGTCCTTCGCCGCTTCCGGGTCTTCGAGGTCGGGACGTGCAACGCTCTCCGTGAAGAGACCGTCACCAGTCAACAGGACGTCTCCAACTCTGTACGCGGTCATTCCGGTGGTGTGACCGGGCGTATGAATAACTTCGATTTCGATGTCGCCGACGGGAAGACGCTCGATGTCTTCGACCGTCTCGTAGGGTATGTCGTACTCAACCCCACGCGCCACGGCCATCTCGGGAAGAACCACAGTTGCGTCGGTCTTGTCGGCGATAGTACGGATTCCCGAGATGTGGTCGGCATGGATGTGTGTATCCATCGCATACTTCAGTTCGGCTCCAAGTGTTCGAACATCCTGGAGATACTCGTCGCCGAACGCGCGAAGTGGGTCGATGACGGCAGCTTCGCCATCAGAGACGACGAGGTAGGCGAGACAGCCACTTGACGGTCGCTGGTACTGTGCGACAGTCACGTCGTCACCGGCGTCGAGTTCCGTATATTCGTAGATACGTGCCCATCCCTTCATGCCGCGTTTGAGGTGTTCTGCGTCGTACCCCTCGTTTAATAGGTGTTCAGCGACCATCTCGCTCGAACCGCCTTTCGCACAGAGGACGGTGATACGCTGGCCGTCTGGGAGGTCGGCACGGAGATCTGCGGGAACCCCATCGAGTAGCTCGAAGTAGGGGTAATTTACGATGTCCACGGTTTCCCCGTCGATACGCCATTCCTCGAAATCACCTTCCGAACGCGCGTCGAGGATGAATATATCCTCACCAGCGTCAATACGCTCTTTCAGTTCTTTGGGTGTGGTCGATGCAACCGATTCGTCGGTAGGAGGGGTATCCCCTTCGGTCATAGTCATCCTCATCTACCGTCTGCTCCCAAATAAGCATTCGGATAGTAGTTCCAATAGTACACAATACCAAATCCGTGTTTCCTGGTTTTGTTGCCATAATACGCGCGCATAAGGGAAATGCGGTCAATTGGTAGTGTGCAAAATGGACAATACAATCGACACCCTTTTAGTCACGGCAGCAGTATTGGATTCTGAAGACAATACTATGACAGAATACGAAGCTACCGAGACACTCGACGTGAAGGGCCAAAACTGTCCGATGCCCGTCGTCAAGACCAAACAGTCCATCGACCAACTCGCCGAAGGAGACGTTCTCGAAGTCCTCGCTACCGACCCAGGGAGCATGAGCGACCTCAACGGCTGGGCCGATACGACTAGTGGTGTCGAACTCCTCGAGCAAAACGAGGATAGCGACGTGTACAAACATTATATCAGAAAAACGGAGTGATGTGTGATGGATAAAATCGGAATCATCGTCGACAACGACAGTCCGAAGAGTCTTGCAATGGCGATGAATCTCGGACACACCGCACTCGCGTCTGACACCGAGGTGTTCGTTTACTTCACCTTCGATGGGTTGACGCACCTCCTCGAAGGTGAAACAGACGTCACCGAAATTCAACCGCTGCTCGACGCAGGGATGCCGAACCCCTACGACCTGCTTGCGGCGTTCGTCGCTGAGGGTGGCGACCTCGTTACGACAGTCGCGTGCACGACGACACTCGACATGCTGGAGTGGGATCAAGACGCGATAGATGAGTCCGTCACTACCAAATTCGCGGGCGCGGCAACCTTCCTCGAAGAAGTCGAGGACGCCGAGCAGGTGTTCACGTTCTAACGATGAGTACGGACACACCAAACACGACCGGTGACGACGCACCCTCTCGTGCCGAACTCGTGTCACGTATCGAGGAGTTGGAAAACCAGCTCACCGAAGAGGATAGCCAACCGAAGATGTCTATCATCGCTACCAAAGGAACACTTGACATGGCGTATCCGCCACTCATCCTTGCAAGCACTGCCGCCGCGTTCGGGTACGAGGTTACGGTCTTTCATACCTTCTGGGGGCTTGATATCCTCCACAAGGAGCGTTCGAAGCAGTTGAAGCTGAGTGCCGTCGGGAACCCGAGTATGCCCATGCCGAATGTCGTCGGTACGCTCCCCGGGATGGATCGACTGACGACCGCGATGATGGAGAAGAAAATCGATGCCAACGACACCGCGACCATCGAGGAACTCATCCAGACCTCGCTCGATATGGGGGTGGAGTTTCAAGCATGTCAGATGACCATCGACCTGATGGACTACGATGAGGACGACTTCCATGATGGAGTCACCACCGGCGTTGGAGCGGCTACCGCCATACAGGACATGGCAGACGCTGATATCCAACTCCTTATCTGACCGACTCCTTGCCTGACTCTATCGAGCCCAGATCTCGTTCAGTCCCGAAGAATGACCGCCAACCAGGCTCTCGTCAAGACGTTAGATTTCCACCTCAACATCGGAGGGCGAGACAAGTATTTTCGTCAATTTCAATATACTAGTGGAATGAGTTTTGTCGGTAACGGAGCCAATCTAAGGGTATTGTAGTAATCGGAGTGCGGTCGCTGGATGCACTGCTCTCTGCTACCGCCTAACTCATTCGGAAGTGACATTCATGAAATAGGACTTGAGTTCGTTATGACAGCAAAATCCTTTAAGAGATGACTCGGAATCAGCACTCCGTTTATTCCATCTTTTGGTAAGAGTACATTCTTGATACTGCCTGTAAACTGTTCTCCGGTCTCAGGGACTCTCCGAGTTAACTGCGCGCTCACATAATTCACAGTTTTGTCGCTGTCGGGAATAAAGGAGTCCAACGAAAAGCAGGACTGATATAACACCTAAGAGTGGGCGATACGGATCAATATATGTCATTAGTATGGAATTGCTGAACAGTGCGAGTAAGAACACGTTACAGATCGGACAGCTGAAGGCGAGGAAGCCAATAATGGTACTACCAAGAGCTAGGCGGTCGTTCCCTGAACGATCAGTTGTAGGTTGTTGGGCGACGTAAATACCAGCAAATAGTGCTGTGAGGATGAGAAACGTATAATCGAACAGCGTTCGTGGTACCATCCGAACGTACAGTGGGTTCGGAAGAAGCCCTGTTACAACACCAAACAGGAAAAACGACCCGACGCTGACTACCGTTCCCTTGACAATTGTAGTGCGTAGCAGCATTTACTTGGTCAACACTCGTGACGAGCATAAAATAGAATGACGAGTTGCTGGCTCAGAAAAAACCCCCGTGTATTTAGAGAGCAACTCATCATACACCGGAATGTGAATACGCTCTTGAGATCACAGGCCTTCTCCTTGATGACCAGCACATGTTGTTCACTTTTATTCGCTTGCTCAGATGATTCACCAGCCGAAGGTAGACAATGACTACAATTGAACAGCCGTCGTTGCTGACAGCAGCATACGCTGCGGGCGTGCTGATGTTTTTCGCCCCGTGTAGCGTCGGCTTGCTGCCAGCGTATCTGACGTATTATTTCACCAATGATTCGGCTCAAGTTGGAACCGAAAATACCGTTTCCGGCCCAACGAAATCCAAATCGAAGATAACATTACCTAGCGAATCGCGGGATCTCGCTCGGCAATTGCTCCTCGGGAACGGGATTCTGCTCTTTTTCATGGGTGCAATTCCGCTGTTCTACATGGCAACCGCTGGGATCCGGGTGTTGTTACCTGGCTATCACTTTGTTGTACCGCTTGCGAAACTTGGGACGGGAAGCTATCTCCCGCCGGTCACTGCCGTGTTCGTTGGTACAATACTGTCAGTCGTCGGTAGCGGTCGAAGCAGCGCATTTAGAGGACTTCGTATCGGAACGGTTGCCACTTTCGGCATTGTTCTGCTCTATCTACTCGTCGGTGGTGTCGTTCTCATTGTCGGACAGTGGATCCAGCCGTATGTCGCGTCGCTAGAGTTACTCGTTGGACCGCTTATTGTTGTGCTTGGAGTCGCATACTATCGCGGAATTTCACCGTTACGACCGATTAAACTCCCACAACGTGGGGAAGTATCGAACTCAGAATTCTTTACGTTCGGGGTGTTCTACGGTATCGGAAGCCTTGCCTGTAATCTCCCTATCTTTCTTGGCATCGTGCTGTCATCATTCTTTACGGCGGGTCTTCTCTCTGGATTAGCCGTCTTTGTGGCATTCGCTGCAGGAATGGGAACTCTCATGATCGGGCTAAGCGTCGTCGCAAGCCTCTCGAAGGGATCTCTTTCACTCGGACAGCACGCCGCTTGTGCCCGAACGCTTGGTAGTTCGGCATTTGTACTTATTGGTCTTCACGTGACGTGGTTTACGCTCCGATCATTTGGTTATATTTCAGTTGGCGAGCTGTTTTAACCCTCACTCATTTTAATCGCGTATGATAGTGCACCGGTGTCTCCATAAGTTACCCTTTTGTTGGTACTTTTCGGAACAATTGCCCACATTTTGCGCTATCAGTCTGTTGCTGGAATCGGTGAGTGGTCGAGTGATGGCATTTGGTTTCAGACCTCAATGAACGAACGCCAGTTCAGGAAACCATCCAGACTGTGCCAGCCAAATAGGCATCACCCATACAACGAGTAAAGGACACATCCCATTCCGAGTGCAATCAATACTGTTTGGGCGACGCCAAATGTAGCAGATGAAATATTCAACGTTTGTATCAGCGAACATCCCATCGTTCCACCAATAGTAAGGAATATAAAACCAATAGAAACGAATAGCATTGGCTCACTTTGGTTGCGACGGTAGCCACGAAACCCCTGATATGCAATGAGCAGTCCAAGCGCCATCACAAGCAACTTCCCCACGAACAACTCAATACGCATTATTGATCTCCTCTCATGTCTTCCCACACCTGCGTAAATCGGTCGGCAGTATCGCGCTCAGTGACACGTACGGAAAGGTCACCGTCGACAATGTTGATTCCGACATGTTCAACGGCCGCTTTGTAGACTGCCCGATGATTACCGTCAGCCTCCAGCTGGGTCTGTTTTTCGATTAAGTTTGTCTCCTCAAGATCGTTCAACCGGCGGTAGATGGTCGGGAGCGACGCATCGCATTCAGTGCTAAGAGTCTGGGCTGACATCGGTTGTTTGCTTGTTTTAGTGAGGATAGCACGGGCGTACTCATCGTCCAGCAAGCTGAGCAACTCGGCTGGACTCGGATCCTCACTCACACACGGATTAGGAATGGGGTTCATTTAAAGGATGTCCAGTGGTTTCAAACTCAGAAAACGAGCAGGTAGATTATGACCTCTCCGCGTCTCGCTTGAGATAACAATCATGTCTGACAGCGTCGATAAAAATAGCCGACGTGCATTCCTTGGGACTGCCGGAATGCTGCTCACGGGGTTAGCAGGCTGTACGAGTACCAATACCGGATCTGACGAACAACCTACAACAAAGCGAAGCACTACCACAGATAGCACGAGGACTACATCCAAGACGTACACTGAAACGACTGGGACACAAACGACAACCGAAACCAGTACACAAGAGGATACAACGAGTACTACCGCCTCTAAACCCCAATCATTGGTATACGCAAGCACTAAAACAACTGACTTTGGAATTAACCTAAAAGATAACCCTCTAATGGGATCACCTGATGCGCCCGTAGATCTCTATTACTGGAGTGACTATCAGTGCCCATTTTGCAATCGATTTGAACAAGATACCTTCCCAAAACTCCTTGACGAGTATATTAAACCAGGAAAGGTACGTCTTGTCATTCTCGAATATGTAACTATTGGAGACGCCTCAAAGACAGCGGCTCGAATGGCAAAATGTGTGTGGCGACAGGTACAGGAAGAGGATCCAGACGCATTCAAACGCTGGCATGCCTCGATATTCGACGCGCAAAAGAAACCAAACTCAGGGTGGGCAACAAAGCAAAATCTGCTCGAGATCACAGAAGGCGTGAAGGGCGTTGATGCGAGCGCAGTCGAGTCATGTTTGCAAAAGAACAACCAGTCTTTAGCAGCAAGCGTTGCTGCGGACAAACAAGCCGGAAAGGACAAGGGCGTCAATGTAACACCGACGTTTATTTTTGACAACTCTACGTCAAACGGGATGCCCTCGTCCATTCAAGGTGCACAACCATATCCTCGCTTTGAAGCAACAATTAAAGAGGTAATGAAATGAGCGAACAAACCCGAGTTCGCCGATGGAGTGCAGATCTACAAAGCGCACTCGCATTCCCAACAACCTCGATTTCGCGAGTCATTAGTGCCATCCTCATTGCGATTGTGACGTATGTATTACTGATACTCTCAACCTTTCCGGAAATGTCGATACAGATGCTCGGTGCGGGGCTGCAATGGTTCGATGACACGATGATTCTGCTGACTGAAAACGTGTTGGCAACCAATGGATGGTTCGGTCTCGTCCTTATTATCTCGTACGCTGTGCTAACTGGTGTTGCCATCGTTAACGTCGTAGCGCAAATAAGCGTGACTGGTATCTCCAGCCTGTCTGATCTGATAGGAGTATTGCCGGGGCTCGTTGCATCAGGGTGTGCCAGTTGCGGTGCTGGATTACTAGGTTTTCTTGGATTTGCCGGTGCCATGGCTGCGATGCCATTTCATGGTGATTTGCTCCGGGTTGGTGGGATCATTCTCCTCCTAGCATTCCTTGCCCGTGCAGGCGACCCCCGTGAATGTCGACTTAATATATGAACGAATTCACCATGCACTGCTCTACACACAGACGAACTCATAGAAAGCAGCGTCTGATTCAGAAAACTAGCGAACGGCACTGTGAAATAGGATCCGGAGAGAAAGATCACAATGCGTGATGTCAATGGATCAAAATCCCGACGTCTATTTCTCGAAACCGTGACTGGATCCCTATCTGCGATAGCTGGCTGCACGAGTATCTTGCCGTCGTCCAGCAATGATTCAGAAACTGAGGGCAATACCACCAGTAGCCATAGTTCAAATCGGAACTCAACTTCCCTGCTGTATGCGACAGAGAAGACAACAAAATTCGGTATCGATTTACAAGGCAATCCAGTGATCGGGGCAGCAGATGCACCGCTCGATATGTACTATTGGAGTGACTATCAGTGCCCATTTTGTCAAAAATTCGATCAAAACACTTCCGATAAAATACTTAATAACTATGTGAAATCAGGCGACGTCAGAATCGTAGTCCTTGAAAAACCCTACATAGGCCAAGCATCAGAAACAGCAGCTCAGATGGCAAAATGTGTGTGGCAAAAAGTACGCAATGAGAACCCAGATGCATTCAAGCGCTGGCATTCGACTATGTTCGATAAACAGGGAAAAGAAAACTCGGGGTGGGCTCAGCGGTCGAACCTATTAGAGATAACCGACAGCGTTCAAGGTGTTGATGCTACTGCGGTTGCGTCTTGTATGAAAAAGAATAAAAAAGCCGTGCGAGCAAGTATTGATGACGATATAAAGGCATCTGAAACCAATGGAATTCGGGGAACACCCGCGTTCATTATCTTTGATAGAGAGTCGACGAAAGCAGGTAAAATTGTTGGCGCACAGCCATATTCATTGTTTAAAAAGGCTTTTAGAAAGGTCGATAATGCATAATATCGTCCACGATTGATACTGGGCGACTGAGATAGTACTGTAGCAGGTTTTTTATATCGATGATGGTATAACAGGGGTGTTAAAGTTACAGCTTTCGCTTTAAAATACCTCGACTAATTTCTCGATGTCACATTTTGACACGCCTGACAGACTACCTTAGTTCTGCTTAGTGCGCTAATACTCAGTCGTCTCCAGTAAAACAATAATGAAGATGACGCTGTTTTGCTGAAAACGCTAGTCTTCGAGGTTGGCAACGTGCGCTGCAACAGCCGTAAGGCTCTCGGCTGCAACACCATTTTCTCGCGCTTCAACCCGCTCACGGGCGCTCCGGATGTACTCCTGAGCGTTGATGTGCGCGGATTCGTTCTTGCTCATACTACTAACTCGGAACTGAGGAACGATAACGATTGGGTCACAATCGACTTGCGAAGACGCGCTTCCCATCATCCCTCTGCGTAAGCAACTCAGATGCTCCTGCTCGTTGGAGATAGTCTGTCGCAAACTCTTCCCAGACGTGCTCATGCTCAACAGCATAGTACGCCCACGGATCATCAGCATCGGGTGGATACGTCTCAAATGGAATCACAACATCGTTCTTTCTACGGACGCCAGTAACGCCCAGAGATTGAAGAAACGAAAAGAGGGCTGCTTTCCGACGGACTGTGAGGATCCGCTTTGATTCACGAGTATACTCATTTTTCCCATTTGAAGTCGAATTCAGATGAGTGCAGGCCATCTCCCGCGTCTTCCATGACTGGCCAGCGAGCTGACGATGAGGGCGGCTACGAAGCTTACACCGATGTGAATGGGGAAACTGAACACGTCATCTACACCGGGAACGTTGACATAGCTCATTCCCGCGATTGCGACGAACGCGACACCGAATGTCGCGTAAGCAACGAGGGCCGATGCAGCGATTCCCGAGAGGCGGTCAGCATATACGCTGACAATCCCGCCTACCAGCAGCCCGATGACGAGACCGACGAAGACGCCGATAATTCCTGTCGCAGGTGCTTCCCCGGCTCCGAGTAGTTCGATTGTTGCGGCACCAGTCAATAAAAAGGTGGTGACGGCGGTACCCGCTCCGAGAGCTATTGTACGAGTGTTCATGGGAGTAATATCACGTTTATAGAACAAATAGTTGGAGCCTAATTCCCAAAAATCAAGACTCCCGCCACATTTGGAATCTAAGATATGCCTGCCCGATCTTTCAGTCAATTCACTGAGAGGGAACTGCCACTCGGCCAAAATATTCTGGTAGGTATTCCCGGTCGTCAGGCTCTTCCGATGCCTATCCACTCATTCCGTAGCTGATTGTGGTGAGCCACCTAAGGATGTGTTCATCCCATAACGCTGGGATTATCGCAGGTCAATGCTGCATTCAGGGAGCGAATCGGTCATTGTCTCTGATTTTCTAACGGTTGCTGCTCTCGCTGGCTAGTTTGTGGTCGACTTCCTCGATACTTACTCGCCAGTAGGCTACGTCTCGATTCGGTAAGTTCCATTCTACCTTGTTGACAGACAACTCGAAAATTTCGACTTCAGACGGGAAATTCGTCCAACGTGTCTTGATAGGATCGAATGGTCATTTGATGTGGCGTTCCCTGCTTTCGCGACTTCCGACGAACTCGTTTGAGCCAAAGAACTTCGCGTACAGGGGAATGACCCGGATGAGGATACTGGATCTTAATAGATCGGGAAAGTGCGCTCCGACGACACGGTTCCGGGTTATCCCTGGAAGTGAGGGTCCTCGTCGCTTGGACTGTCTGATCCCGAGTCGTCGTGCACAACCGAGAGACACGGCGACGACGAACGCGGTTCTGGAAGCAGTCAGAAGCTCGGTGTGAGTGTTTTGCGCTCACGCAGTCAGTACTACTCGTTTCAGCACAACAAGTAGACCACTCTATTAAACAGTACGTTCATTTAGATTCAGCACAGAATCCATAATAATGCCCGAAACCGTTCTCGTTCCGCTCGATGGGTCTCCACTTTCCGAGCGTGCTCTCAGGTACGCCATCGAAAAATTCTCGAAGGCTGTCATCACCACAATCCACGTTATTAACCCAGCTGACTCTCTTATCGACGTTGAGATGGGCGGACTCCCAGCCGCCAGCAACTGGTATGACAGGGCCCAAGAACGAGCCGACGGAATTCACACATCTGCGACGGAGTTTGCCGCAGATCATGATCTTGACCTCGATACTGTCACGGAAGTCGGCCGTCCAGCACGAGCGATACTCGAATACGCCGACGAACACGATGTCGATCAGATCGTGATGGGGAGCCACGGTCGGTCAGACATTGAACGGGCTATTTTGGGAAGTGTCGCCGAGACAGTTACGCGTCGAGCACGGGTTCCGGTGACAATCATCCGATGACTCTCTCCAGAATGAACTACGGCACCCGCTTGCCGAAGAACGCTACAGACAGTACCGAGACAGTGCCGGTGTATCGAACGTGACCGTTGCCGAGCGCTCACAACAGTCTACGTGTACTGTACAGATCGAACGGCGAGGAGGACGTGGTAAGGCCGGTGCACGGGCACTCGAACGGCACCTCCAGAACACGCCAGGCGTCCACAATGCCGAGGTTTCTTTCCGGACTGGGAGCGCACGCATAACATACGACGGGAATGTCACCGCTGAAGAGACACTCAAAGAGGTAGTCCGTGACCACGACGTTTCAGTTCGGGAGGATACTGAAACTGGACTAGACGACGTAAGTACCCGCTCGGAACTGCGTCGAGAAGCGGTGTTCGTCGGTCTGACGCTTGCCGGGATGGTGACCGGTCTGGCAACGGGATGGCTAGACGGGCCTGGATTCCTCATGTGGGCCGGGTACGGCGTCGCCTACGTCTTCGGTGGGTGGTACGGTCTTGAGGGAGCAATTGAGACACTCCGCCATCAAGCGGTCGATATCGACCTGTTAATGATCGTCGCCGCACTCGGAGCGCTCTCGATTGGTGCGCCGTTCGAAGGGGCAATGTTGCTGTTCCTGTTCTCACTGTCGAACGTGCTTCAGCACTACGCCATTGGGCGGTCGCGCCGTGCGATAAAGTCGCTCATCGAGATGCGCCCAGACTCAGCACAGGTGGTGCGCGATGGCGAGGAGGTTACGATGCCCACCGACGAAGTCGCGGTTGGCGACGTGTTCGTCGTCCGACCCGGCGACCGGATTCCACTCGACGGCGTTGTCGAAGCAGGCGAGAGTACGGTCGATCAGGCATCACTCACTGGCGAGTCCATGCCCGTGCCAAAGGGTCCCGGAGACGAGGTATTCGGCGGGACGATCAACGAAAGCGGGAGTTTAGAGGTCGAAGTGACCCGGCAGGCACACGAGTCGGCCATCACGCGACTCATCCATATGGTCGAAAGCGCCCAAAGCGAGAAGGCACCTACGCAGCGTCTCATCGACCGCCTCGAACAGCCGTATGTTCTCGGGGTGTTCGGCCTGACAATCGCGGCTATCGCGCTTCCACTGCTCTTGCTGGACGCAGAGTTCACGAGTACGTTCTACCAGGCGATGACGCTCATGGTCGCGGCATCACCGTGTGCGGTCATCATCTCGACGCCGGCGGCGGTGCTCTCGGCGATTGCGTCGGGCGGAAGGCAGGGTGTCCTGTTCAAAGGCGGTGAACACGTCGAGGCAGCAGCGAACATCAATGCAGTCGCGTTCGACAAAACCGGGACGCTCACCAAAGGCGATACACAGCTAACCGATGTCATAGTCCGCGACGCAAGTCCCATCTCCAGTGCGGTGAGTACCAACGGCCAGCTCCTGGCGGTGGCGGCCGCGGTACAGACCCGCTCGGAACATCACCTCGCCGAGGCGACCGTCACAGCAGCAGAGCAGCAGTCACTCGACATCCCGGACGCTGACGGATTTCGAGCGGTCGCCGGTAAAGGAGTTCGAGCTGTGGTCGAAAACCGGACGATCCATATCGGCAATTCCACCTACTTCGGGACAGTCCTTGCAGACCGGACAATCGATGGGGTAGGGACGGGATTAGAGCGATTGAAAACGCTGGAATCGGAGGGAAAAACGAGCGTGCTCGTGGCACAGGAGATCGAGGACTCGGTCCACGTGCTCGGTTGGCTTGCGTTCACTGACACCGTTCGTCCGGGGGCTGCAGACATGATCTCGGAACTCAGGGCTCTCGACGTTGACCACATCGTGATGCTGACGGGCGACAACGAACGCGTCGCACAGCGGATCGCAGATGAGGTCGGTATCGACGAGGTCCAGGCAGCGTTACTTCCCGAGGAGAAAGTTGCGAGTGTTGAGGAGTTGGTTGAGCGCTACGATACCGTGGCGATGGTCGGTGATGGAGTGAACGATGCACCAGCGCTCGCCACGGCGACCTTGGGTGTTGCGATGGGGGGTGCCGGAACAGACGTCGCACTCGAAACCGCCGATATTGTCCTGATGGGCGACGATATCAGCAAAATACCGTATGTGCTTGGGCTCGGTCGAAAGACACGCCGGACGCTCACGATCAACCTCGCTATTGCCTTCGGTGCAATTGCGCTCATGGTGGGGACCATCCTCCTGAGTGGACTTTCACTCCCACTCGCAGTGGTCGGGCAC
Source organism: Haladaptatus litoreus (assembly GCF_900156425.1). Lineage (GTDB taxonomy): Archaea > Halobacteriota > Halobacteria > Halobacteriales > Haladaptataceae > Haladaptatus > Haladaptatus litoreus. The sequence continues at coordinate 34,832 of NZ_FTNO01000007.1, forward strand.
GAAGGGTCTACAGTCCTCGTTTCACTGAACGGTCTTCGATTATTGGGGTACAAGTGACGGCACTCGTCCTCGGGATCGACGTCGACAGGCGACACCCTTCCACAGTGGACGCGATCTGGTGATGCACTAGGTTGTCTTCATTTCGAAATCGAGGATCGTCATTCCAGGCATGAAGAACGTTACAACTGCGATTAGAAGGATAAGTGCTCCAACGCCAGCCATTTGACTATTCATTATGTGAATAATTTAACCTTATCGCTGTATGTCTCTAATGGCCTACGCACAAATAACTCCATAACCCGTTTTCTCTGTAAAATCGCTCTTGGTAGTAGCGCACACTCTATCATAGCCCGTAGTATCTCAACCACTACGGAATTTCAAAAGGACGACACAACAACTTACTTTTCGCCGACTTCCTCACAGACAATCTCCCGGAGTTCGTCGAGTTTGTCGGGTCGATGCTCGGCAAGCCCAGCAATGTCCTTCGGGAATTGATCAGAAACTAGCTTACGTCGTTTCTACGTAGCAGAGACGGTTATAGGGAATATATCCAACAAGCTCTTTCTCCTCGTTACGAAGTTGTAAACCATTGTCTCCTTCTCTTATATCGTGACATTCTATTTCCTTGTTATCAGTCGTTATAGCTACTAACTTTCCCATGGATTACAAGGTGACTTCAGAACTAATGAAGGTTTCCAGCAGGCAGTACTTGCCTACACGTTTGTTCAGCTGTAGGCGATATGAGACGCCCTGCCGGTAATTCAATCCAACCGTTTGCTTGGATGCGTATTGGCCCTTCGTGGAGTACTTGTCTTCGTCGAAATCGCCTAGTGAACTTGAAGCTGACGAGACGGCACAGAAACGCGCACAGGCCGACCAATTCGCCTTCGACGTCGATGCCCCCGGACTCGTCGAAGTCACCAATGAGAGCCACGAGAACCCCGCAGCCCACCAATACGTCGTGTCCATCGACGATGTGACCGAGGAACTGATGGCCTGCACCTGTCCGCATCATGTCCACCGCAGCGCTTACTGCAAACACACGGCCGCCGTCGAAAACGCAACCGTCGACGGCTCGCTGAACGCTTTCCTGTCGGTGTATAATAATAACGATCATGTTGGTTCCCCACACACTGGCTACGACACGGACGGCACCGTCGATCACACGTTCTGGCAGGGTGAGAACTGTGGCGCGGAGGCCACTCGGAAGGACGCACTCACCGACTGCTGCTAACCCACCCACTTTTTCATTTTATGTTACGCTAAACGACGCTGTCCAATGTAGCTACCCGGCAAATGCTCAACGAAAGCACTGCTGGTTCGACCGAACGCGACGACTGAGAGCAGGCTGCTTGACCGAGCGCAAGCGCACGGGGATGTCACCGCTAGGCACTTCTCTGAATTTTTGCTCGATGTAATTGAGCGGAATATTTCAATCAGATGTAAAGAACGGCAGCCTCCACGATGTAGGACCATGATCTTGATCTTGATCTTTATGTCTATGAACATGCTACACTTCAGCCAAAAGCTGGTTGAGTACGTTTCCCTTAGAATAGTAGGATTGAATATTACTTGAAAAGTGATTTCCCGCCAGAAGAACGGTACAACGTTGGCCGCTGTCGTCAAACTTACCGCCCCGCCTCGAGTGGTTTTCGATGAGGAATCTACTTTCGTGTCGGAAAGCTGGCGGTCGGTTGCGACGGTTACCGGGTGGCAAACCGCGGCGAGCCTCTGCTATTACAGTATCTTCGCCGCGACGGGCGTCGTCCGCGATGCCTTCTCCCTGTCGGCGTCGAGCGTCGGTTTTTTCCTGACGGCAGCGCTGTTCGGCTACACGCTCGCGCTGTTCCCGAGCGGTGCCGCGGTGGACGGCTACGGCGAAAAACGCGTGATGGTCGTGGGATTGGGCGGTCTCGCGGCCGCCACCGTCGGCGTTTCCATCGCCACCTCGTACGCATGGTTGCTCGTCGCGGGTGTCGTGTTGGGCGCGGCCTACTCGTCCGCGATGCCCGCGTCGAACCGGGGCATCATCGCCAGCGCGCCGGACGGGCGACAGAACCTCGCCATGGGGTTGAAACAGGTCGGCGTCACTGCCGGGAGCGCGGTCGCCTCGCTCGTCGTCACTAGCGTCGCGGCGGTCGCAGCCTGGCAACTCGGTTTCTGGGTCATCGCGGTCCTCGCGGGCGGCTACGCGCTTGGATTCGCCACCGTCTACGGCGGGTCGTCCGGCGACGGACGGATGTCGCGCCCCGACTTCTCCAACCTTCGGTCGAACGGGCCGTATCTGTTGCTCGTCGCCGCCGGGTTCTTCCTCGGTGCGTCTATTTTCGCTATGCTTGGCTACATCGTGCTCTATGTCGTGGATGGCCTCGGCAAAACGACCGCCATCGGTGGTATCGTGTTGGCGCTCACGCAAGTCATGGGAAGTGCCGCCCGCATCGGTGCCGGAACCGCCGCCGACAGACTGGGCGGTGCCCGTGGCTCGGCGACCGTCGCCCTCGTGCAAATCGCGGGCGGCGTCGTCCTGTTCGCCGCGCTCGCCTCGGGCATCTCATCGTTTCCTCTCGCGCTCGTCGTGTTCGCTGGACTCGGCCTCTCCATATACGGTTCGACCGGCGTGTTCTACTCCTGTCTGAGCACCCTCGTCGATGACGACGATATCGGGGCCGCAACGGCAGGCGGACAGACCGCCATCAACGTCGGCGGACTCGTCGCCCCGCCGGTCTTCGGCATACTGGTCGAACGATCGGGCTACGGAACCGGATGGGAGCTGTTGGCCGGGTTGACCTGCATCGCGGCGATACTCCTCCTCGTCGTCGTTCGTCGCTCGGCGTGACTACCGGACCAATTCAGCTATCGCGTCTGCCGTACCCCGGTTCAATTCCGTACGCTCTGCAGAAAGCCGAACACACTCCCGGCGCTCCACGCCGCTGGAATACACGCGTCCGGGTGGCGAACCGTCCCCACCGACAGGTCCTCGTCGAAGCCGACCATGAGTTCCGGGAAGCCGAAGCGGTCCGGGAAGTCCGCCCGAACTGTGTCGGACAGTGCCGTCAGCCCTGACACGGCGAGCGATTCGGCGGCTTCGTGGTACCCCCGCTCCGCGAACCCCATCGCGGCGATACTCGTATCGTGCGGCCAGACACTCCCACGATGGTACGAGAGCGGGTCGAACGAATCGTGGGATGCCGCGAACGTTCGAAGGCCCGCCGACGTGAGCATGTCGTCGCTCGTCAGTCGTTCCGCGACCTGCGCGACTCGCTCGTCGCTTCCTAACCCGCCCCAAATCGCGTGACCCTGATTCGACGCCACGCTCGGAATGACGCCTCGGTCGTCGATGCCCAGCGCGTAACACCCCTCCTCGGGAAGCCACAAATGTTCCTCGAACGTCTCGACGAGCGTTTTCGCGGCGTCGTCGCACGCCGCCGCGAGCGTCGAATCGTCGGCACGCTCGGCGAGCGGCGCGAACCGCGTCAGTGCGCGGAACACGTAGCCCTGTACCTCGGCGAGAGCGACTGCCCCCTGTGCAGGCGTTCCGTCCGGGTGTAAAAGTGCCCTGGCGCTGTCCTTCCATCCGAGATGGGAAAGCCCGAGTGGGCGGTCGTGCGGTTCGTAGAAGAGAAGGCCTTCCTCGTCCAGTTCGTCGAGCGTCCACTCGACGGCCGCCTTGGCGTGGGGGTACACCGAATGGAACAGCGATTCGTCGTCGGTTTCCGCCATCGTGTCCGAAAATAGCGCGGCGAACAGCGGCGTCGCATCGATCGTTCCGTAGTAGGGCGTTCGAACGCTTTCGCCGATGGCGGGAAGGTCGCCGTGTCGTTTCTCGTGCATGATACGGCCGGGCGCTTCGAGCGTCGCATCGTCGGTTTCTGTCCCTTGCTCCGCGGCCAAAAACCGGAGCGTTCGCTCCGCAACGGTCGAATCGAACGGCAGGAGTTGATAACTCACGACCAGCGAGTCCCTGCCGAACGGCGCGAGGAATCGCGGTGCGCCCGCCGCCGGGACGCCGCACGGGAGCATCAGCGCGCCGAGCGTTCCCGCAGCGCGTTCTATGAGTTGTCCGTACTGCGGACAATCGACGTCAGACTTGATTTCGGGCGTGTCCCGCCGTCCGGCCGGGAGGTCGATGTCGAGTTCGACCGAGTGCGTCGATGCGGGGAGAACCGTCACGGCGGTCGAAAACGTCGCCGACTCGTTGTCAACGGTGGCATCGAGGGCGGACTCCGACCCGACCTCGACCCGCCGTTCCGTCCCGTCCGCGAGGGTCCCTACGAACGTGCACCCGGACGAGCGTTCTTCCACGGTTATCGGTCTGTTTTGGTGTTCCCGTGGCGAGAAGAACGCCGGGATTTCGAAGACGTGGCCGAAATCTGGTGTGAGGTCGAACGTGATTTCGGTTTCCCGCGCGGTTTGGGTGTTGTTCGTGAGTCGAACCGTGGCGGTGACACCCGTCGCCGTCAGTTCGAGGCGTTTGCCGAGCGTCCACGATCGCTGCTCGCCACGGCCAGTTCCGACGGTCGGACTGGCGAGTGTCGTCGTCACGCCGCGGTCACGGGACTCGCGACCGAAGACGATCCACCCGTCGCCGTCTCCGACCTCGATTTCGAGGCTGGAGAGGTACCGATGGTCGGACTCGTACACCCCGGTTTCGGGCGTTTCGGGGGTGACGTTCCCCACCGAATCGACGATCACCTGTCGGCCAGAATCCATGGCGAGTGCACAGTCGTCGGGAAGCATCAGGTGTCCTCCTGGTCATCGGGGTAACTCACTGTTTCGATGATGATCCTGTCGGCCTCCATGTCTTCGAGCACGGCACCCCAGCCACCGATACCGTATTCGCCCTCGTCCGTCTCGATGACGATGGTCGCCTGTCCCGCAAGCGAGGAGAGCGAGGGTGTCTGTGTCGCGTCGCGGAGGTCACCGTTGGCGTACAGTACGTCCGTGATTTCCCCGGTGAGCGCTACGACGTTTCGTTTCCCCCTCTCCCGGCCTTTAGCCGTCGCGGTGATGGTCGCACCCTCCTTGAGGAGCGGCGCGATGTCTCGAATACAGCGCCGGATGTTCACGTACTCGGCGGGAAGCGTCTCGCTGTGGTTCGTGTGGACGATGGGCCACGATTCCCAAAGTGCGGCCTCGAAATACCAGTGAAAGACGTACGAGAGCGTCTCGTCTTCGAACACCGCACCGTACTGCTCCACCGGGTCGGTGTGCGGTGCAAAGCAGGTTATTTTCCGGTCCACGAGGGCGAGGAACGGCGCGGGAAGGTGGCGGTGACGCGCTTCCGTGACGACGCCGTCTAACTCCTCGTCGGTCGGGAGGTCCGTCGGTTGTTCGTGGCTCGTGTTGAGCGACACGGAGACGAAGACATCGTTCTCGTAGCAAGTTTCGAGGGCGGGGGCGAGTGCCTCATACTGTTCGGGCGTCACCGACAGTTGTACCTGATTGGTGGCGTTTCGTATCGCTTCCTCGGCCCGTTCGATGACCGTCTCGACGCGCTTGAGGACGCTGATTCGATGGCCGCCTACGCCGGCCTGCTGCCACCTCTTTCGAATCTCGGTGGCCGTGTTCGTGAGGGTTTCCGCCCGCGATTGGAGGTTCTGGAGTACGTCCGTCGGTTCGCTGGCCCGCGCACGCAGCGCGTCCTGTTTGTATGTTTCCACGTAGCCGTCCTCCTCCAAGTCCCGGAGTACGTCGTAAATCCGTGACCGCGGAACATCCGCCTGTTCAGCGAGGGACGTCGCGGACGCGCTCCCGAGGGAGAGGAGGGTAACGTATGCATCGATTTGATACGTCGAAAGTCCGGCCTCTCGGAGTCCGTCGCGAAGTTCGTCGATGTCCATCTGTGTATTGCTTGCCATCCTATCAAGTTGAATCTTCTAACCGAATTTCTGAATTGTGCCTCGTACCGACCATGCGAATTCTCATATTCACTCCTGTATCAAACCTATGGGCAAGATTTATATATGTCTTATTCTTCATGGTTGAGTAGGAAAGAGTTCCTATGACAGGCGACCACAAACACGGGGAAAAAACGCGACGTACGGTGCTAAAATCACTCGGCGGGGCGGCTGGCGTAACGGCGCTCGCCGGTTGTATCGGCAGTCTCGGCGGCAGTGGTAGTGACAGCGAATCCAAGGACATCACTTTCTGGACGAGCAACGTGGAAAACGACCGCAAGAAGGTCATCAACGGCGTCCTCGACTCGTTTGAATCGAACCACGAAGCGAAGGTCACGATGAACGCGGTCAAGGAAGACGACCTGCCGACCCGGATTTCGTCAGCCCGCGCATCCGACACGCTTCCGACCGTCGCGGAGTTCGGCCTCTCGCCGATGCAAAAGCTCGGCAGCGGCGGTCTTCTCTCGACGAAAGCGGCCGACGACGTCATCAGCTCTATCGGTAAGGACAAGTTCTACAAAGGTGCACTTGACCTCACGAAAGCGCCCGACGGCGGCCACTACGCGATTCCGATGTACGGGTGGGTCGAGGGGATGTGGTTCCGAAAGAGTGTCTTGGAGGACAACGGATTGAAACAGCCGACGACGTGGGACGCCATGCTGAAGGCGGCAAAGACGCTCCACAAGCCCGATAAGAACCAGTATGGTATCGTCGTCGGCACGAAGAAGACGGCGTTCGCCCGTCAGTGTTTCACGCCTTTCGCCCGCTCGAACGGCGCACGCGTGTTCGACAAGGAGGGCAACATCGTATTCGACAGCAAAGAGATGATAGAGGCCCTCGACTTCTACGGCAAACTCTCGAAATACACGCCGCCGGGCAAGGACACGTGGAAGACCGCGAACAACACGTTCCTCAACGAACAGTCCCACCTCATCCAGTACTCGACGTTCATCATGGGCGACCTCGTCGACAAGGGCGAGAAGATGGTGAAGGACACCGGCTTTGCCCCGTACGTCGAACACAAGCGCAAGAGCTCGTTCGGCCAAATCGTCGGTCTCAACCTCTTTGAGTCGGCCTCAGACAGCCAGCTCGAATCCGGAAAGACGCTGTGTGAGTACATGATGACGAAGAAGTACGTCGACTGGCTCCACATGGCCCCTGGCGGAATGAACCCCGTTCTCAAGAAAACCGCGAGCAGCGACGAGTTCAAGGACAACGAGACGCTGAAAGCGTGGGGTTCGACGGTGGAGGACGTGTCTGCCGCCTTCGAGAACATCGAGCGCTTCGGCTACGTCGACGGCAAGGCGTTCCCGGAACTCGGCAACATCACGAACAAGTTCCTCGTCGCCGAGGCTATCTCCCGCGTGACGGACGGCGAGAGCGCCGACACCGTCGCCAAAGAGCAGGCGAAGAAGATGCGAGACGCCATCAAGGAGTAATCGATCTCGCTTGAAACCGACCATGACCCAATTTTACTCATGAGTTTAGCAAATCGTACGAAGCTGTCGTTGGACGGCGATTATACCGTGGAGCAGAAGGAGGCCATTCTCGGCTATCTGCTCATCGCACCGGCGTTGTTGCTGGTCGCCGCGGTCATCGTGTACCCCGTCCTCTATAACGTTTACCTGAGCTTTACGAACGTCCCCCTGTCACCTGACGCTTCCCCGACGTGGGTCGGTCTCGAACACTACCAAACTCTCCTTTCGAGCGGCGAGTTCTGGGATGCGCTCAAAACGACTGTCATCTTCACGCTCCTCAGCGACCTGCTCGCGACCGTCGGCGGACTCGGCGTCGCAATTCTGTTCAACCGGAAATTCCGCGGCCGTCGCCTCGTCCGCGGCCTCATGCTGTTGCCGTACGTCGCCCCGCTCATCGCGGTGGCCTACGTCTGGCAGTGGCTGTTGGACCCACTGTACGGCATGGTTCCGTACTTCCTCAGTAACGTCCTCGGCATCTACGGCGGGGACATCGACCTGCTGAACAACGCGAAAACCGCGCTCTGGACGGTCATCGCATTCGACGCGTGGCGCTACTTCCCGTTTGCGTTCCTAATGATAATCGCTCGACTGCAAGCGATTCCGAGCGACATGTACGAGGCGGCGAAGATAGACGGTGCGGGATACATCGCCCGGTTCAAGGACATCACACTCGCCGAGTTGAAGTACGTCCTCGCCACCGTCTTCCTGCTTCGCTGGATTTGGAACTTCAACAAGTTCGCCGACATCTGGCTGCTGACCAAGAAGGTAAACACCCTGTCGCTGTACGCCTACCAGACGGCGTTCGCAAACTACAATCACGGGCAGGCGGCCGCCATCGCGATGGTGCTTTTCGTCGCGCTGATGATGTTCGTGCTCGTGTACGTCAGCTGGATTCTGGAGTGGTAACACATGATACAAACGATACTCGCTACGGTGTCCGAGGGCTTCAGTAACGCCTTCGGACGAAGTCGCATCGAAACCAGCCTGTGGGAACGGGTCGTGTTCTATGGGGCGATAGCGCTGACGCTGTTCGTCTCGCTCCTTCCGTTCTACTGGATGGTCGTCACGAGCTTCATGCCGGAGAGCGCTATCTACTCGCTCCCGCCGTCGTTCGTGCCACAGGACCTGACGCTGAAACACTACGAGAGCGTCTTCAGCCCCGAGACGTTCCCGTTCGTCACGTACTTCAAAAACAGCCTCATCATTTCGGTGATTACCGCGGGGATGTCCGTCGTCGTCTCGACGTTCGGCGCGTACAGTTTCGCCCGTTTGAATTACCCCGGACGAGGCCTGTTCTCGCGCGGCGTCCTGCTCGTGTACATGTTCTCGGGTATCCTGCTGGTCGTGCCCCTCTTCAAGATAATCGTCTGGATGGGACTCGTGGACAACCTCGGCAGTCTGGTCATCACGTACCTCGTCCAGACGCTGCCGGTGTCGCTGTACATGCTCGGGAACTACTTCCGGAGCGTCCCACCGGAAATCGAGGAGGCGGCGATGATGGACGGCTACTCGCGGTTGGAAGTCATCTTCCGCATCACACTCCCGCTGTCGGCACCCGCCATCGTGGCCGTGTTCATCTACACGTACATGATCGCGTGGAACGAGTACCTCTTCGCCAGCATCTTCCTCCAGTCCCAATCGACGTTCACGCTTCCTATCGGTCTGGACGCACTCTCGTCAGGGTTCCACCAGGTGTGGGGACAGATAATGGCTGCATCGCTGCTGACGAGCATTCCGATCATCATCATGTTCGTGTACCTCGAAAAATACATGGTCGAAGGCCTCACCTTCGGTTCGGTGGAGGGCTAACCAATGTCCTCCGAAACGACCGAAATTGACGCGGAATCGGCTTCCAGTACGGAAACGAACCAGTCTGCGGTCGAGACGAAACAGGCCGGAATCACGCTCTCAGACATCGAAAAGTCATACGGGGACGTGCTGGCCGTCGAGGGCCTTTCGCTCGACATCGAACCGGGCGAGTTCCTCGTTCTTCTCGGCCCGTCTGGCTGTGGCAAATCGACCACGCTCCGGATGATCGCCGGACTCGAAACGCCGACCGCCGGACGCATCGACATCGGCGACGAGGAGGTCACGCGGACGCTTCCACAAGAGCGCGGCCTCTCGATGGTGTTCCAGAGCTACGCGCTCTACCCGCACAAGACCGTCCGCGGCAACCTCGAATTCCCGCTCGGGAAGATGGACGTTACGGACGAGGAACGCGATGCAAAAGTCGAACACACGGCCGAACTCCTCGAAATCGAGGACCTCCTCGAAAAGAAACCCGGCCAACTGTCGGGCGGCCAGCGACAGCGCGTCGCGGTCGGTCGAACCATCATTCGTGAACCGAAGGCGTTCCTGATGGACGAACCGCTGTCGAACTTGGACGCACAACTCCGGGTTCGAACGCGCTTCGAAATTCGGGAACTCCAGCAGGAACTGGGAACGACCACGGTGTACGTCACCCACGACCAAGAAGAGGCGATGAGCGTCGCCGACCGCATCGCCGTGATGGATGACGGCAAACTGCAACAGGTGGGAACCCCCGAGGAGATCTACAAGACGCCGACAAACGAGTTCGTCGCCGGTTTCATCGGCAACCCGCCGATGAACTTCTTCGACGTGTTCGTCGACGACGGCGTCACGCTCCTGCCGAACGGCGACGCCGTCTCGCTCGATGCGGCGCTTCCCGCCGACACAGAAACGCTCGGAGTCCGACCCGAGGACGTGCATCTGCTCGAAACGCTCGGCGAGGACGTGGCGAACGTCTCCCAACCGGACTCGGAGAATCTGACGAACGCCGTGACCTGTTCCGTGCAGGTTATCGAACCGCTCGGCAACGCCTACGAACTCGAACTCGCGCGAGGTGACAACACGTTCATCGCCCGCGTTCGGGCGCTTCCCGAGGGCGTTTCGCCCGGTACGAGCGTCGACGTAGCGTTCGACCGGACGGAACTCCATGCGTTCGACGCGATGGGGGAGGCGATTCGATGAACCGAACTACGGAATACGACCACGGAGGTGAGACGAATGGCGACGCTTGAACTGAACGACCTCACGAAGATTTACGACGACGCACAGGGCCGCGAAGTGGCGGTCAATTCGCTCGACATCGACATCGATGACGGCGAGTTTCTAGTCCTCGTCGGGCCATCCGGCTGTGGGAAATCCACCACGCTCCGGATGCTCGCCGGACTCGAAACCGTAACCGACGGGACGATCACCATTGGCGACCGCGAGGTTCAACACCTCGCGCCGAGCGAACGTTCCATCGCGATGGTGTTCCAGAGCTATGCGCTCTACACCAAGATGAACACGCGAGAGAATATGGCCTACGGGCTAAAACACTCGACCGATCTGAGCAAGGCGGAGCGAAACCGCAAGGTGGACGAAATCGCCGAACTTCTCGACATCACCGAACTGCTGGACGACAAACCCGAAGAGATGAGCGGCGGGCAGAAACAGCGCGTCGCGCTTGGGCGGGCCATCGTCCGCGATCCGGACGTGTTCCTGCTGGACGAACCGCTGTCGAATTTGGACGCGAAACTCCGTGCCCGCATGCGGACGGAACTCCAACAGTTGCAGACCGACCTCGGCGTCACGGCGGTCTACGTCACCCACGACCAGACGGAGGCGATGACGATGGCCGACCGAATCGCTGTGATGAACGACGGCGAACTCCAGCAGGTCGCGCCGCCGGAAGTGGCCTACGACCACCCGGAAAACGAGTTCGTTGCCACGTTCCTCGGCAGTCCCTCGATGAACACTTTCGAGACGACGGTCCATGAGGATGGAAGCGAACTGGCGTTCCACCACGGCGGGACGACGCTCGCGACGGTTCCGCCGAATACGGTTTCTCTCGCGGACGGAGACACCGTAACGCTGGGACTCCGGCCAGAGGACGTTCAATTGTTCGACAACCCCGCCGAAGGGACGTTCACCGCGACTGTCACGGTTTCGGAGTACCAAGGGAACGATAATTTCATCCACCTCTCGGTTGCCAATCAGGACGTGATGGCGCGTGTCCCGTCCGACACCTATCCGGACCCGGGCGAGAAGCTCGGCGTGACGGTGTCCCCGCGGGACGTGTTCCTCTTCGACTCGGACTCCGGCATCGCACGCAAAACGCGGGGGCTTTCTGACGAGCGGAAACATCGACCCTCTATCTCCAACTGACCACGCTTTCCAATAAATGTCACATAATATAACAAACAACACGATTCACGACTCGCCGACAACCGCCCTCGACGACCCGACGTTCCACCTCGACGTCCTCGAAGACCTCGTCTATCCGGCCGACTGCGATGGGTCGGTCCCGCTCGCGAGCGACCCGGACGACCGTTATCCCTACGCCTATCCGCGGGACATCGCCTGCATCACGAAGGCGTGGCTTCACGCGGTCGAAACGGGCGTTCGTCCCGACCAGTGTCGGAAACACATCTTCGACGTCGCCCGATTCTTCCTTGTCGCACAGGAAGAGGACGGGCGGTGGCGACAGCGATACGCCCTCGACGGCACCGACCGCGGCATCTACAAGCAGGAGGACAACGTCGGACACGGCCTCCAAATCCTTGCCAATGCCGTGTTCGCCCTCGATGCGACCGACGCGCTCGAAACGACCGACGCATCGTTTCGAGAGGACGTCATCGAGGCGGCGGACCGTTCCGTCTCACACATTCACGACGACCTGTTTGACTCGAACGCCCATCTCGTCGAGAGCACGACGAGCATTCACGAGGGCCGCATCGAATCCGGTTACACCCTGTGGGTCAACTGCGTGTTCGTGTCCGCCCTCCGCGACATCGAACGGGCGCTCTCGCTCCTCCCCGAGGAGTCCGAGGACGTCGAACAGCACGTTTCCACGTTCCGGTCGCACCTCGAAGGCGGCGTGAAACGCGCGTTCACGAGTCCGGCACAGGTCCCACGGCGGTACGCTCCGTCCGGAGAACTCGACACACGACCCGACGTGACGCTGTTCGCTCCCTTCTACTTCGGCCTCGGCGACCTCTTCGGAGAGTCGCTTCACGAGGCGGCGAACAGGAGCGCAACGGCGCTCGAAGACCCGGAAATTGGCGGTATCCAGCGATTCATGGGATTCTACCGCGATTTCGACGTCCACCAACACGGCGGCAACGGACCGTGGTTGCAGTACACCGCGTGGCACGCACAGTACCGGTTCGTGAACGGCGAAACCGACCGCGGAAACGATGTCCTCGAAACGATCGTACGCCACGCGAACGAAGAGGGCCACATTCCCGAACACCTCACGACTCGACGACGGTTCGAGGCGTTCATGGAGAACGAGTGGGATACGGGACTCGACTTCGAGAAGGAGTTCGACGAGGACGTCCTGCGCGACGTGTCCTTTGACTTCGTCGCCGAAGAACTGGGTCACATGCAGGAGGCCTACCGCGACCTCGAAGCACAGACGAAGGACCGCGACGTGGTTCGGTTCGCCATGCCGCTCGCGTGGTGCCACGCCGAGTATCTAACTGCACTGTTAACACGGGACGCGAACGAAACGTAAGAAAACCCGAAGTGGAAACCGATGACTCACGACCACACCAAGCCACCGTCGCCGAGAACCGTCGCGCTCGATTGCCTGCACGCGGGTATCGACGCCGCACAGCCGCGGGAAGTCGTCCGCCGAACCCTCTCTCGTGACGGGTCGATGCTCACCGTCGCAGGCGAGACGTTCGACCTCGATGACTTCTCGCGCGTCGTCGTCCTCGGCGGGGGGAACGCCGCCGGAGAGATGGCGGCAAGCCTCGAATCCGTCCTCGGCGAGCATCTGACCCACGGCATCGTCGTGACGGACACGCCCGCCGAAACGACACGAATCAAGGTTCGCCCCGGTGACCATCCGCTGCCGACCGAACGCAACCGTGACGCGGCGAGGGACATTCTTGACGCCGCCCGTGACGCTGACAGTGAGACGCTCGTCCTCGCGGCGATTTCAGGCGGCGGCAGCGCACTCCTCTCCGCCCCTGCTGACGGTATCTCGCTCGATTCGTTTCGGACGGTCACGGACGGTCTGCTCCGTTCCGGTGCCGACATCCACGACATCAACACCGTCCGTCGCGCGCTGTCGAGTGTGAAAGACGGCGGTCTCGCCCGCGCCGCCGTCCCTGCCCGCGTCGTGGGATTGATCGTGAGCGACGTCATCGGCGACGACCCGTCGGTGGTCGCCAGCGGGCCGACGTATGCCGGACAGGCGACGCCAGAGAACGCCCGCGCGGTTCTCCATGATTTCCTTGACGCTATTCCGGAGGACATCGAAACGACGCTCGACGGGCGGGAAACGACCGCCGCCGAACCTGACGAAGCCGACGCCTTCGAGCGCGTGACGAACCACGTCATCGCTGACAACTGGACCGCACTCAACGCGGCGGCGAACCAAGCAAGCGAACACGGCTATACGCCACTCGTCCTGTCGTCCCGCATCGGCGGCGAAGCGTCGGACGTCGGCCGCACGCACGCCGCAATCGGCGTCGAATGTCTCGCGACCGGTAATCCGCTCGACCCGCCCGCGGTTCTCCTTTCCGGAGGCGAAACGACGGTTACCGTGGACGGCGACGGGGTCGGTGGGCCGAATCAGGAGTTTGCCCTCGCCGCGACGCGGGAAATCGACCGTCCCGGAATCGTCGTCGCGGGCATCGACACCGACGGTTTGGACGGCAGCACGGACGCTGCGGGCGCCCTCGTGGACTACGAGACGATTTCGCCCGAGCAGCAGGCGGCCGCACGCGCCGCGTTGCGAAACCACGACGCGTATCCGTTCCTCGACGACCGAAACGCGCTCATCGAAACCGGCGAGACGGGAACCAACGTCAACGATTTGCGGGCCGTCGTTATCGGGCAGGCGGATGATGACAGGGACGAACGAGAACGGAAGCGAACGAGCGACGGACGACGCTGGACCTCATGAAACACGAATACGGGCTCAATCAAGCTGGATTTCCGGCATCGGACATCGAAACAACGTGTGAAATCCTCGCCGACGCCGGATACGACGGCGTCGAACCGAACTACCAAGCCAACGGCCTGCTGACGACGCTGGACGGACGCGAGCAGATTCGGAAGACCGCTGTCGAACACGAACTCGACGTTCCAGCCGTTTCGACCACGCTTCACTGGGAGTATCCGCTGTCGAGCGCCGACGAGGAGAAACGGCGGCGGGGTATCGACATCGCGCGGGAGATGGTGGACGCGGCCGCGACGCTCGACGCCGAGGAGATTCTCATCGTTCCGGCGGTCATCGCCCCTGGTGCAGACTACGACGCCGACTACGACCGCGCGGTCGAATCGGTGCGCGAAATCGCAGGCTACGCGGCGGACGCCGGCGTCGGCGTCGGCATCGAGAATGTCCAAAATGACTTCCTGTACTCGCCGCGCGAGTTCGTCGAATTCCTCGACGCTGTCGAATCAGCTGGGCTGGTTTCCGCCTACTTCGACGTGGGCAACGGCTTCCGCTGGGGCTTGCCCGACCGCTGGATTCGTGAACTCGGCAATCGGATTTCGAAGGTTCACATCAAGGATTGGCTGACGGACGCTCACCGACCGACGTATCCTCTTCAGGGGGACATCGACTGGGACAGCGTCGTCGCCGCGCTTTCGGACGTCGGCTACGATGGATGGATTTCCGCCGAAATTCCGGCGTACAACGCCGAACCACACCGGATGCCGCCAGACATACTTGACACCATGCAGTACTTATTCGAATAGAACTACTGACATTTAAAACTCACCATGACACGCACAATTGTCGTCGACCCGCTGTTCGAAGACGTGTGGCCGCTCGCCGCGGACCACCTGCACCGACTCTGGACCGAAGATAGGACCTCCGTCGAGTTCATTCGACTGCCCGAAACGAGGGGGACGAACCTGAGCGAGGCCGTTTCCTCACCCAAATCGGTCGAGGTGCTCGTCTCGCTCGGCGTCCGTGCTTCTGTCTCCGATCTTCAAGCGTTCACGAACCTGACGGAGACGTTCGTGATGACTGACTCCATGTACGGCGTGGACGAGGAGCTAGCCAACTACCTCCGCGACCGCGGCGTGACGGTCCACGACCACACAAAGGAGGGGTTCTGGAGCGAGTCGGTGTCCGAGTTCGGTATTGGACTGACCATCGACGCGCTTCGACAAATCCCGCAAAAACACACCGCCATGACCGAGACACACGACGCGTGGGACCTCGACCAACTGGACAACGAGGTGCCCGGCGCGCGCGGCCACCAGTTCGCGGATGACCCGAACTTCGTGAGCGGCACCGTCGCACGGAAGCGCGTTCGTGTCGCCGGAATTGGCAACATCGGCAGTCGCTACGCCGCGACGGCGAGCCATCTCGGCGCCGATGTGGCGGCCTACGATCCGTTCGCCGACGAACCGTGTTTCCACAGCACGGGCACGCGGCGGGTGTACAGCATGGAGGAACTCGTGAGCGATGCCGACGTCTTCGCCCCGACGATTCCGCTGACCCCCGCGACAGAAGGCGTTGTGACGGCTGATCACATCGACGCGCTCCCGGATGGGGCGATACTCATCCTCGTCACACGGGCCGGAATCTGCGACATGGACGCTGTCCGTGAACGGGTGCTCGCTGACGAAATCGTCCTCGCCGCGGACGTATGGGATGAGGAACCGCTTTCACTCGACGACCTGCTCCTCGGGCGTCACAATGTCGTCCATACTCCCCACATTGCAGGACGAACGCGGGACGCGAACGAGCGGTGGGCCGAACACCTCGCTGCACACTTCAGTTCGCCCTGACTGTCACCCGTCCAACGCTGTATACTCTTCCAAACGAAGCCGAATCCTTTCAATACCACCGACGAGATCACGACTCATGACAATGCTCAACTATCGCAACCCCCGACTGCTTCGACGCGAGATACTCCGCGTCCTGAACTTCTACTACCCCGATTGCATCGACACTCGCTACGGCGGGTATGTCGCCCAACTTGATGAACGCGATGGCTTCATCTACGACGGCCGGACGAAACACCTCGTCGCCACCGCACGGGCCGTCCACAACTTCAGCGTCGGCGCGCTCATCGACGGTCCCGTCTGGTGTCGGACGGCGGCCGAACACGGCCTGTCGTTCCTCTCGAACCACCAGTGGGACGTTGAGAACAGCGGTTACGACTGGATACTCGACGGTCGCGACACCGCAGACAACACGCGATTCTGTTACGGCCACGCATTCGTCGTGCTTGCCAGTGCACGGGCGCTCGAAGCAGGAATTCCGGGCGCGAAGACGGAACTCGAACGCGCAGTCAAAACCCTCGATCGGCACTTCTTGGAGTCAGAGCAGGGAGTGTACGCCGACCGTGCTGACGGCGAATGGGAGGCGGTTGCCCCATATCGCGGCCTGAACGCAAACATGCACACCTGCGAGGCGATGATCGTCGCCTACGACGTGACCGAGGAGGATCGATATCTCGACCGTGCGTACGGTATCGCGGAGCGAATCGCTCGGGACCTCGCGGCGGAGACGGATGGCCGACTCTGGGAACATTACGACGCCGACTGGACACACGATATGGAGTACAACAAGGACCAACCGAACCACCAGTTCCGCCCCTGGGGCTACCAACCGGGTCACCATCTGGAGTGGTCGAAACTCCTCTCGCTTCTCGCCGAGTTCTGCGACGATCCGTGGCTCGAATCCGCCGCACGCGACCTATTCGACTGGGCGATTGAAACTGGGTGGGACGACGAACACGGGGGATTTTACTACACTGTGGACGAGGACGGTGCGCCCGTCGTTGCGGACAAGTACGGCTGGGCGATAACCGAGGGCATCGGAGCGGCGGCACTCCTCGGGCGCGACGACGAGGCGTATTTAGACTGGTACGATCGACTATGGGAGTATGGGGAATCGGACTTTGTCAACCCCCGACACGGAAACTGGTTCGAGCGACTGTCCCCGACGAATGACCGCGACGACCCGAACCGCGGGATGGCAGTTGAACCGGGCTACCATCCCATCAGTAACGCATTCGTTGCAATGGATGCGTTTTGAGTTAGCTTAACGCCGCTCTTCCTGTTAGTTCTCGATTGGGTCTATTTGAAACTGTCTGATTATTTTGCCATCTGCATAAATATGCAGAGACCTTCAGTGTCGGTTTCTGGATTCACCGGACATGGGGTGTGTTCACTTCCGCTATTGATACCTACGGGACAGTCGAAGCGACTTGAGGCTTCGACGTATACGAAGGCGAGTACTACGGGCTTGCCCAGCATTTTCTCACCAAATGGCGTTCTCGGAGATCGCTGACCAGCGAACGCTCACGGAAAGCGTGGATGCACCAACTGACGATACACCCGAGACAGCGACAGTTCTGCTCGACCGAGCACGACAGCACGCAACGAACGTCGCCGCCGAGCACTTCCCGGATCTGCCGGTCGAAACGATTGAGTGGGAGACTTCACATTGAGCCCGACGCTAAGCGGGCGTCACGAAGTACGACCCGACAACGGAGGAGATTACAATTGCGCTGACCTGGACGGCCTACGAGAAGCACGGGTGGGAGCAATTCAGCGCCACCGTCCGGCACGAACTTATTCACGCCTGGCAGTATCACGAGTTCGACGAGACCGATCACAGGCGAACGTTCACCCGCTGGACAGACCGCCTCGACACCTCGTGGCATTGCGAGCGATTCACCGCGCCAAATTGATGGCTTGTTCGCGAGGATCGCGGCGGTCGGATTGCTCGGTATCGACGCTCGAAGACGGTACGTAACCCCGAACAGTACAGCTGTAGCAACTGCAGTGGGTCACTACACGTCGAGGAAGCGGACGGTCACTAACCAATTCTTGTTTAAGTCGTTCTCGTGATAAGGAGTAGACACGAGGAAAATTATCACGGGCTATTGCTTTCTCCGTGAGTTATTGCCATCGCTTTTGCTTCGAGTTTTAGAGCGAGACTTGGTTAGTAGCTTATACTAACCTCCGATAACCTTCGTGAAGCTCCTCTCGTACTATAGTTGTCCAAAACCCCTTGGAAGCCCTTAGGAAAGATTTGAACTCCTTACAAAAGATTTGCACTACCAATCTGAGCTGCCAAGGCAAGACTGGTCTCTATAATCAGTTGAACGGATTATCTGGTGTCTCTAGACGAGTGATTTCCTCGATCACGTCAAAGTCATCATCAAACGAGTACAGATACTCGATGCCTTCTCGCTGCATGTACGCAACGATTGTCGCGTCCCCAAAGGAGAGGCCATCATAGGTCTGAAAAAGGGTGACAGCGCTGGTGAAGTCCTTTTGTGCCGCGTGGAGGATTTCGAATCCAGCAGACTGATTCAACCGCTCATACGTCTCTGCTGCCGTCCCGTGGCGCTTCCGGTTGTGTATCCAATTGAGGGTTTCGAGAACAATGTAGTTCGTTACTCTCCCTGTCGGGAGATCACCGTGGTCCATCCCGCGAACAATCTCCATAGCACTGTCGTGGTGTTGGTCATCAGTATCCGCCATCCCGATGAGAACGCCTGTATCGACGACTGCAACCGCCATCAGTTGTTCTCGAAGAAGGCAGGATCTTCTTCGTGACCCGCGAGGTCGTGCGTTTCGGACCCACTACCACCCATTGACACCGGCTCAAAGTCGTCGAACGCCCCGTAGCGTTGCTTGACAACCTCGACAGAGAGGTTTCCCTCATCGTCCGCATTCCAGCGGAGTTTGTCGCCCGGTTCGATGTCGAGCCGTCGGCGGAGCGACGCCGGAATCGTAACCATTCCCCGGTCGCTGACCTTGGTTTCTTCGGTTGCCATACTCGGTAGTACAAGCTCTCACCTGATACATGTTGCGCCTCATGTAGCGTGATGATTCGTGAACCCTACGGGTGCGCCAACACTCGGCACCGGTCTTCTGAAGTGCTACCCGAAGACCATGAGTACAAAACAATCCGCAGCCCTTGAAGCTGACGAGACGGCACAGAAACGCGCACAGTGGGAACAGTTCTCCGTCGACGTCGATGCCCCCGGACTCATCGAAGTCACCAACGAGAGCCACGAGAACCCTGAATCCCATCAGTACACTGTCTCCATCGACGACGTGACTGAAGACCTAATGGCCTGCACGTGCCTGCATCACGTCCACCGCAACGCCTTTTGCAAACACATGGCCGCCGTCGAACACGCAACCGATGACGGGACGCTTGAGGCCTTCCCCTCCAAGGACGAGACCGAACCCGAAGACTGCGACTGTGACGGTCTCGGTGACTTCCCGTGCTGGCCATGCGTGAGAACGGGACGGAAAGAACTGCCGAACTAACCACCACTTCAGCTGTTTTTATCCATGTCTCGCCAAGTGACGTTTTTAGATATCACCGACCAGTAAACGCTGACGGAAAGCACGGATGCAGCGACCGACGATACACCTGAGGGAAATAACAACAGCACGCGGCCGATATCGCCGCCGAGTACTTCCCGGGATGCTTGAGACTTTCCTTAGAGGGTGAAGAATGACGAACCTAAGGAGTGCGAGTATGAGGGTTTCAGCGGCATCTCATAACCGGTGAGCCGACTTCATTAACAATATTCTATACAGTAATGATGGAAGCCATTATGGCATTTTGGTGATAAAGCCTATGGATGTAGAGCAAGTGTCTATACGTTGCTATGGAAATACTACATCGGTTACGCGGTGCTTTTAGTTCAGAAAAACCGTCTCGGCAGACGGGACAGCAGGTACGGGCGGCCGGTGATATTTTTGAATGCGAAGAATGCGGTACCACCTTTATCTCGAAACCATCCCGTTGTTCAAAATGTAACCAGAGCGACTTCCGGAATCTCGGCAGTTGTTAATCCGACATCTCTCACTGTTCTCTTTCTACTGATATAGTTTCTAACTGTTGAGACCAACGATACACCGGAGACACCGACAGCCCTCCTTGACCGAGCACAGCTACACGCAACGAACGTCGCCGCCGAGCACTTCCCTGACCTACCGGTCGAAGCAATCGACTGGGAGGTTTCACACCAAGCCCAACGACAGGCGGGCGTCACGAAGTACGACCCGACAACAGAGGCAATCACGATCACGCTGACCTGGAAGGCTTACGAACACCACGGCTGGGAGCAATTCAGTGCGACTGTCCGGCACGAATTCATCCACGCCTGGCAGTATCACGAGTTCGGCGACGCGGATCACGGGGCAACATTCACCCGCTGGACGGACCGCCTCGACACCTCGCGGCACTGCGAACGTTTCACCACGCCAAAGTGGTGGCTCGTCTGTGAGGACTGCGGCGGTCGGATTCCCCGCTATCGACGTTCAAAGACGGTACGTAACCCTGACCAGTACAGCTGTAGTGAGTGCGGTGGGTCGATTCACGTCCAGGAGGGAGTCGGTCAGTAACATCACGAAAATCGATAACTCGTATTCACTACTCAATATTTTAAGCACGAGCAAGATATATGCTGTAGTAGTGCGAAGAATAGGATATGACCTCAGACGATACCCCACCCAAGCCACCAAGTCTCGCCGAGGAATGGACCGAAACGTGGGAAAACGAATCTACACGAGATCGGGTGTACACCACTGCCCTGCAGCTGTATGAGCCAACACGAGTTGCTGCGATTGCCGACAGAGCAAATGTCTCGAAGGAAACCGCTCGAGACTACCTGCAGTGGTTCACGGAAATCGGGATGCTAACGCAGACCAACGAGACGCCAGACGAATTCGTCCGTGACGAGGATTATTTCCAATGGCGACGGATTCATCGGCTACGTGGACTCCCCATGGAGGAACTCGAACAGCGATTAAACACGTTGATCGAAAAAGAGCGGCGCTACCGCGAAAAATACGATGCTAAGGGGCCCGACCACGTGGATGCACTCGATCATGCAGACTATGCTGATGTCGAGGATGTCTGGTCAGAGTTGCAAGAGTGGAAAACCGTTCGACGGCGAATCGAAGAACTCGAACAGGCACGACAGAACCACGACAACACCACACAAGCGTCCGCTTGATCGATGAACGACGATACCGAGAAAACACTCGATGAGACCCTGTTACGCCATCTCGCTCGTCGATTGGGTACGCTTTCACTCGTTGAGTCTGTCTCTGTCTTTCCGCACGAGCGACCGGAGTCGGTCGTAGCGTGGTTTGATCGTCAGTACTTTCCTGACACAATTCAACAGGTTGTATTCGAGATCCGTGCCTACACGAATGGTGATTTCAATATTACGTACCGGGAGGACAGAGGCGGCACAGCGTGGATGTGTCGATGGGATCGGCACGACAACCCGCACAATTCCCGAGACCACTTCCATCAACCACCGAAAGCACGTACGGAGGATGCTGTTTGACCGAGACTTCCCGACCGATTTTATCACCGTCATAGATTCGGTTCTCGAGCGCGTGGACGACCGAGTTGGTGAAGTTTGGAACGACCACTAGTGAGGAGTTCTCAGTAAACCAATCTCTTCAAGATCTATTCCCCAGACTCGTCGAAGTCACCAACGAGCGCCACGAGAACCCCGCTGAACACCAGTACACCGTGTCCATCAACGACGTGACTGAAGACCTGATGGCCTGCACGTGCCCGCACCACGTTCACCGCACCACCTTCTGCAAACACATGGCCGCCGTCGAAACCGCAACCGACGACGGGACGCTTGAGGCCTTTCTATCGGAGGACAATGAGACCGAACCAGACAACTGCGACTGTGACGGCCTCGGTGGCTTCCCCTGCTGGCCATGCGTGCGAACGGGGCGGAAAGAACTACCGAACTAACCTCATATCCATTCACTATCGATCAATTTCTTTTGTGTCTACGTTTCTTATCCCCCCGATTAGCGGATAGCTGTGTACACCACTGCTCCGAGTGCGATAGATCAAAACCATGTCTCGAGTCAACAGAACGACGAGTAAACTTGGAATGGGCAACCATGTCCGAGTGGACGGAACCAATGAAACGGTCGAACGGCTCGACTGACATATCTCGATACAGTTGATCTCCGAAAAACGTGGTCTAGCGCTCCAATTCGGACCAAACGTGACGGAATTTCCCACTTCGTGTATCCCGTTGTGGTGCCTTTGATGCGGCTTTGATGGCCACTCCACTGATTCCCTGGTTCCGAAGAAACGAGTGAAGGTTCTGCTCGACTTGCGCCCAGACGTCTCGCTCGGTCGTATCAGAAGTACCCTCAACGCGAACTTGGAGTGTGGCGGGGGCTGTACGAACGATTTGCGCTCGATGTACCCCCGACACTTCCTCGACAACACTGGAGAGTGCGAGTGGAAAAATCGGAATTTCTTCTCCATCATTGGTTTCGAACCGGAGAACGTCCCCTTGCCGTCCTTCGACTTCGATGATGGGAAACGCACTCCCACATGGGCAGCGCTCCTCGTACATAGTGATGCTGTCACCGAGGTCGTATCGGACGAGCGGTTGAATTCGGTTTGCTAGGTTCGTTATCAGCACGGTATCGGAAGGCTCACCGAATTCGACCGGCTGATACTCCTCATCAACTGGCTCGAGAACCACCCAGTCAGTATTAGCGTGGAGGTTTCCATGTTCACACTCAACCGCAATCGGGAAGAACTCCGTGGCACCGTAGATCTCACGCACCACACAATCGAATGCCCGTACAAGTTCCTGTTTTTCTGGACCCGAGATTGGCTCCGCAGTCGGGGCAATGAATACCGGATCGAGATCGAGGCGACCATCTCGTTGGGCTTGTGCCAGTTCAACGAGAACGGTCGAGTAGCCAACGAGGAAGGCTGGCTGGTATCGATTGAGTTTGTCTATGAGATCAGACATCGGCTGCATTGGCGAGAACATTTCAATGCGATTTCGGTAGAACGTGGACTCACGGCGCATTAGCGCGACTCCAGACGCACCAGCGAAATGACCACCGGTGACTGCAATCTCTGCACCACGAGCACCGTTCTTGACGATTCGGCTGAACTGCTCGACACCAAGTAATACCGGTAGTGTCCACCGATCCGGGACGACGTTGAGGATGGTTAGTGCGGTCTCATCCTGAACGAAGATACCCGGTTCGCCGGTTGTCCCAGACGTTACCCAGACCGGATACCGATCGAGAAAACGCGTTCCGATCGTCGCTTCGTCGGCGACGAATTCGTCGATTTCGGCTTTCGTCACGGCGGTGTCCGTGACCACGTCGTCGAAATTCTCCATCAGCACCGACTTCGTTACCGGTGGGAACGCTTCGAGGTTGGTAACTTCGTCAGGGATATCCGCATAGTGTTGCTTGTAGAACCGTGACTGTCGCCGGACGAACGACAGTATGTTCTCCAGCCGTCGTTGTTGTTGTATATCGATTTGCGAGCGAGTTGCTCGCCTGGCACGCCAGATTTTGAATGTAATCTTTCCTTTTGTAATCGGATTCATGATGATCGCTTCGATAGGACGATCGTTCTGAAATTCTCCGTGCTTCGTAGTTCATCTACACTTCGCCCGGGACAGACTTTGTTCTTGGCACGTTCCAAGCTAGCCGGTAGACAATATTCCTAATATTTTCCTGTCACAGATTATCGTGGTGTACAGGAGGACCTCATAGCGACATCCAAAATTTGGTATCGATTGATAATCGTTGCTGTCGATGAATAGGTGATGGAAGGGCTGCTCTGGTCCACGCTGGTTGCCATCGTCGCCACCGCTGTCGTTTGGAAAGGGAGTGGGTGGCTCGAAGATGCAAGCGAACAATTGGCCGCGTACTACGGCTTACCCGCCATCGTGCAGGGGGCAATCATCACTGCCGTTGGTTCGAGTTTCCCGGAGCTGTCGAGCACCGTCCTTTCGACGCTGCTGCACGGAGAGTTCGACCTCGGAGTCGGTGCCATCGTTGGGTCAGCGATATTCAATATTCTCGTAATTCCAGGGGTGAGCGGATTGGTCACCGACCGGTATACCTCGAGTCGAGATGTCGTCTACAAGGAGGCGCTCTTTTATATGCTCGCCGTTGCCTCGCTCCTCTTGACCTTCGCGTTGGCAGTCATCTACAATCCACTCGGTGGCGGCGATCTTACCGGGGAAGTGACACGGCTGCTCGTTCTTCCGTTGA
Organism: Haladaptatus litoreus; assembly: GCF_900156425.1. Taxonomy (GTDB): domain Archaea; phylum Halobacteriota; class Halobacteria; order Halobacteriales; family Haladaptataceae; genus Haladaptatus; species Haladaptatus litoreus. Next base: position 59,247 of record NZ_FTNO01000007.1, read on the forward strand.
TCGGTCTGTACGGGCTCTACGTCTTCATCCAATATCTCGATTCTCGAGAGTACGGCGTCCCTCAGGTGACGAGCATCCGTGTGGGTCAAGAGTGGCTTCGTCTCATCACGAGTCTCGTCGTCATTGTCATCGCCGTGGAGGGGCTCGTCCGGGCCGCACTCACTTTCGGCGAGGCGTTTGGAACACCACCGTTCTTGTGGGGACTGACGATACTCGCGGCGGCGACGAGTCTTCCAGATGCATTCGTCAGCGTGCAGGCCGCCCGTAAGGACGAGGATGTCACCAGCCTCGCGAACGTACTCGGTAGCAATACCTTCGACCTGCTTGTGGCAATCCCGGCGGGTGTGCTTATCGCCGGAGCAGCACCGGTCGATTTCGCGCTCGCCGTTCCAATGATGGGGGTGCTCGTCGTCGCGACCGTAATTCTGTTTTCGTTTCTCCGAACGTCAATGGAATTGACCACAACAGAAGCGTACAGCTTGGTTGTCGGCTACACTCTCTTTCTCTGCTGGATGATACTCGAAACCACCGGCGTCGTTCGGACCCTCCCCTGGGGTTAACCGATCGACACTCCGTCGTGATACATAACAAACGTTCGTCGTGTGGATTGTTCGCGTCACCAACGAAGGCCACGAGAACCCCAGAGACAACCAGTAGATCGCCCCCTATCGACGAGCGAGACGACTCCGAACCAAACGACCGCGACTGTGACGGTCTCAATGGTTTCCCATGCTGGCCGTGCGTGCGAACGGGACAGAAAGAACTCCCGAACTAACTACCGATTCAGCCCTTTTTATCCATGGTACGCCAATTGACGTTCTCGGAGATTACCAACCAGCGAACGCTGACGGAAAGCACGGATACAACGACCGACGATACACCCGAGACACCGACGGACCTGCTCGACCGAGCACGACAGCACGCAACGAACATCGCCGTCAAGTACTTCCCGGACCTGCTGGTCGAAGCGATCGACTGGAGGGGTTTTGTACCGGACGAACTGGCAGTCGGGGGTGACGAAATACAACCATTCAGCAGATGAAAAATCAGCGACGAAAAATCCCAGAGAGCAAATACAACACTATTCGAGCTGGTGGAACCTAGACGATCATGCTCGGTGGTCTGCCAGTTACTGGTACTGATAATACTCTTGGCTACGAAAAAGAAATGCTCAACAATGACGGCTCTGATACAGTCGCACTGTTAGATCTGGATGGGAATCTCGTTGCAACGAATGCAGACAATGATTCTCAAAACTCCGCGTCAGAGGAGCCGCCCTCAGAAAAAGATTCTCAAGACGACTGCTAAGATAGCTGGCCACGGAAGTTTTCTCTATTTTCCTAATGTATTTCGATCAAATAATGGATGAACAATATGCGAACCCGCCACTGCGGCTGCCGATATATACATACGTTTGATACACCTGGCCGGTACGAATTTGTCTGCTATCCCCAGAAGGCTCTGAACTAAGGTGGGACAAATAGCGGGGTGTCTATCGTCGGCTTTGGGTAGCTCCCATAGCAACCCCGCCAGCGACACCAAGCGCAGTCCACATAGCAACATCACCTGTTGCTGCTCCAATAGCAGCCCCTGCTGCAATACCCACACCTGTCCATACTCCCATGTTGCTACTTCGAACTCCGGCTTTTTCTGAGATTGCCATATTCATCTCAAGGATGACTATCAATATAACTATGTCTAGTATTAAAAATAATCACGCATATTTATATTTGTGGATTTTTGAGTTATCCACAGTATTTAGACCTTCCAGAACGAGACAAACTATAGTCGTCCGCAACGAACAGAGGGAAAGACACCGACCACTCCAAGACAGATGAGATTACGATCTCGCTGATTTGGAAGGCCTACGAGCAACTCGGATGGGAGCAATTCAGTTCGACGGTGCGCCACGAACTCATTCATGCGTGGCAGTATCACGAGTTCGGCGACGCGGATCACGGCGCAACGTTCACCCGCTGGACAGACGATCTCGAGACCTCAAAACACTGCGAACGCTTCACTAGATCTAAGTGTGGTGGCTCGTCTGCGAGGATTGCGGCGGTCGATTTCCCCGGTATCAACGCTCGAAGGCGGTACGTACCCCCGAACAGTACAGCTGTAGCAAGTGCGGTGGGTCACTATACGTCGAGAAGGCCAACAACCACTGACCGATTCTCGTTCACGTAGTTCTCACCGAGATCGTACGTTATGGGGGATTTGGTTGCTGGAGGTGTGTAGGATCGCCAGCATCCACCGCATCCCGCCATAGTTGGAGGACGGCGAGGGTGACGAGTCGCACTGCAGTGACCTTGATACAGGACGGGACAGCATCACCGTGGGTACCAGTTAACCCTCCTTCGGTGTAATGATAGCGGTAGTAGTGTTTGTCCGTCCACGTGATATCAAACCGTCCTTCATCGGTAGTAATCCCGTCTTCGACGTAGAGATGAAGCGTCTCCGGATTCAGAGCGTTATCAAACTCTGAATCGGTAATGAGTGGCTCGTACTCTTGGGCAACTGTTCGTGCTCTCTTCATGAGATCCTGATCCGGAGCTCCAGTATCGACATACGTCCAATCGTCCGTCATGAATCAGGCTTCCGCGAGCCGATGGGCCTCATCTACTTGCAGCGCAGCTTTTGCAAGAGCGAGATTTTGTCTCGTTGACCGCCATTTCCCAAGATCGCTCCACCCGTCATCACCAGGTTCCAGCTTGATTGCGAGGTCCTCTGGACTCCCGACGTCGTAGGTTTCTCTAAATTCCTGCAGTGTCTCGTTCATCTCTTGGATTCCTGCAATGAGATCTCGATGCGAGTGGGTCCTGCGGAGTTCTTTAATACGGTTGTCGATGCGATGGCCTTCATTACGCTTGTATAGCGTTGTACGTCCATCCTGGTGAGTGCTACCGATACCTTCGTCGACAAGTTCAGTCAGATATTTTCTGGTAGTTGGCTCACTTACTAGGGCCTGCTTCGCGATGTCACTAGCTTTTGTATACTCCGTGGTTTCGGTGAGTATCTCTTTGACTCGCTCCCTGCCTGTTGTGGTGGCTTTCCATTCCTTTTTGACTTGCTCGTTGATATCGGTCATACGTAATACTGAGTGCCACTACGTAAAATAGTTTACCCAAGATCGTATTTGTTACCTACTCTTTTCGAATTCAGTGGGTTTTTTTGACAATATTGTAGTCCGTGACGCTGCCGAGACGGCACAGAAACGCCCACAGGCCGAACAGTTCGTCTTCGACGTCGATGCCCCTGGACTCATCGAAGTCACCAATGAGAGTCACGAGAACCCGGCAGAGCACCAATACACAGTCTCCATTGACGACGTGACCGAGGAACTGATGGCCTGCACGTGCCCGCACCACGTCCACCGCAACGCCTTCTGCAAACACATGGCCGCCGTTGAAAACGCAACCGACGACGGTACGTTTGAGGCATTCCCCTCGGAGAACAACGAAGAGGAGACCGAACCCGAAGACTGCGACTGTGAGGGCCTCGGTGACTTCCCATGCTGGTCATGCGTGCGAATGGGACGGAAAGAACTGCCGAACTAACCCACCGCTTCACCCCGATACTATTTCTACCACCTCGGTTTGTGATCGTCTCATAATCAGTGACTCATACTCACTAAGACTACTCTTTTCTTTTTGTAGCTCGTGTCCACCTCCTATGAGCGACGACTGTACGTACTGTGGAAGTGACGTGCATGCGCATGACCCCGTCTTTGTCGACGAAGAACGAGGAGGAGAACGGACCACTGTTGGACAGTTCTGTAATTATGCGTGTCTCGCCCGGTACATCGAGGAGAGTGAACTCGAGACTGGCGCATGCTGTCAACTTGATCTCTCTTGAGTGACTGATTCCCTGAATTGCTCAACTCACACCCACCATTTCACAGTTCATCGTCTTAACGAAGATTATAGAATCCGATAGTACGTTTGATGGAGCAAGAACGGTGTCAAATCGTAGGTGTGGTGTGCTAGCACATATCTATCTTTATGCTTTTGGATGACGTACATACGACTCGGTGAAGAACCATGGCGAGCGCCGCTGCTAAGAGCAATGTCGAACTCGTTGAGCGCGTCTACGACGCGTTCAACGAAGGTGACATCGACACACCGATGGCCACAATGGCCGAGGATATCGAATGGATCGAGCCTGAGGGCGACATCTACGGTGGGACGTACCACGGTCCTGAGGAGGTCCTAAACAACGTGTTTACCCCCTGTCTTGAGGACTTCGAGGACTTTCAGGTCGACACCGACGAGTTCATCGACGGCGGTGACACGATTGTTGTCCTCGGTACCTTCCATGGAATGCACAGAACGACAGGCAAGCCCCTTGCTGTTCCCTTTGCGCACGTCTGTGAATTGGAGGATGGTCGGATGACCCGGTTCATCGACCACTTAGATACGGTCCTCTGGAATGAGACGTACGAGGCGTAATCGGTACACAAGGTGGCTCAAACTCCATATTTTAACTGTGTCCCTCTGTCGCGCTCGTTTCCACTTGTTGTACTCAGGAAGGTCACTTACTGAGTTTCGTCAGTTTGAATCGAATAGAGCCGCTTTCGAGCATCCGCAAAATAAAGGTTTTCTTCAATAAGACCACATGACTGAAGTTCGTTTAACGCATAGCGAACCGTCCGAGGCGGAAGTCGGGTTTCCGTAGCGAGTTGGTCTTGAGTGAGGTCAGATTCGTATTCTAATACCTTGTAGACCAACTTGGCACTTGGCGGTAATTCATCCAGAGAAGTTAGTTTCTCTTGAGCCATTGTAGTGATGGATTGTCCTCTACAAAGGAAATGTTTCTGGGCTCTCTTTTCTCTCGAATATCGCCCGCAGACGCCAATACGTCGTCTCCATCGACGACGTGACCGAAGACCTGCTGGCCTGCACGTGTCCGCATCACGTCCATCGTGACGCATTCTGCAAGCACATGGCCGCCGTCGAAAATGCAACCGACGACGGGACGCTTGACGCATTCCGGTCGGAAGAGAACACAGAAGAGACGGACGAAGATGACACTGAACCGGCAGAGTGCGACTGTGACGGCCTCGGTGACTTCCCCTGTTGGCCGTGTGCGCGAACGGGACGAAAGAAACTGCCGAACTAATCACCATTCTCCCATCTTTGAAGAAGGCGACAACTGCTTACTGGACCGTGTCATAGGGTACCATATGGGGGCAAAAACACCAACAACTCGTGAGGCTGCTGAACGAACAACCCAGCGGTTAGAGCCCTGGTTAGGAGGGGTTGTCGCCGGACTCGCAGGTGGTATCGCGATGGGGATTCTTCTTCTTTTCTTGAGCCCAGACGCGCTCACAACCGTGATTCCTGCCTTATATGGCCAGCAAGGTGCCATCGCTGGATGGACCATTCATCTCTTCAACAGTGCGGTTCTCGGTCTCGTCTTCGTCGCACTCATCACCTTGACATCGCTTCGTAAATACGCCGATAGTGAACGATCAATGGTCGGGCTTGGAGCCATCTACGGGGTGGTATTATGGGTTGTGACTGGATCATTCCTCTTACCACTGTGGCTCCAAGCCGTCGGCGTACCTGCTGCACCAGCCGTGCCAACGTTCGCGCTTCCCAGTCTCGTCTGGCACCTCGCCTACGGAGTGGTTCTAGGTGCAGTGTATCGATCTGCGACATCCCTGTAACGGACAAGTGAGAATTCATTCACTATTTTCTTACTGTGTCAGTCTAGTATAGAATGTGGCAGTTACTCAAGGAGAGTCTGAGTCAGCATGTGTGCGACTCATTTGTGTGATCAGATACCATTATGAACTGCCCATGGAAGGTGCTTCGCTCCGCCCCTCGCCATGTTCAATATCCATTCAGGGTACCTCGTCTTCCTTTGCATGTCTCTATCTGCATCGAAGCCTGGACTTATAGAAGTCACCACGAGAACCACGAGAACCCCGTAGACCGCAGTATGTCGTCTCCATCGACGACATGGTCTCGTTTTCTAATAAGAGAATATTTATTATGCTATTCACCAGATTCGAATGGCCAGCCATGCTCTCTGTCTGTATTCCTTGCTGATGTCAAGTGCTCTGGTTCGTAGCCGGGCAACACGATGAGATTTTCCCGTCCAAGACGAATTTTGGTGAGGAGATCGTTAGCCTCCATCTCTGAAAGCAGCATGCTGACCTTCGATTTTGACCACCCCGTTTCCGTCACAATCTCTCGTTGGTACAATTTCCCATCGTGATTCAACAGGAGCTGTTCGACGTATGTAGCATCACTAATGATGTTTGGGTCTCCAACTTCCTCCTGTGGTGACGCAGCATCGTCGCTAGGATTTCCAGTAAGATGGGAACGCAATTCATACATGCCTATACTGGCAGCAATGAGTGCAAGGATGAGTCCCCCACCGAGCATCCCGATGAGCACCAAGGGATGATCGCTCTGGAATAGATCTGGTATACACATGGATACCGTGATTTCCTCTCTATTCTCCACTCCTCAACCGTGACACGCTCAAACGTATCGGCCATATTACGATGACGTCAGTCTCCCTTAATGACTTGAAATGGTGATAAATAGCGTGACCGAGCTTACTGATATGCATCAAACAACTTATTCTCGACCCCAGCAGTGGTCAGCGCTAATTGGTTTCTGTGTGGTATCTGTTCTCAACATCATTTCACGGCTGCACCGTTGTAGTGCCATCAGGCAATAAATGGTAGATATGGATCGTTGGTTCGCTAACTGTGTCAATGCTCTCGGACTCAACGAACATCCCAAACGAGAGCCACGAGCATCCCGCAGACCACCAGTACACGGTCTCCATCGACGACGTGACGGGCGAATTGATGGCCTGCACGTGTCCGAACCACGTCCACCGCAACGTCTTCTGTAAACACATGGCCGCCGTCGAAACCGCAACCGACGACGGGACGCTCGACGCCTTCCCGTCGGAGGACGATTCCGAACCAGACAACTGTGACTGTGACGGCCTCGGTGGCTTCCCGTGCTGGTCGTGCGTAAGAACCGGACGAAAAGAACTGCCGAACTAACCACCGCTTCAGTCTCTGTACCGCATATCTTGAAAAAGACTACATCTAGTATATAACGACGATTTCAGTCCAAACCGAGACTCACTTTGAGCGCTGCATCGATTTCGACCATTTTCTCATCACTAACCTGCCCAACGGTTCGCTCAATACGTTTTTCAATATCGACCGTTCGTATTTGATCGAGTTGGACAGCAGAATCCTTGTCGACATCTTCATCGCTTGTACGGAGAATAACCACAAACGGATATTGTGAGAGTGTCGTTGTCATCGGGGCAACGATTGTTGTGGGCGAATACTGATTGCCGGTATCGTTTTGAATAACAACTGCTGGACGGGTCTTTTTGATTTCGGAGCCTTTTGTGGGATCTAGATTTACGAGAACAATATCACCGCGAGAGACGCTCATAGGTAGTCGTTTGCCTCTCTCGATGCCCCTTCCCATTCCTCATTTAGTTCGCGTGCCTGTTCGGCGTTGTCCTTGTATGCTTTCGCGAGTTCTTCATGGTCAACGCCATTCGGCTTCCGGATTACGATTTTGCCATCCTCACGCTCAACGATGACCTCGTCTCCCCCGTGGATATCTTCTTGCTCTCGAATCCACTTTGGGATCGTGACCTGACCTCGATCACCGACACGTCGTGTGTCCTGGGACATTACACAAATTCATATGTTTTTCATATCTATAAGTGCAGCGGGTGAGTTATGGAGAAACAACAAAGCGTTGCGACGGCCTCAACGGCTTCCCTGTGTTGGCCGTGTATGTGAACGGGACGGAAAGTACTGCCGAACTAATCACCGCTTCAGCTCTTTTATCCATGGCACGCCAATTGACATTCTCGGATATCACCGACCAGCGAACGCTCACTAAAAACGCGAACGCTACGACCGACGATACTCCCGAGACATCGACGACGAGTTCCTTGCTGAGCTGACCGACACAGCACTCCGACCAACCGAGATTCACTTCGCAACAACCGACAAATAGCGCTACGATCGAGTTCTGCCCGTCGTAATCGAACACAAATTCGAAGCCTCGTGAGCGAAGTGTCCTGCGCCAGGTATCTGAACACAGAAGACGTGTTGATTCCGACGCTCGTTCCGTACTGAGTGACCGTCGACGTCGTCTATCAGTCAGAAACAGTGACCGTTCGGTCAGGATGGATCGTCACTGTCTGTCCCGCATACTCGAAGCTCACTTTGGGCGAGGCGTGTTGATACAGACTTTCAAGTGCATCAGGGTCGATGGCCTCATACAGGGGAGTCGTGGGCTTTGCGCCCATGGCGTCAGTTACTGCCGTCACCACGGCAGCGGTAATTGATTCCGTGTTTGCGGATGTGGTGCGAATCGATGGCTCTGGCTGCGATGGTGATGAGTTGAGCATATTCTCTGGTGATGGATGTCATGCTAATAGGCGTTTGGGGACAAATGCTACCATAGAGCGCTATTCTTCGAGCAATCTTGACAACCCGACTACTCTGTTCACGGCTATCAGTTCGAGGTCTGGGGAGTGCATACGTACTTCGCAAAACAAGTGAACGGTGTCGATGGCTGATCCTACAGCAATGAATCATCTTCTGCTACTGTTTCGCCTGGCTCTTAGCTCCGCGTGGTGTCAGTGACCGCTTGGTCCATGTCGTTGCCGCAGGTAAGCGCGAACGAATAGATCCCTGATTTACGGAGGAGTATTCGATGAGAGACGGTCACCCGCTGGACCGACACCCTCGATACTTCGCAACACTGCGAACCCTTCACCGCGCCAAAGTGGTGGCTTGTTTGCGATGACTGCGGTGGTCGAATTCCGCGGTATCGACGCTCGAAGACCGTCCACAATCCGGAGCAGTACTGCTGTAGTGAGTGCGGCGGTGCAATTCGCGTCGAAGAGGTCGATGGTCACTGACTGATTCTCGTTTAAGTAGTTCTCGCGTTAAGGAGTAGATACGAGGAAGATTTTCGCGGAGTACCATTGGTTTGCAGAGTAGAGCGTCGATCTCTGAGGTTTAAGTTTGAATGGCCAGAGTTAGTATTATATACTAACGTCTGTTTCTCCTACTCACTGGGTGCGAGTCCATTCTAAATTAGATCTATTGTATCGTAGAAATTATTATGGTTTTTGCGAACGTACTAGTCTTGATTATGTCCGTCCGCACCACAACACGAGGGTCAATCAGTAAATCGTTCGTGAGAGATATCGCCGTCATTTTTGTCGGTCTCCTCGTCCTATCGTGGGTCTTCAGCGGCGGGACAGTCTTGACGTATCTTGCAGTCCTCTTTGCATCTGCGCTCCGAAACATCTACTTCGGTTGGATTGGGAGTGGGCTGCTCTTCTATGTAATCGCGGGTATTGGACTCCTCGCCGAGGCAATCGTCCTCGCAGTCCTCTATCGGCTTGCTCGACGAGTACTTGCGTGAGAATAAATGGGATAAGATAAAGACATTGTACGATTCGTGTACCTTGTCCTCCCGACAACCGCCCTTGAACGACACTCCATGCTACTCGAGCATTCTTCCACCACTGATGCAAGCGATAGACAGAATGGAGTCAGTCATTATACGCTGTAGGTTCAGACACCGTGATCCACCCATCACTGACGACCTCAACCTGATACTGGTTATACCGGAACGAAACACTCCCCTCACTATCACGGATATGCCCCGCAACTTTCGGCCCGAAGAAGCCGTCTTCGATCGCAGCGATATCCACACATTCGTATAAGGGCGAATCTTTGATCTCTATCGGCGCAACATTCTCAGCATCTGCGATCGCGAAGATGATTTCGGTGGTGAGATCGCGATGGCTCTCGCGTTGGTAGTGAGCCTGTGTTACAAACGTCATGTCGGGATCATCGTTTCCATCCGGTGCAAGTCTGGTACCATCCTCGGTGTGGTTATTACTTGAGGTCATCTGTCGTTCTCCGTGTGAAAATGTCCTATCGTACTGTCGTTCCTGAGGCAGTGATACCTCTTTGGGCAGCCATGGGTTACTCGGTACTCTCCCGGTCGAACTCGCTGCGAGCGTGTGTTTCTTGGCGATTGTCGAGACTGCCACCGGCACCCTCCAACGCGGTCAACACTTGCACCGCATGCGGACCCGGCGTGATTGTCTCGGTGTCGGCATCGAACTCAATGACGTCCAAATCAACGAGTTTCGGCACGTGAGAGTGATAGAGTGACGTGTACATTTCGTGGCGCGTGAGCGTCGCGATATTCGTCTCTACGGTGTCGGTCTCCCACGCAGCGAGCTTCGTCGCAAGGTCATCGAGTGACCATTCGGTTGCTTCAGCGAGGGTGTAGACGAGGTAGCGTCGTCGTGGATGGGCAATCGCCTCGAAGACCGGTTGTAACTCGAGGACGACCTCTGCGACATCAATGTCAAGATCGCGCTCGGCGGCGCTCTCCTCGCCGGACTGACTGGAATGGGTCTCCCACTCGTCGGGAGGTGGCTCGTTCCCTGCCATAGTCAATGCTGAGGCGTCAAACAAAAAAAAAAAATTCCGGTAGACACTGTTTCCCTGACTATATTCGACAGATGCGCACTTCATCGCCGTATCGTACCATCCATGGGTACTGGCATATCTCAACCCCGACTATTTGGAGTTACTTAGTAATGACTAGCGGTGCTGTCCTTCTGTCGGTAGCAGATGTCCCCACGTCTGCTTAGTGCACCATGGAACAGTAAATGTCCAATATGGTGTGTCCATCGACTGAGGGTGATTAAGCTGCTGTCGAGGTTGTGTTCCAGCGGCCATAGCCGCGGTGTTTGGCCTGCTATTGTTTGCGTATGAACTCTTGGCGTTTGCTGAACTGGCCGTCTGGCACGCGAGCGTAGCCGATACGGATCAAATCAGTGTTGAACATGAAATTGCCGATGTAGACGTATGCTTGCATGCGACCGTTGTCTGTTTCCACCTGTGGATCAGAGACAACTGTCACAACCTGATGATCCATTTAGGACTTCGTATAGCGAACTGCCTTCTTGTGGATCTGACCGTTCCCGAGGACACGTACGCCGATCAAATCGATGGTCCGGTTCTTCCCATCGTGTTTGATTTTGAGTGTCGTCGGATCGATGACCTCGGTAACACGCGCTTGGAAGCGCTCGCTATTCTCTGGAGTATCAATGTTTGCCGTTGTTGGTTGCCGTAGATACGTCGTCTGCATCCGTTTCTCCGTCTGGGTTTCTGTGGTCGTCGTGGTCGCGGTAGTCGACTCTCCTGTTACTGTTGTTGTGCTAGCGATCGACGTCGTCTGTGTTTCTATTCTCGTCGTCGTTGTTGTAGCGTTGTTACTACCACCGAATCCAAGCCCACCGAGACAGCCTGCGAGGATGATAATCAGGACAAGTCCGAGAAGGGGGAGGGATCGCTGCATACTGGAGATGATTGCTCTGTTTAGTTCAACATTGGGGGTGCCGAATGATGACCGACGGCGAACGGAAACACATCAAATTGTCTCGCCCGAATAACCACTACTGATAATCAGCAGATAATCAGTCGACAGAAACACAGACGATGCCCATTCGGATGAAACACACTGGATTCCGGGTATCCCGGACAGTTGGAGATGACCTCAGTAGGTCTCAACTGGAACACCCAGCGCTTCGAAGTCAGCGACATTGTCCGTGAGCACTGCATCGTCAAGGATCTCGGCCATCGCGGCGATGTACGCGTCGTTCGGCCCGACACCAGCGTTTCCGCCCTCGTGGTCGTCTGCAGCGGCGAGGAGTTCGCCCGCCACCCGAGCGATTTCTTCATCGACCTCGATCCGGGGATAGCCCAGGAGGCGATTTCGTACCTCCTGCTCGGTTGTCTGGCTCCGAGCCGTGGCGACACCGTAGTAGGCCTCGGCGACGACCGGCGTGGGCAACCACTGCATTTCTCCGCGCTCTACGAGTTCCGTCCCTTTCGAGAACGCAGCAGAGTCTTCTGCCATCAGGTCGAACAGGTACGACGAATCGATGATCATTCGTCCGTGTCACCGCTCTCGAAGGCGTTGCGGGCGGCGTCGAGACGGTCGCGGTCACGTCCACGAAGGCGGTCAACTGCCTCCTTGGCGTCCTCCGCGTCCTCTTTCGACAGGAGGCCGGCGACGTCGCTGGGATGAGGGCCACGTGTCATTCGGCGTAGCGTCTCCTCCATCGTCTCACCGTTCTTCTTGTGGGCGTTCAGCCACTCGTGATACTCTTCCGAAACTCGGATGGTTTTGACCATACAATATATTCGGATATATGGGCCTAAGAGTGTTACGCCGCCGATTCTCCTACTCCCTTGTGAACGTCAAGTCACTACCGTCTTGTGCCAACCTCTCGACGTCATAGCCGACCGAGTGTTCCGGCATCGTCTCGGCTCCTGGGACGATTGACCGAAGATTGCATTCGTAGCTGTGTGTGGCGATTTCCGAATAGTGGACAGTCGGCCGGCAGCAACCAGACGAGGTGCCCACCCAGCTGAAACACAGCGGTTTTCATCTGCTTATCCACCGGCCAGACAGTCAGTCGAAGTTCTTCTAACCGTCCTCTTGGTGACACACCGGATTTCCTTTGCTTTTCACCGGATAGACAGCCAGCCCCAGCTCCTGACAGTCTCGCTGATGACACACCAGAGTTCCGCTGTAAACAGCGCTCGCTCGACAGTCCCACCGTTACTAAACCTAACACTCTCCTGCTGGTACGCAGAGGACAGTCCACCGGGCTCTAGCCTGCTCATCTCTACTGTGCTTGTAGCCCTGGACAGTCCAATATGCTGCGCTGTACCGGTTCAGGCGCGGTACCCTGACTTCCTGTGGATAGTCTGGCAGTGTGTTCACTGCCGCCTCCTCGTGCGTTCTGCGGAAGACGGTTGCGCTCCTATTGGCACCCCACCTCTGCCGTCACATGGGTATTCCATGGGTACGTGCTACTGGCACCCCAGCTAGTGTACCAAGACTGGTTGACTACGTGTCGCACCGTGACGGCAAGCCGGGGTTCAAAGTACGACTCTGCGACGTATACGATCACAGGCAGGCTCAGCTGGAACGTTTTCGAGCAACACGGCTGGGAGCAATTCACCCAGTAATCTACTCGCTTCTTCGAACGACAACAGTATCTCCAGCGACGGAAATGCAGCACCCGTTAAAGCTGAACGTCACCGAATTCTCCTTGTGGTCGGTTCGTCTACTCGATTCACTGAAAAGGCCGTCAAGGTGAACAGGATCCATCACAGAGTAGAGTGGATCGAGGTCGATCACTGGCGTGTTCGTCAGGGCGGCAGTTGCCCGAACGACGGCTTCACTCGGTGATTCTCCCTCCCCGATTTCATAAGTGAGTTCGGTGGCTTGGCTGGCAGTCTCGTTATTGTCTGATGAATCATTTGTCATTGTTACGAATGGATCTCACTTTGGAAATCGGGACTCTGGTAGTCGAGGTGATCGAGTCGTGGTCCAAGTAATTCTCGAACGAGGACGACCAGTGGGTTGTCTTCGCCGTCTCCAACTATTGTCCTCTCCTCTGGGTAACTGCTATCGGAGTTCGGCTCATCCAAAATGGCGAGCATGACCTTTCGGCGGTCGACGAGAACCAGGCGACTGACTGTCGGGTACTCCGATGGCGCTCTCAACCATGTATGCTGGGGTTCCCAAAGCGTGACTTCGGGCAGACGTTTGCGACAGAGATCGCAGACCTCGGGATTCTGTGACCCCAGATACAGCTCTACACCTCGGTTGAGAGCGTCTTCCGCGTGGCTAAGACACTCCTCTTCGAGCAAATCAGTGCTGACGTACATGCAGAACAGTTCCTCCTCCGCCTCGTCGGCAAGTTGTTTGCCGTACTCGACCGCTGCCTGACGGCCTTCGAGCACCCCGATCGGGTTCTCGGTAGATTGGGAATCGGTTGGAAACTTCGCCAGCAACTGGTCAAAAACATCCTCGTCAAGCCAGTCAATCTCAGTTACTACATTGGGACGAGACGAAACGATGTTCTCCTCTAAATCGTAGTCAATTACCCCGTATTCTGCGAGTCTTGGGAGAGAGTTATGATGCAACGAGAGCCGTTCCTGTTTGAGCTGACGTTCGTACTCGTCAGCGCTGATCATCGTCTCGTCTCGTTTGACTAGCTGTTCGGCCAGCTCGGTTATGTGGAGCGGCCTTTTGGCATCTTCAAGCACAGCCAGTATCTCCCGATAGTGGGGATCGGATAGAATAGCCGTCCTATTTCGACGCACATTGCTAGTCATATTATTCCAACGCAATAGCTCAACACCGATAAGTCGTCTGGCCCGTGACAGACTGTAGTAAGACCGGCGAGCTAATGGTTTGTACAGGTCCGCATTACGTCCATCGGACCGCCTACTGCAAACACATGGCCGTCGAGAACGCAACCGGCGACGGGACGCTTGAGGCCTTCCCGTCCGAGGACGACAACGATGTCGAACCCGAAGACTGTGACTGTGATGGCCTTGGTGACTTCCCGTGTTGGCCGTGCGTGCGAACGGGACGGAAAGAACTGCCGAACGAACCACCGCTTCAGCCCTTTTTATCAGGGCACACCAATTGACGGTCTCGGATATCACCAACCAGTGACCGACGATACCCCCGAGACACCGATGCCCCTGTTCGGCCACGTACGAATAGAGACGTTTTTTCAACGCTCGCTTGTCTCGCTAGAATTTCGGACAGAGGGTTTAACCACTTTGGAGTCTTATATATCGTGGCTAACCAATGATACGCCCTTCCCGTCGGACAGAGCGCGACGAGACGGAGCACAATGAAGATGAACACGAGGGCGTCCAGGGCTGTCCTGAGTGTGACTCAGAAACCCTGCTTACAAGCGCAAACGGAAGTGAAATCGTCTGTGAGACCTGTGGGTTGATTGTTGAGGAAGAGGCTGTTGACCCTGGACCAGAGTGGCGAGCCTTCAATCACCAGGAGCGCCAACAGAAGTCCCGGGTTGGTGCACCGATAACCGAGACGATGCATGATAAGGGCCTCACAACGAATATCGATTGGAAAGATAAGGACGCCGCCGGTAACACGTTGTCCGCTGAAAAACGCAGCCAGATGCACCGACTGCGCAAATGGCAAGGACGTATCCGAACGAAAGATGCCAGCGAACGTAACCTCAAATTTGCACTCTCCGAGATCGACCGAATGGCGAGTGCACTCGGTGTTCCGCGATCGGTTCGCGAAGTCGCCTGTGTCCTGTATCGTCGCGCACTAGATGACGATCTGATTCGAGGCCGCTCGATCGAAGGGGTCGCGACCTGCTGCTTGTATGCTGCGTGTCGCAGCGAAAATATCCCTCGGAGTCTCGAAGAGATTGCAGATGTATCGCGTGTGGAACGGAGAGAAATAAGTCGTTCATACACGTATATCGGACGGGAACTCGATCTCGAAATACGACCGGTCGACCCAAAACAGTATATTCCTCGATTCTGTTCGGAACTGGGGAGTAGTGACGCTGTCGAAGCGAAAACAAATGAAATTCTCGACGTCGCGTCATCGAAGGGCCTGTTTTCGGGAAAATCCCCCACTAGTTGTGCCGCTGCAGCGATTTACGCTGCGTCACTACTGTGCGGTGAGAAAGAAACACAGCGTGCGGTCGCTACGGCGACACAAGTTACCGAAGTTACCATCCGTAATCACTATCAAGAACAACTCGATGCGGTCGGTCTCCAGTAATTGGGATGGAAAGGTAGCTTCCCACGATTGCAGTGGATCGTATCGACTTTTGCTGCCTCGTCTGCTGATTACGTTCCGAAAAGACTGGCCGTTTTCTGGGATTTGCCATAGAAAGTCACCAGTGTTCGGATCACCACAGATAGCCACGCCAACAGGAGGCACAGTTGGACGGCGTCTGTGGCCCCCCGAGCGGCCGGAGACAAAGACCCCCGCAAAGCGAGAAGTACGGCTTCGGTAGAAGAAACGGTTCGTTCTTGTGAATCCGGTGTGTCTACCCCGCAGAACCACCCAATTGGGGGGGGTATCTATTGAATCTCGTCTTTTGTGGATGTTTGTCTAAATTTTCCCCGGATTAAAAATGAATACGGAAGTCTTAACCGTGTGTTGGGCCTCTGTTTAGTTGTAATGGCAAACGGTAAAGTTGATTTCTTCAACAACACTGGCGGCTACGGTTTCATCACGACGGACGACTCTGACGACGACGTATTCTTCCACATGGAGGACGTTGGCGGCGCTGACCTCGAAGAGGGACAGGAGATTGACTTCGATATCGAACAGGCCCCCAAGGGCCCACGCGCGATGAACGTCGTTCGCGCATAATTCGAGAATCGCATAGTCGCCATTAGGCGACGCTGTGTGACTTTGTTCCATTTTCGGGTGAAAGTACCTCCAGAGCAGTAGCCTTCGCACTGTCCCAGACAGAGGTCGATTAGGCCAGTCAGAATGTACACCAGGTCGAAGGGACACGGTTCGCGGTGGTATCCACTGACGTTACACTCACCGAACCTGAATCAAGATTTCTACAGGGAGATCAAGGCGAGTGCCTCGGGGTCGTTCGGAAGATCTTCGAATCGAAGATCTTCCGTGATGACGAGAGAACTTCTCTCGAACCACTTGACCCTGAGGCGGTTCACTCTCGACCGCCACAGTAGCATCTTCCAGATATGGCAGAGACGTAGGAATCAACTCTGTTTGGAGTGACTTGCCCTCACACCTCTCGTCACACCAACTGATATCCACTTCACAACAGGCGAATAAAGCACTTGTTCTATTCGTCCTCATGCAGTGAGTGGTCTGTCTTTGATTCTGATATTGGCTGGTGAAACGTAATCTGCCCACTGCTCTCGACCTTCACATAGTACGAATCGTAATTGAACAAGACTCGTCCATTCGTATCACGCGGGACCTCACTCGCTCGTGGGCCGAACAGCGCATCGAGTGCCTCGGGATCAATGAACTCCGAGAGCACTGTTAGTTCAATCGGATCAGCGTCGTTCAGTGTTGCAACGGCCTTGAGCAACTCTTCACTGACGCTGTCTGTCATCGGATCAAACTCCGTTTGATAGCCTTTCTTTTGCTCGATATTCTTCCCCAGTCAATTGTCCGACCATACATTTCCGGGCAAACCATGCACAAGGGTGCAGTGTTGTTCGCCTACATTCTTGGTGCAGTATTATTCGGCTGGTACGGCCTCTTTCTCGGGCCATTCCTACTCGTGCTCGTCGTTCAATTCGCAAACATCGTTCTGAGCGACCTCATCCACGGACTACCGTTCTCTCCAATACCGACAGAGACAACGGCTATTGGGACGGATCCAACCGACGCAAAGGTCGACGCTGGCGATGAAACGAAGCACAATGATGAGGAGCCCTTCGATGATACGAATGGTAGCGACGATGTCGACTAACAGGAGACACACTTCGAGTCGAAATTGTCACCAGATACCAAGAGGAATTGATAGAATATAAACACATCTCAGCGAAAGAAGCGTGGGATAGTTCGGGCATCCGAGTTGAGGCTACTTTTGCAATCCAGCAGTGACGCTGGAAACGTAACAGATCATTATTGTTAGATTATTAATCTTTTCTGGGCTAGCGATGAGGTTCAGGGAAATAACAAATACAGTGTTCACTAAACTCTCAAATATAATTCAGCCAGCGTACTACGTTTTTAAGTGGATTTTACAATCTAGATTTTGATAAAGAGCTCGAAGATACGCTGGCGAGTGCCCCATTCACGTAGTCAGAACAAAAGGAGTCGTACAATTTTCTCAGTATTCCTACGAACCCGTCCAGATACGCGGGCAGCGGTGTTTTACGGACGTACACTGAATCCTCTGACGATTATGAGTGACGATGACAGGGATTGGGACGAGTTTGACCCAGAAAAGCGTGAAGAACGCGAGATCGGCCGCGAGATGGTTTCAAAGAGTACGGGTCTTGGGTCGGTTGTGGCGCATTTCTATCGTGGGGAGATGAGCGTGGTCACGACATGGCGTAGCCGGCTTGATGAGACAATCAACTGGGCGGTGACGATCATCGCAGCGATCCTCATCTACGCCTTTTCGACCGAGGGCAAGCACGTGATTCTCCTCACTGGTATGGTGGTGATCGCCATGTTCTTGGGGATCGAAGCCCGACGTTATCAGGCCTATGACGTGTATCGGGCGCGGGCACGGATGCTCCAAGAAAATCTCTTTGCGAACGCGCTCGACCCCTCTCAAGGTGTCGAGCATCGCGACTGGCGGCGTCAACTCAGTGAGGACTATCGAAACCCGACCATCAAGACACCCTATATGGAAGCACTTGCACGGCGGCTCCGCCGGATTTATCTCCCGTTTTTCATGCTCATGCTCGCTGCCTGGATCTTCAAACTCACTGCCTTCTCGAACCAGTCACTACTCGAAACGGCTGCAGTGGGAACGATACCAGGAATCGTTGTACTCGGAGTTGTGGGACTGTTCTACACGATAATGGTTTCAATTGCGTTCTGGCCGCGTGAGCGGCAGTCGAAAGGCGAATTCAACGACACTGAACCCGGCGAATGGAAGAAATCAGATTGATATTTTTCTCCACCCTGAAGGATGGACTGTTCGAGAGAATCCTCGGGATTGTTTCTTCTTCGACTACCGATGATGGATCTTATCGATACGATCGACGGCTGATTCATGATCTGGTTCACAAGTGAGTGGACGCATGTACGTTCAAATTCGACAATCAGCGGTCGATACGAAATGGACTATCGCTGTGAATCTCGCAAGATTAGCGGCTCAATTGCCAGAGTTCGCTTTGCGACGGTAACGACTCGTAAGATATACGACGTGAACAGCAAAAAGGGTACCAACGTCACCGTGAACGCAGCACCGATCACCACCGTCATGTGTGCGACCCCAAACGTCGTTCCGGAAAGCGTAGACCCTTCAACGACAGTGAGCATGACGCCAGCAACAACCAGTGCTGGAATCGCTGCATACAGAATCATCTGTGAGAGGCTAACCAGTGCCCATTCGAAATACAGCGTTTTCACGTGCTCTCTCGCCGGCCCGAACAGTGCGAGGGCCGTCTTCAATTCGTCAAGGAGAGTGTTTTCTGGTTCACCGAGATCTTCTGCGTGATCGTGTGCGAGGCGCTCGACTTGGTAGATCTTCCAACCGTAGTTGTAGTTGAGTGCCGCGAAGAGCACGTCAAACGTACCGAACTTCGCACCGTTGAGTTGTTCGCGTACCGTTTCGGAGTTCCCGATCACGCTCTCGGTGAACTCATCGACTTCCCACTGGAGTTGGTCGCTGTCGATCTTACTCAGGCCGTCACGTACCGCGTTCGCACGCTGTTCGGCGACATTAACAAGCTCACTGAGAAACACCGATGGATCGGCCGGGCTCGGCGCACCAAGTAGCTCTTCCGCATAATCGCGAAAATCCATCGAGTTCTCCATACGGTCACGTTGCTCCCCCAGTGGTCCGTTCTCTTGAGACAATACCAATTGACCGATCGTTACAACGAGAGTAACCCCAGTGATGATCGCGCCAAGCATCGCCGAGAACATTGTCTCGATCGTATCACCCGAGCTGAGCTGTGGGACCAACGGTGGTGGAATGACTGTCACGAGCGTGACGAACACGACGAACACTGCGAGTGCCAGTACGGCGGTAACATATAGACGGTTCGCAGCGAGCAACAGCCAAATCTTGAGTCGGCTCTCCCCAGCGCGCTCACGCATCGTATTCGCTGTGCTGACATCGATATCGGTGTCGACGTTCGTATTTGTGTCGCCATCAATCGATTCGGGACTCATGGCGGGTCCCGTTCAGCGTCGTTTACCCGAACAGGGCGCTCGAACACGAGATATTTGGTCCCACCATCGGTATAGGCGATCGTCTCGACGAATCGCCACCCTTCGGCGGCGAGTTTGTTTAACTCTGCTTTCGGATCCTCTGCTTCTTTTTTCGTTTCTCCGCGAGGCGGTCTGAGTGTCTCGTATTCCCAACGGTCGTTCTGATTCATCATCAGTTCTTCACCTTGTGATTGAATAACAGTATCCATTTTTGGATATCGTTCGTTTCAAGCGCTTACGTGCCGTTGTAGGCCATCTTGCCCAGCTCTCGGACGAATCTTGGCTACGGCTATCGAACTACCCTCTTTCGAATTGGATTGGGCGGTCAGCTCGATTATACAGAGCGAAACCTGATCAAAAAGTGGCTTCGTACGCTCAAACAGCGGATCGACCGCTTTCATACCTCGTGGGTGGGCAGTCGGCCCAGCGTCCAGCAATGGCTTGAACAGTTTGCACACTGCTGTATCCAGCAGAGGCCGCACCAATCGCTCGACGACCGAACGCCTGTCGAGGAGGAGCTAAACTAGACAGCCAATGGAGAGTAGAAATCAAATATCGAATCATGAAATCCCGACGTTCCGATGCCAGAAGAACAGATCGAGGCATGCAATCGAGACATTCAGTAACGGAATGACCATGTGCATACCTCGGAGTATGGACGAAGAAAGATTGAGGATAGAACAGTGGCTGTCTGTAAGTTGGTCAGAATCATCTCAGAGCTGGCTGCAGGGAATTATATAGGTGTCAGCAACGTTGGGTTAGAGAGAAACCAATGGTATCAGTGCTAACCGTCGCCGGGATAGTCGTCGCCGTATTCGTTGGCTTCAATATTGGTGGCTCATCGACGGGTGTAGCGTTCGGTCCAGCAGTCGGCTCACGTCTCCTTCGGAAGGCGACCGCAGCAGTCCTGTTCGTCGGCTTCGGTTTTCTCGGAGCATGGACCGTCGGCCGGAACGTCATCGCGACGATGAGCAGCAGTATCGTGCCGGCAACCCAATTCACGCCTGCCGCAAGCGTCGCCGTCTTGTTCTTCACAGGAGCGTCGCTCCTCATTTCAAATCTCTACGGCGTTCCAGCTTCGACTTCAATGACGGCTGTTGGCGCCATCGTTGGACTTGGCCTCGCGTCGAACACACTCAATCAGGCACTGATGTTTACTATCGTCTCAGCATGGATCATCGCGCCGCTGATCAGCCTCGGCATCGGAATCGTGGTCGGGCGTTACTTCTACCCGTATCTGGATCGCTATGTCGCGTTCACGAAGTTTGATCTCCACTTCATCCAACTCGACCGCTCTGGGACGATTCCCCGCCTTTACCTGAATCCGAACGCGACACGGCAGGATATCCTTGGATCACTCTCGGTGGTCATCATCGCGTGCTATATGGCGTTTTCGGCGGGGGCGTCAAACGCGGCAAACGCTGTGGCCCCCCTCGTCGGCGAAGGGGGGTCGCTTACCGTCAATCAGGGTGTCATACTCGCGGTGGTGGCCTTCGGTCTAGGCAGTTTTACCATCGCCCGTCGCACGTTGGAGACGGTCGGAGACGATATTACGGAGCTACCAATCCTCGCTTCACTGATCGTCTCGATAGTTGGTGGCACAGTCATCACGATTTTGTCCTACCTCGGAATCCCGGCGAGTCTCGCAGTAAGTACAACATCGGCGATTATT
The DNA here is from genome assembly GCF_900156425.1 of Haladaptatus litoreus. Lineage (GTDB taxonomy): Archaea > Halobacteriota > Halobacteria > Halobacteriales > Haladaptataceae > Haladaptatus > Haladaptatus litoreus. Next base: position 80,712 of record NZ_FTNO01000007.1, read on the forward strand.
GGACTCGGATGGGGTCGAGCAAGCCGAGCAGCGACACTCGTGGAGTTTGCGACGCCGGAACGTGAACATCCGGATTTAGAGGTCGCGACAGGAGCACTGGTCACCTCCCGTGCTGAGGATATGCCTGCAAGTCCAACGATCGGCGATATTGCCCGTCACGAGGAACCGGCAGAAAAGCCGGAGGAACTACCAGACGTGCCTGACGTTGGTACGGAGGGGCCAGCGGATCTCGATCAGCGGAGCCTGTTCGACTCAGCGGCGGCCAAACGTATCGTTACAATGTGGGTGTTGACGCCCTCGCTAGCGGTTGTTGCCTCCTATCCGGTATTTGTATTCCTGCTGTGAACGTTGCTTAACTGATCTCACGTAAACGAGATAGTGTATTCATTCTCCCTCTGGAATCCATTAGATGACCACCTGCGGATTCAACTTCCCCCGTTCTAGCTCTCCTTGCTCACGAAGCTCCTCGAGTCGCTGCTGTACTGGCCGCTGGTTCATCCCAATCGTATCCGCAACCCAGCGAGCGGGCACAGCCGGAAATTTGGACTCACGAATCACTCGAAGAACATCGTCATCAGTAATCCGAACTAGTAGCCCCTTTTCAACGATTCTGCCACTGTTCTTTTGTAGTATTATTCCGTCTAAACGCTTGTATGGCTGATTTGATCGTCAAAGCGGCAGTGAAAGAACAGCTCGAAGGACAGAATGTTGCGAGTGACTTTTACGATGCACTCGATGAGGAAGTTGCGACGGTTCTCGAAAACGCCGCCCAACGGGCTGAAGAAAACGATCGTAAAACCGTCCAAGCGCGCGATTTGTAGCGATACATTGCCACAAGATGACATAAACCTTTCTTGTTTGTTGCTACACAAACTTATTCGCCCAGCAGTCAACCAGTTCCGCCGTGGAGAACGCGGCCCGAGGAGTGGACAGGGGACGTTCGATGAACAAGCGAGCATCTGCAAACCGTAAATATCCCAACACGGACCGGGAAGCCCCGCCGTTTACGGCGGGGAGGATGTCACAGGCAATGAATCACGGTCACAAACTCAGTGATACCGTTGTTCGACCTCGAGAGTCTTATGTACAGCGTCGTCGAAGCGGTTCCGTAACTCGTCGCTGAAGTTCTGGATGTCGGTATCCTCTTGGACCACCTCGAGTGAGTCCCAGTCTCTCGACTCGGTTGCAGCATACAGCTGCGTGAATTTCTCTCCGTTGTTCCCGTACGCAATTACGATCACATACGGTTTTTCCTCCTCGACGCCCTCGACTGCATGTCTATCGCTCCATTCCTCGATTTCAGTCACGCTTACTCGATCAAAGGTCGTCAGTTCTGCACTGAATTCACGAGCACCGAGACGGTGTATCAACTGTTCTCGATCCCATTCCCGGGTCTCTCCAGTCTCGGTATCAGTTCCCGTAACAGTCTCTGTTGTAATTGACTCGATGTTCCAGTTTGTGAGTAGTGGCCCAGCCATTTCCGCAGTCGTGCGTGTGCTAACGTCGCCCTCTTGAATGCGGTCTCCTTCTTGAACACGAATGTACCGCGGATTCGTTGCTGGAAGATCGATGAAAATCTCACCAGGGTCCGTGTTGACCAGTGCATCGACTCCATCGATCGTCCGGCGTTCCACCGTTTGCTTGTCATTTTCCCTTGTCATGGTGTTGGTTTGGGTATTTTGGACGCCGAGAGTAGCAAGGCAGTACGTACGCTCCCGACTGAGAGGTCACCTGATAGTCGATACAAGTCATGATTACAGCAGTTACAGCCTTTCTTCACTCCCGAGTTCGGCCAGCAGTCTCCCCCCTCGTTTAGCATACTCTGGCTAGACGGTTCACTCTGTCGTCTATTAGTATCTCACAGCTTGGAATTCCCGTCTCTTTAGGTACGACAGGATATCAAACTACAGAGTACCGAAAGAGTGCTATTGTCCTCCTCGACGTTGCCACGCTTAGAGCTGCTCTTATTTTCACGCTTTCCTTCACGCTAGTCATCACAGACAGGTCTACACTGCTGGGTGCCGTAGAAAGTCTATGAGTATTATCGCCGAGTTCACCATCGATTCCAACGAGTTCATGTTCGGTGCGTCGATGGCGAAAACCCCAAATACGACGATCGAACTGGAGCGCATCGTCCCGACGTCAGACGCTGTCATACCGTTCTTTTGGGTCGAAAGCAATGACTTTCCTTGATTCGAGACTCAAGTTCGTGAAGATCTCCACGTCGATGACCTCGTTGAACTCGATCGCATTGGTGACAATCGACTGTACCGGGCAGTCTGGACCGAGGAAGTGGATTCATTGCTGGAGGGACTTGCACAAACCGAAGCAGTCGTTCTCGAAGCTTATGGACGCGAAAACTGGGTGTTCCGGGTGCGATTTCAGAGCCACGACCGATTAGCCGAGTTTTACAACCATCTCACGGCCGCTGATATCAATCTCCATTTGGACCGCGTCTTCTCCTTAACAGAGAAGGACAGTGGAGGCTATACGCTCGGACTCACCCCCGAACAGCGAGAAGCACTCGTGATGGCATACGAACGGGGCTACTTTGCGACACCGAGCGAAATCACCCTCCAAGAAATGGCCGACGAGTTGAATATCTCGTCACAAGCGTTCTCGAAACGGATTCGCGGTGCCGAACTGAAGATGCTTGATCAGTTTCTCAACTCGATGGAAACCGACGCTACTGATTAGTTTTACCCTCAACAATCGTTTACTGTCTAAGAGTCTCGGTAACAGTGTACAATCTGTCGTCTCTACGCTGCCGAAAATCGCTTACAGCTTGCCAGCACCTTATAAAAGAGTTCGTACAACAACCCCCGAGCAAAAATACGGTTACTCTATAACACCAAACTGGCCTTTGATCGATAATATGACCACCAGACAGAGACGGAGTACTCCCTACAAATGACTTCAGATGAACTATCGAAGAGCAGTAGTACCACTCGACGAGACGGAGACGACCAGGGAACCAACCGGGTTTCTCTCAATACGCTATGTGATTTACTCGCAAACGCGCACCGCCGCCACATCCTTCTTTATCTCTCCGAACGCACGAGGACGACAATTTCCCGTGAGCAGTTGCTCGATCATCTTGCAGAAGTCAGCGATGGGTCACATGAAGACACCCACCGTCGACTCGCGATTCAATTGCAGCACGTCCATCTTCCAAAGCTCGCGGATCATGGGATGCTTGAGTACAACGAGACGACACACAGCATTTCGTACAACGCTAATTCGCGCGTCGAAAAAATGCTTGACGTTGTTCGGGGAGTCTCCAGCACGAAAGAGAAATAATCGATCGCCGTGACTGGTGGTACTCTCCGCCCGGACTACAAAGCTCGTGAGTGGTTCGCTTCGGTCACTCACTCAGAAATATTGTCGGGATCACCATCTGCAACAGCCTCCGCTACCACTTCGAAATGGTAGGACGACGTATCGAGCGTAACCATCTCTGATCGTTCGTCAAAGACGAGGATTCCAGCTGCCGCTAACTTCGGAATGTGTTTGTGATAGAGAGACATTCGGACGCGTTCGATGAATTCCGCAGAAACTGTCTCAGGAGACATGCCGGCTTCCCATTCAGCAGTCGTTCTTGCAAGTGTTTGAAGCTCAAACGGATGGTCGGTTTGATTGAGCCGATGGAGAATATACCGACGGCGAGGATGCGCAAGCAGTCGTAAAAGCTCTTTTTTCGAGAGTTCGACCGAACCAGTGTCAGTATGTTTGTCGTCGTTTGGTTGCACGCTGAGTGACTACAGAGGAGCAACGCTATTTTTGAAGGACGGTTGGAGACACAACCGCTTTAAGTCGGCAGTCGAACAGGGAGTCGGAATTTGGCAGTACCGGACGGTTGGGTGTATACTGGCGAATATTGATCAAAACAAAACCGTCTTCGCCGCGGTATTACGAGACCGAGGACATTCGTGACCATTCACAGACGCTCTGAGAGCTGTGTTATCCACTTTCTGTTCTGTAGAAAAGCTATCGCGAATTAGGGCCAACCGGAGGGTAAGAGAACGAGGGAGTAACCTTGCACTGCCAGTGAATCCGGCTCAAGCGGCCCCTGTGTCAGAGGGACCAAACACACAGTGTATCAGTGTAGTTCCGTGCCGGAGAATGGAACCACAGCCGAATGTACTTGGCGGTTGGGGTGCAAGCGAAGGTGTGTTTTCACAGTGGCCAGTCGAAGGTTGCCTTCCTTATGTCGCTAGAGTTTGGAGCGGTGCAGGTCGCTCCCGGTGAGCGTGTTTAGCTGAATCGCAGGCGCTGTATCTCCCTCCCGCTCGCGTCATTCGGTGCTCCCTGCGGAAGGGGGCTTAGCGCCTGCAATTCAGCTAAAGTGGACTCGTTTATCATTTACTTTCAGAATTGGCCAGTTGATATTTTAGACAGGCATCCGTCAGCAGTTAGCAAATGTGTCTGGTGTATCGGCTCACGTTCCCCGCCAAGGAGATCGCCCTCATTAGTCCCTACCTCCATAAGTCGGATTCATATCTCGAATTCGCTACCCTCGGCGGGCCCTCTACTGAACTCTTTGCCCATTTTTGGGCATACGGTCCTGACCGCGAGTTGCTCGGCGATCGCCTCGCTACTGACCGAGCAGTAACAGAGATTTCTCAACTCACTCGGTGTTCCGACCGCATACGCTACCAGGTAGAATGGGATATGAACGCCGATGCAGTCGCTTCGCTCGAAGAGCTTGCAACGACACTCCACAATCAAGATGTAACAGTGCTGTTTGGGCGGGTTACACCCACAGAGTGGCACTGTTTCCTCCAATTTCCGTCTCAAGACTCGGTAATTCACTTCTATACCGAATCTACCGTTTCACACTCGAGACTTGATCAACAGACGGATCTCGAATTGAAGAACCACCAGTCCTAAGTTCTGAAAGAGGGGTGGAGTCGGACTCTCATTTCCTGTAACTTGGGTGTTCATCGTTAGGCAAGGAAGTCAACTCCTTATCGATACTCTCATACAGGCACACCATATTTGCTAGCATATGGCAGAGTTTGTGGTTCAGTTGGACGAGCAGCCGGAACTCGAGGTTGATCATCTCGACGTTGGTGTCGAAGAAGACGTAATCGCCTTCGACATCACAGGGACGATACGAGACGTCGACGATGAGCTCCTCGCTGAGCTGACGGACACAACACTTCGACCAACCGAGATTCACTTCACGACGGACGAATAGCGCACAATCGACTTCTACTCGTCGTCGTCACTCAATGAGCGTTCGCTGTCTGTCTCAGCCTCGGTGCGGTGCAAACTAATCTTGCCACTGCTGTCGATCCTGACGTGATACGCGTCGTACTTGAACACGACACGCCCATCGGTGTCACGCGGTGTATCATTGGGTCGTGGCCCGAACAGTGCATCAAGGGCATCCGGATCGATGAACTCCGCGAGGAGCGCCAACTCGGCAGGATCGGCGTCATTGAGTGTTGCAACAGCTTTGATGAGTTCTTCACTGACGGTGTCCGTGAGTGGATCAAACTCCGTCTCGTAGGCGTCATCGTCTGACTCATCACGATTCTCGTCATTGGGGGATGTATGATTCGTCATGGTGAGAGAGAAGTAGAAACTCTATGATGCGCCCCACATCCGCCATGTGAAACAGCCAGATTCGATCTGAAAGGTTTGCTTCCGCCGCAACTGGAAACAGACACACAGTGCGTCCTTGCTTCTTCGTCGAAGAGGACTACGTGCCAGTCACATAAATCTCTGGCTAAAAACCGGCTATTGATCACTATGAAATGCTGCGGGGGTGGTACCAATTTGGCCCACGGCATATTCCGACCATCAGGAGCTCAGTCCACTCTACGAGTGGAGTGATCCCGAAGCCTTCGATGCGCTGATTGCACCAGCACTGGCACGGACCACCGATACGACTGCGTTGATCTCCTTCACCTACACTGGCTACTCCGTCACTCTCCATAGCACTGGCACCGTTCACGTTGCTCCCGCTTAAGAACTCCTGCTGCTATCACCGAAGACTAATCCTCCACAGTCGTATCAGGATCGTGTCGCGGTGGTAATCCTGTCGCCATCAGTCGTCGAGCAATCACCACAATCCCATTGTCGAACCCCCGACCAAACACCGCCTTTTCTGTCTCAATCCCACCGGTATCCGTCTCATGCACCGAGCTCACGAGAATCGTGTTCTTGTCGATCAACAGCAATCGGCTGATTGTCGTGTCGTCGTCAACTTCGAGTGGCGAACTATCCAACCACTCCAACCCAGAGACGAATACTTCCGCGTCGGGCAACGCCTCTGCAATCTGCTCACGAATGTCCTCAGTTTGGGTGCCAACCAGGACATCAAGCCCGGTGTCCAGCGCTTGTTGAAGTTGGTCGAGCAACTTGTCGGTGACAACCTCATCTCGCCCGATAATGAGCACGATTTCTCGTCCAGCGGCATCGATGAGTTGCTGGGTGCGATTCGTAATCGCAGTAGTGCCCGAGAGTGCCCAGACTTCGTGGGTGATTCCCTCATCACCACCGTTCGATTCTGCAGGCTCGATCGCGGCCATCGCCTCAGCAAGTGTCTCCGTCCGCGATTCGTACTCCTGGCGCAGTGTCTCGGCAGCTTCCTTGATCGGCACGGTGCGAAATTGCTGGGGATTCGAGTGTTGGATCTCAACCAATCCTTTCGTCTCTAACACGCGAATCGCATCATACACACGTGTTCGGGGGACTTCAGAGATCTCGCTAATCTCTTTTGCTGTCCCCTTTGGAAGGCGTGCTAAGGCCACCATGCAGCGTGCTTCGTATTCTTTCAATCCGAGTTGCTGTAACAAGTCGACCGATTGCTGTTGATTAGATATGTCCTTCATGGGTCCCAACCATTTTCCCCAAACATTCCGGGGTAGTCATTATGTTCTGGCGTCGCTCACAAGACAGTCCGTGTCGAAGCCACCGCGCTTGTCCGACAGCACTGTCTCCCATACAGTGAGAATGATTGTCGAGACGTATCAAAGGCACTCATTCCTAAACTGCCATATTGCTCATTTACCAACAATCATGCGATTCACTCGGATAATCACACTAATTGACTCACGAATTCGCAATCAGTTCCATGTCAAATTGCGGATTTCACAGCAAGACGAACTGCCTCGAGAGAGCATGTTCGACGAAAGCAGCCGGTAGAAACATATATTTCTATATTTGGCATTCTGAAATCAATCAGTAACTCGAATACTCACAGTAAGATTATACAGGACGAGCGCAAAGACCCAAGTGGTACGGAGGTCGGCTGGGTCCCAACCATTCGCTACTCCGTACCAGACTGCCACCCACGTGGCAGTTTCGAATGCATTAGTCCGGTAGTTCACTGATGGACTGTGTGCTATACTTCTCTGTGAGATCTGTGAGGAGGGGTTCGATCTCGTCGAATTGTGGTCCTTTTGTCACTGTGTCTGTCTTCTGATCCCACGTCACAAGGTCATGATCTTCTAATCGCGGCAGATGGATATGATGTAGTGCAATTACGTGCTCGCGGTCGCCATCTTCTGTCGCCACAGTGGTTGGGGACACGGTGGGAGTATCAGACGCAGGGCCGTTTGTGAGTGCGTGGAGAAGCTGTCGTCTCTCACTACTTGCTAGCACTGAAAGTTTGTCATTGAGTAGCATGGTCTTCACTTCCCTTACTACCTTGTATCGGGTTAAACACCATACATTTTCCACAATACTTGTTGTTTGAGTAACTGAGTGACACGACGGGATAGAAACCGTGTAGTTGTCACTCACATTTTCACACATTCTTTACGTTCCGACCGTCTACTCCGATGTATGAGCCGAGGACTCGACAACGTCGATCGTGGTATTCTCTATCACCTCCAGCGAGACGCACGCAATACAACCACCCAAGAAATTGCTGAAACGGTCGGTACCTCTGCGAGTACGGTGCGCAACCGAATCGAAGCACTCGAAGCGGATGGCATCATCAAGGGCTACCATCCCGAAATCGACTATGAAGCGGCGAACCTCCCGCTCTGTGTGTTGTTCATCTGTACTGCACCGGCAACCGAGCGTTCCGAATACATCCAGCACCTCCTCGAAATACAGGGTGTAATTGATGTCCGTGAGATGCTCGTCGGTAGAAGAAATATCTATGTGGAAGTCGTTGGCACGAGTACGAAAGATATTACGCGCATTACGGACACGCTGCACGAGTCGGGGCTCACCGTCGAGAGTTCCGAGATGATGCGCTCGCGGCATATTCAGCCATTCAATCACTTCCATTTCAGTGAGGATCTCGCTGACGAGCAGCAGGACAGCTAGTTGAGAGACGAGAACATTCGGAGCGTGACGTAGCACTCGGCTTGAGTCGAATTATGAGAAATGGAAAACGGTCTCTCTGTCCTCATTCTGAGGCGTTCGGGGGCTACGGCCAGTCGTCAGGTAACTCGTCTGCATGGTCAGTCATCAGTGTGAGGAGTGGCGCAACGTCATCGAAATTTGGCCCGCGACGAATCGTTTCAGTCTTTGGATCCCACTCGATATAGCCTGCATCCGCTAACTTGGGCAAATGCGTGTGATGCAACCGTGTTTTTAGTGAGTCGAGGTCCTCATCGGGTATCGTATCTGTTGGAACCTCATCTGGGGTAAACTCATCTTCATCACGGGGATTGTGGTCTGCGACCGCGAGCAGGATACGGCGGCGATGGACGTTGCTGAGCGCGTCGAGTAGAACGTCAAGTGACGTTGGAGTGGAGTGTGGCATGGGTATCGGACTGGTATTGCGGAACGGTTGAACTCTGTGAGCGTTCCGCGTGACACCTCACGCGAAGAAAAACGAGGAAAACCCATCAGTGCCGGTGATCCCGGTTCAAGCGACCCCTCCAGTATCGGGGTACAAACGTAGAGTTGTCAATTCCGTACGTTATACTCGGGGTCTGAGACAGATAAAGGGGGTGGGAATTCACTCAGTTACTCACAGTATGGGTTGGTCTCGTGGGTCTCCCATTTGACGCACTGTCGTTTGCAACGCGACTGCACGTGATGGTATGTCCACATCTGCTTAGTGTAAAAAGCGGGAGTAGTAAATGTTCGATTCCGACTAGCGCGACGAATGAGAGAGGTTAGGCTGTTGTCGTGGACGTGTTCTGCTGGCAGGCGGCCCGCTAATGACTGTAAAAATGTGCTCCGGGAATCCGGTGTTGAGAGTGACTGAAAATTGAGTTTGAACTTACCGGAGGCTTTAGTGGCAGAACTCCATCGATCCGAACATGTCGAGTCTTCCGTCCCGGCGTATTGGGTTCATCCTTGTTCCGCTTGGCGTCGTACTGCTGCCGTTGACGATATTCACTGGAAGCGGTACATTAGGGGCATGTCCAGAGTCCGCGCCTGATTTTCTTGGGATTGATTTCAGCCAAGCTCGGATACTCGATCTTCAGGTAGCCACGATGAGCCTTTCATGGTATGACGGGTGTAACTGGCGCAGTTCTTGGTTGGTTCCATCGGTACTAGGATTCGTGTTGATCGCGATTGGACTCGTGCTGATCGGTCGCTCGATGAACCAACAGCATACGGACACGGTTTGAGAGCTTCATTGCAGTGTCTGAATGTTCCCACTGCACGTTTATCCACAAACGTGCAACCAGAACAGCCATCAACCCATGGGACGCCCGAAATTAGCCGATTCAATTTCTAGATAGCGCCGTCCTCAACCTCTATATTGCACGAAACTCACAACTAATACGCAATGAGGACGGAACGGAACAAGACGGGACCTACAATGTCTGGCTCGGTCGGGAGGAGTATCGTGACGGTCCCACGCGCCGCTGACTCATTGCTAGTGTGGTGATGGTTGCTACTTATCGCGGAAAATGGACGAGATGAACCTAATTTTTCTCTGAGCAGACTCTAACAAGAGCGTGCCACGTCCTTTATCGAGAACTTCAATGCAATCCTCTCGTTCCTGCAGTGTTGACTCTAGAAACGATTTCAATGAGTACAGTTCAGGAAGGCCTGGTTCAGAACCATCACCATCCTCGCTGTCTGTCGCAAAGTTGTTGTCCTCAAAGAGAGTGTAGATGCCATTAAGCCTAGTATAGAATGAAATCACGGTTTCCGATTCAGATTGTGTAAAAATCCCGATATCGCCTACGTTCGCCTCATATACATCTGTCGAGAATAAATTATCGTAGTGTGCTGAAAAAACCCGTTCCACATAGGACTCGTCTATAGAGGCGATATTTCTCCTAAATTCTTGCTGACGTTCTTCTACATCAACTGCATCAAAATCAACTTCTTGTACAGAACGGATGTTGTACTGTGGATTTATCTCTAGCAATACGACGATGTATAGTCGTTGCAGTGGCGCACCTAGCTGTTTCACTTCATTCTGCAGTGCAGATCTTACTTGCTGATTCTGTACGCTACGCCGATTCCAGTTCGCAATTAACGTGCCAATCAAGGTCAGTGAGCCACCGAGAAGAAGCGTGAATAGTGTCCATAGACCTGATGAGATCCCAAGCAGCATAGCAGTGGATAGTTGCTATTACAACATAAAATGCTGTATCGATTATAGAACTGTCGCCGCCGCTGGTCAGAGGATGCACCGTCGCCACAACTTCCCAGCTCTCGCGATGGCCGTTACTTGTTACATCCATGTATTGATTCAGCAATGCCAACCCGACCACCCGCGACGACGAGCGTGCGAATCGGATGGCCCAGAAGCGCCGCAACCATGAGGAACGCAAACAGAGCCAGCAGGAAAAGACAGACGACACGGACGAAGCGCACAAAAAGAGCGAGACAGGCGAAACGAGCGAAACGGACGAAACACACAAATCGGAAGACGAGGAGCCGGTTGACACCTACATGTACTTGCCGCCAGCGGTTAAAGACGAGCTTGGCTATCGGTATCAGGAATTCAAGCTAGAGCTGTCGCGAGAATTTGACGTGCAGATGGACGCCGTCGAGAAGAACGCCCACTTCTATCCCGCAGTCATCAAACACGGCTTGTGAATCTCACTGCCGAGCATGTCTATACTGAGATGGACGACTGACAAAGCCACGTTTTGAGTATTACTGGTTAGAACTGCATACTAACGTTTCGACGCACGCCTTACGCCGCTGTTGGGCGAACCATGTACTTGTTGAGGAGAACGTGCCACCGCGCATTGTGATAGCGCTCGGTGGCTGGTCAAGCTATGACGCGATTGAGCCATATCTCGCTGCGCCCACGGAAGCGAATATTATTGAATCGATGAGTGCCGTTGAGCTGTGAACGGCCGATCAAAGGCCGAGAATCACTACTCCTGAATTTCTTTAACAGATATCCTTACGGCGTCATTCCGCAGTACTGCCTTCCATTATAAGCGGTAATGACACTCGAGATCCACACGAAAATGTGGATTGCCGTGATTAGACACCAATTGGCGGTGGACCGCCACCGTTACCGTTGTCGTCACCGTCCTGAACCTGCTCGTTGAAGTTCTGTGCGTTGGATTCGGCGTACTGGACGTTTTTCGTTGCTCTGGGCGTTGGCCTGCACTGCCACTGCATTGTCCGACTCAGCGCCACTGTCTCCATTTTGAGTTGGAGCTATACCAGCCCCCCCACCGGGGAAACCGTCTCCATTTCCACTTTCTTTGGAGAGGATTGTGGGACTACCAAGGGTGCTAAGCAGTGTGACCGTCCATCGTGGGCCGATTGCTCTTCTGATGCCTGATTTCATAAGTAGAAGTGGCCCGCCCCGGTACTTCCCTATCAAACTATGTGCGGCGCGTACTCAAGCCTTAGTCCGAATTGACGGGTACGTTTGGAACCACGCCATGTCGGTGGTAGCAGGCTAGTATACTAATTTGGGGTTTTATTTCAAATTTTCATCGTCTACTTCGAGCAAATCCTTGATCACTCGTCATTTTCACGATAGCTTTACCAAGTTTGCTCCTAGATGGTAACTAAGAACTTGAGCGAGATAGTATTCTCACAGAAGATTCATAGTATCTGTCCCCTTTTTAATTCATGAGGCGGACGATCAATTCCGTCGCTACGATCTTTCGCCAGATCGTCCGCCACGCGAATAGTAGCTACCTTCCATTTTTGGCCGGAAGCCTTGCATATCACGCATTTCTATTATTAATCCCTCTGCTGATATTTTTGCTCATCGTAATCTCTGCAGTTGGTGGCGAAGCCAGTGTAGCGTACCTTGTTGATTTTACTCAACCATATCTCACACCGCGTGCAAGGGCATTGCTCGCAGAAACAATCCTGGGGGCATCTACTCATACGGGAGTACTTGTGCTTGGCATCGGCGCATTACTTTGGAGTCTGCTCCGGATTTTCCGCGGACTTGATATTGCCTTTGCAACGATTTACAACACGTCAACACATAAGTCAATTCAAAACCAGTTCAGAAGTGGCATTATTGCTGCTCTTGTGATCAGCCTTGCGCTACTTATGGCAATCACTCTCGGAACACTTATTGCAGTTTTCCCTTGGGAACCACTTGTTCGTATTCTTAATGCTGTTCTGTTCGTTGTTGTCCTCATCATTGTCTTCTTTCCACTCTACTATGTCTTTCCAAGTCTCGAGGTAACTGTCCGCGAAGTGCTGCCAGGAACCGTTGCGGCTGCCATCGGGTGGCTGATTTTTCATATCCTCTTTCAGGTGTATGCTGCCTACACACTCACCTTGGAAGCATATGGAGTACTTGGCGTCGTCCTCTCGATGCTTATTTGGTTGTATTCGAGTATGTTTATTCTCCTACTTGGAGCCGTTGTAAATGCCGTGTTGGCCGGTCGAGCATGATGGAGATGGGGATACAACAGAGATAATATCCTGACTGGGACGTTTTTTTAGGCTCACAGCATGATCTGCAAATCGTTCGACTGGTGCAATAGTTAGAGGACAGGCGTTGCTACGATTCAGCCCAGCAACATCCACAATTTAGGTATGCAGTGCTGTCAACACTGCTTCGGTCGTGGCTACGCGTCGGTATACTCGGTCAACGGCTCGGATCGGTAGAAGCCCTCAGAATAACTATACTGGCTGAAATAGGGAGGACTGTCTAATTAATCCAGTTTATGAAGCGAGCAGTTCGTCGATCTTGTGGTCTAAATCAGTGTCAGGGATATCCTCGATATATGTTCCTTCCTTTCGCATTGTCTTTTCGTGGAGTTCGTGCACTCGTTCAGAGTCTCTTGGCTCATACCGACGGATGGAAAGGCCACTCATACTACTGAATCGTCATCCCTCTCTCGTCTTAATCTAGTATGAAAGGAGTATGATTTGTGAGAAACTAAAGCGATTGTCAGCGTTCAGCAGGTGTTAGCTTCGCGGTCCGCACCTACTAGTCTGATCTTGGATTTTCTAGTTCTATCGCCCACCGATTTAACGTAATCCAGACACTACCATTTGCCATGAGCGAGAATGCCGCAATAGTCGCTCGGATAATCGAGCATAATACGGGCGGGCAAAACCGTGCGACAATTGATCGCGACCACATTGGTGTGATTGCAACCCAGCATGGTCGCTTTGACGGCGATATCGATGATTCGATAGCCGAGGCGCTTGCAGAGGGATACATCGAAAAGCAGGACGGGGAGTACGTCGCGACGGAGAAGGTCTGGGATCTCGTGCCCGGTACAGCTCGCACGTGATCGGTAGCATTCGCTCATAAGAGCAGGAGAGTGTAAAGCCAAGCATTGTAATGACGAGAAACGCACCGTAACCATGCTCGTCAAAGGTGTTCGCGACCCGTCATGATATGATTGATACGGATTTAGCGTGTGCACAGGCGTCAGTGACGGACTTATCTTGACAATATCGACAAACTCTCTACCCTCTCGTGAGGGTTAGCCCCCAATCTTTATCCTAGTTACGTTGGTATTATTGCATATCTGAATTAACGGAGTGACAATTTCATATGAACCGTCGATCATTCCTCAAAGCAACCACAACAGTCGGCATAAGTTCCGCCCTCGCGGGCTGCGGCATGGGCGGATTCTCCGCCGGAGACACCGGCAGTGACAACACCGGCAACGCCACAAACGAGACGCAAAATCGCACAGTCGGACTTCCCGCGCCCGTCAGCGACCCAAATCAGTACGCGAGCGGGTTCACAAACGTCGTCAATATGGTGGAGGCGGGAGCCGATCCCACGGGGAACGAAGACGTGAGTCCCGTCATTCAACGCGAAATCGGCAGCGACACGCTGCTCGTATTCCCGCAGGGAACCTACAAAATGAATTCGCAAGTTCGTCGCGTCGGACTGCGAAATCTTGGGATCATCGGTCAGGGCGCGGTTCTGCGCCATGGTACTGTCGAAGCTATTGACGGGTTCGAGGTGACGAACGGCGAGTTCACGGGGCCAGCACAACACTTCAAAATCGGTATTCCCGACAACCCACACAAGGGTAAATTCGTGTTTGGCGGGTTCATTGCCGACTGGCGACGGCCAAACTCGGGGATACAGATCCTCAATCACCATACAGATGGCACCTCTGTCATCGAAAACGTCCGCCAGCAGGGAATTCACAGTCTTGGCTGCCAAGGGCCGTTTCGCGTTGACTGCCATGGCCCGGAATCGAACGCGATTGTGCGCGGGGTTGACTTGCGGTTCGGCGGGAAGAGCTACCAATTCACCATTAACACACGGGATGAGCGGTCGGGTGGCGGCACGGAGAAAGGTCGGTCGTGGGCAACGAGCGGCATCACGACCCATCCTGAGGCGAAAGGCCATCTTCGGGTGCAGCAATGCATGTGCGGTGGTTGGCCGGACAATGGCTTCTATCTGGCCGGTGGGCCAGAGCAGACCGTTGAAATCCTCAACTGTGTTGCGGCAAATTCCCACCCGTCGAACATTCGAATTTCGGGGACCGACTGTCGGATTGCGGGCTGTACGGTGGTGACTGACTCGAATTTCGAGAAGACGGACTTTTACTTCGAACAGCGCCCGATTCGGTTAGACGGGGGGAGTTGCACGGTCGAGAATGTACGAATCAAACAGCTTCTCCCGACTGGATGGTCGGTAACGGTGCAGCATGCGATGGAGCAGGCAACGCTCAACAACATTCACATTGAGATCCACAAGCAGCCGCAATTAGCGTTAGTCGTTGATGATGCGGTCAATCAGTGCACAGTCAACGGATTTGCTGTGCGGACGGAGGGCTGGCGGGGAACTCGAGGCGCGCTGTTTCGTGGGTGGCCGGACGTCGCAAAGAATATCAGCGTGAATGGGCGGTCGG
Organism: Haladaptatus litoreus; assembly: GCF_900156425.1. Classification (GTDB taxonomy): domain Archaea; phylum Halobacteriota; class Halobacteria; order Halobacteriales; family Haladaptataceae; genus Haladaptatus; species Haladaptatus litoreus. The sequence goes on from NZ_FTNO01000007.1 coordinate 95,918, forward strand.
TCGCGTAGTTGCGGGCGGTCTTGGAGAGATAGTCGCGGTGCTCCTGTTGAAACTCTTGATACTACATCCCCAGTTCTTGCACCGGGAGTTAGCGGTTCTCTCCCACCTCACCGACGTCTAGTTGGGCGATACGATAGTCTCCCAGAGAACTTGACCCAGTAATTTCGACCGGAACCCGTCGGTTGAATCCCGGCCCGTCGAGGACGAGGGTTTGGTACTCGCCATGTTCACCCATCGGATGAACCGAGTTGTCCAACAGGAATTCCAAGAAATCAGTATCGAGCGGTTCGCCGAGCCAGCGTTCATCGATGCGAGTGGCGTCAAGCTTGACGATTCGAACTTCCCACCCGCGGTCGAGGATTTCGTAGTACAGGTCTACGGGATCCTCGCCCCATAACGGAAACTTTGGTGTCACGTCCAAGGTTGAACACGTGGACTTCACCCAGGAGCGGTGCTCCTCGACGTCGATGGTTCCGAAGACTCCGAAATCCGCGCCGAGCTCACCTACAGTATCTTTGAAGCGATCTTCATAACTTTCCCAACTCACTGACTCCGATACCAGGGGTATTTCAAGCGCCATCGCCTGTCGTTGTACGACTTCGCCATACGATTGGTGCGTTGAGTCGTTTCCGCTGACGACCATCGTAAGCAACGGTAATGGAGAATCTGCCTCGCTGGCCCGAACCCAGGCGAGATAGCTATCCTTTCCGCCGCCCCACGAGCAGAATCGTTTCATTCAGTCACTGCATAGCCGAGTCGCATCAAATACCCTTTGCTCACGGGTGCCGTGATCGGCGGGGCTTAGGGTACTGTTGACACTTCTAATCCGAGAGGTCAGAAGTGCTGGATACATCCTCTAAGTCTTACACGCCGATTTCAACAGATTTGTGATCTGCTACACTGGAAAGGTATGAGGATCAACGCTAATCCCTATCAGGCTACTTCTGGATCGTCGATATCTCTTCCGTGGACCCATACCGTCGAAATTCGGGTCCCCTCGACGCTCGTTACCTCAACGACGTGACCGTCGATCTCGACGCGGTCGCCGCGTTCCGGCGCGCGGTTGAGTTGTCCCAGCACCAGCCCACCGATCGTTTCGACCGCTTCGCTATCGAAGTCGCCATCGAGGGCGTCGGAAACTTTCGACAACGGGACTCCGCCGTCAATGTCGTACCCCCCATCGTCACGCTGGCGTATCGAATGTTCGCGCTCATCGAGATCAAACCCGTCTCGAAGGTCCCCGACGAGGGCCTCAACGATGTCTTCGACCGTCGCAATCCCCTCGAACGCCCCCCACTCGTCGATGACTGCGGCCATCTGCTGGCGATCCTCCCTGAACTGTATCAGGAGATCGCTAATTGCCATCGTCTCCGGGACGATGAGAATCTCGCGGGCGATGTCATCGACTCGCTCGGCATCCCCATCGTCCACCTCTGCTCGCAACACGTCCTTGACATCGACGAATCCAATCACTTGGTCACCGTCGTTTGCATCAAGAACCGGATAGCGCGTGTGACCAGCCTCTAAGACGATCGAATGAAGTTCGGAGAGCGTGGCATCCGCCGGAACGCTCACCACGTCCGGCCGTGGGACCATGACCTCCCGCACTACGGTGTCGTCAAGATCAAAGACGCGTTCGATCATCGTCACTTCTGCCACGTCGATGTCCCCGCCCTCGCCCGACCGTGTTAATACCCGAAGGAGTTCCTGCTCGCCGAGTGTCTCATCCGTTTCGGACGCGGGCGGCACACCGAGCGACCGCGTGAACGCATTAGCTGCCCCGTTGAAGACGACAATTCCCGGATAGAGTATGTAATAGAAGAACTTCATTGGCGGGGCGAGGAACAGCGAGAGTCGCTCGGTCTGGGCGATTGCGAGCGTCTTCGGCGCGAGTTCACCGAAGACGACGTGGAGAAACGTGATGACACTAAAGCCGATTGCGAACGCGACGAGATGGATGAGATTCGCGGGGAGAACCGGTTCCAGTACGGGTTCGATGAGCGCCGCCACGGCGGGTTCGCCGACCCATCCCAACCCGAGCGAGGCGATGGTGATACCGAGTTGCGTCGTGGCGAGGTAGTTGTCGAGGTTCGTCATCACTTCTTGGAGCGTTCCCGAGCCGGGTCGCCCCTCCTCAACGAGTTGGTCAACCGACGTTCCCCGAATCCGAACGAAGGCGAACTCTGCTGCGACAAAAAAGCCGTTGAGCACCACGAGAAACAGCGCTAAGACGATTTGTGCCGCTGAGAGCGCGACGTTTACCATCGGTACCCCCGGAACGTACTGCCGTTCGATTGTAGCGTGTTCATATTCATGCATCTCGTTCCATCGACTAAAACCATCTATGAATTCGCGCTCGACACGCCGGAGCCAATCAGTTAGGCCGTCCTCATTTCCCGTACCAACAGCGAGCGCTTGCTGAACGCCTACTGTAAGTAAAATAGAGATTCGCGGCCGTGGAGAGGACTACGGTGCGTGGGTGCCTCCACGCGTTCGCTGCCCTTTCAGCGACGACTCTCCGCAGGTCGCAGTCGAGGAGAAGCAACGGAGGAAGGCCGACTATGGTACATCTGGCATTAGTATACTACGTCTATAAATGGCCAACAGCCAGTGCTGTCTCCAAAACAGAATCGACTGTGAACACAGGAACGCACGGAAAACGCCGCTCGTATCTAACCGTTATCGCGAGAACTAGTTAAACAACTACGAGCCACCACACCCGTGGGAAGTGAGAGAGGGGGCCGAGTACGTCAGCACGGACGACCGTGGTCAGTCGTCGCTCGCAGCCACGAGGAACCGCGTGAGCTACTCGCCGAGGGCCAGCATAGGCACCATCGACGCGGACCTGTGTTTCCTCGGCACTCTCGTCCCCACACCGCAGACAGACGACCGACGTCGGCCCACGGATCACTGTCACCACCACCTCGTCGCCGCACTCCGGGCACCGGTCGCCCGTCATTCGCCAGCGATCTCCTTGATGTGCAGCGCCCCGCCGCAGCCGCTACACCTGTACGTCTATACGGGCAATTGGCTGTACAACACCCAGTTGCTCCGTACTGGATATGCACGGGTGGCAGACGGCGAGTTTAGCAAGCGAGCGGAGTTTGAGCGAAAGCAACAGGCGGCCAAGCACGGCGGCTACGGCCTCTGGAGCACTACCACCGATACTGGCTAGTAGAATTACTTGATCAGCGAACCAGCTGGGCAATGGGTGAGCGTAGCCTAGCCAATATATCTCACAAAATTATAAGTGTCCGCAAGTGTCGCTACATGATATGGAGTCTACTTCCCGGTCTCGATCTCAGTCCTCGTTTTGGGAAGTAGACAGTGCTGCTGCAGTCGGTTGGGCATAACTCAACACGTCGGCGCTCGGTGCTCCCTCGCTTCCTCGCTTGTATTCACAGAGAGTCATCAGCCCCCAAACCACCACCAACTACGACGTATGCAGTACACTGAACGCAATACACCGAATCAACCCATAGACAACGAGTATCAGCCTGGAGTGTTCCAGTGACACCCCATGCTTGATATTGCCCTCTTCCGGGACGCCCCAGAAACGATCAAAGCAAGTGAAAAACGACGAGGCAAGGATCCAAACCGAGTCGACACCGTTCGCGAGCTCGATCAACAATGGCGCGAGACACACCATCGATTGGACGGTCTTCGCCACGAGAAAAACACCATCACGGATGAAATTGGAGCGAAAAAACAGGCTGGAGAGGACGCATCTGAGGCGATTGCGCGAGTTGCGGAGTTGAACGCGACAATTGATGATCTCGAGGAACGAGAAGCAACACTCCGGTCGGAACGAAACGACCTCCGGTATGAGATTGGCAATCTCGTGCATGAATCGGTTCCCGATGGCACGAATGAGAATGATAACGTCCCAGTGGAACACTGGGAGCCCACGGAGGGAAAGAAAGACGATGCAGTGCTCGGTGCTGAGCTACTTGAGCGGAACAATCTCGTGGAAACCGAAAAAGCAGTCGAAGTCGCTGGTGAGCGCGCCTACTATCTCAAAGGCGATCTCGTCCGCCTCGCCTGGGCACTCCAACAGTTCGCGATGGATCTACTCGTCGAGCAGGACTACTTGCCAGTTCAGACGCCGTACTATCTGAACGAGGCACCGATGGAGGCCGCAGCAGAACTCGACGATTTTCGGGAACAGCTGTACAAACTGGAGCGCCACGATCGATATCTAATTGCAACCGCTGAGCAGCCACTTGCGGCCCTTCAGTATGACGAGATCCTGGAAGCAGGTGACTTGCCACTGAAATACGCGGGATTCTCGACGAACTTCCGCCGCGAAGCAGGCAAACACGGTACCCAAACCCGTGGTCTGTGGCGAGTGCATCAGTTCGAGAAAATCGAACAGTTCATTTTCGCCGACCCTGCGGATTCGTGGGAAATTCATGGTGAACTGTTGGAGAACGCGGAGGCTGTGATGCAGGCACTTGACCTCCCGTATCGAGTGGTCAACGTCTGCACGGGCGATCTTGGCGACACGGCAGCAAAGAAATTCGATATCGAGGTGTGGCGACCACCACTGCAGGAGTATGGCGAGGTCGTTTCGTGTTCGAATTGCACCTCGTATCAAGCCCGAAAGCTGAATGCACGTATTCGGCGGCCAGGTGAGGAGAATGAGACGGTGCATACGCTCAACGCCACGGCTCTGGTTCCCCAGCGGATTATCACAGCAATAGTGGAGAACAATCAGACGAATGAGGGCATCGTCCTCCCTACGCCACTGCACGAGTATCTCGGGAAGGAGGTCATCGAGGTTCAATCGAGGGGGTGAGTCGCTCGGAGCGTTTTTATCTGAACTAGTTTTTATACCAATTGTACAACAGTAGATTCCTTTAGATGGCTGGTTTCGGTGCCACTGCCGCCTGTTGCACTAAGCAGACGTGGGCACACCCGGTCTTGAGTGAAGGACCATTGGCGGGAAAGACCAGTTGCTACCGACAGAGCATAGCGTTCGACAACCAACCGGCGTCAATCTTTGTGGCCGTTCTGGCAGTCATTCTCCTCACAATCGATCGTGCGCTCGTGGGTCGAAGATTGGTGGTCAGTTCTCAGCCCTTCCGTTGAAATGCGAGTTGGATTTGCGATTTCGGAATCCATTCGTCCCGGAAGCCAACCATCTCCTCACGTTTTCTGAACGCCGCCTGTTTCTCCCGTAAACGGCTCTCTAACTGGTCGTGACGGTCGTCATCGTCACCAGTACGCGAGAGCCCGTGTTCTAATGAGTGGATTCGATGGGCGATCGACATCAGGGAACGGACCACTGCTGAGTCCTCGAAGAGGACAGCTTTCTCGGATCGAGGTTCATACTGACCGGTAACACCATCGAGCGCCAATATTCTCTCGTGAACACGAGCGATGACACCGTCCGGGACAGCAACGGTAACGCGGTTCAAGTCGGCTCCGGCTCAGAACCCGAATATCGGGACGAACCGGAATGTGAGATAGGCACCGACTGTCGCGATGGCCGGCACGACGTTCTGCATGAGGACGACGCGCGCGGTCATCACGGGGTTGAATAACGCCCCCGGATCAGGGATGTCCTCGGCGTCCTCCGCGCCGATTGGAGGGAGCGTCTCGCCCTCCTTGTCGGCCGCCAGCGCGTCGACCGTGACCGGAGCCCCTCCGTTGCCAGTGACTATTTCGGGGGCGGTCCTCGGTCGGGTCGCTCGGCCCCAACCCAGCCCGACGGTGGACATCGTCGCGATGATGACGAAACTCGCGGGGATGCCGAGCGCCGAGAGGAAGACGACCAGCGTCGAGGAAACCGACGCGACAACGATGGCCGCAGTGAGGGGGAGTTCCGTGAGGCCACTGCCCATCGTCTCCAGGGTTCGTCGAGCGATGGTGAACGAGCCGATGGCGACGGCGATCCCACCGAAGATGATCGCCGGGTTCATCGCCAGTTCGCCGCTGCCAACCAACGGTGCAACGGCGTTAGCGATGTTCGAGGTGCCTGAAGCGAAGGCCATCAGACAGCCAATCGCGACGACAGTAACCGTCCCGACCAGCTCCCGACGATTGGTCGTCTTGTGGACACGTGGGATGGGGACGACACCGGACCGGTCAAGATCGAACAGGGACCCCGTACTGCGCTCTATCGCGATCAGCCTGTTCAGCCGCGCGTAAAAATACCGGCCGATGACCAGCGAGACCCAGAAGCCGATGATGGGCGAGACGACCCACCAAATGACGATTTGTCCCATCACGGCGAAATCCAGCACGCCAGCGGCCAGTGCGAGGCCGGCGATTGCCCCCACAGCGGTCATCGAGGTTGAGGCCGGGACGCCGAAGAGGTTCCCGATCAGCAGTGCGAGCCCAATGAAAAACAGCACGGCGATGGAGGATTCGAGCGTGAAGACACCGGTGTTGACAACCAGTTCGGTACCGAGTTTTGTCACGACGTTCCGCCCCAGCGTCCAGGCACCGATGAAAAAGAACACGCCCATGAGCGCCGCGGCAACAGGCTTGGAGATGGCGTTGGCACCGACGGCCGGCCCGAACGCCGGCCCCGTAGTCGATCCCCCGATGTTGTAGGCGACAAACATTGCGACGAGGACGCCACCAATGAGCAGGAGACTGGTCATCGGTCCTCTGTCTCGCCTTCTTCGGCGGCCTCGCCTGTCTCGTCGTTCGCGCTCTTGGCCGCACGCTGTTCCTCGAGGGTTGTCTCCATTGTCTCGCCGACCGTCTCTTCGACAGTCTTCTCCACTGTCTCCCCAACTGTTTTTTCGACGGTTTCACCGACCGTCTCCTCTATCGTCTCTTCAACCTTCTCATCCACCGTCTTTTCCACTGTCTCGCCCACCGTCTCCTTGACTGTCTTCTCCACCGTCTCTCCGACGGTCTTTTCGACGGTTTCACCGACCGTCTCCCCAACCTTCTCGTCTACTGTCCTTTCCACTGTCTCGCCCACCGTCTCCTCGACCGTCTTCTCAACTGTCTCGTTGACTGTCTCGTCAACGGTTTCTCCGACTGTTTCGTTGACCGTCTCTTCGACGGTCTCCTTGACCGCCGTCGTCATCCAGTTCGGATCGAAACGGGCCATCTTCCAGACGACGTGGAGGACATAAGAGACCAGTACCCCAAATCCGAATGCCAACCCGACAGCGGTCCCGGCGATGACTATCAGTCCGACCGAGACCGCGATCAACAGGCCGTAGGTCAGATCGATGAGAGAGTCGACGCGGTTCGGGTTCACGACTCACCCAGTCCGAAGGCCACCAGTATGGGTAGAACCAACCTGGAATCAATAGATGTGAGAAAGCACATACAGATTCTACACACCCTCCGCTCAAGTAATTTGGCAAAAACATTTTGCCCGGACATCGGTATTTGAGCCTGGCCGATTGTAAGTCTGACCAGACAAAATTCCTGTATCTCGAGGACGCTGAAATAATCAAAGTACTCGGCAGATCGTTCTACGCTCGTCGCAGGATGAGACCGTAACTATCCGTTTTGTAACAAAATTCTAATCGTCCATTTATAATACAGTGGTCCGCTATGAGAGTACCGATAGGTGACGCTCCCACGGTCGAAACGGACACTGACGAGCATCATCAATGTCTGAGAGAAAACAGCGTCTCGTGTCACCCATTGGTAGGATGATACTCTTTGAAGTCGAGATCGGTCTGGTGGGCAAGTCGGCAGTCGGGATACCCACAGTCGGTATAGCAACGGAGCACTGCTTCCTGAGTCGGGAACTGGCAAACAAGAACCCATTCAGCGGGCGTAATACAGCCGAACAACACAGTGACCCCGAGGTCACGAAGCAGGGTTCTGAGACGGTCGAGGTTGGTAACTTCTTTAGTACTCAGATCCCAGTCGACACGATAACACACGCGGTCGGGACACACCGCTTGTTTAGAGATCGCAGTGAGTGCTGGCGCGGTGATGAGCTGATCAGCGAGTACCTCTCGGTCGGATCCATACGCCCAGAATCGTGGAAGCAAAGGAGTGTCGGGTGTTCCAAGGGAAGCGAATTCGAGAAGTGCATCTACCTCACGAAGGTGAGGATACAATAGATTGATCTCCTCGGCAGGGAGCATGAGTCGATACACCTGGGACATACGCTCCCTGCTGACGAGTGCCAGTCTAAAGTATCAACTGGCCGCATTCCGAAACGAAGCTCTCTGAACGAGGCACCCAGCGGAATAAATATCACCCAGTCTTGTCTCAGCTATCGGGTGACGACTCAACAGTAATTGTACGATCTACGTCCACGATTACCCGGCAACCTGCATACTGAAACACTCCTCAACCATTCGCTCGTGCTGCTCCGTTCAGCCTAGGTGAGAATACGTTTTCGAGGGCATCTGGATCGATCACCTCATACAGCGGTGGGAGCTCATCGCGTGTACGGTCGGTGTGATCGATAATTGCTTCGGTGATTTCGAGGCTCAGTGGCGGATTTTCGAACGACTGTGGCGGTGGGATGCGGATGTCGCAATCGGTGTCTCTGGCATGGGCTTTCCTGAAGGACGAAAGGCATACCCGGTGAGCAGATCTGACTCGGACAGTCACCTTCCGTACTCTATCTCTCTACGCATAACTCCTTTGGGCACTGTCGTAACCGTATTCCTGTGCAAATCGGGCTAAAACAAACGAAACCAATCGATTCGGTATCTTTTACCACCGACGAATTGCTTGTTGAAACGGCTCTCATATAGTACTAATTAGTTATATAACGGTTCTCTACTACTATTATGATACGGGACACACTGATGCGTTCAATTCCTAGAAGGGGAACGGACAACATGTGAGACAAGTGGACTGTACCACATGTCCGCGTGAACAGATCCGCGCGGTTGCATGGTCGTCCTTGACACACAGAGGCTGGAGGAATGAATGCATGTCAGATACTCATCGCACCTCTGATGACCACGACAACGGGGCACCACCAACGAAACCACCAACTGCTACTCGCCCAGTAGCGTCCCTCCCTGTCGAAGCATTGTGCAGCCTCCTCGTCGATGCACGAGTACGAGCGGTCTTGCGAGCGTTTGAACACGCAAGCGAATTCACGCTCGACCAATCGACAGTAGTCGAGGAACTCGTTTCGAGGTCGCCGCAGCCTCGTGAGGACATTCGCCTTCAGCTGCGCCACATTGTGTTGCCAAAACTCACTACCAGTGGTATTCTCGAGTACGAGGCCGAAGGGATACGAATACGCTATCATCCTCATTCACGTCTTACGACCCTACTTAAACACGCAGATAACGATCCAAATTCAATCCAAGACCGCTGCTTCGACGCGCTTGGCCATCCACAGCGGCGGCTCATTCTCGCAGGACTAGTCGATGCTGAGAATGGACGTGCACTAACGGCCATCACGCTCGGTTTGATGAGAACTGACGGGAATCGAGTATCTCCAGAACGGTCTGGTCGGGAGTTCCAGCAGGCACGAACCGCCCTCATTCACAAGCACCTCCCTCGTCTCGTTGCGAATGAACTCATTACGTATCGAGATGCGTCAGAGACAGTTGCCATGCGAGAAACGCCGGCTGCACAACGACTCCCATCATACGTGACTACGCTTGACGCCGTAGAACGCGAGTGAAATCGTTCAGTTCACTAAAATTATGTTCGATTCTCAGCCAGAGTGTTATGTGTGTGTGCGTGCGCTAATATTTGGTCGAGAAGCAAGAGTATACTGTGTATCCGTTTCCAGGCGGTGGAAACGACCTTTTAGGAACAGTCTGGCTGTTTCACATGCTGTGAGTGGGGTGCATTCTATAGTTCGTCCTTCTCGCACCCTACCATGACCGAATACATTCCTCCATTCGATGACGATAGTAACGATGCAGATGACGCGGTTTATCAAACGGAGTTTGATCCGATAACAGACAGGGTCAGTGAAGAGCTGCTCAAGGCCGTTGCAACACTGAACGACGCTGATCCGACCGAACTAACAGTGCTCTCGGAGTTCGTTGACCCCGAGGCGCTTGATGCGCTGTTTGGCCCCCGAGCGAGTAAGGACCCGCGTGATTCGAATGGACATATTTTGTTCAATTACGATTCGTACTACGTGAAGGTTGAGAGCGATGGGCAGATTACGTTTCACCAACCCATGTCAGAATCAAATACAGATCACGCACTGATTGAGGACGATTAGAACGGGATGTGCATTATTCGTCTGGTGTGAAGTGGATTTCCGTTGGTGTGACGAGATGTGTGAGATCAAGTCACTCTAAACAGAGTTGATTCATACGTATCTGCTATATCTGGAAGATGCTACTGTGGCGGTCGAGAGTGGAAACAATACACCGCCACCATCACAGCCCATCGCGGTTGAGAAAAGAGACAGCGGTACAGATGATGGTGAATCGGGAAATGCGGTCACTGTGCAGGCCAATGTCGAAGTAACGAGAACGTCCAGAACTTCACCGAGCAATTGCAGGACAAAGACGACAACCGTAACGGTGGTGGCCCTGGAAACCCGATCTAATCGCATCAACCCTCTTGATCAAGACTGTTGGGATTCAATTGAAGGTCGAGGTGGTTCACATCAAGGTAGCACCCTGTTTCTGCCCGCCGTCTGTCCTACTGGGTGTGAGAGTTTGTAGCAGTAGAGTTAGTTTACGGGTTTTCGGAAGGAGCTCAGGGGCGTCCATACACCGAAACCCAACCCTCACTACTGACTTCGATTCGATACTCCCCAAAGAGAAATTCGACACTACCAACCGCATTCCGACGCTCTCCTGCGATCGTCGGCCCGAAAAAGGAATCCTCCAATGCCGCGATATCAACACACTCGTAGAGTATCGGGTCTTTCAGCTCTGCCGGTGAGATACCTTCGGCCGCTGCAATCGCCCCAACAATCGTGGTCGTCAGATCATCGCGACTGGCCCGCTCGTACTGAGCTTGCTCGAGGAGCTGTTCGCCACCGTCTACGCTGGCCTTGGGATCACTGTCTTCGTCAAAACTATCCGTCATCCATCTCACTCCGTGCGTGGGCTTCTTGTCGCATGTCGAGACTCGCCCCCGCCCCTGCTAAGGCAGTCAATACCTGCTCAGTGTACTCTCCCGGCCAGATAGTCTCGGTGTCGGCATCGAACTGGATGACCCGTTCATCGACAAGTTTGGGGATGTGGGCATGGTAGAGGGAGGCGAACATCCGATCGATCTCCTCCTGTGAAACATCCTTCTCAGGCGTTTCAGTCTCCCAGGCGACAAGCTTGGTCGCAAGCTCACGCACTGACCATTCTGTTTTTGATTCAAGTGTGTAAAGCAGATAGCGCCGGCGGGAGTTTGCAATCGATTGGAAGATGTAGTCCAACTCCAAGATGTGCTCAGGGATCTCCGGCATGGTACCGGCATTGGATGATATCTCCAATGCTGATTCCTCGTCGTGATCATGTTGTGTCATATATGGATTACTCCAACTATTGCATCCAGCACTATCGACGGAGTGTGCTGGCTTCTGGTATCCAAAAGCTCCCAGTGTGGTTAAAATCAGCGTTAACTCACATTTACACACGTCCACTGGATGGTATGAATTGTATGTTCACTGAGAAGACAACATAGCGTGAAAATCTCGACGGTAGTTATCGGTGGAGACTGTAGACCTTGCATGGAAACATACGCAGATCCATCTCGCCATCCCAGTACAAGCGTGAAGCAAGCAGTTGCTGCATTGGAAGAGTGTGATCCAGAGCAACTTGGGACGTTGAGTGCGGCAGTCGATATCGACGAACTTGCTCGAGTGTTTGACTCGCCGAGTGATCGGGAGTCAATCTCATTTCAGTACTGTGGGTATTCTATCACAGTCGCGTCTACTCATCTGATGTGCATCGAATCATAGCTGCAGTACCGGGGTCACTGTGAACGGTTCGAAAACGGGCACGATTCGTTCGAATTCGATATGCATCTCTGTTCATGCTGTGAGTAAGCGGCCAAGCGCGAAGTCGCTGGCAGGGAGAGAGAAAGAGAGAGAGAGAGAGTTCAACGAGTATGGTCATTGAGTTAAGATATTACGTTTTTGAGCTGGTTAGTATCTGGGGCAGCTGGGAGTAGAATTCTGTTTGGTAGTGGGTGCTACCACCAGCTACGTTCCGGATCATATTCGGATGAATTCCGTACGAATCGTCGATCCGTAGACGACTGCTACAGATCGATACATGGGTCCCGGGGTTGTCCCACTTCTGCTTATACTGCCCAGCGGTAGTGAATCCGCTAAATCGGCCAAATTCGAGAAGTTGACCTCGCTGCCGTAGCACGTTCTACTTCGATTATCAAATCAATCACGCATCTTGAAACGGATCGAAGTCCCAGAAATCAGACTGCTTCCTCTCAGATTGCTCAAAAAGCCGAAATCAATCGTGGGAATCAACGACGGCTGGTCGGCTAAATATGCACCCCGAAAAACACAGTGATCGACTCACGGTGTGGGGATAGTCCAGTGTCGTTTATGATTTTAGGCGGTAGAAAACCAGCTTCGTGATGAATAGAAAATGATCATGATACAAACACCTTCTTCTGGATTTACCCTAATCTGTTGAATTTCTCAAAAACTGGTGAAGCAAGCCCCAGTGTTGATAATATTCCCCATGCGATCAGGAACCCAAATCCACTGATAGCGGCGAAGTAGGGATCAAATCGAAACGGTCCAAATGCAAAGACCCGTTCTTCTGGCCCAGAAAGAGTGTAGGTCAGGGCAATCCCAAGTAGACCGATTACAATAGTGCCAACGTGTGATCTGCTCATATCCAAAGTACGTGTTTTGCTTTAATAAATCCGATGTAGCGAATGAGAGATTCGCATCACGGATTGCGCATAAATTAATTTGGGGATACCGGGGGTTGGTTACTTCCGCTTATGGATTTAGTAGACGTTCGACTGCTGAGTGCCATTCACAACCCAACGGCGCTCATTGATTCGAGACTGTTCGCTTTGGTAGGTGAAGCGAGATATAATAGTTTTCAATCGCTAGCCGAGTAAAAGAGGATATACGAAAGTTAGTATGATCTACTAACCTACGTTATCGCCTGTACCGTTCGAAAACAAGCGAATGAGAGACAAGGGAAGGGGCGAAACGTCAGGGGTGTTAATTGTCGTCAGCAGTGGCAAGGAACTCCGTCACCCACTCGCCGGGCGAGAGCGGCTCAAGGGCCGGAGCATCGAGCAACTCGGCCCCGTGGCCGATCTCGTGCCCGCAAGGAGCGACTGTAATCGCCGACGGACCGCGGGTCGTCGTTAGCAACACCGTTTGGCCGCACACCGGGCAGCGTTGTGAACTCATTCGGTGCCCTCCTCAACCCGCAGCGACCCACCACAATCGCCGCAACTGTACTTCTCAGGATGTTTGACCACCTTCGAGCGCTGGAAGCGCGGGAGTCGTCCACCGCACTCGGTACAAATCACCCACCAGTTCGGCGATTTGAACCGCTCACAGTGCTGGGTTGTGTCGAGGGCGTCCGTCCAGCGATCGAACGTTCGCCCGTGATCTGCCTCCCCGAACTCGTGGTATTGCCATGCGTGAATGAGTTCGTGGCGAACGGTCGAACTGAATTGCTCCCAGCCGTGTTGCTCGAACGCGTCCCACGCAAGCGAGATCGTTATCTCGCCTTCTCAGGGGTTGTATCTTGCTTTGATGGCGAAGGAAATGGATAGCTCAGACGATTGATCCAATATCAGGCTTATTGTGGATTGACCCATCTCTGTGGAGACTGTAAACATAGGAATTGAAGATCATCCGTCACAAAGAAGCTGAGTGAAAAACACTAATGCTCTCACTGCTGGGTTCTGATGACCACTGGTTCACCCTCCTCACAGCGACGATTGTTGTTGGAGTATTGTATGGAGCGTTCTCGGTGCCCTGGTATTGGGCGCTGGTTGCTGGTATGATCGTCTCTAGTGTGATTGAGTTTGCAATTAAAGAAATTCCACCGGAGACTGATGCATATGATCCAAATCAGTATCAACTATGGCATAAGGCGTTCGGGGATTCCCAGGATAGCAACAAGGGTGCTATGAGAAAAACACCCGCTGAGACAGATGGGTCTTTAGACACTCTCCGTAACCGATACGCCAATGGGGAACTCACTGACGAGCAGTTTGAGCAGAAAGTTGAGAAGGTGTTAGAGTCCAAGTCGGTTGATGGATCCAGCGAACGCGAAAAAGCACACGATGTACTCACCGAGAGTAACGACTGAAATCGCATCAATTCATTCGCAGTGTAACTGAACGCCTACCGTACGGAGAATCGTCCTTCAGTTCGCGCTCAACAAGGTTTCAGGATTAGATTTCGTCGCCCCTGTTGATCGCTGGCGTCGCTGAGACACCTCCCATTCAATCGTTTCGACCGGCAACTCTGGGAAGTGTTCGGCGCCGACGTTCGTTGCGTGCTGTCGTGCTCGGTCGAGCAGGGCCGTCGATGTCTTTGGAGTATCGTCGTAAATGTACCTGGTTCGGATCCCACAAACACAAAGACGAAGTAGCGTCAACACGAATGTCAACGTACGATGGGCATCGCAAACGATCAGATTCGCGTTAGCGATACAGTAAAGCGGGAATTAGAACGCCGGAAACGAGAGGGTGAGAGCTTCAACGACGTTCTTGAGCGTATGCTCGGTGACAACAGCGGCGATTTCGCTGATGGATTTGGTCGCTGGTCGGACGAAGAGGCTGAACGCGTCCGTGAGGGTCGCAAACAGGGCAAAGAGAAGCGAAAGGCACGGATGCAACGACTCGGTAGAGGCGACGCGTGAAGGTTCTCGACACATCGTTTCTTATCGACTACCTCGCAGGTGTTGCGTCTACCAAGACGTTCTACGAGGAAGCGGGTGGTGCCGATGAGCAGTGGATCATCCCTCTCGCAGCGTATGTCGAGATGCTTGTCGGAGCGGGCAACCTTCCAGATGGTGACGTAGACGGTGTGCGTGCTGATCTCTCGTGGGGCGAAGTATATGTCACCGACGAACGGACAGCGATCACCGCTGGGAACATTGCAGACGAGATCGCACCCGGTGGCCCCTATCTTGACGGGCCTGATGCACTTATCGCTGCTGTTGGTCGTGAACTTGATGCACCAGTGGTTTCTGGGGACGGCGACTTAACTCACGAAGAGACACAGAAAGTGATTGACGTCGAAGAGTACCGGTGATATCCTCACCCGGCGTAAACGGCGGGGTTTCCTGCTTACAGAAAAATGAGGATCGTCGGTCGCAGCGTTCGCGCTTTTCGTCAGCGTTCGCTGATCGGTGATATCAGAGAACGTCAATTGGCGTACCATGGATGAAAAGGGCTGAAGCGGTGGTTCGTTCGGCAGTTCTTTTCGTCCCCTTCTCACGTATGGCCAGTACGGGAAACCATTCAAACCGTTTTACTCGCACTGTGTCGATTCAGCGCCGTCTTCGTCCTAGCTGTCCTCCTCTACTGGAAACGCTGTCGGTTGGTCGTTATCAGTCGCGGTTTGGACGATAGCGATGTGTTTACAGTAGATGTTTGGATAGAGGGGATACAGCAGATGCAGGTAATCAGTGTGGTTGTCATGTCCGATCAATTCTTCTGCTGTTTTCGCACGGAAGAGCCACTGTAACACGGAACAGCGCTTGCAGTGCTGTGAAAGTTGTACCGGCTTTCATAAACACTGATTTTGAAAACCCGATATTGTATTCTACCTATTATATTATGTAGACTAAACATTTTTGTACTTTGGTACCATACTTCTTTGCCCGCAAAAAAGCGGGCAAACTATGTCAGAAGGTGCACGACGATACGGACCTTCTGTCGCGCTCATCACCGCAGGCGGCACAGTACTCACCAGTGGCGAAGTCACTGGCTGGGTGCTCATCGCTCTGGGAATTTATTGGGCACGATGGAATCCAGGCGGATTCACCGGGTAAGCGAACATCCGCCTGTCATCCTATCTTTATTGGTTGGATACATCATTCCAAAGAATGGACTAATGCTGTATCCAGGCAGGAAATCCATAGCTGGCAACATAAGAGTACTGGTATCTCATGGTACAACTCTGAAATTGTGTCGTCCTGGGGTATACACCCTGTGAGCTTTCGATGGTCGGTGCTATCCGAGGTCATCACTTGACATGCCGTGGATAAAAAGCTGAAGCGATGGGTAGTTCGGTAGTTCCTTCCGTCCTGTCCCCACGCACGGCCAGCACGGGAAGCCACTCATGCCGTCACAGTCCTCTGATTCGGCATTGTTTTCGTCCTCGGACGGGAATGCGTTAGAGCGTCGCATTGATGGTCTTTCCAACATCCTTTCCCGCCGGTGACAATCCCGCGCTTTCCCTTAGAAAGACCTTACATGCGCAAAGCGAATGCCCAGGTCGGAGAAACCGCTATTGGTACGTATGAGATACCAACTCCGAGACCGCGTACGCGAGGTCGCCGAGGGCGCCAAAGAGCAAACAGAAGCAGTATCACGCGTAGGCCGCAACGTTGGAGAAACCGCCGCACGAGAAACGGTCAAAAGTGGAACGACTGCATACGACGAGCTATCGCGCGCCGCCAAGTCGGCAAGGGGAACTGCCGATACCGTTCGGGAACGTGTGAACAATCGAGGTTCCGAACCACTGTCGGACCCGTTGGCGATCACGGCAATGACGAACCAATCTGCGACGACGCTTGCAATCGAAATTCGGCAATTCGTCGACGCGGTTGACTACCAATACGCGGCTAAGAGCGCGCTCCAAGGGGTTCGACGCGGGTATATTGCTGGACCGTACGGCGCGGTTTTGGGGGGCGGTATGGGAACGGTATACGGTGCGTACAACAGCACTCGTGCGGCGTTTGATCCCGACGAACCACCGCAACTGTTCAACGAGGTGGATGACATTGAGCGGTATCTAGACAGTGTTCAGCACGCAAGGACGGGATACGAGGTCGGTAAACGGTTTGGAGCGAAGGGGAAAGTCACGGGAGCGGCCATCGGGGCCGGAGTTTCGACCCTCCCACTGCTCATCGAGCGAGTAACTGCGGTCGCAAATGGCGACCATGATGGGAATGAGTGCGACGATGAGTGAACGAACATGGTTACTGAGTGGATGGCCAGTCGCATGACGACCCTCCTATCCCTTCATCTCGGTCGGTGACTCCAATGAGCGAGACGATTGTACGAAGAGCGAATCTGTATCAACAAGTGTTTTTATTATACTATGACGCTTCTATAGGAGTAGAAAGAAATAATGATCAGATTTGATTCAAAATCGGTGAATCGGGTCAGTATTATCTCGACGTTGATCGATGCAGCACTCGCATTCGTTCGTGGACGCCGAAAGAGCGGCCTATTGCTTCTTGGTGCAGCTGCCCTCTCATCAAAAATACCAGGCATCGGAACCGCGGTTTCGTTGTTCCTCAGGTTGGTTCGGTGGGTTCGATAATCGTTCGATTCTCGCCACCAATAAAAAAATAATCGACAGACAGTCTCAGCAGTCGTCTCGTCAATTGTTTTCGCGGGACAGATCCTTTATGCTGCATCGAGGCATAGAATATTCCTCTAACTGGCGTTGCTCTCGCCAATTTATACAATGGTTATGAGGCAGGGAATGGATAGGTAGAAAATGGCACACCGGTCGTTTCGAAGCCACGAAAGTTGCTCAAAGAGTCACGAGACAGACTTGATGTTCAAAAGACAAAGCACGATACTGTTGAGGGAGGTGAAACAACAGCTCAGGGATCTAGGATATGCTTAAAACATAATGAGAGAATGCTCCGGTAAAAAGTCATGTGTGGCCCTCTCGAATTCCCCTCTCACATGACTGCCGGGTTCCCTCTAATACCCGGCGCAATAATCTATCAGTTGCGAGGTTATTGATTAGTTGGTTGCCTATCTAAGGGCCTTTTCTATCATCGAAGTTTGTTCAGAAGAGAGCGCCGAATAGTGAACCGTTAGAGAGAGGCGACACTGGCCATGCTATTCTGAAACGTCCTCAAGATCAGCACCATCTTTTAACTGTTGCCGCTTCTCTCCAGATTCTTCGCTGCTGGGAATTACCCCGCCTGTGTCCTTTTCATTCGAATCGGTTTCGTTCTGTGATGCTGATCCAGAGTCTAGTTCTTCGGGTGGATGCTTATCGCCATTTTCGTAGACTGTCCCATCGCCGAGCGAGATTGAGGTGTCTAGTTCATCACTCAACCGCTTCAGAATTGTTTCAGCATTGATTGATTTTAAGACATCATCCAGCGGCCGTGGTGCCCACCAGATGACTCCCGAGTTGGGAATCTCCAATCGCTCAATACGGTCCTGGTCATGGAGTTCGGTCAGCGTTGAACGGGTGATCTCAGTGCTCTCGCCGGTAACATCAGCGATTTCGTCTGTTGTGCTTACTGGTCTCTTAGTAGTAAGTACTGCATCAAGTGTTCGGTCAAGCGTTTCTTGATCGTCGGACTGATTAGGTTCGTTCTGTTCTCCCACAGACCACACTATACGGCTAATCGGGATAAACGAACTGGCATTCTGTGGTTTCAAAGCGTGTTGCCGATGCCTGTAGCAAGAAGAGTTGGTCGACAGCTATTTTCGCCCCATCTCTTTCGAGGGCACCATGATCGCTATGATCGCCACTTGGTTCGTGGTGACTATCCCATCTAATACCGAATAAGAAAACAATCTGAATCAGTTAGTTCGGCAGTTCCGTCCGTCCCGTTTGCACGCACAGCCAGCACGGGAAGCCACCAAGGCCGTCACAAATGTCTCGTTGAGTTAATCTAATTGGCTATTTTCAGGTATTATCAACCGGCCAGATACCGACAAGAACGAGAGTTCCCATGACAAAAAAGAATGCACTCCCAAGATAGAATGCCATTCCACTAGTGCGGCCAACTGGATCCGCGCTCACTGAAATACCAGCATATAAGCCATATGTGAGAGCGAGACCGCCAATCACCATGGGCCCGATACCCCAGCGAAGTCGTCTTGGTTCCATACCATCCATTCGTATATCTTGTTAATAATTCTCTTGGCCAAGAAAATATACGCTGCTAACATTTCCTCGAGTAATCTATCTCGTTGATTCGGTCTCGTCCTCTAGCATGACACGGTTGTGCAGTCGTACGTTCGTAAGTGGTACGCACGATTAACACCAAAATTGCGTCTCCACAGGATTTCAGGGCGGCAAATTCTGTTACAGACACTACGTTTTGTTAAGCGGGTATGGTCGTCGAAGGTGACGGTGGTAGGTAGCACCTCCTTCGACACCCGTTTGTTAGGAGAAAGATAGAATGAAAACAGTGGTTGCGAGTGCTAACATTTTATTAACGCACATCTGTGAAATCACCGTCACTGAGAGTGATTGGTGTGACACCTGTGAGTCGGATATGGTACTTCTTCGTAACGGATGACTCTGCCAGATGAATTGATGAGTAGCAGACTCGAAGTCCGGGCGGAGATCGCGCTCGGTCGGCAGTGTGTCATCATCTTCGCCACTGTCGGCAGCCGGCGCACTCGTGGTTCCGGTGAGCGTTCGCTGTGCAGGCGTCGTTTGACGTGTCTTTTTAGTATTGCTGGAGTTGCCTTCTTGGTTACTTTTGGAACAGCATTCGAATCGGGAGTGTCCATGATGCTTGTTGCACTGATTGTCTTGGCGGGTGTATCGGCCTATCGGGGATTGGGGTACTGGCGGGTAGTGAATACGGACTGAATTTTTAGCTCATCAATGAACCAAAAAATCTTATTTTGATGGATTCAGTCGTTTGGTATGAATCGATTCTATCTCTATCATGTCTCTATGCTCATTGTCGGTGCAACGTTAGGTATTCCCGCACTGGTCTCTGTGATCTTTGGTGAGCAAAGTATTCCACTAGTACTTCAATCAGTAGGCGGATGTGGCATGGCGGTTGGAGCAATCTATGAGGTTTTCAGCAAAGATCCAGCAGAGTTCACTGTTGGGAAGTATACAGTCTGGACAGTTACTCTTGGGGCACTGTTAGTCGTCCTTAGCTACGCTATTGACTTTGTAAATTAGCGATGAGAGTGAACACGACGAGCAGGGACGATTTGCGGAGCAAACGAGTGATGACGATATTCGTCGAGTGATTCGTGAGTCCGAGTTTCCAGCAGTGACCGCTCGGTGGGTCGCAGATACGGTTGAGATGAAACGGCGGCCAGTCATCAGCGGCTCGAAGAGCTGCATGAACAGGGTGAATTGGAACGCGGGAAATTGAGTCCACGGGTTGTTATCTGGTGGATTTCCGGAAATTAGCCAAGAGAGAATCGAAAACAGACCATGCTCACTACAGCACCGTCAACGGATCACACAAAATAGCGTTCTCTGCTACTCCGTTTCGGGCTGTGATGTCTTGGACGATAGTGCGGAGTTTCGTGTCGGCGGTAACTAGACGAACAGTGTCATTAATAGCGAGCTCACAGATGAGCGCCGGAATGTATTGATCGGCTTTGACTGTATGCTCCGGAAGCGTATCGTCTGCAATGCGCCGGCGTGCTTCGTCAATGATACCGCTGTATGTCTCAAAATTCGGTATCCGAAGCACGAGAAATCCCTCGTCGACAAGTTCTTGGATTGCTTGTGCTGAAGCACGATGGTTGGCAGGTGCATTGTCAGCCGCAAGCACGTCGTCAACGAGTTCTTGTTTGACTGACCGTGGAAGAATGAGCGTTGCTCCCGCTTCAACAGCAGTTCGAACGCGATTCGAAAACGCTCGACCATGCATGATCACTGCGTTTGCATCCAGTACGATCACACTCATCGGTTGAGCAGCTCAAGTTCAGCCGCTAGTCGAAGGAAGTCGACATGCCGCATTTCAAGCATGCCACTTGCCTCGCGATAGGTAAGATCACCTGCGTCGACACGCCCCCAGATATCGAGGAGTTCGTCAATGATACCGTCACCATATGTCTCGAGCATATAATCGATTGTTTCGGACTCCGTTTCGACAGCTGTCGCGATAGCATCCAGTGACAGTTGAATGTCGAACTCAACAGCGCTATAGGTTGCAGGCTTCATTTGCTCGCGATGCAGGAGCCCTGCTTGGTGCAACTCGCGGCAATAATCGTGTGCTGTCGTATGTGGCAGCCCGAGGTCGTCTTTAAGGGCCGTCACAGTAAACTGCTCGTGGTCGGCTGCGTAGCTGAGGATTTCGAGTTTTCGGTCGTTTGCCAGTTGCTCAAACACCGTCTGAAGCCGTTTGCGAGAGATGGGAGTATCGTCTGTGACGCTCATACGAGGTTTACGAATATACGAAATACTCGGATGTGCCTAAGCGTTTCGCATCGTTAACGTTTAGGGGGGATAATGTTGATCATTCTGTTATTAGCTGCAATGAACCGTCTCAGGGCTTGAGCCCGAGGCACTCGGCCAGTTCAGCCTGTAGACGCCGTAATAGAATGTCCTCTTTTCATGAATTGGGACAGGGCTATCGCACCATACTGATGCAATAAAACAGTGGATAAAAGATGGGAAGTAGCTACAAATCGCGTGCTTGGACGGTTTTGCGATCGTTTTCTTCAGCCCGTCGGGCAGCGTTGTCGAGAACGGTCGCAACTTCCTCATCGAGTGCATCGTAGAAGTTACTCGCCACGTTGTGTCCTTCGAGCTGTTCTTTCACTGCCGCTTTGACAATCAAATCAGCCATACAAGCGCCCAGAGGGGATAATACTACAAAAGACCAGTGGCGGAATAGTTGAAAAGGACTGGCAATTCGGAGCATGAGTCTGAGTTTCGGGCTGTGACCGCTCGGCGGGTGGTGGACACGCTTAGGATTGAGCGGACATCCGCTCATCGACGACACCAGGACTCAACAAGTAGGAGAGAATGTGGAGAAAACGGTCATGATTACTGGGTTGAATCGAGACTGTACGCTCCTGGATGATCGGGATCTTTCCACCCTTCTTTGCCACTCCATGATTCGACGTGGAAATGGTAGACGGCCGTCGGATCGATTTATAGTATTGAACCTCAAAGGACGCGTTCGGCCATCCTCACAGCATTTGTAGTAATATCATGTAACTTGGTGCATGTCCACAATAGCCGTGAATGTCGGTGTCACACACACACACCGACCAATATGGATGGCTGAGTGATGAACAAAAAGCGGTTCGCAGGAAAGTTCCGACAACATCCGATGATCCGACTGTCGAATGCTAACAAACGTGTGCAGTGTAGTAATCGGCTTAACGATCTGTTTGGTTCGCTGAATTACTCTTGAGAAAAATTATTCATGAACTTTGGATTGTTCTTTACTTCATCCATGACGAATCGAGAGGATGTTTCGTTAACACCATCGATAGCAACCATCTGATCGATGACTTCGTTCATCTGATTTCGATCCTGCACACGGGTGAGAACCATGAAGTCAACATCACCCATCGTATAGTATACTTGTTCGACGCCATTGATATCTGCGAGTTTGTTCCCGATATCGGTCGAATATCCCTTCTCATGGGTGACGGATACCTCAGTAATCGCAACCATATCCAGTTCGAAAGGTTCTGGATTCAAGTCGGCAGTAATACCCTTGATCACGCCGCTTTCTTTCATTTTGTTAAGTCGATAATGGACTGCCGATTTCGAAATTTCTAATTCATCGGATAACTCATCTAAGCTTACGTCGAAATCATCTTCGATAAACGTTAGCAACTTCAAGTCGACCTCATCAAAATCATTACTCGTTGAATATCCCTTTGTCATTATGTTGAGTACACGCTCTAATATATATGAAAAGCACGCTTTTTGGTAGATACTTCTAATCTAATTGGCATCCACAGAACATTGTCCAATCATGTTGCTATCCAGAATCATAATTTTAAATATAATATTATTTAATAATATTGGTTTTATTCATCTAATTAGATTTAGAGATCAATTAAATCTTAGTAATACTGCAACTTCCGCACCTCGATGTTCTTCGAAGTAGTTCTAAGAGACCCAACTTCTGATGAGTAACGACTGACGAACTATTCGTCCAAATCACCGATAAGCTGTGCAGTCGAAACTGCCATCACTTTGATCGCAGTAAGAATATCGTCGATCAAAACGAATTCATCCTCGACGTGAGCCTGTTCTAGACGTCCAGGGCCATATACAATGCATTGATCGATGCCTGCGTCGTTGACGACAAAGCGTTGATCGTCGGAACCGGGGGAGATGACGAATTCGGAATTCCCATAA
This sequence comes from Haladaptatus litoreus, assembly GCF_900156425.1. Taxonomy (GTDB): domain Archaea; phylum Halobacteriota; class Halobacteria; order Halobacteriales; family Haladaptataceae; genus Haladaptatus; species Haladaptatus litoreus. The sequence continues at coordinate 119,028 of NZ_FTNO01000007.1, forward strand.
AACGATTCGACATTCTGGGCGAATGTTTGGCTCACACGGCAGTCTTGAGATACGCTCGTTGGTTCCGCGAACATGATTTCATCATAGGTGAGAGAGGCATCCATGCTGTTCTCTGTTTCCCCTATCAATTCCTGAATCTCGTTTCGTACATCCGCGACTGATTCGGTTGGAACGAGTACCCGATAGAACGTCGCCGTACAGCGATCCGGAACGACATTCTCGGAGTAGCCCGCATCCATCATCGTCACCGAGATATCCGCTCGTCGAGACTCGTTTGGTGTAACCGGAAGATCAGTCGTCCGTTGATGAAGCTTGGTCCGATACTCCTCGATGCGTGTTAAGAAATCGTTCATCGTCGAAATGGCATTGATCCCATCGTGAGCCATACAGCCGTGCGCCTTTCGTCCTTCTGTCACAACCTTGAACTTCACAACCCCACGGTGACCAAGACAGACCCGAGAGGAGTCGAAACATTCGGTGTAGACACAGTAATCGGTGCCATCGAGGTAACCTTCCTGTGCGAGATATCCAAGGCCAGTAAACCCACCCGTTTCTTCATCGACCGTCATGCTTTGTGTGACTGATCCTTCCAATTCAGCATTGACAGCTTCCAAGACGTCAATCGCAAACAGACTGGCGACGATGCCTGATTTCATATCGCTGGCACCGCGTCCATAGATCCGGTCGTTTTCTATCGTCGGATCGAACGGATCTTTGGTCCAATCTTCTCCTGCAGGAACGACATCATAATGACCGGTGTAGTGGATGTTCGGCCCATCCCCGAACATTTTCTGACCTAGTATGTTGACCCGCTCCAGGTGGGATCGCTCAGGATAGTGGCGTTCTACGACATCTTCAGGAACGTCGACTAATTCGACATCGTATTCTCGTTCTGAAAGCACTGTTTCGAGAAAGGAAGCACCGTCTCGATAATTTCTACCCGGTGGGTTTTCTGTTTGGATTTCGAGAAACGACGAAAGGAGGGAAATGATTTCATCGCGTCGGTCATCGACTTCGTCGTAAATGGCTCGCTTCGTTGCCATTAGATATCCCTCCCACCGTCCACCTCGAGGGCGGTTCCCGTTATCATTTCAGCATCATCGCTTGCGAGGAAGGTAGCCGCCGCAGCAATATCACTCGGCTCGGCGAGACGTCCGAGTGGAATCGTATCTTGCATCCCGGCTACGCTGAGGTCTTCCCCTGCAAACTTCGACAACATTGGCGTATCTGTTGCCACGGGACAGATGGCATTCACTCGGATGGACGGTGCGAGTTCATAGGCAAGTTGCTTTGTCAGAGTGACCATCCCGCCTTTCGATGCAACGTATGCCGAAAGTCCAGTTCGTGGTCGGATCGCTGCCGTAGATGCAGTGTTAAGGACGACACCACCGCCGTCGCGAAGATGCGGAACAGCATATTTCACCCCGAGAAAGGCGCTTTTCAGATTGACAGAGATGATCTGATCCCATTCCGTCTCGGAAACATCCTCAACCGGGGTCGCCTCTTGAGGAATGCCTGCATTATTGTGCAATACATCGAGCGACCCGAACTCCGCTACCGTTCGATCGATCATGGTTTTCACGTCGTTCTCGGACGAAACATCGATCTCAAGTGGGAGTGAGAGTCCATCATCAAGTTTGATTTTCTCAGCAGTTTCGGTAGCAGCATCGACATCAATATCCGCACACACGACTGCTGCCCCTTTCGACGCGAATTTCTCTGCAATGGCTTGCCCCATCCCGGAACCCGCTCCCGTTACTATCACCGTTTTTTCTAAAAATTCCATGGGAAATAGTCTCGTGGGACAGACCATCAAACTTCGGTTTGTCTGCCTTCAATTTAGTCCAATATCCTAATTAGAGTCCATTAGACGGATATTGTCCTTTCAAATGACTTATTTCTGTATTATTGCCAAAGTACTATCGTTATGGCGAACACAGAATCGGCATGGTTCAACCAGATATCGCTTTCAAAGAACGCTACTCGCTCTTCATCGGTGGAGAACAAGTGCCCCCGTCCACGGACGAATATATTCCGACCTACGACCCTGCGACGGGCGATTCGTTCGCAGAAATCGCGGTGGCTAGCTCACAAGATGTCGATCAAGCTGTCACAGCTGCACGCAGGGCCTTCGAATCGTGGCGAGATGTCTCACCAGAGAAACGTGGTCGGATCGTCCATCGTATTGGAAGACAGATCCGCGATTCGATCGACGAGCTAGCGGCAATCGAATGCAAAGACCAGGGGAAACCGATATCCCAGGCACAGAGCGATATGCGCGGTGCGTGGAGATATTTCGAATACTATTCTGGGGTTGCTGATAAGCTTGAAGGCCAAAGCGTACCCGTCGGGCCGAACCAAGTCGATTTCACGGTACGCGAACCGTACGGAGTGAGTGCACAGGTTACGCCATGGAATTTTCCCGGAAATCTGTTTGCTCGGGGTGTCGCACCAGCATTAGTTGCCGGCAATACGGTCGTCGTCAAACCGGCACCACAGACTGCACTATCGACTCTCCAGCTTGCCCAACTCTGTTCTAAAGCCGGCCTTCCAGCTGGAACTGTCAATGTTGTAACTGGAACTGGTGAATCGACTGGACAACCACTCGTATCACATTCCGATGTCGATACGATCACCTTCACAGGAAGCGTCACGACAGGCCAATCGATCATGAAGCATGCAGCAGACACCGTCACACCGGTAACACTCGAACTCGGCGGGAAAAATCCAGCATTGGTATTCCCCGATGCACCCCTTGATAGAACAGCTGAAAGCATCGCTACTGCCATTTTCACAAACGCCGGGCAGGTCTGTTCAGCAGCCGATCGTCTCCTCGTTCACGAAGATATCCACGATCAAGTGGTTGATCGAATTGTATCGATAATTGATGAGTATGAGATTGGCCCAGGAATAGCCGACCCCGATATGGGCCCACTTGTATCTGCTGAACACAAAGAACGAGTACTGGAATATATCTCAGTCGGAAAAGAAGAGGGTGCAACACCGCTAACCGGTGGACATGTACCTGACCGACCGGGCTTCTTTGTTGAACCGACGATTTTCACTGGTGTCCAAAGCGAGATGCGGATCGCTCAGGAAGAAATATTCGGCCCAGTACTTTCGGTGATCTCCTTTCGTGATGAAGAAGAGGCACTATCGATAGCTAACGAGACAAAGTACGGGCTGACAGCAGGAATATTCACGAATGACATTACTCGGGCACATCGACTCACACGATACCTTGAGGCGGGCAATATCTATGTGAATAAGTGGTTTGGGGATACGACACAAACGCCGTTCGGTGGCTACAAATACAGCGGTATTGGTCGCGAAAAGGGCTTGGAAGCATTGGACTCGTATCTTCAAACGAAGAATGTCGCGATCGACATCAGTGCAGAGGGGAGCGGAACACTTCCAGGAGCCTAATCTATAGTTGTCTCTTGGGGAGTACACTCACTCCTCTCAGAATAATATCCGGCTAGAATCGCTATTTTAAAAAGAAATTTTGAATTCACCATTAGGAGCGAACAGGATACATCTAATCGCAAATGTTTTGAAGAATGCAGAGTTCGTTTGTACATGGGCAACATGGAACAAGTAGAAGAGCTAACTACCCTGATTGGAGACCTCGTTCGTATTGAGACGGAAAATCCGCCTGGTAACGAAAAAGCGTGTACAGAGTATATCGCCAGTTGGTTCGAAGAACGTGGTATCGAAGCGAACGTCATTGATGAACCACATCCTGACCGACCACAGATTGGCGTTAAGATTGGAAGCGGAGAACCGACATTAGTGTTAAATGGTCATATTGACGTCGTACCAGCAGGAGATCGAGATCAGTGGACGCACGATCCGTATGCCGGAGATGAAGTAGACGGATGTCTCTACGGTCGTGGTAGTGTCGACATGAAGACAGGTGTTGCGATCGGTATGTTGACGGTGGCTCATCTTGCGGACGATCTCAAATCCGGAGAAATTCCGGGCTCGCTCGTTTTTCACGCTGCAATCGGTGAAGAAACGGCCGAGCCGGGGACGAAGACCCTGCTCGAAACCGGATATGACGGGGATTATGGTGTCGTTCTCGAGCCGACTCGGTTGCACACTGCAACGAGCGAGAAGGGTCTGGCATGGTACGAAATCGTTGTGACGGGCGACCCGTCCCATGCGAGTCGACCCGATCAGGGAACGAACGCGATTCAGTTTGCAAAACCCCTGTTAGACGCACTCGATGAGTACGACACCGATGTTAGAGAACGGAGCGATAGTCTGGTTGGACAGGCGTATTCGACGGTAACAATGTTCGAAGCAGGAACGAAAGAGAACGTTGTTCCTGAGAAGGCCAAGATCACTATTGATCGGCGTTTTCTCCCAGATGAAAGCATCGAGCAAATCGATTCGGAAATCGATACTCTAGTGGGTACTGTCGAGGAGGAACATGGTGTCTCTATTTCATGGAACCGGACACGGACATACGAATCAGCCGCGATAGCCGAGGACAGCATACTTGCAGAGGTATTCCGGAAACACTCCGCACGGGTTGCTGATGTGTCACCAGAACCATGGGGTGTAAATGCGTCTACCGACGTTCGTAACTTTATCAATGACGCTAATATGGAAGCGATCACTTGGGGGCCAGGTGATTTGGCACAGGCACATACATACGACGAACATGTAGAGCTTTCATCCGCAGCGGATGGACTTACTGCGCTTCTCGGCGCAGCCGAAGAAATTCTCTCGGAGACTCATATGACGGAATGAAATCAATTACATCATAAAATGTACTCCTTTGAGGGGCATTTATTTTCAAAATTTGTAACATATGTATTTTTGTACTATTGAGGAAAATATACAATATTCGTATATTTCTATAGTATATTGTACAATTATAACCAATAGATTTAAATTTGAAAAAGATATCCTATGTGGTAGAGCCAGACATGACAATACTTGGCATGCCAACAGCGATGTTCCTGGTTTTCGTTGCGACGATTTTGGCTGGGAGCCTTGGAGCATTTCATTACATAGTTGTCCACGTACTGTTAGGAAAACCGGTTAACGAGAACATTCAAAAAACAACGACAGAACCACGTGCAACGGATGGTGGCCACGACAATGGCTGACGTCAACCCGTATTATCTCGGCGCGTTCGTGGTGTATCTGCTCATCGTTCTCGCTATCGGCATCTGGGGATACAGAAAGACCACCGATGTCATGGATTTTTGGGTGATGGGTCAGGATATGGGACCGACCCTAGCGACTTGGTCGCTTGTTGCTAACTTCGTGAGCGCGGTCAGCGTGATTGGTTTTATCGGTGCAGTTTACGGCGGTGGCTACTCGCTCATGACGGGTACTATTCTGGGATTAATGCTTGGTGTGAGTGGTCTCTACTTCGTCGTCGGGCGCGTTCGGCAGTTAAACCATCTGACGTTGCCGGACATCATCGCTGATTTGACCGGGCGAGAAGAGGCACGACCGATCGCAGGTGCGGTGTTGCTCGCAAACGGTTGGCTCTACCTCATCATGCAACTCGTCGGTGCCAGCCTCCTGGTCACGACGATTACCGGCGTTCCGTACGAGTACATGGTGTGGGTCATCGGCGTCGTTTTCATCACCTACACCGTCCTTGGAGGCCTTGTTAGCGTCGCGTGGACGGACCTTCTTCAGGGAACGATCATGGTCGCGGCCGTTCTGTTCGCACTTGGATACATGATACTCGATCTGGGTGGGTTCACTGCGATCAATACCGAATTCGCCGCGATGAATTCAGCAAACGTCGCGCCCCTCGGAGCAGGTGCCTACACGGTGATTGGAGTCGTTGCATCCATCGTCGCGTTTTTCGGCACGATATTCACAGAACAGAACATGATCGTGCGTATAGCTGCGACGAAGGACGTCCGGACAGCGAAAATCCATCTCGCAGCTTCCGGTGTCATTCTTTCGGTGTTCTACAGTGCCCTCGTGATCCTGGGTGGTGCGACGACCGTCGCGTTGGAGAACGCTGGATTGTCTATCAACAATGTAGATAACGCCTTTCCGACGTTGATAACTGATTATGTTCCTACCTCGATAGGCGTCGTTATTATCCTCGCCGTAATGAGCGCGATTCTGTCGACAACCGACACACGGCTTCACTCGACAGGCATCACTACGGCACGTGACATCTACAGCTACTTTCGACCGAACGCGTCTGACGAATCACAACTCCGCATTTCACGAACCGCAACCGTTGTCTTCGGAATAACTGCGACAGCGGCGGCTGTTAACCCCCCCGACACTATCATTGGCCTGTACAACCTTCGTGCGATTCTTCTGACGAGCGCCTTCCTCGTCCCGGTTTATACGGCTCTCTATCTCTCGGGAGTCAACGGATGGGCTGTACTCGCATCCATCGTCGTTGGGACGGTTTTGGGCCTCGGCGCAAATTTCTTCGGCGGAGGACTCGGTATCCCCGCGACGTTCATTGGCGTCGGGTCGGCCGCATTGGTATTATTGATCGGCTATTATGCTCTTCCAGATCAGGGAAGCGGCCCACGACGGGACTACACAACTTCGGATGATTAGTGCCTTCGAAAAAGAACGATGACGTCATTACCACATCTCGTTCTGACTGGATCGCCGTATGAACGCGGCCTTACGCACGGAGAAGCCTTCGCAGCAGAGATTCGTGCGAACGTTGAAACATACCTGACACGATTTGCACACCACGGTGCCACAGAAGAAGCCGTTCGACGTCAGGCGAGCGAGTATGTCCCCCTCATCGAGGAGTGGAATGCCGACTACGCCTCGGAACTACGTGGCATCGCCGATGGAAGTGGTGTCATGATCGAAGAAATAACGCTTCTGAATGTCCGATACGAGATCCTCTATGCGTCCTATTCCGATCAAACGACTAAAACGCATGGCTGTACTAGTTTCGGTCTTCTTCCAATGGCAACAGCCGATGGAGAGACGTACATTGGACAGAACTGGGATTGGGCAGCACCCATTGCGGATACGCTCCTTGTGGCTGAGATTCATCAGAGCGCCAAAAGCGATCACATAGCGATTACGGAGGCAGGTATCGTCGGCGGGAAAATGGGCGTCAATGAACAAGGTATCGGACTCGTGATTAACGGTCTCGTTTCTCCGGACGATGGTGACCACCCGTTTCGAAAACCCTTCCACCTTCGCTGTCGGGAGATCCTCGATGCGACACGCTACGATAGTGCGCTCGAATCAATTGTCGCCACGCCACACGCCTGTTCGGCCAACTATGTCGTCGGGCATGGCGACGGAGAAGTGATAGACATCGAAACGTCACCTAATCGAACCGATTACATCTATCCACAAAACGGAATTGTCACACACGCCAATCACTTCATGACGCCGGATTTCGAGAGTAGAATGGAAAGACAGCTCCCCGACTCGCTCTATCGAGCAAATCGACTTCGTCGACTGTTCGAACACCGACGTGGAGAGATTGACAGTAACATAATGAAATCCGCACTTCGCGACCACTTCGGTCGTCCTGCGAGCATTTGTCGGCATGAAGATCCAGATGCTCCCTCCGAAGAGTGCAGTCAGACGGACACGAGCGTAATCCTCAATCTTGACGACTGTATCCTGCATGCTACATACGGACCACCATGTGACGAAGACTACCAGATCTATCGTCTATGCCAATAAAGAGAAAAATACCAAATCGGGTTTTCTCAACTATTAGGTGGGAATGAAACACGCCAGAATAATATCGAGCTGATTACTTCTCAACTACTTTCCGCTCGAGATTATCGAATGGTAGCTTGCTCCCGATGCTATTTTCGAACACTGTTCAAACGAGCATTTATTATTTTGGAGAAAAATCACTCTATATGCCCCAGCAGCATTCTGACAGCACAGAAGCAGTCTCGATTCACCATTGGTACGACTCGGATTCTAAGCCCCTTAGTATCACCGACGGTGACGACGCGACAGTGTGGGACGAGGATGGAAATGAATACCTCGATTTCTGTTCGCAGTTGTACTGTACCAACCTCGGGCACAGCAACGAAGCAGTGATCACGGCGATGGAAGAACAGGCAGGAAAGATACCGTATGTGTCATCGGCAAAACGCTCACCGACCCGCGATCGACTCGCTGAAAAGCTTGCACGTATCACGCCCGAATCCCTGTCTCATACGTTCTTCTCAGTTTCCGGAAGCGAGGCCAATGAAATCGCGGTTCAATTCGCGCGTGAGTATCAGGATGCACCGACGGTACTGACCCGCTGGCGATCCTATCACGGCGGAACGTACGGTGCAGGAGCACTAACGGGCGATCCCGAAACACGGGCAACGATCGAACGACACGCTGCTACTTCAGGCGCAGCAAAGTTTTTGCCACCCATTCCAAAAGCCTTCGACACCAGTGACCCCAAGGAACTGGCCCGGGTTGCCGGTGAACACCTCGAATTCGTGATTCGAAACGAGGGGCCCGATTCGGTCGCTGCAATTCTCACCGAACCGATTGCCGGCACAAGTGGTGCTTTCCCTGCTCCGCCGGGTTATTTCGACCATGTTCGTGACCTGTGTGACGAGTACGACATCCTCCTTATTGCCGATGAAGTCATCACCGGCTTCGGCCGATGTGGTGACTGGTTTGGGGTTCAAACCGAAGACATCGAACCGGACATGCTCACGTTTGCAAAAGGTGTCACGAGCGCCTATGCACCCCTTGCTGGTGTTTCGGTAACGCCAGAGATTGCATCGTTCATTCAGAAGAACGGTTTCGACATTGGACAGACGTTTGGGGGACATCCGATGGCGTGTGCTGCCGGCTGTGCCGCTGTTGAGGAGTATTCAGACGGCGTAATCGATGGTGTTGCTGACTTAGAAGAGAAGCTTGCGTCTCGAATTCAACAGGTGGCATCGAAGCACGATGTCGTACGTGACGTTCGTGGACGAGGAGGGTTGTGGGCCGTCGAGTTCGCCGACCCAGAGACCAAAACTTCTTTTTACGACCCTCGTGTGGACGACGGCCAAAACCCCGTCGCAGCAATCCTGCACGAATGTCGTGACCGCGGCGTCTTGCTGGGCAGTGGTCGTCCTAATTTTCAGATCATTATCTCCCCACCGTTGATCGCAACGCAGCCCGAGATCGACCAGGCAATGGATGTACTCGACGACTCGATCACAGCCATCTTCGGCTGATAACTCATCCTTCTTTTGGAAGGTTTTGAATAAGGATAGACAGCGGAGAACGTAGTGTCAGTTATCAGGCCATCGCTCGATGTAGATCGCTTTATCGGTGTAGAAATGAATCATATCTTCGCCTTGGGCGTGGAGGTCACCGAAGAAGGAGTCCTTCCAACCGCCAAAGTGGAAGAACGCCATCGGAGCGGCTGTTCCTGTGTTCACACCGAGGTTGCCAGCGTCAACGGTATGACGGAATTTCCGAGCATCGCTTCCTCGGTCGGTAAAGAGACTAGCGGCATTACCGAATCGACTTCGATTCACGATTTCGAGAGCATCCTCGAAATCACTAGCGCGGATAAGCGCGAGGATTGGTCCAAAGATCTCTTCACGGGCGATTCTCATCTCCGATTCGACATCGCCGAAGATCGTCGGTCGGAGGAAGTTTCCGGTATCGGGTGTTTCGAGCTCGCGGCCATCTAGGAGGAGATCTGCGCCGTCCTCAATACCTTCTCGAATATACTCTTCGACCCGTTCTTGTTGTTCCGGTGTGATGAGCGGCCCCATTTCAGAGTCATCAGTCAACCCGTCTGCGACTTTCATGTTTGCAGCGGTTTCAACCACGCGCTCGGCGAAGTCGTCGTAAATCTCGTCAACGACTACAGCAACGGGGTTAGCCAGACACCGTTGACCGGTGTTTGCGAATGCGGATCCGATTGTCTGCTCAGCAGCGAACTCAAGGTCGGCGGATTCGGCGACAACAATGTGGTTTTTGGCACCACCCTGCGCTTGAACCCGTTTACCGTGAGTGGCAGCCGTTTCATAGACGTGCTTAGCTACCGGAGTACTTCCGACAAAGGATACTCCTGCGACATCGTCGTGTTTCACCAGTGTATTCACCGTCTCCTTGCCCCCGTTCACAAGTTGTAAAATCCCGTCGGGGAATCCAGCTTGTTCGACAAGTGCGAACAAGTATTGGGCGGTCAGCGGGTCACGCTCACTGGGTTTGAGAATAAACGCGTTGCCAGTGGCAACCGCGTAGGGAAGAAACCAGAGCGGAATCATTCCCGGGAAATTGAACGGCGTGATTGCAGTAAACACCCCGAGTGGTTTCCGGACTGCGGTTTCATCGATCTCCGGGGCAGCATTTGGGAGGTGACCCGCTTGCATGAGCGACGGGATTCCACAAGCGACCTCTACATTTTCGATGCCTCGGCGAAGCTCTCCCTTCGCTTCTTGAAACGTTTTTCCGTGTTCTTTGACTAGCAGCGTCGCGATGTCGTCTTGATGATCCTCAAGTAATTGTTTCAATCGAAACAGAGGTTGGATGCGTTCTTCGACCGGGACCTCCCGCCACTCCTCAAATGCTTCAAATCCCGTCTGCACCGCTTCGTCGACATCGGAGGTGGTACTGAAATCCGTGTGCGCTATCGTCTCTTCCGTCGCAGGATTTACTATATCTTGACCGTCGGTACCGCTTGGGGCTCGCCATTCTCCATCGATGTAATTATGTACGGAATCGATGTCGACCGGAATTTCCATTGTCATGTGTCATGTGCGTATTCGTTTCCACACCTCATAACACTTTCTCACTAAATCCAGTATATCGATAAATGTTTGGACAGTATTCTGAATCAAGGTACCCCAGAGAACAATGTCCTAATAAACTGCAAATTCACCAAAGATTAATCAACTCGCAACGAATAAAGCGAATACAACAATGTCCGGTCAAGAAAGCGAGTCCGACACCACTCTAAACGAAATCGAACGGATCGATAAAGAGTACGTCTTTGGCACGTGGTCGTTTCAAAGTGAAGTGAATCCGACAGAAATAGTACACACCGACGGCGTCACCTTCACCGATGCAAACGGAAACGAATACATCGACTTTTCAGGACAGCTCATGTGTTCGAATCTCGGCCATTCAGCCGAACGGGTTACGGAAGCCGTTTCTGAGCAAATCAACGACACAGCATATGTCGCCCCTGGATTCACTACGGAAGCGCGTGCAAAGCTTGGAAAGAAGCTAGCAGCGGTTACACCTGGTGACCTTTCGAAGACCTTCTTCTCGACGAGCGGGACTGAAGCAGTCGAGGCCGCGATAAAAATTGCGAGATTTTACACTGGGAAACAAAAAATCATCTCTCGATACCGGTCCTATCACGGAGCAACCTATGGATCCATTAGCGTTACAGGAGATCCTCGTCGACTTGCAGCAGAGCCCGGGATACCGGGGACGATCAAGGCCCCTGACCCGTACGCCTATGGGTCGACATTGGATCCAATGCAGAGTCTCGATTATATCGAAGAGATGCTAAAATTGGAAGGAGATACAATTGCAGCAGTACTCGTTGAACCGATTGTGGGTTCGAATGGTATTCTCGTGCCACCCAATGAGTATCTCCCCCGTCTCAAGGAAATCGCACACGAGCATGGCGCTCTCTTAGTCTGTGATGAAGTAATGGCTGGATTTGGGCGAACCGGTGAGTGGTTTGGCTGTGACCTTTTCGACGTCGAACCCGACATTATGACGATGGCAAAAGGGTTGACCGGGGCGTATCAGCCACTTGGTGCCACCATCGTTTCCAGTGAAATTGCTGAGTACTTCGAGGACACTATGTTTTGCCACGGACACACCTATTCCGGCCATCCAGCAGCAGTAGCAGCAGGGCTTGCAGCTGTCGAAACCTACCAATCGGAAAATCTCATTGAACAGGCTCGAGAGGCAGGAGAATATCTAGAAACTCGTCTTGATGACCTCGCAAAAAAGCATCCCAGTGTGGGCGACACACGGGGTATTGGGCTCTTCCGTGGGATCGAATTGACGAAGAACTCGAAAAAACGCGTCCCGTTCGGCACTCGGGAGGACAAAGTTAGCAAGGGGAGTACGGTTGTCGATGAGGTAGCGAGCAAAGCCTACGGGAACGGCGTATATGTCGCGAACATGATCAACACTCTCATTATTGCACCGCCGCTCACGATTACGAACGCTGAAATCGATGATGCGGTCACGGCACTCGATAGTGCTCTTAAAGTATCAGACAATGCGATGGAGGAAGGACTCATGGAGTGATTCCCCTCCATCGGTGATATCATTGCCCTCCTAGGTCCGGCTACCGAGGCGATCGAATTGTGGATCAGCCATGATTAGTCTTCCATTGCGAGTTCGAGTGTAGCGTTCGCGAGCGTGTTTGCCGCCATGTAGCAGTCGTCCCAGCTCGTGTACTCCTCTTCGGAGTGGCTTTTTCCATTCTCACTGACGGCAAACACCATCGACGTATCCATGACATCTGCGACGTGTGTGGCGTCGTGGCCAGCCCCGCTAAAAATCCGCATCGCATCGTAGCCTAGGTTCTCCGTGGCGTCTTCGATCGCTGCGATATTCCTCTCGGCAAAGTCAACAGACGATGCACGCATCCGTTCTTCCCACTCCCAACCGAGCCCCTCACGTTCCGCTGCCATCTCCGCTTCAGCAAGAACGCGTTCGAAGGCGTCTTCGACGATCTCATCGGACTGGTCTCGAAATCCCCAGGTAAATGTCACTTCACCGGGGATGATGTTAATCGAGTTTGGCTGTACATCGATAAAACCAGTTGAACCGACGGTTCGCTCCCCGAGCGAGTTCGCGATTCGTCGAATTTGTGTGATTACGTCTGCTGCCCCAACGAGCGCATCGCTGCGATAGTGCATGGGCGTGGGTCCAGTGTGGTCAGCATCACCATAAAAGGTAATCGCACCCCAGGTGAATCCAACGATACCCGTGACGATTCCAACATTCATGTCGTTTTTCTCTAGATACGGTCCCTGTTCGATATGAAGTTCAAAGTAGCCGTCGTAGTTCTCCGTCGGGGTTGCGGGTACATCCCCCTTGTATCCGATTCGCTCCAATTCGTCCTCGAGGCGATTTCCATCCTCGTCTGTTTTGTCGTATTCTTCCTCGAGGTCGTGGTTACTGGCCCACACGCCACTTCCTTGCATCGCAGGTTGATACCGTGACCCTTCCTCGTTCGTCCAGTTGACAATCTCGACTGGATGTTCGGTTTCTATTTCCTCGTCATTGAGGGTTCGGATGAATTCGAGAGCAGCAATCACGCCAAGTGCACCATCAAATTTTCCCCCGTATGGCTGTGAGTCAAGGTGTGAACCGAGTAGAATTATTCCTTTTTCGGGATTACGTCCTTCCCTTCGGCCAAACATGTTCCCAAACTCGTCGATACGAATGTCGAGTCCCTCGTCGTCCATCTGCTCGTAAAACCAGTCTCGGATCTCTCGGTCGTCGTCAGAAAGGGCTAACCGGTGGAGTCCATTGTTTTCGGTAGCACCGATTTTGGCTTGGGTTTTCATTGTGTTTACAAACCGTTTTCGGTCTATCTTGATGATCATATGATGTTGGAGATACAAATAGTATTAAGTCTTTCCCGTTATTTAAGACCATTATCCTAATATTAACACTATGTATTTTACAATGTCCTACCTTAAGACGAGGATTTAAATAAGTGTAGACAATGCCATCGAGTACTGTACCCTACTTACTAATGGGAACTAAACTAGAATATTGAATTTCTGAATCGAGTGATGGTAATATGATATTACCCCATGATTCATATGGGGAATCTGGATCGTTGATGATTTTCTGTAAGAGCAAATGTATTACTGGATCAAGTTGCTTAGTCACCTCGGTTGGCGATTGCTCATCACAAGAACAGGTTGATGCTACCTTGCGGCGATAGATCGCTACAAATCGCGCGCTTGGACGGTTTTGCGATTGTTTTCTTCAGCCCGTCGGGCGGCGTTTTCGAGGACTTCTGTGACTTCCTCATCGAGTGCATCTCAATTTATCGGATGGTATAAATGAAGAGACCGTTTTACTGTCTAATCATCTATAGAGGTAGATTTCTGGGAAGAAGTCGCAATCACTGGAGAAGGAGATAAGTGGTATCCGCCGACTCCAGCTAGCAATTCAAAGATATGGAGGTACAGGAGCTTAGATCGATATTTATCAATCCTCGATGGGGAATCTCTTTGGTTTGCTCGGGCGGATGAGGTCGGTGACCAGTATGAGGGTTCCTTACCGGAGCTAACTTTCAGACGGTGGGTGAGTAAGCTTGCTAAACTTAGAATAGATTATCAAAGCGTTTTTCGATATCTACAGCTAATGTCCCATCTCAACTGCTGGCACGAGAATACTTCAGAGTCATTCGCAATGTGGGATATATATTTAGAAAACAATTGCGGAGTTGCAATCGTATCAACCCCAAGTCGTGTGAAAAATGCTCTTCAAATCAATGAAGGAGAATATTTGACTGGGAAAGTGAACTATATCGACTATACCGAAGGGGACTTCAATATCGATAGCACTGTGACACCCTTTTTCCATAAGCGAGAGAGCTTTCAACATGAGCGTGAATATCGAATCCTCTACCGACAAGGTGAAGATGCATATGACGATGATGGAATGAAGACAGAAGATTTCGGCGAAAATATTCCAGAAGGGATTCCTGTCTCGATCGATATTGGTACTCTAATAGAGGAGGTAGTTATTAGCCCGGGCGGCGATGATGAATTCCGAGAAGAAGTTGTAGACGAAACGAGAGCAAGAGGTTTTGAATTCCCGATCAACCATTCCAAGCTAACCGGAACGCCCCTCTTTTAGAGAGATGCGCTATTTTACTCTACACTATGTCCATCATCACGAGGATCACTAATGAAGGCAAATTCACGAGTCGGCTCGTGTATGAGTTCAACGTGATTACTTGCTTTTAGGACTTCCAAGCGTTGGTAGACGCTATTTCTGCTAAATCCAGTTTCGTCTACAAGCCTTCCTTTCGTAGCAATTCCCCATGGTTTGTCACCATTGCGTCCTTGTTTTAGACAGTCGAGGATAGCTCGGTCAGTTTTAGTGAGATCGCCGGCATCCATGATTTCAGTCGAGGTTTGTTGCGCTAACGCCATATGCATACTGACATTGTCTGGGCACTTAGAAGTGTTTGTTAGAGCATTTATAATAGATGTGCATTATGCACAAATATAAGTGTATGCAGAATGTAGATGTGACTACGAAGCGCGGATTGCCTTTCGAAAAGGCCGGTGGTTGCAACACCGACCGCGCTGCTCAGAACCAGTCGTCGGGGAGGTCATCATGGTCGCGCATCGACTCAAGCAGCGGCCGGATGTCCTCGAACTTGGGACCTTTTTTCACCTCTTTGCTGTCCCGGTTCCACTCGATCAACCCCATGTCCTCGAGCTTCGGTAAGTGGGTGTGAATCATCTGGATCTTGGAGAGATTTAATTCCTCGTCCTCGATGGTGATGTCGCCGGGACCCTGTGTATCGTCGTCCTGGTCATTCTGATCAATCAAGGCAAAAAGGAGCCGACGTCGATACCTGTTCGCGAGCACGTCTAGTACGTCGTCCAGTGAGAGTTCTGACGAGAGGCGTTCAGCGTTCACGAATCCCCCGCTTCGGTGAACCATGGGTGCCCGTTGAAGCTACGGAAGGGAAAGCGTGTGTTCGAACCTTTTCGGTCACGTCGTGACTCGAGGGGTATTATCTAGAAGCCACCCGAGTGATGCTGGCCACCGAAAGTGCTGGAACAGTGTTTCCAGACCGATTTATACCCGAGGGGGAAATAGTTAAGCCGAGTCGAATATCAGCTCACAGAGCCGCCGCTCGCCCTCTCGGAGGTGGTGGGAGAACGTCGACTGCGTGATGTCGAGCGCTTCCGAGAGGTCCCTGCCGGTTTGGACGCGCGGAGACTCGAAGTACCCACTCCAGTATGCTATTTCGAGGATTTCGCGTTGCCGGGCCGTGAGTCGCTCCGAAAGGATCGTTCGCATATCCTCGCGTGTCCTGATCGGGCGGTCGCGCGAGTGCCGAGCCACGAGGTCAGCACTCGGATACACACTCTGTATCGTCTCGACGAACTTCCGGACGGTCGTACCAGCGGGCTGGTCGATGACGACGGTAGTCGTCTCGGCGGTGACGGTGAGCGAGCGGACGAGGCCGCCGTTCTCGATGACGTGTGACGCGAGTGTTGATCCAGTGACCGTCGCCTCGAAGACGCTCTCGGTCTCCGTCTCACGGAGTAGCGTTACCTCAGCGATGCTCGGCAAGCGTCGGGCCTCGTCCAGTACCTCCTTGGCGTTCACGTCCTCCGTCGCGAAGAACAGGTGGGCCGCGCCGTCGTGCTGGGGCACGAGGCCGTCGAACGTGATCTCGCAGTCGGACGCCCGGGCGAGCGGGGTGAGTACGTCGTCCCCGTCGTGGATTTCGAACATGAGTTCGGTGACACTGTCAGACAGTAGCGTCCGCTTGGTCTCGACGGCGTCGATGGCGTGAGCGATCGTCTCTCCCAGCTCTTTGAGCACAGCGTGATCGCGCTCGTCGGATTGAGGACTAGAGGTGTACACCGCCAGCACGCCGTATGTCGATCTGTTGTATCGGAGCGGGATAGCAATACACGACCGCGCTCCGCGATCAAGCGTGACCTCGCGCCACGGTGCGGTGCGTGGGTCGATAGCGACGTCCGCGACAACCTGTAGGTCGGTCGTTCGTATGGCGGCGGCGATAGGATCCTCGTTGGGACCCGTTCTCTCCGTCGAAATCGAAAGCATGTCGAGGTAGCCGTCGTCGACGCCGGCCCACTCCCGGGATGTGACGGTGCCCGTTCCCGGGTCACGCGTACCAATCCACGCGAACTCGTAAAGGGCAGAGTCGGCGAGTTGCTCCACGACGGCCTGTTCGATGGTCTCGCGACTGTCGGCGTCCACCAGGTGCTGGTGGACACCTCGAATGAGCGCGTTCAGCCTGTCAAGACGTTCAAGTTCCTCGTTGCGCTCGCTCAACTGTTGTTCGCCTTGGGCCCGATCCCACGCTGTTTCGACGGTCGCGGCAATTGTCTCTGCGAGCTCAACCGTGCGCTCGTCGAAGGTGTCGACTTGCGTCGACCCGAACGACACAACACCGTGTCGGCCCAGCGGAACGAACACGCAGCTCCGCAACGGTGACGACTCGCCCATCTGGCCGTCGATGTCGTTCTCCACGTGGACGTCGGTGTCGATGAACGTCTGCCAGACCCAGTCGGAGACCTCGGACGGGACACTGAACGCGTCAGCGTCTCCGTCCGCGGCCGCGTCGGCAGCGTGTTCTTCGAGGTCTCCGCTCCGATCGTCGTACCGCCAGAGTGCGGCGTACTCGACGTCGAGTATCGCGAGTGCGAGCGACGCAACGCGGTCAGCGATGGTCTCAGTATTGGTGTCGATTAGCTCCCGCGACGCGTCGTTGAGCCGTTCGAGCGCTACTTCACTCTCCTTGCGGTCGGTGATGTCGATGACAAATTCCACCTTCTCGTTGTCGTTCAGCACTCGCGATTCGAACAGTCCCCACCAGCATGAACCGTCGCTGTGGTAGTACTACTTCTCGTAGGGGACGCCGCTACCGGTCTCCTCGACTTGCTCAATGTGGCGTTCTGAATCCAGGTAGAACTCCTCGGGGGTGAGGTCGCGCCACGATGTGCCCAGCGCCTCTTCATACTCCATGCCGGCCATTTTTAGGAAGGCGTCATTCGCGTCCCTGATGGTGAAGTCACTCCCCCAGACGATGACGCCGACCATCTCGGAGTCGAATGCGGGGTGAGAACGAACTTGTTCTCGCGGCCCATTCGAATTCCTAATCCCTTCCGTTTCATTACTGACGGGTCGCCACCATACACGTCCGCGCGCGCCGACCTTCTTCGTCTTGAGTGGCCCGTCCGCGACGAGCGCCTCTAGTTTGTTGTAGACCGTCCGGTCGGTACAGTCGAACTCGGCGGCAACTTCCGGAGTCGTCAATGGCGTACCGGGAGACCCGAGAGTGTCGACCACCTCCAGCACCCTGGCTGGTGAGAGAGCGGAAGAAGTCATACACTCAGAAAGTCCCATGGAGACAAAAGAATTCTGTTGTTAGAAACGAGTTCAAACGTCACAATGCACGTGCCGAGAGACCATTGTCCACCGAGATCGTACAGCAACGACATTCATCCCTTAGCTCTTGATGGGAAACACGGGTTTGAACAGTCAACGCATCTACTCAACTACCTGTATCCGCCACTCTACCGGTGCGAACACGACGCCGTGCAAGATACGCGCCCCGTATTCAGCACGATCACAGAAACGCATCACTGATTAAATTTTTTACAGGGTGTAATTTTTGTTTCTATGGAGGTACAAGTATGCACCAACCCCTCCTCTAAACGTGTTATCGGTGAAGTACCACGGGTCATACGAAACACGTATCACAAACTTTCCAGCCAGGGATATGACGTGAAAGATACGCGCCCTATATTCAGTAATATTACTGAAACCCATCACCGATTAGGGATTTCAACAAGACCGTCGTTCCGTAGTTCGTCGAGAGCGATGATCACGTACACCAGTCCGACTAACCGGGTACCAACGTAGACCCACGATTTCCATCGGCAGTTGCTGGCATCAGTGTACGCAAGCTCGGCTCCATAGTCAACATAGACACGTGGGAACGCCAGCGCAAGCAGTCCTATGACACCCAGAACGCGCTTAAATGCAGCATACGAGCGATCGCTTCGCCACATGGGAATTAAGATGAGGAGTCCTTCGATCCGCGCACCAGGAATAGCCCACGACCGCAATTCACAGCTATCGGGATTCTCAAGGGCGAGCTGCTCGGCACGATCAATAAGCGCGTTTGGTGAAAGTAATTCGATAACGCCGATTGGCTGAAAGGAGCAAACGAAGCATTGCGGTATGGTTAAACTTCCAACATAATGAATCTCATCTTCTAGATTCAGCTCAGATGTTCTATGACGGTTGGGGGTCTCAAAGAGGTGAAATAGTCTAACAGAGAGTTGCTCATTGTACTTCCATTCGAAATCGAACGTGCAAGATGCCAAAGTGAGCTGAACTCCCCAGTCAGCGGGAAAATCGTGACCTTGTGGTTTTGGTAAATTCTGCTGAGATAGAGGTAACATAATTCATCGTGCTGGAACACGTATTGAACTACAAGGATGAGTACTGCTGCTTAAAACTGGAACCAACAGTGGTTGTCCCCAACAGCGAGGAACACAAATGACCAATACAACCGATTCCTGGCGGTATGGGAAACCACAGCATGAGGTTCAATCGACTCTAGTGAACGAACAACAATTCTATGGTGAACCCCAACACGAAATGCCTGGTCCAATCAACATTGAGCTCCGAGAGTCTGTCACATATCTCCGTCTCTGGGAATACTACGCGGAGAAACAGCGACGACAGAGAAGTGTAACAAAACGTCCGCTGGTCTACTCTCGGTAGGCAAATTCCCTTCTCACGATTTTCGTATGAGAACACGATAGTTGCTAGCGAAAAGAGTTTCAAATGCCGGCCACAGCATTATCCCTTTCGTTCACCTAGATATGGCGCACCCACACCGTCTCGCGCGTTGGGGCTGCCCTTCTGGTGTTGACAATCGCGCCTCTACTGGTGATCATCGTGATAGAATTCGCGCATGAAATTTTGTGGTACCTGCCTGCTCACGTTGGATCCGAGGTGCGCCCCCTCCTCAGTGGTGTTGACATCTCTACACTGTAGAGTATTTCCTCGGGGTCAGAGTGGTTCACCCCGTTCGGTCTCGCCTGAATCTTCCTAGGGAACGATCTTCGGACTCGCACAGATATTGGAACTGGATCACCGGTGCATATCGAACGACAGTGGAGCGGGCGATAGGTCTTGGAGCTGAGAACGCTACAGCGAACAAGTCTCGCGCATAGATTTCGATGGCACGGCCCATGTACCTCAAGTAGAACAATCATTCGTGGCGGGAACACCAGAGCCCACCCTCGATCCCAGGAGACAACGACCAATGAGGAGTACACAAACCAGAGTACCGCTATCAACGGGAAAGTTGCCACCGTGGAATTCAGGACGAATGAGACTCCGACGCGAGGAATCTTCGTCCTTCAGGGAGGGGAGGATGTCAATCGTGCGCTACGACACCATCAAGCCAATCGAACGTACGCTGGTGGAAGAGTGTCCGAGCAGTCATCTCACAGTGGTCATCAGCCCCTTCGGCGGCAGTGAACTGTAGCAGTTCTTTCGGACACTCGAGAGCGTCGTACAGGTGGTCAGCGAAAGCAGCGAGAGGATCGTTTTCAGCCCGCGTAATGAGCGTTGGACATTGAATCTGGCCAGCACGATCGGTTAGAGAATACTCTGGCATTGCTTGGAGGTACTCAATAATCGAATCAAATCCATGCACCCACAGACCTCGTTGCTTGAACGTCCAGGTTAACTCTGGTGATGACTCGACTGCCTCGAACAATGGCTGCAAAGAATTTGGATCAATATCGGGCAACTCGTCAGCCGCTTGTTGGGCCACCCCAAGTTTGGTAGCCATCTCTCGGATCGCCGTAATCATATCCCACAAACCGGGGTCAGCAATGCATGCTGCCAGCCGATGTTCACCCGATGCAGCTCGGGGGGCGAGATACCCGCCAAAACTCCACCCAATAAGCACAATCTGATCGGGATCAACTTCTGGTCGAGAACAGGCATAGTCGACGACTGGTGTAACGACATATTCCCAATCGGGACGCATGAAGAGATCCTGCTTAATGAGCGGTCGTCCTTGTCCTGGGCCGTCAAACGTCAAGCAATTGTATCCTCGACGAATCGCAGCGACGGCATGAGCGAAGTGCATTTCTTGGATCGTCGAATCGTACCCATTCGTGGCGATTACTGTCGGACGAGGATGTTCAGAGTCGTCAACGCGGTAGAAATAACCCGGCAATGTTGTGTCCTCGTATGGAATTTCTACTGGTTCGATCGGTGGGTCGAACAGCGCAGCAGCGTGTTCGAATGCATCGGTTTCTTTTTCGAATGCCTCAATGAGACGCTGGTCTGTGGGTGCCCCGTAGAGGAACGGATACGCCGTGCGGTAGTAGTTCGAGGCACGGAGATATGCTTCACGGGCGCTGACCGCATGGCCGCCTCTTCTGCTCTCCTCGCCGATCGCAAAGATTCGATCTCCGGTTTTGATCCACTCCTCGTACCAACTCTTGCGATCACCGTCCGTAATCCGTTCGGCTGTCGTGAGACATTCACCAAAGTCAGCACCGCCGTAGACAGCATGCAAGAGTGCTCGTTGGGTCCATTCTTCGAACAGTGGGTCGTTGAATTCGATTTCCATAGTGTCCACCTCCTAGATTCTGTTGACTCGAAACGAGAGGCCCCTCACCACTCAGTTGAATAGCCAGGGAAACCCGACCGTTGACCCCATTCAAGTCATCCAGTAGTCGTTAAGTAACACTGTATACTTTGCGCGAGATGACAGTCCAGCGCTCGGAACAGAACACAGAGCTCGTCAACTTCCGCGAGAAGCGAGCAGAGAGCCAGCAAGTCGAGGACAAGTACCTTAACGTCCTCGAGCATGCGAAGAACGTCGCCAAGACGAACGATGTGATGGTTGCACGATTAGGCTATCGAGAGGTGGCGACGCACTATGGCTGTGCGTACAAGAACGACGGCTATCGCGTCATGGAAGAGATGGCCGAGCGGGTTCCTGGTGTGACCTACAAGGAATCTCGAACGCTGTGTGTGGACGATGCAATGGGCGTTGGTGGTCACCACATCGAAATCACGTTCGCCCATCCTGATCTGGCGGGATGGATGCGCGCCCACGAAGCGAACGCGGGAGGGAACGGAGGGCGCTGATTATAGTGTTGTAATTACGGGGGTTCGCAGAACCTCCTCTCGAACCACACCACCACCCGAGATTCACACCGCATTGCCGGTGAACCATGGTGGTAGTAATCGGTTGGCTACGGTGGAGTGCGTCTTTTTCTGCGTCTATTTCTGCGAAAGTGAGGGGGTCGCTCTCGCGACCCCCCTCTATTACAACGGTGTAATTTAGTCCTCGACAGGAGAAACCAGAATAGACTAGTTGCCGGCGCAACTCTTATTACACAACACATGAATCATGTATTGTATGGCAGAAGCCGAAGGCAATCCCGAACGCGTCATCGATGGTTTCCTCTCGGTTGCCCAGCTGCTATCCGAACCACGGCTGGCCCGTCTCTATACCTTCATTCTGCGAAATGAAGCAGTAACGATCGATGAAATCGTTGACGGATTAGAGACACCCCGAACGACTGCCTATTCGGATACAGCGACACTCGTAGAGATGGGCGTCCTGTCTCGGGATGAAGCACAGAAAACACACACCTACACGGCGACGCCGATTACGCTGACCGCAGATCTTGATGGGGCTGAATATACAATCACACCCACCCTCATCGAAGCAGTCGGCCGGACTCCGCAGGATCAGGACCTCGACCTCCTCCTCGACCGATATGGGCTCGGCAAACTTGCTGCTGCACTCACGTACGCTGTCCCGTACGTTGATGGAGAAATGACCGAGCGAATTGCTGCTCGAGAGCTTGATCTGCAGGTCGCTTTCGCGATCGCTGTGCTTCACGCACTGAGGGAAGTCATTCTCGAGATGCAACCGCACGACCCCTACTTTGATCGGATTCAGAACGCACGCGACCACCCACCCAGTACGGAGACGTGACATCCTCCTCGCCGTAAACGGCGAGACTTCCCACGCATGGGGAATACCAGTTAGTCGTCGTCACCAGAACCAGGGGTTCTAGTTGGCTCACGAGACTTTGTCTCGTGAACGCTGGCAGAGGGTTTCGATTCTCGAAAGGCCGTGAGCGTCATCTGCGCTGGTACGCTCTGCTCACAGTGAGTCGTGGCGGTGTCACAACCGCTCCCATCCCGAGGTGAGTCATCGCGTTCCGCCTTGTCAAGCGGGACGCTCTCTCCCCACGAGTCAACCCGTCGTGCGATATTCGCGGAAGCGTTGATGTCGGCCTGATACATCGAAACGTGACAGTCGTCGTTCGGGCACCGGAACTCGGCTTGGGAGTTCCGCCGACCGATACGGTGGCACGAGTGGCACGTCTGGCTAGTGTACGCCGGATTCACGTTCTCAACTGGAATGCCTGCTTCCGTCGCCTTGTCCTCGATACGTCCTTGGAGTCGGGCGAACGCCCACGAGTGAAGCCGACGGTTCATGTACTTCCCGTAGTCGAGACGTTCTCGGATGTACGTCAAATCCTCCATCACCAACACCGAGTCCTCGAACTGTTTAGCGTACTCGACGGCCTGTCGAGACGCCTTCTCTACGATATCGGTGAGCGCGTTCTGGTAGTGCGAGAAGCGGTCTTCAATCCGCCACTCGGATGCATCACGCTCTTGGAGGCGTTTCAGGGTCGTGTGCATCTCTTTGCGAAGATGCTTCGCTCTGCTTCCGTCACACACGAACGGGTCAGTCGGAGAACCGTCCTTGAGGGCACAGCCCGTGATGAGGGCAGTTTCTCCGATATCTAAGCCGATGTGCGTGGTGTCACTGTCCGTCGTTGGTTCTTCGACCGGGTACTTGACGGTGACGTGTAGCACCCAGTTTTTCCGGTGCCTCTGAAGCCGTATCTCGCCCGCCTTCGAGTCCTCCGATACGAGGTCGTGCCAGAGGTCTTCCTGCTTGGGATTGATGCGGAGCGGAATCCAAAAGTTCGTTCCACGCCCCGGTCGGGGAACCAACCACGTAAATTCGTAGTCGCGTTCTTCGGAGTGGTCGAACTTCGCAGCCTGATTCGTGAGTCGTATCGGATGTTTGTCGTCCAACTCCTGCGCATTGTATGTCTTCCGGAGCTTCGGAACGTAGTTGCAGAGAGCAGCCTTCGCCTGATACGGGAGGTCGTAGGGTGTCACGATGTCGCTCACCGCCGACATGGTACTTGCCCCGGCGTCGAACGCTTCTTGCAGACCGTCCCGGTACGTTTCGAGCAGGTTGTTGAGTTTCGACTGCTTGTGAGCTGTCGGTGGGGCGAACGTCGCTTGAAGCGTCTTAGTTATCGTTGTCACTGGCGTCTAATCCTTTCTCGATTAGTTCAGCATAGGCGCGAGGATGTCGGATGCCATTGTCGCGGGCGTAGTCTTTCACCCGTTCATGGAGGTCGCTCCCTCGCTCCATATCGATTTCAGTTCGCACAATTCTTTGTACGTTATTTTGGAACTAATAACTTCCGTTCGATATTCGGACTGCTGTAGACTGTGGGTTGCGTAGTCGAGTGACGCGATTCACGCCCGCCCTAAAGGACGGGATTCTCTCGCTGTTTAAAGATAGGAGAAACGAGAATGAGTGATGTTGGCTCGAATATCGAGAGTGATGCCTGGGTTGCAGATTCGGGATTGTTCATCGCATGTGGACGGCAGCAAAACAACAAGTACACCGCACTGAGACGGTTTGCACAACGCAACGGAATTTCGTTTGTGATTCCTCAACGAGTATACGCTGAACTCGGGGGAGCACCTAATCGAAGTACACCAGGTCAAACACCGATCAACAGTGCGATTGACGCCGGGTGGGTGACGGTTGCTGACGAACTCGATTATACGAACGGTGCTGTCGCAGCGGTGATGGACAACGTTCGACGGTTCATAGCACAGGCGTCGAATCGAAGCGAGGATCAGATCGAGAAGGCAGACACAGCACTTGCTGGCGTTGCAATGCAACTTCTTGATAGCGGTAACGCGGCGTCTGTCACCGTTGTCACGACGGACACTGACGCTGGCAAAGGTGTTGTGCGGGCAATCGAAGCTCGAGGATTTGAAGAACAGATTGAATTCAAAAATGGATTCGATTTGATCGAAGAAATCACCTGATCGAGGAGCTTGCACAACGCATCGAAGAACTAGAAATGTCTGCATCCGTGATACAGGCCCATCGGGAGGTGATCACTCGCAAAAAGCGAGGGTGTGATGAGCGCACCGACTCCAGTCAAACCGGTGTGCCCGTCGTGCCTTCATCCCGTTTTAATGTCTCTTTTCGTGCGGCATACAGGTGACGGACAGCGCCAGCGGTGAACGTAAGCGCCCCGAGAATCATCGGCATATCCCCGAACGATCGCGCCCACAACAGCGTCTGGATGTGTGGCTGTTCATAGAACTCCAAACTCCGTGCAGTGGCATAGCCATCCGTGTAGACCGCCCGGAGTTGAGCGAATCCGACCGGGAGCAACGATGCAACGACCATGATTGTGAGCCCGATATTCATGAACCAGAACGAGACTCGGAACCACGTCGGATCCCACACTGCCTCGGGCGTCACAACACGCAGAATGTAGGTCCCGAGTCCAAGCGCAAGCAGACCGAACGCACCGAACGTTGCCCCGTGGGCATGGGCGACAGAGAGATAGGTACCATGTTCATAGTAATTGATCACTGGTAAGTTGACGAAGAAGCCGAGTACACCGCCACCAACGAAGTTCCAGATACTACTGCCGAGGATAAACAGCAGTGGAATTTTGTAGGGGAATGACTCCCCTTGTGATTTCAACGACCGGTATTCGCCGATGCTTCGATACAGAACGAACACGAGCGGGACGAACTCAAGCGTTGAGAATGTCGTCCCAAGCGGCACCCAGAAATCAGGCAGACCAACCCACCAGTAGTGATGCGAGACGCCGACGATACCTGCCGCCATAATCGCGAATACCTCAAAGAAGATTGCTTTCTCTGCTTCCTCTTTCTCTAAGAGTTCCATCGACACGAGGGCAACGGAGATGATGGCAACCACAAAGAACTCGAAGACGCCTTCGACCCACATGTGGACGACCCACCAGCGCCAGAATTCTGTCACCGCCATGTTCGTCTCTGGAGTATAGAGCATGCTCGCACCGAACAACAATCCAATCGAGCCACCTGCGTATACCAAGAAGTGTCCGAGCCCCCCGAGCGGTTCGTCCATCTGTCGAACACTCCGAAGTACTAGTCCTGTCCATCCAGCGAGTCCACCAAGCAAGAGCAACTTCCAAAGTCGGCCCACTTCGAGATACTCAAGCCCTTCAGAGCCAAGCCACCACCAGAGGTTACCCTCTTCAGGCGAGCCGAATGTGCCCTGTATTCCAAGCCAGACTCCTGCGAACGCGCCAGCGGTTGCGATCACGAGCAATCCAAGAAGCACCGACGCGCCTGCAGCTTGCCAGGGCGGGTCGCGATCACTGAATAGTCCTGGAAGGAAGAGTCCCCCTGCAAGCCACAGGGTCGTTATCCACAGAATTGCGAGGTTGAGATGCCACGTTCGAACGGTCGTGAATGGCAGTAGCGAAACGAGGTCGATCCCGAGCATCTCTTCGATCCGGAAAAAGCCCGTCCGTTCAACATAATAGTGCGCGAGCAGCGCTCCGGTAAGTACTTGTACGGCGAACAGCGCCCCAGCAACCGGGATGTACCACGCTGCAGCGTACTGTGTGGGTGTGATCGACACCGAGTCGGGTGATGGAATGTCGATAACGTCGGTTGTTGGTTCGGCGAAGTCAAGCGAGTGATACGCCCACACCCCGAGACCACCACCGAAAATAAGCAAGAGGACGCTGATCGTGCTCCATACCAACACCTGCCCGGTTGGCCGGTTTCCAACCGCAGGTTCATACGGCCAGTCGTTTGTGTATGAGTGGGTCGAGTCTGGTCGATTAGTGTGGGCAAACCATGCTGTCCAAACGGCGAAGTCGGCGATGCGCTCGGCTTGTTCGGGCGTCGCAATGAATTCTGGCGGAATCCCTCGGTCAGGGTCGCCTTCGTGGTACCGCTCGATGTACTGTTTACGAATTCGCCGATGGGCATACGCTTCAGCGGCCGAATACTGGATGGTCGATCCATCTGGAGCATCGGCATCGAGTTCTCGTTTGACGCGTTCTTCGATAGCGGCCTGTTCGGCGTCATCGAGTGCCTCGATGGAGTCTCCTCCCTGCTCTCGTGCATAGTACTCCTGCATGAACTCAGCCTTGAGGTGTAGAGCATCAGCTGTGAGATCGACTCCGAAATACGATCCGTTACCAAGGATTGACCCCTGGTTCATCAGCCCATTGGCCTGGAACAGCTTCTTGCCCAGCCGAATCTGTTCGTCGGTGGCGACAATGTCGCCATTTTGGTCACGGATTTTATCGGGGATTGGCGGCGCATGCCGATACGACTTCCACGCTCCCAGACCCATTCCGATAAGATTGGCGATGAACAGTGCAACGAGTACTATCGAACCAGTCCGCTTCGAGTTGAGTTTCTCGAAGTCTACATCCTCTTCGTGGATGGCTCGTACGATTTCCGGGAGAGCATCAACGAGTCCTTTGTCTGGAGGTCCATCCACATCGCTATGCATGGGAAGCAGGTGTGAGGCCAGTTTGACCAGAACGCGTTCGAAGGCGGGATCGATTCGATCACCATCAGAAAGGATAGCCATCGCAGCAATTGCTGCTGCGGTCGCCGGTGGAGCATGCCGCTGCTCTGCCTTCACGTCGGTCGTCCGTGTTTCTTCCACCACTCGTGGGAGGTCCTCAACGAACAGCTGTTCGACTTGCTGAGCCGTGTCGACGGCGTCTCGCTCGAGAAAATCGCCGACAGAGTGGACCCGATCCTCATCACCGTCAGCCACGAACCTGGATAGTACCTCCGTCAAGGTACCGTCGACCGAGCGATCGACGTCTGCCTTCGACTCTCCTGAGAGTTCGTCAGCGATACGTTCGAGCGATTGTGTCGTTCCCTCGGTGGCTCTCGAGGTTATTCGGCTTCGGACCACCTCGAGAAAGTGGTCGTTGAGGCGACGTTTCTCTAAATCATACCGACGCAAGAAGTTCTCAAGTGCGCGGTCATCCGGTAACTCAAGGTCGTGATTCAGATCGTACTGTTCTAACAATCCATTCGCAAAGTACTCGATCGCATGAGCAGTGGGTTCGTTGGTGAATTGATCAATCAGCGTTTGAAGCTCAACGACTGCTTCTGTCCTCGTACTAACTTTATCCTTCAAATAGGTAGTCGTTTTTTCTCGTAGCGACGATACTTGTTCGTGATTTGGAATCGATATTCCACGTGAGAGGCATTTTTTGATGGACATGGTTCATAGTATTGTTTAGTTTATCACTTTCCACAGACACTACTATGGAGCACCACCTAAGCGTGTGGGTTGGATACAATCATCACACACTCAATTCAACAAGTTTCAATCCGCGTTGATGAACCCAAAGACTACCGCACGGAGACGGCGAAAGAGTGTGCTCAGAACCGACAAAACCTCAGTAGTCTCGAAGACACGACCCAGTCCCTAGAAGCAGACATCGACGACCTCACCGATGCAGAAGAGAAAAACAGTCGGGTGCGTGCGTCAGTCTCGCGTACGACGTGCAACTCGACTACTCCGTGGTTGTATCCGTCCACGTCCAAACGACAGTACGATTTGCCGAACGGAAGAATCATCCATTCATCAAGCATGTACTCTCCGAAGGACGCTCGTATGCCTGAGAATGAGTACGTTGGCGAAGAACTCGAACAAGCCCAAACAGCTCTTGCCGACGCAAAAATTCTCTAGGAAGGACGCGGATCGGATACAGCCGTCGTAAATCGGCTGTACTATGCGTGTTTTCATGCGGCGCAAGCAGTCCTCTACGCAAAAGGCTTCGACCCCACCTCTCACCGTGGTGTTTCAACGCTCTTTGGCAAAGAGGTTGTCCTCGAAGGGGATGCTCCACGAGACGATGGGCGATTTTTATCGGAATTGTGGGACTATCGTGAGCAAGCCGACTATGGCTACGAACCACTTGATCTCGATTTGAGCGCACTTCATGCTCGAACGGAAGCGTTTGTCGATCGAATAGAAAATATCGTTAACGAACTCCAAGAAGGGAATTGACGATCAGTTGCGAGTCGCCCACCGATTTCCCAACAGAAAGAGCAACCCGAGTTCCTTGCAGTTCGACCGCAGACCGGTTCGCTTTGCAATTGTCGACCCCGCCACGTTTCCCCCGCCAGCAAAACCTATTTGCGCACCTCTCACCTAGTTCTCTCGGCCTATGGCAATCAAGCGAATGGACAACGTCCTCATCGTGGTCGAGGACCTCGAAACTGCGAAGGCGTTCTTCACGGAGCTCGGCATGCAGCTGGAGGGCGAGACGCGCATCGGGGGAGAGTGGGCGGACCGCGTCGTGGGGCTCAAGAACGTCCAGAGCGACATCGCCATGATGCGGACCCCCGACGGCCACGGCCACGTCGAGCTCTCGAAATTCATCACACCCGAGGCCACCCGTGACGGATCCGAGGAACCAGCGGTGAACACCCTGGGGATCCGCCGCATCATGTTCACCGTCGACGATGTCGACGAAGTCCTCGACCGCCTCCGCTCCCACAGCGCCGAACTCGTGGGCGAAGTCGCCCAGTACGAAGACGTGTACCGCCTCTGCTTTGTGCGCGGCCCCGAAGGCATCATCGTCGGGTTGGCCGAGGAGCTTGACGGAGCCTAGCGGGTCACCCCCCCATGCTCTTGGCGGTCACCGTTTTGAGCCCGGGTATTCCCGGGAAACACGGCGATTTGTCGTCGGCCCCAATCGGGAAAGGCGTCTTTTCCGCGACGACCCGTTCCGAAACCCGGTTAGTCGCCATCTGGCAGTAACTACCCACACCTATCTAACGGCTGTTTCAGTGAACCGCCTCGGGGTCAAGTGGTTCGAGAGACGGAGTCTCTCGTCATCACGAAAATCTCCGATTTTCGAACGACTCCGAGGCACTCGTCTTGAACCGTCTGTAGATACATACCGTCTGATCAGGTTCCGCCCCTTTTGTCGTCTATATTGAATAGTCGTGACGATCAAGAAGATACCATGGCCAACCTCATCTACTTCATCAACTCATCACTCGACGGCTACATCGCCGACGAGAACGGCAATTTCGACTGGACAGAGCCATCTGCGGACGCCCATGCCTTCTTCAACGACCACCAACGATCGGTCGGCACCTCCCTGATTGGCCGTCGCATGTATGAGACGATGCGGGTGTGGGACACCTTTCTCCTCGACGAGCTACCCGAGGTACAACGCGAGTTCGCCGAGGCGTGGGGGGATACCGACAAGGTCGTCTATTCAACCACTCTGGACACCGTGCCGGAACCGCGGACCCGCCTGGAACAGACGTTCGACCCCGAAGTGGTACAGGCCATGAAAGATCAAGCCGACCGCGACCTGTCCATCGGTGGCGCCAGCCTCGCTGCCGAGGCCATCCGCGCAGGTCTAGTCGACCGGTATGTGCTGCGCTTGATCCCGACGATCGTCGGTGGGGGAACCCGAGCCCTCCCCGACGCAACGCGGGTCGACCTCGCTCTCAACACCACACGTCGTTTCGAGGACGGCTCCGTCCTCGTCGACTACAGACTCCGATGACAAAATCACCCCCTAACCAGGCAGCGGAATAGATCGTCCAAGAAGTCACCGTCAGGAGAGCGCAATTTGGCTCTGACAACAGTGTTCGCGTCTTCTGCTTGGGAGAGATCCACCTTCCCGTGTTCTGTATCGTTTGCACTCATCCGGGATGGAACCAACGTAAGTATATTAGTCATCGCTCGCAAACACTAACCTATGAAGCGGACGGGCGACACGGACATCGACGGCATTGATGTCACTCGGCTCCAGTCATATCTTTCGCAGACTGAAGTCACGTTCGCCCTCCTATTTGGATCTCATGCACGTGGGACAGCAACAGCGACCTCCGATGTCGATATTGCGCTCCACTTTCCAGACCAGCTTGACGCCCGTGAGCGATTCCAACGACGGAATCGCATCGATGCTGACCTCCAAGCATATGCCGAGGGCTTTGTGGACGTAAGCGACATCGAACAGCTCCCATTGAACGTCGTTCATTCAGCAGTCCGTGATGGAATCCTCCTTGTCGGGGATGGAGCAGCCGTAGACGACTATCGCAAACAAGTCGAACAAGAGTACTGTGCAACCGCTGATGAGCGAAAGCGAGAACGTCAGGAATTCATCAACCGTCTTGCGAGCGGTGACGTGTAAATGGTTGACGAAGAGATTTTCGTCGATGAGCTCCAATACATCAACCAATATACCGGCGATTTGCGGCAGATGCGTGGACAATCACGAGACCAGTATCTGAACGACATGGTTCGGCAGCGGGCAGTCGAGCGAACACTGATGAATCTCATCCAAGCGTGTATCGATCTCGCCCAGCACATCCGTGCCACAGAGGATCTCTAATCGAGTGAAACGGCAAAACAAGAGATACAGGCCCTTGGTGAGGCAGGGATCATCACGAGTGAGACACAGATGAAGCTGGAGGAGGCCGTTGGATTCCGCAATATCCTCGCCCATCGCTATGGAGACGTTGATCAGAAGGTCGTCTTTGACGTGCTTCAAGACGATCTCCAGTGGTTTGAGCGGTTTCAACAGGAGTTGGCACAGTGGTTCCAGAAACAGAGCAGTACATAATCCAAATTCAGATCAGTCGTTCCGTAGTTCGTCGAGAGCGATGATCACATACACCAGTCCGACCAACCGGGTCCCGACGTAGACCCACGGTTTCCAACGGCAGTCGCTGGCATCAGTGTACGCAAGCTCGGCACCAAAATCGACATAGGCACGTGGGAACGCCAACGCAAGCAGTCCGATCACACCTAGAAAACGCTTGAATGCAGCATACGAGCGGTCGCTTCGCCACATGGAAATTACGATGAGAAGTCCTTCGATCCGCGCACCAGGAATGACCCACGACTGCAATTCACAATCGTCAGGATTCTCGAGTGCGAGCTGCTCAGCACGGTCGAGAAGTGCGTTTGGGGACAGTAGCTCGATGATGCCGATGGCTGAAAGGAGCAGTCGGAGCATGAGTTGAGAGTTAGGTATCCGACAAGATAAACTTCATCGGATAACGAGGATGCCTTTGCTATTTAGATCCGTAATCGGTGAGTCGAAGCTTTCCCTCAACTTCGTAGAGATGGCCCTTATTGTACAGCCGTTCGATGATATCTTCGGCAGTAGGCCGCTCGAGATCCTCTTTCTCAGCTAAAACAGCATAGGCTTGCTCGTAGGTGAGTTCACCACCCGGTTGGGTTGTGCTCGCGAGCGCATCAAGTGCTTCTTGCGCAAGTGGGGTGAGTGGTGACGTTTCGTTTGGACCCATTCGTACGATCTAATTCGAGGACGCGATAGGTAAACCCTCGGACGGAGTCCACTCATGACATAATCTAGCTTATTGTAACAAGGGGAACGAACAAACGACGTGGAAGGATGGTTGGCCTGGGCACAGGAGTCCACGTCGCCTGTTGGGTTACGTTGACTGCACTCAGCGCTTCGTACCCGATAGATAAAGACTTCAGCCAACCAGAGTGGAAGTGAAACTGAAGACAGGGGAAAGGATTCGCGGCCTTGACGCTTCTCACGACCAACGCCGAGCCAAGAGCGCATCTCCAAAGGCGAATATTCTTGGGTTAGTATATTATACTAACCATCAACTCCTAACAAGATCAAATGCTCTAGCGATGATCTTGCTCTCCAAAATCATCAAGAGTGCTCAAGCAGCGGAACTCGTTGAGAATCTCGAAGGAGAAGGGACACCCCCCACCGTGTCCGCATAATTTGATCCAACGAATGGTTGGTCGCTTGGTCCCCCACCCCCCACCATGTCCGCATAATTTAGCCGCGATAGCGTCAGACGTTCTCACCTACACTGGTTTCTCACTAGAACTCATTCAATTCTACTTTGATCTTTCTCTAGTACGGGTTTGGTTGAACGACTACTGTCTTAGTTCTTTGCCTATTCTAGTACTCTTGCCGACTCCAGTTGAAGGGGTGGTTCTCTCGCGAGGGAATTTATCCGGACATGGTGGGGGGCGGGGGTATATAGAGAACCGAGTATGCGGACACACCAGACGCTCCGGACACGGGGGTTTATGTCCCCTCGTGATATTGGTTTGATTAGCATGTCGGGTGATGGAACTGATTCCGGAAACCCTTACGAAACTCTTGACGGCAATCCGTACGGTGCATCTGTCGAGATTTTCGCGGATGAAAGTGTTCTCAAAGAGGATTGGAAACCCGAGAAACTTCCCGAGCGGGAAGGTGAACTCGAGGAAATCAGGAACGCTCTCGCTCCTGCAACGAGAGGGGTTAACGCTCACAACCTGTTCCTGTATGGAAAAACTGGTCAAGGAAAGACCGTCGCTATCGATCACGAAATCAATCTGCTTCAGGAGTACGCTGACGACCAGGATGATCTCAACCTAAGCGTTACCAAGACCAGCGCAAATAACCAAACAACGAGTTACCAGCTTTGTGCTCATCTCATTAAGGAAATCCGCGGTGGTACAAAGAAACCGAGTGGCATTGACCAGCAGTCGATGTTCGATCTCCTGTACGATGAAATCAGCGAGCTTGAGGATACAGTCATTATCGTTATCGATGAGATTGATACAATCGGTAGTAATGACGAACTCCTTTACGAGCTTCCGAGAGCACGAAAGAACGGACATATCGAAGATCAATGGGTCAGCGTCATCGGCATTAGCAACAATCTCCAGTTCCGTGATAACCTGTCGCCAAAGGTCAAGGACTCGCTGTACGACTCGGAAATCGAATTCGCCCCATACGATGCGACCCAGCTAACGTCGATTCTTGAGCGGCGTGCAGATCGAGCATTCGTTGAGGGTGTGCTTGAAGATGATGTCATTCCACTCTGTTCGGCCTTTGCTGCTCAGGACGAGGGGAGTGCCCGCCAAGCCATTCGTCTTCTGTATAAATCCGGCGAAATAGCCCTCAACCACGACGATGAACTGGTCTGTGAATCTCACGTACGCGAGGCTCGCGACATTCTCGAACGCAAACGCATCGAGGAAGGGATGCGGAGTTTGACGACACAAGATCAGTTCGCTCTCTTGTCGGTTGTTTCGCTTGCGATTGATGAAGAGACACCTGCTCGAACTCGACAGGTGTACCAGAAGTACAAATCGATCGTTGACCGTCTTGATGGGAATCAGCTTGTCGAACGTCGTGTACGCGATCATCTCCAAAGTCTCGGGATGCAAGGATTCCTGCTCGCAACAACCCGGAATACCGGGATTCAAGGTGGGTCGCACTATCGATTCGAGTTGAAAACGGATCTGGAAGCAACACTCGACATTCTTGCCGAGGACAATCGTATTGACTCCGTCGTCGAAGACCTGGTCAGCGTTGCGACGGCGAAAAATTTGGTCTAAGATTCTCTCGTCGGTTCATAGTCGAATTTTGGGTCCGGACGGTATTATGTCGCTAATTTATATCCGTAGCACTGACGAGCGACTTTAATCTTAAGATTAAAGTTAATGATGTAGTTGTTCCCCGATTTCTTGCTCCGATATCGCTCGTTCGCAGCTCTACTGGATGTCTGCATTGCTACAAATTTCCAACGCTGATTCAGAGTCAAAGCTATCGTACTAAACTTAATCTTAATCTTAAGCTTAGCATTATCTACCACCTTCTCGTATAGCAGGTTCATCCCTATTTTTTCGACCGATCACCCCCCACCGAGTCCGCATAAATTCGAGACCAGGCGAGGTCATCGAAGCCATGCTTTCCGTGGTGCCTGAGATCCCATGTTCGATGCTGCGACAGAATTATTCGCTTTCCGCGGAAAGTATGGCAGCGACCAAACGCGATACCCATCCGATCGACACGATGCTCGCGATTTCGGATGTGCTCACCCATCCGCGACTAGCCCAGCTATACACGCGTGTCCGGGAACGTGATACCGCGACTGTCGATGAACTTGCAGCCGGTCGACAGCTCGTCGACAACGATCTACGAAGATGTGAATCGACTCACCGACATGGGTCTACTCGAGCGCGTGACCGAAACCATCCTTCAAGAACTCCGTGAGATCCTTCTCGATCTGGAACCAGAAGTCGACACTGAACCAGATAATTAGTAAAATCACGATTAGTAAAATCACGATTAGTAAAATCACGATTTAGATAATCGCCATGATTATCATCTACTGGCTCTAAGTAGCCGTATGGCCCCACCGCGGTTCGTCAATCGAGAAAAAGAACTCGACACGTTACGATCGAAATTTCAACGTGATACTGCCGATTTGAGCGTGATCTATGGACGTCGCCGACTCGGCAAAAGCGCACTTGTTCGTGAGGCAATCGACAATATCGATAATGCCGTCTACTGGCAGGCAACCGAGGAAACACCGGAAGCCCAGCTCACTAACTTTGTCGAGACAGCGAGCGAAGTGTTTCCGATCGTGGCTGATATCCAACGTGATTGGGAGGCACTGCTACGCGCGCTTGGTCGAGAGGATGCAATCGTCGTCCTCGACGAATTCCCTTATCTCATTCAGTCGGATGATGCGCTTCCATCGAAAATTCAACGCGTGTGGGATCTGCAACTCGAAGAGACGGGAATGACGCTTGTCCTCGTTGGATCTTCCATCAGCATTATGGAAGACAAGGTTCTCAGTGGCGGAAGTCCGCTGTACGGCCGTCGGACGGCCGCAATTGATCTACCACCGCTTTCGCTGGCCGATGCGCGGCAGTTCTATCCAACTGATGATCCTGATACGATGATTCAATATTGGGGCGTTTTCGGTGGGACACCCTACTATCTGCGAGCACTCACACAGTCGGCGCCGCTTACAGAGAACATCCAATCTCATATTCTCTCGGAACATGGTGTTCTTCACAATGAACCGGAGTTCTTGCTTCGGACGGAATTCGGGCTTCGAGAGCCCCAGACGTACTACACTGTCCTTCGAGCTATCGCCACAGGGAAACGAGAAGCAAACGAGATTGCAAACTTTGCGGGTGTCGATTCGAACACGCTTGGGTCCTATCTCTCGAAACTCCGTCGTCTTCGATTGGTCGAACGGGATATTCCTGTGACGGCGAACCCCACTGCAACGCGTAAAAGTCGATATCGGTTGAACGAACCCTTGTTCCGATTCTGGTTTCGCTATGTTTACGGACAAGAAGAGAAACTCGTTCAGCTTGGTAACGATGCCTACGAGCAGCTAATTGAACCATCGTTCTCTGATTATATGGGATCGATGTTTGAGATCATTTGCCAAGACACACTCCCAGCACTGGTTCCAAAGACCTACCAGGGAATCGGGTACTGGTGGCACCATCAGTTCGAAGTAGATGTTGTTGGCCTCGCGAGCGATGGAACACTCGTCGCTGGCGAGTGCAAATACACGTCTCGAGAGATGGATGAGGGTGATTTAGCTGATCTTGAACGGAGTGCAACGCAGATACAGTGGACGCCGGAGGACGGTGGTGAGCCAACGATCCACTACTGCTGTTTCTGTCGATCTGGTTTTTCAGATGGACTCCAAGCTACGGCTGATGAACGGACTGATGTCTCACTGTTCACATCCGACGACATCATCACCAAAATGGGGAAGTAAATTACTCACTTCTGCTGTACTACCTGCTCTCAAACCTTAGTCTTAATATTAAGATTAATTTGGAAGGTCATCACGGGCTTTGTTAAAAACGATCAAGATTTCCCGAGACTGTCTTCTCGCTACCAACCAGAAGTCAAAACCTCCCCCATCAATAAACTGCGAGAATTAAGATTAGAATTAATCTTAAGGTTAATATTCTCTATCGATTTCCCACTTCCGCATCGCGCGTTCGAACGTTTCCGGATGACGACGAGCTAGCTTCTTCAGATGCTCGCGGAATGACTCGGCCACATTGAATTCGATGTTGTCGTCGCTCTGGAGTTCTTTGTAGAATCGGTGCATCGGCTCGTCGACCGAGAACCCAACGGTCTGTTCTTTCGGTCCCTCCCCGAGTTTGTTCAGATACTCGTCCGCGTCGAATTCGTTTTTCGACGTCTCTTCGTCTGTCTCCCCATCCGATTCTGCTGCATCCATCGCATCGTTCAGTGGATTACTCATTGTTAATCTTAACCTTAGCTTTAAGCTTAAGTGTACTGCTCAAGTGTCGAGTCGTCAATCTCTACGGTTTCGATGTCATCGAACTGCCGTGCACCAGCACGGAATGCGTGGTAACACTGTTGTCGAATCGAGCGCGGAGTCCCGTCACTTCGATCGACAATCTCGTCAATTGCGCTTGCACTGTAGGGGTCGGATGAATAGCCATCACTGTACTCCTCTTCGCGTGCAAACGCGAGCCACCGTCCGATCAGTTCATCAGTCTCGGCAAAGTCAAAGCGTTCCAGCGATCGATCCTTCGCGACGAGACGAGAGGTAAGTGTCTCGCGAAGTTCGTCGATTCGCTCACTTGCTACCGGTGTGCCGAACAGGAACAACAGGAAGACTGGTTCTTCATCACCGAGGTCACCGACACTCTGCAACGCGGCGAGTAGCTGTTCGAACGTCCGTGTGTTGCGTGCTGCGTCCTCAAGCTGATCCACTTGGATGATGCAGGCGATATCCTGTTCTTCGAGCTGAGCTGCTACGTTTTCGACGATCTGTCGAACTTCATCGGTCGGATGCGGATAGTTATCCGGTATCTCCAGGTCCTCATACTGAGATAGTTCGTCTAGTAGTCGCGTGTAGAATCGTCGTGTTGTGATAGACTCGACTTCACGAATCCGTGCAATGTGGAACTCTTCACTTCGGGGGCCGTTTGCGAGTGCGTCATAGACGAGATCGCGAAAGTGGGTCTTCCCTGCACCGCGTCGGTCGATGATTGAGACGTGTCCTGCTCGATTCAGAATGTGTGAGGCAACCTCGTTTAGTAAGTCATCGTTCACACGAACGGCAACCTCAGAATTTGGTAGCGTCTCTGCTGTGAAGGGAATTCGATCAGGTTTGATTCCTAGCTGTTTTGCATAGCGCTTTTGCACGCTTTCAGTGTCGTCAAGTGCTTGTGTAAATTGGTCAGTTCCCATACATCGACACTAGAGTGTATAACCTTAAATCTAATCTTAAGATTAATCTCATCGTCGTTATTGCCGAAAACACGGGCGAAATCGGGTGTTACGAAGGAATCACAGTTCCGACATCGACGCTCACTGTGACCGACGTTTCCTTGGGTCGCTTGTTGTGACTGATGCATGGTCGAAGAAACGTGTTCAGGCGTTGTTCATCCGCTGCCGGGTTTCAGCCCCACATTGGGTGCATTCCGTGAGACGATATGGTTCTCGTGAGAACGCAGCGTTCTCCTTTTTGTTACTTTCCGTGACGAGTTCGACCGATACACTGTGGGGTGTCTTCGCCGCACAGTTTTCGCACTGTTCAACCATTTCGTTTGAGTTAGACTGTGGTACAGACATTGTAATCATTCTAGAGGATGTGGGAGATTCAGCAATCTCGAAGTAGTGTCGAAGCAGTTACCCACTCTCTCTACTAGATGATAGTTGTCGGCGATCAGTCGGTCTATTCGTTGCATATGCAAGGCCCTCACCTGTGACCGTTACTATCCAACAGAATTTCCCAGTATATATCTGAAAACAGATATCAGTGGACTCTATTTGTTACTAATAATATCAATATACGACCACAACTGGTGCTGGAAGCCACATTTAAACGGAATCAGGAGACATCGAATGCTACGGTTTCAGTCGACCCACAGGTTGAGCACGGATTTTCAGCTGTGTCGAGTGACGTCCCGCAGTGGCGACATTCGAGAATGACAAATTCATCCAGAGAGAGCCACTGCTGTACTATTACCGGGATCGTCATCGTATCTGTCCTCGCTGACCCAACCCAATCAAAAATTCGGTCTCTTTTCAATCTTGTATTAAATTATATGGTGTGACAGAGTCGAAAGAGTGCCTCAAGAGACACAGTTAGCCTGTATCAAACGAATTCGCTAGAAATTTTTTCGGGCCCCAAGGGGTGCGGGGCGCTCGATAGAGGCGTCCATGTTCGAAAACCAATGGCTACGAATACCACCACTGCGGTGTCGTTTGACGAATACGATACCCGACGCGACGAGATGCACAGCACGATCGAACACTGGATTGACGACCTCACTGCCTTGACTGACGAGGCAAGAGCAAGTCAACAGTTCCAAGAGTGGCTAGATGTCCAGTCGAAGTTCCATGACTACTCCCATCGGAACACGCTCCTGATTACCCTGCAGTGTCCAAACGCGACAAAGGTCGCTGGGTACAACACCTGGCGAACTGAGTTCGACCGCCATGTGAAGGAAGGCGAGAACGGAATCTGGATCTGGGCGCCGATCATCACCAAACAGTGCCCCGACTGCGAGAACTCCCCCAAGTACCATGAGCAAAGTGATTGTGAATACGACGAATTACCGCCTGAAGCGTGGTCGAAAGGACTGGTCGGATTCAAACCCACGGCTGTGTTCGATGTGTCTCAAACGGAGGGTGAACCACTTCCCGAATTGGAGACCGAAGCAACCGGAAATGCTGAAAATCTCGTGCCCAATCTTCAGAAGGCAGCCGATGAGCTCGGTGTGACGGTTCGTATCGTCGACGCTGACGACTGGGAACACGGCAAGGCGAAGGGCGTCTGCAAACAGCGGAGTCTGTACGACCTCCAGCCAATCGTGGAGGTGAAAGATCGGGTAAATCAGGCGGATCTCGCGGTGACGCTGATCCACGAATACGCGCATGCACTGCTGCACTTCGATGTTGACGATGCGTGTGAGCGAGCGAAACGTGAGGTCGAAGCAGAAGCTGTCGCGTATATTGTTGGCCGGTATTTCGATCTCGATACGAGTGGTTCAGCGTTCTACCTTGCAGCATGGCAGGACGATGATTCGGACGTGATTCAAGATCGACTTGGACGAATCCGGACGACGGCAGCGAAGATTATCGAGGTAGTCAAACAGAGACGTGAGTAAGGTTGGAACTGTTAAATTCAAGTATCGAATGTGACCTTGCCATCGACGCATCCTTGCTATTCAGGTCGATAATCCGTCAGCCGAATCTTTCCTTCGACTTCGTAGATGTGGCCTCGCATGTAGAGTCGTTCGATGATATCTTCGGCAGCAGGCTGGGCAAGCTCCTCACGATCTTTGAGGGTTGCGTACGCTTGCTCGTACGTGAGTTCTCCGTCACTCGGCAGGGCGCTTGCGAGTGTTTCGAGCGATTCTTGCGCAAGTGGTGTGAGTGGCGATCGCCGATTCGAAATCATCGGTATACTCAAAGACACTGACTACCGACGTAAATCCTTGGGACAAAATGACACACGCTCGCCTCATTAGTAATCTGATGATGCAAGGGGAGCACACGGCGTGGCAGGATGGGTAAAGGCACAGGAGCCACGCCGTGTGCTGGGTTACGACTGCAGATTCTTCTTCGAAGGCGATTGATAAAGAGGTCAGCCAACCAGAGCGGAAGTGAAACGAAACGCTGGCTCGCAGGTTGAGTGTTCGCTCACAACAAGATAAGTCGATTTCGCATGAGAATAAGTGCATGACGTACCGGATACTAATAGTTAGTATAGTATACTAACACCGATAGTTCACGGTCGAAAAACAAGCCCCCTGGAGTGTTGCGGAAAAATTCAATTTGAACTGGTAACGTTAGTCTTCAAAGACAAGTGACTTAACTACGACCGGGACAGTCCTGCCAGTCATAATCGACTCGCCAATATCTATGTAATCGCCATCGTTAGCTGCAATTTCGTCGATGACAATGAGTGATGCAGACGAGTCGGAGACAGCTCTCAGTCTCTGTGCAAGTGCTTTCGCACAATTCTGCTGTGTGAGTATGATACGAGGTTGGTTGTTGGTAAATCGAGCGTCGTAGACGTCCGCAAGGGCCTGCGCGAGTGTTGTGATTCGATCATAGCTCAGGGTCTCAATCGACGGAAGAAAAAGTACAATGGGATTACTGTGGGTTGTTTCATATAATTCAAGTCCTCGATCGATGCAGCATGCGATTTCCTGTGCGATGTACTCTCGATCCTGACCAGATTCAATCGGAGACCCTTCAATGACGGGGAGGTTCTTTAATGGCAACAGTGACTCATCGAGATGGACAGTGGTCCCGCTGAAAGATGTCGTCTGCGTACCAGCCCCGATAACGGTCGCACGAATATCTTCGGTTGGCTCATGGACAGAAAGAGGCGATTGTTCGAGTCGGGATCGTATCGCTGACGCAAGAACCTCTCCAAAATCGTGAAACAGGAATTGTAAGTCGGTCGGTGAATTTCTTTCTGCTTGGACAAGCCGGCCCACACCACCGCTAAACATGACAGTGGGGACATCACGAGTAGAATAGTCAGCGTCCCCGATTGTCAGAGCTCTCGTGTCTGGCTGAACGAGATCTCCAGCAATTGTGTCAAAGATAGCATCAACCATCGCTGTAGCAAGTTGAGATAGTTGTTCATCACTTGGTTTCGTGCCGACATGAATATCAAGTTCGCACGCGTCGATCAGAAACTTTGCTGGCTCTGAGAGGTGCGTGACACGGCCATCAGAGTCGAATCGAAGCAATCGTCCACCGATATCAAGACAGCGAGTTTCCACAACCTCAGGTCCAGAAAAGAGGCACATATTCGTCGTCCCACCACCAATATCCACGTTGAGAATCGATTGGTGGTTTTCTGCAGCCCATGTCGCAGCACCGGAACCAGATCCTGCCAGTACTGATTCGAGTTCGGGACCTGCCGTTGCAATGACAAACTCCCCAGTATCTTCAGCAAGTAGCTTCACCAGTTCCTCTGCATTCTCCTTATACGAGGATTCACCAGTGACGATAACTGCGCCACTATCGATATCAGGGGGTGAGTAGCCCGCACTCTCCAACTCAGATTCGATCAGAGTTTGAATTTTCGGAACATCGAGTGTGTGCTCATCCACGAGTGGTGTCTCGTAAATTGCCCCTCGATGCGTAATCTGAGACTTCTCGATATCGACAGAGACAGCACCGAGACCCGAAGAAGAAACAGTGAGTTCACTGATAATGACCTGCGTTGTCGTCGTCCCGATATCAATACCAACACTGGTCAATACAGTAGAACTAGAACCAGACATAGTTCACTCTCCGTTACTCAAGATCAAGACCACTCCCCTCATTCTCATCCATCTGTTTGACGAGGTCAACAATTTGAGCGCCTGCTTCGATTGCAGGAAGCCCATCAGGGTGTATATTCGAGATAACGGACTTCTTTGCCGTCGCCATTCCTCGTTGCGGATTATAGACGAGGTACGCGCTCAGGCTCTTAGCCGTGTTCAATCCTGGTCGTTCTCCAATCAGATTCACAATGATGGTTGCACCGAGTTCCTCGCCGATTGCATCCATCACATCGACACGACCATATTTCACAAAGAGTGGTGTTCCAACCTCGAATCCTTGCTCTTCAAGACCGTCGGTAAGCATCGGTAAGAGATCAGGGATGTTCTCTTCCACTGCTGTGGAGCTTAGCCCATCACAGACGATAATCTGGACATCTGGATCCTGAATACATCCCTCTCGAATCAGACTCATCGTTTCGTCCGATAGCTGGCGCCCCAGATCAGGTCGGGCAAGATATTGGTCTTGATTGGTCACGCAACTCTGGATCTGCATGAGTCCCAGTTCTTCAAGCGCTTCTTCATCGACCTGTGTGAGGACTGCATCACGTGCTTGTGCATGATCTGCCCGAAACGAGAGGATAGAGGATGTGCGAGGCCGGGTGCCACTCCGTCCAACCCCAAGTCGGGATGCACTTATATTTCTAATTTGTTCTAAGGCGTTCTCGTGGTCTGCATCATCCGCGTGCTGGGTTTCTTTATTGGTCATTGGTTGTTTTTGAGGAACACAGTTGGGTCACCAGCTTTCTCGGTGAACCGTCCGTTATCAGTGATTCCCATTGCTTCGAGCCATTTTGCAAATTCGGGTGCTGGCCGCACATCAAAAATGTTCCAGAGAGCAGAGGCATCGTGGTAACTATTTGATTGATAATTGAGCATTGTGTCATCACCCATCGGAACACTAATGAAATAATTTGAACCCGCTGCAGTCAGCAACACCGCGAGATTCTCGATATCGTTCTGGTCGGCTTGGATGTGATTCGTATAGCATGCATCGATACCCATCGAAATGCCTGTGAGTTTGCCCATAAAGACATCCTCGAGACCAGCTCTAATGACCTGCTTACCGTCATAAAGATACTCGGGGCCAATGAACCCAACAACAGTATTCACGATAAAGGGATCATAGCGTTTGGCGAGTCCGTAGCATCGTGCCTCCAACGTAACCTGGTCAATGCCTGCATGTGCATCACTCGAGAGTTCAGATCCTTGGCCAGTCTCGAAGTACATGAAATTCGGGCCGGAGCCAGTACAGTGCTCCTTGCCGAATTCGTAAGCATCATCGAGGAGATCAATGTCAATTCCAAAACTCTCGTTTCCGGCTTCTGTACCGGCGAGACTCTGAAAGAGGAGGTCGGCCGGAGCGCCGTTCTTGACTGCTTTAATCTGTGTTGTGAGATGTGAAAGAACACAGTTTTGG
Source organism: Haladaptatus litoreus (assembly GCF_900156425.1). Taxonomy (GTDB): domain Archaea; phylum Halobacteriota; class Halobacteria; order Halobacteriales; family Haladaptataceae; genus Haladaptatus; species Haladaptatus litoreus. The sequence goes on from NZ_FTNO01000007.1 coordinate 162,428, forward strand.
GTGGGAATATTCCACTCGTCGATGAACTCCTTCGTCATCTCGAGCAACCGCTTTGTATTGTCGGCATTATCCTCAACTGGGTTAATACCGATAACGGCGTCACCAACGCCATAGGAGAGTCCCTCACGTATTGAATGTCGAATATTCTCAATATCATCAGTTGGATCGTTTGGCTGGAGTCGGAATGAGAGTGATCCAACCGATCCAATGGTGTTATTACACCGAGCTGTGATGACCATCTTCGATGATGCTTGGATCAAATCCATGTTCGACATGATCTTTGCAACCGCTGCAATCATCTCGCTGGTCAGCCCCGGTCGAATTCGGTCGATATCCTCCTCAGTTGTCTGTTCATCAACAAGGAACTCACGAAGATCAGCGACTGTCCAGTCGCTTATTTCATCATAAATAGTTTCATCCACTGCATCCTGAATGACGCGGGTCACTTCATCATCTTCGTATGGGACGACTGGATTTTCCCGAAGAGTTGCAAGTGAAATTCGGCTGAGTGCATCTTTAGCAGCGACGCGTTCGGCTGCCGATGAGGCGGCAATGTCTGCCAACTCGTCTCCAGATTTTTCCTCATTTGCTTTCGCTAACAGTTCTTGAATCGAATCGAACGATTGTTGTGATCCAGTGATTGATGATTCTAACTTCATCGTTCAATTCTCATATCGGTGGGAAGGTTCCTACTACAATCCATTCTCGGAGCCGAGTACGATTCGGTACTGTAGTCTGCTACAATACCCGAATTCGAATATTGTGACACGCTAGCTTGAACCATGTAACGGTGTGAAAGACACTCTATTGGAACTTAATTATCCCGTTTAGTTGGGGGTGCTTACTACAGAGATGGATATTACTCGCACACCTATAGAAACATACCAATTGATTAATTCGCGTTGTTGCGACGTCGCGTTATTACACAAACAGGATAGGACTCGGTCAAGCGACAATCCAATAGTGACAGTATGAGTACGCCCCTGTGTCACAATCGTATCCGCCATAGGACGATTCCTGGTGCCGCTTGGGTCATCTTGGCTCTCGATAGCGTTCATCGACACCCTCTTGAGAGTTATGTCACGGAGCGGATTATCACAGTAAAAGACCTCGCTTAGTGTGATTTGATCAATCGTCAGCGCTAATAGCGGCTTCTTCGAATATTTCGGTCGTCTTGGTCAACACCCAAGCCTTTGCGAACACGAGTACAGAATAGAAATACGAATATAGTTGATAACACTCGGCTGCATCTCTAAAGTTCAAACAGTGACATCCCAGCGAACATGGACTGACACATCGCAGATACAACCCTCGTCACGATGCCACAACGAAAAGAAAGCAGATTGGACTGCTATTCTCGGGTTACAATATGATACTAACCAAGAGTCGATCTATGATAGACCTACCATCGACACGATGTAGAAAAGAGGAGGGGGAGAGAGAGCACTGTTTCCAGTGCTCTTGAGTTTGAGCTAGACTCTACTGCTCGTTTAGGCCCGTAACTAGTTAATATCTTTTTAAGCCACCACTGTAATGAATTAGCACTAGTGGATCACGGAGTAATTTGATACTGTCCGTATTAAATCTTTCCTTGAATATGGTCTGGTGTATCGTGTTCCAGACGGTGGAGGGGAAGCACTGGAAACACCACTCTCTCTGTGGTCTTCGAGTTCAAAGAACGACTTTACGAAAACCTATTCCCTCTTTACAAGCCCTCTAACGACCCAAATCGGTTGGTAGCACTGGAAATACCACTCTCTATCGTCCTCTCTCGTCTCGAAGCACTGGAAACAGTGGTGTGGTAAAGCACTGGAAACGGTGGTGTCTGACGCGAGGGAAACATCTATTATCGAAGCACTGGAAACGATGGACTAGCCAAAAGCACTGGAAACACCACCTCCACTATAGCATTGGAAATCACGCTACTCATCCACACTAATGAACGAAATCAGTTTCCAACCCGATGATTCGTTGTACAGAAACCGCGATAGTTTATCGGAAGATTATACGCCACAGACGATTGTCGGACGAGATGATGAAATCAAACAGTATCATACGGCACTCCAGCCTGTCATAAATGGGGAACAACCGAGCAATATTTTTCTCTATGGAAAGACTGGAGTTGGAAAAACCGCTGTCACAAACTATCTGCTAAACCAACTAGCAGACGATGCCCATCGTTTTGATCTGGATCTCTCGATTATCTCACTTAATTGTGAAGGCCTAAACAGTAGCTATCAAGTTGCAGTCAACCTCGTAAACCGGATTCGAGCACCGGAAGACCAGATCAGTAAAACCGGCCATCCACAATATGAAATTTATGAGTTTCTTTGGCGTGAACTCGACGCTCTTGGTGGGACTGTCCTCCTCGTTCTCGACGAAGTCGATAACATTGGTGAAAGCGATAGCATCCTCTATCAGATTCCGCGTGCGCGAAGCAATGGAAACATTGCGGACGCAAAGGTCGGGATCATTGGAATCAGCAATGATCTTGCGTTCCGAGAAAATTTATCGGCTAAAGTCCGATCGTCGCTCTGTGAAAAATCGATTTCGTTCCCACCATACGATGCTACCGAACTTCGCAGTGTCTTAGAGCAACGCGCTGATGTCGCATTCCATGATAATGCACTTTCAACGGAGGTGCTTCCGCTCTGTGCAGCATATGGTGCTCAAGATGCTGGTGACGCACGCAAGGCCCTCGACTTACTTCGAGGAGCTGGCGATCTCGCTCGAGCAAATAACGCAGATATGGTTACAGAAGACCACGTCAATCAAGCGCAAAATGAACTCGAGCGTGAAGAACTGATGGATGGGATTGCTGACCTTGCTGATCACCAGCAACTCGTTCTCTATGCTCTCACGACATTGGAAGCAGAGCAAGAAACGCCTGCTCGATCACAAGCTGTATTCGAGCGATATAAAGAACTCTGTACGTTTGCCGCATTTGATGCACGTACAAGTCGTCGTGTTCGTGATTTCTTGGCGGATCTCGCAAAACTCAGCATCATTATTTCTTCTCAACGAAATGATGGTCTCTCTGGAGGGCAGTATCGCGATCACGAATTAGACCACAATCTCACAACCATTCTCAATGCGATGAGCGAGCTGATCGAACGAGTCGGTATTCACCAGACTGTGCGTACGCATATTCAAAATTCAGATAATATTGTACTTTCTGAGTGAATTATATCTGTCTACTCAATTACCGGATTTCCCATTTCAATGTCTGTACTCCAGTAGTGAGAGGATCCAGAGGAAAACAACTCAAAGCTGTGCTTGGGACGAATTCTATCCAAAGACCCCGAATCCCTCCTCGCGCAGTAACTCGGCTACTTTTTCGGGGTTTTGAAACGCAAACAACAACGCTGCCTCTCGAGCATCCGTTTTTGCAACTTCGTCGACATTGAGTTCGTCGGCAAGTCTACTTCGGAACGTTGGCTCGTCACTAGTTACTGAATCCCGGACGTGTAGCTCAAGCCGCTTGTCCCTCTCATCCCCGATGTTACTTCGACGGATATAGTAGGGATACTCCTCCGATGGCGTATCTTCGGCCTGCTTTGAGTCTGACTGATTACTGTCTCCCGAAGTGGTTTGCTCCGTCGGTTGCTCGAATTGGCCTCCGGACGTTTCTGTAGATGATTCTTCTTTGTCCGACACCTCTCTTTCCTCTGCTTGCTCCTCGGCGTCGTTCTGCTCTCCAGTCTCGCTAGATTCGTTGTCGCTGTTTCCGAAGTCCAGATTTCCGGAGCCTGATTTAAATGAGTTCGTCATGTCTCTGTCACCTCGACTGCTTCCTGATCACGGAGATCGATTGTTCGTGTACCTTGTCCGTCGAAATCGAGCTCAAGCACTGGCTCAATATCCATTCCAAAGGTATCGGTTGCGACAAACGCCGCGAGTCGATAGAGATCGACAAGTGTGTCGACCTCACGGTCCCGAACCTTCCGAACACCCGGTTTACTACTCCCGCCGTCACTGTCGTCATCGATGGTTTTCCAGCGCTCCTCAATGACCTTGAACGCCGAGCCACGAGCCTCCCACATATCGTCCATCATACTCTCGCGGTCACCAATGACGACTGGCGTCTCAAAGGCGTCACTGTTCTCAAAGTAGCGTAGATATTGTTTATGGGCATTTGTCCGGCGAACACCTGATGGAACGACACACGAGAGACCGATCTCGATATCAAGGTTGGTTTGCATATTCACGACAAGTTCTTCTAATCCGTCGAGGCTCAAACTGCCCTTCCCCGCTGGCTTAACGGGTGCGATGAGTGTTCGCATCGCATATATGGCATTGTAGAGTAAATCCTCGGCTCGAGCGTTCGGGTCGATGAGGATAGCGTCGTACTTTTCGTTTAAGTTTTCTTTCTCCCACAGGAGTCGATACAGTAGCTCGTACCGCGGGTAGTCATCTGCATCGATGTTTTTCATCCCACTCTCATAGGAGATCTTCTGTTCGAGATTCGATGTGAAATCTCCGAGCATGTCATGGCTTGGAATCACGTCAACACCTTCATCGCTCGTCTCGATGAGATCCTCGAACGGGCCGTCGGGCATCTCGAGAATGTGTTTTACTAGGTTGTCTGCCTCGGGATCGCTGCGATGTTCGCCGAGGTTGAACAGGCTCGTCAGATTCCCTTCCTGTGGATCGAGATCGATGACTAATACATCTAATCCCATTCGAACCAACGGTACGGCCAGATTAGCGGTGAGTGTCGTTTTGTACGTCCCGCCGGATTCCGAATAGACGACCGAGGTTATCATCTTGATTCTCTGTTCTATCTCTCTATTACATAAATCTACGTCAGACATCTGTTCCAAATATCTGTGACTATGATCTGTCTGGGGTTTCTGTACCAGCTATCTGTAATGTATGTCTGTAATTGATGCCTGTAACAGGCATTATGGTCTATTGTCTGTCTTAGATTGCTGTACTACTCTTCTGTGCTGGGCGGGTTTCTGCTATGGTCGTCTGTTACAGACAATACAGACAACTGTCTGTAACGCGGTTAAGATATCTACGGAAAGTGTAGACGGAAAGAAACAGTGTGGCAGGATAGAAAGTCTTGATCATAGGTGAGTCACATGTGGGGTTGGGAACTCTGCCCGTAGGTTATTTTAGGCCTGCTTGAACTGACTAAAATTCCACAGTCCAGACTGCCTGGTTGTGGTGCGTGGTTATGCTTCTACAATCAAACACGCTCTGATCTCTCCTGGACCCAGATTCGTTGCCAGAGGATGTTTTATGCTTCGTAGACGGCACCGACTCACCGACTTTCACTTCTCATTACAAACAAATGGAGAAGTGCACTACACACCACTACTTCCAGTGTAGATCAAGGTCACAAGCTCTCTTTCTTACGATAATAGTAATTCACATATCTATAAATCATATAACGCTACATCAAACGCACAAACCGGAAGATGAGACTAGAGTAGATACAGAGGTTCTAGAATGCACGATTTGGAGCAAACCGCTCACTGCAAGCATTTCAAACTGGAACTCAGACATCGATTCTGATTACTATTCTAACTCTTCCCCGAATTAGCGACCGGTCGGATTAGCGCTGCCGCTGATTATCTGGCGTTCATCGGCTCAAAATCTGTTCTAGCCGATTCCTGTTTGCTTCAACAGTGTAAGGACCGTGTTTGCCGTCACAACTGGTGACCGCTTGTACTCGCCAGTCAATTCGACCTGCACAAGAAGATCGACTGCTCGCCAAATCGAGTACAGCAAGCAGGCAAACGCGAAGTAGAAGAATCGCAAGACAAAGTTCTTTGACGTCGTCGCAGCCATGAATCGCTTGGTGCTCTTGTAGCCGCTTTCAATCTCCCACCGGTATTCATACTCACGCAACAACCTCGGATCTCCGTTCGTCATGAACACCGAATACTGACGATAATCTGTCCGCTCGGAGTTGTCCTGGCGTCGGTAGATCAGTGTTGTTTCGTGCCTTTCATCGTCGTTCAGCAGAAGGTTCCAGTTTGTCACGTACCGATCCTGACCCCACTGCAGCAACCGCTGTGGTTGGGCTTGCTCGCTCGTCTGCATTCGTTTCGGCACGACATACTGAAGCCCACGCTGATCGATTTCCTCCAAGATATGCTGGCTATTGAACTCGCGATCCATCGAAGGGATCGCAACAGCGAGTCTGTACGCCGCAGCACGACAAGCCACCATTCCCCGGAGTCTCAATGATTTTGCAGCAGTAAGCCGTGTCGAGCGACGTCGCATTCAGCGTGCATATCGGTATCTCGCCAGTGAACTCGAACTCGAAATTCCGCCACCGAACCCTGGGCAGTTCATACCACACTTTATCTCTGGGCTCGATCTCAGTACTGAGACGGAACATCGCGCTCGTAAGCTTCTTGATTCGGCGAAGCGTCAGAACGCACATAGTGGGAAAAGTCCCGTCGCACTTGCTGCAGAAGCAGTGTATGCAGCTGCCAGATTAACAAATGAGTCGGTTACATAAGAGGCAGTCGCGGATCTCACGAACGTTTCCCCAGTGACGATACGGAACCGATATCAAGAACTATTTGAGCTGTACTCGAAGTGAACGAAACTGGCGGTATTGGTATCTTTCGTATCGAAGACCGAATTGACACGTCGAGTTGTGTCTAAATGTCCGGGATGGTCAGGGAATAATGTAGTTTGCAGACCATGCCGAGCAGTTATTTCGTGTCGAACTGTTCATAACCAACGCTTCCGTTGTCGATGATTCGTTGACTTGTCGGTACTTTCCCATCAGAGGGCATACCCCCCTCAGCTGGACCACCTGGTTCTCCAACGACGATTCGAGCAAGCATCCCCATCGTCTTATGTGGAATACAGTAATAATCGTAGGTACCCTTCGTGTCGAACGTGTGCTCAAACGTATCCCCCTGTTCAGTGAGAACACCACTGTCAAAGGGTTCAGCGCTCTTTGGGATCCGTGTTTCCTTCGCGAGGCTATACTGTTCATAGTACGCTGTCGCGGAGTGGTTGCCACTCTCCATCTCGAATGTTACTGTCTCACCAGGGCCGACAAGCAACCCAACTGGATCAAAAAATGACTGATGCCCTTTTGTACCCATTCGAACTGTCTTTGACGAACCAGATGTGTTCAGACGAGCGCATCCAGAAAGGATCGTACTACCACCGATTGCACTTGAGCCAAGTAGTTTAATGATTGCGCGCCTGTGCATTACACCCACTTTTGACCTGCAGGCTAAAGCATTTCTCGATAGATGTTCGGGACAAGCGAGGGCAAGTATGTACTGGAAACCGATCGCTATCGGTGCAAGCGTTCAAGCCGTTATCGTGTTTGTCGCAAGCATTGGGCCAGTTGCAGCGTCATCACGCTGGGTGAGTGCAATTCTGCTCGTTTGCACTGGGTTTTTTGCTGGATTTATAGTTAGAAAGCGGATCGAGGGGACACGGCGAACTTATTGCGGAAGAACCGCCGGAATGAATCGTAATTTCATCTCACATTCGAACCCTTTCTAACCGATGACAGTCATACGCTATCCAGTATCGGGAGATATTTGTTAATGTCGACGGTTCGGTGCGTTTCGATAAAGTACTCAACGTCAGCAATGAGGTCGATACCACGCAGGTCATTTAGGAGGTCGTCAATCTCGTTCGTCGTCGGTGCTATCGCAACCGCATAAATGTCGAACGATCCGAACCCGGAACTGATGAACCAAAAGGGGTCGTCGCGAAGTGTTTCAATCGCTCGTTCCTTAGCGTCAGGTTCGTCTACGACGGTGAGGGCAGTTCGAAGAACCAACCAATCGTGCTCCTTCGGGTCGATCATGAAAAACGTCGAAGTCGTGTCGAAGAGGTTTTGAACGCGGTACCGAATCCCCTCGCTACTCATCTCATACCCCCGTTCTTCGAGGAGGCTCGAAATATCGGAGTACGGCATGCGCGGATTCGAAGCGAGGATTCCAAGTACGATTCGGTCAATTTCGTCCATTCCTTCCGACCTGCTCGCGGTCATACGTAGTCAGATACACAATAGAAGAATAAGCGTTCTGCCGATCAGGTGTATCGCACCCGACCACACAAACAGTGATATTTGATGAGGTTTCGGATACAGAATTGGTTACAAGACGTGGAAGAAAGTGTTCAAAGACGGAAACCATAGGCGCCGCTACCCGATAGATTATTAGCGATGCCATGGTAATTGTTCACGAATGTCTGACAAGGAACGAGTGTACGACGATGCAGGCATGGTTGGCCATTCCCACGATTTCGGTGACCGTCCGGCCCTGCTCGTCGTTGATCTCCAGAACGGGGAGACAGATCCAGACGAACCCATCGGCTCCGACCTATCGAACGTCATCGAAAACACCAACGAACTCATCGATATTTCCCATGAGCAAGACGTTCCGGTCGTGTTCGCTCGCGTCGTCTACCGTCATCCCGACGCCATCGATGGCGGTCTCTGGGTTGAAAAGATACCCGCACTGAAGGAATGGACAGCGGGGTCGTACCCTACGAAGCTCGATGAGCGCTTACACGTCGAGAATGACGACCATATTCTCGATAAGCGCCACGCTAGTGCGTTTCACGACACGGAGTTAGGGTCTATGTTGACCGCGATGGGAATCGACACGCTCGTCGTCACCGGCTGTTCGACGAGCGGGTGCATTCGTTCGTCCGTAGACGATGCCGCCGCACAGGGGTTTCGGACTATCGTCCCGAAAGAGTGCGTTGGCGACCGGTCGACCGAGCAACACGAGGCTCACCTCTGGGATATTGACGCCAAGTTCGCTGACGTGCTCTCAATGACCAAAGTTGCAAAATATTTCCGTTCAATAAATGCTACGAAACCTACCGACCGTGCTTAACGATGGTTTCGCCGCCACACTTCGGACAATACGGAACCTCAACGCTGCCATCTCCGTCATCGACTGTCCGGTCGCGGACGAACCAGTATAATCCCTGAAACGGTGGAATCCGAGCACCACAGTCGTCACACCGGTAATCGAACCGGTCGGCTGGGTTCGGATACCGCGTCATACGACACGATACAACAGTTGCGACGAAATAATTTTCCCCGATTGCATCAGCGGTCGCGGAGGTCAGCCGTCGCGTCGTGATCCACTTCACCGTCTTCGATTACAACTCCGTAGTCCTCGCGGGCGATCTCCTTGCTAATGAGCCCGTCGCGGTAATCATCAAACACTTTTTCCACTGGGCGGTCGTGGGGATCGCCGTATCCGCCGCTCATCGCCGACTTCACGATGAAGTGATCTCCGGGTTCGAACTGGTAGCCAGTGACCTTGGTGTACAGTTCGTCCACGTCGTCCACTTCGTCGCCGTAGTCCATCTCGTCGGGCATCTGGTCGCGCCGAGAGTAAAACATGGGTCTACTGCCGTCGGGGTCGTCGGTTCGGATGTGCCACATGGACGCTCCTGCGCCCTCCTTGCCGCCGAATGCACCCCACGGTGTGTGATATTTGCCGTCCCCTTCGGTTGACATTACCGTGTCGATAAGGAACGTCGTTTCACGGCAGACACCGTGCCCACCGCGGAACTCGCCGGCGCCGTGACCGTCTTCACGAAGTTCGTATCGGTCGACTCGCATCGGATGTGAGAGTTCGATATCCTCGACTGGTCGATTGCGCGTGTTGTGGATGAGCGCGCCGACGCAGTCGATACCATCCTTGTCCGGACGACCACCGTAGGAGCCGTCGTTTACTTCGAGATAGACCCAGTATTCGTCACCCTCCGAATCCGGTTCGGGGCCGCTGTAACTGGTGAAAAACACCTGTGCCGCGTTCCCCGCCATAACACGGTCGGGGACGGCGTTGCGAAGTGCCTTCACGATGAGGTCGCCCATCATGTCCACCTGATTTATTCGGGCGAACGCGGCGGCCGGGGGGTTCGGATCGAAGATAGACCCCTTTCTCGTCTCGACGTTGATCGGCTCGAACGTCCCGGAGTTCTGTGGAATGTACTCGTCGTGAACGTAGGTGTCCATAAGGAGTGCCCGAAGGGTGAAGTACGCCGCCACTTTCGTGGCTCCGTCGACGGGACAGTTGAAACCGGTAGGAACCTGGTCGTTCGAGTCGGTGAGGTCGATGGTGATGTCGTCCCCGTCGACGCGCACCTTCACGTCGATTTTGATACGCTTGTCACGGTTACGGCCATCGTCGTCGAGGTACGCCGTTTCGTGCCACTCACCGTCAGGGAGTTCCGCGACTTTGCTTCGGAGCAAATCCTCGGCATAGGAAATGAGGTCGTCACCCGCTTGCTGAACCGTCTCCAAACCGTACTTCTCGATAAGTTCGACGTACCGCTGACGGCCGATTTCCGCGGCCGAGATCATCGCTTGCAGGTCGCCCTCGTTCATTCGAGGCGTCCGGGTGTTGTCGTGAATGTGGTTCCAAACCTGCTCGATGCGCTCGCCGCGGCTGATGACTTTGCGTGCCTTGAACAGTTGTCCTTCGGCGTACACGTCGTACAGGTCGATGGTGATGCCGGGCGTGGCGGTACCGATGTCGAGGATATGGGCGGTGTCAGCCGACCAACCCACGAGTTCGTCGTCGTAGAAGATGGGTACGATTACCGCGATGTCCGGTGAGTGGCTCGCACCGTAGTACGGATGATTGTGAAAGTAGACGTCACCGGGTTCGGTTATCTCGAAAACGTCCTCTCCCCGTTCTTCGATACATTTGTACATGCCGCGCAGATAGCCCGGCAGCGAACCGACGTGCATCGGCGTGTAGTCGCTCTCCGCGACCTCTTCGCAGTCGGGTGTAAAGATACCCGCACCAATATCCTCGCTCTCTCGAATGATGGAAGAGTACGAAGACCGAATCATCTTGCTTCCCATCTCCTCGGCAATCGTGTCGAACTCGCCGCCGATGACCTGTAGGGTAACCGGGTCGAGTTCGCGTTCTTCGAGAAGACCGCGCTGTTCTCGCGCTCGCTCATCGCTGTCGTCTGTTATCATAGTTCACGCACCTCCGTCGTTGGTTAGTCGAATCGACCCGCTCTCCAATACCTCCGCGTTCCAGCCGGGGTTGATGACCACCGTGCTGTCGAACTCGTCAACGATAGCCGGGCCGTCGATGACGCTCCCGCTCCCGAGCCTATCACGATCGTAGCGGGCGACGGTCTGCGGTTCCGGGTTCGAAGAGGTTCCGAAGACGACGGTCGATTCACCCGTTTTCGCCCCTTCCGCATCGGCGTTCTCATCGACCGTCTGCGGTTCGTAGGGGATGCTCTCGGCACTGGCGGAGACGCGAAGGTTCAGCAGTTCGATGGGGTCGTCCTCGAAGTAGTGGCCGTATTCTACTTCGTGTTTCCTCTCGAAACGTTCACGCAGTCGTTCACGCCAATCTCCGTCAGTTCCATCGAATTCGACGGTGAGTTCGTAGCCCTGCCCTTCGTAGAGCATGTCGACCAACATTTCTAGCGTAGCCCGTTCGTCCACGTCGATGCCATCGCCACGGAGTTGTTCGGTTCCACGCTCGACGAGCGTCTCGAACCGTCGGTCAACCTCGTCCGCGTCTACCGTACTCAACCGTTGGCTCACCGTCACCTGATTGTCGTACTTGACGTCCCCTGTGAGGAGACCTCTCGCCGAGGCGATGCCCGGCGACGGCGGAATCAACACCGTGGAAACGTCGAGTTCCTCGGCGAGGTCGACCGTATGCATGGGACCTGCTCCGCCAAATCCGGTGAGGGTGTATTCCCGTGGGTCGTATCCCCGACGGATGGTCTGCTCGCGGATGGACTGATACATGTTGCTGTTTGCGACCTCAAGCGTGGCCAGCGCGGCGCGTTCGACCGTCGAGAACTGTTCTTGGTCGACCACATCGAGGAGGTGTTTTTCGATGGCTTCGCGCGCGAGTTCGGGTTTCAGTTCGATGTCTCCCCCGAGAAACGCGTCCGGGTCGATGCGGCCGAGAACGACCTGGGCGTCGGTCACCGTCGGTCGCTCGCCGCCACGGTTCATCGCCGCAGGACCGGGGTTCGCACCGGCACTTTTTGGACCAACGTTGAATCCGTGAGCTCGGTCGAACCACGCGATAGAACCGCCGCCACTGCCGATGGTCTCCACGTCCAACATCTGTGTTACCGTTGGATAGTTTGCGACCTTGCTGTCGCGGGCGTCGCGTTCGAGCAATCGTCCCGGAACGACCGAGATGTCGGCGCTGGTCCCTCCCATGTCGATGGTGATGAGTTTGTCCTCGTTCACCTTCTGTCCGGAGAACTGCCCCGAGAGGACGCCCCCCGCGGGTCCGGACAGGAGCGTCGTAATGGGCTTTCTCGTGACTTCCCGGACGCTCGCCATCCCGCCGCTCGACTGCATGATGAGTGTGTCGGCGTTTTTGAAGCCGAACTCCGCGAGTTGCCGTTCGAATCGGTCGAGATAGTTCGACATCACCGGAGCGAGACGGGCGTTGATGGCCGTCGTGGTGAAGCGTTCGTACTCGCGAAACTGGTTCACCACTTCGTTCGACGTGCTGACAGTCACGTTCGGGAAATGTTCCTGCACCAGTTCCTTCGTTCTGTCTTCGTGAGTCGTATCGAGGTAGGAGTGGAGGTAACAGACGGCGATGGATTCGACGCCGTCGTCGACGAGTTCTCCCGTCGCCTCGATGACCTCGTCCTCGTCGAGCGGTCGGACGACCTCACCGGGTGGATAGATCCGTTCCGAGATGGTTTTCCGTCGTCGCCGGGGAACGATGGGATTCGCTTGCTGCGGTTGTTCGAACTGAATCGAAAAGGTGTGAAGCTTCCGATGGCGGCCGATGTGGATGGCGTCCCGGAAGCCTTCGGTCGTGAGCATCCCGGTTTTCGCCCCCTCGTTTTCGATGAGTGCGTTCGTTCCGACCGTGGTTCCGTGCAGAACCGTGTCGATGTCGGCGGGGTCGATGTCGTGTTGCTCCGCGATTTCTGCCACTCCGGTGGCGCTCGATTCTGACGGGTCGATGGTCGTCGGAAGCTTGTGCGTGACTTCCATGTCGTCCGCGACCATGATGACGTCCGTATTCGTACCTCCTACGTCAACTCCGATTTGAATAGTTGTCATTCTTCGTCCACAGGCTGACGCCTATACTGTGAGTCATCAACAACCATGTTAAGTTTTTGCATGGGCGGATTTTTCCCAACGTCGAAATCGTCCGACCGTCAGCAATCGCGCACCGATTCGATGAGTGTCGCTCCCCGGACGGCGCGCGCGTCGTTAAAGTGCGGGCCGATAACCTGCATCCCTACCGGTAATCCGTTCGATTCACCAGCCGGTACCGAAATAACCGGATTGCCGGTGAGACTGAACGGCCCCGTGTTCCCCGAGATGTTCTTCATTCCCTCCGTCGCCGTGATTTCGCCGTATTTCGGTGGCAATACGCGCAGGGTCGGTGCGAGGAGGAGGTCAAACTCGGCGAACAGACCGTGCAGTTCTCGCCGAAATTCCGTGACCGCTTCGCGGGCAGCGACATACGACCGTCCGTTGGTTCGTTCGTCGAGATACGCGGCCGGGAGAACGCGGAGCGCGATGTGTTCGTTCAGACAGTTGGTGAACGACTCGAACGTTTCACGCCACTCCTCGGTGTACTGCGTTCCCTGTCCCCGAATTGTTCCACGCTGACGGAGCAACCACGCGAACTCGGTTGCAATAGTAAGCGGATACGCCGTCTCGATTTCGCCGAGTTCGAGGTCTGTCGCGGTGACCGATGCATCCTCGCGTGCATCGAGTGCGTCGGCGACAGCACAGACGGTTGCGGCGACGCTGTCCGAAGACCGCTCGACGAACGGCGACAGCAGTGCAAACGTGAGGTCCCCGTCCTTGTCGAGCGCATCAGTCGCCGATTCACCGGAAACATGACTGGACGATGGGTCACGAACATCCGGGCCGCGGATGGCGTCGAGCACTCGCGCGGCGGTTTCCACGTCGCGTGCCAGCGGGCCGATACAGTCCGTCGTCGGTGAAAGATCGACGAAACCGTATCGTGACATCGAGCGGTGAGTCGGTTTCACGCCGACGACGCCACAACACGCCGCCGGAATGCGGACACTCCCGCCGGTGTCGGTTCCAAGTGCGGCATCGACGGTTCCAGCACTGACCGCCGCCGCGCTCCCACTGGACGACCCGCCCGGAACTCGATCGGAAGCGACCGGATTTGTCACCGTCCCAAACTCGCTGAACTCGCCCGTCGGGCCGAACGCAAAGGCATCCGTATTGGCTTTGCCGACGAGGGAAGCACCGGCGTCGAGAAGGCGCTCGACAACAGTAGCGTCGTAGGAGGGCACGACCGAGAACGATTTCGACCCGCACGTCATCGAGAGGTTCTTGACGGCGATGACGTCCTTCACCGCGACGGAGACATCCGAGAGGGGGCCTTCGTCCGTCTCGACGCGCGGTTCGTCGTACGCTTCGAGCAGTGCGTTGTTCGGGTCGTCGGCCATCGAACCGACCGACTCCCGCCGTTCGACCGTCGCGGATTCGGGAACCGCCGACCCCAGTTCGTCGGCGGTGTCGAGTGCCGCGTCGATTCCTTCGTCGCTGACGCTCAAACCGAGTCGCTCGGTTAGCGTTCGAAGGCGGTCACGTTCCGCTGAAGTATGGTGGGCCATACCACACAAATCCCGTTCACTGAATAAATAACTCCGGTTGTGCTGCTGGACAAAGGACTAAGTGCATGTGCGAGGTCACTATACACGTTAGCAATGAACACGACAGAGACGTATGCAGACTTCTGTGCGTCGCTCGCGTACGACGACCTCTCAGACGACGTCGTCGAACACGCGAAACATCTCATCCTCGATACCGTCGGTATCGCCGTGGGGAGCGGAACACGGGTCGAATCGAGTGAGTCGCTTATTGAGGGAATCGAAAACCTCGACGAGGGCGGCAGCGGGGCGACGATTCTAACGACCGGTGAGTCCGGATCCCCCGCGTACGTCGCGTTCCTCAACGGCGCGATGGCGCACTCGCTAGACTACGACGACACTCATCGGGCAGCGTCGCTCCATCCCGGTGCGCCCGTCATCCCCGCCGCGCTGGCCGCAGCGGAGAAGTCGGGCGCCTCTGGAAAGGTGCTTCTCACGGGTATCGTGGCGGGATACGAAATCATCTGCCGACTCGGCATGGCGGTCAACCCGGCGTCACACTACGGACGCGGGTTCCACATGACAGGTACCTGTGGGACGTTCGGCGCGACGGCCGCCGCAGGCGTCGTCTACGGATGGGATGCGGAGACGTTCGAATCAGCGTTCGGTCTCAACGGCAGTCAAGCGGCGGGGTCGCTCCAGTTCCTCGAAAATGGCGGCTGGAACAAACGCGCACATCCCGGATGGGCTGCTCATGCCGCTCTTACCAGCGGTTCGCTCGCTGAAGCCGGATTCTTCGCCGCATCGAACCCTATCGACGGGAACCGGGGATTCCTGCAGGGATACTCGGACAACCCAAATCCGAAGAAAGCGACCGAGGGGCTTGGCGAGGACTACGAACTGCTGAAGGTCGGCGTCAAACCGTATCCCTGCTGTCGATACATGCACGCACCGATAGACCTCCTGCTCGACATCGCGGAGTCGGAATCCATCGACCCGGAAGCGGTCGAATCCGTCAGGGTACGTATCGCGACACCCGGCATCGAACTCATCGGGCATCCGGAGAACACCTACCCGCAGTCGTTCGTGGATGCACAGTTCAGCATGCCGTTCGGTGCCGCACTCGCGCTCGGACGACGCGACGCCGGTGTCGATACGTTCGTTGAATCCGTTGATGGGGATGTCCCCGATGACCTCCGCAAACTTGTCGACCGCACTACCGTGGAGTCCGCGGAATGGATCGATGACGCGTACCCGGAAAAGTGGGCTGCTGATGTAGTGGTCGAGACAGCTGGCGGGACGTACGAAGCTGCCACTGAGTATGCGAGCGGCGAACCCGAGAAACCGCTTTCCTGGGACGAACTCGTCGCGAAGTTCGACGAACTTGTAGAACCAGTCGTCGGCGAGTCGGCAACCGCGGACGCACGTGACCGAATCGAAACGCTCGAGTCGAACGACGTAGCCGCTCTCGTCGAACCCTACGCTCGCGACCGCTCGAGTGCGACAACGCTATCGACAACCGACTGACCACCCGGGTTATTCCACGTCGTCACCGAGCGAGTCACCGTACTTTTCCTGTTCGTCCGAGGGCATGTAGCGACGCTCCCACTCGACGACCTCGGGGAACCCGGAGAATTCGTGGAGGTCGCCAACGGGTGTCTCGGCGAAAGCTCGGTCGATGTCGACCAGGGCGTCCATCCCTTCGGATTTTAGTCCAGAGAGGCGCTCGTGGACGGCCGCAATGGTCGCGAGCGTGGACGCGACAGGGTACAGAACGAGATCGAATCCTAATTCTGTCAGCCTATCCGGTTCGACATATGGCGATGTGCCGAGTTCGCCGACGCAATTGTATAATAGGGGTGCATCAACTTCGCGCCCAATTCGTGCGATTTCGTCTTCGTCTACCGGCCCTTCAACGAATGCGACATCAGCACCGGCGTCGACGTACGCGTTCGCGCGCCCGATAGCGTCGTCTAAGTCGCCGCCGACTGCCCCGCGAGCATCTGTGCGCGCAATGAGTACAAACGACTCGTCCCGCTCATCGCGAACGTCCGCGGCGGCGCGTATCTTACCAACCGCCTCTGCCTTCGGAATCACCTTCCGACCCTTCGTGTGACCGCAGCGCTTCGGGAACGTCTGATCCTCGATGTGGATTCCGGCGACGCCCGCTTTCACGTATTCGCGGACGGTGCGAACGACGTTCGTCGCATTGCCGTAGCCGTTGTCGGCATCGGCGATGACCGGAACGGACGAACGTTCCTGAATGTTCTTTGCGTTTTCTACCATCTCCGGCATTGTGAGAAGACCGGCGTCGGGGTATCCGGTCTTCGAGAGGGAAGTACCGTATCCCGTCATATAGATGGTGTCGAATCCGACGACGTCGGCAACGGCGGCCGTGAGTGGGTCATGAACGCCGGGACACTGCAGCAGTTCGTCCTGATCGATGAGGTCTCGGAGTCGTTCGCGGTACATATCCTAAAAGGAGTGGCAGCCATCATAACTACTGTGTCACCTGATCGACTCACTGCGAATGGAAATAGTCGAGGACGTCCGCTGTTGAGATCACGTCGGCATTCTTTGCCCCCATATCGAACAGGTTCGCCTCGTGCTGTTCCGTCGACCGGTCGCCGACGGCTTCGACCGGAACGATGGTTCGAAAGCCGTTGGCCACGGCGTCGAACACCGTCGCCCGGACGCATCCGCTCGTCGAACACCCAAGGACGACGAGCGTGTCGACACCCAACGTCGTGAGCATCGAGTGGAGTTCGGTACCGTGGAAGGCACTCTGCTGTTGCTTATCGAGGATGTGGTCAGCCTCGTCGACATCCATCCGGTTGTCTATTTCCGTCCACTCCGTTTCGTCCTGGAGCGTCTTCAGCGCTGGTATTTTCTCGGCGAAAACACCCATATCCGCCGCATCGGGATGTTTCGTAACTGTCCGAGTGAACACCACGGGGACGTCGGCTTCGTGCCCTGCTCTCACGACCTCGTTCGCGTACTCTACCATCTCGGGGAGCACCGACCCGAGCGGGTTATCGGGGTCGGTCATACCGTTCTGGATGTCCACAACGACGATCGCCGGTCGTTCGCCGAATCCGATTGGATTCTCCGTCATCCCGGCGTGCTCGTATATTTCCTCCCTCGACTCCATGCTATCCATTGTGTATCATGACCCAGTTCACGCTCCAGCGTAAAACCGTTGCGGGTGTCGGCCACGGACACGTACAGCAGCAATCCTGACGCGAGGCTCTTGACGACTTGCCCGGTCGAGCGTGCACGACGACGAACTCATCGACATCACCCGATCATATAGGCCTCGGCGTATTCCATGGGAAGGACAACGCGGTCGGCAACGCCCTCGTACATGCTCGCTGCCGCGTCGAGGAGGTCTGCGGGTGAGGCTTCGACGGTAAACGTCGCGAGCACCTCGTCGGTCACGAGATCGGCCATCTCGTCCCACTTTTTCTCCTTCGAGAGTTCGTGAAGGTTCTGACCGAGTGATGTCCAACCGTGGACGTCCAACACGTCGTGGTAGGTGCGCGTGCTGCCGTAGAAGGCTACTCGACGCCGTACTCGCTCTCGGTTCTCGGCCATCTCCTCCTCGGTGTCGCCGGTGATGACCAGCGGACTGGCGAGTATCTCGACTTCGTCCGGGTCGCGGTTAGCACGTGCTGCACCCTCCGCGATTCGCTCGGCAATGATATCGTTCGCGTACCGGCTCGACGTGAACGGGTGAATGGAGAGACCGTCGCACAATTCACCAGCTAGCCTAAGGTTGTACTCGTTCACACCGCCGATGTAAATCGGAATGTTGGGGTGATCGATAGGACCGGGATCGAATCGGTCGGTCATCAGCGAAAACGAGTAGTGTTCACCGTCGTAGTCGAGTGCATCCGCCTCACCCTGAAACACCTCCCAAATATGCCGAATCGACTCGATGACCTCGCGGAGGCGAGGTCCGGGCGACCTCCACTCGACGCTGAACCGCCGCTCGTTGTGGCCCTTGACTTGCGTACCGAGGCCGAGGATGTATCTCCCATTTGAGTAGCGAGCGAGATCCCACGCCATCTGAGCGACGACCATCGGACTGCGCGTAAACGAGAGGGCAATTCGATTGCCCATGGTCACTCGGTCGGTGTGCTCGGCGACGAGGACGTGCGGCAGGAACCCATCGTTGCTATTTTCCATGCTCCACACGCCGTCGAACCCGAGTCGCTCTGCCCGTTCTGCGACCTCGGCTGTCTCGTCCGAGAGTGCCGGCACTAAGGTATCAATCTGCAGTTCGTGCATCGTTGCTCACACCGCTTGCGAGCGTAATAAAGCTACGTCGGGAGTGGCATGTAAGGATCGCTTTGCACCGACGACTCGTGTTTCGCTACCGACGAAAGGAATAAATCGTCCATTCGAGAATAGATCGTTATGGTTCGACGTATCAATGAGGTCGGCGAGGGTCGCTATCGAGAGGAGTACGGTCGGTACTACGAAGATTTCGAGGTCGGCGACGTGTACGAGCATCGGCCGAAGCGGACTATCACACAGGATGACAACGTTCGGTTTACCCTGCTCACGATGAACAACCACCCGCTCCATTTCGACGATACGTATGGCGAAGACACTGAATTCGGTGAGTGTCTCGTCAATTCCACGCTCACGTTATCAGTCGTGACTGGGATGAGCGTGAGCGACGTGAGCTACAAGACAGTCGCAAATCTCGGGTGGGACGACGTTAGACTCACGAACCCTGTCTTCCACGGTGATACGCTCTCAGCCGAGAGCGAAGTTCTCGGAAAGCGTGAGAGCGAAAGCCGCCCCGATGACGGTATCGTCACCGTCGAGACTCGGGGGTACAAACAGACCGACGAACAGGTCATCGAATTCGAGCGGTCGATGCTCATTCCGAAGCGCGACACGGACGAATAGGTTCCCGGTAAGGCGGTGACGACAGAAGTACGAAATGAGTACTATGGGAACGACCCAGAGGCGATTCAGGTGACCTCGTTACTACGGTCGCGCTGGATTGGAGATCCGATCCGCGCCACGACATCAGAGACGAGTGTGGTCGTATTCTCATTCTAGCCGTGTTGTCCTCGGCCTTCAAAGTCGATGAACGGACGGCTCCCAGCAGAACTACGAACGGTACTGTCGTTTACTGGAACGCCGGGATGACCTCTTCACCGAACAGACGGACCGACTCATGTACGTCCTCGAAATCGCTCCCGGGGAACTGCGTGCGAATGACCAGATAATCGAGATCCATCTCGTCTCGATACCGTTCGATGTCAGCGATAACGTCATCCGGGCTACCGACGAGGAATCGCTCGTGGCGTAGCTTATCCCACGGCGATCCGAAGTCGTCGTCTTCGATTGCGTCGTCCTGCCCCCAGTTACTATAGCTCTCGTACTTCCCCATCAGCGGATCGCGGACCGCCTGTTCTGCCTGCTCGGTGGTCTCCGCGACGAACGCTTCCCGGATGAAACCGACGTCGCCACCGTCGATACCTTTGGTCTGCCGTTCGTCGTAGAAATCGGCCACCTGACGTTTCGCGAGACCGAATGGGACGTGGGCACCGATGAAACCATCCCCGATACGTCCGGAACGACGGACGCTCGATTCGTTGCTAGCACCGATCCAAATTGGAGGACGGGGGTCCTGTAGTGGTTGCGGGCGGATAGAGGTCTCTTCGAGAGTGAAGTGCTTGCCGTGATAGGTTACCGAGTCCTCTGTCCAGAGACGTTTAATAATCTCGACGCCCTCAATGAGTCGGCCGGGGCCGTCGGCTTTTGACACCCCGAACACGTCATACTCCTTCTCCCGATAGCCGAGGCCGACGCCGAGTCGGAATTGACCGCCTGTCAGGATGTCGATCGTGGCACCGAACTCTGCGATGCGGACTGGATTGTGATATGGGAGGAGACAGAGCGTGGTCCAGAGATCCATCGCTCCGATGTGTTCCGCAACATGGGCCACGACCGCTTCGTTCAAGAGGTATTGGTCGCTGTTGGTAACGTGGTGTTCGCCGACGGTGACGCTGTCGAACCCGACGTCACGCGCGAGTTCCGTCTGTGCAATGAGTTCGTCGCCGATTCCCTGCATGGGTCGAGACTCGTCGTACTGGCTGACAAGGAGTAGGCCGAATTCCATGTTAATGCATATCATGACGGTCGTGTATTTGTAGCTTCGGGAAGGTTCGATACCTATTCGTCTGGTAGCAGGTAGTCAAGCCCGAACCCGATCTGTGTATCAGCAAAAGTGCGCGAACAATTCTCGCTCACGAATAGCGTGTCGTTCCGCTTATCGCGAGTAGACTACGTTCTCGCAACTTCGAATTCCCGAGAAACAGAATGTATACTTCGAACTAACCGTTGGTGGATACATTCCCATGTGTGTTTTTAGCACAATCTTTATGCGGTTTCTGCCAGTGTGTACGGTATGCTCGAATTTAGCGAGGAGCAGCGACTCATCCAGAGGGAAGTAAGACGAATTTGTGACGATTTCGACGACGAGTATTGGCGCAAGCACGATAGAAACGCGGAGTACCCCATGGACTTCGTTCAAGCACTCGGGGAGCATGGCTGGCTCGGTACCGTCATTCCCGAAGAGTACAATGGTGCGGGACTCGACCCCCTCGAAGCAGCGATCATTCTCGAAGAGATTTCCGCCAGCGGCGCGGGCTTCAACGGGTCGATGGCCTGTCATGGAGCGATGTTCATCCCGCGGTCCGTACTCAACTACGGAAGTGAGGAAATGAAAGAGAAACTGCTCCCTAAACTGGCAACCGGCGAGAAACTGTTGCAATGTTTCGCCCTTACCGAACCCAATGCCGGTTTCGATTCCACCAGTATCACGACGACCGCAGAGCGAGATGGTGACACCTATGTTATCAACGGGCAGAAAACCTGGTGTTCACGCTTTCACGCGTCGGACTATATGGTACTCGTCGCTCGCACGACGCCAAAGGAGGAAGTAGCAAAGAAAACCCAAGGAATGAGCCTCTTCCTCATCGATATTGAAGACGCCAAAGAACAAGGGGCGGTCGACGCAACCGAGATAGAGAAGAACATCCGTGCGGCAGTTCCCTCGTATGAGATTTGGTTCGAAGACCTTGAAGTGCCTGCAGAGAACCTTATCGGCGAAGAGGGCAACGGATTTTACCAAGTGATGGACGGTCTCAACGAGGAACGCGTCGTCATCGCCGCCGAAGCTGTGGGGTTGGCACGCGTCGCCATCGATAGAGGCGTTCAGTATGGTATTGAACGTGAGGTGTTCGACCGACAAATCGGTAGTAATCAGGCGATTCAGCATCCCCTCGCCGACGCTTACGCTCGCATGACGGCCGCACGCAACATAACATACCAGGCAGCCCGCGCGTTCAAAGAAGGTCGCGATGTCGGTGAGGCGGCCAACATCGCGGCGTACATGGCACGTGAAGCCGCATCCGAGGCAGCCGATGCCGCCGTTCAGACGCACGGGGGCTACGGGGTCGCTGTCGAATACGATGTCGAGCGATTCTATCGTGAGGCTCGGCTCACCCGTATTGCACCGATCAGCGACGAAATGATACTCAATTATATCGGAGAGCACGTTCTTGACCTCCCTCGATCATACTAAACACCTATGTACGCACTCAACGATATCGACGTACTCGCCCTCGAAAGTGGTATCAGCGCGCCGTTTTGCACACGAATCCTCGGCGATCTCGGCGCTAACGTTATCAAAATAGAGCGTCCTGGAGTCGGAGACGTGAACCGTCACTGGGATACGGCAGTACGGGGGAATTCCTCTGCCCACGTCTGGGTGAATCGGAACAAGAAGAGCGTCGAACTCGATCTTAAAAGCGAGGATGGAAACACGATTTGTCGAGAACTCGCTGAAAAGGCCGATGTCGTCGTGCAAAACTTCTCGCCTGGCGTCGTCGAGAGCCTCGGCCTTGACTACGAGTCGCTACGTGAAGAGAACGAAGACCTCATCTACCTCAACATCTCCGGCTACGGACGGGATGGCCCATACGAGAACCGCAAAGCATACGACATGGTGATGCAAGGCGAGACGGGCCTCATCATGATGAACGGCAGTCCAGATGCCCCCGCGAAGATTCCACTGTCGATTTGTGACATCAATGCCGCGATGTACGGAACCATCGGAACGCTCACTGCGTTGTTTCAGCGCGAACGTACCGGTGAAGGCCAAGAACTCGACGTGACAATGTTCGGTGGAATGCTTTCGTGGCTCGGCTATTTCCCACTCAAATATTGGTACAACGACGAGATTCCTGACCGCGTAGGGATGCGCCATCATCTTCTCACACCGTACGGCCCACACGAAACAAATGACGGACAGTACATCAACTTCGCCGTTCTCTCGGAACCACATTTCGAACTGTTCTGTGAGGAGGTTATCGACCAACCCGACCTTTTGGAGGATGAGCGCTTTGCTACGAACGAAAAGCGTATCCAACACCGAGAAACGTTCGAATCCATCGTTGAAGACGAAATTGCGACCGAATCACGTGACCACTGGGCTGCTCGGTTAGAAGCCGTCGGCATCCCATGGGGAGACGTCAACCAAATCGATGAAGTACTCGACCACCCGCAAACCGACTACTTGGAGATGGTGCGCGAACTCGACACCGAAGCGGGTTCCGTCAAGTTCATCGACAACCCACTGGACATGAACAAGGCAGAGTTACGCCGGGAGAAGATGCCCGATCTTGGGGAGGACACGAAAGCCGTTCTTCAAACAATCGGCTATTCTCAGGAGCAAATCGAATCGTTAGAAGATATCGGAGTCATCTAATCATCGGCACACGTCTTCGACTCTCGTTTTACTCGTCTTTGTGTGGTTGAAGGGACTGATCCGTTCTCATTGTATATGGTATAGCCGATTCGACAAGCGTCATGACGAGTACGCCTGATTTTAATTCTCATTCTAAAATGAGTATTAAAGAGGTGTAGCTGTGATATCCCACTCCGGATATCACGAGAATTTTGATAGCTATTGATACTCTACCAAGGATTGAATCGAGATTTGTGAGATGTGAACATGGATTCTGGGTCTGTGAACGAGTGCACGGAGTCTGTCATTGCAAAAAATGATGTTTCATAGACAATAGCTTTTCCATATGTAATATAATTGTAAATTTGCACCAGATCATTACAGCTGTAGAATTGTAATGAACGAGATCATAGGAATGCCACACCTTCACATGGATCAGCACTATAGCGTAGTATCAGCAATAATATCGTAGGCAGGCCCTCGTGGTAAAGAAATGTGTCCGGGGGTTCCCCCTGGCCACGTGGATCCAACTCGGTCACGGATCTCCCAGATTTCAGTTAACGCAATCTTATGCAGACCACTTGCCCCCACTTAGATCATGGATTCCGAGTTGAGTCAAAATACTCTTGACGACGTACAAAACTCCTATGTCACTGAGTGATTCATTCCCCGATAAAAGCTACGGGATACTCGTGGAATCATTCAAGTTCACGAACTGTGTCTATGAATAGTTCCCACAACCGTGATCTTCATCCTTTTTTGAGATAGAATTTGAACAAATGAGTGTTTAAGAGCGGTGCTAACCCCGAGTAAAAGAGCTATTCATTCTCGAATTCTGGAAAGACGGGTTTGGATTTCGTCGATATCGGCCTCTGAGAGAGCCTCCGAATTGATAACCATAGCCAATAACGGGGTTAGAGGATGCAGGTGCGTTCATCTCATCTACATTTCCACAAATTTTCAAAAGAATGTTGACTTTACCACTCGTAACCTACATAATATCCAACCTATTCGTTGGTTAAATGAGGGAGGAGGTTTCAATTCTTATGATATGAAGACATTTCCATTGGGAATTGCTATTTCGGTCTCATAGGTGCGATGTATTCTGATTTAATGCGGTCACCCTCACGCCACTGAAAGTAGTAATACTCGTTATTGTTAATCGCCTTTGTCACGATCGATGCTTTTGCAGGGACTTCTTTTTCGACAATCGCACTCCAGTCAATGTCATCGTCCGGAATTCCCTTCTATTGTGCTTTAGCGGCGAGTTCCTTGGCCATCGCCTGTGTTGTGGAATGGCTGGCAGCGGCACGATAGACCCGAAGGTCTTGGGCATAGTCTGCAACGGCTCGCAACGTCTCACTGTCTTGTTTTTGGAGCCCCTCGACGATGTATTTCGGAAATAAATCGGAGGGTGTAGGTTTGGTTGATTCCGGCATTGGTGTCATATCTTATTAACCTACAATAGGTCGTCAAGAGGGATGGATTTGTTGGTTAATTACTCACGAGGCTCATTTGAAATCGCCCCGATTTAATTCCAATTGTTATTCATAAGTTGTTCTCCGCCGAATATCTCCTCCGCAATTGTTGACTGGAAACACACTCAGAGCATACAGTTATTCGGACGAGTGGCGGGTTGAGATGACCGAGCCACGTTGATCTACCACCACAGCAAGCGATTCAGCTGTGACATCGGCAGTGACAGTGACGCGGAGTTGCAGCGGGTTTACCGAAACGACCTCTTCTGCGCCATTGGGTACCTGACCTACATCCAAAAGTCCTGGAGTTGGATCGCGAGCTAACGCCTGCTCTCTTCGATAAGTATGAGCACGCGGCGGATGCAGGGCTTCAATTAGCGTTCGAACATGCAGAGACGCCTGACGGTGGACACTGCCCTTGGACACCCGACAATATGGAGTAGAAATTAGTTTCAGATCTTCCTGAGTGCCGCAGTGTAAGTGCACTCGGAACCATGTCGTACCTCAGCGACCTCCCATCCAGTCCCCATAGCTGCTTCTCGGAGCCGATCAGGGCTGAACAGCCGGAAGAGGAGTGTCTCTCGATCGGTTTTGTACGTTGTATGGTAGACGCGGTACGCAAGCCCCGGCGTCGGATCGTCCCGGTACCCAACGATCTCTGTGGTGGCCTCGCGTTCTGGATTGTAGCCATGCAACAACGCAGTGCCATCAGCCGACGTAATATACGCGAGATCGCCCAGGAACTGCCGTAGCCCGTGCATCGATTTGGTGAGACCGACTTGGGTTCCAAACGTGTATGCTGACTGAAAGCGGTCACGAGCAAAGTTCTCACGCAGCGTGAACATATCAACGTGGCGCGCATCCCGAACCCCACGGTCACGCATGGTCTCAACAAGGTATTCGCTGATCTCGATCGCAACTGTTTCGAATTGCTCTTGGAAGTAGAGTGTATCTCGGCCCGCTCCTGCCCCGATGTCAAGCAGTGGGCCGTCGAGCCAGGATGCGTCCCACGCACCAGCGTCGCTTTCGGGATCGAACTCGCCGAAATAGAATCGCTTGATTGGCTGTTCACGGGTTTCGGTGCCGTCGTGGTCGATGAGCGGTTCGTCTTGTTCTCCGTGGTAGTGGTCGCGGATCGCGTGACCAAGGGGATCGTCTCGTGTCACAGTCTGTGACACACTATCAAATATAATAAAACTGGTTTGTTAGTCGGTACCGAGTCACGAAGACTGCGGCTACCAACACCACAGATCCGATCCGGAGACAATCTAGTAGATCCTGTTGCATGTTTGTACAGAAACGTGCAACTCGCTCAGTGGTGTCTTCGCCAGTACGCAGCGGGTGTGTGTGGCTGGCGTGATGGGCTTGGTTACGGTGGGGTTCATACGTATCGTGCCAGCGCCGAGACGGGGACAGATTTATATAACAAACACTATATGAAATAACCTATACATTCACGTTTATACTATCAGAGCTAAGACAGAGATGTGCGGATGCCTTCTCAACGCTCAGTACTCCTTGAGGAGTACACATGGCCAGAGGTAGAAACCGCTCTTGAACAAGGAACGCGGACGGTGATTGTCGCCGTCGGTGCGGTCGAACAGCACGGGCCGCACCTCCCACTCATCATGGACACGCTCGCTGGCGACGAACTCGCGCGGCGCATCGCCGAGAAACTCGGCGACGCGCTGGCCGCGCCGACGATTCGCCCGGGGTGTTCGGGCCACCACATGGAGTTCCCCGGGACGATAACGGTGCCGGCCGAGACGCTGATGGACCTGATTCGCTCGTACTGTCGGTCGCTCGACGAACACGGCTTCGAGCACGTCGTCCTCGTACCGACGCACGGCGGAAACTTCGCGCCCGTCAACACCGTCGCCCCGGAAATCGCCCGCGAAATCGACGCGAACGTCGTCGCCGTCGCGGATCTCCACGAACTCATGGAGCTACAGAACGAGGGGCTTCGAGTGGGTGGCGTCGAGTACGAGGAACCAGTGATTCACGCGGGGGCCGCCGAAACCGCTGTCGTACTGGCGGTCGAGGAAGGACTCGTCAGGACCGACGAACTCGAAGTCGGAACCGAGGGCGAAATATCGACTGCACGACTCCTGTCCGAGGGATTCGCGGCGATCACTGAGAATGGCGTTCTCGGCGACCCGCGAGAAGCGACTCAGGAAGCGGGGGAAGCCATTCTCGAGACAGTCGCGACCGCATATGCTGCCCAAATCGAAGCCGAGCGCGATGCAATCTGAAAACGGCAGTCGGGATCTGCCTCACCCTGCAGTGAGACATTCCCCTGTTGACAGGAGAGAACGGGCGACGTTGGTTCGTGTTGCGTGTGTCCTTCCTGAACATTGGGGGGAGGGAGTGGGGACTGACCTCCTGAATCGATTGTTCGACAGCTTGCGGGCGGCTGGCCACCAATCCGTTTGGCTTGCCGTTATAGCTGATAATGACGTCGGGAGATCGTTCTATGATAAACATGGGTTCGACGTCCACGAAGAACGGACGGTTGAACTCGCCGGACAAGAAGTCAACGACATCGTGCTTGTCCGGGACTTGTAAACTCATCAATTATTCAGTTCTGTTCGCGCCACTCTCGACGGAGAAGCCCGTACTGAATCATATCGCGATGCTCGCCGTCGACGAACATGAACTTCCGGAGGCGTCCTTCCTCGGTGAACCCCAATGACGCTAGGAGGCCGCGAGAAGCGTCGTTGAACTCGAACGCTTGGGCACCCACTACAGGAGTAGCATATTCCCGGAACACGTAGTCGAGCACCAGCGAGACGGCCTCCTTCCCGTACCCATCGCCATGAAATTCTGGCACAAGCCAGTACCCAAGTTCTGGCCGTTTCCAGTCGGCATCCATCACATTGACTACCCCAAGCCGGGTTACGTCATCCTCTGTGGCTTGGGCTGGGCCAGCCGAGTCTTCGTCAAGACAGACAAGAAATCGGTCGCTGTCCCCGTTTTCGTAGGAGTCTTCGATCTCTCCTTGGTTTCTGAGTGGCGTTCCAAGCGGGTAGCGAATCTCTGGATTCGCGCTTGCCCGTTGAAGGAACGGGATATCCTCTTCTTCAACGGTTCGGAGCGTGACGCGCTCGCCACTTATAATGCGTGCGCCTGGCATGCTTGTAGTGAAAATTGGTCCCACAATATTAGAATCCACTACCACTCATAATCGTATAAACGGAAGTGCAACAATCCCGGGAACCCCGGATCGATCTGTGCGCAGCTCGTGGTGCGAGTCTACTGGGAGTCGTCAGAGTACCGGTAAATGTCGAAGACAGCGGAACGCTCTGAGCTCACACCATGAAGTGAAACCCTCTCACTGTGATTCTGTAGACCGCTCAGTCCCCAGCCGCCTCGACCGCCCCGGTTTGTATGTTCCAGAGGGTCGCATACTGGCCGCCACGGCGGACAAGATCGCTGTGCGTGCCGCGTTCCACGATCTTCCCGTCCTCCATTACGATGATCTGGTCGGCGTGGCGCACCGTCGAGAGACGGTGAGCGACGACGAACGTGGTGCGGTTCGCCGTGATCTCGGCGAGGTGCTTCTGGACCACGCGTTCGGTTTCGGTGTCGACGTGACTCGTTGCCTCATCAAACACGAGGAGTGCTGGATTATCGACGATGGCCCGGGCAATGGCGAGCCGCTGGCGCTGCCCACCCGAAAGGTTCGTACCCTGGTGCCCGAGTTCGGTGTCGTAGCCCTCGGGCAGCGCTGTGATGAACTCCTGGGCGCCAGCGCCGCTGGCGGCCTCGCATATGGCTTCGTCGCTCACGTCGCCATCGGCCGATCCTGCGGCGATATTCTCGCGGACAGTACCGTCGAAGAGAAATGACTCCTGATCGACGTAGCCGACCTGTCTCCGGAGTGACTCGGGAGCCACCGTCTGGAGGTCGTGCCCATCGATCGTTATCGTACCTTCGTCGGGATCGCGGTACCGGAGCAGCAGGTCAAGGAGGGTGGATTTTCCGGCGCCGGTTCCACCGACGATGCCGACTGTCGTGCCGGGTTCGACTACGAGGTCCACGCCCTCGATGACCTGCTGTTTGGTGCCGGGGTAGTCGAAAGAGACATGGTCAAACAAGACGCTTGGTGCGTCGAAGCCGACCCACTGTCCGTTTTCCCGTCCAGTACGAGCCTCACGGGCAGTGAGCCCGCTAACGCGCTTGGCTGCCGCCTTCGCGGCCTTGTAGCCGTTAATGAGTCCGCTGAGGTTTTTCATCGGGGCCGTCATCCGCTCCAAGTAGAACAGGAACGGGACGAGTTCTCCGGCCGTGAGCGTGCCGGAGAAGATGAGTGGCGGGCCGACCGTGATCCACTGGATGCCGATAGCGACAACGAACACTAGCCAAATACCAACTACTAACCGATTGATGGGGCTCTGCCGGATGGACAGTCGGCGGTTAGCGAACCGGGCATCTGTGTAGTCATGAGAGGCGCGGTGGATGCGCTCGTGCTCGGCCGTTTCGGCTGTGTTCGCCTTGATCACATCGATTCCGTCTAGCGCGACCTCGAGCAGAGCGTTGAGCGCGCCGCGTTCGGTTCGAATGTTGTCCTGTAGCGGTTCGACCTGTTGGGAGAACCACCAGTTGATTCCGGCGATAACAGGAGCTGAGAGTAGCACAAATAGCGCGAGCTGGACGTTGAGCACAGCCATGTAGACAAATGCGCTCCCGAGGGTGACCACGGCCCAGATGCTTGCTTCGATGAGCTTGTTGAAGAACGTGTCTAGCTGGTTCACGTCGTCATTGAGGGCGCTGATGACGTCGCCGGTGCGGTGGTCATCGAAGAACGCGAGATTGTAGCTGATGACCGTTGCGAACGCACTCGTTCGAACCTCGTGGAGGAACCGTTGGGCGTAGAGACCGAACGAGTACTCGCCCACGAAAGAGAGCAGATTCGTCACAAGATTCGTGGCGACAAGCAGTCCGGTGACGAACACGAGCAGAGCGATGGGGTCGGTGGGAACCCAGGATTGCGGCAGCAGCGGAAGTATGAACTGCTGGTCGTTGAACAGCGCGTCGATACCAAGCCCAATGAGGTAGACGTCGGCGAGGCTCAGGAAGATGGAGACGGCTGTCGACGCTATTGCGCCGAGTAGGAATGGAAGGTCGCCACGGCCGTATCGACGCACAAGTGAGACAAGCGGATTGGTCTCAGCACGCTCGGAGATTTTATCGGTCATCTGGACACCTCCGAATCGGAGACACCCGCCTCTGGTGTCGCGTCAGCGGCGAATTTACCGGTCTGGACTGCCCAGAGCGTTGCGTAGATGCCATCGTGTTTAACGAGTTCCTCGTGCGTGCCGTGCTCGGTGATCTGGCCATCGTTGAGGACGACGATTTGGTCGGCCGGCCGGACCGTCGAGAGCCGGTGGGCGATAGCGAACACTGTCCGGTCGCCGGCCTCCGCCTGAAGCTGGCGCTGAATCTCGACTTCGGTCTCGGTGTCGACGTGACTCGTCGCCTCGTCGAACACGAGGATCTCGGGGTCGGCCAGCAGTGCCCGGGCGATAGCGAGGCGCTGGCGCTGCCCACCCGAGAGCGTGGTGCCGCGCTCACCAAGCTCGGTGTCGTAACTTTCGGGCAGATCGGAGACGAACTCGTGGGCGCCGGCCCGCCTCGACGAGTCGACGACCTCTTCGCGCGATGCATCTGGATTAGCATAGGCAATGTTCTCGTGGACGGTACCCGGGAACAGGAACGGGTCTTGGCTGACGTACCCTACATGCTCCCTGAGGCTCTCGAGCGAGTGCTCACTGATGGGCTGGCTATCGATACGGACTTCCCCGGTGTCCGGCTCGTGGAAGCGGAGAAGGAGCTTTAGCAGCGTTGATTTACCGGCTCCGCTATGACCGACGATGCCAACGAAGTCGCCGGGCGGCACGTCGAGGGAGATGCCGTCCAGTGTCGGCGTCTCGGCGTCGTCGTAGCTGAAGGTCACGGCGGTGTACTCGACGTGGCCGTCCGTGACTGTGAGCTCAGGGGCGTCATCGCAGGCTGCGGACGCGTCGTGCCAGAACAGTGGGGCGATCCGGCGACTCGACGCCTGACCGCTCTCAATCTTATCGAGCACGTCGACTGCGAGTTTTCGTGTTGGGTCCATCAACGAGAACGTGTACATAATGAAGGTGAGCAGTGTTCCCGCGGTGAGCGACTGTGTGAATGTGACGGGTGGGCCGGTCAGTATCCAGTAGCTGCCGAGACCGAACAGGCCCCAGACGCCGACCGCAGCCAGGAGCCAAGAGACGCGGTTGTAGATAGCCCGGAGTTTGAGCACGGACCACGCAGAGCGTTTGTATTCGCCGGACGCACCGGTCACACGATCGGCCTCGCGTTCCTCGCGAACAAGAGCCTTGACGGTCCGGATACCATTGATAGCGTCGCGGAGTCTCGTGTTGAGTCCGCCGACGGTCGACCTAACGGTATCGTAACGTGGTTCGAGGACTGAAGCGTAGTACCGTGCAGTGAACGCTACCGTGATGGGCAATAGTGCGACGACGAGCGCGAGGTTCCAGTTCAGCAGGATCATGAATGCAAAGGCGCTGATGAGTTCGCCGCTGTAGAGAACCGCGGCACGCGCACCGTCGAACAGGTCTTCGAGGTTATCGACATCGTCGTTCAACACGCTCAGGAGGTCTCTGTCTTCGGTCTGATGAACCAAAAGGGGGAGTGACATGGCCGTCTCGAAGGCGCTAGTGCGCACGTCGTGAAGGGTCTCCAGAGTGGCTTTTTCGTAGATGAGTGTGCCGTACCAGCGGAAGGCGCTCTCACCAATGAGGGCACCTACGAGGACACTCACGACGAGGGTAGTCTGTCCCGGTGTGCTCTCCGGTATCCATGAGTTCGGCACTAATGGCAAGGTAAACGTCTGGCTGTTCAACAGGAGTGCATCAAGCGCGACACCGATGACAAGGGCGGGGATGCGTTGGAGTACGAGCGCGGAAAGGAGGAGGACGCACCCACCAACGAACTGACGACTGTGGGGTTCTGCGAACCGCCACAATAGATGTCTGATTGGATTTGATATCTGCATTTGTGTATTTCCATTATAAGATCAGGATTGATCAGTTGTATTAGGCCGTGAGTAGTGGAATCCGAATAAGTGTAATGTGTACCGCGATACAGTGAGCAATCTGACCAGAGTGATGTATTCTCTCCACTAGACCACCACAAACAAGATATTGGTTCACGAATACAATGGCATGTGAGCGGGAAATCACCCGGGGAATCATCGGACCGCATAGAGCAATCACCACCAGACGACGTGTTCAGGCTACTTGGCAACGAGATTCGTGTCGAGATCCTTCGCGCACTTGGTATCCGACCAAATGACCGGTGCTCGTTCTCGGAACTGTTCGACCGGGTTGACATTGACGACAGTGGAAACTTTAGTTACCATCTCAATCAGCTGTGCGGAGTATTCATTCGCAAAACAGACGATTACGAGCTGACTCACGCCGGCCGAGAAGTCGTCGGTGCGATGTATGCTGGGACCTATACTGCGAATGCCTCCATCGGACCTATCTCACCAGGATGGAGTTGTCTGCTCTGTGATAGTGAAATGGTCGTCCATTACGCCGACGAGCGCGTCGAGTTCCGCTGTGAGGACTGTAAGGGGGGTGCAGAGTTCTCGTTCCCACCGGGAAACATCGATCAATACAACCGCGAGGAGTTGCCTGCGGCGTTCTCTCGCTGGTACCATCAGACGTTTCAAGGACTGATTGACGGATTCTGTCAGCTCTGTTCCGGTCGGGTAGAGAGTGACCTCCAAACCCTCCCAGGCGGCGGACCGGGAGATGACCCACAGCCATCGATTGCCAAGTTCGAGTGCGGTCGGTGCGGGAACAAAGCCCAGGTATCTGGTGGGACGCTCGCAACGTTCCACCCCATTGTAGAAGGATTCTTTGTTGAACACGGCTTCGACCCGTCGGTACGACACCCTTCGCAAATGTGGGCCGACCTGGACGAGTTCCAATCGGTCATCCATAGTGAGGATCCACCGCGGTTTGAAGTGCGCTTCCGCGTGGACGATGAAGTCGCCACGGCCCATATCGGACCGGATGCTACGGTCGAGAACGTCTCACGATACCCTGTCGAAGAGTCAGATGTCCCTCACTGAATCGGAATGGCCCACAGTCGAGTGAGAGTTTGTCGACCTAGTTGTGAATTGATAGTTGAATATATCCTCCACGAATGTCGTCTTTCATTCGAGATCAGGTGTATCTACGTCTGCTTAGTGCAAAATGTGGGAATATGAGTTGCCGTGTCACGGTGAGTAACTTCGATTGAATATTTGGTGTATAAGTGGCAGTGGCGTTCCTCGAATATCTCCCCAACCAGCAAGCTAGTGACTCGAGCTACCACCCACTTTCTTCAATATTCGTAAGAATAATATTCTCGGAGGAAAACTTCAGGATAATGAATACTCATGGTCTCGCTCGGGCAACGATTTTCTATACAGGTATTGCAGGAGCGCTCACGGTTGGCTGTCTCTATCTTGTAGCCCATTCTGGCCTCTATATGCTGATTGCTATGGGGGCTGGGATTCTGTTGGTAGTCCTTGGTGGTGCAGCGAGTGGTCCAGTAAGTGCATCTGCGGTTGGGGAAGCAGAAGGAGCGGGGCTCAGTGGGGTGACTGAAGGTATGCAGTTACAGCCGTCGATGGAGAACTTCAACACTCGTGCGGTTCTCATTTTCTATGGGGTCGGGCTCATCCTTTGGTCGATAGTCGTTCTTACGGTCTTTCGGTCAGGGCTACAGTAAGACCCGAGTATATTGACTTACCGGCAGATCTAGTCTTATAATATTCGATCTGGCGATCTGCAGGCGGTTCACAGTTAGCAATAGCATTTCTCACCTGTTGCACGTCACCCGAGATCAGATATGTCCACCTCTGCTTAGTGCAACATGGAGCAGTGGGACAACCGGGTTCAAACCATTCCACTCTGCATGTAGACGACCACATTTACTATCGTCTGACTTCCTAAGCAACAGTAGTCACCCCGGGATTTCCAACTCACTCAATACGTATCGGGTCACGGTAACTCGTCTTCGGGCGGCTCGAGGACGACACGATCGATATCCAGATCGTCATAGATATGATCGGACGCAAGTATCCTGAGTCGCTTTGTCTCGACCGTTGCGGCATGGACAGCATCGAATGCGGTTGCGCCCTCCTCGTCTTGATACTTCGCGGCTTTCAACGCGATTTGCTTTTCTTCGTCAGTGACCGTCACAATATCGAGCAAGTCAGCCATCGCCCGCGTACGGTCGAACTCGTAGCGGTCGCTCACGGCGAGAAACTCCGCCAACGCAACGAGTGATGTTTCGAGCGTTTCATACTCGTCAACGGCAGCGACAGCGCGCTTTTGTAACCAATCGTCGTCTTTCGCGAGCGCGAGCAGAAAGTCAGTCTCGACGAACATCATTCTCCGCGTCGTCGACGGCTTGATCACGCGCCTCTTGGCGGAGTTCATCAACGGATTTGTCCTCGAAGGCATCACCGACCGCTTCGCGAAGCCCCTCAAGTGGGTCCTCGTCAACTGGAACGAGTTCGATTCGATCCTGATATTCGACGACATGGAATCGTTCGCCATATCGTGCTCGGAGATCCTTCGAGAGGTATAATCGGCCGCGTTCGTCGGTCTTCGTTGTCATAGATCAGTATACGTTGTGGGACAATATTAGACTTTTCCCACTAACTTCCCTTCCGTAGGACTGTCGGAGTTAGTATATTATACTAACTTCAATTTCTGTGAGTGGTTGAATCTCGTGAACGGCACCGTTTCATGCCTATCCAACAGCACAGTCAGTAATGTATTCGCCAGTTCGCAGCGGGTGCATATGTTGGCATGGCCGCGGCGCAGTTCATGCTTCTTCTGCCTACGCTGAAGGATAGCGTGCTGATCGGCTTGGGAGAATCTCATTTATTCGTCCGTCAATTCCGTCAAAGTTCTCTTATATAATTTCCAGAATGGGAGAAAAAGAACAAGGCCGGTCGTAATAAGGACGAGAAGGAACCCACCACCACTAGCATCGAATGTGAAGGCAACCACGGTCGCAAGGCCGACTGTAAGTACCAAATAGAGGAGGAAAAGAAACGCTTGTCCTGCTCGCCCTTTCAACGGGGTCGCTGACCAGGCACTCAACATAACGAATCATTCTCTCCGTGAAACTATCAGTTTCACTCCTCTGTACGATCGTCAGTGAAATGGTACAAGTAACGATTGAATATTCGAAAAGATCCACATTAGTCATATTCACTTACATGAACCCGGCTTCTGGGAGAGGTCGGATCATGTGAATAGCTCAATTTCGCGTTTATCGATTCATCGGACATTCGGTGTATTCACTACCGTATTGGATTACAGGAGGTAGTAGATCGTCACCCCCCTTCACAATCAATTCACTTCCCTTAGACGACAGTGGCGTTCCCCTAGATTCTGTAGCGCTTCTGCTTAGCGTACTGCGGTCGTCGTCTTGTTCGTAGTAGTGTCAGTGTTACTGCCGCCAAGTCCGAATCCCCCCGAGACAATCTGTGAAAATCACGACGGTAATAATCGGAAGGAATGGGATGGTGCTGGCTATATTGTTGTTCGCCATTCTTCTCAGTCCAATATTCGAATTTATAAGTAGTACAATTATAGTATAGTAGGTTGTATCTATTGTATGGAAAACTACGGCACGAATGCATCACCACGTT
This sequence comes from Haladaptatus litoreus, assembly GCF_900156425.1. Taxonomy (GTDB): domain Archaea; phylum Halobacteriota; class Halobacteria; order Halobacteriales; family Haladaptataceae; genus Haladaptatus; species Haladaptatus litoreus. Next base: position 197,955 of record NZ_FTNO01000007.1, read on the forward strand.
CATCTGCATCACTATCCCGAATCACAAAGTTCGTGATCGCAGTTATTCTGCTACTCGCCGCGCTGTACTCGCTAGCCATCGAAGGTAGGCCAATGTTCTTCGTGATTACTGCTGTGATCATTGGTCTGCTCTATACGCTGTTCCGGATTGCAGTGATCTATCGTAGTTAGGACATCAGTTCGGCACTCTGGTGATTATTGCTCACCTGCGCGTTGCTGATCGGCTTCTGTTTTATTCATACATTCGGACTAGCGAACGAGACAGTGAACGTCCCGAACGCTCACGAGAGTCACTGCCCTTTGAGAAATACAACTCATCCATTTTCACTACTCCTTCCTCACCCATTCACTCCGACGTGAACTCACCAAGTCCCGATTGTTCATGTTCCTCTGGCTCAATGACCGACGGATCGTCGTGACTGGGGTTGTTGACTCGCGTCGAAATCTCGTAGGCAGCCAAATCATCACGAGAATACGGCTGGCACAACGCCTCGCGTTCGTCTGAATCGGCCGAAAGCCACGGGTCTTCGTCCTCACTCGCGAGAACAACGGGCATCCGATTGTGGATTGGCTTCATCATGTCGTTGGGTTCGGTCGTCAGAATCGTCACGCAGGGAATTGCCTGCTCATCATGTTCCCATATCTCCCAAAGGCCAGCCATCGCGAATGCTGGAGAGTCCTCGCGATACACACGATACGGCTGTTTCGGGCCACCATTCTGTTGCTGCCATTCGTAAAATCCGGATGAGAGAACCAAGCACGGCCGTGAGTTCCACGCATTCTGAAAGACACGTTTCTCGCCAGCTGTTTCGGAGCGAGCGTTGATGATCCCTTCTTCGGGTTCATCTGCCCAGAACGGTATCAACCCCCAGTGATACTGGTCGATCTCGTCAGGTGCCTCATTCGTAATGACCTCTAAAGGTTCGCCGGGAGCGATGTTGTATCGTGGTGTGTACCCGCCATCAGTGACGATCTGTGCGTCGAAGCGGTCCTCGAGGTCTTGTTGCTGGATGAAGAGCGCAGTTCGCCCACACATAGGATCTGTACGGTTTACAGGCGCATCAACCTATGCTGACCTGGAAGGACGAAGGCAAATGGTTTGCCTGTGACGGAGCTACCGTAAGCTATGGCGGCGGCATGGGAACAGTGGAATCACGTCACAAAGATCGACCCAGACAAAGCACTCCACGACGGCGATACCTTCACTGACATCGCAGACACAGGAACAGATGCACTCATACTTGGTGGCACCACGAACGTCACGGAGTCCAGTGTTCAGTCAATTCTCGATGCATTCGTCTCCGTCGAAATTCCCGTCTTTGTTGAACCAACTTACCACCCGACTACGTTTCAGCATGCTACTCTTACCGGGTATCTCATTCCAATTGTCCTAAATGCGGGTGACAGAACCTGGGTAACAGGGGCGCACCATGAGTGGGTACGCTCGACAGAGACGATCGAGTGGGAACTGACGCATACCGAAGCGTACATCGTGTTAAATCCGGACTCGGCAGTCGCGATCTACACGCAGGCGAACTGTGACCTCGATGCAGATGACGTCGTTGCGTATGCTGAACTCGCCGAGCAAATCCTTGGTCAGCAGATTGTCTATCTCGAGTATTCTGGCACTCTCGGCGATCCTGCTGTTGTCGCTGCCGCACGAGATGTACTCTCGTCTGCGCAGCTCTTCTATGGGGGCGGGATTCACGATTACGACTCAGCATACAAGATGGCAAAAGTGGCTGATACAGTCGTTGTCGGTGATTTACTTCACGACGCCGGTATCGAGGCAGTCGAGGAAACGGTTCGTGGCGCAACGGATGCATAGCACGAGTCATAATCGTGCTCTCTACGATCCAAGAAGTGATTGAGAAGATAGAGAGTGTGAGCCTGCAAGCGGTCGCTTTTAGGTTAGTATTTTATACTAACCCTGCACCCTACGGTTTTCCATGTGGGTTTTAGAGCTACCGTCTTGAGCGACCGGCGTCCCGATTTTAACTTTTGTACTGGCTATCTATATTGTCCATAAATACTATTTCACCCAATATAGTATTATTTTCTAGATATGAATTACGCTCATGGCAATTTAGAGCACCACAACGGATCGCTGATTCGTATAAATACCCAGCATCGGGCGCTCACGAGGTGAACTACTATGCACGACCGCGAGAGCAGTACGCAAGACTCCGGTGCCGTATCGACACGCAGACGCGCGTTTCTCGCTGCTGCTGGAAGTATTGGAGTGACGGCACTCGCTGGGTGTCTCTCGCCCACAGGCGCAAGCAGTGGAGGTGTCCCACCAGCAGGATCCACAAACAACAGCACGAACGCGACGAGCGGTAACTTTCGAGCGATTGATCCTAAGCAGTGGCGTGGAGAGTTCCAGAACGTCGTGAATATGGCGAAGGCCGGTGCAGATCCGACCGGCGAGGAGGACGTCTCGCCCGTAATCCAGCGCGAAATCGGGAGTGACACACTGCTCTACTTCCCGTCCGGTCGCTACAAGATGAACAGCCAGGTTCGGCGCGTCGGGCTTCGAAACATCGGGATTATCGGCCAGAACGCGACGCTCACTCACGGTCGCGTCGACGAGATCAAAGGTTTCGATGTCTCAATGGGTGAGTTTCACGGTCCTGCCCAACACTTCAAGATCGGAATTCCTGACGATCCGCATCGAGGTAAATTCGTGTTCGGCGGGTTCACACTTGATTGGCGCGGGAAGAACCAAGGGATGCAGGTACTGAACCACCACACGGCGGGAACATCTGAAATTCGCTCCCTTCGCCAGGTTGGGCTGCATTCACTCGGATGCCAAGGTCCGCTTCGAGTGAATCCGGCAACGGAAGAAGCGCGAGCCCGCGTGCACAACGTTGATTTCCGGTTTGGTGGGCTCACCTACCAGAAGACGATCAACACTCGCGACACCTACGATGGTGGCCCGTACGCTGGCCGTTCATGGGCGACGTCGGGAATCACAATGCATCCGACAACACAGGGCTATCTCCGTGTCGAGAACTCGCTGTTCGGTGGGTGGCCGGATAACGGTATCTACGTAATCGGCGGCCATCCTGGTACGGGCGACGGGACAGTCGAGGTCGTGAACTGTGTGGCAGCGAACAGCCAAGCATCGAATATCCGTATCGGTGGCGACAATTCACGAATCCACAACTGTGTGGTGGTGACCGATCACTCGTTTGGTGACGAGTTCTATTCCGAGCAGCGCCCGATCCGTGTTGATGACGGTACATGCACGGTCTCAAATACGAAAATCGTCCAGAAGAAGCCGACTGGGTGGTCGTTAACGGTGATGCACGCTGTCGAAGAAGCCGTAGTGAAGAATGTGAAGGTGACGATCAAGAATACGCCGATGACAGCGCTCGTCGTTGACGATGGTGTCGGTCAGGCAACTGTCGATGACTTCGTGATCAACACACCAGGGTGGGATGCGACAAAGGCACAAGTCATTCGAAACGGTGGAGCAACACTCAAGAACGTGTTTCTCGATGGCGAGCAAATAGCGTGAAAGAGCTGGCTTTTAGATTCGCGTGAATTGGTCGGCATTCACGGGGAAGATACTCCGTCCGTAGAGTTTGATGAAATACGCAGCGACGAACCACGAGAGGATCACCAACCACCCAGCGCTCGCGCCCTCTAGGTTGAGCACGTAGAGTGCGATAACGCCCGTCGTTCCGAGAACAACAATTTGGATAATGCTACCGACGAGAACGATTTTCCCGAGACCGATGAGTATCGCGAAATGGCGGCGGAGGGTCTCTCGTGCAGTTTCGTTCGGCGCTTCGATCGACAACGGTGGGATTCGCATCGTCTTATCCTCCATTTTCCTCGTCAGCAAGCGGATCGCCGACTAACTCGTACAATGCTGTTTTCGTATGAATGTTCTCGAGATACCCGGCAGCAGTGAGTATTCCGAGTCGATTGTGGACGTATTGGCGCGAGCGGCCAGTCTCGTCGACGATATACGATTGCGTTGCCCGCCCACCTCGGAGTATTTCGAGAATCTCCTTATCGACATTGGTGAGAGAAATCGTTCGATTGGAATTGTGTGGGAGCATGTAGTACAGCCCTAGAGTATGACATAAATAGGTTACGGACACACCGACTCTATCCAATAGTATACGGCATCTCAGTGTGTGCGTAAGGTATTTATCTAGCCCTCTAGATGTGGGAGTGAGTACAATGGATGAACAAAAGCCGAAATCGGCCCAGAGACACATCTCTGACCGATTTCACAGATTGACGAACGATTCAACCGAGAAATATCACGCACTGAATCGTGTGGTCGCTGCAAAGTGGGGGGCAGTCCCTTCCCGATCCATTCGTCGTAGTGTCGGCATCGTCGCTACAACGGCGGCGTTTTCAGTGCCAGTGGCGGCACAAGCCACCCAGGAGGCTAGCGACGTAATGTGCTCGTCCGGGCTTGGGCCCGTCATTACACTCGCATTTGGGATGATCACGATCGGAATGTTTCTGCTCGCCGCCTTTCGCGGTGCAATGGCTTGGCTGAAGATGGGGAGCGCCCGGTCAGACAAGAAGAAAGAAGGTCGTGATGCCGCCCGTGGGGCAGTAATCACGTTTTGCGGTGCGTGGTTCTTCCCGCTGTTCGCCGTCGTCCTCGACAAGGCCGGTGTGAGCACGCTCTCGTGCGTGAATTTCGCGAATATAATGTGAGGCCTTTAGCTACCTCTTCTGACCATGATACGGAATAGATCCAATAGATGGTTGTCAGCGATCTTTCTCGTTGTGCTAGTCGCGTCGCTCACCGCTCCAGTCGCGGCACAATCAGCCAGTGTGAACAACTCGACGACGTCTCAGAATCACTGGATCGGTAGTCCTAACGACGGTCAGACGACGGCACCATCGAATAATTCGACGAACGGTGGAAACAGTGGCAATAGCGACGGTGTCCTCGGAGGGCTTGGTGGTGGACTCGTCCCGTCGATTAATCCAGTTGATATGGCGAAGGGGCAGCTCAAAGCGATTGCCGGGATTTTCCTCGGTGTCGGAAAGGGCATCGCAAATACGGTTCGCGACAGCGTCGCTGCAGTACCTGCTCCCGGCCAACCGGATAAGCCGAGTACCTGGGTCAATCCTCAAAACGGTCTGTGGCCGGGGGTGTACAAGGCCTCGGCATGGACGGCTGGCCTCGCGAGCGTCGCGTTGATGGCAGCGTTCGGGATGTCGTTCTATCGATCGGATCCCTACGAGAAGCGCCAAGCGTGGAAGCGCGTCGGGATCGCACTAATCATGGTCGCGACGACGTGGATCATCCCGCCCCTCTTGCTCCACTTAGCGAATGAGACCGCAATATCAGTTGCACCCGATGGTGCCGAGTTCATTCAGACGAACTCGAAGCTCGCGAAACTCGGTGTTGGAATTGGTCTTGGTGCCCTTCTTGGTATTCTCCAGTCGGGCACAATTGCCATCGGGGTTCTCATCCTCGGCCTTGAGCGGGCCCTCATCTTCGTGTGTGTGTTTTTGTGGCCGCTCTCCTGGGCCTGCCGTGCGTATTCGGGCTTCCTCAAGAGCATCGGTGACACCTTCGTCTATCTCTTTGGCGTCTTGATTATCACGAAGCTCTTTCAAGCACTCGTCCTTCGATTACTCGCCGATTTGCCTTGGACATCAGGCGCACTCGGCGTGTTAGAGACGTTCACTCTCGTCGTTGGCGGGCTCGTCTTTGCCTTGCTCGTTCTCCCGAAGGAGATGCTAGCTCACGCGAATGACGCTGCCTCGATTGCACTCGGCACCTCGGCAGCAAATCAGCGCAAAGCGGGAAAATACGTCGACAAGGCCGGTGAGCGCGTCGGCCACGAAGTTCACGAAAAGTACCAAGACTACCAGAGCAACGAAGGTTCCAGTTGGGACCAGTCGGCCAATTCGACGTTTAGCACCGGGACTGCAGCGAATGAGGGGACCGTGAACTATCGCTCAGTGAACAACGCACTGAACGCAGACGGTGGTATCGACGCTCAAGAAGTCCGAGAAAAGCAAGAACGCGCAGACTACGAGCTGAATCAGGGCCGTGAGATACTGCAACGCTACGACTGATTCCCCGTTTCGGTCACGCCGACGTCCTAGTGCAAGGCTGGGGACGGGCTTTACCCATGACAGACAACGCAGACGCACCGAAGGATCCGAGTCAACTCGTCCCGCCATACGTCGATTCTGGACTCGATTATCACGGACTCAAGGTGAACGACCTGCTCTATGGAGTACCGGGCGCCGGGGTGGTCGGTGCCAGCGGTCTTGCCGCCCTGTTTGGTGCCCCACTTGCCCCGTCATTGATCGGTGCTGGTGTCGGCGTACTCGGGGGATTGGGTGCCGTTGGCCTGGCCGTCTCATCGAGCGAATACTCGACGGGACTGGACCGCATCAAAACCCCGCTCGCCTACGCGAAGGCCAAACGCGGGTTCCCAAAGTCAGGCGATAAAGCTGCCACAGTGCACGGCGTGACACGGATTCACGCCGACGGTACCGCCGAGATGGACGACGGACGACTCGTCGCGATGGCGCGGCTCTCTGGTCGAAATACGACGATGCAAGAGACGAGTGATGCCCGCGAGATGATTGGCCGGATTCGTGGTGAACTCGATCAACACGTGAGTGATTTCAACTTCCGCTTGTTTAGCACGGCATTAGAGGTCGACCCTCGCGATGTGACCGAGAAGTATCGGGCGAAACTCTACTCCTCAGAGTACGCGGGCGAGGAGTGGAAGCTAGCGCGAGAGCTCCTTCGGAGTGTCATTCAGTGGACCGAGAACACCGATTTTCCGCGGTTCGACGCTCGCGAGTGGCAGCATTATCTCGTCGTCGAAGTTCGCCCAGACGAAGTAGCAGTGTCGGATATGACCGACGACGGCGAGATTCGTTCGCTTCTATTCGGAGGCGATACTGAGCAGTGGGACGCCAAACGGCGGCGGATGCAACGGGAAGTGAAGAGTCGGCTCTCTCGTCTCTCCCGTGCATTCGGAAGTACCGATGGGTGTGAGACCACGCAAGTTGGACCGGCTGAGCATGCGCTCCTCTTGGGCCGCTACTGGAGTGGCACCGAGCACTCCTTCGACGCCGACAGTGTGACGAAGAACGTCGATGCAGCAGTGTGGCCACATAGCACCGAGGACGGCCACAGTCCGCGCCCCGAAGCGGTAGATGTGACCGACACACCATCGACGGGAGTAGCGGACGTCGCGACGATCGAGGCGACAACTGACGGAGGTACCATCTCGCAACCGGTCGCAACGAGCACGCATGCCGACGAGAATGCTGACGAAGACGCATCGTTCCTTGCACAGGTCCGTGAAGGATTACTCGCGCCACTCGCCAGCGACGAAGACGAGACAAACGGCCTAGCCCACGATCGGGTACAGGAACTCCTGGCCCCGCAAACCTTTGACGCTCGCGATGGTTACGTTCGCACTGGCCAGCAGTACTGTCGGACGTACTGGATTGCTGATTGGCCGGTCGAACCCCGAGAGAAGTTCCTCGAAGAGATCTACACCATGCGAGGAGTGGATGTCGATGTGTGCTTAGACATTCGGGCGCGGGACAAGCGAGCAACGGAACTCGAATTGAAAGACACCATCGGCGAGATTGACGCGAACATCGACGAGCGCAAAGACGTGAGCGACGTTTCGGCGATTCTCGTTGAGGACGACCTTGACCCGTACGTGAAGATGTACAAGTTGCTCCACCACACGCAAGCCCAACCGTGGGATTTGAGCGGCTACGTGACGGTTCGCGCCGGTACTCGACAGGCGTTGGATGAAGCGGAGGAACGAATCGAGGAGAGACTGGCGAGTGAAGACGAATTAACATTGGATATCGCGAAACACCGAGCCCTCGAAAATGCCTGCGAGACAGTGAGAGGGACGCTCGAGAGTGCTCCTGCTCATCTGACGGTGCTCGCCCCGGAGCAACGCCAAGCTGAACTGTTTAAATCCTGTTCACCAAACGGCCAGGATGCCTTCGCCGATGTCTCCACACGCGAGCGTTATTCACTGACGCTCTCGGGGACGATTGCCGCAGCCTTTCCGCCGGTGTCTGCGTATATCGACCAGGAAGACGGCGTCGAGCAAGGGCGGAACGTGCAGAACGGAAGCGAGATCATCAAAAACCAGTTCTCGGTTGCACCAGGCCACCGCCTCACGATCGGGAGTTCCGGGTCGGGAAAATCGTACCACATCGGCAAGCAAGCGACGCGCTGGTACCTGGCCGGTGAGGATCGCACACTGATTCTCTGCGACACGATGGGCGAGTTCGGGGGACTCGTCGAACTCATGAATGGTCAGCATATCACGGTGGACGGGTCGCAGACGATCAACCCGCTTCACATCGAGGAGACGCCGGAGGACGTGCTTCGAGCGTCGGGGAATCTCGACCCCTACGACATGAAGTTCACCGAAGCCCGCAACTTCATCCTCGACATGATCGGCGACACCAACGGCGACTTTGCTCCGCTCGTCTCCGATGCGCTAAATGCCACCTACGAACGGGCAGGAATCCTGAAGGACGACGTCTCGACACACAGACCGGAGGACAGCCCAACGATGGCCGATTTCCGCGAGGTCGTCACCGACATGGGCGAGGATCCAGTCGACTACGTCGATTCAGAACTCGAGAAGGCCCAGATCAAGGAGAACGCCGGGCCGCTTCTCCGACGGCTCAGTGGCTTCAAAGAAGGCGGTGAACACGACGCACTCGTCGGTGAATCGAAAGCGCACATCCGTCCAGGTCAGGTGTCGTATCTCGACCTCCAGCAGATTCAGGGACTCGGTGCTGCGGCAGACAAAGCGACGATGCTCCAGTTAATGCTCGGGCAGGTCTATCAGGCGGTGAAACGGGCACCCGGTGAGACGCTGTTCGTCGTCGACGAAGCCCACTATCTCTTCCAATCGAAGGAAATCCTCGCGTGGCTTCAACAGTCGGCCCGTCACTGGCGGCACTTCAATGCCGGACTGTGGTTTCTCTCGCACCGACCGGGGGACTTCGCGAGTGCTGACGACACGGATATGCAAGAGTACAAACGTGCCATCCTCGGGCAGATTCCGACGACCGAGTTCTTCTACACGGACAAACTGGAAGAGCAGGACGCAAAAGAGCGGTTCGGAATGAACGACGAACAACTGCAGTTCATTACCCAACACGCTAAACGTGGCGAGCAGGGACTCGGTTACACCGACTACCTCGTCGATTATGCGGACGTCGAAGGGTGGATGCACGCCCAAGTTCGAGCGTCGCCATTTGAGGATATCGTCTATAGCTACAAAGCGAGTGAGCATGGCCCGTTTGAGGAGTACATCGCCGACGAATGGGGTGAACTCTAATGGGACTGTTCGGCAGTGACGAGACGCACGGGAGCTACACTGCAACCCAACTTGACGAGTCGTACACCCAAACCGTGGACAAAACGCCGGGTGTCTTACTCGGGATTCGTCCCTACAAAGACAACCAAGGGATCGTCGATGGTGCAGCTATGCTCCAATCGCTCCATGATGTTCGAACGAAAGGACTCCGAGACAAGAACATCAGCCAGCACCACTCCTTCGAGTTGTGGTTCGATGAGGAGAAGCTGAAGTTCTACATGCACGCTGCCGACGAGAGTGCCGCAAACAAATTCCGGCGACGCGTCGCGAACAGCTACTCGAACACGCAGGTCTTCCGAGTGGAAGGTGGCGACGCATTCCCACAGATCAACGCTGATGACTACATAGCGGGTGCGGAACTCGACTTAAACCGCCACTACTACTACCCGATTCGGAACCACCAGGGCGACGGCTTTGAGCGCGACCCGTACGGCGAAGTGACGAGTGAAATGCTTTCAACGCCAGAAACGCGCGTTGTTGTGCAGGTCGTCTTCCGCCCCGCGAAAAACGATTGGACGGAAGGCAATGGTGGGCTCCTCTCTCGGGGTGAGAGCGTGGACGACGTCGCCGAAGGGCTTCGATCGGACCGCGTTGTTGGGTGGATCAATCCCCGTACTCGCGATGCGAGTAAGAAGGACCGCGAAGCGGCGGATGTCGTCGAAATGCAGCGCGGACAGTACGGCTTTCACACTAACATGCGGATTCTTGCCGCGTCGCCCGATAAGTACGAGGCTGAATCACGGGCCCGAGGCGTCGCGGGGATGTTCACCCGCTACTACAACACGATGACCGAGCAGGGGTTCACTGATGAGCCTGTTCCTGCTAGCGACCGAGGAGCGTTCATCGACAAACTTCACGCTCGTGAGTGGGAGAACCGCGAGATGATTCTCTCGGTAAGCGAACTCGCTGGTGCCGCACACATCCCGAACAAGGAGATTGAGACGCCGAAAATCGACTGGCGTTACTCCCAACGTGGCGGCGAGGTTCCAGCCGACAGTCAGCGCAGTGAGTAACAACGACGGCGCTCCCCTGCTTCCCGGATGGTTCACGCCGTCACGTCGGTGCAAGTCCGACGACGGGGCTTTGGTGACACACGATGTTCAACAACCTCTTCGGCGGCGATGACACCCCTGACACCGAGTCAGTAGACGCCGATCACGACGAGCAAGACACCGACGAGATCCCCGATGAGCTTCGGGCACCAACCGGTGAACCGTATCAAATAACACCGACGAAGAACGACCGCATCGGCGGTGCCGAAGTGCTCACGCACACGGAAGAACACGGGGTCGTCGCCGGGCCGAAGGTACGTCGGTTGCTCGAAGGCTCACGTGACCGTCCACAAGGTCCGCTGTGGACAGGCTACAATGACAGTGCTCAGGAAGGCTTTCGCGAGGTGCCGATTGAGTTCGGCTCACTCTTCCAGCATAACTGGGTGTGTGGAACGACGGGTGCCGGAAAGACGACAGAGCTGCTGAACTGGATGGTACAACTAGCGTACGCTGGCCACGGTTTCGTCTATTTCGACCCCAAGGCACGCGACTCGAAAGAACTCCTCCAACTGCTGCCAGAGGATCGCCTCGACGATGTGATTTGGATCGAACCGGGCGACGAAGACTTTGATCGGGATGTTGGAATCAACTTCCTCGAAATCCCCGAGACGGACAGCCAGGTTGAACAAGAGCGGGAAATCGAAGATCGGTTGGAGAATTTGAAAGCGATTCTCGACAATGACGACTATTGGGGCCCACGCATGCGGGCGATTACCGAGAGTATGGGCCGTGCGATGATGAAATCGGACAAAGACTACTCAGTGATCGATTTCTACTTCGTTCTCCTGAATCAGGAACGTCGCGAACAATTCGCCGAGGAGGTCGAGGACCCCTACATCAAGGAGTTCGTGAACGAGATCGCCCAGATGGACGACGATGCGGTCCGTCCCCTTCTGTCACGGGTGAAAAACTGGGTTGAGAACGGGGTGATTCGCCGGATTATCGCCCAGCGTGAGAGTTCGATCGATTTCCAGAACATCATCGACGAGAACAAAATCGTGATTGTTCGAACGCCAGTGTCGAACCAGGACGTTAAGCAGATGATCACCCTCGGCGTGATGCGCCCGATTTGGAGTGCGGTTCAAAACCGGTCATTCGAAGATGGAGAGAACGAGCCGTTCTTTGCGATCTTCGACGAGTTCGACGCAATCGCGAGTCAGAATCTCGACGTCAAAAACATGCTTGCCCGAGCGCGGTCGATGCGCCTGTCGGTGACCATCGCCTGCCAGTACCCCGAGCAGCTCAAAGAAGCAGGCGTGCTGAGTGCCGTCAAAGCCAACTGTAACAACCCGGTGATCTTCCGCCTGCCGAACGACGAAGACGCCCGACCGGTCGCGAAGTTGTTCAAGGGGTATAACGAGGAGGATTTAATGGAGACCGAGAACTTCCAGGTCTGGACGCGAATTCCGATCAAAGGTGGGATGCAGTACTCTGACCCTCTGAAAATCCATACGTTTGCACCGTACCCACCGCTCCGGTCAGAGGAAGACGCCGAGGACGTGATTCACCGGAGTCTGGAGCAGTATGGAAGCTCACCGATTACCGACGCCGAAATTCAGCGCGAACTGCCATATGGTGAGTTAAACGAGGGCACCACAGCTGACGATCCAGCAGACCTCCCGGTTGGGACAGACGAACACTTGCGCAATCAGACGCTGAAAGCCGTCTACGACGAGAGCATTCGCCAGGGCGATCCTGGTGGCTGGGTGCAAATAGCGGTGTGTGTTGAGCGGTTGAATCGGTATTTGCCTGGTGACGACGTGACCGATGCTGGGAAAGCATGGCGCAAAGTCTTGCAGCGAGTACCCGATACGCACCTCGATCATCGCGAGGTCGAGGACGAAATGGAAGTGAAGCCGCTTGATACCGGGTTCCTGAATCTCGGTGACTCGGAGAACGACGGAAAAGCCGAGCATTGGGCACCGATGGCCGACGCCTACGTGCCGATGACACAACTCGGATTCATCTTCGAGATTCCCGAGCAGACCGGTCAAGCCATGCCCGACGGTTTAGCCCGATTGGATGACGTTCTAGCGATTGTACCGGACGACGACCCAGTGACGGTGGCGGATAAAGTGAATAACTACCGCAAGAACCACCCGCTCTTGAATCGACTTGCGGGGACGAATGACGCCTATATCGAGAGCGAACACACCACCGGCAGTACGCAGCCCTCGCAGACGGTGAAAAACCTCTCACAAGCGCATAATTCCGGGCACCGCTGTCTCTTCTTTGCACGAGAGGAGGTGGCAGAGAAGGTGTATAATACGGTCGCACACGAGCCGTTCTGCTGCCGAAGCAACCATGGTGTGACGGACGAGCGTCGGTTCTATACGGGCACGCAGACGCTGACGATTGACGGCGAAACGATGACACGCCCCGGCGGACGCGAGAACGTTTGGGTGTATGACGAGCAGACCGGCAAGTACGAGCTTCGAGATGGAGAGGGAGAAGTACATGCTCGATTCACGTCGGCGGCAGACATCTTTACCGATGCCAGTGCGTACCCCGACGGTGGCACGAAGAATATCAAGCCGCCGGTCATCCCCGAGTACGAGATCGATGGTGATCTCAGTACCGTCGAGTGGGACGTGATCGTGGTGCCGCCGGAAACAGAGACACCGATGGACATCATGCTCTATCGGGAAGGCGCGTCGAATATTCACCTCCCGAACCTCATCGACCATACAGTGGACGAAGAAGGTTCTGTGACAGCCAACATAGAGTCAGGCATTACTAATGGGGCGCTCATACAAACGGAGGAACAGCAGGTCGATGATGCGAGAGAGGACGTGATTGACGAAGCGGCAGAGTTCCTCTAAGTGGCTGCTTGCGGACTACAAATTCTCTTTCAGTTTCTGAATTGCCTTCTTGGTCCGTGTACGCAGGTCCTCAATATCGTTGTCGTGCTTGGTGCGTAGCGTCTCAACTTCTTCCTCTAGTGCTTCTATCCGTTCCCAGAGCACTTCCACATCATTGGGATGGGCGAGATCTCTAGCGGCAAGTTCCAACCCCTCCTCACAGAACTGCTCACCCCGTTCCGTCAACTGCCACACGATTGCCCGTGATCCTTGACCGATGTGAACCCGATCAATTTCTTCGACTAACTCCCACCGTTCCAGTAGGTCCATGTGATGGGTCATGCTGCCGGTGGGAATGCCGGCGTGTTCCCGTAGTTCCGAGGTGTTCACTGCAGTATTATCAGCGGACAATAACACTTGGAGGATGTTGCGGCGGGGATGACCGAGGCGGTCTTGCATCTCTTCGAAGGTGGGTACTGTTCCATCTAACTCTTCAGTGATTGAACCATTGCTCATGAGGCGTTATTTTCCCTGTGAGGCTATAAATATAGCCCCCTATATGGCGTGACTACATCATCCCGACGGTAAAGCACCTTCTAAACTAGGGGGGCGAAGAAATAGAGGGAAACCAGGTCTACGAGAAATTAACAGAATAGATACATAGATAAATAGCGGGAGAAACTCTGCCGAGAGCGAGAGTGAATCCCAACTGTGACATGAGTACTGGCACCCCAAAAGTATCAACCAGAAGAGATAGAGGAAACAGGTGAAGCGCGACCGGCTGGCACCCCGGAGACGAAGTGAAAACAGCACCCTATAATGGGCGAGAAAATGGGCGCACCCCAGAAGGCGTCCAGCGGAATCCAAATGGTGTGACGAAAAGCGGCGGAAACACTCCGGAGAAACAACCGGACAGTCCACCAAGAGCGACGCAACGACAGGCATCACAACGAGACCAGCGACAGTCCACTAGAGACAAACCACGACGGACCAGAGAGAGAAAATAGATAGACAGTCTCCTGCAGAAACAGCACCCACTGAACAGAGGACAACGCGGGATAGGACAGTCCAACAGTGGGAAACAAAAGCCGAAACTCCGAGTGAACTAGCTTCCCGAAGGGGATATTGGTAACAGAAAGTAGAGCGACAACCACACTGAGAACAGTAGACAGTCATTGAGAGCGAGACTGCGACGGACAGTATAGCGGGAGCGAGAATGGAGCTAAAAACGAGAGATGTACAGTACGACGGGGAGCGAGCCAGGCGACAGTACCGACAGCAAGGACGTGCAGCGTTACGAGAGGACGATAGCCACTAGGACGAGAGAACCTCGAGGAGCGGTCCACCCCAGAAACCGAGTGACGAAGTACGAGACACAAAGGCTGTGAGACAACATAAGACAGTCATCAAGAGCGACGAGTTCTGATAGTCCCTTCTACTGGGGCAGGACGATAAAATCCGATGAGCGACGAGAGAGGGGTGCCAGTGGATGCATTGGTTGGGGTGCCCACTATCCTCACGCAGGTCTGGGTGCCAACACGGGTGCTATACTGGGGGTGCCACTAGGAGAGACACCGAGATTTCAATGAACGTACTGCCAGACTGTCCTCAGGAGGTGAGGATAACCAACCCGGAGCTGGACAAAGCAACTCTGGACTGTCCGCTACCGTTTAGTAGACCCGATGTTGGTAGTATTACAGCCGTGGGACTGTCATCCCGGTATCTACGGGATTTGACCGTATCCGGCGATGACCAGCGGACTGTCCAGTGTATTGGGACGAGTTGTGACGTGAACCGGTTGAGGCCAATGGACTGTCTTCTGTGAATCAGCGGCCGGACTGTCAGTAGAGGTGAGTCAGTGGGACTGTCTATGAGGGCAAGGGTGATTGTGGGAGGACAAGGCGTCTTCCGGTAGTCTACAGCTGATTTACTCCGGAACTGTGGTGTGGCAATAGTGGACTGTCAGGCTGGCTGGTGCTGGTTGTCTGTGCTGTTGAATTTCACTTGAAAAGCGGGGTGTTTCACGCTGGGGTGGGCACCCTGTGTCTGCCCGGCTGACTGTCCACTTGGTAGGTGGTCTATTCTTTAGCCGTCGAACTCGTCTGTGGTGATTGTCTCGAGGAATTCGACACTGGCATATCGATATTCAACGTCGTTGGTGAACCCATGGCTGGGAAGCAATGATTCTGCAGCCCGGCCTGCTGGTTTGTCCGTGGTCAGCAAGACAACGGAGCCTGCTTGACCTGTGTCAAAGAGCTGTGCTACGAGGCCAATAAGTGCAGTATCCGTCTTTTCGATTGTATCCTCAGGGCGGTCCGTGTCGTTCGCAATAAACCGTCGAGCCGCATCCATCACCCGCGATACTCGTGAATTGGTGTAATCGAGTTCATCGGCAATTTGGATCCATCCCTCTTCAACTCCCTCTTGCCAACGACTGTTGCTCGATGGATACGCTTCGTCGTCAGGATCGCCACCGAGTTCCTCATACACGCGACGAGGGACGAGCAGCGAGACACCAGCGTGTCGGACAGCGCGGCGAAGCCGTTGATACTTCTCGTTGTCCGGGCCACCACACCGGACGAAGACACCCGTATCTGCGATGTATGTCGTCATTCGTCGTCGGAGTGGGCACGGATGACCGGTTCGAGAGCTTGCAAGATGATCTCTGCTTCGAGTGGCGACAGATCCAGTTCACGGGCCATGATTCGATGATTGACGGTACCCTCCACGAACTCACCAGCGTACTCTAGGGCAGTTGCGAGGCCATCGATACCGTGCCGGTCAATGTAGACGTCGATATCCTCGTTTTCTGTGCGTTGTGCGGCGGCGTCCACGAGTTCGTCCGTGATAGTTCGCGTCTCGCCGTCTGTCGTCAGTGTGAGCGAGAGCGGTTCGGCTTCGAATTCGTAAGGGCGATTGTCTTCCTGTTTCGTCAGTAGTCCTGCAGCCTCGAGTTTTCGAACGTAGTCGTAGGCGGTTCCCTGTGGAATATCGAGTTCAGTGACGAAGTCCGCGACAGTAGCGCCATCAGAACGGAGTGCATAGGTATAGATTCGCGCCAGTGTTGGATTCTCCAGTAGTTCGACGACTGTTTGGAGTTGCGCAATTGGTATCGAATCGGTGGAGGCAGCAGACTGTGCCATCGTAGTTATGAGTTATGCATAATTCGTAATAGCTCTTCTGCTTGGGGTGCATTACAGTGAGAAATTGGGCTGCCGAGAGTTAGTATACAATACTAACGAGTGTAGGCTTTTCTGTGAAAGAAGAGCGATAGAACTGACTCACGCAGAAAGCAGTGGGCCGTGAGAATCTTCCTCGTATTTACTCCTTGTCGCGAGAACTACTTAAACGGAAATCGGTCAGTGGCCTCACTCTCCTCAACGCGAATTGCACCGCCGCACTCACCACAACTGTACTCCTCAGGGTTGCGAAGGGTCTTCGAGCGTCGATACCGGGCAATCCGACCGCCACAGTCCTCGCAGATGAGCCACCACTTCGGCGATGTGAACCGCTCACAGTGCTGGGTTGTATCGAGGGCGTCCGTCCACCGATCGAACGTTCGCCCGTGCTCCGCCTCGCCGAGCTCGTGATACTGCCAGGCGTGAATGAGTTCGTGCCGGACGGTCGCACTGAATTGCTCCCACCCGTGTTGTTCGTGGGCTTTCCAGGTCAGCGATTTTCCATCGGCTCAATCAGCACTCCACTCTTCGATATATCGGGAACAGTACAGGAGCTGCTGTCAAAACAGCAGGGTCTGCGCTGACCGTCTTCCAGTTTCGAACAGGCAGTCTCGATCCGTCGCTCGCGTGTTTCGGACTTTTTAGCGGAGCGGATCCAGCGGATATATTCCCAGCGTGCTTTCGTTGTGATATCATTCCAGAGAGTCTGTGCCTCTGGATGGTCTGCAAAAGCATTCTCCAAGTCCGCTGGCACCGTGGGTTCCGGCCAGTCACTTATCGGCTCAATCTCCAATGTTACAGTGTCGCCGACGTCTGCTCCAGCGTTTTCACGCATGGATTTGTCGACCTCGAACCAGTGGCTTCCTTCACCGTCCGGTTCAAGCGGGGTCTGAAAATGGAACCCGTTGATGGTTCCGCGGCCCATCACCATGCCGCGAGATGGGAGCTTTTCACTCGCGTGCTCGGGTAGCCTGAGGACGGTTCGCGATCCGATTGTAACCAGTTGAGCGGTAAAGTTGATGTTTGATTTTGACATTGTTCTTTGGTTAACGCAGCTTAGTTTCCATCATATGCTGTTTGCAGTCCTGCAATGTCGAGCTTCTTCATCTCCAGCAGTGCCTCCATCATGCGCGCATTGGCCTCTGGGTCGTCGTCCGGCAGCTCGTTCAGCATCGTCGGCGTGATCTGCCACGAGACGCCGTATTTGTCCTTCAGCCAGCCACACTGCTCGGCCTCGGGTGCCGCGCTGAGTGCGTCCCAGAGTTCGTCAATTTCGTCCTGGGTTTCACAGTTGACGATGAGGGAGATAGCTTCGTTGAACGCGAAGTCCTGTTCAACGCCGGTATCCATAACAGCCAGCCAGACGTCCTCGACTTTGAGATCTCCGAAGGCAAGCGCCCCTTTTTTGGCTGGACCGGTGTCTTCCGGATACCGCTCTAGGTGACCCAGTTCGGTGTCAGCAAAGACACCGGTGTAAAAATGGATGGCTTCCTCGGCTTTGTTGACGTTGTCCTGTGTAAACATGAGGGACGGCACCAGATCCGGCCGCCAGTCGCCTTCGTTGCTGGGAAGGATGAGCTGCCACGTGACACCATATCGATCCTGTACCCAGCCGTAATAGTCACTGAACGGGTGTTTATCAAGCTGGATGAGTACTTCCCCACCATCGACGAGCCGTGCCCATAACTCATCCATTTCCTCTTTTGTTTCTCGACTCACGAAAAACGATATCGACGGGTTGAAACTGAACTCCGGCCCGCCGTTGAGCGCGACAAACGAGAACCCCTCGACCTCGAAGGCAACCGTCATCACGCTGCCGGCTTCCTTCCCGGTCATTTCCTGCCCGGCATCCGGGTAATGGGTCGTGCCCTTGATCTCCGCGTTTTCAAACACGGAAGTGTAAAACTCCGCGGCTTCCACTGCCTGATCATTGAACCAGAGGTTTGGAGTGATTTTTTGCCTGGGTTCGACCGTATTTTCTGTTTCAGTATATGATGTCATGCCTACACCCCTCCAGTAGAGATAGGCTAGCAAGCGTCATATAAACGCGCTAAGTTCAGTGAAAGTGAACCAGTCCTACCCGTGTCTCCATTTCCTTAAAATCAGATATATTAAAAGAGCTGAAGCGGTGGTTAGTTCGGATCGAACAGATGCATCGCTTTTCGAGTTTCTGTCCCGTCCGCACGCATGGCCAGCACGGGAAGCCACTGAGACCGTCGCAGTCACAGTTTTCGGGTTCGGTATCGTCGTTGTCCTCGGAGGGGAACGCATCGAGCGTCCCGTCGTCAGTTGCATTTTCGACGGCGGCCATGTGCTTGCAGAATGCATCACGGTGGACGTGATGCGGGCACGTGCAGGCCATCAGTTCTTCAGTCACGTCGTCGATGGAGACTGTGTACTGGAGGTATACGAGATTCTCGTGGCTTTCGGTGATGACATCGAAGGAAAAATGTTCGGCATGTGCGCGGTACTGTGGCATATTAGCAGCGTCAGGGGTTACGGAAAGTGAGGGTGTGATAATGACGTCGGTTCAAGTAAATAATTTGACCGAAATTTGTATAATAATTGGGTGGCAACACATTGCCACGCATGAGTTCGATACTGTCATTCACAACCATATACCAACAAAAAATAAGTATCACCAATGACTGACTCCGATCCGACACCTGCTGGGGAATTCCGAACCGCTCATCCAGGCGCAGACGTAGAGATGGCATACGCAGGCAGTAACACGTTTCTTAAGGGAGAATCCCGCGATGTCGATGATCTCGATGACGTCGATGTTGGTGTTCTCGGAGTCCCGTACGACGGCGCGCTCACGAATCGGCCAGGGGCCCGCTATGGACCCGAAGCGATTCGTCGAGCAAGCGCCTGGTGGGCGTACCTATCGAATTACAAAGGGGGACTGACTAACATGAATACGGGTGCTCAGGTGGACTATTCCGACCTCCACATCGCTGATTGTGGCGATGTGCCGGTCTTCCCGATGGACTATGAACAAACCGCAAAGAGCATCCAATCACACGTCGCAACGGTCGCCGAACGGACGTTCCCATTTGTGTTGGGAGGCGATCACTACTGTACGTATCCGGCTTTCTGCGGCTTTGCCGAGGGGTCGGGTGCAGACTCCGTCGGATTGGTTCAGATCGATGCCCACACCGACACCTCCAATGAGAGCGCGACATTCGGAAAACACTATCACGGGTCAAGTACGCGGCTCATTGCCGAGTCACAGTACAGTGATTTCGAACACATCAGCCAAATCGGTATTCGCGGCTATGAGAGCCCGAACTTTTTCGAATTCGCCGAGGAATCTGGTCTCAACCTCTATACGATGCGTGACGTTCACGACCGTGGCATTACCGATGTGATCGTTGAGGCCGTTGAAGCCGCGGCAGCAGACACGGACGCGGTCTACGTGACGTTCGATATCGATGGCGTAGATCCGGGGATTGCACCGGGAACCGGAACGCCGGAACCGGATGGGTTGAGCGCGCATCAGGCGTTGCAGGTGATGGAACTCCTAGGCACACACGATGCAATCGGCGCTGCTGACGTGATGGAAGTTTCGCCAAAGTACGACCCGACGGAATCAACTCAGACGCTTGGAGCATACCTTGCTGTCACGCTCCTCGAACGGCAGTTCGCCGAATAACACTTAGCATTGTTCGAAGGGAAGTGCAGTTGCGACGGATTGAAACGCCGACCGTTCTTTCAGCCCGTGTAACGTTGCCCAGGATTCATCGTAGTGTTCTTCGACAAGGAGTGAAATCGCAAGTTCACCGATCGCTCCATACGACATGGAGGCAAAGTCCCACCCCGGTTGGCCGCACGGAAATGGACCCGTCTCTCGCGGCTTTCTAAGATCAATAACCCCGCCGAGTTGTGCTCGACTCGCAGCAGCGATATCGAACGCCTCTTCGTATCGAACCACGGGAAATTCTCGGTTATCCACGACCAATAAGCTGGGAGCATCGCCCTCGAGAAGCGGACTAATTGACGGTCGCCCTGCCTCGATGAGGAGGTCTGCAACGTCTACGGTTGACCCCTCCCCACTTATCGCATCGGTGTAGCGGAGAATGGCACCGCCATGCTCATTCGAAACAGTCCCTTCGTGCGCGAATCGCCCGGGTACCGAATCCGGATCCGGATGGTACTCCACGATTCCGGCAACCTGCAATTGGGTAGAGATCCCTCGTGACAGCAAGACACCATCGATAGTGATGCTGGAAGGAAAGAATAGTCGAACAAGATCGTCGTGTGTTTCGCTCGGGGCTTTTTCGACCGCGACGATGATAGGGCCAACGGGTAGGTCGTCCAAGGCACGTATCCTGTTCAAGGCCGCTTCAACTTTCGAAGCGGGAATATCGATAGCGGAGGTGACGAGTTCACCGGTGTTCTCGAACGGATCGTACGTGACTTGCTCGGTAAGCACAGCGATGCGTTCCCGAACCTGTTCAAGTCGGCCGCTGACGTGACCGAGTCGCAATTCGGAGTGACCTTTCTCGGTCAGACCGCGGCCTCGGCCTGGTATTTTTTCGGTGAATCCGTCCGCATCCAATTCCGAGAGTAGGAGTCGGACGGTTCGTCCCTTGATGGAGTAGCCACGTTGGTGGAGAAGATCAACTAAACGGATGCTTCCGATGGGCCCGTGCACCTCGATCAGACGAAGCAAATCGTACTTTCGATTATCGGGGCAGTTGGACATAGTGTCACAGTGGTATGATACCGGATAAACGTATGTATTATTTCATAGGATGGGATCGTTAACAGCAATCTATTAATATTGAAGGTGGAAAGGTGATGCCATGGTTGTGTCACTCATAGACACTGGGTTGCTCATTTTGTATATGCTGGGTATGATTGGTATCGGCTACTGGGGATACCAAAATTCGGAAACGCTAGACGATTACCTCGTCGCTGGTCGCAATATCCCACTCTGGATGTACGTTCCAGTCATGTCCGCCGTCATTCTCGGAGGGGCATCTACTGTCGGTGGTGGAGGCCTGGGGTACGTCCACGGAATTTCGGGTGCTTGGTTGGTCATCTCGCTCGGTATTGGAACGATTGCACTTGGAATTCTTATTTCGACAAACCTCGCCAATCTCAAAGCCTACTCACTCGGTGAGGTGCTTGAACGGCGGTTCGATAAGTACTCCGGCACGATCGGTGCCATCATCGCCGGCATTTATGCACTCACCATCGCGATCACGCAGACGATTGCCGTTGGAAAGGTTCTCAGCGTTCTCTTTGACGTTAACTAGAGTGCGATGATTCTGCTTGCGGGAATTATTATTATCGCCTATACGGCGCTCGGTGGAATGCTTACGGTAACGATGACTGACTTCGTCCAGTGGTGCATCATGACCATTGGGATCTTCTGTATCGCTCTTCCGCTTGGTCTCAACTCGGTTGGAGGTATCTCCAGGCTCATGACTGAGCTTGACCCGTCGTATTTCAGTGTCACGTCGATCGGATTGGACACTATTGCTAGCTACTTTCTGTTGTATGTCCTTGGGATCATGATCGGGCAGGATATCTGGCAACGTGTGTTTACCGCGAATAGCGCTGAAACAGCTCGAAAAGGGAGCATTGCTGCTGGAGCGTATGCGATTGTCTACGGTATTGCGACTGCGCTTCTTGGAATGATTGCGCTCGTTCTCCTTCCGCCGCTTTCCGATTCGGAACTTGCCTTGCCGCGACTGATACTGGAAATCGTTCCTGTCGGTTTCTCGGGGATTATTCTCGCCGGATTCGTTTCGGCAATGATGTCTACGGCGGACTCCGCGTTGCTTGCTTCAAGTACCTTGTTCACGCGCGACGTCTACAAACGGTTTCTCAATTCCGATGCATCGGACGAGACGTATTCGAATGTCTCTCGAATTGTCATCATCGTATTGGGTTCGGTCATGACATATGCGGCGATCGAGATCGGGAATGTCGTTCTCGCTCTCACTCTGGCGTACGATTTGCTCACTGGTTGTATCTTCGTCCCGATCTTCGGTGCGTTCTTCTGGAAACGAGCAACGTGGCAAGGAGCACTCTCTTCGATCTGTGCAAGCGCAGTCGTAGTCGTCACGACAATCTATGTATTCGGTTTTTCCTCGAATTTACCTATCATATTCGGCCTCGTATGTAGCGTTGTCATCTTCGTCCCGGTTAGTCTTCTATCGGGCCCACCCGCGCAGAAAAAACTCGAACAGTGGGTTCGAACACTTGATTCGTCGATTTCAACCAAGTGATGCATGATCAAGCGGGTGAGCCGAATAGTAGGTGTCTGAAATGGTGGAACAACAAATAACGGTCTGCACTGGCATGAATTTTGATATCGATACTGGTAAAATCGAAACCGGATCAGTCTGCAAGTACATTTCGGATCAAGAACTCAAAGAAGAGGTTGTCTCCCTCGGTGAACGAAACATTAAGAGCGCTATGATAGAGGCCGTTTCTGACCGTTAGCACGTCACAGTAGACGACTTCGAGGATTTCGAAAGTCTCTATCAATCTGTAAAGGCGCATATTCGTAATGTTGCCTGACGTTTACTCTTCGACTCCTTCAACTGGAACGCATCTTCAATTGTGTGAGAACGGTGGTTAATTCCTATCTAGCAATATATAACAACATATTTATAATTCGAGGCGAAACTGACCCTCCAAGGTTCGATCTGCCCTATGTCACGTAATGCTAGTACTATCGCGCTGGTTTTCCAAACGCGAACAGCGTCATTGGCGTCTGGTTTGCCGCTCGGGGCGAGAAGTAGTCGGTAACGAGGTCATCGTAGAAGGTGAACCCGCGACCACCGAGCGCACGGTGTGCATAGGTTGCGAGATACAACCGTCCTAACCCGATGCCGCCCTCCAGCTGAGCCACTCGATACCCTCGATTCCCGGCCGTCTCGACGATGGCGTCGATATCTGCCATAAAGTACACGTTCACCGCGGCGTTCCCAACGACTGGCTGGTCGAGCGCGAGATGCCCTGCAGTTCGACGGTCGATATCACCCAGTCGCTCGAGAGTCTGTGCGTCTGGATGATACTGATACGCCCCTGTTGGAATGTCATTGACAGCGTGCACGAGACAGTAACAATCAACTAATCCATCGCTGCGCTCACCATCAAAACAGTCAGTGGGTATCCCACGATGGGCGCGATCGAGAATCGTCGCGAACTGCCGCGAGCTGATCGGGTTGTGGCTGTACTCCCGGAGTGACCCCCGACGTTCGATAGTAGACCATACCGGACGACTTGATGCCGTCTCGGAATCGACCGGATCCAGGGAAATCAATTCGCCATCCTCTGAATCGTGGCGTCCGAATGCCTGCTTGGACACGTCTTGAAAGTGGTCGCGCCACACCTGCACTGCCTTGCCGTCTGTCAACGTACTTTGCTCCCACGCGTCGGCCACTAGCGGGTATTCGACGGGGTTCTGTGAGAGTGACGTTTCCTCGGGATCAATACTCGTGACAGAAAGGGGGTCTGGAGCGGGGTCACCGCTCCCGACAGGAACGAGTTCGAGCGGCGCTTCGTCTGTGGGATCGACACCGAGGAGTCGAGCAATCAGGTGGTCTGCGAATCCGGTGACGACTGATGCCCGATGACCGTTTCCGTGGGCAACTCCCAACAGGTTCGCGAGAATGGTGCCCGAGTCCCAGAACGCGTGACGGTAGGTTCGCTCGCGGTACTTCCAGGCATTGCGCCACCATTCTGAGGTGGCAACAAATGTAACGGGGGCGTCAGAGACTGCCGCGTGGTTGCCTGTCGCTCGGGTGAGGACGCCACGATAATCGCCTTCGCGAAGCACGTCGAACGATTCAGTTTCGGGATCGAAGTGATAAACGCCGGGGGCAAGCCCGTCGATGTCACCCGTGACAGCGTAGAGGTCGACGTGATAGAGCTTTCCCGTGCAAGAGGCTGCGCGAAACCGCATTCGTTGGCCCTGTCTCTCTAGTTCTTTCGTGATCCCCGTCGCGTAGTGACAAAGGGTGTGGATGGATTGGGCATCAAGCGAGGATAGGGCATTACTACGCGGAGTGTCGGTCGATGTAGTGATCGCCGATAAAGCTGGTTCGCCGGGCGAGCGTGTCGATTCCGGGAGTGAACGCTTTGATAACCTCTTGTAGAGTTTATAGGGACGTGGCTTGTTCGCATGGTTTAACGAGAACGTATCGTTCCGGATACTCTCGGGGGAGTGGTTCGTCTGCTCGTGGTATTCGCGTGCGTCGACCATTGGACACTCAAACGAGAGTCATTCACAAACAGTTTGTGTTGATTCTAAGAACATCACAGACCGGTACGAGTCGGCGATTAAGATCGAATCGTAGCCTATCTGGATGACAGGACGAGGTAACGTGGATAATCGGTGAGATTCTCGTAGCACGACTATGTGACCATGATTAAATCCTCGATATGCACAGCTCCCTTCTTGGGATCGTAAACTCCCGGTTTGACCGTGATGACGTGGCCAGCCTTGAGCAGTTCATCACTTAACAATGAGGGTGCTTCGTGGAGTGAGAGACCAACACCATGACCGGTTCCATGATACATCCCTACAAAAATATAGCCCACAGCAAAACCATGGTCGAAAAGCACTGCACTAGCTGCCTGATGTACTGCTTTTGCTTCGGTTCCCTGATGGCAGATGGAGGAAAGTGAAAATGAACGCAGTCTGGCGTGGTGTAACCGAATTGAGGCACGGGTGAGGGAGGCAATCGAATCTGGAAAGACTGACGACGAAGCGTGGCAGTTCAAGCAGTGGATCGTTACGACGCCGCTCGAAGTTGGGTTGGCACCTGAAGCCCGAGCGACGAACGCACTGAATCGATTGGAATCGGGGGCGTTCAGCGCGCTACTGTTCGTCCTTAGTTCGCAGATGCAAAGCTTCGGCACGCTCGTCGTCCTCGCGTCCCTTGTTGTCGTCGTCCCAGTGGTGATTCGAGAGGAAGGTAAGCCCGTGTTCCGCCGCCGTCTGACACCACACCGAGCCGTCGATGAGGGTGCCGACGCTGAAGTTGTGAACCGTCCGCGCGGTCGCGACGAGATGCTTCGTCTGTCTGTCGTAGACGAACCCCTCCCGTTCGTTGAGTTGGGCGATGTATCCACCGTATCGAGTGTCGATACAGTCGGGATAGTAGAAGTTCAACACACGATGCCTCTGCTGTCGGAGTACCCGTGGGTCGCGATAGTTCGGTGTCGTCATTGTGTTCTGTCCCGTAATCGCGTTCGGTCGATCGATTCTCTGTCCTCCTCGGAATCCGTAACGACCACGACGCGTAGGTCGTTGACGTTCTTCCCCGTCTCGCCGGTTTCGATGAGCGCATCTCGGGTGCCGAACAACGGATAAACGTCGTGATTTTCCAAGCTGCTTTCGCCTCGGAGGCGTTCGATCGTGACACAGTTGTAGTATCCACGACAGCACCCGCAGCGCTCGTGTTTCCATCCAATCCGTTGGTGTCGATGCCCGCGACGACAATTTCGGGGCGGGTCAGTTCGAGTGCCGCCGCAAGTGTAAATTCCTGGTTCGGCCCGCAGAAGATGTCTCCATCAACGGTGACGGTCGTTTCGCCCCCTGACAGGATTGCCGCTGGTGGGTCGATTGGACGGCCGGTCGCGGCACACTCCTCCCGATTGGGCATGAACGCGGCCAACTTCGGCGGCCTCACCACCGACACGAGCCGATAGGACGTATGGGGTGTATCCTTCTTCTCGTGCCTAGGCGGCAGCCGCTTCCAGTGCCGTCCACTTGTCCGCGAGAACGTGGTTCGTCACGTGTGCAAAATCTGTTGAATCGTCACTCAGTAACTGTGACTGACCTGCGATCGGTTTCGAGGAGTTGGTTGAAGGCGTCGAGCATGGCCGTGACGCTAGCACGAGTGATGTCCGCGTCGCTCGCGTTCACCGATACCGAATGGTCGCTATGTGACACCTCGACTTCCACAGTGACAAGTGCGTTCGTTCCTCCGGTAATTGCGTCGACGTGATACGATTCGAGCGTCGCATCGATGTCGAGCGCTTTTCGGGTGGCGGTAACGGCAGCATCGACGGGACCACTTCCGACGCCACTGGCTACGTGCTCCTCGCCGTCGACGGCCAATCGAACGCTCGCGGTTGGTGTCGCACCACCGCTAGTGGCAGTCAGATCCAATAATTCGATAGGTCGGTCGCGGTCACGTCCTTGTACCTCGTCGGCGATCGCAAGCAGATCAGTGTCAGTGATGCGTCGTCCCCGTTCGCCGATCGTTTTCACTCGCTCTACAATCGTGGTCAGTTCGTCATCGGTCACTTCCACGTTGTGTTCGTTTAGTGCTGAACGGACACCCGCTCTGCCGGCGTGTTTTCCGAGCACGAGTCGGCGCTCACGGCCGACAGCATTTGGAGAATACGGCTCGTACATCGTCTCATCTTTGAGGGTTCCGTCGGTGTGGATGCCCGACTCGTGTGCGAAGGCGTTCTCGCCGACGACGGCTTTGTTCGGCGCGAGCGGAACATCGGTCGCTGTCGCGACCGTCTGTGCGAGGTCGTATAGTCGTTCGGTCTCGACCGTCTCGACGTCGTACCCATGATCGAGTGCGATGGCGACTTCCTCCAGTGCGACGTTACCAGCGCGCTCGCCGATTCCGTTGACGGTCGCGTGGACGAGATTCGCTCCAGCCCCTATGCTCACGAGTGTATTTGCCATAGCTAACCCGAGATCGTCGTGAGTATGGGTACTCGTCGGACCGAGGGGAGCAAGTTGGGAAACGGCGGCCGCTGTGTGTTCCGGGGTTGCGTGTCCGACCGTATCGCAGTAGCAGATGCGGTCAGCACCGGCGTCGATGGCTCCGCTCATTAGTCGTTCGAGGAAATCGAGGTCAGCGCGTGACCCGTCTTCACCGAGAACCTCCACCCAAAGACCGTGATCCTTGGCGTATTCGGTGAGATTGACTGTCGTTTCGATCACTTCGTCGCGTGTCGTTCCGACTTTCCCCTCGATGTGGCGATCGCTCGCCGGAACCACGAGATTCACCCCGTCAACCCCGCAGTCGAGTGCGAGGTCGATATCGTTCTTGACCCCGCGGGCGAAACTCGTTACCATCGCGTCGAGATCGAGGTTGGTAACCCTCAAAATCGTCTCTCTTTCGCCGACTCCCGTACAAGCACTGCCGGCCTCGATGATACTGACGCCGGTGGCATCGAGCTTCTGCGCGATCTCAGCTTTGTCGGTGGGCGTAAGCGAGATTCCCGGCGCTTGTTCGCCGTCACGAAGCGTGGTGTCGAGGAACTGTACGTCAGAATCAGAAAGTGTGTTTGTTTCGGGGAGCTCCCCGAATAAATCGACCACTGGTCATGATATCCACTCTGGTATCGTAACCAGACGTATATAATACGTACGAGCCCGGCATATATTGCACTTCGAGGAACTGGAGCATTTTCTTCGTGTTAGTACGACACAGTGCTCAACGCGAAGACGGTAGCAAGGACCGATATCGATAGTCACGCGGTGAGGTGTATGAGTCCATCGTCGAGAAGGAATAATTTGCGGAAAAACCGTGTAGCGATGACGTTCTTCGAGAGATTCGTAAGCGGAGTCCTCGACTGTCACTGCTCGGTGGGTTGCAGAGACACTCGAAGTTGAATGGACGGCCACTCATTGAGGATTGAGAACTCAACAAGTGCAGGACAATATATGAGCAGAGAATCATGGTTGCCGGGTGGCATCAAGACTGTACGCTCCTGGATAATCGGGATCTTTCCACCCTTCTTTCCCACTCCATGATTCGACGTCAAGACGATAGACGGCCGTCCGATCGATGGACTCCTGAGCTATTCGCGCATAATCCTCGCCTTCGGTCAGTTGCGGTGCAAATTTCTCCATAAATTGCTCAAGGACCGCTCGTTTCTCCTCTCTATCAGCGAGCAATTCAATGGTTCCGTAGGCGACCATGCTTGAGTATTCAATGGTGAAGTTTACCGGTTCGTCAGCCGGGATATACCGCCCTTTCTCACTCGTTGTGAAGGAAGCGCGCGGCTGGTCGCCACTCTTGACGAGATCGTGAGCACGTCCCGCCTGTGCACCGTGGAGGTAAATCACGCCTTCATTTCGGTTGTAGACGAAGAGTTGCGTCACAAGATGAGGGATATCGTCATCGATGAGACCGAGCACACCCGTTTCCTGGTTGGCGAGAAATTCAGGTATCCATGCTGGATCATCGATCGCCTTGCCTTGATAACGGATAGAATCGGTGACGTTCTTGGGTGTGTTTTCAGTCATCTCTGCTGTAACAGATGGCTACAGTGAAAATGCTTTTGTAGATTCATCGACATAGTATGATAAAATAGATCTGCGTCGAGAATGGGTCGCTAGTCGGCAAGAAGCGTTCAAATTTCTTTCGCAGTTCCTCATCGTTCATAGATTCATACTCGCTATAATCGACGTGTTGTGAACTTCCCCTCCCTGCTCGCGCCATTCGGCGCTCTCTGAGGAAGGGGGCTTAGCGCCTGCATTCAGCTAAATAAACTCTTGAATAATCTCTATAAGCCTTCCGATATTCCTAACGGCATTATTTAACTGTCATACCCAGTTAGCCACCACTTTGCACGTTTCCATACCGGTGCGGTTTGACGCTTCTCACGTCTACGCTGTAACGATTGTTCCTCTTTAGCCCACTTCACTAACTCTTGATTTTCCTCCCGCTGAGAGAGAATTGTGCGCTTCTCATTCTCAAGCCGCTCGACCGTTGTCTCTAATTCTTCAATCTCGTCTTCGTAATGTGACTGCTTTTCCTCTAACTCTCGTTCCAACTCATCCACCTCGACATCACCATCTTTCATCGACCTGATTGACTCTCTCACCACTTCTGACTTAGAATCAAAGTCGCCGCTTTCACTCGATTGCTGATTAAGATACTCATCTAATTCATCAGGGACGGTGATTGATATTCGTGGCATTGTTATCATGCGGTGGACCACGGTGAATCATTCCATCACCAGTCATCGAGAATGGTGAGCTGTGCATTGACCGTGGTTACTGCATTCACCAGAATGATAACTACCGATTACCATTAATATGCGTCAGACACACGCAAGACGTATTTAACACTAACAAATAGGGTTATTAATCCTTGTATTGGGTTACTTTGCAGTGAACACACGCACCTCATCGCTCCGGATGTGGATCTTAACTCGCATCCCGGTCGTATTTGTACTCAACGAGCGGATGTTCGATTGCTTCAGGCGCGCCACTATTGCCACGTGAGATTACCACCCCGCCCCTGAAATTGGCTAATGTGTAACAGCAGGGCGATGTATTTGCGGTTCTAACCTATGATGTACAGCAGTCCAAAGTGGGTAATCGATGGAACGCTTCTCTTCTTGCTAGCAAATGAATGAAGGAACCAAACATTTGGTTTGCTATGATTTATTATTCTTTGCTCGGGTCAAATGCCTTCGAACCATGGAGGGTCATCTGTTCACTCAATTGACCAGCGAGACTTTCTGTGTGCACCCGGAAGTCGGTCTATCAGATAGAGCCCTGCGAGGACGAGCACAACACAGCCATATAGACGGCAATGTCCATCTGCTTGAGTGAGCTCTCCCCTTGAGTAGTTCTTCGATTTTAGCTCTCCTCTCCAATTTCGAACTGTTCGTGTTCGCTAGCCATGTTCAGAACCACGCTCGTGTTGCTTTCATTAATGTCTGCATCATTAAGGAGCGTTTTGATTTGTTGATTCATTTCATCGGTATCTGTATATTTGCCGATCGCAATGATGTCATGGTCACCGGTAACTCCGTACACGCTGATCATCTGCGGTTGCTCTCGCAGACGAGCAGTGACGTCCGGAAGTGTTGTTCCTTCTACTTTGAGCTGAATAACAGCGGTGACATCGTAGCCTAACGAATCATAATCCAGTGTCGGGGTGTAGCCAGTAATGACACCTGTGTCCTGCAAGTCTTCAAGGTGATTTGAGACTGTTGTTACCGAGACATCCAAATCCTCGGCGATACCACGGAGACTCGCTCGACCGTCATTCAGTAAGACATTTATTAATTCTGTATCTAACTTTTCGTAGGTCATTACACACGTGATCTCATTCCAGACCCTTACTTCTTGACTAATGTCCAAATACTGCCGGTTGAAAATTAACCCCACGCTGACACATGAGAGAGCGCAACACCTGTGGTCAATTTGCAGAGGATACGACTGACGACGATATACTGGCAGCGATGCGCGAGTCCGAGTTTCCGGCAGTGACCGCTTGACGGGTCGCGGATACGGTTGCTATGGAACGGCGGCCGGTTCATCAGCGACTCGAAGAGCTTCATGAATAGGGAGAGTTAGAACGTGGGAAATTGAGTCCGCGGGTTGTTATCTGGTGCATTCCGGAGGACTGGTAAGCCCTCGAACAAAGTATCACGATGGGGACACGTTGAGAGTTCCACTGGACGTGATGCAGGTGCGTACAGACTATCAGCTCGTTATCCACATCGTCGATCAGTCCGGGGGATTGAGCGGCAATGACGAATTGTCTAGTCAATTTATATTCATAAACTAATAGACCACTACCAATCACCGACTCATATTACCAAGTTATATCGGTGCGCGGCGCTCACGTCTAACTATGAGGTTTACGAGTAGTCTCGAGGAAGTAGCAGACCCGATCTGGGATGCTATCCTCGAACATCCGATGGTCGAAGAGTTAGGGGCCGGGACTCTTGACGAAGAACCATTCAGATATTGGGTCGAACAAGACTACGTTTACTTAATCGACTATGCACGAGTGTTCGCCCAGGGTGCAACGAAGGCGCCCGACCTCGAACGGATGGGTACATTTGCCGAACTCCTCAATTCGACGATCAACACAGAGATGGACTTACATCGCGAGTATGCAGCTGAATTCGGCATCTCGGAAGGGGAGTTAGAAACTACCGAACCATCGCCCACCACAAGGGCATACACCGACTTCCTTGTTCGTACCGCGACAACAGGGACGTTCGGCGATCTCGTGGCAGCTCTTCTGCCCTGTATGTGGGGTTTCAACGAGACAGGAAAGCGACTCGCGGAGGCAGGATTGCCTAACGATGATCGGTATGCTGCGTGGATCGAGATGTATGCAGGCGGTGAGTTTACGGAACTGACGATGTGGTGTATGGAGTTGATGGACGACATCGCTGGGAACAAAAGTGAGGTTGAGCGCGACCGCTATCAGGACTTGTTTCGAACATCTGGACGCTACGAGTATCACTTCTGGGACGCTGCTTGGCGACAGGAGGAATGGTCGGTATGACTGGCCACGATACCAACGTTGCGAATGTTCCCAAGTCCTTTGAGGAGTATACTAAGACGTACGAGACACCTCGATTCACAGATTGGCTTCGCAAACGTGCGGAACCCGAGTGGACAAATGCAACAACCCATCGCTTTACGAGTGACCTTGGAACTGGAGATCTCGACGATGACGTCTTTCAGCGGTATCTCGTACAAGACTATGCCTTCGTTGAGACACTTGTTGGCGTTTTCGGACATGCTATTGGGGATGCACCGACTATGGAATCGAAGTCGCGACTCGTCGACTTTCTCGGAGTACTCACTGCCGACGAAAATGATTACTTTGAACGTTCGTTCGAGGCACTGGCCGTTCCGCAAACCGAGTACATCGATTCTGACTTAGCACCTACAACGCGCGCTTTTGAAGATCTTCTAAAGCGGGCAGCGAATGAAGGCGGTTATGTCGAGACGCTTGCAGTTCTTGTTCCCGCGGAATGGGTCTACTTGGAATGGGCTACCCATGTCGAAGATGATTCACCAGCACGATTCTATCTCGAGGAATGGATTGATCTTCATACGAACGAGGAATTCAGAGCCTTCATCGCATGGCTTCGAGATGAACTTGACCGGGAAGGAAAAGACGTATCACTCCGCCGTCAGCGACGAATAGAGCGGCTATTCCGACGAACAGTATCACTCGAAATCGTCTTCTTCGAAATGGCGTATAGTCTACCCAACGATGAATGAGACGTCAACTGATGTAACAGCCACCGAAGGAGGGACGGTCCGCAATTACCTGAGCGATATGGGGACCATCGTGGTTTGCGGAGTTAATCGCTGCAGGACCTGCAACGATAGCGAGTCTGATCGCAGCAGGTGCACAATTTAATTATATTCTGGCGCTAAGTCCCTTCCTCAAGGAGCGAGCACCGCGAGCAAGTAGGGCGGGGTAGTTCACTTATGCGCTGCTGTGGGTTGTGATTCTCTCTGCGGTCACCGGTGCACTCGCACAGTATCTTGCGATGCGTTTGGGCCTACTTTCCCAGCAAGGAATTTGGTGAACGTGGTGTGGACAGGTATAGGCCATCGCGTCGCCGGTCACGTTGTCGATGGCGACGGTGTACTGATGGGCTGCGGGGTTCTCGTGGCTATCGTTGGTCACTTCGATATCACTCTCCTCAATTAGTCATATAATCTTCACAACCCGATTGTGAACGCTGCCACGAAGATTAGAATGGACTGTGACTTGGATGAATGTATTCATCAACCGGAAAGCTTCTCGCGATAACTAGACCACCGACAACGATGCTCAAGAAAATCACAGCTGTCGTCGGAGCAATTATTGTACGTTCCTTCCGATTTGGGATGCCCCGGATTATCAGCTGTGAGAGTCGTAGGTTTATCCTATTTTTCCCCACTTCACTTGCTTCTTTGCGAACCATTAATAAGTATCCATCCCTATGAAATTATTGCTGGGTATTCTATTCCAACAAGCCTAGCAGTCCGTAGGGCGCTAGGAGGGCCGACCCTACGGACCTCACTGGCTCACAGTCCCGGTATGATCGGATTGTTGTTGGGTTCCACCCTAAGGGCCCGTCTCGGTTTCAAGTCCACACTGACAACTGTTTCTGCTGGGTGACTGTCTACTTAGAGAGTTTGTGAGCGACGAGGCTAGTGGAGAGGTGGAAGGCGGGGTAGTTAGCTGGTTGAAGGATACCTGAGACGCGGTGTGTCCAGTTTCTTATTGCTCTCCTCACAGTAGTCCGACTGTCCAGCGATCGGATAACAGTACCTCCCAACAGCGGCGCAAAGGACAGTCGAGACGGTCTGTCCAGTGGGTGAACGTGACACCATGATCCGCGTCGCCGAACTTGTGGTATTGCCACAGGTGGGTGAGTTCGTGCCGAACAGTCACACTGATTCGGTGCTACCACGAATCACACTGGCCCAAGTCCCCCACCCCAATACGCATTGGTCACATCCGAGACGATTGACCTCGAAGCATCGAATATGGAGCTTGTTACTGGAGCCGCTGATGCACTCATGAACGTAATTGAGCCGGCAGGTGGCCAAACCACACTCTTATTGTACGAGTACGTGAACCCAGATGCACTCGAAGGCATCATCGAAGCAAGTGCGGAGAAAAAGAGTGATATCGAAGTTCGATTCACGGTCGAGGACTATCTCGTTACTGTTCGTAGTAACGGCAGGATCCTCATCTACGAACCACTAAAGGCAAAACAGTAACGTACGACGTCGAAGGCTGAGTGCTCGCTCCAGTTCTTTGTGAGTGGATTTGCTCTTATTTAGAGAGTCAAACACTGCCGCAATGTGAAGGAATAACTCATCACACTCCTGAGTTTCCTTACAATGATCGATACGATGAAAACGGAAGTCGACATGCTCGAGCGGCATTTGCACGTCCTCGAAATGGTACGCGAAAACGGGCCGATTGGGATTGTGAAGATGTCGAACGAATCAGATCATGTCCGTCATGAAATTCGCTACTCACTTCGTAAACTCGAGGAAGCGAATCTCATCACCCCAACACAACAGGGGGCCCTGAGCACTGAGCAGTCATCTTCGTTTATTGAGAACCTCGATGAACAACTCAATGAGATGCGAGCGAAGATCGCGGCAATGCGTCCTGGCGAGTGAAAATCGAATTTAGTAATCAGTGAGCCGGAGTTTCCCCTCGGTTTCGTAGAGATGGCCCTTATTGTACAGACGGTCGACAATATCTTCAGCAGCCGATCGGTTCAAATCTTCTTTCTCCTCGAGAATCGCATACGCTTGCTCATAGAACAATTCTCTTTCAGCTGAGAGTTTCCTCGCGAGTGCCTCTATTGCTTCTTGTGTAAGTGGGGTGAGTGACGACTTCCCATTCCAATAAGCCATGAGTTCGAGAGTTTGACACCAAACGCGGTAGTAGATAGTCAGTGACGCGACCCATACTCTCACCTATGCCAACTGAAACCCCCGATAATTTTCATAATATGGCCTACGTATAATAAATTCATGAGTCAGAGGTTTTCGAGCAAGCACTTAAAATCAGAACCGCAGACCCGGCGGAAAATATCGTCCATGGGAAGTATGTGGATGGCGAATAAACTCGCGAGGGAGGGTACAGACGATGATATTTCGTCTGAACTGGCGTCTGAAGATAGTCCGCCATACGTGACTGTGACGGTATTGTTTACACGAAAGGAATACACAGCCGCTATCTTGGTGGTTGTTGGGGAAGGCAAAGAAATCATATTATTAGAGGCACTCTTCATGGTGACGTGGGTCAGGAGAGAAATCAGAAATAGTATGACCGGGGTTAGTATCGTATACTAACTTAGAACCAACCCAGAATCAGCCTATTAGTCCGAGCATTTAATCACTTATCACCGACAGTGATAGGTATGGGATACCATCTCATCGATCCGAATGAGCTTGACCAGTGGGACGACCGGCCGACCGATGTCCGGTCTCTTAGTGTGGCCGCGGGATACGATTATCAGAACTCGAAGCTCGGTCTTCGGGTCTACGAACTCTCTCCCGGTGAGCAGTCCGGGTTGAGCTACCACACCCACGACGAGCAAGTCGAGGCATTCTACGTTCTTGACGGGACACTTCACGTCGAAACCCCCGACGAAACGATTGTTGTTGAATCCGACCATGTCCTCTTCGTCGATCCTGGGTGCCCGCAGCGAGCGTTCAATCCCGAAACCGCCGAAACGGCCACCCGTATCCTCGCCATCGGAGCACCGTCGGTTGACGACGCACGCCCGTACGATCCAACTGACGATGCGTAATCTGCTTATCCACTGTACGGGCGGGAAACGCCGTCACACGATGATTGAGGTAGGAAAACAGCTCGCGAATATTGGCCCCCGGTCAGCAGAACAGCATCTACAGAGAAATGAGTACGTCTTCACCACCTCTTGTCTCAGGTCGCCGAGCAAACGAGTGATTCGTGCGTCCGAGTTTCCGGCGGTCACCGTTCGGTGAGGGCGAGAATAAGTGGGAGGATAACGACTGTGTCACTCGCCAACTGGTAGCATCGAATGCGACTGGTTATCGACGACTGATTCATCAATCGATAATTTTCCAGCCCCGAATGACACGAGGGCCAAGGAAACCAGACACAGCGCAATAGTGAGTTCCGAGTCAGAGAAACCTTCTGGAAGATGGACTAGCAACGTCGCAGCGAACATATTAATCGCAATGGCGAATGCAGCAAACCGGGTGAGGAAACCCACCAGGATACAGAGACCACCAACAAGTTCAATGAGTGCAACAATCCATGCAGCGATAGATGGTGCTGGAACACCGAGACTGGCGAGAAACCCCGTAAACTGAGGCATCGACATCGCAGCTGGTCCGATCGAAAACAATTTTCCAGTACCGTGGACGATCATAATGCTGCCAACAGCCAGGCGAATCAGAAGCGTGCCAATCGAAAGATTGATGGACATAATTAGGATTTATCCAAAGACAAGAAATAAGTTCATAATGCAGCGAAATATTCCGACAACCTCCCCTTTCAAGTATTATTTAATTATATTACTCTAGAAAAAGCGTAGTAGACCAGCCGTGACTTGAACATACCATATTGATGGACACAAAGATCAAGGTTGTATTTCGTTGCACCTACCGTTCGTTACGCCCGAGTTGAGATATTCCACTCAGTTGCATTGATCAGAAGTTCAAGAAAATGCGCAGCGGCGACGTCCGCTGCTTGCGCTCGGTCGAGCAGGGCGCGCTCAGTCGTCGGTGTGTTCTCGCGTTCGGTCGGATCCGCGCTTTCGGTCAGCGTTCGCTGGGTAGCGACATCAGAAAACATCATTTAGTTTGACATAAATGAAAAGAGAGGGAGTTAGCAGCAGTCGGTGAGTGCGCCTTTCCGGGTAGCTTCCGCGCCACAGTCCTCACACGGCCAGTAGGTGTGATCGACGGTGCCATACTTGCCGTAGCCGGTGTACGGGCCACTGATACGGTCGTCGTCCTCGGAGGGGAATACGTCGAGTGTGCCGTCGTTGGTTGCGTTCTCGACGGCGGCCATGTGATTGCAGAAGACGTTGCGGTGGACGTGGTGCGGGCACGTGCAAGCCATCAGGTCCTCGGTCACGTCGTCGATGGAGACCGTGTACTGGTGGGCTGCGGGCTTGTCGTGGCTCTCATTGGTGAGTTGGATGAGTCCGGGGGCATCGACGTCGAAGGCGAATTGTTCGGTCTGTGCGCGCTTCTGTGCTACCATCCCAGTTGTCGCCAACTCCACTCGGGTGTCCAGTCGAACAGGTTCTGTGCTTTTGCTGTATCGACCAGCGCCGAGTGGTCGTGCTCGGCAAAATCGCATCGAACATCGACCTCGGGAAAAACTTCCGCAATAAGTTCACGAGTAGGTGTTTCGGCACTAGTGTCAGGTGCCGATACCCAAATGCGTTCGTGGCCATCGAAGGTAGCCTCGACGGCCCGCTGAACGAGATCGACCACGTCCGACATGTGAACGTAGGTGAATAGCGTGTTACGCTGGGTATGGAAGTGATCCGACGCTCGCATCCCAGCCAACGTTCGGTCACCCTCGACAAACGTCTTGCGGGCTAGAGTATCGTCAACGACCCACGGGAACCGAAGGGAGGTGATCGTCCGTGGTCGATCATCGACGCGACGTGCAAACCCATCAGCAGTAATCTCAAGCATTTGCTTGCCCATCCCATAGGGGTTTGACGGCGTCAGACGGTGATTCTCGTCAAGAGGAAGGTAATCGACAGTAATGCCTTCTGGTTCAAATCCGCCACCGATGGCACTGAAACTCGATGCTAGAACGACCGTATCGATTCCAAGTGCCCCTGCGGCCTCCAGGACGTGATAACTGGACATGACGTTACTTTTGTACGTTTGGTATCCTGGCGTCACGTCCGGTGTTGGGAGCATCCCAAGGTGAACGATTGCGTCGGCAGTGCTCTTCGCAAGCGATCCGTATACCTCACCGGTGTCCAATACATCGGTCGTGAGATACTCATCCGAATGCTTCTCGTCTCGCTTACCACGCGAGAGGTTGACCGTCCGGTAACCTTCATCGTTCAAATGTGCCAGTACGCCCTGTCCAACACGACCATTGCCTCCAGTGACCGCGACAGTTTCGGTCATAGTCTATCTCTTTGCGCCTTATTAAAATAATTCAGTGCATCTGTCGAAGCCCGATACGCCCGAGGACACTGTTCTTCCGCATGCTGTTCGGAACGGTCGAGCAGGTCGTTTTGTCGTCGATGTGTCGTCGCGTTCGGTCGAATCAACCGCACACTCGGATAGCGTTCGCTGGACACCATTGAACAGCGTTGTTTAGCGTGACAGAAATCAAAAAGTGAGTAGGTTAGCAGCAGTCGGTGAGTGCGTCCTTCCGGGTGGCTTCCGCGCCACAGTCCTCACACTGCCAGTAGGTGTGATCGACATTGCCGTACTTGTCGTAGCCGGTGTACGGGCCACTGGTACGCTCGTCGTCGCCTTTCGATGGGAAGGCGTCGAGCGTCCCGTCGTCGGTTGCATTTTCGACCGCAGCCATGTGTTTGCAGAATGCGTTCCGGTGGACATGATGCGGACACGTGCAGGCCATCAGGTCGTTGGTCACGTCGTCGATGGACACGACGTATTGGTGGTCTTCGGGGTTCTCGTGGCTCTCGTTGGTGACGTCGATGAGTCCCGGGGAATCGACGTTGAAGGAAAATTGAACGAAATCATTTGTATGCAAGAAATAAATTAGAATAGTTCCGAATGCGATTCCTATTTCAATTGAGACGATGAC
This sequence comes from Haladaptatus litoreus, assembly GCF_900156425.1. GTDB lineage: Archaea > Halobacteriota > Halobacteria > Halobacteriales > Haladaptataceae > Haladaptatus > Haladaptatus litoreus. The sequence goes on from NZ_FTNO01000007.1 coordinate 236,400, forward strand.
CAGCGTGGATGTGAGCGATCTCGTATAGTGAAATGAGAATAGAAAGGGAGCGGTGCTGAAGACGAAAAGCGCGAGTACAAACCATCCAATCGAGTAAAGCATTTCATTGGATGACTCTGTGTCAGTCCAGTTGTCGGGGACAACCGGCATTCTTGCTATACCATAACCACAGAAACGGCGAGGGAGGCGCAGATTGCAAACGATAATGAGGTTTGACTACAGATTACTGAACGATGAGTAGGTCCCGTTCTCTTCGCCGGAACCTTCACATGATATTAGTCGAAGAACCGTATCGCATCTCTCAATCCTGCGCATTGATGACCCTCTTTCTCGCTGGACTAATCTTTGCCGTGAGGGCGACCTATATGGGAACTGGCTTTGCCGTTGTAACGGGCTTTCTCTTGTTAGTCAGTTTCGTCCAGTATCGAAAACACGGACAACACAGGACGAATTCCAAGAGAATGGAGCGATTGTAACATTCTTCCCGCTATTTACACATCCTAGAGAAAGAGTGACCCGCCAATCGTAACACCAATCATCTTTGCGGTAGCGAGGAAACCTCGCCGTAAACGGCGGGGAGGAATCGCGTTCGTTTAGTAAGGCAATTGTGAGAATGGCGGCATATGGTTACTGTTTGCCACTCTCCGCAACACGAAATGAACCGAGTAGTTCACATTGGCCAGTCAGGGAGTGATGGTTGGCCATCCTGCCAGTGGATCGATTCTAATGCAGTCGGGAGTTGCTGAAGTCGATTATCAAGGACAGTGAGAGGATGTGCATCAAGAAACGCAGCCTCATACCGATCAACCGCTGTTTCTTCAAAATTGAGTTGAATGTGGCATGGGCCCAAATCAGGGTGATCTGCATCCTGATGAAATCCAACCATGAGGTTGCGTGGTGGTTCTATCCAGTTGATTCGATAATACTCATGGTCGACGCCGACTGGATACCAAAAGCGAAGTTCCAGCCGTGCGTTCTCAACTTCATAGGATTCACCAAGGAACACCGTTGTGTCAATATCTGCGATTACGTACCGAGGACGACGACCAGATGGCTGATATCGGATGGCTTCGCAGCCAGCCTGTTTTGAAAGGCGGTTATGGGTTTCCCTGAGGAGTGTACGTTGGGTATACCGATCACGATTAGCGAGGAAGATCATTGATGATACCGAGAAATAGATTAGCTTGTCGCTCGATCAACTGCGTCCGTCATCTGCTCACGAGCTGTTTCAACATCCGAATAGAGCTCCAGTGCGTGCTTGATAAGTTGTCGGTCTTGCTCGTTTTCACGCCAGAATCCGATCACATCACGCCGTTCGCGGAGTTCGGCACTCGACAGGTCGCTATCCGCGAGTGACTGTTCGAGTTCCTCCCACGTCTCTATAGCATACGCTTCCTGCCACGCCTCAATTTCCTCGGTGATCGCTGTTAGTTCGCTCCGGAGTTCCTCGCGAGCGTTTTCTTCGATAAGGGTGCGGATCTCATCGAAGAGTAATCGAGTATAATCCGGTTGATAAAGTGTGGTGTCACCAACCTCGACGCGCTGCAAGCGATCTTGGTCAACAAGGTCTTGTAGCTCTTGGTTCGTCGTGCTCCAAGCTGCATCGGCTTGCTCGCTTATCCAGTTGGTCGACCGAGGTTCACGAAGCGTTTCAACCACCGAGCGAATGCGTTCGCGTGCACTCATCGTCTCGGTCCATGATGTGACACCGTTTTGTGGTGGGGTAGCCATCCTCTTCACCTCCCTACAGTGTTTGTAGCGTAGTCTCATATATGTTTGTATGCTCTTGAATAATCGAGAATGATGGAATGTCGGTATACAACTAGTAGGAACTAGAGAAGTTATCGGGAAGAAATGCAAGAGAATCAGAAATGAATAATAGTCACTATCCGAGCGGATTATCAGACCTCATCGAGAGCGTCCGCTGGTCGGTAATATCCGAGAACGTCACTTGGCGTGCCATGGATAAAAACGACTGAAGTGATAGTTAGTCCGGCAATTCCTTCTGTCCCGCCCGCACGCATGGCCAGCACGGGAAGTCACCGAGGCCGTCACAGTCGCAGTTGTCTGGTTCGGTATCGTTGTCGTCCTCGGATGGGAATGCGTCGAGCGTCCCGTCGTCAATCGCATTCTCAACGGCGGCCAGTGCATCGGTGGGTGGAAGAGCTTCATGAAAGGGGTGGTTGAAACACGGGAAATTGAGTCCGCGGGTGATTATCTGGTGGATTCTAATGGGAGAGTACGCCCTCGAACACAATATCAATATCATTGGTGCGACAATCGCATTGTATCTCGTTCAGACCCCGATTCGCCGTGTCCTCTCTCGGTAGAAATCTTTGTTCTAATCTCCGTCTACATACTTCTGAAGTGAGTGGATCACTGATTCAGAATCTGGAATCGGTGCGAGTCGACATCGAAATGGCACTGGCCATGGGAATCCCCGATGAAGCGTGAGAACATCTTCATTGTATTCGACCGAGCGAAGCTGCTGGCGTGGAATAAACCGGTTGTTGAGTGTGCCACTCCGCTTTACCAGAAGGCCGCTCTCAACCAAGGTGTAGTGCTTGGTTTTTCCCATGACAATTGCATTGCCCAAGAGAACGCCTCCGATCGAGGGGAACAAACCTTGGACTGGTTCTATCGGGATGTGGAGTATGAATCCGCTCACAAGGAAGATGAGACCACCCACGATTGATAATAGTCGAACGAAACGGAGATACGAGGTATCCGGTCGCCCAAACCACTCGATGAGAACTTCTTCATGACGGCGGAGGACCACAGCATAGTAGTTCATCGTTGTGATATAGAGGAAGAATCCAGCAATTGTGAGAAGTAGAGCTTCAGCGATCCAATTCTGTGGTACGGTCGAATCTGGACCCATGCTAAATGCGGTAATACCTTCGCTGATCAGATACACAAAGAATGGTCCGATCGAGAGTATGAGATAGAGACGAGTGCGAACAAGCAATTCAGCGAGATCGTCTCGAACAACTGCAAGAGCACCGCCACACAAGAAGCCGAGGCATGCTGTAATGAGTGAAATGCGTGAGAAGTAGTGAGTGCTCGTGAGGAGCGCAACGACCACTGTTGCAAGAATGCTAGTATAAATCCCACACACGAGATCAAAAAGAGTGCGCTGTACCGGACGCTGGAGCATTATTTGAAAGTATTTTCTATTTGATCAAATTTCTTGTGTGGGAATTAGTCACGTGATACACCAGTTGGAAGGAGGATATGGAATGAAAGTAAGGGCCATAAGAAAAGAGAAGACCTTTGTCGCGGGCGTATCGATATCCAGTCGTGCCTTGGTAGCTCAGGCTGGCAGAGCAACTCCTTTGTAAGGAGTCGGTCGAGAGTTCAAATCTCTCCTAAGGCTTTTCAACGAATTCTGGTGGGTTACGTAAGAGGAACGCTTCACGAAGGGGTGTCTAGAGTTAGTATGAACTACTAACCAAACTTCGTTCCGAATTCCGAAGCAACGGTGATGGGAATGACTCAAGCAAAAAAATCAACAGTCCGTGAGAAGCTTCACCGAATCTACCCCATGTCACGAGAACTACTTAAACGAGAGTTAGTCAGTAACCGTCGCTCTCCTCGACACGGAGTGACCCACTACATTGCGTCAACTCGCTGGTTTCACTCGTGGTACAAGAAATAATACGTAGTCTCGAGAAATCTCTGTTTCTGACTATCATATTCGCCAACCACTTGTACTTGTAATATTAGACATTGTTATGTCAGTGGACAATTCACCAACACGCGACGATACGCAAGTTGTTGGCTCCCGAATTGGTGCACAAATCGTCGACTCGATTGCTATGTTCGTTATCGCATTCATCCCCGCGTTTATTGTCGGATTCATCGGTGGATTGCTTGGTATCGACGGCTTAAGCGGAATCGGGATTTTGCTCAGTGGGTTAGCTGCCCTTTGCTATTGGTTGCTGATTGAGAGCCTCTGGGACGGGTATACTATCGGCAAGCGATTGTTCGATATTCGTGTTGTCCAAGAGGACGGGTCTCCCTGTTCGCTTGGATCGTCAGCCATTCTCAACCTGCTTGAGATCATCGATGGCTTCTTTTACTATCTGATTAGATTCATTGCGATGGCGATAACTGACAAGCGCCAGCGGCTTGGTGACCGTGTTGCTGGCACGGTCGTTGTGAGTGAATCTTCGGTTGAGATTGCAACGAAGGCGTCAACCAGCGGGACTTCTGTGGAAACCGAACCGTCAATGTGTTCGCAGTAAATCCGATAAAAATCAGTCGGTAAGTATGCTCTGAAGGTTCATGGCAATCGGTATAAACTACTTGTTGGTTTCCGTCTGTTTATCTCTGGTTAAATAGCTATGGGACTTATAACACGGTATGGTCGAAGATAGTGACGCAAACAGTATGGCTGACTCGCTTCAACGGCAAGCACAGAGCCTGCAGGAAACATCACCTGCGAAGTATGGTCTCTTAAAAGCGTACCACGAGCGTGTCCGTGACGCGCTCGAAGTCTGTTCGCGGAACTACCCCTCTACCAAGCAACTGAGTGAAAATCTTCCCGATTCCAGTCTGACACCGCAAATGTTGGGGAATCTGCTAGCGTTACTCGTGCAGTTTGAGATCATCGAGGTATTCAGTGAACGCAATAATAGCAACCGCTACGACCTCACCCACTATGACCGCAAGCGAATGGATACGCTCAGTCATATTCTTCAGCGAGTGTCCGCTGGTTCGTAACCAGCGAAATCCACAAGAAGAAATTAGAAGCTCACCGCATGATCTAGATTCACCCAGAATGGCGGTCGGTTCCGAGAAAAGTGCGTTCTATGTAGCGACGAACAAAAACGGATGATGCTACAATGAGGCGATGAATCGCTACAAATCGCGCGCTTGGACGGTTTTACGATCGTTTCCTTCAGCCCGGCGGGCGGCATTTTCGAGGACTGAAGCGACTTCGTCATCGAGTGCATCTTCTCCTGCATGGGTGGGTGGATTACAGAGTATTCGATCGAATGTCTGCCCAGCAACCCCATCGACACAGTTTGCAGTGACAACTTTCCCATCAATATCGGATGCTTGAAGGCTAGCTTCCGCACAATTGGTGGCGACTTTGTTGTCATCACTCAGCCAAATCTCACAGTTGGCGATCTGAACAACGTACACACCAAGTGACCCGTAGCCACAGCAGAGATCTAGGACGTGTTCTCCGTCTTCAGCCGTGATCGATTTCATGAGGAGGTGATTGCCGACATCTAATCCTGAAGCAGAGAACGTTCCGGGTAGCGTAACGAGGGAGAAATCATGCCCATTGACTGTCGGATGGATTCTGCTCTGAGAGACGTAGGACGGCGTTGGTTTTACGATGCCAACGTTTGAACACGAGAGAGTTGTTATATCATGTCATTCATGTCAATTAGAACCATTCAAGGAACAGAGTAGACCGATAAGGGTGACCAACGAAGATAAATTCGAACCAAAAAGCCAGATTCTGAAAAATGGTGTTTCCGACCGGTTAGCTCATTTTGGCGTTGACGTAGCGAAGAAATCGCTCAACGGGATACGGCGCGCTGCTAGCGATTTTCGCTTTGAGTGGATTTTTACTCGGATTGATGGTGTACTGTTGTAGCTCCGGCCATTTCGCTTCGATGACGCTGCTTATCAAGTCGTGGTCGGGAGCGGAGAGCCTCGACGAATCGACGCTCAGCGCCGTCAACAGGAGGTTGTAGTTCGAAAGCGGAGACACGCCTCTGATAGCGATGTCCTTTTCACGGGATGCAAGCGCGCCCCAGCGACCCATTCTCTGTTCCCAATAAAGGAGGTTCATCAGTAAAACGTCGTTCTCCTTCGCATACTCGGTTGCGCCGGGTAGCCACTCCTCGATTTCATGCTCGACATATTCGTTGCCCGGATACTGAAGCATTTCACAGCAGTGTTCGACCATGTTCGCGCCGCTTTCCGGCGAATCGTAGTGAAGCTTGTATATCGGGCCGTTTCCGGTCACGTAGACGTGTTTTTCTACGTCGTAGTTGTTGTAGAAAAACTGGACGTGCTTCGTCTTGGGGAGGTTTCGCGTCCAACAGAGGTAGTCCGAAAGTGCGCTTTGAAAGTCGTCTTCGAGGTCACGCGGATGGTGAATCGAATAGTCGAAATCCTGCTCCGCGGCGATTCGCTTCGGAATTTTCACGTCCGGGTGCTCACCCGACGACCAGTCGGAAAACGTGTACCACGTCACGTCCCGAACGATGTCCTTCGAACAGGCGAGTATCATCCGGGAATCCCAACCCGCCGTAATCGGCGTGAGCAGGTGGAACTCGTCGTTGAACGACTGCATCGACGCCGAAATGCTGTCGGCGATGTACTCCACTGGTGATTGGCCGTGGTCAGGTGAAAAAAGTAGTCGCCGCGACAGTTCCATCGCATCCATATCGAGAACGTGGTTCGGGAGAACGCACCGAACATCCTGAAAGAGCGTTTTATCGCCGATGAACGCGCTTTCGTTGTTTTTGAACTGTGACGAGTTCATGAACGCCACGGCGTCCGGGTTTTTCTGCTGTTCGACATCGACCGAATCGAACAGCAGTTTCAGCGAGGTGGTGACCAACCGAGAATCGGTGTGGTAGTAGACGGATTTGTGCGCGAG
>NZ_FTNO01000008.1 GCF_900156425.1 Haladaptatus litoreus
CATTCAAAAATATCACCAGTCGCCCGTACCTGCTGTTCTGTCTGCTGAGACGGGGTTTCTGAACTGAAGGCACCGCGTAACCGATGTAGTAGTTCCATAGCAATGCACAGACACTTTCTCTACATATATATTTTACCGCCAAAATGGCATAATACTTACTATTATTACTGTGTCGAATATTACTAATGAAGTCGGCTTATCGGTTCCGAGATACCGCTGAACCCCTCATAGTCGCACTCCTTAGGATCGTCAATCTTCACCCTCGGAGAAAGTCCCAAGCGACCCGGGAAGTACTCGGCGGCGATATCGGCCGCGTGCTGTTGTGTATTATCCCTCAGGTGTATCGTCGGCGTTGCATCCGCGTTTTCCGTCAGTGTTCGCTGGCCAGTGATATCCGAGAACGTCACTTGGCGTGCCATGGATAAAAAGAGCTGAAGCAGTGGTTCGTTCGGCAGTTCTTTGCGACCCGCACGAACGCATGGCCAGCACGGGAAGTCACCGAGGCTATCGCAGTCGCAGTCTTCGGGTTCGTCTTCGTCCTCGGAAGGGAAGGCCTCAAGCATCCCGTCGTCAGTTGCATTATCCACGGCGACCATGTGTTTGCAGTCGGCGGTGCGGTGGACGTGGTGCGGGCAGGTACAGGCCATTAGGTCCTCGGTCACGTCGTCGATGGAGACTGTGATTGGTGCATCGTTTCGTACCTGTGGAGTCCACTACAGCAGTCTTATTACTCTCTATTACATACTGTTACGTATGCCCGTTGACTTCGAGAGCTATCACCCAACAGAGCTACCGAATGAAAACACGAATGGACGGTACATCCTCGAGTTTCTTGCCGACGATCCAGAGTTGGGATACCGTGCTGGTGAATTAGCCAAGGAACTCGATATCCCCCGTGGGAGTGTTGGAACCACACTGAGTCGACTTGAAACTCGGGGACTTGTCCGGCATAAGGGAGAATATTGGGCAATCAATCCTGAAGCGTACGATGCTCACACGGCGAGCCTCATCGGATTAGAGACGGTTGCAATACAGTTCGAGGGCGACTACTACGACGAGAATCCGGACTGGGACGAAGATCTGCCAGATCTTGACGAAGAGGGGCAAGAGAGTTCTTCGACGGGGGAGGAGTGATGTATGGCCGTGGTGCCGTGGTCGTCGCTTCTGACCCGTTTGGAAATACACCTCGACGGCCGTATTTGATTATCAGCGGTCAGGATCATCCGTTTGCCGAGCAACAGTATATCGCGCTTGGAATCACCACGAAAGAGTATCCTGAAGGGCTCTCACTGGCGAACGAATTCGAGGCGGGTACACTGAATCGAGAATCGTTTGTCTCTCCGTGGGCTGTTGTCTCACTCATGGACATTGATATTGATCGTGCAGTTGCTCGACTGACTGAGGAGTTTGTGGACATCGCGGTCGAAACGATGACGCAGTACGTTTTCGAGTAATATTCACGGCCCTTTGTTGAGTGTCACTCGTCGTCGGAGTGGCCGTCGCCCACTTCGACACGGAGTGACCCACCACACTCACTACAGCTGTACTTTTCCGGGTTGCGCACTGTTTTCGAGCGTCGATACCGAGCAATCCAACCACCGCAGTCCTCGCACACGAGCCACCACTTCGGGGTGGTGAAGCGTTCGCAGTGCCGCGAGGTGCCGAGGGCGTCCGTCCAGCGGGTGAATGTTGCGCCGTGGTCCGCGTCACCGAACTCGTGGTACTGCCAGGCGTGGATGAGTTCGTGGCGGACGGTGGAGCTGAATTGCTCCCACCCATGCTGTTCGTAGGCCGTCCAGGTCAGCGCAATCGTGATCTCTTCTGTTGTGGGGTCGTATTTCGTGACGCATGCCTGTCGTTGGGCTCGATGTGAGATCTCCCAGTCGATCGTTTCGACCGGCAGATCTGGGAAGTGCTCGGTGGCGACGTCGGCCGCATGGCATTGCGTACAATTGAGCAAATCCTGCTCGGTATCTCGTGGGGACTCTGGTAATTGATACTGAGTGTTGAGAGAACCCGACGTAATCGAATTTCTGTAGTACTATTCTATGGGGGATTTTCTCGAAGATCGCGAACGTACATTTCTGGTGGATCAACATTCGAGGACGGCATTCCAACTTTACTAGGGTCAAGATCAAGAAGCCCACTAGATTCGAAATTTTTTGCAGCATAAAAGGCTCGTGCACCGTCGTTTTTCGGGTGGAACAGGACTTTCACGCGATCGATTGATTCGGGAAGAGTCTTCAATCCCCGTTCAAGTAATCGTGTTCCGATTCCTTCACCATAGTAGTCAGGGTGAAGATAAATATGCCGTAGATCGGCTTCGTTTGCGTCTAGATAGGATGAAGCTGTCGTATCCCATGTGAGGTAGAGATACCCGATGATCCCTGCAGCATCGTCGTCAACTACGAGAACAACACCTTCGCTATCAGCGAGCCGCTCTTTCAATTCTTCGGAGTGATAGAATTCGTTGCTTGTCACGTGGGTCCGAACGGTGTCAGTGCCAAGATAGTCAGAGTACGTTGCAATCCATGATTCCTGTACAGTTGTTCGAATACCAGGAAAATCGTCTTCACGTGCGTTTCGAATCATCAACTACGATGAGTCACGAGAAGCGGTTAGCATTTGTGTCGTGATAGTGCAACAATTGTCAATAGAAAATGATACTGGTTGATCTGTTTTCGCTATTGATTTGCTATATCGACAGATTCCAGCCCTGACAGAGCACAGTAATATTTTTACCATCTAACTCTTCTGGTTGCACATGCGCGAATTTCGATTCACGGTTGAGTTTGATAGTGGAGCAGATCCTGTCGCAGATGTATTTCTCAATCATCCAAGTTTACAGGCAAAATCAATCTCACTTTCCGTCTCTACACACGGGATGTGGCGTGTTGACCGCATTACAGGGGCTGATGACGGGATTACAGCACTCACATCAGCACTTGTCGACGATCAGTATTGCCCCGAATGCGTTGGTGAACACGAAGGGTGTGACGCACAATGGGAGTACGAAATAATCAGTCGAGATACTGGTGGTGTATTTCTATATTCGTTTTTAGATACAGTTTCGTACTGTCATTCAATTCCATTTCTTGCGGCGACAGGCATGGGCAACGGATCGTTCTTCGATACATATCGTCACCAGGGCATCTACAATTGGCGCATCTTACTTCGAGAGCACCAACGTGTTAGTGAGTTATTTGAGCAAGTCCAAGAGAACGTTCCATCAGGGGTGTCGATCACGCTCCAGCAATTGAAAGAGCCCACACAGTGGGGCAATGGGGCCAAGACGCTCGCGGATCTCTCCCGCAAACAACAACAGGCGATTGAGACTGCTCATCAATTGGGATACTATGCAACCCCCCGCTCTGTAACGCTTGAAGACATCGCGACTAAACTCGAAATTCCTCGATCAACTCTTCGCTATCGTCTTCGCAGTGCTGAGGAGTGGGTTATGGATAGTTTTGTAGCCCAGCATCGCCTTTCGGAGTAGAAAACAACACCAGAATCATCTAGCGCTGTTGTCGGGTCGTACTTCGTGACGCCTGCTTGTCGTTGTGATCGGTGTGAGACCTCCCACTCGATCGGTTTGACCGGCAGGTCAGGGAAATGCTCGGCGGGGACGTTTGTTGCGTGCTGTTGTGCCTGGTCGAGGAGGGCTGTCGGTGTCTGGGTGTATTGTTGGTCACAACAGTTAGAAACTATATCAGTAGAAAGAAAACGGTGAGAGATATCGGATTAACAACTGCCGAGATTCCGGAAGTCGCTCTGGTCACACTTTGAACAATGGGATGGTTTCGAGATAAAGGTGGTACCGCATTCTTCGCATTCAAAAATATCACCAGTCGCCCGTCCCTGCTGTTCCGTCTGCCGAGACGGGTTTTCTGAACGAAAGACACCGCGTAACCGATGTAGTATTTCCATTGCTATGTATAGACACTTGCTCCACATGCATATATTTTATCACCAAACTGCCATAATGATCTCTATTATTACTGTATAGAATACTGTTAATGAAGTCGGCTCACCGATTATGAGACGCCGCTAAAACCCTCATAGTCACACTCTTTCGATTCGTCATTCTTCGCCCTTCAAGGAAAGTCCCACGCGTTTCAGGAAGTGCTTGGCGGTGATATCGGCCGCGTGCCGTTGGTGTCTCATGAGTATCATCGGTCGCAGCATTCGTGCTTTCCGTCAGTGTTCGCTGGTCGGTGATCTCCGAGACCGTCACTTGGTGTACCATGGATAAAAAAGACTGAATCGGTGGTTAGTTCGGCAGTTCTGTCCGTCCTGTTCGTACGCATGGCCAGCACGGAAAGTCACCGAGACCGTCACAGTCGCACTCTGCCGATTCAGTGTCGTCTTCGTTGTCCTCGTCGTCCTTCGACGGGAAAGCCTCAAGCGTCCCGTCATCTGTTGCGTTTTCGACAGCGGCCATGTGTTTTCAAAAGGCGTTCCGGTGGACGTGATGCGGGCACGTGCATGCTATCAGTTCCTCGGTCACGTCATCGATGGAGACGGTATCCTGTGGTCAAGGCTATTACCGTTGAGATTCCCGAAGAATGAGTGGGCCAATCGCAAGCGTTCGCTTGGCAACGGGTGCGATGCGAAGGATGTAGGAAGTAAACAAGAGGAATGGAATGAGTGTCACTGTAAACGCCCCGCTCACGACCCATGTAACAATAGGAATCGCAAGAAATGTACCGCTGAATGTTTCTGCTCCAACGAAGGTTAGCATACCTCCAGCAACAATGAGCGCTGGAATAGCTGCATAAAGAATGTATTGTGAGAGATCAACGAGTGCCCACTGGAAATACAGCGTCTTAATGTGTTCTCGAGCTGGGCCAAACATGGCCAACGCTGTCTCCAGATCATCAAAGGCCATTCGTTGATCATCAGTCAGTGAATCAGAAAATTCAGTTACCATTCGTTCGACCTGGTAGATCTTCCACCCATAGTTGAAATTCAATGCCGAAAATAGAACATCAAACGTCCCAAATTGGGATCCTTCGAGCTCGTCTTGGACTTCTTTGGCGTTTCCATGGAGGCTGTCAACGAATTCGGAAACCTGCTGGATTAGTTCTTCATCGTCGCTTTCGTCGACAAGTCGATCAAGAACCTCTGCTCGCCGTTCAGTTTCATTTACCAGTTCTCCAAGGAAGGCAGATGGATCGGCTGGAACAACGGAGTTGAACAAATCTTTTGTGTAGGTTCGAAAGTCCATCGCATCGCTCATACGTTTTCGTTGATCGCCCAATGGGCCATTTTCTTGTGAAAGAACGAGTTGGCTGATAGTGACGACAAGTGTTGTTCCGGTGACGATGACACCGATCATCGCAGAGAAGATCGTTTCAATTGTGTCGGTTGACTTGATTTCGCTCGGAAAGGACGGATCCAGAGTAAGACTGAAGACGAGAAAGGAAAGAAGAACGAGAAGAGCAAGTAATCCAGTCAGGAGAAATCGATTCATTCGAAAGAGAACCCACATTTTGAGTCGGCTCTCTTCGGACCGTCCTCGCATCGTATTCGCAGTCCCAATATCGCTTTCGTTGGTACTCATTTATTCCTCCATTCCGTGTTCTATAGGTCGTTTCAAAACGAGATACTTTGTGCCACCACCCTCATACTCGATCGTATCGACGAACTCCCATCCATCAGCTCCAAGTTCGTTGAGTTTGTCCGTTGGATCACTTGCTTCTTTTTGTGTCTCTTCACGTGGGGGTCTGAGGCTGTAGTACTCCCATTGAGTAGCGTTCTGGGCACACATCAGTCTACTCTTCGAGTTTTTATCATATGAGCCTTCGGTCGATATCCTAAAACCAGTATCTCTGGGACAGGAGACGTGTCTTCGTTCTGGTTCGCAATCGGTCAAAGTACATCGATTATGTGATAAAATACAACTAACAACAGAGCGTGCGAGTTTAGAAAAAATAGATATTGGCTGACGGGATAGACCCATACTAATGGCCGGAACGATTGTCGAAGTGACATTCCCCGCTAAACAATTTGCACTCGAACACACACTCAACACGCTTGAGACGGTGACCTTCGAAGTCGAGCAAATAGTTGCAACCAATCCGGACAGCTTGATGCCGTTCATTTGGATCACCACGTCAGATCAAAGCTTACTCGAAGAAGCCTTTACTGCCGATGAAAGTGTGGCCGAGTTTCAGTTGATTGCTGACTTCGAGACAGAGTATTTGTACCAACTCGAATGGGTTGACCATATTGAGCATCTCATTCGAATTCTCGTGACGGAAAAAGCGACAGTCCTGGCTGCGAGAGGGCAAGAAAATACGTGGCATTTACGATTGTTATTTGCTGATCACGATTCTGTTACACGGACTCACGAGTACTGTCAGGAACACGGTATCGAATTTGACATCGAGAATATCCAAGAATTCAGCAATCAACGGAGCACTCGATTTGGGCTCACCGAAACTCAGCAAAATGCACTCTACCTTGCTGCTGATCGTGGGTACTACTCAGTTCCACGGGAGAGCACGACCGAGGAACTCGCGGAAGCCCTCGACGTAAGTCACCAGGCGCTCTCCGAGCGGCTACGGCGCGGTCATGGCACTCTCGTCGATCATCTGCTGAGTACAAGTAAGACAGCAGAACCTCACGAAACAACATTCACTGAACCAGACCAGAAAACACGTACGGACTAACAGAGACGCCGTCGAAATCAGGACTCATCTGCAGGAAGAGGATCCAGAGAAATTGTTCTATCACCGGCGACAGTAACGCGGTAGCCACAGTACTGGAAAGTTACTTTCCCGTGGCGTTCGCTCCCTGCTTGCGTTGGTGTGAACAAGTTGTCAAGGGCATCTGGATCGATGACATCATATAATAGTGGGCAGTCATCTGGATTGATCTCTTCTCGTGCCGTAATTGCCTCGAGAATGAGGAATGCGATCGATGGTTCTGTTGCAGTACGCTGACTATCGTTAGGTGTGTTGTCAGTGCTCTCTCCCATTGTATCTCACGTCTAGGGTACCCACGGTAGGGAAATCCCTCCTCAAGTACAAACCCCCATGAGCACTCCATCCTCGCTAAGGATGGTAGTTATAAACATGTTCTGGCGGTTGATGAAAACAGATGATTGTTCATTAGATTTGATCCCCTGAGAAAGTGTATCACTACCACGGCCGAAATCTGATTAGTTGATTATCTCAATTATAGGGTCTCCACCTGTTTGTGTCGGCATCGATGTCCATTTTGGCGATTCTTCGTGACGCCTGTCGTTGTGCTCGATGGAAGACCACTAGTCGATTACTTGGCACCATTAGTATGAGCTACTAGCAGTACAGGCTTTACATGTGAACGAAGAGCGAAAGCAAGAGCTTAAGCACAGTCACCCGTGAAAATCTTCCTCGTATCTACTGCTTGTCGCAAGAACTACGTAAACGAGAAGTGGTTAGTGACCGTTACCTACTTCGAAGCGTAGTGATCCACTGCACTCACCACAACGGTATTGCTCCGGGTTGCGGACGGTCTTCGAGCGCCGATACCGGGTAATCCGACCGCCGCAGTCCCCGCACACCAGCCACCACTGTGGTGCAGTGAAGCGTTCGCAGCGTTGTGAGGTGTGCAGAATGTCCGTCCGTTGGGTCAAGATAGCTCCGTGACCGTCCTTACCTACTCATAGCAATTTAGAGAGGACATTACGATTATGTGAAGTTGTTTAGGTTCTGGTAACGCTGGTTAAGCCAGTGAATAGCTTCTAGACGGATGTTATGGGGGGAAAAACAGACGAATTCAAACCAGAAGGTGAAGAGGAACGCGAGGTAGCTGAAAAAGCTGCATACGATCGCTCCGAGCTGCTTTCGCTACTCCAGCAGTACTATCGTGGCGAAATGTCTCAGTCAGCAACCTTTCTTGGCCGACTCGATTTGACTGTTGATTGGGCGATTGCGGTTGTTACAGCGATTCTTGCGTTATCATTCGAAAGCAGAGGTTCTTACTTGCTTCTGATTGGAATGGTTGCTCTCACAATGTTTCTGATTTTTGATGTACGCCGATATCGGATGTACGATGCCTATCGGGCACGAGTCCGTCTTATCGAAGAAAACGTCCTTGCGAACGCATTTGACCCGGAGGGAGTACCACTCTCCAATTGGCGTGAAGAGATCGCTAACGATCTAAAACATCCCACGTATAAAGTGTCATATATTGAGACACTAGCCCGCCGCCTCAAACGGATTTATCTGCCATTGTTGGTGCTACTTGGTCTCGCCTGGCTCTTCCGTATCACCATCTTTGTGCCTGATGAGACATGGAACGAAACAGCAGCAATCCCTGGAATTCCCGGTGAAATTGTCGTCAGTATCGTCGGAGTTTTTTATCTAGTCTTATTTGTGCTGACGTTCTGGCCACGTGAGCGGAAAGCGAAAGGAGAGTTCCATGGGAAATCATCAGACACGTGGAAAAAAGCAGACTAACTCTTCGATTCCACCATTCATATTGAATAGATACGAGATACACTTTTTCTTGATGTAAGGAGTCACGTTCGCTGGTTGTTGTATCCCCACGTTCCACGAGCATTCGCTACTCGGTGCTATCCGAGACCGTCAATCGGCATACCTGGGATAAAAAGTGCTGAAGCGAGAGTTAGTTCGGCAGTTCCGTCCGTCCCGTCCGCACGCATGGCCAGCACGGGAAGCCATTCAGACCCTCACAGTCGCAGTCGTCTGGTTCGACATCGCTGTCGTCCTCGGAGGGGAAGACCTCGAGCGCCCCATCGTCAGTTACGTTTTCGACGGCCGCCATGTGTTTGCAGAAGGCGTTGCGGTGGACGTGATGCGGGCAGGTGCAGGCCATCAGTTCGTCGGTCACGTCGTCGATGGACACGACGTATTGGTGGGCTGCGGGGTCTCGTGACTCTCGGAGTTAGCGACGCTTACCAGTCGGAAGGTCAACCACAAGACGGCGGTGGATGTGCTTCAGACGATTCGGCGTTCGGAGAGTTTCAATATTCTTCCTGTTGAGGAAGGTGTGTTTGCAGCGGCGTGTGATGAGTTCGAGCGCTATGACGATCAGCAGATTTCGTTTGTTGATCACACGAGTGCGGTACTGGCTCGTGAGTACGATATCGAGCATGTCTTTACCTTTGGTCGGGATTTCACGACGCTTGGGCTGACTCGGGTGCCTACTGATATTCACTTTCGCGAGTGAAGAGGAGAGAATCGCATAACACCGCTATCGGTCAGTAAGATTGTTCAACAACACTCGGCCCTCGACAACCGATATCCGGTCTTCAACACCAACGGCTACCAAGGCAGCTCGAATCGCTTGCTCCGCGATCCTATCGCTCACGAGTACCGCAACATGCGTTTGGCCTTTGGCGACGTATTGATAGGCTAACCCGGCGAGAATAGTATCCGTTTTCTCAATCTCGTCTTCCGTGACGTCATCTGCAGAGAGGCTCAACATCCGTCTTCGCGTTTTGTCGACGACTTCCGGAACACGAGGAGTTGAAAAATCAATTCGACCTGGCTCTAACCACCCTGCATCTTGGGCTGCTCGCAATCGGTCGCGCTGATAGGCGTATGCATCGGGGCTCTCACCCAACTCTGCAGCGACCTGTTCGGGAACAGTGACGGTGAGGTTTCGCTGCCGAACAAATTGCTCGAACGCTTGGTATTTCTCGTTCGACGGTCCACCCATTGCGAACAGGACGCTACTGTCGATGATTGCGGTGCTATCGCTCGGAATCTCCACCCCTACCATTATTCGGCCCGCTCCAGATAGGGATCGTAATCAGCCGCCTCCTCGACCACATCCTGTAACGCAGTGAAGACAGTCATTCCCTCGACGGGGTGAACACCGAGTTTGGATGCCCCAGTCCGTTGTGTGAGCTCACCATTCATCACCCGGAGCGTATAGTGGAGCGCCGCGGCCAGTTTGGCAATACCCTGCCGCTCGACGAAGACACGAATGTCCTCTGTATCGTGCTGGCGGCCAATCGCGTCGATGAGGGTTGGGGTTGCAGTCACATCGCCATGCTCGGTCTCGATCTGGAGGCGAATCGGTTCGACAGTGACCATTGCTGGTGTCTCATCGTCGTGGCGGGACAGCACACCCATCTCTTCGAGTTGCCCGATGTATTTGTAGGTCGTCGAATGGGCCATGTCGAGATCCGTTTTGATCGTCTCGATTGTGACTGGCCCGTTCTGGAGAATGTAGATGTAGAGGCGGGCGAGTTGTGGGGTGTTCAGGAGTTCAGCGTAGGTGAGAAGGTCGTTGAACGTCTCCTCGTGGTTGGTGGTTGTCGAGATTCGGTCGTCCGTCGACATCACAATACATATTCTATGGATAGTGTATTAACTCTTGTCCTGCGGTGTGGACGGCATTGAAAGCAGAAATTCGGGAAGAACGCTATGACGACCGGCAGATTTCGTTTATTGATCGTTTGAATGCGGTACTGGCTCGGGAGTACGATATCGACCATATCTTTGCCTTTGATCGGGATTTCTCGACGCTCGGGCTGGCTCGGGTTCCTGCGAAGATTCACTTCCCGGAGTGAAGTTGGTGAGGAGTCCAAGAAGGATTCTAGCTGGAAGATTTGTTAGTAAGCGTTGTGTTTCGGACAGCCATTCGAATGTCGGTTTTGTAGGGAATTAGAGGGTTGAGAGGTGTCAATCAATCCGTCTCAATTGGTAAGTCGGTGCCTCGCGAAGGAAGGCTATGGAAGAGGATCTCCACGAATACCATGGAAAGGACATCGAGGTCACCTATGATCACAATCGATGTATTCACGTCCGGGAGTGTGTCGAGGGACTTCCCGGGGTGTTTGACCCGAATCAACGGCCATGGATTGACGCGGACAATGCTGACGCTGACGAAGTAGCGCGAGTGATCGAACGGTGTCCAACAGGAGCACTTCACTACGAGCGAACAGACGATGGTGCTCCTGAATCAGTACCTCCCCGCAATACAGTCACTGCTACCGCCAACGGACCGCTGTATCTCCACGGCGATATCGTGATTCGGTCGAACGATGACGTTGTCCTCGAGGATACACGAGTCGGCCTCTGTCGCTGTGGACATACAATGAACGAACCACTCTGTGACAACAGTCATGCACGAGTCTTCGAGGCTGAGGGAAACAAATCGGTAGATCCAGCCAGTAGTGAAGATATCGAGGATAAGGACGTTGAGGAGTATGACACGTTAGACACGAGCGATGGGGAAGACGGTGAGAACCAACCCGATGGGCCGTTAGTCGTGACGCCGACACCGAACGGGCCACTTATCCTTGATGGATTCTTCGAACTCCTTTACGGGGAGGAAGAACCGACCCGACATGATGAAGCTGCATTGTGTCGGTGTGGTGGGTCGGCGGCCAAACCATTCTGTGATGGGACGCACGCCACGATTGGTTTCACAACGAATGCGGAGGAGTGAAAATCTGGATACGTTTGTGTTGATGATGCTGATTGCAGTATTTTGTGAGGATGCTTTGAGTTACTAGTCGGTTTAGCAACTGCCATGATTCTGAAATTCGCTCCGATTACACTGTGTACAGTGAGTGGGTTTCGAAATGAATGTTGTACCGCATTCTTCACACTCAAAAATATCACCGGTCGGTCGTACCTTGCTTTCTGTCTGTTGAGAAGGGCTTTCTTGAGTAAAGGCATCTCGCAACTGGTGTAGTATCTCCATAGGCGGAGTCAAATTCAACAACCTTGTACAAAGACTTTGTTACCTTGAAGACAATATATCTCTCTTCTCTATTGAGAACGAAATAGGCAGGTAGCACTTATTTCCCATTACTAGCAGATTACTAACAATAGAAATCTAAAGACACTGATGAGAAGAATCTATTTTACAGAAATCGTTTTGTGTATTCAAAACAGTAGAAGGAGTATGTCTGCCCTCGATTCCACGTCCGAGGAAACGATGATATTCCCGAACCAACGGTGGAATCTGGCGCTTGCAGCCATGTTCACCCTTCTGGGCGTCTACTTCATACTCTCTCCACAGATGGGTGCTGGATCATCTACGGCTGGTGTCCCACTCCTATTATTCGGCGTATTTGGATTCATTGTCTCCTTTGTGAGATACGTCCGTCACTAGCTGATATGAAACCGAACATGAACCACCGTGTAAACAAGTACTGCATACTGGAAACCTTCATTAGTTCTGGAGTCACCTTGTAATCCATGGGAAAGTTAGTAGCTATAACGACTGATAACAAGGAAATAGAATGTCACGATATAAGAGAAGGAGACAATGGTTTACAACTTCGTAACGAGGAGAAAGAGCTTGTTGGATATATTCCCTACGACCGTCTCTGCTACGTAGAAACGACGTAAGCTAGTTTCTGAGCATTTCCCGAAAGACATTGCTGTGCTTGCCGGATGTCTGCTCTACTTTCCCCACCATCTCAACGTTGGGTCGATCCATGAGACAGGTTGGTATTTAACCTCTTATCGCGTATTTTTCCTTATGAAATTTTCTCGTAGACAGTTCCTCGCTACCAGTGCTGCTGGTATCGGAGTTGTCTTCGCAGGGTGTCTAGTCGGAGTCTTTCCCGTGGGGATCTGGCTGTAACAACGGAACCCTCCATACCGATCACTCGATTCACACCGATCGGATCACGGCCACTTGGCCCCGCCATCGATATGACGCAGGCAACACCGCGTGGAACGCCGATAGTCGCCCATCACGACAACAGCCGCTTCATGCATGGTAATACAAACTCTGTTCGAACACGGTCACCGCTCCGGTTGTGGCTAACGATCGAATTTTCGTTGGTACTGCTAGTGGTCTTCTCGCTCTTCATGCTGTGACAGGGAAACGCCAGTGGCAATCAGATGAAAGCACGGTGAAGAGTCCACCAACAGTTGCGAGCGGAACAGTGTATGCTGCGACAACCGAACACCTGTCGAGGAGGTGCTAAACTAGACAGTGCCGGGATTATTATAACATCAACCGTTTGCCGGTTTCGACAGTATATCA
Source organism: Haladaptatus litoreus (assembly GCF_900156425.1). GTDB lineage: Archaea > Halobacteriota > Halobacteria > Halobacteriales > Haladaptataceae > Haladaptatus > Haladaptatus litoreus. The sequence continues at coordinate 12,970 of NZ_FTNO01000008.1, forward strand.
TAATTATAATAAAAAGGCAGGAAATCGAGCGAGACTGCGTTCGTTAGTCGTTCACAGCACTCTGTGCCGAGTCGGCGTGCTGTCGTTCATCGGTGAGATCTGCCTCCCGCCAGGTGCCCCGACGGAACCACAGAAACGCGATAACCGCACCAGTGACGTTCGAGACTGCAAATGAGAGCCAGATGCCCTCCGCTCCGAATGGACGGGAGGCAAACCAGGCAACCGGGAGGCGGATTACACCGAGCATCAATACCGAGATGACTGCGGCGGTCAACGTTTTGCCGGCTCCTCGGAAGCCGCCGGTGTAGGCGCGGACGACACCGATAAACCCGAATGTTGGCGCAACATACTGCAAGAAGGTTACACCCACGTCGGTGACTGCAGGATTGGTTGTAAAGACGGCGACGACCGGACGCGCACTCAGCCAAACGACGATACCCATAGCACCTAGAATTAAGAACATTGCCCGGGCTGCGAAATCGTTCGTCGCTGCGACGCGATCACGCTCATCGGCACCGATGTTCTGTCCGGTCATTGTCTCGACACCGCGGGCGACTGCAATCGCTGGCAGAAAGATCACCGAAAAGACACGGACGCCGATTCCATACCCAGCGACAACCGTCGTCGGGAAGAGGCCAACGATAATCAAGAGCAAGTTAACCGAGAGTGCCCGCCCTGTGACTTCGACCGACGCCGGGACACCGATTCTAAGCATTTTCCGGAGATACGATAGATTAGGAATCATCTGTTCAAGTCGGATTTGGAGTCCGTGCGACCCGTGGATCAGGATACTCAGTCCAACGACCATCGCAAGCATACGTGCAAAGATCGTTGCGTATGCCGCACCTGCCACTCCCAGTCTAGGAAACGGTCCCCACCCGAAAATCAAGAACGGATCAAGGACGATGTTGATGGCGACCGATCCGAACATGACGAGCATCGGCGTCACCGTATCGCCATAGCCTCGCATCAGCGCGACGAAAATCCAGAAGCCGAACATGAACACGAGTCCCAGAGAGATAATCCGCATATATGAGGTTGCAAGAGGCAATACGGCTGGTGAGGCACCAAGCAGTGCGAGGAGGTCCCCGACGAGAAAGTATCCTCCCCCTCCAATCATCAACGCTGCAACCACAGAGAAGACGACGGTCTGTGACGCCGCATAGCCCGCCTGCTGTTGTTCGTCAGCGCCTGTATGCTGAGCAACGAGGACGCTCCCAGCGACCGATAATCCCATTCCGAGCGCGATGAGCAAGAACACCATGGGAAACGCGAAGCTGATCGCGGCGAGCGCATTCGTGCTGTACTGGCCAAGCCAAAATGTATCTGTGAGATTGTAGGCCGTTTGGAGCAGGTTTGTTACGACGATCGGCAACGAAAGATAGAACAACGGCCTGGCGATGCCGCCCGAGGTGAGGTCGAACTCCTCACGCGTTTTGAAAACGTTTCCAAGGCGGTCGCGAATGCTCACCTCAATACCTCGTCCGCAATCGACCGCTCTCGAATCGGTGTCGGAGAACTGACCGCAATGTTCTCACGTAACTGACTATAGTCGATTTCTCGCTGTTTTGTATGGACTGCCGTCGAAGTACCGTTCCAGCCACCGTTCGTCCTTTTTTGCAAGTACATCACTGTCTCTCCCACATCTTCCATCGCGGTTCGCTTACGTCGTTGATTCATATCTATAAATTCATTTCTACTATCGTGCATTCGAGCACCCATCATTCGAACAATTCTGTATCACACTCTCCCCACTTGGAACCGTTTAGTGACAGGGTGGGCAGGATGAATTGACTTCCGGCCATCCTTTACAATCCCTTCGAGCACGAAATCAGCGAACGTGTGGTCGGTCATACGTAGATTGTGAATGTACTCAGAGAAATGGGAATGCCTCAATCTCCTTCCAGCCGTCCCCCGACTGACCGGTTTGACACGGATTGCGTCAAAGCCATCGGTCACAGTATCACATTCTTGGGCAAGCGACGGTCGGCCTACAACGTCCTCACTCGACTCCATGAGAGCGACGAGTTCGAAAGAAGAAGCCCGAAGCTCGCTGTGTGATCTGGATTCGACCGGAATAGCGGTCCGCCAGTAGGGAAATGAGTGCTGTGTAGCGACAAAAAAACAGGTTGATGCTAGCTTAAGGCGATGGGCAGCTACAAATCGCGCGCTTGGACGGTTTTACGATCGTTTTCTTCGGCTCGTCGGGAAGCGTTGTCGAGGACTGCTGCGACTTCGTCATCAAGTGCATCGTAGAAGTCGCTAGCCACGTTTTGTCCTTCGAGCTGTTCTTTCACTGCGGATTTGACAATCAAATCGGCCATACAAGCGCCCAGACGGTAGAATACTACAAAAAGACAGCGGCAAAATAGTCGAGAAAGGACCATTAATTCGGGTCACTGATGTCAATATCCTTTGAGTGATTGAGGGTTCAAGTTTCCGACGGTGACTGCTCGGTGGGTCGTAGATACGGTTGGGATAGAACGACGACCAGTATATGGCGACTCGAGAAGTTGCATGAACGCGGTGAGGTGGAACATGGGAAAAGTGAGTTCGCGAGTAGTTATCTGGTGGATTCCAGAAGGATAGTGAGTAAATCAGCGTGCCCCACATGCGAACGGTTATCAGCCAGAATGTGGAGTCTCTGCTGATCGATCCGTCATGTTCTAGACCACAAAGTCTAATATGGCACTATCTCGTAGTATGGCATATGCCCGTGAATGAGGATGCGCAGCGTCGGATGAACAAGGACGTCCGAGAAAACTCTGCACTGTATGCAGCGCTCGCTGACGCTGACGACGACGAATAACTACTTCTTCGCGTATTCTAGTACATCGTCAAAATAGCGCCGCCAGACGTCATAGAGCGGATCTCTCTGATAGATGTCTGCAAGGTAATGTTGGTAGTTCACCTCGAACAGTGTGAGATTCGTCCCTCGCTCGGCGAGTCCGTTCTGGATCCCAGTCGCCAGGAGGAAGGTCGTTTTCAGCCATAATCTCACGGAGGATAACGACCGCTGTTCGATGGTTTGCGTCCGGGAAAAAGTGCTTACCGACGAACGCTTGCATCCACAGAGCGCATTGGTCGTGGAGTGGTTCACCGTATGGAAATCGTTGCAGGAGTTTTTTGATATCTCCATTTCTCACGACCCATATATCATGCCGAAGTCGATGATCAAGAAGTCCTTGTCCAACGCGATACTCCATCCCATCCTGTTCCAGGAAATGGGTGTTTTGGAGCTTGATGTCCTCCGGATTGAGAAATGAGAGATCCTCGATCTTGGCAGGGGAATTATCGGGGGACACAAGCTGTCTTTTGTTGGTATTGGGTCAAAGAGCTTTCCCAGTGACGGTGGACCAGACGAATTCCAAAGAAAAAGTGAATCGATTCCCTGATTCACGAATTACGTCGAAAGACGTAGCTGCAGACAGGACACGTTCGTTTGAGTTCATCGATCACGCAATCACTTGTCTTACCGGTCCATCCACAGTCAGGAAATTGAGTGAGGCCAGTACTCATTTCATTCCTCAACGAGTTCCTGTACCAACTACTTTAGGAACGCAAGAAATGTCCTGAATCGACGATCGGATTGGCAGGTATATCTCCAAAGATACAAGTACATGTAGTAGTATTTATGGAATTTTGATAATATGGATTTAAGGCTGGATAGAGGCGTTCTATTCCGCGATACTACCTGTGTGAGCCCATATCGACTCGCAAACCTAAGGTTGGAATAGTAACAGAAATAGGAGCGTCTAAGGTTGGATGAGTAACAGGAATTAGTATTACTCGGTTAAGTCCAGTTTTCGGCCGCGTGAAGCCGTGAAAAGCTGCATTTACGATTTCGATCCAGCCTTAGAATCCTAAGGCTGGATTCTATGGCCGGAAACCAGCCCTACGCAATTCTATGCAATTTTAAAGCCGTCAAATGCCGATCTGTACCTCCAAATTCTTCCAAAGTAATAGGGGGGTACGAACAAATTGAACGAGGATCAACAGGGATAGGAATATCATGATCGCAAGACAGTTTTGAACAGCTGTATTTTCACTATTTGATAACTTCGTCTGAGCACTGAACCACTGATGACTCTCCCCCTCGATAATGGAGATAGTTGGTCACCTGCTGAACGTATTCGAATATGATCGCGTTCCGAATGGCTATGAGCGGTGCACGCGTCATGAGTAGGTATGAGCTCGGTCGATGACTACACTATCTCTAATTTTACGGTCACCACGACGACTGTGATGCCTACACACTCGTATCATCTCAGACCGTCCGCCTACTATTCTGATGAGGCCGTTGCTGACGAGTTCACGAATCCAACGATTGTCGATATTCCGATGATCGAGAATCCAGAGCATCGCGAAACGCTCCAGACGATACTCCAAGAGGGAGAGATTTGGACAGACGACATTCCGACTGGGCTTGCTGAACTCATTGAGGAGACCGACTTTTTCACCTGGGAAGCAGGAACCAATGATGTATGGACGCATATCGGCGTCGTACTCTACCGACGATCGCCCGACACGCCCTCAGCTCTTGCGATTACAGCCGAGTTGGAAAGTGAGCAAGTCACACCAGAATCCCCTGGGGTGATTGAATTTCGTGTGACCAATCGAAGTGACGAGGAACGAATCATTATGAGTGGACCGTCCCCACCATTGAGTGTCCTATGGGTTGAAGCAGACACTGACGACCGCTCATTCTTATTGTGGGGAGAGTATGCATCGAGTGGCCATATATCGTTCAGAGATGGGGAATTGGAAGTCAATTCAGTTAGAATCGGAACACGGATCGAACCGGGTGAGACGATCACTCGAACGTATGAGATTCGCGCTGGAACAGACGGGGTGGCACCTGGAGACTACGTGATTTCGGAGACACTCACGTCACGGCTTGGAGAGGAACCACCATCAGAGGCTATCGAGTGGACAGTCAGTTTTTCACTTACAGAGGCGAGTCGCGACGAGGCATGAGTAGATCACTTTGAAAGGGCACAATAGGTCGGCAGACGAAGGGAGATGGTTACAGGAGTGGTCGAGATTTGGGGCCACTCGATGTTAGTATTATATACTAACTTTGGAACCACCCAAGTCCAGAAAAGCGAGCTAAATGAGAGAGCGCGACGGAAGGGAGGCGAGTTCATTCAGGAACGAAAGCCAGCGGATGTACTCGAGATCGTGGAATCGCTCTTTTAGTGCTGTTTTGAATCGGTTAGCGGATTCAGGTAGTTGCTTATTGCTCTAGGAATGGATTTACCTTCAGGAAGCAATACAACATCTATGGTCACCACAGAATTCTCTTCAAGAGCTTTGTTCGAGCGCTATCTTCACTCGAGAGGATGGTGGCTGGTGATCCTCGCAATTCCGGTGCTTTTCGCTCTTTGGTTCGTTGTGACGATCTTTACAATAGGTATCGCAAGATTTGTTCCGCTCAATGTCTCTGGATTTCTGACGACGTATCTTGCTGGGGGGATCATCCTCATTAGTTATGCAGCGGCGCTTCTCTCCCTGCCTGCCGTGTATTCTGACCGCCAATATGTCCGGAAGCACTCCGAGTGGAAGCCAACCATACTCTATTATCTGATGGTCATTCCGCTGCTCAATGTCCCGATTGCATGCCTCTATCTGTATTTTCGGCATCGGCATCTCGGAATTCCGTGATAGTCTCAGTATGCGCTCTGACTGCAAACGAGAGTGAGCGCGACGAGCAGGGACGATTTGCGGAGCAAACGAGTGACGACAATGTTCTCAACAAGGATCACCGGTCATCTTCTCCTGTAACCGATTGATTCGTTGTAACATTGTGGATCCAGGCTGGTTGCGGGACTTGAGTACTCCCTATCCTAGTAAAGCGAACGGTTCTGCTTCCGGACACAGTCTGGTTTTTCGTTTGACCAGTGTAGATGAGCTGGTATTTATGAATCACACCCCAGCGATCAATCGTCGCTGTCAATGACGCATTCGTCACCGTCTCGAGACCGTGATAGTTTACGACAAGTGCTGGACGTTCAAGTCGTGTTAGTTGAACTTTATAGCGGGGTGAAGATGTATTCGGACGTTCTGTAACTATAAAGCCTTGAGACTGATTAAACGCGTTCAAGACAGCATAGAAATACTCGCGAGATGTGAATGTTTTAGCCACCGGTGCTTCGGAGCGATTAAAAACTTCAACGGTCGTGTTATTTTGGCCGATATATCTTTGGTAAACCGTATCTTTCTTGCCATAGTACTCATAGTGCTGTAAAGTAAAGCTGGCAAAGGTCGGTGGTGGAGTGGGAAATCGGGTTTGTGAATAGAAGTGTGTACTACTGGGACCACGTTGCGTTTGACCATGCGATTGGTACCGCACTGTTCTATTTGAATATCGCTGGACATTCGTCCAGGAGACAGTATAGGAGTCTTCTTGGAGAATCCGTGCATGGGCATCTGTAAGTGCGCCTATGTCGGTTACGCCTTGCGCAGTCAGCCCAGGGGCGAGTTGTCCCTGAAGAGTTGAGGTAGTCGACGTCTGAGGGTCAGATCCTGGAAGGAGGGAATTGCATCCAGCAGTAAGACAGAGACATCCAACCAGCAGGAGTGCGAGCCAGCGGCGAGGGATACCCATTGAGATTCAGTATCGGTGACAAGATAGCATAAATCCATTGAATCATTAGATGAGAATTGGATCGAGAGAAATGGAGATAATGAACTGACGGCTACGATGACAGATGATCGAGAACGCGATACGAGTGGTCAATTTATGCTATTTCAGATTGAGTCCAGATCAAGATCAACGGCATACCAGTCAAGTGCTAATAGGACAGCACCCCCAATCAGCGCTGCACCGACAAAGGCTATGATCACGTCTGAGGAAAAACCGATCTCGCTTTGGACTGTCTCTACCGGAGCGCGAAGTGCGCCCACGACAAGAGCAACAAGGAAGGCCATGGTTGCCCGCCGATTCCGATCTAATGAACGACGAACAACCCGCGAAATAGTGAAGAGACCAACAAGCCCGCCAAGAATGAACGTTACAACGACCGTTCCAAGGTCAGTCAACTGCCCGATCGGTCCACCCGTAACAACTCGACTCAGAGCGTCAATAAACTGGCTGAGCGTCGTAGACATTCGTGTGTATTGGCCGAGGATAACCAATAGAAGTGATCCGGAGATACCCGGAAGAATCATCGCACTGACGGCGATTGCCCCAGCGGAGAAGACGACGAGGAGGCCCCCACCCTCTAAGAACTCTATTGAACCAGAAAGAACGAAGGCGATGACGAAGCCAACGATGGCGGCAGTTGCCTGAAACACCGTTGCTATTTTCAGTTCCCGAAGGAGGATAATTGCCGACGCAGCGATCAAGCCGAAGAAGAACCCAAAGAGTAGCGTCGGGTAATTCTGATCGAGAATGTGTACAATTCGAGTGACGATGATCACGGCGGTAACAACGCCTGTGGCTAGCGAGAGGCCGAACCAACCGTCAATGTCTTCCCAAACAGCCAGTGCTTCCCGAACTGATACTCCATTATTGTGCGGAACAAGCGCGGCGAGTAGATGCCATAGTCGCTCCGGGGTGATAGCCGTAATCATAGCAATGAGGCGACCGTAGATACCCGCGATGAGGGCAATCGTTCCGCCGGAGACGCCCGGAACGGCGTCGGCACTCCCCATACAGATACCAATAACGAACGTCCGCAGCCACTCATATAGCGATGGGAGTGAGGTACGTAGTGTTGGTAACTCCTTGTTCCTCTGATCGGTTGTCATATTGAGTCTCCTTTAAGAAATCTACGCGTATCATTCATATTCGGATTAGTAATGACGTGATTTGAATATAGTATCGATCTGTGATGAGATCCGATTGCTGGTAGTCGTTGCATGGTGTATGGTTTTTGATTTGTTATCTTGTCCCCACAAGTATGAGCTATTGCGTGAGCATTTATTTGATTTCCAAGATTAGTAGGGTTCACCCGCAAGTAGACCCAAATTCAGCATGATGTCGATTTTGAGACTGCGTGTGTCATGTTGAATACTATTAGGGCACTTAAACAGTTCTGCGGCGCAATCGTTACTACGCACAAATTATTTCTGAATGGGGTGTTTATCCGAAAGTATCGATGGTAAGCCGTGAAAATTGGATAACGATCGCCTTTGTTGTCGTAGCCCTCCCCGCAGCGTACGCTGTCAACATTTTACTGGAATCAAACGGCATCGCTCAAGATACCGCTTTCACGATCTCGTTTTTCGTACTGCTTGTTGTCGGCGTTGGCCTCCCAAAATTTGCAACGCACAGCGGATGACCCTAGTCACGCACTATCAGTACTTGACGACATCAAGTAGTACGGTCTTCGTCGTCTGAATTACGTCGTATCTGTTAGTCGTGCATCCGCGCTTCCTGCGAGCGTTCGCTGGTCGGTGATATCCGAGAACGTCACTTGGCGTGCCATGGATAAAAAGAGTTGTAGTGGCGGTTAGTTCGGTAGTTCTATTCGTCTCATTCGCATGCACGGCCAGCACGGGAAGCCACCGAGGCACTCACAATCACAGTCTTCGGGTTCGAAGTCGTCGCCCCCCGAAGGGAATGCGTCGAGCGTCCCGTCTTCGGTTGCGTTATAGAATTCGAACAGCTGCTTATTCCCGAGCGGTACGTCTTTTGTCGAGATACTGCTGTTGAACCAGCGTAACATATAATAAATGTGTATGCGTATGTATGCACATGGGGACGAAAACTATTCGGTTAGACGATGAAGCTTATGACCGCCTCAAACACCGGAAGGGGGAAGGAGAAAGCTTCTCGGATGTGGTCAAACGGCTCGCAGGAGAGCGATCATTCTTGGAACTCGCGGGAATACTTTCGGATGAACAGGCAGATGCCGTTCGCGATGCAGTCGCTGAACTCCGCGAGCGTGAAAACGAACAGATGGCGGCACGTCGCGCCGAATTCGCTGGAGACCACGAGTAGTCAATGATTCTCGACACTAACGTCCTTATCGATGTAATGAACGGTGACGAGAACGCAATCGAGACTGTACGCGTTGCCGAGCGTGAGCGAGAACAGCTCTATCTTTCCGCACGGACGTTATTTGAACTCTATCAGGGGATACCCCGTGCACCAAACAGTGAACAAGAACAAGCAACCGTCGAAAAAGTCCTCGAAACAAGAGAGATACTGCCCGCGGACGGTGCAGTCATGAAGAAGGCTGGACGACTGTATGGCGACCTGATTACTGAAGGCAAACGTATCGATGTCGGTGATTGCATTATTGGTGCAACCGGTATCATCCACGAACAGGCGGTACTCACACGGAATACGTCTCATTTTGAGCGAATTCCCGGACTCGAAATCCGAAAATACTGACTTACATTGGTGTGACAGTGATATCTGTGAATGTCAATTGGCATGCCATGGATAATAAGGGTTGAAGCGGTGGTTAGTTCGGCAGTTCTTTTCGTCCTACTCTCACGCACGGCCAACACGGGAGGCCACCGAGACCGTCGCAGTCACAGTCTTCCGGTTCGGCATCGTCTTTATCCTCGGACGGGAATGCCTCGAGCGTACCATCGTCAGTTGCGGTTTCGACGGCGGCCATGTGTTTGCAGTAGGCGTTGCGGTGGACGTGGTGCGGGCACGTGCAGGCCATCAGTTCCTCTGTCACGTCGTCGATGGAAACGGTGTACTGGTGGGCTTCGGAGTTCTCGTGGCTCTCATTGGTGACTTTGATGAGTCCAAGAGAATCGACGTCGAAGGAGAACTGTTCCCATTGTGCGCGGTTCTGTGCCGTCTCGTCAGCTTCAAGTTCACTAGGCGATTTCGTTGACATGGTCTTTCGAGTTGCATTTTGGAAGACCAGTGCCGGGTGTTCAAGCACCCGGCGCGTTTCTACACACGCCCGAGGGCACCGTTCTTCCTACCATATCCTATGTGGGAGCCGGTATTAAAGATTTCGGTATCCTACGTAGGAGTTGGTGTTAAGTAGGTGGCTGTGATACTATGCGCTATGACTGAAAATGAGAGTGATCGTGACGAGCAGGGACGATTTGCGGAGCAAACGAGTGATGATGATATTCTTCGAGTGATTCATGCGGCCGAGTTTCCGGCAGTAACCGCCCGGTGGGTTGCAGATACGGTCGGGATGGAACGGCGGCCAGTACATCAGCGGCTCGAGGAGTTGCATGAACAGGGCAAGTTAGAACGCGGGAAATTGAGTCCGCGAGTGGTTATCTGGTGGATTCCGGAAGAGTGGCTACAAATAGAAATTGTTCTTGAAGAAGAGTGTCTACGAAGATCTGTGCATTACTCATTTCTAATAGGTGTGAGTATGAGCGAAACAGATGTCTGAGGACAAAGCCAAATCAATCATTCGGGAAGGGGTAGAAGGATATATACATGAGATAGAGTGCTATGCGGTAGAAAACAACGTTGGTATCCCAGAAACTGCAGTTTTTACTCCAACGAAGTCCTCACGAGAAGATCCGGAAAAGATAGTAAAGAAACCGTCTAAATTGGTTGAATATGGGCGTGTACCAGGGAAGTATTTTCTTAATGAGGCCGTCAGTGAGCTAATTGAGACAGAAAATGGTTTTGACATTCCACCCGGGGTGGAGTCCCAGAAGGAAGAAATCGTCCCTCAATACTATCGAAAGAAGTTAGCGGAATTTACTAAGTGCGTTCTTGACTATGGTGGAACGTTTGAATTCAAGCCCCAAGCATTTGATTCAGCCTTTGATGATCACATCTCTCCCCGGTACTCATCTACCCATTGTCACGAGGTGATAATTCCACTGCCAAAGTTGAGTTTATATGATAGCGAAAATGTAAGAAATGAGAATTTATTGTTGTCTCCGCTGATTTCCTCTTCTCGATCAGGCGCATACAAATGGAAGGTCGCTTCAGGACCAACAATTTCTAAACTCACTGATCGAGAAATGGCAGGCATTCAAACGTATGGCCATCCTCATGTTTCTTCAAAGAAGGGGAAGACAAAGAAAGATCTCCAGTGGTATTGTAAACTCCGAACGGAAATTGAAATTGAGCATTCACCGACGGCCCACAGTGATTCTAGACCCGGAATTAACCGAAATTGGACTGGAGGTTTGGCGCGAAGAATTGGCGCTAGAATTGGAGAGCAAGTACTAACAACGCTCCGTCTATATCGACCACGCAACTATGTGGGACTTGGACCGATTTATACTGTCGAAAATGCTTGGCTTTCCTACCGTAATTACTGTGCAGATATTAGTGGTTCATATAATGGACCTCGTTCACATGGCGGCCCTACTGTTAGGATAGAAAACTATCTCTTGGAAAGAGACCAATTCAACGATTTCTACGAATTTTGGGAGAGACATGGTGAGATCTGCGATCCGTTAGACGATTCAGAACTGTCTCGACCGATCAGGCGTCTGAACCAGGCATTCGGTGATAAGAGATATGAAGATAAAGTCATAGATTGTTATCTTGGCTTTGAGACTACGCTTGCAAAAGAACGTGGCGTAAATCGATTCCAATTCCCAATAAGAGCACTTCTTCTTTTTAAAAATACTTCTCTTACCTTTCCAGATGGCTCAGAGATTAGTCTTGAATTTATTTATGAGTTCTTCGAAGAACTCTATAATCGTCGGAATGGAATAATACACGACGACTCTGATCTGCAGCTGGGACGTTTTGAACAACGAGAAGAGTGGTCGGATGACATTTCACCCGAAGATCTCTCTAATCGTGAGTTTATTCTCTTTGGGCGGTATTTCCTTGCAAAAGCGCTCCAAGAATATAATAAGATCATTGAGCAAAATGGGACCACTGTCGAAGAGATAAACCGTACAAGGTTAGACAGAGAAATTGTAGATTTGTTAAAACAATAAGATTGCTCGCATCCTCCTTTAATTCACTTTTGGCACCATACAATTAGATAAGACAAATATATGTATTAAATTAAAATTATAAGGAGGATTTGGTAAGAAGGGAAGAGACCCCATATTCAGACGTAAGATAATCGGTTAGAACAGGAAATATATAATTAGAGGCATAAGGAGATACAATTACTTCATCAACCATTTCGGGGAAATCAATATCGGTTCGGGGAATAGGATCATCTAAATCAGCTACATCAGAATAGCTAAAATCATCATCTCTCTTTGAAAAAAGATCACTTGGTGTAGTAATCACGCGCACAGCATCTTCACAATCATAATTCATAGATTTATATTTAAATATATCAAATAAGGAAGTACGCGTATAATTACTACCATTTCGTTCTAATTCGAATGAGAAGTCATTCCAATCTTCGTAGTGAACATTCCGGATTTCAAGATTTGTAGCACTATTCGAAAGGGAATTATTAAGTGCGGTAAGAGATGTTTTTAACGCAAGTGGTTTTTCAGAATTCCGTTCCCACATAGCTCGAGATTCATATGAATTAGAATACCACTCAGAGATACTTACGCATTCAACGATGTGTCTCCAGCATCTTGAGGCGAGATTTTCGATTTTTTCTTCTCCTGGAAAATAGTCTCCCGTCTCAAGATGACCTGAGGCTAGATTAGTAGGCAGTATTTGATTTTCGATCATATATAGTAAGTCTACAGTTTCAACATACTGCCACAAAATGATATCGTCTGAAGTAGTACTCATTGGTGTTAGTTGAACAACAATCTGCAGGTATTAAATAGTGTCACTCTGAACTGAAGCTACTTACATGCCTTACGTTGAGCGGATCAGCGATCAAAGTGACTCCGAGTATGATGAGTACGAAAACGCATTCCCAGATCCGAATATTGGCATAAATGAATATGTATGGCGATATCTATCTATCGAGCAATTTATTAGCTTATTCAAAAGCTCAAAACTCTATTTTTCACGAGCAGACAGGATGGCTGATGAATTTGAGGGTACAATACCAAAAGGAGAAAACTTGGATGAAGATGTAGAACAGATATATAAAAAATGGAGAAGACTAGTTCATCTCAACTGCTGGAATGTGAACAATACAGAGTCTATGGTAATGTGGGAGTTTCATGCACCAAAAGGAGTCGCAATACGATCCACTTTGGATCATTTATTAAGATCATTAGATTCGGAAGCAGATTTCACTATCCATCTGGGAGAAGTCAAATATATAAACTTCTCTGAAGATAAATTAAACCTGATAGATTATGGTGATGATTCTCGATCGGGAAATTTATTTGAACCATTCCAATATAAGCGTGAATATTTTACTGAAGAAAGAGAAATTAGAATTATGACGAATCCTTTGGCAGATTTGTCGCGTCGTGAGGAGCTTAAAGGAACATCAATTCCTCCTTCAGAGCTTGAGGATATGCAGGAGCGAGCACTTCTAGTGGATATTAACTTGAGCGAATTAATTGAGGAGGTCGTAGTCCATCCTAACGCTAGGGGCTTGGCGTTTAACTCGATAAAGACTGTAGCAGAGCGAACCCAAGGATTGGGGGATCGCGTTCATCGATCTTCAATTAAAAGATAAAAACGGGATTCGTACTGCTAATCCCCATTCTAAGGTAAAATATAACTGGTGCAGTCGATCAGAAATATATTAATACATTTAATCTATTTCTCTCGGGTCTTCTACATATTCATAAAGTCCACGAGCACAACGAGTAATCCAACCCGCATCTCTCAATCGGCGGAGATGATACTCAACATTCGGTTTTTTAATCCCTGTCTGATCAATAATGAAGCGAGGGTTCGCACGCCCCCAGGGGTTGTCACTCTCTTGACCGTCCTTAAATACACTAAGTACACGATCACAATCTTCAGAAGGGTCGAAATCTTCGTTGACCATTTCTATGCGATTCATAGTGCAGTACAGTACAAAAGATGGTTTGATATGCAAAATAGTTTACTTTGGATACTGCAGAGCATTATGTAATACATAGTTTTATTGCCCTCTAAAACGAAGACATAATTGTAGAAGCGTGGGACGCCTTCACAGAAAGGCCGGTGTTGGATCCACCGACCGCGCTTCTGAGGTCACAGAAGCATGACTAGCAATACCCTTTCCGTAGAAAAACGCATCGACTACCAACCACCATTTTCCGGAGGACAGGACTAATGGCGGCCTTCGACGAGAAACCCAACGGTGGACTCCTCTCCCTCGAGGCCCAATTCGGCGCAAAAACCTTCCACCCCGTCAAACGCCTCGAACCTACACCCCAAACAGCCACTCAGGACCCCAACCAACCCACGCCCGATACCGACGAGCCAATCACCCGTGCGTACCTCGTCGAACTCCGCGTGGGCTTCCAAACCCGAACCAAGACCACTGACCAAGCGCCCTACCTGTACTGCATCTACGCCACGCCGGACTGCCAACGGTTTTTCGAACGTCGTTGCCCGATCGACTACGACGAAGAGGGCTTCCAGATTCCCGAGGACACCGACACCTACCGCTCGGTCGCCACCACCAAAACGGGCAATCCACAGCTCCCTTCGACACCACCGGGCGAAACCCACGCAGAAACCCGCAGGCACTACCAGTGCATCCTCGAACGGTGCTACGGCATCGACGCCACCACTCACACCACCTCAACCGAGGTGCACACGTAGATGGCCCCCACTGAACGCCCTTCCCAGAGAGCAACAGCCATCGGCGGTGATGGGCGATGACCCGCACGTCCACCTCGATCACCCCCGAGGAGATCGACGACACATTCGAACGCTGTCCGGACTGTGGTACCTACGCGGTGCAGATCACCGACTCCCATTACTGTAACAGCCGGTTCACAAGCAACCTCACCGATGCCGAACGCGACCAGCGCATCGCTGCCGATCCCTATCCTGGCGATGAGACGGTCGCTATCGTCGATCAATTTGTAGGCGACGCCTTTGCCTATCACGAACTCGACGCAGACGACGAGCCACACTGTACGCTGCAGACCGACAACCCACTCGCCTATTGCACTCGTAAAGAGGCACAAGACGACCAATACGCACCCTGCCAGCTCTGTCAACGCCTTCGCGAAAAACGGGAGGCAGACCAATGACCGACCGAGAAACGGTTCTCGCATTGGCGTGTGCAGACCCAATCCAGATCAACACTGAGCAACGCACGTTCACGGGCGTTGTCTATCAGTGTGAGCATTCGGAGCCCGAACTCACCTGCCGAGGCCCCGAGCCCGGCGAGCACGTCCTGTACGTTGCGACCCCAACCCACGATCTGTATCGTCTGCTGTTCGCCTACTACGACGAAATTGAGCACACCGAAGCCACACTCGAGCACTACGATCTCTCACCAAGTGGTCGGTACACCTGGCTTCGGACGGGTGCGCAGGTCGAGTGCATCATCAACCCGACGGGAGGTGAGCAAGCGTGAGTACCGACCAGCACTCGATCGTTCCCAAGCCACTGAATCCACGCAATGCCGGTACACTCGTCCAGCAACTCTCACCCGGTGATCGCGTTCGCATTACGACGACCGACTTGCCACGAACGATTCTGACGGTGCAAGAGACACACCCACTGACGAGTCGAGCACCACAGCTGGTGCTGACAGCGCCACCGGTGACGACGACTGCACAGGACGAGGTCCACCAAGCCACCTACCACTGCACGGCCAACCGCTCAGGTTCCTCTATGAATGTCATCGAGTACATCCACACCGTCAGAGACACCACCACTCGCTGTATCGGTACGCTCACCACCATCGCCCATCTTCCGCGGCTCTCAACGCCAGTAGACGACAGGACGGCCAAAGCAGAGGTGTCTGCCAATGAGTAACACCACGATTTCCACTGACTTCGCTGCTAAAACCGCTGTGAAACCACCGAAATTCGAAGATCCAATTGCAGGGAGTGATCGATAGATGTCGGCAACAACCGATTCTGTCACCCAGTCACACCAACTGAGTCCGAAAAACGTCCAAAAGACCTTCTGGACGGACAGCCAGGGTGACGCACAACTCGATGCACTCGCCGCACTCAACGACTGTTCGCAGGGCGCACTCCTACGGTCACTCGTTGACCAGGCCTTTACTGAGCAATTCGACGAGCTTGAGCCAGCACATATCGAACACAATCAGGTTTCCGTCGAAGATCTCCAGGCACTCGCAAATGGCGAACTCACCGTCGAAGAACTCGATCTGACTACCAACACACCCGAGCCAGTCACGGAGTACGAACCGGACTCGTACTATCTCACAGTCACCCCCGACGACCTCGCTGAACCCGGCCCCGAACTCGACTGGGAAACCCTGCGGGATGCCGTGAAAAATCCCGAGGAGGGTGGGTACTGGAACGACGAACTCGAAATCCACGAGAGTCGAATTGGCGATACGACATTGAAAGCCAGCCACTTGCCTGCTGCCCGCATTCTCGCAGGACTGGCTCGTTCGAACGCCTACGAGAACGGCATCGTGCCGCGGGCGACCATCGACGACCTCGTCGATGAGTACTGTCTGCATCTCACCAACCGACTCACTGCCGACGAACAGGAACGCGGGAAAGCGCATATCCGTGAGACGTACACGACGCTCATCACCGACCACTTGTACGAAAATCCGTCACCAGTCGCCGACTCATACTTCTGTACGAAGACACAGCGCACGAAGCGATTGCAGGCGGAAGTGAATACCGCTCACCGGCTCGCCCAGCAGGCCGACACCATCACCGACTTCGAGACGTGGAAACTGGACGAAGAAGAACGGAAACGGGAACGGAAACAAACGCGTGACACGAGTGAGAGCGACGCAGGCGGCGAGGTGACGCGTGACCAGTGGTTCTATGATCTCCACCACTGGGTGACCGAGATTCTGCAAGCGAAATATATCGGTCGCACGTATGCCATGGAACTTCGGCGGGATGCGTACGACATTCCCACTTCTGACGCAGACGATAGGGCCGATCGGAACGCCGATAACGATGGAAAGAGCGCGCCGGGTTCCAATGAGGACGACACACCGGCAACGGCGTTCGACGCACTTCACGAGCATCTCCGTACTGCGCGGACGGCCTTCGGCACCCTCCCGGCGGACGTGAAGGCCGAGGTCATCGAGGACCTCGACGATGCGTTGCTCGCCGCTGCCCGTTTCGACTAACGAGTACTCCAGCGATGATCGCCTGCGGTTTATAGCGATAGCTTTCTCACTCCAATTGCCGAGTAACCTCTCACACCCGTATTGTCGTCTCCAGTGGCGGATACAAACACAGATTCTTGTATTTACAGACTGATTTCGTAGGTAGATGGAGATTCCCGACCAACTACGCTGTCTGTTTAGTAGCGAAATCAAAGCAGAGGATGGATCATACACGTTCACTGTGCCAAGCCGAGAAATTGAAGATGGCGACATCCAGCCGGACGGTGCATACCGTGTGGCAATACTGAAACAGCCGGCATCAGCGGACAGCCCAGCGCGAGAGACAGCACCCTCGACTACATCACCGTCGACACGCCAGGAACAGAAGCAAGACCAACAGTCGAATCATTCAACAGCCCCAGTCGAAGAGGGCGACCGCCGAACAGTCGAAATCGAAGACGTTGGTGAGCAAGGCGATGGTATCGCCCGCGTCGAGCGCGGCTACGTGATTATCGTGCCCGACACGGAGAAACGCGACCGAGTTACAATCGAGATCGACAATGTCACGCCAACCGTGGCCTTCGCCGAGGTCGTCGAACGGAAAGCCCACTACGAGTAGTCTCCGAGCTTGTTCTCTAGCGTTTCCACGATTGTTCGACTACGCCGGTCGTGCCGTCCACAACCGGGAAACAGTCGAGTCACACTCAAAGGTGAGAGCCGGGGGCAGATTGATCATCACCGCGAGCTGAAGAGCCCGCTCTCACACCCGGTCCACCTACCGTCAACCCAATAGGAGTGATATCACTCGGCGAATTCTCGTCCAGCCGCGAAACCCAATTCTTTAGAAAATCGCGCTCTCGATGCAACGAAACACCCCTCGAACGGAGTGATATCACAATCGTCGATCTTCTTTTCGTCCACGTGATCCTACCGAATCCGTCCAGCTAATACAATCGAAGATGGTTCTCACGGTGGCCACCCACACGAAAACACACAAACCACGACAAGAGACGAACCACGAGAGAAAGACGCATTCCGGACGACCACGGGTCGTCCGTCACTACACCAGCTGTTCTACGGACTTCTAGAATACATGGCCATTTAAAATTTTCTATAACTGTAAGCGGATTTATTTTGTTTTATTGCTAGCTTTCGCAGTTATTTCCGTGTGTTTGATGAATCGTCGTCGTTATTCGTCGGTTTCGTCCCTACACCGAGACGAGTGTGGAAGAAACTTGAACGACGAGAATACGGCTGGTTGTGATATCACTCGTCCAGGACCTCTCGCCAGGTGATCGCGTTTATATCACGATGACCGATTTGCTACGGACGAATTGCACCGTTAGGGAGAAGAGGGTGTCAGCCCAGTAGAGTTTCAAAAGTACCCTCGTTGAATTGAACATCCATCATAGCGGTATATGATGTCAAATATCACATAGAAGTTTGAAAATAACCTCAGTTAGTAGGTTCTAACGACGGTGTCAGTAGCAGGTGCGATGACGATATTGCAGCACGTGGCCTCCGTCGCTAAGAAATCAACTGCCCACCAGAAACGATTATTGACAGTATACGATAATCATACCCAGTAAACGAGTATTTTAGCTAGCTCCTGTTTCAAAGCACTAGTGTTATTTATTGCTGACTCTGAAATCGGGTGTGACTACCATTGGATCAAATTTTGATGTGGAGCTACAACTAGCATGCAGTGGGTACCGAATTACCGTTGACGAGGGCCGTGAGTCGTTTTTTGCAATCTGTATCGAAGAACCGGGGAATGAAAAAGCGTGGATTATGTCGGATACCGCTCAATCATTGAAAACAATGCGCTAGTACGCTAACTCGGCTCGCGGAAAAACGCGTTGCAGCAGGTTCTTATTTAGCATCCTCCCCGCACTAAAGGGCGTGGCCTCCTCCTCGAACTTCCGTACTGATGAGGAGTGACAACACCGATATTGAAGATGCACAGAAGGTGAATCACTTCGGGATCACACCCCGAGTCACAACACCCCCACGAGTGGAAGTAGATTTGCGATGAGAATTGGGAGGAATGCAATCGTAGTTGGCGAGGCATCGCCGTACCGGGTGGCGGACATTAGTTAAGCAATCATTTTATCAAATCAGACATCTGATGAAGCGGTATTCGTAAATTCCTCTTCCCGGCTTTCGAATTCTATTCTCAAACGTTTGTGTCACCAATCAATTGGATCAACGGGCTGTGCGAAGCGTGCTCATGGCACAACGATTTATACTATGTTTCCAGTAGTCTACGCTACATCCATGACTCAATCTGCAAAGAGACCGCTGAGCTGCGATAACGCAGTCGCACTTCCCGATGTAACACATTCAGGAAACCTGATTTTCGGAAAAAACAGCGATCGACCTGCATTCGAGTGTCAGCCGGTTGTCTACGGAGATGCGAAGAGTCCACCGCCAGGTGCAACGTTGCAACTCGCAAACCGCACCCTCTCACAGCCATCAGAAACGTACGCAACACTTGGAAGTGCTCCATACTGGTGCTGGGGCTATGAATTAGGAATCAATGAACATCACGTCGTCATCGGAAACGAAGCCGTCTTTACGAAACCCTGGAAAGCGGCACTTGACGCTTCTGACCGGGGTGAACCCCCGGATAAGGGGATTTTGGGTATGGAGTATGTACGCCTCGGTTTAGAGCGAGCGACGACGGCCGAGGGAGCAGTCGATGTTATCAGCAATCTCCTCGAAGAATACGGGCAGTTCGGTTCAGCAGTCGCCGGGGAGAGTCTTGAGAAGGGTGCATACGACAACTCGTATCTCATCGCTGACCCAAATGAGGCATGGGTTCTCGAAACGGCTGGTCGGCGATGGGCAGCAAAACGAATTTCGACTGGATCGGACTCGATATCGAACGAACTGTCGATTCGACATTCCTGGACGAAAGGATCAGATGATTTAATCGCACACGCAATCGCACAGGGGTGGTGGCCAGAAGAAGGTGACCTGTTCGATTTCGCTGACGCGTACACCGACCATGGAACCGCTCTACAAGTCTCTCATATTAGGTACAAACGTTCTCAGCAGTTGCTCGATACCTTCACTAAAGACGGTGAGTTCGATATCGAAGTAATGCAACGAATTCTTAGAGATCATTACGAAGGAACATTTCTTGATGGACCGAAATTCAACGCGACACTGCCGGATTTCTTGACGATTTGTATGCATGCATCCCCGGCAGAATTCACGTGGGGTGATAGCGTCAGCTCAGCTGTTTTCGAGGTACCACCAAACGATGATGGATTTGCAAAACTGTGGTGGACACCTGGACCACCCTGTATGGGTGTCTATATTCCATTTTATATCGAAAGTGGAACCGTCCCGCCAGTAGTTTCGAACGCTGGAACGGCAACCCGCCAGGTAGTGCATCCAACCAAGGTTAGCGAAGATGAGGCCAAAGAGGAATCGTACTGGTGGGAGTTCAAACAACTACTAATGGCCATGAAGGGAGACGAATACGGCCGGGACTTCGAAACGAACCGCGAAATCGTCCGCGGTCGTTTTGACAAGCTAGAATCAAAGTTCCGTGATCAAGCTGTCGACAGAGAGGAGAAAGCTCGTGAATTCTATGACAACGGACAAAATGAGGCGGGAAGTGAAGTACTGGCATCATTCACTGAAGCCTGTGTCTCAGAAGTCCGTGGTGAGATAGATCAACTCCTACAGATGCTCGGATAACTGGGATTGCAGCAGCCGTCACTATCAGAATCACTAAAATAATGAGTTTCGCGAGTGTCCCGGAATCATCCCAAACCGCTTTTGTTATGCTGTCGATCCCCTGTGCGATGCGTTTGATTCGTCCAGCCATCTGAATCACTTTCCCAATGTTCTACTAGTTTCTTGGTTCCCAGCATACAGAGGTACGCTTTTTGGCTAGTGTTCCAACAGGAAGTACAATCCGCACGAAAACGATTTCGGTGGAGTTCTCTCTCCTCCGCAAAAGGTACCCTCGTTGACTAAGCTATTGCCTTGCTTCATCGGCGTGAATAGACCAATAGATATGTATATCCGTGTGGTGGCGGTCAAGATGCTCTTGGAGTAATGCTCCTGTTTCAAGCTCGGTGTTACAGATGTCACAGTAATATTGATGATGTGGCCATGGCGCAGTCTCTTTCTGAAGAGTACCAGGCGTGTTTCTGGTTTGGACACTAAAGCGACCGAAAATTGATGAGTTCAGCCACACGGATATTTTATCAAAGGTCAAAAATTTTGGATGGTCAACTATGAGTTCCGAGATAATAGCGAAGGGAATCGCAATCAGCACGACCACTCCAACGATGTCAAATGTGAGTTCTGCATCAGTAGCGATCAAGACTGCGAGAATATCTTCGGTTACACCGAAGACGATTCCTATGACGAAGAACTCGAGTACACGCTTTATTTGACTCCGATGCATGTTCTATGGATGCTCTATCGTTACATTATTTGACCCATTTTGTTCGATATCTAGTGGTATTCAATCTGACCAAGACTCTCTGTAGGTGATTTTGATCGATACCAGATTCAACCGGAGCAACTGGGCTAATTTCGAAGCTTACCGACTGTTATGCTGTGTCCTCGAATCAGATCAGCAGCGACTCGACGTAATAAATGAACGAACTCCCCAGTTGGAGATCGGATTGACGACCG
Organism: Haladaptatus litoreus; assembly: GCF_900156425.1. Classification (GTDB taxonomy): domain Archaea; phylum Halobacteriota; class Halobacteria; order Halobacteriales; family Haladaptataceae; genus Haladaptatus; species Haladaptatus litoreus. The sequence continues at coordinate 34,644 of NZ_FTNO01000008.1, forward strand.
CGAACAAAAAGTCGCCGAGAAAGACAGACAAATCAAACGTCAATGATCTAAGGACGGATTGAGCTACCAGGAGATGCGTCTCGTTCTCAAGGCCGACGTTGAGCTGCCTGGTGAGGTGACAAGCAGCAACACGGACGATAATCCGACCACAGACGCAGGTGCCGGAGAGTAACGTCGTTGGGCCGAACTCACACCCGAGAGGGACACGACTCTAACACGAACACATAAACAAACGCGGTTGTGGACGTCCCGAATTGCCACAGTTCGGGACTGGCGCCGTACGACTACTCGTAAGTACGGCAGTTGTATCGGCGACTATCGGCTACAAACCAGCGGGAGGGGGAGAGCTGATACCGGCCACCGCGTCTGTGGTCGGAAACGGCTGGTACGCGAGACTCCCGTCAGAGAATTCGACAACAGAGTTTTCCCGTTCGGCTCACAATGTACACACATGAGTTCGGATACAGGCGAGAAAAAGCGAGTTCAATTCCGTGCTCCCGAGCGGCTTGTCCAGCAAACGGATACGCTCGCCACCGTCTTAGAAACAGATCGGACGACAGTCATTCTTTCGGCACTCCGGGACTATCTCCGCGATGCTGCGCATAACGACGAACTCAAACAGGAGATCGCCGAAGCATTCTACAGTGACGATATTACATTCACGGAGTTGAAGGAACTTGTTGGTCACGAAGAAGCCGCCAACTTCCGGGTTCTCAAAGAGCAGCTCGAGGACGAATTCATTGACGAGACCGCCGAGGAGCTAGCTGATTCGTAGATGCAGGTTGTCGCAGACACATCTGCTCTTGTGAGCCTCGGCACGGTCGCCGATCACACGTGGAACCCACTCGACCATCTCCTTGCTACCCACACGATCATCGTTCCAACGCTGGTTTTCGATGAGTTAGAGGAGACAGCAGCGTATGATGATGCGTCGGGACACGGCGTAGAACTGGTTCTCGATCGACGGGAAGACTTTGACGAACGAGCTGTCGACCTCGATGAGTCATTTCCACTAGATGATGGCGAGAACGCCGCCGTGACACTCACGAACGAACTCAGCGCGACGCAATTTCTGTGTGACGAGTTCAATCGGCTTGCCCTCATCCATGCGTCACTCGTTGATACTCGGCTTGTAACGACACCGATGCTGCTCGTTGCTCTCGTGCGAAACCAGATCGTATCACCAGCTGATGCGGAGTCATTACTCGATGAGATGAGTACTGCCAGAAGTTGGTCGAAGAACACCTATGTACAACGTGCAAGAGCTGTCTTGAATAGCCAGTGACTTCCTCGATTTGCTTGGCTAGAATGTAGGCTGCCAGCTCTCCGAGACAGTGCAGCGTTCAGAACAGAACACCGAGCTCGTCAACTTCCGCGAGAAACGCGCTGAGAGCCAGCAAGTGGAGGACAAGTATCTCGATGTGCTTGAGCATGCGAAGAACGTCGCCAAGACGAACGGCGTAATGGTCGCACGATTAGGCTATCGAGAGGTGGCGACTCACTACAGCTGTGCGTACAAGAACGACGGCTATCGTGTAATGGAAGAAATGGCCGAACGAGTGCCTGGCGTGAGCTACAAGGAATCTCGAACGCAGTGTGTGGACGACGCGATGGGCGCTGGTGGTCACCACATCGAGATTACGTTCGCCCATCCCGACTTAGCCGGGGGGGATGCGAGCACACGAAGCAAACGTGGGAGGAAACGGAGGACGCTAATTATAGCGTTGTACTCACGGTGGTTCGTAGAACCCCCACTCGGGCGGCACCACCACCCGAGATTCACACCGCACTGCCGGTGAAACATGGTGGTAGCAATCGGTTGGTTACGGTGGAGTGTGTCATTTTCTGCGTCTATTTCTGCGAAATGGAGGGGGTCGCTTACGCGATCCCCCTCTATTACAACGTTGTAATTGACGAGTTCGAAGGGCCAGCACGGAAAGTTATTGTACGGTGGTTGAGTTATTGACAACATGAACGCAGACACCACAACAGGGCGTCTTCCGTCAAGGGTAGCATGGACGGTGGCAACCGTGTCTGTTGTTATCGGAATTGCTGTGTCAGAATATCTTGGGACCGGTCTTGTTGGAAACGTACTTGCTACACTTGTTTTGATGGCTGTTTTGGCACTCGGGTACGAAGTCGTAGCGTCTTAAGTGACTGTCCGTCCCTGTTAGATGCACGCGTTCTATCAATCACAAAACCAGCAAACGATGCGACAGCTGATTCTACCCGCTCGTGCTCATGCATTGAGCGTGCCAGTCGCAACTTCTGCAAAGTACCTCGTCAATGCACTAGCATCCGAACCACGCAACGGCACAAATGCAGTTTAGTCGTAGTGGCTTCATGCTCAAGCCGAATCTCCATTTGAAAATGCGTAGACGTTAGTATTCAATACTAACCAACAGTATTTCCAGAAATGAGAGTGCGCAACCAGAGTCAGCTCTCGATGGAATCTCGATTTGCTCGCCATGACGACAAAACTTTCACGTCCGTAATCAATCGTGAGCCAGACGAACGCGCAGGCAGGGTTTTCGTGAACGCGACAAGGGCGGTCGATATTCACTCTGGTCCAAAAGGACCGGTGATATCTGTGCCCATTTCGATGGCTCTGGATGGCCGTTGAATCGTCTAAAGATCGCTGATGGGGCGAGCTCTCATTGTCACACATCCTGGGTCGAGCACTCCCTTTGCTGCTGGGGTGATGGTGTCAGTGATGCGTTCAAATTCCATCTGCTGAGCAAGTGTTGCAAGCGCCAGTTTCAACTCGATCATCGCAAATCGCATGCCGATACAGTGTCGTGGACCGCCACCAAATGGGAGATAGGCATATTCAGGACGAGACGCACCCTCTTTTTGCCACCGTTCGGGATCAAAGGTATCGGGATTATCCCACCACCGTGGATCGCGTTGAATGTTATACGTGGCAAGCTGAAGCGTCGTGTCGCTAGAAATTTGATAGTTTCCAAGCAGGAGATCCTGCCGTGGTTGGCGGTAGAACGAGGAGATAGGAGGATAGAGCCGGAGTGCTTCTTTGATGATGCATTCAGTCATTTCGAGTGCAGGAAGGTCAGCAAATGTGAGACCGGATCCGTCACTAACGGCCTCTAATTCTGCATTGAGACGAGAACGAACGCTCGGACTTCCCGAAAGCAACCAAATCGCATAGGTGAGTGCGACGGAGGTTGTTTCATGACCAGCAAAGAAAAATGTAATAAGCTGATCGCGTACTGTGGATTCATCCATCCGTGAACCATCAGCAAATTCGACGTCTAATAACAGTGTGAGGAGATCGTCATACTCACTAACTGCTTCACGTCTTTCAGCTATGAGATCGCTAATGAGGTCATCAAACTGTGCCATTACACGATCGTATCGGCGTTCAGTTGGAGTTCGAGGAGCCCATTCAGGAAGAACCATTGCCGCACCACTCGCATCAACGAGGTCTCCAATAGCAGAAGCCGCATTGCGAATGACTGCACCACGATCGCTATTTAGATCGACATCAAACAGGGAGTCTACTAGAATCGAAAGCGTGAGCTTTGAACAGGCGTCACGAAGATCAATCTCACGACGTTTACTCCAGTGATTCGCACTGATCGAGGTCTTCTCTACGATTGAATCAGCGTGTGTTTGGATTTGTTGCGGTGTAAATGCAGGTTGGAGGGCGGATCGTTGACGACGCCATTGTTCTCCCTCTGTGAATGCAAGACCATTGGGCGCAAATAAATCACCAAATGCCATCTCAAAATCACCCTTCCAAAACTCATCATTGCGGGAAACGAGTATTGATTCGATTAACTCGGGATCATAGATGGCGACGAAATCCTCACCGAAGGCAGTGTATGCGACCACGTCACCATATTTGTGAAGTTGTTCCGAAAACGCCAACCCATGGCGAGCGAGCGTAAGTGTGCTTCCTACCAATGGAAGTCCACGAGGACCGGGTGGGATTTCACCACTCTGTTGAGATTTGCCTAATTCTCCCTCGACACCGTTCGAAGTTCCCGTCGACTCTCCGTCCGCATGGGCTTCATTGGCGTTTAGGTCTGACATCATGTGTTTATTGCTGATAGTCAGATGTTGCGATTGCCGCGAAGCACTGAACCTTTTTAATACAGGGTTGGTGTTCTCGTACTATGCAGTCGATCGATCTCACTGTCGACCTTCCTGAATCGATGCAACTGCCGATTCCGGAGTCGCTTTCGACGGACGCCTTCGTTCGGGAAGAATTACTCACATGGCAGGTTCGTGAGGAAACGGACGTTGTTTGTTTTCTCTCATTAGTGGTTGGAGAGATTGAGACGATTCGCACAACAGTCGCCAGTCTCGATGTCGTTCAGCAGACAGATTTTACGATGGTAGATGAGAATACGTTCTACCTCTATGCTGAGATGGATCTTCGTCCATCTGATTATGCATTGTGGGCTGCGTTGGATCATCATGGAATCGTTCCTGTTCCGCCGATCGTGTATACTGACACGGGGACGATTCAGGTAACGATTTTAGGTGAAGAAGATGCACTCAGCCGGGCAGTCAGTAGCTTCCCCAACGAAGTCGATATCGACGTTACACGGGTTGGTGAACACCAACACTTGATTGGATCACTTGCAGGTCGGCTCACCTACCGTCAATTCGAAGCAATAACAATTGCACACGAACTGGGCTATTATAGAGTGCCACGCGAGACTTCCCTTGCAGATGTCGCTGCAGCTCTCGATTGCTCGGAAAGTAGTGCTTCGACCTTGCTTCGAAAAGGAGAACAGTCACTAGTAAATGCTGCACTCGGTCACTAAGGATACCTGTTGTTTTTCAGCCTCTTAAAACCTCAAACGGCCAATTTGCTATGGAGAGTAGCGCTATCACTGTGGTTCGAGAACTCGTTTTAGAAGAGTATGCTATCGTATGAAGCCGTCGCAACGCCACCCAGTACTCGTTCGCAACGAGGACAAACAACCAGTCCCGAAGATCCTCGCTTACTTTCACTCGTCTGGAAAAAAACTCGACGGCATTATCAGCCGTAATCGTAGCTACTTTTGGCCTTTCCGACGAACTCGGAGTGTGTTTTCGTAAGAGATGTTCACATGCTCACCGAAACAGCTTAGTCTATAGTTCGCGTACTGTGGACTACAATGTCAGGGACCATCAAGAACGGCAGTCCCAACGGAGATCAGGGAGCAGCAACCTTCTTTATCGCACAGAAACTGCTGTCGGATCCCAATCTCGCATACTTCTACACGGATCTCCTCGTCAATTCACCAACGACGATCAAAGAAGCGATGGCACGCCAGAATATCGTGAAAAGTACGGCATACAAATACGCAAACGAGCTAGCCGAACTCGGCATTGCAGAAGAACTCGATCAACTCGAAGATGGGGCGGCACTCTGGCATGTCGATCCAATCGCAGGGACGTGGGAAACAGGCGACACTGAACTCATCGTCTCACCGACGGTCATCGCCGTTTACGGCGCTGCGAAAGTCGATGACGATATCAAGTACTTCAGTGAGCGTTACGGGAACGAGCGCCTGCTCCGTGCTATCGATGAAACACTCGAATACCTCAATGGAAATCATACCCGCCGCGGCGTCGCCAGTTCTCTGCAGGTCTCATCGGCGGCCGGAATCGCAATTTCCCAAGCCATTGAAGCCGTTATTGGGGTCGTGAGTCGATACGATCCGGAATTACCCGATCTCTCGGAAGAAATCCACCAGCGTGTGATTGCCGACGCCCCATACACGATCAGCCGTGACTAGAACATCTTTTCCCCCCGTCCCGACTGCACTACTCCTCGACACCAGTTTTCTCCGGACGCTCGGTGGACCGGGGCACCACCGGCACCAACTCTTCACGGAGTATGTGAAAGCCACCGATATTGAATTGTATCTGAGTGAGCGTGTCCGGCAGGAGATCGAAGAACAAGAGGGATGGATCAGTCCAGATTGGCTCCACAAGTCACAGACAGAGTCGTGGGTGACTGCTGCCCAACCAGTTCAAGAAGGAGTAAGCGTCTATGATGGTCCATCTGCAGCAGTGATTATGGATCGAATTCAGCAGCGACTCTCAAAGATTGAGCAAATCCCACCGGACAAACTCCGGAAGACAGACGCTGGCCTAGCTGGCACAGCGATCATGATTCTCGCCTCGACAGATCACGACGACATCGGCATCGTGATGGATGACAAAAACGCCGAACAAACGATTCAAGCCGTTCTATCGGATACGTACTATGAGGACTATATTCGGGTGTTCAATATTTGGGATATCATCGAATTTATTGAAGAATAACACGGAACGCGTCAACGTCCGCGAGAAGCGTGCTGATCGACTTCTCCCTAACGACAGTCGAGGACGGCTTGGTTGAGAACGTGTTGAAGTGACCCAAGCTGACGAGTCAGCAGTTAAACATTACCTACCAGTCTTCAGTTAGAAATGGTGTGCCAGATATAGAGGATGGATTCAGCATACACTCATGGAATGCTATTCGTTCAAGTTTCGGAAAACTCCGTACGGCTGAGCTTTCGATGGAAGGCTGCCGATGTGGTGCTATCGGGTGGCGATAATGACTCCGACCGATGCAGTGATGATTTCGATATCGGTGAGCGTGAAACCTGCATCCACGAGGAGATTTGCGACGGTTCCCATCGGTGGCAGCGTCTCGTACTCGCTTGGGGACTGCACCGGGCCGAAACTCATCTTGTCGGCGATCACTACACACCGCGAATTTAGCGACGCGAGACCATCGATGGCGCCGCGTAATTCGTCCTCGCCGCCTTCGTCGTAGGCCATGTAGAGGGCATAGCTGGCGACGACGACGTCCACCGGTTCGTCAACGTTCGGGTCACGGAACGACCCGTGGCCGAACGAGACGTTCTCGATGCCGCGCTGCTCAGCCTTCTCACGGGCATATCGGAGCCACTCGTCGTAGATGTCCCGTCCTAATACGTGGTCACACTTCGACGCAAGTTCGAGAGCGACGATGCCGGTACCCGTACCGATGTCGAGTACCACATCGTCAGGCTCGATGGGCGCGTGTGCGAGAAGATACGACAGACACATTTGATACACCTCGTCTGTCTCGCTGTCCGCATCGTAGTCCATCGGGGTGTAGCCATGGTAGTCGCGTTCCGTGTTGGTCATCCGTACGGTGAATAGGGTGTGCTGATGGATAAGGGTCTCAAGAATCATCGCTGACACATACTACCGACTCGCCCCCTCTATGCAGCACGCTCACAGAATCATATCAACGTTTGAGTATTTCAACAAGGCCGGGGGTTTCAAAAGACCGTGACTGTTGGTTCTATAGAGACGCAGGTATGCACCGAATCCATCCTCTAGGCGTGTTATTGTCAGAGAAACGATTTGAGGCTGATTTCGTCGTGACTCGAAAGGAATTGCTCAATGCGTTTCTCACGCCACCCAAGCGGTGACACCACACTCGCTGCCGCACGAACCAACAACTCCCGATAGAATCCGACATCATACTCGTCTAACTCCTCCCCCGCCAACCTTACCCGCTCTCGCGACTGCTTCGAATCATCCACTACCACATACGACACAGTCTGACCAGGCGCACGTCCCAACCCCAAATCCGCCGCCCGCTCTAATGCTGCCACACTCCGCGTGGACTGCGTGTAGTCCTCGCGTTTCTTCGAAACCCGATTCGTAATCACCAACTCACTCGGATCAACCGCCCCACGCTCAAGCCGATCGACCCACGACCGAAGTTCCTCACAAACCGCTTCTGGATCACGGTACTCATCCACCTCTCGAATCAACGCTTTCTGTGCATCATCGATATACGACGGCGTACTCCGTTGACGACACTCGATACCCCGATACTTGTACTCGTCTTCACCAGCCACCTTCCCGAAGTACTTCGTCAACGCACCAGCATCCGAATCACGTAACGGCACGAACGAAATCCAGTCGTAGTGGGCTTCATGCTCAAGCCGAATTGCCACCTGCTCAGAAATCTCGGAGACAAGCTCCGAAAGCGACGTCTGTTCCTCCCCTTCGATCGGTGTCACCCACACGCTATCGACGATGCCATGCACAATCCGCCAGCCATGCTCCTCAAGTACCGCTTTCGTTTCCAACAGAATCTCCCTGGCGTACGCATTGATCGCTTCGTGGCACTCAATGCGTCCGAACTTCGCGTTCGAGAAGCCCTGATAGCCAAAACACGACACTAGAATCCACTTGATCGCACTCGATTGGCCTTCCAACTCCTCGCGACGCTCTTCATCGTCAGTCTCCCGAATCTCGGCTTTGATCGCATCTCTGTCTTCAATCAACGGCTCAAGCACATCCGGCAAGTAGCCCCGCTCGTCACAAATCGCATACCCAATGCCCGGTACGTCCTCCCGTCCAGCGTGGCACTCACACCGAATCTTCTCCGGACTCACGTTCCGCGTGACGATGATATTTGGATACAACGAGGAGAAATCGAGTTCATGAACGTCCTCGTGCAGGCCGACGTCCGGTGCAAAGGTGAACCCACCCCGGTCGGCATCGTGGAGTTGGCGCATCGTTTTGAACTTCTCGTGCCGCCACGAGCGCCACGGGACCAAAACATCCCGCTCACGGGCTTCCTGTATCTGAATCCCAGTCAGAATGGTCCCGATCGACGACCACGCCAACTCCTGCAGTGGTTTGCCCGATTGTTCGACGAGATACAGACAGCCATCGAGATTCGTCTGATTCCACATGAACGTATTCGAGCCGTCGATGATCACTCGACCAGGGAGATTGTACCGTGCCGGTGAGTGCCCGACTTGCCCGTAGCTTTCGTAGGTTGATTCACCCGCCAATTGTTGCCACCTCGACCGTCGTCCAAGCTGGAACTCTATGTCGAGTCGATCGGCCTGCTGGAACAGGACGGGAATGAGGTCGCTGGTATTCAAGAAGAATACATCCGGATCAACCGACTCAACACGTGCCGACAATGTTGCTAACACGTCCACACCACTCCCGGTCACCGTCTCATCGTTGATCGTGAGTTCAGTAACTCTCTCACTCACTAGTTCCGTCTCCGGTACAGCAATCTGCATCTGCGAGAGTTCGTGGGTCGGGAGTGGGTCGATCCCCTCTTCGAGACAGTAACGGAACTCCCGCGAGAAATCGACGTTGTAGCAGCGATACTCACCAGGCGAGCCCCACTTGCTCACCATCCTTGCCACTGAATTCACTGCCTTGAGGTCAACTACATCCACCCGAAGTACTTGCTCCGGATCGTGCCGGAAGCTCACGCGTTCATCAACCACAGTAACCCGAGCAACAGCGGGATGGTCTCGAAGTGCACCACATGCCATCGAAAAATCGCCGTCACCATGAACAGAGACGTAGAGTGTCGGTGTATACGACTCATCGACTTCACACTCCACCCCCGTCTCAGTTACCGACCATCTGAGCACGTCGCCGTCGACGTAATCTATTTTGTACACCATGACCTCATCCCTGACCGTTCAAATCGTCCTCGAGGTGATCAAGCCGTTCTTCCAAATCGTCGAGTTGTCGCTGCTGTTCGATGAGGATCGAGATGAGGATCGGCGTCTCAACGAACAGGGGCTTGTGAACCGTGCTGGGATCGGTATGCAGCTGGGCATACTCGAAGAGTCGATCAAAGACTGCTTGATCAGTTGGTCGAAGCGCTCGGCGATACTCGTCCCATCCTGTCGTGATTTGGCTGGTTTGGCTCATTACAGGTAAACACGACTACCAAGATACCCTTAGGCAAGCCAGGGTCGCTTCCGAATATTCCAATAGGGAAATGTCGATGGAATTCAGTGTGAGTACTGATCGTGCTGGCCACCCACTATAAAGTAAGAGCCGAGGTTCTGCTATCGTCAGTTTGGAGCGAATCAGCACGTCACTCTCCAGAACGTTCTCCACGAGGTGAGTCTCAAACAGATCCGGGAGTACCGGTCGTCAGTAGCCTAGTTGAATCGTTTCCGATTAGGTTTTCCGAAAACGCAGTTCCCACTAACGTTCACTCGGAGAAAGGCAAGGAAAGCCGACCGCAGGGCTCTCACAACCAGCCAGTTGCAGGAGCGTCGCATGATGGCGTCGGGAAATTGTCTTGACCAGCTGTGAGAGCGCAGTTAGACCATCGAACGGTAGAATAAAACGCGTTCCGGTAACACAAATACTGATTGTAGTAACCCACATACGCAATACACCCGACGATAGCAGTGGAATCCACCACACCTTCATTCATGTGATTGAACCAGCAGCCGACCAAACGACGCTTTCACTGTACGAATACATGAACCCAGATGCACTCGAAGATATCATCGAAGCAAGCGCGTCGAAACAGAGTGACGTTGAGGTGCGATTCACGATCGAGGACTATCTCGTTACGGTCCGGAGTAACCATACCGTCCTCATCTACGAACCACTTGATGCACCGCAGTAGCTAGAAGCTCTCGGTGAGATTCTCACTGCAATCTTGAGAGCACCGAGAACCGGTTCACGAGAAGGGATCTTGGGCGAGGATCCGCGTCAGTTCGTCCATTCGCTCGTGATCGTACTGCGTGAGATCATATCGATTGCTGTTGTTCCGTTCGCTGTGGGTCGAAAGGATACCAAACCGAACACAAAGTGAGAGGAGATTCCCAAGCATCTGGGGTGTGAGCTTTGCTGGCTTGGTTGATGCGAGCAATTGCTTGACAGTCGGGTAATTGTGTGAACTCGTTGCAAGCACTTGTTCGACCGTTTGAGCGTGCGATTTCAAGAGTCCATACTGGGTTGGTGCCCGCTCATGGAGAGTTCGCAGTTGGTCACGGAGTGATCCCACCATCCTAAATCATACAATAGTATGCTATCAATGAATTTGAACCTTTTGAAAAGAAATAAATCAGCAGGAACCACTGCTTAGAGGCTGTCTTCGTTAGTCAGAGCCGTAATCAGTGAGTCGGAGTTTTCCCTCGACTTCGTAAATATAGCCCTTGTTGTACAACCGGTCGATGATATCTTCGGCAGCAGGCCGCTCGAGATCTTCTTCCTCCTTCAAAATCGTATAGGCGTGGTCGTATGTGAGTTCGCCCTCATTCGGGAGTCTCCTTGCGAGTGCATCAAGTGCGTCTTGTGCAAGTGGAGTGAGGGGGGATTTTCCATTTGGCACCATTCGTACTCTCAAGTTTAACCACCTCACAGGTAAACCCTCGGTCAGGGTTGGTTCGTGCCACTAGTTAGTTTATTGGGATAAGGGGAATGAGCACGCGATATGAGGGAGAATGGGTTTTGGGATGAACACAAGGCCCCCACATCACTTACTGAGATACGCTCACTGCATTCCATTCTTTGGACGCCATGGATAAAGACTTCAGCCAACCAGAGCGGAAGTGAAACTGAAGACACGAAAGGGGATTCACAGCCCTAACGCTTCTCACCAACGACGCCGAGTCGAGAGCGCATTTACCAAGGCGAATCTTCTTGAGTTAGTATATCATACTAACTATCAATGCCCAACACCATCAAACGATCCGGCGATGGCCTCGCTCTCCAGGTCACGAAGCCTGCACGAGCCGCCGGACTCGTTGAAGAGAAAGAAGACGGAACCACTCGCCTTGCCACTGTTCGCGTGTTTGCATTCGATGGTCTCCTTCTCGTCGTCGACATCGACCGCATCAATGACGAGAATATCGTCGAGATCGCAACGTCAGCCGCGCTCGACACAGTTTCAATCCACCGAGTTGCAAACGCCTCACTCCAAATCGCGGGCAATGGCTATCAAGTGCAACTCCCCGGTGCTGCAGATGCTGGATTTCACGTCGGTGATCGAGCGCCCTGTACACCAGCGCCAAATCTGCTCGTGATTGCAGCAGAAGAATCGGGACGAGTGGCAGCAGATATAGTGACGATTCGGAAAGAGCAGATCTGAAAGTGGTTATCGCAAGTTAGTATTTGATACTAACTCTCGCAACCATGCGTGCTGATTGCGACCATCACCTCAGCAATTCTCATACACCTATTCAAATCCCATACGTATAAAGTTTTTATAGTAGTGGTTACATAGGGTATCTATGGAGAGCGGAAGTAGCCAACACGCGGCGTCAACGGGAGGTGAAGAAACATCTGCAGCGACGATACAGGTTCCAGTGCCAGCAAGCAACCCGAATCTCTATCGCCACAAAGCAACAGATAAATTGCTTCAATTTTTAATCGATCGTCCTTTCAAGGAGTACACGATCCGAACACTTGCGTCCATGGTGGACGTCACACACCGGACCGTCGGAAAAGCAGTCGACGTGCTCGCAGCAAATGACCTCGTCCACATTCGACAGGAAGGAAACAAGAAACTCGTCAGTATCAATCGAGAACGGGTGATGATTCCAGATAATCCGTTGCTCCGTATCCCACAGGCAGAATTCCACGCACCGGTACGAGCTGCTGTCGAGACACTCAATGAAGACCTCGATGATGTCCTCGGAATGCTCGTCTACGGGAGTGTCGCACGGGGTGAAGCGGATCGACAAAGCGACATTGATCTCTGGGTGCTGGTCCGCGAACACCGAGGCCGCAACCAACGACGTGCAGCTCAAATCGGTAAAGAACTCGCCTCACAGCAATTCAATGGAGAACGGTACGACTTTCACATTGTTGTTGAATCTCCTGCGTCTGTACCGGCACACACGGAAGACATCGCTGAAACTGTCGTCTCCGGGATCACGCTTTCTGAGACTGGAGAGTTCGAAAAATTCCAATCGATAATGGAGGATCTAGTCAATGAATGACGATCCAAAGGTGGTTACAGATGCACTCGAAGAGGCGCATCGATCCTTTGAGCGAGGTGGAACGCCGGAAGAAGGACTTTCCGAACTCACTGAAGAGGAAGCACAACTCAAGAAGGCATGTCGCCTAATTGCCGCCGCCCAGACGCTTCAAGATCAAAATGGCTACCATACAGCCGTCGTCGAACTCGCGTTGGGGCAATCGAACGTTCATTCGAGTTTTATGCTATCGCGATGAGCGACGATGCAGTCCACGACTTTATGGATCACGAGTATGCGTATCAACGCGCGTTTGAACTGGGAGTGATCAGCGACGGTTTGAAAGAAGACTTCCAAGCACTGTACAACGAGAACCGAGCGGCGTCGTACTATTCTGGGCGGGCAGTTACTGCCGAGCAGGCGGATGCCATGCTCGAACTTGCGGTAACGATACATGCATTCCTCCGGGATCATCCACGAGATCATTTCAACTGCCTTTGTGGATGAGAACCATCACTGGGAAGCCTGCTTCATATTAAGAGCCCAATGTGGTCAGAATGGATCCAAATGAGGGATTGTTCTCTCTGTACAGTCAGTTCAGTGTTTGAAAAGTAAAGGAAATAGTGTGATACTCGAAGACAGTGACGAATTTCGTAGCAGTTACGCCCTATACCGTCCCTTCCAAGTATATAAACGGGCACCCCCCACTACTTCCATCATATGTCTGACGCACGTCAGACCTTCGTTTCCAACCCCACCCAGCCGTTCCAGGCTTTAAGTCAGTCACCCCCCACCGTTTCCAACTTCAGACTGAATAGCCAGGCATTCCACCATTTCAAACCATTCCAAAACTTCGAGGTATATAAAGAAGACACCCCACTGTTTCCAACTCACTCACCGAGCGTCATTTGTCTATTCGCCTGTTCACGGAGATTGTCTAAGTCGTCAATTTCACCGTCCTCTTCTTGTTCGAGCGCATCAATCACGGTTTCGAGTGGCGTGTCGAGCTTGTATTTATTTGGTCGGCCTCGACCGCGCTGATCTCGATTCACGTTTTTCAGTATCCCGTTATCACACATCTCAAGTAAATGTTCGTGCGCTCCACGTCGAGTAAGAGGGTCACGACCGAATTCCTGAGCCACCGTTTTGTAGTACTCGTAGATGTCCCTCGTCTGTGCGGGCGTCTTTCCTTGGGCAGCGAGATTCGTTACGGCGAGCAAGACGTACTTTCGATGGGTGGTGAGCTTTCGAATACCAGTAGTCACCAGTTTTCGCTCGATGATCTCCTCAGCGTCACGAACGTGCTGCTCTTCGATGCAATCGAGATCATCCGATTCTACGGCTTCGTTCTCTGCTAGTTCGGCTGCTTTACGCAGCAGCCGAATTGCTTGACGGGCAGAGCCACGATCGCGAGATGCCAGTGCTGCACACAGTTCGATAACTCCTGTCTCAGTCGTGCCCTCATAGAACGCTTGCTCGGCTCGGCGGGACAAAATTGAAATGAGATCGCTCTGTTCGTACGCGGGAAAGTGAAGCTCGGTTTCACAAAGTGTGTCTTTGACCCGAGCAGGAAGGTCATCCCTGAAATTGAAGTCATTGCTGATGCCGATAATACAGAGTTCGGCGTCGAGTTTGTGCATCGTTTGGGCTCGAGTGAGCTGATAGAGAAGTTCACTATCACTGCCGAGTGTATTCACTTCGTCAAGGACGAGGATGATGTTGTCCGCGGCCTCGTTGAGGTCATCGAAAAGCTCATCATAGACCTGTTCAGCAGGGTATCCAGTCTTACTTAATTCAGGTTTATCTAGGTCGAGTGTCGTCAGTGGGTACTCGGGATTCCGTGCCTCATTGATGAGTTCGATTGTCGACTGATACGAGGTATTTGCTGACGAGCAATTGATCTCAAGCAGATCGACGTCGATATCCTGCTCCTCAGCAGTCCCTCGCAGGTCGGGGAGAAGTGTTCGGGTCGCGACGGTCTTGCCAACACCCGAGTGTCCATAGAGAAAGATATTGTCGAGATCCCAGCCCTTCAACAGTGGTCGAAGGAGCTTTACGTACTCTTCGAGTTCCTCGTCTCGTTCTTCCAGTTTCTTGGGTTTGTATTCCGGTTTCAGGACGCTCCGATCTTTGATGATGTATTCATCGAGAAACCCATCATCGTCAAAATAGCCCATGTGATTTTTACTCACGGGATGTCATAATAAAACCACCGCTTCCAACGTTTCCACCCCACACCAACACTTCCAACTAGCCGTTTACTTATAAAACACACTCCCCCCACCATTTCCAACTTCACCACCAGAACAAGTGGAGCAGCTATACATCGAATATTGTAATAAGAAAGATTTATTTACTAGAGCGTAAAACCATACCCGTACTGGAGATAAAAGAGTAGCTAGTGAACCTCTGAAGTGGTTAGTACGTTATCTCTTCCATTGTTCCTTCGAACATTGCGTTTCGTCTATCGCCGAAGTTGGAAACAGTGGGGTGGGAGGGGGTTATAAAGAAACCCGTAGTTGGAAGCACTGGTTCGGGTTGGTGTTTTCTTCTTTATGAGACCGCCACTCGACTTGAAATGGTGGTCGAATCAACTCAGCTGTTCCACCTGCGCAGCGAGATACGTTCGAAGGTCCGTAATTGTCTCCTCGGAAACTGTCGACGCACCGAAATCGCTTCGAAAGCCGTGTTTGAGATCTTCACCGTCTAGAATCTCGAGACCACGCTCGAGTTGGGTGCGAAGGGCGTCTTCATCTCCCCGATGGAGGTGTCGGGTCACAGTATCGAGATCGATTTCTTCGGCAACCGCGAGGACGTCACGAAGATCAGTCTCACGCCCACTATGAAGTTTCGCAGCGACGAGTACTGACCCATCGATGGCCTGAGCGACCGTCGCAACCGTCCCACCGCTCACTTCTTGTTCTGAACTGTGGTCGTATAGGTAGTCGAACGACCACTGCGCTTCGGTCTGACGACAGCCGAGTCCGTTCACGAGCAGATCGAAGCCGATCGGTTGCTGTGGCGCGAGGCGTTTCTCGTACTCAATGACTTCCGTGTCGTGAACTACCCCGCCCTGCTCGGCCGTATGGCCTCGCTGAGGACGGGGCTTCCTGCTTCGAGGACGCGCTTTGCAGACACAACCGTGTCCGTAGGGAGTGCAGTCTCCACAGGCGTTGATTCGGAGCGTCCCGCTCCTACTTTGGTGATACCGCGAGAAAGGATGTTCCACGCCGCATTCGCGTCTCTATCCGCTTCAAACCCGCACGCCGGACACGAGTGTTCGCGCACCCACAGCGGTTTATCGGTCGAAACGCCACAGGATGCACACTCTTTCGTCGTCCCACGTGGGTTCACTGGAACGTAGTGTGTGCCTTCACGTTCACACTTGTATTCGAGCATTCGGAGGAACGTCCCCCACGATGCACCCGCTCGATTCCGGCTGTTGTCTGGGAGTTCCATCAGCCCTTTTGCATCCAAGTCTTCGACTGCGACAAGGTCGTACTCTTTTGCGTAGTAGTTCGACAACTTGTGCAAGAAGTCCCGGCGCTTTTGTTTCAAGTCGGCGTGACGTTCTGCCACCGCACGGCGCTGTTTCTCCCAGTTCTT
The DNA here is from genome assembly GCF_900156425.1 of Haladaptatus litoreus. GTDB lineage: Archaea > Halobacteriota > Halobacteria > Halobacteriales > Haladaptataceae > Haladaptatus > Haladaptatus litoreus. Next base: position 50,960 of record NZ_FTNO01000008.1, read on the forward strand.
GGAACCGTGTTGCTTCCGTGAGAGGGTACGTTGGGTGCGTTCCAGCCGGTCACGTTCATCCGATAAGTCCAGCGATTCAACCGCTGTCCCATCGGTGTCGTGAGCGTACTTGAGAATTCCTACGTCGATGCCAACACACTTCTCGGGATTCGCCGGTTTCTCGGGAGCTTCATCGGGTGTCTCGACACCGAGGATAGCGTACCACTTTCCAGTGGGTTCCTGCTTAATCGAGACAGTCTTAATGTCCGCTTCGTCGGGCAAGTCGCGGTGGAAGGTGATGGGTATGTCACCGAGTTTCGAGAGCCATAGTCGCGTCTGACCGCTCGTGTTCTTGAGCTTGAAGCCAGATTGACTGTAGGTGAAACTGCGGTACTCTTCGGGTGCCTTCCACTTGAGCGTCCCAACACGGTAGCCGTTGTCTTTGCGACCACGGAGCGTTGAGAGGTTATCATACAACCGCTGAACGACCTTTTGAAGCACTTTCGAGTGAACGTCTTTCAGGTCGTTCCACCACTTTTTGAGACTCGGCAGGAGTTTCTGTTCGGAGTATGCCGACGTATCGTCGTTCCGGTTCAAACGGTGGAGAAAGTGGTTGTAGACCTGTCTACAGGTATCGATCGTCCACGCTAACCGCTCTTCAATGTCGGCGGGTGGGTTCAGTCGGTATCTGTAGTTGTAGTTCATCTACGTGCGTTCTTCGATGTGTTCATCAAGTTTCGTTTGAACGAACGAGGAGAGACTCATGTGGTTTTCCTGAATCCACTCCTCTTGGTCGTCGCGGATAGAAATAGTTTCACGTGTTACACACATAATTTATAAAATTTACATACAAATAGTTTGTGATTACGTGGGCCTGCAACAGAGCAGTGGATGAACAGATGATGACGGCGCTGTATCCCCTCCCTACTCGCTCCTTGAGGAGGGGGCCTTAGCGCCTGCAACTCAGGTAAAACCACGTTTTTGCGTGGTTGTCGGTTTCCTCGAACCCGTGTGTTTCGAGGAAAGATACGAATGAATCCTTGTTATCGGGTGCAACGACGATATCGAGATCTGTCGAGAAGCGAGTGTTGAATGCCGAGACGGCATACCCACCAACGAGGACGTACTGCAGGTCGTTCTCGTTTAACTCGTCAAGAAGTTCGATGAGCGCGTTGCTTCGGTTATTGAAGCTCATGGCTGGGCGCGCTCTCCTTCCTGGTAGGCGACTCCGAGGTCGAGATCGTCGTACATTCGGTCGAGCATCGCAAGGGCTGACTGGAACTGCACAAAGTTTTCGCGCATATACGCAATCGTCTCCTCACGGGAGATGACTGGGTAGCCCTCAACCTGCTCAATGTCGAGGGTCGGCTGTGGGTCGAGCACGATCTGGAGTGAGCCCTCGATCTCGTCATTCGGCTGGCGCTCTAATGCAGTCGGCAGACCGAACGACTCGAAGAATGCCTCCCATGCTTCGACATCCTGGTCGCGAACGGCGAGGAATAGTGGGTAGTCATCCGGGCTGCGACCGACCTGATAGCCGCCCTGTGTCCACACATAAACCGCGTCGATGCGGGTGAAGGCGAACGGCCACTCTCCAAACTGCGGGATAACGTATGCCTCGTCGATAGATGGAGGACTGACGCGAGCACTTGCTGCAATGAGTTCACGAGCTGCGTCTTGAACGCGGTCGTCGGTGACCGAAAGCCCACCATCGTACTCGAGATATCCTGCGTCTTCGAGTCGATTGACCGCTAGTCGCACCGTCTCGTATGGTGTATGGAGATGGTGTGCGAGACGGCGAATCGAGTCGCCACTCTCGACCCCAAGGATGACTTGTGCACCAGTGTCGTCTAGTATCTCATACATCTGGTAGTTACCAATAATTCGGGAATGGTTAAGAGTCTTACTAGAATGGTAACATCGTCGTCAAATTGAATCGCTGCTCTGATATCCAGCTGTGTCTTCGAACACTACCATTTTTTAATTGATTTGCATCTGTAAATTGGATTCTATTTTAGAATAGAATTCTATTTACTTTATTTATGCTTCTTATACTATTCTTCATCTATCCTCACTACTTGTGCCATTATTGTGCCATTTGCTATTTTTACTATTCATGCTATTCGTGCGATTTTGCCCACTTACGTCCCGTAGATATAAGTCACGAGAGGATTCTATTTCAGAATAGCATGGCTGAACCGAATAGTAGGAATAGCACAGATAGAATAAATAGCCCAAATAGCCCGTACGAATCTATCGATACGAGCGGGACGTCACGAGCCGTCTCAGTCTGTATGCTGAAGGGTGGCGTCGGGAAGTCAACCATCGCGGTGAACCTCGCGCGTCAGCTAGCCGCCCACGATCACGATGTCCTCCTCATTGATCTTGATCCGAATGGGCACGCCTCGGTGGGTCTTGGATTCGATGACCACTATCACGACACGGATGAGAGCATCGGCGAGGTCTTCTTCGACGATGCAGATCCTGCGTCAGTCATCTACGATACCGACCACGAATTCGATATCCTTCCTTCGAGCGAGAATCTTGAGCAGGTTGAGCGAAAAATCGTCGTGGGCGATGTCTTCCAACCCTCTGCACTGTTACAGCGCGAAGTCGTCGACCCGTTGCTTGGTGAGGATTACGACTATATCGTTACTGACTCGCCTGCCTATCGCTCGCGATTGACCGACAACGCACTCGTCGCGACATCCAATCTCGTTCTTCCACTTGCACCCGGCAATGAAGCCATGTCTGGACTGGAACGCACCATCGAGCGTCAGATTGTCCCGCTGCGCAAACACATGGACGTTGACGTCCTTGCGCTTGTTCCGAATATGCTGAGCGGTCGTATCGACCAGCAGACGCAGGATCGGCAGTTGCTTGAACGATTGAACTCCCACGCTAGCTTGCAAGACCGAATTCCCAACTTTGCGCGAATTACAGACTGGGAGGCCGTTGATGCGGGCGATAGTAGGCCCACACCTGGTATCCGCGACCGAACCAGCATCACGAAAGCATACGGTGAACGGCAACCGCTGTTGGACTACGATCCCGAGTGTGACCAACTGACCTGTTTCGACGAACTTGCGCATATTGTTGAGGCTGGTGAGGTGATTCGCAATGAGTGACGAGGACCCGTTTGCGGATCTTGGTCAGACGCTGGACGACGCAAACGAGCATGACGATTCTGCGTCATCACAGGAACTAGCTGAGGCAACTACCGATTCGACATCCGAGCAGCGCGTAACTCAGGATGAGGGCAACGTCGAAGACCGAGATCCAACGGAGGATACTGCCTTTTCCTATGAGGCAGCTCGCCAGCGACCGTTCTACGCGCGTGATGAAACGGTCGAGAATTTTGACTCCTGGTTGAACTATGAACTAGAGCGTGAGCTCAGTATCCGCGGCTATCAGAATATCGTTGTTCGTGAGATGACGGATGCCTTGCTACGCACGGTTGTTGAGGAAGACTTGGTTGATGAAGTAGCCGAACGATTTGAGCAGGCCCGACGAGATGCTATTCCAGAATCGGATGAATAGACTACTATTTTTTAGCACGAGGATGAGTCTTTCTAAGCTGGGTTATTGAGTATATCGTGGTTGTGAACGGATGAATAGCATAATTTTCTTAAATAGCTGAAATAGTGTAAATCGAGTGAATAGCTAGAATAGTATGAATAGAGTCCCTCAAATCGCTATGTCTGTCCAGTGTTCTGAGAGGCGTCGAGACATTGCAGGTCAGTAGGCTTCCGGGCCCGCGCACGCATCCTCTTCGAAATTAGCAGTTGGTTAGACACAACCAGGAAAACAAGCGCCAGTGACCCCAAGCCCCTGAGTTAGTATGCTATACTAACGTCAACGTCGGCTTGAGTTACGCCGATGTATTTCGATTCACCTCAGCAGGTTGCAGCTAAGTAATCGAATGCTCAGATCATGTGAAGCTGCGTGAGTTGAGTCATTACCGAGTCTGTCCATCTGTCCAGCTCGTGCTCATATAGCGGTTGCAGTTGCTTCCCTATCGTACTCTGACCACGGTCAAGAATTTCAGCGATTTCAGCTATTGTACTGTGTGGATGATCAAGTATAGTCAGATATACACGGAATGCTGCTTTATGCGCTCCACAGACCGTGGCCATCGTTTCCGTGAGTTCCAACTCAGTCTGAATGATTGGATCTGGATGTCCACGAGGGCGCGGGTCCGTACAGCTGCTCGTTGGTATCGTCAGCGTAGGGCATTTTCTCGGGTGCTTCAAGAAGTTCGAGACACAGCCCTTACTCATTCGAGAATGGTCGACAAGTTATTTCACCGCGACCGCGAAAGGAACGCTTTTCACATCGAACACATGTTCATTGCCCACAATCTTGTTTTCAAGCCGCTCCATTCGGTTGGCCATCGTTTCATACAGTTGTTTGTCCTCTTGAGTTGCATCCGCTCGTTCCGCACGAACTTTCGCGTAGTGTAATCTGTTCGAATGAAAGACCGACCAGTAATCACGACGCTCAGCACTCTCTCGTCCCACAGTATGATAATTCTGCAAATCCAGCCACACATCCATCGGAGGCGGTGAGAGCCGTTTCAGATGGGTTGGAAGTCGCCGACCGTGGGTTCGGTCACTACTCCCGGGGATGGCATCCGTTGTCTCGACAATCCAGTCCATTTCTTCGTCTGGTGGATAATGCAGATGCTGCCCGTCATCGCAACTCCGAATCGCCATTGCCCCGTTATCTCGTACCTGTTCCCAAAGGAGCGAGAGTATCGACTCTTGGTTGGCAACGTGATGAAAGAGATAGCTGGAAAACACTATATCAAACGTCCCGAGATTCGCCTTGTTGAGGTTGTTTACATTCAACCATCGGTACTCAATATTCGACGCCGAATATCGGTCTTTGGCAACTTTCAGGACTTCTTCGGCGTCATCAATCGCAACAACTTCGAACCGGTCGTCATCACCAAAGCGAGACTGAGTGACCGTCCCGTAGCCACATCCAGCATCGAGAACGGAGTAGGGTTGTTCAATGCCTTTCTCTTGCAAATGTCCGACAATCTGGTCGATATTACGATTGTCTTGTTCCTCATGCATCGCGGCAGACAATTGCAGGCGGTCATGATCGACTTCGGGATCATACTCACTCGGCCCCTCATGCTCTTCAGCAGTATTCGAAACACAGTCCGATGACGAGAGCAACTGATCCATCGTCCGCGCTAGAGCGTTCGTAAGTTGTTCTTCATACTCTTCCTGATCCACATACGTGAAATACCCCGTCGATCGGCAGTCGTCCCGAAATTCTTGCAGGCGCTCGTATTGCTCCGGATCAAGCCGATTCGGTGGAATATCGCGCTCGGAAAATCCAATCACTGCCGGCAAATCTTCTTCAATCGCCAGCCGTTGCACGGCGTCAGCAAGGCTCTCGCCACTGGCCGTTCCAGCGTCAACTGTCGTCCAAAACGCACCTAACACAATGTCAATCTCGTCCGCAAGATCGGACCGACTCACATCGACGTGATTGGCATCGACAGGTCCTAAGTAGATGTTTTGCTGGCGGCCGATCGAGGCGTTCCAATTCAGGACGACATCTTTTGCGACTTGCCGCTCTGCTGTAATCTCGGAGGGCATCGCGAGGAGCACACGATATACAGTTGATTCAGTGGGCATTGATGATTCGTAGTTCAAAGCCCCGGACAAAATGCGTACCGAATCAGATGTCTGAGGGGTCGAATTCCTCTAACTGTTGGCGTTCATCGTCTGTCAGCTCGCCTGCCAAGTAGTGCTGACCCAAACCTGTAATCTTATAATAACCACGTGTTTCATCCGTTCGCTCAATGAGGCCCGCAGCTCGCAATACCCGCACCCGGTTCCAAACGGTGCCTTCAGCAAGGTCCATATTGACAGCGATGGCTGTAGGTGGAACCTCATAGTCTGGGAGCGCATGACCGTCTAGAAATTCCAGAATGTCAAGATCGCTCATTCGGAGCCAGGCTATTCGCGCTCTCATGGGAAGTGGTAAGTACTCTATGTTCGCATAGCACCGGCTAAAAACCCACGCAAAGTCCTGCTCGCTCTCGTCGGCGTCGATGAGTATATACTCATTTAGTAGTGAGCGTACCCAACCAATTTATTACAATGGGCCATATAGATGGGAGTAAGAGCCGATGATCGAAGTCGCACTTCCCAATGCGAGAAGAAGTCGAAGCGACGCAGGTGTGCGTTGGAAATGTAGGGATGAAACGAGGAATCACTCGTATGTGGGAGCTCATGTGCGCACTGACGTCATCGAGCTGGCACGGTTGAGAGAGATGAAACTACACTAAGCAAACTTCAACGCCAAGAAATGACTGCCACGCCAGAGGTCATTTCCCGGCCCAATAGCCAGAAGACATCGTCGTATGGTTCCAGACAGACGACGCATGTCAATCGCATGGCTCTTGGGTCAATTGCCGCCGGTACGCAAATTAGCGAACGTCCGTGGGTCCAATCACTCGTTCGCAGGCGTACCGGCCACCTCTGGCACAGAACACATCCAAGTAGTACACTTAGCTATGTCCCAGAGCAAACGCAACTTAGACACCAGTTCTTGTAAAGCTTCCCCGCTGTCCGACACGCAATGCCGGCTAAATCAGTGGGCAAAATCTCCAGAGCAGAATCATCCGAGCTCGTCGTCGACGGGCCCCTCCACATCCTCCCCACGTCTCTCAAAGCGCATATCCTCACTGACGACCGCCAACGAACTCAAGCAGCATCCGTACCGTGATCCCGAGCAGTTGCAGACTGTCTTCGAGCAAGCAGGAACAATCGCTGACACCGCTGCCCACTTCGACATATCTCAAACGACGGCTCGCCTGTGGTTGATTCAGTATGAGCTGTACGATCCCGAACGGCAAGGAATGTCATCTGTTGCGAATCGGTTGGAAGAGCTATCACCTGAGGATCTTGGACTCCCACCTTTGGGGGAACACCAATGAGAACGACGGATTCCGGAGGTGAGTACTGATGTCGATCGGACTATCGCCCGACGAAGGTGATGAGAACTCGGTATCAGACGACGACTTTGCCGCTGCGATGGGGATTGACGTACCAGAGCCAAGCACATCGAACGCGACCACGGCAGAACAGGAGGCCCCAAGCCGGGAAACGATGTGGGCGAAACTCCAGCAGCAGGCTGAGCAGATTAAATCGCTTCAGCAACACCTCGAAACGCTCGAGCAAGATCATACGGAGGTCAAGAAAGAACTGGCCGACGCACGAAATCGTGCCGACCACGCCGAAGCCGTAGCCGACGCTGCAATTGGTCACGTTCGAAACCTCCACAAGGAACTCAATTCACTTCGGAATGGTCAGCAGGGTATCAATAAGACACTCTGGGAAGACCGTGATAGCCACGATGGAACGGGGAAAATCAAGTCATTCAACTCTCGAATCTCTGATTTGGAACACGACCGAGTCGACGTGAGCGACCTCATCAATTCGGATGCGACCCACGACCTCGAAATTCAACGGAAGACGGCCGCACGGCTGGCCGCTGAGCGCGAGGACGCCGACTCGCCTCTGTCGGGGAACAAGCATCGCATGACGTTCCTCTGGCGCGAGTTCATCGAATCAGCGCAGAAAACGAAAGGCGGGAAACTCGAGCTTGATTCGTCGGCGTGCCGCCGTCGGTTGGAACACCGCGCCGGGATTCACGATCCGAACACAAACACGGTACAGCGGTCGATGAAAATGCTGGCGCGTCACACACGGCAAGACGGCGGGGTGAGTGGGTCGGACGAATGGGACGACGTGGACAACCTTGTCCGCTTCGAACCCGGCGAGCGAGGCGGACAAGCCGCTCGGTTGGTCGCTGATGCGGATGAATTCCGTGAGTTTGCTGCTGAACAATCACGGGCTGCGCTCGAACAGGGAGGTGACGAGTAGCGATAATTACACTGTCGTAATTATCTCTTGAACGCGGGGCGTAATTTCGTCCTGAAGCGGTTCCGGAGTATTCCTCCACAGATGACAAGGGGGGCGCAAATTGCGCCCTCCTTCGATGCGGAACGAACGGTTGGCTACTGTGGGGTGTAATTACTCTCACTTTTCTCACCGCGCTTGCGAGGTGGAAAATGGTGGGTGAACAGGTCTGGCGTGATTACGCTCCACTTTCGGGCGTTAATTACGACAGTGTAATCTTGTTTGGGTGTGCATCGGTGAGAACGAAAATTCATGTATCGTGTTTCCGCCATGTCTTTCGGTGATCATCGTCCAATTTCATTGGAATCACTAAGGGGTTATCACCCAAGGAGACGTGCCAGCAGACCCGTCAAACCGGCCAATTTGGGATATTTGGGCCAGCCGCTGTCCAAACCCGGACACTGGGTTGAGCATCCGGCTGATGACATCCACGGCAAACTTGTGTGCCAGTCAGTGACAACGAGATCATCGATCGGCCTATTGAGAACCTTGGATGTGACATGCGGACCGTCCGATCAAGAGTCGGATTTGTCCGGTATCTCTATCCTTTTCTTGAGGACTGTCTCTTGTCTAATACGAGTGTTGAGTAATGTCGAGATTCATACTACTTGGGATGCTAAGGTACCTGCCCGTCTTATTGGAGTGAATATGACAGCTTGAATATTCTGCCTTAATAGTTAATTATAAAAATTGATCAGCTAAATCCCTTACATAGGTTCGCTACTAATGCATACTCAGCTGAAACCACACCAACTCTTGTTGGTACCTGTGAAAACTTGCATGCTCCAGGAGGCCAAATCAATTCAAACGCTCTATCTCCGGCTCCGGAATCAGCCTAACCGGTCCAACGGAGCTTAACGAGACTATGACATCTTTATCGAAATTAGAGAACGCTTCTGACTTTATAAATAATTATTTCGTCGTTTGGGTGATTGTCGCTTCGTTGTTAGCGCTCTATCAGCCGGAGTTATTCACATGGATTGGCAGCTATATCTCCCCTTTGTTGGGTGTTGTCATGCTTGGGATGGGGCTAACGCTGACGCCGGTTGATCTCAAACGAATCGTTGACCGGCCACGAGATGTAGTCATTGGGTCGCTCGCACAATGGACGATCATGCCAATTACGGCGTACCTCTTGGTACAGATTTTCAATCTGCCCACAGAACTCGGAATTGGTATCATTCTCCTCGGGGCTGCTCCAGGCGGAACGTCGTCGAACGTCATGACGTATCTAGGAAAGGGAGACGTTGCACTCTCGATTGCGATCACGTCATTAACCACTATCGTGGCTCCGATTGTGATGCCAGCGTGGGTACTCTTTCTCGCTGGCGCGGATGTACAGGTTACATTCGCCGAAATGTTTCAGGAGATCTTGTTCGTAGTGTTCATTCCTGTCGTTGCAGGTGTCATAATCCGTCAGTTGATGGAACGAAAGGCGCCGACCGCCGCAGAGACTAGCTTAGTCGTCTTTCCCTCGATTAGTGTGATCGCTATCGTCGTTATCGTCTCGGCTGTGGTCGGTCTCAACGCCGAGAATATCCTCTCCGTGAGTGCGATTGCGGTCGCTGCAATGATCATCCACAATACAGTCGGATTTGGTTCCGGGTATGCGATCGGGCACGTAGCAAACATGCCAGAGGATCGTGTTCGTGCCTGTACGTTTGAAGTAGGACTACAAAACTCGGGATTGGCGACTGCGCTCGCAGTTGCGTTTTTCAGTCCGTTGACAGCGCTCCTTCCCGCACTGTTCAGCGTCTGGATGCTCATTGTCGGTCCCACGCTCGCGACTTATTTCGCTCGCAAAACCGACGATAGTCACAAACCACAAACCGATCACAGTACAGTGGGAACTGATTAATAGAGTCGATACCTCTATGTTGATCTTGATTATTGACCGTCTTCAACAGATCCTTCGGACGGGATGATTTTTCCAGGATTCAGTGTTCCCTTCGGATCGAGTGCACGTTTGATTGCTCGCATTGCATCGATTGCGGCCGTACCGTGCTCCTGTTCCATGAATTTTTGTTTCCCGATTCCGATGCCGTGTTCGCCGGTCGCGGTTCCGTCGAGTTCGATGGCGCGTTCAATGAGTTCCGCATACGCCTCGCGAGCGCGGGCGGCCTCTTCGGGGTTGTCGTAGTCAGCGAGTACAAAGTAGTGTAGATTACCATCTCCAGCGTGGCCGAAGCATGGGATAAAAAAGTCGTACTCCTTAGCGACGGTAACAACCTCCGCGATCATCTCAGGGTATCGGCTAATAGGGACAGTCACGTCGCCAGGTGGCCCGATGTCGAGATCAGGGCTGTGCTCTTCGGCGGCGTAGGTGATATCCTTTCGAACTTGCCAGAGCCGTTCCATCTCCTCACCCGAAGCGATTTCCATCCGGTCGAGGTCGTGCCCTTCGAAGATGGTCCGGCAAAAGTCGATCTCCTCTGCAATGCCGTGGTTGGCGTGGAATTCCACGAACACCATTGGTTGTTTCGGTAGATCGACATCGGCATACTCGTTGGCTAGCATCGCGGTCTGGTCGTCGATGAGTTCTATTTTAGCCACGTCTACACCCGACGTGATTGCATCGGAGATTGCCTCGGTAGCGTTGTTGAGCGTTGGAAAGACAGCACGGCCACCTTTGATTTGTTCGGGACGCCCAGCAAGTTCGAGGGTTGCTCGGGTGATGATGCCTAACGTCCCTTCACTCCCGATGAGGAGTTCTTTCAGGTTGTACCCGCTTGACGTCTTTGCCGCTTTACTTCCGGCTTCGATGACTGATCCGTCAGCCAACACCACCTCTAGCTCGAGTATCCAGTCAGCAACTTCACCGTACTTTACGGTCCGTTGGCCAGACGCGTCGGTGGCAATCATTCCCCCAATAGTTGAAATCGCACCGGACGACGGCAACGGCGGGAAGAACAATCCGTACCGCTCAAGCGCCTCATTCACTTCGTCGCCAATGATTCCCGCTTCCACGTCGATTTGGAGGTCGTCGGGCCGAATTTCTCGGACAGCATCCATCCGCGTCGTGTCGAGACTAATGCCCCTGTCGACCGGCGTGGCGTTTCCCTCTAATCCCGTACCTGCAGCATACGGAGTAACTGGGACACCGTGATCGTTCGCAGCTTTCACGACTGCGGCGACGTCCGCAGTAGATTCGGCGAAGACGACAACGTCGGGTTCGGTCTCGTCCGCTTCTCGGGTGCCAAAATCTCCCGCGTGGTTCTCCAAATCGGAATGGCCCTGGGAAACCTCGCCGTCCAACTCGAGGTTCGTAAGGAATGAGCAGTCATATTCCATACAGCATCGAAGCCAGCGTTAAGACATAAAGTTCCGGTCAGTGGTAATTTGTGAGAAACGATCTTGGTATGGCGAGGATTGACGGTTGAATACAAGCGATCGCCTGTTGTGGCGGCAGACACGGTGTTCAAGTTGCTGAAGCAAACTGACATCGGCTAGAATAGATTTCGATGTGGTGACCGCGGGTCGATGAGCAACTGCTCTGATTCAAACAGCGGTTATGTCGTAAATGCGTTGATATCGTAACTAGAAGAAACGACTCTCTGGCTCTGTATGAAGCGCATGTAGAAGTGAGAGGTGCTAAAATCGTGCATTCTGGGATTGCTATTGCCTGCGTAGTCTCATCTTCAGACTCTGCCAGAAGTTGAGATTGCTGATCTCAATGCACGAGTGCTGGGCGAGGATTATCGACCGTCCATTTAGCGCTCGTAGACCTCGTCGATCGCGGTGACGAACTTCTCGACGTGTTGTGTTCCGATAAGGATGTCTCGGCCATTTGTACGCTGGATCCACACGCCACGATTGCCACTCACGTTGTAGGCTATCTTCCCCGGTGTCCAGCGGATGCCCCACCCGCCAAACTCGCGAATCGGATCGTATGTTTTCGCCTCGTATCGCTCGATCTCTGACCAGGAGACCCGACGGAATGACTGATGAAGGGGCCACATTTTGACGTAGATTCCGTCGTTTCTGACTTCGGTTGTGAGACGAATGCTGTAGACAAACGCCGCGATAGCTCCAACGAGAGCGAGTCCGATTACTGAGACTGGCCCTAGCACAAGCATGAGCAGCGCAATACTCGTGAGGAGTGTCCAGATCCACCACTGGCGAAACCGCTGCACTTCACGATATGCCGGGTCTGTGTCCATGAAATCGTCACTATAAGTTGGTGCTCCTCAGTAATGGGGTCATCGAATACCAAGGGGAGGCTCCATTATATCGAATTTATTATTGGGATTCTAATTCGTCGAAGAACTCACTAACACGCTGTTCGATTTCATCTCGAATTGCACGTACTTCCTCCATCGATTTCCCATCCGGATCGTCGAGTCCCCAATCACGATTGTCGCCACTCCAGGTGGCAGGACAGACGTCCTGTGCTGAACAGCCCATCGTGACTACGTACTCGGACGCTTGGAGCTCTCCAACGGTGATATCACGCGGCACGTTTTCGGAGAGATCAATTCCGATCTCATCCATCACAGTTACGACTTCTGGATGCACATGAGGCTTTGAGCAGAAGTTGGGACTGGCTCTCTCAATGCATTCACTCACGGTGTGGAGCTCAAACTCTGTGGGGATATCTCGGGCGGAGATGCTGCTGGGATGCTACCGTAGATGTTCCGAATGACCGTCGAACAGTGAGGCGAACTGTATCAACAGTGCAAGCACGATGGCCAGTCCAAGCATGGGGTACTCAACCCTGACGAGCATCCATTTCACCGTTTCAGAGGCGTTCATAAGGCTGATCAGGACGGTCGCGTAGTGTTCGGGATTTGTGTAGATTAGGATAACCCAGAGATTCTCCAGGGAATCGAAGAGTCGAAAGGAGATCGACAGTGTCGGAGACGACGACGATGTCCTCTACGAACTCCCCCGCTGCAACGACAACAACAACGTCACCGAAACCAAGGTCGGCGTCATTGGCATTTCAAACGACTTTACATTCCGCGACAATCTCTCAGGCCGTGTTACCGATTCGCTTTGCGACGAAGAGATTCATTTCCCGCCATACGATGCGAATCAGCTCCGTAATATCCTTGACCAGCGTGCCGACGAAGCATTCGTCAATGAAGTTCTCAAAGACGATACGATCCCGCTTGCTGCTGCTCTTGCTGCCCAAGACAGTGGCTCTGCTCGACAAGCACTCAAACTCCTTTTTAAGGCTGGTGATCTCGCCCGTTCTCGCAATGAAAGCCGGGTAACCGAGGATCTTGTTCAAGAGGCTGATGAGATCGTCCAACGGGGAAAGGTGGAAGACGAGTTAGCGAGTCTGCCAACACAGAGCCATCTCACCCTGTTTGCAGTGTTCCAACAGGAACGCCAGGGGAAGACTCCTGCTCGAAGTCGTGACATCTACGAAGTCTATGCTGATGTTGCCAGCACGATCGACGCTGATGTTCGGACCGATCGAACAATTCGCGAGCGCCTTCGGCATCTCTCGCTAAAGGGCTTCCTCAATGTATCTGAAGTGAATGAAGGACTGTCCGGCGGGAGCTATTATGAATATTCGCTCGGCATCCAGCAAGACACGATCGCAGAAGCACTCCGGGAAACAAACCGCCTTTCAGGTCTATTTTGATATGAGAGTAACGACGGTTTGAGCAATACCTGAATGGTCAAAGTAGATTGCACCGTGGTCCTAAAAATGGCAAATATCGATGGCGTCGGTCAGGAATTCTAACAGCAAGTCCCGCATAACAATGCCCATCGCGACCTCTTAATGAAATGCGGACGTCGACGGGTGGTTCCTCGCTTGCCATGCCGCGCGATGTCCGAGCCAACAAAAAACGTCAGGTCACACGTCATACTCCCACAGATGGCCATGCTCTGCTTTCCAGCATGGCCATATTGTGTGCTCCGATGGGGGATTCCGGAGACGAGAGAACGGGTTGCTTACTGGCAAAAGCACCATCGGCATCCTGTCAATGGCGGCACTCTGTGCCGTGGTGGTTCGAATCCACTCCCGTTCGTAGTGCCATCAGGTGGCGGCGGTGGATGAGACGGTGGTATTATACAGATGCAGAGAAAAGTACCAGGTGCATTCAGAGGGCGTTCCTGACTTCCTACACAAAAACGAGTGGGCGGGGGGGAGTAAAGAAGATTCGGTCGTGACGTAGTTCCTCAGTTCTCTTTTCTGCCATGTGACTGGAAAAGACTCTCACAGCGGCCCTTTTTATTCGTCATTCTATATTAATAAAAAACTCTTTCAATATTGAAATGATATTTTTCTCCAGTCGCTTTTAAAAGAGAACGTCGAAATTATCCAGGATGTGGAGGAACTCGTCCGCGCCGTAGACGCCCCCGGCGACCTCACGGCAGTCTACTCATCGTCCTGTAATCCACCACTTCATTCGTTTCCAAATAGGTGCATCTTGCCGCTCAATCCGGCGTTCTTGTAACGACTTTTCTTGCTCGACATACTCAACGAGTTCCTTATTCTCCTCGCGCTGGGCCAGAATCGTTCGTTTTTCGTTCTTGAGCCGGTCGATTTCTCGATCTTTCTCTGTGAGGCGCTCTTCATAGCGCTCACGCACAGTGTCAAGTTCATTTTCGTATTCATCACGCACCGTCTCAAGTTCGTCCTCCACCTCGCGAACCCTGCCGTATGCTTCGATGCATGTGCGGATTTTTTCCGGTGCACTCTCACCCTCGATCTCCGCAAGGATCGCCTCGTGCTCGCCATACGTTGTAACCGTATAGCGGTCTTTTGTCGCCTCCTCCCGTGACTGACCCATTTGTGCATCCGCACGCATGCCGTGCATATCAAAACATAGCAGACGCGCGTCAGACATGGCGAAAACATGCGTATATGCCTACGCATGCGAATATGCATGGCACGTGCATGTGAGAACATGCGCGTATGTCGGCGTATGTTCGCTGATGCACGCGAACCACAACCTCGGAGGATGGGATCGCTGTGTGCCTTTGTTTCTATTCCAAAAATCCTATAACAGATGCTAAGTAGCTACTGCGCAGCGAGGACATATTCATTATCACGGTTTCTGTGACTCAGTTAAATCTCAAAGATGGATAAAGAATTTTGAAATGTCACTTCGAAAATGATGGCCTTGTGCAGAAGTTGAGACTGCTGTTTTCAATGCATAGCGGTCGGTTACATCCGTCCTGATGAATACTTCCGTTTCGAGGGACAAACTCAATTGAATCGTGCATCCTGGGTACGCTGTTGCCGGTGTAGTCTCAACTCCCACGTCCGCTACAGAAGTTGAGACTGCCGTTCTCAATGCATAGAGAAGGAGATCTTATCGCTTGTTGATTTTACTGAGAATTTGCTGGCAGTGTTGAGAAATACTCAAGAACCGATAGCCAACTCATTAGTGTTCGAAACGAGACCGATTTTATCCCAAGAAAGCGCCTGCTCTTCTGAATACATATATTACCGTAAGGGCGGCCAGTAGCGAAGTTGCTAACGCGACAATATTCGCGGTGAATGCCCCAACAAAGTGTGAGAGAGTAAAATAAAGTACTGCAGGGAGACCCATCACAGCCAGTAGGACAGCAGTTCCTATCGTGATCGTCTGATCTACACGCTTCTCTGCCGAATTATTCATACTCACGATAAGACGACGTGATAAATGAATATTGTGTGTGGATGACGAATTCTTATTTGGCTTCCCGTAGGCACGCTGGAACCATATTTGATTGATTATCGCACATACAGAAACATGATCGTCTCTCTGGAGTAATCTACAACGCTATTGCCGGTGTTGTCTCATCTTCGGTGCGTGCATAAGTTGAGACCAGTGTTTTCAATGCATTGAGTACACTGGCGGAGAAGCTATGCTTCTTCAGAAGTTACAAGTTGATTTGTTTGTGGCCCTTTCAGAGCCACCCGTCAGGCAATTCGTCGCGATGATTGTGTATCAATTGAACGAGTGGCCGAATTTCCTCGAATCGAGGACCTTTTCGGACCTGATTTGTCTCTCGATCCCATTCGATAAAGCCCGCGTCCGCCAGTTTCGGGAGATGCGTATGGGTCATCTGGATTTTGAGGTTCTCCACATCCTCGTCTTCTATCGTGACGTCTGCTGGGATTTGCGTGTCCCCGTCGTCTTGTGGATTATGTTCGAGCAGGGCACTGAGTAGCCTTCGGCGATATTTGTTCGAAAGTGCATCGAGACTGACGTCTAAGCTTGGGCGTGGTAGTTCTCTCATAAGTTGATACCCTCCTCTCGTTTTACTGCACGATAGCGCGGTGCTGCATGGCCCGCAATCATAAACAACACTTCGAGCGGTGGAGGGAGTGGTTCCTCGGCAGGCGATTTCGTTCGTGAAGTATGTGGGTTGTCACCAAGAATCTCTCTTCTCATATTCAGTTGATAGAAACGTTATACCTGCAAAAGGACTGCCTTCGCAAGCGATGGCTCTTATACCGGTGACTCTATTTTGGGTGTTTCTCGATTACTCACTTCGGTAGTGAAGCCATGGGGGAGTAAAACCTACATTTACTCCACTCCTAGACCGAGTAGACAGCTCACGATGGTTCGCACAGACTATGGGTGAGAAACGAAATAGGAGATACAGACTATGATTGTGATCGCTGATGTGAGTATTCCGGCCGATGCGTTCCCGTTAGGCCGTATCCTTGAGGAATACCCCGAGATGGAGATCGAACTCGAACGCATCGTCCCGCTGCACGATGCTGTCATTCCCCTTTTTTGGGTGAGTGATGGCGATACGGAGGCGATCGAAGCAACCCTCAAAGAAGATCCATTGACCAAGAGTGTGAGACCACTCACACAGACTGATTCACGCGTCCTCTACGAGGTCGAATGGAGCCCCGAAGTCAATGGCGTCGTGCAGTCGCTGTTCGATTCCGACGCCCGATTGCTTGAAGCGGAGGGGACCGTCGACGTGTGGGATTTCCGCCTGCAATTTCGCACCCGTAGTGATCTCGATCGCTTTCGGGAAGCATGCGAGGAGAACGGTATCCCGGTGACGCTGCGGCGGTTGTATAATCCGGCGCTCCCGGAGGAAAATGGCCAACTTTCAGCCCGGCAGTACGAGGCGCTAGTCTCGGCGTACAAAGGCGGCTATTTCGAGGTTCCACGCGGAACATCGATGAGCACGCTCGCCGCCGAATTCGAGATCAGTGACAGTGCTGTCTCTCAACGGCTTCGCCGAGGGACCGCTGCACTCATTGCCGAGACGCTACTCCCGGAGTATTCTCAGTCCTAGGTCTCCTTCGTTGCTAAAGGCCCTCGTGACAGATTCTGTAATCTGTGTCTTCCTATGTAGTGAGGGACTTCTCGTTCTTTCGGTCAACCAGTAGTGGCGGATAATTGCCTTCACAGCTGAAGTCGACAGTATCTCATCTCCCACACTAGCTTCAGTTGTGCAGGCTAAAACTCCACCAATGAAGATTTTAAGTCATTAATTCCTTCAGTACCGAAGGAAAACACTCTAAGTGTCGGGTGCATACTGGCGACTATGGAGCGTGACGACCACCCGTCGGTCGACGAGATCTTTGAGGTGCTCACTCATCCTCGCCGGAGACTCCTCCTTCAGTACTTCAAACATAATTCGAATCCAATTGATCTCGATGATCTTGCGGCGCGCGTCGCCCGATGGGAGCAAGACCCCGCTGCGGTGCCATCCGAAATCGAAATTGACCACGTGCGGACCGCTCTTCACAAAACCCATCTTCCGCAAATTGATGCGGTTGGACTGATCGTCTATGATCTCGACAGCCACGCGATTCACTATGATCAATCGCGAATTCGGGCTGCGATGGAAAATGTCGTTAATGTCATCGAATTCCTCTATACGCAGCAGCCCGATTCCAAGTAATCAATAGGTAGTCCAGATGAGTCCAGCCGATTCTCGGTGGGTGAATGTGGCCTTACATATCCGTTACATCACGCTTCTTTGGATACTGTCTGAACGCTTCGTGTGAGGAGCGAATGTTCATCTATCCGATCGATCATCTTCTTCCACACATACATTAGGATGCAAATTTACATACAGAGTGTCTATTTACGACGTTCTCGAATCAATCTGGTGAGAGAGACGCACATTCATGACCAGCCAAGACGATGTCTCTGAGAGCAATATTGGATCACAGAATGCATCGACTATACGAGCACCAAACGACACGGAGTCGGTTACAACCACGATCATCGAGCGTATTCATGCCCATGAAGACATCTCTCCTAACGACCTTCCTCCGCTCTATGTGGTGATTGACCCTGAAGCACTTGATTTGTTGTTCGCGACGAAGCGGGATGGGTCACCCCGATCTACACCGGGGTCTGTCTCGTTTCAGTACCAGGATTATCTGGTACGGTCACGAGCGAGAACAACGTCACTATCGACCCGCATGGTATCGAGGACTCGTGACATCGCCAGCGGAAAGGGATTGCAGAAGTTGCGACTGGCATGCTCAATGCATAGCTAGTGTGTCTCAGAAACCCACCTAATAACCCAGTCAGTACTCAGCATACCTCGACTCCCAAGATCAAGGGTGGAACATGTATAACCGTCCAGCGCCCCTCTTAGTAAAGAGTAACACATGGATATCTCAGAGATTCTTTCGACAAAGTTCACGGAGTTCGACATCGGCACACCGCTCTCAAAAGTTGCCGGGGCGTTCGAGAATCAAGAACTTGATGCCGTCATCGTAACAGATGGCGACGAGTATCGCGGTGTTGTTAGTCGCCGACAGCTGGCTTCCTCGTCCAACCAGCCGTCTGCGAAGGTCGGCTCACGGGTACAACACGTCCCAACCGTCGACCGAACCGAGGATGTCCGCGAGGTTGCGCGGCTCATGATCGGTAGCGACGCCAAAACGCTCCCCGTACTCGACGACGACCGTGTTGTCGGTGTGGTGACCGGCGATGCGGTCCTCAAGGCTGTCCGTCCGTTTCTCGATGCAGTGACCGTCGACGACGCCTACACAACGGAGTTGATCAGTGCGGCCCCTGAAACCTCGATCGGAAAAGCACTTAATATGCTTCGAGAAGCCGGAATCGCCCATCTCCCAGTCGTCGACGAGGACGACCTCGTGGGGATGTTGAGCCTGTACGACGTCATCGAGTTCACGACGCGAGGCGGCAGCAAGAGCCAAGATGGTTCGTCGAGCGGCTTCGGTGGCCGCGGCGGTGGCGGGCAGAACCGTGGTGGATTCGGCGCGCGCGAGGGCGATGCCGACCGGATGCTCGATCTTCCGGTACAGAACCTGATGTCCGATGCAGTCGTGACCATCGAGCGGAGCGCACCGCTCGACGAGGTCGTCGAGACGATGTTCGCCCGGGAAATTTCCTCGCTCGTCGTCACGGCCGACGACACCAATGAGCCGATCGGTATCATCACGAAAACGGACGTCATTGAGGCGCTCACCTGGGAGCGCGATGATCGGAACCCCGTGCAGGTGTTCGGGCTCGACCTGTTGGAGGGGATGGATTACGACGACGTCTCCGCGCTGATCGAGAGCATGACCTCGAAGTACGGTGAGATGAGCGTGATCAAGGCCAGCATTCAACTGCAGGAGCACAAGGAACAGAGCCGGGGCGTGCCGCTGGTGCTGGCACGGATCCGGTTGGTCACTGACCGCGGCTACTTCACGGCTGATGGGGAGGGGTACGGTGCCTCTCACGCCCTCCGTCTCGCAGCGAACGCAGTCGAACGCCAGCTGCTCAAAGGGAAGACCTACGGCCAGTCGAAGAAGCATCCCGACACTGATGAGCAGGAACAGCTCTACGGCTGGTGGCTCGGGGGGTGAATCCACGAGGTTCAGTCCACCTCTCGATGGCTTTCCTACCGCTGGGTAACGAATGAGTGAGCTGAGGGAGCGCCAAAGGGGGTGAACACGCTAATACGACTACACCTCGATGAACAAAGTATGCCGATGCACCGCGATGGTACGCAGTCATTCATCAACTTCATACAGATGTCCCCCCAGGATCACCCAAAACACTGCAAGGAGTGTGGAAACATCGCTCGCGCCCAGTCGGAGTGACGCAAAAAAGCGTAATGAGGATGGCCTCTACTTCGTGCATACTTGTCCGGAGTGTGGTACAGAGGACGACATGTTTCTCAACCTCGCCCCAGAACACGAACGGTCTCAGGGGTGGGAAAGGCGATGCGCGACGTATCTCCCGGGATTGATTTGAATCCCCCAAATCTGCGACAATGCGAGGCTGAACCTGAGTCAGGGCCTAACCCTGCGTTTGACGGATGAAATCGTCGAGTTTTGCTTCGATGAGTGTCGCGACGCGCTCACTGTATTTCCAGAGTGCAGCGTTGAGTCGCTCTTCGGTTTCGTCGTCGAGATCGTCGGCCCCTCGAAGTACGGAGTCGCTGGTGATCTGTGGGTGGTAGACGCAGACAACGCCGAGTGAGGTATTCGGACTTGAGGTCCCCGCGGTGTGGATTCCGTACTGATCGGTTCCCCAGACACCATCGCCACCCTCTCGCTCCAGTTCGGAATCGAGCGCATCGAGCATTTGCACCTCTTCGGGGGAGAGGATGGGATCGTCGCCTTCGAACAGTTCAGTGTACGCCTCCATTCGGGCACTTTTCGTCCACTGGTCCAACTGGGAACGCGCCCGTAGTACGAGCTGTCGTTCGTCCGGAAACTTAGCCATACTTCTAGCACGACGGCCAGGTGAATCAACGTTCGTATGACACCTGCAGTCGGAGGTGGTGACGGTGGCGCACTATCTCGGGCAGAACGGTTCGTCTCACACGCGGACGCCCCAGAAGAACGCGATCCCGAGGACGGTGACTATCGAGAGGAGGAACTGTAACGGCGCGCCGACCCGAATGAAGTCAGAAAATGTGTACCCACCGGGTCCGTAGACGAAGAGATTCGTCTGGTATCCCACCGGCGTCATGAACGCCGTCGAGGCTGCAAACGTGACCGCCAGGACGAACGCGAACGCGTTTGCCCCGATCGACTGGGCAGTGCTGGCAGCCACCGGAATCATCAACACAACGCTCGCGTTGTTGCTGATGACGCTCGTCAACAGTCCGGTCGCGAGATAGAACACCCATAGAACGCCGATCGGCGGCAGGAACGTCCCCGTCGCCGCGACGGTACCCCCGAGCAGCGTTGCAGCTCCCGTCTGCTGCAGGGCGATGCCGAGCGGGATGACACCTGCGAGGAGGAAGATCACGTTCCACTCGACGGATGAGTAGAGTTCAGTCGGCTTGAGGACCCCGGTGAAAATCATTGCCACGACGCCAGCAAGTGCTGAGACGACGATCGGGAGGACGTTCAACGCGGGCAGTGCGACCACCCCGGCAATGATCGCGACCGCGAATGGGATTTTCTCGCTCCGGTAGGTCACCTCGTCGAACTCGTGGGCGACGATGAAATCTTCGTTCTCGACGAGTCGCGTGAGGCTATCAGGCGGTGCCTGGACCAGGAGCGTGTCGCCGACGCGAATGCGGATGTCCTCGAACCGATCCCGGACGACGTCTCCACGGGTGCGAAAGGCCAGAACGTTCGCGTTGTAGCGCTGTCGAAACGATGAACTCGCCAGCGTCTCACCAACGAGAAACGATCCCGACGGGATAACGACTTCAACGAGCACAGGTTTTTCCTCATCCGAATGCAGGTCGGCCTCGGTTCGTGGACCCCCCGATAGTGTGAGCCCTTCCGCATCTATGATGTACTCGAGTGTCTCTCGGTTCGTCCTAAGCCGGAGCGTATCGTTTTCGTGGATCTCTTTTCGAGCGAGCGGTTCGTCGAACTGCTCTCCATAGCGAATCAGCTGTAACACGTCGATATCCAGGTCGTCGTCGCCGAGCGCCTCCTGGACAGTCTGGCCGATCAGTGGTGAGTTCGCCGGGACGACGACGTCAGCGAGGTACTCCTGGAGAGCATACTCCTCGACGAGATCCTCGTCAGCCGGAATCCGTTTGGGAAGGAGTCGAACGCCGATCGTCATGAGATAAAGGGTACCGACGGCAAAGACGATGACACCGAGTTTGGTGAACTCGAACATTCCAAATGCATGTAATCCGAGCCCGGGCGACTCCGCACCGAGCTGGGCTGCGATATCACTCGCGAGGATGTTCGTCGATGTCCCGATGAGTGTGAGCGTCCCCCCGAGCATCGACGCGAACGATAGCGGCATCAGTAGCTTCGACGGCGACGTTTTCCCCTCGTGTGCGAGATCGGCGATGACGGGAACCAGAATCGCGACGACCGGCGTGTTATTGATGAATCCCGAGACTGGGCCAGTGACCCCAACCGTCGCGGCGAGTTGCTTACGTCGGTCGGTCCCGGCGAAGGTGGTCATCTTCCGGCCGATCAACTGGACGAGGCCGGTTCGGTTGATACCCGTACTCAGAATGAGCATCGCCAGTACCGTGATCGTCGCCGGGTTCGCGAACCCGGAGATGCCCTCCCGAGGCGAGATCTGCGTCCACGGTTCGAGCACCATCAACAACACCATCACCAGAATCGCAGTGACATCGATCGGAAACCACTCGGTCGCGAAGAGTGCGAGAGCGAGGAGAATAAGAGCAAAGACAACGAGCATCTCCGCTGTCACCGGTGTCGAGGCTAGCCCCTGGGTTGCCAGCGGAATTGAAAAGAACGGCATACTGTGTAGAGGTAGTCACATGAGAAAAGGTCTGGTATCTCGACCCGACGGACGACTGTTGGTCCAGTTGCGACCTCTGACCGGATGGCTCTGCTCGGTTGACGCCGTAAATGTTGTCCATGTGAAGCGGAAGAAGTCGGTGCTACTTGTCAGACGTCAGCGCATTTGTGATCCTTTAATATGGGTGTGAGCGTATTTTTACG
This sequence comes from Haladaptatus litoreus, assembly GCF_900156425.1. GTDB lineage: Archaea > Halobacteriota > Halobacteria > Halobacteriales > Haladaptataceae > Haladaptatus > Haladaptatus litoreus. The sequence continues at coordinate 73,673 of NZ_FTNO01000008.1, forward strand.
AACGCAATGGCATTTTTAAAACGAATCGGGAGAGTTCGAGCAGTTCAAGCAGATGGCTACCGAGACCGCTACGCAGAATTCAAACTACCAGTGTGAACCGTGTGAGGCACGCTTTTATTCCCAGCTCGAACAGTGCCCCGAATGTGGGGCTGTTTTCATCAGGTAATGAGTTCAGAGACTGACTCGGCGTCTTCAAGACAACTCTCAAACAGAGAATTGGCCCACTCACGTAGCGGTCTCGACTCGGACTCGATCACCACGTGGACGACGCGATGGGTGTCGGTGGCCATCACATCGAAATCACGTTCGCCCATCCTGACCTCGCTGGGTGGATGCGAGCACACGAATCTAACGCAGGAGGAAACGGAGGACGCTGATTATAGCGTTGTAATCACGGGGGTTCGCAGAACCCCCTCTCGAACCACACCACCACACGAGATTCACACCGCATTGCCGGTGACACATGGTGGTAGTAATCGGTTGGTTACGGTGGAGTGCGTCTTTTTCTGCGTCATTTTCTGCGTCATTTTCTGCGAAATGGAGGGGGTCGCTCTCGCGATCCCCCTCTCTTATAACGTTGTAATCGACAACGCCCACTAGCGATAGTCAAGGACGAGGTGAGTGAGACCGTGCCGACGTATTCCAGAGTAACCAGTCAGCAGTTGGAAGACACCGTCCAATCATCGGTGAGGAATGGTGTGCTAGATAAAGAGGACAAGTTCAGCACGACCGTCAGGACAAGACAGCAGCCGAGCCGACGGTCGGTAGCACGCCGACGCAATCGGTAGCGGCCAATACGGCAACCATCCACCCATGTGTCACTCGACCGGCTGAGCTTTGGGAAATTGATAGCTCCCGTTGATGATTGGTTTGCGCGGTTGATAGAGCCGGACAACGTAGTGCCAGTCCTTTGGCGTGTAGAGGAAATTCGGTTGGTCGGGATCACCACCGAAGTGGATCGTGACGCTGCCATCGTCGGCTCGCTGTGCGGTCGCGTTGTTGATCGTGTACGCGTCGTACTCGTTCTTCTCGAAGTAGAAGTCCCCGTTGTAGACGCTGACCGACCAGAACCCGTCGACGGGAACGTCTTCGACGGTGAGTGTGTAGGGCATCTCGCCGTCGTTTTGAGCGGGCGTCCGGTGGAGGACCAATGCTTCCGACGGTTCCGGAACGCCGGTCCACCCTGCCGTACTGGCGATAAAGAATTTCACGGGATCGACCTGGCCGACGTCTCCAAACGCATCCGAGTAGTCGTCCAGCGTGAGTCCGACAGTGATGAGCGCGTCGTTGAGTTCTTTGTATGATTCCTGGTCCCAGTTGGGAATCTCGAATGAGCCAGCCGATGCCTGCTCTACGTCGGTCTTGTCCTGGAGTTGCTGGACTTGCTTCACATCGGCCGGATCGTTCGAGTCGACGAACGCGCGAATCAGGACGCCAACGTACCGCGTCTCTACCATATCTCGTGTAATCGTGTACGCGCCAGGTTCGGTGACGCTCAGTTTCACATATTGGCACTCGTTCTGGACGTTCATCGAACGATATCGGTCACCGCTGTCCGGGAGCGTGATGGTGACCGGTTCGGTCAGGTCGAACACCCCGAGTGAGGCGAGCACGTCGCGGTCTTCCCCGATAGCTACCTGGTTCTCGATAGGAGTTATACTCTCGCGATGATAGAACTGTCCGAACCCGCCATTGTTGACGGTTCCCTGCCATGTGATGTGACAGTTGGCGCGCGGGTAGTTCGCCCATGTCACCGGGACTGCATCGGTATTGTCCGTCGTCTGTTGCTGGGCCTGTTCAGTGGTCTGGCTCGGCATGTCTTGGTGAGCGCTGGCACTACCAACGCCCAGTGCGAGCAAGCCGGCGAGCCCTGCTCCTTGCAGCGCACTTCGACGGGTTGCCTGCAGCGGGTTGAAATTCGATTCTGCGTCAGTCGGCGTGTCGTGTGTGTGTTTGTCCATGGCTCATGTCTCGTTCGCTCAAGCGTTTCCCAACAGCACTGCCCCACCCGACTCTCACTCTCATTCGACAGTACAACATAAATAAATAACTTTAATATAACATGAATTCTACTGCATATAGGTGGTGAGAACTGTCGAACGACCTGTTCAACCTTGATAGATGTCCCATTTACATGCTGAGCAGGGTGCCTCTGGTCACGCCCCGAGGCTTTCCGCAGGTTTGGAATGAACACTTTCTACACCTCGCTTTCGTTCCGTTCGAACGGTTCGACGTCGAGTGTCTTGTTCGTCCTGCCCGCCGAACCAACGACGATACTGAAATCAATTTCAAAAACAGAGAGTCACCCGTTTGGCTATAGTTCGCTCTCGTCCACTTCGGGCGGTTCGACGGCACCCATCTGCGTGAGCATTCCTAATTCATCGGGACTCTCGTATCGTTCGCGTATCTTCCCGTCCTCAATTCGGTCGAAGAACATGCCGGTCATCTCGATTTGTTCGTTCGTCGGTTCGATGCCCATCGCCTCGCCACTGTGCGTCCCCCGCATGGTGTACCGGATCGCAACCTTGTCGTCCGACGCAATCACGTCCTCGACAGTCGTTTCGAAGTCCGAGAAGACGGTCCGAGCCTCTTCGGCTGCTTTCCGATACTCGTCCATTCCGTGGAGGTCCATTCTCGGCGCGTGATAGTCGATGTCTTCGGCGACGTACTCGTTCATCGCATCGAGATCGCCGGAACTGTTCCACAGTTCTTCGATTTCGTGGCGGCTGACTGCCTCGGTGTCACTGGTACTCATGGGTATCTCCCCACTTCGAGAAGGCCAGAGAACAGCATAAACGAACGACATTGTTCAGTTCGAAAACGGCTGCTAGAAGCCAGGAAACGGCGCCTGATCGTGGTTGAAACGATTACTTCCGTAAGGAACAAACACACGACAGTCAGTCCACACGGGATTGTCGGACACTTCGTACCTCCATCCGGACGAGTATTCATCGGCTTTCCTCAGGGGGAGTCGAACAGGTACACATCTGGCCCTGTCCCGGATCCAAGAGGATCTCTAGGCATGTCGAATCGTGCCAGCGATTTACGATCCTGATTCGCGGTTGAACGTGGTTGCACTATAGACGAGATCCCCACTGAGTCGCGCCATCTTTGTAACCGTGAGCGTTCCGCTCAACGTCCGCACGTCCTCGTTGACTATCCCCGCGAGCACCAAATCCTGTGCTGCCGACTCGACTTCCCCCTCAACCGTTGCTGACTGGCCAATGATCAATGATGAGTTCCTGGCATCTGGTCTTCACATCCCCTTTGACAGTTCCACCGATGGTGAGGAACTGACTTTCGGACTCGACATCTTCCCCAACAGTCCCAGCGATATTGAGGTTCTGACTATTCATCGTGATGCCCCCTTGAGCGGCGCCAGTTCGTGCGATAACAACGTTTTTGGCATTTACCCTGAGGTCACCAGTGACCGCTCCACGGACAATGATGATTATGGCGGGCTGTCAGACTTTGCGAATCTGACAACGTCTTGGAAACAGGAAGCCCCACCTTCACACACGACCCGTCAGGCGAGCGGTAGGGTGGGGTAGTTCATATCGACTTAGTTGCGCAAACTGGTCAATTCAACCACGCGCTCTCTCAATGTCAACACCCATATAGTAAATGAACATTCATAAATAACCTTGATTGTATTTCTCGACAACCTTTTTGTCCAACACCGTTGTAGCAGCGTTGATGACTTCAGAATCATCATCACACCTCGACCCATCGGCTATGGGAATGGCATGTGGGCTATTCTGGTCATTTGGGGTGGCCGTCATCGGGCTGACTGCTCGACGAGGGTGGGGGCAACGGTGGGAACAGTTGTTCGCTGACATATACCGTGGCTATAGCGAAACCAGATCCGGAATCGTTATTGGGGCTGTCTGGGCGCTTCTCGACGGGTTCACGACCGGATACACTGTCGCCTGGTTATACAACCGCTTCAGTTCGGAGTGACGATTCGCCTACCGTCACTCGTCTTGAGACAGAGCGAATAACTGGGGTGATGTGACGTCCTCTCCCCCTGTTTTCGCGTGTGAGGAGACCCCGCAGAGCGTCGCAATCACTCCTCCACAGGGACGACCTCGGGCATGTCATAGGACCCGTCGACCACCGACCAGTAGGGGCCGTAGAACCGAGCCGCAAAGCGCATGCCACCGTCGGGGGCCGGTAGCCAGTTTTGCACCTTCTCGGAGTCATCCGGTTTCTCGTGTTGCACGTAGATGACGAGTTCGTTGGCTTCTGTGTGCAACTTCCCTTCGTCGAGCATGTAGCTGTTGATGCTGTAGCGGTCGAGTTCATTTTCGACGAAGTAGCCCTGCGCGTCGTAGATCGGAATCTCCCAAAACTCGGTGACTGGTGGAAGGTTGTCGAGGTCGAATGTGATGGTGTATCGCGTCGACCCGTCCAATGGGTCGCCGCTCGCGTCGGTGAATCGAAACCCAGCGACGTGTGATTTGGGCGAGTCAGGGCCCGCATAGCCGAAGTCGGCCATGACAGCCCGGGTCAACCAGTCGGTTCTGAAGTCCCCCGTCGGCGCAAGGACTTGCCAGCCGTTCATGTCGACCAAGCCCTCTTGACCGGTAGTTCTGACGCGCTCGAATCCGTTCTCGAACCCGCAGATCAGCGCCTCCTGCACTTCATTATCGAGGGCGGACCACTCGAACTCCGTTCCCGGGGCGATTCCGACCGCTTCCAACCGGTCGAGCATTGCAGCCTCCTTTCGTGAGTCGTCGATGAGCGACATGCTCGGGTCGTTCAGGACGAGGGTGAGGAGGGTGAAGAAATCCGCTGCAGTCTGATTTTCGACCTGCTGCGTCGTGAGATCCTCCATTCGTGGGATCGTCTCGTAGTCGCCGGGGACAACTGGCTGTTCCGCCCGCGGCACGCCCGAGTGGTCGTTGGCGAGCCACTCGCTGAGCGGGGTAATAGTCGTCTGGTCCTGCAGGTCGTTGACGTGCGCGATTTCGGCTTCATCCGTGGAGTCGCGCAGCGCGTACCGAACTTCGGTTAACAGAGTCTTCGTCGGTGCCTGGACGACGTCGGTCGCGGCGAAGTCGCCCGGGATATCGCCCTCGTACCCGTCTGGCAGAATCAGGTACGACCGGGCATCGGTGCCGTTGAACTGATTCCCAGCGTAGAGGGGGTAGATCCCGTACTGGTCCATCAGCTCCAACGAAAAGTAGCGGTCGGTGACCTCGGGCATCTCGATGACGATGGGTTCGTCCTGCAGGTCGAGGAAGCCCTGCCCGTACAGGGTGGTGGCATTCGGACTGACGACAGCCGTGAAGTCGGCCGTTATCGGTCGGCCTTCGTTGGGATAGTACAACCGATTGACGCCCACGAAGACGTCGCTGTCTTTCTTCTGCGTGTAATTGAAGCGCGTCTCGTAGAAGATGACCTGCTGGAGGCCGTAAAAGTACGCGTCTTCTGCGATCGATGCCACCCTGGAATCTGTTCCGTCATCTGCAGACATCTCGTTCCGGGGCTGGCGGGCACTGGCACTACCGACGCCCATCGCGAGCAAGCCGGCGAGGCCTGCCCCGCGAAGTGCAGTGCGACGGGTTGCCTGCAGTGGTTCAGATTCCGTTTCAGCCGTTTTGTTGTGTGTGTCTTTGTCCATGGCTCATGTCCCCCCCTTCTTTCGCGTGGTGCTCAGCAGCACTGCCCCACCCGACTCGCACTCCATACGACGGACTCCTACAAAGTCCTGTCTCTAAATCAACATAAATTCCAGACAGAATAGCGGTGAGAACTGGTTGGCCACCAGTTCAGTTCTGATCTGAGATCTGTTGTATGTGCACTGAACAACCTCACCATCTCCTGTTTACATCAGTCACTTTGACTTTCCATCCCGATGTATAGAGGAATAACGAGGAGACCACAGTCTCCAGAACAGATTATGACGAACCGAGATACGCCGTCCCATTCACCCCAAACATCCACCAAAACCGAACCGGAGGTTATTGGAAGCAAAGCGAGAGCCCTTGATAAGGACAAAACAACGGTTGAGCGGCTTTCGATTCCTCGCTCCTCACTTCAGCGAATTAGCCTCCTTGCGGTGCTGTATCTTTTGAGTTTTGGTGTGTTTGTAACGGTGTTCAAACAGGATTCAGGACAGGCGTCACTTCCATTGTTTCCGACCGTTATCCTCATCGCGTTTCTGTTCGAACTTCTCGACTCGGCAGCAGGCATGGGTTTCGGCACGGCGCTATCACCACTGTTGTTAGTTCTCGGCTTTCCTCCATTGGCAGTTGTCCCGGCACTCCTGGTCTCCGAGACGGTGACCGGTAGTGTTGCCGGGGGAGTCCATCACGAACTCAGAAATGTCTCATTTTCATTTCGTCCGCTTAACGACGCGACAAAATTAGTGCTCTTACTTGCAAGCGTGGGAAGTCTCGCCAGCATCGGTGCCATTTTGCTAACATATTTTGCACTTCAGCTCCCGGACACGGTCATTCGGATCTATGTCTCTGTACTGGTACTGCTGATGGGATTGATTGGAATCATCCGAGCTCGACTGAAAGTACGGCTCGAATACCGTCCCCGTCGGTTGGTTGGATTCGCACTGGTTGCTGGATTCAACAAAGGAATCGGTGGCGGTGGATTTGGTCCAGTCGTAACATTGGGGGAAATTCTGTCTGGTGTCTACGAAAAAAGTGCGACGGCTATCGTCTCCCTTGCAGAAGGTATCGTTTCACTTGTTGGCGTTATTACATTCCTCTACATATCATCTTCGGGTGTTCCGGTCGATTTTACCCTACTGCCATCGATCTTTACCGGCGGATTTTTGGCGGCGATCGGTGCACCGTATCTCGTTCGTGTTTTCCCGAACAAGATATGGCGCTATCTGATTCCGTTGTATGCGACCGTTATCGGCATCCTGGGTCTCACCCTTGGAGTTGAAATATGAATGTCCACGAAACAAGTGTCGGGCGTTTCGTCGTTAGTTGTGTTTTCGGCGGCACCTCTATAGTTAGAGGAGGTGTTCCGATGATGGTATGTGGTCGTGCAGACCACCAATTCACGCTCCTGTCGTCGATGAAGACAATAGACTGATGCTTTGCTTATGAGATTGGTAATGATGTCTCTATAATCTGGAGCGACAATTCTAGCGACAGTTTGCTCAAGGCGAAGTGGTTAGGGGAGTCCAGCAGTCGATATGTCTCGGAGAAATTTCCTCAGAGCAGGGTGAGAGCAAACAGGAAATAAATAACGATGCTGATGATATCTTGAAGCGCAGTGGCCAGCGGACCGCTGCCAAGCGCCGGATCGACATCTAAAAGGATGAATCCTATCGGGATAAGCGAAGCAAGGAGAGTAGCGACGGCACTGGAGACGAACAAAGAGAGTCCAACCACGACGCCGATCTGCAGTGAACCGGCAATGAATGTGGCACCCAGACCGCCGAGCACTCCGATCATGCTGCCAATGATAAGCCCGATAAAGAGTTCTCGTAGCAGATACGGCCCATAGTCGATATCCATGACGGCGAATGCCCTGACAGCGATGGCTTCTGACTGTGTTCCAACTGAATCGGCGATATAGGCGATGACCGGGGGAAAGAAGGCGAGCGCAATGGTTTCCCGCAAAGTTGCCTCGAACTGGCTCGAGATGACGCTAAGGAACAACCCGACCACCAGCCCGAACAGGAGCCACGGGGCCCGGCTCCGGACGGCAAAGCGCACCCGAGCGGAGGCAAGGTCTGTTATCTTGATTCCTGTCTTTTGGATCCCGGCGCTAAGGAGAGCACTCTCAAGGTGCTCTCTGTGCATAGTGTCGATGATGGCTTGGGAGGTGACAGCACCGATGAGTCGGCCATCACCGTCTACTACTGGTATCTCGTCCCTGTCCTCTTTGACAGCGAGGAAGACAGCGTGCTCCCGATCAGCGTCGGGATGCATACGGGCCTTCGCGCGTTCCATCAGGCGTGAAGCATGAGTGGTATCCGCCGCCTGTAAGAGGTTCGTGATGTCGATCCGGCCGATAAGTCTCCTGTCCTTGAGAACGTAGATTGTGTCAGCACTCTCCCACTGGTTGCCGACGAGCTGTTCGAGGATGGCTGCGACGGTGTCCCCCGATTGGCATGTAGGAATCTTCGTGGATGTAATGCTCGTAATCGTTCTATCCACCGCACCTGGCACCATATCAGAGACGTATACGACGGATATCCGGAAAACATCTCCCGTGGGAACGAGATGTTGTGGTGTCTCAGAACCACTCCACTAGTTGAGAGCCAAAAACTCGGGGGAAAACTGGTCTTGGCAATGCTTTGTGGGCTATTCTATACCGAGTCTTCACTCGGGGCTTCCCGATCTTCGATTATGGCGTGAACGCATCCGTATCTGCGATACAGACGTGTCTATTAGTGCCTTGTTTGGTGTGACCCCAGCAATATAGAGAGTGTTACCGATGACACCGCTTCCGGACCCGGTGCGAATTGGCGCAGGTGCCTGCGAGAGAGTCGTATACGTGTTTGTCGAGGGATTATAGCGGACGGTATTCCGAAGATACGATCCGGGGTAACTCGTTCCGACAATCTGGTAAGTCAAATAGATCTGATTGTTAATCACTGGATTGTTGCGACCAGCATAATACCCTGCCCGCGGCGTCGCTCGCAACGTAGACACTGTTTTGGTGACAGTATTGTACCGATAGTTCGAGCTTGCCGGACCAATGTTCCCACGCCATCCACCAATCGCGTGGATGCAGGCTTGCCCGTTCACCACGACACGTGCGGCGACAGGCCACCGCTTCGCTGCTGGCATCAGGGCGAGTCGTTGATTCGCCACGGTATCCGTTACCGGATTGAACGTCCAGATCCGTCGGCAATCGAATCCACCGACGGGATCACCCCGTGCACCGAAATCCGTCGCGTCAGTGGGATGGGCCTTTTCCCATGCGACCGAGGTCCCTCCACCCAAACAGTAGATAAGGCCGTCAGATGGATTGTAGGCAGTGCTCATCGCCCAGTTCGGATAGGACACCGAACACCTTTCGTCGCAGTGAGGTCCGTCCATCCACTTCCGGGTTGGAATACGTAGATTTTGTCCGTCGGTGGCGTACCCGTCGTATACGGACTATCGGCTGGCGCGCCACCGAAACTATAGACTTTCCCGTTGGCGGCAACACCACTCGTTCCCCACAGTGCTGCCAGCATGTTCTCGAATTGCGTCCACTGACCTTGCGATCCAACCGTCGGATTGTATCCATACGTGTAGGAAACCGTTTTCAGTCCGTTGTCGGTTCTGATCCCGCCGAAAATATAGAGTATATTATCAAGAACTGCAGCTCCCATGTTGCTTTGTACCTGTGGGAGCGATGCTTTTGCGGTCCACGATGCGGCAGTAGCGGTCACCGAGTTCGTCTGAGTCCCGATCTCGGCGGCAGTCGGACTACTGACTGTCACTGGCTGTTCGATGCCAATAGCACTCAGATCAAGCTGCCATGTGAGTAGCTCATTTTGATGGGTTGGTTGCCAATTCGGCAACGAATTTGTTACAGCCCGTCTCGAGTGTTTGTGGTGCTATTGTCGACGAACTACCGAGCAGATCGCTGGAGATTTGGAGCATCTGGTCGCTCAGGTTCACGTACCCGAAAATCACTCTACCCATCCCCTCTGTAGATTCACATCGTACCACGAATAGCTCGATTTGGGATGCTATGGAGTCTGCTCACTCTCTGTGGTCTGTATCACTGGCAGATGAGGTCTGATCATGACCGGCAGCGATACCCGTGGCGATGAGACCACTGGTGGCTGCAAGGAACGTCCGTCAGCCGAGGGGTTTGGGATCCATGGTGCATCCGAGTGGTGGCGGTGAAGAGAATTAAATCGAGAAGACAGTTTTTGAATAGTGAACTGAGAACGAACTGCCTGTAACGAACTGCAAGGCGTTCAGATGCGACCTGCTTTCCGAGGATCACATGGTCAGGACTGGCTTAGAATACGACAAATGTTGATCGATGGCTAATTTGATTCCGAGAGACGTTTAGAACGGGTTTGCAGTAGTGAACTACCTCACCCTACTCGCTCACGGCCGACGCGGTTCGCTCCTTGAGAGTGGGGCTTCCTGCTTCGATGATGCTGTCAGACTCTGCGAGTCTGGCAGCCCATCAGATCCGGCGAATCGATGAACGCGCTTTGCAGATACAGATGTACCCTCACTTGGCAAAATGGTCGTTCAGGCAATGAGACACTGCTTGTCTGTGACAGTGAATACCTTTTTGCCATCGATAAGCACTCTCTCACCGACTGCTGCACCGAAGTTCGATTCGGTTGACGCAGGCCCCAGTTCGATGACGGGACCCGCGTTCGTGAAGTCAAAACTCTCACCGGGTTGGAGCGTGAGTTCACCTTCGTTCGATCCGCCGAAATTAAAGGCGACGAATACCGTCCTGTTTGTCGGATTTGTAAGTTTACAGCCATCTATCCGAAGGTTGAGGGTTGGTGTCGCGCAGTCAGCGGCGGGTGGGCTCGTTGCCGTCGGTTGAGCGTCGATGGCGAAGGGTTCAAGATTGAGCCGCCAGGTGAGGCGTTCATCTGGAGTTGTCGGCTCCCATTTCACAGTAAAAGTGTTGCGACCTGGTTCAAGTGTTTGAGGTGGTTCACTCGTAGCATTCCCGACGAACTCGCTCTGCACGATAAGTTCCGTATTGTTCGGATTATCATACGCGAAAGTGACGTTACTGCCGCCGTCGGTTGGGCCACAGTGTTCAAAAAACGGCTGGACGGGATCCGGGATAATCTGCTGGAAGCACTCTTCCAGATTTGGATTCGCCACCGTGATTACCGGTTCACCGAACTCCTCATCGAACCCTGACAAACGTGTGATGACGAAGCCGCTGATATCATCAATATCGCCTGCGTTCGATCGATCGATGATGGTTCGTCCGCGGACGGGACCGATGACATTGAACGACGTCGCAAACCCATCGCGGGCGAACCACACGGTGTCGATAGAGATTTGTTCAAAGTTCCCTTGCACGATAGCTCGGTCACAGTCGAGGTATTCTATGGATCGTTTGCGATCTTTTGTTGGTTTACCGATCTCCCGCGGACACACGCGCCGGCCATTAAGGAAGATCGTCGCGCTGCCGTCAACGCAGAAATCGGTTATCTCCCCAGAGAAACGGTAGACATCGACCTCGCCTGAAACGGATCCACAGACTCGCTTGCCTGTGATACGATCACTCTTGTCGACAGTTACCTCGCGGCCTTGAATCGGTAGATCGTCCGCATCAGCACTCTTTTTGACACTCCCACTCACCTCGAACTTATATGAAATGACATCCTCGGGGGTACCACCAGTAATTACGAGTTGGTTTGGGAACTGGAATGCTTCTCGCTCACACCACGGTCCCGCGTATGGATTGTCCGCACTGTACAGTGCCGGGGCGCCTGGAACCGGTATCGGATTCGGGTCAAGTCGCAACGATTCGATGGTGAACGGATACGGCTCGAACTGTTCGACGGGATGGAAAATTGTCACACCACTGATCGGGTCTGGAAAGAGAATCTCTGTTCCGATACCTGCTTCGTCCCAGAAGCTCGCGTTTAATTCGATACCTTCGAACTCCCCGATTACTCGCGCCGTATTACAGTCAAGAAATTCAACCGGTGTCTCTGCGGCGGGATTATCCCCGAGCTCATCGGGGAACACACGTTGTCCGTTCAAAAGGATCTTCACTCGCTGAACAGTCCGGCGGGTGAGCGAGATTCGAAATCGAATGATTCGTCCTGTGAAACTGTACGCGTCGATTCCGCCCGCAATGGTGCCCGTCACGTAACTCTGATCGTCCGAAACGACATCCCCTCTGTCCGCGGTGATTCCATGATCAGAGACGGGCGCACTGCCACCTCGCCGGCTCTTCTGTATGCGACCGCTGACCACAAACTGGTATTCGACGACATCGGTGGGTGACCCACCGGCAATGACGAGGTAATTGCGCTTGTTTCCGCAGTATGTCCCATGCTCGTGACCACGGCCCGCACTGACGCCTGTTCCGAGAAGGCCAGCGGTCGCGCCGAGGACGGCACGCCGGCTTACACATTCCAGTTTCATAACTAGGAACGAGTGCTTCTCCGGCAAGAAGAATAAATCGGTAAAATCGTTTAGTCTCGCTTCAGGATCAGAAGGAGAAACTTAGTCGGTATTCATACCAACACAGGTCGATCCTAGCTCAGAACAGGTTGACTCTGACTAGACTGACTGTTAAATTCGTTCTCGTCGGAGAACTCTACTTCGGTACGTCCGCCGGTCATTGTACTCGGTGTGAGATCTCCCAGTCGATCGCTTCAACCGGTGAGCATGGGAAATGAGTAGTAGCGACGTCCACCGTGCGCTGTTGTGCTCGGTCAAGCAGAGCCGTGCTGTCGCACTCTCATCATCATATCGGTTGGTTAGAACGATTCCGCCGCCAATTAGATGGACAGAAGGATGTCAATCCCATCATCTTCTCAATAATAGCAGTCTTCAACTCCATTACTGAATTTCTGCTTCGGGAGCCTCCCGAGGTGTAGTCCGGCGACCCTTGATCCACCCACTGATGGAACCACCGACACCACCTGAAATGGCTTGAATCATTAAAACCGTGAAACCCCAAACGCTTTGACCGAATTCGAGGACGACTTGGCCAACCACGAATTCCGCAAACAACCCATATATGATCCAACTGACCAAGAGAATAATCCCGACGAAAAGGGCAGCGACTCCTCCATTTATGGCGCCACGATATGCCCCCACGACCATCGAGCCGGCAATGAGACCACCAACGAGACCGGGTATCACTTTCAGTGGGCTAGATATTAGAGCGGGCGGAATAAACCATGTGATGAGGAGGGCGAGAATGAAATCGATGAGAAACCCTGCACTGATGGCTCTCCAGTTAATCTCCATGACCAACCGAGAAGTAAGTCCCACGAATAGTTAACTATTTGTAAAATGCATCTGACTGTTGTGGTTGATGTGATGTGGACAGGTACAGGGCCGCTAGCTCACCAGGTACGTCGTCGATGGAGACGATATACTGGTGGGATTCGTGTTCTCGTGGCTCTCGTTGGTGACCTCTAGTAGTCAATATTCGAACAGAACACTGAACTCGTGAACTTCCGCGAGAAGCGTGCCGAGAGTCAGCAGGTCGAGGATAAGTATCTCGATGTGCTAGAGCACGCGAAGACGAACGACGTGATGGTCGCACGATTAGGCTATCGGGAAGTCGCGACCCACTACGGCTGTGCGTACACAAACGACGGCTATCGAGTAATGGAGGAGATGGCCGATCGAGTACCCGGCGTGACCTACAAAACGTCGCGAACGTTGTCAGTGGACGATGCAATGGACGTCGGCGGTCACCACATCGAAATCACGTTTGCCAATCCCGACTTAGAAATGTTACCGACGGCAGCTGGGAACTTCTGGGGATTGATGAACTATATAGAAATAGACATATTCCGATTCTCCCATTGTGATTGCCGACATCCAAACACTCCCTCCCTTCCATCGCAAATGTTCCGTAAGTCCTGAATGAAACGGTCTCAAATCTTTCAAGAATCACCAGCAACGACCATCATATTTGCAAGTACACTTGTCGCTGTAATGGGTGTCTCACTCATTAGCCCAGTACTGCCTGCTGTCCAAGAGGCCTGGAATATTACGGAAGCACAGGCCAGTTTATTGCTCTCCGCATTTACTTTACCCGGAGTGTTTTTGACGATTCCGATCGGGATTGTCATCGATCGAATCGGCCGAAAACGGATTTTCATCCCATCGCTTGTCATCTTCGGTCTCTCCGGGGCAGGAGTCGTCTTGCTCTCAAGTTTTGAAATGATACTTGTTCTCCGAGCGATCCAAGGGGCGGCAAGCAGTGCGATTGCAACGCTTACAGTCACACTGATTGGTGATCTCTATACTGGGGAAAAACGACGGACTCTGATCGGGATGAATGCAGTCTTTCTTGCGGTTGGTGCCGCGGGATATCCGCTCTTGGGAGGCGCACTCGCAACTTTGTCGTGGATGGCTCCCTTCATTTGCTTTCTACTTGGAGTAGTAGTTGCACTGCCAGGAATTGTCTTTCTGGAAGAACCTTCTAATAACAATTCCGGCGCAGATACCAGTATCCGGGAGTTTGTGACCGGGGCAGCGCCGATGAAGCCCTATCTGGTTCTTTATACTGCGATCTTCGGTATCTTTCTTCTCCTCTATGGAGCACAGCTCACCGTTGTCCCGTTCATACTTGCTAATTCCTACGAATACTCATCAGGAGTAATCGGGCTTCTTCTTGGACTGCCAGCAGTAACGATGGGCCTGACAGCCATGCAGGGGGACAGGTTGCTGCAGTCATTTTCGAGTTTCCAATCCATTGCACTCGGATTCACAAGTTATGGAATTGGTCTCGTCATCGTATCTATGGCTAACTCGGTATACACGGTTGCTGGTGCCCTTTTGTTATTCGGCGTAGGGCAAGGACTCGCCGAACCAATTACTGACACTGCACTCAATGAGCTGGCACCAGACGAATTTCGCGGGAGTATAATGAGTATTCGGACAAGCGTTCTTCGTCTTGGAACTACTATTGGACCACCGGTATTCGTTGGTCTCGCGACGATTGTTGGGTACGCACAAACGTTGCTCATTGGTGGTGGTGCTGCGCTACTCGTCGGGGTTGGTTGGCTACTGGTCCGAGGCTCACAGACGTCACGCGTAGTGGTTTCCGATCAATAATCCTCATCAAGAGTGTCATCCTCGAAATGAATTTTAGAGATCGGACCATGTCTTCCTGAAGACCAGATCAGAAAGTTCTTGATGCTGATTTCACTCGGAATACTGTCAATCGCCATCTCAAAGGAGCAATGAAGATATCTGATTGTATATGTTTCGTCCGTTTCCGATGTGGATTTCCGAAATACTGGTTATCGACACAGGTGGTCCAAGACACCAGACTCACCTACCTCATAGAAAGGACAAAAACAAAGGATTAGTTCAGAATCAGTCGAGATGAAAATGATGGCACAGCACCCGAAATACAAGCTACAACAAAAGACATGAAAGATATCTCACTCGCATAGCTTTTCGTACATGGACCTGTAACGTATCGCATGCAAATTACTGTATACGGCCCCCTCAGAAGTGCAACAGGTGAAAAAACCGTATCAGTAGCGTTCGACGGCGGAACCGTCGAAGATGCACTTGGTGTTTTTATCGAGAACTATCCGAGAACGAAATCGCAACTCTATACCAACGACGGACAACTCCGGATCAGTGCCCGAATTTCCGTAGATGGGGAGCGAGTGAATCTGGACGATGAATGTCCAGCTGATGCAGAGCTGACAGTATTCCCTGCCGTACAGGGTGGAACCGATAAAAACTCCAGTGGACTTGAGTGAGCAGTAGGTATCTGTGTAGAGGGACGGTATGAGCAAACCCGTAATACCTCTCAGCAGACAAGCCTGGTTGTATCGGTCAATTGCTGGGACGAATGATAGTTGAATATAGAATGAAGTTCAGAGATCGTACTGTACACGAACGAGATCCGCGAGACCCCGCTCTTCGAGGCGATCCATCGGTGCAAGCATTGTGAGCTGGACGACACCGGGAAGTCGTCCAATTTCGACACCCCCGGTAAAGGTACACCGAGCCCGTACCTCACCTTCAGTCATATTGAGGAGTTTACCTGCGCGTTCGAAAGCATTCTCCGTCGCATCGTTGATTGTCGCCCCGCTGCCGATTATCTGCAGTGGCCCCATCTCATCTATTTCGTCGATATCGTACTCAGTGGCGAGTTGTTTGCCGCGCTCGATTTCCTGCTCCGTGTGCGGCTTGCTAATATGCGGTAGATCTTCCTCGTTTGGCAGGAGAATCGGACCGTCGATATCGAGGTTTTTGATCACTTCGACATCTAACTCAGCACGTCCGCTCACATCGGTGGTGTGGAGCGAAAGTTCACCATCACCCTGGTTGGCATGCATATCGCCGATGTAGACACCGCCTCCATCAATCTTAACGGGGCAGATGAGAACAGCACCTTCACGGACGGCATTAATATCCATGTGGCCGTCGGTTCTTTTGGCGAGTTCTTTCTCGTCGGCGAGTCCCCAGTCGTGGTCAGCTCCAATGAGGAATTGGCCGAAATCACCTGCATTATGAGAATCCGGAATTTCTATCGGTGGCGTCGTTCCAATGTTTCCGATGAACGGACGGAGATGTCCGAGCGTACCCGGCATCTCCGAAGGTTTGTACAGCAAAATCGGGTGTTGGCGGGAATTTTCGGGGAGCGCCATCGCCTCATTCGCCCGATTTGCCAAATCATCAGCGCCACTTTCACCAACGGTCAGCCCAACTGTCTGGTCGTCGTTGAAGGCAACAGTATAGCCATATTCGAATCCAAACGAAGAGGCGTTAGCGCCGCACTCGGCGCACTTTATCGCCTCTTCACCCGTTCCTTCGACGATACTCTGTGGCCACTTTGTCCCACATTCTGGGCATTTGTGGTCGACGAATGGATCGTCGTCGAATGCATCCTCACGCTCACGCATACTGCCGGTGCTCGTCGCAATACTTGTTACCTCAATATCGTTGATTTTTAGTGCGATCGCGTCACCAACGTTTGCATTCTCGACTCGTATTGGCCGGGTTACCTCATGACCACCTTTAAATTCGGGCGTTATCATCGGACCCCAGCAAGCCGGCGGAGTGTGTACTTTGATCGTGCCACCGTCTGTAACGGCGCCAGCCCACTCTTGTTCAGGACCCACGAGGCCAAGCGTATACTGATCGACCGAGAGTTCTTGCTGGATTTCTTTTTGTGCCATGGTAGCTAGGTACGTGATTCGATAACAAATATCTTGAGCAACCATCTAACAGTGTAATCCAATAGACGACGGCGAACTTCGCTGGCGACACTCGATGCCCCGATACTTGTACTCATCCTCACCTGCAACCGTCCCGAAGTACTTCGTTAAGGCACCAGCATCCGAATCGCGCAACGGCACAAACGATATCCAATCGTAGTGGGCTTCATGCTCAAGCCGAATCTCTACCTCCTCGGAAATTTCCGATACAAGCGTAGACAAGGACGTCTGATCCTCCCCTTCGATCGGCGTCACCCACACGCTATCGACGATACCATGGACAATCCGCCATCCATGCTCCTCGAGCATTGCTTTCGTCTCCAACAGAATCTCCCTGGCGTACGCGTTGATTGCTTCGTGGCACTCGATCCGCCCGAACTTCGCATTTGAAAAGCCCTGATAGCCGAAACAGGACACCAAAATCCACTTGATCGCACTCGATTGCCCTTCCAACTCGTCGCGACGATCTTCATCGTCAGTCGCTTGAATCTCGGCTTTGATCACATCCCGATCCTCGATCAACGGCTCAAGCACATCGGGTAGATATCCTCGCTCGTCACAAATCGAATACCCGATGCCCGGCACATCCTCGCGACCGGCATGGCACTCACAGCGAATCTTCTCGGGACTCACGTTCCGTGTGACGATGATATTCGGATACAACGAAGAGAAGTCGAGTTCGTGCACGTCTTCGTGGAGCCCGACGTCCGGCGCAAAGGTGAACCCACCCCGGTCGGCATCGTGCAATTGGCGCATCGTCTTGAACTTCTCGTGTCGCCACGAACGCCATGGAACAAGCACATCCCGCCTTCGTGCTTCCTGAATCTGAATCCCGGTCAGAATATTCCCAATCGAGGACCACGCTAACTCCTGCAGTGGTTTGCCCGATTGCTCGACAAGGTACAGACAGCCGTCGAGGTTGGTCTGATTCCACATGAACGTATTCGAGCCGTCGATGATCACTCGACCAGGGAGATTGTAGCGTGCCGGTGAGTGGCCGACTTGTCCGTAGCTTTCGTATGTTGATTCGCCCGCCAACTGCTGCCACCCTGGACGTCGTCCAAGCTGGAACTCCACACCAAGTCGATTGGCCTGCTGGAAAAGAACGGGAATGAGGTCGCTGGTATTCAAGAACAGAACGTCAGGGTCAATCGACTCAACGCGATCCGACAGTGTGGTTAACACGTCTTCCCCACTCCCGGTTACCGTCTCATCGTCAATCGAGAGTTCGGTAACCCTCTCATTCGCGAGTTCCGTCTCTGGCACAGCAATCTGCATCTGTGAGAGTTCGCGGGTCGGGAGTGGGTCGATCCCCTCTTCGAGACAGTAACGGAACTCCCGCGAGAAATCGACGTTGTAGCAGCGATACTCACCAGGCGAGCCCCACTTGCTCACCATCCTTGCCACTGAATTTACCGCCTTGAGGTCGACCACATCCACTCGGAGTACTTGCTCGAGGTCGTACCGGAAGCTCACGCGTTCATCAACTACGGCAACCCGAACAACGGCAGGATGGTCATGAAGGGCAGTTCGTGCCGTCGAAAAGTCTCCATCGCCATGCACAGAGACGTAGATTGTCGGCGTATACGACTCATCAACTTCACACTCTACCCCCGTCTCGGTCACCGACCACCGGAGTACGTTGCCGTCGGTGTAGTCGATTTTGTACACCATGACCTCATCCCAGACCGTTCAAATCGTCCTTGAGGTGATCAAGCCGTTCTTCCAAATCGTCGAGTTGTCGCTGCTGTTCAATGAGGATCGAGACCAGAATCGGCGTCTCAACGAACAATGGCTTGTGAACTGTACTGGGATCAGTGTGCAGCTGGGCGTACTCGAAGAGGCGATCAAAGACCGCTTGATCAGTCGGTCGAAGTGCTCGTCGATACTCGTCCCACCCCGCCGCAATTTGGTTGTGGTTCAACATTGCACGTAAACACGACCATTGTGACAGCCTTAGGCAAGCCAGGGTCGTTTCCGAATATTCCAATACCAGAAATGTCGATAGGAATCGGTATGAGTGTCGGTTGTGCTGGTCACCACATTGGAGAAAAAACACGCTCTGTCAGATCACTACGTTCGACTGGTCGACTACATCAATAAAAGCCCACTGGAAACTCGAGATATCTCTGAAACTTGATCAAGGTGACTCTCACATTTCGTTCGCAAAATCTCGATGACAGCGGGATAGTGTCGAATGTATTAGTCAATGAGTTTGTAGAGAATTTCACGACTCCTCTAGAACCATCCAAAGGAAGCTATACACGGGCCAATACCGTTTCCGTTGACCGCGTTCTGTACAATTCTTCGATAGGCAGTCACGATCCGAGATACTAGCCAGTGGTCGCAAAATTCAACACGTTCTACCCGTTTCCGATTCCAATTTCCGAAACTCCGGCTCTCGACAGACAAAACATCGAACAACAGAATGTACGTAACTTGTTGAAAAGGTGGTTCAGGAGGGAAAGTCAGCTCTCACAACCAGCCACGACGATACTGTCAGGTGATGGCATCAGAGTATGGCGTCGTACTGGCTTCTGTGAGAGCGTATCTTCACCAACGGTATAGAGAGTAAAATAAGTTCGTCAGACATAGATTGATTTATTATATTATTTTCTAAAAAATGAGACTAGTTTATAACGAACACGATTTCTAGCGATGTTTTCATTCCACCCAGTGAATTCCGCGGTAAGCGGCTGTTACTCAACTATCTGGAAGGCTAAAAGAAAGTATGGCGACGCAAACAACAACCTGGTTCGGCTCCACGACCGACCACTCTAGTCCGAGTCCACCACCTCACTATGCACTGGTCGCCTCCAAGACAATTGACCTCGAATCCTCGAGTTCGGAGCTTGTTACTGGTGTCGTTGAAGCACTCACTGACGTACTCGAGCCAGCTGGTGACCAGACCACGCTCTCGCTGTACGAATACGTGAATCCAGATGCGCTCGAAGAAATCATCGAAGCAAGTGCATCGAAACAGAGCGACGTTGAGGTACGATTCACGATCGAAGACTATCTCGTCGTCGTTCGCAGTAATAACACCGTCCTCATCTACAAACCACTCGAAGCCAGTCAATAGATGAGAAGTCTCGACCCGAACCGCCGCAGCGGTTCTCTCACGCTAAGCATGATATGGCGAGAAATGTTATCCCGTCTCATGTCATTGGCCCACACACAATGATTGACAAAGTAGAGGAGGAAGTAGAGATGCTCAACCGGCATCTAGAGGTTTTCCAGCGGGTTGATGACAGCGAACCGATCGGGATTGTGAAAATGTCGGATGAGCTGGGCTATGCCCATCACGAAATCCGCTATTCACTTCGACTGCTCGAAGAGGAAAACCTGATTGACCCAACGCAAGAAGGTGCGATTACAACTGACGAGACAGGCCCGTTCATTGAGACCCTTGATGAGCAGATCGACGATGTCACAACGAGACTCAGTGCAATGAATATGAGCGACTAGTGATCAGTGAGTCGGAGTTTTTCCTCGACTTCGTACAGATGGCCCTTGTTGTACAATCGTTCGATGATATCTTCGGCAGTAGGCCGCTCGAGATCTTCTTCCTCCTTCAAAATCGTATAGGCGTGGTTATATGTAAGTTCGCCCTCATCCGGGAGTCTCCTTGCGAGTGCATCGAGTGCCTCTTGCGCAAGTGGGGTGAGGGGGGATTTTCCATTTGGAACCATGCGTACTCTCAAATTTAACCACCTCACAGGTAAACCCTCGGTCGGGGTTGATTCGTGCCACTAGTTAGTTCATTGTGATAAGGGGAATGAGCACGCGATATGAGGGAGGATGGGTTTTGGGATGAACACAAGGCCCCCACATCACTTACTGGGATACGCTCACTGCATTCCATTCTTTGGACGCCATGGATAAAGACTTCAGCCAACCAGAGTGGAAGTGAAACTGAAGACACGGGAAAAGGTTACGCCCCTAACGTTTCTCACCAACAACGCCGAGTCGAGAGCGCATCCGCCAAGGCGAACGCTCTTGGGTTAGTATATAATACTAACCACCAATGCCCAACACAATCAAACGGTCTGGCGATGGGCTTGCTCTCCAAGTCACAAAACCTGCCCGAGCCGCTGGACTCGTTGAAGAGACTGAGGATGAGAACATCCATCTTGCCAATATCCGCGTGATTGCATTCGACGGTCTCCTTCTTGTCGTCGACCTTGACCGCATCAATAACGAGAACATCGTCGAACTCGCCACGTCAGCTGCTTTAGACACCGTCTCGATTCATCGAGTCGCAAACGCATCACTTCAAATCGCAGGCAATGGGTATCAGGTGCAACTCCCCGGTGCTGCAGATGCAGGATTCCACGTCGGTGATCGAGCGCCCTGCACATCAGCGCCGAATCTACTCGTGATTGCAGCCGAAAAATCGACACGAGTGGCAGCTGATATCGCGGCGATTCGGCGTGAGCAAGTTTGAAACCTGTAGAAAGACTCGGTGTGCCGTTCGTCCAAATCCGAACAGGAGTGTCTTTCGCAAACAAAATCCAGCCGTGGGGACTACTCGGATGTCGAAAGCGGCCCATCACGATGGTCACTTACAGCATCAACCACCACGCCACTATCCTCTAACTATCAGTGAAAGTGAGACGTTCCAACACAGGCGTACACCCCTCGTTTTCAGTGAAAACCGAAATCAATCCTACCTTCGCTGAGAGTAGACGGAAGCATTAGTTAGACCCCTCGTTTTCAGTGAAAGCGGAACCAAAACTGCAGTTACAACTACTTCACTAACTAGACTAGAATAGTAAGTAAGTAGTTATGGGTACCGGCAATTATAACGGCAAGTAATAGAGAGGAAATCCTATCGCACTCTTCGTGTTTTCAGTGAAAATACGGTGTCTGACAATCACACTATATCCGTCCTTTTAAGTAAAACCCATCGACAAAGAAAGAGCGGTAGCTCATTTCCATACTTTCACTGAAAACGAGGGGTGTCTCCCGTCATCCATCGATTACCGTATATCCCCATTTGAACCTCTTGAGCCTTGTTCCGAACCTTTCACTGAAAACGAGGGGCGGTAGAACTAAGATGCTCCTTCAAGAAGAGTTGTGATAACGTGCCAAACGATCCAATTCCTACGCCGGATCCCGAGGATATCGCTGACGATCCGCTTACCCAGCGCAATGACTCTATCTTCGCACGCCGGGAGCTACTCCGAATCGGGCACGTTCCCGACAGCGATCGCATTGTCGGTCGTGATGGAGAAATCAAGGATATAGAAGAATTGCTCCGACCAGGCGTCTTCGGCGATCCGCCGGGAAATGCGATCGTCTATGGTAAAACAGGATCCGGTAAATCACTCGTCTCTCGACACGTTACTGGACGTGCCCGAGCAATTGCTCAAAACAACGATATCTCCCTCATTTCCGCCTATATCGATTGTGACCAAGCAAACACCATTACTCGAGTTGCACGATCTCTCTCACAACAAGCCGAATACCAGTCTACTCGCTCGCTAGATATTCCAGATAAGGGGATTGGCTCGAGCGAGTACATGGACTATCTCTATACGCTCCTTGAGGATGCTGATGTCCTTATCGCCATTATCGACGAAATTGACAAGCTAGGTGACGATGAAATTCTATTTAAACTCTCAAGAGCGGAAGAGAGTGGTAAAACGGATTGTTATATCGGTGTCATCGCTATCAGTAATAAGATTGAGTACTACGAGAACCTCGATGAGAGGGTGAAGTCAAGCTTCCAGGACGATGAACTCGTTTTCCATCCGTATGATGCCAGGCAAATCCGTGAAATACTGAATAAACGCCGCGATGCATTCCAACCGGATGTTCTCGACGATGGAGTTATCCCACGCGTTGCAGCGCTTGCTGCGCGTGAACACGGTGATGCGCGGAAAGCAATTGAAATTCTCTCAAGTGCGGGTAAGCTGGCTGCTCGGAATGGTGATTCGAGTGTATCGGAAGACCATGTCGATGCGGCACAGGATTATGCAGAAATGTCGCGATTCCAGGAGCTGATTCGTGGGTCAACTCCACACTCGAAATACGTCTTGTTTGCACTTGCGTACCTACAGAAGTCATCGCTGAAACAGGCCTTTAGCACAGGAGAAATCTATCGCGTGTATGAGGACGTGTGTAAAAGTGAGGGGACGGATCCACTCAGTCACCAACGAGTGCTGGAGTTACTAAAGGAATGGGCGTTTAGCGATGTTACGGAAAACCGGCATACTGGTGGTGGAAAAAGCGAGGGGAGCTATCGAGAACACTCACTCTTACGCGACTCTGATATGGTTCTCGACACTGTGTTTGAAGAGCCGAAAACGAAGCAGAATATCGTATCCGATCTTCAAGACGGCTAACTTTTTGCCCGTAACTACTGCTTTCAGGTACTTTTCAGTCACACAATTTTTGGCTACAATGCGTCGCTACAGCTTCGAAAACTCACTAGGAGTAGGTCAGCGCTCAGGGCGAGGTGCAGCCTGATACCGCTCGATCGTATCAGACTTCTCTACGCGAGCATATACCGTCTGCAACGTTTCTTCGGCACGTAGCAACCCGTGTTCGCCGAGAAACGCTCGTCCCTCATCACTGAGTCCGTAGAACTTGTATGGGAGATCATTCTGCCGTTGCTCGTCAGCGAGAAACACCTCTTCGACGATCCCCACATCAACGAGTTGCTGGAGGTGCTGACGGATCGTCGTCTGGCTCTTGCTTGGATTCACATAATCCAGTTCTTTCAGCGTTGGAAGCTGTGATGGGTGTCCGAGGATGTCCTGGATGAGCGAGAACCGCGTTTCTTGGGTGACAACGTTCAACCGTTTTCGAACGTTGTCGAGGTTGGATGACGTGTGGCCAGACGTACTCATACCACTTTCTTCGAGTAGTGCGTGCAAAAGCGTTTCGCCGAAATACGAATCGGCTCATTACGATGCAGTTCCTGATGAAGTCGATGCATTGATACTCAGCGATTGTGAGTACGAAGACAATGAGTACGGAGGAACCGACTATCGAGGAATTTGCAGAGAAAGCCGAGGAGTATCTGCACGATACTTCACTCACTCCGCAGGAATATGAAGACCTCAAACATAGTGTTGCAGAGCTCTCGCCGATTTTCACAAACGAGTCTTCCTACTTCGTTCTCGGTAGCTACGGTCGCCCGGAGATATACCGGCTTCAGTTGGTTAAGGATCGTCTCAACCGACGGAGCGATACCTACGCATTTCTCATGGTGGATATCCGGAGTGAATGGGTCAACACCTATGTCAAATTCCGACTTCTAGCGGACTATACCGACTACATTGTCGGTATCACCGAGCACGACCGTGGTGGTTTTCTTGTCGAACAGGGATACTTCACTGCTCTGGAGTCCTACTTCACGAAGACGCGAGTTTTCAAGCGCGAATATTCCACTCTGGATTCCGATACAGTCGATACGAACGTCGATTCCGAGAAGCCATACAGTGGGATGCAGACTGCAATCTTCGACATGCTAAACGATGCAGGCCGCCTGTGTATCTGGCAGACTGAGGACGACCTTTTGGAGTGTGCTGAAGGACTCCCCTAGCTACTGCTCTTCGTCGATACCACGTGCGTCAAGGACCAACCGTGCCATCTTTTCGGGATTGTCCGCCGCTAACCGAACCATTGCATCGTGAACCTCACGACTCTCGTGATTCCGAACGCCTGCGTCTCGCAACTCTCGCGTCATCTCGAGATCACGTGCATCTTCGAACTCCTGCCACGACTCTTCGCGTGCGTAGATACTCCGTCGCAGGTCTGGGGAAAACTCGAATGCAGGCGTTTTTCGTGGATCTTCTGGCTCTTCCGATGTCTGAGATTCGTACGAGTCGTACGATTCGCTCGATGTTTGCGATTCGCCAGAATTGCTCGAATCGGACGAACTGTCCGAAGTTGGTGTCTTCTCTGCTTCCTCGTTGATTGCGTTTTCAAGATCGTCAAATGCCGTCATTCGTGTACCACCTCCCCTCGCTCAACGATTTGAGCGAGTTCATCGTAGGCTTCGAGTTGGTCGCAGGTCTCATCGTAATCTCGAAGTGGAACACCTTCATCGTGTGCACGGTCGATCGCCGCTCGGTGACGAATCCCGGGCAAATTCCCGTTTTGCTTTCCGTTGTCAATCGCGTCCCACTCATCATCGGTTACTCGTGCATAGTTCGGCACGAGCCTTGATACACCATCACGGCTGTTGATCTCCTTGAGGAGCGACCGGTCACGGGTATCTTGGTCGATACGATCTTGTAAGTCCGTGGGTGTGATCGCGAGGATGTTTAACTCAAAGTACTGCCGTGCTTCTTGTACGAGCCGTTGAACAGTGCTGGAGAGCCCGCTTTCGTATCCGCTCTCCGCACGAAGGGGGATGATAATGTTCCCTGTTGCGTACATGGCGTTGTCGTTCAACTTTCCGCGATTTGCAGGACAGTCGACTACAATGTACTCGTACTCGTCCCCAAGCAACGGACTGATGAGATTCTCCTTGAGTCGTGTCGTTCCCATCGTCGCTTCCTTTAGGCCACTCTGCACGTCTTCGAGCTGTACGTGGGCGGGGAAAATATCGAGCCCGTGGCTTACTGTTTGAATGTATTGCGTTGGGTCCTCACCGTTGATGAGAACGGCTTCGGCGTGATTCTCTTCGGCACTATACTGATCCGCGAATCCGAGATTCTGACTCATGTGGCCGTTGTCGTCAAGATCGACAACGAGAGCTGAGCCGTTTCGATGAGCTAACTCACGAGCAAGGTTAATCGCCGTCGTTGTCTTTCCGAACCCGCCTTTGAGCACGCCGACAGAAACGGCGCGCGGTTCTCCGCTGTTGTGTTCTTCTGCCATGATTGATCCTCTTGTACACTACGAACTTTACGAATCGTAAGAATCGCAGACATCCTCCGAATCTCGAAGTTCGTAAACTTCGTGAGTGCCTCTGCCCCAATCATTTTATCGTGAATGTATAAACATTACGTGCGAACTGTGCGAATCGTACGCATCGTAAAAATCGAGCGAATCGCAAACATCGTACGAATTCCATAGTACGAGGCTTTCTATCGATTGCTTAGAGGATAAGAAACAAAGCTAACCGAGCGAATTCTACGGTTCGAACGAATCGTGAACATCCTGAGAATCTTGAACTTCGTAAATATCGGTGGTGGCGAGACTCCAATCAACTCTCCGAATTCTCTGATCGTCGTGTGCGAACTGTACGAATCGTACAATTCGTACGAATCGCAAACGTCGGACGAGTTTCAGTACAAAACCTTCTGTCGTCGGTTCAGAGACCGAGAAACACAGCTATTCCACCGAAATCCTTGATTGTACGAATCGTAAACATCGCACGAACTTTTAACATCGCAAGCGGCGTTGTACCAAAACTCATTCTAGAAGTGTGGTGATAATGTAGAGGCATCATCCAAAGGGATGCTAGTCCGCGCGAAGTCGCGATAGTTGTGCCATAACAGAGTCCGTCCATATCTCTAGTTCCTGTTGTAGCCACTCTGTGGTTTCTGCGAGTGGTTGAGCGACGTGGAGATATTTGACGCCACCACTGGAGACGATGCGCGGATATCGAGTGACTAAGTCCTGTTCGTATAGCGGTTGCAGTTGCTTCCCAATTGTACTCTGATCGCGGCCGAGAATTTCAGCGATCGTGCTGCGTGGATAATCGAGAACGGTGAGATATACACGGAATGCTGCTTTATGAACTCTACAGACCGTGGCCATTGTCTCCGTGAGTTCCAACTCAGTCTGAATGATCGGGTCTGGATGTCCACGAGGGTGCGGGCCCGTACAGCTGCTCGTTGGTATCGTCAGCGTAGGGCATTTTTTCAGGTGCTTCAAGAAGTTCGAGATACAGTCCCCACTCCACTCGACAATAGATGTAGGTCAAGCCCGCCGTTGGTCCATCCTCGTTTGTTTGTGGCCCGTCAAGCATCGTAACGTCATCCCGGTCAGCCAACTCATGGATTGCCACATCGAGATCGTCGACGTGGAGCGCAAGATGCATCGCTCCAATGTCGGAATTCTTCGGAGGTGTTTCGTCTTGGTCGGGCGCGTCCCACTCAAAGAGTTCAAGATTCAGTGTTGGCCCACAGCGCAACATCGCAAGGGAGGCAGTCGCATCTGGATGCACATCGAGTCGGCGCTCCATCGAATCTCCGTCTGGATCACCAAACGGCCCCTTTCGGTACAGCACGTCGCAGTCGATGGCATCAACAAAGAACTCAACGGCTTGGTCGAGATCAGGAACGGTTAGCCCAATATGGTGGACGTTTTGTGCCGTCAATGGATGGTTAGTACCCATATCGTAGGGTTCAGACGGCAGCGACAAGAGGTTACTTTTCGAGGAGAACGATACCATCTCCCAGTGAATTAACTGGTTCTGCTAAGAGGACGTCGAACCCAACGCTATGAGCGTGGTCAACAAGCCAATCTCTACTAATTAGGTATTCATCGTCACGAGTGCGGACATTGTCACCAGCCTCTAACTCGTGGTCGCGCGAGAACTCGCCAACCTCTTGTGCGTGTTCGATAGCGGCTGAATTGATCCCGTCAAGCGCGGACCAGAACGTAGACGCAAACGCCTCAACGCCTCGATGTGCCCATCGGGTTTGAATCTCGCGAGCGGCAGCCGTATCACGCGCGTTATTCTTCAAGAATGTCTCTGCGATGCAGATATGACCACCTTCAGGAAGGGCCGTATAGCACTCTTCAAGAAAGTCTACTTTCTGTTGGAGTGGATCGGGGATATGGTGGAAGGAGTATAGCAGCACCACCATTTCGGGGAGTGTGGTGACGGTTTTTACGTACTCGGTCATGTCGGCTGTTTCAAACGTGAGGTTTGAAAGTCCGAGTTTGTCGGCGTTCGTCCGCGAGACCTCGACGACAGTTTCTCGGTTATCAATGCCAAGTACCTCAGTTGCTGGCGTTTCTTCAGTGAGTCGGATAGCGGTCTGCCCTGTCCCAGATCCCATCTCTACAATTCGATTAGGAGCCGCATGTGAGACCAGCTCTACAACGTTATCCTGCAATGCTAAATAGTACGATGTCTGGCCGAGGTATTTCTCGAACGTTTCGTCAGTGGTGTAGAAGCTCGGCGTACTGTCGTAGTCACCCATCGATCTGCCCTCGCAGTTTGGAGCCGAACTGTTTCAGGACAAGCATAGTAATCATCGATCGCATTGTTGAATGCAATCTATTCTACTGGAGTATAACAGATTCGGTAGCCGGGATAATCGGGTGCGCGAATTGTGTAGAGGTAACCGGTGTAGTCCTCTCCATGGATCGGCGCTAACTCGGGGCGCTCGTCGGCCGCAAAGTAGTCTGGCGTGTTCGAAACGGAGTCCCAGAGGTCGTCGTCTTCCCCGATAAACTGCTGGCAGTTAACACCAACGTGATCAACTTTATCGACAATACCGAACTGGAGGTCGCCAACACCATGGGTATAGCGCGTAAGAGAGATGCTTTGAGTCTCCGACGAATAATGGGCTAACTCGTTCGGCCACGTGAGTCGATAATAAATTGTAAGGCTCTCACCTGGTGGGAGCGGCTGTGGAAACAGGAATTCTATTTTCTGTTCAAATGACGGCTGTTGATCGGTGAGCGTATTGATTTCCAACCGCTGGCCATCACGATCATTCAAATGCGCGATGGGATCCATGTCCTCGAACCGAATTTTGTTCTCGCCGCTCTCTTTGTGAACCACAGCATTTGTTGGGTTTGTCCCGACGTTCTCGATCGTCACCCAGCGGAAGCTGTTCCACTCGTTGGCTGGCCGGTCCAGAAAGTCAATCCGCTTCAACTGCCGATAGAAGTGGGAGTGATCGATCAACTGTGGGTCGTCGTTTTCTAAGCTCCATGACGTTGAGATTCGGTCGCGGCGCAATCGAAGCACTGCTTCATCTACGCTGTCAGTTGAGGCGTACGTCCCGCTTTGCTCAGTTACAACTCGATTTGCGACGATTTCCGTAACTTGGTGCAGAAGATTCGCGTGCTGTAGGCCTTTCTCTGTCAGAATGAGATGGTCGTCTTCACATCGGAGTGCATTGTGGTCGGTAAAGCGGTCGATAATCTGCCGAATTTGGCGGTTTGACGTTGTTTTCCCCATCGTTTGGAGGCGATTTTCGACGTCACGAGTGACCGTCTCGACCTTCGCAGACTGTGACTCACTGCGGTGGCCACCTGGAGCACTCCTCGCGGCCACCGAATCCAATAGGAAAAACGGTGCAACGCTCCGTGAACCGGACAAGGGCACGAGGCATGCCTTAATTTGCGCTTTGTCAGTTGCAGATGTCCAATCAATAGTATCTAACTCAATTCCTAGCTCTTGGAGTGTCTTGACAGCACGGTCGAGAATTTCACTGCCAGTGTCTGTGAGTCGATAGCCGTGGTCAGAGTGCTCGATCAGGGCTACATCAGCAGTTTCGAGCGCTAACGATTGGAAATGGCTTGAAATAGTCGATTGATCTCGATTGATGGCAGCCGCAATCTCTGTTTGAGTTGTTGCGGCACCAGTGTCGATGAGAACGAGTGCGGGGAGCGTTGTTGGAGTGACTGTGCGGAGGATTTTGCCGGCGGTCGTGAGTACGGGTGTTGGCCAATCTCGACCAGGGAGGCGGGAAAGCATGGTGTAGTGGATAGTTATGGATGTAATATAGCCCGACGTAAGCGTTATGGATATAATATTATCTCGTATGGATATAGAATATCCATATCCCAAACACTTAATTCAATATTGGGATGATAGAGGAATGTGATGGGCCACCCCGAAACGGAGAACGATCCCACTCAGATTCTTCCTAGAGTTGGTGGTGGTTCTGACGACCTCGTTGTCAATGCGAGAGATAGAAAACATCAGTCGCAGAGGCTCGCTTTGCATCACTGGACGGTGATAAATGCTTGTTCAGCCAAAGGTGTTCTCGCACTAGTTGAGAGACTTGCAGTTACGCGAGCCGAATTCCAGAGCCAAGAAATGACAGCCACGCCAGAGGTCATTTCCCGACCCAATAGCCAGAAGACATCGTCGTATGGTTCCAGACAGACGACGCATGTCAATCGCATGGCTCTTGGGTCAATTGCCGCCGGTACGCAAATTAGCGAACGTCCGTGGGTCCAATCACTCGTTCGCAGGCGTACCGGCCACCTCTGGCACAGAACACATCCAAGTAGTACACTTAGCTATGTCCCAGAGCAAACGCAACTTAGACACCAGTTCTTGTAAAGCTTCCCCGCTGTCCGACACGCAATGCCGGCTAAATCAGTGGGCAAAATCTCCAGAGCAGCATCATCCGAATTCGTCGTCGACGGACCATTCCACATCCTCCCCACGTCTCTCAAAGCGCATATCCTCACTGACGACCGCCAACAAACTCAAGCAGCATCCGTATCGTGACCCAGAGAAATTACAGCCTGTCTACGAGCAGGCAGGAACAATCACTGGCACCGCTGCCCACTTCGACGTGTCACCGACGACGGCTCGCCTGTGGTTGATTCAGTGCGAGATTTATGATCCCGAACGAGAGGGACTGTCATCGGTTGCGAATCGGTTGGAAGAGCTATTACCTGAGGATCTAGGACTCCCACCATTGGGGGATCACCAATGAGCACGACGGATTTCGGAGGTGACCACTGATGGCTCCCGAATTGACGTCTGAGAACGATAACGAGAATTCGATCACGGATGACGATGTACCCCCCTCGATAGAGATCGACAGGGCCGAGCCGAGCGTATCGAATGCGAATACGGCTGAGCAGGAGCTCCCAAGCCGGGAAACGATGTGGGCAGTCATCCAGCAGCAGGCCAAGCAGATTGACACGCTGGAAGAGCAGGTGGAGACGTTAGAGCACGATCGTGAGACTGCCAAGAAGAAACGGGCACACGATCGGAGCCGCCTGAGTGCACTCGAGGAAACAACCGACGAGATACAGGACGACGTCGATGATCTTGTGGATCTTGAAGAGAAGAACGCTCGGACACGGGCGTCTATAACACGAATCATCAACCTTGTGCGCGACTACGAGAGTGCAGACGGAGTGGATGATGAGTCGGATAATCTGGCCGCGGAAGCGTCTAACGTTGGCCGGCAACTCTTCGAGACGGTTCAACGCTCCGAACAGAATACCGAGCTCATGAACTTCCGCGAGAAGCGCGTAGAGAGCCAGCAAATCGAAGACAAGTATCTTGCTGTGCTGGAAGCGGGACAGAAGCTTGCGGCGGAAAACGAGACGATGATTGTCCGGATGAATTATCGAAAAGTCGCAACGCACTACGGGTGTGCGTACAAAAACGACGGCTATCGGGTGATGGAAGAGATGGCCGAGCGTGTGCCCGGTGTGACCTACAAGGAGTCGAAGAACCTTGGACCAGAAACAATGGGTGTTGGCGGTCGTCATATCGAGATCTCGTTCGCTCATCCCGACCTTGCCGGATGGATGCGAGCCCACGAAGCTGACACAGGAGGGAAGTAACCACGAAAGAGCGGATTATAACGTTGTAATCATGGGGGTTCGCAGAACCCCCCTTTGTGGCGGCCCCACCGCAAGAGATTCACACCGGTTTGCCGGTGACATACGGTGGGAACGGTTGTACGGCTACTGTGGAGTGCGTCTATTTCTGCGTCTATTTCTGCGAAACGAGGGGGGTTGTCTCGGCCAACCCCCCTTATTACAACGTTGTAATCGATCGCGCCCATTCGCCCCACACAACCCAGCTACCGATCTCGTCTTCGTCTGTAAAAGGGGTGAACGACATGATCCGAGGTAGTTGAATGGAACCTGCGCTGAGTCACCGACCAAGGAGCCGTGCCAGCAGGCCGCCAGAGTTGTTGTCAGCGGATTCTGATGGTCGCAATGCAGTTTCCTCTCGTGCCTTGTTCGCGTACTTCTGTGCTTCTTGCGCTTCAGAGAGACGTGCATTCAGGGTTTGTTTGTCAGCTTGGAGTTCTGCGATTCGTTCGTCTTTCTCATCGAGAAGATCCTGTGTTCGATTGAGTTCGCCTTTCAAACGTTCTGATTTCTTGAGAAACTCTTCTCGTTCCTTTCGTAATTCCCCGTCCCCATTCTGATTGTCTTCATTTTCACTTCGTATTGCTTCGTAATGGTTCAGCTTTTCTCGCAGAAGGCTACTAACCGAGATATCCCGCTTTTCGGCTTCTTGGCGGTATTGTTCGGCCGTATCGTTGTGTATACGTACCGAGAGGGGTTCCATACAGTTGTATACAAACCGTTACGCTTCGTATTTTCTAATGTCAAGTGATACTTTATGCTCTGTCTCTATCTATAGTCATTCATGTATTAGCTTTCTCCAACCTGACGGCGGATTTTCGATGTAGCGACATGAAGTTTATAGCTGTATGAACGGCTACTATCGTACGATAGAGGGCTTGTAGCCTTGATTTACACTGGAAGTGGTGGTGTGTGTTTTACTTCCCAATAAATCCATAAGCGGAAGTGGAATCGGCCGGGTCGCCGCCCTCGGCGAAGCAGATTTCGTCGACCGTACAATTAGGAGGCTTGCGGCCCAATTCCAGTTTCCGAAAAGAATGATTTACATCGACTTCCATCTTCGCCATCCATCACTTCTCTTTGACTACTATCCGTGATTCTGCTCTCTGTTGCTGTTCGTTGACGTCGTCGACAGATACGTCTCAACCCGCATCAGATTACTTTTATCGAGGCCGAACGCCTTGATATCGTTGTGATCTGTAGTGTTTGTCATCTCTAGTGCCCGCGCCTGATCGATACCAAACGGAATCGTCTGCAGCGGTTCGGCAGCAGACAGAGCAAGCTCTACTAACTGCATCGGCACTGGGATAATGCGGACTGATTCCCCTGCAGCATGATAGAGCATGCGTGTGACCTCCCCAAACGTAAGTACTTCGGGGCCTCCGAGATCGTACACCTGCCTCACGTGACGGTCTTGCTCGATTGCATCTGCGACGATTTGCGCCACATCCTCTACCCATATCGGCTGAAAACTCGGTTGATCCCCACCATCCGGGAGAAACGTGACGTACGGCGTCGTGTATTGTTTGATGAAAGCGAACGTTTCACTCCCTTTCCCGAAAATGAACGAGGGGCGGAGAATTACCCAGTCCAGATCTGAATACTGAGCTACCAAATCGCCAAGACCCTGCGTTCGCCAGTAAGCGATCGGACTGTACGGATTTGCACCGAGTGAACTCATCTCGATATATCGTGATACATCGTGTTTCTGAGCGGCGTGTACTGCATTCATCACGCCGCCGATGCAGACGGTGTCGTGGAACGTTCCTGGTCGTGGTTGATGAAGCGGTGGGAGTGCTGTGAGGTTTACTGCGGCGTCTTTTCCTTCGAATGCCGCATCGATAGAGTCGTAGTCCGTGATATCGCCCGATACTAGTTCGACAGTATCCGGAAGAACCTCGGCGTCCGGCGACCGAGAGAGCGACGTGACTGTGTGACCTCGGTTGACGAGTTCGGCACAGACGTTTCGACCGACAAACCCGTCTCCCCCCGCGATGAGAACGTTCATACGCAGACTGGCACTGTTTTCGACTGTAAATATTCGTCTCGGTTTTCATTTTCATAGCGAATAAATGAATCCTCGCTTAAATCTGCACTATCTTATATACCGATTCCAGCTGCCGTACTGGTCACGAATACTGCCGCGAGGAACGCTCAAAACAACGATGAGGATACCGACAGTAACACTACTCCACACCGAGACTATTGAAGATCCTAAGAGAATCCATGGGGCTACGATGACCCATATTCCGAGAGGAACGTTCAGGAATCGGATGGTACGAACCGGTTCTCCCATCGCAATGACGGAAAACGTGACGACGAGCGCGCCAACGAGATGGCTACTGTCTGCGGCGGCACCAACCGTTCCGAAGAGGGCAGGCGACGACATTAACCAGAGACCTAACCCTGTTGTACCGAGAAGAGGCCAAGACACGGACATTCCCCAGAACATCGACCACCACGAGTCTGCATCCGAGCGTGTCTTTCCATCCACACCAGCATCCGAAGTTGCGAAGGTATCACCCATCCAAAAAACATGCCACAGTGAGACGTCCCCTCGCGTCTGTTGGTAGAGGAACTGGCCCATCGCGGCGACCTCATCAACCGTCAGTGCAATCATGAACAGCATCGCGAGCGCGGATAGCAAACAGAGCGTACACCACGTCCCGACGGCTAACGGCTGGAGGATTATGAGAACGATGCTAACGAAGCCGAGGGGGATAACCACGATACCAAATAGCGTCACCATCCACGGCATCGTTCGCCACCGGCGCTTATCACCCATGAACCCCATCAGGACTTCGACCGCGTACGCGACGGCACCGAGACCGGCGTCAGAGATCGGGAACATCCTCGAGACATCGGACGTGAGCACGTTCTCCGTTCCACGGCCGAAAAACGGGTCGAAGACGAAGTCGGTATAGCCGAGCTGGAACGTGGCCATGTGGGTCGAGAAAAAGAAGCCGATAAGTCCAGCAATAATAATCGGTGCTCGTTGTGCCGCTGTCGATGGGTTGTATGTCCAGCCTCTCGGGATATCCGGCCCCGACATCTCCATTCGCATGACGACGAGCACAGCGAAGGTGATGACGAAAACACCGACGAGCGTGTCATTCAGGTAGACGTCGCTCGTCGGAGCCCAGAAGAACAACGGGGCAAGCAGCAACCAGACACCGACGAATCCGTTCACGTAATTCGCGACGCCACTACCGAGTAAAATCACAGCACCACTGAATACAATGAGGAGCACTCCGCTGACCGTGTCGCTGATGGTCATCGCGAGACTCTCGTACCCGAAGGTGAACGGACTGGCTATAAGCCAGAGTCCGAGGATAATGATGGGATACTGCGGCCAGATCTCCATCGTGGGATGCTCGAGCATCATCGCTCCCGGTGCTCGCGACTCCTTATGTTGGTGATCAGCCGTTCTATCAGATACCATGTCCTGGTTCCCACTCACCGTTTCCCACCCGATGGTTCTCTTCGGTGGCATCGGCCAAAGAATCACTGGCAACACCTGTGGTGGAAGATTTCTGGCTGCGCTTCTCGGAAATACCGAGTCTGTTGAGTAACCAACGAAAAAATCGATCACATATCGATGAGTTTGGTAGTACAGATTATCCGGTGTATCTCAGGCGTGCGCGGTATATCCTGCATTCTCGACGGCTTGAACGAGAACCGCGACATCGGCATCACCTTCGATACTCGCTTGTTCTGCTTCGTGGTTTGCAGTAGCATCAGTGATGCCGTCGATACTACGGAGAGCGTCTTCGACAGTCTGTTCGCAGTGTCCACACGACATTCCTTCGACAGTGATGGTCGTCGTCATACATCTCAGTGTATGGGTGGCTATCTTTTGTGGACTTCTCTTTAGATTGGTCGGTAGAAGCAGTCTAGGGACATTGGAAACGAAAGTCAAAAACACGCACAGCTTTTGGCTCTCGGTGACGTAGTGCTGCTATGCGCGATCTGGACGAAACCGACCTCGAAATCCTGAAGCTACTGATGTCGAACGCTCGTCGGCCCTACAGCGATGTGGCGGACGCTGTCGATTTGTCTCCGCCTGCCGTCTCGGATCGGGTCGCTCGACTACAGGAGCGGGGAATCATCCGTGGATTTACGCTCGATATCGACTCCTCACAACTTCGCAAAGGAACTCCTATTCTGGTAACTCTTGACGTCGCGGCTGACAGTCGAGACATTCCGTCAGTCAAGGAGACACTCCTCGATACCGGTGAAGTCGAATACGTGTTTACTACTGCAGAAGCTGACCTCATTGCATACGTGCGGGTACCCGACATTGATGTCGCTGCGTGGCTTGACACGATCTTCGACGAGGGAACGATCGACGACTTCGAAGTGACACTGTTATCGGGTGCGGATTGGTCTCCTGACCTTGGTGGGATGGAGTTCGCGTTGACCTGCGCGGAGTGTGGAAACACGGTCGATCGCGAAGGAACATCGACTCGTATCGACGGTGACCTCTATCAGTTCTGTTGTCCGTCGTGTGAAGCCCGTTTCGAGGAGAAATATGAACAACTCCAACAAGGAGTGGACTGAGCAACGGTCAACGCGTCGGCGCTTTTGAATCGAAGCTTTTCGAGCTCCGTTTCCGAATAGATGAAAGGACAAATCGATTGAATGGTCAACCCTTATAATATTGTAATGAGCCAGCATCGAGTCCACATCGATATTCAGGGAATGAGCTGTGCGAACTGTTCCCGAACCATCGCCGATTCCGTCGAGTCCCTTGATGGGGTGTCGGAAGCAA
The DNA here is from genome assembly GCF_900156425.1 of Haladaptatus litoreus. Classification (GTDB taxonomy): domain Archaea; phylum Halobacteriota; class Halobacteria; order Halobacteriales; family Haladaptataceae; genus Haladaptatus; species Haladaptatus litoreus. Next base: position 109,795 of record NZ_FTNO01000008.1, read on the forward strand.
ACATCAATTTTGCGACCGACGAAGGAACCATCGAGTACGACTCGGACGAGGTTTCGTCAAAGCAGATCTACGAAGCCATCGAGACCGCCGGCTATACTCCTGTCACGGAGACGAAGACGATCGGCATTACGGATATGTCGTGTGCGAACTGCTCGGAGACGGTACAGAACGCGCTTGAGCGGACACAAGGCGTCATCGAAGCAGACGTCAATTTTGCGACTGACGAGGCTCAGGTCAGATACAACCCTGCTGAAGCGACGCTCACGAACCTTTACGATGCTATCGAAGATGCCGGCTACGCACCCGTTCGCGTGGACGGCGAGTCTGGTGAATCTGCCACAGATCGCCGCGATGCCGCCCGAAAAGCCGAAATCCGCAAACAATTACGGCTCACTCTGTTCGGTGCAGTACTCTCTGCACCGCTCATTTTCTTCCTTGCTGAGAAATTCATTCTTGGCGGAGGTATTCTTCCGGAGACGGTATTCGGAATCGAGTTTGGCTGGGTCGAGTTCCTGCTCGCGACGCCGATTCAAGTCGTTCTTGGGTGGGAGTTCTACAAGAACTCCTACAAGGCGCTTGTGAAGAACAAGAGCGCCAACATGGACGTGCTCATCGCGTTAGGCTCGTCTACGGCGTACCTCTACAGCGTCGTCGTACTGCTCGGACTAATCGCCGGAAGTCTCTACTTCGACACGGCCGCGCTCATCCTCGTGTTCATCACGCTCGGCAACTATCTCGAAGCACGCTCGAAGGGCCAAGCGAGTGACGCTCTACGCAAGTTGTTGGAGATGGAAGCCGATACTGCAACCGTCGTTGATGAAGACGGTACCGAGAGTGAGGTGCCCATCGAAGACGTGACCGTAGGTGACCGGATGAAGATCCGTCCCGGTGAGAAAATTCCCACTGATGGTGTCGTCGTGGATGGGCAGAGTGCAGTTGACGAATCCATGGTTACTGGCGAATCGGTACCCGTAGAGAAGGAGGAGGGGGACGAGGTCGTCGGATCGACCATCAACGAAAATGGTGTCCTCGTCGTCGAAGCGACGAAGGTCGGGGAGGACACTGCACTCCAGCAGATCGTTCAGACAGTCAAAGAAGCACAGTCCCGCCAACCCGATATTCAGAATCTCGCCGACCGAATCTCCGCGTACTTCGTTCCCGTCGTCATCGTGAACGCCCTGTTTTGGGGGGCGATTTGGTATCTTTTCCCCGGAACACTGGCTGGCTTCGTGGACGCACTCCCGCTGTGGGGATTAGTCGGTGGTGGCCCGACCGCTCTCTCCACGTTCGAATTCGCGGTTATCGTCTTTGCGAGCGCGGTACTCATCGCGTGCCCATGTGCACTCGGGTTAGCTACGCCAGCAGCAACGATGGTCGGCACCACACTGGGTGCACAGAACGGCGTCCTCTTCAAAGGCGGCGACGTTCTGGAACGGGCGAAGGACGTGGATACCGTCGTTTTCGACAAAACGGGTACCCTGACGAAAGGTGAAATGGAACTCACGGACGTTGTTGTATTCAATGCCGATGGACAGCCGCGGACGGATGGCGGAGACACAATTGCCAACGGTGGCCAACTGACTTCCCGCGAACATCTCACCGAGGCCGACGTGCTGCGTTTTGCTGCCAGTGCGGAGAGCGGAAGCGAACATCCACTCGCACAGGCCATCGTCGAGGGAGCCGAAGAACGTGATATCGAGGTCATGGAACCTGACTCGTTCGAGAACGTTCCGGGGCACGGTATCCAGGCAACGCTCGGTGGAAGCAAGATTCTTGTCGGCAACCGCAAACTCCTGCACGATAATGACGTCGCTCCGGACCCGGCCGAAGACACGATGCAGCGTCTCGAAAACGAAGGGAAAACGGCGATGCTCGTCGCGTACGAGGGCGAACTCATTGGGGTGGTCGCTGATGCCGATACGGTCAAAGAGAGCGCAAGAGATGCGGTAAGTGCGCTTCAGCGGCGTGGCATCGACGTGATGATGATTACCGGTGACAACGAGCGTACTGCCCGTGCTGTTGCCAAGCAAGTGGGTATTGACTCCCAGAACGTCCGTGCTGGAGTCCTTCCCGAAGACAAATCCGATGCAGTTGAGACAATTCAGGACGAGGGACGAAAGGCGATGATGGTCGGTGACGGCGTCAACGATGCACCGGCACTCGCCGTCGCCTATGTCGGAACCGCTATCGGGTCGGGAACGGATGTCGCCATCGAGGCAGCGGACGTGACGCTCATGCGGAACGATCCGCTCGATGTGGTGAAGGCGATCCGTATCTCGGACGCCACATTAGCGAAGATCAAACAGAACCTTGTGTGGGCGCTGGGCTACAACACAGCGATGATCCCACTGGCGTCGCTCGGCCTGCTTCAGCCGGTGCTGGCTGCGGGTGCAATGGCGTTCTCCAGCGTGTCGGTGCTCACGAACAGCTTGCTGTTTCGCCAATACACTCCTGATCACGATTACAAACTCTTCGGTAGACTGCGCTAACTATCCGTTTCACGCTTCACTAGTGGTAACTCAATTACTCCGAACGTGACTGCAGCTAACGTATGCAGAACTACGGTTCACAGTCATCCGCCTGTTCCTCCAGATTCGTACCGAAGTGCGTGAGGGAGCTTTCAATCTTCAATTCGGATATCAAAATGGGTCGTGATCAGATTTCCATCCGGTTTGATCTGAAGGTACAGCCGATATCGACCTGGTGTCGGGAATGTTGTACCGAACTCGACGCGACCCGGTTGTGTGTTTGTATTCTTCGGATGAATATGGAGATACGCGAGATCACCCTCCCGGAGTGCGACGAGATGACCGCGTGCTCCGAGATAGTCCTGTAAGTCCGAAACACGCTCGTCGTCACGATGGATCTCGAATGATAGTTGCGTCTCTTCATTTGCATCAATATCGTCGGTGCGTCGTTCAACCGTATATTCGTCCGTCATCGCGTGTCGCGCTATCTCTGGGTTCGACTCGAACGTGGCAGAACCGTGTACGAAGAGATCAAATCCGAGTGTCATTGACCGACCTGCAATCGAGATGTCCACGAATGCGCGATACACCCCCGGTTCGGGGAGTGTGAAGTCTTCGACGCGGCACGTGCCGTTTGAGCCGATATCGGGGTGTAAGTGCTGGAAGTGAGCCAAATCCCGGCGCACTACGATCAAGTGAAGGAGCTCTCCGTGTGAATCTTCGAATTCAGTTACTGTATTTCCCTCATGAGTCTCGACTTGAAACGACCAATCGGTCGGGACGCCGGGTTCAAACCGAGTTTCCGACGGCACCAGTCGAAATTCGTCACTGGCAACGGATAGTCCATCTACTGTCGTGTGTCCACCCGGACTGGAACCGGATGTTTCGTCTTGAAACTCCGTTTCGTGACTCTCATGATCTGACTGCTCCCCCATAGCATTGGGTACCATTGCTATCCTCTTACTGGTTTCTCCCGATTATTGAAATCTGAATTGTTCGCAGGGTACAAATACGAATCCTTACCTAGTGTTTTGTCATCTGCTTGTCCGGCCAACCGATTGATCCGAATGCAGGGTGCATCGGAATTTCCGCAGATTGCGTTCTGTTCGGTGAATTTTGATAGTCGACAACTCTCCAAAACCTTCTACACGCTAGTTTCATTTCCATCGATTCTCGAATCTCCTGATGAGTTTTAATATCACTTTGGTTGGTACGCTATTCGATGCTCTCATCGACTCTAGTATCGAAATTGGACTCAAACATAGTCAGATTGTGTGGCGTCCCTTCGTCATGACTTTGGGTATCGGACCAACTGAGGAAATGAGATTAACGAACAAACCTATCGACGTCTCCTCACCGGTGGTCTGTTAGTCAAAACGCCATTAGTCGTAACTCCCCTATCGGTATGTATGGATAGAAAAGAGTACGCAATCCTCGCGATTATCGCTCTCTCGACGGTCGCAATCGGTGTATTTACGACCACAAAGCCGTTGGGAACGTTCTTCGTCGAGAGTGCGAAGCACGCCGCAACGACGACGGTTTCCATGGCATGGATCACGTGGTGGGCGCTGGTGATCGGATTTGCTATCGCCGGCGGCGTCGAAGCCTGGACGTCCAGTGAGGAAGTCGCGGATCTTCTGGAGGGACACGGAATCCGTGAAATCGGCTACGGATCACTGTTCGGGTTCGTTTCGTCGTCGTGCTCATACAGTGCCATCGCAACGGCGAAGAACCTCTTCAAGAAGGGTGGCTCCGCAGCCGCGACAATCGGTGCGTTCATGTTTGCCTCGACCAACCTCGTCATCGAAATCGGCGCAGTCATCTGGATTCTACTCGGATGGCAGTTTCTCTTGGCGGACATCATCGGCGGATTCATCCTCATCGGGATGATGGCGCTCGGTTTCGTCTACGTCGTTCCGGACGACGTCATTGAGCAAGCTCGTAAGAACGTTCGCGACGAAGGCACACCGACGGTACAAGACCCTGTCTGCGGAATGGAGGTCAATCCTGAAGAGACAGAGTACTCGACTGAATACAATGGGGAAACCTACTACTTCTGTTCGCAGTCCTGTAAGGAGAGTTTCGACCCTGAAGAAGCGAATACGACTATCCGAGAGCAAGCAACGTCGTTATCCGGCTGGAAGGCTCTGGCGGACAAGCAGTGGAAAGAATGGGGAATGCTGTGGGATGAAATCGCCATTGGGTTCATCTTCGCGGGTCTCATCGCCGGCTTTATCCCCAAACAGGTCTGGACGTCGGTGTTCTCTGGACCTGTGTTCGGCGTCCCGGTGTACATCTTTTGGACGGCTGTAGTTGGTGCCGTTATCGGCATCGTCACGTTCGTCTGTTCTGTCGGAAATGTTCCCTTCGGTACCGTCCTCTGGACGAACGGACTACCGTTCGGGAGCGTCCTTAGCTACATTTACGCGGATCTCATCGTTCCGCCCATCATGGACGCCTATCGAGAGTACTACGGTACGAAATTCGCTGCCATTCTCTCGGGAATGATCTTCCTTACCGCGGTCATCACCGGCTTCATCATCCATTTCCTTTTCCTCGGCGTTGGTTTCATCCCAGACCCTTCGACTGCGAAAATCGCGGAGGTGAAAATCGAAATGAATTATAAGATGGTGTTGAACGTGCTGGCAACGGGATTCTTCCTGTTCCTCTATTGGCTCCATCGGTCGGACTCAGTGGAGAATCAAAGCGAGCAGTCCCACACTGCCGACTAACTTCCGCAAACTCATTACCCTTCGACGACCATATCAATAGCAAATCAAAGTCCATCAAATACCGGGAGTTGTAATATTTTCTATTTTATTTTCTAAATTCGAAATCAACAAAACACGTCATTTGAATCGACGTATTTCTCTTCTTTGTACGTCTAACGCCGCTGAATTGACTTGAACGGCTTTTTATCTACCTCGAGACGAACTGATTAACCTCGTTATTTCGTTATCAACAATGTCTCAAGTTTTGATACTACCACAAACAATCGGAATACATCTTATTGAATCTCTATTTGCGTCTTCTCCACCTTAATTACTAAGATATTCAAGTGCTTTCTGAAATTATCTTGTGCGAAAGTGCCTAATAAGATTCCTTCATTGGTATTGGTGAATGACAACAACGCTCATTGTTGAAGGAATGACCTGCGGAGGTTGTGAACAGAACGTCATCGACGCACTCGAAGCAGTGGACGGCGTTTCGAAGGCGAACGCGGACAGAGAAGCAAACACAGCGTCTGTCGAAGGTTCCGCGAAGACGGACGCCCTCGTCGGTGCTGTCGAGGACGCCGGGTACGACGCGAGTGCCTGACTGACCCGATACGGGACGAAACAATGACAAACAAAAACATTTCCCGGAGAAGCGCATTACAAACAATCGGCGCGGGCAGTCTAATCGGCCTTGCTGGTTGTTCGAGTTCATCGGACTCCCCCAATCAATCGGATCCATACGGTTCGTCCACTTCGACCACGGGCGGAGATGATGGTGCCACCAGTAGTTCGAAGAGTGCGACGGTTGCCCTCGCGACAGACCTCACTGCGGGAACGTGGGGCGTGTACGGCGGCGTGATGCCGTACTATACGAACATCCTCGAACCACTCATCTGGGTTTCGAAGGACATGAAACTCGAACCGTGGCTCGCTACGGAGTGGAAAGCCACCGGTGAAACGACATGGGAGTTCACGCTTCGCGAGAACGTCACGTTCCACAACGGCAAGCCGCTCACCGCCGAAGCGGTCGTTTTCTCGTTCCACCAACTTCTCGACGAATGGTCGTGGGCACCTGGGTGGCTTCACGTCGAAAAAGACGGTGTGAAGGCACTCGATGAGACAACAGTCGAGTTTACGACGACCGACCCCTTCCCGACGTTCCCCGGAACCATCGCCCACAACATGGTTGCAATTCAGCACCCAGACCGTGATCGCAAGGCGGGCGAGGCTATCGGAACGGGGCCGTTCAAGATCGAGAACGTGAAGAAAGAACAGTTCGTCCAAACGACGGCGTTCAAAGATTACTGGAACGAACCGCCGAAACTATCTGGTCTCAAGTTCCGCGTCATCACGGATGCGAACACACGTGCACTGTCGCTGTCGGCCCATGAAACGGACGTCGCGTATCAGCCCCCTCGGAACAAGATCAAGTCGATACAGAAGGCTTCGAAGACGAACGTCGAAACACAAGGCTCGCCGTCTGCAGGCTATCTCGGCATCAATCTCCACAAATCGCCGACTGACGACGTGAAACTTCGGAAAGCGCTGAACTACGCGGTCAACCAGAACGCAATCGTCGAATCCATCCTTAGCGGCGTTGGTAAGCCGGCGCGCGGTTCGATCGCCCCGAGCATCTACTGGTCGGCCCACGACCAACTTCCCGAGTATGGCCCAAACAAGTCCAAAGCGAAGTCACTCGTAAAGTCCTCGAATTATGACGGCGAAGCGCTCAAACTCCTCGTCAGCACGGATATGACCGACGGGAAACTCCTCGCACAGGCCGTTGCCCAACAAATGGAAACGGTCGGTGTCACCATCGATATCCAGGTGTTGGAGGATGCTGCGTTCAACGACGCCGAGCGCAATGGACAGGGCCACCTCGCACTGAGCGAGAAGGGCACGAATAGCGGCGCGGCGGACTACGTCATCTACGAGAGTTTCCACTCTGAAGGGGACATGAACGAGCGACTATACGGCGACGAAGGAACTGGCCTCTACAACCTCGGCTCGAAAGTAGACTCACTTCTGGAGACCGGATTCCAAACAGGGAGCAAGGAGAAGAAGAAGGAAGTCTATCGAGAGGTACAACGGATGATCGCCGAGAGGGCGGTTATCGTTCCGCTGTACTATAGCGAGTACGTCGTCGCGTCGTTCCGTGACGTGAGCGATCTCGACCTTCGACCCATCCCCGAGATGGTTCGGTGGGATAGTTTGACGCACACGAACTGAGGGACAACAGAATGTGGAAATTCATCGTTCGCCGGACCGCAACCGCTCTGCTCGTCCTCGTTGGCGTTTCAATACTCACATACGCTTTGATGTTCTTCACACCTGGCGATCCCGCGACGACGATACTTCGCAAACAGATGGGAGGCCGAACACCATCCAGTATGGCTGTCCAACAGTTTCGCGTTCAGCACGGGCTCAACGATCCGATTCCGATTCAGTACGCGAACTGGGTCTGGGACATTCTCCACGGAAACCTTCGCCAATCGTATTACGAGAATACGCCGGTGTCCGCGATGATTATGAACCGTGTGTGGCCCACGCTTGAACTCGCCATCGCAGCGATGGCCGTGTCGTTGTCGATTTCGCTCCCTGCCGGCGTCTTCAGCGCGGTTCACAAAGGAAAGATGCCCGACTACCTCAGTCAGTTCGCTGCACTGCTCGGCGTATCGATGCCCAACTTCTGGCTGGGCTATTTGCTCATCATCGTCTTCTCTCTCGAACTCGGCGTCCTTCCGGTGTCCGGCGTCGGGAGTTTCGAACGGTTAATTCTTCCCGCCGTGACGCTTGGAACCGGGATGGCCGCTATCGTAACCCGACTTGTCCGGTCGTCAATGCTCGAGGTGCTGGACGACGAATACATTCGGACGGCTCGCGCGAAGGGGCTAAGAGAACGCATCGTCGTCTACAAACACGCGCTTCGGAACGCACTCATTCCGGTCGTGACCATCGTTGGCCTTCAGTTTGGCTACCTGCTCAACGGGGCCGTCGTTGTGGAAATCGTCTTCCAACGACCAGGTCTCGGAAGTTTGCTCATCAACGCCATCTTCGCTCGGGACTACCCCGTTGTTCAGGGATTGGTGTTGCTCATCGCGGCCATTTTCGTCCTGACGAACTTCGCAGTGGATATCGTTTATCGCTATATCGACCCACGAATCTCGTTCGAGGGGGCCAGCGCATGAGCGACTTGGAATCCGATGCAATGACGGACGGGGGAGTCGTTGACGAGACGCGGTTCCCTCGGTATCGATCTGCCGTCGAGTCACGAGCGTTCCGCCAGTTCACCGCAAACAAGTTGAACATCATCGGGCTCGTCATCGTCGTGACCGTGCTTTTCGGTGCGGTGTTCGCTCCGGTTCTCACGACGTATAATCCCGAGAAGGGAGACCTATTCGAGCGGTTGGAGCCTCCGTCCGAGGAACACCTTCTCGGAACCGACCAACTCGGTCGTGACGTTTTCGCTCGACTACTCTATGGAGCACGTATTTCACTAGGAATTGCCGTCACCGTGGTCGCCATTACGTTAGTCATCGGGACTGCTGTCGGGGTGACTGCGGGATATGCGGGCGGATACGTGGACGAGGCGCTCATGCGCTTCGTGGATATCCTGCTCGCGTTTCCGGGAATCCTCCTTGCGCTCGTCATCGCGGGAATTCTCGGGCCAAGTCTCACGAATATCATGATTGCCCTTGCCGTCGTCGGCTGGACGCAGTATGCGAGGGTCGTTCGCGGAAGCGTCCTCTCCGTGAAGGAAATGGAGTACGTTCGAGCGGCGCAACTGATGGGCGTCTCACGAACTCGTATCGTTCTCAAGCATATCATTCCGAACGTCATCGCTCCGGTCGTCGTGCTCGGAACGATGGATATGGCTTACGTCATCCTCGGGACGGCGGGGCTGTCGTTCCTTGGTCTCGGCGCACAACCGCCGACGCCCGAATGGGGGACGATGTTGGCCTCTGGACGAAACTACCTGCAAGACGCGTGGTGGGTCGTGAACTTCCCCGGACTGGCGATTATGCTCGTCGTCCTCGGGTTCAATCTCCTCGGAGACGGGCTTCGTGATATCCTTGATCCCAAGGATATGGGCAATATGGAGGACAAAGGATTATGAGCCAGCCGATACTGGAAGTTGACGACTTACACACGCGATTCAGCACGCACGAAGGGACAGTTCACGCGGTCAACGGCGTCTCGTTCACCATAGACCAAGGCGAAATCGTTGGTATCGTCGGGGAAAGCGGAAGCGGGAAATCCGTGACCGCACTCTCGCTCATGCGACTCGAAAATCCAGGTCGTATTGTCGATGGCTCGATACGGTTTCAGGGGACCGAGTTGACGACGGCGTCATCCCGAGAGATTCGACGTCTTCGCGGCGGCGGGATGTCGATGGTCTTCCAAGACCCGATGACGACGTTGAATCCCGTCTTCACGGTGCGCGACCAAATCATCGAATCGCTCAAGGTACATGAGAAACCGAACTCGCAGAGCCTCCTCGACTTTCTCAACGCACCCCTGTTCAGCAATCGGTCGGAACAGAAGCGAAAAGGGAAACGTGCAGTCGAGTTGATGGAGCAGGTTGGTATCCCTCACCCTGCGGAGCGCGCCGATGCGTATCCTCACGAATTTAGCGGTGGAATGCGCCAGCGTGCAATGCTCGCCATCGCACTCGCAAGCGAACCCGACCTTCTCATCGCCGACGAACCAACGACTGCGTTAGACGTGACCATTCAGGCACAGATTCTCCGCGAATTGAAATCGCTCAACGAAACGCACGGAATGAGCATTCTGATGGTAACCCACGACCTCGGCGTCGTCTCCGAGGTGTGCGACCGCGTTATCGTCATGTACGGCGGTGAGGTGATGGAAACTGGTACGACAGACGAAGTACTCTCCGATCCGAAGCATCCCTATACGAAGGCACTTCTCGACTGTATGCCACAGAATACGAAGCGCAAGGAACCACTCAACGTCATCGAGGGGCAGGTACCGGACATGGTCGGCGGGACGACCGGGTGTCCGTTCGCAGACCGCTGTTCCCATACAACGAATGCCTGTACGAACGGCCCAATTGCGGAACACGACGTCGGTTCCGATCGCGTGGTGAAATGTGATGAAATCGAGTTCGTTAGCGATGCTGGTGTGGCGAGCGGTGGTGATGCCGAATGAGCCCTCAGCAACCCACGACGGGTTCAACGCCGGTCTTCGAAATCGAATCCGTCACGAAACGCTTCGCGCTCTCCGATTCGTTGCTCGACCGAGCCATCGGGACGCGGGAGTTCGTCACTGCTGTCGACGATGTCTCCTTGACTATCCACGAGGGTGAAACGCTCGGACTCGTTGGAGAGAGCGGGAGCGGTAAATCGACGCTTGCGAACCTAATTACCGGGCTGTACGAACCGACCGAGGGGATGATCTCCTTCGACGGTGAGCCAGTCGGTCACGTTTCCGCTCGACCGACCGACGTGCGCTCGCAAATTGGGATGGTCTTCCAGAATCCGAAGGCGAGTATCGACCCGCGAATGTCGATTCGTGACGCCATCGATGAGCCGATGAAAGCACAGGGCTGGTCGCGCTCCCGCAGGGAGGATCGTATGGAAGAACTCCTTTCGCTGGTCAACTTGTCAGAGCATCACGCTGACCGCTACGCTCACGAACTTTCGGGCGGACAGGCACAACGAGTTGCTATTGCACGTGCGGTCGCACTCGAACCACGTGTGTTGGTGCTCGACGAACCCACATCGGCACTCGACGTGAGTGTTCAAGCGAAAATCACCAACCTACTGGTCGAACTGCAGGAGAGGCTCGGCCTCACGATGCTGTTCATCGCACACGACCTCAGTGTCGTCGAACACATCGCTGACCGTGTCGCCGTCATGTATCTCGGCCAGGTCATGGAAGTTGCACCGACCGAACAGCTGTTCGAACGACCGACGCACCCCTATACGAGTGCACTCCTCTCCGCAATTCCAGAGGTTGGGCCGGATGGTGGCGAAACAGTGATTCTAGAAGGAGATATTCCAAGCCCAGTGAATCCTCCGAATGGCTGTGTTTTCCACACCCGATGTCCGATTGCGCGACCAGAGTGTGCCGAAATCAACCCCCAGTACGAGGGTATTAGTCATGGACGGACAAAGTGTCTGTATCCCATAGATGATGAAATCGAATCGGGGGCGGAACAATGACTAACAACGAATCCAACACCTCCGTGCCGTCCGATACTGGATCGGCGGAGACCAGCAAATCAACAGACTCTACTTCGATTGACCCGAGTGAAAACGCATTATCCGCAGAGGATCTTCAGTATCCAGAGTTTACGTTCGAAGACGGTACAATCTCTCCGAACGGAGCCTTCGACCTCGAACAAACGTTGAACCGGGACGAGATGGGGAATTGGCTCTCCGACCTAGCTGGGGGACTCACCAGCCACGACATCGCCGTCGAAGCGCCCGATCGCCACGTCACGTTCGGTGTCCGTCCAGATACTGTGTCGATGGCGTTCGAACCGGACGACGACCATCGCGGAAAACTCAAGGTGTCGTTTGAGTTGGACGCGAAAGTCATGCTCGCGCAGGATGCTGACTGTCCAAAGATCGGTGCCCGTGCCGGTCGTGGGTTCGTTCCCGTCGAGATGCTCACGACTGATCGGAAGCCGGAGCATTTTCGGTGTTACAATTGGATCGAAAATCCCGTTGAAGAGGAGTAATCATTGCTTTTTCACGAACGATTCGCTTCCGGTTCACAATAGAGCTTTTTCACCGGGCGAAAAAACCCACAATGCTTACTTATAGACGCACTCATCATCGACCGTGTGTGAGGATTGCCGTCCGCGCGAACTCCTCGCCCTCTTGGGAGATGAACACGTGCAAACCGTACTTTCCGCTACGAGTAATGGACCACTGTCTGCGAACGAATTGAGCGATATTTGTGGGACATCATTGCCGACAGTATATCGGCGCATCGAAGAGATGGTCGCTTGTCATCTCCTTGCTGAACGAAACGAGATCGACGCTAACGGCAATCATTACAAGACGTATGAGGCACTGCTTGAGAAAGCAACCGTTCAGTTGGACGACGGCGAATTTGTCGTTGACCTTGACACCGTTGAACAAGAAGATGCACCGGATCGGTTCATGCGAATGTGGAACGAGATTCGGGAGGATGAGTCATAGTGCATATCGGACTCGTCGTCACCAAAATCGTCGTAGCGATACTCGGCCTACTCATTGCATTCCAGAGTTATCGCGCCTACACTCGATATGACAGCAGTCCAATGTTGTATCTTGCGCTCGGTTTCTCCCTCATCAGTATTGGCTCGGTCATCGAAGGGGTTCTCTACGAAGTCGTGAAATTGTCTCTCTTCTATGCCGGAATGGTTCAGTCAATTGTCGTCGCACTCGGCATGGTCGCTGTTCTGTACTCGCTGTACGGTCGGGAGCGCTAACGATTTCAAACTGCATTCTGCTGGCTGATTCTCCTCTTGCCGCGGCAGGAATCAGCCCCGACCTATTTAAATGGTTCTGCCGATTAAATCCAGTGAAAATACGCCATTCGCTTTTGAGCTCTCTGTATGTAGAACAGTTCACCGATGTCCAGGGAAAATTCCAATCACCGACGAAAATTACTACGACTTGCAGTCGTGGTAGCTTTCTTGACTGCTGCTGTCGCTGGTGTTGCTGCAGATACGACGACGACAGAGGGCCACGGACATGGCGACGATCACCACGGAGAAGCCGAAACTACTAGCGCCCACCAGGAAGAGACCAAAACTACGAGTGATCATCATGGAGGTGCCGAAACTACGAGTGGTCATCATTCGGATGAGGACAGTCACGAGGAAGAAACCCACACCACTGGTGGCCACCATTCCGATGGAGATAGCGATGGCCATCACGAAGACGAGAGCGGCGGTGACCACCACGACCAAAGTTCGTTGGCGTGGCTGACCAGTATTGCTGGCTTGCTCGCGCTCGCTGCGGTTTCTGTTGGACCAGCCTACTGGTTCGGAAAACAACGAAATCGCATCTCGAATGTCGATGCTGCCCATATTGCCGCAGTCGGGCTTATTCTAGTGAGTGCTGCCGTTCATCTCTATCTATTCCTCCAACACAGCGAACTGGCGATGCTTCTCGCTGGATTCGGGTTTATCGGCGCAGTCGTCCTGTTTTTCCTCGGTGTGAGCCGACGACTTCTCTACGCGGTCGGTATTCCGTACGTCGCGGCACAATTCGTTCTCTGGTGGATGAACGACATGCCACACCTCCAGAGTTACGGCCTGCTCGACAAGGCCTCCCAAGTGTTGCTTGTCGTCGTCCTGGCGTACCTCCTTATCGTGGAATAGACTTTGCGACCGTGAAATACGAGACTATCGATCAATGCCCAAAAAACCAACGTGGAGTGTAGGCCTGTCAAATCGAGGTTCCCGTTGGTTACTCGTTACCGGCAACCGGCTAGTTGTTGCTGCTGTGTTCCTCTCCGGCATACTGCTTCTGCTTATTCTGTTACCGTCCGTCAGCGTTCTCTTCGCTCAGCCGTCGAGTCCGATGTACTTCCTCTTCAGTGCGTTACTCGGCGGGAATTTCACGCTGATATCTGTCGTGCTTTCGATCAACCAACTCGTTCTCTCGCGCGAGTTGGGCGCAACCGGTAAGTTCCATAGTTGACTATCCATCTTCCCCGATGAACCTTCGTACCCAAACTGCATCCTGATGGCGTTAGTTCGGATTCCGGTGGTCATTTTGAAACAGCGGTGCCGAAACGAACTTCCGTATCGGGATGGTCTGTCGCTGTTGGATTTTGAAAGTAAAGGGTTGATCACCTATCTCACGTGGTTGCGCGGGTGTTTCACTCATAGCGTGTGATTTATAATGGATAATCGAGTTAAACCTCCGCCGCGTTCTAGATACTATGGCAACTCAAACCACGGAAAACGAACTACTCCGAACCGCTCTTGTCGTTCTGGGTGTCATCGTCCTGCTTCCAGTGCTGTTGATGGCCTTTGCGATGCCGATGATGGGGATGATGGGTTGGTGGGGTGGTGGCATGTTCGGACGAGGAGTCTCACCAATCTGGGGATTCGGCATGATGCTCGTATGGCTCCTCGTTCTATTGGGCATCGGCTATGCCTTGTATCGCGGGCTCGTCGGGCGCAGTGATAGCGCTCGTACTGACGACCCAGCGCTTGGCGAACTCCGAACCGCCTTCGCTCGTGGGGAAATTTCCGAAGAAGAGTTCGCAATGCGAAGGGAGAAACTACGAACAGATAGATAAAGTAACGACACTCCCGAAATCGCGTTACGATCGACCGGGTAAGCTCCCCGAGAAGTCGTCCAACTACGAGACTGTCATTGAGATTGACAGAAAGTCCTACTGAGTTAAATTGTGTCACTGGGGTCGTGTTTGTCCGCCATTCGCTCGACTTCGGCCTCGTATCGATTTTGGAGGCTCGAATCATCAACAGCTTCGAGATCGGCGGGTGGGACGTCTTTAGCAGCGGTCACCGAATCCATGTCGACCGCCTGTGTAGCGAGTTCACGGCGGTAGAGTCGCTTGCCGTCTGGCGTTGCGTACTTAAGGATAATGAGATCGCGATTGTTGTACCCCCGTTCGACAAGCCACACACGGATATCCTCAGTTTCGGTAGCCATAGTGATAGTGACGGGAATCACGATGTTAGGCAGTTTGGTCTCTCCTCGCATTCGAAATCGGTGTCAGAAACGACTCGTATGAACAGCCATTTGAGAAATCACACAGTCCGCAGACATCGAGAATGACTGAATTCGAGAGGTGAGCGATACTCGCAGTTGAGTCCGTAATGGGTCTCGGGATCCGACGCCGTTCAGTGAACTGAGTTGGCGACATTTATGGAACTACGACACGGTTCAGTTCTACCGAGCGAGTGCATTATACAGCCATGTGAAGGCGTAGATGAAGACGAAACTGATGATCGCTGCTTCGATCATGCCTGCTACGGTTCCGACGATGGTCGGTTCGAAGAACAGATGCCACTGTTCCATCATCTCGACAGCGCCTTCGTAAACACCGACTGCTCCAAAGATCCCCAAAAGGAGCATGACGACGGCAGAAACGATTGCCGCGGCACTAGCAAATGCTAGTGCGTCGAGTTTTATCGATCCATGGGCAGTCTCCGATTCGTACTCTCTGTGGCTAGTGGTCGTGGTGCTCATGCGTAGAGATACGTCGCGCTCGTTCAATCGGATTGCAGCTTATATTTGAAAGCACTCGTCGTTGTCCGATCCTCCGTGGCTTCATTTCGAACCAAAACGAAAGACAGAAGCAAGACTGTGTGTATTGTTCACGTCGGGTATCTCCATATAAACGTCGTCGCACTAATTACAATAACAGTTTTAACCACCATCTAGGAGATGCTCTGTTCGCTAACTCGAGGAATCTGATTATTGTGCCAGGTACAATCTTTCAAAGAAACCGTATAGATTGCCTATTCTCTCACATTTTTAAGGACAATTGGCAAGAGCGATGCGGGCCAAGTTTCATGTATGGAAACCACTGTCGTCGGCGGAATTCTCGAAGCGCTACGAATCGGGATCGGTTTCCTTTGGACCGCTGCATGGGCAATCACTATGGGGTTGATGATTACGAGTCTCGTGCAGGTCTACGTCTCGAAAGAACGGATGGCACGCCTCCTTGGAGACGACGATCTCAGTGGACTCGCGAAGGCAACCGTCTTCGGTGCTGCCAGTAGTGGTTGTAGCTTCGGTGCCGTCGCTATCGCAAAGGGGTTATTCAAGAAGGGGGCGCACGTGGTCAACGTTCTTGCGTTCATGTTCGCCTCGACGAATCTCATTATCGAACTCGGCCTGATGATCTTGATCCTCCTCGGCTGGGAGTTTCTCGTCGCGGAACTCCTTGGAGGCATCATTCTCATCGCGGTGATGGCTCTTATCGTCCACGTAACACTCCCAGAGAACCTCTTTGAAGACGTTCGGAAGGAACTGAATCAGCGAGATCACGACCACGGTGTCACCGAGGATCCAACGTGTGGAATGGAGGGAAAAGACGAGTATTCGCTCGTAACCGACGGCGGTGAAACGCTGGAGTTCTGTTCCGCTGGGTGTCTGGAGACTTACCAACAGGAAGTTGCCAGCAGTGGCGACTGGCGGGACGAACTATTGACGTGGGGCGGCTGGTACAAACTCGGGAATCAGTACCGCAAAGAGTGGTCGATGATTTGGAAAGACGTTATCGCTGGTTTTCTTATCTCCGGCTTCGTTATCGTTTTCGTCCCGCAGTGGGTCTGGAACAGTCTCTTCCTTCAGGGAGATGGCCTGCTCGTAAGTGCCGAAAATGCGATCATGGGTGTGACGATTGCCGTCATCAGCTTCGTCGGAAGCATCGGCAACGTCCCGTTTGCGGTCGCACTCTGGGGTGGTGGAATCAGCTTCGCAGGGGTTATTGCATTCGTCTACGCTGACCTTATCACGATTCCGGTACTCAACGTTTACAGAAAATACTACGGCTGGACGGTGATGCTGTACATCTTCGGCGTGTTCTTCGTGACGATGGCGTTCACGGGGTTTCTCATGGAGGAGTTGTTCACCACCCTTGGTATCGTGCCGAACCTTGCTGGCGGGGAGACGGCGACCGAACAGACGTATTTCGAACTCAACTACACGTTCTACCTCAACATCATCGCGTTCGGGCTCTCGGGGTTCCTCTTCTACGTCTACCGACGAGGACTCGGTGCGCCCGGTCAGTACCGAGATCCTGTCTGTGGGATGCGAATCGACGACAGTGGCCCAAGCAGTTCCCACGACGGAGAGACGTACTACTTCTGTTCGAATCGGTGCAAGCAGTCGTTCGAGAACAACCCAACCGAATTTTCACAGATACAGCCACAGATTTCTGGGACGGGAACTTCCCAAAGTCACGAGCATCATTGACTGACACACCCAGGTTGTCTCTACAGGCAGAGCAGGCCAAGTGTCTCGGCCTTGACCCCAAGGCGGTTCACACTGTGCGACGGTAGGGATACACTCCTTGGGAGACTACTGTACTCTGGAGAGGTTGCCAATGGTTGACACACAACCCCGATACAACGAGTTCCAATCCACGATTGGCGGCATAACCGTCGAAGGACGCACACACTCGCTGAGCGCGTGGTTCGTTCTCGCGCTCAGACTGCTCATCGGATTCGCGTTTTTCTACACGGGCGTCGAGAAGATTCCCAGCGGGTTCGACGCACAGAGTTACCTCATTAACGTGGCCGCGACGAACGGGAACCCTATCGAAGGACTGTTCCTTTGGATGGGACAGACACCGTGGTTCGTCGATTTCGTGAACATCGCCGTTCCGTGGGGGGAAGCGGCGATCGGTCTCGGCCTCATACCTGGGCTCATGACCCGTCTCGCGGCGTTTTTTGGTGCATTCATGATGCTCCTGTTCTACTTCGGCAACTGGGATCTTGCTCACGGGTTCATCAATGCTGATTTCATGTACCTACTGGTGTTTCTCTCGGTCGCCGCATTTGGTGCGGGTCGCATTCTTGGCCTTGATGCGCACGTAGAACAGTTCCTAATCGATGGTCGTCCTCTTCTCGAACGTTACCCTTCGTTGGAGTATGTACTCGGCTGAAACTCGTACTTGCTGCGATGAAAATGGCGTTTGGATTCGAAAGCCCGTCGTGCGGTTGACTCCGTGATTAGTGCATACTGCGGCAGCTCTCAGCGCACTCGCTGAGAACGTCTGCACAGAGCTGGCAGTGATCGTGGTCGTGTTGTTCGCACTCGTCGGCACACGCCTCACAGACGTCCGCACAGAGGTCGCCGAGCTGGTCGCTGTAGTCCGAATCACGTGCCATGAACCGCGCGTGCAACGATGCGACATCCGCGACGTCGCGGCAAAGCCGGATGCACTCGGCCATCTCCTCTCCGTGGTCGGCACACGCGTCGGCACACCACTCACAGGCTTCGGTGGCTTCCGTACAGATCTCGATGCATTCGCGCTGTTCTTCGCTCAGGTGGTCGATCTCGGAGACGGTATCTGAAAGCGACATTGCATCCATTACTATGGGGTGCTGCTTTTCCGGGATTGTGGCTTCGATTGTAAAGGAACAACAACTGTAATCCAGACCATCGACGGGTTCGTGGTGGTGCTGTATTCGCAACCGACGACCGCCGAATCCCGAGATTGGTCATGAACCGTGAAACGTAACTCGCCCCTGTGGAGAATTTTCATCCTTCATGGAGTAAGTAGTCCGACCGGAGGTTTACAAACCGAAATCAGCGGATAGATATTCGGCGGTTTGTTAATGGCGACGTTGATTCCATCGTTCTATTGCGGTGGTTCACTTCGAAGCATGCATTGGCCATCTTCGGCGTCCTCGCGTTCCCGTTCGGAATTCCTGTCCTCTACGAGGCATACCGCAGACATACGCGCTGACGAGAGGACAAAAAGCGTGAAGCTATTACTCGTTGGCTGCCTCCTGCAGTGACTCGTATTGTTCGACGATCTCTTCGGCACAAGACGAGCAACAGACGTGATACGTATCGCCGGAATCGACTTCGACCGTCTCACCGTCCCCACTAATCTGGTTTCCACAGATTGAACACTGGATGCCAACGTCGCCGCTCCGGAGTGCTGGTTGCCACGATGAGTGTCGTCACGATAGCGACCAGCGTCGCGGTTCTCGTTTCGAGTCGGCGTGCGAGAGTCATGTGTAGTTCACCCTTACATTTACTACTACGATTACTGGTGAATTATACAGCGTTGCTGGTTCTCATCGGCTGGGAACGCCACTTCGGTACGGTATGGTGCTACAAACGACGGTATCATCGACGCGTGAGAGCAATCATTCTTGTGCCTTAAACACTATACTATTGGCAGACGAACCGTGCTGTGGCTATGAGTTACACTATGACCCGTCGGGTCGATGGGCCGTTCCAGGATGTCGTCGATACCACGGTCGAGGCATTGGAAGCCGAAGAGTTCGGCGTGCTGAGCGACATCAACCTCCAGGCGAAATTGGAAGAGAAACTTGACCTCGAAGGGTATCCGGAGTATCGAATCCTCGGGGCGTGCAATCCGCCGCTAGCAGAGCAGGGATTGGACGCCGAGCGCGACCTCGGCGCGCTGTTACCGTGCAATGTTATCGTCTACGAGGACGACGACGAGGTGGTGGTCAGCGCCGTCGACCCCGATGCATTACTTGGTGTCGTCGAGAATCCGGCGTTGGACGGCATCACCGAGGACGTTCGCGAGCGATTTGACCGCGTGTTAGACGAGGTTGCGGCCGAGTACTGACGACTGATTCACGCCGGGGAGTAAAGAATCGGCAGTGGCGGTCGAGGTAGGGCATCTACATATCTGCGTCGCTGTATCGAACGTGCGGAAACGTCCGGTAGTAGAGGAGCAAGACAGCGAATAACAGGACGAAGACGCTGACGAATGCACCGAAACGGCCGTACTCTCGTACCACGGCGTCATCTGAACGGACATATCTGTACCTATTTGAATAGCTATATGAAAATGCTGCTGCGACTGGGTTTTCGCGGCTAGCGGTCAACGGTGTAGCCTGCGTGCTCGATCGTTTGTGCGATGGTGCCGGGGTCGGCACTCCCCTCGACTCTGACTTGATTGGCCTCGTTGTCCGCCACGGCGTTGTCGACGTCGCTTCGTTCTTCGAGTGCCGATTCGACCGTCTCCTCACACTTGTACAACTTATGCCCTCGTCAGTGAGTTCGGTCGTTGTGCAACCCAGGTAGAGCGCGCGATTTTTGTTTGTCTTCGAATACGTGAAGCACGCGGAGTCGAACGATGAATCCGGAAAAGAACCCCCAATATTTCATAGTTTTCCCAATACAATGGTTTATTAATGGCTAGCGTATATGACGACTGATGACTGACCGCGATACGCGTCTCTCTCGACGCACCCTCCTCCGCGGACTCGGTGTTGCAGGACTCGGAACTCTGGCTGGCTGTACCTCCGGCTCTATTCCGTCCATCGATGACGAAGAGACGGTCGCGCCGCGGACGACCGTGTCAGGCGACCCGGACGTTCAGGCCACGCTGACGGCAGCTCCGGGAACAGTGTCGCCAGCCGGGTCGTCGGCACGGAACTGGCTGTACGACGAGTCGTTTCCCGGCAGCGAACTCCGGGCCACCGAAGGCGACATCGTTCGCGTCGACCTGCGGAACCGCCTCCCGGAAGAAACGACGATCCACTGGCACGGCCTTCCCGTCCCGAATAGCATGGACGGTGTACCGGACGTGACCCAGCAGCCAGTCGAACCGGACGAGGCGTTCACCTACAAGTTTCGGGCCGAACCCGCGGGAACGTACTTCTTCCACAGCCACGTCGGTCTTCAACTCGACCGCGGACTATCCACGCCGCTTGTGATCGAAGAGAAATCGCCGCACGTCGAGTACGACCGCGAGTACACCGTCGTGTTTGACGACTACCTGACCCAGCCACCCGAACCGCTCGAAGAGTCGTCGAACGGCGGTGGTAGTTCGGGCGGAATGGGCGGTGGAGGGATGGGAATGGGTGGTATGGGCGGTGGTGGACGCGGCGGAATGATGGGTGACCTGCGTCCGCCGTACGCTGGTTTGCTCGTGAACGGACGCCTTCCGGCGGACCCGGCCACCTTCGACGTGAAACAGGGTGAACGAGTTCGATTACGGTTCGTCAACGCGAGTAGTGCGACGGCGTTCCGCGTCGGCGTTGCCGGGCACGAACTGCGGGTGTCACACGCCGACGGACGCCCAGTCGAACCGGTGCCGGTCGATTCGTTCGTCTTCGGTGCAGGGGAGCGGTACGACGCGGTCGTCGAGGCGACGAATCCCGGCGCGTGGGAGGTTCGAGGACAAGCCGTGGATGGCGACGAACGGCCGGCCCGCGCGGTCCTCCGATACGGTGGCGCGTCTAGGAATCCAACGCGACTCAGTTCGTGGGGGCGAACGCTCCAATACGGCGATCTGCGGGCGAAACGGGTTCCCGAGAAACTCCGTGGGAGTCCTGACCGGACGCTCGACCTAACCTTGTCGCCCGAGATGGGCGGGTCGTACGGCTGGCTCATCGACGGCCAGGCGTATCCAGACGCCGACCCGTTGCAGATTCAGGAGGGCGAACACGTGCGCGTGAAGATGACGAACCGAAGTCCGGTGCTCCATCCGATGCACCTGCACGGGCACTTCTTCCGGGTCGGCGACGCGATGAAGGACACGGTCATCGTACCGGGTCACATGGGATCGGTGACGTTCGACTTCCTCGCTGACAACCCCGGTGAATGGCTGTTCCACTGTCACAACCTCTATCACCTGGAAGCAGGGATGGCTCGCGTCGTCAAGTACGTGTGACCTCTACGGACGGCGAATGCAGAGCGACCGGTCCGTGGAGATCGCTGGGATTCTGTCTGCGGTAATCGGTTCCGAAGTGATCGTGGTCTATCGGCTGTCACGCCGGTATCCATCAGGCACGCCCTCGACACCCCATATAAACGATGGTTGTGGTTAAATCCAGTGAGAAGATGCCATTCGCTTTTAGCTCCCTTCCATGTAGGTCGGAGCAACGATGACGAAGAAGTTATCTCACTGACGAGAGCTGCTCAAACTGGCGTTCGTCGTCGTCGTGCTGGTGACCGCTGCGGCCCTCGGCGTCGCTGCAGACGAGAACACGACGCAAGGCCACGGTCACGGCGACGACCACGGAAAGACCGAAACGACAAGCGACAACCATTCGAGTGCGGGCGACAGCCACCACTCCGATGGGACCAGTAGCCACCAGTCAGACGAGGGTGGCGACGGTCATCACGCGGACGATAGCGGTGGTGACCACCACGGCGACGGGTCAGCAGCGTGGCTGACCAGCATCGCCGGACTGGTCGCGATCGCTGCGCTGCCCGTCGCTCCGGCGTACTGGTACGGAAAGCAACGAGACCGCTTCTCGGACGTCGACGCTGGTCCCGCGGTTGCAATCGGGCTCATCCTGGTGCGCGCGGCCGTCCACCTCTACCTATTCGTCCAGCACGAGGAAGTGGTTATGCTCCTTGCAGGGCTTGGATTCGTCGGTGCAGTCGTCCTGTTCCTCCTCGGCGTGAGCCGCCGACTCCTCTACGCGGTCGGCATTCCGTAGGTCGCGGCGCAACTCGTTCTCTGGTGGGCGAGCTGTATGCCTCACCTCCAGAGTTACGGCCTACTCGATAAAGTTGCACAGATTCTACTTATTAGCGTTCTCGGCTATTTATTCTGGACAGAAGGAGGATCAGTGAACCAGACATAGATTTTGTTAGCTGACGGGTGTGGTGGAGGTTGGATTGTATGCCTGTAAGTACGGGTTATGTACAGCGGATACGCTCGTCAAGCAGCAGATTTCTGGGTCATATCGTTATGAACTCACGATAGTTGCCGTCGTTCTCTATCGCGTAAATGATGAATTCTTCAGTTTTCTCACCGCCCATTCCGGGCGACCCTGCCGGCATTTTTGGGAGTGCGATGCCGAGGATGTCGGGTGTTTCGAGGGCGAGTTTCCCGATCGCTTCTCGCGGTACGTGCCCCTCCACGACGTATTGCTCAATGTCCAAAGTATGACAACTCTCAAGCTTTTTTGGAATATTGAATTTGGACTTCACCGCCTTTAGATCATTAACCTCGTTCACCGTTATCTCTGCATCCGTTGTTGATTCGAGGTACTTCTCGTGTCCGTCACAACACGTGCAGCTCGGTGCTTTGTAGAGTGTTGGACTCGTCAAATACGTCGTCGCTGCTTGCCGGAGTCGCTTTTCGTTGCCACCAGTTTCGAAGTTCGGGGTGGATTGGTTGGTACTCGTACAGCCAGCAACAGCGCCAAGTCCTGCCGTAGTAAGCGCGCCGAGGAAGGTACGGCGATTGAGGTCAGTCATGGTGTTTTCTCTGTTCATTTGAGTGTTGAATCTGTAGCGTAGTTCTTTGTCTTATAGTCGTTTGATATCTATACGATCACGTAATCCCAGGCGGGAAAGTTTACAGACACCGGACGAACCCCACTCGACACCAGTTCCCGAGTCACTCACGAGGAGCAGCGGGTCCAGTATGGTAGTTGTTGAGACAAAGTTACGTCGTCGTATCCACTGCTATCGTTGGGCGAAATTGGGATAAATCCACTGCTCTGTATGCAAGCACGGTGAGTGTAAAAATACACTCATAAATCGACGTTCCGACGTACTTCCTCCTCACTGAGTAGTCGGGATGATGTGCGGTGCGTCTGTCACTGTTCGCGTTGTAGTCGTTCTTGACGTGTCTCGAACTCCTCTTCTGAGAGGTCGCCGCGGGCGTAGGCCAGTCGCAATTCCTCGAGCGCGGCGTCACCGTCGGACCCGCCGCCAGCGAGCGCGCGGTAGAGGACGTAACCAAGTACGATCACGACCAATAGCGAGACGAGCATCATCACCCAACCCCAAACTGGTGTTTGACCGCCGTATCCCGGCCCCATCATCCACCCGCCCATCATCGGGAATGCAAACACCATCATCAGCATTGGTGCGAACACAACAATAGCGAGTAGCACGACGATGAGTCGCAACCACGTATCGTCTTGGCGTGCCGTAGTCATGTGAGAATATACCATGCGGAAACAAAAAGAAGTGTTGACCATCTCGTTCGTGTCTTGAAAAATATCGAAGAGAGTGCCAGAATAACTTGATAGACGGCATCGAATGTGAGAGTACTGACTGATGTCTAAGGGATTACCACACCGTACCCGTCCGTCGAGTCGAACACTTCGATGGATGCTCGTGGCTGGCAACCGCGTGACTCTCGCCGGTGTGCTTCTCGGTGGAGTGCTCCTATTCGCTGCTGTGTTGACGTCCATTGGTATCCTCTCTGGTCGGCCGTCCAGTCCGATGTACTTTCTATTCAGTGCGTTCCTCGGCGGGAATTTCACGCTAATCTCGGTCGTGCTCTCGATCAATCAGCTCGTCCTCTCGCGCGAACTGGGTGCCCCCGGTGAGTTACGTCGGCGTATCGAAGACGCGCTCGAATACCGTGAAGACGCTCAAGAACGCGCCGACCAATCGGTAGCTCCGGTACTGCCGGGGAGCTTCTTGCGGTTTCTGCACGAAACGACCGAAGCGCGAACCGAAGAACTCCGTGAGAGCGTGGCGGACACCTTGGACGACCGCTTACAGAACCGTGTCGAGACGTTCGCCGACAATGTTCTCACGGACGTGAAGGCGGTTTTACAGACTCTCGACACGGAGCCAGTGCAAATATTCGCAGTCATCGAGGCGACACTCGGGACAAATCACGCCCAGTAACTCCGTGAAATCGACCAAATAGAGGCCGAATTCGACGAGCACCTGACTGACGACCAGCGAAACGTGCTCGGAGAGATTCGAACGGACTTCCTGCAGATTGACGTCGCCCGCAAGTACTTTCGCACCGTCTACGTCGAGAAGGAACTCTCACATCTCTCGCGAATTATCTTGTACGTCGGCGTGCCTGCAGAACTCCTCTCGGCCGTCGTCCTCGTCATTTACGGCAGCGCGAAGACGACGCCACTCATCGTCGGGTGGCTCGACGTGCTCGTCCCTATCGCACTCACCGCAGGGCTCGGGCCGCTCGCCGTCCTCTTCTCGTTCGTCCTCCGACTCTCGTGGGTCGCCCAACACAACGCGTCGATTGCGCCGTTCACCGCGTCGGACGAAGAACACCAGTTCTGAGTAGTGCTTTAAGTTCGGTTCAATACGAGATGGACTTCACAAATGCGTGAACTCACATACGTCCTCGCGACGGTCGTGCTGGTCGTCCTCTGGTTAGGCAGTGCCTCGATATTCACTGGCATCGCATTTTGGGGATTCACGGTGGTTCTGGTCGTCGTCCAATTGGCCATCTTGGTCTATGCGGTTAGAGATGTCCGACGTCGAAACGAGAACTAAAATGCCTCGTTTCTTCAGTTATTTTTCGACAGAGTATCGCCTTCTCGAAGGGCGTTTCGAGTTCCGAACGAGACAACGATAGAACTCATGACCACTGCAGTTCCGAAGAGCAGAACGAGACTCAAGACGTGCAGTGCGACGACACCGTAGGTGTGACTGATCGTTTTACTCGCCACTGCCACACTGTCGACGAGTAGAATGAGCGCGAAGTACTGCTTGAACTTCGCCTCCTCAACGAACTCCGTTAACTGAGAGCCGAGATACGCGCCGAAGACGCTCCCGCCGAGTAACGGGATGACGACCGAGAGGTGAACTGCGTCCGCTCGGGTGTACATAAACGACCCATATCCACTCGAAATCGCGATCTGAAAGATGTCAGTCCCCACCGCTACCGTTTCCGGTAGACTCAACCCATACATTAGGATCGGCAGAATGAGAAACCCGCCGCCGACACCGAGAACGCCCGCCAGTATCCCCGTCGCGAACGCAATTGCCAGCACTACCCACACAGAAGCGGTGGCACGCTCACTAAACGATAGCATTGGCGGAACTTGGACGGTTCCAATTTGCCCCAAGACGTTCGCATCTACCACTGTTCCCTGCATGGAAGTACTGTTACGAGCGTCGAATAGCACGAATAGTCCGACCGCCGCTAACAACCCGACGTATGCGGTGCTGACGATGAGGTCTGCGAGTCCGATGGCTGAAAGCTCGAACAATACCCGCTTCCCGACCTCTAACCCCATCGTCATCCCTGCGACGAGGAGCCCTCCCAGTTTGTAGTCGATGTGGCCGAGACGGCGATGTGTTACGACAGCCGTAATCGACGTTCCGAAGACGAACACCAGCCCGGAGCCGACCGCCGCCTCGACCGGATGGCCGAGAACGAGCAGTGCAGGGGTGACGAAAAAACTCCCACCGAGACCGAAAAAGCCGAAGAGGATCCCGACCGTGAATCCGAAGAAAACGAAGAATGCAATCCCCGGTTCGAACGACCATAGGTTCATTCCCCCCATGTTGCTATCAGTGACGAGCACAACGGTATTGGGTCTTACTCCGAGCGTGTGCCGTCAGTCCACACGCTCGGATCGTCAGTCGTGTGCGTGGCTTCCCGTATTGTCACTCTCACCATTGTCCTCGTGATTCCTATTACCATCATGTTGTCCACCGGAATTCCCTTGATCGGGTCTCAGAGTCACGTCACCAACCATCGTCGATGGATGCACGGTACAGATGTACTGAGCAACGTCACGCGTGGCAACGAATACAAGCATCTGTACGGCCCCTTCCTCGGCGACCTGCGGCGTAACTCGAATCGCATCCTCGGGTGGTTCCTCTCTCCCTCGATGGTCCGCCATCATCTCGTCCATCATGGTCTCGTTCTGGCCGCCCATCATGGTGCCATTCGCTCCACCCATCATCGTCCCGTTTTGACCACCCATCATCGGTTCGCCGTGCTGCATGGATCGTACAGTCGGCAATATCACGGGGAGATTTTCACCATTCGAGTCTGTTAGTGCGAACGTGTGCGGTTGCCCATCGAGATTTTGCCACATGACTCCGTACGCCCTTCCTGGTTCGAGCTGGAGCGTCGGATTTTGTTGTCCGGCAATCGACTGTGGGCCCTGACCTCGCCAGCCAGAGACGCGACCACCGAAGCGGAAACAGCACATGCCGCGGCGATGGTTACGAGATGTCGCTTCTTGTGCGCTCACACCGGACGCTAACCCGATTACAGTCCCTCCCACGGTCGCGATGAATTGCCTTCGTGTCTGTTCTGTTTGTCTTGGTTTCTCGGACATAGGACTCCCCCACCACGACCACGGCAGAGGTGACAATAAATCGATCTAATATCGTGTAGAGATCATATAATCACAACAGTTGGTTACGAGAGGGAAAACGGCACTAACTCGCACAAGCAAACCAAAGACGATGACATAACTGGCAATTCAGAAGGTTTCGAATCCAATTCAAAGGCTATCAAAAACGCTGGATACGATTGGTTCGAGCACGATCCCTTCCAATGCGTCGATAGTTTGGCCGTGATTCAGCATGGATACCCTCGTCGAGACTGTCGAGTTGCACCGAAACGTGCGTACATTCCTCGATGAGGTAGAGGACGGGGTCATCGAAGGTAATGATATCGACGACTTGATTGTCGTTAACGATTGGAGTTCGACGGATGTGGCCGCCGTTCATTGCCCGCAGGACACACTGGATTTTCGCGTCTGCGTCGACGGACTGCGGGTCCGCCGTCATCACGTCCTGTGCAATGGCATTTCGAGATCGGTGGATTTGCGGGTCAAACTGGTCGAGCCACCGTCGGCGATGTCCCAGTCTGTGACGACGCTGACCAATTCGTCTTCGATGGTGAGGACGCTCCCGACCGTGCGGTCGCGCATTATTTGAGCGGTCTCGGTGATGGGCGTGTCCGGCATGACGTTGCTGGAGATCGTAATAACTCGACGGCATGGAAACCTGAGTCCGTCTAGAAGAGCCCGCTGATAAAGCCAAGGCCCATAACAACGAGGACTACCGCCGAGAACACGGGCAAGTAGGGCGTGTACCGTTCGACTTTCTCCTCGTAGCTGTGATAACCAGCAATTAACAGCATCGTCAGGCCGACGATGCCAGCGATGACAGTAATGGCGTACGCACTCATCAATTCGAGACAATGGTTCGATCCCGCACACATCGCAATGATCTCAAACTCCTCTTCATGGGCAAAGCCGAGAATGAACGCGAACCACGCGATACCAAAAAGCCCCCGCTCGGAAGCCTCGTCCAGATCGCCATGAGAATGGTTGTGCGAGTGCCCGCCGACGAACGGAAGCACGCTTTTGATTTGAGCGAGCAGACCCTTGCTCTCCTGTGCGTGCTCCTCGTGATCATGTCCGTGGTTCTCGTGGTGATCTTCGTACTCATGTGACGACTCGTCGTGGTCGTACAGCTGAACAACCTGCGTCTGACCGTGGAGATCAAGACGGTCATCGTCATTGTGGTCGTGTGTCTGCTCTCCGTGGGCGTGCGTGTGGCCGTGGTCATGACCGTGACCGTGCTCATGAGAATGATCCGTGTGAGCATCCTCGTCGTGGGAGTGCGTGTCGCCGCCGTGAGAGTGGTTGGTGCCGTGGGAGTGGCCACCGTAGTACTCGCGGATGCCAAGGAGGATGAGGAGGACACCAGCAACGAGGCTGACTGGCCCACCGATGTAGATGGTCGTTGAGAACAGGTCGATTGGAACTGGTTCGTTGACTTGGGTGAGACTGAAGTAGGATTTCGCATAGAAGAAGATCGCTACCATCACCAGACTACTGATGAGGTGGCCGACACCGAGAATGAAACTGGCGGCGAAGCCGGAGAGCCACTTGTTCGTCTGGTCAAGTGCATACGCCGCAGCAACGGGCCATCCGTGGCCGGGTTCGATCCCATGAAACGCCCCAAGTGCGATAGCACCGACCAGCAGCCCAAAGGCTTCCGTGTGTAACATTCGTGTTGAATACAGGCAATCCCCGTAGTTAGGGATTGTTATGACCGAATTCGGGCGAACGTAATAATGAGGTCTAAGTATCGCTCACTGCAAGACAGTGTATGCGAACAAGCCTCAACATCCCGCAAGAAGTACTGGACTCATTCGATGAGACGTGGGAAGCAGAAGACATGGAATCGCGCTCCCGAGCCGTCCGGGAAGCGATGCAAGAATACATCGAGCGCCATACGCAATTCGAAGATATCGAGGGAGATGCTATCGCAGTCGTCGCATTCGACTACGAACACACCCTCGTTATCGGTGAACTCCATACGGTTCAGCACGAATTCGAGGACATAATCGGAACAATGCAACACATGCATCACGGTGAGTGGTGTTTAGAGACTATTTTCTGCACTGGGTCAGCAGACCGCATTCGTAAGTTGGTCTACCAACTCCGGGACTTCGATGCCGTTGGCCGGGTGAATGTCATGTTTCTCCAGCCTGCACCTGACACGAATTCGGTAACCTGAGTCGAAGGCGTTACAAGCGGATGTGCTGGTGCTCGCTCACTAACACTCATTCAGCGATTGATCAGGGAATGCTACCCCCAATATGGATGGTACTTTTGGCTCCGAGAGGAAGCAGAAGTGTTTCCATTAACCTCGTGAGTAGTAGTTGACTTCCTTCGGATCCCCTCGAGTCGATCACTGTACATTTCGTGGTACATATGGAGCGTGCCAACTGCCGTCGATTTCAATGATCGAATTCGGCTGTTCCGAACAATCGGGAGGGAAACTATCTACTTACTAGGATTTCGACGCGTTTCAAGATGCGTGATTGATTGTATAACGGGAGTAGAACGTGCGACGGCAGCGAGGTCAATTTCCCAAAATCGGCGTTTTTAGGCGGTTTACTTCCTGTGGGCAGTATAAGCAGCAGTAAAAATCGGCCGGGTCGGCACTCTCGGGGAAATGAGTTTCCTAGTCTAGAGTTGATACCTTCTAAGATTCAATATTTCATCGGTATGTTGAGATTACGGTCATGAATTAGTCCGTTCGCAGGCGTTGTCAACTGAAAGTGGAAGTAGTAACAATATTACCAATCTCGCCTCCATGCCAAACGTAGTTATGGCAACTACTTTAGCGGTCATATCGACGCTACGTCCATCTATAGCCGTGCCCTCTCGGCAGAGAAGATAGCGGAATTGGTGAATAAATACTAACATTTCTCCTTTCTTATTACTCGCTTTTTATAAGAATCGGCATAGAACTGCGGCGTCACCAGAACGGTCGAGAGCACTTCCTTTTAGAGAAATATTCCCATATTATTCACATATAGGGAAAGTATATCGACTGTTTAACTATCACATATTTACTATTCTAAATTACAACTCCATAGATGAAAATATGACGACAATGTCCTATTATAAAAGCTCATGCTTTGGTGATTAAACTCTTCTTGTGGGTAAAATGACAGAAACTGACAGTAGAGATAAGATAGAAACTCAACAACCCAAATTCTTATCGTCCAAACGACGAGAATTCCTCCGCACTGCGTCGGGCGTGGCAGGACTTACAACATTCGGAACCGCGGGACTCGCCACCGCTAAGAGCGAGAACGCCGGTCGCTTCGATGATGATCCTTTTACGCTTGGCGTTGCCTCTGGTGATCCACTACCAGATTCAGTCGTTTTGTGGACCCGGCTTGCCCTTGATCCGCTAAAGGCCGACGGGGATATGCCTGAACAAAAAATTGAAGTTCAATGGAAAATCGCATCCGACAAAAAGAATGGCAAAGTTCAACATGTTATTCGGGATGGAACGGTGTACGCTCACCCAGAGCATGTCCACTCCGTGCACGTCGAGCCAGAGGGCCTAGAACCCAATACCGAGTACTACTATCAGTTCAAAGTGAGTTCCCATCGAAGTCCAATCGGCCGGACGAAAACAGCACCAGCACCCGACTCGGATATCGATGAACTCTCGTTCGCGTTCGCCTCCTGTCAGAACTATCCCTCCGGCTACTACACCTCCCACGAGCACCTCGCCGAAGAGGAGTTGGATGTCGCATTCCACCTCGGTGACTACATCTACGAAGGGAGTGCGCAAGGGTCGTTCGACCGTGGCCACGAGCCACCCCGTCAGTGTAAAAGCTTGTCCGATTACCGAATTCGACACGCACAGTACAAGTCGGATTCGAATCTCCAAGACTCACACGCTGCGTTCCCCTGGATCGTGACCTGGGACGACCACGAGGTCGAGAACAACTACGCTGACGAAGACGATGGCGCGCCTCCTGAAGAATTCCTCGAACGACGAGCTGCTGCGTACCAGGCCTACTGGGAACACATGCCCATTCGCCGCTCCCGAATGCCCGACGGTCCGGATCTGCCCCTCTACCGCCGGTTCACGTTCGGACAGTTGGCCGAATTCAACGTACTCGACACTCGGCAGTACCGCGATGACCAAACTGGTTCCAGTGAAGAAGCAAAGAATCCGGAGCGAACCATTCTCGGCGATGAACAAGAACAATGGTTGCTCGATGGATTCACTGAGTCGGCGTCCGCGTGGAACGTTCTTGCCCAGCAAGTCCCGTTTGCGGCAACGGACAACAATGCGGATCCGGATGACGTAGACTTTGGCGGCGGTGACAAATGGGATGGCTATCGAGCCGATCGGCAAACATTGCTTGATGCAATGTCCGAAGATGCGGATCTCAACCCTGTCGTCATCACCGGTGACGTCCACCGCAACTATGCCTACAATCTCAAAGCTGACTTTTCTGATCCCGACTCTGAAACAGTAGGTACCGAATACGTGGGCACGTCGATCTCTTCATTCGGGGACACATCTGGGCTCACCCAGTACGGCCCATCGGCGGGCGAACCATGGCAACGGTTCTATAATGTCGATCGCGGATATGTCCGATGTACGCTCACGCCTGAGGAGTGGCAATCCGACTATCGAGTCGTCTCGACCGTTGAAGATCCGACTGCGACGATCGACACCCTCGCGTCGTTCGTGACCGAGGCTGGCAATCCAGGGGCACAGCTGATTTCTGAACAGCCGGATGAAGAACCCATTGAGATCACTGACATTCGGCCGAATCAAGACGGAGACCTCAACAACGAGTACGTCAAAATCCAAAACAATGGAGACACCGCTATCGATCTATCGGGCTTCATCGTCAGTTTCGAAGGCGGTCGCGCACAAAACTACACGTTTGGTGACGTCATCCTTGGCGCAGGCGAAACGGTCACTGTCCGAAACGGAGCTGGCGAGGATACCGACTCGACCTTTTATACTGGTTGGGACGGTGCAGTTCTAAATAATAGCAACCCTGACACAGTGGTCGTCGCCAACGACGAGGGCATCATCCTCGACGAAGAATCCTATCAACCGACCTAAGGTCGACGCGATTAACCGATCCTATTTTTCGCGATCGTGATCATCGATAATGTACTATCTTAGTGCAGGGCTGCTAGTGGACAATCCGTGGCTTATGCCGACCGTGGCTCGGTTCGGGGTGGTTCTAGTAGTCGCTGGACTCTTACTGCGTCGTCTCAGGATTTGGTTCAGCAGTCGCTTGTCATCTGCTGATCAAATCCCATTAGATACGGTTACCCGCGTTCGGCTTTCCCGGACTAGCCATCGGCTGCTGGGTCCAATGCTGATAATCACATACTAAAATGCAGAACAAGAGCGTGTTCGTCTTGTTCCTCTTCTCCCACAGTGGATGAAAACTGGATCTAGTGAGCTCAAAAAGATAGAGCGGATCTTCGAAGAGCGAGGAATTAGCGTTGAAAGAGAGTAAAGATCAGACGGAGGCTGAGTAGACGATTCACAAGAGTTTGGGTGCCTGTTCTACACTGAAAGAAGCGGTATCCGCCCTACCTCTATCCACTGTCGGGGGAGTTCGGTCGGTTTCGTGCATGAGTTTCTATGGAACGGATTGTAGTGAATAGTCAGAATCGATGAGTTGCCTCGAAACGGTGCGTACGATCTGCTGTTACGCAAAGTTTTACAACAATACTGCGGGTACGCTTTCGGGAGAATACAGATGACAACTCTTGTAACCGGTGGCCTTGGTCGTTCGGGACGGTGGATAGTTACCACTCTCGCAGATGCGGATTACGATGTCGTCTGTGTCGACTTCTCCCATCCCGGGTGGGAAATCCAAGGTCGAGAAAACGTCGAGTTTCGGAGATGTGACCTTACCGAGTTCGGAAAAGTAACGGATATCGTCGCCGAGATTGATCCGGATCATGTTGTTCACTGGGGTGCAATTCCAGCAATGGGACGAACCGCTGGGGTCGAAGTGTTTGAGAACAATGTTATGGCAACGTACAACGTGTTGGTTTCCGCGGGTAGAGCAGGCGCCGACATCGTCGCAGCCTCAAGTGAGAGCGCGTACGGAACTGCATTCGCTGAAGAACCGTGGCTCCCCGATTATTTCCCGATCGATGAGACACACGAATTGCGACCTGAGGACTCCTACGGGACATCGAAGGTCGTCGGGGAGAATATTGCAGACATGGTCACACGGAAAAACGGCGTCAAGATCGCGTCGATCCGCCCATCGTGGATTCAATATCCAAATGAATATCGATGTCTCGATACCCGTGACGACCTCCCTGCAGGGGTTGGAAACTTTTGGTCATACGTCGACGTGCGTGATATCGCATCGCTCGTTCAAGCAGGACTAGAAGCGGACTTCAATGGTCACGAACCATTCTTAGGTGTGGCTGCGGAGAATTACATGGACCGACCATTACGAGAGTTGATCGCCGAGTACTTTGGAGAAGTTCCTGAAACGTTCGACGTGGATGGTGATGGATCGGCATTCACGACGCGAAAGGCTCAAGAACTCCTTGAGTGGGTGCCAACACATTCGTGGGACACCGCTGCGACCGAGACGGTTCCCGATCCACAGCTCACTGTCGATTGATTCCAATTGTCGATTTGACCGCGCCGTATAGCGGCATAATTCGAGTTTCTTTGCCAATCATCGCGTGGTCGTAACGATGTAAAGCAGATTCCTGTTCGCAAAGCGTTTCTGTGTTGCCGCAGTAGCGACTTGAGTGGGTGCTAGTGCGTGACAAACTGTAATTCAATGTTGGGCACGTGCCCGTTCTGTCGAGCGACGATTCCAAGAAGTAGTCTCCACATCGAACACGAGACAGAGACTGGGAACACAGTCTATGCGGAATGCCCTGGTTGTCGTGAAATCGTTCGACCCAAATAATTGTAGTCACGAAAATTGTTGATCACTGCTATAATGGCCTGAATCTCCTACGAGGATATCGTGTCTCTGCGTACAACAGTGCAATTGCGCTTAGCGAAAATCCGGATCTCCAGACCACTGGGGCGACGATTGCAACCGTTGAAGCCCAGCACGCTTCCCATCTCAACATCCTCAATCAGGGCGTTCCGTTCCCAATGGCGTTTGACGAGCGGAAGACGATGGAGATTCTCGCGGCGGCCGGCCAATTCATCGTCGATCAGTAACACGACGACAATTGCGTTTACCCTTTCTTACGGATTGGTGTGACCAGTCCCCATTATACTGACACCAAAGCTTCTGCTCGTGCTTTTCGAGTTTTAGACAATGCCGCCCTCAGAGCGTTGGGACAGGATATTAGTCTGGCATTTAGTCTGGCATCTTGAATGTAGTTGAGTCTTGGTGGCTCACGTGATGTCCCACCGTAATCAGTGTGAAAAGGAGGACAATGACAGTCAGTACCAGTTGATTAGACACCTGGCCGACGATAGGGAAATTAACAATTGTCATCGTCAGAAGTCCACAGCTAACTATCACTCCACTACAATACCACAATACCCACCCTCGAATCGAAGTCGTACCCTCGTCGGATTCATTCTCTTCTGATGGTTTCGTTTTGTGTGGTTGGCTGGTCGTGAGATACGGATCGAGTTGGCTGGCGATGTCAGTTCGCGTCACGAGTCCTCGTGCTTGATTATACTCAATCACGCCCTCTTTATCGAGTTTGGGAAGATGTGATTGGTAGAGGCTGACATAGGTTCGCTGACGTTCTTTCGACACTAATTGGTCAACTGTTGTCTTGTATTCCCATGCTGCAACTTGTTCAGCGAGATCACGCATTCGAACCGGATCCGTTGTTTCCTGGAGATAGCGGAGTGCATAGCGTCGGCGTTGGACCTGTAACAGATGGTAAATCGTATCTTTCGAAAGCTGGTGAGGGTGCTCACTCCCCTTGTCAGAAGTCGAACTACCATCGATTGGGTTTGTTGTCTCGAAACTCGTACTCATGAACGTCTCCTATTTCTGATCTCTTTTAGTTCGTGAAAATTGAGGAAAGTTTGGTGTCTTGTCTTCACAGGACTCCTACAACAGGAGCCTGGTACTCCGTCTTATTCCGAGACGATGAACTGGCCAGCGATTTCTAGAACCTCGTCCATCGATTTAGCCTCGTCAAAGGCATCTGGATACGGCGACTCCATGTTCACACCGTTGAACACCGCTGCGTGACGGGCTTCGACACTATGAATCGAGAGCGCTGCCGAAAGCAAGTCACTGTTTTGGATCGACGGTGCAGCACCCGCGTAGGCAGCCACACCCGTGTTTTCGAGTGCCATCGCCACACCCAAGAACTCAGCCGGCGTCTCGTAGCCGAAGTCATACTCGGCGGCTTCGACGGGTGTGCCACCGAGGTCCGTAATCACCTTCGTGAGCTGGTCGACGTGGGCTGCTTCGTGCTCACCAACAACTTTGACTTGTTCTGGGATCTGTTCTTTTACTTCATCACAGACGCCACAGCCCAGATCGGCGTTCATGAAGTCGTCAGCGGAGAATTCGTCGAGCCCTTCCTGGTAGAAGGTTGCTTCGAGGTGTTCGAGGGTCAGTGCGTAATTCAGAATGTCAACGTCGTTCATACTGTTGTCTCCGGAACCGCTATTGCTATCATCGCCGCCCGATCCGTGTTCATCTGCACCGGCCGTCCCCATGCCGAGGCCCGTCATGCCCGCCGCCCCGACAGCTGCGGCGCCGGCAAGGAACGTGCGCCGGGAACTGAGTTGCTCGCGCATGCTGGTATTCGCTTGTTCAATGCCTTTCGTGTCTGGTTTGGTAGTTGGATCCTGGGTCATGATCGATCACTGTACCCAGCTGGTACACCCTTAGATACAGGCATGTACTACAAGAACGATTTCCGGATTCTCACCCAAATTCAACCCAACAGTACTGCCAGAACTCAAACGTGGCAGACACAACACACAACCCGAGCAACAACCGCAACCTTAGTCCCAGGTAATCCAGGTCAAAAAGACGAGTGCAATCGTCTCAAAAATGCGAATGAGCATGATGGCTCGCTGGGCAATCATCGGCATCTCCGCCGAAAACCACACGTGCAGTACGGGGTCAAACAGGAAAAAATACAACGCTAAGAGATTCTCGGCAAGCAACATGAGTCCGAAGACGAAGAGACCAAGTGTGTGCTTTGATCGAAATTGCAGATAATTTCGACCCCAGATCGAGAGCAATCCCAGTATCAATAGCAGATTGACACCGATAGTGAGACGCAGTGCGTCGATCCAGATTGCCATCTATCTATTCCTCCCTCGGTTGCGGATACGGTTACGTGCTTTCCCAATTTCAACCATAGTTTAACCCATCTGCTCACTAATTTGCTCAATCGTCTCCCAGTGTTGCGTTGCTTGATCACTGATGAGATAGATCGCGCCATACCCATCCCCACCACGGTTCAAGATATTGTTCTCCAGAAGTACATCCAGATGATGACGCACCGTCTTATAGTCAAGATCTAAGTCCTCAGCGAGTTGATTTGCATTACGAGGTTGTTCGCGGAGGGCGCGGACGATGCGGACGCGATTGGGTCCCCCGCGAGTCCCGGTAAACACGTACCACAGGACGGCCTCCATTACTGGAGACAAACAAACAGGGATGGTAAAACTATCGAACAGATTTATGAATTATATGCTTGTCTGTTCGGAGAGAAACAGACTCACAAGGATTTCTCCGTGTTTCTCACGTTGACATTCTTGTCGACGATAGTCACTGATTAGACACTGTGATTGTTCGGTCAGGGGCGATTGTCACATGCTGGCCGGCATATTCGAAGCTCACTGTTGGCGAACCGTGCTGATATAGACTCTCAAGGGCGTCGGGATCGATGGCTTCATAGAGTGGTGTCGTGGGTTTCGTGCCACTGGTCTCGGTCACGGCCGCGACGACTGCCTCGGTGATCGATTGAGTGGGTGGTGACGTTTGGAGAGACGGCTCTGCGTGTGACTGTGGGGTACTGGGCATGTCCTCTGCGGATGGACGGTGAGAAAATAGTCTTTGGGGGGTGTATGCTAGCATTGAGGAAGGGTTGCTTCAGGCCTGATGTTAGCGGCACACTCTGTCGGTCACATCAGGAGTTCTCGACTGCAATCCGTCACTCGAGATCAGGTGTGTCCGCACCCACTTAGTGCAACATGAGGCAGTGGACGGTTCTTGGGGGCTCAATCCCCTCTCACCGCATGTTTTAATATTCCGGAAGTCATACTATCTACCCAGTAAAGAACTATGAGCAGTAAGAGTGAAAATGGCGACCACGTCGTCCGTATCAGCCGCAAAGGCCAGGCGACGATCCCCAAGTCGCTCCGGGAGAAGTACGGCATCGAAATCCCAGGCCGTGTGCGCTTCCGCGAAGAAGACGGCGAACTCGTCGTCGAGCCAGTCCCGAAACCAAGTGAACGCTTCGGGTCACTGGGGGAAGACTACGAGCGTGGCGAGGTCATTACGCACCATCGAGAGGAGCAGGCAGCTGAGCGCCAGGCAGAGGACACCGCTGACCAGCGTGACTACCAGCGCTACGTCGCTACCGACGACACAGACGAGACCACCGACGAATGAGCTATCGCTACGTTCTTGATACGGAACCTCTCCTTGCGTACTACTACGGTGAACCCGGCGGGGAGACTGTCCGCGACCTCCTGACGGATGTCTACATGGGTGAAGAGGCCGTAGCGGTCAGTGAAATCACGGCGACCGAACTGATGTACAAAATCGCCCGCTTTGAAACTGGCTCCCCATCGGGAACGCCAACAGAAGAGACACTGGCGACCGGCCGACAGGCCGTGCGTGACTTGGTGGACGGCGGTGTCACACTGTGTGCTCCCTCCGAGTCGTGGCCACTGGCAGCTGAAGTGAAAGGAGCGGGAGGGATCGCGCTCGGCGATGCATATGCTGTGGCGCTTGCGGTTGCCGAAGATGCAACGCTTCTGGTCGGTGCTGACGATGATTTCACAGATCTCGTGGTAGATGTATCGGTTGAACGGATTCGGACAGACCCAGCGTGACACGTGGGAGACGAACAGACGGAAAGCGGTTTGCGTATCTCCGTACTACGATGAGGTATGGCGGCTGCGTGGGCACAGTGGGAGCACGTCACAAAGATTGACCCAGACAAACCACTCCATGATGAGGATTCCTACGTAGACATTGCGGACACAGGTACGGATGCAATCATCATCGGTGGCACCACGAACGTCACCGAAGCCCGTGTGCAACCGATTCTGAACGCACTTTCTTCTACCGAGATTCCCATATTCGTCGAGCCGACCTACCGCCCATCGTCGTCTCACACCGAGGCACTCTCAGGTTATTTGCTGCCGATTGTTCTGAATGCTGATGACCCCTTGTGGATCACAGGAGCACACCACGAATGGGTCCGCTCTTCAGATCTTGAGTGGGACTACGTCCATCCGGAAGCCTATATTGTCCTCAATCCAGCGTCATCAGTTGCGACGTACACGCAGGCGGACTGTGACCTCGATGTCGACGACGTCGTTGCCTATACTACACTTGCCGAACAAATCCTCGGTCAGCAGATCGTCTATCTCGAGTATTCCGGCACCCTTGGTGATCCAGCGGTTGTCGCTGCGGTACGAGATGCACTCTCGTCAGCACAACCCTTCTACGGAGGCGGGATTCACGACTACGACTCAGCTTATGAGATGGCGAAAGTGGCTGACACGGTCGTTGTCGGTGATGTGCTCCACGACGCTGGTATCGAAGCGGTTGAGGCAACCGTTCGTGGAACCACGGATGCGAAGCACGAGTCATAATCGTGCTCTCTACGATCAAAGAGGCAATTAGGAAGATTGAGAGCGTGCGCCTGGAATCGGTCGCTCATCGGTTAGCATCTTATACTAACCACACATTCCACCGGTTTTCTCTTTGGGCTTTGCAGCTACTCGTGTCGAGTGACCGGCGTCTCATTTTTAACTTCTGTATTGGTTTTCTATATTGTCCATAAATACTATCTGGTTATCTCTAGTATTGTATTCTAGATATGAACCGCACTCAAGACGATTTAGAGCAACACAACGGATTGCTGATTCGTATAAACTCCCAGTACTGGGCGCTCACGAGGTGACTCCGATGCATGACCGCGAAAGCAGTACGCAAGACTCCAATGACGTCTCGGCACACAGACGCACGTTTCTCACAACTGGTGCAAGTGCTGGAGTGACGGCACTCGTTGGATGTCTTTTCCCGGCTAGCACGAGTGGTGGGAATGTCCCACCAGCAGGACCCACCAACGACAGCACGAACGCGACGAGCGGTAACTTTCGAGCGATTGATCCTAAACAGTGGCGTGGAGAGTTCCAGAACGTCGTGAATATGGCGAAGGCAGGCGCCGACCCAACCGGTGAGCAAGACGTTTCTCCCGTGATTCAGCGCGAAATCGGGAGTGACACACTGCTCTACTTCCCGCCCGGTCGCTACAAGATGAATAGTCAGGTTCGACGTGTCGGACTTCGAAATATCGGAATCATCGGTCAGAATGCGACGCTCGCTCACGGCCGCGTCGACGCGATCCACGGCTTCGACGTGACAGCAGGCGAGTTCCACGGTCCTGCCCAACACTTCAAGATCGGGATTCCTGACGATCCGCATCGAGGAAAGTTCGTGTTCGGCGGGTTCACGCTCGATTGGCGTGGCAAGAACCAAGGGATGCAGGTACTGAATCACCACACTGCAGGAACATCCGAAATTCGGTCTCTTCGCCAAGTCGGAATGCATTCGCTCGGGTGCCAAGGTCCACTTCGGGTAAATCCGGCCACAGAAGCAGCGCGAGCTCGCGTGCACAACGTCGATTTTCGGTTTGGTGGCCTCACTTACCAGAAGACGATCAACACTCGCAACACCTACGATGGTGGCCCGTACGCTGGTCGATCATGGGCAACGTCGGGGATTACAATGCACCCGACGACACAGGGTTATCTCCGTGTCGAGAACTCGCTATTCGGTGGGTGGCCAGACAACGGTATCTACGTCAAGGGTGGCCATCCTGGAGAAGGCGACGGGACGGTCGACGTGGTGAATTGTGTGGCGGCGAACAGCCAAGCATCGAATATCCGCATTGGTGGTGATGGCTCACGGATTCACAATTGTGTGGTCGTGACTGATCGCTCGTTTGGTGACGAGTTCTATTCCGAGCAGCGCCCGATCCGCCTTGATGATGGGACGTGCAAAGTCTCGAATACGAAAATCGTCCAGACAAAGCCGACGGGATGGTCACTCACGATACAGCACGCTGTCGAGAAAGCTGTAGTGAAAAATGTGGAGGTGACGATCAAGGAGACGCCGATGACAGCGCTCGTCGTCGACGATGGTGTCGGTCAGGCAACCGTGCAAGACTTTGTGATCAACACGCCTGGGTGGAAGGCGACAAAAGCGCAAGTCATTCGGAATGGTGGAGCAACACTCACAAACGTGTTTCTCGATGGCGAACAAGTCGTGTGAGAGTTGATTTTTAGATCCGGGTGAACTCGTCGCCATTCACTGGGAAGATACTGCGACCGTAGAGTTTGATGAAATACGCGGCAAGAAACCACGAGAGAATCACTAACCAGCCAGCGTTCGCGCCCTCTAAGCCGAGAACGTAGAGTGCGATCACGCCCGTCGTTCCGAGGACAACAATTTGGATGATGCTGCCGACGAGAATGATTTTCCCGAGGCCGATGAGTATCGCGAAATGGCGTCGGAGGGTATCTCGTGCGGTTTCATTTGATGCTTCGATCGAGAGTGGTGGGATTCGCATAGCTTTATCCCCCGTTTTCCTCGTCAGCAAGCGGATCGCCGACTAACTCGTACAAGGCCGTTTTTCTATGAATATTCTCGAGATACCCGGCAGCAGTGAGTATTCCGAGCCGACTGTGAACATATTGACGCGAGCGGCCGGTCTCGTCGACGATGTACGATTGCGTTGCCCGTCCACCCCGGAGTATTTCGAGAATTTCTTTGTCGACGTTGGTGAGGGAGATCATCGGACTAGAATTCTGTAGGGGCATGTAGTACAGCCCTAGGGTGTGACATAAATAGATTACGGACACACTGACTGTATCCGGTAGTATACGGCATCTCAGTGTGTGCGTAAGGTATTTATCTAGCCCTCTAGTTGTGAAAGTGAGTACAATGGATGAACAACAGCCGAAATCGGCCCAGAGACGCATCTCTGACCGATTTCACCGATTAGCAGATGATTCGACCGAGAAATATCACGCATTGAAGCGCTTGATGGTCGAGACGTGTGGAATAGTCCCCACTCGATTCATTCGTGGCACTGTCGGTATCGTCGCTACAACCGCGGCGTTTTCAGTGCCAGTCGCAGCACAAGCCACTCAGGAGGCGAGCGACGTAATGTGTTCGTCCGGGCTTGGTCCCGTCGTTACGCTCGCCTTTGGGATGATCACGATCGGGATGTTTCTGCTCGCCGCCTTTCGCGGTGCAATGGCCTGGCTGAAGATGGGAAGTGCCCGTTCAGACAAGAAGAAAGAGGGTCGTGATGCCGCCCGTGGGGCAGTGATCACGTTTTGTGGTGCGTGGTTCTTCCCACTGTTCGCTGTCGTCCTCGACAAGGCTGGTGTGAGCACGCTCTCGTGCGTGAATTTTGCGAATATAATGTGAGTGCTTTCAGCCACTCCTCTTCCGACTATGATACAGAACAGACGTAGTAGCTGGCTGCTGGCGCTCCTTCTCGTCGTGCTAGTCGCGTCGCTTGCTGCTCCAGTTGCAGCACAATCAGCCAGTGTGAACAACTCGACAACGTCTCAGAATCACTGGATCGGTAATCCCGGCAGCGACCAGACGACGGCACCATCGAATAATTCGACGAGTGGCGCAAACGGTGGCAACAGCGACGGTCTCCTTGGTGGACTTGGCGGTGGACTCGTCCCGTCGATTAACCCAGTCGACATGGCGAAGGGACAACTCAAAGCGATTGCCGGAATCTTCCTCGATGTCGGAAAGGGCATCGCGAATACGGTTCGTGATAGTGTCGCTGCAGTACCTGCTCCCGGGCAACCGGACAAGCCAAGTACGTGGGTCAACCCTCACAACGGCCTGTGGCCCGGCGTCTACAAGGCCTCGGCGTGGACAGCCGGTCTCGCGAGCGTTGCGTTGATGGCAGCCTTCGGGATGTCGTTCTATCGGTCGGATCCGTACGAAAAGCGCCAGGCGTGGAAGCGCGTCGGAATCGCACTCGTTATGATCGCGACGACGTGGATTATCCCGCCACTTCTGCTTCACCTGGCGAACGAGACTGCGATCTCAGTTGCACCCGATGGTGCTGAGTTTATTCAGACGAACTCGAAGCTCGCGAAACTCGGTGTGGGAATCGGCCTCGGTGCCCTTCTTGGTATTCTCCAATCGGGGACGATTGCCGTTGGGGTTCTCATCCTTGGCCTCGAGCGGGCCCTCATCTATGTGTGCGTGTTTCTGTGGCCGCTTTCCTGGGCCTGCCGTGCGTATTCGGGCTTTCTCAAGAGCATCGGTGACACCTTCGTCTATCTCTTTGGCGTCGTGATCATCACGAAGCTCTTTCAAGCACTCGTCCTTCGACTGCTCGCCGATTTGCCCTGGACATCAGGCGCACTTGGCGTGTTGGAAACGTTCACTCTCGTCGTTGGTGGGCTTGTCTTCGCGTTGCTCGTTCTCCCGAAGGAGATGCTAGCCCACGCGAATGATGCTGCCTCGATCGCCCTCGGGACGTCTGCATCGAATCAGCGGAAAGCAGGGAAATACGTCGACAAAGCCGGCGAGCGCGTCGGCCACGAAGTTCACGAGAAAGTTCAGGACTATCGCAGCGACGATTCGAGCTGGGGGCAGTCGGCCAATTCGACGTTCAGCACCGGCACATCGGCAAAGGAGGACACCGTGAACTACCGATCGGTGAACAACGCGCTGAACGCAGACGGCGGTATCGATGCTCAAAATGTACGCGAGGAGCAGGAACGCGCTGACTATGAGCTGAACCAGGGCCGTGAGATACTCCAGCGGTACGACTAACCCCCGTTTCGGTTCACGCCGACGTCCCGATGCAAGGCCGGGGAACGGGCTTTACCCATGACAGACAACGCAGACGCGCCGAAAGATCCGAGTCAACTCGTCCCGCCATACGTCGATTCTGGACTCGATTATCACGGGTTCAAAGTGAACGACCTGCTCTATGGGGTTCCGGGGGCTGGGGTGGTCGGAGCGAGTGGCCTCGCCGCCTTGTTCGGTGCCCCACTCGGCCCCTCCGTGATGGGTGCTGGTGTCGGTCTGTTCGGTGGGCTCGGTGCCGTTGGCCTAGCCGTTTCATCAGGTGAGTACTCAACGGGACTTGATCGCATCAAAACCCCGCTCGCCTACGCGAAATCTAAACGTGGGTTTCCAAAGTCAGGCGATGAAGCCGCGACTGTCCACGGCGTGAAACGGATCCATGCCGACGGTACCGCCGAGATGGATGACAGACGACTCGTCGCGCTGGCGCGGATTTCTGGTCGGAATACGACGATGCAAGAGACGAGTGACGCCCGGGAGATGATTGGCCGTATTCGTGGCGAACTTGACCAACACGTGAGTGACTTTAACTTCCGCCTGTTCAGCACGGCGCTGGAGATCAACCCCCACGATGTCACCGAGAAGTATCGGGCGAAACTCTACTCGTCGGAGTACGCCGGCGAGGAGTGGAAGCTAGCGCGCGAACTGCTTCGGAGCGTTATTCAGTGGACGGAGAACACCGATTTTCCGCGGTTCGACGCTCGCGAGTGGCAACATTATCTCGTCGTTGAGGTTCACCCGGACGAAGTGGCGGTGCAGGACACGACCGACGAAAGCGAAATTCGTTCGCTACTATTCGGAGGCGATGATGAGCAGTGGGACGCCAAACGCCGACGAATGCAACGGGAAGTGAAGAATCGGCTTTCGCGGCTCTCCAG
The DNA here is from genome assembly GCF_900156425.1 of Haladaptatus litoreus. GTDB lineage: Archaea > Halobacteriota > Halobacteria > Halobacteriales > Haladaptataceae > Haladaptatus > Haladaptatus litoreus. The sequence continues at coordinate 153,595 of NZ_FTNO01000008.1, forward strand.
GTCGTTCGGAAGTACTGATGGCTGTGAGACCACTCGCGTCGGCCCGGCCGAACACGCGCTCCTCTTGGGTAGGTACTGGAGTGGCACTGAGCACTCCTTCGACGCCGACAGTGTGACGAAAGATATCGATGCAGCGGTGTGGCCACATAGCGCCGAGGACGGTGACAGTCCACGTCCCGAAGCGGTGGATGCGACCGATACGCCATCGACGGGAGTAGCAAACGTCGCGACGGTCGAGGCGACGACTGACGGCGGTACTGTCTCGCAACCAGTCGCAACGAGCACGCATGCTGACGAGAATGATGACGAAGATACATCGTTCCTCGCACGAGTCCGTGAAGGCCTCCTCGCACCACTCGCCAGCGACGAAGACGAGACAAACGGACTGGCTCATGATCGGATTCAAGAACTCCTAGCCCCGCAAACTTTCGACGCTCGCGATGACTACGTTCGGACCGGCCAGCAGTACTGTCGGACCTACTGGATCGCTGATTGGCCGGTCGAGCCCCGTGAGAAGTTCCTGGAGGAGATCTACACCATGCGGGGCGTGGATGTCGATGTCTGCTTAGACGTCCGGGCACGGAACAAACGGGCGACCGAACTCGAATTGAAAGACACCATCGGGGAAATCGACGCGAACATCGACGAGCGCAAAGACGTGAGCGACGTTTCGGCGATTCTCGTCGAGGACGACCTCGATCCGTACGTGAAGATGTACAAACTTCTCCATCACACCCAAGCCCAACCGTGGGATTTGAGCGGCTACGTGACGGTTCGAGCTGGCACCCGACAGGCGTTGGATGAAGCCGAGGAGCGTATCGAGGAGGGGCTAGCGAGTGAAGACGAGTTGACGTTGGATATCGCGAAGCACCGAGCACTCAAAAGCGCCTGCGAGAAAGTGAGAGGAACGCTTGAGAGCGCACCTGCTCATCTAACGGTACTGGCACCCGAACAACGGCAGGCTGAACTCTTCGAATCATGCTCGCCAAATGGTCGGGACAAATTTGCCGATGTCTCTACACGCAAACGCTATTCACTCACGCTCTCCGGGACGATCGCCGCAGCTTTCCCGCCGGTGTCCGCGTACATCGGCCAAGAGGATGGTGTCGAGCAGGGCCGGAACGTCCAGAACGGCAGTGAAATCATCAAAAATCAGTTCTCGGTTGCGCCGGGTCACCGCCTAACGATCGGAAGTTCCGGTAGCGGGAAATCCTACCACGTCGGTAAGCAAGCCACACGGTGGTATCTGGCTGGTGAAGATCGCACGCTTATCCTGTGCGATACGATGGGTGAGTTCGGTGGACTCGTCGAACTCATGAACGGCCAGCATATCACGGTCGATGGCTCGCAGACAATCAACCCGCTTCACATCGAGGAGACGCCGGAGGATGTGCTTCGAGCGTCGGGGAACCTGGATCCGTACGATATGAAATTCACTGAAGCACGCAACTTCATTCTCGACATGATCGGGGACGCCAATGGCGACTTTGCCCCGCTCGTTTCCGATGCGTTGAACGCCACTTACGAACAGGCGGGAATTCTGAAGGAGGATGTCTCGACACACAAACCGGAGAACAGTCCGACGATGGCCAACTTCCGGGCTATCGTCAACGACATGGGCGAGAATCCAGGCGACTACGTTGATTCCGAGTTGGAAAAAGCACAGATCAAAGAGAACGCTGGCCCGCTTCTCCGGCGACTCAGTGGCTTCAAAGAAGGCGGGGAACACGACGCGCTCGTCGGGGAATCGGAAGCGCAAATTCGCCCGAGTCAAGTATCGTATCTCGACTTGCAGCAGATTCAGGGGCTTGGTGCGGCGGCGGACAAAGCGACAATGCTCCAGTTGATGCTCGGGCAGGTCTATCAGGCGGTGAAACGGGCACCCGGCGAGACGCTGTTCGTCGTGGACGAGGCACACTATCTTTTTCAATCGAAGGAAATTCTCGCTTGGCTCCAACAGTCAGCCCGCCACTGGCGACACTTCAACGCCGGACTCTGGTTCCTCTCACACCGACCAGGGGATTTCGCGAGCGCTGACGACACGGATATGCAGGAATACAAACGCGCTATCCTCGGGCAGATACCGACGACAGAGTTCTTCTACACGGACAAGCTGGAAGAACAAGACGCAAACGAACGCTTCGGGATGAACGACGAGCAACTGCAGTTCATCACCCAGCACGCCAAACGTGGCGAGCAGGGACTCGGCTACACGGACTACCTCGTCGATTATGCGGACGTCCAAGGGTGGATGCACGCCCAAGTTCGGGCGTCACCGTTCGAGGATACTGTTTATAGCTACAAAGCCAGCGAGCACGGTCCCTTCGAGGAGTACATCGCCGACGAATGGGGTGAACTATAATGGGCCTGTTCGGCAGTGACGAGACGCGAGGGAGCTACACGGCAACGCAACTCGGAGAATCGCACACCCAAACCGTAGACGAAACGCCGGGTGTGTTGCTCGGGATTCGTCCCTACAAAGACAATCAGGGAATCGTCGATGGTGCAGCGATGCTTCAGTCGCTCCACGACGTTCGAACGAAGGGACTCCGGGATAAGAACATCAGCCAGCACCACACGTTCGAGTTGTGGTTCGACGAGGAGAAGCTGAAGTTCTACATGCACGCTGCCGACGAGAGTGCCGCAAACAAGTTCCGCCGACGCGTCGCGAACAGCTACTCGAACACGCAGGTGTTCCGAGTGGAGGGCGGCGACGCATTCCCGAAAATTCATCCTGAGGACTACGTGGCGGGTGCGGAACTTGACTTGAACCGCCATTACTACTATCCGATTCGCAACCACCAGGGCGACGGCTTCGAACGCGACCCCTACGGCGAAGTGACGAGCGAAATGCTCTCGACACCGGAGACACGCGTTGTTGTGCAAGTCGTCTTTCGTCCCGCAAAAAACGATTGGACGGAAAGCGACGGTGGGTTCTTCTCTCGGGGTGAGAGTGTGGACGACGTTGCCGAAGGGCTTCGGTCGGATCGCGTTGTTGGGTGGATCAACCCCCGCACTCGTGATGCGAGTAAGAAGGATCGAGAAGCGGCGGATGTTGTCGAAATGCAGCGAGGACAGTACGGCTTTCACACCAACATGCGGATTCTCGCCGCTTCATCGGACAAGTACGAAGCCGAATCACGGGCACGCGGTGTCGCCGGGATGTTCACTCGCTACTACAACACCATGACTGAGCAGGGGTTTACCGACGAGCCTGTTCCTGCTAGCGAGCGTGGTGCGTTCATCGAAAAACTTCACGCCCGGGAATGGGAGGACCGTGAGATGATTCTCTCGGTAAGCGAACTCGCTGGTGCCGCACATATCCCGAACAAGGAGATTGAGACGCCGAAAATCGACTGGCGCTACTCCCAACGTGGCGGCGAGGTCCCGGCTGATAGCCAGCGCAGTGAGTAACAGCCACGGCGCTCCCGTGTTTCCCGGATGGTTCACGCCGTCACGTCGGTGCAAGCCCGACACCGGGGCTTTGGTGACATACGATGTTCAACAACTTATTCGGCGGCGATGACACCCCTGACACCGAGTCAGTAGACACCGATCGCGACGACCAGGATGCCGACGAGATCCCCGATAAGCTTCGGGCACCAACTGGCGAACCGTATCAGATAACGCCGACTGGAAACGATCGAATCGGCGGTGCCGAGGTGCTTACGCACACCGAAGAACACGGTGTCGTGGCTGGTCCGAAGGTTCGCCGCCTCCTCGAAGGGTCACGTAACCGTCCAGAGGGGCCGCTGTGGACGGGCTACAACGACAGTGCTCAGGAGGGATTTCGCGAAGTACCGATTGAGTTCGGATCGCTCTTTCAGCATAATTGGGTGTGTGGAACGACCGGTGCGGGGAAGACGACAGAACTGCTGAACTGGATGGTACAGTTAGCGTACGCTGGCCACGGGTTCGTCTACTTTGACCCGAAGGCACGCGACTCGAAAGAACTCCTCCAACTGCTCCCGGAAGATCGGCTTGACGACGTGATTTGGATCGAACCCGGTGACGAGGACTTTGATCGGGACGTCGGAATCAACTTCCTCGAAATACCCGAGACAGATAGCCAGGTCGAACAAGAGCGCGAAATTGAGGATCGACTTGAGAACCTGAAAGCGATTCTCGATAACGACGACTACTGGGGACCGCGCATGCGGGCGATTACCGAGAGTATGGGCCGTGCGATGATGAAATCGGACAAAGACTACTCGGTGATCGATTTCTACTTTGTGCTGTTGAATCAGGAACGTCGCGAACAATTCGCCGAGGAAGTTGAAGATCCGTATATCAAGGAGTTCGTGAACGAGATTGCCGAGATGGACGACGATGCCGTTCGTCCCCTCCTGTCACGAGTGAAAAACTGGGTCGAGAACGGAGTAATTCGTCGAATCATCGCTCAGCGTGAGAGCTCGATCGACTTCCAGAAGATCATCGATGAGAACAAAATCGTAATTGTCCGAACGCCGGTGTCGAACCAGGACGTCAAACAGATGATTACGCTCGGGGTGATGCGTCCGATCTGGAGTGCTGTGCAGAATCGGTCGTTCGAGAACGGGAGGAACGAGCCGTTCTTTGCGATTTTCGACGAGTTCGACGCCATCGCGAGTCAGAACTTAGATGTGAAAAATATGCTCGCTCGGGCCCGCTCGATGCGCCTGTCCGTGACCATCGCCTGCCAATACCCCGAACAACTCAAAGAAGCGGGCGTGCTGAGCGCCGTCAAAGCGAACTGTAACAACCCGGTAATCTTTCGCCTGCCAAACGACGAAGACGCTCGTCCCGTCGCGAAGCTGTTCAAGGGATACACTGAGGAGGATTTGATGGAGACCGAGAACTTCCAGGTGTGGACGCGGATTCCCATCAAAGGCGGGATGCAATACTCTGACCCGCTCAAGATTCACACGTTCGCGCCATATCCACCACTTCGGTCTGAAGAGGACGGCGAGGACGTGATACACCGGAGTCTGGAGCAGTATGGAAGTCCACCGATTACCGACGCAGAAATTCAGCGCGAATTGCCGTATGGCGAGTTGAACGAGGGAACGACTGCGGACGATCCGGCAGACCTCCCGGTCGGGACAGATGAGCACTTGCGGAATCAGACATTGAAGGCCGTCTACGACGAGAGCATCCGCCAGAGCGAACCGGGCGGGTGGGTACAAATAGCGGCGTGTGTCGAGCGGCTGAATCGGTATCTGCCCGGCGACGACGTGACCGACGCCGGGAAAGCATGGCGCAAAGTCTTGCAGCGAGTACCCGATACGCACCTCGACCATCGGGAGGTCGAGGACGAGATGGAAGTCAAGCCGCTTGATACCGGGTTTTTGAATCTCGGTGACTCCGAGAACGACGGGAAGGCCGAGCATTGGGCTCCGATGGCTGATGCGTACGTGCCGATGACACAACTTGGGTTCATCTTCGAGATTCCCGAGCAGACGGGGGAGGCCATGCCCGACGGTCTTGCTCGAACGGACGATATGCTCGCAATCACGCCGGACGACGACCACGAGGAAATCGCCGAGAAAGTGACCAGCTACCGTCAGCAAAAGCAGCTTCCCTATCGTCTCGCCGGGACCAAAGACGCCTATATCGAGAGCGAACACACGACTGGGAGTACCCAACCCTCCCAGACAGTGAAGAATCTCGCCCAAGCCCACAACGCGGGCCATCGGTGCCTCTTCTTCGCCCGTGAAGACGTAGCCGAAGACGTGTATGATACGGTTGCTCACGAGCCGTTCTGTTGTCGGAGCAGTCACCCCGACGACACCGAACGACGGTTCTACACCGGGACACAGACGCTCACTATCGACGGCGAGACCATCACGCGGCCCGGTGGCCGGGAGAACGTCTGGGTGTACGACGAGCAGACCGGCGAGTACATCCTGCGCGACGGTGACGGCACCGTGCATGCCCGCTTTGAGACGGCTGCGGACATCTTCACCGACGCCAGTGCCTACCCAGAGGGTGGCGAGCGGAACGTCAAGCCGCCGGTGATTCCTGAGTACGAGATGGACGGCGATTTGAGTGAGGTCGAGTGGGACGTGATCGTCGTCCCGCCGGAAACACAGACGCCGATGGACATCCGACTGTACGAGGGTGGCGAGCAGACGCCGCTGACTGATTTGGTGGACGATGCCGGGGACAACCCTGAGAGTCGCGATGAGCAGGACGAGACGGCGACTGAAACGCAGACTGCCGATGTGACACGCGAGTCAGTGCAGAGCGCCGAGGAAATCGATACTGAAGAGTCGGTTGAAGAGGGGCTGACTGGACTGTTTAGCAAGTAAATGGTGTTGGCTCTGGTGAATCCCCAGAGTATGATCGGAATAGAGTGCTAACTACGTCCTCTGTATTCAGTACCCTATCATCCTTTGGGTTATGCTTGAGAAATTAAATAGAGCGTGTGCAACGTGTGTGTTGCTCAGTTAGGAGTTCCAGTTGGCTTGTTGAACAAAGCGATGAATGTATATCCGAGGTAGAAGCCAGTTCCATGAATAAGCGTCTGGGTCATGAGTTCTTCGGGTGTGTTGATTTCCAGAAGACGGAGAAACCACATATCACTAAGGGAGATGAGAAACGCGAGAGCGTACGTGAACACCGCCCTACGAATACTAAATAGAGGACTTGCCCGTACTTGTTCAAACACATTGTCGAATCTCCTGGCAAAGTGTATAGTCTTTCTCTGTGTCTATCGCTCAATCGAATGCGAGTCCGTGCAACTTAGGCCGGGCTCACGCTCTGGACGCGCGTCCCGATGTGATGGATCATACTGACTGTATAGGTCAATACACCAAGCGTTGCGAGCGCTGCCCCGACGAGAACCGCTGAGTCACCCAATCTGAGAATTCCACCCACACTTGCGCCAGCGAGGGTAAATCCGAGAGCTGCCACCCCCGCAGTGAGGGCTGGTGCCCGTGCTCCAATCTTCACAGCACCGAGAGCAGTCGCCCCGGCGATAGCCCCGAAAATGAGTGGCGCATCGAGGCCGAACGGAACGACACCCATTAGGACTGACCAGTACGCTCCAGCCGAGAGAACGAACAGTCCGAGCGGCATGAGTATCGCTCTGAGTTTCGATTTTTTCATGTATTTGTCGATGAGAGAGGAAGACAAATATCTTCGGTGGCTCTTCTTTATGTGGAGCGATACACGTACGCTCTATGTCGATCACTTCGATTCTCCACTAAACCGCGACTACCCAGTGACCGATTCGCACCCGCTATTCAGCACGATCTCCCCAAATTGACACTGATTGAGGGATTCAACAGAGCCACGGCGTTACTGAAGCAACTCCGCTGCTTTCTCGTTGTCTATGAGGTCGGCTTGCCGGGCAACTTTGACGAGCATTTTCTGGGTATCTTCGAGATCGCTGCGGAGCACGTCAATTTCATCCTGCTGTGCCTGTATCTGCTCATGGAGAGCATCGGTAGGTACACCGGGTGTGACTGCGCCGTCCAAATTCGTTTCTGTAAACGTCTGCCCCTTGTCAGTGAGCCGCCACACACGCGCTTTGGACCCACCATGGGAGACGTACTGACGCTCTGCGGTTTCCGTGAGGAGACCCCACCGCTCTAGGGTGTTGAGATGGTGGTTCATACTCCCACTGGGCACGCCGCTACGTTGGCGCAGAGTGGAGGTATCGAGTTCTCTTGTATCAGCTTCCTTGAATACCGTGAGGAGGTTCCGACGATGCTCTCCGAGTTGAGCGGCAATCTCGTCCGGTGCCGGTGTCCCGGTGTGAGTATCATTTGTCATAGGTTTCTATAGACGGTAATAACGGGTTCTGACGGCATTAATATTACGACTGAATATAGCCGTGGTTAGAAATTCCGACACAATAACCCTCCCAACACAACATCGCCGAGTGCTACAAGAAAACAGGATGCGACGAGAAAGTAAAAGACAGATGATAGTGGGAGGCTGTGATGAAAACCGAGCGTCTACACAGTGGGCATCCAACAAAGCGCCAGAGGCTGCACCCCCAATGTATCAAAAAACAGATGTAGGCTCCGACAACGCAAGTGGGCACCCCAAAGGGCGACACAGAGCCGAGCAGATTCTACGAGAAGCGACCGACAAAACATGCCGACACAAGGTACAGTCCACTAAGCAGTTCCACCACGGAAAAGCAGATCTACAGCACTGGGACAGTCCACCCGAGGTCACGCAAGGAAACCAGCGAGTGAGACAGTGGGACAGTCAGACCGTGCCGAACCCAGAGGGGATAAAGCAAAGAAGCGAAAGGGGACAGTCCAAAGGGAGCTCACACCACTCCAGTGGAATGAGACCCAATCTAGCTCTCCGTGTAGAGTGCGAGAACTCTCAGTTTTTACGCTGGTAGTAGAGTTCAACGAGTTGGAAGACCGCCCAGACCGTGATAAAGATGGAACTGATAAAGACGATGTTCATCCCGAGCAGTGAGAGTGGCTGTGCAATTCCGAGCAGGTCAAGTGTGAACCCGACGAGTGCGCCCACGGTACCAAAGATGATGGGGCCGACGATGATGAGCGCGAGCAGCGACGCACCGATGACTTCGAGAATGTTCCGGGTGTAGGGCTGCCTGAGCGACTGGACAACTGAACTCATAGAGAATAGTACAACTGCAGACATAATATAGATTTCTACACTATTCACAGTGCATCAAATGGGTGCACAAGAAGTGGGTTTCAACATCACCAACAGCGAGAATGAGGACCTCGACCGCTGGCCGGAACAACTCCGACAGATGTTGTGCGACCAGTGGGGTGCCAACGTGCGCGACACAACGCAACTCACGGTGAGAGACAAGCTGGGGTGCCAGCAGCACCACGCACTGTCCGTGTGCTGGTGTGAGCGCATCATCTGGGTACCAACTTAAGCGCACCAGTGGGGTGCCGTCTGTTGCGAGACACCGCAGTTTCATTGAAGTGACCCGCGACAGCGGGCCTTACTGCACGTGAGACTGTCCACGAGCAACAGACTGCCCTGTCCGCCGGCCACTTTCCCGACAGGGGGACTGTCTGCTTTGGCGACCAGCACGCCCTGGACTCCGACAGTGACCCACTGGAGGGACTGTCCACCCTGCCGAAACAGGTGGACGTCGACCTCGAGCAGCCACAGCCCGAGGGACTGTCTATCTAGTAGAACACTCCACGATTGCCAGTTACAGCAGGGACGACTGTCTCCCGGCAGACCCCACTGAGACTGTCAAAAGTGAGCTCCGTTGCTGAGGACTGTCACTGAGAGCGTGATGGCCACGAGAGGCGGTGAGCCGCCTGAAGGCGCCCAGATTACTCCGGAAATCTGGTGTCCTCTGTACGCAACGTGGACTGTCCACCGGCTCCAGAAACCTGACTGTCCCACCCGCGATAGCAGGAGCGGTCATTCGGCCGAATTGGGGCCATATTATCTCTCGACAATAGTAGGAACATTTATTTTTCCGGACCATCTACCATTGCTAATGATAAACCTCCAATACAGATCACCCCAAACTCCACTTGGACTGTTTGTTGGAGCGTGGGCTATCTGGTCGCTTTCTACAATTTGGACAAGCGGGATTAACTGGCAAAGTTGGGGTGCTGTTGCCTTCGTTGGCGGCGTCACAGCTGTCTGTCTAGGTTGTCTTGTTTGGGCAATTGGTACAGCGACCGGTGATTCTTCGGAGCGGCCAGCACCGTATCGGCGACTTATGCAACTCTTTGGCGCGCTTGGAATCCTGTTTCTCGGTGCTATTGCTCTTGCAGCTTTTCTCTAGGTTTAAAACGGCTGTTCAGGGGTCATATTACTCCACGAACGTGTAGCCAGACCTATCGTGTCGCACATTATTCTGCACCCCCAATATTGAACTAAACATAGAAACGACCACCAGTATGCATCGCTCCCTCCCCGCGTTCGGCCTGATCCTCTTTTTCGTCCTCGCAGGCTGTCTCGGCGGCTTCGGACTTGATGGCAGTAGCGACGACCCCACAACCACAACTACCAAACCACAGCCGCAGACAGAAGCCCCAGCAACGACTACAGTACCGGTAACGACCAGTACAATCCAACCAACCAGTACGACGAAGACAACGGCTTCCAGCACGACCACATCCACCGAGACACCCACCGAACGGACAACCACAACGTTCCTTCGGACCCAAACCACCGCACGAGTGGACGCACCCGAAGACAGTGATCGCTTCGAGGCGCGGGTGACCAAAATCGTCGATCCCACGACCATCACAATCGAACACGACGGGGAAACCCAGACCGTCGATCTGATCGGTGTGAAAGTACCCAAGAGCGGATTGATGCACAAACGAGCGCTCCAGACGACCAACGCACAACTTGCCCATAGCACCGTCACTGTCGTTACTGACCCAAAGGTAGAGAGTGACGGTGATGGCCACCTACAAGTGTACGTCTACACTGGCAATTGGCTGTATAACACCCAGTTGCTCCGATCCGGCTATGCACGGGTCGCAGATGGCGAGTTCAGCAAGCGAACGGAGTTTGAGCGAAAGCAACAAGAGGCCAAGCAAGGCGGCTACGGCCTGTGGAAGAATACGACGACAACAGCCTAACTCCTCTCATTCAACCCGAGATCCTGCATCGAATACCCACTACCGCCTGTTGCACTAAGCGGGAGTGGACATCCCATCACGTGCAGTCGCGTTGCAAACGACAGTGCGTCAAATGGGCGACCCACGAGACCAACCCATACTGTGAGTAACTGAGTGAATTCCCACCCCCTTTATCTGTCTCAGACCCTGAGGATAATGTACGGAATTGACAACTCAACGTTTGTACCCCGATACTGGAGGGGTCGCTTGAACCGGGTTCACCGGCACTGATGGGTTTTCCTCGTTTTCTTCGCGTGAGGTATCACGCGGAACGCTCACAGAGTTCAACCGTTCCGCAATACCGACCGATCACCCATGCCACGCTCCAATTCAGCGTCACTTGACGTTATGCTCGACGCGCTCAGCAACGTCCATCGCCGCCGTATCCTGCTCGCGGTCGCAGACCACAATCCCCGTGATGAAGATGAGTTTACCCAAGATGAGATTCCAACAGATACGATACCCGATGAGGACCTCGACTCGCTAAAAACGCAGTTGCATCACACGCATTTGCCCAAGTTAGCGGATACAGGCTATATCGAGTGGGACCCACTGACTGAAACGATTCGTCGCGGGCCAAATTTCGATGACGTTGCGCCACTCCTCAACCTAATGTCTGATCATGCAGACGAGTTACCTGACGACTGGCCGTAGCCCTCGAACGCCTCGAAATGAGGACAGAGAGACCGTTTTCCATTTTTCATCGCACCTACACGCGGTGAAGTGGGGGTGATAGTACGAAACGAGCCGAGTGTACGGTCACGCTCCGAGTGTTCTGCTCTCCAAACTAGCCCTCTTTCTGTTCGTCACCAAAACCGTCACTAAAATGGAAATGGTTGAATGGCTGGACATACCGTGAGCGCAAGATCTCGGAACTCTCGACCGTGATCCCTGACTCGTGCAGCGTGTCCGTGATACGTGTGATATCTTGGGTACTCGTGCCAACGACTTCCACATAGATATTCCGTTTACCGACAAGCATCTCACGAACATCGACGACACCCTGTATTTCGAGCAGATGCTCGACGTATTCGGTGCGTTCGGTTGCTGGCGCGGTACAGACGAACATCACACGGAGTGGAAGATTCGCTGCTTCATAGTCGATTTCGGGATGGTAGCCCTTGATGATGCCATCCTCTTCGAGCGCTTCGATGCGGTTGCGCACCGTACTCGCAGAGGTACCGACCGTTTCGGCGATCTCTTGGGTGGTTGTATTGCGTGCATCCCTTTGGAGGTGATAGAGGATGCCACGATCCACGTTGTCAAGTGGTCGGCTCATAGTTGAGAATAGATAGCTGAGCATAAAGAGTGTTGTGAGGATCTGAGAGACTTCAAAACAGCGTCTATGGTCATCGGTTCACTCAGTTCCTCAAACGACGAGCAATGTGCAAAGTCAATGGTGTTTAAGCCTCTACAAAGCGATTCTGAGACGAAATCATGCTCCTCGATGACAAATTTTCCGTACTTGCAAGCAGTGAGAGACGGCAGCTTCTCCACGCACTTACGGAGGACTCCGCGCCCGACACGGTCGCCGTTTCGCCAACCACTGTGGCGACAAACGGCGGCGACCGCGAGCACGCAATTACACTGCACCATGTCCATCTGCCGCGACTAGAAGATCACGGCCTTATCACGTGGGATCAGAAGACAGACACAGTGACAAAAGGGCCACAATTCGCCGAGATCGAACCCCTACTCACAGACCTCACAGAGAAGTACAGTACGCAATTCAATACCGAGCCCCCTGACTAGTTCACGTGAGAAACTGCCACGTGGGTGGCAGTTTGGTACGGAGTAGCGAATGGTTGGGACCCAGCCGACCTCCGTACCACTTCGTTCTTTGCGCTCGTCCTGTATAATCTTACTGTGAGTATTCGAGTTACTAATTGATTTCAGAATGCCAAATATAGAAATATATGTTTCTACCGGCTGCTTTCGTCGAACATGCTCTCTCCAGGAAGTTCGTCTTGCTGTGAAATCCGCAATTCAATATGGCGTGTATTGCGAATTCATGAGAGAGTTAGTGTGATTATCTGAGTGAATCGCATGATTGTTGGTAAATGAGCAATATGGCAGTTTAGGAATGAGTGCCTTTGATACGTCTCGACAATCATTCTCACTGTATGGGAGACAGTGCTGTCGGACAAGCGCGGTGGCTTCGACACGGACTGTCTTGTGAGCGACGCCAAAACAGTATGAACAACCCCGGAATGTCTGGGGTAAATGGTTGGGACCCATGAACGAGCTATCTAATCAACAGCAATCGATCGAACTGCTCCAACAACTTGGATTGAAAGAATACGAAGCACGCTGCTTTGTGGCCTTAGCACGCCTCCCAAAGGGGACAGCAAAAGGGATTAGCGAAACCTCCGAAGTCCCCCGAACACGCGTCTATGATGCGATTCGGGTGTTAGAGACAAAGGGACTCGTCGAGATCCAGCACTCGAATCCGCAGCAATTTCGCGCCGTGCCGATCGAGGAAGCCGCCGAGACACTGCGCCAAGAGTATGAATCGCGGACGGACACGCTTGTCGAGGCGCTTGCTGCGATCGAGCCTGCAGAATCGAACGGTGGTGATGAGGAAATTACCCACGAAGTGTGGGCGCTCTCGGGACCGACCGCGATTACGAATCGGACCCAGCAACTCATCGATGCCGCTGGACAAGAAATCGTCTTCATCATTGGCCGAGACGAGGTTGTGACCGAGAAATTACTCGAACAACTCCAAGAAGCACTAAACACGGGACTCACTGTGCTGATTGGCACCCAAACTGAGGACATTCGTGAGCGGATTGCAGAGGCAGTGCCTAACGCGGAAGTGTTCGTCTCCGGGTTGGAATGGTTGAACAGTTCGCCACTGGAGGTCGACGACAACACGACAATCAGTCGGTTGGTGTTAATCGACAAGAACACGATTCTGGTGAGTTCAGTCCATGAGACGGACACTGGAGAGATCGAGACTGAAAAGGCTGTATTTGGACGGGGCTTCGATAATGGGATTGTGGTGATCGCCCGGCGACTGATGGCCACGGGATTACCGCGGAGGCAAGATCCTGACATGCCTGATGACGAATGATGGGTAGTGCGTTATCGGGGCGCTGTTTTATCAGGCGCGAACTCTCCGCGTGATCGGTGGTTTTGAAAGCGTGTGATTTCGATTCGAGATCTGTTTTTAGACGGGAGCAACGTGAATGGTCCCGGTGCTGTGGACTGTGACGGAATAGCCAGCGTACGTGAACGAGATTGACGTGGTCGTATCGATGTTTGTTCTCGTTCGTGCAAGAATCGCGTCAAAGGCATCAGGGTCGATGGAATCGTAAAGCGGACTGAGTTCCCGGTGGTCACAGTTCGCTGCCTGGGCAGTTGTTTCGACGACAGCGGTGCTTGGTTCTGTCGACGACCAGTCGTACTGAAGTTGAATCCCTTTGGGTGGGTCGCCGTCATCAGAGTTCGGCGAATCCTCATTACTCATGAATTGCCTGTACTACGAAGGCAGTTGGCAAAAATGTTGTGTGAGTAATTGAGATACAACGCGATAGAGCAGTTGAGGCAGCAAAATTTAGTCATTCAGTGTCTAACATCGGCCGTACTCTATGTTAGAATAGTATACTAACTCCAGCAGTATCACTGAAGCCAGGGCACCGATGAGAATTCAAGCACAAAGCAGCAGTCCGCGAAAATCTTCCTCACATCTACTCCTTATCGCGAGAATTACGTAAACGAGAGTCAATCGGTTACCGTTGGTCTTCTCGACACGGAGTGAATCGTCGCACTCGCTACAGCTGTACTGCTCCGGGTTGCGGACGGATTTTGAGCATCAATACCGGGCACTCCAACTCTGCTAGACACCACGTGTCTGCTGCGATCTCCTCTTCTCCTAAGAGCGGTCGACGACTACTGGCTACGTTATGACTGCCAACCGAATGATTCTAAACAAATTGACGACGGATTGCTTGTACGGAGGCCCACCAGTCATCAAGCCACACTGGTGGAGACCGTGAGAGACTTCCAGCGGTATCAAATTCCCGCTGCATGGCCCACCACCCACTCCCTGAGATAGTACTATCGCTTGTGTGTCTGCAGGCTTCTTGTGATTGCTCGTCCGTTAGTGGTTCGAGTCCTCGGTCTCCTTCGCTGGTGAAGGAGACTGGGTGGGATGGGAATTCTCTTCTCGTTCGCGCTGGAAGTGCTCCTATGGCTCACAAGGAACTCGTCCTCGACGAAGTGGACCGAGGCATATTGTACGCGCTGCAGCAAGACGCGCGCAACGTCACGATTCAGGAGATCGCCGCCGAGGTGGACGTCTCCGGGAGTACAGTCCGCAACCGGATCGAGGCCATGGAGTCCATGGGCGTGATCGAGGGGTACGCGCCAAAAATCAATTATGAACGGGCGGGCTTTTCGTTGAATATCATGTTTATTTGTTCGGCCGATCCCGACGATCGCGAAGCCGTCGCTCAAGACGTGCTGGAGGTTCCCGGTATCATCGACGTGGACGAGATGCTCACCAGCGAACGCAATCTCCACGTCAAGGCCGTCGCAACGAACACCCTCGATCTCGCGGACATCACTGCGCAATTGAACGAGTACGGACTCATCATCCACAGCTCAGAGATCATCTCGAACAACTACACCCAACCTTGGAGTCCCTTTGAATACGGTACCGACGAAGAGTAATCCAAGAGCGGTCGAACTGAACGGGAGACCGAACTGCGATATCACGGTGTCTACCCCCGTATGGGAACGGATATCGCAGCTAATTGGGTGCGATATCCGCAGAACCGCAAGCATTTTGGGCACCGCTCCCATTGTGTGATGAAGTGAGAGACAGATGACCGAGGCAGAATCCAGCCATGAGAGGGATGTGGACGACGTGATCAATGATTCGTTCGATGCTCTGGCAAATCCCGCTCGGCGGCGGCTCCTCGTCGAACTCCGTGAGCACGATTCCCGCTCCGAGTGGATGGCAGTGGAACAGGATCGCCGCCAGCCAGCGATGCATCATAAACACCTGCCGCGACTGGAAGATAAGGGGTTTATTCACTGGAACAAGGACGCTTACGAAGTGAAGACTGGACCACAGTTTGGGAATATTCGCCCGGTCCTCAAATTCCTTGACGAGCATTCAGACCGTTCGGATGACTCGCAGTAGTTCGACGAGTGAGGAAATTCGCACCAAGAACTGCGCACGAATCAGGATGGGAATCCCATTGGTAGGCCACTGCCGCTTATACTGCCCACAGGAAGTAAAGCGCCGAAATCGGGCGGATTTGAGAAATCGACATCACTGCCGTCACACGTTCTATTTCGGATATGGAAACAATCACGCATCTTGAAACAGAACGAACTCCTAGAAATCAGACTGCTTTTTGCATAACTGGTTAGAACAACAGAACACGATTGCCTCTTCCATTACCGTCTCACAGATTCAATCGACTGTATGGACTCCATCGACCCCTCAGAAATAGTAGAAGAGTCCCTAGTCGGTGTCTTCGCTTTTAAGGCGTGAAATCGGTTAAACGAGCCATTGAGAACAAAGCTTATATCATTTGAAATCTAATTGAAATTATGACATATCCAAATAGTTCTCGCCGTGCAGTTCTCACTGGAGTAGCAGCACTCGGAGTCTCTTCACTAAGCGGCTGTGCGAATCTTTCACTCGGTGCAACTGAAGAACCGACGTTCAGCCACGGTTCGCAGGTGTCTCTCGATCAGCAGCCACTCACCAATACGTCTTCCTCGGCTGATGCGGTGTCACTCCAGGCAGCGGTGTTCACAGCAAAACAGGATGTAAAACAACGAATCGAGTGGAGTGCGCTTCCAGAACCAACACAGCATTTGCTCCGGACAACTGATTACTCGACGCATTTCATTGCGACGCTTATCGCAGATACGCAGCTGGTTTCGCCAACCACGAACACTAGTTGGTGCCCCACCTCAAGCGTTGACGGCGATCGATTCGTCTTTCAGCTGCCGGTCAAACAGTGGCCGACACAAAAGGCGCTAAAAAGTCCGTCGCTGGTTGGAAAGTTCGAACAGTGGAAAATTGGGGAGAGTACTGCCCCATCTCGAGCGGTTGTTGAAATCGAGTTTCTGGCGCCAGACGAAGAAAAAGCGTGTGGCGAATAACAGTGTCTCAAATACTACGGCCCTCCACAGTCGGTAGTGAACCTAGTGACTGCTCGTTCTAGCGCATCCGCGTTGCAAGCTGCTCAGCGTCACTTTCGTCGTCTCGTGTCTCGTCCAACACGATCGCAAGCTCACGCTGGAGCGCATCGAACAGAGTCGTCTCACGGAGCATATGCAGTCACTTCGCTCAATCGTACCGTAACTAATCGCCAGCCAGACCGAAAGTGAATACGCCGAAGTTAGTATAATATACCAACTCAACGTTGTTGCTAGTTCTGAACGGTGGCACGTTCTGATTCCTGAACCCAGCCAAATTCCCTACGGATGCGTGCCCATCCCCGCTTCCAGACGAGCCAGTAGCCAGGAATCACACCGACCACGAACAAAACAAGATAGTACTGGAACTCGACCGCTGGCGGATAAACTCGGGTAGCAATTACACCGGTGAACCGGAGACCGAACCAAAGTTGTTCGGTCACAAGTTGGCCGATGACGAAGGTACCAATCACCCGCTCTGCGACTCCGGCAGGTTCGATTCGCCCTCCAATCTCACTTCGGTAGAGCAGATAGCCGATAATAAGAGGTTGAATGAATGTACATCCGAGAGCCCAGAGGAGATTCGCATCACTTCCGCGCTCGGTGGCGTCGAGATAGATCCAGTACCCGATGAGCACCGAAAAGATGATGTGAGACAGGTAAAAGGGTGAACTGAAAATATTCGTGAGTACCTGATTCATACTGATATGCGAATTCCAATCGACAAATCATTTCTGTTCACCCTACCAAACAAAGAGTACAACCCGCCGAAATCACAGATAATTACTGAAACAAGCGCTGGTTTTCGATGTGTATAGCCTCCTTGTTCAGTACACCATTCCTGTCACACTCTGAAGGATGTAATAGAGCCACGGAGGTTGGGACAGATACTGTTAATTATTATATGTTTGTCACTACTTGCCGCACGCTAGAAATATTCTTATACTGATTGCGTGGGTTTCTATTATGAGGTCTGATCTCGTCGAAAACGCACGAATTGGCCAATATCGAGGAAATACATCGAATACATCCCACCAAGTACAAGGATGCCCCAATAACTCAGCAGTCGGTACAAGAGAACAACTCCTCCAGCGGTTCCGACATCCACGCCAGTTAGCGCGACAATCATCCCACCCAAGACGACCTCAACACCACCAAGGCCACCCGGAAGGGGAATGACTCGTGCAACTCCACTTGCTGGAATCAAGAAGAGCGGAAGTAGTATCGATACATGTTGGTCGAGTGCGAGAAAGCTCGCATAGAGTGGGAGACAGAAACAGATCCACCCGACGACCGACCATCCGAATGCGATTCCAATCTGTTGACGATTCTCGAAAACGAGACTCACCTCGGTCGAATACGCCCGCACTCGTAAGCGAAGAACATCACGAATCAATCGAGTGCGGGCCTGTATTGGACGGAGTCGAAGCTGAAGACGCTGTGATCGATTCCCACTTATTGCACGTACCAGTGATAGCAAGCGGCCAGCCATCACCGCTACTGGGCGTAACACCAGTTGCTTGTATCGATAGAGCGTGTCCGTTGCCAGCAGACACCCACCCGTGAGGAGGACCGCAATTTGGAGGGAGAGCATAGGAATGAATAGAGTGATAAATTGATCGCTGAGAGCAAGGAAAATCAAGCCGAAAAGACCGAGACTGAGCGATGCAGTGAGATTCAGTACCTCTACCACGAGTGCCACTCCGAGCGTTCGGTCACGATCTATGCTCATTTCGGATGAGACGATGTAGGCGAGCAGAAACGGGCTACTTGCTCGGCCGATCGGGACAATTTGTTTGGCAAAGAAACTTGCGAGATACGCACCCCGAAATCGCCATCCTTCTACGGGGGTTTCTGGACAATCGAGGAGACAGCGAACCGCTTCACTCCAACAGAAAAGCGCAATTAAGACGACGATGAACCCGAGAACGATGAACACTGGGTTGGCGCTCGCGAGTTCTGCGTGAATCTGACTCCCACCAGCAAAATATCCGAGAAGACAGAGACCAAAGACAACCAATAGAAATCGAAGTGTTCTTAGATTCATTTCAACTTCAAGTGTTTCCTGTTAATATTCTTTTGTTGAACCTATATAAAAATGTAGGCCACTCTAAATTATGAACGTGTCACCATCCAATGATGACATAGCGAATGAGACAGTAAAGTATTCGGTCGCCGATGACCAAGCCCTCCTTCGGTTTCTTGTGATACTCACGATCATTCTCGGCGTGCAAGCATTCCTGGAATTATTCCCTGTGTTGGTTCGGGTTGCTGGCGTGACGTACTTCAGTCTCATTTTCCTTGGTCGGTTGCCACTTTACGTATCACTGCTTTCGAAAATGTGGACGGGAAGTCCTCGAACAAATCGTTGAGACCGTCTTTTGACCCACCAACAATGTTCTTCCCAAGAACGAAGATGATAGAGGTTATCGAATGCTGTATGAGATCAAATAGTTCAACCTCGCGTGAAAACACGAGCAGGCCGGCGATAGTTAACCCTCAACTATTCGCGTTCGTTGCTTTCCTGGCACTACTGATGGTAGCAGTTGACCTTGCAGGGTTTGACCTTCTCGGTATAGAAACATTGTCAGATGCTGTTATCCAGTTCATAGGAATTGTAGTGAGTGGGTATTTGGGACTCACCTTGGCAGATGTCTTGTGGGCGCGTCTTCTCGCATAAGCATTTACTTCCGTCTATTATTTTAGAATAATGTTCGCGTCAGGGTACATATGCTCCTGGTCACTGGTATCGAGTAAACCGACTCGAGGCACCCCTTTCACTGCCGTATTCTGTCTCGAGCATTCAGAACAGGTGATTTCACGATCCAAAGATATCGATTTAATTATTACTCATCTCAAGAGTATCCAGTGATATGGTGATCTCGTTAAGAGTCCGAGCATGGAGTATTACACTCGGACTCTTAACCGTCACGCTTCTTGCGATTGCGACCGTTGTTCAAACAGGCGCCCCACTTCCTGTCGTCAGTGTTGCTCTCTCCGCGTTTGGCGGCATCGCCTATGCATCCTATCGATCGGGCGGTCGCTATGCGTTCGATCATGGGCATGCCAGACCATTCGAGCCCGGAGAATTACCAGAGGTTCACCAAACAGTCCTTGAGGTATGTGAATCCGCTACTCGTCCCATTCCCACAGTTGTCCTGATGGAGATGGATGCGCCGGGCGCCGTCGTCGGCTACGATGACGGCGCACCGATCGTAGCACTCGACCCGCTTCTTCCACAAGTTGTTGGTCGGGAGGGAGTAGGTGCGCTCTTTGCGCACGAACTTGGCCACCTGGGGACGGATCTTCATACGGACGCACTTCGTGCATATCTTCCACAGATACTCGGATTCTGTGTGTTCTGGCACCTCTTTCTCGGTGGTCGCGGGCCTGCAGTCGCCGGTATCGGATCACTCTTGTTTGGCGCGTTTGCGTTTGCTGAAGATAGACGGATTCGCGTTGTTCGATATATACTCGGTCTCGGTATTGAACCACTTGCACTCGCGGTGAGTCGATACGCAAATCGATTGGAGGAATACCAGGCGGATGCGTACGCTGCTTGTGTTGTTGACCCTGAGACGCTTGCTGAGGCACTGTACCGAGTTGCTGCGGTTGCGACTGGTGAGAATATCGAGGATATTGCAGGGCCGATTCCATGGAATGAAGACCGATCGCTCCGCTTTGCGCTGTTTGCCACTCACCCATCGATCGAAAACCGTGTTGCACGATTGGGCTGTGAGATTCCCCTATGGGCCAGACCATACCACCCCAGCACAAATAAAAAACAACAATTAAAATATGTTTCTGACACGCAAAGCGTTGGAGACGGTATCGCAGATAAAAAACCAGAATTGGAGTCCTCACGATAGGATTTTCGTATCCAGTACACCATCCAAATGATAATTCCGACCTTCACTGAGCAGAAATGGTATAGAAATGCTCTACTAGTGGTAGTCAATGATTGAGATTACTGGGCTTTTATTGGGTGGTGCGTTAATTGGTCTTGGGCTATTCGGGATGCGGTATGCATATCAGTTGACAAGGTTTGGCGAACAAATCGATGCAATTGGTAGCAAACAACGATTCTCAGACGTCGAACCCGCAGAGTGGAATGTTTCGCTCTCAAGAGCACTCAGCTTAATCGTTGTTCTTACTGGGATCGTTATTATTATTCTTGCACTCATTGATTGACTACCATCATTTATCCAGTATTTTATACGGTGACTCGCCAGATACCCCGGGAGAATCCATTTCTGCTTATGAGGGTAGGGAACAGAAAATCAGCTGCATACTGATCGGAGAGTGTGACTGCTTACTCATAGGTAGAAAGTTTCTGGTCATCGAGAACGCGACATAACGGATAGTTTGAACCAGGTAGTCGATATTTTATTGTTGCTGGCCACTTGTTAACGAAGTATGACGCCCTCCGATGGTCTCAGCGAAGAAAAGATTCGTGCCATCGTACGCGATGAGCTTATCGGTACAAGCCGCACCCTGATAGGAACCATCCTCTGGACAATTCTGTCTATATTCGCTGTGCTCGTCGGTCTTCAACTGTTCCAACTTGCACTTTACACCTCCTCAATCCTCGCTATGGCGGGATGCCTTCTCGCGGGGACACTTGTTACCGGCGCAAGTCTCTATCTTCTCTATCTCCTCCACTGGGCGTAGATAGTCTCTGAGACGACCTCTCCAATCACTGTGGAGAAGTCTATACACACTCCACCTCACGGCTATTTCGGCGATGTTGTTGGACTAGTAGAAATTCAACGGAACTATTATTGATACCCAATCTATCGGAAGTGACATGTATGAAACATTGGAAAATACTGGTCTGGGCAGTCGAATGGTCGCAATTGTCTCCGGTATTCTACTTAGCGATTGGATTATCAGAATATTTGAGTTTGAACTGTTTGCTCGACTCCTAACAACCTTTGTCTCGATAGCAATCTGTATGATCATTCTTGATCAGATACTGCAAAGAGCTGGCTACTCCCCGTGAGAGTCGAACCACACGCAGTGAGCCGCCATTGCCTTGGAAGCAGCGTTCGCGCATAGTTTTTTGGACCACCCCCGTCCCCAATTTACTTCCGCTTATGGATTTCATGAGTAGTGATTCTTGGCCTCTCGATTAACCGTTTACAACTTAACAAATCTCATCGACTCATTGATATTTGCTTCTGTGGGATCCCATCCCTGCGGAGAGTTCTTTCCTAAAGTGAGGAGAGTAGTACCATTCTTATTAAGTAATTTTCTGTTTTATTTCTATACAAAAGAGGGCTAAAGCCGTCAGCGAGAAGCGCTATTAGGTGTGTCTAGGAAGTCCGTCACCCACACATCAGGGCGCGGTGGGTGCAGGTCGCCCATCTCAAGCACGGCATCAGGAGCAGCAAGACAGTGCCCGCACGGACTCAGATGGACCCGCGACGGACCAGCCACCGTCATCGTCCCAATAACCCGCAGACAGCGCGGACAGCGGTACTTGTACGTCATTCGGTGGCCTCCTCAACGCGCAGCGACCCGCTACAGTCACCACAACTGTACTTCTCGGGGTGTTTGACCACCTTCGAGCGTTGGTAGCGCGCGAGTCGCCCGTCACAGTCTTCACAAATCACCCACCAGTTCGGCGATGTGAACCGCTCGCAGTGCTGGGTTGTGTCAAGAGCATCGGTCCAACGGGCGAACGTTCGCCCGTGGTCCGCTTCCCCGAACTCGTGGTACTGCCATGCGTGAATGAGTTCGTGGCGCACCGTCGAACTGAATTGCTCCCAGCCGTGTTGTTCGTCGGCCGTCCAGGTCAGCACGATCGTAATTGCCTCTGTTGCAGGGTCGTATTTCGTGACGCCTGCCTGTCGTTGCGCCCGGTGTGAGACCTCCCAGTCGATCGCTTTGACCGGCAAGTCAGGGAAATGCTTGGTGGCGATGTCCGCCGCGTGCTGTTGTGCTCGGTCGAGGAGGCCCGTCGGTGTCTTGGGAGTATCGTCGGTCGTAGCGTTCAAGCTTTCCGTGAGCGTTCGCTGGTCGGTGATATCCGAGACCGTCACTTGGCGTGTCATGGATAAAAACAGCTGAAGCGGTGGTTAGTTCGGCAGTTCCTTCCGTCCGGTTCGTACGCATGACCAGCACGGGAAGTCACTGAGGCCATCGCAGTCACAGTCGTCGGGTTCGGTATCGTCGTCGTCCTCGGAGGGGAAGGCGGTGAGCGTCCCGTCGTCTGTTGCTCCTTCGACAGCAGCCATGTGTTTGCAGTAGGCGTTACGGTGGACGTGATGCGGGCACGTGCAGGCCATCAGTTCCTCGGTCACGTCGTCGATGGTGACTGTGTATTGGTGGGCTGCAGGCTTGTCGTGGCTCTCGCAGCACCGAGGTGTCTCAAAGGACAAGCTCACGCCGTATTTCAGAGCCTTCCAGCTTCGCCGCCGAATCTTCCACAAACCCGGTCAAGACGCTCTCAAAGAAATTGTTCGAATTATCCTCTGACTTACCAACAACGTGCTTCCTATGAGCGAAACTACTAATAGATTGTTTAACTACTAGTGAGCTAATGACTATAACATCAGGTCATCCTTCTAAGCGAAAGGAAAAAGAAGATAATAAACGGAAATTTGTCTCTTTCAACACCACTAATCGGAGCAACAATGTAATGGGGGCAGGTCGAACAGTCTCCATATTGACTCCTAGTCGTATCTCCACGAGAGCTGAATTATCTCGAATACAGATTCACGGAAGTTGTTATTAATGACGAGCATGAATACACGGATCCAAAGTATCATCCTTATTCTGATGATATTGCTCTCACTCATAGGAATAAACTATCTTGCTGGTATGACTAAAGCGGCACGACGGACAGAGTTTAGCGTTCATCAGGATGGTCAGTGTCACACTGTAACGCCTCTGGGCAATGGGAGTAATTCCGTTCAGGACTTCTATGATTATCGGAATAACGAAACAGATCCGTACAGTGATAAATATTCATCATTCGGGACGAATCCCTACCAAAAGAACCAGGTCAGTAATCTTTTCTTATATCGTGGTTCGAATGGTTTAAATCTGGTATTTCTGCATGATAAGCTAGGAACTAATGACTCTCATTCAAGTACTATCACGATGAATATTTCGGGACTTCCGGCAGGTTCCTGGGTTGTGAGAGACGATTGGTATGGGAGAGGCCGTCAGGACGATAATTGGGGCCGCTGGGGGAACTCTGGTTCCGGAAACGAAATAGACTGGATGTGGGCGCCTGGGAGAACAGACGGTGGCGCGTACCAAGGTTTGGAGAATCTCGGATTAAACGATACAATCAGAATCACCCCGCGATTTAATGAGCGCGCTACCTACTGGGAACAGTGGCCATTCTCTGGAGGTAATAATCGGACTCAAGGCTGGCAACTTATTTCTGCGGATGGACAAGTAGTTTCACTAGATATGGACACAACGATTACTATTCAAGCTGGATCATGTAACGGTAGTCAGGATCCGACCACGTCAGTTTTTCTTTCAGAGACGCATGGAACGACAGATAGGACTCCAAATATAACAGAAAGTCAGCAAACAACACAGACAACATCGTCACCAATCTCTCAATCAAGCACCCAATCAAAAAGTAGCAGCAATAAGGGGCAGCCTGGATTTAGGATGATCACTGCACCCTTAGCATTTTTCATTATATTGATATTATTTATAACAAAACGTTACTAAGACAATACTCGTATTTTGAGCTCACTGATATTCTGGCGAGACTGTTTCTACTACTTTACCTACCTAGACGACGTTACAGAAAATCTTCCTCGTATCTACTCCTTGCCGCGAGAACTACTTAAACAGGACTCGGTCAGTAACCGTCGCCCTCCTCAACGCGTAGTGATCCACTGCACTCACTACAGCTATACTGCTCGGGGTTGCGAACTGTCTTCGAGCGTCGATACCGGGCAATCCGACCGCCGCAGTCCTCACAGACAAGCCACCACGTTGGCGTGGTGAAGCGGTCGCAGTGTTGCGAGGTATCGAGGCGGTCTATCCACCGGGTGAACGTTTGCCCGTGATCTGCGTCGCCGAACTCGTGGTACTGCCATGCGTGAATGAGTTCGTGGCGCACGGTCGCACTGAATTGCTCCCAACCGTAGTGTTCGTAGGCGTCCCAGGTCATTGAGATTGTGATCTGAGGCAGATTTCGAATGTGGATATTGCTGACCAATGGATGCTCAGCGTGTTTACCGCTTTGCTTGACAAAAAGTTGGATATGGCGGGCACAGTCGTCGATGTTAAAATTCCTATGGAGATAACGGGAATTGAAGCAACCGATATTTGGCTACGCCTGACCCGACAACAAATCCAATTGACACAACAAACGTCGCACCTCGCTACGCAATTGGTCACGACCCGTGAAACCCATACAAGTTGTCACTAATAACCCCGATTCAAAGCCGTGTCGATTATATGTTGTGCACTGATAGTTGTTGTCAATGGTTCCGTCGTCTCCTAACATCGGGTTCCTACACTGCGGCGATCTCTCCTCCGAGCAGCGGGCGGCGTTCGAGTGGGTTTCCACCGAACTGGGTACCACCGACCGCGTCCCATTTGCTGATATTCACGACAGCGGTATTCTTACCACGTATGATGTACTCTGGTGGCACCGCGACGCTCCCGTGGAACCGTCGTCCGTCGACGGGTTCGCCGACGTGTTCGCAAACTATTTCGAGGCCGGTGGCACCCTCCTGTTGAGCCTTCAGGCGCTGACCGCTGTCGAAGCGCTCGATATCGACCGCGTCGCCCCAAACGCAGTCGGCGTCGAACCGGTCGAGACGCCCGTCGGACCCCTGTGGAAGTCCCAATACGAGGATCACCCGGCGGTCGCGGCCTTCGACGACATTCGCTTTCACACCCGCGGCGGCGGCGGCACCCAGTCGTACGCCCGATACGTGAACCTCCTCCCGGAACGGGCAGACGTGCTGGCGAGCACCTTCGAGGGCGATATCGACCGTCCGGGCGAGGTGTCCGTCCTCGAATGGAAGCCCGCCACGGGAACCGTCCTCGGCGTCGGTTCGAACGTCGAGTTCAACGCATCGGGTGCAGATGGCGGCCGCGAGACGTTCCTCGCGGGATGTCTTCGATTCCTCGGCTCGGGTGGGGATGACGGACTCGGCGGCCGCCCGAAGGCCGCCGCCGACCTCGCCGCGATGCGGACCGACTTCCGCGGCGACCACAATCGTCCGCAGTATCACCTCGCACCCCCCGCCAACTGGCTGAACGACCCGAACGGCCTTATTGAGTGGAATGGCACGTATCACGCCTTCTACCAGTACAACCCGGGTGGCCCTTATCACCACACCATTCACTGGGGACACGCGACAAGCGATGACCTTCTCCATTGGGAGGACCATCAAGTCGCGCTCACGCCCGACCCCGACGGCCCGGACCGAGACGGCTGTTGGTCGGGCTGTACGGTAGACGACGACGGGATGGCCCGCATTCTCTATACGGGCGGCCGCGGTGGTCGGCAACTCCCGTGTCTCGCGACTGCGACCGACGAAACGCTCGACACGTGGACGAAACACCCCGAAAACCCCATCGTAACGGAACCGCCAGTGGAACTCGACATCCTTTCGACCGAACACTGGGACGCCGAGTTCCGCGACCACTGTGTCTGGCGCGAAAATGGAGCGTGGTATCAGCTCATTGGTTCCAGTATCGACGGCGTTGGCGGGACAGTGCTTCGATATCGCTCGGACGATCTTAGGGAGTGGACGTACCTCGGGCCGCTGCTCACCGGCGATTGGGACGGTGCAGGCCACATGTGGGAATGCCCCGAACTCCTCGATCTTGGCGAAGTGAGCCTGCTCCACGTCTCGAATTATGAACGCGTCCTCTACTTTCTCGGAAACGTCCGTGACGGACGCTTTGAGTGCGAGGCGTCCGGGGTTCTCGATTACGGAGACTTCTACGCACCACAGACGTTGCAAACTTCTTCCGGCCGCCCAGTCACATTCGGCTGGTTGAAGGAGGCGCGCAGCGAGCGTGCACAGTGGGATGCCGGATGGTCGGGTGCGCTTTCGCTTCCCCGCGTCCTCAGCGTCGAAGACGGCGAACTGCGCCAACGACCGGCAACGGAAGTGACGTCGCTCCGCAAGGGCCACCACGGATTCGAGTCACGCGGGATTTCGGACGGGCAGCGTGAAGTCCTCCAGACGCGTGGACGAACGCTCGAACTATCGCTCACTATCGACCTCGAGACCGCCCACGAAGTGGGTATCGTCCTCCGTGAAACTGTGGACGGCGAGGAGCGGACGCCATTGCACGTCCGCCGTGATGAACTCATTCTCGAACGTTCGACATCGAGCCTGCATGCTGAGACGGTCGACGATCCGATACGGATGCCGCTCGACGGCGAGGAACAAATCGACCTTCGAGTGTTCATCGATGGATCCATTGTCGAAGTGTTCGCGAACGAACGCCGCTGTCTCACGGGCCGAATTTATCCGACTCGTGCGGACTCTGATGGCGTTTCACTCTATGCGGCGGGTGGTGACGCCCGCATCGTGACCCTTGACGCGTGGGAGCTCGATACTTCTGCCGTCCCATCCGTAGACGTGGGTTCAACGGCGGAGGCAGGCGACGACTAATTCAGTACGCGCTGTTGTCGACGTCGATGTCCTCGTCGTTCATCGCGCGGTAGCGAACGTGGTCTGGTGCCGTCAGTGACTCCTCTTCAAGTGGAATCCGTCCGTATTCGAGCTCGCCCCAAATGCGGGTTCGGTTCCCCGCCACTTGGAGGCGAAGCGTCGGCGCGTACGTTCCACCGAAGCGCCGGAGTTGCTCGGATTCCGGGAGAAACGCGACGTCATTGAGCGAGAGACCGTTGAGGTCGAAGTAGTTGAAAAAAGACGTCACGAGAATTTCATCGCCATGTCCGAAGGCCAACCACGAGTAGGCCTGGAACGGGGCGTTGTCGGGATTCGCGACGACGAGTCCAGTTTCGTTCAGCGGTTCATAAGGACCGAAAAGGGAGTCCGCGACGAAGCCATAGAGCGCGTCGAAGCCGCTGAGGCCGGGTGCGAACGTGTGTTGGTGGCTCGGAGTGAAGAGGTAGTAACGCTCGTTCCGAACAACGATGTGTGGCCGTTCGAGTTCTTGATTGACGCGTTCGCCGTCGAGGAGCGGGTCGAGAAATTCCCAGTCCGTCGGGTCGCCCATCTCGGAGTGTGCGATACCGATACAGCCGTTGTACGTCCGCTCCGGGTCGGGGTCGTCGATCGGGGTATTCCCCTCGAAAAGGAGGTACGTCTCCTCCGTCTCAGGATCCTCGAAGAACCACGGGTCACGAAAGGTGTAGATCGGGCCGTTCTGGCGCATTGATTGTTCCTGTGTCTGGTAGTGCTTACCATCGGGTTCGAGAAGCACCGAATGGTTCCATTGCCCGTCGATATGGAACCCCTCCTCATCAGTCACAATCGTTCCGCCCGTTCCGACGCAGATCCGTTGCTCATAGGTGAGTTCGGGTTCGTCACCCAACCCGGCAGCAGTATAATAGGCATAGATGTCCCCATCATCCAACAGGACTGAGCCGGCCCACTGGCGGGAGCCGAACGCTTCACCCTCGGTGAAAATCGGTCCGCCGTAGGTCCACTCGCGTCCGTCCGTCGAGTAGAAGTATCGGATGCACGCTTCATCATGGCGCTTTCCGGGGAGAAGCGACGACGAGGCGGACAGAGAGAACGCGACCCGGTAGCCGTCCACTTCGGCGAGTGACCCGTCGCGCTCGCGCAGAAACCACGTGTCCCAGAGATGATACTCGTCGCTGATTCGCTGTTCGGGCGGATAGATTATCGGTGCGGTCGTATCGGGAGTGCGGCGGAGTCGGGATGCGTGGTCGCGCGTCCACTTGGAGCGCGCTATTCGGCCATTGTGCGGACGAGACATTCCTACGCGCCTGTTTTCGTTTGGACGACTAAAGTTTCACTCCTCGCCACCGTCAGGATAGGTATCCGGTCGGAAAATCGCTATTCGTCCCGCGGTGGTGCCAGCTGGTGCTTCCGGCTTGTAGGCTGCCAGTGCGCAACACAGGACAAATCGCCTGCCTGTCGCTGTGCTCGGTGTGAGACCTCCCAATCGATCGTTTCGACCGGCAGGTCGGGGAAGTGTTCGTCGCGACGTTCGGTGCGTGCTGTTGTGCTCGGTCGAGGAGGGCCGTCGGTGCCTCGGGAGCGTTGTCGGTCGCAGCGTTCGCGCTTTTGGTGAGCGTTCGCTGGTCGGTAATATCTGTTAATGTCACTTGGCGTGCCATGGATAGAAAAGACTGCAGCGGTGGTTAGTTCGGCAGTTCCTTTCGTCCTGTCCTCACGCATGGCCAGCACGGGAAGCCATTCAGGCCGTCACAGTCGCAGTCTTCGGGTTCGACGTTGTTGTCGTCCTCGGACGGGAAGGCCTCAAGCGTCCCGTCGTCGGTTGCGTTTTCGACAGCAGCCATGCGTTTGCAGTTGGTGGTGGCCGTGGTGTGGGCACGTACAGGCCAGTAGTTCGCTGGTCACGTAAAACTAGGAATCCCGCCGATCTTGATGAACAACCGCGAACAAACAGCGAGTATCAGTCATAGGATGCCAACATCTTCAGGGACAACTGTGAGTCCGAGGGTTCGGAAATCACTGTCGAAGGCAAATACATGGTCAACATCACGCTCATCCGCCAGCACACCAGTCATGTGATCAACAAAGGAAATTTGCTGATCATCATATCGACCGAATTCCGTACACGTGTTTGCGAACGCTGCTGGACCAGGATAGAGAATTGTCAAATTTGGTGACTCACGAATACGTCTGATCCCCTCAACAGCTGCAGCGTGGCCTAGTTTCCGAAGCATTAGTGTTGCGAGTTCGCCGACCGCAAAGCTACTAATATAGAGCGGTCGGTATGGAGCCTCACCTGTTCGGATATTCTGCATGACACCGCGAGCAGTATCGTGTCGCTCATCATTCGGATTGAAGACGGCAAAGAGCGCGCCGGTATCAACAAAGAGAGAACGTGCAGCGTCAGCAGTAGATGTGTTTGTCGACATTATTCGTCGTCAGTGTTCGCTTCGATTGGACCATAGAGATATTCGTCGACGTTTGCGGCATCTGTCGGTTCCTCACTCGCAAATGTTGGTGGCTCCGCAAATAGTGGATCATCGGGGTCAAATTCGGTTGCTGCTTGAGCGTCATCCGCCCGCCACCATAGGACGGTTCGTCCTGATTTGCGTCGATGGATACGTCCTTGTTCATGTAGCTGGCCGAGTTTCTGCCGTGCGGCCTCTGTTGAACAATCGAGAACATCGGCAACGTCGCGCGAAGTGATCGTCGGACCCTCGATTTGATCGAAAACACGGAGCACGCGCTCAAGCGTGATTGTTTCGGCATAGTGACCGGACTCTGTGCGTGATTGGTCGCTCATATTCGGTTGATAGTGCTCCTATTGCCTTAACCGTATTGGAATACGCAAATGGTAGTTGAAGCAGTAGTTAGTTCGGCAGTTCCTTCCGGCCTGTTCGCACGCACGGCCAGCACGGAAAGCCACTGAGGCCCTCGCAGTCGCAGTCTTTGGGTTCGGCATCGTTGTCCTCGGACGGGAAGACCTCGAGAGTCCCGTCGTCGGTTGCGTTTTCGACGGCAGCCATGTGTTTGCAGACGGCGTTTCGGTGGGCGTGGTGCGGGCAGGTGCAGGCCATCAGTTCCTCGGTCACGTCGTCGATGGAGACAGTGTACTGGTGGGCTGCGGGGTTCTCGTGGCTTTTGTTGGTGACGTCGATGAGTCCGGGGGCATTGACGTCGAAGGAAAATCGGTTCTACAAGCCCCGAGGAAACTCACTGCGATACTGCTGCGTACGTATCGAGATATCCCGAGCCGTAGTATTTCTTGTCATATCCCTTGGGCACCTCGGCAACTTGTTTCAGGGTGCTTTTGAGTTGGTTCGCATTCATCTGTGGATTTGCACTCTTCAGTAGTGCGGCGGCGCCAGCGACCTGTGGTGCAGCCATTGAGGTACCTGCATACCAGTCATAGCCGTAGGTGGCTCCAAGATATTCATCAGCATCATTGTATTCCGGTATGGCGACAGTGTTCAACACGAGATCATACTTCCAATTAACCCCGGTTCCGACCGCTTCTTCATCTACATTGCCACCGGGTGCCGCGAGATCCACAGCGTTCGTTCCGTAATTCGTGTAGTACGCGGGGGCATACGGCGGTTCTTCAAGTCCTTTGTCTCTCCACATGAATCCGATTGGGCCAGTCGCGCTCACAGTTAGGCCTCCGGCGGTCTCCGAGGAATCACGCTGGTCTTTGTCGAACTGGAGAGTTCCACCCCAGTTACCACACGCATGGGTAAGGACCGTCCCCTGCCGGTTCGCGTAAGTGGTTGTTCGCTGCATCGATTTGCCCCAGAATTTGCCCCAGCCATCCTCGCGGAAGCGGAACGTCCACCCCAGACTGAGATTCGCGGCGTCAGCACCAATTTCGGCACTGTAAACGATGGCTGCTAAGACGTCACCCATCCATGCGGAGAAACTAGCTGAATTGACCTCGGAGAATACACGCAAGTCAACGAGTTCTGTCGCTGGCGCTGAGCCGATGACGCCCGTATCGTTCTGATCGCTGGCTGCAATACTCCCGGCGACGTGTGTGCCGTGGGGGCCACCATATGGGCCGGGTGCGCCGAGGGAGTCTGGCGTGAAGTTCTTCGAGAGATCTGCGTTTACAGTGCCCTGTAATTCGGGGTGGCCTGCGCCAATGCCAGAATCGATTACAGCGACGCGAGTGCCTTCTCCACGAGTGATTTCGTGGGTCGCCGGAATTTGTTGATCTTGCTTGTCCCACTGATACTCGTATAGGTCTTCTCCTTCTGGCGGATACACGACACGTGCTGACTGTCTGAAAACCGCGTCAGGTAGTCTGGGTGAGTACTGTTTGTCGCGGGCATATTGTGCGCCGCCGAGTGCGTCTTCGGTTGCGTTCACGACAAGGAGATCCACTGGGGCAAGGTCGTGAATTACTTCGACGTTTCGTTCGCTGCCCAAGCTTTGTCGGTCGACGATGAATCGCTGGGTTGAGTCGGCTCCGACGAGTGATGATGTGAGCGCGAGCGCACCGAGGGTGGTTCCAGTTGTTTCGAGGAATTGTCGACGGTTGTAGTGTGTCATCGTTGTTGAATACCTTCGCCGTAAAGCGGAGTATCGAAGTATGTTTCAATGTCGTACTCGCCGAGTTCGGGGTTGTCGGCGAGTGCAGTGAACGATTCGAGGAATCCGACTTTCGTAAGTTCCAGCATTCGACCAAGGCCTTTCTGACCCAAGTCGTCTGTCTGGTAGGCAACTTCATACAGCATCCCTGCAGCACTATCGCCTCCGTTCGCAATGTTCGGACAAAGCGCGTCGAGGTACGAACCCCACAGTGGGTAGTACCCATAGCGAGTGATGCTGTCGAAGATGCTGTTGCCACGATTGGCTAATGCCTCGATCACGAGCGAGTTCAGCTTGATCGAGCGCGTGCTTGTTTCGTAGTCGAGGAAGGGGTTGACGGCCTCCGTAATCGGTGTGTGGTCGTCCGGATAGAACGGTGAGCGATTGAGATAGTCCTCACCGTATGGCGCCATCACGCTCATCAATGTTTGTTTCTGTGGCTTGTTTCCGGTACTGGAGTCCGGATAGAGGTTCCCGCCTTTATGATGATGCGTGATCGCATAGTCGGGGTTCGTCTCGTTGAACGACCGGGTCACTGCTCGGATTTCTGGTGTGAGCCGAAGTCCGCTTGCAAACAGCGTGTGACCCTGGTAGGGCATATCGAGGTACCGTTGGTCGTACCACCACTCTTCCCGGTCGTCTGTTCGAGGATTGAATTCTAACGGGGGTCGGATATTGAAGTCCCGGTTCATGTCATAGCCCGGGTCACCAGCTGGATAGGTAGAATGGTAATATGGCTTATATCGCGACTCCCCATTCCACGCTTGGGTGTTTTGTCGTCGGCCAACCCATTCAGCATCACCGTTGCCATCATAGTCGTAGTGGTACATCGCACCGTCTGGGTTGACTCGGGGAATAATTGTGAAAGACAGATTCTCGAGGATGTGATCGACCTGCTGGGAGTTACTCATTCCAAGCGATTTGATCACTTTGAGCGCGACTTCCGTCCCGGTTGCTTCGTCGCCATGGATTTGCGTGATTAAGTGAACCTCTGTATCGCCATCGCCGACTTTCACTTCCCAAAGTGGGTCGTTTCGTCCTGCGGAGCGGCCGATCTCGCGTAGTGAGACGCGGTCGCTTTTTTGCTCGATCTTTGTGAGCTCTTTTGTAAGCTCAGTGTTGGTATGGAACGCATTGAGGTTGATCGATTTCGGGCTGCCGAGTCTTGGCCCGCCGGGACGGTATTTTTCTCGGTCGGGATTTGCGGTTGCCGTTCCACTCATCGTCAAACCGATTGTTAGGCCACCGGTTGTCTTAACGAAATTTCTGCGGTTCATCATGGTTGAGTTATGGGTGGGAAGAGGAGAGGTGGTCTTGCACACCACTTTCTCTTCACTAAATAATTAGAAATCATAACTACTTAATTCTATGCGGATACATTTAAGCCCATATAATTAAGCCAATATATAAGAAGAGAGAATTTAGATTGTCCAATGGCTAAAGTAGTCCTCCTCAACGGTCGTAGCAACTGGATAAATTAGAGTAAGACCAACATAGACACTAATGAGGATTGTTCGACGATATCTGATTTATTATGATTCGATTACACTATACGTTTCGTGACGAGTCAAACATCTATTTGACATGCGAAAGACTATATCGTATGTCTATATCATTATGGTGTTGCATATTTCCGTACGTTACAAAAGCGTTCAAGGATTTAGTCGTCCGTTGTTAGTATAATCTACTAACCAGGGCAGCCACTTCATCCAAAACAGGAACGATGGTAATAGCTCAAGCAGAAAGTAGTAGCCCGCGAGAATCTTCTTCATATCTACTCCTTATCGCGAGAATTACTTAAACGAGAATCGGTCAGTGGTCGTTGGCCTCTTCAACGCGAATTGCACCACCGCACTCACTACATCGGTACTGTTCTGGGTTTCGCACTGTCTTCGAGCGTCGATAGCGGGCACTCCGACCGCCGCAGTCCTCACAGACAAGCCACCACGTGGGCGTGATGAAGCGTTCGCAGTGTAGCGAAGTATCGAGGGCGTCCGTCCACTGGGTGAATGTTGCGCCGTGGTCCGCGTCACCGAACTCGTGATATTGCCATGCGTGAATCAGTTCGTGCCGGACGGTTTCACTGAATTGCTCCCAGCCGTGTTGTTCGTAGGCCGTCCAGGTCAGTGAAATCGTGATTGCCTCTGTTGCAGGGTCATACTTCGTGACGCCTGCCTGTCGTTGGGCTTGGTGCGAGACTTCCCAGTCGATCGCTTTGACCGGCAAGTCAGGGAAATGCTTGGTGGCGATGTCCGCCGCGTGCTGTTGTGCTCGGTCGAGGAGGCCCGTCGGTGTCTCGGGGGTATCGTCGGTCGCAGCGTTCGCGCTTTCCATGAGCGTTCGCTGGTCGGTGATATCTGAGAACGTCAATTGGCATGCCATGGATAAAAACAGCTGAAGTGGTGGTTAGTTCGGCAGTTCTGTCCGTCCTGTTCTCACGCACGGCCAGCACGGGAAGTCACCGAGACCAGCGCAGTCACAGTCTTCCAGTTCGGCATTGTTGTCGTTCTCCGACGGGAAGGCGTCGAGCGTCCCGTCGTCGGGTGCGGTTTCGACGGCGGCCATGTGTTTGCAGAACGCGCTTCGGTGGAACAGAGGAGAATGCACGAGTTCGGGTGTCGATCTCGCGCCTGATCAATCTCGTTCGGGATTACGAGACTGAAGAGAGTGTTGACGACGATTCGCCGAATCTCGTTGCAGAAGCCTCGAATGCAGGCCGTCAGCTCTTCGAGACGGTCCAGCGTTCGAAACAGAATACGGAGCTCGTCAACTTTCGTGAGAAGTGGGCCGAGAGTCAGCACGTTGAAGACACGTATCTCGATGTCCTCGAGCACGCAATTCATCTCACAAGTTGTTGCGGAATTCTACGTGATCCAATCCGATCCCGAGTCAGTTGCCGCGAATCTCAGACACGGTCAATTGGAAGCCGGAGCCGATATCCGCGCCAATATACCTCTACTAAACTCCATATCAGGGCAATGAGGATCCCAATGAAGAGCGTGATAACCTCAAGCACGCTGAACCAACCGGGCATAACGTAGAGCGCAGCGTTCAACACTTTCGCCGGAAGAGCATCTTCGACGGCAGTCAACATCTTCGTCGACAGGGTAGCAGAGCTACCGTCGTCGGTCGTCGCCGTGGTCTTATCCTTCATTGCGCCATCGAGATTCGCCCTTCCGGTAAGGCGAGCGCTCTGTGCACTCGAACCGCCCGCGCTCTCATCACCCGTCCCAAGACGTTCGGCATCGTATGGGAAGTTCAACTGGGCGTTCCATATTATCTCACCGTTCTTGTTTACTTCGATCACCCGATTACCGTGCGTGTCAGTGATAAGTGTGTGGCCATTTGGCAGGCGATCGGCGTCACGAGTCCACTGCATCCGGTTGTCCTTCCACACCCAACTCTGTTTCCAAGTACCATTGACGCGTTGGTATTCGACGGCGCGATCGTTGTGCGAATCAGCGACGATGACGGCGGGGCCTCCTTGTGATTTCGGGATGTAGTCGGGATTATGCTGGCCGAACAGAATGGTATGATTGTCCTCTTCGCCGAGCGTCCAGCTCTCGTTCACTCCAGATGTTCGATTGATGAATACAACCTCGTCCTGATTACGAATGCTGGCCATGATCCGGCCGTCCGGCAGTACCTCTACGTCGTTGACGTGCGTGAAGTCGTTCGGGAAGGGTCCACCACTTTCGTAGGAGTAGTGGGCGAGAGCTTGCCATTGCCAGGTGATGATCTCGCTAGACGTATTGACAATAAACACCCGGTCGCGCTCGATATCAGCAACGGCGAAATGAGTATCATTGACGCGGTCAATGTCGTGCCAGCGGTTTGTATACGGTATCTGAAATCCACCATACGTCGGGACAACGCGGCTGTACAACCGGTCAACCTCATCCGTGGACATATTCAGACGCTCGATGACTATCCGACGGCAACGTGTCTTGTCGTCGCACTGTTTTTTCGGAATGTCTTCGACACCGACATAGGTAACAGTGAATTTCCCGTCGGGTGAAGGATCAACATCGGAATAATAGTCCAGCGTGGCGTTGTAATAAACTACTTCTTTATTAGGCCCCAGTGCGACAAGCTTCGACCCAACGGTCGGACTCTTATGATCGGTAACGACTGTAATCTCATCAGCCGGTACATTTGTGATTCCATGTGGTCCATTTGTTGTTCCAGGATCAGCGACGGATACCTGTTGTGTATATCCCGAAGCGAGCACGGAGATACAGATCATCAGTAGAATCGCAAACATAACGCGAGACCGTTGTCGGGAAATCATCTACTGGATATTTCTATTCGTTTAATATAAAGCAATTCTAGAGATACTGATCTTAGCGAGTGATAACACCTTATTTATAAATTGTTGCCAATATAATCGCTTATACTAATTTGTAGAAAATGGAGCGTCTCTACATCATGATGGTGCATACACTCAACTATGTTCTAGAATTGAATCGCGATTCGTTTTCCAGATTGAGACGATGGTTCAATCTCGTGCTGGCACTGAGCGTGCGAAGGGTAACGCATATCGCGGATATGCGGGCGACAGACGGTAATCAGTGGGAAATTCGAGAGTTGACTGAAGAAGTCCTCGAGGAACCGAGCGAATGGTGTCCAATCACGTTTGCGTACTATGGGGAAGAGATGAGGGTCGGGAGAATTGATTGGCACTATAATGACCCAGTTGTGGTGAATCCAGATCCTGCGCACTTTCCATGAGCGTTCGCTGGTCGGTAGTGTCCGAGAACGCCACTTGGCGTACCACGGGTAAAAAGAGCTGAAGCGATGGTTCGTTCGGCAGTTCTTTTCGTCCCGTCCGCACGCATGGCCAGCACGGGAAGTCACCGAGGCCCTCACAGTCGCAGTCTTCCGGTTCAGCATCGTCTTCGTCATTTTCCTCCGAAGGGAAGGCGTCGAGCGTCCCGTCGTCGGGTGCGGTTTCGACGGCGGCCATGTGTTTGCAGAACGCATCACGGTGAACGTGATGCGGGCAGGTGCAGGCCATCAGTTCCTCGGTCACGTCGTCGATGGAGACAGTGTACTGGTGCTCTGCGGGATTCTCGTAGCTCTCGTTGGTGACTTCAACGAGTCCGGGGGCATCGACGTCGAAGGAAAATTGTTCGGCCTGTGCGCGGTTCTGTGCCGTCTCGTCAGCTTCAAGTTCACTAGGCGTTTTCGTTGACATGGTCTTCTAGCCGTGGTATTTGGAAGACCGGTGCCGGGTGTTCTAGCACCCGGCGCGTTTCTACACACGCCCGAGGGCACCGTTCTTCCTACCATATCCTATGTGGGAGTCGGTATTAAAGATTTCGGTATCCTACGTAGGAGTTGGTATTAAGTGGGTGGCTGCAGTACTATGCGCTATGACTGAAAACGAGAGTGAGCGCGACGAGCAGGGACGATTTGCGGAGCAAACGAGTGATGACGATATTCTTCGAGTGATTCATGAATCAGAGTTTCCGGCGGTGACCGCACGGTGGGTCGCGGATACGGTGGAGATGGAGCGGCGACCGGTGCATCAGCGACTCGAGGAGCTACATGAGCGAGGTGAGTTAGAACGTGGAAAATTGAGTCCGCGGGTGGTTATCTGGTGGATCTCCGAGGAACAGTAAAATGGATAGCCCTGTTCACGAAAAGTCCACTAACCAAAGCTCCGCCACTAAACACAGGGTGACAGATGACTGATTTGGACTATCCGGACGCAGAAACCATCCATACGCTTCATGCTGATATCGTTGTAAGCGATGCCGATACAGAACCGGGTGTTCATTCGTCGGCCGACGTCGAATCTGCGCTTGAATACATTCGAGGACGCGGGTTCTTCGGACAAGGACCGGAAACAATCCACGAAAAGGCAGCCCATTTGATGCGGCTTTTGGTCGCAAATCACCCATACGTGGATGGGAACAAGCGAACAGCACTCAACACAGTAGAACTGTTCTATCTACTGAACGGCTACCACTTTGCGTACGAAGATGAGTCGATTCGGACTATCCTCAAGGAATTCGCGATCCAAGAGCAAGCCGTGAATATCGAACACGTGATCGAGTATTGCCGAACACATGCAGTTCCCGAAGACTAAATACCATGACGGACATATTTACTGCTAAGATGAGCTCGTACAGCACGACCGACTTCGAGGCCGAACGTGCCAGTCTCCGGAAGCAACTGCAAGCAGCGGAGACCGCAGCAGAGCGGCGCGAAGTGATGCGTGCGATGGCAGCACTTGAGCGGAAAGAGCATGCCGAGACGTACGAGAAGCTTGCAAACGAGTAGAACCAACCAGAGGTAACCTCGATATTTATTGTATACGTTTTACTGGAAAATTCTCCCGTTGACTAGCGAAGTCTCTATCTATGATCGTTTGCCTTACTGTCTTATTTTCGAACAGTAGCACAAAACATTTACCGAACCCCACGAAGCCACTGGGTGTGGCGCGGTTGCCTCTGACACCCTGAATCGGTCTTGCGTGGGTCTGGTGCCATCACTCCCGATCCACACGCCCTTTCCCTCGCCACCCCTCCTTCCTGCTCACACGCGTGCCATAGCGTAACCTCCGAGCAGGAATATATATTTGGTCCAGTCATGTCTCTGCTACCTAATTCGACACCTGAGATCAATACTGAGCAAGCTAGCGATGTCCTAATTCTTAGTATCGAAGTCAGTGATAGTGAGAGTCACGGTTGAGCCTCCAGGGTGAGCGAAGCGGATCAATATTGGTTGATTATCCAGAGGGTGGACCGGTGAGCCCCCGGCAGTCCTATTTTATTTCGTTATCGATGGTGGGGAGAGGCTGAAGCACACCATACCAAAGTCGGTATACAATGCCACCAGCGAGCATGCCGATTGAGAAACTATACTTGACGGACTCATTTTCTGGAAGGATGAATTGCTGAATAGCTGACCACCCCATCGTCGCGATTCCCCGTCGTCGAGTAGAACTCTTGAGCGAATGCCAATCACGATCGTACGCCCACTGATACGGGATCATACTAACAACGCCAGCAATCATCCAGCGACGAGAGAGGGGTTCAGACTCATCGGAGCGTCTCCGAAACAACAAGATTGCTAGAAGGCTAGCGACACTTCCGAGAAGCTCCATTCGAGCTCGAGTTTGCTCTGTAATCATACTGTGCTCCGTATGAGAGTACACGACATCAAATAGTTATTATTGCGGACGAACTTGGATGATCACGACGGTTGGCGTATAACATTCTCACTTGACTGCATGAGAGCGACGAAATTCGAAAGAAGAAGCCCGAAGCTCGTCGTGTGATCTGGATTCGACCGGAATAGCGGTCTGTCAGTAGGGAAATGAGTGCTGTGTAGCGACGTACAAAAAACAGGGTGATGTTACACTAAGCTAATGAGTAGCTACAAATCGCGCGGTTGCACGGTTTTACGATCGTTTTCTTCGGCTCGGCGAGAAGCGTCTTCAAGGACTGAAGCAACTTCCTCATCGAGTGCATCGTAGAAATCACTCGCCACATTGTGTCCTTCAAGCTGTTCTTTTACTGCCGCTTTGACAATCAAATCAGTCATACAAGCGCCCAGACGGTATAATACTACAAAAGAGCAGTGGCAAAAAGGTTGGAAAGGACACTGATTCGAATCACTAATGACGATATTGTTCAGTGGTTCGGGCGTCCAAGTTTCCAGCACCCACTGAGCGGTCACTTGCAAATACAGTTGCAATGGAACGACGGCCAGTGCAGCAGCGGCTCGAGGAGCTTCACGAGCGAAGTGAACTGGACTGTCCAAGACTGAACAGCACAGTAGACATGATCAGGTTAGAGCCCGGTGGACTGTCCTCTGCGTACGAGGGATTGTGAATAGTGAGGGCGATGGGTTGGTGGTAGGCGTGGGCGGATGCGGTTATCGGGCAGGCGTGGGTGTTCGGCTTAGTGAAATTTGTCAAAAAGCGTGCGATATGCTACCGAATACCCCCTAAAAACTATTAGCACACCTTGCTTGAGCAGAGCATATGGAAGATACGTCATCATCGCAGCCAGAGCTATCGATACGAAAGACACGTCCGGACACGGAGTCGGTCACTGCTGCCGTGGTGACAGCAGTAACTGAAGCGAATGGCACGAAGCCTGCGACGCCCCTCTATGAGGTGATTGATCCTGACGCCCTCGAAGACCTCTATCAGCATGGCTCACCAGAAGTGAGCTTTGAGTATATTGGATATCACATTACGATTCATTCTGATCGCACGGTTTCCGTTGCTGCCGTCGATTCGTAGAGTACTACGAGTTGGATTCGCTCACATCCGATTCAGTGCCACCGTCACCGAGGCACTGTCCCGCCTGCAACAGTGCTTCGAGACGAGGATGTTCCATGTATGAAATGATCTGCAGTGAGGAATTGTACTTGATCACGCCATAATCGGCGAGTTTGGGAAGATGGAGATGATGGAGTCGACTCTTCACCCGCTCACGATTAGTGCTAGTGCGTCTATTGAGATGCTCGACGAGTGTGTTGAGTGGCACTGGTTGATCGGCAGTCTCAATGAGATAGGTAAGAATGTAGCGCCTTTGTGTATCTGACAGGAGCTTGAATATCTGGTCAAGCGAGCATCGTTCGTCTGTGTCGTTTGGAGAAGTGTCCATTTTTATCGGCAGTACGAGAGAGAGATCTATAAGGTCTTGGCCTGTTCAAACAGAATTATTTAAAAGAGACTTGCGAAATAATAGCAGATCAGACGGTCATGGCTCGGACGCACCGAACAGTGTATGCTCGACGATAGCCTCGATACCATGTCGAATTCGATCCGACAATGACTGCTGGGTGATATCGAGTTCTGTCGCCAACTCCGAGAGTGTCACCTGTCGAGGCGTCTCGAAATAGCCACGTTGGAATGCGAGCATGAGTGCTTCTCGCTGTTTGTCCGTAATGATGTTCTTGAGCTGTGATGCTCCAGCATCACTCAGTGACTGGATTGTACCGAGTGTGTACTCGAT
The DNA here is from genome assembly GCF_900156425.1 of Haladaptatus litoreus. Taxonomy (GTDB): domain Archaea; phylum Halobacteriota; class Halobacteria; order Halobacteriales; family Haladaptataceae; genus Haladaptatus; species Haladaptatus litoreus. Next base: position 194,527 of record NZ_FTNO01000008.1, read on the forward strand.
ATCGTTCTCCCGACTGATGTTATGGAACCGCGTCAAATGCTCGTAGGAGGGGAATAACAGTTCGAATTCCCAGTCATCAGTGCCATGTCCATGTGCATTCCGAATAATCCCTTCTGTGGTGGTGAGTCCTTCGAGAAAGGCGCCGGCTGGGATGTCCCAATTGAGGAGATACAATCGGCGGTCGCCGACTTCGTCGATTGCGAGGAGTTGCTGGACATTGGTGTCATCTCGAACACGCTGTTCGAAGGCATCTAAGTCGCCATCCCACGCCCAGAAAATGGGGACGACGTCGGCACCGACCGGGACGATGCGCTCGAACTCGATATGGAGGTCTGTTTCAGCGGTTAGCACCGTCCCTAACGGGAAATTCTCCGGGGAGAGAGACAACTCAACAATGACCGCCATGCAGTCGTACACTATTTGTTGACGCTTAGTAGCTTGGGTAGTGAGGACATGAATTTCGATAGGGTATAGAGAATCACTGTCCGTTACTCTTCGTCTGTCAGTTATCGCCGGTTACCCTCTTTCAGTTGAAGTGACCCACCGCACTCACCACAACTGTACTGCTCGGGGTTACGGACCGTCTTCGAGCGTCGGTAGCGCGGAATCCGTCCATCGCAGTCCTCGCATACGAGCCACCACTTTGGCGCGGTGAAGCGTTCGCAGTGTCTCGAGGTGCCGAGGGCGTCCGTCCAGCGGGTGAATGTTGCGCCGTGGTCCGCGTCACCGAACTCGTGGTACTGCCAGGCGTGAATGAGTTCGTGGCGCACCGTCGAACTGAATTGCTCCCACCCGTGTTGTTCGTCGGCCGTCCAGGTCAGCGATATCGTGATTGCCTCTGTTGTCGGGTTGTACTTCGTGACGCCTGCCTGTCGTTGCGCTCGGTGTGAGATCTCCCAGTCGATTGTTTCGACCGGCAGGTCGGGGAAGTGTTCGGTGGCGGCGTTCGTTGCGTGTTGCTGTGCTCGGTCGAGGAGGGCTGTCGGTGACTCGGGAGTATCGTCGGTCGCAGCATCCACGCTTTCGGTGAGCGTTCGCTGGTCGGTGAGATTCGAGACCGTCACTAGATTATTTGTATCAACTAATTCAAACAAGCCATTTATCTTTTCATTATGCTTATAGACACTATGGCGTTCCCAGATTCATTCTTCGTTGTCCTTGGAATGGCATGGCTCATAGCACTCATAGTAAGCTATGGTGGATACCGTACTGGACGAATGACATCCAAACGTGCAAAACAGGGGATGGGAATGTCTCTTATCTGGATTTTATTTGTAGTTCTTCGGTTAATCGGCGACCTCCTCGTTGTTTCTCTAGCAATCGTGCTCACAGTTGCAGGACTGTACTTGTTATATTTTCACGACTGGAACGAGCCAGCAGAAATCAATTGATTCCCGCTGTGCTTTAGATTAGATCGGCAGTTCTTTTTTGTCCCGTCCGCACGCATGGCCAGCACGGGAAGTCACCATCTGACAACCAGGATCAGATTGGAAGGCGCTTCTTTTTCTGGATATCAACAGCCACTCGAAGGGAATATCGAGTCCATTTTTTCGTCCCTTGAGTATAGCTTAATATTGGTTGATCAAATGATCCAGTGAGATAGTATGTACCAGCACCAGGGAGGTCATTACCATAAATCCGGTACGTTGCACTAGCAGATCCGCTGGCAGATAGTGATCGGGTGAGTGGACGACCCTCAACCGACATAGAACTCCTGTCTGAACTGATCTCTACTCGGTTGCTCTCCGAATAGGCTTTTGAGTACATCTTTATCGAGGGTGACCGATTCGACGACAGGGATTCGTCCAAGGATAGAATGCCAAGCGGCCAAATGCCGTAGTTCCGAATACGGAGAGCCTCCTTCGTTGTATTGGTAAGTGTGAATTTGAGCGTGGCCGGCCCCTCGATTGTCGCATCTGCATCAACGATGGAAGCAGAAAACGATAGCGGGCCAGAGGATGCTTGGACATTCGTATCCGCGACAGTGTATTCAGTATCTCCCAGACAGCCAGCAAGGGCCGCTAATGATGCGCCACTTGTGGTAGCAAGGAATGCACGTCGTCTCATTGAACTTCACCTCCCATGTCAACACGGGCGTCAGTGAGCGAAACGAAAACGTCCTCCATTGATGCCTCATCGTCGCTCCCAGTACGATCCCGAAGTTCAGAGAGTGATCCTTCGGCGATTAACTGACCATCGTGAAGTATCCCAACACGGTCACAGACCAATTCGACCTGTCCAAGGACGTGGCTGGAGAAGAAGACAGTTGCACCGCGGTCGTTCTCCTCATGAACAATTTCACGCATTCGGCGGACACCATGTGGATCGAGACCGGTGAATGGTTCATCGAGGATGAGTAATTCCGGTTCACCAACGAGCGCCATTGCTAAGGCTAGCCGCTGTTGCATCCCTTGTGAGTATTTTTCGGCGGATGTATCGCCCGCATCTTTGAGTCCCACCCGTGCGAGGAGTGTGTCAGGATCATCATCGACAGCTTTCGTCTCAGCGACGAGCTTGATGTGCCGTCGTCCAGTGACGCCCTCATAGACACCAAATCGATCAGGGAGGACGCCGATTCGGTCGTGGACTTCGACGACATCCTCCTCAGGGTTTCGGTCAAGAACGCGAACAGTGCCCGATGTTGGTCGAAGATAATCGAGGAGTATTCCGATCGTGGTGGATTTTCCCGCACCGTTCGCTCCGAGGAATCCGTATATCTCCCCCTGCTCAACGCGTAAGTCAAGCCCATCAACTGCCAGGGTACCATCGTACCGCTTTGTCAACCCTTGTGTCTCGATCGCCGATGGGGAATTGCTCATAGAGCATCACCCCGGTTGAACAGTACCCGAGCAAGACCAAGCGGTAAAATGAGCCACACTAAGAGAATTACGATGCTCAATGCGGGATGGAGATACCATGGCACTGTTCCAGATTGGAATGTCGTATCGACCACATACGCATTGATTTGGGATGAGGGTTGAATTTGCATATAGACAAAGTGGAACAAGTCTGCTGAGTTGCCAACCCCAAGAACCCAATTTGTGAGGACATTGTATGCGGCATCTGGAGTCAGTCGGAGAAGTAAGAAAAATGGACCGTCAGCAGGGGGGTTGTATGGGCTGATTTGAATCCCCGTAAGTGCTGAGTAGAGATTTCGAACAATAGATTGCCATCCGAGCAGGATAAGAAAAACTCCGACTATCGAAGTAGCTGCTGTGACAGTCCGTTTCGTAACAGCAGAAATGGCGACAGCTATTGCAATGAAATCAGCCACAAGAAGGAGGGTGGCGATAATGACACCGAGATACAGAAACACGGAGAAAATGCCGTATTCGACGATGCCGATAATAGCGAGCAAGAGGAACGAGAGGAGTGCAATCGCTCCAACGCCTACGAATCGCCCGATGGTTTTCCCGAGAAGGACGTGTGTTCGTGTGAGCGGAAGTGCAAGGAGGAATTTGATGCTGCCACTGGTGCGTTCACTAACGAGTGACTGATATCCGAGTAGCATCGTACCCAGAGGAAGAAGGAAACTCGCACCGATCTGGATATATCCGATTGTGATGTTCTGGTGGAGAGCACCCCACCCTGCGTAGGTCGGGCGAAAACCCCACAAAATGATGAGTGGAACTAGAAGCCACGTACCTTTTGATGTTACAATTGTTCTACATTCCTTTCGTGCAAGGGGGGACCACCGCATTGTATTGATCGTATCCTATGAAATTAATAGTCGTTTCGAAGTTGTTAGATTAGTATATTATAGATTGGTGGATATCAGCGAGCAGAATAAAACAGATGGGTAGAAGGGATTGTTGAAGCGGTAGTTAGTTCGGCAGTTTCTTCCATCCGGTTCGCACGCATGGCCAGCACGGGAAGTCACCGAGGCTGTCACAGTCGCAGTCTTCGGGTTCGACGTTGTTGTCCTCGGACGGGAAGGCCTCAAGCGTCCCGTCGTCGGTTGCGTTTTCGACAGCGGCCATGTGCTTGCAGTAGGCGTTCCGATGGACATGGTGCGGGCACGTGCAGGCCATTAGGTCTTCAGTCACGTCGTCGATGGAGACGGTGTACTGATGGGCTGCGGGGTTCTCGTGGCTCTCATTGGTGACTTTGATGAGTCCAGGGGCATCGACGTCGAAGGAGAACTGTTCGGCCTGTGCGCGGTTCTGTGCCGTGGGATGGAAAAGCAATATTTGGCGAGTGTTGAACTAGACGCTAGAAACCCAGATTGGGTGCTCGTCTCTGCGTCAACCATTCCAAAGCAAACTGAAGACTTTGATGGACTTTCCTCTGCAGTCTACCATCGTATGGATGACGGTTCGTAGGAAAAATGTATGGCAGAAATGTCGGACGAAGCGGGTTTTACAGTTCCGATGATTATCACAAGTAAGCAGATATCCGGCCGACTTACTGCGATCACTAATCGGAGTCTTTACAGAACAAATGACTACGGTGACTCGTGGGAGGAAATTGCAGTAAACTGACCGGGTAAATTTACAGAGCAGCATCCGCGAGCCACTACCCTTATCGAGAGATGATAGTGGTGATTCTATCACAACACAAATCTCGTAGCCGACATTGAGGCACTGTGTGAAGATGGGATATTTCAGACTGTTAAAGCAGTGATCGATGATGTTCAGTAAAAAGGGGAAAATGGAGATGTCTAGATTTATATTCACTTCGACAGACGGTGGATAGTAAACTGATGACTACGATGACAGACAAGAGACTCGTCACCAAATGTCTTTCAGCGGTGCCGGTATTAATACAGTATGTGTAGTCTATGAAGCGACCAACCTTGAAGCAGTTGACGCCGCTTTTCGGAAGCGTCGTTTTTGCACTCGCGCTCTTTGCTATCCACCGAGAACTGCATGAATTCAGTATTCATGAAATCATTGGAGAACTCAACGCGTACTCCCTATGGGCTATCGGTCTCGCTGTCGGGTTGACTGCACTAGGGTACGTAGTAATGACAGGGTACGATTGGCTCGGCTTTCGATACGTCAACCGATCGGATCGGTACCGACGTACCGCCGTGCCCTCGTTCGTTGGACATGCAATCGGCAATAACGTCGGCGTTCCGCTGCTCACCGGCTGGTCCGTCAAATACCGATTTTACTCAGGTATGGGCGTTACAGCGGATGACGTGACGCGAATCGTTGGCTTCTGTACATTATCGATTTGGCTCGGACTCGTCATTGATTCCGGTCTCGCCTTTGTGGTCGAACCTGCACTTCTCAGTTTGGCACTCGGAATTCCCATGGTATCCGTCAGGATCGTCGGTGTCATTCTTCTCGTCGGTGTTGTCGCGTACGCCCACTGGGGTGTCCTACGACGGAATCCGATCGAGATTCGAGGCTGGTCGATTGACACACCTGAGCTACGACTCTCATTCGCACAGATTTCTTTGGGAATACTCGATTGGGCAGTTGCTGGGATGGTACTCTATATTCTCTTGCCGACTAGCAACCATATAGGATATCTAGGATTCCTTGGCGTCTTTTTCATCGCACAGTTGGCAGGGGTTACTAGCCAGGTTCCTGGCGGGCTGGGTGTCTTCGAGGGTATGTTCCTGTTACTCCTCTCCGGAATGCTCCCGACGACTGGGATCGCAGCAGCACTCATCGTTTACCGTATCGTCTACTATCTGCTTCCTCTGTTCGCGGCTGCGATCGTTCTCGTCGTCCGCACAACGCTTGTACACCGTGAAAAAGAGGGAGCTGCCGTACAAACGATACACCGCTGGGCTGCACCACTTGTTCCAACCGTCCTCGCCGTACTCACGCTGCTGGCAGGGGCAACTCTCCTAATTACAGGGGCTATTCCCGCCGGCTCCTCGCGGCTCGTTTGGCTCGGTCGTATCCTCCCACTTTCGGTCATTGAGTTGTCGCACTTTCTCGCTAGTCTCGTCGGGGTGGGACTGTTGGTGCTCGCTCGCGGCCTCCAATTACGGCTTGACGCAGCGTATCTCCTCACTGTCGCCATGCTCTTCCTCGGGATTTTTTTGTCATTATTAAAAGGTTTTGTCGTCGAAGAGGCGCTCATTCTCATGGCGGTGCTTGCGGTCGTCGTCCCATCCCGCCGATTCTTTTATCGCCGGGCATCACTGACGCGCGAGTGGTTTACGACCGGTTGGATCGTGGCGATCCTTATTGTTTTTGGAACTTCGGTTTGGCTAGGATTGTTCGCTTTCCAGCATCTCGAGTATTCAGAACAGCTCTGGTGGCGGTTCTCACTCAGTGGCAATGCTCCGCGGTTCCTGCGAGCATCTGTTGGGACGGCTGTAGTTCTCCTCGTCGTCGCCCTGGTGCGGCTTCTGAATCCCTCGATGCCCGACCCATTGCCACTAACCGAAACTGAATTGGAACGTGCACGTTCGATCGCCGAGAAGTCCGATCGAGTCGATGCGTATCTGGCACTTCTTGGTGACAAATTGCTACTGTTCAACGATGATAGGACGGCTTTCATTATGTACGCCATCGAAGGGAGAAGTTGGATCGCATTGGGACCACCTGTTGGCCCAGAAGAGGAGCGTTTAGAGTTGGCCTGGCGCTTCCACGAACTCGCTTCGCGCAATGGGGGACGACCCATATTCTATCAGGTCGGTGATGATGATTTGCCAGTCATGGTGGATCTCGGATTGTCGTTTTTCAGACTCGGTGAAGAGGGTCGCGTGCCACTGCCGTTTTCGCTTGAGGGAAAACGACGAAAGGAATTCAGGCGCACGATCAGAAAGGTCGAAGGGGAAGATTGTACGTTCGAAATTATCCCACGTGAGAGCGTTCCTAACATCCTCTCCAGACTACGAACCATTTCTGATGAGTGGTTGGAAATGAAAGGGGGAAGGGAGATTGGGTTTTCGCTCGGTTACTTTGATGAACGATATCTAAAGAATTTCCCAATTGCGGTCATACGATACGACGGTGATATTGTCGCGTTTGCGAACGTTCTTGAGGGAGGCGGAAAACATGAATTGTCGGTTGACCTCATGCGGTACAGTTCAGACGCACCTGGACGTACTATGGATTATCTCTTCGTGCAACTCATGCTATGGGGATCTGAGAACGGATACAACTGGTTTAGCCTTGGAATGGCCCCCTTGTCTGGGTTCGCGAAGCGGCAGACGACAACTGCTTGGGATCGGATCGGTGCGCAAGTGTATCAACATGGAGAACACTTCTACAACTATCAGGGGCTGCGCGCATATAAGGCGAAGTTCGATCCAGAATGGGAGCCGAGGTACTTAGCCTGTCCTGGCGGTCTCACGTTTCCGCTTGTGCTCGTACACGTAACTACGCTAATCTCTGGTGGGGTACGACGGATCATCACCAGGTGAACGAAGAAGTGTTCGGCGGCAGGTACGAGTTCTCACGTAAGGTCGCTGTCGATACTCTCGGAGTTTCTCGGACGGTACGATAACGCGGATAACCGGCACTGGTTGGTGATGAGCGATCCCCCACAACTCCCGCGAGCGGAAGATTATGGGAGCGTTCGTGATCGACGGTGGACACTCCAACGACGAGGAGGGCGCGGTGAGAGCCACGTTGTCCTCGTTCACGTCCACGCCGTCGTCTGTGAGCGACAGTGTTACCGTCCGGCAACGTAACCATTTAGATGAACGCACAACCCTTCGACGTATGGTGGGAGAGCTAGCAGAAATCCAGCAGGCGATTGGTGGAGCGTCAATCAACTCCGCTATGCGACCGATCTCGTGGCTGCATGGAGAGATCGTGATCGCCGTCGGTCCATCGATCGCCGTTACCATCACCTCACGGCCGCACGTCGGACAACGTTCGCTCGTCATTCGCCGTCACGCTCTTCGATACGCAGCGACCCGCCGCAATCGCCACAACTGTACTCGTCGGGCTGTGTGACCACCTTCGAGCGCCGGTAGCACGGGAGTCGTCCACCGCAGTCGGTGCAGACGACCCACCCCGTCGGCGATGTGAACCGCTCGCAGTATTCGTGAGGTGTCGAGAACGTCGGTCCTGCGGTCGAACGTTCGCCCGTGATCTGCCTCACCGAATTCGTGGTACTGCCAGGCGTGAATGAGTTCGTGCCGGACAGTGGAACTGAATTGCTCCCAGCCGTGTTGTTCGTAGGCCGTCCAGGTCAGCGTGATCGTGATTGCCTCTGTTGTCGGGTCGTACTTCGTGACGCCTGCTTGTCGTTGGGCTCGGTGTGAGACTTCCCAGTCGATCGTTTCGACCGGCAGATCTGGGAAATGTTCAGCGGCGACGTTTGTTGCGTGCTGTTTTGCTCGGTCGAGGAGAGCCGTCGGTGTCTCAGGGGTGTCATTGGTCGTTGTATCCGTGCGTTCCGTCAGCGTTCGCTGGTCGGTGATATCCGAGACTGTCAATTGGCGTTCCATGGATAAAAGAGCTGAAGCGCAGGTTTGTCCGGCAGTTCCTTCCGTCTCGCTTTCACGCACGGACAGCCTGGAAGCCATCGAGGCCATCACAGTCACGGTCCTCTGGTGGCCCGCTCTTGTCGTCGATAGGTATCTCAGTATCTTCACTCTTGTCTCCATTCACCGAGGCAAAAATGAGTCGATAGCGGAGCTAAATAATTTCTATAACCAATACAAATCCATGACACAGCCTATCTAAATACACTTATATACTTTGCCGTTGTTTTAGAAAGTAGGAAGTTTTTCTTCCGATACCATGACTGCATCCACCATCTCTCCAGACACTCGCAACACCTTCGAAAGCACCATCGGTGGCTACACGGTTGGCACCCGTGCTCACAGCCTCTCAGCTTGGTTCGTCCTCGCACTTCGGCTCATGATGGGTTGGGCGTTCGCATACTCGGGATTCACGAAAATCGTCGCCGCCGAACCGTTCTCGGCCGGTGGCTACCTGGCGAACGTCGCCGCGACCAACGGCAACCCGATCGCAGGCCTATTCGCCTGGATGGGCTCGACCCCGTGGTTCGTCGAATTCGCGAACGTCGCCGTCCCGTGGGGCGAGTTGTTCATCGGTCTTGGACTGCTCGTCGGCGCGGTCGTCCGTCTTGCGGCGTTCTTCGGCGCGCTCATGATGCTCATGTTCTACTTCGGGAACTGGGACATCGCTCACGGCGTTATCAACGGCGACTTCGCGTACATGCTCGTCTTCCTGGCCGTTGCAGCGTTCGGTGCCGGCCGGATCCTCGGTCTCGATGCCTGGATTGAGAACTACGAGATCAGTGGGCGGTCACTCCTCGAGCGCTACCCAATCCTCGAGTACGTCCTCGGGTAGATTCTGACAACTGAGCCTATACTGCTTCCCTGTTAGAATCGGGCCACCATTCATTCTTCGCCTTTATTACTATATGCCAAATTTAGCCGTCTCACTCGTTCAGCGAATGAATCGGCCTGATATTTGTAATAGCCATGAATTCTTTAATTCTATAATACGTACACGCACCTAGACGGGAAGACCAGCGGTGTCGCTGGTGCGATACGGTCGCAACTCTTCGCATCCACGTTGTCGATGCACTCCGTGAGCGTGTACTGGTCAGCGATTTGCGAAAGCGTTTGTTAACGTGTCTTCGAAAAGAAAGTTTGAACAGGGTTACTCCGGCAGTTCCTTACGACCAGTTTTCACGCATGGCCAGCACGGGAAGTCCCCGAGACCGTCACAGTCGCAGTCCTCTGGTTCGGTATCGTTGTCGTCCTCCGACAAGAACGCCTCAAGCGTCCCGTCGTCAGTTGCGTTTTCGACAGCGGCCATGTGCTTGCAGAAGGCGTTCCGATGGACGTGGTGCGGGCACGTACAAGCCATCAGTTCCTCGGTTACGTCGTCGATGGAGACCACGTATTGGTGCTCTGCAGGGTTCTCGTGGCTCTCGTTGGTGACCTCGGTGAGTCGAAAAACGACATATCCGTAATTCTCACAGCGCCGATTCACAGTCATAATGATTTCCAAGATATTCGTTCAGTCGATCATCTTCACCCTAGAAATCATAGAAAACCTTTCTTATGATTGCCTGGTATTCAATGGTCATGTACGAGTCAATTCTGATTCCAACCGACGGAAGCCAGGAAATGGAATCAGTCGTTAATCAGGGACTCGAGCTCGCAAAACAAAGTAATGCGACTGTTCATACACTGTATGTAGTCGATGAACGAGCCTATCTGACGATACCGGATAAAGAACGTGATCGTGTTCGAAAAACACTCGAGGAAGATGGTCAGGCCACAACGAAAGCCGTTGAGGAACAGATCCTTGACGCTGGTCTCGATGCCGTTCGAGAGATCCGATGGGGCGATCCCAGTGCGGAGATCCTCACATATGCTGTCCAAAATGAAATCGATCTCATCGTGATGGGGACCCATGGCCGGACGGGATATGAACGATATTTGCTCGGTAGCGTGGCCGAGAGAGTAGTACGAACCGCCCCAATTCCTGTTTTAACGGTCGCGGTTGGCAATATCGATAAAGCGATAGCAAATATCCAGGAGAGGTTACGAGGTGAACCGGCAGTCGAAGCGACAGAGACGGTATCTGAGACACACGATCAGGTTGACGAACTCCCAGACTCTTGACGAGATAGTTTAAATGTTCAATCTTCGTGACCCCTGCCTGCCGTTGTGCTCGGTGTGAAACCTCCCAGTCGATCGCTTCGACCGGCAGTTCTGGGAAGTGCTCGGTGGCGACGTTCGTTGCGTGTTGCTGTGCTCGGTCGAGGAGGGTCGTCGGTGTCTCGGGAATATCGTCGGTCACAACAGGTAGAAACTGTATCAGTAGAAAGAGAACGGTGAGAGATGTCGGATTAACAACTTCCGAGATTCCGGAAGTCGCTCTGGTCACACTTTGAACAACGGGATGGTTTCGAGATAAAGGTGGTACCGCATTCTTCACATTCAAAAATATCACCAGTCGCCCGTACCTGCTGTTCTGTCTGCTGAGACGGGGTTTCTGAACTGAAGGCACCGCGTAACCGATGTAGTAGTTC
>NZ_FTNO01000009.1 GCF_900156425.1 Haladaptatus litoreus
TCTGGCAATTTCCATTTTCACTCCTTGTATTTGGAAAATGACGAGAACAACAGCGTTTCACACAAAGACTACTATCGCTACGATTTTGACGTGCGACTCGTCGGCTATGAAGAAGTCCCGATAACGGGTGGCTTCGGGACGAGCTTCGGCGAGGACTTCGGGAGTCCGGACGGCTTTGGTGCGGACTTCGGCGAGGATACCGATTACTGACGACTGACATTGAGGTGATTCAATAATGGCAAACGAACCCGGCAACAGGACTGACTACCACGAGTTGTACAAACCCGTGGATGGTGAGGATGGCACAGGCGACAACTACCGCAACGATATGGATCATATCGACCGGCGGCTCATCAAGTTCGGTGATATTTCGGAGCGACCGAGTGAGGCACCGGACACGGCTGTTTTCGTCGAAGATGAAACATCGTCGGGCGACCCCGGCGCGCAGTGGCGATACGATGCAAGCACTGGCGAGTGGGTAAAACAGCCAATCAACACGGACGTTGTAAGTGCCGAATCACTCACTACGCAGTCGGTAGATACGGAGCGTGTATTTAGCAACGCTGTCACGATGTATGTTCGGACAGACGGCAGTGACAGCAATGACGGTCTATCACCATCTTCCGCGAAGGCAACTGTCAACAGTGCCATCCGAAACGCACCAATCAACGGAGACGCTGGCCTTCCTCTTGTCATTGATATAGAGGCAGGGACGTTCACGGACGACGAGAACATTGTCGAAGTCCGCGACTCATCCATCCCACACCTCCATCTCCGAGGAGAGGTTGATGGGAGTAACAACCCTGCGACCGTCCTTGATGCATCTGGTCAGACGTATGGAGTCGTTTCGGAAGGCCCGCGTCGTATCACAGTCGAGAATTGTCATATCACGGGGGCGCAAGTGTGTGCATACGCTCGTGGTGGTACATTTTATAAATTTGTCAATAGCAAACTCTCGGATTCGAGCCGCTTCGTCGCAGAAATAACGAACACAAGTAGCGCCGTCATTGATTCAAATTCTCTTCTCGACAACACCATGCGGTCGGATGCCGCTGGGAACCTTACTGTGGTGGGGTGTGCATCATGCAAAGTTGAGGGTGAAGTCGTCGGGACTGGTGGGGGACAAGACCCCGTCTATGGTAAACAGAACAGTTATATTATCATCGTTGATGGTGGCAGAGTTGACGGTAATGGGTCTGCAAATTGCATTTTTGTTGTGGATTCGACCGACTGCAAGATGGGTCTGAATACGACGTATGCGAATGCGTCGGTTGCGTGTCGGGCGGAACGTGGATGCACGACAAAAACGCCCGACTTCTCGACAATAACCTTAGAGAACGTCAATCGAGCGTTTAACGTCTCTCGTGGAAGTCACGTGCATGACGAGACATCAGATTCGTCTGCGTGGGGGATTCCGAAGCAAAATGGCGACCCATCACTTTGGGATTTAGGAGGGCCTGCGAATGGATGGCTAAGTTTTGACCTTGATATAGAGAAGCCGAAATTTTATGCGGCAAACGAGGGTGCGTGGCTCGAAGGGGGTAAGAAGTTGATTAAAGATGGGTCGCTAACCGTCCCGTCTGGCGGTGAGCAATTAGTGACTGTCGCAACGGGGGCAACCCGTCCGCTTGAGGTTAACTATGGATTTGCAAACACACCAAATGCAGGTGTTGATATTGAGTATTCAGTCCGCTATGGAGGCGGTGACACGCGAGTCTTCTTCAAAGAAACAAGTGGTGCTGGCGGTGCAGATGTGACATTCACGATCTACGAAGACATCCGTTAGATACGCGAGACGAATTGAGCAGTCCCACCAGTCAGACTGACCAGTCAGACCAATCAGTACCACTGGCCAGTAATACTGACCAGTAATACTGACGTTAGGATAGCATACTAACCAGCAGGCAGTGACCCCGCACGGGCGAGCACTCCGTTTTCCATTCATACAGACCAATGACAATACAGAGTCACAACCACGGTGAACAGCAATGACAGGCGGTGGCGCAGGGCACTTTCTGCACACTCCAGAACCCGCAGGCGACTACATGGGCGATCCCGGAACACCCACGTATCACCGATTCGGCAAAAACCCCAGTGTCGACGACATCAGCATCCAGAATGCACTCATCGACATGCGGGTGGCCGATGACCCCGAGATGGTAGACACGGTCGCCGGTAACTTCGAGGGTGCATTCTCCGCCTCTTGGACAGCGACGAATCACGAATACCTCCAATACATCTTCAACGGTGGCGGTTCCGGTTCCTACAATTTCACCAAGGGTCGGATGAACAGCGGTCGAGTCTACGCTGGCGTCGATTATCTCGACGGCACCGCAGAGCGCGAACTCAAAGGCGTCGTCTTCGGTGAACTCTCCGTGACGTGCAACCAAGGCGAAGCCGTCGAAATCAGTGCCACGGGCTTCTACGGCGATGAGCAAAAGAACACGAGTCTCACGGGTAGCCCTGCCGCAGACCAAGAACCCCTGATTTTCCACTCGGGGAACTTCTCCGTTGGTGGCACGAATCAGATGAAAATGCAATCTGGAACCCTCTCAATCTCGTCGGGTGCGAGACTCCAGCGAGGATGGGACAGACACGGACAGGACGCCGTTGTCGGTGGCGTCGAATCGACGTTGGAGGTCGAGAAGATAATCACCGATACCAGCCTGCTTGAAGCCGCATACGGTGGGAGTTCCGCACCACAGCAGGACATCGGCGGCCAAGCGGCTACACTCGACTTCCAATCACCGGGTGGCAATACCCTCACCTTCAATTGTTCGGACGTCACCCCCGAGGAATACTCGTGGGGTGCGCTGGCCGACCCCGAGACGGACGTTACCGACTCGGTCACCTTCCGCGTACCATCCGTGACTGCGTCCGCTTCTGACGCCGCATAGACCTTCTAATACGCTTTCCTATACCATGCCACGTAATACTGAAACGATCGACCTCCGCGAAGAGGCCGACAGAATCGACTCCGAGCTTGATGAGATTGCAGAGAAAGTCGCCCGACTCAACGATGAGGCGGACGAAGACGACGAGGACGACGCCAACGCCGAACTCGTCGGTGAAATAGAAGAAAGCTTCGAGAAAGTAGACCAACTGGAGCGCGAACTCGTCGGCGTCCACTGGGCGCTCGACGAATGGGGAGATAACCGCTGTGGTGCCGAGAAAGACGACGGCGGCACCTGCCAGAATCCTGCCGACTCATGCCCGCATCACGACTCCGTGGGTGGCACGGTCGAGCTAACCATCGGTGGTCTGACGACGGGTGAGTTCGCGGACGTACAAGACCGAACCAATACGGCGCGAAACGAAAAGGTTGGGTGGGGTTCCGACCCTTCCGTCGAAGCCGCCGGGTCGATATTCCAAGCCGCGAAGGGCCTTGTTGACGCGGATTTCCTTTCAGACGACCCCGAGTTTTTCGAGAAACAGCAACTCGTCAGCAACTCCGCACCGCAGTTCAAGGAGTGGCTTTCGGCCCGTGTTGACGACCTCACCACTCCCAACGTGGATACGGGAAACTTCAGCGAGCGGTTGGAAAGGGCGCAGGCGAAGCTGGAGAGTTAGACGACGGCCTCTTACAACTCCAGTTTGCTCGGATGCTCCTTATGTCACATGGCCATGACCCCCGTGCAATAGACGAGTATCCCATCAAGGACGTGTGGCTGTTCATGGACTGCTTCCCGACAATACAGGCGTTGACGAACCCGTTCGCGGGTGGCGTGGACGACTGAACTCACTTTCATTCATACCATAATTAATGCCCGATTTCAAGACAAAGGCTCTTCTCGACGTTAGTGTCAGCGATAAGAGTCTTAAACAAGCACAGAACAAGATAGAGAGCAATCTCTCTATCGGTGGAAGTGGTGGCTCACGTCGCTCACGCACCCGCACAGACGGCGGTCGAATGCGTGCCGGTGGTAGCTTCGGCAACTCCCGATTAGGTGGCTTAGCGAACACCACGAACAAGCTCCTCACCATCCAGATTGAGCAACTCAACGACATTCACAAGACCATCAAAAAGATGGCCTCCGACCAAGGAGGCTTGCCGCTACTCCCGTTGGGGATGCTCGGCGGTCTTGGTGGTGCAGGGTTGGGTGCCGGACTGACGAAGGCACTCAAATCCCTTGCCGGACGGCTTCGCAAAGCCCTCCGTGGCCTGTGGAAGCGGATGAAAAACGCCGGAAAGCGGCTCAAAAGTGCCGCCGGGAAAATCTGGAAGCGCATGCGGAACCTCGGCGGACGATTCCGCAAGGGAGCACGGAATGCCTTCAAGCGAGCGAAAAGCGTCTGGGACGATGTCGTCAAACGAGCGAAAAAGTCGCGGATTGGACGGGCCGCAGGGCGTGCCTTCAACCGTGGCAAATCGCTCTATGACGATGCACTCAAACGCGCCAAAAACACGCGCGTTGGTCGAGCCGCTGGCCGGGCATTCTCTCGGTCGAAATCAGTATTCGACGACGTAGTCAAGCGGGCGAACAACGCCAACCTTCGCAAGTCGGCGGGCGGGATGTTTAAAAGCATCAAATCCTCGTTCGATGAGGTCGCCAAACGGGCTAACCGCTTCCGTCCGCGGTCGATTATCGACAATACAAAATCCGGTATTGGTAGGCTTGGGTCGAGAGGGAAAGACCTATTCAAGAGCGGAAAAAGCGCCATCGGGAAATTAGCACCGAAGGGCGGGCGACTCCGCTCTATTGGGCGGAAAATACCGTTCATCGAAGGCGCTCTTTATACTGGCGAGTATCTCGGCCAAGACACGAATAAAAAGCGTGGCCGGACTGCTGGCGGCTTCCTCGGCGGCGTCGGTGGCGCATGGGCCGGTGCGAAAGCAGGCGCGGTCGCAGGTGGTGCCATCGGCAGTATCGTCCCCGGCGCGGGTACTGCCGCCGGTGCCGCTATCGGTGGTCTTGGTGGTGCAATCGTCGGTGGCATTGCAGGCGACCAGATTGGCCGGAAAATCGGTGAGATGGCCACGAAGCACTTTAACATCAAGTGGCCTGATGGCCGACCAGTCGGTCGGAAGATAGGCAAGGCGTTCAAGAGTACGACGAAAGGCCTCGGTCGAACCTTCGGCAATGCCTTCAAGTCGATTTCGAAGAACGTCGGCCGACCTATCGGCAAGACCGTTAAGGGCATGATGAGTCGGTTCTCGTGGCCCTCCCTGCCAAACTTCTCGTGGCCGAAAATGCCGAAATTCAAATGGCCCAAGATGCCTTCGCTGAAACTTCAGGCTCCGAACTGGCTCAAGCGCCTGACGAATGGGCGCATCAAGTTCGGCACAGACCTGAATATCAAGCTCGGCATTAACGCGAAAAACATCCAGCGAGCGGTGTGGAACGCGATTAGCAACAATATGGGCCGGATTGCCAAGCGCGTTCGCAAGCAGATCGAACGGAGTGTTGGATTCTAATGGTGCTTCATAAGGCAGTCCTGACAATTGGTGGGAAAGAGTTCCATCTGGAAAAGAATATCAGCATTTCCACAGGCGTCAGGACAGGCTTCCTCGTCGGTGGCTCTGGTTCAACGCTCATGTCCGTCGTTACGAGTTTCTTGGACGACGGGAACCCACTCAACGCGAGTGGAGAACAACGGTCGGGCATGTTCATCGACCTCGGCGGGGGTGTCAGGATGGTGCAGATTGAAGCCCATTCGTATGAGGGTAATGCGAACCCGTTTGGCGGGAGTGGTGGTGCCGACCCGTGGACACAAGCCGACGAGTTGGTTCACGCCATTGAAACCACACAGATAGACTCACGAGGGACAGCAACCCTTGAGTACGGCGAATATTCGAGCGGTGGAAAGTATGGGCCAATTCCGGTGGTCATCGAAGAGCCGACCGTTCAATTGGACGCCGAACGAGGGCAAATCGCAGAGTTCTCACTCACCTGTCTCAAGGCCGCAGACCTGACAGACATCGACTTCTCGGACGCCATCAGCCAACCCTTCTAATCATGACCAACAAATACCTATACAGCGTTGCCATCCCGAGTCAGACCCAACGCGATACCAGTGCCGACCGCCGTCGGAATCTCATGACCCAAGGGGTGATGGGCCAAGACTCGGGACAAGTCGCGTCTGTCTCGACACAACCCGGCGAATATAGCCTAAATGCAATTTTCTCGGGTGTACTGGTCGAGCTTCCCGTTGCCGCGTTAGAGGAGCTATTCAATGCATCAGGATTCGAAAGCGTCCCCTTCGCGGCAACGAACCCCGAGAATGCAACCAAGGAAGACGGCTATTACGGCCTTGGAAGCATCAATATCGAACCGTTAGCCTCCCAGACCAACGACGGGTTTCGCATCAATGCGTCGATGACCAAAGAGGGGACACGAACCTCCCACTGGCGAGCGATTAAGACCACTCCCACAGGCGTCCGAAGTCCCTACGGCGGGAATCAGGGTGCCGAGTTCGCTATCCCCGAGATAGCAACCAAGACCCGGTGGTACGACGAACCCACAGGAACGCTCGAAACCGCCACGCCAAAGCGTCAAATCAAAGCCGAGAACGGCACGATGGAAGTGTTCGACGCCAAACAAGCACCCGGCGAAGCACCCACACTCCTCTATGATGTGCCGTATCACCACGAATTTAAATATGACTGCCGGGTGTGGGACGACTTCGATAGGCCGAAAGAACTCGTCGAGGAGGCACCCGGCGATGGGTCGAAAGTCGGGAGTGCAACCGTCGGAACGGCCACGGTTGGGGCAGGCAAGACTGTCAAAATGCCCCAGTGGCAACGCGTCTTCCGGACAGACCATGAGTTCTACGGCAAACCAGTCGTAGAGAGTGGTGGCCTGCGGATTATCCCCGACGAGACGAATGGCATCATGCGCGCCTATCGGTGGGATTACGCCGACAAACGCTATACGCTCATGCAACTCGGTGCCTCTCCGTGGCGACTGTTCGACTTTGATTTAACCGAGATTGGCCCGGCGACACTCAAGGCCGATGTGACGTTTCAGGATACATCCGGCAACGAGTTCCAGACGCTCAAGATGGTGCTCCAGCGGGGCTTCCAACGCGCTCGCTTCCTCGTTCCGAAAAACGACGACTACGATATTCCGAGTGAGTTAGCCCAGCGGGTTGCACCCATCGCACGCTATCAGACCACGTCGGCACAAGAGAGTCAGACACTCATGGCACGCAGAGAGGTGTCGCGGTAGATGTCTACCAGTCGCCAAGACGTTCCATCGTCGGGGTGGCACGTTGAAATCGACGGCGAGAACGGGCATACCCACACCCCCGACCTCTTGGACGACCCCCAACGAGTGCCGAAAACGAACGACCTGCCCGAAATCACCATCCCTGTCCGCCGAACGGAGAAGTGGTTAGACCCGCAATTCGAGCGAGCGGACATGCGCGTGTGGTGTGGCGGCCAGCGTCAACCCATCGACCGACTCGAAAAGGTCGAGATACAGGACGGCAAGACGGTGCTCCGCGGGCGTGGCGGTGTTGAACTCCTCGACCCGGTGGAAGTGCAGTACGACCAAGACGCCATTCACGAAGCCGCTCGTGACCTCATTGAAGAGCACACGCCCTATGCGGCCAACGTCGATGCGCCGAACGTCGATGTCGAGGAGGATGTTCAAATCACGTCTGTCACGACAAAAGAGGACTTCATTAACGAGTTCGAGATTCGTGATACTGACCCGATTGACATCGGCAATGGCTATATCGGGCTACACAAATCCTGTGCGGTGAGTGACGCCGTCGATGATTCGATAGCGAACGATGGCACGACCATTTCCTCAAATGTCTATTCGGGTGGGAATGCAGTTGAACTCACGTCACAGGGCGACCGCGTTGTGTTCCAGATTGACTTTCCCTACCGGATTCCGAACGAATACGTCGGTGTTAAAATCCGTGACCGAACACAAGGCAGTTCGGATATTTCGTTTCGCTGGAATCAGACCGAATTCGCACATAACTCGTCCGACCAAGTCACGATTTCGTGGCACGAACTCGGCAAATCCTCACTCTATTCACAGGGCGGTGGCTACCAGACGGTTATCGGCGAGGACATCGACCCCGACCGCTCGCACTTCCTCGGCATTGTCGCCGAAGGGAGTTCAAGCTATATCGTCGATAGCATTGCTGTTTACGACACACGATACAACTATACGTGGGACAATTACGCAGGCGGCACGGGGCAGTATCTTAACGGCCCGGAAGAATACCCCGATCGTGTCTGGGTGAGTTCGCGTGAAATCCCACTGACGAAGGCAGTTGTCGGCGGACGACTTGATGCATCGCTCAATTCGACGACGACAACCACCGATAATAGCACTCCACATATCGGCTTTTCCCAAACCCAAGGGCGCTTTTACCTCACGTCAAATGCCGACGAGAATGCCGAATCAACGGGTGACTGGGATAATCTCGACACCCCCGGCGGTAGTCTCAAAGTCGGGTTTGCACTCTCACGCTGGGGTGATGATGCCGACCGGCAGAAAATCCCGGCAGAGGGCTTTCGCCCCCACCGAGTGCAGGACTATCAACTCACCGCAGACCTCTCGACACTCCCGATTATCGTCAACCAGTCGTACAACGACAGCCTGCGGAACGTCCTCAAAGACTTAGCCAATCGCGGGGATTTCGTCTGGGAATACCGACGCGACCCGAAGACCGGCGAGCAATCCATCGAATGGACGCAAGCAGGCCAGCGTGAGACAGAAATCGACGTTGACGAAGTGAGTTACACCGTCGAGAAGGATAGTAGCCAAGTCGCTGATTCGGTGTCGGTGTATGGCGGCTCACAGTCCTATATCGCACGCTTTCAGGCAGACATCGGCAACTCCGTCGGCCTGCCAAATACACGGATACAGGAACTCTCCGATACTGTCCGCAACCCACGGTCTGGCGTGCGATATGAGCGCAACGAAGATTACGAAATCGACTATGAAAACGGGCGGATAACCGCCCTTTCAGATGGTCTGATGGACGACGATGGCTGGTATGAAGTCGAATACCAATACCAGACCTACGGCGACTACGCTGTTTCTGGGGTGCAGAACCCGCGCCAGCACCCACCGCAGGACATCGCGTCCTTAGCGTCAAATGCGGCCTGTGCGCAAGCGGCGCGTATCATCATCAATGACCTGCAAACCCCGCAGTTCGAAGCCGAGATGACGATTCCGCAGGAAACCATTCCGTGGAGTCTGGCGGATGCCCTCCACGTTGAGGGCTTAGAGACGGGCGGGCAGGCGCTCAAAATCCGCAATGTTGAGCAACGACCCGGTGAGACTGTCCTCACGCTCGGAATCGGTCGGAATATCGGCGAGATAATTTCGGACATTGAAACGCGCGTCAGTAGCGTGTCGAGAAATAGCTAAACCACTCAATTATGACAGGTAGAATCTGGCCACAAGACAGTGACGACATTACAGAAACAACCCTCGGGGAAGCCCTTGCACTCGCGCACCAAAGCGACTACGTCGAGAGCGGCGTCGGCTTCAATGCCGATTTTCAGGCCAACACACTCGACATAGGAAACGGCCATGCGATTGTCCGGAGTAGTACCGAAGCCCGCCACGTCTATCCCGATGGCGAGACAGGCCTGCCACTCCCGGTTACGTCAGGGGTGAACTACATTTACTTACTCGCGGATTTCACCGATACAACGGAAACAGCGGTGTCATTCGAAGCAAACAGCAGTGATGCACCCACGACAGAACCCGCCCTGAAAGTCGGCGAAGTCGATACGGCGGGCGATACGTCAACCGAACTCAATCGGGGCGCGCCGCTCGACATGGAGGGGCTGGATGCGGCCACCCTCGGCGGGAATCTACCGGGCTATTATGCCGAATCCGATTCCCCGACGATTTCCGGCCAACCGATATTCACCGGCACCCCACTCGTCACAGGCGTTGCTTCGCAGCTCCAACTCGGTGAGGAGGGTCAGGGCGGCCCGCACGGATTCATCTTTGCGAATAACGAGGGCGAGGACTTCGGGTTTCTCGGCTTTCGGACGAATCCGAACGAAATCGTCGTTGAAAACCAAACAACGGGGACGGAAATCATGGCCCTCCCGATTGACGGCACCACTCGTCCTCGGATTTTGGGCGAGGAGGTGCAGACGATTAAGGAAGGGACGACTGCGGCAACGGTCTATGTCGGTGATACGGAACCCGCTGGCGCGAATGATGGCGACGTGTGGATTGACACCTCTGGAAACTAATCATGGCCACGTATAACGTTGTCACCGACCTCGGAGCGGACGATACGGGTAGTACCGCGATTGATTCGGACATCGAACCCGAAGTGGCGTCAGGCAATACACTCGTCTTCCCACCCGGTGATTACCTCCTTAATTCGCTGTCGGTTGGCTCGACTGTCTCGAATTTCACGCTACAGGGCCAACCCGGCGCAACCCTCATCCCCAAAGACTGGGGCGGGTCGAATCCGACCGACCCCTTCGTGTTCGTTGCGGGCAGTGGCTTTGAATGGCACCAGTTCGAGATTGACGTTAACGGACGCAATCCGGGCGTCGTTGACATAGAGGGCGACAACTGGGAGCTAACCCGACTCGTCACGAATGGTCAGGTACACTGCGAGACGGACGGCCAAGCGCCCAGTAATTCGGATGTTGCGCGGTCATGGTTTTCGCTGTGGGTGCCAACGTCCGGCGCGCATGGCCTCATCGAAGACTGCTATTTCCACGACGGCAGTAATCAATCCGTCTCACAGGGGTCGAATCGTCGGGCCATCCTCATCGACGGCGGGCAGGGCGATATTACGATTAATCGCTGTTGGTTCGAACAGTGGGGCGAGAACACGATTTACGCCAAGAATATCGCCGGGCACCTGAATATCTACAACAGCTATTGGAAGAACACGCAGAACGGTGCGCGAACAGGCGGTGATACGACGGTTCGAAACTGTGTGTCGATTAAGGACGCTCCACACCCTAAAAATTGGGCGGATAGCGCCCTCCAGCGCGGCGTTGGCTACGAAGCCGATGGTGTCGATGGCGCGGATTACGACCAATATAACGGGACGAACGTCGTCCAAGGCTGCGACTTTTATCATAACTACATCTCGCCGATTGGTGAGCCTGATTCGTGTGGCGCGCCGATTGGCGGCACGTCAGCCCCAGAACGGGCATCCATAATCAACTGCCGAATCTATTACCGAAGCGACCGCAGTCATAACGCAGTCTATAACGGAGGTAGTGTCGAAGGGCCACCGGAGTTCTGGCGAATCCAGAATACGCATATCGACAACGACTGTCCGGGTGACCAATACTGTATTTTCGTCGGTGATACGCCGAACGAATGGGGCGAAGTGTCGGGTGTGTGGAGTGCGCAAAACGGGCGGTATTCGAACTCCTCCTATGTCCGCAGTCGGATGACAACCGGCAACCCCGACAACGTCAACACCACTCCACCACTGCCAGAACCACCGTCGGGCCAACCGATGTCGAATGCCACTATCGTCACGGTGGATAATACTGGCGGTGGTGAGTCTTCTGAATACTCATTCGAAGGTGTCGGGAGTACCAGCAGCCCTGATTCGGGAACCATCCACCCCTCGGGCGTCGGTGGTCGAGACATCAATATCGCATGGGGTGGCTCATCGGCGGCGCGGCGTATCCACACCGCCAGCGGGACGGTCGAACCGGGTGACACACATCGCTATTACATCCATGACGGTGCGCTCAAAGGGAGTTCGTTCTCACAAACTGGAAATGCCACGCTCACTGTCGATGGAGAGACGGCAAGTACAGCGAATCCGGCACTGCTACTCGAAAATGGCGAATGGAACCCACTTGCCGATGGAACCGTTCACGGCAAGGCGGGCATGGGGACGGGGGCCATGAAGTATCTCGACAGTGGCGAGTGGCAAACCGCAGTTGAAAAACAATAACTCACACCAATGACAATTACTGATAAGAACGTTACGTTCCAGAGTGGCGACGATCTCAACGAGGACAACCTCAGGAAACTCCTTCGAATACTCACCCAACACGACGGCGATGGGTTTATTCATCGGGGGTTGACAGTCACTGCCGACCACGTCAATGATAACATCGACGTTGATGAGGGCGCGGCAGTCATCACCGACGACACGGGCGAAGGGGCCTATGCCATCGAACACCCCGGTCTGACGGGTGCCTCGGTCGCTAACCAGTCGGGGATGAACTACATTTTCCTGACGATTGACCCGACCGTCGATAATGATGTCACAGTCGAAATCAATTCATCGGATTCACCCAACCGAACGCCTGCGTTGAAGATTGCCGAGGTCGATACACTCAACGACCAAGAGGCGGTGATGTTCAACGTCGAAAAGAGCGAGTCCTTTGATACTCTGTCGACCAACTCCATTTCGAGTTCGTCCGCGTCGATTGCAAATCTCACTGCCGGGAGTTCGTTTACCGACCCACAGAGCAATACCTATTCGGGGGCGCTCCCGACGTGGTTAGATGGCTTAGATATTGCGCCGAACTCGGTTGATGCGGGGGCAGTTTCGACGCCTTCGCTGAATAGCACCATCAAATACGTCACGACTGAAAGCCAATTGCAGGCGATGGTTGGGGCGGGGAATACCCTCATTATCCCCGCAGGGACGACAATCAACGTCTCCGACCCCGTGGTGTTGGGTGATAATGACCACTTGCAGATTGAGTCGGGTGCCACGCTCCGGCAGGCCGATGGGTCGAACCTCACCGAGTTCCGAACTGTCGTTCGAACACACGGTACTAACATTCTCGTTGATGGTGGGGGGACGATAGACGCGAATGTAGATGGGCAGTCGGGGGTTGGCTATCGTGGTCTTGGCGACGTGCAAGGGTCTGGCCCGTATGCAAACATCCGCGTGCAAAACGTCACGATTCAGAACTGCGGCGAGCGCAAACCTGTCGAGTTCGGGTTTAGTTCCGATGTCTGGGTGACGAACTGCACCTTTGGTGGTGGGGCACAGTTCGATACGGGCGCGGTCGCTGTCGAAGCACGGAACGGCGATATAACGAATTTTCATATCACCGATAATACCATCAAGCCACTCCACAGCACGCTTTCGGGCGATTGCATTTTCATCGACTCCATAACAAATAGCGGCCATAAGGTTCGGCGATTCGTTATAAGCAACAATACGTTTGAAGGCTCGTGGGCGACTCGCACATCAAGTGAATCTGGTGTCTTTTGGGGCATTCTCGTCGAAGAGGGTGGCCAGTCGGGCGTTATCTCGGAGAACTCACTCCGTGCAGAAAGCGGCGATGGCTCTGGCGGTGGGATATACCTCAACTCACAAACCGGCGCAGGTGGCACCGGGACTATCACCGTGACGGGCAATACCCTCCGTGGTGATTCGAATGCAACCCAGCCCGGTGGCGCGTCTATCAATGGGATCGTCATCGGCACTGGCGTTCTCTGTAACGTGTCTTCGAATCTGTCGATTAGCTTTTCGGGCAATGGCGTTGCCAACAACTCTGCGAATGCAGTCGTTGTCGGTAATCATACCGATGGCACGTTCTACGACAGTGGAAGCGGTGGCGTTGTTGCGGATAACCTCTAAGACGGTATATGGTCACCCTACACCCTCTTTAGTTGAAACGACGATATGATGGGTTTATACACTCTCCACGAAGTAAGAGACATGTGACAGACTCATCGACAACACATGCCTCTCGACGAAGCGTTCTTGGCGCATTATTGGGAACGCCATTCCTCGCCACGTCCGGATTCGACACACCGGCACAAACGCAAGCCGAGTGTGAAACAACGGTCGGGACAAACACCCACACAAACCCCTATTTCGACATCACGCACGACGACTTTGGCGCACAGGGCGATGGAACACAGGACGATAGCACGGCCATCCAGAAAGCCGTTGACGCGGCCAGCGAAGTCGGTGGCACGGTCTACTTCCCGCCGTCGCCGGGTGAGTATTTCCTCAACAACCCGATAGAGGTGACTGCCGGAAACGTCACGCTCAAAGGCTCGCCTGCGTGGGGGTCGATACTCAAAGCTGGCCCGAAGCTCAATCAGTCGATGGTTGACGGCCTTGGGAAAGGTGGGAAATCGACGAATGCCTCGCACGTTATCGTCAAAGACCTCGTCTTCAATGGCGAGGATGGGTGGACAGACCACGCCTACCGAGCGGCACACAAGGCGATTCGAACCAAGAAGGGCGCACATTGGACGATAGAAAACTGCTATATTTACGATACGCGAGCGACAGGCATCGGCCTTGATTCGGTCGCTAACGATCGGTATTTGCATAATCGCTTAGAGAAGTGCGGGACGCCGGGCGAAGAAACCGGGTCGAACGGCTTGGGAATTGGCGTCGGCGAAGCGGGTGAGACAGCACGCACCCCTACCTACGCGATTGGGAATACCATCATCGACACATCCCAACACGCGATTATCCTTGAACAGACTGGCGGATTTGAGGATACGACTAACGCCGTCTTTATCGGCAATGTCATCGACGGCGCTCGCGGTGGCATCGTCGGTGAGTTAGCAGACAAGATAACGTGTCTCGGCAATACTGTCGAGCACACTGACGAGTACGGCCTTTATTTCGGCCCGCTTGATTCACAGAAGGGCTGCCGGTTCGTGACGATGCAGGGCAACGTGGTTAGACACCACGGCAGTCCTGAGTACAACCAGCGGGATGGGTTGTTAGTTGCCGAAGAAACTGATTATGCATGGGCGCAGGGCAATATTGTCGCAGACTCCGGCATTCAGGTGAGCGCGAACGTCAATATGGTCAACTCGACCGGGCGTGAGGCCGCAGGCGTCGGTAACAAGCCGTCGATTGATGTGTGGCACCCACATTTCACGGGTGGCTTTGTCGAGAACACAGACGACGGCACCCTGTGGCATCTGAATACGCGCGGCGAGTTCCGAAACGTCTATTGAGTTCGTTAGTATAGCATACTAACCGCTGTTTTTCCGCAGGCAGTGACCCGCGAGAGCGGCGAGCACATCCAACCACCCAGAAGCATCCGAGCTAACACATTATGCCAGAAAACATAACCACAGTAGATGTCCGTGCAAAAGGCGCGGACACGAGCGGTCACGAACCAATAGATGACCTGCTTACCGACCACGAACACAGAGATAGGACTCGGTACGTCTTTCCACCCGGACGCTACCGACTCGCCGAACCCTTCGAAGCCTTTGATTGGGGCGAGTCGTTAGAGTTCGTCGGTGAGGGCAGACCGACCTTCGTGATTGAAGACCAATTCGATAAGCCAATCTTCAACTTTGGATACTCCTCTGGCAATCGAAAGCCGGGGAATCACCTTCGCTTTGAAGGCTTTAATATCGACATTACGGAGGATGGCGTCGGCCAACCCCCACTTTGGGCGCTCGCCAAATACGGACTCGACGTGCATAACGTCCGAGTCTTCGGCGAACGGAGTGCCGACGGTTCTCCGCTGTCGAGTACGATCTTCGGCATCCTCCGAGAAACCGGACGCGGAGAAATCAATCGGCTTGATATGCCGTTTGGTGCCGAACACCGGGGAAAGAAAGACCAAACCCATGAGGCAATCGGGCTGAATATCGTCAAAGGAAAGCACAACGGCCTGCTTCGAATCAAGAACTCGTATATCGCCGAACACGCGAATAACGGTTTTTACGTTTACAGACATTCGACCGGCGGGAACGTCCACGTCCGCAATTGTATCTCCCGAAACAACGGCCTCACGGCCTTCCGAATCGACGCGGGTGATACGTGCAAGGATTCGAATGTCCTCATCGACATGGATGACTTGCCCTATGACGGTGCCTGTGGCCTCTGGTCGCAGGGTGGGGGCAAGTTCGAAAACATCCACATCAAACGTGAGTCGGGCCAGAACAAGCTGATTCGAGACACGCAGGGGAACATCACGGAATCGTTCAAGAACATCACCATCGACAACGCAGGCGATGGCGACATCCTCAACCTGCATTTCCCCGGTGGGAAGTGGGTGTGCGATGGCCTCACCGTTCGTGATACCAACGACGACCCCGGCGACCAGAACGACTATTTCACGAGTCGGATTAAGCGCGACAACGTCGTCTTGAAAAACGTCGAATACTCCACGCAGGGGGACAAACGTCGGGGGATTCACTTCGAGGATTCGAAGAAAATCAAGGTCGAAGATTCACACTTCGACGTTCACGAAGTCGCGTTGAATTTCAAGGATTGTGAGAACACGGTCGTTGACGACTGGAACGAGTATCTTCGTGGTGCAATCAACCGATGAGCGAAACCACGTATTGGGCCGATAGTACCGAACGGAACGAGCAGAACGAACGGAACGAAGACAACGAGGAACCTATGAGTGACAAATCAGAACAAGAAGTCAAAGTAAAGCGCGACGACTACGACGAAATCGAAAAATTAGGAACGAAGTTTTTGTTTGTCATCCTCGGGGTGGCGCTTCTCGGCGTGTGGTCATTCGAGTATCAATCACTCGCTGGGATGCCCCAGACAGTGCTCCCGGCAGTCGCACTCGCGTTGCTGGCGGCAGGTGGTGTTGACGTGGCTCTTGGACGCCTGCGGAAATAGAACCCACTCATGGACAGGATTACCCGAAAGAGTCCCAGAAGCAGGGGGCGAAAGTGCCCCCTCACTCCGAGCTTTCGCTGCCTCAATCGAGACAGCACCCCGCAAAACACAGAGCCATGTTATAGTCCTTTTGATCATATGATGAATTGTCGCAACCAAAACCGAAATGTCGGAGGACAGGCGCGTGGCGCGGAATGACAATTATGATACAGACAGACGCGAGGAGAAATGAGCCTAACGGACAACCAAAAAATGGGTGGCGCAATGCTTGCCGTTGGCGTATCGCTGGCTGTGGCCGAAGCAACCGGCCACGTCGTCTTAGCAGACTCGACACTTCGCGTTATTATCCGAACCGGCGCGCTACTCTATGGCGGGGAGGTCATGGCCCGGATGGTCGGATTATCCCCCCTTGGTGGCAAGACCAGTCGAAACGAGGAGGGTGACGGCAAGTGAAACACTATCTTCAGGAATACATCGACTGGGTTCTGTACCGGTCGGTGTTTAGTTCCGGGTACTTCGTTGCAATCGTGTTAGGACTCACGTTCGGGCTGTCATTTATCTCGGTCTTGTTCCAAATCTCCCCGCCCGAAATGTCGCTACTCGCCGGGATTGCGTGGCTTGCAGTGGCACTCTATTTGGACTGGTTTGCCGACACACCCGAACCATGTCCAGATGGGGTGATACTCATCTTTACCATGCTCTCATTCGGTCTTGTGAGCGAGTACGGGCGACTCATCCCGAACCTTATCCCACCGGGGATTACGGCGGTTATCGGCTATAGTGCGTTCATCGTAGCGGCTCTGCTGGCGTTAAGCGTGGTGCTCTTCATTCTCCACGAGTTCGAAGAACAGTTCCGAACCCTCCGATTGAGACACCGCTAATCTTTGCGGTCGTCGATTACTTGTTTCGCCTGTTCGATTGCTTCTTGTTCGCTATTCTCGCCCAGAGGGATCACTGTCAGTGGCACTCGTTCGGGTGGTGAGATTCCAACACCCGTTGATTTCGGGTGCAGAATGGCTCTCACTTCCTCATCGTCTATTTCGATAGTGCAATCTCGGTATTCCATGGGTATGTGTTTAAGTAGGGTTGGGTAAATAGCTTGGTGTGGGTTAGTATGCTATACTAACGTTGTCGTCTATTCTCGTGTAGGAATCAGTTTATGCAGCGATATATGGTTTATATAGTATTCAACGTCTCTCGTATGGAGCGAATAGATAGGTATTTTCCCAATCACAATAGTCACACTTGATACCGAACTCCAGCATGAGTGCCCCATTGCGTACAGTTAGATGTTCGTAAATTCCTTGGGTTGCTCGTTCACCGCCCGGGCCATAGACGGTGGTGTCTTCCAACGATTCTCCACAATTTGGGCAGGCGTCTGTCATTGTTGTGTAGTCCTATATTCTGTGTTGTTGCGTATCTCGGGGGTGATTGGTGTGCCGTTCATGGTACGAGTTTGTATATTCCTTCTCGGTAGTCGGTTGCGATTCTGTCGAATGAAAACGGTGGTGACTTCTTTTTCCCAACGATGTACTCACGGACGGCTGGTTGTCCTTGGAACCTGTCCTCGAAGAACATCCGGAGGACAGAAGGTGTCAAATTGTATTTCCCACCGCCCTCCTCGTATAGGCCTACATCTTTGGCCATGCCAATCACGATGCTTCGGGCCGCCTTTGTAGTCAGTGGTTCCCCCCATTTGTTTGTGGAAAGGAATAGCGATTCGCATCCTCGTGAGTCGGGGCGGATAGCCAGCCATCTCCTAAGTTCATGAACTGTTTCTCTATCGAGGGGGACTTTTGCCGTCGACAGCCTCCCACCACCTTGTGGTGCAGGCGATTCGTGTCCACTAATGATGATATGCTCAGGGACTCCATCCCTCGGATCTAATGTGAGGGCGTCTTCGTCGTGGAAAGGGTTCTTCTTAATCCGGAGGTCGGTGACTTTGAGGTCGGGTAAATCATTCACTCCGACACCAATCTTTGCGAACAGCATGAACACAGCACGCTTCAGTGGGTGTCCGGTGGAGTCTAACGTTCTTTGGACTTCGGATATAGTCGGCAACCACCTTGTATCCGACTCGGTTAGTTTGTCGGGGACTGGGACTCCAGTGTGGGCATTGTTGTGACACCCATCGCACAGTGTTCTCAAGTTGGACATAGCGTCTTTTCCTCCTTTTGAAAGAGGGACTACGTGATGAACGTGGAGGCGGTCAGACTCTCCACAGTTTATACACACGCCACCATCCAATTCAATCCGCTTCTTCCTTGTCTCGGGCCACGTTTTTGATCTCATTTTATCGACTCGCGTAGTACCATCTGCGTATTCAGCGGTCGAACTTGGCGATTAGAACCCGACCGTCGTCATAATCCCAACCGAGTTCCAATCTAATCTCGGTATCATCGTCCAGTTCGTCGATTACTTTCGCCCCTCCGATTACGTCGATTTGTTCTTTCGTTAGTGTCGCTTCGAACTCGTCTAAGTGTATCCAAGTCATCGGTAAGTCACACTTCCGTATTTCACGGGAGAACTCCAACCGGGAGTGTCGTGTCATGGCCACACCGCTGGCAGTCCCACGTCATCCGTCGAGTACCGAACCGCCTTTCCATCGACGCCGTCATTTCTGCCGCCTTACGTGCTTGTTCTGGGGTCATATTTGAGAGGTCGTCAGCGAGGAACTCCTCTGTTTTCCGTTCAACGAATGCTGGCCCGTAACCGTCGGGGTTTTCATATTCGCAGTCGTATTTGTGTCCGAGTATTAGGCATCGTAGTTTCATGTTGAGTCTCATCTGCGTATCAAGCAACGTCTTCAATTCGGACAGTGACTGTGTGTCCACAGTTCCCGCACTCTATCGTAGTATCGTCAGTGATTGGTGGTGCACTTTTGAGTACTTCCTCTCCGTTGACGATGGGATCTGCTGCAAACATCCCACTCATGTTGTTGTAATCGCCGCACTCTCCACACTGCATTCCCCACTCGTATCCGCTGAAGTGGTTTGTCGAGTTTTCAGTCATTGTTGGTTACTTCTCTTTAGGCGCATAATCGTCAGTGTGATCATCCAGTTCACCATCACACCCGTCGATAGGGCATGGTGCTCCGTCAATTGGATCGTCGAGTAGCAGGACATCGTGGTCTTTCGACGTGCAACCGTGGAGTAGCGGGTGGTCGTATCGGTTCTCGTATTCAGGCAAGATAATCAACTCCCCGTCTCTCACGTCGAACAGTCGTTTACAGTCGTTACATCGGACATCGAAGTCTGCGATAAAGCCTACTTCCGTGTCATCTGATTCGCAGCTCGGGCAAGTGGTGTATTCCGTCATGGTTAGTTCAGCGCCGTCACTCTCCCCGTCTCGACTGTCTCGACGAATGCAGCCGAGTCTATCGTCTTCATGTCTCCAGGGTTGTCGTTACGCGAGAGGAAGAACAACTCAAGTTCTTCCGAGTAACGCGCTTCGAACTCAACACCGTCAGCCGATTCGTAATTTCCTTCGTAGTTGCGGATTGTTGTCGTCATTGTTGGTTACTTCCTATTTCTGTGATATTCAGAAGCGGGATTGCAGTTCGTTAGCAATCTCTCGCACCTGTTCTTCGTTCGCGCGTTCTATCTCTTCCCGAACGATCTCCCGAAGCACGTTCTCCAACTCCGGAGCTTGGCCGTCGATGTATTCGGCCCATGTTCGGCCCATCTCTTGGCGTCGTTCGTTGTGCTTCGCGTAGTCGTCAGCGGGGAGTTTGATGTTTCGTCGTGGCATGGATTCCGAAATGGATTTTCTAAGAGGGTTGTTTAGTTGGCGTTGTCTGCGCAGAGTTCCATTTCGATCTGTGGGTCTGCGAAGTGGTTACTCCGGGAGAAATCTTCGATGGACTCGCCCGAGTGTTCGACGTGGTCACCATCGTCGGTAAGTTCGAAGGTGTCATGGTGGGCGTGGACTTCTTCGCCGTCAACGTCGTATCGCTTGTAGACGCTAAGGAACTCTTCGCCATGGTCGTGCCGTTCGACCGTGTACGTGCTGGTAACGGCGTAGTGCGGGTCGTGGACGTGCGTGCCCTCGTAGCCTTCTGTAACCTGACTCGGGAAACGGGTGTCGTCGTCGATGTTTTTGATTTCTTGGAAGGTCGATTCGATTTCGTCCGTCGGGATGTTGTTGTTCTGGGTCATCGTTCTTCTACATGTGATACATAGGGATACACTGTATTAAAGGTTTCTATTTTGCTATAGAATACACTGGGATACATGTGTTAGTATCTCATACTAACCTGCGGGTGCCATCGGGCGGTATAACATCTTTTATCTCTCCGTGAAGTGCGGGTTAGAGACTTCACGTCGAGACCGCAATGACGGCTGTCACGGCGTAGATGCAATACAGTACCAGTAGCGCCTTTAGTACGAGCCAATTCCACTCCATCGTCGTTCTTGGTTCAAGCATTGTTGAGTAGCGATTGTGTACCTCGCAGGTTAGTACAGCATACTAACCTTGGCGCCCCCATCGTTCACCGATACCTACAGCCCTATCAGGAACGTGGATCTCTCGGGCGTATCGTCCTTCGACTATATCCATCTCTGGAACATCGGCTGCTTGCGCGGCTCTTTCAACAACCAGTTTGAACACTGGATCGCGTTCATACTGTCTGATTGCTTGCTTTCTCGACAGCGGGATTTCGATTGTTGTGTATCCGAGTGGCATTGTTCTACTTCTCCTTTATTCCGTCAATATCCTTTCCAGACATAGTGATAACACCACTACCTGGGATAGCTACCTTCAATATTTGTCGTTCTGGTTCACCACGAAGATCTCTTTCCATGATTTCACTTCTCCTTTGGGCTAAAAGCGGCAGTGGCAACGATACACCCAACGACAAACGGGAGTATTGCGAGCCAATCTTTTGTTCTGCTTGGTGGGTAGAAAATCAGAACTGTAATCACTACCAAGGCAGTAAGAAACGAAGCGTCAATTCCTTCTCTTACCCATTTTGCCAGTCTCATTTTCTACTTCTCCATATCGCCGTAATAGAACGTTGTCATTCTAACAGTTTCCTCTCCGCGTTTTTCACGTTCTTATTCACTGCCTGCCGACTCTTCCCGCGAATATCGGCCCATTCCGACTGGGAATAACCTTTCTTGGTCGTGGCCCAATAGTCGAGAGCTTCTGACGCCGATAAACCGCTACGGAGTAACGTCTCAAGTTCGTCCATCTATGCGATTTTGACGAGATTTTCCCCACGGGTTCGGATTTCGTCTGCCGCGTCCTGTCCCTTCTTGTCTTCGTCCATCGTGACGTTGTTGATGACTTCCGCGAAGATGGCTTCGACGGCATCGAGGTCGCTAACTTGGAGTTCGTCGATGGCGTAATCAATGGCCGCACCGAATGCCATACGGTGGAGGCTACGGCTCGCGTGAGCTTCTGCACCTTCCGCGCGTTCAAGGTTCTTCCCTGCAACAATCAGGCACTCGCCAGCGGCTTTCATCGTGTTGTTCTGGGTCTTGGATTGGGTGGTAACAGACATTGTTCTTCTACATGTAAACCATAGGTTGCTACTGTATTAAGTGTTTCTATTAGTCTTTGGATATGTAGAGGGTGTATGACTCGCCACACTCCCAACACTCTCCGTCTTTAACGATACGTCCCAAGTCGATCCACGTCTCGCACTCGTCGCACTGAAAAAGCGTATCGTCAACCCAGAGCTGTACGTTGTCGGTGGTGAGTTTTTCCATCGTATCACTTCTGCTTAGTGTTGAAAGGGGAAGTCATGGTTTCGTGTAGTTGTTCGTCTTCTGTGCCTTCTCCCATCGGTCACGAGCTGCTTGGATATGATTCCGAACGGTGTTCTTTGACAAATCCAATATCGCCGCTATCTCGTCTTGGGAAAGGTCGAACAGTCCACCGAGTACCGCAACCTCCGCCTCTCGACGGGAGTAGACTGATTCATCCTCAACTTGGTCAAACAATTTGTCAATGTCGATGGATTCGAGAGCGTCGGTGATTTCGAAATATCCCTCGTCGGCGGAGATACCCGATAGGAATATCTCGCCAGGGACGTGTTCGTGTTCTTCTACGATGTCAACCCCGAGGAGTTCGATGGGCATGAGAACAAACTCGTCCCCACGACGTGCGAAAACCATGTCGGATTCTCCGATGGCATCAGCGGGTTGCCCGTAGGTAAGCCATTCTTCGTTGCTCATGCTGTTTCCTCCGTGACTTTCTCGTCCCATTCGGTAGGGTATCGGCGTTTGAAGCCGTTGAGTTGTTCTTCGTCGTG
This sequence comes from Haladaptatus litoreus, assembly GCF_900156425.1. Classification (GTDB taxonomy): domain Archaea; phylum Halobacteriota; class Halobacteria; order Halobacteriales; family Haladaptataceae; genus Haladaptatus; species Haladaptatus litoreus. The sequence goes on from NZ_FTNO01000009.1 coordinate 22,766, forward strand.
AACTTCGTGAATCGTGATTTTGTCACCGAAATGCAAGAGGCTTGCAAGGTCGGTACCTGGAACGTCGTTGTGGTTCTCGACTTCATTGCCGCTGTGGATTGCTGTGATGTTCGCTATCATTTTCCTTCTACATACTAACCATGGTTAGCCATCAACTTAAGTGTTACTAATCATAGTTGGTAGTATTCAATACAACCTACTTCCTACCACCACCATAATGCGCTGGTTTGGCATCTGTCACTTTCGTTCGGACAAAGCCCAAGTCGCCGCGTTTCTCACAAGCAGGGCACTGTGGAGGCTGTACGTAGGCTCTCCCGTCTCTTGGAAGTTCACCGACCGTCGTTTCCCAGTCGCATGATTTACAGACGACGGGATACGTCTCTTTGTGTGACGGTGAGAGGAACGAGCATTTCAATGGGGAGTACAGTACCCCCTCAAGCTCGTATCCGTCTATCTCTTCTAAGTCGTGTTCGTGTTCGAATGCGGTTATCGTCATAATTTCAGTGTATAAGTCTTCTTATCGTTCTATGTCGGCCCCAATTATCTTCGAAGACGCATTCCGAGCGTCTTGCGCTGAATCATAAATTGCCATGTCACGGTGGTCTGCTTCAACTTCATGGCAGGCGTCGGAGATATTTCGGAGCGTATTCTCGTCTAAGTTCTCTCCCCAAAGGTAGAGACTCCCATCGTCATATTTCCACGCAATTGCAGGCCCAAGTTTGTACTCAAGTGCTTCTTGAGCACCACTATGCCATTCGCTGAAATACATCTCTATTTCGGTGTGAGGCTGTTCATCGTAGTCGCCGTAATGGTCGTGAGTAAGTTCTGTCATGGTACTAATCTCAGTGATAAGGTGGTTTAGCTTGGTGTATGGGTCTCTAAATGTTCTCTAATATTACAGCAATCGGCACGGATAGCGACATTGTTGCAAACATGAGGATGAATCCCCTCTCGTCGTTATCCAGCGAGTAAAACCACTTCATGACTCGCTCCCGAACCGATCCTGCTTCGGGGAACCCGACTGGCCCATCAGCACAATACTGACACGCCCATCCAGTGATGTACCCGTTCTTGAAGTTCACTCGGTTCCTGCTTCGGAGGTGGTTCGTTTTCTCGCCGATAACGAAGTAACACGCTTGCGATTTCGCTACTTCGTTACCGCAGGAACTGCATTCAACCGTTTCATACTCCACGTCTCCGTGGACTGTCGTTGTTTTCTGTTTTTGACTCATGGTACTGGTTTCAGTGGATGATCTCACTTATCTCTCGCCGTAGGCCAAACGCTCTAACGCCGCGTCTTCGCGTGTTCGATTCCGGGGCATCGTCTCGAAGTCCCGAACTACGATTCCATCGCCAAGATAGGCGTAACGCACAGTCTCCGCCTCGTATTCAGCGGTCAACTTTAACCGCCTCCTGTAGCTTCTCGTTCGCCTGAACGAGCCACTGCCGAAGGCAACTCCGGCACAGGTTCAGCCGAGAGGCCACATCTCGGAGGTCTCCGCATACTTCGCAAGTTTTCTCGGTGTTACTTGCCTTAGTCATCGCCATCACCTTCGAACTCCAAATCTCCGTTATCGTAGTCCTCTTTTGCCTCCTTTAGCATCTCTGCGAAGTCGGAGACGGTCATCGGCTCTCCGACGATAACATTCTCCCGTTCGTTCATCTCCCCGACCGCTTCGTCTACCGTTCGTTGTAGGTCTTCGTCGTCACTCATTCTCCGAGTACCTCTATGAGTTCTTGTTGGCGTATTTCTCGGGGCATCCACCCGCAACCGTCACAGGCGTAATTGTCGAATCTCGGGTCTTTGCCCCATTCTGTCTCGCCGCATTTCTGACACTGCTTGGTGTGTTCCACGGACTGCTCACTCATCGCCGTCCTCCAGTAGCATTTCACGGATTTCCTTTTTCGTCGGGATGTCGAGTCGCTCGCCCGAGATGAGGGCCTCGTAATCGTCGAGTTCCGCGTTCTGCAACTCGTTCCGGACGTGTTCGAGGTCTTCGTCGGTTGCGTCTTCGACCTTAACCCAGAGGATTTTCTGCTCACTCATCACGGGAACACTCCTTGCACCACTCCGGATTGGGGAACACCGCTAACGGCTTTTCGAGCACGCTCTTCGCCGAGGAAAGCCGGGGACAATCCATTCGGGAGTGAATCCGTTGACGGCTTGCACCGCCCGAACTCCCTGCTCGGTAGACCAGTCTCTCTGTTGATTCTGATTTTGAACTCATGGTTAGTATTGTATTGTAACAAAGTCGCCGTCGGACTCGAACCGACTGACGACCGCATCGACAGGGACAGGCCACCAATTCGGTAGCCCGTCCCTGTTGTTTGTCGTCCGTTTTTCGTGGGGACAGAGGGCCGTGTCCGGCCTTGCCCGGTCGCTCGCTGGTTTTGAAGAATCCACAATGGTAACCTGTAACTCGTCTTTCGGCGGATGACGTACTGCGTACAAGATGGAAGTATGGACAGTGCTCGTAAGAGCGACCGCAGGAACTCGCCACGGACGAGCGGACGAGTCCCAAACGCGCGCAAAGAGAGTCGAACTCTTTTCCCGGCCTTCCGGACGCGCACATTAGTTCCCACTCCCCGGTTGGCCGTTGAAGACACCGACCACATGCCCGACGCCTTGCCGGTGGCTCTTCGCCATGTCCCGAACATCCGACTCCTCGCCATCGACGTGCCACATGCACTGCTGGCAGTGCGCCGAATAGTCGCTCATATCAGCACCCCGACGAAGTAGGCCACGAGGAGCATGACCATACACAGAGTTCCGAAGTGGACGAAATACCGGCGCAGAATCATGCCTTTGCCTCCGGAATCGTGAACTTCGTCGATGGATGGGCGGTGATTACATCCTCTAAGGTGTCGTCTGTCGGGTGTTTTCTGTATAGCTCGGATGCATATGGCCGGGAAATGCCATACGCCCGTGCTATTTTTTTAACGGTGTATCGGTCACGGAGAAGAGCAACCGTCCGTCCAATCCGCGCCAGCGCTTTGGCTTTCAATAACTGCATATCCATCTCCAATTCTACGGTAACGCCATTGGCAGACGATATTTCAGACATATCCATCCGGTTAGTCATCTCCCGGAATGAGTGACCAAACCACGCCCCTTGGTTGATTATCTGCCGCCGGTTTTTCCACAAAGTTGCACGAGACTGAATTTCCCACTCCTTGCGGCACTCATCAGTATGGCTGTTGCTGATAATCTCCCACGCCTTCGTTTCCGGATTCTTTTGGTCGAATTTCGTAATGATTTCGCCACAATCACACAGAACAGCCGTGTCAGCGTACCGGCGTCTATGAGGATAGTTTGGATTAACGTACTTCGTCGCGCCACCCGTGACGTTGGTAAACGTGTCCGACACACGCCACGACCGCGCGAAGATAACCGCACGACACCAGAAGTAATTCGGGATATTCACCGACCCATCACCCCTAATGTGCTTTTGCTTAAACGTCGCTTTCGTCTGGGGAAACTCTGCGATTGTCTCCCGAAACTCAATCATCTTCTCTATCGGGTCAAACCCATAGTCCGGGTCGGGAATCAGGAACTCGTGGTATTTCTCCTCGTGAGTCGGGTTGAAGTGCTCGGCAGTGACGCTCATGCTTTCCTCCGTTCGCCGAGTGGCGACAAGCCACAGTCCTCCGGAGACACGTTCTTCGACGCAAGCTGATAGGCTAACTTCGTCCCTGTCGCACGGACAACCTCTGCCTCACCCGAACACCGCTTACACGGACGCCAGCGGCTATCCAACTCGTCGAGTTCCTTGCGGTGCCATGGCCCATCCGAGCACGACGTGGTGTAGCACTGTGGTTCGTCGGGGTTCTCTGCGTCTGGCGTGTGATAGACGTAGGACTGACTCAATCGCGTCGGGAGCGTGAGAACAGTCATTCGTCAGCACCCCCCAGTGGCGACAGCCCGAAGTCGTCTGGTGTGTGGTCGTTAACGAAATGTGCTTCTCGCGAGCGTGAGCCGTCGAATCGGAATCCGCACGGACACTCGGTTAGCACGATGCTTGTCGAGCGAGGGGTGCCATGCCGAGTGTGTGCTTCTATCGTCATTGCCCGAACACCTCACCAAGCGTCTTCGCGCGCTCGTGGTCTTGCTTGCGCACCGAGTAGCCCTTTGCCGTCCGATTGAGCAACCGCGCATCGAAACAATACCACTGGTCGTGGCTTCGCATATCCGGTTTGACAGTGACGAGCGGCGTCAACCCACCACGGTCTGCAAACTCGACAAGCGCATCAATCTCGTCGCGCGTGAACGTTACCGTCCCGTCTTTGCGCGATTTGTGCTCAATAGCGAAGCCCTCTGCCAACAGTATCGAAAACTCGCCACAGTCTCGCGTGGCGATGATGTCCGGGCGGGCGCGTTGGGTCGCTCCACCACTTGCCGGCGCTCGGTAGGCGGCAAAGCCGTATTCGTCTTCGAGCAAGTCCGAGAGTTCGCGCTCGTCTCGGCTCCCTTTTTTACTCGAACTACTCATGGCTCAACACGCTCCACACCGCAGTTGTAGCACCGAAACCCGTCGATACGGAGCGGTTCGTTGCAGTTGCGACAGTGGCCTTCGGGCGGGCACGCAACGCTCATTCTCGCACCTCAACGAGATTCCGCGCAGGCATCCGAAGCCACTGCTCGGTGCAGTTTTCCCCTTCGAGGTAGTACATCCAGCGACCGTCAATCTTCGTTTGGTGGCCGTAAATCGGCGGTCGGTTATCGGGCACTTCGACCCGACCGGGAGTTTCTAAGTACGTTTCTTCGTCGTCGTCACCTCGGAATCGGTCTGATAGACTCATGGTTGTGGCACCTCCTTGAGTAGCGGTTGCTGGCCGTCGTCACGTTCATCACGCCGACGCTTGCGCCATGCTTCGACGTGCGAGCACTCCCCGACTGCCGTGATTGGCTCACCGTCGTCGAGTGCAGGGAACCGATGATACCCAAAGCCCGGACACGAACATCCGAGGAAGGTAAAGCTGTCCGCGACCGCGTCGGCCTCATCGACTGGTCGGGAGAGGGTTTCGACGACGAACAGCAGATTGCCGCTGTTGTCTTCGCCGGGTTTGACCGATACCGACTCTTCCATTTCGAGGCTTTCGACTGGGTAGCCCGCCTCTTGCATCCATGTAACGAACTCGGGTTGAACGACCATCGCCGACTGTTCGGCGTCGTATCGCACGTCGAGGCAGTCGTCACGGAGGTCTGCCTGCGCGAGTGATTTGGTTGCGCTCATGCCAACCACCCCACGATGTTCTCGACTCCGATATTGCCGATTGCCACGAGGACAAGACCGACGAGTGCAATCTCAAGGCCCGACATTTACATCGCCTCCTCAAGGCTTTCGACATCGTCTAATTCGACGTAGTCATAGCCCCACATTTCGAGCGTTGAAATAACGCGGTCGGGGACTTCGACAGCGTCGAGTGGGATTGCATCGCCCGTTTCCGAATCGACGGCTTCGAACAGCCGGGCGCGGCTCCCGTCTATCTTCTCGAAATAGAACTCAATGCCCTTCAGGAACACTTGGAACCGACCACCGGGGAGCTGTCTGTCCATCGTCGTGTAGTCCGTTGCGCTCATGCCACGAACCCTCGCACGTTCTCGGCGACTTCGTCAGTGTCGGGGGCTTTCTCGTCGAGCAGTCGGTAAAAGTGGATAGCGACCGTGAGGCCAATCCACGCCACGGGCAGGCCGATCAGCGTTTGCAGTAGGTCAGGGTTCATCGCCACCCCTCCGAACAGCCCTCGCAGATTGGAACGCGCTCGCCGTCACGCATGGTACTTCCTGCGGATCGGTTCGGACAATCAACGCACGTCGTTCTGGAACTCAAACGCGGTCGTCGGGATGTGGTGGCGTCGGGTCGTCCGATTTCGTCGTGGCCGGGTTTCGGCAGTCGGATGACGGTTGGGTACTCTGCCATTGTCTTAGGCCTCCAGCGTCTTCTTGCCCGTGTGAACGCAATTCCAGCAGGGCAGTTCGCCGAGGTCGTCACAGTCGCAGTCGTCGTCTTCGTCGTCAGTCTGTGCGTCGAATAGGTCGGTCAGGGTGGTTTCTGTGGTGCTCATTGTCCTTCCTCGGTGAATAGATCGTCAGGCAATTCGCGTCGGAGAACGTCCTCGTAGTCCTCTCCGCGGCATTTGTAGCCGTGGATGGTGTCCGCGAATTCTTTTGAAACGTGAATCGTCGTTGTTTGTTTCATCTACAGTTAGACCATGGTTCTATAGGCCCATAAATCTATCTATAGAACAGTGATACGTTACCTATAGGTCGGATGTTCTGTTCTATCGCGGATAGCCGAGGCTTGACCCGCCAAGCGTTCTAAAACATCTTCCCGTGGGTTCTCTCGCTGGTTTTCGTGTGCGACATGCGCCCGTACCCTATCTATGTCTTTAATCCCCGTAATCCGGGCGTTACGGAGGTATTCGGGCAGTCTCTCTAAGACGTGAGCCGCTTCGAGAGAGGGTGGCATACGAGTCGGTGCGTCGGTCGAAGACATGGCTATTAGGTCGTTCTATAGGTCGATAAAAGAACCGACCGGAGTGAAAGTGAACGCGGGTTTCACTCGAAAAGTGGTGTCTCTCGTTAGTACGACATACTAACCAGAAAGGCGGGGTTCGAATGTTACACAAGCTCGAAGGGGCGGGGAACTCGGATGTTATACGAAGGTAACAACGCTTATTACCACGGACGTTATATTCAGTGATGTACTGATTTTCGCGGGTAGCGGGGCTGTATCTCGGTGGTGGATTAAACGAACAGCTGAAAGAGGGGGTGGACACCCCCTCATTATAACGTTATATTTCGATTATAACGTTATACAACTACTACTACTATACTCTATTACAGTAGTAGTAGTAGTACGAAACAGCGGAAACAAAAGAAGCCGTGGTAGTTAGTTGTCGAGTTCGGCTTTGATCCGTGCAGCTTCGGCAGGCGACCACTTGAACCGCGATTCTCCGGGGCGTACAAAGGCGTGGTCTGGCGCACCCGTCCGTTCTTTAAGCCGGTCGATAATGTCGTCCGGTTCGACTTGTGCAAGACGAGCGGCTTTCTTCACACTCGACAGCTCGGTGTTGACAGGGCGACCGTCCCAGACATCGTCTTCGAGTGTTTCCATTATCGTTTCTAACTTCTGTTCGGATGTATCGACGTTCTTACGACGCTCTCGAAGCCGTGTCAGACGACGCTCGACACCTTCGCGCTCTGCTTGCAACTCTCGTATCTTCGCATCGAGATCGTCTTTCTCGTCTTCCAGCGTTTCTATTTCGTGGTCTATCTGTTCGGCTTCGCCTCGTGCATCACCGAATGCTGCTTTCCACTCTATTTTCCGGATTTCGCGGGCTAACTCACCACGTTTGGTATTACTCATGGCTCGGTCGTGAACACGTTCGTTCACCCGAACGGCGTACTGCTTGTTAAATTCACCGTGGATATATTCCTCGAAGTCCGGAAACTCAAATTCGCCGTTCATAGTCCCACCTCCCACGCGCGAGTGTTGTTTCCGAGGGTGTTGTTTCCGATTCCAATACTGTCGTCCGACGTGAATGCATTTGAGTTCATGGTGATGTCTGGGTTTGACATCACTGGCGAGACTTGCCGCTCATGGAGAGGGCAAGCTATATTATCTCGGGCACAGAAACAGAAAGTGAGTGGCCTTCTGTTCGGGATGTCCCCACATCCCGGTGCCGTCGAATCGACCAGCGATGGGTTTTCGTTTGTATTCTGTTCTGCGTCTTCGAAACCGCGCGCCTTAAACTTACGTGATTGACTACCGAACGTCATCCGACCCTACCTCGTGGAACTCCTCAAACTCCCGTTCACACTGGGGGTTTTGGCATTGATACCCGGCTCCACGCAGGTTGACAAACGCGCGTTGGTGGCAATAGGGACACACGAGCGTCCCCTCTGGTTCCTTTGATTCCACGTCACGGTAGTGTTCCAACCGACTTCGGGCATTTTCCGATACGTTCCACGTCCGGGATTTAGGGTCGTAGTCGTCGGTTTTCTTGATGATACCGTGCCGACTCATTTTCAGCCAGAGCGCCCGATCTATGCTATCGAAGTCCGTCAACTCGACGGGATTCTCTTGCTCGACAATTCCAACCAGCGACCGCCAATTCTTGGTGAGAAAGTTACCCGTGTCACGTCCAACGTCCTGCCGTCCATTATCCCGATTCGTCGAGAGGCTCATTAGATTCCCTCACGGCAGTGGCGACACTCATCGTAATGTCCGCCAACCCACTGATAGCAATACTCTCCGTCACACGGGTCAAACGTCTGTATCGTCACATGCGCCGCCATCAGGCATCACCCTCCTGCCAATAGGCAAACCCCTCAACGAGTTTTTCCTGCCGCGCCGTGATACCCTGCTTTCGTCGGGTGAGCTGCGCAATGGTATCCTCTAACTCGTCTTCCGATTCCATTACCCAGTAGCCGTTATGTCCCGACCCAATCGGGATGTTTCGCTTGTGAATCAACGCACGCACGCACTTGCGCGTTTGTGGCGTGGAATCCAGTTCATCCATCCCTCCGAGGATGTCCGATATTTCGCCCGAGGTAATCGCGTTCTCTTCTCCGACGTGGTCTTTCAGGACACTCCAGACCGCGTCGAGTTCTTTCTCCGATGCGTCACAACCCCAGTACTCCTCTTTGTCGGTGCTCATGTCCGGCGCACCTCCAACCACTCGCCGCCATCCATCGGGACGGTGTATATCTCACCGACTTTCCGGAGTTCGTTGAGTTGCCGCTCGACGAAGTCCTGTCCGTAGTTCTCGCCACCGACAACTGACTCAATCAAGACCTCCCGCGGGAGATTCGTCACGTCGAGTCGGTTGAAGATAGCCTTTCGACAGTCAATTGTCGGGTTCGGTGCAACGGTCGGCGTTTGGGTCTGTTCTTTGCTCATAGACTTGCTCTATAGGCAGTCCCGCGGCTCATCGAACGGTACGTTTATGCCGCCGGAACGCGAAGGAACCAGTAGGGAATGCGGTTCTTTTCCGCGTGTTGTCTGCCTTGCTAATGACTATTGTGTGTCGGCGACTTATAGATTACGCTTAGACCGACCTATAGAACATAGGATGGTCTTATAGGCAACTCCATTTGGATAACATTTATCTATAGGCCGGTTGTATACCTAAGTAAGACCGTAAAGGACACGAAAACAGTGTCCCGGTGTCTTCAGCACCGAGACGGTCTGAACAAGTGAATCCGCATGAGTATCCAAGACGCAAACCCGGTTAACGATTTCGGTTGTTTAGTTGATGAACCACGCGGCGCAGGCGCACTGTCGGCCACAGAAGCCAATCATCTCCTTGGCTGCAACACCGAGCAGTCTACAGAACGACGGATGATTATTCTCCGCGTTCTATGCGACGAAGCACCCATGCCAAAGACAGAGTTCGTCACGCGCATCTCTGCACTTGAGCATGACGTTGACGACGATGACGTGACGACCACCCAACGCAAGCGAACGAATGCCGCACTCGTCCAAACCCACCTGCCTGCCTTCGAAGCGGCAGACATCCTCCAGCTTGGCGATGGAAGTGATTCGACGATCTCGTTAGGCACGAATGCCGAGGAATTGTTTGAGTTCGCTGGCTTGGAGCGCGAGAAAGAGAGCCTCCTTCGCCGCCTTCTCAACTTCTTCGGCCTCTAATTCCGGTTTTTCCGTGCCCGGTCGCGTTCCAGCTCGACGCCTCTTTCGACGCCTTGCTCAAACCCGATTTTAATCCCCATTTTGAGAAGGTCATACTCTTTGTCAGAGAGTTCTGTCCGCTCTCCCGAGAGCAATGCAGACGCATCCAGAGAGAGTTGTTCGGTCTTCTCTCCCTCCGAGTTCTGTTCTACTATATCATCAAGGTCGTACCTGTTTTCATAGTAGTTCTTGAGCGTCCCGTAGCGGTTTTTTATCTCACGGAATGACCGACCCATACGGTCATCGACAGGCCCAAAGAATTTGTAGTAAACATCGGAGTAGTGGCTATCAGTGTATGTTTTCGTACCGTATTCTTTTGCCCCAACCTCTGGCATCTTCGAGAATGCCATCTCCGGGTTTTCGTCAATTACTCTTATGGCTTCCTTTTGTGGGTCGGTCGTATCTTCATCTATAAGATCCTCAAGCAGTTCGATTTCGCTTGGCCTTCTGTCTCGTACCATGCTATAGGCCACTCTGGCGGCTAATAAAAAACTGGTAGTTAGTCCATGGCGCTACAATCAATCTATATGCCGGTATGAAACACCTATACGTCAGTAGGAGCGACCTATACGTCACCAGACGACCGAACGATATTATGGTTTTGTAAAAACTGTTCAAGACCTTCGTCCGATAGTGTCAAGGTCGCGCCGTTAGGAGACGCCACGCACGCCCTCTTCCCGGTTTTACCACACTCGGCCGTCTTTTTGTCGCCGTGCATGTCTTAATAGATTATATTCACGTAGTAAAGTCTTTGCGTCACCGGAATGGAAGTGAAAACAGCGTTCACAGAGCCACATTCAGAGCACAACAGTCATTCATTACTTTACTTTCACCCAACCATTTTGCTATACCACTGAATGGTAGTTTCCCATGGTTTATTATCTATACGTCTCACAAGGGCAATAGTTATAAAGCCACAGAACAACCTATAGGCCAACAAAGCGACCTATAGGCCATCTTTTCCGTAGTGTTCTTGTAACCGTGTTCACAGCACGGGTACATTCGACCAGCCTGCCCCTTCTCATTCATGAGCATACGAAACCAATCCAATAGCCACACGTACAGTTGTGAATACTGCAACGGGCCGCGAACAAAGGAGGGCGTGAATGGTTCCTTCTGTTCGGAGGAATGCCACGACAAACACCGAGGCGAAAACCTACTCACGTATCTTGAGAACGACCATCGCCTGTGTGCCAATTGTGGGAGTAAACTGAAAGTCGTCGAACCACCAACACAGGCCCAACTCGTTAAGATACAGGGCTACCACAGCACCAAATCCCTCGAAGACGGCGGGGGCTATCAATACAAAACCCCACTCGCAGACGCCGAAGAACTCCCAACCGTCTGTGGCTCATGTGGCAATTGTACGCTGTCGAAACCCTTCCCCGAAGCACAGTCTATTTTCCTGCGTGAATGCGCTCGGGGTATCCTTGCGTCCCTTCGAGAGAAGCGGAGAGAAGGCACCCACGACAAGACGATAGACGACGAGACGTTTTTTGAATACCTTGAAACACCGGACGACATCCCACTCGCGTTAGGGAGGGCTATTGATGGCTGAGCCCGCCGCGTTCCTCATCACCTTCGGTGCGATGCTTCTCGCAGGTGCCGCCCTTCTCCGCTACCTCTACTCATGAGCACAACACACGACCGACTCCGCTGTATGAGTTGCTGGCGAATGCTCCGCGGTATTCGAGCAAAACAGACTGGCCACTGCCACGTTTGCGACAACGATCGTTAGCATACCATACTAACCTGAATACATTTGAATTCATGCCCGATAGAACCACCATTTCGCTCCCACAGCCCGTCAAAGAGGAGATAGACGCCAAGAAACCCGACAATCTCTCATACGGTGCGTTTCTGTCTGGCCTGATTTCCGATACAGAACTCATTACCAACGAGGATTTGATGGCCCGATTGGACGATTTGGAGACGACGATACCGAATCAAGCGGCCAATGAAGTCCAGAATCGCATGACGAGACGGTGAATGCATACTCATTCACTGTGCTGTGCGGTGCGGTCACCCGAATAGTAGCGCAAGACTCCGATAAACGAAAACACTTCATGGAGGAATAATGCCGAGTGGAACACCAAACGAGACATGTGGCGACCACGGCGGGTCAAACCGAGAGGGTAACCCCTGCGGTCGGTCTGCCGGATGGGGAACCGACTTCGAATCTGGCAAATGTCGAAACCACCGAGGGACATCACCCGACGGCGAGAGTCACGAGAACAACCAGAACGCACAGACCCACGGCCTGTTCTCGAAACATGATGGCTACTATCACGATCTCGACGAAGACGAGCAGGAATGGGTGTTCGATTTCACGAACTCGCTCCTTGACCGGCTTCGGAAGTCCCACGGCAAAGAGCCGGACATGTTCGACAAAGAGGCGCTGAAAAACATCGCCATCGACTTCCACCGGGTTGCACACGCGAACGGCTACTTCCGCGAGAAAGGAGAGGTACAAACCCAGTGGGCGAGTACGATGGAGGGTCGCGTCCCGATGGGTGATGAAGTCAACGTTTGGGCGAGTGAGATTCGGCAGTACAACGAGTCCATCTACCGCCGAATGCAAAAACACGGCCTACTCGACGACCCGGAGAGTCAGAAGGCCGACGCATTGAGCGATTTGACTGTTGAAATCAAACCCACTCGCGTCACGGAGGAGAATGTAGATGAGTTCGTCGGCGAGTAACCCATCAGACGACACCCTCCAACTGAATTGGGGCTTTTGGGATAAGCAACTTGAAACCCTCAACAAACTCGAATCGGGAGAGTACGACGTTGTCGTCTTCCGCGCAGGCTACGGGTCGGGGAAGACAGTTCTCGGGGCACGCGCCACGCTGAAGTTTGCGCTCAAGATACCGAAGAGCGACAACCTCATTCTCGCACCCGACGCACAGAAGGGTGGCCCGTCCACGTACAAAGGATTCTTTAAGCAGTTACCCGGCGAGAACACCGTCCCCGACGAAGGTGGCGACCCCGAAAATTCCCCGATAGTTCAAGAGTACCACGGGACAAAGCGACGACTCACGCTTACGAACGGGTCGGTCATCCGCCTTGGTTCCGCTGACGTATGGAATCGGTATGCAGGTTCCGAGTTCAATTTCATATGGGGCGACGAAGTCGCTCACTACGAATACACCAATCTATACGACCTCAATCGGATGCTGTTGTCTCGACAGCGTACCCAACAGGGGCCGAACGTCACGCTATGGACATCCACCGGCAACGGTTACAACCAGTTTTACGACTTCGTCGAGCGCCAAGAGACACCCGATGGTGAACCACTCCCGACGCGAATAGAGAACGTCGTTGCAGACAGTCGGAATAACCCATTCCTGCCGGAGAAAGAGAAGCTGATTCGGCAGTTCGAAGGCACATCGAAAGAAGAGCAGGGGTTAGAAGGTGGTTTCGCCGCCGCCGAAGGACTCGTCTATTCGTCGTTCTCCCGCGACCGCCACGTTATCAGCGAGGAACGCGCCGACGCACTCACCGACAAGTGGCGGATGTACGGCTACGACGCTGGTTGGGACGACCCGCGCGTTGTTGTCGAAATCGCACGCACTGATTACGGCCAATACGTCGTCCTCGATTGCTTCTACCAGTCCGAATCCCAGCCATCGGATGCTATCGAGTGGTTGGAAGGCCGACCGCAGGGACTCATGTACTGCGAGCATGAACCGGGCCACATCGTCAAGTTCCGCCAAGCGGGGTGGAGCGCCAACAAAGCAGAGAAGGACTTAGACGAAGGCATCCCCGCAGTCCGCGCCCGCTTAGAACGCGACGAGGACGGCAAGCCGGGACTTCTCGTTTCGGACGCCTGCACCGAGGTCATTCAAGAGTTCATGAGCTATAAAGAGGAACACGTCGGGAAGTCGATGGCCCAAGACCACGCACTCGACGCACTCCGCTACGCCCTTTTCACACACATGCCGAAATCGAACACCTCCAGCGGTTCCGGAGTTAGCTACATATGAGTGACAACGACGACACCGCCGCGAAAGTCCACGTATCGGGCATCGGCAAGAGTAACGCCCTTTCAAAAGCAGAGACAAGCGGCCAGCTCCCCGAGCGCCGAATCCGGTCGCTCAATCTCGGTGTTCAACCACCATACAATCCCGACCGGCTGGCTGCCTTCCTCGAACTCAACGAGACACACGCCACTGCCGTCCGGAAGAAAGCCCGCTATGAGGTTGGTTTCGGCTTCGACATCGTCCCGAACGACGACGTAGACCCCGACGACGCCGACGAAACAGAAAAGCAGGTTGTCGAGAACTTCTGGCACGGACGCGATTCGAACTGGCAGACAGGCCCCCACGAATCAGCCGAACCAACCACGCCAGAAGAGGTCAAAGAACTCGCTCGACAGGACTATCACAGTATCGGGTGGTGTACGCTCGAAATCCTCACCAACGCGGAGGGTGTGCCAGTCGGCTTAGCACACGTCCCGGCGAATACGGTACGTGTTCGCAAGCCCTCGGAGGACGGCGACCCCAAGGACTTCCGTGGCTATGTGCAAAAGCGAAATGGTAGAAAACGATTCTTCGGCGTTGCAGGCGACCGCTACCGTGGCATGGAGGCCACCATCACGGGCGGAGGCGAGGACACTGCACCAACCATCACCTACACACAGACGGGCGACGAGGAACCGCTCTTCGTTGATAAAGAGACGGGCGACGTAGTCGGAGGGAGCGCCGGGAATCTCCCGAATGGCCCTGCAAACGAACTCATTTTCATACGCAACCCATCGCCACTTGAACAAGACTACGGCGTTCCGGACTGGGTGTCTGCCATTCGCACCATTAGCGCGGATGAAGCGGCGAAGGACTACAATCGCGAGTTCTTCGATAACGATACCATCCCGCGCTTTGTCATCAAGGTGCTTGGTGGCGAGCTAACGGAGGAATCGAAGCGCGACCTGCGCCAGATGCTTAACGGCCTGCGCGAAGAGTCCCACCGAACCGTCGTTCTTGAGGTCGAGAAGTTCCAGACCCAACTCGACGAGGACGTAGACATCGAATTGGAACCACTGGGACAGGGCATCAGCGAGGAGATGGACTTTCGGGAGTTCCGCGAGAAGAACGAACACGAAATCGCCAAAGTCCACGAAGTCCCACCCATCCTGATTGGCGTTACCGAAACGTCGAATCGGGCCAATTCACAAGAACAAGTCCGTGAGTTTGCGACTGACGTTATCGCTCCGGAGCAAAACAAGTTCGCCGGACGCTTCTACCAGATTATCCATCAGCAGGCGCTCGGTGTGACGGATTGGACAATAGAGTACGAACTCCGAGGGGCCGAACAGCCCAAGGAGGATGCGGAGGTCGCTCGCCGGAAGATACAAGCCGTGAATGGTGCCATCCCGATTAATCGCGCCCTCGAAATGATTGGCGAAGACCCACTGCCTGATGACCACGAGATAGATGGCGATACGCTCGTGGCAGACATCGGCAATAGTGGGGGTGGCCCGCCGGGACAACCGCCCGGAGCACCACCGTTCGGTGCTGGAAACGAAGGAAACGAACAGAACGAAGGAAACGAAGGGGGTGATGAAACGGAGCAATCACGCCCGGATCACTTTCCACCCGAAGGCAACAAAATCGGAGAGCGAGACTGGGCCGATGTCGAACCAGACCTAATCGCCAAAGACCCGCTTGAGCAAATGACGTTTTCCTCGTCGAATCTCAAAGAGGGGCTATTTGACTTCGAGACAAACGAACTCTATATCTCATTCCGGCGGGAGAACGGGCCGTCCTCGTTGTATGCGTATGTGAACGTCCCGACTTCGACGTGGTCGGCACTCGCCAACGCATCTTCGCACGGGTCATATCATTACGCCAATATACGACTCGAGTATCCCTACGTCGAAATCACGAATTTCCACAGCAGACTGCCAAGTGGCCCGATGCCGTCGGGCGAGGACATGCCAAGCGACGTGCCGCTCTAAGTCTGGGTGCCAATGACGCGGGAAGCGACCCGGCTCCCCCGTCGAGGCTCGACCGGGCTACAGCAATTCGACCATGCCAACTAAAGACCAAGAGCGCGGCGAAAAGCGTGGCGTCCTTTCGACCGGTCGAGCCGACAAACTCGGGAAGACCAAGGACGCCGACGCTGACGCCGCCGACGAAACCGAAGACGATGATGAAGAGGGCTGATACATGCCACCGGTAACGAAAGCAGGCGGTACCCAGTTCCGCAAGGATATAGAGTTCGTCACCAAGGACGACGACGAACAGATTGCCGCTGGCATCGTGATGGTGCCGGACAAGGCCGACCTTCAAAACGACTTTGTCCGCGAAGACACCATCAAGCAGTTCGCCGACCAATTCGAGACGTTCGAAGCGGCGGGCGAAGCCAGCGGAGGCATCATGCACGCCGTCTGGCCCGATGGCTGGATGGAACTCGAACGGAACGAAGTGCTTGAGTCCGCACAGGAAATCGGGGGGACGGAAGCCCCCGCAGGCGCGTGGGTGCAAGAGTGGCGTGTCAACAACGCCGACCTCTGGGAGTTAGTCCAAGATAGCATTATTGAGGGCTACTCTATCGGTGCCATCCAAGTCGATTGGAACGGCCCATATGAGCAAGGCGAGGTAGACAACGTCACTGTCCCCGATAAACTCGGCGACGATGCCCAAATCTGGGAACTCACTTCGGGGCTAATTCAAGAAGTCTCGGCGGTGGACATCCCCGCGGTGCCTGATGCAATGATTCTCGAAACCAAGGCGAACGCCGACAAGCGACTCGGCGACCACCTTGGCAACCGCGATGGCTTCATGGAGGAAGCCGTCCAACGCGGCCACTCCGAAGAGGAAGCCGAACGACTGTGGAACGTTCTTAACGCCGCCCTTGATGTTGAGGGGTCGTCAGAACCCGGCAAGCAGTCGTCGATGTTCACTCGCGTCGGGAAGGCCGTCATGGATGCCATCACCGGCAGCAGCGATGGCGAGGGAGAAGATGGAGAGAGCGGAAAAAACGCCTCCGACGGCGATACGTCGGATGACACGACAACCATGAGCGAAAGTGACAAGAGCGAGTTGAAAGAACTCGCCGAAGAAAACCAAGCACAGATTAGTGAACTCACCGATGCGGTGAAAAACCTCACCGACACCGTTGCCGCCAGTAGTGGCGAGGAGACGGTGGAACTTGAGTTCGCAGACGGAACGCGAGAAGTCCCCAAAAGCCAAGTTGAGGACGCACTCGCAGCGAAAGAAGACGACGAAGACGAGGACGACGAAGACGACGATGAGGATGAGGGGAAGGCGGCGGACGCCGACCTCGAATCCCTCCAGTCTGACGTAAAAGCACTGAACGACCGCCTCAACACCATCAGCCAGCAGAGTGGACTCGGCAGCGACCAACTCAAATCGACTGGCGACGGCGACGAAGAAGATGACCCACTCTCCGGTCTGGGTAAGGCACTCTCCTAACGAGGTTCATACACAATGAGTTCTAACACTATCGACGCAGTTCGACAGCAGAATCAGCAGGCCAGCCTCTCGCAGAAGGACATCGGGCTAACCGAACTCGACGGCTTCCAGCTTCCGAGTGACGTTACCCAAGAGTTCCTGACGCGAATGCAGAAGGAAATCAACCTCCTCGGACAGGTTGACACGATGACGATGGAGCGCCTTGAGCAAGAGGTGCCAAAGTTCGGTGTCCCACAGCTCTCCGGTAGCACGCGCGCCGAAGAAGGAACCCGTACCAACAACTCCGCGGCAGAATCCGGGTACGTCAAATTCAACGCGACGGACAAGAGTTACTACATCTTGGTCGAGCCGAAGCGTGACGCACTCAAGAACACGCACTACGGCCCCGACCAGTTCGGTAACTACATCGTTGACGAGTTCGTGCAGCGATGGGCCAACGACATCGCCCTCATCGGAATGCGCGCGGGCGCGGCGTCCGGCAATCTCCAGTCCATCGGTGGCGCGGCGTCCCTTGATTCGACGTGGAACGGCTGGGTCGCCCTCGCAGAAGGTGCAGACACGGCCAGCGACCGCATCGGCCTTGAAGACACGGACGCGGGCGAAGTGGACACCATGCCGACCGTCGATAACACCGACGGCAGTGGCAACCCACAGGCGCTTTCGACCACGGTGTTCAACGACACCATCACGAAACTCGACAGCCGGTACCGTGACACCGACCGGACGAAGTTCCTGATGAACCCCGACCAAGTCCAGCAGTACGCGATGAATCTCACCCAGCGCGAAGACCCACTCGGGTCGGCTGTCATCTTCGGCGACAGCGACTTGACGCCATTCAGCTACGACATCGTCGGCGTCAACGGCTGGCCGACCGAGTACGCCATGTTCGTTGACCCGGACAACCTCGCCTACGGCCTGTTTGAGAACATGGAACTCGACCAGACGACGGACACGGACAAGGTTCACGAAGAGCGCCTCCACTCGCGGAACTGGATGGAAGGACAGTTCGACTTCCAAATCAAGGAAATGCAGGCTGGCGCACTCGTCACCGGCCTTGCCGACCCAACGGCGTAAGGTGATTCTGAATGACGACAACTAACGCAGAAATGCGAAGCGCGTTCAAGGAGTACCGTGCCGTCCGCGTGCTTAGCGCCGACCCCGACGCATCCGAACTCGACGGCGGCGAAATCTGGTTCCGAAGCGATACCAGCGAGTGGCGTGGTTACGATGGCACAAGCTTCGGCACCATCGGATTCACGGCGGACGCATAACCATGCCAACCGTCGAGAAAATACGGGGTGGCGAGGTTTACTTCCCTGCCCTTGAACAAGATTTCTCGAAAGGCGACCGTGCCGATGTCAGCGACGGGCTGGCCACGTACCTCTGCGACGAGCGGGGGGATTTCGAGGTTGTTGAAGACGATGGAACGCTCGACACGAACGAAACGAGCGGAACGAAGTCGGACGACGGCGAAGACATTTGCGGTGTCGAGAAGTCCGACGGCGAGACATGCACACGTCCCGCCGATGAGTGTCCGTATCACGATAGCGAGGAGAACTAATCATGCCTGCATGGAATGATTCGGCCATCATCGCCGATTCGCAAGCATTGACCGCGGGACAGACAGTTACTGCCGCAGTCCGTGACTACCATTCTCCCGCAATCTGTGTTGCACTCGAAGACTTGGGCGGAAACGCAGACGATACCCTCTCCGTTGAAATTGTCGGCGATGCTGGCACATACGAAGTCGATTCACGAACTCTCTCCGCAACAGGGAGTTACGTCGTCAACGTACCTCAAGCTCCGACAGTACAGATAACAAGCGCAAACGGGACGACGATTAGCGCCGAAGCGCGGAACAATCCGAGGTAGCTAATGACTTCTGATAGGGTTTTTTCGGGACAACTGCGCGATACCAGTACGTATAGCTTTCCCGACCCGGCAGTCAGCGGTGGCTTCCAGACAAAACAGCGGAGTGCGATTGCAAAAGTCGTCAACACGCTGAATAAAGCCGTTACCGTGACGCTCTTCGGCAGTACATACGACGATGCCGGGATGGAACAGGACGTGAAAAACGACCCATCGACGACAAGCGTCTCTGTCCCGGCTGGTGAATCGGCTGTGTTGGGTACCGAACACCCGTGGTCATTTCTCCGCGTTGAAGCAAGCCCGAAAAACGCCCCCGATTCGGGGGGCCTGAAAGTCGTCTTCCAATCGGAATCGGAGCGATAACACATGGCCACAGGTTACTGCACCCACGACGACGTTCGCAGAGCACTGCGTGAGGCATCACTCCCCGGTGACGCTCAACAAGACCCCCAAATCCTCACTGACGCGATTGTCTCACAGACCGAATGGTTTGATGAGACATATGGCTATCACTGGTACGAATCCGGTGGGTTAGCAGAGGACGATGAGGGCATCATCCCCACGGGGCCGAACACCCGTGACGACGAAGAGGACATCCCAACCCATGGCGGGTTCGTCCACGGTGCCAGCGAGTTCGACCGCTATCGCTACCGACGAAATAGCGATGCCCTCCTCGAATCGGGGCCACTCCATGACCGCCGCCGACGCCATGACCGCCACAAAAAAGAGGAGATTCGCCTCTCGTTTGGCGACCTCCACTACCCGACTGACGACAGCGTCCCGGCCTACTGCCGGATTACGCTGGCGCGGGCGTATGTCGATTCGCTAAATCAACTGCTTGTCGTCAACGAAGACGGCGGGTTTGATGACTGGGTCGCAAGCGACGACTACGAGGGTGGAGTCGGAATCGAACACCGGGGCAAAGACTACTGGGTGCGAATCAACTCGCTCGGTGTGTCCGATATGTACCTCAACGTGCATTCGATGGACGATGACCTCGCTTCATTTTCCGACGCTGTCTACGTCGATTTCGACTTTGGTAAAGAGGGCATCCCGCACAACGTTCGGCGGGCAATTGCCAACCGCGCCGGGTCGGATATGGTCGAAGAGGCGGCCATCCAAATCCCCGACAACTCCCGACTCTCGAATATCGACACCAAGGCCGAAGTAATGCGCGAGAAAGCCGATGAACTCCTCGAAATCTACGAGTAACGACGAATGGTCATTCTCGAACCCGATTTTAAGGACAAGTTAGAGACGGCAGTCCGCGAGCAAGCCGTTTCCGAACTCATGGGGCCGAATGGCCCGGTACTCAAAGCCATCGAGCAGTCCCACGAAAAATTAGATGCGTCGGACTACAACACCGACTCGGTCAAAGACTCACTCGTTGAGCCGATTGTCGAAGAAAAGGGCAACCGAGTCACCATCACATGGGGCTGGACACACGAAGCCGCGGACTACTTCGAGCGCGGTACATCGTTTCACAGAATCGACGGTGACCCCGTTCTCTCGTTCGTGTGGGAAGACCCGCCGAGTTGGGTTCGTGAGGAGTTCGACCAAGCGAGAAGTTCGGGCGGGCAGTTCTCGTCTGGGTGGCGTGTGTTTTTCAGCAATGTGCATGTGAGTGGCATCGACGAGATTCGGTACACCCGATTCGGGTTGGAATGGCTACGTAGGGAGTTACAGAAATGAATTATCGGTTAACAAAGTGGGTGATAGAGGCCTTTGAACGGAACTGGAGTACGGATATATATCCCGGCGACTATGATGCCTCTCTCCCGCAACTCATTAACCAAGACGATGCGTCGGTATCAGAGTTTAACGACCGCCGTGTTTCATACGACCTCACCGACAACAATGCGATTACGATAGGGTCGGCAAACGTCGCCAGAGATCCAATCGGGACGGAGTTCGACTATCGCCTTGAGGCGATTGTCTCCGTCCGAATTGAGGGCGCACACGTTGACGAGTGGGGACACATCAAGAGTGCGGATGAGTTCCGCTATTTGGTGGAGGCGGCACAGACCGCACTCAACCAAGAGCGTGTATGGCCCTACCGAAATCCATCTGGCAATTTCCATTTTCACTCCTTGTATTTGGAAAATGACGAGAACAACAGCGTTTCACACAAAGACTACTATCGCTACGATTTTGACGTGCG